>OZ245331.1:0-2750539 GCA_965226155.1 Gammaproteobacteria bacterium
CCAATCGGCTTCATGGCCTTTGGTGTCACAGGTTACAACGATATAGATGGCGCCCATTACGGATTCAGCCGGGGTGAAGTGGGGCAACAGCTATGGACAGACAGAACGATATGAAAAATGTTGCCAGGTATCTCGGGAGATCCGAATGCGGGTACCGGCTGGCAGTTTTTTCAAATGACACCCGTTTTTAACTGCTCAACTGCGTACGCACATGCCCGCGCTGTCAGCGCCATATAAGTCAGGGATGGACTTGTCCACCCGGAGGACGTCATGCACGACCCGTCAGTTATGAACACATTTGGCACCTCATGCACCCTGGTTGTGGCTATTCAAGACTGACTCAGTGGGATTATGTCCCATGCGAATCCCCCCCATCTCGTGGATACCGGCACCACCAGGCATGAGTTCATTGGACGATGATAATATCTCGCAGCCCGCAGTCTGCGCCATCGCGACCGCCTGCTGTCTTCCATCCTCGGCAAGCTTAAGCTCGTTTTCTCCCCAATCGAATCGAATGCGTATCTGCGGTATATTCCATTTATCGGTCTGTTTGCCGTCCAATTCAATCGCGTTGTCGTAGCGCGGCAAGCATTCACCCTCCGTGACCAGGACCATCACCCAGGGTCCCGGCTGACGTAACTCCTGGTTTGAAGTCTGCACCGAAGCCCGGCAGTGAGTAACCGCGGCGCCACCCCGGACGCCATGCCCTGCCCTGATAGGCGTAACCGCGAATAAATCCTTCCTCCGCCAGTGAGTCAGCCAGATTACGAAACCTGGGAACATAGATGGTGTTCGGTCTGTTGCCGTAGTAGTAACGGTCGCGCATACCGGGAAAACGTGCGGCCACAGATACCGCAAAGGCGTGATCCATCAAATAGCGGCCCAGCGTCCCATTTGAATTGCCGAGGCCGTTGGGGAAAGATTCTGAGCGCGAATTGAGCAAAATATGATTGCTGGCGACGGTCGATGCGCAGACGAATATCACGCGTGCAGAGTAATTCTGACGCACGCGGGTATTCGCGTCGATGACAGAGACACTATTCGCCCGCTTCGATGCATTTTCGTAATTTATCCGCTCCACAATCTGATCCGCTTTCAGTGTGAGATTACCCGTTGCCTGTGCAGCCGGCAGGGTAGAGCTTTGTGTGCTGAAATAGGCGCCGACCGAGCAGCCGCGCTCACAGGGGCCGCAATAGTGACACGCCCCTCGCCCGCGATGTGGAACAGTATTGACAGCAGCGCGACCCATGGCCACCACCCGGTCAGGAAAAATTGCTTCAACCTTTTCCTTGAAAAATTGCTCTGCACAGTTAAACGGCATAGGTGGCAGGAACTTCCCATCAGGCAGTTGCGGCAGCCCTAACGCCTCACCACTGACACCGATAAAATCCTCAACGTAATCGTACCAGGGGGCAATGTCGCGATAGCGGATCGGCCAGTCGATGCCATGGCTGTCTTTGGCATTAGCCTCAAAGTCGAGGTCACTCCAGCGCAAGGACTGACGACCCCAAATCAGGGAACGCCCGCCGACCTGGTAACTCCGATACCATTTGAATGGGTGTTCAGGAATCAGAGATATAAGGGTGATCCACATCCTTGACGAAATACTGTTGGGAATATTCGTTGAACAGCCAATGGGTGCTTTGAAGGGCATAATCCCGCTGTTTCTCTTGCTGCGAACCTTCTCCCCTGAACTGCATTTCCCAGGGGGCCTTGTGCTCGGTCGTGTAGTCTTTAACATGTTCTACATTGCGACCACGTTCGAGCATCAAAACCTTAAGCCCGGCCTCACAGAGTTCCTTCGCCGCCCAACCGCCTGTGATCCCCGAACCAATGACGATGGCGTCGAACTCTGTGATATCGGGTTTGCTTTGTGCGTTCATATGAACTTATCCAATGGTGAACCGAAGAAAAAGATGCGGTCATCTTCTTTCCACTCAACGCACCCATCATAGCGACCGGGAGCGGGCAGGTATCGAACTTCCTCGGTGGCGCCGACCTCCGAGGTATAATAACCGACCAGGGTAAGTTCCTTGAGTACCTGAAAAAACGGTGTAGGGTCACCCTGCTTCAATGTTGCTGCTTTCTGCTCCAGTCCGGTCAATATCGAGTCCTGTTGAGCAGCGCTCAGCATTATGTAATCACTTCCGTAATTGCTGTGACTCAAGTCTTCGACTTGGTCGATCCCGGCAATGAACCGTTTTGCGTCGTCCGCCATAAGCCCCTTCGCAAGTATAAGCTCGATAAAATCGGGCACGCCGGCCTCACGGGCGCCAGCTGTGTCGGTGGCGGGTATAATGCGCTCAACCAGTGTTTCAAGACAACGACGTCTTTGCGAATCGAGAACACTATTTCCCTCACCTGCATTCGCGACGGCAATCAGAGCTTGCTGTACCGTTGCAGACACCATTCCACCAAATACGGTTGAAGCAGCGAGAAAGGTGCGACGCTTCATACGGAATAATTAAGGTTTCTAAGATAGTGGTAGGCGCGTCGCGCAGTATCCAGCGCATCGTCCGGAAGGTCGACCTCTACGTATGCGTGTCTGACACCGGTACGCTCCATCTCAGCCATTATTGCACCGAAGTTAACCGTGCCGTCTCCAGGCGTTACCAGTTGTGTCATCTCCGGTATGGGGGACCGGGCTGATGCCTCACTCCGTGGCCGTCGTGGATCATAATCCTTCATGTGGGTTGCAATGAATCTACCCGGATAACGGGCAAGATAATCGCCTGCTTCCACGCCGGCGACCGCCGCCCACCCCGCATCAAGTTCCATTTTTACGAGTTCCGGCTCAGTGTGTCTCATAATAAAGTCATAAGCGGTCTGCTCACCCACGCAGGCAAACTCCATATGGTGATTATGGAACGCGAAGCCAATTCCATGCTGCCTGAAAGTCTCTCCGAGACCATTCAGACGGTCCACAATCCGTTTGACCTGGTCGAGTCCCGTAACACCGGATACAGTCACTCCATCCGGCGTAATTGACAGAAATTCAGGAGGCATTCCCAGTATCAGATATTCGATGCCTATCTCGTTCGCCGTTGCAGCTATTTCACCGAGGTTTTCCGCCCGGCCGGAAAACTGGGCGGTAGGCACGCGCACACCCAGATCATCAAGCAATTGCCTGAACTCTCCGGAGGTATATCCGTATAGAGGGTCATCGAGGAAAATCGATCCGCCGAAACCAACCATTTCAAGTTCGCGGTACCCGATTGCGGCTATTGCCTCAACAGTACTCCTGAAATCCTCAGCCAGCAGATGCCGCACCGTAAAGAGTTCAAACCCCAGGTTTTCACGGATACCGCCACCGCCCCTGGTTCCGGATGAAGGAGACGACTGAACGAGATTCGAATTGCCTAACAGACTGCCGGCGGCGGTAAAGAGCGCCAACTTGATGCAAGTTCTTCGATCCATGCAATCACATCTCGTAGCCGACTCGTATTCCGTATGTTCTTGGCTCAGCCAACTGGAACTGGAGACCGTGGCCAGGGAAAGATTGCAGCAGTGTCCTTACGTCTTCATCTTCAACATTGTTTACATACCCTTCGACGTAAAGGTTGCCACCCGGGTGGCGATAGCCCACCACGATATCCGTCTTGGTGTAGGAATCCTGTTTGTCGACCGGTTTATTGAATTCCCTGAGAAACATGTCATCATTGAAATAGAAATTTATCCGGGGTGTGAGTGTGCCCATATCACCAAGATTGAACTCATACTCTGCCCCGATATTAAATGTCCAATTGGGTGAACTGGCCAGATTCTTACCAGATAGATCCTCCGCAGTTAAACCACCTATAGTTGGATCATCGGTGATAAACTCATCGTACTCAGCATCAAGATAAGAGAGGGCTAAGTCTATCCGTGCTTGTTCGGATAATATAACCTTCCCTTCCAGTTCAAATCCCCAGACCGTCGCGGCCGCAGCATTATTGGTGAACAACCCGGGCAGATTATTTGGACCGGTCCCGACTGAGGAGACTTGCAGGTCGGTATAATCCATGTAGAAAAACGAAGTATTCAGTTGCATCCGGCTATCAAGTAAAGTGTGTTTCGCACCGACTTCATACGATTTCACTTCCTCGGACAGATAGGGAAAGCCTACTCCATCACTGAAACCGCCCGCCTTGTAGCCTGTGCCTGCGCTGAAATAATATAACGCGTCATCTGAATAATGCCAGTTGATCCCCGCTTTCCAGTCAGTGCTTGTTGACGTGGTTTTGCCGATATTCGGACTTACGTTAAGTACGGTACTTGCTCCAAGAGTGACTCTTGTCTCACCGTATCGGGCTTTCTCATCATCCGTGTAACGTACGCCGCCAACAAGTTCAATCTGCTCTGTGAGATTAAAATCGACCTGACCAAACACCGCTTTGGTGAGTGATCCGGTACTATATTGGTCAAAGACTAAACTGATAGCCCCCGGGTTAGGGTTGAACACCAGATGAACATCCTGATCTTCATCGAAGTAGTACAGACCGGCCAACCAGCGTATCCGTGCATCAGGGTCGGTTGAATTAACTCGAAATTCATGGGACCAGGACTGACTGTTCTGGGAGAATGGGCCGAACTCGCAGACACTGTCACCACTGAATATGGCAAAAGCGCCGATGGGTGTCGTCTGATCACAGTCAATGAGCTGATTCTTGATATCATCTACCTGCCGGGCGCCTAGATAGGTCAGTTCCATGTTCTCGAACTGCCAGTTTATCTCGGTGGAAATGCCATACACATCAATCGCTATGGAATTCTGCGAGTCCAGGGAAAAAACACGCTCATCACTGGGGTCTTCAATCAGGCTTACAAAGGCTCTGGTTTGCCCAACGCCCCTGGTCTCCTGATAGTTTGTCGACACCAGGATCGAGAGGTTGTCTGTCGGTTCGGCCAATATGTGTCCACGGACCGCAATCTGATCGGCATCATTAGTATTTTTTATTGTCTTCACCTGGCGGTTATTGATGTTGAAACCGTCCCGGTCATTTGTCAAAACCGCCGCTCGCAGCATGAGCCGATCATCAATAACAGGCACATTGATCATTCCTGTTGCACTGATATTATCGTAGTTCCCGTAAGAAACCTCCGCCGCTGCATCGAATTCATTTACCGGTTTATTCGTAATAATGTTGACGTTACCCGCGGTTGCATTTCGACCATAAATCGTGCCTTGGGGACCTCTTAATACCTCTACACGCTGGGTGTCGAAAAAAAGCGCTCGCGCCCCTCTGGGGCGGGGACGATAGACCCCATCGATATGTACCGCGACAGCGGGGTCGCCCACTTCTGTCGTGTTATTGGATTGAATACCCCTGACGTTGATGATGAAATCCTCACGACTGTCAGAAACCCGCATATTCGGCACCATGCTGACGATGTCGCTGATGTCGCGCACGCCCATACGCCTTATCATGTCTCCAGTTACTGCAGTGATGGAAATAGCAGTGTCCTGAAGTGTGGCCTGGCGTTTTTCCGCCGTAACCACTATCTCCTCGAGCACGCCCGTATCAGTATTATTTTCATTTTCCTGGCTTATGGCGCCTGGTGTTGCAGCAATTGAAATAATGAATACAATCAGGCCTGTGAAGTACGATGGTCTGGTCTTTGGGCTGCTCATATGATCCCCCCTTGTTCACATTAATCAGCATTTGCGATATCGTAATGACATCGCAATCAGTAAGTCAACCGGAAAAGTTAACCCCGTGGAACAGGGCCTACGGGGTTATTCAAGGTGACCTTTCCGGAGTACCAGTACACTTTTTCATGGCATTCAGATCAGTCTGCCTCAGTTTTCCAATTTTATATAGTAGTTGATCTGTACTCAATTTTCCGAATAATTGATGAGTTATGCCTATAATTTAATCACAGCGTAGTAACGTTATCGTCTACCGAGAATGATTTAGGGGGGAGAATCCATGAGAACAGTCAAAGGTCCGGCCATTTTCCTTGCACAATTTGCCAGTGATCAAGCACCTTTTAACAGTCTGGATTCCATTACTGAATGGGCTGCGTCATTAGGTTTCAAAGGTATACAGATCCCTTCCTGGGATACGCGTATATTAGATTTGTCGAGAGCGGCAGAGAGCGAAACTTACTGTGATGAAGTGAAGGGCATTGTCGGACAACATGGTCTGGAGATTACAGAACTCGCCACACACCTGCAGGGACAACTGGTAGCTGTACATCCAGCCTACGATGCCGCTTTCGATGGCTTCGCAGCAGCGGAGGTGCGCGGCAACCCCACTGCTCGCCAGCACTGGGCTGCAGAGCAGATGCACAACGCAGCCAGGGCATCTGCAAATCTTGGATTGACATCACACGCTACGTTTTCAGGGGCATTGGCATGGCCATACGTCTATCCCTGGCCGCAACGTCCCGCTGGCCTGATTGAAGCTGCCTTTGATGAGTTGGCGAAACGCTGGCTGCCGATACTGGATGTGTTTGACGATGCCGGGGTAGATTTGTGTTACGAGATCCATCCAGGGGAAGATTTATTTGATGGTGCAACTTTTGAAATGTTCCTGGACCGGGTCAATGACCATCCACGCTGTAACATTTTATACGATCCAAGCCACTTCGTTTTACAACAACTTGATTATCTGTCATTTATTGATATATATCGGGAAAGAATTAAGGCATTCCATGTCAAGGATGCAGAATTTAATCCCAGTGGCCGCCAGGGAGTGTATTCGGGTTATCAATCCTGGGAAGATCGAGCAGGCCGTTTTCGTTCTTTAGGAGATGGTCAGGTTGATTTTAAGTCGATCTTTTCAAAAATGGCTGCGAACGATTTCACCGGCTGGGCAGTACTCGAATGGGAGTGCTGTTTGAAGCACCCGGAAGATGGCGCCCGGGAAGGGGCTGAGTTTATCAGGGAACATATCATACGAGTAACGGAGCGTTCCTTTGACGATTTTGCCGATAGTGGTACTGATGAAGAGGGCAATCGCCGGCTTCTTGGGCTCACATAAAATACATGTAATGATTCCATCATGACAGAATTAACTCTGGGAAGGCGGCTGCGGCTCGGCATGGTAGGCGGTGGGCAAGGCGCTTTCATCGGTGGAGTACACAGGATAGCCGCACGACTTGATGATCGATATGAACTTGTAGCGGGTGCATTATCTACTAATTCGGTTCGAAACAGGATGTCCGCAGGCGAATTACTTATCGCTCCGGAGAGGTGTTACGACTCATTTCAGGTGATGGCAAGTACCGAAGCGGGACGGGACGATGGTATAGACGTGGTCGCCATTGTTACGCCTAATCACGTCCATTACGATGCGGCCAGGGCATTCATTCAGGCAGGTATTCATGTGATTTGTGACAAACCGTTAACGACTAGTCTGGCGGATGCCGAGGCTTTGGCAGGGTTAGTCAAAGAAAGCGGTTTGATTTTCGCTTTAACGCACAACTATACCGGCTACCCTCTGGTGCGCCATGCGCAGGAAATGGTGCAGGACGGTGTGTTAGGCCGGATGCGCGTTATACAACTGGAGTATCCACAAGGGTGGCTGGCAACCAAAATAGAAGATGAAGGGCAAAAACAGGCTGAATGGCGCACTGACCCGAAACGCAGCGGCCCGACGGGCTGTGTCGGCGATATTGCAACACATGCTATCAATCTGGCTTGTTTCATCACAGGGCTTGAAATAGAAGAACTGGCTGCCGACCTGCATACCTTTGTGGAAGGGCGCCTGCTCGATGATAATGCGCATGTGTTGCTGCGCTTTACTGAAGGAGCAAAGGGTATGTTGTGGTCCAGCCAGGTAGCGCCAGGCAACGAAAATGCCCTGCGTATACGCATCTATGGGGAAAAGGGAGGTTTAGTCTGGGACCAGGAAAACCCGAATGTCTTATTCTGGAACCCATTAGAAGGTGTGCCACAGAAGCTGACAAGAGCTGGTAATAAATTGGGGCAGGCTGCCGAACTGGCCACACGGATACCGGCAGGACATCCCGAAGGCTATCTGGAGGCATTTGCGCAATTGTACAAGGATACGGCGGAGCAAATCATCGCAAAGATTCAAAACCGCGAGCCCGACCCTGCATCCCTGCTGGTTCCAACAGTTGAAGACGGTGTACAAGGTGTTCGATTCATAGAAAAGTGCGTCGAGTCACATCATCTTGGCGGCACTTGGGTGGTCTTCTGATATCCCCTGTCAATGCAACATTAATCAGGAATATAACAGCTATGAGTAAGAATGGCATGAACAGGCTGAGCGGAGAGCGCATTCTGCATACGGTTGCCTTCCATCTGCGTTATGCAAAGGACGCGCCTGAAACACAGGTTTTTTTACATGACGCAGAACGTATTTTGACTGGAATACCCCAGGTTGAGAACTTCCAGGTTCTTAGAGAAGTCAGTGAAAAGAATGATTTCAATTTTGGTTTTTCAATGGAATTTGAAAATCAGGCTGCCTACGACGCCTACAACAATCATCCCACTCATCAAGCCTTTGTGATACAACGCTGGCTTAAGGAGGTATCGGCTTTTATGGAAGTAGACTACATGGGAATGGACTGAAACATCCGGGTACTGATACACCGGGCCGGTACAAAGAGATCAGGTCAACATGTATCCCTGGTTAGTCGCGGACGTGGGCGGCACTAACGCACGATTTGGCCTCGTTACCAACCGTGACGTTCGCATAGGTTAAGTCGAAAGGTATCATGTCTGTCTACCTGGAAAATATACCTGTTCAACTGATTGTTCACAGTAAACCGGCGTTAATCGGTGCTGCCGCCTGGTTGCAAAGCTGTGGTATGGTAGATTTGCCTATTGATTCACCTCTCTCCCCTGCAAGAGAACATTAATGAAATCTGTCCCTTTAAATATCTGGCAAACATGATTAATTTACCACTAAAACGTCCTGCTGTTTTATTCTGGATTGCGATACTGGCATTGACATCAGCTGCAATAAGCCTGTCACTACGTGTGGCTGTATCGGATGAAATATCAATTGAACTATTCAGCCTGATCGATCCCTCTAATTCCGTCACCTTGATGACGCAAGCGCTTGGGGTTTCCTTTTTAGGATTTGCAATCACCTTGTTTTTCGGGAGTCTGGCCCTGGACTTTATCGGTATCCGTCGGATGTTATCTTTTTCCGGTATTGCTTTCACCACAGGAGCATTGTTGGTGATATTTTCCGACTCATTAGCCGAAGGTGAACCTGTATACCGACTTGTGTGGCTCGGTATGGCATTGCAGGGTCTGGGTTGGGGTTCGGTAGAGGCCGCCATCAACCCGTTAGCTGCAACCATATACCCGGAAGACACGACCCACCGCATCAACGTGTTGCATGCCTGGTGGCCTGCCGGACTAGTGATAGGCGGGCTTTGGTCATTGGCTGCCGACAGGATGGCACTGGACTGGCGCGTTATACTCAGTGCGCTGATGCTCCCCGCCATTGCAACAACTTGCCTCAGTTTGATATCAGAATTCCCACAGACGCAGCGAGTACAGTCCGGGGTGAGTTTCAGGGATATGGTGTATGAAATAATACGCCGACCGAGTTTCTTTATCTGGTTCGGCGCTATGTTTCTGACCGCTGCTTCAGAGCTTGCACCAGGACAACTGGTTGAACTCATCCTTACTCAAACGGTCGGCATGCAGGGTATTATTATATTAATCTACGTGAGCGGCATGATGTTCGTGTTTCGCCACTTTGCCGGGCCGCTCTCAGACTTTCTCTCCCCGGTAGGCTTGTTATGGTGTTCCAGCCTGCTTGCTGCAATAGGCCTTTATCTTCTCAGCGTAGCCACATCACCTGCCAGTGCTATCGTTGCAGCGACGTTTTGGGGGGCCGGAGTTTGTTTTATGTGGCCGACCATGTTGGCCCAGGCGGCTGAACGCTATCCACGCGGCGGTCCCTGGACAATTGGGCTCATAGGCACGGCCGGCGCTTTGTCTATCCACTTCGTTCTGCCGCAATTCGGCGCTGTTTATGACAAAGCCAAAATTTATGCGGCAGGTGGTGAGCAGGCTTTGGCGGACCTCAGCAGTTCTCAATTGAATCAGGTATCGCGCGTTGCCGCGGAGGAGACTTTTCAAACAATCGCGATTCTCCCCATAGTTCTCCTTATAATCTTTGGCTCTGTCTTTATTTATGAAAGGTTCCGAAATAACGCATAAAACAACCGCTAAGACCAGACATAGACTCTGCTCAAAGCAGACTGTCTGACATCCTGTTATCAGGCCCGGTTTGTCGGATCACAAATCATCCTGAAGTGAAAATGCAATGTATTCGTCCCCGGATTTCAATCCGGATTTACCGCCTCCTGCTGCGATCACGATAAATTGTTCACCGTCGACCTCATAAGTGGCTGGTGTAGCGAACCCTCCTGCTGATAACTGGTGATCCCAAACAACTTCTCCCGTGATATTGTTAAATGCGCGAAACTTTTCATCCATTGTCGAAGCAATAAAAACCAAACCTCCTTTTGTCACAATAGGACCGCCATAGTTTTCTGTCCCCGTATGTCGTATTCCTTGTTTAACCAGTTCCGGGTATTCCCCCAATGGGACTTGCCACACAATGGCGCCCAGGTTCAAATCTATCGCAGTTAACGTTCCCCATGGAGGTTTAATGCCCGGATAGCCATCAGGGTCCAGCAACCTTTTATATCCGGTATGAAGATAAGGAACATCCAGTTTAATTTCAGCTGGAGATTCATTCAGGCTTTCCCCGGTTGTGTCCACATCCGTTACGTTCAGATAGTCGAGCAGCAGTAATATTTTTTCAAATCCCAGTTGTGGAAGGCCCTGCATGCGGCCTTTACCATTTCTTATGATTGCTGCAATAACAGGATAAGACAGCTTCTCTCCCACATTTTGCAGCGACGGGAAGTCCTTACCCATGCCTTCCCGTTCAATTCCATGACAGCCGGCACAATTTTTCAGATATATTGTCTTACCGGGGTTGTGTGTGGCGTCAGTGATATCGACCAGTTCAAAGGACCATGGCAATTCGGTTGCATTCACATAGAGCAGATTGGACACCGGGTCATAAGCTGCCCCTCCCCACCCCGCACCGCCGTCGAATCCGGGATACATGATTGTATTTATTGTGATAGCGGGAGGAATAAACGGTTCCCCTGAGCGCATATCCATCAGTTGAGTTTTTGTATACAAGCGTGCACGTTCTGAAATATCAGTTACATCCTTAATCGTGAAACTTTGTCGTGTAAATGCTGTTGGCTTGAGCGGTACGGGTTGAGTCGCTGATGTCACTTCGCCAGGGACATCAGATTTTCTCACCTGTCGTTCCTCAACAGGGAACAGCGGTGTTCCGTTGAACCTGTTAAACAGAAACACAAATCCTGACTTCGTTACCTGAGCAACAGCGTCAATCGATTTACCACCGTGATTGACTGTTACAAGATTAGGTGGCGAAGCAAGGTCCCGATCCCATAAATCATGATGGACTGTTTGAAAATGCCAGAGCCGATCACCTGTGTCGGCTTTTAATGCAACCAGGCTGTTGGCAAACAGGTTATCACCGATACGATTGCCGCCATAAAAATCATAGGACGGCGAGCCGGTCGGCACATAGACGATGCCGTTTTCCTCATCCAGGCTCATTCCAGCCCAGGCATTGGCCCCTCCGACTTTTTGCCAGGAATCCGGTGACCACGTCTCATAACCAAACTCGCCCGGGTGTGGAATGGTATGAAATATCCATTTCATTCTTCCTGTTTTCACATCATAAGCACGGATATGGCCTGGCGCCGCTCCCGGCGTTTCGCCGGTTCTTGATCCCAATATTATAAGGTCCTTATATATTATGCCCGGAGTCGTGATATCGACTTGCTGTTCCTGTGGATTACGACCGAGGCCTTTACGCAGGTCCACTCTTCCATTTCCCCCAAAGGTATTAATCAGCTTTCCATTATCAGCATTCAACGCGTATAAATAAGGGCCGGCGCCAAACAGGATTCGTTTATCCTCACTGCTATGCCAATAGGAAAGCCCCCGATTGATCCCTTGCCCGGTACTGGCGCCCTTATACGGATCAAAGCGCCATATCAACTCCCCCGTCGCTGCGTTCAGTGCAAAGACTTTAAGTTTCGGTGAAGTAGCGTATAACATCCCTTCGACCACAATGGGATTACATTGGATTTGCGTACCCCGTTCTTCAGCATCACCTGTTGAATATCGCCAGGCAACCTGCATCCGGTTTATATTGCTTATGTTGATCTGGTCCAGCGAAGAGTATTTGGTGTGATGCTTATCGCCGCCATAGGTTTCCCAGGTTGTATAACTGTTATCGGCTGAACATAGATTTATCGACAAATATAAGATGCACGGAATACAGTAGAGTTTCATTGGTTTAATGATTTAACTCCATTATGTTTTGAAACTGAATACTAACCCAAAATCAACCGGGTCTGCTTATTTGTAATCCGGTAACAGCAGGGTTGTTAAGGAAAAATCCCTTTCTGAATGATGCCATGTACGCCCCAGTTGCCATCAACCACCTGAGTCACGCCAAAGTCTGCTGCCACTGACATCAGGGTAATTGCTTCGTCTTCGCTCAAGCCTTTTGTATCCATCAGGAATTTACGCATCTTGCGAAACGCATCGCGCATGGCGTTGTCAACTGAGGATTTGTTAAATATCTCGCTCTGCGCCGTGTCGCCAAGCTCGGCCAGGTAGTTGGCATAACTGAAGCCGTGAACGATGTACTCGGTGCCCGTCTCCAACAGCGGATAGTCCAATCCCTGCAACAAGGTCCCGGTAAGTAGATTTTTTTTGTGCAGGACGATCTGAAAATCGCCGGTCAGTGAGGTTTCGATTGCCGTGCCCGCCAACTCGGAGTCACCCTGGGCGGCGTGCGGATCGCCGACGCTGAGAAGGCCGCCAGGGACCGCTACCGGGTAATACATGCTGCTGCCCTTGCCGATACGCCAGTTGTCGATGTTACCGCCGAAATAGCTTGGCGGGATGGAGTCTACGATATCTGCTTCCGCCGGCGCTAACCCTATGGCGCCGAAATGCAGGCGGGTAGGTATCCGTACACCGGATAAAATCGAACTGTTTTTCCTGATCGTATCATGGTCTACCGGCACTCCGGGGTAATCGATAGTGGCATGCTTGACGCCGAACGGGTCGATCTGCGGCATCCAGCGGAAGTTATACAATGCCCTGGCCCAGGGTCGTTGTCCGGTTGCGTCGATCTCATAGATTGTGATTACTTCGCGTGGCTTGGGTTCGGTGATCAAATCGTTGTACTGATAGCCCCACCAGGCGGCGGCATTGCTGCCAAAGGCTTTGCCCGGGTGATTGGGATTGGCGCTGGGACGGAGTCTGACGTCAAGGATACGAACCTCCAGGATGTCGCCCGGCGCAGATACTGCGCCGGCTCAGCCAGTGCTTTATTGACCACCGTCATCCAGCCCGCATTGAGCACTCGGTGGAGTCGTTGGTGAAACAGCGTGTGCTGGGGATTGCGCTGGGCTACGAGGACTTGAATGACCACGATGAGTTGTGTCGGGACAGTGTGTTGGCCATGCTCAGCGGGTGTACGGATATGACGGGTTCGGGTCGGGTGAGGCTATCGGACCGGGGCAAGCCGTTAGCGGGCAAGAGCACGTTGAACCGGTTGGAGTTGACGCCTGAGGAGGGCGGCGCCGACGAGCGTTACAAGAAGACGGTGGCGGATTTTGTGGCGATGGATGCGCTGTTGGTTGAGGTGTTTCTGGAGTCGTATGAGACAGCGCCTGAGGAGATTATCCTGGATGTGGATGCCACCGATGATCCGGTACACGGTCATCAGGCAGGCCGCTTTTTTCACGGGTACTACCGGCATTATTGTTATTTGCCGTTGTATATTTTCTGTGGCGAGCAGTTGCTGTGCGCCCGGTTACGGACGGCGGACCGGGACGGGGCGGCGGGCACGGTCGAGGAACTGGCATGTATGATTGAGCGCATACGGGTGCGCTGGCCCGAGGTGCGCATTATCGTGCGCGGGGGACGGTGGTTTTTGTCGTGAGGAGCTGATGAGTTGGTGTGAAGGACAGGGGGTGGAGTATGTATTGGGTTTAGCGAAGAACCCTCGTCTGAAGGCGCTCATCGCCGACGAGTTGCAGCAGGCGAAGGCTGAGTATGAGGCCGGCGGCGAGGCGGCCCGGGTGTTCAAGGAGTGCCGTTACCAGACGTTAACGAGCTGGTCGTGTGCACGGCGCGTGGTGGGCAAGGCCGAACACTTGAGCAAAGGGGCGAATCCCCGTTTTATCGTCTCGTCCATCCCGTCTGAGGAGCAGGACGCACGTACCCTGTACGAGGACCTGTATTGTGCCCGTGGCGACATGGAGAATCGCATCAAGGAACAACAATTGGCTTTGTTTGCCGACCGCACATCGACCCATGAGATGCACGCCAATCAGTTGCGTCTGTACTTTTCCTCGTTCGCCTACGTGCTGATGCAGACCTTACGTCGGCTGGCCCTGCAGGGCACGGCCCTGGCGAGGGCGCAATGCGACACGATCCGCCTGAAACTGCTCAAGGTGGGCGTACAGGTACGTATCAGCGTGCGCAAGGTCTGGTTGGCGTTTGCCGAGAGTTATCCGTATGCGGCATTGTTCCGGCAGGTCCTGACCCGGCTCCAGGCGATTCCACTACGCTGTTAGCGCGGGCAGGCCTGCCGGGGAGTCAGCAGGACGGTAACGGGTGCAGACCCGGGGAGCGTTGCGCCTGGAAGTTGGAAAAACCACACAGGCGGGCCGAAACACGGGGGGACAGACTGACGTGACCCGCCGTGTTAACGCAAAAACGGGTGCTTGCACATGATCTAATCATATAAATATATATGTCAGCAATATAAACCGCCTAAAATTTGGTGTGGTGAGAAATGCGGGCTAGCAATGTGTTGGTTTTTGCATTGGCTGAAAGTAATGTTCGAAGTGAACCATGTTTATCATCAAAATCAATTACATCTCCACCGTACCACCCGATGACCCAGGGTAAGATAGCGCGCTATCATCGTTCCATGAAGAATGTCGTGAAGCTGGAGCACTATTATTATCCGTGGGAATTGGAGCATGCTATCCGGCAATTCGTTCAGTACTACAATCACGAGCGTTATCATGAGTCGCTCGATAACATCACACCGGCGGACAGGTACGTTGGCCGCTATCAGGAAATCATGGACAGACGAGCCATCATTAAATACGAAACACTACAACGGAGGAGGAAGGAAAATCTAAGATACTGTGTGAATCAATGAAACAAGACTATAATACATAAAAGTCTCTCTTAACTTTCCAGCTATTTTGTCCCAAATCTTTTGACGACTTACAAATGAAATTGATCCCAGCACTGCTCTGTAGCGTCATCATCTTTGCAGTCGATACTGCTGCCGGAGAAACCAGCATCCCTCCCCGGGAAAGACAAGTCGAAGAGATAGTGGTTACCGGCAGTCACCTGAAGCGGGAACCCCGTGATTTTGCCTCGCCCTTGACGGTGCTGGACAAGGATGACCTGGACGTCGTCGGCGCCACCGATATCAAGGAGATCATCCGCAGTATGAGCTTTAATTCCGGATCCCTGGGTGTCTCCGCCACCGCCTTCGCGGGAGATGACAGTTCCACCGGCAATGCCAGTGTCAACCTGCGCAATCTCGGTAATGGCGCCACGCTGGTGTTAATCAACGGCAGGCGCAGTGTCAACACCAGTTTCGACAACAGCGGCAGCAGTTACGTGGATGTTCAGGGATTGGTGCCCAATATCGCACTCGAGCGGATTGAAGTGGTCAAGGACGGCGCCTCGGCATTGTACGGCTCCGATGCCGTAGCCGGCGTAGTGAACTTCATCACCCGGCGCGAGTTTACAGGTGTTGAATTGCAGGTCGATTTCAGCAGTGATGATGAAACCCATGAGCAGCAGGATCTGTTGCTCTCGGGACTGGCCGGGATCACCGGTGATTGGGGATATATCAATCTGGCTGCCAGCTACCTGGATCGCGGCGCCCTCATTTTCGCCGATCGCTTCGACCGGTTTGGCCGCTCCGGGCTTTCCAGTTTCGGCCAGCCGGGGAGTTACGTGCCGCAAATTCCGGCACAGGGCGCGAATCCTGTGATATCCAATTACTGGTGGCCGCAAGGGGGCGCCGACCCGGAGGGTTTCTCCGGCAACCTGCCGGACCTGGAGTGCGAAAAGGCAGCCGCGGATGACGGGCCCATGGGCACGCTGGGGTTGCACCCGGATTTCAGTCATATCTGCGTGTATGATTACTCCAGCTTTTTTGCCCTGGTACGTCCGGAGGAGCAGATTAAGTTCCACTCTGACGGCAACTTTCGCCTGTCTCCGGGCACGGAGATATACGGCTCTTTCAGCTATTCCGAACAGGAGTCCTCCCGCGGCAATTCCCTTTACCCGGACGTGCGCTATGTTATTGTCCCTGAGCGCCACTTCGGGTTGCAACTGGACGCGGCGCGACGCGGGTTCGATCCCGTCCCTTACCAGGCGCTGCAGCGCATACTGGGCGGCACTGTCGAGTCAACGGAGGAAGATCGCCCTATCAGCACTGTTTCCACCACCCGGCGCGAGAACATGCGGGCTTTGATCGGCCTGCGATCCGACTTTACCATGGCCGGACAAAGCTGGTTACTGGATTCAGACCTGATCTATTCCCGTAACCGGCTTGACTTGAACTGGCCGGTGGATACGCTTACCTCGCGCATGGACCTGGCCTTTACCGGCCTGGGCGGACCGGACTGCGACGCGCAGACCGGCATACCCGGTTCCGGCAATCTGGGCGCGGGCAGGTGTTACTATTACAACAGCTTTCAGACCAGCGTTTATGACCCGGTCACAGGCGAGCGCTGGGATACCACGGATACTTCCCCCTGGGCCGCTGATCCTCGTCTCAGCGTGACTGAGGCTGCCCGCAAATACCAAAATCCTGCCGAACTGCTGCGCTGGACACAGGGAGCTTATATCACCGACGCGGAAATCGAACAGGTTGTTTTCGATCTGGTTCTGTCCGGAGATGCCATAGACTTGCCGAATGGCCCCCTGGGTCTTGCGCTGGGCTTTCAGTATCGACAGGATGAAGCCCGGTTTGACTACGATGAAGAGGCCAATGCCTTTAACTACACCTTTCTCACGGGCGATCAGGACTGGGACAATCGGCTCAGTTCCTGGTCGGTATTCGCCGAGGTCCTGGCGCCATTGACGGAGTGGGCCGAACTGGCCCTTGCTGGGCGTTACGAATCCTTTGAACAACTCAACAAGAGTACTTTCGATCCCAAACTGACGCTATTGTTACGCCCCGCCGATTCGCTGTCGTTGCGCGCTTCCTGGGGGACGTCCTTCCGGGTGGGTTCCCTGTTGCAGACCGGCGGCAGCCGCACCATCTTCCAGAATTCCAGTGATCCGTTTTCCAATGCGCTGGCGTTGGCCTATCGCGCTTCTGCGGCCAGCGGCAACCCGGAGTTGAAACTGGAACAGGCAGAAGTCTTCAACGCCGGGTTTTCCTGGAATCCCGCAGGTCTGCTGGCCGGGTTTTCACTGGACCTGGACTATTACCGTTATGATTATACCGACTTGATAGCACGCGAAGGGCATCAGGAATTGATTGATCGGGACAACCTCTCGCGTTGTCCCGCCGGCGCGAATAATGACCCCGAAGCGGGACCGCTCTGCGGGTCCTGGGACCTGGACGGTGACGGCATCGTTACCGTTTACAGTATCGGTTCCGGCCTCCCGGACAAGGTTATCCGCCGGGAAGACGGTTACTTGGTGCGTACGGAAGCATCATATTTCAACGTACCCAGCCTGGAATCATCGGGGATCGACCTCGCGCTGGCCTATACCCGTGATGTGGCGGCAGCGGGATTGTTCCGCACATCACTGGACCTGAGTTATACCCTTGATTACGACATCATCCTGGCGAATGGCGAGAAAATAAAGGGGGTCGGAAGCCGCAATGCGGGTAATTCGATAGGCCGGCCAATGCCGAGATACCGGGCTAACGCGGGCTTAAGCTGGCAGCGGGGCAGGCACGACGTATTCCTGAACGTCCGCTATATCCACAGTTATAAGGACGACACCCCACAGAGCGCTTTTCTCGGAGCTTACATCGGCTACGCGGAAACCATCGACAGTATGACTACTGTTGATCTGCAATACCGGTTCGACTTACCGGCTTTCATATCCCGGCAAACAGGCTCGTTTGTGACCCTGGGGGTTAAGAACCTGTTCAATGAAGAACCGCCGCTGGTAAACGTGGACGGCGCCTACGATTATTACACACACGACCCGCGCGGGCGCATCTACTATGCCCGTTACCAGCTGCGATTCTAGAGCGAAATAGTGAGAAATGCAGGCTAGGACTCAGAGTCAATGTCCTGCTACTTGTGTGTTGATGGCGTTAGAAAAGAACTTTGGGCAATCAGTCAAGCAGCGCTATCCCCGTCATTCTTACCAGAGGAAACCGCCGAATAACCGTCCTTGCGGATTTTGATACATAAATCCCTTAATTTTCATATAGATCTGCGCGGTTCAAACCTTCGCGGATTGCGGTGGAATGATTTTAGCAAGGTAAAGCTTTGCGGCGCAGATCTTTCGCATTCGAATCTATCGTATGTAGATTTCGCAGCTTATGAGTTCATTCATGATGTTGGTATAGATTTCTCTCGTGTCTCCCTGTTATGTACAAATTTAACGGGAACTGACTTGCGTCGGACAAAAAGGTTGACACAATCTCAGCTTACTGGCGCCTGTGCAGACCCCGAAACACCGCCCGACCTGAAGGATTTGGTGGATGCTAAAACTGACAAGCTACTCGTCTGGCGTGGTGATCCGACTAACTACAGAACCTGACAGTATGGGCGTTCGCCACTGAAAAGGCCAGCCAGGAACACGTGACGAACCTTGGTTGCCGATTGCATGCAGCCACCCATCTCATAAATAGCCATTCTTACCACTAGTGAAGCAGGCTTCATCTTGACGAAAGACATTCCTTGGATGGAGTAACTCAAGATAGTGAACCGAATTCATTTCAAACTTCGAAGGTTTTTGTATTTTCAATTCAAGTACAAACCGCATCGCAATATGTCGTCACTCGATGGTGTGCACGGTACAGTTCCTCCAAATCAATAACGGTAGAAAGATACACTCCAGATTTTGTCGAGTCGGGATAGCGGAAACGATCACCAAGAGGATCGTGCTGATCAAGAATGCTGATCAGGATGCGAGCAGAATCGGAGTATGTGTCGCTAGTTGGCTGTCCTAGTTTTTCTAGCGCATCAGTTGTATCCCGTCAAAGCATATGAGACACAATTGAGCTAAATTCTAAGAGAGACTTCTGATAAGTTAACCTTATAGAACAGGAGTCTCATTATGGGTAATAATAGCGAGAAGTTGGTTAAAGAAATACGTCGTCGTACCCGCAAAAAGTATTCCTCTGAAGAAAAGATCTGAATTGTGCTGGAAGGTATGCGTGGAGAAGAAAGTATCGCTGAGCTGTGCCGCCGGGAAGGATTGAATCAAAACGTGTATTACCGCTGGAGCAAGGAGTTTCTAGAGGCCGGGAAACAGCGCCTGGCTGGCGATATCAAACGGGAAGCCAGTTCCAGTGAAGTCACCGATCTGAAGAGAGAAAACGACCAGCTCAAACGCCTGCTAGCCGACATCATGCTGAAGAACGATGTGCTTAAAAAAAGTGTGCTTGGCTTGGAGTCGACCTGGGCAGACGAATGAGTTTGTCAGCGGCAGAGAAGCTGGAAGTGACCCGGTTGGTAGAAGGCTCGGAATTACCTGTTAGATGTACCCTGAGAGAATTAGGGGTGAGTCGTAGTAGCTTTTATCGTTGGTATCGGTAATATCTGGATAATGGACCAGAGGGTCTGGAGCCAAGCAGTCGATCACCTAGGCGGTTCTGGAATAAGTTACCGGAGACGGTGAAGGAGCAGTGTCTGGAGATCGCCTTGCAACATCCAGACAAATCACCCCGCGAGTTAGCGTGGACCATCACCGATGGACATAGCTGCTTCATCTCGGGATCCAGTGTCTATCGCCTGTTAAAGCAATACGATCTCATTACCAGTCCTGCTTATATCCTGATGCAAGCGGGGGATTCGTTTCAGAATCCAACACGACGAGTCAACGAGCTATGGCAGACGGACTTCACCTACTTTCGTGTCGTGGGTTGGGGGTGGTATTACCTGTCCACGGTGCTGGATGATTACTCCCGCTATATCATTGCCTGGAAGTTAACGACCAGCACGGCAACTGGTGACGTGAAGCAAACACTGGATGCGGCGATTGAGACCACCGGTGTCAACGAGATAACGGTCAAACACCGTCCTCGTTTACTCAGTGATAACGGACCTTGTTATATCTCGTCAGAATTAAAAGACTACCTGGGCAAACACCAACTGCAACATACCCGTGGCGCACCGTATCACCCTATGACCCAAGGCAAGATTGAACGTTATCACCGTTCCATGAAGAACGTCGTAAAGTTGGAGCACTATTACTATCCGTGGGAGTTGGAACAGGCCATCCGGCAATTCGTTCAGTACTACAATCATGAGCGTTACCATGAGTCGCTCGACAACATTACACCTGCCGATATGTATTTTGGCCGTTATCAGGAAATCATAGACAGAAGAGCCGTCATTAAACACGAAACGCTACAACTGAGGAGGAAGGATAATTTAAGTTTATCTATGAACCAGTGAAATAGGACTACAATGTATGAAAGTCTCTCTTAACTTTTAGACTATTGTGTCCCAGATCTTTTGACGACTTACAATTATTGTCCGGCATGGGACAACTGATACTAGATGAGTGACTGTGCAGGGGTCAAGTCATGAGATCAATGGCCTGGGTAAAATTAAGGAGATAGGACTAAGGTGTGTCCTGCCCTTCTTAGATTTGATCCAGTTATAATGAGACATACTATGGTTTAACCAGAATCTTTTTGACCCAGCCGCCGCCATTACCTGTTTCGACCTTGACAAAACCGTTATTTTCTTCGCCCATATAAATCATTCCGTCGGATTTTTGCAGCTTGCCGACCTGGTTCGCTGAAGCGGATGAGTCAGAGAGTAATGCCACGTTATTTATCTTTGGATAAAGTACGTCACCTTCTACAAATACGGTTCCCGCTTTTGTGGACCCACCAGCGGCCGCTTCTTGTAACAGTGTACCAACATCACGATGTAAACTGGGTTGATCTCGCACGACACCGACAATGTTGTTGTAAGTATCCATGAGGCTTGCAACAATCACCTTACCTTCATCCGTGCTGCTATAGCCACCAAGACCGGCGCCGGCGCCGCCAAACAGAAGACCGCCCAACGCCAAATCTGCTTTCTTCGAACTACCGGTTGCTGAACCGATTTGCACCCCGGTTCGCGCATCGGCGACTAACATACTTGTTTGCGCCTCTTTGAATTTAAGGCCGCCGGCCAGACTACCGATGACAGCTCCGGAGGAACCGAACAGACCACCGATTGCCCCACCCAGCGCTCCACCCATACCACCGGCATCACTGTCCGAGAAAACTACCTGAAGCTGCAGAAGAAAATCTGCGCTGACCATCTGCCCGCCCCCGACGTTTGAATTTTTCCGAAGTTCGTTCGCATCCATGAGGGCGCGTTCCTGCATCATATTATTCATACCCAGTCCGCGTTCAACAACAATAAAACAATTGGATTGCTGAATAATCATACGGACAACGCTAACCGGTGACTGCAGGTCATATCGTGATAATGCAGCCAATACGAAGTCTTGCGGCTCTACTACTGCCATCGCTCCCATCGGTTTATCACAATTTTCTAGGCCGCTTTCTCCCGTGGAGCCAGATGGACCGGCGGCGCCTTGCGCGACACTACCGCCCTCCCCTTGTTTCATGCTGGTAATACCCTGCGCCTGCGCCAGTGAAATAAAACCAGCCACTGATAAGGTAATTGATGTGATTTTCAAGGCCTGCAGAATGCTGGCTGCAGTTGGCAGATGCCTCTTTCTGTAAAAAAACATTTCCCTCTCCTCCAATATTAATGATTAAGGGCTAATATACATGCTACACCATTACAATCCTATTAAGGAAAAAGGTGTCCCGCTCTAGATTCAACTTCATGACTGACTGGTATCCTTTTCACAGCGATGGCTATTATGTAAAGTTAACTCGCACATGGTTAGCTTGCTCTGCCCCCCTAAAACGGATCCAGTAATTAAGCTAGAAAATAACTTAAACTGGGCATATAAGGGGCCAATCATGACAAGAAAACCCTACAAGCCCGAAGCGATCATTAGTGGTAATGTTTCCTTCACGCCCATCGACGTTTCCACATAGGGCTTCACTGTATCCCGTCAAAGCATATGAGACACAATTGAGCTAAATTCTAAGAGAGACTTCTGATAAGTTAACCTTATAAAATAGGAGTCTCATTATGGGTAATAATAGCGAGAAGTTGGTTAAAGATATACGTCGTCGTACCCGCAAAAAGTATTCCTCTGAAGAAGAGATCCGAATTGTGCTGGAAGGTATGCGTGGAGAAGAAAGTATCGCTGAGCTGTGCCGCCGGGAAGGATTGAATCAAAACGTGTATTACCGCTGGAGCAAGGAGTTTCTAGAGGCCGGGAAACAGCGCCTGGCTGGCGATATCAAACGGGAAGCCAGTTCCAGTGAAGTCACCGATCTGAAGAAAGAAAACGACCAGCTCAAACGCCTGCTAGCCGACATCACGCTGAAGAACGATGTGCTTAAAAAAAGTGTGCTTGGCTTGGAGTCGACCTGGGCAGACGAATGAGTTTGTCAGCGGCAGAGAAGCTGGAAGTGATCCGGTTGGTAGAAGGCTCGGAATTACCTGTTAGATGTACCCTGAGAGAATTAGGGGTGAGTCGTAGTAGCTTTTATCGTTGGTATCGGCAATATCTGGATAATGGACCAGAGGGTCTGGAGCCAAGCAGTCGATCACCTAGGCGGTTCTGGAATAAGTTACCGGAGACGGTGAAGGAGCAGTGTCTGGAGATCGCCTTGCAACATCCAGACAAATCACCCCGCGAGTTAGCGTGGACCATCACCGATGAACATAGTTGCTTCATCTCGGGATCCAGTGTCTATCGCCTGTTAAAGCAATACGATCTCATTACCAGTCCTGCTTATATCCTGATGCAAGCGGGGGATTCGTTTCAGAATCCAACACGACGAGTCAACGAGCTATGGCAGACGGACTTCACCTACTTTCGTGTCGTGGGTTGGGGGTGGTATTACCTGTCCACGGTGCTGGATGATTACTCCCGCTATATCATTGCCTGGAAGTTAACGACCAGCATGGCAACTGGTGACGTGAAGCAAACACTGGATGCGGCGATTGAGACCACCGGTGTCAACGAGATAACGGTCAAACACCGTCCTCGTTTACTCAGTGATAACGGACCTTGTTATATCTCGTCAGAATTAAAAGACTACCTGGGCAAACACCAACTGCAACATACCCGTGGCGCACCGTATCACCCTATGACCCAAGGCAAGATTGAACGTTATCACCGTTCCATGAAGAACGTCGTAAAGTTGGAGCACTATTACTATCCGTGGGAGTTGGAACAGGCCATCCGGCAATTCGTTCAGTACTACAATCATGAGCGTTACCATGAGTCGCTCGACAACATTACACCTGCCGATATGTATTTTGGCCGTTATCAGGAAATCATAGACAGAAGAGCCGTCATTAAACACGAAACGCTACAACTGAGGAGGAAGGATAATTTAAGTTTATGTATGAACCAGTGAAATAGGACTACAATGTATGAAAGTCTCTCTTAACTCTTAGACTATTGTGTCCCAGATCTTTTGACGACTTACACGACTTACAATTTTTAAGTAAATAACAATTCAATTGTGGCATCAATCATCTAGGGTGTTTTTTGCGGTGGAAACAAGTCTTTCTGAGCCGCCTCTAAGTCGCACTCGTATGTAACTTCAATATCAGGAACTTTGCGATAGGTTCCATTTACAATAACCGGTTCCGTCAGATAAACCGGGTCTTCGATCGTCACTGTAATAGTCATCCCCATGCCACCATTGTTAAGGGTGTAATGTTCAATGATCCGTTTTTGTTCGCTTGAATAAATGCCAGGAGCCAGGCCCCATTTCACGCCAGCAGGAAAGCCGACAGTATCCACCAGTAGGCTGCCATCCTCATCAATGTGGGCAATGGAATGCCCTACCAAACTCGGTTCAAGATCATCAGGATGCCTGGTCTCATCTAAATGGAGTGTCCGAGTATACGCTGAATATTGTGATGTAATTTCAATTCGATCTACATAACGTTTCCACGAATAAGCATAAGGCCCGAGGGAATAAAAAGGTAACCCTCGTTCTGCACATTCGTACCCAGGGTTATCACGGTAATCAAAGCGGACACGCTGTGCTTCCCCCAGCTCGGTTAACGGCCAGCTACCCTCTTCTGGCGGTTCGAAAGGTTCAGATGTCACTTGAGTATTTGGGCCGCGCGTCCAGGTTCCGGAAAAATCTTTTGAAGGTAAATTATCCTCACTAATAGGCGATGTAGCAGGAACTACTTTAACTGTACCGGCGTTTCTAGCGGAAATAGCGATGTTAAATGTATCACCTTCTTCACTGATGATATGATCTAATATCATCAGATTGCTTTTACGATCTCGACTAGGATTGCCGACAACAACGACCTTATCTCCGACTTTAATTGAATCTTCCTCCCAACCCAGTCTCTTCAACGTCATTAATGAGCCCGATTCGACAAGCCAGGTTTCAGTTTCATTGTTTTCCTTCGTTGCCTGTACTTCCATATAAACGTGGGGATTCCGCCACCTGAAATAAGTCACCGTGCCTGCAACAGTCACAGTGTCATCAAACGAAAAATTGGCGCGGCCATGGTGTGACATCACCGGCGTTACGTTAAAAAAGAATACACACACGGTGAGAATGAATAATGTGGATTTCATGAGCCTAAACTAAAATAAACTCCTAATCTAAAAATGTTACATTCATCCTTATTGAATGTCTGCTTTGTGACATAAGCGGACGTTCATTGAGCAAGGATCAGTTCGAAAAACCAATCCGATTACGCAATTCTACAAAACGGGGTTCATCCATGACTGGGTCGCTCATAACATTGGATTTAATATATTGTAAAGAGACAAGTCCTCCGTTCGGATCTTGGCTTAAGGCGTCGTATGCTTCATCAGTATTACCAATCGCTAGATTCATCAGGGTCGAATTAGTTATACTAACGGATTGTCCTTTTGCAATCCTCGTCTCGTACTCATTCACAAGTCTAGCCGCATCTTCACTTAACCCAAGTCTTGAATAGGTGTATGCCACCATCATATCTGGTCCTCTACCTACCTCAGTTTGTATCTGCTCTGCAGTCCGTATCGCTTTTATTGACTCATCCTTGTTTCCGGATAAATATTCCGCGATTCCGAGCATCCTATATAGCCAGGGAAACTCATAGTATTTGAGGCCCTGACGGAATTGATACGCAGCTTCATCTGACCGACCACCAAACGTTAACGGCGAACCGAGACGTGCATGCCAGCTGGCATCATTTGGTGTTAATGCCTGAGCACGTCCTGCCATTTGGACAGCTTTATCATGCTCTTCAATAACCGAAAGAAAATGGGCATAGCCATCTAATATAACTGTCACATTCGGGCCCAACTGCAACGCACGTTCGTAGGCTTGGTTTGCCTCTACATTACGTCCGTTTATGAAATGGATCAATGCCTGGGCCATATGGGCGAAACAGAGGTTTGGATCCAGTGCCAAGGCTTTTTCAGTATGGGCAGCGGCTATCTTTTCTTCTTCAGCTAAGCTCGACAACCTGCTTGGATTAGCAAAAGTATGGGCAATCCCATAAGAAGTCGCCTTAAGGGCGTGGGCCAGGGCAAAGTCTGGATCAGCTGCAATTGCCTCATCCATGTGTTGATAAAACTTAGGTGGCATCCCAGCTTCAATGTGAGAAACTACCGTTCTTCCCTTTAAGTAAAGTTTATAAGCTTCAATTGAGTTGGCTAGTGGTTTGTGAATGCGTGCTTTTTCTGCCTCAGATACATTTGCGCCGACGGCCATGGCAATCTGCTCGACAATCTCTGCTTGTATAGTAAAGATATCAGCCAGGTCACGCTCATATGTCTCAGACCACAGCTCATTATTATCAGCGGCATTAAAGAGTTGTACATCAACGTTGATTATATTGTCATCATAAAGGACGCTACCCTTCATGATGGCCCCTACGTTGAGATTAGAAGCAATCTCATCTATAGGCATGTCACTTGGAAATTTTGCCTCACCTACAATATCTTTATTTGTATAACTGATATCCGTATTAAAGACACCGTTATGTGCAATGACGCTCATGTCTTCAATTTGGGCGAGTAAAAACAGGAGATCTTGATGGAAACCCATGGTGAGGTAGGCATCATCGGGGTTTGGGCTCAGGTTATTAAAAATTAATACCGCTACGGAGTTATGCAGGACAGTATCAATTTCGTCGGCATCCATTTCGTTTATTGTTTCTGCTGGCTCAACGACTGGCAGTATTGCCTGTTCTGCAACCAATTCGGGCTCGTTTGTCAGTATGTAGTTATCAATAATAAGAAACGCTAAAACTAATACGACCAGTCCAACAATAAAGTAAACCAGCGTATTCCCGGTAAAACGGCGATCAGTTATTTGATTTGTTAACATAATGCCCCCTCAAATACAGAGAGTATGTTTGTTCGCTCTATAAAACGAGCGAAGTCTATTTGTGGCTATCCCCTGCATGGAATACCCAGCATGACCTTATTTTACCTTAGTCCAAGGAGATATTGATACTAATAGATAGGGGATCCCATTGACTAAAGCAAATAGGATGAATGTCCGCTTTGTGTCAAAAGGTTTCACATCATGGAATAAATGACACAAAATCGAATCTTACTATTAGATAAATATAGGGGGAATTATGTTAGATTTTATGATTGATAATAAATACGTCTTACTCACGGGCCGTGTTCTATTGGTTATTGTTTATCTCTATTTGAACCCTTTTCTTACTTGGGATTTTCTTGCCAATGGTCTCCACCCAGTTGCAACGGCCGCAGTAAAGGGTATTCCTGCTTTTTTAGTTTGGGCGTCTATGGTACTTAAGTTGTTTGCTGGGTTTGCTATTATTATTGGTTTTCAAACCAGGCTTGGGGCACTTGCCCTTATCGTTTTTACGCTCTGTACAGCATTTATTTTCCATTTCCCTACAGAGCCAGACATGAACTATGTCGTGTTCTTAAAAGAAATCTCTATGATTGGTGGTTTACTTATTCTCGCAGCTGTAGGGCCTGGTGAGTTGAGTGTGGAAGGACGTAAAAAATCCTAGGATAATATCCGCTTTGGGTCGATAGCGGACGTTCAATATATCAATTTCAGACAACCTATTTCTAGTAGATTTGTGCTAATCTTTACCCATGAAATTCACTTTATTTATTGCCACCGTTTGTGTATTCATGCTCAATGGCAGCGCCAGTAATATCACACCACGGTCGTTCGAATTTTCTTTATAGTGACACCATCACTCTGGAAGGTAAGGTCATTGAATTTAAGTGGAGAAACCCACACTCCTATATGGAAATTGAAACAAAAAATAAAAACAATGAAACGGAAATTTGGCTTATTGAGGTGGATACACCCACATCATTGAAAAGACAAGGATGGCAGAAAGATTCCATTAAAGCAGATGATGAAGTCTTGGTTGTTGGCAATCCCGATCGAGATCGTGAAAGGAAATTTTTGTTACTAGACCGCATCGTTCGTGGCGATGGAAAGACATTTTATGTTTCTCATATTAAAAGGACCGTTGGTACTATCAAAGAACTTGTTCGAACATCCACTGCAAGTGAGAAAATTTTACCATCACATGATTTCTCCGGCACATGGAGACGTGGTCCCGATAATTCTGTAACAGGTAGATATTTCGAACCGCCAAGCGATTGGCCTTTAACCAATCAGGGAGAAGCACAGGTTGCCCGCTTTGATTCCTTTGATAATCCTGCCTACGATTGCTTGGAAAGAGGATTGCCCTTTTTTACTGTCAAGAACTATGACTTTTTATGGACACGCTACCAAGACCGGATTGAGATAATCCACCAACTATCCACGTCGCCCCGGACAATTTATTTAAATCAAAATAATTACCTCGATGACCTCAAACCGAGTCTGATGGGGCATTCCATCGCCCATTTTGATGACGATGGCAATCTGTTAGTAGATACCGTCGGGTTTACTGATGGAGTGAGATGGGGCCTGGCCCCCCGGCGTGAAATCAAGTGGGCAGAAACGCATTAGAGAACGTTATACGCTTGACGAGGATGGCCTCGGGATAATATTTTCAGTTACGATTGAAGACCCGGTTTATCTAACAGAGCCAGTGACCATTAATGGCAGTTACTTTAAGGTTCCTGACGATCCATTCGACCCTTACATTTGCGACCTGGAAGCAGCTGGGAGACACAAGTCCTCATTCTCATCATTGAGTACGCCCTAGAGAAGTAAACCTACTTTATCAATGAGGAACTAATGGGGGAATACCCACGAAATGTACTGATTTGGTGAATATAAGAAAAAAGGGACCTTACTGTCCCTTTTAACTAAACTAACCTGCTTAGAAATACGCTAAAACGCGCCAAAGTTGTATCTAAACTGTATTCCGTAACCTCCGCCCTTTGATGAAATAACATCAAGCGCATCATCGCCGTTTTGAGTGGATTGTCGTGACTCAGATATGACTTTCTCATTGGTTATGTTATCACCAAAAATTGACAGCGACCATTTGTTATCGGCTGGTGTCAGGGTTGCCCTTAAGTTAATTTTCTCATATGAATCCTGAACGAGTCGGACATCGTAAACCACACTGGGATTGTAACCATTGTTATAATAGAGATTCCCACTGAAATCCAGATTAAAACCATCAACTATCGTCATGGGTACGCGGTAAGTAGCACCGAAATTTGCTTCAAAGTCTGATGAAAATTCGATGGCCTCGCCGGAACGGCTGATAACACCGAGTACAGGATCACAGCGACCGTCATTAATCTCTGCTGGATTACAATCAGCTGTTTCGTATTCATCGTAGAACGCATCCAGATAAAGAATGGAGTATGAAAGCATCAAGTTATCGCTTGCTACATAACGACCATCCAACTCCACCCCTTGTGAGACTAACTGACCTACATTTCCGGTCACATTCAACGGTAAAAACATCGCGGCTGCGGTTGTATCTAGGGTAGATACCTGGGCGTCTGCAATTTCGGTTCTAAATAAGGCGGCATTTACCTCTAAACGCCCATCCAGCCAAGTACTCTTGGCACCTATTTCATAAGCGTCCGCCTGTTCAGATTGGTATTCAAAAAACGACTCATCCGTCAGTGCAGAGCCGCCAGACGTTAAGCCACCTGACTTAAAGCCAGTTGAATATTTGGCATACAGCATCGCATCTCTATCGGGGACCTGCCAGTTAAAACCGACACTGTAATTAATATCGTTATCGTTGAAATCACCATAGGCACAATCGGGCGTAACAAACCCATCGATCCCATCACAGGCTGTGCTGTTAAAGACTAAGGGATTGACGCTCCCTATTGCAGTCGGGTCTATCATTCCACCGCTTTGTGTCTGTCTTATACCGGACTTTTCAACGATTGTGTAACGTAATCCCAAATCCACAGAAAGTGCCTCACTCGCGTGCCATGTGGCGCCGGCAAAGACACTTGTCCAATCAGACTTACCTGAATATCTGATACCCATCTGTAGCCCACCCATAAAACCGAGAAACTGATGAACTTGCAGGGAGTTTTCTGATTCCTGATAGTAGACACCGGCCAACCAGTCTATGACATCGCCACCAGGAGAAGTGATCCTGAATTCCGTGGATGTTTGGTCATATAAATCTTCGACGATGGCAGAAACAAAAGCAATTGGGGTATGATCGACGTCAATCTTGGCCTTGTGGAGGTCATCTCTGTATCCGGTTATCGAAGTAAGGGTAATACCATTATCGAGGGTATATTCGATCTTAATATCACCGCCAAATGTATCGGCCGAATTCCCTTCTTTGCCAAACAGATCTTGTCTGCCTGTTAAGTCAACGCCACCAAAAAAACCTGGATAACCTACATCGGTGCCGTAGGTAGCGCCGTTTTGTACTGATTGATCAAACGTGAAATCGTCGATCGATCCTCGATTTAGCGCTACTTCACAAACGGTTGGAACAGGGACAGTTCCTATAGTACAACCCACGACCTCTTGTAAATAGGGTCCATCCCCTTCCGTATTGGCATGATTAAATTTACCGGTGATAGTCCAGGCATCAGTCGGCTGCCATTCAGCAGTAACACGATATGCGAGAGACTCTCTTCTGCCAAAACCTTCACGCGTATTATAATCTAACCCATATCCGTCAAAATCACTATAGCGCCCAGCAACGCGTATGCCTAATGTATCGGTCAAAGGGCCGCCATAGGCGAGGTCAACATTAGTTTCGCCGAATCCAGCTTCATAGGATGTGTTTAGAAAGCCTTCCCATTCCTCTGTCGGTCCCTTGGTTATTACACTCACACCACCTGCAATCGTGTTCTGGCCAAAAAAAGTGGTCTGCGGTCCACGAAGGATTTCAACACGGTCTATATCCAACATTAAATTCTTCACACCTCGGGGACGCGCAATGTATACACCGTCAACAAACATGGATACGGATTGTTCAAATGAATTCTGCTGCTGGCTCGTGCCTATCCCTCGCAGATAAATCAGTGCGGAGTTCCTTGATTCGTACAAAAATAATCCAGGGACACTGGCAGCCATTTCTTCCAGGTTTCTTATGCCTGCTGTCAGCATTTCGTTACCTGAAATAGTGGTCACTGATATAGGAACGTCTTGCAAGCTTTGTTCACGCTTTTGTGCCGTGACAAGAATCTCTTCAAGAGCGGTCTGGCTAAAGACCAATTGGCTTGATAACAATGAACCGATGGTGATGAAACTATAAACGAAACGAGAAATGAGATGATTACTAGACATTGGCTTCCCCCCTTTTTTAGAGACAGCACGTAGCTAACAAAAATTATAGTTGCTTTCTGGATTCCGCTTATTCTGGTATTTTCTACTTCGAAAAGAAACTTATACTAAACAGAAAGCTATCGATTATATTAGTTTATGGATTGGGTTTTGAAGTTAATCCTATGGAATACACGTTTTTATTCGTAAATTTAGGTAATAAAAGCGGACAGTTTAAGATATTTTCTGTATCCCGTCAAAGCATATGAGACACAATTGAGCTAAATTCTAAGAGAGACTTCTGATAAGTTAACCTTATATGTAAGTCGTCAAAAGATCTGGGACACAATAGTCTAAAAGTCAAGAGAGACTCTCATACATTGTAGTCCTATTTCACTGGTTCATAGATAAACTTAAATTATCCTTCCTCCTCAGTTGTAGCGTTTCGTGTTTAATGACGGCTCTTCTGTCTATGATTTCCTGATAACGGCCAAAATACATATCGGCAGGTGTAATGTTGTCGAGCGACTCATGGTAACGCTCATGATTGTAGTACTGAACGAATTGCCGGATGGCCTGTTCCAACTCCCACGGATAGTAATAGTGCTCCAACTTTACGACGTTCTTCATGGAACGGTGATAACGTTCAATCTTGCCTTGGGTCATAGGGTGATACGGTGCGCCACGGGTATGTTGCAGTTGGTGTTTGCCCAGGTAGTCTTTTAATTCTGACGAGATATAACAAGGTCCGTTATCACTGAGTAAACGAGGACGGTGTTTGACCGTTATCTCGTTGACACCGGTGGTCTCAATCGCCGCATCCAGTGTTTGCTTCACGTCACCAGTTGCCATGCTGGTCGTTAACTTCCAGGCAATGATATAGCGGGAGTAATCATCCAGCACCGTGGACAGGTAATACCACCCCCAACCCACGACACGAAAGTAGGTGAAGTCCGTCTGCCATAGCTCGTTGACTCGTCGTGTTGGATTCTGAAACGAATCCCCCGCTTGCATCAGGATATAAGCAGGACTGGTAATGAGATCGTATTGCTTTAACAGGCGATAGACACTGGATCCCGAGATGAAGCAACTATGTTCATCGGTGATGGTCCACGCTAACTCGCGGGGTGATTTGTCTGGATGTCGCAAGGCGATCTCCAGACACTGCTCCTTCACCGTCTCCGGTAACTTATTCCAGAACCGCCTAGGTGATCGACTGCTTGGCTCCAGACCCTCTGGTCCATTATCCAGATATTGCCGATACCAACGATAAAAGCTACTACGACTCACCCCTAATTCTCTCAGGGTACATCTAACAGGTAATTCCGAGCCTTCTACCAACCGGGTCACTTCCAGCTTCTCTGCCGCTGACAAACTCATTCGTCTGCCCAGGTCGACTCCAAGCCAAGCACACTTTTTTTAAGCACATCGTTCTTCAGCATGATGTCGGCTAGCAGGCGTTTGAGCTGGTCGTTTTCTTTCTTCAGATCGGTGACTTCACTGGAACTGGCTTCCCGTTTGATATCGCCAGCCAGGCGCTGTTTCCCGGCCTCTAAAAACTCCTTGCTCCAGCGGTAATACACGTTTTGATTCAATCCTTCCCGGCGGCACAGCTCAGCGATACTTTCTTCTCCACGCATACCTTCCAGCACAATTCGGATCTCTTCTTCAGAGGAATACTTTTTGCGGGTACGACGACGTATATCTTTAACCAACTTCTCGCTATTATTACCCATAATGAGACTCCTGTTTTATAAGGTTAACTTATCAGAAGTCTCTCTTAGAATTTAGCTCAATTGTGTCTCATATGCTTTGACGGGATACAGGCCGCACTATGCAAGGAGATTAAAGCGAAGACACCAAGGGTTTGGTGATACGCTTTATATTGATGAAGTTTTTGTGAAAATCCAAGGTAAGCAGCAGTATTTGTGGCGCGCAGTGGACCAGGATGGTGAAGTGGTCGATGTATTTCTCCAGCCACGCCGTGATGGAACGGCAGCGAAGCGGTTCTTTAAGCGATTATTAAAGACTAGTCGATATAAGCCGAGGAAGATTGTGACTGATAAGTTAAGAAGCTATAGTGTGGCACATAAAGCATTCATCCCGGACGTGATCCACGACACATCGCAATATGCCAACAATCGAGCTGAACTATCGCATCAACCGACGAGGGCAAGAGAGCGGGGCATGCGGCGATTCCAATCGACATTGCAAGCGCAACGCTTCTTAAGCGTACATGCTGCAGTATCCAACTTATTCAGTCTGGGTCGCCATTTGGTATCAGTTCATCATTATCGAAAAAGTAGACAGCGCGCCTTTGCGTCTTGGAAACATGCTGTAGCGATATAGATGAAGATACCTGGAGGAATTTTTTAAACTATGTTAGTTAACTTGACAGTACCAAGCGGTGAGTCTCCTCCTCCCTGTGCCCGTGGTGCTGCGGACCTATCGCGTGGAGGTCGCCGATGGGGCGGTATTCTCCGGGCTAAGCGACGAAAGTTAGCGTTGTCAAAACGTGGTGTCGAGCCAGACCGAGACGCCGGGCGAAGTGTTGTCGCCCTGGCCGAAGCTGCCGGTGTATTGGACGCTACCGGCAATTGATGTAGAGAGGTTGGCCGTTGCGCCCACAACGACGGTGCCGTAGGTGTTATCCGGTACGAATGCAGGCATCCCAAATGAGTTGGCAGGCAGGTTCACGAGACTTGCTCGCACGTCGCGGTCATCCGCCTCCGTGTCGTGCACTACGCTACTCTGGACATACGGTGTAAAGTTATCGAGTTCATAGCGGACGCGGTAACCAGCAGTAGCGATCAGTGAATCGCGATCTTGATCTTCCATTCGCAGTCCTGTGGATCCACCGTTTTCTTCCGCAAATCCATCTACGTCTATCCATTGGCGGAGCATGCCCACAAACGGGCCGTGAACGAGCGCACCGTGCGTAAAATGCAGTCCACCCGTTACTCCCACAGACTGGTTGCTGCCATCGGTGCTGGCAGTTGCAACCCGCGTGAGCGGCCCCAACTGAATATTGCGCCTGATGTCCTGATAGTCAATTTTGCTCAGGCTCGCGAAAGCGTTGAGATAAGCCAAACCCATCTGGAACCCGGCGAATGCCGTTAACGTGTATTCGTCCGTTTCGAACTCACCTCGGTCCGCGCCGAAGTCCGACTGAGCTCTGTGCCAACTCAGCGCAGCACCCACGATAACATTCTCGAACAGGCGCACATCACCACCACCGGTGATGCTGTAATAGCCGGTGTTCAATCCCGGGCTTACGCGGTCGCGAGCGACGTCTTGCACGTTATGGTCAACCAGCAAAAACCCGCGCATCTGACCCTCTTTGCGGGTATTGTTGGCCAACCGCAGGTCGAGTATGCTGGTCAGCAACTCGCGGGACTTCACCGGCGTCTCTACCAGCATGCCATAGGTCTGTGGTGCTTCGATGACGGAGTGCGCATAGTCGGCGATGAGCTGGTGACCAGCGGTCGTCGGGTGTACGTCGGAAGCGAACAGAAAAGTTTGCGGCGCGTCGGGCGTGACAAAGCTGGCCGGTGTACAAAGTAGTGAGGACGTAAGGCCGCACGCCAGCGTGGTGACGTCCTTTAACCCGAAGGCTGCGGGGTCCGCCAGCACTTCGGTGAGCAGACCAGCCACATTAAGAGGGATGACTTCCAATCCTGCGACCGCCAAGTTGCTAAACAGCGTCGTCGTATAAAGCGTGGACAGCCCCGTGAACGTCGTTGCTGCACCACTGCCGACACCAAACGGTGTCGAGCCAATGTCCGGGATATCGGGCACCAGAATAAAGCGTGCGCCAGCTCCGCGCAGTGCAACAATTTGCGCGATCTGCTCGGTTGCTGCAGTGACAACGTTAGCCTGGGCCTGGCCTGGCGTAATCAAACCTGCGCCTGCCAGTCCGGCTTGGAAAAAAATGTCGTTGGCTCCTGCCCACACGGAATAGAGTGCGCCAGGGTCGGCGACCGGATTAGTAGCGAGAAACGCCATTACCTGCGCACTGATCGGCATCGCGGTACCGGTTGGGTGTGTTGTCGGGACGCCCAGCAAGCCGGTTATGCGGGCACCACCCTGGGCAAAGTTGGTTCCCCCAATCGTCGACGGGATTGCGCTAGTTCCGTAGGACGCGGCAAGGGTTTCCGTCCAGACCGTACCGGGGTTAGTCGTAAATTTGCCGGTCCCTGGCGGTAGTACGGCAGTGTATGCTCCGCTGTCAGAGAGGCTGTCGCCAAAGAATACCGTGCCAGTAAACTCTGCCGCTCCAGCCGCGCCGGCACCAACGGCCAGGATAGGATAGATAAGTATGTTCGCAAGTTGCATCAGTATAACCTAAATCTTGTCCGGTTCGAGGCAAAAAGAATTAGTCTATCTTATAGCAAATAATCAATGATTTAAAATCCTTCATGGAGTTGACCCGCTTTTGTGGATACCTGACTCGTTGGAGAGGAGGAGTCCACGACGTCAAGATCAAGGACGCCCTATCCGCCGGAGTTCCGGTAACAAATGATCGAGTTGGTCCGTTTGGGGGTACTGACAAGTTAAGTAATATTAAGTCACAATGGTGTGATGGAAACAACATCAAATCCGTACAAACGCCCTCGATTTCCATCTGAAATTGTAAGTCGTCAAAAGATCTGGGACACAATAGTCTAAAAGTTAAGAGAGACTCTCATACATTGTAGTCCTATTTCACTGGTTCATAGATAAACTTAAATTATCCTTCCTCCTCAGTTGTAGCGTTTCGTGTTTAATGACGGCTCTTCTGTCTATGATTTCCTGATAACGGCCAAAATACATATCGGCAGGTGTAATGTTGTCGAGCGACTCATGGTAACGCTCATGATTGTAGTACTGAACGAATTGCCGGATGGCCTGTTCCAGTTCCCACGGATAGTAATAGTGCTCCAACTTTACGACGTTCTTCATGGAACGGTGATAACGTTCAATCTTGCCTTGGGTCATAGGGTGATACGGTGCGCCACGGGTATGTTGCAGTTGGTGTTTGCCCAGGTAGTCTTTTAATTCTGACGAGATATAACAAGGTCCGTTATCACTGAGTAAACGAGGACGGTGTTTGACCGTTATCTCGTTGACACCGGTGGTCTCAATCGCCGCATCCAGTGTTTGCTTCACGTCACCAGTTGCCATGCTGGTCGTTAACTTCCAGGCAATGATATAGCGGGAGTAATCATCCAGCACCGTGGACAGGTAATACCACCCCCAACCCACGACACGAAAGTAGGTGAAGTCCGTCTGCCATAGCTCGTTGACTCGTCGTGTTGGATTCTGAAACGAATCCACCGCTTGCATCAGGATATAAGCAGGACTGGTAATGAGATCGTATTGCTTTAACAGGCGATAGGGTACTGACAAGTTAACTGATTTGAAGCCAAAATCAGCGCGGGTAAGCGGCTTAAGTCATTGATTGTTGGACGGGAGATCGGCTCTTTTACTACTAAAGAGTGGGAGATTTACGTTAATTTGACAGTACCTCTGTCAGGGCGCATGTCAGGCATACATCAACCGCTGGCCTTTCGGTTCAGGAATGGGATCATCAAACTCTTTAGCCGTATCAAGCCACAATTCGATAGCGTCGCAGGCGTTAGATAACGCCGCCTGCTGGGTACCACCATGAGCCATACATCCCGGTAATTCCGGCACTTCAGCGATAAACACTTCATCTTCGTTGCTCCAGTAAATAATGGTTTCGTATTTGTACATGATCACTGATCTCCGAATTTGTATTTTAGAATAATGTTGCGGACTTGGCGCACCTGGTAGGGCTTCGCTTTTCCGCCCTCTTCCTGCAAGTTGATTTTTTCTTTCACATCCTTTTTTCTGAACAGGCGATGGCTTCCTCGAACCCGTGTCTCAAACCCAAGCCGTTCCAGGAGATTGCATAGGTCGGCAAATGCTACATCGGCATCAGATTTTCCATGAAGAATGCGAGCCAAGAGTTTTTCATATTTTCCCATAGCACTAGCTCTATACTCTAATCGTTGTACGTCTGACGCCTCTATCAGCTGCGCAGTTTATTGCGCCGTGCAGATATTGCCTCTGATGGGCCGCCACCCTGAAAGGGATAAATATACCACATCAGGCTGCCTTATCGCAGACGGACTTCACCTACTATCGTGTCGTGGGTTGGGGGTGGTATTACCTGTCCACGGTGCTGGATGATTACTCCCGCTATATCATTGCATGGAAGTTAACGACCAGCATGGCAACTGGTGACGTGAAGCAAACACTGGATGCGGCGATTGAGACCACCGGTGTCAACGAGATAACGGTCAAACACCGTCCTCGTTTACTCAGTGATAACGGACCTTGTTATATCTCGTCAGAATTAAAAGACTATCTGGGCAAACACCAACTGCAACATACCCGTGGCGCACCGTATCACCCTATGACCCAAGGCAAGATTGAACGTTATCACCGTTCCATGAAGAACGTCGTAAAGTTGGAGCACTATTACTATCCGTGGGAGTTGGAACAGGCCATCCGGCAATTCGTTCAGTACTACAATCATGAGCGTTACCATGAGTCGCTCGACAACATTACACCTGCCGATATGTATTTTGGGTACTGACAAGTTAACTGATTTGAAGCCAAAATCAGCGCGGGTAAGCGGCCTAAGTCATTGATTATTGGATGGGGGATCGGCTTTTTTACTACTAAAGAGGGGGAGATTTACGTTAATTTGACAGTACCCATTGCTACTATGCGCCAAACCGGGCTGGATATGCAAACAAAGTATAAAGAGACATCAAAAGGTGGCTTAGCGGTAAATATAATCGAATGTTAACCAGTTAATTCGTACATGTGCGAACCATTGATGAATGTAAATAGTAGTTTAATAAAAAATGATGGGAAATTAATAGAGGAACAATACTACAATGTTTAATAATCTTATGAAAATCGAAGGATTTGATGATGAGCTTTGGCAAGCTATGGAGGGAGAGCGGTTTCGACAGGAAGATCATATTGAGTTAATAGCATCTGAAAATAATGTCAGTCCGAGAGTACTAGAAGCGCAAGGCTCAGTACTAACGAATAAATATGCAGAAGGTTACCCAGGCAAGCGCTACTATGGCGGTTGTGAATTTGTAGATGTTGTAGAACAACTTGCAATTGATCGCGCCAAACAACTATTTGGTGCCGATTACGCGAATGTACAACCCCATTCTGGCTCTCAGGCTAATGGTGCCGTTTATATGGCGCTATGTGAGCCGGGTGATACCATTATGGGAATGAGTCTCGCCGATGGGGGACATTTAAGTCACGGTGCATCGGTTAATTTATCGGGGCGCATCTTTAATTCAATTCAATATGGACTCGATCCAAAAACGGGTGAAATCGACTATAAGTCGGCAGAAGAGTTGGCTATCCAACATCAACCGAAGTTGATCATGACCGGATTTTCTGCGTACTCGCGAGTGGTAGATTGGCAACGATTTCGAACTATAGCTGATAAAGTCGGTGCTTATCTGGTCGCCGATATTGCACATGTGGCAGGATTGGTTGCAACCGGTCTTTATCCGAACCCAATCAAAATTGCTGATGTCACCACAACAACGACTCATAAAACTTTACGCGGCCCACGTTCAGGGCTGATATTAGCTAAGGCAAACGAAGCAATAGAAAAGAAAATAAACTTTACTGTTTTCCCCGGCTATCAAGGTGGGCCACTAATGCATGTTATTGCTGCGAAAGCCGTTGCGTTTAAAGAAGCTTTACAACCTGAATTTAAAGATTACCAACAACAAATATTAAAAAACGCACACTCTATGGCTGTAAGTCGTCAAAAGATCTGGGACACAATAGTCTAAGAGTTAAGAGAGACTTTCATACATTGTAGTCCTATTTCACTGGTTCATACATAAACTTAAATTATCCTTCCTCCTCAGTTGTAGCGTTTCGTGTTTAATGACGGCTCTTCTGTCTATGATTTCCTGATAACGGCCAAAATACATATCGGCAGGTGTAATGTTGTCGAGCGACTCATGGTAACGCTCATGATTGTAGTACTGAACGAATTGCTGGATGGCCTGTTCCAGTTCCCACGGATAGTAATAGTGCTCCAACTTTACGACGTTCTTCATGGAACGGTGATAACGTTCAATCTTGCCTTGGGTCATAGGATGATACGGTGCGCCACGGGTATGTTGCAGTTGGTGTTTGCCCAGGTAGTCTTTTAATTCTGACGAGATATAACAAGGTCCGTTATCACTGAGTAAACGAGGACGGTGTTTGACCGTTATCTCGTTGACACCGGTGGTCTCAATCGCCGCATCCAGTGTTTGCTTCACGTCACCAGTTGCCATGCTGGTCGTTAACTTCCAGGCAATGATATAGCGGGAGTAATCATCCAGCACCGTGGACAGGTAATACCACCCCCAACCCACGACACGAAAGTAGGTGAAGTCCGTCTGCCATAGCTCGTTGACTCGTCGTGTTGGATTCTGAAACGAATCCACCGCTTGCATCAGGATATAAGCAGGACTGGTAATGAGATCGTATTGCTTTAACAGGCGATAGACACTGGATTCCGAGATGAAGCAGCTATGTCCATCGGTGATGGTCCACGCTAACTCGCGGGGTGATTTGTCTGGATGTTGCAAGGCGATCTCCAGACACTGCTCCTTCACCGTCTCCGGTAACTTATTCCAGAACCGCCTAGGTGATCGACTGCTTGGCTCCAGACCCTCTGGTCCATTATCCAGATATTGCCGATACCAACGATAAAAGCTACTACGACTCACCCCTAATTCTCTCAGGGTACATCTAACAGGTAATTCCGAGCCTTCTACCAACCGGGTCACTTCCAGCTTCTCTGCCGCTGACAAACTCATTCGTCTGCCCAGGTCGACTCCAAGCCAAGCACACTTTTTTTAAGCACATCGTTCTTCAGCATGATGTCGGCTAGCAGGCGTTTGAGCTGGTCGTTTTCTCTCTTCAGATCGGTGACTTCACTGGAACTGGCTTCCCGTTTGATATCGCCAGCCAGGCGCTGTTTCCCGGCCTCTAGAAACTCCTTGCTCCAGCGGTAATACACGTTTTGATTCAATCCTTCCCGGCGGCACAGCTCAGCGATACTTTCTTCTCCACGCATACCTTCCAGCACAATTCGGATCTCTTCTTCAGAGGAATACTTTTTGCGGGTACGACGACGTATATCTTTAACCAACTTCTCGCTATTATTACTCATAATGAGACTCCTGTTCTATAAGGTTAACTTATCAGAAGTCTCTCTTAGAATTTAGCTCAATTGTGTCTCATATGCTTTGACGGGATACAATAATTGGCCGTGTTGGTTATTACTCAGTCCTGCACATTGAGCTAGAGGAAGCTGTCAAACCCCCTAGGCATGTCCCAAGTTTTGAGAGAGGCTTAGGATGGTGGCTTCCAGCACTAGGAATGTTACTGTCAGGTATAAGTAATTACTACTAAAGACGACTATTCTCTCCTGATTCCTTCACTACCGATGCGCCCGATCTGGTGAGATGAAAAGAGCATTTCAGGACAAAAGGGAATCATGTATATAAGTCCCATTTTAAACGTTTCACCGATCCAAACAGTGAGCTTCCGTGTAATCAATTATGTATTATCACTCCCCAAAACCAAATCCTGTGAGATTTTCTTTTTCAGACGCGTAGCGATGGCAACCCCTTGACTACTTTTATAGTCTCCATGGATACTCGAATGACGCGCTGAAGCAGTTCCAATGGGTAGGCTGGGTTCTCCATCGTCTCGATCGCGTAGCGGTTAGCATCGTTGACGATTCCACTGGCCTTGTCTGTTTTCACGCACTGCCGTTCCATCACCCACTGGATTGCGGGCTTGCCATTAATGATGTAGTCATACGCTTCAAGCGGGATATCAGTGATCGTAATATGCGGATTGTAGATGACCGTGGAGCGATCTTTGTTTTTGCCCTGACCGCTATACTTCATCTTTTCAACACGATACAGGCGTTCCGGTGCTACCCCTTCCGGCAATCCTTTCCCTTCGTTTATCGTCACCGGCCACGGGTCGATGCTTTCATAACCCAGGTGCAGTTCTGCCAGCGTGCGCCCAGCTGCCTGGAAGGCATGAAAATCTGCAACATCAGTCGCCGCTAGGAGTCGGGGCAATTGTTTCCTCAGGTTGTTGCGGTACCGGGTTCGGTAGTCTTCTGAATGCAAGACCCCATACAGGCAATAGAATAGATCTTCTTTGCTGATGGTCTCTCTGGGATATGCGGCCTGAAAATGCATCAGTGCCTTGTCGCTGATGCCGTCTCGAACGCGGTATCGAATATTGCCTTGATCCATGAACAGGTCATCATCGCGGTCCGCATCCATCTTGTCATAGAGCTTGAGGGGGAAACATTGCCCATTAAACATTGATTGGAGATCAGGAACAGCGTCCACTATCAGGGCAGAAAACCCGGATCGGGCACCGATACCCGTCACACAAATCACCCGATTCTCCGCCGTTGCGTTCGGGAAAATCTGTGGCATTTGATAAACTCTTTCATTCAGCCGCCTTCCGTAGTATAGCCACTGTTTGGAGAATGGCCGGTAAGTCGATATCAGTGCCTCACCATCGGCAAATTCTAGAGCTTTGTTTTTCGCTACATCTTGTTTAAAGGCAACGGTCCAACTTATTTTTGTAGGGTCGCTGTCAATAAACGTATCCAGACTAACCGTCGCATGAGCCGGATCCCGGTGATACCGCTCCCGCTCAGCGTTATAAAATGCAATCATGGAACGGATATTGCGCTCCATGACATCCCTGGAGGCGTTGTAGCACCAGGCATCGCGACCAGTTGCCACACCCAAAGAATAATTCTTGAACATCGGTGTCACTGCCTTCTCTTTTTTCTCTCCCAAGACCAGAAACCGATCGAAGTCCGGATTCACTTGGTTCAACCAGTCATGATGGTCGTCGGGCACAAGCGTTTGCCAGCCGCCTTGCTTGGTGATGCCTTTGATGCTGCCAAACTTGCGAATCATGTCGAGCTTGTCTTCCCGATTGTGATAGTCACCGATGTCGTAAAAATAAATCTGGCCTTGCACTTTGGCGTTGGGGCTTTTCACCAGCACGGTGATCGCAATCGGGGCACGGCTGCCTTGACCAAACACATTGTCCTTTTCTTTCCTGCGCTGTTCCCCCGACGTTCTTGCGTTCCCCCGCAGATGAAACACATACAGACTCGCAAACTCTTCCACCAGGCACTTGCGCAACCCATCCATAGCATTGCCATCAATCCAGCCGGCGTTGGTGACATACGCCATCACCCCGGCCTCACCGAGCCGGTCAGAGCCCCATCGGATCGCCCTGATATAGCTGTCGTACAGGTTCCTTTGCGACGTCGCTTTCGAATGCACTGCGTAGGTTTCCCCGATACGTTGATCCAGTGACGGATAGGCGATATTCTGAGCATTGTCGTTCGCACTTCCCTGCCCGGCTGAATAGGGTGGGTTACCGAGGATGACTTGAATTGGCAAAGCGACTTGGCGTTTACGCCGCTTCGAGTTGATCGGCAATAATGTATCCAGCATGTCTTTTGACTCATACATCTGAAAGGTGTCGGTCAAGCAGATACCTTCGAACGGCACGTAGCCCCCACCGACCAAGCTGTGATACACCGCCTCTATATTGATTGCGGCGATGTAGTAGGCCAGCAAGACGATCTCATTGGCATGTATTTCATGCTTGTACTTATGTGGTAACTCTGCCGGCTTGATCAGACCGCTTTGCAGCAACCGGGTGATGAAGGTGCCGGTGCCTGCGAACGGGTCGAGTATATGCACAGCTTCCGATCCCAGCGTTTGTCCAAACTCCTGTTGCAGCAGATCGTTGACGGAATGGATAATAAAATCCACCACCTCAACCGGGGTATAAACGATACCGAGTCGCTCCGTCATCCGCGGGAAGGCGTTGCGGAAAAACTTGTCATAGAGCTCCACCACGATGCGCTGTTTCCCTTCAATCGTGTCAATGCCGGACGCCCGCATGCTGACACTCTGGTAGAACTGGTTCAGGGTGGCTGCTTCTTTGTCGAGGTGGTGTTCGTGGAGCACATCCAGCACACCCTGCATGGCCTTTGACACCGGGTTGTGGCGGGCAAAGTCGGCGCCTTCAAACAGCGCATCAAACACCGGTCTAGTGATCAGGTGTTGGGCCAACATCTCAATCACCTCCTCGTCCGTGATGCTATCGTTCAGATCGTCACGTAACTCATCAGCGAATGCCTTGAACGCACCCGCTTCCCGGGTGTTGGCCGCATTGTTGACGATCGTGGTAATACGGGTGATATGCGTCTGGGCGATATCCGCGATATCCGTGGCCCACTCATCCCAATACAGCCTGCGGCCGCATTTCTGTACCAGCTTGGCATAGATGGCCCGTTCGATTTCACCGACCTCGAACTGTAAGACAACCTGCTTCTCTATGGGAGAGGCTGTCTTTTCCGGTTCGCCAATCGTGTGGCCACTGCCGGTGCGCTTCTCTCCTGCTGATGGTCTGGCGATGTTGTCAGTGACGGCGATGACTTCCATCTTGCTGTGGTTGCTGCCAACCAGATCCATTTTGTTCACGAAAGCGTCAAAATGATCATCATGCGAACGCAGCGCCTGCAATACCTGCCAGACGACCTTGTAGGTTTTGTTGTTATTCAACGCCTCATTGGGTGCAATGTCGGCGGGGATCACCACTGGCAGGATCACATAACCCCGCTCTTTACCAGGTGCCTTGCGCATCACCCGCCCCACGGATTGCACCACGTCCACCTGGCTATTGCGCGGGGTGAGAAACAGCACGGCATCCAGGGCCGGCACATCGACACCCTCGGAGAGACAGCGTACATTGGACAAGACACGGCAGTGGTTTTTAGGGATAGCGGACTTGAGCCAGCTCAGTTTGGTATCCTTGACACTGGCATTCATGGTGCCATCGACATGCTCAGCTTCGCACACCACGTCCGATGCCGCATCTTCTGATGCTTGGTATGCCTCCACCACGGGCTGGAACATGGCAGCAATGTGTTTTGAGCTGATTTTATGGGTTCGGGTGTTGCCCGGTTGGTGCTCAATCACCTGGCAAAAAGCCACCGCGCGCTGCATGGGAGCCGCATCAAAAGCCGCGTCCTCCCTTAGCTCCTCCTTGCTTAATGCCTTCCAGCAGCCGATGATCTTGGCGGCATCGTCGACCCTGAGTTGGTTGTGCTCATCGGCCAGCAGTGTTTGCAGACGCCGACTGATGTGGGCTTCGTCCATGGCCAGCACAATGACCTTGTAGTCCACCAGCAGGTCGCGCTGTACAGCCTCAGAAAAACTGAGTACATACAATTCCTTGCCGTATAATTGCTCGTCATCCATCGAGCAAAGTGTGATATCTCTGTCTTCCGCCTTGGCCTTGGACGTGTCACCATAGATGCGAGGCGTAGCGGTCATGTACAGGCGTTTGGTGCTCTTAAGGTAGTCGTCGTCATGCACCCTGATGAAATGACTTTCATCGGTCTCCTCGAAGGTAGCCCCGGTGGTACGGTGCGCCTCATCACAAATAATCAGATCAAAAGCAGGCAGGCCGTGTTCAGTCTGGGCCTGGTGCAATACCTCTATGGAATGGTAGGTAGAGAACACCACGCTCATGTGGTTGTCTTCATGGCGCGTGATCATCTCTGTTGCCAGGCTCGCAGGCGTGGTCGTCGCCGGATAGCGTAATTCGTGGACAAGCATCTCCACGCTGTCCTCGGTCTTTTTGCGTTTTTTGCCGACATGCCTGTCCGAACACACGGCAAAACTGTGCAGGGGTATATTTTTTTGCTGTGTCCATTCCGTCAGGGTTTGCGACAGTAAGGCCAGACTCGGCACCATAAATAACACCCGTTTACCGGCGCCTGCCATCTGTTCGGCTATCTTCAGGCTGGTCAAGGTCTTACCGGTACCACAGGCCATGATCAGCTTGCCCCGGTCGGTGTCTACCAATCCGTCGCACACACGCCGCAGCGCCTCTCTCTGGTGCGACCGGAGGACCTTGGGTCCCTTCAATACGGGTGCTTTGCTGGGTGCAAACTGAGACCAGGCAATCTGACTGGCCTCCAGTGCCGCCAAGTCAATTCGGGTCACCGGGATCTGTTGTTCTAAAAGCGCCTTTTCTGCCTTGGGACCCCATTTGTCCGTTGAGGCTACGATGAGACGGTATACAAAAGGCCGCTGACCGGAGGCGGTGAAGAAGCTGTCAATATCACCCTTCACTAGGGTGTGGTCCGCATCGTAGAACTTGCACTGAATGGCGTGGTACGCCTCCGTGCCTCGTGTTTTTGCCACCAGATCGATACCTTCGTCTGCGGCATCCCCAACGTAATCCTTTCCCTCTCCCCTGGCCCAGTCGGCATACGTCCACACGTCACTGTATTGATCGCGGTAGGCCGGCTCGGCTTTCAGGTATTGCTGGATCAGTTCTTCAAAGTAGCCGCCTTTCTCCCGTTCGGACTTGGCGGTAGCGCGGAATGTCTCAAGCAAGTTTTGTAGTGCAGTCATGGATTAGGTCTCTGGAACCAGAAGAACAGCGACATGCCGTCTTTATTCATGATTCATATCTCTATAAGTAAATGATGGTTTTTGATCGCCCGATGGCCGAAAGAGTGTTTGTCCTGGTAATAATGCCGTTCCCGAATGTGGCTGTATCAGACCATAGGATATTTTGTCAGGTTAAGCTGTTTGGTCCCGGCACCAACCCACTATACCTCATCTTAAGGAACCGATTTCCGATCTCTGTTCTTGCAGCGCACTGGTCATGGCCTCGATGATAATCCTGCTACCTTGTCGAACGGTCCCAGCCGAAGGCCGACCGACACAAATAGACTCTGGGTGTTTAACCTGGACCGCGCAGCCACGCCTACAGGACTGAGGGAAGGCAAGTAGGTTTCGTTCCTGCGAGTCCAACCACACCACTGGAAAAATATGGGGGATCAGTGAACTAGTTGCATTTATGATCTCCGATTCACTGAATCGCTTGCGCATGATAACTCCCTGATATAAATAATGAGAGCAGTTTTATAATTTCTCCAGGCACATAGTGCTTATCAAGGAAAAACATCTTACGAAGCAATAAGAGAAAAAGTTATTACGTGCTGACGAACTGCCCTAACAGATCGTATCCACCATACTCAATTTTTAAAATTTTTTGATGCCGTCTGGAAAAACTCATTTGCCTATAGTGATTCCTGTGAAACTTCTTCATATCCCTCGATAACTGCTGTGAGCGCTTCTTTGAATCGACCGGTTTCAAAGTTTTCATGTCTTACTTCATATACATACCTCCAACGCTCAAATGCCTTGCTGTGAGAGGACAGTGTCTTTCTTAATCCTGGCATTACAGGCGGAAACTTTGACCCTAGATATGGATCCAGTACATCTGGCATCCTTGCTTCAAGTTGAGCTTGTGTCTTGTCCTCCAAATTATCGAATAGCTTCAGTAAATTATGGCTTTTGTCGGGCTTTCCATTCCGCTCGCGACACTGCCATGCTTTTAGCGCAATCTCCATGGCCAGAGCCATAAGAACTGGTACTGCTACAAATTCTCCCGAAAAAAGAAGCAAGTCTGATTCAGGGGAAGTTTTGTTTTCATCCAATTCATTTGCAACACGCTGCAGTCCCTTAGCTGTTTCAATCATGCGATCAGGGTCCAATTCTCTCACCTGTTACTACTGTACGTCGTCAAAGCTATATGGACAGTTGCCCGCCCGATTGAAGAGACGGTTCAACTCATCTGGCAGGTTATCGATCATAATGTAATTGTCGGCGCTGGGCCATGGTGTTTAGCTTGATCAGTTCTCTTTCCTCTCGTATTGGCTGCCCCCTGCCATAGTACACATCTGCCGGTGTCAGGTTGTCCATTGTAAGTCGTCAAAAGATCTGGGACACAATAGTCTAAAAGTTAAGAGAGACTTTCATACATTGTAGTCCTATTTCACTGGTCCATAGATAAACTTAAATTATCCTTCCTCCTCAGTTGTAGCGTTTCGTGTTTAATGACGGCTCTTCTGTCTATGATTTCCTGATAACGGCCAAAATACATATCGGCAGGTGTAATGTTATCGAGCGACTCATGGTAACGCTCATGATTGTAGTACTGAACGAATTGCCGGATGGCCTGTTCCAACTCCCACGGATAGTAATAGTGCTCCAACTTTACGACGTTCTTCATGGAACGGTGATAACGTTCAATCTTGCCTTGGGTCATAGGGTGATACGGTGCGCCACGGGTATGTTGCAGTTGGTGTTTGCCCAGGTAGTCTTTTAATTCTGACGAGATATAACAAGGTCCGTTATCACTGAGTAAACGAGGACGGTGTTTGACCGTTATCTCGTTGACACCGGTGGTCTCAATCGCCGCATCCAGTGTTTGCTTCACGTCACCAGTTGCCATGCTGGTCGTTAACTTCCAGGCAATGATATAGCGGGAGTAATCATCCAGCACCGTGGACAGGTAATACCACCCCCAACCCACGACACGAAAGTAGGTGAAGTCCGTCTGCCATAGCTCGTTGACTCGTCGTGTTGGATTCTGAAACGAATCCCCCGCTTGCATCAGGATATAAGCAGGACTGGTAATGAGATCGTATTGCTTTAACAGGCGATAGACACTGGATCCCGAGATGAAGCAACTATGTTCATCGGTGATGGTCCACGCTAACTCGCGGGGTGATTTGTCTGGATGTTGCAAGGCGATCTCCAGACACTGCTCCTTCACCGTCTCCGGTAACTTATTCCAGAACCGCCTAGGTGATCGACTGCTTGGCTCCAGACCCTCTGGTCCATTATCCAGATATTGCCGATACCAACGATAAAAGCTACTACGACTCACCCCTAATTCTCTCAGGGTACATCTAACAGGTAATTCCGAGCCTTCTACCAACCGGGTCACTTCCAGCTTCTCTGCCGCTGACAAACTCATTCGTCTGCCCAGGTCGACTCCAAGCCAAGCACACTTTTTTTAAGCACATCGTTCTTCAGCATGATGTCGGCTAGCAGGCGTTTGAGCTGGTCGTTTTCTTTCTTTAGATCGGTGACTTCACTGGAACTGGCTTCCCGTTTGATATCGCCAGCCAGGCGCTGTTTCCCGGCCTCTAGAAACTCCTTGCTACAGCGGTAATACACGTTTTGATTCAATCCTTCCCGGCGGCACAGCTCAGCGATACTTTCTTCTCCACGCATACCTTCCAGCACAATTCGGATCTCTTCTTCAGAGGAATACTTTTTGCGGGTACGACGACGTATTTCTTTAACCAACTTCTCGCTATTATTACCCATAATGAGACTCCTGTTCTATAAGGTTAACTTATCAGAAGTCTCTCTTAGAATTTAACTCAATTGTGTCTCATATGCTTTGACGGGATACAGACGGGGTACATATAGCTCAGCCGAGTATTAGTTATAAATAGATGATTAATATAATAATATACTAAGTAATTAAAGTAGTAATATGCTGAAACTGATGCCTATTGCCACACGATTTGTCACGCTCACTCGCCAGGGAATACAATAATCGACTGAAACCTGACTTTAACTAAAACATCAGTATCGTCATCGGGACAGTTCAGCTTTCGTGCTACTGATCTATGAGGGAAATGGAAACCTTAAGCATCAACGTCCGGTACCGCCCCCTTCGCATTGGATGGTGTGTTCGTAAAGATGATTTAGCTGGGTTGCGCGAATCGTGGCAACTCAGCGCCACAATGTGGGGTGGACGTTACAATCCGATCATTCCAGTCGACAATCCAGGCTATGCGTGTGCCCTGGTAGAGCTGTTCCATGTAGATTGCTTGTGGCCAATATCGAATGATAAGACTGTAAAGTCATTCATTGACACATTTCCCCACCTTCCGAATCCGTTTTATGGAGATCAGCTGTTTGCGCCACATGGAAACAGTACACGGAGTGCTACAATCCTTGATATTTACCATCCCGTACTCAGCCTTTATGAGGAGCACTTCAAAAATAATCCCAATCCTGAATTTAAAGTTGCCCTATACGAATGGGCTGAGGAGGACCCATTATTCGACATCTGGCTTGCGACGTTTGGAGCAGTACCTTCGGAGCAAATAACGGGTACCGATTATGTGGGAGTGATTGAGGAATATCTCGCAACTGAACGGGTTCCCATCGGTCTCGCGGATCCTTGGCCAGTTAATCGAAATAATCTGTGCACGCTATTCGGGCTGGGTCGTTCCGGTATGCAGCGTCACTACTCAGTCACAAATCACTGGAATTACCCTGGGTTTTACTTAGGAAGTTGTACAGATTTCGACGATCTGGTTAATTATTGGAACCTGCGCGCGACAGACACACACATTTTGTTCTTTGATGTGAATCACACCGACCGATTTGACGGCATAAGACGGGAATGGTTGAAATTGCTGCGATCTCGGCCAAAAGGCCATTTTGAATCTGGCAGTGCTATTGCAATATGGTCCAAGAATAGAGATAAGCAGCGCGATTTGAAAATATTCGGCAAAGGGCTACTAGATTGCACGGTTGGTCGGGAGACGTGGAATGGTTTAAATGTAAAAGCTCCGTACATGTATTTTTCAGAGGGCTCCTCACTTGCAAATGTTGGAACGAGCTTCGGTAAGCAACGAGTATCCTTTCAGTTGCCCTCCAAACCTTTTTCCGAAAATCACTTGCTTCGTAGTGAGCACCTAATCATATCATTGGACATGAAAATTGGACTCTTTGGCAATGAGCGCTCCACTCTCACCACGCCTTATATTCCCGAATTAAATGAGTTCTATGGCAGAAAATATTATTTCGAATGGAATAAGGCTCGGGTTGAGCCCGATGGGCTCGGCATCATATCACGTGCATCTAGATCTGATCTCACCGTTGATCCAATCGATGTAACCTTGCTTATTGAGCAAATCTTTCGGGTTGCAGGGATAATTGCTACGCCAAGCAAGCCAGGCTTAATTGCTTCCCGTCTAATTCAGCAAATGGGCGGTCTTCAAAAGTGCCGTCCATTCAAAATCCAGGGAGTAAGAGATCTGATCGAGAATTTCGGTCCAGATAAATCGTTCACGCGCAGTAATGCTATCCAAACAATCAGAGCAAAGAATCAATCTACGGGTGAAATAGGTTTTTCTCTATACGAAGATCTTTTTATCGAACAGAGAGCAGCTAGCAGCAAGCTCACTCCAGATGCCGTGCTTTCATATCTTATGAAGAAATCTGTTTTTCGTGCAGGCCTAGAATTTGACTGTCCCAATTGCAGACTGGAATTCTGGGCAGCGCTCGATAACCTCAGGACCGACATAACTTGTGCATTTTGTGGGCATCAGTTCAATATCACTCCGCATTTGAACCATCGAGGCGACTGGCGATTCCGTCGTTCAGGTTTGTTTGGCGGTGATGATAACCAAGAAGGTGCGATTCCAGTGATGTTGACTTTACAACAGCTCGATACGACGTTCAGCCCACGCATGCTTTATACGACCGCGATGAACCTAAAGCCAGATTCAGCCAAAATCACGGAATGCGAAACGGATTTCGTCATTATGGCCCCGAATCATCGTGATGAACGCGTTCAGATTGCGATTGGTGAATGTAAAACGCGGAAATGCATTACCGCAGACGATATTACAAAACTGAAAGCAGTAGCTGCAGCTTTCCCTTCGGAGAGATTTGAGGTTTTCGTTATCTTAACTAAGCTGACTGCATTTACCTCTGACGAGGTCAAGCATGCTGCTGCGCTTAACGATAAATATAATAATCGCGCTATTCTACTGACCGCACGTGAACTTGAACCATACTTCCTTTACGACAGGACATCGAAAGAATTTATTATTAACAGGATTGCGGTATCGTTTGAGGATATGGCAATCATTACTCACCAGATCTACTTTCAAGTTAACGTCTCCGCTTTACCGATATAAAACTTATTTCAGCTTGCCAACGGCGTACAGTCGGGAGAGATGCGAACTCAAAAGGGAGTATAGAGTGTGATCTTTAAAGCAGGCTTGGCGGTGATCTATTGAGTTTTACATGCAGTATGATCCTGGCAAAGAAGGCGCTGCTTATACGCGTGCCCACTTGTGGTGAATTGGATATTATTTACAAAGAGATCACGTTTGATAAATCACCGGGGAAACTGACGTTGGAAGAGGCGATGTCGAACGGGGTAGATAAGAACCTAGCCAAGATAATGCTTGATAAAAGGCGCTACTCAATCACATTAGGCGGCGCGAAAATATAAGGAGGCACTAATGGAATGTGAAAATACCTGCAAGAGCTGTTTATATTATCAGCCTGATGTTGTTGGTTTTTTCTCTAAATAGCCTGAAGATTTTGGAAAGTGTCATTTGAATCCACCTATCAACGTATCAGGTGCGCCCGGTTAATTCAGCAAAGGGAGCAAAGGCAAATTTTCTATGGTTGATGAAGATGACTGGTGCGGTCAACACAAGTTAAATCTATGCAGTCCTACTGTTGGTATGCTGCTCTGGCAACGTGAGATGGGTAACCCAGTACCCAGGGACAATGACAGCTGTTCCCGAATTAAAGCCAAGATAACCGGTTAAATCAGCTAGTTAGTGCCCTCTTTGACTGGCTTTCTGTGTCACGGCATGGATGAATGGTGGGCATGAATAGCAAACCACCAACCCACCTGCCCTCCCTGGAAGCCTTGACTTCGGCCGATTTCTCGACGCTTAAAGTGTGGTACTCACAATTGGAAGGGACACCATCCCCGAAGTCGTTTAAAAGCGACCTGTTGAGGCTGCACCTCGGCTGGATGATTCAAGTATTGCAAAAGAAGGATGATCCCCGGATACAACGACAACGCTTACTTAAGAAAGCCATGCAGACAAGGCCATCCCTTGCCCCGGCCTATTCCCCCGGGACACGCCTCATCCGGGAGTGGCAGGGGCAGACCCATGAGGTCACCGTCATGGAAAAGGGGTACCGCTACCAAGGTCAACACTACCGCAGCCTGAGCAGCGTGGCCGGTGACATCACCGGTTCACATTGGTCAGGACCCCGGTTCTTCAGGATGGTAAAAGGCAGGGCTGCATGACTATCGTGTCCTCTAAACATAGACAGTGTGCCATCTATACCCGTAAATCCTCCGAGGAAGGACTGGAACAGGCATTCAATTCTTTAGATGCACAACGAGAAGCCTGTGAAGCCTATATCAAGAGTCAGCAACACGAAGGCTGGAAAGCCATACCCAAACAATATGATGACGGTGGGTTCTCGGGTGGGAATACAGAACGTCCTGGACTGACACAACTCCTGGATGATCTTAAGGCCGGAGATGTAGATGTGATTGTGGTGTACAAGGTGGACCGGCTTTCGCGTTCCCTTGCAGACTTTGTCCGTCTGATTGAGCTCTTTGATGCACACTCAGTATCCTTTGTCTCGGTCACACAACAGTTCAACACATCGAGCTCCATGGGTCGACTGACCTTGAATGTGCTGCTGTCGTTTGCCCAGTTCGAACGGGAGGTCACAGGCGAGCGGATCCGGGACAAGATCACAGCCTCTAGGCGAAAAGGCATGTGGATGGGCGGTGTGGTACCACTCGGGTATGACGTCATCGATAAGATGCTTGTCGTGAATGAGACAGAGGCAAAGACGGTACGTCATATCTATACTCGCTACCTTGCCCTGGGCTACGTCAGGCAACTAAAGGCAGAGCTGGATACCGAAGGCTATGTCAGCAAAGTCCGTGCAACCGAAGGGGTTCATGCAGGGGGCAGACCGTTCTCACGGGGAGCTTTATATACCTTACTCAAGAATCCCATCTATATCGGCAAGGTAACCCATCAAGGCAAAAGGTATAAAGGACAGCATACCGCCCTCCTTGAGACAGCACTCTGGGATAAAGTACAGGCACGCTTAAATGAGAACAGGCACAAGCATCACGCCCGGAAGTCAGTCAAAGACCCCAGCCTGCTGGCAGGGCTCTTATTCGACGACAACGGTCATCCGTTGAGTCCTTCCCATACCCGGAAGCAGAACCGGCGCTACCGGTATTATGTGAACCAGACGGTCCTGCATGACCGTGAAAAAGATGCGGGTTCAATACTACGCCTACCTGCGAAGGTGATTGAGGCCTTGGTAGTACAACAACTCTTGTCACTCTGGAAGAACACCATGCCGTTGTTGAAACTGCTTAACAAGAAAGCACTCTCTGCCAATCAACAGGCATCACTACTTGATCGTGCAAAGTCCCTATTAGTCGAATGGGAGACCTTCACACCCCATCAACAGATAATCTATTTGAAAATGATATTTCATAAAATCTGCGTGAGTTGTAACGGTGTTGACCTTCATATATCAACAGACGGAATGCTGGCTTGCCTGAACAATGTAATGCTCACTGGGGAAATACCTGACAAGGAAGCCGATATTCACGTTATAACGATTCCTGCCAAACTGAAGCGTTGTGGGATTGAAACACGGTTCATCATCCATGACCATTCTGATCAAGGTCCCCATCAGATTACGGTGAGAGGACTACAGAACACATTACTCCGGGCTCTACGTTGGCATGAGGAATTAGCATCAGGTGCAATTGCATCAACAACTGACCTTGCAAAGCGTGAAAATCTTGCTCAACGCTATGTCGCTTTCATCTTGAAACTTGCTTTTCTTGCCCCTGACATCATGGAAGCAATAATTAACGGAAATATTCCGGTCAATTTAACAATAGCTCGCCTAAAGAAAGGATTCCCAATGGATTGGACCCTCCAAAGACAAGCTCTAGGATTTCCATCTCAATAATTTGAAATATATAGTGTTATGCCTGCTTTCGACCAAAAACGGATATTCGTAGCAAAGTTAAAACCCATGGTCTACCAATGAAATCCCTGCCAAAATGACGCAGATTAGCATTCGGACTCAGCGGTTCCTTCAATACACTGTTAACATAAATAAATGATTGATCTATTAACATTATTGGAAAACAAATACTCACTCACACTTATTTCGGGTGTTAGCGGTGTATTTCTTACACTGATCGCACAGAATATTCTTAACAAGAGAGGTTTATTTACCTATTTTGTGCAACACAATAAAGTAGGTGTTTCTGAGGACAACGCAATTTTTGGCACTGTTCGAGTAACATGGAATGATAACCCAATTGCACACCTATATATGTCAACAATTGAGTTAATAAATCAAAGTACAAAAGACTATGAGTCAGTCATCGTGCGCGTGTTTACCAATGATACTCTGCTACTAACAGAACGCACTGAGATAGCTGGCACAACACATATGCTTCGGTACACTGAAGAATACGCTGACAAATTATCAGTTCCAAAGGGTCAGCAAGCCACACAATGGCAACAAGACCTATTTAGGCGTCAAAGAGACTATCTTATTCCGATTATGAATCGTGGTCAGGTTGTCCAGTTTCAATTTCTAAATGCCGCAAATACTGAGACTCAGCCAACAATATGGCTAGATGTATTGCATACTGGCGTTAAACTAAAGATTTGTAATGCGCCAAATGTCGCACATGGTGTACCGCAATCGAAGGCTGCACTCATGGGAGTGATTGTTGGCCTTATATTCGTTAGTCTAGTTATTGGGTACATTGACACCTTATGGATTGCAGCTATTAGTACATTTTTATTTGGACTGGTCGCACAAGTACCTGGAGCATATTCAGTTAAGGCATGGCGAAAAATAAAAGAATTGGTAGTGGGCTGAAAAGAACTCTAACAAGTTGCTCGTGCGGGCTGCTTCGCGCCCCATAGCTCAAACTTTGAATGTCTGCTTTTGACACAAAGCGGGCATACTTGGCCAACAGTACCGATCTGGCAAAATGCCCAAAAGAGAATCCAGCGTAATACTCTGGTTTTATCTTTCAGCGAGATCGCTTATTGGTATGAGAAATTCTAAAACATGACGCAATTCCCCGGACTATTTAACTATCTAAGGTCAGGCATGGCGCCTCTGAACAGAGACCAGACTGTATGGCGGTGGTGGCTGTCCGGGGCGAACCTGTCTCTGCCCATTTCCCTGTTTATCGGGGAATAACAGGGAATTAACAGGGAAATTACTTAAATTTAGTGGTAATAAGGCCGTTTCCTGCGTGATAACAATCTAAATTTCAAAGAGTTAGAGGGCAATTCCCTGTTATGCAGGAACAGGGAACTTGAGATGATCGATCAGGGAATTGCCAGACCCGGAACAGGGAATGAAGATGATCGATCAGGGAAGTGTCACGCGCAGTACGTGATGGGTTCAATTCGAGCGCACGAGCGTCGTTCTGGTGATCAAATGATGTATCCGCCTGATGCGCGTGCAATCGATCTCAGGGTAAGGTTCAATGATAAGTACGGCAGGCTGCCAGGATTGCCGAGCAGTTCACCAAGACGCCATCAGACATTACCGGAGCTGGCAATCAAGCTTTCAGGTTGTATTCTTGCGGCATTAAATGTCGTATTCTTGCTAGGCAAAGTGTCGTATTTCTGCTAGCCTCCTCATAGTCTTTAGTTAACCTAGACAGAGAGGAATGATGACGATCAAAACCCGTATACGGAAACGACTGAACCGCTCCAGGCGCTATGTGTTTATTCGCGCTGATTTTAAAGACATCGCCGGGTATGACCAGGTTGGGCGCGTATTGCGCAGCCTGGTGCAAGACGGTGCGTTGCTCAAGGCCGGTTACGGTGTCTATACCAAGGCTAGAAAGAACTCAATCACGGGCAAGATCATGCCTGCCTGTCCTGGCGGTTCTGATGCGGTGGTCATGGAAGCACTTCAGCGCCTTAACATTGGCTATTCACTTGCCGACAGTGCAGCTAAATACGTGTCGGGTGAGTCGACGCAAGTTCCCGCCTTCACGCAAATCGAGACGCCTCGTCGTTTTAAGCGCCGCCTGTCAGTTGGAAATAGCCGGCTGAATGCCTGACTTGACAACGACCTTTGTCGAAGTAGCCGATGCTTTAGGTATCGGTGCAACGTCTATCGTGGAAAAAGACTATTACGTGGTTGAGTTACTCAGGCTTCTGCAACCCCTGCAATTTGAATCGCATCGACTGGTATGCGCTGGCGGCACAGCTTTGGCAAAGTCTAGTATCGATCTGAACCGGATGTCGGAAGATGTCGATACCAACCTAGTGCCTAACGCTGGATTTTTGGAAAATAGTCGTGCACGACGTATGGTTATCCGAAAGGATGTTGTTCAGGCTGTACAAGAAACCATTGAGGGTTCAACCCTGTTTCAATTTGACGCTGCATATCCGAAAACCACGCGCGATGAACATCGTTACAATGACTTGCCGATTCGTTACCCTCAGACATTTCAGCAAGCACCATGCCTGCGTCCATTCATCAAACTGGAAATCATGGAAACCGAACTGCTTCAGGCGCCAGAGTACCGCTCGATTACATCACTGGTTTTCGATCAAACGCGGTCCGGCTCGCCGGTCGAACGCTTTCCCTCAGTCACCATCGCCAGCACAAGGGTGGAAAAACTGATTACGGTGATGCGGCGCACTGCAGCCGTGCTCAGAAACGCTGAAAGAAAAGATGATGAGTCCTTGGTACGCCACATCTATGATCATTTCAAAATCACCGAGGCGTTTGGTACAGATGTCAGCCCGTTGATTAAGCTGGCACAAACCACAATCGCCAAAGATACCGAACGATATGGCAATCAGCATCTACAATTGCGTGAAACGCCAATTGCAGAGCTGATGTTTGGCTTGGAAGAGATCGGCAATAACCCGATTTATAAGGAACGGTATGAGGCGTTCGTCACCCCAATGGTGTTTGGATCAATTCAAGTGCCTTGGGGGCTGGCATATGAGCGATTCCATCAATCTGCAATGGCGTTATTAGCGAAGTTGGGCGAATAGGTGGTTACCTGACCAAGAATGATCATGAGGATTTGGCAAAAGCTAGTCCCAAATGGTGGGTAAGTCCGGCACACCTTATCACCATGAACAGTTAAGGCGCTGATCTAAGAAAACTATTACCAGGTAATCTGTGAATGAGGCGACCGGGAATTTGAGTTTCCGATTGACTGGATTCAGCCCCTAGCTGCACAGACTGACAAGCCTGTGCGCTTCCGTGACCACCCCAACGTATGGCGTTACAAGACCGATGCGACCCGTGCGTGTTCTAAGGTTCTTGGAGAAGCAATCGATCACCGTTGGCTCCAAGCTGCCACGTTAGTTCCTGTCCCTCCTTCAAAGGTGCGAACCGATCCTGACTACGATGATCGCATGCTTCGCATCCTGCAAAGAATCAGGTACTGACAAGTTAACTGATTTGAAGCCAAAATCAGCGCGGGTAAGCGGCTTAAGTCATTGATTGTTGGGCGGGAGATCGGCTCTTTTACTACTAAAGAGTGGGAGATTTACGTTAATTTGACAGTACCCGACCATTGCCAGAAATCCAACAGATCGAAGTCGGTGGCCAAGCCACCAGAATGAAAATGCTCGGAGCCGGTCTTTCTTACGACACCCAATTTTGGCAATGTGTTTTTTGGCATTGATTTCCAAGAGACCCTGCGGCGCAAGGTAAGGCCAAGCGGCCTGTGTCCAACCCAGGTTGGACGACTTGAGACGACCTGTAAACTAGCCTACATAGACGGGACCAGAGATGCGCCAATCCATTGCTACCTCGCTCTGTCAGCTATGCTCCGACGTCTCGATGGCTGAGGTTGAGCCGATCATCAAGCCAAACGGCATATTGGATGATTTCAACGGGAAATCAATTCGGACGTTGATACCAGGATTGAGATTGACTCATGCTGAGATTGTTTACTGTTATGACTTAGGTTGTGGTACTCATTCTCAGGAGTTAAGTTATCAGTACCATTAAGACAATTCGCTGATCCATTCACCCCAGGGTAGAAATGTAGCATGATATGCTAAGTCTCTTGCATACTCAATGACAGCATCCCGTCTGTCTTCGGCGTCCATCGCTACCGGGATGACAATATTGGCATGATACGGATTGTCGTCCGATGGCGTTGGTTTAACAGTGCAGCCGACCCCCGTTACGTCGCCTGCGGTGATGACATACCAACCCCAAAACAATCTTCCCAAAAGATTTGCATTTCGTGCACCAATCTCCGCGATTTTGGTGTTCGGTGCCTTATCCATGCGATTAACGGAAATTTCGTTACTGTTGTTAGGCGGTTTAAACCTCGCGACGGGAACTCGTGCTTTGCCTTCTATCTGCAATCTACGAAACGCTTTTTCGGCACCGCTTTGTGATCGTTCTTCCCTTCCGAGTTTGTCACTTGTTGCTATAGGATCCAGCGTTTCTTTGCTCAATGGCTCGTTCACTACCGAATACCTACTCTCTTGAGTTCCAGCATTCCCCCTTCACTAAGTAGATCTGCCGCATCATCGACCCGGAGCCGTCCTTTCGATTTTTGGGTTCGATGGAATAGTGCTCCAGAACCATTTTGTTCAATTAAAAACAAAACACCGTTCCTATTTCCAACATTCCGAAAGTCGATCGCGATGCTACCCTCATCCATCGGATATATATCCGGTCGATCCTCTACGTAAGTTGAGACTTCTTGTAGCAACTTCTTGGCCTTGGCTAATCCGAGTCTCGAAGGTTCATCTAAGCCTTCGTCAGCTGCATAGGCCGGACACGCCGCCAACTCGTTTAGTGCCTCTGCCAGCCAATCATTATTCGCTGTGACCGAAGTAACTGATCCAATGTCAGCAAAAGATGAGAATGTCACATTGTAATGCTCGGTCAGGACTGAAGAACGCAGGTTATGTGTTCCAAACAATCCCTCTGTTAGTTGGCAATCAAATTGATCGTCGACCGTCTTCGGCCACACACGAGCGCCTTTTTTCTGATCAATAATTGCTATCTGGCGAGGAGCAAGAACATGGAAACTTGCAAAATACTGAGCATTATTGGAATTTTTAAAGGATCCGTGCTGTGGACTGATCCACAATAGTTTTGGATCGCCGTTCACTGCATGTTGAACAGCAGGTGATGTTAACGGCAAGCGTGAAGAAGCGTTGAGCATGGAATCTTGTTACTCCACTATTAAACCTAGTTTGTCGATAATCGACCTAGAGACGATGGAAAGATGCTCAACCTTCTTGTCAAAGGTGCCAAAATGCGAGCCTAGTGCGTACCCGCTGGAAATCTCTACAAACAAATCTGCATCTGGTAAAGCAGACCTGTCCATAGTGATAGCGACGCCCCAATGCTCATCTGGGTTGAAGCATTCGAATTTAGCTTGTGAACGAGTCTTGGTCGCACCAATTTCGAATGGATCGTGGGATGTGGGAAGCCAAGCAAGTCTTCTAATTAGGCCTTCGGCTGCGTCCATACCTCCGTCTACCGTCAACCAAGAGGGGGTCACCAGTTTCCAAAGGTTGGGTACTCCATCAGTCAAAAATCCGCATGTAGCATCTTCAAAAATCTTAGCGTGCCGTTTGGCTTGATCGATAGCTTTCGATGCTTCAAGGTCAAGAAAGTGTGCCTTGTATCCGTCCGGTTTCGCTTCAAATATGCTATGTCCAGAAAATAAGGTGAGGGTGACGCTAGTAGCAGCAATAGTGCTTCCGGTTTCTAACTTAATCGCATCAGAAGGAATCTGTATCTCGCTGCTAAATGCATCATGAATTGGTTCTATAATTTGTGAAAATGATGCAATGCGACTGAAGGCCGGACGAGAAAAGGCGACTTCGTAATGGGCATCAAATCTGGTTATGTGGGCTTTCATTTTGCGAAACTCGCACCATAGTTATTGCATAAGGTGTTTGTTGTTCGGTACTCAAGTAATAGAGTAGCGACAAATATACTTGATTTGTTCTTGTTAGCCAAAATGATTTCGCGAGAACGTCAGCAAAGCAGCCCTCAAAGAAGCCCAAGCGAGGTTGTCCAACCTCGGAATACGAATTTCCTGCAAGTGTGCTAATTGCCACACGGGGTACGTCAATTTTAGACTTCGATGGTTAAGGAGCATGAGTCGAGTCGGCGTCGTGTTCCACCAAATGGCTAGTGCCTTTGTGATGTATTCATCTTCCACTGCTACCGGGAACCACCAATCGAAGGACGGTTGTTCTGTCCAAAGACCAGTGTGGCACCCACTTGCTGTGTCAAACCGCATGAGGACAAGCAGGTGGTTATGTTGACTGAAGTAACGTTTGGCAAGACTTCCTTTATTGACCTTGGCCGATATCAAATATCAGGTTTCACGCATTGACCGTCGCAATTTACTGCTGAAAGAGTGGAATCTTAACACCGCACTGGGCGCTCCTGGGTCGCAAACTTCGTAAACATCCTAAATTCACTGCCCCGCCGATCCGATGTCATAACGCAGCCCGATTGGCTCCAACAGTGCGTTCGCCTCCAAATCCAGCGCTGCGTCTGCAAGTGCGCCGTCCAGCCACTGAACCGGCGTCCAGTTACCGGCCCTGACGCGTTCGGCAAGCCAAAGGAGGAAGTGTGTATAGGCGCCGCAATTTTTCGCGGATTCTCCCACATATTCCGCCCTAATATCACGGTTGAGCTAGAAAAGTTAGCAGTTCCTCAATTTGCCTCTTTCTTTCTCGCATAAATCTGGTAGCTGCGAGATTTTCTATAGTAGGCCTTATTGATCCTCCCTCAAACTCCAAGCCCTCGATCTCTATGCTTGATTTGGCGAAGCTTTCCCATGCCTCATTAGCATCATGAAATTTTTCGCTTTGTTTTCCCGAAAGAATCTCCGTGACCTTACCCAAGAGAGCATTCAAGTGTTCGCTTTCTAATTGATAATCTTCATAGGACGCTAGATGGTACTGACAAGTTAAGTGATTTGAAGCCAAACTCAGCGCGGATAAGCGGCCTAAGTCATTGATTGTTGGACGGGGGATCGGCTGTTTTACTACAAAGAGGGCAAGATTTACGTTAACTTGTCAGTACCCCCCGCTTGCATCAGGATATAAGCAGGACTGGTAATGAGATCGTATTGCTTTAACAGGCGATAGACACTGGATCCCGAGATGAAGCAACTATGTTCATCGGTGATGGTCCACGCTAACTCGCGGGGTGATTTGTCTGGATGTTGCAAGGCGATCTCCAGACACTGCTCCTTCACCGTCTCCGGTAACTTATTCCAGAACCGCCTAGGTGATCGACTGCTTGGCTCCAGACCCTCTGGTCCATTATCCAGATATTGCCGATACCAACGATAAAAGCTACTACGACTCACCCCTAATTCTCTCAGGGTACATCTAACAGGTAATTCCGAGCCTTCTACCAACCGGGTCACTTCCAGCTTCTCTGCCGATGACAAACTCATTCGTCTGCCCAGGTCGACTCCAAGCCAAGCACACTTTTTTTAAGCACATCGTTCTTCAGCATGATGTCGGCTAGCAGGCGTTTGAGCTGGTCGTTTTCTCTCTTCAGATCGGTGACTTCACTGGAACTGGCTTCCCGTTTGATATCGCCAGCCAGGCGCTGTTTCCCGGCCTCTAAAAACTCCTTGCTCCAGCGGTAATACACGTTTTGATTCAATCCTTCCCGGCGGCACAGCTCAGCGATACTTTCTTCTCCACGCATACCTTCCAGCACAATTCGGATCTCTTCTTCAGAGGAATACTTTTTGCGGGTACGACGACGTATATCTTTAACCAACTTCTCGCTATTATTACCCATAATGAGACTCCTGTTCTATAAGGTTAACTTATCAGAAGTCTCTCTTAGAATTTAGCTCAATTGTGTCTCATATGCTTTGACGGGATACAGGCCGCACTATGCAAGGAGATTAAAGCGAAGACACCAAGGGTTTGGTGATACGCTTTATATTGATGAAGTTTTTGTGAAAATCCAAGGTAAGCAGCAGTATTTGTGGCGCGCAGTGGACCAGGATGGTGAAGTGGTCGATGTATTTCTCCAGCCACGCCGTGATGGAACGGCAGCGAAGCGGTTCTTTAAGCGATTATTAAAGACTAGTCGATATAAGCCGAGGAAGATTGTGACTGATAAGTTAAGAAGCTATAGTGTGGCACATAAAGCATTCATCCCGGACGTGATCCACGACACATCGCAATATGCCAACAATCGAGCTGAACTATCGCATCAACCGACGAGGGCAAGAGAGCGGGGCATGCGGCGATTCCAATCGACATTGCAAGCGCAACGCTTCTTAAGCGTACATGCTGCAGTATCCAACTTATTCAGTCTGGGTCGCCATTTGGTATCAGTTCATCATTATCGAAAAAGTAGACAGCGCGCCTTTGCGTCTTGGAAACATGCTGTAGCGATATAGATGAAGATACCTGGAGGAATTTTTTAAACTATGTTAGTTAACTTGACAGTACCAAGCGGTGAGTCTCCTCCTCCCTGTGCCCGTGGTGCTGCGGACCTATCGCGTGGAGGTCGCCGATGGGGCGGTATTCTCCGGGCTAAGCGACGAAAGTTAGCGTTGTCAAAACGTGGTGTCGAGCCAGACCGAGACGCCGGGCGAAGTGTTGTCGCCCTGGCCGAAGCTGCCGGTGTATTGGACGCTACCGGCAATTGATGTAGAGAGGTTGGCCGTTGCGCCCACAACGACGGTGCCGTAGGTGTTATCCGGTACGAATGCAGGCATCCCAAATGAGTTGGCAGGCAGGTTCACGAGACTTGCTCGCACGTCGCGGTCATCCGCCTCCGTGTCGTGCACTACGCTACTCTGGACATACGGTGTAAAGTTATCGAGTTCATAGCGGACGCGGTAACCAGCAGTAGCGATCAGTGAATCGCGATCTTGATCTTCCATTCGCAGTCCTGTGGATCCACCGTTTTCTTCCGCAAATCCATCTACGTCTATCCATTGGCGGAGCATGCCCACAAACGGGCCGTGAACGAGCGCACCGTGCGTAAAATGCAGTCCACCCGTTACTCCCACAGACTGGTTGCTGCCATCGGTGCTGGCAGTTGCAACCCGCGTGAGCGGCCCCAACTGAATATTGCGCCTGATGTCCTGATAGTCAATTTTGCTCAGGCTCGCGAAAGCGTTGAGATAAGCCAAACCCATCTGGAACCCGGCGAATGCCGTTAACGTGTATTCGTCCGTTTCGAACTCACCTCGGTCCGCGCCGAAGTCCGACTGAGCTCTGTGCCAACTCAGCGCAGCACCCACGATAACATTCTCGAACAGGCGCACATCACCACCACCGGTGATGCTGTAATAGCCGGTGTTCAATCCCGGGCTTACGCGGTCGCGAGCGACGTCTTGCACGTTATGGTCAACCAGCAAAAACCCGCGCATCTGACCCTCTTTGCGGGTATTGTTGGCCAACCGCAGGTCGAGTATGCTGGTCAGCAACTCGCGGGACTTCACCGGCGTCTCTACCAGCATGCCATAGGTCTGTGGTGCTTCGATGACGGAGTGCGCATAGTCGGCGATGAGCTGGTGACCAGCGGTCGTCGGGTGTACGTCGGAAGCGAACAGAAAAGTTTGCGGCGCGTCGGGCGTGACAAAGCTGGCCGGTGTACAAAGTAGTGAGGACGTAAGGCCGCACGCCAGCGTGGTGACGTCCTTTAACCCGAAGGCTGCGGGGTCCGCCAGCACTTCGGTGAGCAGACCAGCCACATTAAGAGGGATGACTTCCAATCCTGCGACCGCCAAGTTGCTAAACAGCGTCGTCGTATAAAGCGTGGACAGCCCCGTGAACGTCGTTGCTGCACCACTGCCGACACCAAACGGTGTCGAGCCAATGTCCGGGATATCGGGCACCAGAATAAAGCGTGCGCCAGCTCCGCGCAGTGCAACAATTTGCGCGATCTGCTCGGTTGCTGCAGTGACAACGTTAGCCTGGGCCTGGCCTGGCGTAATCAAACCTGCGCCTGCCAGTCCGGCTTGGAAAAAAATGTCGTTGGCTCCTGCCCACACGGAATAGAGTGCGCCAGGGTCGGCGACCGGATTAGTAGCGAGAAACGCCATTACCTGCGCACTGATCGGCATCGCGGTACCGGTTGGGTGTGTTGTCGGGACGCCCAGCAAGCCGGTTATGCGGGCACCACCCTGGGCAAAGTTGGTTCCCCCAATCGTCGACGGGATTGCGCTAGTTCCGTAGGACGCGGCAAGGGTTTCCGTCCAGACCGTACCGGGGTTAGTCGTAAATTTGCCGGTCCCTGGCGGTAGTACGGCAGTGTATGCTCCGCTGTCAGAGAGGCTGTCGCCAAAGAATACCGTGCCAGTAAACTCTGCCGCTCCAGCCGCGCCGGCACCAACGGCCAGGATAGGATAGATAAGTATGTTCGCAAGTTGCATCAGTATAACCTAAATCTTGTCCGGTTCGAGGCAAAAAGAATTAGTCTATCTTATAGCAAATAATCAATGATTTAAAATCCTTCATGGAGTTGACCCGCTTTTGTGGATACCTGACTCGTTGGAGAGGAGGAGTCCACGACGTCAAGATCAAGGACGCCCTATCCGCCGGAGTTCCGGTAACAAATGATCGAGTTGGTCCGTTTGGGGGTACTGACAAGTTAAGTAATATTAAGTCACAATGGTGTGATGGAAACAACATCAAATCCGTACAAACGCCCTCGATTTCCATCTGAAATTGTAAGTCGTCAAAAGATCTGGGACACAATAGTCTAAAAGTTAAGAGAGACTCTCATACATTGTAGTCCTATTTCACTGGTTCATAGATAAACTTAAATTATCCTTCCTCCTCAGTTGTAGCGTTTCGTGTTTAATGACGGCTCTTCTGTCTATGATTTCCTGATAACGGCCAAAATACATATCGGCAGGTGTAATGTTGTCGAGCGACTCATGGTAACGCTCATGATTGTAGTACTGAACGAATTGCCGGATGGCCTGTTCCAGTTCCCACGGATAGTAATAGTGCTCCAACTTTACGACGTTCTTCATGGAACGGTGATAACGTTCAATCTTGCCTTGGGTCATAGGGTGATACGGTGCGCCACGGGTATGTTGCAGTTGGTGTTTGCCCAGGTAGTCTTTTAATTCTGACGAGATATAACAAGGTCCGTTATCACTGAGTAAACGAGGACGGTGTTTGACCGTTATCTCGTTGACACCGGTGGTCTCAATCGCCGCATCCAGTGTTTGCTTCACGTCACCAGTTGCCATGCTGGTCGTTAACTTCCAGGCAATGATATAGCGGGAGTAATCATCCAGCACCGTGGACAGGTAATACCACCCCCAACCCACGACACGAAAGTAGGTGAAGTCCGTCTGCCATAGCTCGTTGACTCGTCGTGTTGGATTCTGAAACGAATCCACCGCTTGCATCAGGATATAAGCAGGACTGGTAATGAGATCGTATTGCTTTAACAGGCGATAGACACTGGATCCCGAGATGAAGCAACTATGTTCATCGGTGATGGTCCACGCTAACTCGCGGGGTGATTTGTCTGGATGTTGCAAGGCGATCTCCAGACACTGCTCCTTCACCGTCTCCGGTAACTTATTCCAGAACCGCCTAGGTGATCGACTGCTTGGCTCCAGACCCTCTGGTCCATTATCCAGATATTGCCGATACCAACGATAAAAGCTACTACGACTCACCCCTAATTCTCTCAGGGTACATCTAACAGGTAATTCCGAGCCTTCTACCAACCGGATCACTTCCAGCTTCTCTGCCGCTGACAAACTCATTCGTCTGCCCAGGTCGACTCCAAGCCAAGCACACTTTTTTTAAGCACATCGTTCTTCAGCATGATGTCGGCTAGCAGGCGTTTGAGCTGGTCGTTTTCTTTCTTCAGATCGGTGACTTCACTGGAACCGGCTTCCCGTTTGATATCGCCAGCCAGGCGCTGTTTCCCGGCCTCTAGAAACTCCTTGCTACAGCGGTAATACACGTTTTGATTCAATCCTTCCCGGCGGCACAGCTCAGCGATACTTTCTTCTCCACGCATACCTTCCAGCACAATTCGGATCTCTTCTTCAGAGGAATACTTTTTGCGGGTACGACGACGTATATCTTTAACCAACTTCTCGCTATTATTACCCATAATGAGACTCCTGTTTTATAAGGTTAACTTATCAGAAGTCTCTCTTAGAATTTAGCTCAATTGTGTCTCACATGCTTTGACGGGATACAGTATGGATGTACTGCTCACTTATAAAATAAAAAATATCGTTGTTATTCTCTTGTCCCCGATGTCGGCGACTAACGATACAACGTTAGCACAAAAATACCCAAGATTTGTGTCACATTCTCCCCGCACCTGTTCGTGAAAGCAGGTCGGATCCTTCTTAGAAAGTCCAGCATAGTGCCATTCATTCCATTCTGGAATGGAAGTAATAATGGGGGGATGATTGTTCTATATTCATGATAATACTTTATTTATTAGATACTTATATGAATACATTGGCGGTGGTTGTAGTCGTCCCCTAGCCAGTCTCTTATACATTATATATAGGGATTCCCTGTTAACAGGGAAAGTACAGGTAATTTCTAAAGCTATCTGCCCTCTTCCAACAATCAATACACACCATATGCCTCATATATGTGATGTTTTTGGTAATGAAAAATGGGGCCAATCAATATTAACAGGGAATTATCAGGGATAATTGTCTACCTCAACACATATATTATGTACAACGTTCAATACTGTGGGCCATTATGTAGTGCGTAATTTGTCCTTGTTATTACTGTTGACTACGCACCGGATCCCCAATCCGGCGCTGCCGGGTGGTCGCCGCCATGGACAAAGAAGGCATCTACCAGGTCATTACCGTTGTTGACGTAGCTGCGTTTCAGGTTTTTCGGAACCGTCAGGACGTCACCTCTGGATAAAGTCAGCTTACCCTCCGGCCAGAGTACGTCCAGATTTCCCCGGTACAGGTAAATGACTTCCTCTTCGTGACGCATGTGCATATTGATTGTACTTGATGGCGCCATCGCGACCCGGCGGAGGTGAAAACCGTGGGGCCAGGTCATTTTGCCGGCGGGCATGTTCTCGTTCGGATTCGCATCACCGATGATGGCAATTTCCTCCACACCTTCGATCTTCGACAGATAGCCGCCACCCTGTGAAGGAAAGTCCGCGGCGGTAAAGACACACCCCTGCATATCCTCCAGGGTCACCCCGCGCATGCTGTTAATCACGGCCTCGGTGGTCGGCGGCATAAGGGGGACATCCTCGGGCACGGTCTCGCCTCTGGCCGTATCCACCAGCTGACCGTTCTCCAGCAGCACCAGACCATGCTCTTTTGCCAGTTCGAACACCTGTGGCGCCCAGGTCACGCAGCCGGGGTCGTCGCCCCCGAGGACCGAGCACATGTAGCCCGCTTCCTCTCCAACATTTTCAAAGCCCCGGAACACCTGTGTCGGTATGGAGATCACATCCCCCGGTCCGAGGATGACTTCGCCGTCGGTGCCATCGACCCCCCAGCGAAAGGCCCACGTACTGTTCTGGACGATGAAGACCTCCGCGGTATCATGGCTGTGCTGGGAATTCACACAGTGGGGCTCCTGGCGTACGCCGCCGATATTGAAGCCGTGGGGGATATCGATGTGTACGTATTGCTCCGGGTTTTCCGCTACGCCGGGACCGATGATGGTAAAGTTTTCCTTCTGGTTGCCAGGCGTGCGTGTGTCCACGAAGGCGGTGGTACAGGGCCGGAGATCGGCATAGCGAACCAGTCGCTGTTCCATTTCATGCTGTGTACAGGGTAACGACATAGGGAGTTTTTCCCGGGGAGGATATAGATTATGCTTTATAAATGAACAATTTACTTCGAATGCAATTGAAAATCAAGGGACAATCATCAGCTCTGTAAGGAAAGGTGTTTTTGAAGTAGCGCCGGGCGAGAATTTCCTGTTACCTTATTAAATACAGTAAGTTATAAAAATAAGCTATTCTCCTTTCCGGTATTTTTCGGCCTTACCTGATTTCCAATTTTTTCCTGGGCTATGTGCTGGGTAAGAAAATCAGTTCGGCGGAGGATTTTTATCTCGGCAGGAAGACCACGCCCTGGTGGGCCATCGGGATTTCTGTCATCGCCATCTACGTCAGCGCGCTTACATTCCTGGGGCGCCCGGTTTGTAGGCGCGGGACACCGCAGACTGGGAGACGCCCGCCAACTAGGCTACTTGGTAGGATGTCGCTTTTGTAATATTTTTCATTTTTTTCATATCAATCCGCCGGAGGCTGTTTTTTCAGCCCGGCGAATTTATCCACCATTACGGCGGCCCCGTCAAGCAAGAAATTGTGATCGGACGCCAGCAGAAAGAGACTGGCGCCCCGTTCCACCCAGCGCCCGGCTTCACTGATATCGGGAACGAACATACCCACCGGTATACCGGCACTTTGTCCCGCGGCGCAGACTTTTTGAACCGCTTTTATGACGATATCATCGTTCGGCGAGTTCACGTTAAATGCCACGGTAAGGTCGATCCTGCCGATGAAAAGACAATCAATGCCGTCGACTGTACATATTTCATCTACCGCGTCCACCGCTTCCGGATCCTCGATCTGGACTATGACCGTGGTTTCCCTGTTACTGTCGGCCAGATGAGCGGCCATCGGCTTTGTGGTGAAGCCCGCCGCCCGTGTCGATCCGGCATAGCCACGTCCTCCTTCACCAAAGTGTGCGGCCTTCACGATCCCGGCCGCCTGGCGGACGTTGGTGACATGGGGCACGACGATGCCGGTGGCGCCACAGTCCAGGGCCTGGAGGATCTGTTCCCGGCTGTTACCGGCGACACGCACCAGTGAGGGCATATCGGCCGCCCGCAGTGTCTGCACACAGCTGTCGAGTTCCACCCTGCCGAAGGGAGCGTGCTCGGCGTCGAGACAAACCGCGTCCAGCTCAGTCAGGCCGAGGACTTCCGTAATAACGGGTGAAGGTGTTTTTACAAAGGTACCCAGCAGCCGCTCCCCGGACAGAAGACGCGATTTGAATCGGCCGGTGTTCGAATCTGTCATCGACTTCAGTTCCACAGGCGAGCGGTGGCGATGCGCGCGCCCTCCACCAGCGACGCCAGTTTGGCATAGACGATGTCTTCATCCACGGCGCCAAACCCGGCAAAGGTTGAAAAGCCGCAGTCGGTGCCGGCGATTATCCGCTCACGGCCGACAATACCGGCAAAGCGGCAGATACGCTCGGCAACCAGCTCCGGGTGTTCGATGAAGTTGGTGGTCGAATCAATTACGCCGGGAACCAGGATCCGGTCATCCGGTATGTCAGCGTCACGAAACACCTGCCATTCATGGGCGTGGCGCGGATTGGCCGATTCGAACAACAGGGCCCGGGGTTTCGCTCTCAGGGCAATGGGCAGGACCACGTCCATGGGTGCGTCACAATGATGGGGACCTTCGTAATTGCCCCAGCAGACGTGCAGACGAACCTTTTCCGCCGGGATATTTTCAAGAGCATGATTCAGTATCTCGACATGCAGGCTTGCCAGTTTTATGTATTCTTCCTCCGGCTGGTCCTTTAATATCATGTGCCGGCCGAGGCCGAGATCCGGTGAGTCGAGTTGTAACAGGAATCCCGCTTCGATGATGGCTTCGTACTCGGCGCGCATGGCATCGGCCAGAGCGCACAGGTAGCTCTCATGATCAGGATAAAACTTATTGGGTTGAAACATGGCGATGACGCCAGGAGAGGCGGCATTCATGAAACCTTCCTGCGGCTGATGCGTTTCGACTGCGGAACGGAAATTATCCAGGTCGTCCTGCAGGGGGCCCATGTCCTTGACCCTGATCTCGCCGACACAGCAGGGGCGCTTGTAGGTAGGCGTCCCGCCGGTACTTGCCAGTCTTTCAAGAAACCCGGGAAACTCCTCGAGATCCTTCGGTGCACAGCGGGGGCTGTCACCATCAAAACCGCTAATCCTGTCCTTGATATAGGTGGCGTAGGATATCTTGCTCATCTCGCCGTCACTGACGACGTCGACGCCGGTTTCCACCTGCCGTCTGACGATTTTGTCCACCGCACTGCGGATGGTCGATTGAAGTATACCCGAATCCTGCAACTCGCCATTTTCCCTAGCAAAGACACCATCAGTAACGGCCTTTGAGCGAGGCAGACTGCCTACATGGGTGGTGAGTATTCGTTCTGCACTGAGTATCATATTATTTTCTATCCTGTCTATGCCGCCCGTAACCAGGCCTGCAATTCCCTGATTACCTGTTCGGGCTGTTCCAGGGTGGACAGATGCCCGCAGTTTTCCACTACAACCAGCCGGGAGTCCGGAATTCTGTTGGCGATAAGCTCGTGAAACTCAACCGGGCAGAGCGTATCCCCCTTCCCACATAATACCAGCGTCGGTATATTAAGCGATCCCAGAGTGCCGGTGCTGTCCTGCCGGCCGGAAAGCGCCCTCGATTGCCGATAGAATACCTCCTCACCAAGATCCATCGCCATCTCGATAATTGTGTTCAGGATTTCTTGATTATTTCGATTGGCTTCGGCAAGGTACAGTGATTTCAGAGAATCGATCACAACTTCTCTGAGCTCGCCCCGCGTGACCCTTTCCAGCAGGGCATCCCGCGATTCACGGCGTTCCCCGGTGTCCGCACTGGTATTAGTGTCCAGCAGGGCCAGTCGCGTAATGCGCTCCGGCATCTGCCGCCACATTTCTAAGGCAACGATGCCCCCCATGGACAGGCCAGCCAGGGCGAAACATTGAGGTGATTCCCGCAATACATCCCCTGCGATGGCGGTAATGGAATCGGACCGGGAAATATCGGCCACGCTGATCGACCTGCACAGTGGTGCCAGGGCACGCAACTGCGCCTCCCACAGGCGCTCGTCACACATCATTCCCGGTACCAGAACTAGGTGCTCATGCGGCTTCATATAGCAGAGCTCACTTCACCGTGTTGCCAGGGGGCGCTGGATCCCGGATTGGATCAGGCCAGCCTCGCGGACTCACCTTTCCGCATGGTGCCAGAAAACAACCGCATTTCAGCGGCCATCGCCGGATCTTCCACCCGGTCAATGATCATTGCGACCGCCGCCTCGGACATCTGCTTTACGGGTTGGCGGATGGTCACCAGGCTGTAGCCGGACCAGATGGCAGGGGCGATGCCGTCAAACCCGACAACCGATATGTCGCCCGGTATAGTCCTGCTGAATTCCTGTCGCAGTGTGTCCATGCAGGCGATGGCCATAACATCGTTGGCACATATGATGGCATCAAGGTGTTTACCGTGTTGTTTCATCAATGATCGGGTGCCTTCCCGGCCACTGTCGTAGGTATAATCGCCCCGCGCAATGGGTACATCATCGAACCCCAGTTCACGGAGACGATCACGCGCACCGGTTGTCCTCTGGATACTGACCAGAGAATCCTCCGGACCGCTTATAAAACCATAGGATTTATGCCCGGCATTGACCAGGGCATTGACAAGTATGCGTTCACCGCCGATCTGATCACAGCAGACCGAGCTGATCAGGCGGTCCTGGATATTTCTATTGAAAAAAACCAGAGGGATGCGCCTTTTTTCGAAAAGGTCAATCTGATCGGGCGACAGTGTTGCCGCTACGACTACCCCGTCAACCTGGTATTGAAATACCTGTTCAATAACCTGGTCTATGTCGCGTTCCCGGTGCAGGGTAAATAGAAGGACATGCACACCGTGCCTGGAGAAGCCCTGGTTCAGTTCAAACAGCACCTCCGGGTAGTGCAGGTTGGTGAAATCAGAAAGGATGACGGCGACGAGGTTCGAACGGCGGGTAATCAGGCTGCGGGCAATGGCGTTGGGCTGGTAACTCATTTCATTCGCAGCTTTCATGACCTTCTCGCGCATCTTACTGGACACACTGGCCCCGTTTTTGAAACAACGGGATACTGCAGACTGCGACACCCCGGCCCGTTTCGCAACATCGTAGGATGTCACACGATGCTTTTTGTCGTGATGGCCCTTTTCAAACTGTGCTAGTTCCAGTGCGGGCGGGCGTTTCGTTTTATGGCCGTCTTTCACTCAACTTTATCGGTAAACCTTCGAACCCTGATGTCCGCCTGTTCCTTGTGTCCCATGAATCCTTCGAGTTCGCAGAGTCGCGAGCAATACTTCCCCACCAGAACCGATGCTTCTTTTGTAATTTTCTGGTAGGTACAGGTTTTGATGAATTTGCCTACCCATAACCCCCCGGTATAACGGCCGGCCTTTTTTGTCGGCAGGGTATGGTTGGTGCCAATGACCTTGTCACCGTAGGAAACATTGGTTTCTTTGCCGAGAAAGAGGGCGCCGTAATTGGTCATGTTCTCGAGGAAATAGTCCGGATCCTTCGTCATGACCTGGACATGTTCCGAGGCAATATCATCCGCCACTTCCAGCATCTCCTCATAGGATTCGCAGACGATGACCTGGCCATATTCCCGCCAGGCCTGACCGGCGATATCACCGGTGGACAAAACCTTTAACTGCCGTTCGATTTCCATCATGGTGTCTCCGGCCAGTTTCTCTGAATTGGTGAGCAGTACGGCCGGTGAATTGGGCCCGTGTTCCGCCTGGCCCAGGAGATCCGCGGCGCAGAGTTCAGCATCGACAGTCTCATCGGCGATGACCAGGGTTTCCGTGGGGCCGGCAAAGAGATCGATACCAACACGCCCGAACAGCTGCCGCTTGGCCTCAGCGACAAAGGCGTTGCCCGGTCCCACCAGCATGTCTACCGGGGCGATGGACTCGGTGCCGATGGACATAGCGCCGACGGCCTGTACACCGCCGATACAGTAAATTTCATCGGCGCCGCCCATGTCCATGGCGACCACAATGGCAGGGTGTGGTTTACCCTGGTTGGGCGGCGCAGTGGCGATAATCCGTTTAACCCCGGCTACTTTGGCTGTGACCACACTCATGTGGGCTGAGGCCACCATGGGATAGCGCCCGCCGGGCACATAACAACCGACGCTGTTAACGGGTATGTTTTTGTGACCCAGGACGACACCCGGCAAGGTTTCTACCTCGACATCCTGGAGAGCATCACGCTGGTGCCGGGCAAAATTCCTTATTTGCGTTTGCGCAAACTGAATATCCTCCTTGGCCTGGTCGGACACATCGTCATAGCAGGCCTGGACTTCTGCGGTGGACAGCTGAAAAGTTTCTGGGGCCCAATTGTCAAATTTTTCTGAATAATCACGCAGTGCTGCGTCCCCTCGTGCGGTGATATCAGCGAGAATGTCCTCCACAGTTTTACGGACTTTTGCATCCTGAGTGTCGATGTCTTCCCCGGATTTCCCGGATTTCAGGTAGTTGACCATTTGCTGGACCTCTTCGAATCGATATGGTGTTGCTTGCAGTGTTGCCCATCGCAGGATCAGGAATCTGCGACGGCCTGCATTCTAAGCGATTTTGTATTTCGAATGCAATTGTCCATTACCCGGATTTCGCCGGGTTATTGGGCTGTCCAGCCACCATCCACTTTCAGGCTGTCGCCGGTAATCATTCCTGCAGCGGGCGAGGCAAGAAACAGAACTGCTGCCGCTACATCGCTTACCTCGCCAACTCTCCCCATGGGAATGCGATTCATTACAAACTCCCTGAAATCGTCGTTTTCCAGCATGGATCGGGTCATGGGTGTCTCGATAAAGGTGGGTGCAACGCTGTTGACACGGACACCGTGCGGCGCCAGTTCAACGGCCATGGCCCGGGTGAGCCCCTCGACGCCATGTTTCGTCATGCAGTAAACGGTGCGTCCCGGTGACCCAACGTGACCCATCTGGGAAGACATGTTGATGACGGAGCCACCAATTGCGGTTTTGATCATGACCCTTGCACCTGAACGAGCGGTGCGGAACATGGCAAGAATATTCACTGACACCATCTGATCCAGGATATCATCGTCCACATCAACCAGCGGCTGAGGCTTATTGAAACCGGCGTTATTGACCAGCACATCCAGTGAATTGAGGGCTTCAACACGTTCATAAAATCTTGTATTTGTCACATCCTCGCACCAGGTCTCGATACCGCCGCCCGGCGCTGACGCTTCCAGTTCGTCCAGGTCAGACCGGGTCCTGGCGACGGCAATCACCTTTGCTCCCGCAGCCGCCAGGCTCATCGCGCAAGCACGGCCGATGCCGCGTCCTGCACCGGTTACCAAGGCCACCTTGTCAGTTAACTTGAATCGATCAACATTTACGAATTCTTCAGCCATATCACGTATTTTCCCAGATTGGATTTGCATTCGAAGTACGATTGTTTTTAAGATGTGACGTTAGCAGATTATCTAACCATTGCGCCACCCGTATGGCACAGTAAAAGACTCCGGAGACCACTACTATGTCAAATCGCTTGATTCAGGGAATGTTGTGCTTGTCAGTGCTGCTGTTTTCTCCTGTTATGACGAGTGAGAACCACAGAATTGCGCCGCTTGGCATTGATGCCTTATCTATATGCAAATGGGGGATCAACCATGAGTGCTAAAAAGATCGCTTCACCATTAGCTCGGGATCACATGCCAACGAATTACAACATCTCCCTGGATGCTTATGTCGATCGTCATGGTATTGGCGGTGGTTTTAGTTCTGGTGAGAAGCGTATTCCGGATGATTTCGGACCAAAGCAATCCATGCGTGGATTTGAGAAAACTTATCAAAATATCATCGATTATATTGTCCGTATCACGTTCAAAATCTGGGAAGATCGCGACGTTGAATATATCGGCGACACCTACTCTGAGGCGTCCCAAGTTTATGATGATTATGGCCTCCAGCTTGGAAATAAAAAAATAATCGCAGATACCCACCACACGACGGGAGCGTTCTCGAATATTCAACTGCTCGCCGATGAGATTGTGTGGGCAGGTAACGATGAAATCGGTTATCACACCTCCCACCGAACCATTATCCGAGGGACAAATGATGGAGACAGCAAGTATGGTCCCGCCACCAACAAGGATGTCAACGTACTGGTCATTGCCAATTGTGTAGCCCTGAATAACATAATTTTCCTGGAGCATGTCTTATATAACAACTCGAGTATGTTGTTACAACTCGGTCTGGATCTGAATGAGATGGCGGCAAAAATGACGGTGGAACCTCCTGCGGGATGGCCCAGAGATGCTGCAACCTGGCAAGCTTTACGCAACGCAGCGAGTCCGGCACAACCGTTGTCCATCAGTTCACCGGTTTCAGGTTTTGACATCGATGCCTTTGCTCGCGATAACTTCGATAAACTCTGGAATAAGCGTGACTATGATTCACTAACAGAAAAATATGATTCAAATTTCGGATTTCAAGGGCCGACAAATCGCGTATTTAAGGGATTGAAGCCCTACCAGGAATTTCTTGCATCACTCCTAACAGTCTTCCCGGATCTTCAATTACAGGTGGACGAGATTTACTGGATGGGGAATGACAAAGAAGGTTATCTGACTTCGGAACGCTGGAGTGCGACTGGGACCCATACCGGAGAAGGATCCTATGGCACACCGACAGGCTGTGAAGTACAGATTTGGGGGATCACCCAACATAAGATCATCGATGGGCGTATCCTCAGTGAGTGGATGTTATTTAACGATTTGGATCTGATGATGCAAATCGCCGCGGCACATAATTGATTGAGAAAGAAGGTGTGACTGATTTTCAAAATAATAAGGCCCTGATAAGAAAATATTATGAGGAACTAGTATAAGCTTATTTGGAGGTATCCATGTCGGCAGAAGAAAATATAAACCTGATACTTAACATGTACGAGGCACTGAATGCGCAGGATCTGGAAGCGCATCATCAATTTTGGCACGAGGATATGATCTGGCATGGGCCTCCCGGCTTTGGTGACATACATGGAATAGACGGATTTAAATACCAGGTGCTAAAGCCGTTCTATCAGGCATTTCCTGATTATCATGTAAAAGATGACATACAAGTCGCGAATGAGGATTGGGTGTCTGCAACCGGTTTTCTAACCGGACATCAACGTGGCGAATGGATGGGTATTCCCCCGACAGGTAAACCAGTGCGTATGTGTTATTCTGATTTTTGGTTGATAAAAGATGGCAAAATTTTAGAAAACTGGGTCATGGTGGATAATCTGAGAGTATTAAACCAACTGGGTATCGATCCCTTAGCACAATACCAATAAGCAAGGTTGAAAGATGATGCTTAATCGCTGTGGACAAAAAACATAATAAAAACTGAATAATGTTGACATAGCGATGAGTGAATTCGGGGTACTCAACTGGTCTATTGTTGGCGCATACGTAATTGGAACATTATTTCTAGGCGTTTTTCTTAGCAGAAGGATTAAAACGGCAGACAATTATTATCTGGGGGACAGATCGATCCCTTGGTGGGCAATTGGCATATCGGTTGTCGCGACCTATTTTGGAGCGCTGACATTTTTAGGCGGTCCGGCGTGGTCGTATAACGACGGTTTTTCCGTTATTTTTATACACGTGAATTATCCTATCACGATATTCATTGTGATCACCGTGTTCTTGCCCTTCTTTTATAACAGCGGTGTTGCATCCATCTATGAATACTTGGAGCAGCGCTTCGGGTCCGTCACCCGCACAGTGATGTCGATAATATTTTTGTTTAGCAACTTTGCTTATTCAGGCATCATGCTCTATACCGTTGCATTGGTACTGCAGTTTATTACTGGCATGGATGTCATTCATGCCATCCTGATCATTTCAGTTGTGGCGCTGACTTATACGGTGTTAGGCGGTATATCAGCTGTCATCTGGACTGATGTTATCCAGTCTGCGATCTTATTTATCGGTGTATTGATCATCTTGTTCATGCTCATCGGTGAATTAACTGGTGGTTTCTTAACCTCATTGAGTGATTTAAAGGCAATAGGGAAGACAGATCCGTTCAATTTTTCCATCGATCCTTCCGTCGTAGCAACCGTCTGGACCGGCGTTGTGGCAATGTCAGTCTATCATGTCACGGTTTATGGTGCGGATCAGATGATGGTACAACGTACCTTAACTGCGAAAACTCTGGGAGATGCGAAGAAGGCTTATATCATGATGGGGTATTGCGCCTTTATTATTTTTATCTTTTTCTTTCTGATTGGGATTCTGTTTCACAGTTATTATGGTGGTCGTGAGTTTGATAATGAGAATACCATTGTACTAAGCTTCGTCTCACAAATTGGTATTCCCGGGCTCATGGGTATTGTTACGGCAGCGATTGTTGCAGCAGCCATGTCCAGTCTTGATTCCAGCCTGAACTCAATGGCAACAGTGACAACGGTGGATTTTTACCAGAGGTTTGTGAAGAACGATGGTACGCCCGGACACTATTTGAAGATTTCGCGTTCAGTGACTCTGATTTGGGGAGTACTAATAGTGTTACCGGCGATCGCGTTTACCAGGAGTGACGGATCAGTGCTGGAAACCCTTAGCAAAGTGGGCTCCTACTTCGTGGGCGCGAATTTGAGCAGTTATTGCCTGGGATTCTTCTCCAAGCACACCACGGAAAAAGGTCTTTTGATCGGTATCGTAGCGGGATTCTTGGCGCTGTTGTATGTGGAGCTGAACATGGAAGTCGCGTGGCCCTGGTATTGTGCCTTGGGCGGCGCTGTTAGCTTTACCGTCGGCTGGGGTGCCAGCGTTCTCCTGGACGGCTTGCAGACGCAGTACCACCCGTTGACCATCTCGGGGCAACGGGCCGAATTCCGCCGGGAGAACCGGCCGGAGATGGAGGACGGGTGGTACGTCATCCCGGGAAGGGTTGATCGGAGCAGTTATTTGTTGTTACTCTACTTCGTTGTGTGTATCGTCGCCCTGTGGGCTTTTGAAGCGATGATTTGAAGCGTGCTCGCGCTGCTGCTCAAGCGCGTCGCCGAGCAGGCCTGTGGCGACACCTGGCGCACGATCCGAGACGACTTGAAGCAGATCAAACTTGCGCAATTGTCGGGGCCGAACGGCACGGTGTGGCAGATCACCGAGCCGGCGCCACCTGCCCGCTAACACCTGAAATCAATCCCTACAGATAGACCCGCCGCCGGTCCTGAAGCTGACCTGAGGGCCTAGATACACCCGTTCCGAGCCCCGCTCGTAAGGCCCTGTTGCGCCGCGCCGCTTATGGAAAATCGCGCCTCGTGTCATGGCGCTGTCAAAGTTGGGTCAGAATCTTGCATCCGCAGTACTTTTGACTTAACCTATTGCGTATATGGGAAATTACGCCTCGTATCGAGGCTCTGTCAAAGTCGGGTCAGAGGCATGCATTCGCAGTACTTTATGATTTGCCCTACGGGTAGGGGTTAAAAAACCAGTCAACGCAGAACGCGTCCGACGCAATTTCTAAGGGGAGAGAATACCATGCGCTATGAGCCAAATAAGCTGAAGGGACCATTCGGGGGAACCGTTGTCGTCGCGCTGCTTGCGCTTTGCGCTCCAAATACGTTCGCGCAAAGCGCAGTGTACCTGGAGGAGGTTATCGTCACGGCTCAGCGGCGGGCGGAGAATCTTCAGGAAGTCCCACTATCGGTGACCTCTATATCAGGCGACAGTCTCATCGCCAACGATATACAGGACGCCGGGCGCCTGGAGTTGGTCACACCGGGATTGACGTTCGGGAGAACGGGCACGTTCGCCATGGTATCGATCCGCGGGGCTCGCACGGAAGGAATTCTGGTGAACACCGAGCCGGTCATTGCCTTTTATAACGATGGTGTCTACCGCCGGGGCAACCAGCAGTCGCTCTACCCCATGGTGGACGTCGAAGCCGTGGAGGTTCTGCGCGGTCCACAAGGCACGTTGTTCGGGCGCAATTCCTATGGTGGGGCTATCAATATCAAGTCGAAAAGACCGACGGATGAGTTCGATTTTGGAGTATCCGGTGTAATCGGCACCGAGAAACGCACTGACATTCAGGGATTCGTCAACTACGTGCTCAACGACGTCGTCGCACTGCGCTTGGCAGGTGCACGCCTGAGGCGCGATGGTTTCGTGGAAAACACTTTCGATAGCAGTAACGACCTCATGGATCGGGACGAAGATTTTTTCCGCGGGCAGCTGCGATTCAGCTTCAACGAAAACGTCGAATTGCTTATCCGGGGCGAGCACTGGAGCGCTGGCGGCAACGGTGATGGTGACTTCGGCCTGACCACGCCCGGCACGATCCGCGCCGCCGGTCCCGATGGCGTACCATCGATAGCCGATCCAGGCTCCACGTTCGGCGAAATCGTTCCCGTGAACATCAGCGGCGGTGCCAGACTAAGAGCCGCTGACACGGATCCCTACAAGATCGCGCGGGATCTGGATTTCATCAATGACACGAATATGACGACGATCGCCGCGGAGCTTGATTGGGACTTTGGCCCGGTGCAGGCCAAGTTGCTGGTGTCTTACGCCGACTACGAGAATCTTCACACGGGTGATGCAGATCAAACGCAGTTCCCCGGGCGTGAGTCCGGACAATTCGATTTCAACGAGACCTGGCAGCAGGAAATTCATATCAGCTCGAACACCGAAGGCCCGATCGATTGGCTGATCGGCGCTTTTTTCATGCAAGACGATGCGGGCGACTCGTTCTACTTTGACGGGCTGCACCTCCCGCTCGATCCTGACGGTGTCTGCTTTGGATTTCTTTCTGATAACCCAATCGTTACGACAGGAGTGTCGCTTGCAAGCGCCGTGGCGAACTGCAAGGTTACGGACCCAAACCTGTCCCCCGGGGATTTCTACTTCGGTAACCGGCGTAATCTGCAGACGGACACGGTTGCCGGATTCGGGCAGGGCACTCTGAAGCTCTACGATGAACGGCTCCGATTGACGGGTGGAGTGCGTTATTCTCACGATGAGAAAAAATTTCGTCTACGCGATTTGTTCGATTTTCCGGCCGACGGACCGGATGACTTCCGCGACACTGATTTCACCGTGAACGACACAACGGTCTTCGAGTCATCCAACCTAGAGAACAGTTTTGAGAAGGTCACTTGGCGGGTGGCGGCGGACTTTTTCTATCAACCCGAGATGATGATTTACGGCAGCGTATCCACGGGCTTTTCTTCGGGGGGATTTAACTCCGTGGCGAATCCTTTGACCGGGGAGTTTACTTTCGATGAGCAGAACGTCACGGCGTATGAGATTGGGGCGAAAAATATATTTCTCGACGGCGCATTGAAGCTGAATATTGCCGTATACCACAACGACTTCGAACAGATACTGGCAGAGCCTGATGAGTTCGTGAATTTCGCCGTCATTATTTTTAACGAGGTTGGTGGTGACGGCGAAGCCACGGGTGTCGATGTCGAGCTCGACTGGGCAGCGACCGATCGTCTTCTGTTTAATTTGCGCTTGTCCTACATGGATGCAAAGTTTGGCAATTTCGTGACAGGATCGGGCTCGGATGTTGCTATCGGCAATGCAACGAGACTCGGCGTTGATGGCAGCCAGCAGCCTGCCGCGGACGTCAGTGGACGTCAGATCCCGTTCTCTCCAGATTTCACACTCGGCTTGACAGCTCAATACATGATGCCACTAGGCGAGTTCGGGACGCTTGTGCCACGGGTGAACTTCTATTTCTCTGATGAGTACTGGACAGCCGATCAACATTACCCGATATCCTTGCAGGATAGTTATACGAAAACGGATTTGTCATTGACCTGGATATCAGCAGACGAGCATTGGCAGGTGCAAGGATTTCTCAAAAACATCGAGGACGAGGGTGTGATTCAGCGGACCAATGTGGTGGGTACCACACAAATAGGTCAGTTCTTTGGTGAGCCTTTCCACGCAGGTCTCCGTTTAAGTTACGGCTTCTAGCCTCTAGGCCTCCTACATACTGCCGCCGCCCGACCGCGCCCGGGCCAATCTGTCCGTGTCATGGGATATGGGCCGACGTTGATCGAGTCTAACCGATCAACAGGGGCTGGAGGGGACAAAAACAGGACGATGCTTATGTCTGAAATTCAAGCGAGTAAAGCAGTAGTTCGTCGGTTCTACGACGCTATGGATTCTAAGTCGCCAACAGAAATCACCGATGTACTGAAGCGTTATACGGCTAATGACTATCTCTGGCGAGGTATGCATCCATTCTATGAGATAGAAGGAGCTGAGACTGTCGCGGAGAATTTCTGGAAGCCCTTGCGGGTGTCGTTTCCGTTCCAGCAAAGGCGACAAGACATCTTCATGGCCGGTGCGAATGCTCTGGATGAAGGGAAAACTGTATGGGTTTGCAGCATGGGCCACCTAATGGGGCTGTTCGATGAACAGTGGCTTGGTATCCCACCTACAGGGAAATTGGCCTTTTTGCGCTACGTGGAATTTCATCGCGTCGAGAGCGATGTCATTTGTGAGACCGCGATGTTTTTCGACATCCTCGACTTGATGCATCAGGCTGGCGTATACCCGTTGCCCCCGCAAACGGGTGCACAGGTTGTGCAGCCGGGGCCGCGAACCCATGACGGTTTGTTGTTCGATGCGCAGGATCCTCAGGAAGGTACAAGAACACTTGATCTCACGAATCGTATGGCGGCGGATCTGGTTGCATCGGACCTGCACTCGGACCGTGAGGAGCTTGCCACGACCTGGCACGAAGACATGCTGTGGTTCGGGCCCGCCGGTATTGGCGCGACGTTTACGATCGATCGATATGAACGGCAGCATCAGGGGCCATTCGGCGCGGGGCTGGAGAATTTCAAGACCGAGCTCGGCAGCAACCTGCTTATTGCTGAAGGGAATTACAGCGGACTGTTGAGTTGGTCAAATTTTAGTATGAATGCGAGTGGTGGTTTTATGGGGCTGCCGGCGTCGGAAAGGCGTACGGAGATGCGGGTGGTGGATGTATATAGACGGGAGGGTGACAAGCTTGCGGAGAATTGGATCTTTATTGATTTGCTACATTTTCTCGCGCTGCAGGGATTGGATGTGCTTGGCCGTATGAGGGAAATCGGTAAGCCGCCGGGATAGACTGTATCTGGTTCGCCCGTCGGAGTTGTAAGTCGTCAAAAGATCTGGGACACAATAGTCTAAAAGTTAAGAGAGACTTTCATACATTGTAGTCCTATTTCACTGGTTCATACATAAACTTAAATTATCCTTCCTCCTCAGTTGTAGCGTTTCGTGTTTAATGACGGCTCTTCTGTCTATGATTTCCTGATAACGGCCAAAATACATATCGGCAGGTGTAATGTTGTCGAGCGACTCATGGTAACGCTCATGATTGTAGTACTGAACGAATTGCCGGATGGCCTGTTCCAGTTCCCACGGATAGTAATAGTGCTCCAACTTTACGACGTTCTTCATGGAACGGTGATAACGTTCAATCTTGCCTTGGGTCATAGGGTGATACGGTGCGCCACGGGTATGTTGCAGTTGGTGTTTGCCCAGGTAGTCTTTTAATTCTGACGAGATATAACAAGGTCCGTTATCACTGAGTAAACGAGGACGGTGTTTGACCGTTATCTCGTTGACACCGGTGGTCTCAATCGCCGCATCCAGTGTTTGCTTCACGTCACCAGTTGCCATGCTGGTCGTTAACTTCCATGCAATGGGTACTGACAAGTTAACTGATTTGAAGCCAAAATCAGCGCAGGTAAGCGGCCTAAGTCATTGATTGTTGGACGGGGGATCGGCTTTTTTACTAATAAAAAGGGGAGAATTTACGTTAATTTGACAGTACCGTCTCATATATTATCGTTAATTCGGAAAAATACGGAATAGAAGAACTAGAGAGAAATTTAGAGCAAAAGAAAATAATAGGATATAAAGCAGAACTTCAAATTATTAAATATGAGACAGACAGAATAGAAAAATTCCTAATTGAGGACTTAACGATAGAACATACGTCCCAAATAAATGTCGCCGCTGGCTATGATATAAAAAGTTGGACATATAACGAAGAATTAAAAACTTGTTCTGAAAGATACATTGAGATTAAAGCTGTCCCGAGCCTTGATTCGAGATTCTATTGGTCAAGGAGCGAAATTGTCCAATCCGAAATTCTATATGAAAATTATTATCTATATTTATTACCTGTAGAAATGGCTACTGGTTTTAATATTGACAAGCTAATCATCATTAAGAATCCATTCTTTGAAGTATTTAACAGTGATCAATGGGAGTCGGATACTGAAGTGTTTAAAATAACTAAAAATAATAATGCGAAGTAATCGAGGATTGTGCGTCGTCAAAGCTATATGGACAGTTGCCCGCCCGATTGAAGAGACGGTTCAACTCATCTGGTTGGTTGTCGATCATAATGTAATTGTCGGCGCTGGGCCATGGTGTTTAGTTTGATCAGTTCTCTTTCCTCTCGTATTTGCTGTCCCCTGCCATAGTACACATCTGCCGGTGTCAGGTTGTCCAGTGATTCATGATAGCGCTCGTGGTTGTAGTAGGTGACGAAGCATTGAATATGCTCCTGTAGTTCACTGGGCAAGTAATAGTTATTCAGCAAGATCTGGTTTTTCATGGAACGATGCCAGCGCTCAATCTTGCCCTGGGTTTGGGGATGGTAAGGCTTGCCTCTGGAGTGAGTCAGTCCGTTAGCGACCAGATAATTGGCCAGGTCACTCGAGAGATAACAGGGACCATTGTCACTGAGCAAGCGCGGTTTGTGTTTGACCTTCACCTCATCTAACCCGGTGAAGTCCAGAGCATCATTTAAGGTATCCATGACATCATTAGCCTTCATGCCGGTGCACAATCGCCAAGCCAGGATGAAGCGTGAGTAATCGTCCATGACAGTAGACAGGTAATACCAGCCCCAGCCAATGATCTTGAAGTAGGTAAAATCAGTCTGCCACAGTTCGTTGACTCGACGGCTAGGATGTTGGAACCTGTCTGAAGCCTGCATCAGGATATAGGCGGGGCTGGTGATCAGGTCCTGGGCTTTGAGCAAGCGATACACCGTAGATTCCGAGACAAAGTAACGGTTCTCCTCCGTATAGCGAACGGCTAATTCCCGGGGTGACAGTGTCGGTTCGTTCAGTGCCAATTCCACAACGGCAATGCGGCGCTGGTCAGGCAGCCGGTTCCATACAGTAACAGGTCGAGACCTGCTGTCCTCCAGGGCATCAACCCCACCATCGTAATAGCGTTTGAGCCAGTTGTAGTACGTGGAACGGTGGATAGCCAGCCGGTTGAGCGTCTGGGCGCACTGACAGGCTGGATTGGTCCACTAGTTGGAGTATCTCGTACTTCTCGGATGCCGAATACCTCATATGCCGTGCTCCCCATCCCCGAAAACGCTTTTTTTGAGCAGACGATTTTCCATCATCACTTCGGCCAAGGCTTCTTTCAGGGAAGCCGTCTCGGCACGCAGGGTCTTGACCTCATCTGAAGTGGCTTCCCGAACGGTGTCACCCGACAGGCGTTTTTTGCCGGCCTCCAGAAACTCTTTGCTCCAGCGGTAATACACGTTGGTATTGATGCCCTCACGGCGACACAGTTCGGCAATACTGTCTTCGCCGCGCAGGCCTCCGAGGGGGTACTGACAAGTTAACTGATTTTGGTTCTAAATCAGTTAACTTGTCAGTACCTTGCGCCATGGCACTGGCACCGGCGATGTCAATATCGGCGTGTATAACACCCGCATCGAGACGGAGGGCTCGAATGACTACGGTGTCTACGGCAGAGCAAACGCAGGCGCCCCGAACATCGTGATCGAAGTAGACAGAGGGCATATCATCACAGCAGGCCGTGGTAGCCACGGCGTCCGGGGATTCCGCCAGGATCACGACGGCAACGTCGATATCGACGTTATAGATACCACCATCACCACGACGGGCGACCGCGCCCGGGGTATCGATGCCTATGCGTTTGAAAGCGACGGTGACATCGACATTTTCGTTGAAGACAGCGACATCACGACGAGGGGCGAGGAACGAGCTCCCGGCATCAGAGCCCGGTATCAAGAAGGGCAGGAAGGCGACATCGACGTCATTATTCGAGACGGTTCCATCACGACCCACGGCGCTGCCAGCAACGTCGGCAACTCTGACTCGGGTGCGGCGAACACCACTTCGGGCCTTGAAATCACGCATGAGGGGGACAGTGGAGATATCACGATCGATGTCCGGGACCTCGAAATCATGACGGAAGGCACGGCGGTCAAAACCGACCAAATCGGTACCCTGTCCCACGGCATCTATAGCCGGCATGACGGCAGCGGCGGCATCGACATCGATGTCCGGGGCGGGTTCATTAAAACGAAGGGCAGTTATTCCTACGGTATCTATGGTAATCATCAGGATAACGGCAATATCACGATCCACACTCGAGACGGCCATACCATCACCACGACCGGCGCTAATGCCCACGGCATCGTGGGGTATCATTTCGGCACCGGGGACTCCAGGACAATGGATATCACGGTCGAGGGCAGCGTTGAGGCCAGCGGGTCGGGGTCGGACGGCGTCCGGGTGGGCATTGTCAACAGTAACGGAGAACCGGAGCGCGTAGCCGGGTTGGACGCGGACGGCTACCGCCGGCAGACGGTTACGGTGAACGGAAGCGTGACGGGCGGCACGGGGGACGCGGCGGGTATTTTTCTCGCAGGCGGCGGCCGGGTCTACATCGGGTCGGAGGGAACTGTCGGCGCGGACTCCGGGATCGCGATTCGCGCATCGGGCGGCACGCCCAAGCTTTACTTCAACATGGATCTTGATGGGCGCCGGGTAGCGAACGTTATCGGTGACGACTACATCATCAACGATGGTGGCGAGACTACCATCGTGGTCAACGATGTGAAGTTGCACGATGGCGCGACGGGCGTTGTTCCGGGTGCCTCGGCGCCGAACGGCGCGTTCGACGTCACTGTAAGGGACGACGGGCTGACCGTGGACACCAGCACGGACCCCTGGACCATTTCAAACAGGTCCACAAGTACCATCGCCGACCGTGATTTCTCAGCCGAGGACTTCAACGACGACGAGCCGGAACCCGAACCGGAACCTGAGCTAGAGCCGAAACCTGAGCTAGAGCCGAAACCTGAGCCTGAGCCGGAACCTGAGCCTGAGCCGGAACCTGAGCTAGAGCCGAAACCTGAGCCTGAGCCGGAACCCGAGCCTGAGCCGGAACCCGAGCCCGAGCCCGAGCCTGAGCCGGAACCTGAGCCTGAGCCGGAACCTGATGACGGAATTGTCTTCATGGAAGAGTATGCGCCCCGGGCCGCGCTCTATGAGACCCTGCCCGATTTACTGCTGCGCTTGATGGGTCCGGGGACCAACAGAATCTATCAGCCATTGTCCGACTCGACCGTCTGGGCCCGCTTCTCGGCCGGCACGGGATCCTATGAGTCCGTACGCTCTACCGTGGGCGCGGATTATGACTACGACCGCCTCTATAGTGAGGCTGGCCTGAATATCTCACTCAGCGACTCTCTCATGAGTTGGATTTCCGTGAACTACCTGTCGGGTTCGGCGGACGTGGGCTCGCCGACCGGCGGTGGTGACATCGATGCGGATGGCGCAGGTCTGACAATCGGGGCTGACTGGCAAGGTGCAAACACCTATTATGCGGTGGGCAGCTTCTCTTGGCAGAACTATGACATAGACTTCACTTCAGACAAATGGGGCCAGCTTGAGACGGGTGTTGACGCGGATGGCTACGCCATGGATGTCGAGGCGGGCCGGCGTTTTGCATTCAGCGACAACATGGACCTGATGCCCCGGGCGTGGCTGGTCCACACCAGGGTGTCCGTCGACGACTTCACCGATGCGGTGAATTCCGAGGTGTCGTATTCGGAAATGGACCGTACCTTTGGCGGCCTCGGGTTGGTCGCGGAAAGCGTGCGCGGCCTGCAGGGTGGCGGGGCAGTGTCACTGCGTGGTTCGCTGGACTATGAGCGGCTGTTCAGCGGGTCACAGACAAGCGTTCAGGTGTCGGGTGAAGAGTTGGTGACGAAATCCATGAAGAACACCATTCTGCTGGGACTGAGTAGCGTCTATCGCCAGGGCAGTTTCTCGTTCGGTTTGAACCTGTCAGGGGGGGCGATGTTCGGGTCCGGTGATGCGGAATTCTCCGGCTCCCTTGATGTCATAGTGAGTTTCTGATGCTCATCGATATTATCCCGATCTATTACTGACTGGCACCGATGCACTACTTCTGGCCGGCATCTCTCTAAAGCCCGTACACCATCGAACCGGGGGGCGCCAACCTGTTCAGCGGACCTGCGCGCCGGCGATTTTTCTTTACAACCCGGTAAAATACGGACACCTTCAACATACAAAAAAAGATCTGGCGCAGACACAGTGGTCGGACATACGCCGAGAATAGCCAATTCATCCCTGATGAAGGAGACAACAATGACAGACTATGTAACGCCGGTCGAACAGGCAGTGAACCTCATCCGTTACATCGGCGATAAAGTAAAGGAGTCAAGTGAATTCATTCATCTTCAACCTACGGAAATCTGCAGCATTATAGGAGCCCAAAACTCGAGCTTTGCCAGCAGGCTTATTATAGAATTACAAAAGAAGGGCCTTATCGATATAAGCCATCACTTACCTATAAACGGTGAGCATGTTTTTAAAAAAGTTACGCTGTCCTTGGATGGATGGGAGCGATATGAAGCAGAGCGACGCGGTCAGTTCGCCGGCAACTATGGATTTCTTGCCATGCAGTTCGATGACCCTATACACGAAACCTTTGCCAAAGAGGTTCTGAAACCGGCGGTGAAAGAGGGGATCGGTTACGACCTCCACGATCAAAGAGATAAATCAAAAGCTGGAATTATTGACAACCACCTGCGAGTGAATATCAGGGATGCCTTAGTATGTATATGCTAGATGATTTTATTTCAGTTACCACCTAGGCTGCCATAAGTGGACAACAATAAAGTTTTTTTCGAATGCCGCCTTACTCCTAGGCTTGCTGCTGAAGAAAACAAGTATTTTTAGCCAAGAGAGCAAGAAATGATACTTAGAGAGAAATGCATCATCTGGGGATCGCCGGCTAATACCCAGCATGACGGTGATCGAATAAACGTTTTTTCGCCGCGGGCTGGTGGTGAGTATGCAATTTCTCGCAGAGCGCAAAGTGCGATACATACTCTTGATGAACCGCTTAAGGCACGACTGACTTCCTGGCTCTGCGAACAAAGGCGTGAGGGTGTGGTATGCCCCATGATAACGGGTGACACACTACCCGAGATTCAAGAGAGAAGAACACTGTCTATTGCCAAACGAGTCGCAGAGATTCTTCGTTTTATTCACGCAAAAACTCGCCTATTGGGCACTGAAGTTGTCTTTTGCGTTCCATACGGTGGAGTCCAAGAACTCGATTTGGAATCGCCCGTTGGACAAGCAATTGATAATTTTTACAATATGTTGGTGTGTTCGGAATGCGCGAGTGGAGAAGAGCTGATGTTCTTGCTCAGTTACTTGGGTGAACAAGGCCTTATTGAGAATCGCGGTAAACACAACAAACGGAAAGGCTGCGTCTTAACGATTGAAGGATTGACCAGAATCTCGGAAATGGAAATGCCTCAGGCGAATTCTGCACAGGCATTTGTAGCCATGTGGTTTGATGGCTCAATGAACGACGCTTGGTCACACGGGATTAAACCCGCCATTCAGGCTGCAGGGTACGACCCGATGCGAATTGATCGCAAGGAGCACGCCAACAAGATTGACGATGAGATCATTGCGGAAATAAAACGATCCCGGTTTGTAGTCGCAGACTTCACACATGGAGATGAAGTGCGTGGAGGAGTTTATTACGAAGCAGGGTACGCATACGGTCTTCATACCCCAGTGATCTTTTGTTGTCGCAGCGATTGCCTTGATAGGCTCCATTTTGATACGCGCCAATACAACCACATCGTTTGGGATCAACCCGAAGAACTATGTCAAAAACTTTCCACTCGAATAAGTGCCCTAATTGGAGATGGGCCGCACAAGCCGCAATAGCTCGCCTTTCGCTCTTGTTGCATTTTCCAACGAGGTCGCATACGCGGCTATTCAGAAGACGCATGCGAGTAAATGAAGTGAGTTTCAACCATCTCCACATGCGTCATTGGTACTGACAACTTAACTCCTCTGGCCCAGTAGAAATATGTCGTTCGGAATCAAGCAACGGTTATTGACCATCGGCCAAACGCATCTATCCTGAGTTTTCTGTAATGCCTGGCGCCGGACAAGATGCCGTCCAAGGTTAAAAAGATTGTAGACCGCCGCGTGGACAGTCAGAAATCGCTGTGCTTGTGCTGCCGACTTGAAGCGCCTCATCCCGCGTTCTCTAACCCTGGTCGGCTGATGTGATAATTCCGCCCTGTTATTGGCATACCGTGCTGTGTTATGGATAGTCTCTGGGATCAGATCACGCTGTGCAACGCCATAGCTTCGCAGTTTATCCGTTACAATTTGCCTGGGTGCGCCGCCCTGTCTTCGCAGCAGGCGTTTGAAGAATCGCTTTGCTGCTGACCCATCACGGCACGACTGTAAAAATACATCAATCACTTCGCCATCCTGGTCAACGGCTCGCCACAGATAGTGCTGCTTCCCGTTTATCTTAACGAAAACTTCATCTATGTAGAATGTGTCTCCATAACCTGTGTGTCGGCGCTTCAACCGCCTGGTATAAATCCGGCCAAACTTGATGCACCATAACCTGATGGATTCATAGCTAACGCGTATTCCACGTTGTGCCAAGAGATCTTCAATATCCCGGTGGCTGAGATTGAATCGAAAATAAAGCCAGACTGCATAACTTATGATTTCGGGTGGAAATCGGTGACGTTTGTATGTATTCATACCGGCATTATCCATTTTCGGGCGTTAAGTTGTCAGTACCCTACAATATGTAAGATCTTATCATCCATTGGGGCAGTGGTGCTATCTATAGCTTGGGCTGACTACAAGTGTGTCACCACAGGCAGCTCAATCGAATCTTGCCGCCTGGACAGAATTAAAAGGAAATGAAATCCATTTTTCCATGCATGCAACTGCTTCTTTATCTGGATTCTGAGCCAAAGACGAGGAGACCCAAATGAGAAACGTTAATTTTCTTTTCCAGGACATGTCCGAAGAGGTGGCATGGCGACGATTCAATATGCTTTTTAAGGCCATGGTAGTCAACGGTTCGCCACCCGATCGCCGGAAATCGCAGAAGGATAGTCGCGACGATAATAACGATACTCAAACTCCTTCATGCGCTTCCAAAGACGGTGCTTCGACAGAAGGACTTGCGTCGCGTGGATTGACAGCTTCAAGCGAGCCCAAAAGCGCTCAATCGAGTTGACATGACTGCAGAGCTTATCCGCTTGCCAGCCCCGTGATTGAGCTTCTTGTGATCATTTCTGATCTTATCCAGGCCATTGCAGGAGCGAAGCTCATCGGTGTATCGTAGAGCCAGACTTGACGTTCTCCCGTATAACCGGCAAGGGCGTACGCCTTTTGACATTCGCCACGACCTGGGTCATAACGTCCCCGCCACGCTTGAGCATACCGAAGATGACAGCCTTCCCAGGCGCACTGCGCCCAAGCTTACTGCCAAAAATAACTTTCATCAGCTTCAATATCACCATCGATAGACAATTCAGCGTCTACATCAGCCATGTACTTGCGGATTTCATGCGCCATGCGCCATGCCGTTTTATAGGTGACGCCGAGCTGACGCCAAAGCTCCCTTGCAGTCACATCGTGCCACGAAGATGAAAACAGGTACATGGCATAGAACCACTTGTGAAGCGGGGTGCGGGATCGTTCCATAGGCGTACCCACGCAAGGGAAAATGTGATACTTGCAGTGCTGGCAAAGATAAGCGCGATCCCGCTTTAGGCGGTAGAACTTGCCGTGCTTCCCGCACTTCGGGCAGTCAAGCTCGGTGCCGCCATACCTGGATACCATAATATGATGAAGACAAGCCTCATCAGGGAACAGTTGTTGAAATTTGTATAATGCAGTCATTCGTTACGTCCAATGACTTGCAAGTATAGGGGATTGTTTATGAAGTTTGAAAGGGAGAATCTTGCACTTAATTTGGCAGGCAATTCCCTGTTATGCAGGAACAGGGAAAAACAGAGAATGGAGATAATCGATCAGGGAAATGTCACGCGCAGTACGTGACGGGTTAAATTCGAGCGCACGAGCGGCGCCTCATACTCCAGCGCGAGCAGCCGGGAGAGATAATCATCGATTAGCCGCAGTAATCAACCAAAGCCAACAGCCGCTGGTGGTTTTAAAGAGAGCTTCTGCCAAGGTAAACCACGGTGTATCGTTATACTCGCGCTGCATGAAATATCCGATCTAAGCGGGATACAATAATGTTAACACCCCGAAGGTACCAAGAGACATAGTTTCTTCAGCAACAATCACGTCATTTCTCGAACCGGACGCGACAAAGGGACACCAAGCACTCAGAGTTGACCCCTTGACACTTTGTGCTTCTACCCCCCTGTGTAACATTGAATGTGTCAGTGAATCTACCGGTATCTTCTCGGCTGGCTTGTGCAACTTGTTACTGGGAATTTGAAACATGTCTTTTGACGACCAACACCATTTTCGCCCTTCGACCGTCCATCTCATTACGATTTCGGCTTAAGGTGCAGGTCATCTTCTTCAAGTAGATTACGACACCTCGCCATCAGCAAACAATCGAATTTGTTTGCTTTTTAACCGAACACTCATTTGCTTTTTAACCGAACACTCATGTAATCTCATATGAAACATTCTGGCAGCGATAGGAGAGGTAGGCATTGAACAGTTACGATTGGCTCGAAATCACAGCACCGGAGGACTACAACCAGCTAGTTGCAAAATTGGATATCGAGTTTCAGCCTAAAGACATAGCCAACCAACTTCAAAATACGATCACTGGTGATGTAGGTGCTATCCTCATAGAACACGGCTATATCGACAAAGATTATCGTAGTACTTTTTACAATTTCTATGCCAAAAAGGGTCGTACCTACCGCGATGATTGTGTGCGACTTCACCTCTTCGAAGGTTGCGTGAAGTTCAACCAAGTGCAAACTGAAATCACTTGCCCAGACGATTCGCTGGAGGATCACTATTTCGGATATGTTGTACTACGCCCAACGCTTGTCGCAACACTCGGCCGTTCGATATTGTCGCCAAAAATCCGCATTGGTGCCCGCGGCACGGCAATCCAGTCGCGTCATCGCGTCCATTTGCTCGGGTACACGCTTTCAGTTTGGGGCTTCCCATCAATGGCTCAGCATACTGATATCGCCGTTTGTGCACACGTCTCATGTTGGGCGATACTGCGCCACTATAGCGAGCGCTTTCCTCAGCATCGTGAATTTCTCACCCACGATATCACGAAGTTATCCGCGCCTTTCGATCCCGGCGGTCTCACCCCAGCTCTGGGCCTCAATATTTTCGAAGCAGAGCGTATCTTCCAAGCTGCAGGTTGCTTTCCGGTGATTGTCGGAAGACAGCATAATTGCGATCTGCAATTCTATGTCCAACTGCTAGCCTATCTTGAGTCTGGATTTCCACTCTTCGTTGCGATGAACGACCACGGGCATGCGTTCGTTGCTGCGGGCTATGCTTGGCGTACTACCACCGCTAAACCACCTTATACCGATTCGCATGTCTGGTCGCAGGTCGAGAGCCTTCTCACGATCAATGACAACTTCCTCCCCTATGATTGCATCGCCTTGGAGCCATCTGTCTCACCTAATGATCCAGCCTACACTGCCCAGGATTTCGACGCCTTCATCGTACCGCTCCCAGAGAAGATTTTTTATCCGGCGGCCTCTATGGAAATATATTCGCATGCTTTATACTCGTTACTTAAGAATACTCTCAAATTGCCTGACGACGACAAATTGCTTCGACGCTATTTCATCACCACTATCTCGGCACTGCGACGCTACGCTCGCGAATACCAATCATCGTTAGGCAATGAACTTGTGAATCTGCTCATGCACCTCAAAACAGCACAGTTTATTTGGGTAGTAGAATATGCGTCCGATGAACAATGGACTCAAGGACATATCGCCGCACGTGTGATCATTGATGCGACCGCAAGCCCTCAAGATCCAGTGCCGGTTTGGTTGTCACATGATGAAGAGAAAGCGATAGTGTTTAATCGTTCATCTGCTACAGTCGCCGCCGAATTCCTTGAACTCAATCGGCATGCAGATGTGCCATTGGGACGAATGGAGCAAAACTTACGGCAGGTTAAAGCCTGATTGCAAAAACAGTCTGCGTAAATTTGATAGAGGAGAAAACTGATGGATGACCGACTCAAAAAATATCTCACCAAACGCGGCGCGAAACCGCTCGATCCTAACGTCTTGAAGAGCTATATCACTACAATGACTGAGAAAGTGATCCCGCAGATAGTCAACGATATCAAGCAATCTGAACAGCTTGTAGCAGAGCTACGCTTTTCGTCATCCGCGACATCGCGCTCAAAGAACAAGCACGACTAGTCTTCTGTTGATGCGCGCTTGAAGCGGTCATAGGCCGCTTTAATGATCGCTTCAAGCGCGTCAGCGCCAGCGTTATCCAAATTGGGATCCTCACGCAGAAGCTTGGCGACCATGGCAATGGGCTCACGGTAACGCTTAGGGCCAGTCATAAAATCTACCGGATTGAGCCCGGACCAAGCTGATAGCGCGGTGAGACTTTCGGCATCAGGCTGGCGGTTTTTTGACATCCTAGATAAAGTTGTCTGCGAGACTCCTGTCTGCTCGCTCACTGCCTTCCAAGTGATATTGCGAGCCGCGGCTGTGGCGTTAAGCGCCTTATAGAATCTCATAAAATCAAATTGTTGGCGTTCTGTCATTAGGTTTAGATTCTCCAATAAAATGCTAAAAAGCATTTGCAATGCCTATCGGCAACTGCTATATTATTGCTTATTAGCAATCAAATGTCAAAGGAGGAAGCACGATGGCTACGAATAATGATGGCAAACTACATGGCGGAGAAGGCAGAAATAGCGGTGGCGAGGTAGATGATAAGGGGGGCAGAGAGTCCAAGATGGTCACTATCGAGGTCAATAGCCATAAAGTGGAAATGCCTGATGGCCCCGCGACGGGCCAAGAGATCAAGGCTGCTGCGATCAAGCAAGGTGTAACGATACAGCCCAACTTTGTGCTCCAACTTGAACTGCCAAACGGCTCAAGCAAAGTGATCGGTGATGATGACAAGGTTCCTCTTCGCGAGAATCTGAGCTTCACTGCTATTGCGCCTGACGACGATAGCTGAGATAAAGAGTCTCCCATGAAACAGGATGTCGCCGACGCAATTGAAGAACTGAAGCGGGCTTTTCCATCTTCGGCTGTCACAATAAGCGAAGATAACCAAGGTGGTGCCTATGTCTTCGTCGAAAACGCGGACATTGGTGCGCGCTTTGTGCCATCAATTACATGGATGGGAGGGCATATCACTGCACTTTATCCCTATGCCGACATCTACCCAGTGTTCATAGACGCCGCTGTAAACCGCGCTGATGGTCGAGGGTTCGACACGCCAATGACTAATGGTCATAATTTTGCTGGTCGGCCGGCAATTCAAATTTCTCGCATAAACAACCAAGTGCAGAACTCTCCGCAGACTGCTGTTTCAAAGTTTATGAAGGTTCTCGCCTTCTTGGAAAAGCTACCATGACCTCTGGACTTACCTGTGATATTTCGATCGCCTCTGATGATCATAAACGCCTGATGACACACCTTTTCCCTGGTGATCACGACGAACATGGTGCCGTACTCCACGCTGGCATCGTAGCATGCGGTTCTACGCTTCGCCTGACCGTCCAACATGTCGCGTGCGCTGAGTTTGGACGCGATTATGTAGCTGGTGAATTCGGCTACCGCGCACTCAATCCGCCCTTCATCCATCGCCAAATTGTTCGGTGCCGCGATCTACGTCTAGCCTACCTTGCAGTGCATAATCACGGCAGCGACTGCCATGTTGAGTTCAGTCAAATAGATCTCGAGTCGCACGAGCGCGGTTATCCAGCTCTACGCGACATAGGCAAGGGTGTGCCAGTCGGCGCACTAGTTTTCGGTCACCGCTCAGTTGCTGCCGATATCTGGTTGCCTGATGGTACCCGAAGGGTGCTCGGCGCATACCGCGTAATCGGCCCGACAATCAAACGATTCTATTCCAGTCCGAGCGCAGTATCCGAAGCTGCTCCCGCACACGACAGACAGGTTCGTATGTTTGGTGCCGCCGGACAGGCGCTGCTGAGTACGAGTAAGGTTGCGGTGATCGGGTTAGGCGGGGGCGGCTCACTGGTCGCCGAATACCTCGCACGCCTTGGCGTCGGTCACCTAGTGTTGATCGACCCTGACCGGATCGAGAGCACAAATCTTTCGCGTGTCGTCGGCGCAACTGAAGTAGATGTCGAGACCGGGCAGCTCAAGACACAGATCGCTGTTCGGCATGCACGCGAAGTGACCAATGATGCGATACTTGATGCCATTCCCGAAGATGTCACCAAAAGCTTGATCGCCGAGAATTTACGTAACTGCGATTTCATTTTCCTCGCGGCTGATTCGATGCGAGCGCGGCTACTTGTCAACGCACTTACCCATCAATATCTGATCCCCGCAATCCAGATAGGTGCGAAAATCCGGGTAAATGCATCGGGGTCGATTGATGATGCGATGTCCGCAGTACGCCACCTTAGACCACGACACGGATGCTTATGGTGTAACGGGCTAATCGATCCGGCCCAGTTGGCGATCGAAGCGAAGACCGACGAAGAACGTAAGAATCAGGCCTATGGTGTCAACGAACCCAACCCGAGCGTAATCACATTGAATGCTGTTGCCGCGGCGCATGCAGTTAATGATTTCCTGTTTGACTTTCTTGATCTTCGCCCACGAACTACGGAGATAGCCTATCAGCACTATCATTTTCTTAAGGGTGTATCGCAGCGGGTGATCCCGCGCCGTGATCTGGACTGCCGCGAATGTGGGCGAAGGTTTGGCATGGGGGACGCGATCGAACTGCCGACCATCTCGGGATGAGATGCGTCCTCGCAATGTTGACCTGCCCCCTAAGCTGTAGTTTCAAAACTCAAGTTCTTGCTTCGTTGACCTATGACGGCTTACAGAATAAGCCATAGTATTATAGCGGGCAGCATTTATATGATGAACTCCCAGACTTTTCACATTTAGTTGCAACCTAGGGTCACGGGAATCATGATCGCCCATTAGCGCATTTTCATAGATTAAGGGAAATCTAGGAATGCTTTTGTTTTTTTCTTCCTTTGGCAAAGAGACGTCTTCCCACACAGCATAGTCTGTGTCGGTACTGACAAGTTAACTGATTTGAAGCCAAAATCAGTGTGGGTAAACGGCCTAAATCATTGATTGCTGGACGGGGGATCGGCTTTTTTACTACTAAAAAAGGGGAATTTACGTTCATTTGACAGTACCATATAACTGCACCCTCCGCTGTTGTACTGATTGTAGAATCAACATTTTCTCATATCATCAGTGTGACAGCGACGTTCATCCCTCTCACGGGCCGCATTCAACTATTCCGACAATCGGGCTGTAGTTCGATTTTAAAAAAGTCCACCTGACCTTTTACGCTTTTGCGAGGTTTGCTCAGCTGCGGCAATTTTGGAACGTTTCAAGATACTACCTACAGCGACAGAAGGCGCCTCCCCTACGATCCTGGCCTTTGAGAACTTCGGCTCAGCAGAGATAACCTCAACCATACCAATCTCCGTTTCTTCCGCCCCCAGTATTTCCCCTGTATCCGGGTCAACAAACTGTTCACCGACCTCAAACAGGGCCAGCATGTCGCCTTCTGTTAGAAAAACATTGCCGTAGTTCAAGATCAGCGTGCCGTCTCCCAGGACCTGTATGACCTTGAAGGGTGTCCGGGTCGTGATGACCGCCTCGGCCAGCTTGGCGGCGACGATCCTTTGAACGTCACCGAATGGGTCGGCAACACTTTCACTCTGTGAGATACCGGCCACGTTGAATGCCGCCCCTTGCTCGGCTTCCCCCTCTACTGTATCGGCCAGGATAATCTTGCCTGTTGTGACATCTGTTACTTTGATATCAACTGCCATCTCGGTCGTCAGTTTAGAAGAACTGGCCCCGCCTCCAAAGGCCCTGCCTGCTACCCCACCTATCAGTCCGCCAGCGCCACGGTTGCCGCTGACTGAAAACCCGCTCTGTCTTGCCCCGAACTTGGTAATGGAGCCGTAAATCAGGTAGTCAACACCTGTCAGCCCGCCCACTTGTCCACCGCTTGTCGTCAAACCAACCCCGCCAAGTTGTTGCTCCTGCAGCACGACATTCATTTGGTTCCTTTCCATCACATCCATTTTGTTGCTCTTTACAATGGCGGTTTCGAGCATGACCATGAATCCATCGGAAAGATATTGGTTGCAGTTATTGCCATGATACGCATCCCATCCACTGCAAGAGATGTTCTGAGCTACCGTTTCAATGCCGGCTATGCCTACGACCGGCCTTTGTGCCCATGCAGAGACACTGACCGTCAGGATGATGACGCCTGCTAAGAGCATGTTGATTTTTTTCATGATTTTCTCCCAAGTTGTCCCCCGCCACCGAAAGGGTGACGGGCCACGCACCATCGCACAGAGACAACTGTGGAAGTCCTACCTATTTACCCAGCTAAGGTGATCAAGCCTTCGCCGTATTAGGCTATTGTATTCGGCAAGTAACCCGACACGGGTCTCTATCCGATGATGCTGACTGGAAGTGTGTCTGGGCAGGGGCAACACGTCAACCTGAATGTGCCATTCCCTACTCTAATTAAGAATCATAGCAATCACTCATTACTCAATCGTTTGCCCTCTAAATAGCAACTCATCCCCAGACCCAGGAACCATGGCTGCCTTTCTCGAATTAAAGCAAAGATAATCGGCTGAATCTGCCGGTCAAGGCCCTCTTTCACTGGCTTTCTGCACCACGGCATGGATGAATGGTGGGTATGAATAGCAAACCACCAACCCACCTGCCCTCCCTGGAAGCCTTGCCTTCGGCCGATTTCTCGACGCTTAAAGTGTGGTACTCACAATTGGAAGGGACACCATCCCCGAAGTCGTTTAAAAGCGACCTGTTGAGGCTACACCTCGCCTGGACAGTGCAAGCACGGCAACAAGAAGACACGCCATTGGTACTGAGACAACGGTTATTAAAAAAGGCTCAACGGACCGGGCCATCCCCTGCCCCTGCCTATTCCCCCGGGACACGCCTCATCCGGGAATGGCAGGGGCAAACCCATGAAGTCACCGTCATGGAATCAGGTTATTCATACCAAGGTCAACACTACCGCAGCCTGAGCAGCGTGGCCGGTAACATCACAGGCTCACATTGGTCAGGCCCCCGGTTCTTCAGGATGGCAAAAGGCAAGGCTGCATGACTATCGTGTCCTCTAAACATAGACAGTGTGCCATCTATACCCGTAAATCCTCCGAGGAAGGGCTGGAACAGGCCTTTAATTCTTTAGATGCGCAACGAGAAGCCTGTGAGTCTTATATCAAGAGTCAGCAACACGAAGGCTGGAAAGCACTACCCAAACAATATGATGACGGTGGGTTCTCAGGTGGCAATACAGAACGCCCTGGACTGACACAACTACTGGAGGATATCAAGGCCGGAGACGTAGATGTGATTGTGGTATACAAGGTGGACCGGCTTTCCCGCTCACTTGCGGACTTTGTCCGTCTGATTGAGCTCTTTGATGCACACTCAGTATCCTTTGTCTCGGTCACACAACAGTTCAACACATCCAGCTCCATGGGGCGACTGACGTTGAATGTGTTGTTGTCGTTTGCCCAATTTGAACGGGAGGTCACAGGCGAGCGGATCCGGGACAAGATCACAGCCTCTAGGCGAAAAAGCATGTGGATGGGCGGTGTGGTACCACTCGGGTATGACGTCATCGATAAGATGCTTGTCGTGAATGAGACAGAGGCAAAGACGGCACGTCATATCTATACTCGCTACCTTGCCCTGGGCTACGTCAGGCAATTAAAAGAAGAATTGGATACCAAAGGCTATATCAGTAAGGTCCGTGCAACCGAAGGGGTGCATGCCGGCGGCAGGCCGTTCTCACGCGGTGCCTTATACACCTTACTCAAGAATCCCATCTATATCGGCAAGGTAACCCATCAAGCAAAAAGATACGAAGGACAGCATGCCGCCCTCCTTGAGACAGCACTCTGGGAAAAGGTGCAGGCACGCTTAAAAGAGAACAGACACAAGCATCAGACCCGGAAGTCAGTCAAGGCCCCCAGCCTGCTGGCAGGGCTCTTATTCGACGACAACGGTCATCCGTTGAGTCCTTCCCATACCCGGAAGCAGAACCGGCGCTACCGGTATTATGTGAACCAGACGGTCCTGCATGACCGTGAAAAAGATGCGGGTTCAATACTACGCCTACCTGCGAAGGTGATTGAGGCCTTGGTAGTACAACAACTCTTGTCACTCTGGAAGAACACCATGCCGTTGTTGAAACTGCTTAACAAGAAAGCACTCTCTGCCAATCAACAGGCATCACTACTTGATCGTGCAAAGTCCCTATTAGTCGAATGGGAGACCTTCACACCCCATCAACAGATAATCTATTTGAAAATGATATTTCATAAAATCTGCGTGAGTTGTAACGGTGTTGACCTTCATATATCAACAGACGGAATGCTGGCTTGCCTGAACAATGTAATGCTCACTGGGGAAATACCTGACAAGGAAGCCGATATTCACGTTATAACGATTCCTGCCAAACTGAAGCGTTGTGGGATTGAAACACGGTTCATCATCCATGACCATTCTGATCAAGGTCCCCATCAGATTACGGTGAGAGGACTACAGAACACATTACTCCGGGCTCTACGTTGGCATGAGGAATTAGCATCAGGTGCAATTGCATCAACAACTGACCTTGCAAAGCGTGAAAATCTTGCTCAACGCTATGTCGCTTTCATCTTGAAACTTGCTTTTCTTGCCCCTGACATCATGGAAGCAATAATTAACGGAAATATTCCGGTCAATTTAACAATAGCTCGCCTAAAGAAAGGATTCCCAATGGATTGGACCCTCCAAAGACAAGCTCTAGGATTTCCATCTCAATAATTTGAAATATATAGTGTTATGCCTGCTTTCGACCAAAAACGGATATTCGTAGCAAAGTTAAAACCCATGGTCTACCAATGAAATCCCTGCCAAAATGACGCAGATTAGCATTCGGACTCAGCGGTTCCTTCAATACACTGTTAACATAAATAAATGATTGATCTATTAACATTATTGGAAAACAAATACTCACTCACACTTATTTCGGGTGTTAGCGGTGTATTTCTTACACTGATCGCACAGAATATTCTTAACAAGAGAGGTTTATTTACCTATTTTGTGCAACACAATAAAGTAGGTGTTTCTGAGGACAACGCAATTTTTGGCACTGTTCGAGTAACATGGAATGATAACCCAATTGCACACCTATATATGTCAACAATTGAGTTAATAAATCAAAGTACAAAAGACTATGAGTCAGTCATCGTGCGCGTGTTTACCAATGATACTCTGCTACTAACAGAACGCACTGAGATAGCTGGCACAACACATATGCTTCGGTACACTGAAGAATACGCTGACAAATTATCAGTTCCAAAGGGTCAGCAAGCCACACAATGGCAACAAGACCTATTTAGGCGTCAAAGAGACTATCTTATTCCGATTATGAATCGTGGTCAGGTTGTCCAGTTTCAATTTCTAAATGCCGCAAATACTGAGACTCAGCCAACAATATGGCTAGATGTATTGCATACTGGCGTTAAACTAAAGATTTGTAATGCGCCAAATGTCGTACATGGTGTACCGCAATCGAAGGCTGCACTCATGGGAGTGATTGTTGGCCTTATATTCGTTAGTCTAGTTATTGGGTACATTGACACCTTATGGATTGCAGCTATTAGTACATTTTTATTTGGACTGGTCGCACAAGTACCTGGAGCATATTCAGTTAAGGCATGGCGAAAAATAAAAGAATTGGTAGTGGGCTGAAAAGAACTCTAACAAGTTGCTCGTGCGGGCTGCTTCGCGCCCCATAGCTCAAACTTTGAATGTCTGCTTTTGACACAAAGCGGGCATACTTGGCCAACAGTACCGATCTGGCAAAATGCCCAAAAGAGAATCCAGCGTAATACTCTGGTTTTATCTTTCAGCGAGATCGCTTATTGGTATGAGAAATTCTAAAACATGACGCAATTCCCCGGACTATTTAACTATCTAAGGTCAGGCATGGCGCCTCTGAACAGAGACCAGACTGTATGGCGGTGGCTGCAGTCTGCAGCTAGCTAGTCTCTCCGTAACAATTCCCTGATAACAGGGAAACTACAAGGAAATTTTTCAATTTATAGCCCAATATCAATCCACAGCTGTTACAAAAGCCTATCTTTTAGCAGGGTTGCTTCAATACACCGAATGAATAGAAAATAATTAACAGGGAATTATCAGGGAATTGCTAAATATAATATATGGATCTAAATTTATCTTAAATAGCTTTCAGTCGAGTTTACCGAATTGTCATTAAAATTAATCGCGTTCTCCTATAGCTATTGCCCACCAACACCCGTCATAGAACGTACAAATTGATCACTAAATAATTCACGTTCATTAATGGCATCCAAACTGTCGTCCAAAAGTGAAAATATATAAATACATATAATGCCAGCACTCATTGAAAACAGTGCCGGGTAGCGATAGGGGAAAATGGCGCTTTCATTACCCAAGATATCTACCCAAACGATTGGGCCAAATATCACCAGTGCTATCGCAGAAGTTAATCCTACCCATCCACCGATCATGACACCACGGGTAGTGGTCTTTTGCCAAAACATGGTAAAAAATAATACTGGAAAATTTGCGCTAGCAGCTATTGCAAAGGCTAATCCCACCATAAATGCAATATTTTGTTGTTCAAATAAAATCCCAAGCAATATAGCTGCAATACCCAATCCAATGGTCGCATACCTGGAAACCATGATTTCTTGAGCTTCATCAGCCTGGCCTTTTTTTATGCAATTTTGGTAAAGATCATGTGATACTGCAGCCGCACCTGCCAGAGTTAATCCAGAAACCACTGCTAAAATAGTGGCAAATGCTACAGCCGAAATAAAACCAAGTAAGATATCACCACCCAGTGCCTTTGACAGGTGTACTGCAGACATATTGTTACCGCCTAGCAAGGCACCCGCATCATCCATAAAATCCGGATTGTTTGAGATAAATACAATTGCACCAAACCCAATAACAAATGTGAGGATATAGAAATAACCAATAAAGCCTGTAGCATAAAATACCGATCGTCTTGCCTGTTTGGCATCAGGTACAGTAAAAAATCTCATCAGTATATGAGGTAATCCTGCAGTGCCGAACATCAGGGCTAAACCCAGAGAAATCGCAGAAACCGGATCGGACACTAATGTACCAGGGGCCATAATCGCAATACCCTTTTCATGAATATCCACTGCCTGATTGAATAATGTATTTGGTGAAAAATCGAGATTTTTTAACACTAGAAATGAAAGCAAAGTCGCACCAAATAACAATAAACAAGCTTTGATTATTTGAACCCAAGTTGTTGCCAGCATTCCACCGACACTGACATATATAACCATTAGTATTCCCACTAGTACAACTGCTACCTCATAGGGTAATCCAAATAGAACCTGGATTAATTTACCTGCACCAACCATCTGAGCGATCAAATACAATAAAATAACAGCAAGAGATCCGCATGCAGCTAACAATCGGATCGGCCTTTGTTGTAACCGATAAGAGACAACATCCGAAAAAGTATACTTACCCAGATTTCTCAATCGTTCGGCAATTAAAAACAAAATAATCGGCCAGCCAACTAAAAAACCAATGGAATAGATCAATCCATCAAATCCCGATGCAAATACCAGGGCTGAAATTCCAAGGAATGAAGCTGCTGACATATAATCTCCAGCAATGGCAAGGCCATTTTGAAATCCGGTAATATTACCGCCTGCTGCGTAATATTCATTTGCAGTTCTTGAGCGTTTCGCTGACCAATACGTTATTACTAAGGTCGCTGATATGAAAATCAGAAACATTACTATTGCAGTAATATTAATATCAGGGCTCATTATGTTTCCTTTCCCTCATTTGTAGTTGAATTCGACATATTACTAACATGATCATGCGAGGCATCAATTACATTACGAAGTAATTCATCATAAATAGTATTAGCACGATGGACATAAATCCCAGTAATTAGAAACGTAAACAGTATCACCCCAATTCCAATTATTATTCCCCAAGTAATTGTAGAGGTTTCACTTATAGGAATTCCAAAAATGCTTGGAGTAAATGCTATTACTAGAATAAAACTGTAATAGACAAATAAAATTAGTACTGCCAATGTCCAACTTAATTTAGTACGTTGTGCAACTAGATCGTGAAATTTTTCATTACTACGAATGTGATCGTAATGCTGTTTACTCATATATCCCCATCAAGAAATACCAAAAGAATTTCTGAAGTATTTTCATTTATATCGTCACTGCATGTTTCCAAGGCGCAAAAGCACACTCCCTACACTGACTGGATAGAAAATAATTAACGGGGAATTGTCCCATATATTTTGAGTAACATTATTACAAATATTATTTAATAATATTCAGGATTTGTTTGAAGCGTTTTCCTTCTGAAGTTCCCTGTAATTCTAATATGGCAGTTTCAGTATTTGTTAAATACGCACCTGCCGATTTCATTTTTTAAATATAAAACATAGCGTCAGTCGACATGCTTAGCAACGTTTACTGCATCCTGATGTTAAATGTCCGTACTAATGTCAATCTGAAATTCCTACCGTCAATTGTCAGATGCACGTATAAATAGAAACGTGCCGGCTTGTGCTGTGCCGTCTTCGCTTAAAAGGGGCTCAACAGCTTCAAGTTCCCATTCTAACCGAAAGCTGGTCATGTCCTGAACATCCTTGGTCACCGCTTCTCTATCGCGGTAGCTTTCGCCGTCATGTGCCTCTTGAATCACATCCAGTGGTAGGACTGCAACGATGATGGATGACCTGACATTTCTCGCGATATCCAATGCCTGCTGAATTAGACCAAAATCAGGATTAAGGATAACGGCCTTGAAGCTATCAAAGTTGTTAGGCAACATCGTCTTAATTTCATCAAGTACCTTCTGACTCTCACATAAATCTCCATGACAGATCTGGATTCTGTCGCATATTTTGCTCGTTCCTATGCGGGGATCTCTTAAATAGTCTTCGTAGAACGTAATATACTGCTCGTTCTTTTCGACTGCGATGACTTTAAAGTAAGTGGCGACTGGTGTGGTGATCACGCCAGTTCCTGAACAGAGTTCGAGAACGTGTCCACCGCCATCCTTCTTAAACTCGACCTTCTCAGACAAGAGCGCAAGGATTGCTTCAATAACAGTAATATAGGTACTGACAAGTTAAGTGATTTGAAGCCAAACTCAGCGCGGATAAGCGGCCTAAGTCATTGATTGTTGGACGGGGGATCGGCTGTTTTACTACAAAGAGGGCAAGATTTACGTTAACTTGTCAGTACCATTTGAAATGCTACGCATTTTTAGTTCAGAAAAGAACTAAGGCACGTAATCGCTATACACTTATATTAGTCCAAATGTAATATTCATCGTTGTGTTATCCATGCCTTAGGATAATCAATTCTGTAATTAAGAAATACATAGGGCCAATCTAAAATTAAACGATTGGCCCCATTAATGCTGACTACTAGTAGAAAGAGTAGGACATACCAAACCCAATTGTCCGAGGTTGTGATACTAGAAATCCATGTGACCTGCCCGCCATTGAGGGAGGTAATCCACCTGTTATGCCTTCCTCATTACCGATGTTGCGAATATACGCGTTTGCTGACCAGTTTTTATCAGATATCAAAGCAACTGACGCATTCCAAATCCAGAAAGAATCCATCTCGAAAAACTGACCGCTTGAGGAATCGAGATCAGATACTGTGTCATCACGAAAGGCACTATTCAAATTCCACCGAAGTGAACCCCAAGGCAAAACATTCGGTTGCTCATAATCTAGATTTAACGTAATGGTATGTTCAGGTGCATTAGGCAATTTAGATCCACTTTTTACATCTGCAATAGGCACGATTGCCGTACCAATTCCATTTTGTAAATCCAACACAGTAAAGTCTTTTGTTACCTCAGCATCTGTATAAGTGTAGCCAAAATCCACACTAAATTGGTCATTCACCTGCGCATGAACCTCTAATTCGAGGCCGGTACTTTCGGCATCTTCTCCATTGCCAACAAAATCAAATCCATTAGCAGTAAATCCATCGAACTGGAAGTTATTCCATTTTATATGATACCCAGCAAACGAATACTGAACACGATCAGATAGCCTCCCTTTAATCCCAGCTTCAAAATTTTCTACAAAATCGGGAGAGAACGTTCGTAGCTCAGGCAGAGACGCACGATTACCAACGAGACCCGTACCGTTTACGCCACCACGTCGAAAACCTTCAGACCATGTTAAATATCCCATCATATCGTCATTAAAATCATAGGATGTATTAATCTTAAATAACTGATCACTAGTGCTTTGTGTATCGCTTACCACAACTGTACCTAAATTCGCAAGCGCAGCCGGCAATGCTGGATCTCCACACCCAGCTCCACAAGCTGGTAATTGTTGGAATAGAGAGTACGAAATATCTTGCCAGAAGCTGCGAATACCACCAGTGATCTGCCATTGCTCAGAAACTCTATACGTAAATTCACCAAAAACTGCAACATCCTCAAATTTAGTATTTGTTGTAGCGAAAAAGTCGCCAATTTCAAATCCCGGATTTGCACTTGTAAATGGGAATCCTGCAAAGGCATTGCCAAATGCGGCCATATGCTCAGTGGCTCCCGGCCATTTTCCTACATCGTCCGTAAATGTCTTAACTTCCTGATAGTAAAATCCGACAACATAATCCCAACGCATATTATCCCAATCAGATGCTAAGCGTAATTCCTGACTAATATTTTCAATTTTTGTATCACGGAAGTCCCTAATTATCGCTCTTGGCCATAAACCATAAGCCTCATTCACTAAAGCATTAGCATTAGGAAGTTGAGGCATTTCAAGAAACCCCGTTGAGTCCAGCACGTAATCCTCATTAATCTCAGAATATGATGTTGCAGAAGTTATTATCGCGGATTCTAATTCGACATCTAGATTTAAGTTGACTACATCCACTGTAGACTCATAGTTTTCTTCTACAGGGATAAAGTTCTGGTAATCCAATGCCGCAGGAATAGTACTAGTACCATTTGGATAAGCCGTATTTCCACCAGGTCCATTACATGCAACAGGGACGAAACCAAAAAAATTAAACCCTTGTGCACCTGGAACACCGGTGCAACCTTCGGCTTGATCGAAAACAGCACCTATCGGTCTTAGTCTAGTTGGGTCAACATTACCACTAAATCCTTGATCTGCAGTCATCTGTTGATTATCTTGTTGTGAATCTTCATGCTGATAAGTAACCGTTGCGGTTATAATGTCATTTACATTCCATAGTGCCGATCCTCGCACCCACCATTTATCACTATCATTGATATCTTCCTGTAGCGGGCCCTGCACGAATCCACTGAAGAGATCTCCAGCGACGCTTGGTATTGCAGCACCTTGAGCATTTGTTACAGGCCGTATGCCATCAATAAATCCTCCTACATCAATATATCCGCCAGCGACACGCAATCCAAAATTATCATTAACTGGTATATTTGCAATTATGTCAGTGCTGTAACTCATCTCATCTGATTCTTCAATAAACCCAAAGTCACCTGAAACATCAAGTTTAAATCCGCTTTCTAAATCTGGCTTTTTTGGAATAAACCGAATCGTTCCCCCCATTGAACTATTTCCATATAGCGTTCCTTGAGGACCTCGCAACACTTCTACTCGGCTCATATCTTTTAATGTCAGTGGGAAAAATATTGGTGTCTCACCAAAGTATGTTGAAACAAGAGCCACAGAAGCGGATGGTTGCGAACGACCATTAGTCGCATCAGCCGTATTAAGTCCTCTCAAAGCTAAATTACTGTTGTTTCCTCTTGCGACTAATCCTTGATCTACGAATGTAATCCCAGGAATGAGACGGGAAAGATCTCCTAATCCAACTGCCCCAGTGTGTTCTAACATATCACTACCAACTACAGAAATATTATAGGGCACATCTAGCACGGACTCAGATCGCCTTGTCGCGGTAACGATTATCTCTTCTAATGTCTGAGCAGCTACATTAACACTACAAATCGCAGCTAGTAGACCAACAATCAGAAGAAAATCTAACTTTGCTCTACCTAAGTTACAAATTAAAAATCTAATACCGAGATTCATATTTACGTAGTTTCTGTTAACCCTTGTTGTACTGATCATTTAAATATCCCCCAAAGTCTAAATTTTGGTTATTTTTTCACCGACATGTGATCATCAAAATATTGTAGATTGTATGTAATCAACAATTTAATATCTTAGTGTAGGAATGTCAAGCAACAATGGTAATAACCCTAATCGAAACGGCTGTAATATATTTACTTTACTTATCAGATAGTTACTTTATAATTAAATGGAATTTTGTGAACTATGGCGTCAAGACTGATGTCACTTCCTTCTAGATAATTGCAGTTTTTTTTACCCGCCAAAACACTATTTTGAGCACGAATTTTTGCCCAAATCGGGAAAATACGATTAATTTCTTTATCTATTAACTAGAACTCGCGAATCAAGTTAGTCTGGCGCTAGAACCAAAGTGTAATAAAGAGGAGATAAGTATTCTGAATCGCCTATCATTGATCTATCTGACAAGCCCAGGATTTATAAACAAAATCTATATTTGCCAGCAAGATATTATCGTTTCACTACTATCCTCTCTATGTTGCAATATTGTCTTTATCGCTACCTTGACACCTTGAGCAGCAGTATTTTCAGACATACTCGGCGCACCCAAGTTATTATCCTGCGCAGCAACAATAGGTAAATGGGGTAAATGAATCCAACCAGCACGGATGTTGAGTTGCTGAATAGCAATGAAATGTAATATGCCATACATCAGATGATTGCAGACGTTGGTGCCGGGTGTATCTGATATATCTGCAGGGATCCCTTCAACTCGCATAGCTTTTACCATTGCCCGAATAGGTAATGTTGAATAATACGCAATTGGGCCATCCTTTACGGTTTCTACATCAAGTAAGATATTTCCGTCATTATCCGCCAGCGCGTATCTGGCTGAATCATTCAGCTTATGGGCGAGTCTTTCTACGGTAATCATACTTCGACCACCATATTCACCCAACATGACAACTGTGTCGGGATTGATTTCGGTAATTTCTTTCTGGACAACGTCTATTGATTTAAAGAAAGTATTCGGCACTACTTTAGATATGATTTGACTATTTTCAATTACTTCACCATCTAGCATGCTTGCTACCTGCTCAGCTGGGTTAATCGGGGTAGTCCCGAATCCCTCAAAACCTGTGAGTAGAATTTTTTTCATCCTTCAGGTTGCAATGATGATGGCTGGTCTATTTAATTTGCGGCTCCGTTGGTACGGGAACTTCCATGGGTAATCTAGATTCGGGAATAATATTAAAATTATCTAGGATTACCTGCTCCGCTTCATACAAAGATTTGGTGTTGGCGATTGCTGCCGGAATAGGATTTAAGTCCATTATTTTTTTCGGGTCAAAAAACATGGTAACTGCTGCTAGCGGTGAAACATACATATACCACAGACCCTTACAAAAATGCGTACCCAGCTTGCCAAGAGCCGCGTCACGTGGCCACATCTCAACAGTCTCATCGGGAAAGTAGTCCAGTATTCTTGTCAAATCCGATACATCTTGCGGTGTTAATCCATGAGCACCAAGATAACCACCAGCCTGCATCACCTTGCCTACATTTTTATCTAGGTGTGCATTAGGTAATTCAGCATCGCAAGCATAACCAGTTAATGCATAATAGCCGTTAAACTCTTCGGCAACATACAGTGAAAACGCATCTGCCAAGGGTGATTGTACCGAGGTTTCATAGCCACTATAAAATGCATCTGCACCAATATCGACCGTAATAAATAAATCAAGATCGTATTTTTGCATGACATCTTTAATACCAGTAAGGATGCCTTCCATGCCGTTCGCCACATTAATACTGACGACGGGTTCTTTAGTTTCTTTGGCGACAACAGCCTCATACAAAGGAGTATTGACAGAAGATTCAGGCTGTACAGCCGAATCGCCACGTTCAATTTTGGTATCGGGGTTAACCAGAACGACATTGTCATTAATACGTTCGGCGGGCTGCAAACGCTCAAGATTAATAATTTCACAGCCAAAGGGAACAAAACCAGGTTTGTCCCACCACTTAACGCAATATTCACCAAGTACAAATCGTTCTACACCCAAACGTCTAAGGTAATTCATCACCGGTATGGTCTGGACGATATCGCCACCACCACCGCAACCTAAGATAAAAGCGCCTTTTGCTTCTCGACTTACCTCGAGCAGGGAAGGTTTTAAAGAAGTCATAATTCGCCGTGCTTATTTGTTTACAATCCAGTCAGCTTCGATCAGATCTGCAGTTCGACGTCCCAATTTCTTATATACCCGGTTCTCTGTATTTTGCAGAGGGTGCTTTAGTATTTCATTGGTACCTTTGATTAGTTGTTTGTACTCGGATTTCTCTTCTTCATCCCACTCTTTTTCAAAATCGCCACTCTTTATATGGTTAATAACATCGGTGAACTGTTGCTTGATAGCAGATTCATCAGAGAATTTTCGGGCAGTCACAACTTGACCATACTGGCTGGTGCGAGAGTGTAGCTTAAGCTGATGTGCTAACCCAATATCTCTAACTGCTGCAAATATCTCAGACAATTCACCGGAGGCATACATTTCCATAATCACAACATCGGGATCATATCCCGCTTCAACCAGTGCTTCAAACATATTTTTCATCACATAAAAATCTCCAGACTGCTCGGAAAACAAATCAACTTCCGTCTCTTCACGAAAAAAGGATTCTATTGCGCCCATCCTGGTGGTTCCGATCCCTTTACTGAGTGCCAACATGACATTATGGGCATTTCCTGATCCATCCTGCCCAACCGCCACTAGGCTCGGGTAGCCGGTGCCATTGACGAAAGTTTCGCGTACATATTGACCGATCATGCGTGGCCCTATAAGAATGATGTCAACATCTTTAGGCGGTACTATCTTTTTATAATGAATGTTATAGCCGTGGGAGAAGTTTAGAACCATATGAGGGCGTAAATGGGGGGCAATAGATTCTTCATATACGGACGGCATGACTTCATCCGGCAACAACATAAACAAGATATCTGCCTTTTGGCTTGCTTCCGCAATGGAATAGACTTCAAAATCATCATCCTTTGCTCGTTTGGCAGAGTTGTCACTGGGACTACCAACTATGACTTGAACACCTGAGTCTCGAAGATTTAGTGCCTGAGATCTACCCTGATTACCATAACCAATGATCGCAACAGTTTTGCCTTCTATATATTTTAAATCAGCGTCATCATCAAAATAAAACTTTGCCAAATTTATTCTCCTGCATTATTTAATTAATCTAAATCTAGAAAACAATGACATAAGGAATTGCTCCTAGTATTATTTCTAACGCACAATTTAAGCTACGATTTTTTCTTGTTTCCCATGCTTTCTCCTAGGTGGTGTACCCCTTGAAGAATATGGCTTTCAATTGCAAGTTCGGCCTTGTTTAATTCACGAGATTGTATTAGCTCAAAAATCTCTCGATGCCCTCCCGCAAATCCAGTACTGGCATCCGAAAATGAGCGATTGATATTTGCGATCGCCAAACCCATCTGATCAGCCATTAAAATCCAATAATCTTGTAAGTACTGATGTTTAGTGAGTAAGCAAATTTTTTGGTGAAATTTGTAATCTGACAATGAAGCTTGCTCAATATTCTCAGTACTGGTTTCCATTTCCTTTACAATCTTCTCAAACTCCTTTATTTCTTTATCAGTTGCCCGTTCAATGACCAACTTTACTGCCAATTTTTCTAACGCAATGCGTAATAAACAAATTTCTTCAACATCTGTATATTCAAATTCCCGAATAAAGTAACCTCGATTCGGGTAATGCGTAACTAAACCCTTGTTCGCCAATTCACGCAAAGCTTCTCTTACAGGAGCACGGCTAATACTAAACTCCTTAGATATACGCGATTCGGTGAGTTGCTGTCCATTTTCGAAATGGCCTTCAAGTATTGCTTGACGAATTAACTGCGTAATTTCTTCTGTTATCGTGATGCGTTTATTAAATGAGACTTCATTATTAAAAAAAGTTTTTTCGGCCATGATTAATATCCAAGTTGAAAATTAGTTTGTTAAGAGCATTTATATCTTCTTAGATTCTTATCTATCATTGTCAAATGTGTTTAAAACAAACTCACGCGATCTTAAATATACAAGCTAGCTATTTGGACATAATGTAAGGTGTCGATATTATTAATTTGCCAGCAATATACAATACTAAAATTACTTACATCGCATTAACAGAAAACTTAATTAAAACTAGAAACATTCTCGCATGCCATCATTGCCACATTAGGTAAAACTTCTTACAATTGCATATTGTCAACAATATGCAGTACATCATAACTAATGTCAATTTGATTTACTGATTTGTATTAAAGCATATTATATTCAAAATACACTTTGACAATTTATGTATATATATTAATAAGTTATCTATATTAATTTAGAAATTCAGATGAGCTTTAAAGGAAAATACATGTGTATAACTGAGAAAAGTAGGCGCCTGGGCTTGAAAATGGATGCGCTACTAGGAAAGTCCGATACCAGACTAGGAATCACCCACAGACATGATAATTACAGAATCGAAGACTCACGTTCGCATGTTCCCAGCGATACCAATGCATTAGGGCTAAATTGGTACAAGCAAAGAGATTAGAGCAAGTTAACCTGGATGCTGAAAATAAAATGCGTGGATCTATCGATTTACTGGTCAACTACGTTGTAGCCCTAGGATATGACACTACCGCTTCAATAACGGCGGAAATCCACTATCGGCATTTAGACGTGGGATCCAATGATCACTTACAAATGATTACTACTATCTAGGAGTATTTTAAATGAGCATACATAACGGTTATCCACTTTCTGATGCTGTTCGAGATTTTCTGGCAGAGCAACCGACAAGAATGTTAATAAATGGGGAGTGGCGTGAAGCAACATCAGGTAAAACTCTACCTGTTTACGATCCATCAAGTGGAGAAATTGTAGCACAGGTTGCAGCTGGGGATAAGGCAGAAATCAATATGGCAGTATCTGCTGCTCGAGCTGCTTTACCAAACTGGAAAGCGATAAGCCCTGGTGAACGATCGGAAATGATGTGGCGTTTGACTTATCTGATAGAAAGAGATGCTGACCATTTGGCACAACTTGATACTCTGAGCAACGGATTGACAATAGATAAAACCAGAAATAGTGAAATTCCAGCAATACTCGATGACTTTCGTTATTTTGCAGGCTGGACGACAAAACTTTGTGGCAAAACCATACCAGTATCTATCCCCGGATATTCAGTTCACACCATACGCGAACCTATGGGTGTGTGCGGCGCTATCACTCCCTGGAATTATCCGATGGAAGCATTTAGCGGAAAAGTAGGGCCATCATTGTGTAGCGGTAATACGCTAGTGTTGAAACCCTCTGTGGAAGCACCATTAAGTGCATTATGGTTAGGCAAGCTGTGTATGGAAGCAGGTATTCCCCCTGGTGTGCTTAACATAGTCACAGGTCGTGGGACTACTGCCGGTGCCGCTTTAACGGCCCATATGGACGTTAATAAAATCGGCTTTACTGGTAGCACTGAAGTAGGTCGCAGATTAATTGAGGCCTCCACTAGTAATATTAAGCGTCTGTCACTGGAACTGGGTGGAAAATCTCCCAACGTAATCTTTGCCGATGCCAATCTGAACAAGGCCATTAAAGAATCAACTTGGGCTATATTTGGTCATTCCGGTCAGAATTGTGTGGCGGGCTCCAGGTTATTTGTAGAACGATCTATTTGTGATGATGTAGTCGATCAAATTGCCGAAAGAGCCGGAAAAATTAAGATCGGTCCGGCCTTTGATCCAAAAACGGAAGTAGGTCCAGTAGTGTCTGAAAAACAATTAAATACGATTAAATCATATATACAAAAGGGAATAGCAGAAGGCGCCACGCTAAAATTCGGAGGCGGTATACCTAAAGGTGTACCTGCTGGTGGATATTATATTGAACCCACAATTTTCACTGATGTAACAGACAAAATGTCGATAGTACGTGAAGAAATTTTCGGTCCCGTATTAACAGTCTTACCCTTTGATGATTTTAATGAAATGATTAAGCGTGCAAATGACAGTATCTACGGGTTAGCCTCATCTATATGGACGAAGGACATTAGTAAAGCTGAAAGATTCTCTCGAGAAATAGAAGTCGGTATCGTCTGGATCAATGGCCATGCCCTGTATGATGCTCCCGCACCTTTTGGTGGCTACAAACAAAGTGGCTATGGCCGTGACTTAGGTGAATCTTCACTTGATGAATATACCCAAATAAAGACTGTGTGGGTGGGTTATGAAGAATAATTATATTTGAGTACTCCAGGATGGATTTAAATATTGAATTACGTAGTGATACATTTACTACACCGACGCAAAAAATGCGTGATGCCATGCGTGATGCCTTAGTTGGTGATGATGTATTTCATGAGGATCCTACCGTAAGACTACTCGAAGAACGTGCAGCAGATCTATTTAACAAGGAAGCAGCCATGTTTTGCGCAACTGGGACAATGGCAAATCAGATCGCAGTAATGATATTTTGTGATTACGGCGATCAAGTACTAGTACACAAGCAGTCACATATTTATAATCTTGAAAATAATAGTTTGTCTACGTCATGTGGTGTACAACCTCGTATAATCGAAGCGAAAAACGGCTTTTATGATATAGATGATGTAGAACAGGAGCTTCACACTGCAGAAACGCAAGTCGCACCAACAACACTTATATGCCTTGAAAACACATTTGACCTAAATCAGGGTCTTGCAATACCGGCAAGTCATATAAATGAAATTTGTGATTTCGCCCATAGCAAAAAAGTGAAGGTTTTTATGGACGGCGCACGTATCTTTAATGCAGCCGTCGCACTGAATAGTGATGTTGCAGCCCTTAGTGAATCTGTTGATGCCGTAGCAGTTTGTCTTAGTAAAGGGTTAGCGTGCCCAGTTGGCTCACTATTGATGGGCAGTACTGCTTTTATCAATGAAGCTCGACGCATGCGCCAACGTCTGGGTGGCGGCTGGCGCCAGGCAGGTGTGCTGGCGGCGACGGGACTTGTGGCATTTGATGAAATGATCGATAGGCTGGTCGATGATCATAAAAATGCACAATTATTAGCGCAAGGATTGAAGGACCTGGGATATGAAATTGATCTGTCTCAGGTTCATACAAATATAATTCGAGTAAACTTGAGGCAACAGCAGATCAAAGCCTTGTATTTTTGTGAATATCTAGAAGCAGAAAATATTCTTGTTAAAAACGTAGGTCAATATTTGATACGGATGGTTACCCATAAAGATTTTCATAATGAGCAAATTGACCGTGTATTAAAAACAAGTGAGAGATTGCTTGCCACTCTTCAAATTCATTAAAAGGTTGTTCGCTCGAACTTGGTAATCACTTTGGTCTGCTATCGCCTGGGAGGCGGTGGCCTTTCGCAGGTTTAGCTTAGCGCATCAACCATTAATACCAGGTTTTAGCCTGTGTAACACTGGGAAGCATATATACCTATTTAGAATTGACAATCCTGTTTCAGGAACTCTTACCAACAAATATCGATCTTTCAAGCATCTAATGATCAATATATACAAATTGCATTTATTTAGTGAATTATAGCAAGGTGATCCAAACTGATTTTGTTTCTAGGAAATTTTCCAGTTGCTCGGGCCCCATATCCTTACCAAATCCCGATTGCTTGTAACCGCCAAAAGGCATGGCAGGATCCAGTGTTGCATGTTGGTTAACATAAACAGTACCTGCCTGCAGTTGTGGGATTATACGATGCACTTCACTCAAATTATTGGAATAAATCGCAGCCGCCAGACCGTAGTCGCTATTATTAGCAAGCGTCACGGCTTCTTCATTTGTGCTAAACGACGCTGACACCAATACAGGACCAAATATTTCTTCACAAACGATTTTCATTTCGGGTTTACAGTCTGCAAAGACAGTAGGCTCAACAAAATAACCAGGTTGGTCAAGACGATTACCGCCGCATATCAGTCTGGCGCCTTCTGATTTGCCGCTGTCTATGTAGGACATCACTTTATTTAATTGACGTTCCGACACCAACGGTCCGATAAAACAGTCAGGATCCAGACCAGCAGCCAAAGGTAGATCCTTGGAAAATGCAGCCAGAGCGGTAAGGAACTCTTCATAAATACTTTCGTGGATGTAGGCACGGGTCCCAGCGTCACAGGCCTGACCTGTATTGAAAAATACGCCATCAGCAACATTTGCTACCGCTTTTTCGATATCTACATCAGCTAATACAATTACCGGTGACTTGCCTCCCAATTCCATAGTTGTACGTTTCATGCTTTGCATGGCCGTGCTGCCGATAATACGTCCTGTACGTGTTGAACCTGTGAAGGTCAATTTATTAATTCCAGGATTCGCCGCAATGGCAACACCGGTTACGTCACCGGCACCAGTCACAATGTTGATAACGCCATCGGGGATACCCACCTCTTGTGCCAATTCGGCAAAGCGTAAGGCGGTGAGCGATGTCAATTCAGAAGGTTTAACCACAACGGTACAACCAACAGCGAGCGCTGCACCTAACTTCCAGGATAAAGTAATCAACGGAAAATTCCACGGAATAATGCAACCCACGACACCAACTGCTTCTTTACGGGTAAAGGCAACACGTTCCCCAGGCAAAGTGGCCGGTGCAACATGGCGGCCTTCTATCTTGCTCGACCAGCCAGCAAAATAACGTAGGTTATCAATTGCGCTTTGCACATCCACTTCAGTGGCAATGCCAACAGATTTGCCTACATCAATGGATTCCAATTCACCCAGTTCTTGTGCGTTCTGCTCCAATAGATCTGCCAACTTAAATAAAAGTCTTTCTCGTTCCATTGGACTTAATTGGCTCCATGCACCACCATCAAACTCACGTCTAGCAGCTTTCACTGCCTGATCAACATGGGCAGCCGAAGCTTGTGGTATCACGGTAAGCGCACCTTCCGTCGAAGGCTCAATAACTTCGATATAATCATCGACATCACTAATCCACTTGCCGTCAATAAACATGCCCTGTTTCTTATTAAGAAAAGCCCATGTATTGTCTGTCAGATTGTATTTTTCAAGATAAGATCTTACTGTAGGCGTCATGATTTCTGTCTCACTTCGTATCGTTAATTTATCTGTTCATCGTTTTTTTTATTACATTAAGAAAGAACATTTATTCATAGAACTCCCGTCAAAAGTCATCTAAATGAATTATTTTGGCTAGCACAACATGTCTACAATTTTAGTTTTACTTAATATAAGTTTTAACAGGATCAAAAAAATTCTTTATCCAATCTTTCCAATGTTGAATGCCTACCCCCTTCAGTACAGACAATATAATCTTTCAATAACTCTTGAAATCGATCCCGCCCAAAACTTACAGAATGTCCACAATGAACAACGCGAACTGGAAGGTCCAATAATTTCTTACATGATTCCACATATGTTTCTTTGTCAGACTCTGGAAGGAAGTCGATGAATAGTGTGTCATAAACAATATCCCCTGAAAAAAAGATCCCTGTCTCTTTTTCCCACAATCCAATAGCGCCTTCAGAATGTCCAGGCATATGAATCACTTCAAAAGCCCGATCACCAAGATCAATCACATCACCGTGTTCCACTGTACTTGATGCTGAACAGGATGGAATCTGAAATTTATCTGGGTCATATCCTTCAGAAGGGACGGCAGTAATTAAATATTCAGGCGCTTTTTCATTAAACTCTTCTTCACTCATTCCATAAGTCGACAGATAATCCTTCCACCACGTTGGATCCATCTTGTTAAACACATTAACCATCTCGCGGTAACCTAACACTGCTGTTTCTTCCCAAAAGCTTTCCATTCGGTGAGCTTCCGCCTTGTGGATAAGTCGTTCTTCAAATTCGTAAAAACCACCCACATGATCAGCATGAAAGTGAGTCGCGATATGTGATATAGGATTTTGCGTAACCTCTTCCATTGCATCTTTCAACGGTGCTAAAGCAAATCCACTATCTATAAGTAAATCCTTATCTCGACCCTTAACATGCCAGATGTTGCAACGAGCGAATTTGGTGACGTGTGGTTCCCACATATAGGTAACGTCATCATCTATTTTTTTCCATTCAAACCACTTATCTGCTACTTTCATGTTCACAAGAATTCACCTTTATCAGTTGTTTATGAATAACGTTTACTACTTCCAGACACCCATCACGGTGCCAAAATAGAAGATAAACTATCAGGTATGGCCTAACGCATTAATAATGTGGAATCACAATTTAATTTGACACACTGTATCATGATTGTATATTGTTAACAATATCCAATAATTATCAGAATTATTAACCGATGTTTCTTGCCTAAAACTGAATCAACTTCAGTCCGTTTACATAACCCAAATTATTGATAATTAGGAGAAAAATGTGAAAATTCTAATTACTGACTGCGATGGTGTTTGGGGTCATCTCGCGGCAGCTAAAGTTCTTGATAATTCCGAACTCATCGATAGCTGTGGTAATAAATCTAAAATTGAAACCCTATTTTTATTTGTCAATGAAGCACCTTGGGACGCCACGTTGATAAGTGATGATCGAGTAGAAATCATCCAAGGAAACATTTCCAATAAACATGATATGGATAATGCCATTATTGATAATAATATCGATTGCATCATTCATATCGAAAACCTACCGCCGTCGAGTGAAGAAAATATTGAGGCCATGCTAGATAAGAATATACAGGGAACGCTGAATATCTTGGAGGCTTGCCGTAAACTCGATAATGCACCACAACTTATATTTTGTAGCTCTTGTGCCGTGTTTCCAGCAAAACTGAAGTCTCCTGCTGACGAAAATACGAACATGCTCCCAGCACAAAGTACTTATGGCACAACTAAAGCGGTAGGGGAACTATTGCTAAACAATTATACGAAAAAAGGTTTTATAGATGGCCGCTCAGCACGTTGGCCGACTATGGTAAGTTGGAAACCCTATATTGGCGCTGCTGATTTGTTACCTGGGCTTTTTAAAGAGGTGTTTAATGGTGAAGATATCATTATCCCGATTCATCCGGAGACGGAGATCTATATTACGGGGTATCGCAATCTGAACAACAACTTAATTAAACTGCAAGGTATTCCCAAAGCTGCATTAGGAGACAACCGAGCACTAATCTTCCCCGGTATTACTTGTACACTCAATGATATTATTTCCACCATTAAACAAGTTAGCAATGAAAGGCAAATCACTATTGGCGATATCGTCGAAGAATATGACAATAAGCTACAAAACGAAATCGGTTTATTTAATAAACGCGTGAGTCTAAAAAAAGCGGAACAACTCGGACTATCTATGGATACTCTATTGGGAATAGTTAACGATTATCTTGATGACTATTTATCCTTGTGTCAGTAATAATCGAATAATACATATTCTTGAATTTAAATTAGCATAAGTTATACCGTGACATCAGCTTCTCTAAGAATTGATTTTGACGCGCCGCTATATAACACAACATATAAAAAAAGGAGAATTGAAATTGATGTGAGTACTGCATAAGCCCAACCCACCGATCCATATCCATAGATATCAACTAATAAACCAATAATAACCGGTCCAGCACCAAGACCCATTGATTGAAAAGCGGGTGTGAGTACACTGCACCGACCATTCCAATCTATTTCGGCGATTAATCCGAATAAATAAACACTACCGACCCCCCAAAATATGCTAAAGAAAATAACATAGAGAGTAAACTCACTAGCGGTAAAATTTCCGCTATATAAAATCACCAGTACAGTCATAATTGCAGTTGGTAGAACAACTGGCCATATTCGCCCAAAACGAGTCCCGATACAGATAGGTACCAATGGGCCAATGACCCCAATTCCCGTAGCCAGAGCAAAGCCAAGACTGATTTGACTTCGTGTTACATCCTGTGCAACTGCCATACGTTCAGCAAAAGCCCAGAACCCCCCGGGTCCAATGAACCATATTGCTAAAGCTAATAGACCTAATGCGGGAAGCCATTTTAACTGTGCGTGTACTAATGTAGTGTCAGTCCGACTTATTTTCTGAGCCTTCTCAGATTGGACGGGCAACCACGATAATATGAAAACAGTCATCAATGCAGAGCCAAGTAAAACAAGTACCATTGCATTACGACCAAAAATATCGTTAAGAGTTGATGAGTAAAAAATTGCAACCGCAGTTACAACGACAGTAACAATCATAGCAATTCCAAAATTGCGATCCGGATTGCGTGTGTCAGCCAATACTGCAAAACTGATTGAATATAAAATTCCCTCGCCCAATAACCCGGTCAAAATCCGAGCTGTGAGAATATACGCGTAATTATCGAGCAACATCGTAACGGTATGACCTATGATTGAAATCACAATGGCAGCCATCACTAATTTCCGCCAATTAAACCGATTAACCCAAAAGGGGCCAGTTAAAGATGTGAGCGCAATAGCATAATATTCACCTCCGGACAGTACACCAGCCCATGTACTGCTTAATGAAAGGGACTCCATCATAGAACCGAGGTATATCGGCATAAGAAAATATATAGCTGAACCCGAGAGCGTTAACATTGCTCCGGCAGAAATCACTTTCCATTCCGCAGGCCTTTGTTCATCAGTCATAGAAGGCCCCCTTTCTGTCCAAATTCATCTCCCTTATAAACTACTTTTTATCTGCATGTATCGCCGCCAGTATGCGCTCTGCCGTAAAAGGGATCTGTTGCAGGGATACACCCACTGCATCGCGTACAGCATTAGCAATCGCCGGTGCAGTGGGAACAACCGGTCCCTCCGACACAGCGCGACCACCATAAGGACCGTAATCGGATTCCGTATCCAGAAATTTAGTGATGATCTCGGGCATGTCTTTCACGGTAGGGATTAGGTAGGACTCCAAGGAATTATTTTTTGTGCGGCCTTCTTCCACGATCAACTCTTCCATCACCGAATAACCAAAACCCATAGCGGTGCCACCCTCGGCCTGTCCAAGGGCACCATCAGGATTGAGGATCCTTCCGGCATCCTGCACCAACACCAGTTTCTCTACCGTTAACTCTCCAGTTTCAATGTCAACCAGTACCTGGGCAATCTTTGCACCATAGGTATAAAAAGCACAAGTATTATTGTAAACCTTATCATCAAATATTCCTTCCGGGTACTCTGCTGAATAATACCCCGTATTCGCTAACACCCGACTTTTTGCCCGGGCAACACTAGCTAGATCAGCAATGCTATATTTTGTCTGCTGCCCATCTACATAAAGTTGACCATTCTTAAGTCCCAATAATTTGATGGGGGAATCAGTCAATTCTACTGCTGACTTTAGCAACGATTCCCGAATTGGTTCTGCTGCACGTATAACAGCATGACCACAAATGTGCGTTACCCGGGAGGCACAAGCGGATCCAGCTTCCAAAGTTTTATCTGTATCTGGCCGAATGACCAGTACATCAGATAGATTGACACCCAATGACTCCGCGGCAATCTGGGCCAACACCGTGTGAGAACCCTGTCCGTATTCCACAACACCACAGCGTAACGTCACCGATCCGTCCATATGCATTTCCAGTTCCATATACGCTGTGTCGACCACCTTTGGACCGAACAGATAACCCTGCATCATCGAGGCCACGCCCCAACCACGACGCAAATGTGGCGCGGGCTTGCGTTCAATTTCATGACGACGGTCATAAGCAGACAGGCTCACGGCTTCTTTCAAGGTATTACGCATACCACTGCCGTCCAATGCGGTCACACCCGTTGCCTTTTTCTGACCAGTTTCTATACCGTTGAGCATGCGCAATTCAACCGGGTCCATATTTAATTCACGCGCCAGCTCATCCATCTGCCGCTCTGATGCAAACTGCGCCTGTGGCATACCAAAGCCACGCATGGCCCCACCAGTGGGGTTGTTGGTCAACACGGCATAGGCATCGATACGTGAACTGGGTACGAAATAAGGTCCGCTGGCATGAATGGTAAAGACATCCATGACCTGCTTGGTCATGTTGGCATAGGGCCCACCATCGGCATAGCCTTCTACCTTAATCGCGGTTAACTTGCCGTCCTTTGTTGCCCCCAGTTTATGTTTGACGGTAATGGGATGGCGTTTAACATGGGTTCGTATCGATTCTTCACGTGTACGGATCATACGAACGGGCTTGCCAGTACACTGTGTCAACAAGGCGGCATGGATCTGCACATGGGTCTCGTCTTTGCCACCAAAGGCACCCCCTACATAAGGCACAATAACCCGCACCTGGGATTCCGGCAGGCCCAAAGAACGGGCAATCTGTCTGCGATCACGATGTGGTGCCTGACAACCAGCGTAGACGACAATCACACCGTTTTCATCATGTTTGGAGACCGCCCCTTCCGGTTCCAGGAAAGCCTGTTCCATTAGCTGTGTGTTGTAAATATTTTCAATAATGATATCTGCCTCTGCAAATCCTGCCTCAACATCGCCCTGCTCTGCTAAATGGTGAGCATAGATATTTCCACGATCCGGCCACACCTGCTGAGCACCCGGCTTTACGGCTTCCATCACATCGAATATTCCTTTTATAGGTTCGTATTCGACTTTTATCGCATCCAGTGCAGCCTGTACGGTTGACTCATCAATGGCTGCCACAGCAACTAGCGCATCGCCCTGATAACGGGTACAAGAACCCGTTTCAATCAGTAATGGTTGATCAGTGTCATACAAGTCATAACTGTTCTCGCCTGGGATGTCTTCACCGGTGAGAACCGCCATCACACCAGGGATTTGCCTTGCTTTCGTGGCATCGATCTTAAGGACGCGAGCATAAGGATGTTGCGTATAAAGCAAGCGTCCAATTAGCATTTCCGAGGAATAGAAATCTGTAGTGTATTTTGCTTTACCGGTAATGATGTCGCGGTATCCTTTAGCTGGAGTACGTTTTCCGATTACAGCAAAATCAGTCATCATCGATCTCCTAACGTTGGACCTGGGTACGCAGATCGGTTGCAGCTGCCACAACAGCGTCTATGATGGGTCGGTAATTTGTACAGCGACAGAGGTTTCCTTCTATGGCCTCCTTTATTTCATCCAGTGACGGATTCGTATTCCGGTTCAATAAAGCGAAACTAGACATGATCATACCCGTAGTACAGTAGCCGCATTGAAAGCCCCATTCCTGGGCAAAGTGATGTTGAACTGGATGTAACTTACCTTGTTTCTCCAGACCTTCCACTGTAACAATGTCGGCACCTTCTGCTTGTGCAGCCAACACTAGGCAACTATTAACGGCCTCCCCATTCATTACAATCACACAGGTTCCACAATCACCCTGACCACATCCTTCTTTTGCCCCGGTAAGACCCAAGTCTTCACGTAATACTCGCAATAATGTTTTACTCGGTGTGGTCACCACAGTTGTAGGAACGGTGTTAACCTTAAAACTGATTTCATTCTTAGTCATAGTCAGGTTGTTCCCTCCAGCTTTTGTACAATATGTGTAAGTGCCCTCCTTACCAATACAGCAACTATTTCCGATCGATATTCAGCACTAGCGCGCACATCAGAAATCGGAGTCGCACTTGACTGCGCCGCCTTTGCCGATTCAGCTATTATCTTTTCATCAATAGGCTTGCCTTCAAGCACCTCACTTGCTTTCTTGACGAGAAAAACAGTTGGCCCAACACAACCTAGCGCTATACGCGCGGTCTCGACTAATCCTTTGCTTGACAGGCTAATCCGTACGGCGACATTAAGTGCGGCAATATACTGAGCGCGACGTTTGCCATACTTGATAAAGTGGGAAGCTGTCCGTGTAAACGGTAGTGGCAACTCAATTGATTGTACGATTTCGCCTACATTTAATTGCGTCTGCCTATAACCAATATAAAACTCGGATAGCGGTATCCTGCGTTGACCGTTTTTTCCGGCGATGACTACTTTGGCATCATAAATTAATAACGGTGAAATAGTGTCCGCTGCCGGCGAAGCATTTACCAGATTTCCACCTAGAGTACCGAGATTACGTATAGGTGGCCCACCAACCAATTGTGACGCAAGTACAAATTCGGGAAAGTGTTGTTGCAGTATTTCTGCATTAACAATTTGGGTATAAGTTACCCGGCTGCCAATAATAACATGAGTATCACTTATCTTGATATCTTTAAAAGGCAAATGCCGCATATCGACAATTAATGATGGGTCTATCATGCGATTACGCATTTGTACTAACAGATCAGTACCACCAGCGATGATCTTAGCGCCTGGATGAGTGCTTAAAATATTAATTATCTCATCAAGACTGGCAGGTGCAATGTAATCATTAGTAAACATAGAAATAATCCATCTTTAAGATCTACTATGGCCCCACAACTTTTCTGTTGGATCAAGTAGTGCATGTAATTGTGAGAAATCGATTGCCTCTTCTGCAACTTGTTGTGCCAGTTTCAGGATCTCAGACTCATTCACACTTTTGACTTCGCCCTTTTCAATCAATATTTCACCGTCAACGATCACCGTCTCCACATCATTGCCGTTAGCATAATTGATGATCTGGTGAACCGGCATTAACAAGGGAGTTAGGTGCGGTTTTTTGGTATCGATAATGATCAAATCCGCTTTTTTACCTGGCTCCAGTGAGCCCAAATCCTGTTCCACACCCAGTGCCCTGGCTGCATCCACGGTGACCATTTCCAGCATTTTGCCTGCGGGCAGATAACGGGGGTCTTTAAAGTGGCGACGATGATAACGCATACTGTAAAACATATGTCGGAACAGATCACAGCTGCGATCCGGACCCAAGCCATCAGAACCGATGACGACGGTCACACCTGCATCAAGTAATTCCGGTACCGGACAACGTCCCATAACTGAAGCAATGGCGCTGGGGTTATGCACGATACGGGAATCGGTCTCGGCAGTGACGGCGATGTCCGACTCACTCAGATCGGTAGAATGCGATAACAGGGTCCTTGGCCCCAGGATACCCAATTCTTTGTGGGCAAATTCAATGGTACCGGTGGTATGGCCATCCTGGGTAAAAAGTAGATCGTGCTGCTCCGCCAGTTCAAAAAAAACACGCGTCTCTTTGACCAATTCGGTGTGGCGTGCCGTACCCGGCTCGGCCAGATCCGGATGGTAGGTCTGGGTCATCATCGCTATCTTTATTTTGCCCCCGGCCTTGCCATGGCAATCCGCTATGAGACTTTCACAGTTTTGTAAATAATCTTGCAGGCCGATCTGCACATCTTCAGTACCGCTGGCGTGCCGGTGTACGTAGTGGTGGGGAAAAGGAGAACGACGTGGGCCGATAGCTAAGAATTCACGACTACCTACTTCCTGCACTGCTTCACAATGACGCCTGCCATAAACAGGAGAATCGGTTCGCATAGCCATGTCGCCGGTTAACACGGCACCGCCGCCGCCGAGTAAGGTAACACCGCAGGTCACGCCAAACTTTAAACGCTCCAGCGACATCAAATAGGCATCGACTTTCCAGAAATCCTCGGTCGATCCTTTTGTATAGATCTGTTCGCAGGCATTCAACCAGCCATCGGAGGTATCCGTACCCAAGGTACGCAACAAGCCATGACCGGCATGACCATGACAATCGATCAGGCCTGGCATCACCACTTTACCCTGGGCATCGATTACTTTTTTTGCCTGGAAACGAGTTTGTAATTCCTCGCTGGTTCCCATTGCAGCAATTCGATCACCCTCGATGGCGATGGCCGCATCCCGCAGGACACGCCGCTCAGCATCCATACTGATAATAGTGGCATTTCGAATAAGCAGATCCGCCATCAGTTTTCGCCAACCCCTTTATCACGAACTGCGCGGATCAATTGTGGACCGGCACCCTTATCCACCGCATAGAGACGAAAATTACAGACCTTGGCACCTTCCATAATAGTGGAGTTCAGTTGCAGCCGGATGTTTTCATTAAAGGAACCGTACTCTGCGTTATCTTTACTACACGCCAGGAGCGAACCGACCCGCGGGTGATGCTCTTTAAAATAATGGGCCCATTCACATTCCTTCACCTGCCACACCAATTCTTTTTCGTTACCCTTGATTATGTGCCGTACCAGAGCGGCGGAATTGACGTCCGGCTCATCATAGCCACGCTGAAAACGCTTATGTTTTTTTAGAAGGTATTCTCCCGCGGGTAAACGCTGCCCCTGATCGGCAACACTGGCAAGGATGTTAGCATCGTAGGCGATCAATTCACCACGATGACCGTGCTCATCGATTAAGGTCTCCGTCAACAGGGCCAGTCCATGATATTGAAGATGAAAGGCCTCGTAAGATTTTGTCTCACGCACCCGGTTTAGATCGGACTGGCACTCATTAATAAAAGAAAAAGGCAACATTCCATCAATGAGTTGTTTTGCCGAGGCGGCATCCACCCCCTGAAAAGTACCTGGGAAAATCTCCGCCAGCGCCTTATCAATAAGGGCGCTGACTTCCACCCTGTTCTGCGCTGGGACCACCTGCCAGCCTTTGGACAATATCGCCTGCGCCATGGGATCACTTAGCCCGACGAAAACCGCTTTCCAGATCCGCCGGGTCTCTTTTTCACCGAGGCGTTCCAGTACTTGGGCCAACCAACGCAGGCAGCAACGGTAATGTTCCTCATAGAATTCGGCGAGGTTCATGGCGAAAACACGCTCGCGACATGCTGGAGCAGTGGTCATATTCTAGTCTCCTGAGTGTTTATTATGTGCATTTTGGACAGCTGATTCTCATCAAATATCGTTATAAAACAATTATTTAAGTTCTCTCTTATGCTCCAATTGTTGCTTTCATACATTAATTATATGGATATTGACGCAGATTTATGGTGGATAAGGAGAAACGCTCCAACTTTGTTAAATTGTATTGTATATTGTTGACGATATGCAAAACTTATTTACAATCCCAAATGAGATTTGAGGAAAAATATGAACGAGTTTGATCTGGTCATCCGCAATGGCACCGTCGTCACCGCGGGCGACACTTTTCACTGTGATATCGGTATCAGGCAGAGCAAGATCGCTACCCTGGCTGAAAACCTAGGCAAGGGCAACGATGAGATCGATGCGGCGGGTAAATATGTCCTGCCGGGAGGCATCGACAGTCATTGTCATATCGAGCAAGAATCCTCACTTGGCGACATTATGTCCGCGGATGATTTTTATAGCGGCACCCGTTCGGCCGCCTTTGGCGGGAATACCACTATCATTCCCTTCGCCTGCCAGCATCGCGGTCACTCTGTTAAAAAAGTGGTCGAGGATTACAGCAAACTAGCAGAAGAAAAGGCGGTAATTGATTACGGCTTTCACCTGATCATTACTGACCCGACGGAGACTGTATTAAACGAAGAACTACCTTACCTGTTTAGTCAGGGCTGTACGTCATTCAAGATCTATATGACTTACGAGATCATGCAGCTCAAGGATTATGAAATATTGAATGTAATGTCAGTCGCCAGACAGGAAGGTGCCATGGTCATGGTGCATGCGGAGAACTGGGACATTATCCGCTGGTTTATCGACAAGCTTCTGCAAGGCGGTTACAGCCAACCAAAATACCATGCGGTGAGTCATCCGCGCATTGCCGAGGGTGAAGCCACCCACCGAGTCATAAGCCTGGCGGAGCTCATTGATGTGCCAGTTTTGATCGTCCATGTCTCCGCGGATGAAGCTATCCAAGCAATACGTCAGGCTCAGCAGAAAGGTCTGAAAGTGTATGGTGAAACCTGTCCACAATACCTTTTTTTGACGGCAGAGAAGCTGGACCTGCCCGGCGCTGAAGGGGCGAAATTCTGTTGTAGCCCACCACCACGAGACAAAGCCTCGCAGGAGGCAGTCTGGCGTGGTATTGAAAACGGCACCTTCCAGGTGTTCAGCTCAGACCACTGCCCGTTTACCTATGATGAAAACGGCAAGCTGTTCAAGAGCCGCGAACCAAGTTTTAAGCAGATACCTAATGGTGTACCGGGTATTGAAACACGTCTTCCACTACTTTTTTCCGAGGGTGTGATGAAGGGTCGTATTGACGTAAACCATTTCGTTGCCCTATCCGCGACTAATGCCGCACGCATTTACGGTCTATATCCACAAAAGGGTACCATCGCCGTTGGCTCCGATGCCGATATCGCCATCTGGGATGCAGACAAAAAAGTCACCATCAGTGCCGATATGTTGCATGACAATGCCGGTTATACCCCCTATGAAGGTATGCAACTGCAAGGTTGGCCAATTACGGTCATCAATCGTGGCCGCATCGTGGTAGACAACAACCAGCTACACGTTGATCGTGGCAGTGGGAAATTTCAGGCCTGCGGAAAATCTGAGCGCGCTAAACCACTGGGTCGTATTCAGCCGGAGCTGGATCCAGAGCGTAACTTTGGCGCCCGTATCGCAAACAATAAAAAAAATTAATTCATGAGTAGGAAGATAAGAATTGCCGCCGCCCAGATGGGGCCGATCCATTTGCAGGATAGTCGTGAGCAAAGTGTTGCGCGTTTACTCGATCTTATGCGTGAAGCCCATGCCAACGGCTGCCAAATGGTGGTGTTCCCGGAACTGGCATTGACCACTTTCTTTGCCCGACACTGGATGGAAACACAGGAAAAAGTTGATGCGTTTTTTGAAATAGAAATGCCCAACAAGGCAACGCAGCCACTTTTTGACGAAGCGCAAAAACTAGGCATGAGTTTTTATCTGGGCTATGCCGAATTAGATACTTCAACGGGCAGGTCCAGTCATTTTAATACATCCATTCTGGTCGGCCCCAATGGCAAGATTATCGCTAAATACCGCAAGGTGCATCTGCCAGGACATACGGATTTTCGCGAAGGCTATCCCTTCCAGCAATTGGAAAAACGTTATTTCGAAGTAGGAAACTTGGGCTTCCCCGTCTGGTGGCATCGAGATGCCATCATGGGTATGGCCCTGTGTAATGATCGACGCTGGCCAGAGACCTATCGAGTTATGGGTTTACAAGGGGTTGAAGTGGTGATGTTGGGATATAACACCCACGACACCAACCAGTATCACCAGGAATCCAAGCATCTGAAGATGTTACACAACCATGTTTGCATGCAGGCTGCCGCCTACCAAAACGGCACCTGGATTGTAGCCACCGCCAAAGCTGGCTCTGAGGATGGCTATACAGAAATGATCGGTGGTTCGTGCATCGTTGCACCAACTGGTGAAATCGTTGCCCAAGCCTGCTCCCAGGAAGATGAAGTCATCAGCTATACTTGTGATATGGACCTCGGCAAAGGTATCCGGGAAAATCGTTTTAAATTTGCCGATCACCGTCGCATTGAACATTACGGTCTGATCACATCACAAACTGGCGTCGTCCCTCCTCCAAAACCTGATTCGGAGTCCTAATAAATGTATATGAAAAATTTAAACCAAACCTATTTAATCTTCTTTTTAAGTTTCATGGTTAGCTCGCAATTCGTAAATGCAAATGAATTGATGGATGTTGACAAGACGTTTAATGAAATGGCGCAGAGCCAGGGTATTGCTGAAGCCTTTGATCACTACCTAGCCAATAATGCCGTAAACCTCAACGGAGGGTACGATGTCGTAACCAGATCTGAAATCGTTGCCGGTTATCAACGGCGTCGTAATACCTTGAAAATGATGTGGTGGCCAGTAACTTCTAATATCGCGGACAGTGATGAGTTAGGCTATACCTGGGGTCGCTTTATTGAGTATAAAACCCACGAAGATAGCAAGGTGGAAGAAATACATGGTAAATACCTTGCTATATGGAAGAGAAATGCTAATGGTGAATGGAAAAGCATGACTGGTATGGGCGTGCTTAACCCGCCTCCCACGTTAGATTAAAAAATAATAAATAACTCAACAGATTTAGTGATTTTGCATTTACTTGTAACCGGTACGGATGGTATTTTGAATTACTTAACGGCAGTGCAGATAAGTTCAAGATGATAAGGCTTTAAATCTATTTCATCTCCTTTCCTATTAATATCATTTTCATTACTCTCTCAGCTGCATTAGTCAAATATATTGAAGAATGTTTAATTACTTCATCTGGAGGGTACTGACAAATTAACTCCAGTAGCCTAGTAAAATCCATTGATTGGAGTCAGGCCACAGCTCTTGTCCATCGACCAAACGCATCTATCCTGAGTTTTCTATAATGCTCCGCGCTCATCAGATGTCTTCCAAGATTGAAGAGATTGTAGACCGCTGAATGGACATTGAGAAATCGCTGAGCCTGTGCCGCTGACTTGAATCGCCTCATTATTCGCTCCCTGACTCTCGTCGGCTGATGAGATAATTCCGCTCTATTGTTGGCATACTGTGACGTGTTATGGATAGTGTCCGGGATCAACTCACGATGAGCGACACCATAGCTTCGCAGTTTGTCTGTCACAATTTCCCTGGGTTCGCTGCCGTGTCTTCGCAGCAGGCGCTTGAAGAATCGCTTGGCTGCTGCGCTATCACGGCGTGATTGTAGAAATACATCAACTATTTCACCATCCTGGTCAACAGCACGCCATAGATACTGTTGCTTACCGTTTATCTTAACGAAGACTTCATCGATGTAGAATGTGTCGCCATAACCTTGGTGTCGTCGTTTCAATCGCTTGGCATACATCCGGCCAAACTTGATGCACCATAACCTGATGGATTCATAGCTGACGATTATTCCACGTTGTGCCAGCAGATCTTCAATATCTCGGTGGCTGAGATTGAATCGAAAGTAAAGCCAGACTGCATAGCTGATGATAGCGGGTGGAAATCGGTGACGTTTGTATGTATTCATACCGGCATTATCCATTTTCGGGCGTTAAGTTGTCAGTACCCAACGGAGCAATTCCTCAGGGCGCCTGGGCCCATCATCGTTCCATTATTTGTTGGCCGATTACTCACTCAATACTGCCAAATGACCTTCAGCGGCAACTCGCCCAAATACTGTTTCAGATCCGGCACAACGTGGTGATAGAGGACGTCGAATCGCCGCGTCAGCTCGGGCAATTGATCGCTGGGCGCAGTGGCGATGCGACGTCTCGATTTAGGCAGCTAGCAAGCAAACCGGAGCTCATCGGTCAAATCGGCGCGGCGCTGTTGTTAGAAGATCAAACGCTGAGCCTAATCGAAGCTCTCACCCTTAGTCGCATTGCCGCGGATTTGAACGTAGAAGAACAGGCACGGTCCTGGTTACAAGACGCTAAGCAACACTTATCACGCCGCGCTCGAGTTAGCGGTTTGAGACGGGATACCGTGACCCGCGGCAAGTCCGAATCGAACACGGCTCGGCCGCCACGTCCCCTGATCCGCCCGTCCTTATCGTTGCGCCCAGTTCAGGACGATCAGTGGCGGCTTGTCATTGATGTCCCCAGCATGATGCCGCTAATGCGAACGTATGACGATTTCCAATCGATCATTGCGCGTGCCTCCTTCCGCGTTGGCAGTGTTGATCGGTCGTTCGCTGCACGGGCGCTGCTGCACGGTGGACAGTCATTTGCTCAAACATCTTGGCCAAACCCTGGTCAATCGTTGCTCTTATTTGACCCTTCTCACCCAGACCTCGACGCCCTGCTACAGCACGCCTGTACGCTTGACCCAGGTCCATGGTTGTTTCGCGTTGGTGTCGATGGCACCGGCCGTGAAAACCGATCACGCCGAGTGTCATCTGGCGGAGAATATATTGTTGTCGGCGATCCGGACTTACTCGGCACAATCACAATTGGTCGGCCTATCGAATTATCCTGCGCAGGCGTAGCCGCCGTCCGTTTTGTTGCAACCTCGCTCGACGCGTTGGCGGATGTATTGCCAGCATTTGGATTCCAGGCCGCTAGAAAAGTCATTGCACGACCGGCAGGTTTGGTTCCTACGAACTGGGATGACGAAGGCCTCGCGGAATGGCTGTCCACCGATAAGCCGGTGGTGAGCCTTGGGGCAAACTTCGCGATTGACCAATACGACATACAACTCGACATCGGCATCCGAGTTTTGACACTCACCGTATATCCGGAGGTGCCAAGCGATCCGACATTTCTGCAACTTCCACTTCTGCCGGCAGGCGTTTACCACTTGTTCGTCGCCGCACGGCCAAGCGACCCGACTTACCGGGTTGAGCAAGGCGACATGGAAATCGTCATTCGCGATCCTGCACCGGAGAGTGAAAGTTCGCGTGCGCGTACCGCGCTTCTCATTACGCAAGAATCTGACGATGCGACCCTTGACGACGTCTTCGATGGAACACTGAAGATTCGGGGAATCGGCCCGCCCTCGCGCGACGTGCTCCCAACAATTCGTTTGTTAAGCAAGAACAGTGTTGCTCCACTATTCGTTTCCGACTTGCAGACCATACGCCTGCCGATGTCCGTCGACGATTGGACAAGGCGGATCAACCAACTCCTCAGCAATGATGCCGCATGCCCAACCGCCTACCATGAAGCTGACGCGTGCGAACTAATTTTCGATGCAGGTGACATCGGCATACACAGGTGCAGTTTCGACAGGCCATTCACGCCGTTACGTTGGGGCGTTACGACTAATCGAGACTTGCCTTCGATAACATTGTATGACGACATTGATAATCCGGAATCCATCGAGGTCGTCCGGTTCGAGTTTTCCACGCCATTGAAACCGCGACCCGTAAGAGACAGTGTATTGAAGAGGGCCTCCGAGGGGGCCGCAGCTCCTGGGCTCTACCTGGCGCGAACCGATTCACACTCGGCCGCTACTATCGTACCGATGCAATCGATCGAAGAATTGAGGGCAGTTCGCCACCGCTTTCATCGACCTGATCGTTCAGCAGAATCAGTCGCCTTGCTTCTCAACAGCATCGACATCTGGGGTAATGTTGACACGACCGGAAACCTGTTCGGACGACACGCTTGGCGGTTGGTGTTAAAGGCGTTAATTCAGCAGCTCACGGGCCTGATCAGTGGAAGTAACTGGTACAAGGCGGACCTCGCTTTCGGCCGTTATCCCCAAATTGAGAAGCTGTCTGCACGGATTCCGTTCAAAGAATGTGGAACGGGGTGGGCTGCGCCCCTAAATACCGCCATTGATGACATGTGTTCACTCACAGTTCAGGAGAAGATCCTACGGATGAGTGAGATTACTGGAAACACGATTGAAACGTGCCGGTTTGGCCTTCGGTTGACCAGCAACCCGACCAACATTCGAGAGATTTTCACAAATCGATTTGACACTCTGCTCAACGACGTAATGCGTCGGTCAGAGGTGGTTCGCGCCGCTCGGTTTTTGGTATTGGCAACGGCGCATAGTCAACAGTTGCCTGATGAAGGCAATCGAACAATTTATGTGGGGTGGCAATGGAACTAAGCGCGCCATCCGCACGGGACGTGTTACGCAGTGTCCATGAAAGTCTTGGCGTTCCCGAGAGCGAACAACTCGTATCGCTCGAACTGCTGGCCGCGAGTCTTAGGCGTGCAGCCAGTGTTATGTGTCCTGCTACACCTCGCGCGCTAATTACGGCGGTTGAGCAGTCGCTAGGGCCGTTGGTCTCTGAAGAAACACTCCGTCAACAATGTCGTGAAGCACTTGACGATTTGCTCGCGCACGGGGATCTAATGGAGTTTGACGAAGTCGGTGGTGATTTGTCGGTCGCGGCTCAGCCCTCGCGGCTCATATACACCACGCCGCCCTGCTTCGTGAAGGTTAGCGATACACGACTATTTGTGCTCGGCGTTGCACCCGACGCGGTTGACCCGCTTCCCTCCCAGAGAGTACCGAGTCTCAATGGCGTCGTGCGTTCACTCTCCACCGACAACCACCCTCAATTGTGCGAGCAGCTACTGCGCGCGGGTTTCTACGAACTACCCTATCGCGCTTGGGCGAAAGCTCCGACAGCTAAATCGTCGGCCAACATGGTTGCACAGTTTGACCGCCTCTTAGACTGCGAGCCCCCATGTGGTTCTCTGGAGGGGCTCCGAGTGCTGGACAGTGGCATCATGTCTGATTGGTATCGACAACGTTGGACGGAACCGCGCGGACTCAGCGGCAGGTATCTGGCTACCCGTCCACGCAAGTGGGGCGCGGATCTTTGGTGCTATGTCGCGCTTGAGGGCGGCGAGCCACAGCGAATGATTGACTTACCTCAGGGTCGGACGCTTGAGCGTGGGTGCGACCAGGCTTGGCGGTTGCAGTGCGCGCTTGACGCCGAACTCGGTGTTCCCCAAACCTATCAGGTAACGCACATCACAAACGAGCAGGTCAGGTTGGATATCCATCTCCCCTGCCCAGCTTGGTTGTTAAGGCGCTGGGATTGTACCGGAGTACGATTTGGTGACAGCGTGTTTTCCTTTCTCTTCGCAACCAAAGATATGGAAACAGAAACTAAGCTTCTTCAAAAGCAGTTATGGATGACAAACAAGCAGTGAAACAACACGAACGGTTCGGAGAATAGTATGGCGTTGACGATAGGCGAAACCATCGACAAATTGCATAGCGCGCTACGCCAGTACGTTGAAGCGACGTATCACATTGGCAGTCCGCAGCTTATTGATCAGCGCCGAGCGTTACTCGACGAGCCGGGGGTCATTCACCAAAAACCATTTATCGAAAGCACACCGCGATATCAATCGAAGGAGTCATTTGCCGATTTGGGGCTGGACGCAGACGTATTGGCGTTTTTCCAAGCCCTAAGCAAGGCTGACAAGGACAGCCCGCCGTTAGTGTACGACCCACCCTACGAACATCAAGCGGCAGCCATTAAGGGTGCCCTGGTAGACAAAGATAGTCTGTTAGTTATGACGGGCACCGGCTCAGGTAAGACCGAGTGCTTCTTGTTACCGATTCTTGGCAAGCTGGCTTTCGAGGCGCGACATTCAGCAAAATCGTTTGCCAGCCCTGCGGTTCGTGCGCTGGTGTTGTATCCGATGAATGCGTTGGTCAACGACCAGTTAGGTCGCTTGCGCCTATTGTTCGGAAACGACCGGGTTGTAAATCAGTTTATGGCGTGGGCGGGGCGGCCGGCGCGGTTTGCTCGTTATACCAGTCGGACCTTGTATCCGGGGGTCCGCGATTCTAAGAAAGATGGTCGGCGGCTTAAGTCCATCGAAACGTTTTATATTAATCAACTCGAAATTGCCGCGGGCCCGCCGTCGGATGAGCAAGCTCGTGCGGCAGAACTCATTGAACGGCTGCACGGTCGTGGTAAGTGGCCTGCAAAAGCAGATATTGCCGCATGGTATGGGAAAAAGAGCACGCGGTGGCAGAACAAGGCCGGCGAATATATTCGCGGTGTCACTTTACCGGGCGATGCGGAATTCATAACCCGGCATGAAGTGCATGAAGCGCCCTCCGATATCTTAGTGACAAACTACTCGATGCTCGAGTACATGATGATGCGACCGCTGGAACGGCCGATTTTTGATGCGACGCGTGAGTGGCTTGACCAGAATCCTCATGAAACGTTTCTTTTGGTTGTTGACGAATCTCACATGTATCGAGGCGCCGGTGGTGCTGAAGTTGCCTTATTATTGCGTCGACTTAGAACGCGTTTGGCGGTTCCACCAGAGCGCTTTCAAGTAATCTGCACCAGCGCGAGCTTTAAGGACGAGCAGTACGCGATTGAATTTGTAGCGCGCCTCACTGGAAAGAGTACAGATGATTTCGCGCCTGCGATTCAGGGCAATCTGGCGCTACGGGCAATCGACGGCGCGGTATCCTCCAAGGACTCTGAGGCACTGGCGAATATCGATTTGGACGCCTTCCACGAAGCAGATGCGGCTGCAGAGAAACTAGCGATCGTTACCGATTTTCTCAAACATCGAGAGATTAGTGTCAACGGTGCACCCATCGAGCGCCTGTTACACCAGGCGTTGGAACACTATTCGCCGATGGGCGAACTCATCAATCGCACGATGCAGGCCGCCTACCCGATCGAGGAAATCGGTTGTGAGGTCTTCAAAGGTGCCCCACAGAAAACAGCTGATCAAGCGGTCACTGCATTGGCGACCCTCGGCAGCCTTGCGAGGTTAGACCCAAACCAACCGAGTCTATTGCCCTGCCGCGTTCACGCCTTTTATCGGGGCTTGCCCGGACTGTGGGTTTGTCTCGATGCGGACTGTACCGCCCTGCCTGAAAAACAGCGAGGCAAAGCGCAGACCGGAAAACTATATGCACAACCTCAAGACCGCTGCGACTGTGGCGCACGTGTGCTCGAACTTTTTACGTGCAGAAATTGCGGTACGGCGTACGCGCGTGCTTACACGGATGATTTGATGGATCCGCAATTTCTATGGTCAGAACCGGGTTCGGCGTTTTTGACGTTTGTCGGATCCGTAGGTGAGTTAGAACCGATCGATCTACTACTAGAAATGCCGACAACCAGTGGTACAACAGACCTCGTAACTTACGACTTGATCACTGGGCAGATAAATCTGTCGGAGCCAAGTGCTCGGGCTCGCGACGTTTACCTATCCAAAACGCGTTTTGAGCCCCCCTCTGGAGCAGATTTCGTGCGGCCGGGTCAGTTTCGGCCCTGCGCCGTATGCGATGGGAGGGCAGGCCACAACCGATCTTCAGTGCAAGATCATCAGACGAAAGGCGATCAGCCCTTCCAAGCCTTGATTACGGAACAAATCCACGTCCAGCCGCCAAGCGCGGTGGCGAGAAGTGATTTCGCACCGCTACAAGGTCGTAAAGTGTTGGTATTTTCCGATTCGCGACAAACCGCTGCACGTCTCGCCCCCAATCTCCAATCGTATTCGATGCAAGACGTAATGCGACCGCTCATCGTGTCGGGGTACGCACAGCTGCAGCTCTCGGCGCTGATAAAAGACCGTATTTCCTTAGAGTACCTGTATCTGGCTGTCATGCTTTCGGCGCAGATGCTTGGGATTCGATTGCGCCCTGCCCTACGATCCAGTGAGCCGTTTACCGAGATGAGTGCCGTTAGAAAGGCTGTTGAACTTGGTGCACCAGACGATGATGCAGCGTTGTTCGACGTCGCCCAGGATGTGTTTCTCTCAAATCCACCACACGCGCTGCTGCGAGCAATCGTCACGACGATCACAGATCGATTTTACGGTTTGGAATCCCTGGCATTGGCCTCGTTGTGTGAAACCCCCAAATTGACTAGCGAAATTCGGACGTTGCCGACCATACCGCTGTACGCGGAAACTGACGAACAAAAAATCGCATTGGCGAGAATGTGGCTGCGAGCATGGCAAACAACAGGCTTTCATCTGCGTGCCATGCCCACCGATTGGAAAGGAACAATATTTGACACGCATTCCGGCAACTTCACGTCGGTCGAGCGATTCTTGAGCGAAAAAGGCAGCAAAGCGGCGTTCAAAAAAACCTGGTTACCAGAATTGCGCAGACTGTTCGCCGAGCAAATGAGCGCTAAGCAATTTCAATTGCGCGGCGGAAAACTCTCGCTGCAGATTGACGGTGACTGGGCCTATTGTGGACGGTGCCGTGAAACGCAGAGACCGTATCCTCAGCTAACGAAATGCATTAATTGTGGGTCAGAAACCGTCAATTCAATTGACCCGAACACTGACGCTGTCTTTAAGGCGCGTAAAGGCTACTACCGCGCTAGTACCCTAAGTGCTCTGAGTAGCGATGAACGCAATCCGATGTCATTAGTGGCTGCAGAGCACACCGCTCAGCTGAATGCCGCACAAACTGATGCCGTGTTCTCGAAAGCAGAAGAACACGAACTTCTGTTTCAGGATGTCGACTTGGGCCCGCAGGAGGATCATCGTGAACGCACGGCGATCGACATTCTATCTTGTACAACGACGATGGAAGTGGGCATCGACATCGGGGCGCTTTCTGGCGTTGCGCTACGAAACATGCCACCAGCTCGCTCGAACTACCAGCAACGCGCGGGTCGCGCCGGCCGTCGTGGCACCGCGATTGCAACGGTGACTGCGTTTGGTAGCGCCGACAGCCATGACGAACATTATTTCCGCCATCCAGGTCACATGATCCGCGGTGCGGTTGAAGACCCTATCCTTAATGTGGACAACCCCGACATCGCCCGACGGCATGTGACCGCATTTCTTCTGCAGCGTTACCACATTGACCGACTGCCCGAAATCGCGCCCGAAGATCAGCCGCATCTGTTCGCGGTGCTCGGAAAAGTGCGTGAGTTTCGCGACTCCAGCGCGGTTCTGAATTTCGACAATTTTTCGATTTGGTTGCGTGAGAACGAGCAAAAGCTTCATGCAGAGCTCAATGATTGGCTTCCAACTGAATTGGATGCGGCTGCAAAGGCAAAGATGCTGGACGAACTCGTCGATGAAACAATTCGCGTGGTCAGCGGCGCGATTGTGGTTGAAGATGAAGAAGAGAATGCCGCGAAACAGTCGCCCGAGAAGGACGACGCCGACGCTTCCGAAATGCCGGCAGAAGAAGGTGAGGAACAGCCGATCAATGATCCGGGCGCGGACGATCTGTTGGATCGGCTACTCTATAAAGGAATTCTCCCGCGCTACGCTTTTCCAACGGACGTAGCGACGTTCCATGTATTCGACGAGCATGAATCCACACGCTACCGGCCGGTATTTCAGTACGCTCCGTCCCAAGGGTTAACCGTGGCGCTCACACAATACGCGCCCGGTAAGCAAGTGTGGATAGACAATCGGCTCTGGACCTCGGGTTCCGTGTACTCACCCATGGAGAGTGATCGGACCGCCGCCTGGGACAATCGTTGGTTGTACTTTGAGTGTGAGCGTTGCCACTACGCCAAGAAGGAACGCACAGGCGTGGCAGAAAAATCGGAGGTGCGGGACTGCCCAGCCTGCGGCGGCAGCGAGACCTTCGGTCCAGCACGGTTTTGGATGCGACCGCCGGGCTTTGCGCACCCCGTCGAAAAGCGTGAAGGAACGTCACCGGACGACCAACCCGCGAGAAGTTACGCGACCCGTGCCAAGCTAGCCGCAACCTACAGTAATGAACAAAAGTGGATCCGCCTAAACGATCAAGTTCGAACGTACTATTTGCGTGATCACTTGCTGGTGACCAATCGTGGACCCAAGGACGATGGGTACAACTACTGCACGAAGTGCGGCCGTGTAGAACCTTCTGTGACGACGCAGTCGACGGTATTCGCACCACATCAAAAACCGTTTCCCATGCCGAAGGACCAAGCATGCTCCGGTGGCCGAACGGCGACCGGTATCGTGTTCGGGACTGATTTCATTACTGATGTTGTGTTGATGTCGATACGCGTTCAAGCTCCGCTGTCCCTTCGTCCCGGGCTTTTGTCTACTGACATAGCCTTGCGCACAGTCTGCGAAGCAACGACGTCCGCGGCGTGCGACCTACTTAAGCTCGAACCAGCAGAGCTACAGGCGGAATACCGACCAGCGCTCACAGAGGCAGGACAAATCGGCCAAGAGGCGGAAATATACATCTACGACACGCTCTCTGGAGGCGCGGGATTTTCTCGCCATGTGAATGAATTGGGCGACAAACTTTTCGGTCGAGCGCTCAAAATTCTGGACGATTGCCCGCAGGACTGCGATCGTTCGTGCTATCGGTGTTTGCGTTCCTACAAAAACAAGTTCGAACATGATCAGTTAGACCGATTCCTCGGTGCAACTCTACTGCAGTACATGTTGGACGGTGGTGAGCCCGCGCTGGACATGGAGCGACTATCCGCTGTCACAAACTTGCTCCATGAGGATCTGTGCGGACAAAACCGGGGAAACTTCACCATCACGCGCAATGCGCCGCTCAAAGTGCCGAAACTGGGTGAAGTCATCGCACCAATATTGATCGGGCGCGACTCTGGAACGGAACTCGTCGTCGCCGTACACGGTGGCCTCACACCTGACTATGCGCCAACCGCGGAACTTCGAGAATTGGCAGAGTATTCGCTAACCCCCGTACATCTGGTCGATGAAACGCTGATTCGACGAAACTTGCCGACAGCGACCAAACGCGTGCTCGAACAAGTCGCAGCCGGATAACGATGCATCACGCCGTTACTGAACTTGCCTGGCCATCGGCATGGCCTGGAGCACCGAAATATATGAGTTTCAGTACCCTCTCGGCCTTCGAGTCGTGCCCGCTACGCTGGGCGCTGAGTCGTGCGAAATACGACGGTTTATGGCCCGGCGATGGTTACCCTGCAAAGATCAATTCAGCATCCATCATTGGGCAGGTTATCCATCGCGTTATTGAAACGGTATCCTTTCGTGCCCGATCCGGGGCCGGCAGCGAATTCGGCTCGCGTATACTTACCGTGGTGCGTAACAGAGGTGGATTCACAACGCTAATCGACGAAGCGTTGAACGATGTTCTTGGCCAGTACTTAGGCAATCCGCGCGCAGCTAGACTCCTAACTCAGTATCAAAGTGGCAAACTGCAATTGCCGCCGACCGTAAGAACGAAAGTGCAGTCGCTACTTCGGGATATCGCGCATTATCCTGTGACGAGTTCAGCATCTAGCGCCGGCTTCGCCAAATCTCAATCACAATCGCGCAAACCACTGTCACAAGGCCTCTACTCGGAGATTACTCTCTACGCGGATCGATTTAATTGGTACGGGAAAGTCGATTTGGTTTCTATCGCCGCAGATGGCGCTTCCCTTGAGTTCGCATCTCTCCCAACCAGCAACGGACAGCCGCTTCCCCGGTTTAGGCTGAACTTTCCCTGCGAGAGATCCGATAATCAGGAAACTGCCCCAGGAGGAGGTCGATCGCCTCAGCCGTACGTACTCCCCACATCTTGGTCACGGCATACGTCTTTCCGTTGGCGTGAATCAGTTCGTTGTCCTTGATGAAATAACGCCACGTCTGCGGCTTGTTACCCTCTGAGACGATCTGTTCGGCCAACTTCTTTTCATACTCGATCGAATCGAGATCCCCTTCGACGACACGCATCATGTTGCGCCTCCAAGTGATGACCGTGCGGATCGCTTCAGGATCGTCGACACCCGAGTCGCACAGATGTCGAATAACGCAGTATATCGCCCGTCGTTTCGCAAGATGACTGAATGTTTCGTCGCCTATGGTCACATCATATTTGGTCAGATCGCGCGTTTGCGTCCGAGAGACCCGTTCCAAGCGAGCCTTGTCGCGAATCCGGATCTGGTATTCTTCTGCTTCCGGTAGCGGGATCACCTGCTGTATATCCAGAAGCATCCCGTCACCGTCCCTGTACGGGCGCAACCGGATGCAGCGGATGTCCAGACCGCACGCGTTGAGCCACAGTACGGACGTGGTAATCTCCTTTGAGAAAGCCGCAGCAGCAAGGACGATACGCACCTCTTGTGCAAACCGGTCTTCATCCGGCTCTTCCCATTCAAGGAACTCCAGTAGGCGTTCACGGACATCGTCTTCCTTCCCCAAAGTATTCAGATATCGTTCGAATATATCCGCCGCGTTGTCGAAGGTCATGGCTGAGACCATGGCCGCATAGCGGATCGCCTGCAACTCCATGTGCCCGCCGTCTTCGCTGCGCTTGAGTTCGATCACGACGAGATTCGCTGCCCTGTCTATGCCCAACAGGTCAATCCTGCGATGGCTGTCCTCCCAGCCTCCGAACTCCTCGGAGATGACCAGCGTATCCGGGGCAATGACATCGATTTGCTGTTTCAACAGTTGCTGGAGATGTTCGCGCTCCTTGAAGCCTGCATCTGCGAAGCTCGTCTTCTCGATGGGCTGAAACCCCCTGTCCGTTACCTGGTATATCGCCATATTCAGGTTCCCGTCAAACGCATGGTGGAAATCATACTGCGAGGGTGCCAGGTAGGCTCGCAATATGGATATTTGATTGAATGAACGACCCTATTTTCCTGATCACAACACTGAGTGCTGCGCTTTTGCAACGTATCCCATATTTTCTCTTCCAAGTTGTTACAAGGCCGGCACAAAGATGCCGGGCCATTGCAACCGACTCACAGGATATGTGGTAAGCCCTGCCTATTCATCCAGGCTTAAGGAGCTACCCAAAGCCGGAAAAAGATTGTTGTATTCAGCAGGTAACCCGACCGGGTATCCTGAGAAGACGGTTGCGGGAACTACTATATCCCTTTAGGTAACATTTGTATGCCAAATATTGTGCTAATGGCTACCAAACAAGTGGTAAAGCAATGAAAACAGAAGAACAAGAAAAGCGGATCAATTTGGTTGCGGATTTAAGTATATAGTTCCCCTAACATAGGGAATTATGTAGGTAATTTGACAAAGGATTATTTCATGAACAGTAAGCCTTTCATTTGTTATACAGCCACTCACAACGATAGTGGACTAATTTATGTTGGCGTCACTTCTAGGACGCTTGAGCAAAGAAAACAGGACCACAAATATGGAGCAAAAAAGAAAAACGGCACGTTCCCAGAGGCCGTCAGAAATTTTGGCATTGATGCGTTCACATGGAACGTTGTAGCGGAAGGGACAGAAGATGTCATAAGGCTCTTGGAGCGGCTTCTTACTTATGAATGGGACACCGCGCATCCTGATTTTGGATACAACGAGACAGGTGGCGCGCATCCTGCACAAATTCGCTACCAACTGAAAAAAGAGAGTTGGAAAACACTTGGGCCGCCGTGGAACAAACCTATTCCTGAAGAAGAAAAAGATCGTTTAGAAATTGAGTCGATGATAGAAGCTGATACAGATTCCTTGTATAAGATGTATGATATTGAAGATATGCTTTCTTGGGTCGAAGCAAATTTCGAGTGCCGAAAGGAATTGTTCTGTGAGGCAGCTGAAGCAAAGAACTGGGTGAAGCGACTGAATAAAATTTGCAAACAACTGCCTGTCTAGCGATGGATGTACTGTACTTTTGTACAGTCACATACATGACAGTTTGTCAAATTAACTACATAAGTCCCAGTCTTAAGCATCCCAAAAAAAGTTGAAACAGACTACGCTATGGAAAACGGCGTATTGAATGTTAACGTATGCACTGCTGCTACTGGTTATGTCTTTCGCCGTTTTGTTTTGGCCCTTATCGCGGCCTCCAATGGTGTGCGCATCTCCTCATAAAGTATGAAGAGATGCTCTACACGCTCACGCTCAGAAGCAAAACCAGTTCTGTGATAAAGCTTGTCCACTGCCCGGTCAAGCGCCTGATGCGTACGACGCAGATTAGGCGGCATCAGGTCAGGGTCATAAAGATCGGCTAGTGTTGCATCCGGATGTTTAGCACGGGCATCAAGTACAGCCTGTGCAAGTGGCTCCAATCTCGACAGGTCTTTATCCTTGGGTGGTAGCGGAAAAGTATTGTAGACAAGACCGATGGAATAGCGGTAATCGCTCTTTAACCGTCCACCAACATGGCGTAGCCAAGCCATGTGCATGGCAGATGTCAATATGGTGAAGTCCGTCAGGCTGGCGTTCTGAAGGACAAATACGAGATCGCTGGGAATAGTCGGCGGTTCGAGCCAGCCAATCGGTACATACTCCCGGCGTTCGGAACTTACCTTGGGAACGACCAGGAACGGCGCGGAAGGAAGGACGTTGACATTGTAGCGCGTCGGGTAGTCGGCGATCGCCAAAGTGCTCTTACGCTTACTCTTCGCGCGATACTCGCGGACGGAAGCCATACGCGCTTGCACTCCGGGTAGCTCCTTCAAGACGGTTGGAGAAGCCTCTTGCAGAGCCAGAATCCAGCGCTTGCCGCCGTGCAGGTATTCCTGCGCCCCAACGTATGGCCGGAGAAAGGATTCAGCATTCGGCTCCGATTCCAAAAACGCCGCGCGCTCCTCCGCAGTAAAGATATATTGCCGATTGTCAATTGGCTGCGTTCCACTTACCAACTTCCCCATTACGCTGATGGACCTGTTTTCCTCGCGCACCGTGAGATGCGGGTCTGCGAGCCCACCCGTACCGAAGAGATACGGCGAAAGCGTCGAATGGCTGCTTTCCTCCGGTTCGCCGTTGATATCGGGATAGGCGAACAGACGCCTTGCAGGTCGCGCGGCCTCCCGCTGGTCGAGACCAAGAATGACGACGTGCACATGCGCCTTGCCGCGCGCGTCCGAGCCCCAAGCGAAGGTGCGGTGTGCAAAAGCAATCTCCAGCCTGCACCGATTGAACAGGATCGCCCAGAGTTGTGCTACCTGTTCGCCTTGGGTAATCGAGTTGGTCGCGACGAAACCGATGCGGGCGCGTCCCGCCCGAACATACTCCCCTGCCTTGATGAACCATGCCGTCACATAGTCGAGTGTTCCACCGTTCCTGCCGAGCGCCGCGATCTGGCGCACCTGCGCGCGCTGCTCTGCCGTCTGGTACTTCGCCCCTCCGAAGGGCGGATTGCCGAACACGAAGGAGCAGTCCTCCGGAAGCAGCAGGTCCGCCCAATTAGTTTCAAGCGCGTCCCCATGGACAATATGCGGCGATTTTTGCAACGGGATACGCGCATAAGTCAAACCGAATTCCAAGCTGAAGCGATTGTTCATGATGTGGTCCATCATCCACATTGCAGTCTCTGCGATACGGGCTGGAAACTCGCCAAGCTCGATGCCATAAAACTGATCTACGTCGATCAGCGACAAGGTTTTGAATGCATCGACCTGTCTACCATCGGGCGATTTGGGATGGATTTCCCTCAGCACTTCGATTTCAAGCATTCGCAACTCCCGGTAGGCGATGATCAGAAAGTTGCCGCAACCGCAAGCCGGATCGAAGAATGCCATCTCACCCAACCTTTCCTGAAACCGCCGGAGTTCGGCGACACGGCGGCTGTCCTTGCGAGATTTCAGTCGTGCAAACTCGGCGCGTAGATCGTCTATGAACAATGGCTCTATTACCTTCAGGATGTTTTTCTCGGTCGTGTAGTGAGCGCCCTGGGCACGGCGTTCCACTGGGTCCATCACGGACTGGAACAGCGCACCGAAGATGGCGGGCGAAATCTCCGACCAGTCGCAACGGCAAGCATCTAGCAATGCACCGCGCATGGCCGCGTTGAATGACGGAATACGCAACGACCCGTCGAACAGATCGCCGTTGACATAAGGAAACCGTGCAAGGTCTTCGTCAAGCGTGCTCTGGCGCACGGATTCCGGCGTGTCTAGCACCTGGAACAGTTGCGACAGCCACAGGCCAAGATCAGCTCCGTCTTCACCGCTGCGGGTCTCCAGAAAGTCAAGGAATATGTCACGCGGTTCGAAGATGCCGGTGTCGTCCGCGAACAGGCAGAACACGATTCGCACTAGGAAACGCTCCAGGTCGTGACCCCTGTAGCCCGCTTTGTGGAGTGCATCATGCAATCGCCCGACCAGCTCGGCAGCCTTGACGTTTACCGGGTCCTGGTCACGGAACGTCCGACGCTGCACGCCAAGGATGAAGCCGAATGTCTCGACATGGCTGGGCAGATCGGTGAGCGGGAAGGCGACGGTCTGGCGTTCGTCTAGATCGTGGAGTTCGAAAGTCTTGAAGTCGCTGACTAGAATGTAGCGGGGACGCTCGTGCTCAGGCAGTGCGTCGAAATATTCCCCAGCCTGCCCATAAGCTTTGCTGAGATTGCGCCCAGCGCTCTTCTGCTCGACGATCAGTACGCCCGGCCAGAACAAGTCGATGAAGCCTGAGCTGTTGTCCAGTTTCGAGACATGTGCTTCATAGCGCGCGACGCTACGCCGCCGCACTCCAAACACTTCGAAGAACTCGTTATAGAAACTCTGCGTCTCGCCTTGCTCATAGGATGCATCCCGCCATTCCTCAGCAAAGGTAGCAGCACGGGCGCGAACCTCGTTCCATGACAAGCGCATCAAAATGTGTTGTCCGATATGCGTGGCTCGAAGCGTTGGGTTGTCAGTACCGGAAATGAATACTGTCTATTCAGGTGAAGCTGTTTGTTGGGCGTCGTTTTAAATGACACGGCCTGCAACATAAGCATTAACGATTTCCTCTAAAATTTGATCTGAAATTTCAAAATAATCAAATAAAGTCAATAATGGAGTTACAAATTCCTTCACAAAACTTACTAACCCACCTTCTATCTTGCTTAGTTGAGTCGCTATTTCTGACTCGACTTCATTCTCGACACATGGGGCACGCTCACGTAGATTATTCCTATTTGGATTTGCTGCACCTAATATCCTCCCTTTTAATCCTCCATGCCGAATAACGATATTGACAACGGTCGTTGGATCGATTTCGAGTCGATTGTATAACCTGGCACAATAAAGCAATACTTCTGTAACACGGACAATTCTCGTGTCAAAGAATATTTTTTGCGGGTCTTTTTTATCCTCAAAAATTGTCTTCAAAAGAAAATAATCACCATTTCTGCGAATAGTCCAGTAATCGTATGAAGCTTTTGAATCGTATGAATCTGTTGCATCTACATGGACTTCTGCAACGATTCCATCCGCTTTTGGTCTTGGTCTATACTCGTCACGAGTCTCTAGGTAAATACCGATCGGCCAACCAAATGTAGAAATCGTGGAGTGACGAGCTGCACCATCAAGTTCTTTTTGATTTTTCCATGGTTTTGGTTGATTTAATGAAAAGCGCACTTCCATAAAGCCACTTTTGCCAGTTGCCTGTAGCTTGGGTTTTGCGATATTTCTATGTGACTGAATCCACTCATTATCCCAAGGTGTTTCAGGTTGCTGTGGTGAGGGAGTCAGAACCACACGACGGCGCTCAATACGTTTTTTCCAGTTCATGTTTGAATTCATCAAGCTTTTCCGGATGCCAGTACAAAATATCGTATCCACTGAGATAAAAGTGAATTTTCGATCCTCCATTTTTGTAATTTTGGCTATCGTAATGATGATCTTCCCTGGCAGTCAATATCAAGTTTCGGAGTTTATCAATTCCCATTGTATAGCCCACTTCCAGATAACAATTGGGTCGCTCGTTTGTAAGGTCTGCAACAATAATCTCTGCTCTCTCTATAAATCCTATTATCTCGCTTTTTAACAATCCGCCTTGGTTATGTTTATCCACGCGTTTTGCTACAAGGCCACATGCACCAAGTGCGGGTACAATGGCTTGTTCACATACCGAATCTAATTCTGGATTACCGATCTGCATAATGATGAAAGCATCTGCCATTTTTTATTTCCGCATAGCTAAATGAGATAACTGTGTCGTATATAGAAATCTTCTGGCGACTTACACTTTTTGACCTTTGTGCCCCGGATCTTCTGACGACTTACACCTTAGTAAGGGCGTCGGGTCCTGATGCTGGGAGCATAGCACAGCTTCAAATTTCGGGCAGACCGCCTGGACCACGCGCTTAGAGAAAGGTGGGGCAATTCATGATTGCTGCCCTAAATCCCAGTCCATCTCCAGATATAAGGACAATGACTGCTGTTCCCGAATTAAAGCGAAGATAACCGGCTGAATCAGCCGATAAGCGCCCTCTTTCACTGGCTTTCTGTGTCACGGCATGGATGAATGGTGGGTATGAGCAGCAACCCATCGTCCCGCCTGCCCTCCCTGACAGCCTTGACTCCGGCAGACTTCCCAACGCTGAAGGCATGGTATGAAAAGCTGGAAGGATATCCACCCCCGGTATCATTGAAACGTGACATGTTGAGGTTGCACCTCGGCTGGACAGTGCAAGTATTGCAAAAGAAGGATGATCCCCGGATACAACGGCAACGCTTACTGAAGAAAGCCCTGCAGACAAGGCCATCCCTTGCCCCGGCCTATTCCCCCGGGACACGCCTCATCCGGGAGTGGCAGGGGCAAACCCATGAGGTCACCGTCATGGAATCAGGTTATTCATACCAGGGTCAACACTACCGTAGCCTGAGCAGTGTGGCAGGTGACATCACCGGTTCACATTGGTCCGGGCCCCGGTTCTTCCGGATGGTAAAAGGGAGGGCTGCATGACAATGATGTCCTCTAAACATAGACAGTGTGCCATCTATACCCGTAAATCCTCCGAGGAAGGGCTGGAACAAGCCTTTAATTCTTTAGATGCACAGAGGGAGGCCTGTGAATCTTATATCAAGAGTCAGCAACACGAAGGCTGGAAAGCCATATCCAAACACTATGATGACGGTGGCTTCTCCGGTGGGAATACAGAACGTCCTGGACTGACGCAACTCCTGGATGATATCAAGGCCGGAGACGTGGATGTGATTGTGGTATACAAGGTGGACAGGCTTTCCCGTTCCCTTGCGGACTTTGTCCGTCTCATTGAACTCTTTGATGAGCACCAAGTCTCCTTTGTCTCAGTCACCCAGCAGTTCAATACCTCGAGCTCCATGGGTCGATTGACGTTGAATGTGCTGCTGTCGTTTGCCCAGTTCGAACGGGAGGTCACAGGCGAGCGGATCCGGGACAAGATTACAGCCTCTAGGCGAAAAGGCATGTGGATGGGCGGTGTGGTACCACTGGGGTATGATGTGATGGATAAGATGCTTGTCGTAAATGAGAAAGAAGCAGAGACGGTACGGCATATCTATACACGGTATCTCGCCCTGGGATGTGTCAGGCAGTTAAAGGAAGAATTGGATACCAAAGGCTATATCAGCAAAGTCCGTGCAGTGGAAGGAGTGCATGCGGGAGGCAGACCGTTCTCTCGGGGCGCTTTATATACCTTACTCAAGAATCCCATCTATATCGGGAAGGTAACCCATCAAGGAAGAAGGTACAAAGGACAGCATACCGCCCTCCTTGAGACCGCACTCTGGGATAAAGTGCAACAACGCTTAAATGAGAACAGACGCAAGCATCAGACCCGAAAATCTATCAAAGATCCCAGTCTCTTGGCAGGCCTGTTGTTCGATGATAACGGTCATCCGTTGAGTCCTTCCCATACCCGGAAGCAGAACCGGCGCTACCGGTATTATGTGAACCAGACGGTCCTGCAGGAACGAGAGAAAGATGCGGGTTCAATACTACGCCTGCCTGCGAAAATCATTGAGACCCTGGTCATCCAACAACTCCTTTCACTCTGGAAGAACACCAGTAGCTTATTAAAGCTCTTAAGCGAGAAGTCTCTGTCTGCCAGTCAACAGGCTACACTACTTGACCGTGCTAAATCCCTGTTATCCGAGTGGGATACCTTCACACCGCATCAGCAGATAATCTATTTGAAAACCATATTCCAAAAAATCATTATCCGCGGTGAAGGTGTCGATCTGCACATATCAACAGACGGGATGCTGGCGTGTCTGAACAATGCAACACTCACTGAGGAAATCCCTTATAAGGAAGCAGATATTCGGGTGGCCACCGTTCCTGCTAAACTGAAACGTTGTGGGATTGAAACACGGTTCATCGTGAAGAATGATATAGATCAATTCCCGCATGCGATATCTGTGAAGGCAATGCAGGACGCCTTACTGAAAGCCCTGCAATGGCATGAAGGATTAGTCTCGGGAACAATTGAATCAACGGCTGCAATTGCAAAGAGTAAAGGGACAGCACAACGCTATATTGCGCGTATCCTGAAACTTGCCTTTCTTGCACCTGACATTATGGAAGCTATCCTACAAGGGAATATCCCCATTGATTGCACACTTGCCCGCTTAAGGAAAGGCTTCCCCATGGAGTGGGATCGGCAAAGACAAGTCTTGGGCTTCACACCCCATTAAATCCAGTAAGCGAACCTGCAAAAACCCCAAAAGAGAATCCGGTTAAATTCTCTGATTATATTGATCAGGAGGATCGCTTAGTAAGCTAAGCAATTTCAAAACATCACACAATTCCCCGGACTATTTAACTATCTGGAGTCAGGCATGGCGTCTCTGACGAGAGACCAGACTGTATGGCGGAGAGGGTGGGATTCGAACCCACGGATCGCGGACGATCACTCGATTTCGAGTCGAGCACATTCGGCCTCTCTGTCACCTCTCCAATAATTGATGAAATCTTTCAAAAAAGAAATCGTGAATTCAATTTGTAAGTGCAACTCAATTAGGTGGCACGAACGGCAAGCTGCGGTAGCATCCTTACCTTTCGTTCCAGCAAGAAAGAGAGGCACAGATGAGACACTACGCACAGCTTACCGAGCATCAACGTTACCAGATTTACGCCCTGATGAAAGCAGGACATACACAAACGGAGATAGCCACCTTGATAGGCGTGCATAAATCTACTATTAGCCGTGAACTCAGACGCAACCGTGGCTTGAGAGGCTATCGACCCCGCCAAGCTCAGTTGCTCCGGCAAGCGCGTCGAGAAGCCAGCCAACAACAGCGACTCCCCACGACCTTGTGGGAGCGAGTAGAGGTCTGGCTGCGGGACGAATGGAGTCCTGAGCAAATCAGTGAACGGTTGCATAAACGAGAAGGTATCGCTCTGAGTCATGAATGGATATATCACTACATATACCAGGACAAGGCAGACGGCGGTGAGCTGTACCGGTACTTGCGTTGCCAGAAGAAACGAAAGAAGCGTTATGGTAGTTATCAACGTCGTGGGGTTCTGGTGAATCAGGGCAGCATTGATAAGCGTCCCTCCATTGTGAACAGGAAGACACGCAGCGGTGACTGGGAAGTGGACACCGTCATCGGCAAAGGCCATCGACAGGCGCTGGTCACCTTGAGCGAGCGCAAGTCGATGTACACCTTGATTGCACAGGTGAAACGACGAACTGCCTCTGCCGTCAGGCAAGCTATCGTGCGATTGTTGTCTAATATGAAGGCGTCGGTTCACACGATCACCTCGGATAATGGAAAAGAATTTGCTGAGCATGAGGTTATTGCTCAACAATTGAACGCGGGGTTCTATTTTGCACATCCTTATGCCTCCTGGGAACGGGGTTTAAATGAAAATATCAATGGTCTCATTCGACAGTACTTCCCAAAGAAAATGGACTTCAGCACGATTACACAAAAGCAGTTAAACTTGGTCATGAAAAAACTCAATCACCGTCCCAGAAAAACACTTAATTCAAAAACACTACATGAAGTCTTTTTTAACATCAACGTTGCACTTCAAAGTTGAATCCGCGAATGTATTCTTAGTCTATATTTCCTATGAAACTGATCATTCTACTGTATGGTCTAAAAAACAGATATGATTAGTTATATCTGGCTGTTGTCGTAGCGTGATGTTAAATATTACCAAAGTATATGGCTAAAGTTTAATATACATACATGATAATCAAGCTATCTAGCATCATCTCTAGATCAGTATTCATCATTATTATGATGAGCCTGATTTCTTGCATGGGAACTAGAACGAATTTGGATACCATCAAGGAAAATGGGGTTATTCGTTTTATTACCATCTACAGTCCATCCACATATTACATCGACACCAAAAATGAAACAGGGTTTGAATATGAACTAGCAAGACTGTTTGCCGACCAGCTTGACATTGAACTAGAAATTATCGTTGCTAAAAATAAATCTGAAGTAATTGAATTTTTAAAAGCGGGCAAAGCAGATATCGCAGCAGGATTGTTGAAGCCATTAGTCACAAATGATGAATCTGTACTATTTGGGCCTGACTATTTTTCTGTAAATCAACAGGTTGTTTACCGAAACGGAATAGACCGTCCGCGTACATTGAACGACCTTTACCCTTTCCAGCTGCATTTCGTAGAAGGCAGTATCAGCTCAGACGACTTGATAGAATTTAAAAATAAATTTCCGAGCTTTAATTGGAAAAGCCATAAAGACAAAAGTAATACCGATTTACTGGATTTAATCGAAAAAAAAGAAATCTCCTACGCATTGGTCTATTCAAATGAACTTACGATGGCACAGCAGACCTATCCAGAGTTACGTGCTGGGTTCGAATTATCCAAGACCGGACCATTAGCATGGGTCACAAATAACGTAGATAACGAAACTTTACTTCTTGAGATAGAAAAATTTTATAAAACCATTAATAAAAATAATCAGCTGGCGGAGTTGATCGATAAATACTACGGGCCGATACAGAAATTTGATTATGTTGATCAACTTAAATTTATCGAACGGTTTTCAACACGATTACCTAACTACGAGTCTTACTTCAGGCAAACGGCAAAGACATATGATTTAGACTGGCGTTTTCTCGCCGCAATGAGCTACCAGGAATCTCATTGGAACGAAAGAGCACGTTCACCATCCGGCGTTAGGGGAATGATGATGCTGACTCTGGATACAGCAAAGCAAGTGAAAGTAACTAATCGACTTGATCCACAGCAAAGTATCCAAGGTGGGGCGAGATATATCAGACAGTTAATTGGAAGAATCCCAGAGCGCATACAGGAACCGGACCGCATATGGCTGGCGCTTGCCGCCTATAATGTCGGCTTCGGTCATCTTGAAGATGCAAGAATAATTACAGAAATACAGGGAAGGAATCCAGACAAGTGGCAGGAAGTTAAAACATCACTACCACTCCTTACACAGCAGAAATGGTATAAACAAACTGCGAATGGCTACGCTAGAGGAAATGAACCTGTTAAATACGTCGATAATATTCGAAAATATTACAATACACTTGTTCAATTGACTAAGCCGGATTTCAATCATGATGAACCGATAGAGATTATCGACGTTAATTCTCGGATACTATAAATTAGTTGCTGATACAATCCGGGCAATGGACGCTGAAGAACCTTATCGAAATCTGGCGCCTGACGATATTTTAAATGCTGTAGAACAGGCTGGGTACCATTGTGACGGCCGTATCCTTGCACTTAACAGTTACGAAAATCGGGTTTATCAGGTAGGCATTGAAGAGGAAAAACCTGTCATTGCCAAATTCTATAGACCAGCTCGATGGTCTGATGAGTCCATCCTCGAAGAACACCACTTTTCCATTGCGCTTGCTGAACGCGAGATCCCTGTGATCGCACCGCTAATAAAAGATGACAAGACACTTTTCCATATATCGTCATTCCGTTTAGCACTTTATCCCCGTGTAGGTGGACGAGCGCCCGAACTAGACAACCCGGAACATTTACTGCAACTGGGCAGGACTATTGCCAGGCTACACTTGATGGGTGAAACTGAAGACTTTAAATACCGACCAGAATTAAATGTCAGTTCATATGCTGTTGATTCCAGTAATTACCTGTTGGAGAACAACTTTATCCCAGATGATCTGACTGATGCCTATGAAACCCTAACCGGTGATTTGATAAAACGCATTGATAGCTGTTTCAAGTCTGCAGATCCAGTTCGTTATATCCGAATACATGGAGATTGCCATCTTGGAAATATTCTTTGGAACAACGACGCCCCGTTTCTGGTGGATTTTGACGATGCCAGGATGGGACCTGCGATCCAGGATTTATGGATGCTGTTATCTGGCGACCGCTCCTATATGACAGCGAGGCTATGTGATCTGCTAGAAGGTTATAGTGAATTTCGTCAATTCGATCCTCGTGAACTGCATTTGATCGAAGCATTAAGAACGTTAAGGATGATCAACTATGCTGGTTGGATTGCCCAACGTTGGAACGACCCTGCCTTTCCGTTGGCATTCCCGTGGTTCAATACCCAGATCTACTGGCAGGATCATATTCTTAGTTTACGAGAACAAGCAGCGATGATGGATGAACCACCACTAGAGTGGGATCCATAGAAATCTGGTGTTAGAAGTCTGACCCTTTTTAATAAATCCGTACCTGCCCCACTACCACTCCTTGTATATGTACCCTGTTGGTTGGGTAGATCATGGAATTCAGCGAGGGATTATCAGGGACCAGTTCGATCCTATCGCCGTGCTTCCTTAGACGTTTTAACGTCACTTCCTCGTTATCGATCAGTGCCACCACAATATCGCCATTTTCTGCGGTATTGGATTTTTTTATCACAACCAGGTCACCATCGAGGATACCGGCATCGGTCATGGAATCGCCTGCTACCTTAAGAACGAAGCGATCCGGGCCCAATAGCAAATCAGAAAAATTGACCTCTTCCTGATCCGTGATCGCTTCAATAGGTTTTCCGGCAGCAATGCGCCCTTCCAGCGGTAGGATAGTTAGCCGCCTGTCGCGTTCACCGGTCAGGCGAATACCACGCCAGCCACGACCGGTACGGCGCAAATGTTTCTTCTTGATCAGTGATTCTACATAACGGTGAACCGTGCCCTTAGAGTTTATGTTGAGTGCCTCACCGATCTCTTTCAAAGTCGGCCCGTGACCATTCTGGGCGATATACTGGGTGATAAATTGTAAAAGCTTTTCTTCGAGCCGAGTAAGCATAATATTCTCCAAAAGTTCTCTTTTTAAGAATAGAGAACTTTTAGAGAACTTACAAGCGAAATTTGGGCAATTATATACTTGACGTACCTATAATTCTAGCATAATATAGATACATAACGTACCTACCCCCGATACAGGATAACATAAATGCTTGATTTAACGAATAAAATATATCTTGACAAGGATTCTGCTAGAAAGCACTTAGAGGGCATTAGATGGCCAAATGGCCCCTTCTGCCCCCATTGTGGCGAGGCTGAGAACGTCAAGCCACTCAAGGGTAAATCTCACCGCCCCGGACTGCATAAATGCTATTCCTGTAAGGGTAATTTTAGTGTCACTGTGGGGACAGTTTTTGAACGATCCAAGATACCTCTTAACAAGTGGATACTGGCCTCTCACCTGATGGCATCCAGCAAGAAAGGGATCAGCGCCCATCAGTTACATCATCAGTTAGGTGTTACCTATAAAACTGCATGGTTTATGGAACATCGTCTGCGTGAAGCCATGCGCGTAAAAATCTCATTCGGAAAGATAAACGATCCAGACAAAATGGGTGGTGACGATTCAACCGTTGAAGTTGACGAAACCTATATCGGACGCACAACCAGACGTAAGAGTGATAAGCCAAAAGCCCTATATAATAACAAAGAAAAAGTATTAACCCTGGTTGAAAGAGGCGGCCATGCCCGTTCGTTCCATGTTTCCGCCGTGAATGCAAAAACCCTAAGACCAATAATGCTAAAACAGATAAATCAAAATACAACTATCTACACGGATGATGCGCTACATCATCGAAGTAATAAAAAGTTTTTTAAAAAGCATGACTCTGTAAACCACTCAGCTTATGAGTATGTGCGTGCTGGCGTACACACGAACACAATAGAAAACTATTTTTCAATCCTGAAACGTGGTCTTAATGGTGTTTATCAGCATGTATCCCCGGAACACCTGAAACGTTATCTGGCTGAGTATGACTTCCGGTACAACTACCGCCAGAAACTAGGCTATGACGATATGGATCGTGCCAATATGCTACTCAAAGGCATTGAAGGTAAACGACTGATGTACAGGTGACTAACCCACAATAAACCATTCTTTCCCAAACAAACCTATCTCAGCCCTAAGCAACTACCCTTGGAATTTGAGTAGTTACATTAAAGCGCCCCTCCACCTACTTCTATTTCTCCTTCATTTCCTCATGTGTTTGAGGGGGTGTATTAAGCATAGATTCCAGAATCTCGTCACCTTGCCTAAATTTAATGCGATCTTGTTTAAGACTTCTTGATTTATGCTTTTCAAGCCTGACTTTGGTTTTTCTGTCTCTGTCTTTTGTCATTTTAATTCAATTGTTTATCCTTTGATTCGTCATCGCTAGATTTGTGTTTTTTAATAAGTTCATTTACAAATTTATCGGTGTCGCCGATTGATGCATTCAAATTAGTTTCTTGTTCCTTCTGGTATCTATTATAGGTTTCATTTAGCTTATTAATAATTGAGTCATTAACTCTCACCAAAGACTCCGGTTTACCCACTATTGTTGAATCAATAATTGTCATATCTGTAGCAGATCCAATCCCCGGCGCAACTTCTGCCCTCCTTTTGCGGCAAAAGTCAAAAACAGCGATTTGCTAAAGGGCATATTTCTATCCTATTTATTAAACATAAATAATGACTGTGCGTGCCACTCTCCAGCTCCTATTGCAGCAAACCCAACTGCAACTTGACATACTATTTTGCCAGGATCTTTAACCGTATAAATATGTACATATCCCTTAGGATCGACTCCGGAAATAATTGCATGCGCACTAATTCCGTTTCCTTCAAGCTTATACATTATGTTATCAATCGTTTCCTGAGACATATGTTTTTGATTTTGAAAAAATGATTCTATAGTAAGACCAAGCGGGCTTAAGTATTTTAATTCCGCCTGTTCTCTTCGATAACGAGAAAATACCTCACTATAAACTTCTGCCGCCCGTTTTACGGTTACATCTACTTCACCTTCTAATAAATCGAACGTATCATTTACAACTGATATTTGGAAAGAGGCATCACCAGCAACCAACGCTAAAATTCCAGTATGAAGTGTAGCCACTTTTGTTTGGTATGGTTCAAATTGAATATCACCAGAAGTTAACATTCTGTCTGTTGCCGTAATTAACATTGGATAATTATAATTATCCAATTCAAACACACTCATTGATGCTATACAGATTGTCACAGGTACTAGCCTCCGTTCTTTTGAATCCAAACACACATTACTTTCATCATATAATTCTGGATTGCAAGCGGATGACACTATTTCATTAATATTTGTCGGCGTATTATTTGTCATATAGGTACGTCAAGTATATAATTGCCGAAATTTGTGTCCGACAGCTATGAACGGGAAAATCCCAGTAATTCTGCATTACGATGAAAATTCACGCACTGTTAAAGCGCCAGGTTAATGTGCTATATCTTCTAAAGCAGATAAATTGATAATCTCAATCGGGAGTAAGCTGTGGAAAAGAAACAAGTAAAGAAAACTGAGGATGAATGGAAAGAACAACTGTCACCGGAACAATATCAAGTCTGCCGACAGAAAGGTACGGAACGTGCCTTCACAGGCAAATATCATGACAGCAAGGATGAGGGGACATATTGTTGCAGCTGTTGTGGCAAGGCCTTATTCAGTTCTGAGACAAAATTTGAATCCGGTAGCGGTTGGCCGAGCTTTTATTCACCTATGGATGAAAGTGCAATTAAGACTGAAACAGATAGCGGCCATGGTATGCAACGGACTGAGGTAATGTGTAGCGATTGTGACGCCCATCTTGGGCATGTATTTAATGACGGTCCAAATCCGACCGGTCTACGTTACTGTATTAACTCTGTTTCCCTGGATTTGGATAAAGAATAGAACAATGGGATCGTATATATCTACAATCCCACTATTCTGAAATGAAAAGGATTTATTTCCGTAACACGCCTTCCACATTAAGACGTATATTAACTTTGGCTCCAATTATTGGTGCGTTGTAACCCATACCATACTCAGTTCGATCAATCATCGTTGTCGCTACAAATCCAGCCCTGGACTTACCCATGAATGCACCGACTTTATTGAAATCTACCTTCAACGTCACTGGTTTAGTTTGGCCAAGAAATGTCAGGTCTCCCATCACATCCATGGTCTTGTCACCAGTTTGTTTCACACCCGTACTTTTAAAGGTGATGGTTGGATGCCCTTCCACATTCAAATAGTTTTTTGAGGACATGTGCCCATTCCAGGTGTCATCATTAAAATCAACACTATTAGTGTTAATCGTCACATTGATACTGGAACTTTCCATATCATTTTCATCAAATTCAAGCACGCCTTCAAAATCATTAAATGTTCCTATTGGATCGGAAAACCCTGCATGGGTGGCTGAAAAAATGATCTGAGTATGACGCTTATCAAGATCATAAGTACCGGCAAACACCGAGCTGCCAATTAGAGCAGTAAATACTGTACAAATAGTTAATATTATTTTCTTCATTATTTAATCCTGCCTTATTAATTAAAAATAGTTTTTAAATTTGAATTCATATTAGAAGTTAAGTTCAAAATTTGAGATAAATCCGTTTTTGTCCGTGGAATTTTCAAATGGCATTATATAGTTAAAAATAATAGATTATCAACAATTACACTTAATGCAGGGCAATATATTATTAGTATTGCCAAATCCTGTTCATGAACCAGAACTATGTTCAAATTTATGTCTTTTATGCGGTGCGTCGGGGAAGAATTCCGGCCCGATGGGAATGATCCCTGTCGGATTAACTTGGGTATGGCTACTATAATAGTGCTGTTTTATTAGGCCAATATTAATTGTCTCTACAACACCTGGCTGTTGATAAAGATCACGTGTATAGCCCCATAGGTTTGAGTAATCAATTAGACGTTTACGATTGCATTTAAAATGACCAACATAAACCGGATCGAATCTGATTAGTGTGGTGAATAAACGCCAGTCTGCCTCTGTGATCTGACTGCCGGTAAGATATCGTTGCTTTGCTAAACGTTGTTCAAGCCATTCAAGAGTATCAAATAGTGGGATGACCGCCTCTTCATATGCATCTTGTGAACTAGCAAACCCTGCTTGGTATACCCCATTGTTAAGGGTATGGTAAATTCGATGATTAAGATTATCGATTTCATCACGTAAGTGTTCGGGATAATAATCACCAGGAATTGCTCCAACGCCATCAAAGGCACTGTTAAACATGCGGATAATCTCAGACGATTCATTGGAGACAATAGTATTTTGTTTTTTATCCCACAATAATGGTACGGTGGCTCGACCTGTGTAGTGCGGGTCAGCTGCTGTATAAATTTCATAAAAATATTTGGCATTTATTACGGGGTCGGCAATTACACCTTCACCAGGTAAAAAGGTCCAACCCTCTTTATCCGTATGTGTATTGACCACAGATAAGGAAATCATATCTTCCAACCCCTTAATCTTCCGGAAAATCAATGTTCGGTTTGCCCATGGACAAGCATAGGCTATATACAAGTGATAACGGTTCGGTTCAGCCTTAAATCCCGCATCACCTGTTGGTCCTACACTACCATCAGCCGTGATCCAGTTACGAAATCCGGATTCGACACGAACGTAGCGTCCATCAGTTGATTTCGCATCTTTCGAATTGTCATGCCATTTTCCGTCTACCAACATACCCATCTTTGTCTCTCACCTGTTATTAAATTCATACCAGAATAACATAGAACATTGTTGGCTTTTCTGTAGTAATATTTAATCGAAACAGCTTCATGATATTTATAGAAAATTGCTAGAATAATCTCTTCGTTAACAGGGGGTAAATAAATGTCTGCCGAATTAGGTACTTCGCTGTATCGCCGGAAATTTCTTACTTATCTTGCTTCCAGTCCCTTGTTTGCAACTATTAATTTTTCTGAAAGGTTGGTGGCCGCAGAAGAAGCCACTGCCAATCTCATTGCAAATCCAGAAGAAGCGCTCAATGTGTTTGACTTACATGACGTAGCCAAGAATATTCTACCTCCTGCTCACTATGGTTTTGTGGCAACAGGTGTGGATGATGATCTTACTCTGCAGGCAAACCGAGATGGCTTTTCAAAATTTTACCTGCGTCCTAAACGCATAGTTGATGTGAGTAACGTGGATACCAGCATCAAACTTTTCGGCGACACTTTACGATCACCATTTATGTTCTGCCCTATAGGTGGCCACCGTACCTTTAATCCTCTAGGTGAAATAGCGACAGCGAGTGCGGTCAAAACGCGGGATCAGCATATGATTTTGTCTACGGTTACCTCAACTGCAATTGAACAAGTTATTGAGGCAAGAGGGAAACCCATTTGGTACCAGCTATATCCTTCGAACAACTGGGAAGTAACGAAAGGCTTATTAAAACGAGTAGAAGCAGCAGGCTGTCCAGTCGTGGCGCTTACAGTAGACCTCCCCGGTAAACGTAATACTGAAACACACGCCAGATACACAAGGTCAGATACTCGAGACTGCTCTGCCTGCCATCAGGAAGAACGTTATTTAGCGCTAATCAACAAACCGATGTTTAAAGGACTGCCATTCGAAGGCGCGAATGATCTTAGACAGCCCCGCTTTAGTTGGGACATGGTCAAACGGATTCAGGACGAAACTAGGATGAAATTTCTACTAAAAGGCATACTTACACGTGAAGACGCTGAATTAAGTGTTGAACATGGTGTTGACGGAATAATTGTTTCTAACCACGGAGGGCGTGCTGCCGAAGCTGGTATTGGAACCATAGAGATGCTGCCAGAGATCATTGCTGGTGTTGATGGCCGTATTCCCGTACTTATCGACAGTGGTTTTCGCAGAGGAACAGATGTCTTTAAGGCACTGGCAATGGGCGCGGCAGCAGTCGCTGTTGGCCGTCCTTATATATGGGGACTTGCAGCATTTGGTCAGCCTGGCGTCGAAAAAGTCATCGATATTCTGAATGCAGAGTTGTTATCAGTGATGCAATTAAATGGCACGCCGACTATCAAAGACATAAATAGTAGCCGTATCGATAGATTTGCAGTGTGATTTAATTGTTAACAGCATCATGGTATAAATAGACCATAAAAAATAATATATATTCGCCATCAGAGGGTAATAATAATGTCTAAAGAAGCAAGTATTTCACTTTACCGACGGAAACTTCTCACTTATTTCGCATCCAGCCCCTTGTTTTCTACAGTGGGTTTTTCCGAAACTTTGATGGCTGCTGAAGAAGCCACTGCCAAGCTCATCGCAAATCCAGATGAAGCGCTTAATGTGTTTGACTTTCATGAATTAGCCAAAAAAATTCTACCGACAGCTCACTACGGTTTTCTGGCGACAGGGGTTGATGACAATCTGACTCTGCAAGCAAACCGAGATGGTTTTTCAAAATATTACCTACGCCCTAAACGCATAGTTGATGTGAGTAATGTTGATACCAGCATCAAACTGTTCGGTGAAACGTTGCAATCACCATATCTGTTATGCCCAATAGGTGGCCATCGTGCTTTTCATCCTCTAGGTGAACTCGCTGTAGCAGGCGCTGCTAAATCACGAGACCATCAAATGATTTTATCTACCGTGTCTTCAACTGGAGTTGAACAGGTTGCTGAGGCAAGAGACAACCCTATTTGGTATCAGCTGTATTCCACAGATAACTGGGAAGTGACAAAAGGCCTACTGAAACGTGCTGAAGCAGCAGGATGCCCAGTTGTGGCAATTACAATCGATCTGCCAGGTAGACGTAATCCTGAAACATTTTCAAGGTCCATCACGTTAGACAATCGAGATTGTTCCGTCTGCCACACACAAGGTCTTTTCTCAATGAAAACCGTACCTATGTTTCAGGGACTACCAATAGATGATAAAACCAGAATGACCATGCCTGGCGAAACATGGGACTTTATTAAACGGGTTCAGGATGAAGCTAAAATGAAATTAGTTTTAAAAGGCATACTCACGCGTGAAGATGCAGAGTTGTGCGTGAAGCAAGACGTGGACGGCATTATTGTCTCTAACCATGGCGGGCGTGCTGTCGAGACGGGCATCGGAACCATAGAGACACTGCCAGAGGTTGTCGCAGGTGTTAAAGGCAAAATGCCCGTACTGGTGGACAGTGGATTCCGCAGAGGAACGGATATATTTAAGGCATTGGCTATGGGGGCGACAGCAGTTTGTGTTGGTCGACCTTATATATGGGGACTTGCATCATTTGGCCAGCCTGGTGTTGAAAAAGTCCTCGATTTGCTAAATGCAGAACTGTTATCAGTCATGCAATTAAACGGCACACCGACCATCAAGGATATTAATAGTAAACGGATCGGTGAATTTGCTTAGATATTTGGCTTCATGAAAGAAGTCACGGTTATCTTGTTCCTGATCTTATTTACTGGAACAGGAATATATCTGTTACCACCTGCAATGGATCCTATTGCTTCTAAAGATGAGAATGCATGCCTTGCAAACATCAATATAGATAACCCGGCACAAACCTGGATTGATGGCGGCACATTTATCATTGGTGAATCTGATTACTACCCGGAAGAAGGTCCTCAGATTGAAGTAGCCGTAAACGGATTTTGGATTGATCAACATGAAGTAACCAACGCTCAATTTGCCGCTTTTGTTGATGAAACAGGTTATATCACCGTCGCCGAAAAAAAGCCGGACCCTGCACTACATCCCGATATCGAACAGCAACTACTTGTCCCTGGCTCAGTGGCGTTTATCTTGCCGACTGATCTTCAAAACGGTGGAGACATTACACAGTGGTGGCAATTTATACCCGGTGCAAATTGGCGAGAACCATTTGGTCCTGGGAGCGATATCAATGGGAAACAACAGCATCCAGTAATCCACATCGCTTATGACGATGCACTTGCCTATGCAAAATGGATAGAGAGAGAATTACCTACAGAGAAACAATGGGAATACGCTGCACGCGGAGGACTGGAACAACAACCCTACAGCTGGGGTACTGCAATAGATCCAAACGGGAACTGGCAAGCAAATGTCTGGCAAGGGACCTTCCCTCTGTTTAACACTCAAGCGGACGATTACATCGGTACATCGCCTGTTGGTTGCTACCAACCAAATCAATATGGTCTATATGATACGACAGGTAACGTATGGGAATGGGTATCAGATTGGTATTATCCATCCCATGATGAAGCAGAGATTGCCTCCTCACCTTATCCATCTGGTTTTGATCCACGTCAGCCCGGCGTTCCTGTCAGAGTAATCAAGGGCGGATCATACTTATGTGCAGAAAATTACTGTATACGTTATCGACCGGCGGCGAGACAACCTCAAGAATCTACTCTATCAGCTGCACATATCGGTTTTAGGACAGTTTCAAATCGAGATTAAGGAAAGGTATAACGTTAACTAATCTTTACTGCTGTGTATTGTCTGGTAAGGACAGTATCTTCTGAGCCGCATCCAAATCGCATCCATAGGGTTCAAATGGGACATCAACAACCTTATTATCTTTCCCGTTAATGATCACCGGTTCCGTTAAATAAACCGGGTCTCTAAGCGAAATTGAATAATTTAACGTTAGACCGTCCGCGCTAAGAGTAAAACGTTCTTTAATACGTTTTTGTTCGCTAGAATCGACACCTGGAGCAAGCCCCCATCTCGCAGCAGAGAACCCACTTGTTTCTACCAACAGGCTTCCATCATCAAAACGAGCAATGGAATACCCTTCTGGACTCGGCTCTACATCATTGGGAAACGTTTCCTGATTCAAGTGTAGTGTCCTAATTAATGTCGATTGTTGAGAAATGATTTCGATCCGATCTTCATAGCGAGTCCACTGTAAATAATAAGGATAAAGACTATAAAACGGTAAACCCCTCTCTACACAGTTGTATCCGGGATTATCGAGCTCGTCATATTGAGCAAGCTGCTGCTCTCCTTCCATAGTTAAAGGCCAATCTTTTGGTGGCAAGAACAAAAAGTAGCCCGTATTTGCTGTGTTGCTACGGCCACGCGCCCAGGTTCCGGGAAAATCTTGCGAAGGTGCCACATCCGGTTTGTTAATTTGTACTTTATCTTCAGTAACACTAGCCGATTGCCCTGGATCCGATCTTGTCGGTGGAGGATTAGCTGATGAATACAACATCCTGCCATCTTCAAGTTCGACATGTCCAAGTAGCATTAAATGCTTTTTAGGATTTTTGTCAGTAAAGCCTACTACAACAATATTATCCCCTATTTTAATGGAATCCTTTTCCCAGCCTAGTCTTTTTAATCTTGTGACTGTTCCACCTTCAACAAGCCAAACATTAGTTTCATTGTTTGCATCTTTTACTTCTATCTCCATATAAGAATGTGGATTCCGCCATTTAAAGTTAACAACTTTGCCTTCTAAGGCGACGCTTTCATTATGCAAATAATTAGAGCGACCATGATGGGACATCACGAATGTTGTGTTAAATGCAAATATGCATGCGGAGAGAAAGAGTAATTTTAATTTCATCTTTTTTAATCATAGCGCGGATTCAACTTTGAAGTGCAACGTTGATGTTAAAAAAGACTTCCTGTGGTGTTTTTGAATTAAGTGTTTTTCTGGGACGGTGATTGAGTTTTTTCATGACCAAGTTTAACTGCTTTTGTGTAATCGTGCTGGAGTCCATTTTCTTTGGGAAGTACTGTCGAATGAGACCATTGATATTTTCATTTAAATCCCGTTCCCAGGAGGCATAAGGATGTGCAAAATAGAACCCCGCGTTCAATTGTTGAGCAATAACCTCATGCTCAGCAAATTCTTTTCCATTATCCGAGGTGATCGTGTGAACCGACGCCTTCATATTAGACAACAATCGCACGATAGCTTGCCTGACGGCAGAGGCAGTTCGTCGTTTCACCTGTTCAAATCAAGGTGTACATCGACTTGCGCTCGCTCAAGGTGACCAGCGCCTGTCGATGGCCTTTGCCGATGACGGTGTCCACTTCCCAGTCACCGATGCGTGTCTTCCTGTTCACAATGGCGGGACGCTTATCAATGCTGATCTGATTCACCAGAACCCCACGACGTTGATAACTACCATAACGCTTCTTTCGTTTCTTCTGGCAACGCAAGTACCGGTACAGCTCACCGCCGTCTGCCTTGTCCTGGTATATGTAGTGATATATCCATTCATGACTCAGAGCGATACCTTCTCGTTTATGCAACCAGTCACTGATTTGCTCAGGACTCCATTCGTCCCGCAGCCAGACCTCTACTCGCTCCCACAAGGTCGTGGGGAGTCGCTGTTGTTGGCTGGCTTCTCGACGCGCTTGCCGGAGCAACTGAGCTTGGCGGGGTCGATAGCCTCTCAAGCCACGGTTGCGTCTGAGTTCACGGCTAATAGTAGATTTATGTACGCCTATCAAGGCGGCTATCTCCGTTTGTGTATGTCCTGCTTTCATCAGGGCGTAAATCTGGTAGCGTTGATGCTCGGTAAGCTGTGCGTAGTGTCTCATCTGTGCCTCTCTTTCTTGCTGAAACGAAAGGTAAGGATGCTACCGCAGCTTGCCGTTCGTGCCACCTAATTGAGTTGCACTTACAAATTGAATTCACGTTTAAACTCTATTAACTGTTTACGCAATTTTACAAAGCGCGGCTCTTCCAAAACAGGATTTTTAACAATATTTGATTGGATAAATTGTAATATTCTAATTCCTTCAGTTGGTTTTGGGTTTTGCGCCCATAGTGCGTAAGCTTTTTCTATTTCACCTATCGCTAAGTACGCTTCAATCCAGGCACGTATACTTATGAATACTCCTCCTGCTTCCCTTTTTTTCAGTAACGTAAACACTCTCATGGCATCTTCTTTATATCCAAGTACTGAATACCCATATGCCGTACGTGCAATATCTCTTGTTGGATTGCGATCATTTAATAATTTTTCTGAAATTTTTAGTTCTGCTAGTGCTTCAGATCGTCTACCAGCAGTAATTAAAGCCATCGCGTAAAATCGATGAACAGCATGAATCTGAGGAAAAAGTTCAATAGATTTACGAAGGTTATCAACTGCAGGACCTGGTTTATCAGCAAACATGGACGTTTGACCCAATCTCATCAGCGGATTTCCAACGTTGGGTGTTAAAACCACATCGCGTTCTGCTAATCGTATAGCCTCATCGTGATCTTCAATTACCGACAGTAGCCGACGGTAACCATCATATATTTCGACATCATTCGGGCTTAATTCAAGCGCACGTTCAAAAGCTTGCCTCGATGCAGCTGCATGCAGATTACTGAAAAGAACGAATGCCTTTGCTAAATAAGCATAACCTAAATTCGGATCTACATTCACGGCTATATCAGCATGCTTCTGAGCCAGATTTTTTATTTCATCAAATGTTAGTTGATCTCGTGGAGCGCCATAGAGATGAGCAAGTCCATAAACACTCGATTTAAGAGCATGAGCCAAAGCAAATTCCGGATCGAGTGCAATTGCCTCATCCAGATACTGATAAAATTTAGGTGGCATATTTGCTGCAATGGTTACTCGTACTGATACTCTCGCATTCATATAACGTTTATAGGCCTCTAGCGAGTTTGTTGGTGCTTTTTCAATGCGTTGCTGTTCTGAAGCAGTAAGCTCTGCTCCTAGGGCCGTTACAATGTGCTCAACAATATTAGTTTGTATCGCAAAGATGTCGGGAAACTCCCGATCATAAGTCTTTGACCACAACTGGTTGTTGGTAGAAGCATCGATGAGATTAACAACCATGTTGATTCGATCATTCTCATATCGAAAGGTGCCCGTCATAATGGTTTCCACATTAAATATGGCGGCGATCTCAGCTATGGATTTTCCCTCTCCGGCATTACGAATAGCGGCAGGACGGGAAATAGGATTAATGTCCCGGATTTTAGTTAATTGGAATAGTAGTTGTTCATGGATCCCTACAGCTATGTAGGCATCGTCAGGATTAGGACTCAGGTTTTCAAAAGGTAACACTGCAACGGAGTTGTTAAGGGCAGCATTGCTGTTCTGGGCAACTGAAATAGCAGATAACCCAAATAGCAACAACACGACTATAGCCCTTAAATACTGCATCGTATTACTCCTTACCACGGTTAGATTGAAATTAGAACTGTGAAATGGAATAACGAAACATCTTAAAGCATTAATCTTCTTTTACCACACTACAGCCTTATGGTGTTTTCAGTGGAGCGGATAAATGTTTACGCGCAATGTCTACATCGCAATCGTAAGGTTCAAACGGGATATCAGCCACCTTACGATCACTCCCGTTAATCGTCACGGGTTCAGTCAGATAAACCGGGTCTTCAATCGTAATGGAAACTGCAATATCAAGACCGTCCTCGCTTAAGGAATAGTGTTCCCTGATCCGTTTTTGGCCGCTTGCATCCACACCAGCAGCAATACCCCACTTGACGAAATCAGGAAATCCGATGGTATCCACTACCAGGCTACCATCGTCATCAATATGGGCAATTGAATGCCCAGCATGACTAGGTTCAATTTGATCAGGATGGGTATCTTGATTCAAATACAGCGTCCGAACTAAGGTGGATTGTTGTGAAATAATTTCAATCCGATCCTCAAAGCGTGTCCACTGATGAAAATACGGGTATAGGCTATAAAATGGCAGTCCCCTTTCTAGGCAATCGAACCAAGGATTCTCAAGATCATTGAACTTGGCAAGCTCTGCCTCACCAAGTTGGGTCAGGGGCCAATTACTTGGTGGTGTGAATAACGCATAACCTGTTTTTACTCCGTTGCTAGGGCCCCGGTCCCAGGTTCCAGAATAATCCTTTGAGGGGGTCACAACTGGTTTATCGGCAGATAATTTACTCCCAGGAATGAGACACTCAATAGATTTGTCGAAGTTAGCACAATCGTCAGTTATCCCTCTTGCCCTTAAGATATGAGGTGGTGTGGTCGATAAATATAACGTTTTCCCATCTGCAAGAACGATGTGTTCCAGTAAAATAAGATTCTTTTTAGTATTTTTGTCAGGAAAGCCGACAGCAATAACATTATCGCCTGCTTTAATTGAATCCTTCTTCCACCCATGTTTTTTCGAAGACACAATCGTGCCACCTTCAATCAGCCAATTCTCAGCAACGTTGTTTTGATTGACGACCTGTATTTCAATGTACGAGTGGGGATTTCTCCAATTAAATTCGATTACCTTACCTTCAAGAGTAATAGTTTCATCATAGAGAAAATTGGTACGGCCATGATGTGACATCACGGATGATGCATTAATTATTAATACACAGAAAATGACAACGATAGTCAGGAACTTTAATTGAAAAGATAAACTAGATTTTCTAAACAATAGAACGTCCGATGTAGATTCTGTCTTCGGTCTCATCTACTATTTACTCCCTATCTGATTACGCAATTCTACAAACCGAGGTTGATCCAGAACATGGTCCTTCATAACATTATATTTTAGATATTGTATATTTTGAGCTCCGTTATCTAGATTCTCAGACAATATATTATAAACTTTCTCATTTTCACCAATAGCTAAATACGCCGTTGCCCAGGCACTCGGCCTTATAAATTGTCCTTCTGCGCCCCATTTTTCGATCAGTTTAAATATACGCATTGCTTCATCATTTAAACCAAGCTTTGAGTAACCATAGGCTATTCGAGTTACGCTATCGAGATCTCTTTTATCTGCCAACTTCTCTGCAATCCTTAACTCCTCCAATGCCTCAGTCGTGTCACCTAGAAAAATATCAATAAATCCAAGCCACGAATGGGGAGCTGCTCGCGTTGGCATAAATTCAATGGTTTTGCGGAAACTATCAGCTGCGGCCTCAGATTTACCTGTCTGCCATAATAACCAACCCATAAGATCATGAGTAGGACCGCTAGTAGGCGACAATTCCAGGACACGCTGAGCATATGGAATTGCTTTTTCATTTTCTCCAAAAAACGAAAGGAGACGTGCATATTCATCTAGGACTTCTACATCATGTGGACTCAACTGAAGCGCACGCTTAAAGGCTTGCTCTCCTTCTGATTTACGCCAATTGCTTTGATGAACAAATCCTTGTGCCATATAGGCGTAACTGAGGTTAGCATCCAGTGCTAACGCTTTCTCAGCATATTCAAGCGTCACCTTTTCAACATCATTTAAATTTAACCCATTAAGTTCACGACCCACTTTTCTGGCAACACCATAACCACTTGCCATCAATGCATAGGCCAAGGCAAAGTCTGGATCTAACTCAATCGCTTGCTCCAAATATTCATAAAACTCCCCGGGCATTCCTGGACGAATGTTTGAAGTTAATGCTCTCGCTTTTAAATAAAACGCATATGCCTCAAGTGAGCTGGTAGGTACCTTATTAATGTTTTTCTGTTCAGCAGGTGATATTTTTGCTTCAAGAATCTTGGCAATGTTTGCAACAATCTCTGCTTGTGTTGAAAATACGTCGGACAATTCTCGATTGTATACTTCAGACCAAAGCACATCATTATTAGAACCATTAACGAGTTGCACAAAGATATCAAACCGATTATTTAAATAGAGGACTCGACCCATCATAATGGTTTCAACATTGAGTTGAGCGGCTGTCTCGCTTAAAGGCGTGTATTTATCTTTATTGCCGGCGGGCGCTACATTCCTTCCTCCTCCGACGACAGATATACTGGGAATGACATTAATATCATGTATCTTGGCAAGATGGTCTAAGAGCTCTTGATGGAATCCAACAGCGAAGTAGGCATTTTCTGGATTAGGCGATGGGTTTTCAAAAGGCAGTATTGCAATTGAATTATTCATAACGGCCCTAGAACGATTGCCATCTCCATCGTTGCTTTGTGCGAATGTGATTTCAGAAAACCAAAATAGTAAAATCGCAGATACGGCTGATAAATATCTCATATCCTTACTCCTTATACCGCGAATGATTTATTTTCATTATGGCTTAAATTCTAACGTAGATTTAAAAAATATGGTACCAATAAGTCTGTAGAATAAGGCCAACAAAAGCCTGAGAAAATAGGTTATTATCACTGTGCGCTGATTGCCCTAATTTCAATCTGAATTAGTATATTTAAGCATTACACTGGAGCTGACATGTTTGAAGCACTATCAAAATTACCTGAGGATCCCATACTCGGCTTAGCTATTGCTTATAACAATGATAAAAATCCAGCAAAGATAGATTTAGGTGCCGGCGTTTATAAAGATGGAAAAGGTATCACACCGATATTCGAAGCAGTCAAGCGTGCCGAAGCCCTAAAACTAGAACAAGAGCAAACTAAAGCTTATACCGGTATCCAGGGTGACCCCGTATTTTGTAAAAAGATACAGTCATTAATTCTTGGTGAAGAGAATCAGATCCTAAAAGATCAGAGAACATGTGCAATTGCGAGTCCAGGTGGTTCTGGTGCTTTGCGAGTGGCCGCCGAAGTCATTAATAGCTGGCGTCCAGGTGCAAACCTGTGGGTGAGTAAACCCAGTTGGCCAAATCACATTCCCCTGTTAGGAACTGCGGGACTGACTATGGATGAGTATCCCTACTATGATCCTAAAACGCATTCCGTTCAGCATGAAGCTATGCTGGACTCAATTGCCAAGCTAGGTAAGCAGGATATCTTACTGTTACATGCCTGTTGTCATAATCCAACTGGCGCAGACATGACAATAGAACATTGGAAAGAAATTGCATCGTTGGCAGATAAAAACGGTTTTATTCCGTTTATTGATTTTGCTTACCAAGGACTTGGTGCAGGCATAGAACAAGACGCGGAGGGGTTGAGACTGATTGCTAATACAGTACCTGAAATTATCATTGCTTACTCTTGTTCCAAGAATTTCGGACTGTACCGTGACCGTATCGGCGGTCTTATAGTCATTACCGAATCTAAGCAAGTGGCCGATGCTACTTGGTCACATATGAAAAATGTTGCACGCAGGCTTTATTCTATCCCGCCAGCTCACGGTGCAATGATAGTTGGTAATATTTTATCCGATCCAGAATTGAAGGAAAGTTGGGAGACAGAATTAAACAAAATGTGTAAACGGATAAATGATCTCCGCTCCTTGTTTGCCAGTACTATGAAGAAGAAAGGCTCCACTCAAGATTTTAGCTTTACTGAAGCACATAACGGAATGTTTTCAATATTAGGCTTGAGTACAGATCAGGTACAAAGGCTTAAAAATGATTACAGTATCTATATGGCAAACAGCAGCCGAGTCAATATGGCGGGCGTTAGTCATGAAAATATTGACTATCTTACTAATTCTATTCTCGCAGTACTGTAAACTTGCAGACACAGTACATCGCTAATTAGTTTTAACTGGCTAGTAAACTTAAGGCCGATTCATGTAGCGTTTTATTTGCGGCAGCAACAATTTTGCCACCTTCGACAGCAGGCTTTCCTTGCCAATTAGTTACAATACCACCAGCGGATTCAATAATCGGTATCAATGGCACGATATCATAAGACTGCAGGCTGCCTTCAATGACTAGATCGACAAAGCCAGCCGCTAACAAACAATACCCATAGCAATCACTGCCATATCTAGAGTACTGGCAGGAGTCAGCTACCGCTTTGAACAATTTTTGATCTTTCCCTGTAGTAAACATTGATGGATGAGTACAAAACAAGTTTGCATCAGTCAAGCTCTTGGTTTGTCGTGTGTTAATCTGCTGAGTCGAACTCTCCTGTGCCCACCATGAGCTATTAGAATCTGCAAAAAATGTTTCTTTCATCCATGGTTGATGCATTACTCCTAATAACGGATTATTATTTTCCGTCAACCCAATTAAAATTCCCCACATTGGCGATCCAGAAATAAACGCTCTAGTACCATCTATGGGATCAATTACCCAGGTAAATTTATTACCCTTAGTCACCCCTTGCTCTTCACCCACAATCCCATGGTCAGGAAATTTTGCGATGATCTTTTCTCTTAAAAGTTTTTCGATGCTTTGATCAGCGATAGTCACTGGATCAAAACAACTATCTGATTTGCTGGTGATATCGAGATTAGTACGGAAATAGCGAAGTGCAATTTGCCCCGCCTCTTCTGCGATTAATTTGGCAAACTCCAACATATCTTTATTATTCTTATTAGTTGACATTATATTGACTACGATTAGCTAGCGTGTGCTAGCTTTTAAATAGCCTCAAAATTTGCAGATAGTAATAGGTTTTTGGCTGTTCGTTGAAATATAGGGTCAAGCAGCCGATTCTGGACGACTAAACTCAGTGTATTCGAAATCATCGACATTGATAACACTCATTACCTTATTATCAAACTCCCGAAGTCTCGACGCTTCCTCCTTGTTGACTATCTCGGCTTGTTCTGCAGCATCTATTAAAGCTATGCTGAGTAGATTCGGCACCTGCTTTGATTTTACAGCGGCCTTTAGTTTCTGCAACAATGGCTCCATATCTTCCGCCAATGCCAGTATCTCATTCATTTTACCTATCGGATTATTTTCATTGGGTGTCAGGTAAACCCCGTCAATTAACATATTTCTGGTTTCAGTATTATGTGTCACCTGATCAGCAATCGTCCTTTCCAGCTTATCTGACGGCATATGAAAATGCTCGCCCAAAGGAAACATGATGAGTTTCATTTTCCATGCAGCTGGCCGATTAGGAAGATTACGCAAAATTTCATGCATCGATACCTGATATTGATGCAGCAGATATTGACATGACCAATCAACTACATGATTAAGCTCCTTTGGTTCTCCGAGGTCCTTATATTGTTTCAACACCATACTCAAAAGATAAAGCATGCTTAATAAATCTCCCAGGCGAGCCGATATCATCTCACGTCTTTTTAACGATGCCTGCATGGTCATCATTGCAATATCAGCAATAACGGCAAACGCGGCACTTAATCGTGATCCGTAGCGATAATAACGTTTCATGTAAGATGAAATCCTAACGCCTGTAAACAAAGAAAAACTTAAGGCATGGATAACGGCATGAGCGCCGTTACGATAGGCATTGGCAATATGTTTGAATAGCACATCATCAAATTCTTCTGTCGCCTGCTTCTTGTCATCCATGACGGCGAGCTGCATTTCTTTCAACACATAAGGATGACAACGAATTGCACCCTGACCGAATATCATCAGGCTACGTGTCATGATATTTGCCCCTTCAACAGTTATAGCTACGGGAGCAGATTCGTACGCTGCTGAGAGTGTATTATTAGGACCCTTCATAACGGCCTTACCACCTTGAATGTCCATGGCATCGATAGTGGCGCGTCTAGACATTTCTGTGCAGTGATATTTAAGTATCGAGGCTGGAACAGCAGGCTTAGCACCTCTAGATATCGCCATAGCGGTCTGTATAGTCGCCGCGTTTATTATGAAACTGAACCCGGCCATTCTGGCAATGGGTTTTTGTATCCCCTCAAATTCTGCAATAGGCAAGTTAAACTGCCGACGGATCCTGGCATAGGCAGTGGTACTCGCAAGGGAATTTTTGGCGATGGAATTTGATATTGAAGGCAAACTGATACATCTACCTGTAGACAAACACTCCACCAACATACGCCATCCATGACCAGCCATTTCCTTACCGCCGATAATAAAATCAAGCGGGACGAAGATGTCTGTGCCTTGGATGGGCCCGTTGTGGAAGGGATCGCCAATAGGATAATGTCGCCGCCCTATCTTCAAACCCGGTGTCTGCCTAGGGATCAGTGCACAAGTAATACCGTGTTCATCGACGTTGCCGATCAAGTGGTCAGGATCTTCCAGTTTAAAGGCGAGGCCAACGAGAGTTGCCAGTGGGGCCAATGTGATATAGCGCTTGTCGATATTCAACTTCATACCAACAATTTCCTTGCCTTCCCATGTTCCCTTACACACCACACCGGTGTCCGGTATCGAGGTCGCATCTGATCCTGCAAGGGGTGCAGTAAGCGCAAAACAGGGGATGTCTTCGCCTGATGCAAGTCGCGGTAAAAAATGGTTTTTCTGTTGTTCGGTCCCATATTTAACGAGCAGTTCACCCGGACCGAGTGAATTGGGAACACTGATAAAAAGTCCAATTACACCACCGGCACTGAATAACTTGTTTAATACCATTACCTGCGCCACTGGGGATAGATCCAATCCACCGAATTCCTTTGGGATAATTAGCCCGAGAAATTTATTCTTCTTGATGAAATCAACAATGTCGTCAGGAATATCGGCATGTTTAAAATTAATATCCCATGTATTTACCATACTGCAGAGCTGTTCTACCGGACCATCTAAAAAAGCTTGCTCATCTTGGGTCAATTCCGGCTTAGGCATGGCCAATAATTTTTGCCATTCTGGATTGCCCGTAAATAAATCACCTTCCCACCAGACCGTCCCAGCATCAATTGCGACTTGCTCGGTCTCAGATACAGAAGGTAATACTTTTCTGTACCAAGAAAACAGTGGTGCTGAAACCCATGACCTTCTTATATTATCAATAGAAAGTAGAATGAATAGGACTGCGGTAAATAACAGTATCGCTGATGCAATAACCGATAGTGTTCCAAATACCATGAAAATCAGGAAGAGTATGCTGCTAGCAAGAGCGATAATTTTTGAATTTGCTCGGAAAAAAGCCAGCAGTGTCGCACCGACTATATATACAAACACTAACATCAATATGTTCACAGTATGTTATCTCCGGTAAATCCTGCTTTTTTGCTGGGCAACTGAAATTATATAGCTGTAACTACGTGCACCGCAATTCATCAACTATCACAGCATTATCCATATAAATCAGGATAAGTACATGAATTTTAAGAATTTTATTAAGAAACATGGATGAAAAACCCGTTTTTGATAAATTTTATAGAAGCTTATTTCAGGATTACCGGAACAAGCAACTGCGAGTATAATCAAACAGGTAAGGTTAAAATCAACTAATCAAAAACAGCAAGACTAAAATAATGACACTTCTTTTAAGGACACTTTTTATACTATCAGTACTTACTCTCCCATGGGGTACAAGTACGTTGGTTTTTGCTGTTCCAGGCTCGTCGAATGATGGACAGATCGAAACACATGCTGACAATAGAAATGAAAGTAGCGACCAAGAGCAGTTTTCTCAAACCGAAACGAATAAAGCTATTGAACGCTACATCGAACAAATCAAGCTGCTTGAATCTGAATATGGTGCTTACAATATTGATCTAAGCGAAAGTTTAACTGGGTTGGGAATGGCATATATCAGCTTAGGAAATTACAACGACGCTCTTGACGTTTATTCTCGTGCATTGCATATCAACCGTGTCAATAACGGATTAGAAAATTTAGGCCAGATTGCGACATTGGAACGTATGATAGAAGTGAATGGTAAAAAAGGAGATTGGGGGAGTGCAGCTAAAAATTATGATTATCTTTTATGGCTATATAACCGTAATTATGAAAGAAACGACCCAGACCTGATACCAATTCTCTATCGTGCTGCTAATTGGAGTCTAGAGACCTATGAAAACCTACCTGGCAATAACTCAACCTCTTTTCTATTAAAAGCAGCCTATTTATTCAACGAAATTATTAATATGATACTTATCACCAAAGGAATAAATGACCCCCAACTAATTACTGCCTTATACGGAATAGCGAATACGAATGTACAATTAATTAGACCCTATGGAAAAATTAATCTTAATAATATTAATTTATTCACGGGATCATCTGGCAATCTATTACCGAGAAATTTCGCGGGTGTTAGTCAGAGTCGAAATGCTACAGTCAATGACATAAACCGCTCCATACCAGGACTCTCTAGGTATGATCAACAGAAGTTATCAAATTTATTGAGACGGCAGGAAGATGCAAACAATTTAATCACAGATAGCTACAGAAGTGGCAAGAATGCATTACTGCGTATTGTGGATATCTACGAAAACAATCCATCTCTTCCCAAAGAATCTTACGCTGAGGCACTCACTCATTTAGGTGACTGGTATTTAAGGTTTAGAAAAGGAAATACCGCCATAGAATATTATCAAAAAGCCCATGATGTCCTGACGCAGAATGAATTGAATAGCAGATATATAGATCATCTATTCGGCAAACCCCAATTACTCGATGCTATAGATTATGACACAGGGCAAAAACAGAAAGACCAAGAAAAATTTCTTGAGGGATCTAGCTTCGCTGAACTCAAATTCGATGTGTCCGAATCTGGCTCCGTTAGAAAAATTGAAATAATCAAAACCGATCCTGACAACGTTTCATTTCGACGTATGGTCAAGGATAGAATTAGATTCACTCCTTTCCGTCCACGATTTGAGGATGGTAAACCTGTTAGCACTTCAGACGTTAAGATGTTATATAGATTTAAATAATCCTCTCAGAAAAATGAACCTCAGATATAAAATGACTGTAATTAGTGTAACGTTAAGAGAATCTGCTACCATGCTGGTTCGGCTTATCACCCTTTTCAGCCTATTACTGGCTTCTGCTTGCCTGACACAGTCCAGCAAATCCTCGACTGGGATACCCACTTCATCCCCAGCATCAATTCCGAGTTCCTCGACGTCATCAACCTCATCTACGAGTAGTCCTAGCATGTCGCAAGAGACCACTGCTGGTAACAAAACTTCTAGTGAAAAGGGTAGTCAGGTATCGGACTCTTCCAGTTCAAATGGTGATCAAAACCAAGAAGAGAAAACAGATGATCAAATACTTGCCGAGGCATTGGATGCATTCGACAATAAAATGAAATCCAGTGATCAACAATCCAATACTCAAAATTCCGTGTCTCAAACATCAGCAGCTGGAAACAACAGTAATAGCTCTGAGGCATTGACAGATGGAGAAAAATTGCAGCGTCAAAACCAGCAACTGTCCGATAAATTTAGCAAATTCGATAGTATGATACTGGCTGAACGTGAAAAAGCAGAAGAAAAGAACAACAAGGAAGGTAGCGGTTACGGCAATTTGGATAGTGGATTTATAGATGATGAACCCACTGGAGATGAACCATTACAGACTGCCATGACCAATGAAGCCCCTAGAGGATCACCGGGGTTTGATTCAACGATCCAGACTGAATCTCGACCCGACATACCACCAGACATCCCAAGTGCTGAAGGCGATGACATTATTGCCAGGCAACTTCGTGAAGCCGCAACTAAAGAAAAGGATCCGGATTTGAGAGCCAAACTTTGGGATGAATATCGAAAATATAAAAAAGGAGCCTGACAGGTAAATTAATATCGTGAATTCAATTTGCAAGTGCAACTCAATTAGGTGGCACGAACGGCAAGCTGCGGTAGCATCCTTACCTTTCGTTCCAGCAAGAAAGAGAGGCACAGATGAGACACTACACACAGCTTACCGAGCATCAACGTTACCAGATTTACGCCCTGATGAAAGCAGGACATACACAAACGGAGATAGCCGCCTTGATAGGCGTGCATAAATCTACTATTAGCCGTGAACTCAGACGCAACCGTGGCTTGAGAGGCTATCGACCCCGCCAAGCTCAGTTGCTCCGGCAAGCGCGTCGAGAAGCCAGCCAACAACAGCGACTCACCACGACCTTGTGGGAGCGAGTAGAGGTCTGGCTGCGGGACGAATGGAGTCCTGAGCAAATCAGTGACTGGTTGCTTAAACGAGAAGGTATCGCTCTGAGTCATGAATGGATCTATCACTACATATACCAGGACAAGGCAGACGGCGGTGAGCTGTACCGGTACTTGCGTTGCCAGAAGAAACGAAAGAAGCGTTATGGTAGTTATCAACGTCGTGGGGTTCTGGTGAATCAGATCAGCATTGATAAGCGTCCCGCCATTGTGAACAGGAAGACACGCATCGGTGACTGGGAAGTGGACACCGTCATCGGCAAAGGCCATCGACAGGCGCTGGTCACCTTGAGCGAGCGCAAGTCGATGTACACCTTGATTGCACAGGTGAAACAACGAACTGCCTCTGCCGTCAGGCAAGCTATCGTGCGATTGTTGTCTAATATGAAGGCGTCGGTTCACACGATCACCTCGGATAATGGAAAAGAATTTGCTGAGCATGAGGTTATTGCTCAACAATTGAACGCGGGGTTCTATTTTGCACATCCTTATGCCTCCTGGGAACGGGATTTAAATGAAAATATCAATGGTCTCATTCGACAGTACTTCCCAAAGAAAATGGACTCCAGCACGATTACACAAAAGCAGTTAAACTTGGTCATGAAAAAACTCAATCACCGTCCCAGAAAAACACTTAATTCAAAAACACCACATGAAGTCTTTTTTAACATCAACGTTGCACTTCAAAGTTGAATCCGCGCTATGATGAAATCGCGACTTTATTTACTAATCACTATCCTTGGTCTGATATTGGCAGGTTGCAGCAGCACAAGAGTGAGAACCGCAAATCCAGTCGAGATAGTCGAGGCCCCGATGGTTATCCCAGAAGACCAGTTACTGGATGTGGGTATTGGTATATTCAATCCTGGGGTGGATGCTCTCAGTAAAACTGAACCCGGTGAATCGCTAAATATACGTGAAGCCGAAGCACGATTCATGCCCCATGTATTAAGAGACACACTGCAAAATACTGGCAACTGGGGCATGGTTAGGATTATCCCTAATCGGCAGAGTGAAATGGATGTCTGGGTCGATGCAGAAATCTTAAGATCAGATGGTTCAACACTTGAATTACAAGTCACAGTCGAAGACTCCAGTGGAAAGAGATGGTACAGCAAACGTTATTCAGGTGATGCAAGCTCATACTCATATAATAGATCAGTAGCGAAACGCACCGAACTTTTCCAAGGTGTCTATAACAAAATAACCAACGACATGTTAGCCTTTTATGGACAACTTGATGCCGTGGAGATTGCTACAATTCGGCTAATTACCGAGTTGAAATTTGCAAAGCAATTTTCAGAACAGGCTTTCGGCGAACATCTTGCTACTAACAGGCAGGGAAATCTATACATCACCCGACTTCCAGCCGATGATGATCCAATCTTACAGAGAGTCAGGCAAATTCGACAAAGAGATTATACATTCGTTGACACTATGCAGGACTACTATGACGGCTTTTATAGAGTTATGGATTTACCTTATCTTGAGTGGCGTAAGGCTTTTTACGAGGAAGGCGAAGCCCTGCGTGAAGTACAAGCCCAATCCAACCAACGGTTAGTTGGAGGGGCGTTGGCCGTATTGGCTGGAATACTGGCACAGGGTAGCGGTAGTGACATCACAAGAGCTGCCGGAGCAGTTGGGATAGGAGCAGGTGCTGGCGTTTTTATGAGTGGGCTCAACAAACGTGAAGAAGCTAAGATTCATGCAGAAGCGCTGATAGAAATTTCCAATTCGCTAGACGCGGAAATAGAGCCGCATTCAATAGAACTCGAGGAACGCTCTGTGACACTCACAGGGTCAGTCAACGATCAGTACGGACAATGGAAACAAATATTGAAAGAAATCTACGAAACCGAAACGGGCGCAACAAATCCAGCATTGTAGCTGTAAGCACCCTCATTAACAAACACCGACTTAACAAGTCTGAATTCAATTTCAATCAGTCAATGATCTATGTGATGCTTGAAAAACTTTGAGTATTGACATGGTAGACGATAAAGATACGAAACCGACCTCCGGCTTTTCTAAAATAAAGCCTGCTCCCATCCAGTTATCGTCCCAATCTACACAACAACCCTTAACCCAGGTTAAAAATAGATCAAGAAAATATATCCTAATTTGGGGAGGTGGTGGAGTCATGTTAATGTCCGCACTCGTGGTGATTTTCTTATTACCAGGATGGGTAGACACCCCCACCCTCGAATCAATACCTTCAGACATCAGTAGCACTAGCACAAGTATAAAAATAGGTCAGCCAACAACTCCTACAGAAATGTCACCCTGGGAACGGGCTCAGGAATCGGAACTACGTAAGGAATCTCAGAATATACTGGCAGAGATGCTTGAAGCACAGAGTACACTAGTCGATCACGGTGTTGAGGTATGGGCTAGTAATGAATTTAATCTTGCCAAGATACACGCAGAATCAGGAGATGATTTATATAACAATAGGGACTTTCTTCAAGCTCGCAATGAATATCATCAAGCCCTGACATTGTTCAGTGAATTAGTGGATCAGATTGACGACGTCTATAATCAATTCATGGAAGCTGGGAATCAAGCACTGAATGATGGAGATTCCGCAAAGGCTACCGAATCATTCCAGTTCGCATTAGCAATCGATGATATTGATCGTGCAGCGAGTTCGGGACTTGAACGGGCTAGTCTGCTTGATGAGGTTAATTCTCTTATAGATAAAGGGGACGACCAGTTGAAAGATAGCCGATTCGAACAAGCCAAAGAATTTTATCAGCAAGCTCTGGCCATAGACAGTAAATCTGACTTGGCCAAGCAGCAAACCCAACTTGCTGACCAGAAAATTTTGGATAGGAATTTCAATCGTCACATGTCTTCAGGCTTTGTAGCCCTACAAGATAAGCAATTTAGTCAGGCACAAAAATCATTTAATTCTGCGCTTAAGATAAAACCAAACTCGAACGAAGCACGCAATGCCTTAGAGCTGACCAAAAATAATCTTACAACCGCAAGAATTAATTCAATGTTATCAGCTGCTAAAAAACTAGAAATGGAAGAAAAATGGCATGAAGCACTGACAGGTTATAATTCAGCTCTTTCATTAGATGCGAGCTTGGCTGAGGCGCAGTCAGGTCAGAAACGAACCAGTTTACGGGCGCAAATACACGATAGGTTAGAGCAAATTTTGACTCAGTCTGAACGATTATATGACCATGCAGTTTATGATGAGATAACTGCTTTCCACAAAACTGTTAGTGCAGTTTCCAACCCTGGTCCAGTACTAACTTCACAATTGGATAAACTGACATATTTACTCAAAAAAATGATCGTGCCCGTTCCAATTATTCTGCAATCAGATAATCTTACTAAAGTTACTTTTTACAAGATCGGTCAACTTGGTTATTTTACTTCAAAAGAAGTATCCGTACGCCCGGGAAATTACGTTATTGTTGGACACCGTGATGGATACCGTGACGTAAGGATAGAACTTTTCGTTGACCCGGATAATCCCTCACCTGTTATTAATATACAGGCTGATGAAAAAATCGCCTTGGGGAAATAAATAACTTAAGCACCAGATGTGATATCTAACAATTAATGGAAAGTAACACTAACAACGAATCAACTGGTCCCGCTATCTCTAATCCAGGAGAAAAAATTAAACCGGTTAAATTTGACCCGCCGGGCAAAACTGACTCCCGTACTCGGTATTCAATTCACTCTAGTACAGTCATTATCCTGACCTCAGTTCTGCTATGTACTGGTATTGCTTGGTACCTATTTACAGCCAAGGCAGTATACGTCGTCACAACTCCCGCGGATGCTCATATCCGCATTCAAGGCGGCATTCAGTTTAAACTTGCCGACAGATATCTGTTGCGATCAGGCGAATACATTTTGATTCTTGAAGCTGAGGGCTATTACCCTCTCAACCAGGATTTGACTATCGGTGAGGATCAGAACCAATACTATACAATTGAATTGCTACGGCTACCGGGCCACCTGCAGGTCGAAACCGGCCAAGTGACCGGTGCAGACATCTTTATTGATAATGTGGCAAGGGGGAAAGCGCCCGTGACTATACGCGATATCCCTTATGGTCAACACCTCGTCAAAGTCGTCGCTGACCGCTACTTCCCAGTTGAAGAGACAATAATGATTAACGGAATGGATCTGGAACAATCGATTAACATCACTCTGCGGCCAGCATGGGCTGATGTCAGTTTTTCTTCACAACCGGATAGTGCCGAGATATTTATAGATGATGAACTTGTCGGTCATACACCGCTGACTGCAGAAGTCCTTGAAGGAAAGCATACTTTACGAATCAAGCTAACAGGTCATAAAGTCTGGCAAGACGATATCAAAATTATAGCTAGCCAACCAGTATCCATTGAAAATATTACTCTCGAACAGGCTGATGCAGTGGTGTTTCTGGTATCGGACCCACCTAGAGCAAGCACTACTGTGAATGGTGAATACATGGGTTTGACGCCTCTGGAGCTGGAGCTAACACCGGAGAAAAACACAACCATACGATTATTTAAACAGGGCTATAAATCTACTACCAGGCAAATTACGGCACAGTCCGGTGACAAACAACGCCTGAATGTTAACTTGGCCCCTGAATTGGTATCGGTAGAATTTAAAACCGAGCCGGCAGATGCAAAGCTATTTATAGACGGCGTATTGCGTGGTGCTGCTAAACAGACACTCAAGTTAACATCTGTCCCACACAAAATTGAAGTTAAAAAAGACGGGTATGTAGAATACACCACCTCCATAACTCCACTCAGAGGTATTGCTCAACAAGTCAATATACAGATGAAGACACTGGAGCAGGAAAAACTGGAAAAAATCAAACCGATTATCACAACGTCTGCTAATCAGAGCTTGAAATTATTTTATCCTAGTATGTTTACCATGGGTGCGTCGCGTCGTGAACCCGACCGCGGTGCGAATGAAACACTCCGTAATATCAAACTAACCCGACCTTTCTATCTCAGTTTACATGAGGTAACTAACGAACAATTCAAACAGTTTGCTACCGGCCATACCTCAGGCAAAATCGAGAGTTCCAGTCTTGATAGAGATCATCAGCCGGTCGTCAATATCAACTGGAACCAAGCAGCACATTACTGTAACTGGCTGAGTCAACGTGATTCATTGGAACCATTTTATGTTGAGAAAGACAATCAGATAACCGGGACAAAAATAACAGCGAATGGCTACAGGTTACCCACTGAAGCTGAATGGGAATGGGCTGCGCGTGTAACCGGTAATACCCAAATTAAGTTCCCGTGGGGTAACGAAATGCCTCCCACTGACAAAAATGGCAATTATGCCGACCGCTATGCTGCTGAGATACTCGGTAATATTATCAAAAATTATGAAGACGGTTTTATGATAACTGCCCCTGTAGGCAAGTTTCCCGCAAACAACAAGGGATTGTTTGACATGGGTGGAAATGTGGCAGAATGGGTAAATGATTACTACCATATTCCAGCCCCAAAAAATGGCAAGACAGAAACAGATCCAATGGGGCCGAAAAACGGTCAATCACACGTGATCCGTGGTTCCAGCTGGGCACATGGGACGGTAACTGAGCTCCGTTTTTCATACAGAGATTACAACACTGAGGGCCGTAATGACGTTGGTTTTCGAATCGCTCGTTTCCTGGAATAATATGTATGAATAAAAAAATCCTTTTATCGTTATTGTGTTTGGTTACAAGTATTAGTGCACAAGAAAATATAGTTATCACACCTGAAAATGAAACTATGGAGCAATCATCAAAAAATGACTCTTCTTCAGACATTCAACGCAGTACTCAAACTGCAGAACAACAGCAGTCAGAGATAGAAACACCAGATATATTCACACCGACTGAAGAGCTAATAGAGGATTTATCTTATGAATTTCCCATTGATATCTAAAACTAGAATATGAAACATAATCCAATATCAGATTTTCTTTATCAGTTTTTTGCCTTGTTCCTGGCATTGATCATTGTACATGCGGTATACGTCACGCTCATACGCCCGAATGCTGATGCCCTACTGGAAGAACAGCAACGAAGACAGGATGCAGGACAGAATTACGAGGTACAGCGATCCCTCTTCATCGTTGTTAAAGACTACGAGCAGGAAGCCTGTTTTATTCTAGCTTTATGGGTGTTTGCGATTATGGGACTAAAGGCAAAAATAATGCTACATGAGCGGCGATTATTAAATCAGTCATTGCTGGAAGTGAATCCTGGCACCAGCATACTCCCCGAAGATGTACACCAGTATTCCAGGCCGTTACAAACTCTGCCGGTAGAGGAGCGTGAATATCTGCTGCCCCGAGTATTATTAACCGCCTTGCAACGTTTCGGATCGACTCGGAACATCCAAGACGTGTCTTCAGCAATTAAGGAAGTGTGTGACCTTGAATCGGAAAGACTGGATTCTGAACTGTCTATGGTGCGATATATAATCTGGGCAATACCCTCGATCGGATTTATTGGTACGGTTCGGGGGATCGGTGAGGCCTTAGGTCAAGCACACAGGGCTGTTCAAGGTGATATCGTTGGAGTAACCGTGAGTCTCGGTGTCGCCTTCAATTCAACCTTTATCGCCCTGATTATCAGTATTATTATCATGTTTCTCATGCACCAGTTACAGCTTCTGCAGGACCGACTGGTACTCGATACGCAGAATTACGCTGACGTAAACTTACTTCATCACTTGCAGGTACGTTAATCCGAGGTTAATACATTATGATATGTATTGAACTCAATGACAGCGAGATCCGTGTTGCACGAGGGCTGGATATTGTCCTCAAAAGCCCCGGTTATGCTATTAGCAACAACGGTAATATCGAACTTGGCACCGCCGCATTCCAAAAATCTCGTTTGAATCCTCGTTCGACTAATAATCGATTCTGGAAAAACCTGAATCAAGATCCAATTCAGAATTTTTCCAATGAGATCAGACATAACGCTGATCTTGCATATCATCATTTACTCACTATTCATGAGCAGGTTGGCAAACCAGAAGAAGTACTGTTTGCCATACCTGGCAACTATTCCAATGATCAGCTCTCCCTGCTACTAGGGTTAGCGGATGCATGCAAATTTAAGGCAATCGGTCTGGTAGATTCTGCAATAGCAGCGGTAGCAAATGAAGTGAGAGATGGAGACTATATCCACATAGACATTCATTTATATCAAACAGTATTGACACATATTAATGTCTCTGATCAAGTATCTAGAATTTCTGTTGAGAATATCGAAGGCACAGGATTATCAACTATATATGATATCTGTGCAGTGCAGATTTCGGATATGTTCATAAAGCATTCACGGTTTGACCCGCAACACCATGCTGAAACTGAGCAAGCATTGTATAACCAGATTCCTAGCTGTTTGAATGCGTTAAAGACACAGTCGGATTTTTTGCTGGAGATCCAGTATCAAAACACTCAGCAACAGGTAAAAGTAAATAGTAAGGATTTGATCGCTCCATTGAATTCTCATTATCAGAAGATCCTAAATTCAATCTCCGATAAAAAAATCTGTTTAGCGAGTGACAGGGTATCAACTTTACCAGGATTGATTGAACAATTACTGGAAACAAAAGTTCTTGACCCAATTAGTGTATTCAAAGGATGTCAGGAACATGCGCAGCAGATACGGTCATCTGGACCTACTCTCGATTTTGTCACTAGCTTGCCGGCTGCTTCGAATCCCTTTTTTACTGCAACTCCAAGAAATACGCCTGTCGGAGAAAAAAGTGAATCTAATGATCATATAGCAACCCACATACTACATGATTACCGCGCGTATCCGCTGTTAGAGAATCGTTTATATCTATCGGCTGATGGTAGCGTAGAAAAAAGCAAAAAAAATAATTCACATTGCTCAATATCAAAAATTCACGACAAGATCCTGGTGCAATCTGAAAGTGAACTCGCAATTTTTATAAACGGGAGTCAGATTAACACCCCTGTTGAAACTAGAATCGGAGATATTATCAGTTTCGCTGGATCAAAGACCGAATTTATATTCATTAACGTATCAAATTAGGATGACAAAAAAAAAGCATACACTTTCTCCGTTTAGTCTCGCCTTTCTAGATATCATGTCGTGTGGTTTTGGTGCGGTAGTACTTCTTTTTCTCATCATAAAACACAATATAGACACCGCTGTCCCTAACCCAGTTACCACATATGATCAAAGCTCGGAAGTAAATTTACTCGAAGAAGAAATACTCGATGGCGAACAGAATCTGGTTAAAATCCGAAATACCATCTCGGACATTGACCTACAACTCGTTGAAGCTCAAGGGTTAGCGGATCGCATCCAAAAGCGAATCACAGAGTTGGACGGATTAACTAGTGAATTGACAGAAAATTTGGATACTAATAAACTTGAGCTGTTGAAAGTTGAAATTAAAAATCTCGAAATTCAAAAACAAAAGATCACAGAAGATATTAATAAGTCAGGAGAGAATATCCGCAAGGTTGCCGGTGACGGCGAACGAGCTTATGTCACAGGACTGAAGCTAGGTGGCCGCCACATGCTTGTACTACTGGACGTGTCGGCCAGTATGCTAGATGAAACCATTGTCAATATATTGCGTCGACGCAATATGCGCGATGAACGGCAACGCACAGCACCTAAATGGCTAAAAGCTGTCAATACAGTTGACTGGTTAAGCGCGAAATTCCCTATAGACAGCCAGTATCAAATATATACTTTCAATACCGATACCACCTCAATTATTCCCAATACCTTTGGCCAATGGCTGGAAGTAAAAGATAAAACAAAACTGGATGAAGCTGTCGAAATCCTGAGAAAGATAGTGCCAGAAGATGGAACGAACATAGAGAAGGCCTTCCTCGCTACAGCTAAATTAAGCCCGCTTCCCGACAATATCTATCTAATAACCGATGGATTACCAACTCAAGGAAATAGTTCAAATCGTGGAGCAACTATAAGTGGAAGACAGCGTCTAAAACTATTTGAAGAAGCGATAAAAAAACTGCCTAAACGCGTACCAGTAAATGTGATATTGTCTCCCATGGAAGGGGATCCTGAAGCTGCACACGCTTTTTGGCGACTTTCCCAAATCACCCAAGGATCATTCATGAGTCCATCGGAGGATTGGCCTTGAAAAAGAAGCGTAACGAAAATGAAGCATTCAGTCTTTCATTTCTGGACGTTATCACTTGTGGTTTTGGCGCAATCATACTCCTGCTGATGATAGCTAGACCTGGAAGCCTACCTGTACTGGATGCGACTTTCCAATCTCTTGACGGCATAGTACGCGAATTACAAGTTCAATTGTTTGAAATACGTGGTGAAGCAAAATCATTAGATAGTGATCTCAATGCCAAGCACGAGCAGCTATCAAAATGGAAAAACAACGTCGCTCGCCTCGCATCAGAACAGGCATATGTAAAAAATCGTTACGACAGTATTAAAGATGATAATTCTGTGAACGCAATCATAACGGGAGAATTTGAACTAGCCCTACAAACCCTTACTGCTGAAATGCGAAGGCTCAGTGCCCAGCATCTGGATTCAAACCCCTCTATCATAGGAGGAATACCTGTTGACAGCGAATACATCATTTTTATCATTGATACTTCAGGAAGCATGGTCAATCTTAACTGGGATAAAATGATCAACCAACTAATTGCCACACTTGATATCTATCCGAATGTGAAGGGCTTACAAATAATGAGTGACATGGGCAGTTATATGTTTTCACAGTACCGCAACAAATGGATACCAGACAGCGAAGGACGCAGAAAAGTTATCATTAATACTTTGCGCTCATGGAATACATTCAGTAACAGCAGCCCAGTTGAAGGAATAACCCAGGCGATACGCAGCTTTAATGACAAGAAAAAGAAAATCAGTATATATGTATTTGGTGATGAATTTACAGGCCCATCGGTGGATGATGTTGTCGATACAGTACGCCGGTTAAACCCAAAAGATAGTAACGATAACGTCAATGTACGCATTCATGCAGTCGGGTTCCCAATACCAATGGATGCATCTGCACACTTTCAATTAACCAGCAAAAGATTTTCTACTCTGATGCGTGAATTAACACATGAAAATGGAGGGACATTCGTTGGCTTGAATTGATAAGCTGACTAAGATAAATCATCATGAAATTACAATTTATTAAATTTTTGAGCTACCCGAGACTGCTTGGGTTACTACTTGTCACGGGTTGTGCCAGTAATACTGTTAATTTACAGGTTGTCAGTGAAATTCCGGCGCCTGTGGTGCAACGTATCCCACTAACGATGGGGATTTACTACGATGACAATTTTCGCAATTACGTATTCAAAGAAAATTCAGAAGACCGTGAAAACTGGATGATAGACAACCGCAAATCGAGGCTCGCCTTATTTGAAAGCATACTGGAAGCCATGTTCAATCAAGTAAAATCGATAACTGATCCAAATGACAATACCGTATTATCATCTGTTGATGCCATCATGACTCCTGAGGTATTAGATATGCAGGTATCATTACCCCGGGAGACCCATACCGATAGCTATGAGGCCTGGATAAAATACATAGTCAGACTCTATCAACCAAAAGGTAATTTAATTTCCGAATGGCCGGTTACGGGATATGGCAAAGCATCAACCGAACTTTTCAAGAACAAGGAAAAAGGTCTGAATACTGCAATCAACCAAGCATTGCGAGATATCGGCGCAAAGATTGCCCTGAACTATACCAAACACCCGGATGTGTGTGATTGGCTGGTAACAAAAATAAATTGTTCGGAATATAGCACGCTATGTTAATGCGCAAATCTTGCTCTTGGATTATCACATGTGTCGTTTTTTATGGCGCTATGGTTAGTGGCTGCAAAAGTACGACAGTCATAGACGAATACCGTGAGAACCCATCTGTTTCGATGATCGAGGGCGAATCTATTGTTGTACTTGGTCGACGCCATAATTCGAGCTATGAAACAGAATTTGATTTTATTGATTGCGTAGGAAATTCTCTTCGTGGAAAGTTGACTGGCATAGATATAATCCCGGAAAACCCCTTTGTTGACAGCATGTATCCGTACTTCGAGACCAGCACTGCTCCCATGGACGTTAAAAACCTTGATCGACTAGTACAAAAGCCAGAGATATCAAAAAAACTGAATGACTATCATGTGCGCTATTTTATTTGGATAGATGGATTTACTGAAAGAACCGATTCCACTGGTTCGATTTCTTGTTCAATTGGTCCGGGAGGCGGTGGCTGTTTTGGCTATTCATCCTGGGATGATGAAGCAAACTACGAGGCTACAATTTGGGATTTTAGGGAACTGAACTTGGTTGGCAAGATAAACGCTGAGACGCAGGGTACGTCCTATATGCCTGCAATTGTCATACCTATTCCATTGCTAGCGAGGGTACAGTCAAGCGCTTGTGCAAGCATGGCCGAACAGATTGGAAACTTTTTAAACTAGAGATGTTTACCAAATTGACATATGAACAAACGGGTTTCATTTATGCACTTTAAGATTTTACTATTTAGTACATTAATATTCTTTAGCTTGGCTATTCATGCTGCAAATGGTGAAAAGATGAGATTATGGAGTATTAAAGAACTGGCTAAAGCACCCACTGAAACAATTAAGCTCCGAAATAGTAAAGACAGAGTAGTCGGTACCGTAAATGTTAATCAACTCGTTAATATTTACGCTGCTACGGTTGCAATAGAGGAAGTAGCCGAAATTCATGCAGAGTTAGTGTTAACTCCAGGTGACGACCCTAATGCGTTTGCAACGATAGGTAAAATACTGGATGGCAAATTAGTTGACCCAGAAGGTAAGGACGGGGAAGAAATTAATATTATGGGTCTCAATTTTGGGATACTGGCTATGCTAGGCAATGATTATGATGCAGCGGCAGCAGTAATCGGGCATGAACTTGCCCATTTGAAACTGAATCATTATGAAGACAGCAAGGAAGCAATGAAAAAAACTCCTGACGGGAGAATTACAGCTGCCAATACTAAATACAGCCGAGATAATGAGCGTGAAGCCGACTATCTAGGCGTGATTTGGTCTATTGAAGCAGGTTACGATCCAAATGGCGTTGTCCGCGCGCAAGAGTCCCTCTACAATTTGTACAAAAGAAAAGGAGGCTCATTCGGATCGTCTCACCCATCAAGTATCGAAAGGATAACAGTATTAAAATCGCTAGTTCGAAGATTATCTCGCTAAATTACCATAATAAATTTTTTAACTGACTGACAAATCCCCTACCCCAGTCAATTTGTAAGATACCAACTAAGCTGTCTTATCTCTTATCTTGTCGCAAAGATAACCGCCGATAGGAATCGCTGAAGTGGCGGCGGGTGAAGGTGCATTACAGACATGCAGGCTCCTTTGACTTTCTGCGAACAGAAAGTCATGAACCAAGCTGCCGTCTGAAAGAACGGCCTGAGCACGGATACCGGCCGGATAAGGTAGCAGATCCGTTAGTGTCACCCTGGTACAGTATTTTTGAACTAACTTTAGGTAACTCGCTTTATACAAGGAATTCTTCATTTCAAAAATACCGTTTTGAAAATGTACCCCCATGATCTTCCAGAAGCCCCTGAAGCCCAGCATCTCAGAGGTATCCCTAATACTAAAATTGATCGGTCCGTACCCTTCCCTCTTCCATCCCAAAACTGCATTCGGACCAACTGTGATGCTCCCGTCTATCATCCGGGTCAGGTGTACACCGAGAAATGGCAAGTCCGGATCCGGTATTGGATAAATTAGATGTCTTACAATTCCTGACAGTTTTTCGGAAAGGCGATAATATTCACCTCGAAATGGGATAATCTGAAAATTGATATCAAGACCGTGTAATCGTGCTAAACGGTCTGCCTGTAGCCCTGCACAACTTACCAAGAATTCGCTGCAGACAGGACCATCGGCTGTTGCAAGTGTTACGCCTACATCATTTTCATCAATAGCATACACTTCCATGTTAAGTTTTATGATACCTCCTAGCTTACGGAATTCATCTGCCACTTTTTCGCAGATCTGTTTGAAATTAACAATCCCTGTGGATTTTACGTGGATGGCACCTATTCCATTAATATTCGGCTCTAGAGTATGCAGTTGTGTATCTGTAAGTAATTCACTATCTATCTCGTTTTGTTTGCATCGCTCATACAATGCAGACATCCGTTCGACTTCTTTCTGGTTAGTAGCAACCAATAGTTTTCCACATTTTTCATAATTAATGCCATATCTTTTGCAGAAATCAAGGGTATCAATCAACCCTCGTTTGCAGAATTCTGCCTTGAGACTTCCCGGCTGGTAGTAAACACCAGCATGGATTACGCCGCTATTATGTCCAGTCTGATGCGATGCAAGATAGTTTTCCTTTTCCAACAAAATAATTTTGGAGCTAGGATGTCGTTTCAACAGTTGCCACGCTGTCGACAGACCGACGATACCTCCCCCAATCACTGCAAAATTGTAATTCATGTCCTCATATTAGAAACCTTCGATTAATTTTATTTTTATCACCTCTAATTTATAGCGTGAATTCAATTTGTAAGTGCAACTCAATTAGGTGGCACGAACGGCAAGCTGCGGTAGCATCCTTACCTTTCGTTCCAGCAAGAAAGAGAGGCACAGATGAGACACTACACACAGCTTACCGAGCATCAACGTTACCAGATTTACGCCCTGATGAAAGCAGGACATACACAAACGGAGATAGCCACCTTAATAGGCGTGCATAAATCTACTATTAGCCGTGAACTCAGACGCAACCGTGGCTTGAGAGGCTATCGACCCCGCCAAGCTCAGTTGCTCCGGCAAGCGCGTCGAGAAGCCAGCCAACAACAGCGACTCACCACGACCTTGTGGGAGCGAGTAGAGGTCTGGCTGCGGGACGAATGGAGTCCTGAGCAAATCAGTGACTGGTTGCTTAAACGAGAAGGTATCGCTCTGAGTCATGAATGGATATATCACTACATATACCAGGACAAGGCAGACGGCGGTGAGCTGTACCGGTACTTGCGTTGCCAGAAGAAACGAAAGAAGCGTTATGGTAGTTATCAACGTCGTGGGGTTCTGGTGAATCAGATCAGCATTGATAAGCGTCCCGCCATTGTGAACAGGAAGACACGCATCGGTGACTGGGAAGTGGACACCGTCATCGGCAAAGGCCATCGACAGGCGCTGGTCACCTTGAGCGAGCGCAAGTCGATGTACACCTTGATTTGCACAGGTGAAACAACGAACTGCCTCTGCCGTCAGGCAAGCTATCGTGCGATTGTTGTCTAATATGAAGGCGTCGGTTCACACGATCACCTCGGATAATGGGAAAGAATTTGCTGAGCATGAGGTTATTGCTCAACAATTGAACGCGGGGTTCTATTTTGCACATCCTTATGCCTCCTGGGAACGGGGTTTAAATGAAAATATCAATGGTCTCATTCGACAGTACTTCCCAAAGAAAATGGACTCCAGCACGATTACACAAAAGCAGTTAAACTTGGTCATGAAAAAACTCAATCACCGTCCCAGAAAAACACTTAATTCAAAAACACTACATGAAGTCTTTTTTAACATCAACGTTGCACTTCAAAGTTGAATCCGCGTTATATCATTGTAGCGATCTCTTCCGTTATACGGCATCATTATATTTTATATTAACTTAACCCATAAAATACACGGATATAGAATGCATGAGTAAGTATGATGTTGATTTCTTTGTTATCGGTGCTGGATCTGGTGGAGTCAGAGCCGCGCGAATGTCAGCTCAATTTGGTGCAAAAGTTGCCATTGCGGAGAATAAATACTTAGGCGGCACTTGTGTCAACGTAGGATGCGTCCCTAAAAAATTGCTTGTGTATGCCTCGCATTTTTCTGATGACTTCGAAGGTGCACGTGGCTTTGGTTGGGATGTGGGTAGCTATTCATTTAACTGGAATAGACTTATCGCCAACAAAGACACGGAGATTAAACGGCTGAACGAAATATATAAACGCTTACTCGACAATGCCGGTGTCGAAATTATTATTGGCAAGGCAACTATAAAAGACAACCACACAATCTTAATTAACGACAAAGTAATAACAGCAGACAAAATACTTATCGCTACAGGTGGCTGGCCTTATATCCCAGAAATACCTGGCAACGAGCAAATCATCACCTCAAATGATGCATTTTATTTAGAAATCCTACCTCAAAGTATAATTATCACAGGCGGTGGGTACATTGCAGTCGAGTTTGCAGGAATATTTAACGGATTGGGCGTTGATACTACACTCGTTTACCGTGGCCCCATGTTTATGAGAGGGTTCGACGATGAGGTAAGGCATATCCTTGCAGAAGAAATGCGCAAGAAAGGAATAAAGTTAATTTTCGATAACACAATCGAAAAAATTGAAAAAGATGGAAACGGCTTCATCTCATATCTCTCTGATCATGAACAACTATCATCACAACTAATTCTGTATGCGACAGGCAGGCTACCTAATACTGGTACGATTGGACTTGAAAATGTAGGTATTGAAGTTGATAAAAATGGGGCTATCCCAGTAAATGACTCCTTCCAAACCCATTGTGAGTCTATCTATGCCATCGGTGATGTGACTAATCGATTAAATCTGACACCGGTAGCAATAGCTGAAGGTACTGCACTTGCCAAGACCTTGTTCAATAAACAACCGATCTCAGTTAATTATGATAATGTCCCCACCTGCGTATTCAGCCAACCTAACCTTGGCTCAGTTGGTTTGACCGAACAACAAGCTAGGCTGCAGCACCCAAATATCAAGATATTTAAATCACATTTTACTCCAATGAAATGCAACTTGAGCGGCAGTAATGAAAAATCATTTATGAAACTTATTGTAGATGCTGATACTGATAAAGTTGTCGGCGTGCATATGCTAAGCATGGATGCTGGAGAGATTCTTCAAGGGATAGGGATAGCAATCAATTCTGGAGTAACGAAAGCACAATTTGATTCAACTATTGGCATACATCCGACATCAGCAGAAGAATTTGTTACTATGCGAGATTTTTCGACCTAATATTACTTGGTTGAATTTTAGTATTACTAAATTTTCACCCGTTACCATTATGTTTAATCCATACAATAATACAACCTCTCTAATGCAGCGACTACTTCTGATTATTCTGCTAATTAATAGTTTCAATATCAGAGCCGAAACTCCTTTGATTGCTGTCGCTTCGAATATGATCGATGTCATGTCAGAAATTGCTAGTACATATGAAAACGAAACAGGAAAGAAAGTAAAACTTAACTTCGGGTCGTCAGGAAATTTCACAACTCAAATTATTCAGGGTGCCCCTTACCATTTATTCATTCCTGCAAGCAAGTATTACGTGGATAAGTTATTCGACATGCAGATAATCGATCATCATGGCAGTCGATTCACTCAAGGACCGATTGGTGTATTTATTCCTAATGATTCCAAACTTGTAGATATGTCCGAATTAGATTCAATATTCAACTCATTGAAATCCGAGGGATTTAGAAAAATAGCCATCGCGAATCCTGAGCATGCACCATACGGTGTTGCTGCAATACAGGCATTACAACATGCGGGTGTATGGGCAATTGAAAGTGGCCGCGTTCTACTCGCTGAAAATATTGCCCAGGTTATTCATTATGGTAACTCGGGAAGTGTGGACTTAACGATAATCCCCTATTCTTTTATGAAAACAGCAAATATGCAGGACAGAGGGAAGTTTTACTTAATTCCTGAATCTTGGTATGACCCTATTGTTCAATATGTTGTCATTCTTGCAAACGCAAAACAGGAGACAAGAAATTTCATAGATTTCCTCAATGGTTATAAAGCTACCGAGATTATCAATGATTATGGCTACAGCTTACCGGGTGCTGAATAAATGGACTGGCAAGCACTAAACCTCTCTCTCACTCTTGGTCTTTTTACCTGTATTATCCTTATCCCGCTCAGTGTAGTCGTCTCCCGCATAATTGCTTGGAAGAGATTTTTTGGCAGGAATTTACTACAAGCATTATTGGCTCTGCCACTGATTTTACCTCCTACTGTATTGGGATTTTATTTACTGACAACGTTAGGTAACCGGTCTTTCATCGGCCAAACTTACGAAAGCCTATTTGGATCGTCGCTTGCTTTTTCGTTCCAAGGAATACTCGTTGCCTCTGTATTATTTAATATCCCTTTCGCTATACAACCGATGCAGCGCGCATTTGAATCCATTCCCCAATCTATCCGCGAAGCTGCATGGAGCTGTGGGCTATCGAACTGGATGACATTCTGGAAGGTTGAATTACCGCTTGCCTGGCCAGGGATTGTGGCATCGACGATCTTGACCTTTGCGCATACCTTGGGTGAATTTGGTGTGATTCTAATGGTGGGTGGAAATATAGATGGGGAAACGAGAACCATTGCTTTGTCTATATATGACAGAGTTCAGGCCTTTGACAACAATAGCGCTACAATCATGTCAGCACTGCTACTAGTCATCTCATTTGTCTCTATCAGCCTAATCTATATGTTTAATGAACGATTGGAACGCTATCGTGCCAACTGAATCAAGTTACGTTAAATTGAAACAGATCGGGCCTATCCCACTGGACATTGAATTTACCTGTAAAAAAGGTGAGATTTTCGTTATCGTCGGCCCCTCAGGTAGTGGTAAAACAACAATACTAAGAAGTATCGCCGGGTTATATAGTCCTGCGATTGGGAACATAAACTGTCATGGAAATCTTTGGAGCGATACGATTAATAACGTTAACGTTCCTGTACAGAAACGGGCAGTAGGAATAGTTTTCCAACAATACGCTCTATTTCCACATCTTACTGCCGCTGAAAACATTAGCATTGCTTTTCCTCAAGCTAATAAAAATAATAGCGAATCTAAACTAAGACATTTGTTAAAATTAGTCCACCTCGACGACCTTAAAAATAGATGCCCACATCAGTTATCAGGCGGTCAGCAACAACGAGTGGCACTAGCAAGGGCACTAGCGAGAGAACCTGAAATACTATTATTAGATGAACCCTTTTCTGCAATTGATCAGCAAACCAGGAGAATACTCGTCAGAGAGCTAGTCCAGTTGTGCAGAAAAATAAATATTCCAATCATACATGTCACACATAATCTCAATGAAGCACGAAGGATAGCAGACACACTCTGTATCATCTTTAAAGGAAAATCATTACAAGTTGATTCTCCAGCGAAGGTAATGTCCCAACCCCTAAATGCAGAAGTTGCCGATCTAATTGGCCACGATAATGTCTTCAAAGGCCATATCCACAAACATGATGACCAGAATAATAAAACATTTATAAAATGGTTCGATTACATTCTGGAGACAACTTACCGTCCAGAGTTTAATCCTGGTGAACCAATAGACTGGGTCATTCCCACTGATCAACTGTATTTCTACAGGAGTGATAAACCACCAAGAACAGAAAGGGGAAATGCGTTGAATGGAAAGATTGTAGAATGCCTACAATTAGGTGAAGGAACTTCAGTTATTATTGAGGCGGAAGATACTCAGCAGAATATGCATATGAATGTCTCTACCCACGTTGCACGGCGTGAGCAATTATCACAAGGTAAAAACATTAGAGTTTCGTTACTTGCAGACGGAATCTATTTAATGCCTCCCAAAATTTCTGAAAATAACTCCCTATCCTAATAAGAAAAAGTCTGAATTTAATTATCTAGTTAGACTGCATGTCCATCATACATAGCATCAACTTCGTTGGAATATTTTCCCAGTACCTCTCTTCTTTTCATTTTAAGTGTCGCTGTCAAAAGTTCATTATCAACAGTCCACGGGTCTGTAAGACATGTTATTTTATACACTTTGGCATACCCTGGAAAATCACGGAGGCACTCTGCCACACGCTCCAGTAATTTTTTCACTACTATCTCACTTTTTGTATCCTGGTTTTCCAAATCTTCATCATAAACATAGCGCTGCCAGTGTTGCTCATTCAATACAACAAGAGCGGATAAATATGGTCTAGACTCACCAACGACCATGACTTGGTCGAATAAAATATCTGCACTGATGCTGAGCTCCATATCTACTGGTGAGACCTTTTCCCCATTTGACATAACAATAATATCCTTTATCCTACCGGTGATAAATAAACAACCATCTTCAAAATTGGCTTTGTCACCTGTATGTAGCCAGCTATCATTATCTTTGACCTCATCAGTAGCATCCGTATCCTGCCAATATCCCATCATGACGTTATCGCCTCTCACTAGTAGTTCGTTATTTTCATCTATCTTAATTTCCACACCGGGCAATGGCGGCCCGATACTGGCAGGGATATGTTTGGATTGAATATTCACACTGACAACCGGGCTGGTCTCAGTCAGGCCATAACCTTGGAATACAGGTATATCTAAACTAATAAAGACCCTCGAAATCTCCGGGGACAAAGCCGCACCACCACAGATCGCTACTTTCAGGTTGCCGCCAAGTTTGGCCATCAACTTATCTGCGACTAATTTTTTCATTAATGGCCAAAGAAACAGTAATGGTCCGGGGCTGGTACGCCCTTGCATATATTCAAAACGGGTCCAGCCGACATGTATTGCCAGCCGGAACATTGCACGGGAAATGATTGATTGTTTTTCGAGGTTTCCCATCAACTTTGTATACATCTTTTCGAAAATCCTCGGTACGGTAATCAGGCCGGTAGGCTTGACCATGAGTAAATCCTCCGGCAGGTCTTGTATGCTTCTTGAATGGGCGACTGTAGCGCCCAACATTATAGGCAGATAGTATCCGACGGTACGTTCAAACGTATGGGACAGGGGCAAAAATGACAGGAATAATTCCTTATTGGTAGCAAGATGTGTCTGTGCACAACTGTAGACATTACTCAAAATATTTCTGTGACTTAGCATGACCCCTTTTGGTCGACCTGTCGTCCCGGATGTGTAAACGATCGTTGCGAGATCCCCAGGAGATAATACCGGCCGGGTGACTCCTGCCTTTTGATTTGACATCCACTCTTCAAGATTTAGCAGTCGCTTGTCATGCGGTGTAACCGTATTTGAAATCGTCACTATCCGCTTTAGTGTACGGATTTCTTTTAATTTCGGTTGTATTCTTTGCCACTGTTGCGACCCACCTAATAGCAAAAACTTTGCGCCGGAATGTTTTAGGATGTAATGAACGTTGTTGGCACGGTCATCGGTATAGAGGGGCACTACAACCAGACCCAATGCCAATGCAGCTTGATCAAATTTTACCCAGAAACGCGAATTCCTTGCCATAACCGCTACCCTGTCTCCAGGTTCTAGCTCTTCCATAGCCAGGGCTTTTTGCCATCGTTCTACTTCTTTTGCTATTTCAGCCCAAGTGATATCCATCCACACATCGTTTAATACATCATAAAAACGGTAGGCACATGCTTCAGGGGTTTTGGTGACTCGATTATTGAACAAGCCAGGCAGAGTGCCGGCCTCGATTGCTGAAATAGTGTCCTTAGATAAGGGTTTCATTTAATGGGTCAAATATTTCTGCCAATGTCCAGACGGTTCGAATCTATCGCCATGTGTAGTATGTAATGATGATAATTCAGCATAGACTTTTTCATATCCTCTGGTCTTTGCGTAATTCATAGGTCCACCGCGGAATGGGGCAAACCCAGTGCCAAATATCATACCCGCATCTAAAAGGTCTTCATCTTCCACAATTCCCTCGCCCAAACATGCAATACATTCATTTAATATTCTCATAACCAACCGCTGTTCAATATTTTTAAAAGCAGAACCATTAGATGAGATTTTTTCTTTGACCGGTTTCCCTTTTTTGTGCTGGTAAAAACCTTTGCCATTTTTCTTGCCCAGCTTTCCTTGCTCAACCATATCCACAAGTTTTTCAGGAATCATGATGTTAATCCTTTCAGATAGATTTTTTGCTACAGACAAACAAATATCGAGGCCTACGGTATCCGCCAATTCAACTGGCCCCATAGGCATGCCGAATTCCATTGCGGCTTTATCTATCATTTCTGGTTTTATTCCTTCTTCAAACATCAGCATGGCTTCCATTAGATAGGGAGTGAGAATTCGATTCACTAAGAAGCCAGGAGAGCTTTTAACGGGAAGAGGAAGCCGTCCTATTTTTTTGCAAAAAGTTGCAGCCCTTTCAAAGCATTCGTGTGACGTATTTTCCGCACTGACTACTTCCACCAATTGCATCCTTGCTACTGGATTGAAAAAATGAATCCCAACGAGACGCTCTGGTGCTTTGAGTGATTTGCTTATTGTTTCCAAAGGAATACTTGAGGTATTCGTTGCTAATATGGCATCGTCCCTCACCTGTCCTTCAAGTTCTTTAAACAATTCGGTTTTAGCATTGATGTCTTCAATGATAGCCTCAATAATAACATCCATTTTTTCGAATTTTGCTGAATCAATTGTTGGGATCAGTCGATCCATCACTGCTTGAATTCGCCTGGGATGTTTCAGTTTCCTTTTGAAAAGCGTGTGCGCCCGTTTTATCGCGGGGGCTATGTACTTAGGTTCTCGATCCTGTAGCCCTACCGTCATCCCTCGCAGAGCACACCAAGCCGCGATATCACCACCCATCACACCAGCGCCGAAAACATGAACGTGAGCGGGTTTAAAATCTCGTGAAACACCAAATGATTTCAATCTCTGTTGTAATAGATACACGCGAACAAGGTTCCTCGAAGCTTCATTAATAGTCAGTTGTGCAACTGAGTTCGCCTCACCGTTCAACATGGCAGTATCATTGCCGCCAAACTGTTCCCAAACGCTTATCAGAGCAAACGGTGCTGGGTAATGATCCTGTTGAAGCTTCTTTGCGGTCTGCATACGAAGGAATTTAGCAAAAAATTGCCTAATTGGAGTTTTGTTAACGAGTGACGGCAGTAATCCGGCCCTGCGTGGAGTAGGCTTTTGTTTAATAATGTCGGTTGCTGATTTAATAAACAGCCGGTCGGGAACGACATAATCTACAATACCAAGTTTTTTCGCTTGCCTGCCGTCCACAGTCCTACCCTGTAACATCAGTGGTATGGCCCGGATTGGTCCGATCAACCGAACTAAGCGCATGCTACCGCCATATCCTGGATGGATCCCTAACAGAACTTCAGGAAGTCCCAGCCGGGTGTTGTCATCCTCTAATGCAATGCGGTAATCACACGCCAGTGCTAACTCCATTCCACCACCGAGACAAAATCCATTGATCAAACTAAGCGTTGGGCATGTCAATGCTTCTAGCTTGTCAAATATCGATTGTCCCCGTTTCAACATCGTCAAGGCCTGATCCGCGTTCTCTATCGCGACAAACTCATGGATGTCTGCGCCTGCAATGAACCCACTGGATTTAGCAGAGAGAATAATCAGGCCACTAGGCTGGCTTGAAGCTAAGGTATCAAGAATGTCACTGAATTCAGTCAACACCTCTGCTGAAAGAATATTAGTAGAAGAATCCTTCACATCAATATAACACCACACAACGCCACTATCGTCGGTCTCAATGCGCCAATGTTGAAAATTTTTGTTTTCGTTCACCACTTTTTATCGTTGCTCAATATTTATTCTTTTTCAAAATCTTGCTAAGTCACGACTAGTGACTATTCACGCTCAATCAACATTGCCCCACCCTGCCCACCACCGATACAAATTGCTGCAATACCCCTGTTAGCCTGCTTCTGGGCAAGGACATAACAGAGATGCAATACAATTCTTGCCCCACTTGCCCCTACCGGATGACCTGTGGCAACTGAGCCACCATCTATATTCAACTGGTTCATATTAATTTCACCAAATGAAGAACTAAGATCCAGCTCATTCCTGCAATATTCACTGTCCTGCCAAGCCGCAACGCAAGACAATACCTGAGCGGCAAAGGCTTCATTGATTTCAAAGTAATCAATATCACTGATTTCCAAGCTCTGACGTTTCATGATCGGTGTCATCGCATGTACAGGTCCCAATCCCATTTGCTGAGGCAATAACCCGGCCCACTCACTATCAATAATCCGGCCAATCACTCGAAGATTATATTGTTTGACTGCCTCCTTACTGGCGAGGATGACCCATGCTGCACCGTCTGTAATTTGTGAACTATTTCCTGCTGTTACTTTTCCAAACTTTCGGTCGAATACCGGCTTTAGTTTCGCAAGCTTGTCAATTGAACTGTCTGGCCTGACTCCGTTGTCTAAATCATAATAATTGCCGTTATGGTCATAGATAACTTGGATTTCTCCCATCCGTCCTTCTTTTTGTGCAGCATCCAGTCGGTGGTGGCTGCTAACTGCGTACTCATCCATTTCTTCTCGACCGATATTAAACCGGTGAGCGAGCACCTCCGCAGTCTGGCCCATGTTTAATCCAACGACAGGATCGGTCAAACCTCTCAGCAAAGCGATTACCGGCTTTAATAATGCTGGTCGAAATTTTAATAATGTTGTGAATTTACTAGGAAGTGATTTTGCATAATTGAGCTGACCAAACCAAGTAGCCATTTGCTGGCTGAACAATAGAGGCGCATGAGACATTGATTCCGTTCCACCTGCCAACACAAGATGGGAACGACCGGCTCGGATACTACCTACAGCACAGTCAATTGCCTGCATTCCGGATCCACAGTTACGTTGTACGGTCCAACCTGGAACATGTTCACCACACCCAAGTCGCAGTGCTACAACCCGGGCAATATTCGCTTCATCAGCAGAAGGCATCACACAACCGAGTATGACTTCGTCAAACTTGTCGGGTTCGAATGGCTGGCGAGTCAATAATGGTCTAGCTGCTTGGACAGCAAGATCAGATGCAGTAAACGGACCGGGCACGCCTGCTGTCTTCAAGAAAGGGCTACGGCTCCCATCAACGATATAAACTGGAACACTTTGAGAATTTTGAATATTACCAGACAATCATTTGCTCCTAACTTTGCACGATCATGAGGATAAACGGATTGCTTTTAGTTAACAAATTTCTCAGAAAAATGACAAGAAACCAGCCAATCTTGATCGTGATGTGAAGAAACTGGCCGTAACTCTGGTGATTTAGTACGGCATTTGTCCTGGACATGAGGACAACGGGTGTGAAAATGGCAACCGCTCGGCGGATTGATTGGAGAAGGTACTTCACCTGGTAATACCTCATGCCTTTTCACCTTTACAGGATCTGGTATGGGTATTGAACTGAGCAAAGCTTGTGTGTATGGATGGACAGGTTTTTTATATAAGATTTCAGCATCGTTGATTTCAACAATTTTGCCCAGATACATAACCGCGATTCGGTCGGATACATGTTTCACGGCGGCCAGATCATGGGCAATAAAAAGCATGGTCAATTGAAGTTTACGCTGTAATTTCACAAGCAAATTTAAAATCTGTGATTGAATCGAGACATCAAGAGCAGAAACAGGTTCATCGCATATTAACAATTTAGGGTTAAGGGCGATTGCTCTTGCAATTCCGATACGTTGTCGTTGCCCCCCTGAAAATTCATGAGGATAGCGAATTACTGAATCAGGCTGAAGGCCGACTTTTCCCAACAGGTCAAGGACCCACTGACGCCTTTGATTTCTTGTCCCCATTCCATGAATAATATAGGGCTCCTCAAGGATAGCTCCGACAGTATGTCTTGAATTCAAAGACTCCATTGGATCCTGAAAAATAATCTGCATATCCTGGCGCAGCTTCTGTATATCCGACCGTGACAAGGTCAAGACATCCTTACCAGCGAAATTGATTTCTCCCGCGGTAGGTTCATACAATCGTAATACAGACTTCGCTAAGGTACTCTTTCCACAACCTGACTCCCCTACTATACCTAGCGTTTCACCCTTTTTTATATAAAAGGAAACACCATCTACAGCGTAATTAGTGGCAATTTTCCGAAAAAATACGCCACCTCGGATTGGATAATGCATTTTTAGGTTTTCTACTTTTAGTATTGCTTCCTCGCTCATAGGCTAATGTCCCTCCAGCGTATACAAGCGACCCCATGATTCATTTTGTTCTTTAACAATTCTACTTCTGGGTCAATACTACTGCAGTCTTCAATGCTATGATTACAGCGAGTACTAAAACGGCAACCTTCAGGCATATCGTTTAATCCAGGCACAATACCTTCAATAGTTTTTAGTTCTGATTTAGCTGGTGTCTCTAACCGTGGTATTGAATCTAGTAATCCCTTGGTATATGGGTGTCGTGGCTCATTAAATAGATCCTTTAACGGTGCCTGTTCTACGATGCGCCCGGCATACATTACTATTACACGATTACACATTTCGGCGATAACACCCAAATCATGGGTGATAAAAATTATTGACATATTAATTTCCTGCTGCAAATCTCTCATTAGATTTAATATCTGATTTTGAGTTGTTACATCTAGAGCAGTCGTTGGTTCGTCAGCAATCAGGATATCGGGTTTGCAACTCAATGCCATGGCAATCATTACCCGTTGACGCATACCCCCTGACAATTGGTGTGGATATTCACGAAGGCGCTTTCCCGGTGCCGGAATACCTACCTTTATCAGCATATCCAGTTGGGCTTGGAAAATTTCCTCTTCAGTCATATTTGGAAAGTGAATACGGTACACCTCCCCTAATTGTTTTCCTGTTCGATGAACAGGATTCAATGCAGTCATTGGTTCTTGAAATATCATGGCAATCTTTTTACCGCGTATTTTATGCATCTCATCAATCTGTAACGACAACAAGTCCTGCCCCTGAAAGTTTATACTTCCTCTATCAACATGGCCTGCCGGTCGCGGCAACAGTCTCATAATCGATAATGCTGTAACACTTTTCCCACAACCTGATTCACCAACAAGCCCAAGCGTCTCGCCTCGAACCAGGTCAAAATTGATTTTATCTATTACTTCTACACTGTGATCATCGATATCGAACGATGTAGCTAGGTTTTTAACAGACAGGATGACTTGAGAGGATTCTGACATCAGTCAATCTTGAATGTGTCATCTATGATTGTTACTGGTTCAAATGAAGTATTTTGCTTTCTCGACTTTATGGTCAACTCCTTTTCTTTTACATCAATCCAGAAAAGACCACCTATATCAACAAATGGATCAAATAACGAATCACTTAATTTTGTTCCGTAGAATTTTGGTAGTTTAAGCCATCGCCAATAACCAGCCCGGGTATAAGGCGCGAGATAAGCTGGGATGAATGCACCTTGGTCATGGATCATCTGATCTAAATCTCTTGCCAGCTGCTTACGCTCTCCTACATCCACCGATTCACGATATTTCATTACTGCTGCATCAATGTCAGGATTGTCAGTGTTAGTGATATTATTCGTGCCAGTTTTATGGGCATTAACCGAATGTTGATGCTCCCAAAATGCAGGACGGATGCCAACGCCAAACCCCATAAACATAACATCATATGTTTTCTCTGTGATCTTTCTGAAGAACGATGCTGCGTCTAGTGTTTCCAACACTAGCTCAACCCCTGCTTTTTTTGCTTGCTCTTTTAAATAGACAAGATTGTCTGTATGCAATGCACTACCGTATGTAATACGTATTGATAAGCGATTTCCTTGCTTAGTTCGGATCCCATCTGCACCGCGGTCCTGCCAGCCTGCGTCATTTAAATATTGATCTGCAAGGTCAAGATTAAACTCCCTGGCCTTGATATCCGTATTCGAGAAGTCACCATATCCTATATGAAAAGCATGCAGTCTTTGATAATCTCCTCTCAATACAGATTTGATCATTCCATCGATATTTAGTGAATGGGCTAAGCCATACCGTACTCGTTGATCTTTGAATATTTCTTTATCCTGATTTAAGTAAAACCCAAATGGACTACGAGGGATATCATTATAGAACCAAATTTTATGGATATAACCTTTGTCAAACATCTCTCCAGTCGCTTTTCCATGCCAATAATTTGGAAAAGATAGACTGAATACGTCTAACTCATTCTTGATAAAGTGTTGAAATGCAATTTCATTATCACGGATAACCGTATATTTAACTTTATCTACATTATATCGGTTTTGCATAAAACGAATATCTTTCGCCCACCAATCTTCTTTACGTGTCAGGGTAAGAGATTTACCTTTCTTTACATCAGTAATAATATAGGGTCCAGTGTTAGGTTCGATCTGCCAATTATAATCTGTGACCCATTTTTCATTAAGAATATGAAAATGTCTGGGCAATGGTCGGATTCCATAGTAATAGTGTAGATCTAATTCAAGTTTCGGCGTTGCTCCAGTAATACTGATGGTATGTGCATCATATTTACTTACATCTAATACCTCCTTGGTATAGTAATTGTTGTACCACGGATCGACGATATGTTCTGAACGCATAAAATCTAAGGTAAACATATAATCATCAGCCGTAACTGGTTTACCGTCTGACCATTTTGCTTGAGGGTGAAGCTTGTAATATACCGTGCGCTTATCCTTAGAATAAGCCCAATGTGATGCCATAATCGGTATTAATGAACCTGTTACGGGATGTATCGTTGTAAGGCGGAGTTGATTATCCAAAATTATTGATCGATATTGATTTCCAGCATCGGGACCCACGACACGAAAGGTCAATGGAAAGGTCGTAATATAGGAAGTAATAGACCCACCCTTAGTTGCCTCTGGTGAAGAAAAGACAGGTTCATCCAAATTGGTCTCCCAGACAAGTCCATCAGGCAGGGTACTGATATGGTAGACGGGAAGTTGTTTTTCGATCGGTTCGACGACTAATTGCTGAGCACTATCTGAAGAATCTTGTGAGCAAGCAGATATCATGATCATCACTAAGATCAGTTTGATTACATGTGTGTAGAAGTTGATCATCTTATCCTTTACTCATAAATAGTGTGTTTTTTTGGGTCAAATGCCTCGCGTATTGCTTCACCTATAAAGGTAACCATGGTTAATACCAATACCAATGCAACAATCACGGACGAAACTATCCATGGAGATTGTAAATTCTGTGTCCCTTGTTGCAACAGTTCTCCCCAACTTGGTGTAGGAGGAGGTAATCCGAAGCCGAGAAAATCGAGTGATGTCAATGCTGTTATTCCGCTCGCCACTGAAAATGGAATAAAGGTAATCAGTATGGATACGGTATTGGGCAATATATGATAGAAAATAATCCTCGGTGTCCCTGCACCTAATGCCCTAGCAGCAATGACATATTCACGAGCCACTTCTTTATAGGTTGCTGTACGCATGTACCAAGTCATTCCCATCCAGCTAAACAATACCATGATAATGATCAGTGACCAGAAATTGGGAACAATTATCGATGCCATTATCATGATGATATAAAGAAAAGGGATATTCGACCAGATTTCAATCAATCTTTGAAATAGTAAATCAAAGGCACCTCCCCAATATCCCATCAGACAACCCAATGTGGTACCGACTAAATAATTACAGACTAATAGGAACAGAGAGAAAAACATCGCGATACGGAATCCATATACCAGTCTTGCAAACACATCCCTACCGACGGTATCAGTACCAAGATAATGCTGCGTAACCCAAGACGGGGCATAAGGTGGATACTTGTTTTCGATTAAATCGTTTTCAAAGGGATTGAAAGGGACGAGCGGCATCAGAACCCAGTTGCCCTTACCATCTTCGTCAAATAAGGATTTCAATTGTCGGTAGTTAGTCTCATATTTATAATCAAGCCTAAAAACTTCACCGGGAATGATGGCGCCGTAAGTTGGTAGATACCAGTTACTTTCATAGTGGACTATCAACGCTCGGCTGTTTACCAGTAGCTCCGAACCCAGAGAAAGCACAATCAATACAATAATAATGACAGCTGACCAGTATCCACGCCGTATGGAACGGAAGCGGGCAAGTGTTTTAACAGTGAGCGGGCTGGGGCTGTATCCAAACATCCAGTTATGTCCCGAATTTGATTCTCGGATCAATTAGAGCAACACAAATATCTGATAAGATATTACCGATAAGAGACAACAATGATCCAATAACAAGTATTCCCATGACTACAGGATAATCTCTTTCTACCAAGGACTCGTAACCTAATAGCCCGAACCCATCTATATTAAATATCTTTTCGATTAGGAATGAGCCAGTAAGAAACAAAGTGATATTTTGTCCGAAATTAGTAGCAATGGGGATTAAGCTGTTACGCATGGCATGACCTACTACAGCACGCTTAAATTCCAGTCCTTTGGCCATCGCTGTACGGACGTAATCAGACGCTAAATTGTCCATCAAAGAATTTTTCATTAGAAAAGTCATGACAGCAAAACTTCCAGACATATAAGCTATCAAAGGAAGTATTGAATGTTTGATTAAGTCTGCTACTTTACCTAATAAAGACAAGTCATCAAAATCATCACTGACAAATCCACTCAGTGGAAACCACTCTAGATAAAATGCAAAAACAGTAATTACGATTATACCGACTACGTATCCAGGTATGGCATATCCCACAAAGACAAGTATCGATGTTACGTTGTCAATATGTGTTTTGTGCTTGATTGCTTTGACAATTCCGAGTGGTATGCATACTGCATAAGTTAATATCATAGTCATGAGACCATAATAGATAGATATCGGTAGTCGTTGCTTAATACTCTCCCATACAGGTTCCCCGTATCGGGTTGAGTAGCCTAAATCTAACTTGATGATATCAGTTAACCAGTAGGCGTAACTTATTATCACTGGTTTGTCAAATCCATAATATTCTTTTAATTGCTGAAGCTGACTTTCTGACAAGGTTGATCCTGCTATTCCCTGATTATCACTTTGAAAACTTACTTGATCACCTGAGGCAAATTGGGCAGCCGTTAACATGCGTTCAATTGGTCCGCCTGGCACCATACGGGTAACGGTAAATACCAACACGGTAATTCCCAGAAATGTCGGGATAATTAATAGAAAACGTCGAATAAAGTAGGCTGTCATAATTCGAATTGTAACCGGTATTGTTTAATAAATAAGATCGTTATCAATAAATAGGTACTTGAAAGAGACATTTCACTAATCTCATTAGTTCCGAATATAATACCTCGCACTATGGCTAAACACCGAATTTACAACATCCTATTCCATGCTGTCCTTATAACGTACATTCTCTTTGCTACTGCCTGTAGTACCGATACGGCATCCAACGTTGTAACCGGTACGAGCAATCAAATCTTACACTTTGGCAATGGCGATGAACCACAAGATCTGGATCCTCATATTGTCACTGGTGTACCAGAGCATCATATCATTACCGCCCTACTTGAGGGACTGGTGGGTAAAGACCCAGTAGATCTCAAGCCTGTGCCCGCCATTGCAAAGACTTGGGAGATTTCTAATGAGGGCAAGACCTATCTCTTTCATATCAGAGAAAATGCACGCTGGACGAATAACGACATCTTGACCGCACATGATTTTGTTTACTCTTGGAAACGTGCGCTCATGCCGAACCTCGGAAATCAGTACGCCTACATGTTATATCCAGTGGTTAATGCTGAAGCGTTCAATAAAGGTCAAGTTCAAGATTTTTCCAAAGTGGGGATCAGAGCACTAGATAATCAAACGCTCGAGGTCAGTCTGGAATATTCAACACCCTACTTTCTGGGACTACTTGACCATTACAGCACATTTCCTGTCCACCAGCTTACGATTGAAGCCTTCGGTGAAATCGACACTCGCGGAAGCAAGTGGACCAGAGCAGGAAATTTTGTCGGTAATGGTGCATTTTCCCTGAAGACATGGGAACAGAATAAAATTATTATCGTTGAAAAAAATCCACGCTATTGGGATGCGGCCAAAGTCAAATTAAATGGAATCCATTTTCATCCCATTCCTCAAACAACAACTGAAGAACGCATGTTCCGTACTGGCCAATTACATATTACCAATAGTATACCGATTGAGAAGATTGCGACATATCAGTCGGAATCTTCCCATCTAATTAGAATACAACCCTATCTCGGCACCTACTTTTATCGGCTCAACACGACCAAACCACCATTGAATGATGTCAGAGTCAGGCAGGCCTTGGCCATGACTATCGACCGACAAACGATCGTAGATAAAGTGACCAAGGGTGGCCAGTTCCCAGCCTATACATTGACACCACCGGACACGCTGGGTTACACAGCGAAGGCTAAAATCCCTTATGATGTCGAAAAGGCCAGACAATTACTGATAGAGTCCGGTTATCCTGACGGTGCGGGGTTTCCACCAATACAATTACTGTTCAATACTGCTGAGGGTCACCAACAGATTGCTGTCGCGATCCAACAAATGTGGAAACGTGGCCTGAATATTGCCCTGACACTACAAAGTGTAGATTGGAAAGTTTTCCTAGAAACCGAAAGAACAATGAACTTTCAAATCACTCGTGCATCTTGGATTGGTGATTATGTCGATCCGAATACATTCCTAGATATGTTTATCACAGAAAGCGGCAACAATAAGTCTGGCTGGTCTAACAATAAATATGACGAATTAATCTCTCTTGCCTCACAAACGCCCGATCAGGTACAACGTTATGACATTTTCCAGCGTGCCGAACAGATATTAATGGATGAGGTCCCTATCGTACCGATTTATACCTATACTCGAAATTTTCTGATATCACCTGATGTCCAAGGCTGGCATCGTAATATACTTGACCATCAGTCTTACAAACACGTTTACCTCCAAGCATCTGACCCAGGTTAATATCTGGTCATGATGAGATTTATACTTATCCGTTGCGCGCAGGCGATCCCTGTTCTGTTCTTAGTCATTCTCATAACCTTCATTATGATAAGGGCCGCACCGGGTGGTCCATTTGATGCTGAAAGAGCAGTATCTCCTGAAATCCTGCAGAAATTAAACGAACGCTATAATCTCGATTCTCCATTGTATGTACAATTTGCAGATTACCTAGGTAATATCATTCAAGGAGACTTCGGACCCTCCTACAAATATCCCGGACGTACCGTCAATGAGCTTATTCTGTCGGGCATGCCGATAACATTTGAACTCGGTATGTATGCCCTTTTGATAGCGCTTGTTGTTGGTATCAGTGCCGGGTTACTGGCAGCGATACGACCGAATACCCTGCAGGACTATATTCCGATGTCCATGGCTATGGCTGGGATCTGTTTACCTTCTTTTCTACTTGGGCCGTTGCTGATCCTCGTTTTCAGTATCTGGCTAGGATGGTTACCGGTTTCAGGTTGGGGAAATTCAGCGGCAGACAAGATCCTGCCTTCTGTCACGCTCGGCCTTGTTTACGCATCTTATATTGCAAGACTGACACGAGGGGGCATGCTAGAGATCCTATCAGAGGATTTCATCCGAACTGCAACAGCGAAAGGACTATCCAAACCGATTGTTATTTTCAAACATGGGCTAAAAGGCGGACTATTACCTGTCGTCTCTTTCTTGGGACCCGCAGTAGCAGGATTATTATCAGGGTCTTTTGTCGTTGAAACTATTTTTCAGATTCCAGGCCTTGGGCGATTCTATATTCAGGCCGCCTTCAACCGGGACTACACGATGATCATGGGAACAACGATATTTTTTTCAACACTGATTATCGTATTTAATCTGCTGGCAGACATCATCGCCATGATGTTAAATCCGAGATTACATAATCAGAATCGCTAATGGCTATTTCTACTTTTCCCAATACTGAGCAGTTCCAACATGGACGTTCACTCTGGCAGGACGCAGCGTCCCGCCTGTTGAAAAACAAATTCGCGGTACTAGGTTTATGCGTGCTTTTGATCATGATAGTTGCTGCATTATTTGCCGACCTTATTTCGAATTATTCATATGAGGAGCAGAATCTTGACCTCGGTGCCTCACCGCCATCATCCGATCATTGGCTAGGTACAGATACTCTAGGTCGTGATCTATTCACCCGCATTCTTTATGGAGGCAGAGTTTCACTGATGGTCGGATTTCTCGCCACAGCTGTTGCACTAACAATTGGTGTCATTTGGGGTTTGGTCTCAGGCTATATGGGAGGCCTTATTGACAATATCATGATGCGGACAGTCGATATTTTATATGCCATTCCATTTACCATATTTATTATTCTACTAATGGTGGTATTTGGTCGAAATATTTATCTGCTATTTCTTGCTATCGGGGCTGTTGAGTGGCCAACAATGGCACGAGTTGTACGCGGCCAGGTTCTCAGTATCCGTAACCAAGAATATATAGATGCTGCGATTACCATGGGTTTAAACACGCGCCAAATTATCTTTGGCCATGTCCTACCTAATATCCTTGGACCAATAATCGTCTACACAACTCTCACTATTCCGAATGTCATATTACTGGAATCATTTTTAAGTTTTCTAGGACTTGGCGTCCAGCCTCCGGAAAGTTCCTGGGGAGTGTTGATCGCAAATGGCGTTATAACAATGGAAGAGTATCCATGGTTACTAATCTACCCTGCCCTCGTACTCTCCTTAACCTTGTTCTCTCTAAATTTTCTGGGAGATGGTTTACGCGATGCGCTTGATCCTAAAATAGCAAAAGATTAATACCATGACTTTGTTGAAAATTAACAATCTTATAATTAATTTTCATACCCGTGCAGGTACAATTACTGCTGTCGAAGGGGCAAACCTTGAAGTAGAACCTGGCAAAACTTTATGCATTGTGGGTGAATCTGGTAGTGGAAAATCGGTACTGTGTTCCAGCATTATGGGATTGTTACCGACACCACCGGCAAAGATTGAAAATGGATCCATCAATTTCAAAGGCAATGATTTATTAAATAATAATAGTAAATTAATGCGAAAAATTCGTGGAGACCGTATCACCATGGTATTCCAAGACCCCATGACTTCACTGAATCCATATTTAAGAATAGGCAATCAAGTAATTGAGCCACTGTGTTTACACCAAAATCTGTCAAAAAAAAATGCCTGGCCACTATCTATTGATGCTTTGGATGAGGTTGGACTCCCTGATCCTGAAAATCTAATTATGCAATACCCACACGAGTTATCCGGTGGTATGCGCCAGAGGGTGATGATCGCCATGGCGTTAATCAACAAACCAGACATACTAATCGCTGATGAACCCACAACGGCGCTGGATGTCACTATACAGGCACAAATCCTCGCTTTAATTAAACGATTGCAAAAGGATAATAATATAGCCGTTATATTCGTCAGCCATGATCTCGGAATTGTATCCGGTATTGCTGACCATATTCTTGTAATGGAAAAAGGCAGGATTGTTGAAGAAGGTTCGGCAGAGAATATTTTCTATCATCCTATAAATTCATATACAAAAGAGCTGCTGTCCTCTATTCTAAATAGTGCCAAATCAGAAAAATATGACCTCGATAATCGAAATGAAGAAAATGTCATTCTAAGCATTCAAAATGTTAAGACCTATTACAAGAACCAACAGCACTTATTTTTCTCTCCCAACTATAAAAAAGTAAAAGCGGTAGATGATGTTACCCTTAAAATATATCAGGGTGAGACACTTGGGTTGGTAGGTGAATCTGGTAGTGGCAAATCAACACTAGGGCGATCAGCTATGCGATTAGTTAATCTTCATAGCGGTAGTATTGTGCTGGACAAACTTAATTTATCAAAATTATCAAGCTCGGAACTTAAAATACACCGTCGTGAATTTCAAATGATATTTCAGGATCCCTATGCATCATTAAATCCACGTATGACAGTGTATGATGCATTAACCGAAGCGCTACAAATAAGAGGAATTGTATCTGAAGAGCAAATATTATCTGAAGTTACGCAGTTAATGCAGGATGTAGATCTCGAGCCCTCCACTATCCGTAAATATCCTCATGAATTCTCAGGAGGACAACGTCAACGAATTGCCATTGCCCGCGCTATTGCACTAAAACCTAAATTAATTATTGCCGATGAACCAGTTTCAGCCTTGGATGTAACTGTCCAGGCCCAAATCCTGGATCTACTACTAAACCTAGTGAAGAAAAATAATCTGACCATGTTATTCATTTCTCATGATCTTTCAGTCGTCCGCTATATAGCCGACAGGACCGCGGTAATGTATCAGGGGAAGCTCGTGGAAGTGGATGATACTGAGAAGGTATTCAATCATCCCAAACACTCTTATACACAATCTTTACTTGCCTCTGTACCCGTACCTGATCCGGTCATAGAACAAGCTAAGTATCAGCACCTTTAGTCTATAGACGATATCACTGCGGGATTACCGAGAGTTTGTTTTTAATCCCGGTCATGTCAGAATAGAAATCCTTCAATTAACAATCTCAAAGGGAAACTTATGGCAATGTTAGCAGGGAAACGTGCCCTGATTACCGGTGTAGCCAGTAACCGCTCTATTGCCTGGGGCATCGCACAAGCCATGCGTCGTGAAGGTGCAGAGCTAGCTTTTACCTATCAGAACGAAAAATTGCAGAAAAGGGTAGTCAATTTTGCGTCAGAGCTTGGGTCCGATATCACAATCCCTTGTGAACTAACGGATGATAAACAAATCACCCGGGTATTCGAACACCTGAAAAACAGATGGGAACACCTAGATATTTTGGTACATTCAGCTGCATTTGCCCCGCGGGAAATGTTGGAAGGGTCTTACCTAGACAACCTTACTAGGGAAGGATTTTTGATGGCACATGACATCAGTTCATACAGCTTTGCTGCCTTAGCTAAGGCGGCGCAGACGATGATGCAAAGTGAACAAGGTGGCGCCATGTTAACCTTGACATATATCGGCGCAATACGTGCCATGCCGAACTACAATGTAATGGGTGTCGCCAAAGCTAGCCTTGAATCGAACGTTCGCTATATTGCATCAAGCATGGGACCACAAGGAATCCGGGTAAATGCTATCTCCGCAGGACCGATCCGTACACTCGCTGCATCAGGGATCAAGGGATTGAAGGGTTTCCTCTCTCATGTTGAACAAAATTCACCTCTGAGGCGAAATGTCACGATAGACGAAGTTGGGAATGCTGCAGCTTTCCTTTGCTCCGATCTTGCGTCAGCCATCACCGGCGAAATTACCTATGTTGACTGCGGATACAACGCAGTAGGGTCAGCATAATAATACATATAATTATTTGCTAAAACATACCATCCAAATTATTTTCTTTAATTACACAAATGTTTAAAAACAACAAACTACTCTGGGGAATTCTAGGGGGCGCCATAGCTGGCATATTCTGTGGTTGGTTCTTTGGTGAAGCGATGACATCGGTCGCTTGGTTGGGTGCCCTATTTTTAGACGCATTAAAAATGACGATCATCCCATTGATAGTTGCAGCGGTAATATCCGGAGTTGCTTCGATTGGTGACGCCAGAAAACTTGGCAAAATAGGCGGCTTTACCGTTTTATATTATATCTGTACGACTGCAATTGCCGTTTTGCTTGGCCTAATCATTGTGAACATTATAAATCCCGGAGTAGCAATTTCTGAAATAAGCGGTTTCTTACCTGATGAGGTCAGGGATCGAGGCACTACCGGTGCTACTGACATTATCCGGTCACTCATCGGATCAAATATTGTACAAGCTGCAGCAGAGACTGATTTACTTAAAGTCATCGTCTTTTGTATCCTTTTTGCTGTTGCTCTAACTACTATCGGTGATCGAGGAAAACCCGTTATTGCATTTTTCCAAGGTGTTAACGATGTCATGATGAAGTTAGTTATGTGGGTCATCTATTTCGCTCCAGTGGGCATATTTGCCATGATTTCCTCCGATCTAGGTGCGTCGGGAGGGGGTGCGGAATTCTGGAGTAAAATTACATCAGTTGGATGGTATGTGGTCGCCGTCATACTTGGCCTTCTGGTTCATTCTATGATCCTGTTTGGCATTTTATACTCCTTTAGTAAACGCAGTAGAAATTACCTAGGATACTTTACCAGAGCTTTGCTCACGGCCTTTGGGACCGGAAGTTCAGCTGCAACATTACCGTTGACAATGGAAAGTGCAATTGAAGCTGGTGTGGATGAACGATCGGTCAAGTTTGTGCTCCCACTAGGCGCAACCGTCAACATGGACGGTACAGCCCTGTATGAAGCTGTCGCCGTCATGTTCATCGCCCAAGCATATGGTATTGATATGGCAATATCAGATCAAATAGTCATCTTTATCACTGCTACTTTGGCCGCAATAGGCGCCGCCAGTATTCCTCAGGCTGGATTAGTTACTATGATTATAGTACTGACAGCAGTAGATCTGCCTGTGGAGGGAATAGGGTTACTACTCGCAGTAGATTGGTTCTTGGATAGGTTACGTACAACAGTAAACGTGTGGGGAGACTCTGTTGGTGTTGCTGTAATTGAAAAAGTAATTATTAAACCTTTAGCAAAAACCTAGAATCTTATAAATTATCCTCATTAATTCTGATATCGGCGGACTCTCGCATATCTTCAATTACCCGCGCCCAAGTTTCAGAACGAGTGTATTGTTGAATTTGGTTAATTACTGGCTGCACTGCTTCTTGAGTGACAGTTTCAGGATCGACGTTATTGACGGCATTGACTGAGAGCACCACAAAATCACCACCGGTTAATGCAATGCCCTGAATCACTGGTTTATCACTCGGCTTATCTGCACTAAAAGCATTCTGCACAATCTCTCTATCGATTTCTGTGGTATCACGCTTTACGGCAGTAACCTGCTTCCATTCGATTGAATATTCTTCCTCCAAGGCCGTCTGAGTCACACCTTTATTGAGACTATCGATTACATTATCACCGATAAGGTTAGTCTGTTCTGAACCTTTTTCGAACCTAATAGCATCCATGATTTCATCGTACACTTCCTCCATTGGCCTCATTTCGATTGGTCGATGGTCAAGCAATCTTAAAACAATCACCTGATTGGAATCGATTTCGATTAACTCGCTGTTAATTCCATCTAATAAAACATCTTCACTGAATGCAGCACTCAATATTTTTGGATGGCTTAATTGGGCAACACTAGCTCCATTTCGTGCAAGAAAATCACTTTCTTGAATTGTCAGACCCAGATCCTCAGCAGCAATTTCTAGCGTATCGGGATGCTCAAAAGTTAACGTGGCCAATTGATCATACAGGTCAAAAAACTGTTTTTCGGCCTGTTCAAGTTTATAGTTAATTTCTACTTTATCCCGGACGTCATCGAAAATTGCGACTGACCCATCGGTAACTTCTTCTAACTTCAGGATATGATATCCGTACTCAGATAATATAGGCTTACTGATCTCACCCTGTTGCATCGAGAAGGCTGCTTCATTGATAAGGGGGTCTAGTACACCTTCATTTAAAAACCCAAAGTTACTGACTTCCACACTGATTTCTTTTCGATCTGCATACAAAGACTCAACTTCTTCAAATGTCTTGCTAGATATTGCCAGATCGTGTATCTCATCGGCACTCGTGATAATTGATTCATGAACTTCTCCCCCAGTAGCAGAGATCAATATTTGCTTGATTTTCCTTCGTTCAGTTATGCCGTAACTTTCCTTATTATTCTCAAAAAAAGCTCGGATTGATTCTTCATCTGCACTAACAGTCTGTGCAATCTGATCCAATGACAGTGTCAGGTAGCCAATCTTGATCCTTTCAGGTTCCATATATTCCTGACTGCGGGTTTCGTAGCGCGAGCGAATTTCAGCATCAGTGACCTCAACTGCATCCTTAATATCCTTATAACTCACGGTTGCATATTCAATATCTCTTGTCTGATTAATGAGTGTGATTATTCTTGCGATTTCGGGTCTAGTGATAAATGTACTTGAAAGCAAACCAGTCTGTAATTGTTGTAATGCCAAATCTTCTTTCATTTTGGATTCAAAACTTGCAGCCGAGGTTCCAATAGTAGCTAGGTAATTCTGATAGAGGACATTTTCAAATCCGTCAATACCCTGAAATGCCTGAATACCGATGATTGCATTTCGCATCTGCTGGTCACTGGTAATAAGCCCAAGGTCCTCGCTGATTTGTGATAGCAGTTCTCTATTAATCAGGCTATCAAGTGTCTGTTGCTTGATAAATTCTTCCTGGCTCGCTAAATCTAGATTGATTGCCTGCCATTGTTGACGGACATTCTGGTAACTAGTCTGATATTCGGTTAGTGATAATTTAGTATCGTTGATAGTACCAGCTACAACAGTTGAACTTTGATCGAAATAATAATTAATTCCAAAAAATGCGAATGGAATAATTAAAATGATCACAAACAGCACTGCAACCCAACCGGTCACTAAATTTCGAATTGATTGCAACATAACCTTATCTATTTTATCAGTAGTTTATGCTGAAAATAAAAAAGGCGTACCTTAGTTTAGGTACACCCGATTCAGCGTGTCTGGCGGAGTGGACGGGACTCGAACCCGCGACCCCCGGCGTGACAGGCCGGTATTCTAACCAACTGAACTACCACTCCGGATGATGGTGGGTGCTGAGGGGCTTGAACCCCCGACCTTCGCCGTGTAAAGGCGACGCTCTTCCAACTGAGCTAAGCACCCAAAACGGCGCATCAGTTTAGAGCATCCTTAAGCCCTTTTCCAGGTTTGAAGCCGGGTGCCTTCGACGCTTTAATTTTAATCTTTTCCCCAGTTCTTGGATTGCGACCGCTTCTCGCTTTTCGTTTGCGAACTGAAAATGTCCCAAATCCTACAAGGGTAACACTGTCCCCTTTCTTTAATGCCTTAGTAATTGCTTCAAGCATTGCATCCAACGCTCTTCCTGTTGCCGCTTTTGAAATATCTGCAGAATCAGCAACTGCATCGATTAGTTCAGCTTTGTTCATGAAATATTCGACCCTTTGGTCTCTCCCTAGGAAATTATTTTGAAAATGGAGGTTAAAACTTCCGGCCTTGAATTAAATTTCAAGCACATTCTTTATATCAAGTGACCAGATTTCCGTCAAGCAAACTAATGGGTATTATTAAATATTCTTTAGTTCACAGTTAAAAATATTGTGTTTAATGTGGCCTGATCACATTTTTGTCAGTTTCTTCCGATTGGGAATCCTCTTTCTTTGATATATCACCACTAACTTTTGTTCCTGACTTTGGTTCCGGCATACGTTGCAATGCGATTTCCAAGACTTCGTCAATCCAGCGAACCGCTCGTATCTCAAGATTTTGTTTAATATTTTTTGGAATCTCTACAAGTTCTCTCTCATTTTCCCAAGGAATGAGAACTGTTTTGATTCCACCTCGCAGGGCAGCAAGAAGCTTTTCCTTTAGGCCGCCGATTGGTAACACTTCCCCGCGCAGGGTAATTTCCCCAGTCATTGCTACACTAGAGTGCACTGGTATCCCAGTCAGTGCAGAAACCAGCGCTGTACACATGGCAACTCCGGCACTTGGGCCATCTTTAGGAGTAGCACCTTCGGGAACATGGATGTGAAAATCTTTTTCCTTGTAAAAATCAGGCTCAATTCCAAGAATCTCGCTACGGCTACGTACCACAGTCATCGCAGCTTCGATTGATTCCTGCATAACCTCTCCAAGATGACCAGTACGTATAGCCTTACCCTTCCCTGGTACAATTGCTGCTTCAATAGTAAGCAAATCTCCTCCAACTTCTGTCCACGCAAGTCCGGTGACTTGTCCAATACGGTTTTCTTCTTCGGCTTGACCAAAGCGGTGTCGCTTTACACCAAGCAATTTTTCCAGCTGTTTTGGTGTAACAACCCGTCTCCTGCTATCAGGCTTTTCGATTAATTCCTTTACCACCTTGCGACAGATATTTGCAATCTCTCTTTCCAAATTACGTACACCGGCCTCACGAGTGTAGTAACGGATAATATCCCGGATAGTAGCCTCACTTATTGATATTTCATCTTTTTTCAATCCATTACGTTCAATCTGTTTTGGGATTAGGTACTTTTGAGCAATATTAACTTTCTCATCTTCTGCATACCCAGAGAGACGAATGACTTCCATTCGGTCTAACAATGGCGGTGTTATGTTCAGCAGGCTATTCGCCGTAGTTACAAACATCACCTCCGACAAGTCATAATCTACTTCAAGATAGTGATCATTGAAGGTGTTATTCTGCTCTGGATCGAGTACTTCAAGAAGTGCTGATGAAGGGTCTCCTCTGAAATCCATAGCAATCTTATCCACTTCATCGAGTAACAAAAGCGGATTTTTTGTCCCTGCTTTTGCCATGCTTTGAATAATTTTTCCTGGTAGCGAACCGATATAGGTCCTACGATGCCCACGAATCTCAGCTTCGTCTCGGACACCACCCAAAGACATTCTAATAAATTTCCGATTCGTCGCACGAGCTATCGATTTTCCCAAAGACGTTTTGCCCACACCTGGCGGACCAACCAGACAGAGTATGGGGCCCTTTAGTTTTTTTACACGTTGTTGAACGGCAAGATATTCCAATATCCTGTCCTTTACTTTTTCAAGTCCGTAATGATCCTCATTCAAAACTGTCTCAGCTTTTTTGATATTACGAAAAATCTTACTACGCTTTTTCCAAGGCACATTCACCAACCAATCAACATAGTTACGAACAACAGTTGCCTCGGCTGACATTGGTGACATCATCTTCAATTTATTCATTTCGGATGAGGCTTTTGCTTTCACGTCCTTGGGCATACCAGAATTTTCTATCTTTTTTGCCAATTCATCGATTTCATTGGGAACGTCTTCCATTTCGCCCAATTCATTTTGTATGGCCTTCATCTGCTCATTAAGGTAGTACTCACGCTGGCTTTTCTCCATCTGTGACTTCACCCGACCACGAATACTCTTTTCAACCTGTAGTAAATCGATTTCCGACTCCATCTGATGGATTAAATTTTCAAATCTATCTCGGACATCAGGGAGCTCGAGGATTTTTTGTCTGCCCTCAATAGGTATGACCATGTGTGCAGCAATCGTATCAGCAAGCCTGCTGGGTTCATCGATACTTGCAACCGATGACAGAACTTCAGGCGGTACTTTTTTATTCAGTTTGACATATTGCTCAAACTGGTGCATGACTGCCCGACTTAGAATATCCAAATCCCTGGAATCTTCCTCACTGGCTTCCAAGACAGTTGCAGATGCAGCAAACATCGTTTCTGTTTCGGTAAACTGTTCTATACTGACCCTCTTGGCCCCTTCCACTAGCACTTTGATAGTGCCATCGGGTAATTTCAGCATCTGGAGGATGTTTGATAATGTTCCAATTGTGTAAATATCTTCAACGTGAGGATCATCATCTGCAGCACTTTTTTGAGCGACTAGCAAAATTTGCTTACTGCCTTCCATCGCTTGATCGAGTGCTTTTATCGATTTCCCTCTACCGACAAAAAGCGGGATAACCATATGCGGATACACAACTACGTCACGTAAGGGTAGTACTGGGTATATTTTTTGACTTATGTCAGATTTCTCTTGCATGTCATCTTATCTGCTTGGGATTACTCTCTATTAAAATGCAGGCGGCATCATAGGAATTCAAGGTCTACTTACTCAAAATGAGTGATTTTTTCACTATTGAGCAGTTATTCTGAAGCAACTTTCGGTATTTCTTGTCTTTCGTAAATCAAAAGGGGTTTGGAATCGCCTCTTATAACACTTTCATCTATCACTACCTTGACAACATCGTCCATAGAAGGAAGGTCAAACATAGTGTCGAGTAGGATATTTTCTAGAATAGAACGTAACCCGCGAGCCCCGGTCTTGCGTTCCATTGATTTGCTAGCAACCAAAAGTAATGCATCATCTCTAAACTCGATTTCGCAACCTTCCATTTCAAATAACCTGAAATACTGTTTGGTTAACGCATTCTTCGGCTCGACTAGAATCTTAACAAGTTGATCCTCATCCAATTCATCCAAAGATGCAGAAACGGGTAATCGCCCCACAAATTCAGGAATCAATCCATATTTGATCAAATCTTCAGGTTCAACAGACCTGATTAATTCACTCATACTCTTTTTATCATCCTTGTTTTTCACTTCTGCTGAAAATCCAATTCCACCTTTTTCAGACCGCTCACGAATAATTTTGTCCAATCCACCAAATGCACCGCCACAGACAAACAATATATTAGCTGTGTTGACCTGCAGGAACTCCTGCTGAGGATGTTTACGCCCACCTTGTGGCGGAACTGATGCAATAGTACCTTCTATCAGCTTTAACAGCGCTTGTTGTACACCTTCCCCAGAAACATCTCGGGTAATCGATGGGTTGTCTGACTTTCTAGATATTTTGTCTATTTCATCAATATAAACTATACCTGTTTGGGCCTTCTCCACATCATAATCACATTTTTGTAGCAACTTTTGGATAATATTTTCAACGTCTTCGCCAACGTATCCTGCCTCAGTCAAAGTGGTAGCATCAGCGATTGTGAAGGGAACATTAAGTAAACGAGCTAAAGTCTCTGCCAACAGCGTTTTTCCACTACCCGTCGGCCCGATTAACAGAACATTACTTTTTGACAATTCGATGTCAGACTTTTTGTGTCCCTGTTCAAGCCGCTTGTAGTGATTATAGACAGCTACCGACAGGATTTTCTTAGCATTGTCCTGGCCGATAACATACTCATCCAGTATGGACTTTATTTCTCGTGGTGTCGGCAGGACACTGCCACTGCCAGTGATAGATTTTTCTTGAATCTCTTCTCGAATGATATCGTTACATAACTCGACACATTCATCACAGATGAATACCGAGGGACCAGCAATTAATTTCCGGACTTCATGTTGGCTCTTACCACAAAAGGAACAGTAGAGAAGCCTGTCCCCATCACCACTTTTACTCTGCTTGTTATCACTCATGTTATCCCTCAAGTCAAGATGGTGGATTAAATGTGCCTAGTGTCTGTTTTGGCCTTTTCTTGCGCTGAGTTTTTATCTGTATCGGCCAATATCTGTCTTTCCTGTAGGACATCATCGATTAGACCATAAGATTTCGCTTCCTCAGAATTCATAAAATAATCTCTTTCTGTATCCTGTTGGATAGTCTCCAGTTTTCGACCGGTATGTAAAGCCATTATCTTGTCTAATTGATCCCGCGTTTTCAATATCTCGCGGGCATGAATATCTATATCAGAAGCTTGTCCTTGAAACCCACCCAAAGGCTGATGTATCAAGACACGTGAATGCGTTAAGCAGAATCGTTTGCCTTTTGCGCCACCAGTTAATAATAAGGCTCCCATACTCGCTGCCTGACCGACACACATAGTGCTTACATCAGGTTTGATAAACTGCATAGTGTCATATATGGCCAAACCTGCTGACACGGAACCACCAGGTGAGTTGATATATAAGTGAATGTCCTTATCTGGGTTCTCAGATTCTAGGAAAAGCAGCTGTGCAACTATCAGGTTAGCGACATTATCCTCAACGGGGCCGACCAGAAATACCACTCGTTCCTTTAGCAAACGGGAATAAATATCATAGGAACGCTCACCCCTGGAAGTTTGCTCAACCACCATAGGCACCAGATTTAATGCTTGTATCTCTTTGTTTTTCATATATATTTTAATATTATATCATCATAAGATCATCAATTTCCGTCAGTCTGCCCTTTATTCATTAGCTCGTCAAACGTCATATTCACCTCTTTTACCTTGCATTTTTCAGTGATCGATAGAATTACTTCATCTTCCAGAGCCAGTGCTTCAACGTCAGCCAGTCGTTGCTTGTCGCCATAATACCAATTAATAACCTGGGTTTTATCCTCAAAATTTCCTGCTTCCTTTTCGATTAATCTTTTTATCTTTACAGGATCTGCCTTGAGTTCGTGCTGACGAATAAATTCCATGATAATTAATTGTAACCCAATCCTTTTCTTTGCCTGCTCCTCAAATATAGATTCGTCAGCAGTCAATTGGTCACTGTCTCCTGATTTGACTCCATATGACTTAAGCTTTTCTGTAAATTGGTGCTTCAACCTGTGAGCTTCTTCGTGGACCAATGAGTTCGGTAAATCATTTGGGTTTGCTACATACAATGCATCCATCACCGCATCACGAACACGGGTGCGGATTGCATTCTCAGCTTCCTTGTTCATATTATTCATTACTTCCTTTTTGAATGCTTCTATACCGCCTGCCTTAACTCCAAAAGCTTCAAAAAATTTATCATTTAATTCTGGTAATACTGGCTCACTTATCTGCTTTATTTTTACCTTAAATACGACGTCCTTACCCGTAAGCTCTTTATTCGCATAATCATTTGGAAATTTCAGTTCGAGCTTAATATCCTCCCCCTTCTTTTTTCCTATCAAGCCCGACTCAAATCCTTCAATAAATCGACCAGCGCCCAACACCAGATTGAAATCCTTATTGGAACCACCTTCGAATGGTTCCCCATCAATCTCACCATCAAAATCTATTACGAGAGAGTCACATGATTGGGATGCCCTTTTTTTTTCTTTGAATGTCTGTTGTTGTTTGCGTAGTACGTCAGTCATTTTATTAAAATCATCTTCACCGATCTCACAAACAGGCTTTTTAATTACCAACTTATCCACAGGGGTCAATTTGAGATCAGGCATGACTTCAAATTTAGCCGTATAACTCAGGCCCTTCCCCTGTTCCGAACTCAGTGGATCGATTACTGGTTTGCCCGCCGGCTTTAGACTTTTCTGGCTAATTGCTTCATAAAAACTCGACTGCACAAGATCGCCTACCACCTCATGCCTGACCTGCTTACCATACCTGGATTCGATCACCTTGAAGGGAACCTTTCCTGGCCGAAATCCATGAATTTTCTTCGTCTTTGACAATGATTTAAGGCGGTTTTGTACCTCGGTAGCAATACGATCTTCAGGGAGCTCGATTTTCAATTCCCTCTCTAGCTTGCCTTTCGTTTCAACTGATACCTGCATACGTTTCTATTCCTATCAATATTTCATATGTATTTCAGAAGGTTAATCTTGGTGCGAAAGGAGAGACTCGAACTCTCACGGGTCGCCCCGCTGGCTCCTAAAGCCAGTGCGTCTACCAATTCCGCCACTTTCGCATTGTACCGTGAATAACCGCCCATGCATTCTACAAACACCAAGCCAAACAACATCCTGAATCTACTGCTAACCACATAATCTGCACGGCCAGAATTGGAATGTAGTTCAAAGATTTTTAGGACGGGTAAAATAATTAGTCTGGAGAATTAAGCAAGCGCTTCCCCAGGGTAAGATTAGCCAAATTAGTTACACTTCGTGTGAGAAGGACTTTAGAAACATTCCTGGGTAAACTGCTGACAGGTTCGCCGACAACTCCTGGTGGTGCCACCAGCACCCACGATTTATATAGGTACAATCTTCTCCCCACCTGCCACAAACAGTCATGCACTTCTTTTCCTTTTCATTGCTGGCTCCGCCAGATTCCGGTAGCAATAGCGACCCAGAAGGCACCTGAGCCTGACGTTGGTTGCCTTCGCCCTCAGCAATCATAACCACACCCGATGTATCGTGTGATATATGCTGTGAAATAAGGTCCATCTCTGTTGCTTGGCTATCTACATAAGGAAGGGCGTAAGCACTGGTAATAATACCCAGCAGCATTGGTGCACATAACAACTTAGAGAGTGTTGAAAACATAGTATTTGGACCGCGACGGGTTATATGGTTCCAGTCATTATATTGAAAATCGGTAATTATTTTACTACGTGAATTCAATTTGTAAGTGCAACTCAATTAGGTGGCACGAACGGCAAGCTGCGGTAGCATCCTTACCTTTCGTTCCAGCAAGAAAGAGAGGCACAGATGAGACACTACACACAGCTTACCGAGCATCAACGTTACCAGATTTACGCCCTGATGAAAGCAGGACATACACAAACGGAGATAGCCACCTTGATAGGCGTGCATAAATCTACTATTAGCCGTGAACTCAGACGCAACCGTGGCTTGAGAGGCTATCGACCCCGCCAAGCTCAGTTGCTCTGGCAAGCGCGTCGAGAAGCCAGTCAACAACAGCGACTCCCCACGACCTTGTGGGAGCGAGTAGCGGTCTGGCTGCGGGACGAATGGAGTCCTGAGCAAATCAGTGACTGGTTGCATAAACGAGAAGGTATCGCTCTGAGTCATGAATGGATATATCACTACATATACCAGGACAAGGCAGACGGCGGTGAGCTGTACCGGTACTTGCGTTGCCAGAAGAAACGAAAGAAGCGTTATGGTAGTTATCAACGTCGTGGGGTTCTGGTGAATCAGGGCAGCATTGATAAGCGTCCAGCCATTGTGAACAGGAAGACACGCATCGGTGACTGGGAAGTGGACACCGTCATCGGCAAAGGCCATCGACAGGCGCTGGTCACCTTGAGCGAGCGCAAGTCGATGTACACCTTGATTTGCACATGTGAAACGACGAACTGCCTCTGCCGTCAGGCAAGCTATCGTGCGATTGTTGTCTAATATGAAGGCGTCGGTTCACACGATCACCTCGGATAATGGGAAAGAATTTGCTGAGCATGAGGTTATTGCTCAACAATTGAACGCGGGGTTCTATTTTGCACATCCTTATGCCTCCTGGGAACGGGGTTTAAATGAAAATATCAATGGTCTCATTCGACAGTACTTCCCAAAGAAAATGGACTCCAGCACGATTACACAAAAGCAGTTAAACTTGGTCATGAAAAAACTCAATCACCGTCCCAGAAAAACACTTAATTCAAAAACACCACATGAAGTCTTTTTTAACATCAACGTTGCACTTCAAAGTTGAATCCGCGCTATTAAATCCCCGCCATTTATTTAGATTAAACATGACTATCAAACCGTTAAGTATTTATTAGCTTACATTTCTTTTCAATTGGTAAAACAGAGGACTAATTTAATGCGTCCAGAATATCATCATCACCCGCTAGTACGAATATGTGTTCTCTCGGAGGTGCATCACATAGAGCACCGCCGTAAAACCTGATCATGGTATCGCAATCTGGACTACACACAGGAGAAAAATAAATTGCGATCATACCATTCTTGTAATCATCGTCAGACAAAATGGCCATATCTGACGGGTCAGCTACTTTCATATAAACCGCCAGAAACTGATCCTTCAACTTATTTAATATACCTTCTTCTTCGATTTGCGCATTTGTAAAAACAACATGGTGCCATTCCATACTAATCACCTCTGATGATATTCACAGGACTTATAGTTTAATCTTTAACGACAGGGCTGTCATGGGATAACGGGAAAACCTGACACATTGAAATTGCAGGGTATATTCAGATAAATCATGCAACAGAACGCAGGTGGCTGGAAATGCCTGACAATAAATACTTATGCTCTAACGAAAAACGCACATGATCATTCCAGGTGACTGACTACTAATCAGGCAACATGTAGCAACATACTAGGGACTATCATATAATGCCCAGCATTGCCTGACGGGAGATTAGGTAAGATCTCTGGAGGGTGCTTTGATATTTGTATCATTACCATCCCCATGAGTTTATGAGGGTAGAATTTTAACTGAGGAGGTAATCATGCCTACAGTTGTAACTGATAACTGCCTGCGTTGTCGCTTTACCGATTGTGTTGCTGTATGTCCAGTTGAATGTTTCCATTACGACGACGAGATGCTTTATATAGACCCAGATGTTTGCATAGACTGTAGTGCGTGTATTCCTGAGTGTCCGGTTCAAGCAATATATGAAGAAGATGACTTGCCTGAAGATAAAACGGACTGGCTAGAAATCAATGCCAGTAAGGCAGCTGACTTGCCTGTATGCTCAGAGCCTATGGATCCTCTTCCAGGTGCTGAAGAAAGGAAAACGGAACTGGGCTTCTAGATTCCTCGCACCATAAAATAAATTATATATGGCTGGATGTGGTTTATCCAAGGTTTAGCTCTGTAACCAGAGTCGATCGAGATATTGAATGAGCACAGTTGGCAGCAAACAAAATCCGTTAAACATTGCCATTATTGGAAGCGGACCTAGTGGGTTTTATGCAACTGAAGCTTTATTAAAATCCGATAAAACCATAAATATCTCGATGTTTGAAAAGCTTCCCATCCCGTACGGATTGGTTCGAAGCGGAGTTGCTCCCGATCATCCAAAGTTAAAGCGAGCAATTGATGTCTATGCCAAAATTGCAGAAGCGCCAGAATTTACCTTCTTTTGCAACGTCACAATTGGCAAAGACTTGTCTATCGATGAAATTCGATCCAATTTCCATGCATTGATACTCACCTGCGGTGCCGAATCAGACCGTAAACTGAATATCCCTGGAGAAGACCTGAGAGGCAGCCACACCGCAACTGAATTCGTGGGCTGGTACAACGGACATCCCGATTACAGAGACCGTACATTCGATCTATCCAATGAAACAGCTGTGATAATCGGACAGGGAAATGTCGCAGCTGATGTTGGACGTATTCTTGCAAAGACCCCGGATGAGTTAAAGCACACTGATATAGCTGAACATGCCTTTAAGGTACTCACAGAAAGTAAAATCCGTAATATTCATGTAATCGGCCGCCGTGGTCCCGCCCAGGCGAAATTTACCTCTAAGGAATTAAAAGAATTCGGGGAGTTGGCAGACTGTCATGCTATCGTCAATCCTGATGAACTGCTGTTGAATACAGAGAGCTCAGCTGAATTAGAGGAAAAAACCAATGTAGTCGGCAAAAAAGTTTATGAATTATTTGAAAGTTTTGCTGCACAAGGAAATTCCTCACCTAAGAAAAAGCGAATACATTTTACATTTCTCAAAAGTCCGATCAGGATTACTGGAAACAACAAGGTTGAAAAAATTGACCTTGAGATAAATAAACTCTCTGGGAAGCCTTTCAAACAATCAGCTACTGGCACAGGAAACAATATTGATTTGAATACAGGTATCGTGTTTCGGAGCATCGGATATAGAGGTCTCCCGATTACTGGAGTTCCGTTTGATGATCAGCGTGGCATTATTCCAAACAGTAACGGCCGTGTGACTGACGGAACGACGATTGTTCCGAATACTTATGTTGCTGGATGGATCAAACGGGGTCCGACAGGCATAATCGGAACCAACCGCGCTGATAGTGTCGAAACCGTACATTCACTGATTGAAGATTTCGATAAATCTAGTAACCAAACTCAAAATAACGGCGCTAAAGAAGCTAGATCCTTATTAGATGCAAGGGGTATTCACTACATTAGTTTTTCAGATTGGAAAAAAATCGACCAGAGTGAGATTGATCGTGGTATAAAAAAAGATAAACCTAGAGAAAAATATACTTACATACAAGAAATTTTGAGTATTCTGAAATAATCACTGCTATTTTCTTATCCCCGTAATATGGTACGAGATAAATATCTTTCGCAGAATTTTATTGCAGATATACAGTCACTGCTGCAGAAATTTTTTCGATAGCACCCTGATTTTTGTTAATTACTTGTTTCGCCCTTTCTCCCATATTAAAACGAAGATTAGCATCATTAAGCAGTCGAACTACCGTTTCAGCTAATTCACTATAATTAGCTACTTTGATTAATGCGTCAGCTTCAGTCAGCAGTGTGGAGATCTCCCTAAAATTAAATAGATGTGAACCAGTGATAACTGGTACACCTAAGCAGGCAGGCTCAAGCATATTATGACCACCATTTGGTACTAAACTACCCCCTACGAACGCAATATCCGACGCTCCATAATAGGTTGGCAATCTACCAAGGGTATCCAGAATAAAAATTTGGGTGTCAGAAGAATATTGACTGGAATTACTGTACAACACTGTTTCATATCCATTTTTTTCACACAATTCGACTATTCGCTCAAAGCGGTGAGGATGCCGTGGGGCAATGACCAATAAACTCTCTGGAATAGATTTCAGGATATCGCCTAGCGCCGTAAGGATAATCTTTTCTTCACCTTCATGGGTACTAGCAGCGATCCAGACTGGCCGATTAGAAAATAAACGTCGCACAACCTCTGCTTCTTCGAAGATACTGTGAGGAAGCTTGATATCAAATTTTAGATTTCCCATAACCGCTACTTTTTCAGTTGAAACACCCAACAATTTAAATCGATCTGCGTCTTCTTCGCTCTGTGCTGCAATCAATGATGTACATTCAAGTGCTTGTCTCGTCAGTTTCTTTAGCAAGTTGTATCCGTTTAACGAACGTTTTGACAACCTAGCGTTGATTAATGTAATCGGTATTTCAAGATCGCTACATTGCTGGTATAGGTTTGGCCAAATTTCGGTTTCGAGTATAATTAGTAAAATTGGGTTAAAAATCTTGAGAAAACGTGACACCACGAAAGGTAGGTCGTAAGGAAAATACCGATGTAAGACAGAGTCGCCAAAAAGTTGGCTCGCTGTCTCAGCCCCTGTAGGAGTCGTCGTTGTAATGAGAACCTGAAACTGATGGAAATTTGACAACAAAAATTCAATAAGTGGCTTAGATGCCTGTATTTCACCTACTGACACGGCATGTACCCAAATAATGCGGCGGTTGATCCCGGAAGATGGCGTAATTCCGAATCGCTCAGACCAGCGCTTCCGGTATTCAGGGTTTTTAGTGCCGAGATAATAAAGCCGAATTAGCACATAGGGTACTAGCAGATACAATATCAACGTATACAATCGAAACATAATGGAAATAGGCAAACCTAATCTAGAATCCAGAGCCAGCTATCGACAGGATGTTTGAAGGAAACTCTGGGGATATTTTAACATATTATAACAACGACCTTTTATATCTCTTAATAAACCGAATCTTAACATGAAGTAAATGTCTTAGTAGCTATATGAACCTGATTCTCACAAGCTTTGTCGGCCTTATGATGGTATCAATAACTACGATGGCAGACAGTGCTATTACACATTTAGATGGATTTACCGCAACTTATGACTTGTATAATCGTGGTATCCGCGTGGCAGAGATGAAACGCAATCTATCCCAGCAAGATGACGGCTTTTACCATTTTCGTTCTGAATCCCACACCGTCGGACTCGTATCTTTATTTCGTGACGATCAGATAATTGAGGAAAGCACCTGGGAGCTCGAAAACGGAGTTATCAAAGCGGTATTTTATAAATACCTGCACACAGGGAGGAAAAAGCAAAGAAACGTTACAGTCGATTTTGATTGGAAACGAAACCAAATTATCAATTCAGTAAATGGATCATCATGGGAGATGCCGTTTAAACCAGGCACCCTGGACAAATTACTGTACCAATATTTAATCATGCTTGACCTAGAATCGAATAAATTACCACTGTCGTATATCATAGCAGATGGCGGTAAAGAGAAAATTTATGACTTTGAGTTACTGGGAGAAGAAGTGATCAAAACACCCCTAGGAGATTTGCAGACATTGAAAATCACCCAACATAAACTGAACAGCGATGTTCAAACAACACTATGGTGTGCGAAAGATATTAACTACCTTCCTGTAAAAGTAGAACACATTGAGCACGATGGCACTACCGTTGCCATTATCAATTCGCTAGACGGGTTCGGCTACTGATTACTTACCACAAGACTAAGCAATTCATCAGGCGTTTTATAACCCTGTATTAATCTACCATCTTCAGTATATAGTGTTGGTGTGGCGCGAACGCCTAGCGACAACCCTAGCTCAAACTGGTCGTTGATGGGGTTGGCACAACTAACTTCGCTTATCCCCTTACCCGTCATGGCATTCTTAAATGCCTGGTTTCGATCTGTTGCACACCAGATTGATTCCATATTTCGGGATGTCTGAGTACCCGCTCCGTCGCGAGGAAAGGCGAGATATTTGATCGAGATACCCCTCTTGTTATACTCAGCCATATCATTTTGAAATTTCTGGCAATAACCACAGGTAATATCTGTAAAGACGTAAACTGTATGTTTTTGGTTATTGGCAGGAAATTTAATATAGTCGCCTTCGGGGATATTATTGAGAATACCAACACGTGCCACTGTACGCTGCTGTTCACTTAAGTTAAGTCGGTTTGCTAAATCGAATAATTCACCACGAAACATGTATTTGCCATCCTTGGAAATATATAAAACCTCTGCTCCAACCAACACTTCATATATACCCGGAATTTTTGATTCACGAATGTGTGATACTTCCGTACCCAGCAGAATTTTTTCGAGCGATTCAGTGATCTTGTCGTTGGCGGTTTGATCAGCACTGGAATTTATATGTCCTAACGAACAGATTAGTAAAAGTAGCAATTTCAGTCGCATACGAGCCTCCTAGGCTAGATAATAATAAAAATTACCCATATAAACATCCACAAGACTAGGGCATCTTATCAGATATTCTATTAATGTTGTTGTTCCAAGCCGATGAAAATATGATAATTTTTTCTGGAACTATGTATCAAAACAAAACATGAGTAAAGCCGCAAAAATACAGTCCGACCAAGAGATCTCAATTGATTTCGTACTCGAACAATTAGAGCATGGCAAGATCGTTAGTCCTCAGCAGGTTGCCCAAATGCATAGCCACCTCACCGATGAATCGATAGATAGCACTCATCCTCTTGTCACTATCGCTGATCAGGGTTGGCAAAGTGCGACGACTCCACCATACCCACTGACACTCGATAAGCTGACTCGCTGGCTAGCAAATAAATCAAGCCAAGAATATATCCGTATTGATCCCCTGAAGATAGATGTCGGCAATGTTACGAGTGTAGTATCCCAAGCCTATGCCAATAATCTCAAGACCCTGCCGATATCAGTAACCGATACTGAACTGACGATTGCAACCTGTGAACCTTATATCACAGATTGGGAGAATGAACTTGAACGGATAACGAGACGCAAAATCAAACGTGTCATCATCAGTCCCAAGGATATTGAGCGATACCTTGTAGAATTTTATGGCGTCAGCCGCTCCATCATGGGAGTAGTGGTAGCGAACAAAAACAAATCTATCAGCTCGATTCAGAATTTTGAACAACTAGTCGAAGTTGGCCAAGCAGGTGAGCCGGATGCTAATGATAAACACATAGTCAGCTTGGTAGACTGGGTCTTGCAATTTGCTTTTGAGCAAAGAGCTAGTGATATCCACCTAGAACCTAGACGTGACAAGGGACGGGTCAGATTTCGAATCGATGGTGTCCTACATATGGTGCATGAATTCCCCATTGTATTAATGGGAGCAATCACTAGCAGATTAAAATCTCTAGGACGTATGGACATTTCTGACAAACGCAGACCCCAGGATGGACGAATTAAATCCAAGACACCATATGGAAATGAAATTGAGATGAGACTTTCTACCATGCCAACTACGTTTGGCGAAAAACTGGTATTGAGAATATTTGATCCTGATATGCTCATTAAAGATTTTGTTGAGCTAGCCTTTACTCGTCATGACAAACAGTGCTGGGATGAGATGATAGATAATCCTCACGGCATAATTCTAATCACTGGCCCCACTGGTTCTGGAAAAACAACTACCTTATATTCGGCGCTTAAACAAATCGCCCGTCCTGAACTGAATATATGTACTATTGAGTACCCTATTGAAATGGTTGACCCGCTATTTAACCAGATGCAGGTCCAGCCAATAATCGATGTCACTTTTGCGAGTGGTGTCAGAACATTATTACGCCAGGACCCTGATATCATCATGATTGGTGAGATCCGCGACCGGGAGACCGCTGAAGTAGCGATACAAGCCTCCCTGACTGGCCATTTGGTTTTGTCCAGCCTGCATACTAATGATGCCCCATCTACTATCACTCGCCTGATAGATATTGGTGCACAGCCTTATTTAATTAGTGCGACTCTTTGGGGGATAATTGCGCAAAGATTAATACGGACATTGTGCCCACATTGTAAGCAACAAACGGAGATTGATCGAAACGCGTGGGGAAAATTGGTTGCTCCTGCAAAAACGAAATTGCCAAAATCCGTCTTCCAACCGGCTGGTTGTGATGAATGTCGTCATACAGGCTATATGGGTCGTGTTGGTATTTATGAGTCACTACTGGTAGATAAAGATATACGTAAATCAATCAGCACCAATAACGATCTGCACTGTTATTATCAGGCCGCTGAAAAGCAGGGGATGCGTAATATACGCCTCAGTGGGGCACAGAAAGTTGCTGACGGTCTGACAACCCTGGAAGAAATCTATTCGGTAGTTCCTCCAAATAAAGATGAATAGTCATCTGTAAGTATCAGTAACAAGTTGGTTACTCAATACCACCTGCAACTTTCCTACTTTTAACTTACAAACTTACCACTGATGTCATCCTCGCGGATGATGTTTAGCATGCAAGTCCTTAAGACGCTCTTTAGCAACATGAGTATAGATCTGAGTAGTTGAGATATCACTGTGTCCCAACAGCATCTGCACCACACGTAAATCTGCCCCATGGTTTAGTAGGTGAGTAGCAAAAGCGTGGCGTAAAATATGAGGAGACAATGATTTACTGATCCCTGCCCGCACAGAATAACGTTTAATTGCGTACCAAAAAGTCTGGCGTGTCATTGCCGAACCTCTGTTTGATGGAAATAAACTAGCATCGGGATCTCGTTTGAAAAAATTAGGCCTCCCTTCACCCAGGTAGCGAGAAAGCCAGTCCATTGCTTCTTCACCCAGCGGGACTAGTCTCTCCTTGTTGCCCTTACCGATTACTCGAATCACACCTTGGCGAAGATTAATCTGATCTAGTCGTAAATTAACTAGTTCCGATACCCTGAGACCCGTCGCATAAAGAACTTCAAGCATCGTCCTGTCACGTATGCCTATATCAGTTTTGATATCAGGTGCATGCAGTAAGGCCTCGACTTCAGATTCTGTTAGTGTCTTTGGTAACGGCCGTCCCAACCTAGGTGATTCAATCGTTGAAGTCGGATCTTCCTTTATTAGGCCTTCATTAACCAGGAATTGAAAAAATCGCCGTAAACTGGATAGACGTCTTGTAGTTGTGCGGACAGACCGCTTGCTATTAGAACCGAGAAAGACAAGCAATTCGCCAGCTTTGCTGTCAAGCAATGTATTACCTTGCTGATGCTGCCATTTTGTAAACCCATAAAGATCATTTCTATAGGCCTGCAATGTATTATCACTCAGCCCTCTTTCAACCCACAGAGCGTCTAAGAACCGATCAATACTTGACTTTTCCTTCTCTAGTTCCCGGTCATCTTTTGACATGACACACCTTCATGCTCAAGCAACCATTCTTTAACCTGAAGCTGTTTTAATTTTCCCATATAACCGCCGATTCCCTGTGCAGAAACAATCCGATGACATGGCACTAAAATTACTACTGGATTAGTGCGACATGCCATACCAATAGCACGGTTGCCAGTCTTAAGTTTTTTAGCAAGTTGGCCATAGGTTACAACGGCTCCCATAGGAATATTTTGCATTTCACGCCATACACGCTTCTGGAATTGCGTACCTAGCAATTTCAGAGGGAATTCTGGGAATTTATTAGAGTATTTAAAATAGCGAGACACGGCATTACAAACATCTTTGGCAAATCGACCCTTGGGAGGCACTAATCTGGTTTGCTGATTAAGCCAAAACAATCCTGAAACAGAGCTATCTTCTGTAATCACACCCAGTTTACCGATAGGTGTTTTAATAACACAATCCGGCGATGCATTGATCACGTCTTGACGCCCGGCTCTACATAATGGAGGCAATAAATCAAATTACTCATTCATATCACCATGAATGAGATATTGCCACACACGTCTGTTAGTCTTTACTCTCAGTCTTACCCGAATCAATAGTTGTAGAAATTTTTTCTTTAATTCTGGATGCCTTACCACGCAGATCACGCATGTAATATAATTTCGCTCGTCGGACATCGCCACGTCGTTTCACCTTAATACTGGTGATAGTTGGAGAATGGGACTGAAAAACCCTTTCAACTCCCTCCCCATAAGATATCTTACGCACTGTAAATGATGAATTTAATCCACGATTTTTCTTGGCGATGACTACACCTTCGAAAGCCTGCACGCGTTCGCGCTTTCCTTCGATAACCTTAACACTGACGATAACAGTATCGCCTGGACTAAAATCGGGTATATCCTGATTTAGCTGTTCTGTTTCAATTTGTTCAATAATATTACTCATAATAGCTACTCCGAAATATATTCACTCAGATTGATCCGATTTAATTTCATCCAACAACTTTTGTTGCTCATCATTCAGTTCAACTTTATCCAGTAAATCTGACCTTCGTTGCCATGTCCTGGCTAGCGCCTGTTTCATACGCCAGCGATTGATCTGAATGTGATCCCCGCTCACGAGTACTTCAGGAACATGCATCCCATCGGTCTCTTCAGGTCTAGTATAGTGTGGATAGTCAAGCAGTCCATTTGCAAATGAGTCTTCACCGGCAGAGTCCTCATGCCCCAATACACCAGGTATTGTTCTCGCTATGGTGTCAATCAGCACCATCGCAGGCAATTCACCCCCACTAACCACATAATCTCCGATAGACCATTCCTCATCGACTTCACTTTCAATAATTCTTTCATCTATCCCTTCGTAACGTCCACACACCAAAATAAGCTGGCTATTTTCAGCAATTCGATTAACGCCATACTGGTCTAGCCTTCTCCCTTGTGGTGATAGATAAATTACTTTAGCTCCATCTAGTAATTGTCTTGCTGCTTTTATAGCATCAGTTATGGGCTGTACAGCCATCACCATTCCTGGACCGCCGCCATATGGTCTATCATCGACTGCCCGATGCTTATTTTGCGCATAATCGCGTGGGTCAAAACTTCTTATCTTTAATAAACCATTTTTTACAGCTCTGCCGGTAATACCATATTCCATTATCCCGTTCACCATCTCGGGAAACAAGGTAATCACCGCAACATGAAACATCTAGCTGAACTCCGGGTCCCAATCTACAACCACTCGTCCAATCTGCAGGTCAACTTCCTTAATGTACCGGTCTAAGATAAGTGGGATCAAGTAGCGTCGCTCACCTTCGGTAATCATCACATCATTGGCACCGGTTTCTTGGATTGATGATACCTTCCCAAGACAAGCGCCTTCTAGATTTATCACATTCAGATCTATTAAGTCACACCAGTAGTATTGGCCCGACTCTAAATCAGGCATCTGTTCCCTCAGTACTTCAATGTTCTTTCCAACTAGGGCAGTCGCTTTATCCCTGTCGTCGATCCCTTCAAGTTTTGCAATCGGGCCCTTAGCACTAACTTCGCTATCCATGATGACTAGCTCGTCCCTGTTGGATTTTTCACCAACTAGCCATGGGCTATAAGTTAGAATATTTTCCTTGGGCCTGGTATAGGAAGAAATTCGCAGCCAACCGTTTACACCGTACACTCCGATGATTATACCTACAATGACCCTGCGTTTTTTCTCCGTCCCGCTGTCTGCAGGTCCCGTCATGGGCAATTAGGTTAGACCGTAGCTGTAACCTGGCTGTTTTGTTTCAACAACGCAGTAACACGATCTGTAGTCCTGGCACCTTGTGATAACCAATATTCAACACGTTCTTGTTCAACTTGTAGTTCCACTTCGCTACCCACCGCAATCGGATTATAGTACCCAAGTCGTTCAATATAGCGACCATCCCGGCTCCTTCTAGAATCCGCGACTACAATATGATAAAAAGGCCTCTTTTTTGCGCCAGCGCGCGCCAATCGAATTGTTACCATTTAATGCACTTTCCTCAATAATGAATATTTACAGAGCAGGATTATACCATTCTGAAGAGGCAGGTATTTTACGGTATCTTGCATAAAAAGAAAGGGCAAACAAATAGTTACTGATAGTTTGGCTACTTGGCCACTCACTTGGGAAAATGCTGTAGAAGACATCGTGAAATATAATTTCCTGTTTTAAAACAAACTGTTAGGATAAACGGGTTGATCACAGCCTGATGAGGTTAATAATCACCCTAGTCGTATGCCAGACCCTTTAGATGAAAAAACGCAGCTTCGACCAAGTTTAATTCACCGACGCAGCCAGATTGGGAATGACCAAATTACCCAACATAGCAAGACCATACAGTGTCGGTTAATGGCGCTCCCAGAGATACAGGCGTGTAAGAGTATTTTCTGTTTTGTCTCTCTCGCAGAAGAAGTTGAGACACACAGTCTGATTGATTCGATGTTACAGGAGGGGAAACTACTCACCATTCCTAAGATTATTCATTCCAAACAGATGATCGCAATTCCATTCAAGAATTGGTCTGAGCTTACGCCAGGACAGTTGGGCATACTAACGCCCATGTCTAGTGTTTCCTATAAGGGTGAAATCGATGTTTGCATCACACCCGGCATCGGATTCACAGCAAACGGTACACGACTCGGTTACGGGCAAGGATATTATGACAAATGGTTGGCAAAACACACTGTAAAATACAAGATTGCCGTCGCGTTTGAATGTCAGCTAGTGGATAACCTGCCCACAGATGCAAATGATGTCGCTATGGACATGATTGTGACAGAAGAAAGGATAATCAGGGTTCATTCTGAATCGACCAACGCCTAGGGCATCATTGTTTGATAGCACTGCCAATAAACAAAAATATTTTCCGGCAGTGACTATGACTTACCGAGAGGATTATCTGGATCGACACCATCACGGAAGGGTTTTCGCCGATCGATATTAGTCAACTGATAAACTTTTCCGATCCAATTATTAATAACCGCTTCTGCACTGTCATGCCATGTGTTATCCAATTCAGGTACGATCAAATGCTCTGGAAATTTAGGTGGAGTAGCACTCTTTTGTTTAGCCATTATGACGCTATCACGGTATTCGACTAGAACAGCCCTATTTCGGATGTTGAAATAGTTTTCCGGATATCGAGGGTAATTATCAATATCGTCATTTATAAAGCGCCCAACTTCGCGTTTATATTCTTTCATGAGGCTAATAGCATCATATTCAGGATGCCCTTGGCAAAAAACAATCCTGAAACCGTCCTGGCTCACTGCTAAATGTACGCCTGCTTGTTCGCTCTCTACCAGTATTATCAATCCTGCATCATCAAATTGCTTCTTGTCTACTTGGTTAAAACGTGAATGTGGCACATCAAAACGTGTATTTACGCCTGCGACCAGTGGATGCGTTTTATTTACCACGTGGTGGGAATACACACCCCAACGTTTTTCCTGCAAAGGAAATCTTTTTATCCCATACCGATATTCTAGTAACGCATGTGTAGCCAGACAGGAACAAAGGATTGAAGTAACATTCTCATATGCCCAGTCCGTAATCTCCATTAATGGTTTTGAAAATGCCTGATTTGACAAGTCGGGGCCGATCACATTGGCACCTGATATTATTAATGCGTCCAACCCATGCTCCTTAATTGTCTCTATATCCGTATAGTAGTTATTAATATGGGCGGTGCCTTCATTGCTCCGCTTCAATTCTTTCAAGGTAAAAGGGTGCACATTAAATTGGGCTATCTGGTTACTCTCTCCCACCAGCCGTAGAAATTGACGCTCGGTTGCTTCCAGCGCTTTGTCAGGCATCATATTCAACAGACCGATATGCAATTCACGTATGTCCTGGTGTAAAGCATGGTCACTGGATAATATTGTCTCGCCCTCTTCCCTCAATCGGGCAAAGCTTGGTAATGCTGAATTTGCCACTAGAGGCATAGTTGCAATCTCTTATCTCGAGAGAACATCTGCTATTAACTCAACAAATCCGGTTTCATTTTCTATGTTCTCTATTTCATTGGTCGTAACTGTATATCCGTATTCTTCTGCAATCTTTTCATATCTGGGCAAACGTTCATCATATAGTCGTGGAAACACCCAACGTATAAAATCATCTGGTTCAATTAATGCCGCATACTCAAGTTGTTGTTGGTCCATATACATTGCTATATGTTTATCAAGAAACTCCTTACGATAATATAGGGGTTTCAGATCAGTCTCTGCTCTTTTGATAAGCTCCTTATCATTATCTTTGGTCGACTTGATATAAATTATCAGCGTATTCTCCGCCAATACTGACATTACTTTCTCATCATCAAGCTCGCACAGGCTACCACTTGCATCGTTTATGAAATGATCATATCCATATATCTCATGGGCTTTTTGAATAAACTTTGATACATCATGCATAGCTGCTATTTCAGATGATAGATGCAATGCCTGCCGATGTTTGAATTCAGCTAGGCCGATGCCACCACGTTCCGGGTTGCCAACCTTGCCAAGGAAGGTAGACAGGGGATCAAGATTATCAACGCCTATATTGTTGGCAATATGGATTGAATCTGACCTCAACAATTCCTGTAAAAACGGAATCTGCATGGCTTGTTGCTTTATATTGTCCAAGATGTCTTCATCCAGGTAACGAGTACCGATCCGGTAGTCACAGGAATAATGAAACCAGTGATGACGGCGCAATATTCGAGCGATACGGGTTTTACCTACTCCCGACATGCCGAGTAGGGTTATCGCCTTCTGGTCCCATGCCCTGAATTGATTGCCATTGATTCTCATATCACTTGCAAATACTTATAAAAAAATGAATCCTACCTTAATCTTAATCCCCGTAACATGATTATTTTAACAGATATTAAATGTAACTAATTGATTATTAGAAAGTTATAATATTGATAATTACCAAATGCAGGAAAATAACTGCCTTAGGTTATGGTGAACCAAAGAATATCGCGCTAGATGAACTGATAAAAAAAGGGGCCTTCAGCCCCTTTTCATCACTTAGTTAATTTCCAAGTTAATTTTCGCTAGAAGCTTCTACCTATAGCTATCATTCGTTTACTGCCTTCATACTCAGTCTTACCCGACCTTGCTTATCAATTTCTAGGACCTTAACCTTAACCATGTCGCCCTCGGTCAATTTATCGGTAACGTTTTCTACTCGTTCATCACAAATCTGAGAGATATGGACTAAGCCGTCTTTACCTGGAAGAACGTTAACAAAAGCGCCAAAGTCCATAATTTTGGCAACCTTTCCTTCGTAGATCTTACCGACTTCAACATCAGCTGTCAGCGCCTCGATTCTAGCTTGCGCAATATCACTAGCAGTTTTGTCATTAGAATATATCTTTACATTACCATCATCATCAATATCGATAGTCGTTCCTGTTTCTTCGGTCAATGCACGGATTACAGCTCCCCCCTTCCCGATTACATCGCGTATTGTTTTAGGATTGATTTTGATCATGGTAATCCGTGGAGCATACTCTGACATCTCTTCCCTAGGACTAGAAATCGCCGCCTTCATTTTGTCTAGGATATGAAAACGACCATCCTTCGCCTGAGCAAGTGCTACCTCCATAATCTCACTGGTAATTCCATCGATTTTGATATCCATCTGCAACGCCGTAATACCTTTTTCAGTACCGGCCACCTTGAAATCCATATCACCAAGATGATCTTCATCACCCATGATGTCCGACAGGATTACAAATTTATCGTCATCCTTGATCAAGCCCATAGCAATACCTGCGACGGGTGCCTCTATACCTACTCCCGCATCCATTAACGACATACTGCTACCACATACAGATGCCATAGAACTGGATCCATTAGATTCGGTAATTTCTGAAACAACCCGGATGGAATACGGAAAGCTATCCATGTCCGGTAAAACCGCCATAATCCCACGCTTAGCCAATTTTCCATGCCCTATCTCACGTCGCTTCGGACCCATCATCCGACGAACTTCACCAACACAAAAAGGTGGGAAATTATAATGAAACATAAATTTGTCTTTATATTCCCCTTCAATCGCATCAATGATTTGGGAATCCCGTTCAGTACCCAATGTCGTCACAACCAGTGCCTGTGTCTCGCCTCTGGTAAACAGAGCAGACCCATGTGTTCGAGGCAACACACCTACCTCAACAGTAATATCTCGAATCGCAGCGGAATCACGACCATCTATACGCGGTTCACCGCCGATAATCCCTCCGCGAACAATTGCGCTTTCTAGTTGCTTAAAGGTATTGCTTGTATCTCTCTCCGTCCAACGATCCTCAAATTCCTCTATGATTGATGCAACGACTTCGCTGCGGATTTCATCCAATCGTTCTCGCCGACTAATTTTATCTGTAATGGCATAAGCTTCTCTCAGTAAATCGCTGCATCGGTTTTCTACTTCCTTAGTCAAATCCATGTCCTTTTCCGGAGCAGTCCAGTCCCATGGTTTGACACCGGCATCACTGGCGAAGGAATTAATATTATCAATTACTAATTGCATTTGTTCATGTCCAAATGTAACAGCACCCAACATGACAGATTCTGATAATTGTTGCGCTTCCGACTCAACCATTAATACAGAGTCTTTTGTTCCGGCTACAACTAATTCAAGCTCGGAACTTGTTAACTCCTCGTAACTCGGATTAATAATATAGTTACCGTCTTTATAGCCGACACGAGCAACACCAATGGGGCCATTAAAAGGCACACCAGATAGAGCAATACTGGCAGATGTCGCTATCATTGCTGGTATGTCGGGGTTTATCTCTGGATCAAGCGAAAGAACATTTATAATAATTTGAACTTCGTTATTGAATCCTTTCGGAAATAAAGGCCGGATTGGTCGATCAATTAATCGGCATGTCAAAGTTTCCTTTTCACTAGGTCTACCCTCACGTTTAAAAAATCCACCGGGAATTTTACCCGCTGCATATGTTTTTTCCTGATAATCGACTGTTAACGGAAAGAAATCTCTTTCTGTATCGGAATCTTTACTAATAACACAAGATGCCAAAACTACAGTATCCCCCATGCTTACTAAAGTCGCCCCGGATGCCTGCCTAGCAATCCTGCCTGTTTCCATTACTATTGTCTTGTCGCCATACTTGAACTCTTTGGTGACGATATTCATATCGATTCCCCGAAATATTTGAAATTTGGTTGAGATTTATGGTTACTGGTTAGTTCTGACTTACTGGAACAACTTGCAAAATCTTGTATGAAGGAGTGCTTGATTACACATAGACTATTTTCGTAGTCCTAACCGGCCTATTAATTCGCGGTAGCGGCCTAGGTCTGTGCTTTTAAGGTAATCAAGTAATTTACGCCGTTGATTTATCATTCTTAACAAACCTTGGCGGGAATGATGATCTTTTTTGTGAACTTTAAAGTGATCTGAAAGATCAGTAATTTTAGCTGTTAATAACGCAACCTGGACTTCAGGCGAACCTGTATCTTGTGGCGTAATTTTGTAATCATTCAAAACTTCAGCTGTTTGCTGCTGATTTAATGCCATTTTGTATAAATGCTCCTAAACTATTGCCTCAATGAAACGGCGCGTATTGTACATAGGCCATCAGGCCTGAACAAGATTAATAGAGAAATATTACTAACTCGATAACACATCTTAATGCCTAACCATCCTACGGGGGGTTATCCTGCCATCATCCAGAACTTCAGCAATCCCCCAAAAGTCTCTATTTTCGTTATAAATTCGTAAAATACCCTCCGTAGGTGCGTGAGCCACCATCACTGCCTGCCCCTGACCAAGAAAGGAGGAGACTGAATCGGTAAGCACAACCTCGGGAATTCCATGGATCACGGCATCAATCGGCAACAGCAACTCATCAATAGCATCCAATCCCTGCTCTGCGAGATTGCGAATAGACTTAAATGAAGTCATGTTATTCTCATGAAATGGGCCAGTTGCTGTTCGTCGTAAGGAAATTACATGTGCTCCACAGCCCAGTGCATTGCCAATATCTGTTACGAGAGTCCGGATATATGTCCCTTTCGAGCAAGCCACCTCAATTTCAAACTGTTCACCCGTAAAATCAACCAAGCTATTTTCATATATTTTAATCCGCCCCGTGCTTCTCTTTTTACTTCTATACCCTGATACGCTAATTTATATAGGCGCTGTCCATTTTGCTTGAGTGCTGAAAACATTGGTGGGACCTGGTCGATAGTTCCCATAAATTTCTGTAGCGTTGCTTCTATATCCTCTTCCACTAACTGTGGGATAGGACGCTCACTAATAATCTTACCTTCACTATCACCAGTGGCCGTTTCAATCCCCAGCTGACATCGAGCTACATAACGTTTATTAGCGTTTAGCAAAAACGAGGTGAATTTTGTGGCTTCGCCGAAACAGATCGGTAGTAATCCGGATGCCTGTTTATCAAGGTTGCCTGTATGCCCTGCTTTATTTGCCTGGTATATGCGTTTTATTTGCTGCAGGGAGTCATTTGAGGTAATACCCGGCAATTTATTCAGCAGCAACACACCATGCACATCCCGCCCTTTCGATCTTTTCCGTGATTGGTTCAACTTAACAGGATTCAATATTCATTTTTAATCTTCCGCATTAAGAGAGTCAATTAATGCTGACAAATTGGCAGCTCTCTCAATGGAATTATCAAAATAGAATTTTAAAGTTGGGACACTGCGAAGTGTAAGTTTTTTTGATAGTTGATGTCTGTAATGAGCTGACTGCTCATTTAAAACTTTAATGATTTGCTCCCTATCGACATTATCAGTCAGACTGGTGACGTATATCTTTGCATTTTTGAGATCTGGGCTTACATCTACTGTGGATATTGTAACGAAATTGATTATTGGATTACTCTGGTCACGTTGTATATAGACCGCTACTTCACTCTGTACCAGATCAGCGACTCGCTTGTTTCGACCGAATTCTCTGGGCATAGTCTAGTGGAACTTCAAATTAAAGTAGAGGTCTGCTATTTGCTCACCTCTAGTACCATCCAAATACGTCCAGATAACGCTTATTATCAGCCTATTGAGCTTATAAACTTCGTGCAACTTCGATGCGTTCAAATACCTCAATCTGATCTCCGACTTTTATATCATTGTAGTTTTTAACACCAATTCCACATTCTGTTCCTGATTTGACTTCATTAACATCATATTTAAAGCGCCGTAATGATTCGAGTTCCCCTTCGTAAATCACAATATTATCCCTCAACACCCTGATAGGATTATTGCGTCGTACAACACCACTTGATACTAGGCACCCAGCGATATCACCCATCTTTGGCGATCGAAATACTTCGCCTACTTCAGCAATACCGATTATTTGTTCGCGTATTTCTGGTGCGAGCAGACCACTGACTGCTATCTTAATATCATCGATTACATCGTAGATTATGCTATAATAACGGATATCAACACCTTCTTCATTAGATAGTTTACGAGCTACACTATCAGCTCGGACATTAAATCCGATCATGAGACCCTTAGCAGCCATAGCTAAGTTTACATCTGATTCGGTTATTCCTCCTACACCACTACTTATAATATTGATCTGCACTTCTTCTGATGACAGTTTGTTAAGCGATTCAACCAGTGCCTCGGCTGATCCTTGTACGTCTGCTTTTATCAAGATATTAAAGATAGACCCCCCGGTTTCGCCAATTTGTGACATTACGTCCTCAAGGTTTGACGCTTGCTGCTTAGCTAGTTTAACTTCACGGTATTTGCCTTGCCGGAATAACGCGATTTCCCTCGCCTTCTTTTCGTCAGCAACTACATTTAATTCATCCCCAGCATTGGGCGTAGCTGACAGCCCTAAAACTTCGACCGGAGTAGATGGCCCTGCAGTCTGTATTTCATTACCACTGTCATCATACATTGCTCGGACACGTCCAAATTCCTGCCCGCTAAGAACGACATCCCCTTTGTTTAGAACCCCGTTTTGCACCAGGAGAGTCGCGACTGGCCCTCTTCCCTTGTCCAATCTAGTCTCAATAATCGTGCCTGACGCGGGTCCTTCATCGTATGCCTTCAGCTCAATAACATCGGCCTGCAAAAGAATATTCTCAAGTAACTTTTCAACACCGTCTCCGGTTATTGCAGACACATTGGCAAAAATAGTATCGCCTCCCCATTCTTCTGAGATAACGTCTAGCTTTGATAATTCTTGCTTTATCCTGTCTGGATCTGCGTCTGTCTTGTCCATTTTATTAATCGCGACAATAATCGGAACAGAACCAGCCTTCGCATGCTGTATTGCTTCTTTTGTTTGCGGCATAACACCATCATCCGCTGCAACTACGATAACGACAATATCAGTTACTTTTGCCCCACGGGCACGCATTGCGGTAAATGCTTCATGTCCAGGAGTGTCTAGAAAAGTAATTTGACCATTTTCAGTATTAACTACATACGCGCCGATATGCTGGGTAATCCCACCTGCTTCTCCAGCAACTACATTAGTCCGGCGGATGTAGTCAAGAAGTGACGTCTTACCATGATCAACATGTCCCATTATGGTGATAATGGGTGCCCGCATCTTTTGTTCACCTTCGGTCACAGTTGATTGGATTATTTCTTCCTCAAACGCGTTTTCTTTCAGCACCTTTGGTTTATGCCCCATTTCCTCGACGACAATCGATGCCGTATCCTGATCAATAGCCTGGTTTATGGTGACCATGCTTCCAAGATTCATCATCGCCTTTATCACTTCTGATCCTTTTACAGACATCCGCTGAGCTAACTCAGCGACAGTAATAATTTCAGGGAGTTCAACTTCCCTAACCATCGGTGCAGTAGGCATTTCAAATGCATGCTGTGTAGGTCTGTTCACTACAGGGCGAGGTTTTGCATGCTTCTTTCTACGACGACCTGATTTCTCTGTTGCTACATGTAGCTCCTTAAGATGGCCAACTTTGTCCCATTTTTTATCGCGATCTCTGCCAGGGGTTTTCTCATTAGTAGTATTTGCAACCTCTTGCTTTGCTGGCACCTGTTCTGTTGCCTGACCTACATCTGCATGTATTCCTGTTTCAACACTTTTTGTATCGAGTTTATCTTCAGAAATTTCCATGTCTTTTTGAACCTCGACGGCTAACGATTGAGTCGATATGTCTGAAGCAATGTCCGTCTCAGTTAGTGACTCAAGCTCTTTAGCAGCAGCTGCAGCCAACGCCTCAGATTCTGCTAGCTTTCGTTCTGCTTCCAAAGCTTCGGCTTTCTCTTGTTGTAGCGCTATTTGCTTTGCTTCTTCTTCAATTACCCCACGCTTTGCATAAGTCCGCTTTTTACGGTATTCAACATTGACCGTCTTGGAACGTGTTTTGGTCCTGCCATGCGTCGAGATCGGCACCTTGATCTCACTGATTGTTTTCCGCTTCAGTGTAATTCTTCGTGGTTCGGACGAATCATCTTTGCCATGTTTTCGTCGCAAAAATCCCAGCAATTCTGATTTTTCATTGTCGGAAATCAGATCACTCGGCGACTTATCTGATAAGCCAGCCTCATGTAACTGTTCCAGCAAACGGTCTTCCGATATTCCGATAACTTCAGCATACTGACTAACAGTCACATCAGGCATCTGATACACTCTCTACTTTTTGTTCCTCATTCTCAAACCAAGGAAGTCGAGCAGTCATTATTAATTTTCCTGCACGGACCTTGTCCAAACCCTCTATCACCATCAGTTCATCAACCGATTGTTCGGCAAGATCTTCCATTGAAATAATTCCCTGCCCTGCAAGTTCATAAGCTAGCGCTTCATCCATTCCATCCATTTTTAATAAGTCCTCGGCTGGCTCAACATCGGCCAACTTCTCCTCATTGACGATTGCACGCGTCAACATTACTTCACGGGCACGATCCCTGATTTCGTTAACCAAAGTTTCATCAAATTCCTCTATATCAGTCATTTCCTTTTCCGGAACATAAGCCACTTCTTCAATACTAGAAAAGCCTTCCTGTACCAGGATATTTGCCACTTCCTCATCTACGCCCAGATGTTCCTTAAATAATTCTGATAACACTTGGGATTCTGCTTCACTCTTTTCATCCGCTTGGTGCTCCCACATGACATTGAGTTCCCACTTTGTCAGTTCACTGGCCAACCGTACATTCTGACCGCCGCGCCCTATTGCCTGAGATAGGTTTTCTTCAGCTACCGCCACATCCATACTATGCGATTCCTCATCTACGAGTATCGAAGCTACTTCTGCTGGCGCCATAGCGTTAATGACGAATTGAGCGGGATTTTCGTCCCATAAGATGATGTCCACTCTCTCCCCAGCCAGCTCATTCGATACCGCCTGCACCCTGGAACCACGCATTCCGACACAGGCTCCGATGGGGTCAATACGTGGGTCATTAGCCTTAACGGCAATTTTTGCGCGGGAACCTGGATCCCTCGCACCATTTTTAATTTCGATCAATCCTTCGTTAATTTCAGGCACTTCAATCTTGAACAGTTCAATCAACAGTTCGGAGGCTGTACGACTTAGAAACAATTGTGGTCCTCTAGCCTCGGAACGCACGTCTCGTAAATAAGCTCTATGTCTATCACCTGGTCTCATCACCTCTCTCGGTATCAGCGCATCTCGAGTGATCAAAGCCTCAGCATTATTTCCAAGATCCATAATGACACTGCCACGTTCAACACGTTTCACTACGCCACTGACCATTTCTCCTACACGATCTTGATAAGCTTCGATTACCTGGTCTCTTTCTGCTTCTCTAACTTTTTGAACAATAACTTGTTTTGCAGTTTGTGCAGCTATACGGCCAAATTCTACCGAAGGCATCATCTCCTCAATAAAATCATCAATCTCAATATCAGGATTATCCTCGTGAGCATAGGTTAAACGTATTTGCCGAGATGGAAACTCCAGTGGATCTTGGCCATCTTCCAAAACTTCCCATTGACGAAATGTTTCATAATCACCTGTTTCTCGATCAATCGACACTCTCGCTTCGATATCTTCACGATGACGTTTTTTTGTGGCCATAGCCAACGCTGCTTCGATCGCTTCAAAGATGGTCTCTTTTGCAACGCCTTTTTCATTTGAAACGACGTCTACGACCAATAAAATTTCTTTGTTCATTAATTTTTTCTCTTACTCTGTTTAACTTTGTCAATTTCAGGCATCAGGTGAGCATGGTCAATGAGTGCGCCCGGCACATGATACGTTTCATCCTGTTCCCTAATAAAAATAATCCCATCTTTTGTTCCCTCGATGATCCCTGTAATTTTTCGCCGGCCTTCGAACTTCCCAGAAATTTTTACATGAACCTTGCATCCTGAATAATTTTCGAACTGCTCTAGTGTAAAAACCGGCCGATCCAGCCCGGGAGAAGAAACTTCAAGCGTATAGCTTCCTTGGATTGGATCATCTACGTCCATTACGCCTACAACAAACTGACTAACATGTTCACAATCGGTGATCGAGATACCTGATCCCTTATCTATATAGATACGCACCAACTTGCTATGACCTTGAGGCACTATTTCAACGCCGAGCATGTCATAACCCATATTTTTGATTACAGGTCCGATCAACTCTACAAGCTTTTTATTCTGCTGATACATCTGGTAAAAACAAAAAATGGGCTCGAAGCCCACTTTTAGATATCCCTAGTTATTCCGTCTGACCAAAGTATAGCCATAGAATTACCCTACTGCCAATAACATCTTCCAGTAATTCATAACACAATCGCAAATTAACAACTTCCACATTGCGGGTTACCAAGCAGGAATGGTAGCGGGGGTAGGATTTGAACCTACGACCTTCGGGTTATGAGCCCGACGAGCTGCCAGACTGCTCCACCCCGCAATAGAGGTGGCGCATATTACAGCGAAAGTTATGGTTTATCAAGGTAATAGAGCGTAATTGAGTAGCTGTTTAGAATCCTATGTTAACCGCACGGGCACTCGCTTTACCCCCCCAGTTACCGGGTTGGGATTCAAACACGCCGGGACATGGTGTACCACAATTTCCACACTTCCCACTATCCTGCAGTTGCCACAACTGAAGTTCATACCAGTCGCGAACAATTACAGGTTGATGACAGCCTGAGCAATGGGTAGTACCTCCCTCCGAGTCATGTACATTTCCGGTATAAACAAAATTCAATCCATTTTTAATGGCTATCTCCCTTGCCCTAGATAGGGTAGCAGCAGGAGTATGCTCTTTGTCACGCATTTTCCAATCAGGATGAAAAGCGGTAAAGTGCAATGGAACGTCGTTACCAAGATTTTCTGCAATCCATTGGGTCATGGATTCTATTTCACTGTCACTGTCATTTTCACCGGGTATCATCAGGTTGGTTATCTCAAACCATACATTGGTTTCATGTTTTATATAATAAAGGGTATCGAGCACTGATTGGAGACTCCCGCCAGTTATATTTCGATAAAACTTTTCAGTAAACGCCTTCAGATCCACATTAGCTGCATCCATATATCGATAGAATTCTTGTCTTGGTTCAGGACACACATATCCAGCTGTCACTGCTACAGCTTTAACACCCCAAGCATGACCGGCCTGAGCAACATCAATCGCATATTCATGGAAAATGACTGGGTCGTTATACGTAAACGCAATTGATCGACAACCTAAATCAACCGCTGTCTGTGCCAATTTTGCCGGTGTTGCCGCATCAGCCAATGTATCTATCTCACGAGATTTACTGATATCCCAGTTTTGACAAAATTTACAGGCAAGATTGCATCCAGCTGTCCCAAAAGACAGAACCGGTGTGCCTGGTAAAAATGGTTGGGTGGGTTTTTTCGATCAGATCAATACAGAACCCACTAGACCTTCCATAACTGGTTAGTACAACTTTGTCCTCATGGTTTGCACGAACAAAACATAAACCTCGTTGACCATCACGGAGTTTGCAAGCCCTAGGACACATATCGCATTGGACCCTGCCATCATCCATGGTATGCCAATATCTAGTGGGGGCAAATGATTCTCTCATATTCTGTAAATGGGTTGATTATTTCAGATTTCCTATCTATAACATTAGCAGATAAAATAATATTTTTTAGGACTATGTCGATAACATCATCAAAACGACTGACTGAACTATCCAGCACAGTCCGTCAGCCAGGGGTAGCCGGATTTTTCTATCCGAAAAATCCAAATGAATTACAGCAGATGATCCAAACCTTGCTGCAGGAGACTAAAGCGAATGTTCCACCACCGAAAGCACTGATCGCACCCCATGCCGGATACATCTATTCAGGACCGGTGGCTGCAAGTGCCTACGCTACTCTGTCTCCCTTGAGACACACCATAAAACGCGTTGTACTCCTAGGTCCTGCGCATCGTGTTTATCTGCAGGGGATGGCTCTAGCTAGCGCTAGTCAATTTGCCACTCCATTAGGTGTAATACAAGTCGTGTCATGAACTAACTGAAAGGGTTAAACAATTTCCTGTCGTATCAGTTATGGATTCTGCATTTGAACAAGAACACAGTCTTGAAGTACACATGCCTTTTTTACAATACGCGCTAGAAGACTTTACTTTATTACCCATCGTCGTGGGTGACACACCTGCAAATCAGGTTGCTGATGTTCTTAGAGCGGTATGGGGGGCGATGAAACTCTAATCGTTATCAGTTCAGATCTGAGCCATTATCATGATTATGAAACAGCGAAAAAATTAGATGATAAAACGGGGCAATATATTAAGACCTTGCAAAACGAAAAACTCGGGTCTCGACAGGCTTGTGGGTGCATGCCTATGCATGGTTTGCTGGAGATTGCAAAACAAGAAGGGCATACAGTCAACATCCTTGATATCCGTAATTCCGGCGACACAGCAGGTAACCATGACAAGGTAGTCGCTTACGGTGCGTTTTCTGTCCATCAAAATAATGAATTTAACACCTTACAATGTACTCAACTTCTAGAAGTTGCCTGCCAAAGTATAGAACAGGGTTTCGACAATGGTAGTGCTTTACAAGTGAACCCTGGACGATATGACACTGACCTACAACAAAATCGAGCAACTTTCGTAACCTTAACTTTCAACAATCAACTTCGAGGGTGTATGGGCACAACTGAAATCGTATCTACTCTGTTACAAAGTGTAGCTGACGGAGCTTTCAATGCGGCATTTAGTGATCCTAGATTCAATAAATTGACCCAGCAAGAATTTGAAGCATGCCGAATCGGTATTTCTATTTTAACTGCAAAGCAGGAAATTAATTTTGATTCCGAAGGTTCCCTATTAGAGCAAATACGACCTGGAAAGGATGGACTGATTATAGAACGTGGCCAGCACAAGGCCACATTCTTGCCCACAGTATGGGAAAGCATCACTGACCCTGAACAATTTTTGTATGGGCTAAAATCCAAGGCCGGGATTGCTGCCATAGACACACTCGACAAGGCTTGGAGTTACGGATCGGAATCATTCTCCATATTGGTTTCAGAACGCTAGCATCTAAGCTACTACTTACTCAGAGCAGTTTTCAATCGGCTGATTTCACTGCCCGCATGTTCTGCACCATCTTTATCACCCTGCTTAGTTTTTGCCTGCTCAATAATATGCCAATTACCTAGCTGCAATTGTGTGTCTTTGAGAGAGAGCGAATTGGACTTATTTGCAAGCACATAGGCCTGTTGCCAATTTTTTTGACTGAGCCTAACATTTGCTAAACGATTCCAGAGCAGAGGATTTTTAGGGTCAAGTTCTAGACTTCTTTCTATCAAAGCAGCAGCGGATTCATTATTACCCATCTTCAATTCCTGTTCTGCATCTGATAATAGGGAAGAGATAACGGGGTTGCTTTGGTACCTGTAACCACTGGTTCCCATTAATGCCTCAGTGGCATTGCTCGATTCAGTGATAGCTTGCGGCTCCGATCTGGATAATATTTTTTTTGATCTCATAGGATCGGAAATCGAATGATCGATAACCGGGATCTCATCACGATGGATAGCCGTCGAACAACCTGCGCCACTGATCAAGATCAGTAAGATTAATACTCGCAATGCATGGTTTCTATTCATTATTGAAATACGTTAAAAAAGTCAAAAATGGACCGCTCAGACTAGCATGTTAACTGGTTGCCGGGATTACTACCTGTTAAATACGGTATGCTGTTCAGTGCAAGACATGAATCCTTAAATTTGATACCCGAAATCTCTTGCCAGTTAATTTCATCAGGCGCTACTTGGTTCAGCGATCGTATTTTCAGGCTCGCCATTATATCGGACCAGATCCGCATTGCGCCAGTTGCACCACTGAAAGGTGTTGGAAGATTATCATCCCTGCCCAGCCAGATCACCATTAACAAGTCATCACTGAATCCGGCAAACCAGCTATCACGTGAATCATTGGTTGTACCAGTTTTACCAGCAAGGGTTTCATTGTTCACGAAACTCTGGCCTAACTGTCGGGCTGTACCTATTTTAACCACCCACGTTAACAGGTAATTGGTTAAATATACTGCACCACTATCAAATACCTGTTCAATTTCCAACTGATGCCGCTGTAGTGGCTTGCCTTGATTATCCAAGACTGCACGAATGGTTTTTATTGGAACCCGATACCCGCCATTGGCAAGAGTTTGATATGACTGTGCGACCTGCAAGGGTGAAATGTCAATAGAGCCCAGTAACAATGATGGAAAAGGGTTAATTCCTGACTTGATGCCTGCGTTTTGAAGTGTTTTAACAATCTTTTCTAAACCTACCGACATTCCAAGATGAATCGTAGCCAGGTTATAGGAATTAACAAAAGCTTCAATCAGGGTAATGGGTCCATGTTGAAGGTGGTCGTAATTATCCGGTTGCCAAGTAGTATCATCCTTTTGGGGGAGTGAAATTTTAGAATCCATTAGTTCCGAGAGTATGTTGTATGCATCCGGCTCAGACAGTGCAGTGAGATATACAAAAGGTTTTATCAATGAGCCTATAGGCCTTCTGGCATCTACTACTCTGTTGAAACCCGCCTGATCCCGGTCTCTTCCGCCAATCAAAGCAACGATTTCACCGTTCTCTGGACGAACGATTACTGAAGCAGTCTCAAGAGAATCAGGCGGTAATGAATGGTCTTTTTCAAGGCTCTCAATCCTTCGTAAAACTTTTTGTTCCGCTGTGTCCTGGATAATAGGATCTAGGGTAGTAAATATTCGTAGGCCCTCATTTTTAAGATCAGCAATATTATAATCTTCAAGCAGCTGCCGTTTTGCAAGATCGAGAAAAGCAGGATATTTGGACTGAGACCAGCCGGGCTTTTCGATAATTTGCAAAGGCTGAGACTGTAGGGCTAACAGATCATTATTATCAAGATGCTTCTGCTGATGCATCAGCTTGAGAACGAGATCGCGCCTTGCCTTAGCTCTCTCAGGGTGTGCTCTTGGGTTGTAATAAGATGCGCCTCGAACCAAGCCAATTAGTAATGCAAGTTGAGCACGATTCAGCTCAGGCAAAGGTTTGCGATAATAATATTCCGCCGCTGTTCCAAATCCATGGATACTACGTGCGCCATGCTGCCCTAGATAAATCTCGTTTATATAAGCTTCGAGTATGGCCTTTTTTGAATAACGTCTCTCCAGTAATACAGCCATGAACATTTCGTTTATCTTTCTTGTCAGGGTGCGCTCGCGGGTCAGGAAGTAATTTTTCACGAGTTGCTGAGTCACCGTACTACCGCCCTGTACGATATCTCCGGAACGTATATTCACCAGAAAAGCCCTCAAAATTCCGTACAAATCGATACCAAAATGACTGTAAAAACCCCTGTCTTCTACTGACAGCAAGGCATCGTACAGAAATTGTGGTACCTCATCGTAACGAACCAGAATCCTATCTTCATTATGATCTGGATAAACTTTGCCGATTAATTGCGGCTCTAGCCTGACATGAGTCAATTGATTGCCAGTAATCGAGTCATCAATTCGGTTAACTTCCCCTGAGATAACTGAAACTCGGTATCTAGCAGCATCCTCTTGACCACCCCAATAATCAAACGAACGACCATATATCTCTATCGTCTGATCACGTTTTTGGTATTGTCCAGGACGAGTGACGACACCAGTGAATTGATAGTTAGTCGCTTTTAATGAATGCTCAATTTGAGCCAAGGTCAATCTTTGACCAAGATAAATTTCTAAAGGCTTGGCATAAACACGAGTTGGTAAGGACCATCTCTTACCTTTAAATTCTGAATGGATTCTGTAATCAAGCCACAAAAAATAACTGAGTCCAAGACAAATAATTATTATAAAAAGCTGCAGGATTAATAACGGAGAAACGGTAAATTTCTTGTTCTTTAAACTTGTCGCTTTTCGGCTTTTTTTCGATCGTCGCCTGTGCATGGTTTAGGATAAAAATTAGCAATTATGCCCAGGAAAAGGCAAAAAAAAGGCCCCAATTATTGGGGCCTACAATTAGTGTCGAGAGGCATCTGGCGAACATCATTTCTTCTTCCCCTTTGCAACCAATTTCTTTACAAGAGCCTGGCGTTTCTCTCTCCCCGCTTTAACCTCTGTTTTAGCTTTCTGAGCAGGTGTTAATTTCGAGGCTTTATTTTTTTTTGGCTTTCTTCTTAGCTTTTCTCTTTGTTACTTTTTTCTTAGCTTTCTTCTTAGCCATAACGTTTACTCCCCTAGTACAAGTTGGATTAAAGAAGTACTTCTACAACACAACAACACAAAAAAATACAACTTGGAGACTATTATAGTAGTGTTTTTAGATATTTCTAATTTTTTTTCACTTTTTTTAAGAATTTTATGAAATTTTCATTCTTCAACAGTAGTTGATATAGATGCTCACGCGATGGACTTGTCTTAATTAAGCAACTTTGATACAGGTTCAAATTCTATATCAACGGAAGGATCTAGCATTTAATTTTTCTATTCATTAACTGCTTTTCAGTTTATAAATTATGTTATCTCTTACAGTATTTACATTATCACTGCCGTTTACAGAATAATATATTGGTGCATTTTTACCTGGGGTTTTTCCCATTTTTTGGTAGTACTCAACCAACGGCACTGTTTGATTGTGGTATACCTCGAGTCGCTTACGGACTGTTTCTTCAGCATCATCTTCCCGCTGGACAAGCACTTCTCCGGTTAAATCATCTTTGCCGTTCACCTTTGGCGGATTGAAATTGATATGGTAAGAACGCCCCGAATCTGGATGGATTCGCCTCCCACTCATTCTTTTGATGATTTCTTGCTCTTCCACCTGAATTTCGACCACATATTCGACTTTTATATCGTTTACTCTCATCCCTTCTGCCTGCGCAATAGTACGAGGGAACCCATCAAACAAGTAGCCGTTTCGACAATCATCTGCGGATATTCTATCTTTTACTATATCGAGTATCAGTTCATCAGACACCAGGTCACCGGCATCCATTACTTTTTTTAGTGCCTTTCCTTTTGCTGTCCCTCCCTTAACTGCTACCCTCAAGAAATCCCCAGTCGATATCTGTGGGATATTAAACTCTTCCTTTATGAAATTCGCCTGTGTACCCTTTCCCGCCCCGGGCGGCCCTAATAAAATCAGCTTCATTTATTTATATCTCCATGGTAAAAGTTAAAATACAGCCAACAAATTTGTTCATAAAAAACCAGTGAAAATAGAGCTTGATACCCCACTATCGGGGCAAATGTTTATAGACGCATATTCCGCAGATGGAATAGTTGTAAACAAGACCCTTTACCCAGGCAATATCATTGTGACAGCGAACAAGGTAATCACTAACTGGCCACCACAGAGCATATCAGAGTTAAATGCAGAGCATTTTGATCCAGTTATATCTCGATCTCCGGAAATCCTGCTAGTCGGAACAGGACTGCGGCAAAATTTTCCTGATCTCACTATTCTCTCTTCAATCATAACCAATAACATCGGCTTTGAAATTATGGACACAGGTGCAGCATGCAGGGCATATAATTTCCTAGTGGGAGAAGGTCGGATAGTTATCGCCGCCTTGATGCGGATCGAAGAAAATGACTAAACTAGTTTTCATTGAACAAGGCATCAATTGAAAAGCCTTCCCTTTCCAGTATATTTCGCAGTCTTTTGATTGCTTCCATCTGAATTTGTCTAACTCGCTCACGAGTTACTCCAAGTTCATCCCCTATATCCTCAAGTGTTGCGATGTCTCGACCGTGTAATCCGTACCGGCGTTCAACTACTGTACGCTGTTTTTCGCTCAACTGGCCCAACCAAATATCGAGATGGCGTTTAACATCGCTGTTTTGGAGTAATAGTACCGGATCTATATTAGTTTCGTCCGGTAACGTATCCAACAGGGATTTGTCAGGCTCATATACGGATGGATTATCAACGGAAGTTATCCGCTCGTTTAGACCAATCATCCTTTTCACTTCCTCTATCGGCCGGTCTAGCATATTGGCTACGTCTTCTGGGCTGGGTTCTCGATCAAGTTGCTGTGCGAGTTTGCGTGCAGCCCGTAAATAGACATTAATTTCCTTTACGATATGAATAGGTAACCTAACAGTCCTGGTCTGATTCATTAGCGCACGCTCTATGGTTTGCCGGATCCACCATGTAGCATAGGTAGAAAATCTAAAACCCTTTTCAGGGTCAAATTTTTCGACAGCACGAATTAATCCCAGGTTACCTTCTTCGATTAGATCGAGAAGTGCCAACCCTCGATTCATATATCGTCTTGCAATCTTTACTACCAATCGCAAGTTACATTCAATCATCCGTTTACGAGCGTCTATGTCTCCACGCAAGGACTTTCTAGAGTAATAGACTTCTTCTTCAGCCGTTAGCAACGGTGAAAACCCAATTTCATTCAGGTATATCCGGGTAGCATCCAGTTCGCCTACGGTTAACGTCTGTGCATCGATTTTCGCAGTCAGATTGATGGCTGGCGCTTCTTCTATGGCAATGCTTTCGAGCTCGCCAAGGTCTGAAAGCGCCTCAGTACTATCCAGATCATCATCTTTATTTTCGATAGCATCATCACCATCAAGATCATTTTTGGGGACTTTTGGCTTACTGGTCATTACAACTTTCTGCAAAAAAAGAATTACTACGTAGATTTTATCGGCAGGAAAAGAAGAGGGTTAGTTGGTTTTCCATTTTTTCGAATTTCGAAATGCAGCATGGGCTTACTATTTTTTCCGTATCCCATTGTTGCTATTCTCTGCCCGGCAACCACCTTGTCACCTTCTGTAACATGAATGTTCTGATTATGCGCATATGCACTTAGAAACGTTTCGTTATGTTTGATAATAATAAGCTTTCCGTAGCCTAAAAGTCCACTGCCACTATAAACGACTTCACCAGTTGCAGCAGCATCGATTGATTGGCCAACAATACCGGAAATATCTACACCGTTTTTTGAAGTTGGCGTGTTCGATGTAAGTAACGGGCCATTAGCAGGCCATCTCCATTTGACTATCGATTGTGTTGATGTCGGTTTAGTACTTGTTGCCGTTTTATTTTTAACTGGCGATTTTGAAGTAGCAGGGCTAGTTGGACGTGTTACTGTCTGAACCGGGACATCAGGACGACTACTGCCAATAGTTGGGATTAGCCGTATTTCTTGACCAGGGTAAATGACATAACGTTCTGAGATGGTATTCCATCGAGCGATATCTCGGTAATCCAACCCATAGCGCCAGGCGATAGAATACAGTGTGTCACCGCTGATAACCTTGTGGAACCCTTTACTAACCGACTCTGGTTCATAACTTGATACAGTTGCGGGGGTATTTATTTGACCTGTTTTCCTACTGTCAACCGGAGCCTCTATCGTCGACGTGCACGACTGTATGAATAATAATGAAATTATAATTCGCAGACGCCTGGAGGAGAGATGTACCTGCATGCTTAGCTGGTACCTCCCACCATTGGGACAAAACTAACCTTGTCTAATCGTTCTTCACTATAGCCATCTTCCGTACTTTTGATCAGTAATAATTCTTGTTCACCACTTTTCCCAACCGGGATGACCAAGCGACCATTTAAGGACAGCTGTTCGAGTAATTGCTTTGGGACACCCATGGGAGCGGCTGAAACCAGAATACCGTCAAACGGGGCCTTCTCAGGCCAACCTAGATTACCATCACCAAATTTCGCATTAATATTTCTCGCCTTCAAGGCATGAAATCGTTCACGTGCCTTGTTTAGCAAGCCATCTATACGTTCAACTGAATAAACTTGGTTAGCGAACTTAGACAAAATAACCGTCTGATAACCGCATCCAGTACCAATTTCCAGGGCGTTATCCAATTCTCCGTCTTTAACCAGTGCCTCTGTCATACGGGCAACAATATAAGGCTGTGATATCGTCTGATTATGACCGATTGGTAATGCCGTGTTGTCATATGCACGACTTGCCAGTGCCTCGTCGACAAAAATATGCCGCGGCGTATTCATGATTGCCTCGAGGATGATGTCAGATCGAATACCCATAGTCCGCAACTGCTCAACCAAACGATTCCTGGCCCGCTGCGAAGTCATACCGATCCCTTGATGATTACTATTCATTGAATTACAGGTCAGTAGCCCATGATGCAACATCACCCAATACATCATAGCGAGTTAAATCAAATTGTAACGGTGTCACTGAAATTTTATTGTTTTTGATCGCGTTGAAATCCGTTCCTATCCCGGCATCATTTTCAGGACCCGCTGGACCTATCATAAATATCTCATTGTCACCTTTAACATCCCTCCTGATTGAGGGTTCAGAAATATGCCTTTTCCCGAGTCGGGTAACCTCCCAAGCAGTTATTTTACTGAATTCCACATCTGGAATATTAATATTCAACAGTAAATCAGGCGGAAGCGGCTGCAAAATCATTTTTTCAATCAAACGGGAAGTCATCTTTGCAACTACATTATAGTGTGTGGGATTTTCGCCAGCAAGAGAAACGGCTACAGCCGGTCTTCCCAGATATCTACCTTCCATTGCAGTAGCAACAGTACCGGAATATAAAACATCATCGCCGAGATTCGGTCCGGAATTAATTCCGCTTATTACCATGTCAGGGGCTTCATCAAGCAGACCCGTTATTGCCAAGTGTACACAGTCCGTTGGCGTCCCATTGATGTACTTGAATCCATTATCAGCAACCCTAACAATTAATGGTGTATCCAGTGTCAGAGAATTACTGGCCCCGCTCCGGTTTCGATCAGGCGCAATCACAGTGATATCCCCTAAGGGCGAAATGAACGCAGCTAATTTCAGCAATCCAGTTGTCTGGTATCCATCGTCATTGCTTAATAAAAAATGCACTATTTGTTGATCGTAATTAGTTACTTGAATATCGATGGCAATCGATATGGTGAAAAGTGAAAATAATGCTATCCGAGCAAAGAATAACCTGCTTAAACGACTTAGTTACTTCATCAATATTTCCAACAATGCTTTTTGTGAATACAATCTATTTCCGGCCTCTTCCCATACCACACTCTGCGGTCCGTCGATAACTTCAGCCGTGACTTCTTCACCCCGATGGGCTGGTAAACAATGCATGAATAAAGCGTCAGATGTAGCCAGTGCCATTATCCTCGAATTGACTTGGCAAGAACTGAATATCTTCGCCCTTTCCTCACTCTCCTGCTCCTGACCCATGCTCGCCCAAACGTCTGTCACGACTAGATCAGCATCCTTTGCTGCTTCATCAGAGCTTTTAGAAATTTCCACATCTCCACTTATCTCTTTCAGCACAGAGGAATCAGGAGAATGACTAGCAGGACAGGATATTGCTAATTTGAATCCGAAGATTGCTGCCGCATTTATATACGAATGGCACATATTGTTTCCGTCACCCAACCAAGCTACCTTTTTGCCAGCGATATCACCACGGAGCTCAAAAAAAGTCTGCATGTCAGCCAAGACTTGGCAAGGGTGAAACGAATCTGACAGTCCATTAATAATTGGTATCTCAGAATGTTGGGCAAAGCGCACCAGTTTCTCGTGCTCATAGGTACGAATCATCACACAATCGACCATCTTAGATAGAACCTTTGCCGTATCTTCAAGTGGCTCGCCTCTACCCAACTGGGTATCGTCTGGCGACAAGAAGATTGCATGTCCTCCTAGTTGCAAAATGGCAGTCTCGAAGGATACTCTTGTTCGTGTCGAAGATTTTTCAAATATCATGGCCAATACGCGGCCAGGCTTGGTCTTATCAATCACTCCTTTGCCGATATTCTTTTTCATTTCGGTAGCACGGGTGATCAACTTGCCCAAGTCTTCGCGTGACAAATCAGACAGTGTTAGGAAATGTTTCGTTGCCATAACCGTTATCCCGATACAAATTCAGTCACGACGTCTGTCACCGTCGTAATAATTTGATTGGCTTCATCATCAGAGATGATAAGCGGTGGTAATAAACGAATCACATTCCCTGCAGTAACATTTATCAGTAAGTTTCGTTTCTGCGCCTTAGAGACAATTTCTAGACAGTCTGTGTCCATTTCTATTGCTATCATCAATCCGAGTCCCCTTGCCTCTCTGACACCATCTTTGCCCTTGAGTGTATGCTGCAACTGCTCCAACATCATATTTCCAAGATCCGCAACCCGCTGGTCCATTTTGTGTCGTCTCATATAATTTATTACTGCAAGAGCAGCACTGGCACATAGTGGATTCCCGCCAAAAGTGCTTGCATGACTACCCGGCGTCATTGGTGCTGCAGCTTTTTCATTCGCCAGACAAGCACCGATTGGAACGCCATTACCGAGTGATTTAGCCAAAGTCATTATGTCCGGGAGAACTTGCTCGTGTTGGTAGGCGAACCACTTACCTGTCCTACACATTCCAGTTTGTACTTCATCCAATACCAGTAACAAGTCCTGATCTTTACAAAACAGTGAGACTTTTTTCAGATAGCCATTATCGGGAACAACAACACCGTTTTCACCTTGTACCGGTTCCAACATCACTGCAACAATTCCAGGACAAGTTTTGTACACTTGTTCAAGTGCGGGTATATCGTTGTACGGGACATGAATGAATCCTTCAATAAGCGGATCGAACCCAACTTTAATTTTACTATTACCCGTAGCCGTCAAAGTTGCCAGTGTCCTGCCATGAAAGCTCCCATCCATCACTACAATAACAGGTGATGGATTGCCTTTTTCATGGCCGTATTTTCTGCAAATCTTAATCGCGGCTTCATTTGCCTCAGCACCAGAGTTACAAAAGAACACCTTATCAAGACCACTGAGCAAACATAGCTCGTCAGCCAATTGCTGTTGAAGTGGAATCTCATAAATATTCGAGGTATGCACAAGCTTACTCGCCTGCTCTGACAAGGCTTTTTGTACCTCTGGATGCGCATGACCCAGTCCGCATACGGCAATACCGGCAAGAGCATCCAGATATCTGTTACCCATGGTATCAATTAACCATGCGCCAGAACCGGATTCAAATGCCAGTGGTATTCGTTTATATGTTTCCATTACAGGATTACTCATATGCATCTATTTTTTATGTCAAGTATTTATTTTAAGTACAAAAACGAAGCCCGGCGGAGCCGGGCTTATCTGATAATGTTTTCTACCTTTTTATTGTTACATTGGGAGCCCGTGCATCTGTCCTACCATACACATAATCATAGGGATGGATAAAAAAGTGTTAGTACGTGACGCCATTAATGCTACCACTTTTGCTTTGCCCTTTTCTTCATCGGTCGCGGAAACAATACCGAGTATCTTTTTTTGGTTAGGCCAAATCAAAACCCAGACATTAAAGAGCATAATCGTACCTAACCATGCCCCAATCCCAATTACTTGCGTACCCGATTTTAACAAAAAGGCATTCATGAAACCCCAGCCTGCAATTTCCAGAGCTGCTGCCCCTGTCAACCAAGTTAGCAATGCGCTCCAGCGAAACCACAGCAATGCCAAAGGGGCGACATATTTACTGATGGCTACTGGCCCAGGACCACCCGTGTCAGCAACAGCGGTCGCCACCGCTGGAACTTGTACGAAATTAAAATAGTACAATAATCCTATCCATATAATCCCGAAATAGACATGCAACCAGACAACAAGGGACCACATGGCGTTACCAGGAGCATCAATAAGAAGAGCAATTATTACCGCGGTTACAAAACCAAGGACAATGGTGCCGGAAATCGATTTCAATGGATTCATAAGAAAATCTCCTGGAAACAGTTCAATGTGTTTTATTCAAGTACAAGTACAATAACAAGAATGAGGAATTATACTAATGAAATTAAAAGCTTTCACCTGTTACGCACTATCAGACTTTATCAGCATATCAAAACAGAGTATACTCTAATACTTGAGCAGTTTACTCAGTTATTTATCAAATAATAGAGGATAGACAGTGGACATAATTGAAGATATTAAAAAATCGATTAACGAAAATCCGATAGTCCTGTTCATGAAGGGTACGCCAGATGCCCCTCAATGTGGATTTTCTATGCACACCGTAGAGGCGTTGAAGGCATGCAATGCAGAGTTTATCCATGTTGACATCCTTTCTAATCCCGAAATTAGACAAAATCTGCCCAGTGTTTCGAACTGGCCGACTTTCCCCCAAGTATTCATCAATGGAGAACTGGTTGGAGGATGTGACATCGTGCTGGAGCTATACCAAAAAGGTGAATTACAAAATATGATAACGGCTACAACCAATAGCGAACAATAACCAACTGCAAATCGGGGCCCTGTTCTTAGCCACCTATTTGTTTTCTCCCAGCTTTAGCCAAACACAATTCCCATTTGATTCTTCATTTATGGACTCTAGCCGATGCTCATGGTCATCAAGTTCTTCTTCCGTAGGAAGAATCATTGCAAGGGGCGATCTATTTGCTTTATTTTGTGTTGATTTTCCGCTCCAGCATCATCCTCGCCAGTCAAAAATAAGGCTACTTGCCCGCCAGTTAATGCAAGATATACATCAAGTAGGATTTGGGCATCGAGCAGAGCGCCATGTAATTCCCGCTGAGAATTATCTATTTGGTATCGTCCACATAATGCATCTAAACTATTTTTCTGACCTGGATGCATCTTCCTTGCCATCTGTAGTGTATCGGTGATTTTGCAATAATCTTCCATGACTCCCCACTTCTTTCCAAGACGCTTTAACTCAGTATTGATAAATGCCACATCGAACGGGGCATTGTGAATTATCACTTCACTATCGCGGATGTAATCTATCAACTCCGTAGCAATATCCTTAAATAGGGGTTTATCAGACAAAAACTCATTACTGATTCCGTGTATTTCATAAGCCCCATCTTCAATTTCTCGTTCAGGATTTAAATATTGATGAAAATCTCCGTCGGTTTTACGTCGGTTCTTAATTTCTACACAACCGATTTCTATAATCCTGTGACCCTGTGATGGCTCCAGGCCGGTAGTTTCTGTATCAAGAATAATTTGTTTCATACTTTTAGATTAATTGGTCAATTGCTTTGTTCGCTAATGCATCTACCCTATCATTTTCAACATGACCACTATGCCCCTTAACCCAACACCACTCTATACGGTGTTTAGTACATACACTGTCTAATCTCCTCCACAGATCATCGTTCTTGACTGGCTTTTTCTTGGATGTTTTCCAGTTATTATTCTTCCAATTTTTTAGCCATTTGGTTATGCCGTCTTTCACATAGGTAGAATCCGTTGTTAAGCGTATATCACAATCACGGTTTAGTGACTCGAGTGCTTCGATTGCCGCTGTCAGTTCCATCCTATTATTAGTTGTGTCGTGCTCTGCGCCATATAGTTCCTTTTCAGTACTGTTATAGCATAACAAAGCCCCCCAACCCCCAGGGCCCGGATTGCCACGGCAGGCACCATCGGTAAATATTTCAACTAACTCACTCATTGTGATTGATTGAAAGTCCGTGTGGTTGGTTCAACGATGCCCGAGCTAATCATTTTTCGGCGTTTATACCAGGTCGCAGATATTGGCGTTAATGGTATGACACGTTTCTTGGCAACAATGATATGGATACCACCAAAATATGACCAACCGTAATTTCCCAATTTTTCAAGAAAGTTCAGTTTGCTCATAATATTCATGTTCATAAGTGGTGGTTTATGGAAGAACCGCTCGATACGAATAATTTCAAAGTCCAGTAATGAAAACCAGTCTTTAATTCGATTGAAGCTAAAAAACAATCCATTCCACGGCGGATCGTCACGCCATGCCAAGAAAAGCCGCCACAACCCGCAAAAACTTAAAGGATTGAATCCAATTATGACCAGATGCCCTTCCCCGATAAGAATTCGTTCTATTTCCCTGAGCATTTTATGAGGATTAGAACAAAACTCGAGCACATGAGGCAAAACCACAACATCCATTGAGTCAGAAGCGATAGGTAGGAATTCAGCAGAGCATTGGAGACCGGCTCTGCCTGAGGGAAGCTCATCTTCAAGCGACATCAGTATCTGATGTGAGATGCGACTGCTGCCAAGGAAGTCGTCTGTACAGATTGACCCTATCTGCATAACATGAAACCCAAATAGATTGGGCAGAATTGTGCTTATAATAGACCGCTCCCTATCTAATAGGGAAACACCTAGCGGTTGTTCAAACCAGCGTTTTACTCTCTCTCGTTTGAGATTTTCAGTTGATTTTAGGTATGAATTTTCTGACATGCTGGCTAGAAAATAGGCTATTAACTACTTTTGCCCCATATATGAGCATAATCTCAAGCTCTATGTAAAACCAGTCCTCGCTTTCAAAGACAACTCAATCTAGTTAATAATCAATCTTGCGCCAAGGTATGGATGGTAATCTGGGTGATGTGCTGCCATACCTGTCGACGAAACCATCAGAGATATGAACCACAACAATCGTCAACAGTTTTAATAAAAACTTGACCATAATCTTTCGGATGCCTAGCATTGCCCGATGCCAATATTACGCTTAATACTGATACTAAGTGCCTTTGCTGTTTCAGCGTGCACCACTACGACGCCTATTCAAACTTCCGACACAACAAAAAGTTTAGCAACACTTGGAAATGACACTGAAACTAGCAACCCGTCTTTAAAAAATCTATCAGAAGACCAGTCATTCACAGGACAACACTCTCAATCTCAACCAGTAGAAAAGTCCTATAAAAATATTTGGCTGCGTATAAGTGACAACCTTGTTCTTGAGCGCCACCTGGATAATCAAGCAGTCAAGGAACGGATAGCCTGGTATTCGCGTAATCAGGAATATTTTGACCGGGTAGCAAAAAGAGCAACCCCCTATTTCTATCATATTGTTGAAGAGTTGATGATACGAGATATTCCTTTGGATATCGCATTATTGCCGATTGTTGAGAGCGCTTTTCAACCCTTTGCATATTCAAGGAGTAGGGCATCAGGTATCTGGCAATTTATTTCAAGTACTGGAAAACATTACGGCTTAAAGCAGAACTGGTGGTATGACGGACGACGCGACATTCTTGCGTCAACCGAGGCTGCATTGAACTATTTAGAAAAGTTGCATAGTCAGTTTGATGGAGACTGGCAATTGGCCTTGGCGGCATATAATTCTGGTGAACTGAATGTAGGACGGGCCATCAGCAGAAATCAAAAACTAAAAAAGAAAACCGATTTCTTTTCTTTAAAATTACCTAGAGAAACCCGTAATTATGTCCCTAGTTTACTCGCCTTGGCAGAAATCGTCGCCAACCCAGAAAAGCACGGGATTACCTTAACACCGATCAATAACACGCCTTACTTCACAAAAGTGGACATCGGTAAGCAACTAGATCTGTCCATAGCTGCAAAATTCGCTGATCTCACTATGGATGAGATCTATATCCTTAATCCTGGATTTAACCGGTGGGCCACCGATCCGGATGGCCCATATTACCTATTGGTCCCAATCGAAAAAGAACAGCAGTTTGTGATTGCTCTTGCTGCACTTCCTGAAAGCGAACGGGTCAGTTGGCATCAACATGTCATCAAACGAGGTGAGACGTTGAGTCAAATAGCTGAGCGTTACCATACAAGTATTGTCGCTATTAAGGATATAAATAACCTTCGCAACAATACAATTCGTATAGGACATTCCCTGCTGATTCCTTCATCAAAACAACAATTGAAGCATTACACACTCAGTATAGATAGTAGACGTTTCAGCAACCTGCAACGAGACGGTAATGGTGAAAAATATATTTATACTGCAATCGGTGGCGACAATCTGTGGTTGATCGGGGAAAAATATGGCGTAAGCATTAGTGAGTTAAGCAAATGGAATGGCATTCGCTCAAGCAGTATCATAAGACCTGGTCAAAAACTCAGCCTCTGGCTAGGTGAAAGGACACGGACAACCTTGGCACCTGCAATTAAAATTGATTATTCTAGGAATGATAGTGGCGAGATACTCTATACAGTCAAAAAGGGTGATTCACTGTGGCAAATTTCCAGACAATTTAGGGTAACCGTTGCTCAATTACAGGAATGGAATAATTTAAATAGGGATAGGTTCCTGCAACTAGGACAAAAACTGATTTTACATGATGCCCCGTTATTGCAAACCGGCGGCTAATATTCATTAGCCACCCAAGTTTAAACTCAAAGCTCATATTTTTACCAAGTAATCTCGCCTCGACTGCGAATTATTCATAGAATGGGTTCATGATTAGGATCATAAAATTCCTGGTTCGCTGCCTGTTAAAGGTGTTATACGGCGTTAAAGTCAGTGGCATGGAAAATTACCAGAAAGCTGGAGATCGCGTGCTGATAGTCGCAAACCATACTTCGTTATTGGACGGTGTGTTGCTCTATGCATGGTTGCCAGAGACACCAACATTTGCAATCAATTCCGATATTGCAAAGAGAAAATTATTCAAATTTTTTCTGTTGTTTGTAGACCTTTTTGAGATGGCCCAAACCGGGCCACTCTCTATCAAGTCACTGATTAAGTTTATCCAGAAGGATAAGAAAGCTGTCATCTTTCCGGAAGGCCGAATAACAATAACTGGAACATTAATGAAAATTTACGAAGGCCCAGGCTTAGTGGCGGACAAAGCAAATGCCACTATCTTGCCTATTGCAATTGATGGAGCACAATTGAGTACTTTTTCCTATATGAAAGGCATAAACCATGTCAGATGGTTTCCACGAATATCTATAAAGGTCTTACCCCCTGAAAAAATAAATATTAAACCTGAGATTATAGGTCATAGGAGACGCAATATTGTATCGATGATGATGCAGAAAATAATGTTACGTTTGCAATTCGAAACCTATGACTACCAAAAGACAATTTTTTCTGCCTTACTTGAATCTGCAAACCGGTTTGGTCATGGCGTAACTATACTTAAAGACACAACTGGCGAAGTACTGAGTTACCGCGGTCTCTTAATAAAGACTTTTATCATAGCAAGAGCATTCGCCAGAAACTCGGTACCGGACGGCAACATCGGACTGTTATTGCCCAATATCAATGCGACGGTAATCAGTTTTCTAGCCTGCCAATATCTAGGGCGGATACCTGCCATGCTAAATTTTACTTCTGGCACCCAAAATATTCTCAAGGCCTGCAAAACAGCTAACATTACCACGGTTTATTCTTCTGCTAATTTTATCGAAAAAGCTGGTCTTGAATTATTAATCAAAGAGCTGGATCAGCAACTCAAGGTTATCTACGTTGAAGATTTGCGGAATCAGATTACGATTATTGACAAATGCCAAGGCCTGCTAAAGGCAATGATTCCCCGTCTTACTTATAGGAAACGCGCAAAATTAACTAGCCCTGATAGTCCTGCTGTCATTCTTTTTACTTCCGGGTCCGAAGATGCGCCTAAAGGCGTAGTGCTATCACATTCAAACGTTTTGTCAAATTTCGCCCAGGTGCGTATCCATATCGACTTCAAAACATCTGATACGGTATTTACTTGTCTACCTTTATTTCACTCTTTCGGCTTGAATGCGGGAACCCTTATGCCACTGTTGGGTGGAAGTATGGTCTTCCTCTACCCTACTCCACTGCATTATCGAGTCATCCCCCAATTGATCTATGAACTCAGCGCTACAATTTTATTTGGCACAAACACGTTTTTTAAGGGGTATGCTAAACATGCACATCCCTATGATTTTAATACGTTGCGATATACCGTTGCTGGCGCTGAAAAATTGCGAGAAGACACGAAGCTACTATGGATGGAAAAATTCGGTATTCGAATTTTCGAAGGATATGGTGTTACTGAAACCAGCCCAGTGATATCAGTAAACACACCCATCATATATAAGCCAAATTCAGTAGGTTTACCCCTGCCAGCAATGGACTGTTATTTGCTACCCGTCGAAGGAATAGAACGCGGTGGTAGACTTGTAGTAAAAGGGCCAAACATTATGAAGGGTTATCTATTAAGTGACTCAGAAGGAGAAATTATACCCCCAGTGACTGAAGGCAATGAAGGCTGGCATGATACAGGCGATATCGCCTGTATTGATGATGATGGATACATTTCAATCATTGGCAGAGCTAAACGTTTTGCAAAACTGGGTGGGGAAATGGTTTCACTATCTGCGGTCGAGGAGCTGGCTATTCAAACCTGGCCCAGATTCTCTCATGCGGCAGTTTCACTTGCAGACGACAAGAAGGGAGAAAAGATTGTACTGATAACGGATTACAACAATGCCAATAGAAAAGCTATCCAGGAAACAGCGCGTAAATTGAAATACGCTGAAATCTATGTACCGAAGAAAGTGGTACTCGCAGAAGAACTACCAGTACTTAGCACTGGCAAAATCGATTATTTGACGTTGACGGCTATGGCCGAAGCAGAAGACAAGGAAGGTACGGGCTGGATAGGTAAGCTTACTGGTCTAATGAAAAAAACTGACAATGAAGTGACTGAAGAATCCGATCAAAATTAGTATCACGGTTCACGTGTCAGCGGTACAAAAACCACAGACAAGACATTCCATTCACTAATTTTTCCCGATGCGCTCTTTTCTATGACCCGCAATGACTGAGTACGACCCTGTTCGCCGACCGGTATGATCATCCTTCCTTGCGGTTTGAGTTGTGCGATGAGAGGTTCTGGCACTTGTTCAGGCGCGGCTGTCACAAGTATGGCATCAAAAGGGGCTGCATCACGCCATCCGTGATAACCGTCACCCGCCTTGACTGTAATGTTTTGATAACCCAACCGATCAAGGGTCTTTTTTGCATTTACAGCAAGCTTATCAATGATCTCAATGGTATACACATGGTCGGCCAGCTCAGCTAATATTGCCGCCTGATAACCCGACCCTGTACCAATTTCTAATACCACTGATTCTTTATCGACCATAGCTAGATCGGTCATCAATGCAACAATATAGGGTTGGGATATGGTTTGATCTTCGCCGATAGGCAGTGGCCTGTTTATATACGCATAGTCGCGGAGATTTTCTGGAACAAACTCATGTCTTGGCACACTGGACACGGCATCAAGCACACGGCTATCCAATTGCTGTTTGCCGGTATAGTCACTGGTATCTCTGACCATTGTCTGAATCTTATTAACCATTTCCTGGCGTAAATGGGTGTACTGTTCCTGCGAATACAGCGGAAGAGCAAAAAGCATTAAAAAAAAGATTCGGTAGATAGTAGGCATATTCTGATCCACTTTACCGTATAGATAGCACATCAATCTACCGAGAGAGCAAGAATTCGGCTAATTTGACACAACGGTCGGCTACTCTGTCTTGCCCAAGCAGTAAAGGTAGCCTGCACGATCTGTTTTGCCTTCTTTGTCTTCGGTATCCCTGAAAAAACTCCCCAACGATTTAAAGCACGGACCACATCATTTGTAAGCAGAAAAGTATCTTTGCCTGCCATCCGCAAAAAGTAAGGGCCTGAATTGCCACCCATATGCTTGAATTTCTTTTTCAGACCTTCCCATAGATCAACGACCTCATCGTCTTGCCAGGCTGCAAGATAACTTCCAAATGATGGGTATTGTTCCCGCTTTACGTGCATGGCAGCGGCGTTATGCCGGACAGATTTGATTTTGCCCCAATGGCGAATGATGCGTTTATCCTGCATGAGTTTTTCCAAGGCCTCATCTCTCATCATTCGTATCCAGTCCACATTAAATTTGTGGAATACCTGTTCGAAGTTAGGCCATTTTGAATCTACCATAGAGTGCTTCAACCCAGCACGGAATACCCTCCGTGACATAAGTGACAGATACCAAGCGTCGTCTTTTGCTTTTAATTGCTTTGCTGATTTCGGCGTTGGAAGTAATAGCTCAATATCGTCTTGTGGATGCAGTGCCACGGCCTCATCATAGATAATAGTAAAAGGTTTCATTGATTAATTTTCAATTTATCCTGTGTTTTGAATATAATCCTTCAACGATAATAAAACTGGATGGTAAATAATGGAACAACTTAAGGCATGTATCAGGAACATACCCGATTTTCCGGAACCCGGAATCCAGTTCAAGGACATTACTCCGTTAGTGAAAGATCCGAAGATGCTACGTCTTGCTGTAAAACACTTAGTTGATCCGTTTCGCGATAAAAACCTCACCGCTATTGCTGGCATAGAGGCGCGCGGGTTTATCTTTGGGAGCCTAGCCGCGGCTGAGTTGGATGTGGGTTTTATCCCACTTAGAAAACCGGGGAAATTGCCCTATGATACTCAATCCATCTCCTATGATCTTGAGTATGGCTCAGCAGAGCTAGAGATGCACATCGATGCTGTCAATCATACCGACCGAGTATTATTAGTAGACGATCTCATTGCGACCGGCGGCACTGCTGTCGCAAGTTGTGAACTAATTGAAAAACTTAATGCGACTATCGCTGGTTGTGCATTTGTTATTGAACTAGATGATTTAAACGGTAGGGACAAACTATCAAAATACAACGTACACTCGTTGGTACACTACTAAACCGTAGATTTTTCGTGTTGGTTGAAAAATTGACCCACTTCTTCAATCGAAGAAGTATTTCGCATTTTAGGCAGACTCCGTAGAAAGGTTTTACCATAGGATTTACTCTGTAATCGGGAGTCACAAATCATTAGCACACCATAGTCAGCACTATCACGGATCAATCTTCCAACACCTTGTTTCAGAGTAAGCACAGCCTCCGGTAATTGAAATTCTTTAAATGGACTCCTTCCTTGTTCTTCTAGTTTCTTCATCCTTGCTTGCATAACCGGATCATCCGGAGTCGTAAATGGCAATTTGTCGATAATCACACACGATAGCGCCTGTCCCTTTACATCCACGCCTTCCCAGAAACTATGGGTACCTAGTAAAACTGCATGCTTGGTATTGCGAAACGATTCCAGCAACTCAGTTCGTGGTGCTTCACCCTGGACCAGTATTGGATAGTCAATGAGTTCGTGGATCAATTGGGTAGCGACCTGTAAAGCACGGTGGCTAGTAAATAGAAAAAAAGCACGGCCACGCGTAAGGTTTAGGATCGGTATCGCAGCTTGTACCACCTGTTCCGTATAACCGGCACTTCGTGGGTCACTAAGACCATTTGGCAGATAGAGCAGTGCCTGTTTGTAAAAATCAAAAGGACTTTGCCACAACTTGTCCATAACATCACGCAGCCCTAACTGTTGTGAAAAGTGATCAAATTTATTGTTAACTGTTAACGTTGCTGAAGTGTAGATACACTGGCAGTCATATTCAGCTAGGCGTTCCTGAAAAGTCTCAGCAATATCCAGCGGGGTCTGATGCATAAAAAAACTGTTGCCGCGTGTCTCTAACCATTGGATGTTATCCGCTGTTGAACTTTCTAAATATTGATCCAATGTATCTAGGACTACCGAAAATCGTCTATTGCAGTTGTTCAGTTGCTTACCACGACTGGCAAACGCATCTAGTAATTGGCATGCTTTATCACACTGGTCCATGAGTGATTTCAATGTATCAAAGACTTCTTTTTTATCTTTCAAGATTTGCCAAGAGGCTCTGATACTCCCTTGACCAAACGCCAATCGCAATTGCCGTATCTTAGTTTCTACACTATCTATCTCAGCGAGAAAGTTCGGCATATCAGCTGCTTCATCAAAATACGCCGCCCTGCTGTCGTGGATAAGATCAGTTAGTTGATGGCTACTGAATGTCTGACTAAAAAATTGCAAAGCCAGATCAGGCAATTGATGAGCTTCATCGAAAATCACAACATCGGCAATGGGCAAGAGCTCGCCATATCCCAGCTCTCGTAGCGCAATGTCAGCAAACAACAAATAATGATTAACAACAGTTAGGTCTGCTTCACCAGCCTGTCGCCTTGCTTTAAACACAAAGCAATCGTCAAAATATTCACAATCCTGTCCAAGACAATTTTCTGTGGTAGACGAAATATACTTCCGTAGAGGCGCATCATCAGCAAGTGATGTTAATTCAGACAAGTCACCGCTGATTGTTTGTTGTGACCAAAGTTTGATGGAATGTAGGCTTGAAACGTCACCTTTAGAAAGGGTGTCATGGTTGGATTCGGTACGTGCAAGTCGTTGCAGGCAAAGGTAATTGGCCCGGCCTTTCAGCAAGGCGACTTGAATGGGTCTGCCTATAGCAGTAATAACCATCTGCAGGTCTCGCTGATATAACTGGTCCTGCAGGTGTTTGGTACCAGTAGAAATAATGACCTTTTGCCCAGACTGAATGGAAGGGATCAAATAAGCAAAGGTCTTGCCAGTCCCAGTACCAGCCTCACAGATCATCGACTCACCATTATGCATAGCATCTGCTATAGCTTCTGCCATCTCGATCTGCTGTGGCCGTACAGCATAATCTGGGATCAATTCAGAAAGTGGCCCGTCTTCTGACAGTATGTCAGCTGGAGTCAGAATGATTACTACCTTGTTTATGCCTGGTTGTAAGTAAAGGATACGACCTCGTCAATGTGATCATAACCCAGAACCGCCATTAATAAACGTTCAATTCCCACTGCGACACCGGTACAATTTGGCAAGCCATGCGCTAAGGCAGCGATGAGATTTTCATCCACAGGGACTTCTGGTATTCCTAGTAACCGTCTATGCTCATTGTCTGCGTCAAAGCGTTGCCGCTGCTCTGATGCATCAATTAACTCATGAAACCCATTAGCGATCTCTACCCCTGTGATGAATAACTCAAACCGTTCTGCAACTGGGGGAGTATCATGACGAATACGGGCTAAGGCTGCCTGGCTTACTGGATAATCGTAGATTAATTCCGGTAAAGACGCACCACTGTGCGGTGAAACTAATCGGTTAAATAGAAAATCGAGCAATACTGAGCGATTCGATCCATCACTCTCGAAGCCGTGTGATTTCGCTTCGGCTAACAATGCCTCAGTCAAACCAGTATGAGGGTCGATCCCTACATGTCGTGCAAAAATTTCTGCATAAGATTCTCGGCTAGCTTGTGACAATCCCAAAATTTCCAATAAGTCATTTAATTCATCCATCAAAGCATGATGATCAAACCCGACATGGTACCACTCAAGCATAGTGAACTCCGGTTGATGCAACCTACCTTGTTCTTGATTACGGAATACCCGACTAACCTGGTATATCGAACCACTGCCTGCGGACAGTAACCGTTTCATCGCAAATTCAGGTGAGGTGTTCAGATATACGGTGTCTGCTATGGTCGTTGAGGAAGATTGGACTTGAATTTGCATGCTATGCAAGTTCGGATCAGTATTGCCTGCATGGCTCAGTATTGGCGTATCTACTTCAAGAATATTATGAGACATCATAAACTCACGGATCTGGCTAAGTAGCCTAGACCGTTGTTTTAATATCTCAAAAGACGCGGCGGGTTGCCAATCACTGTTCATGAGGCACGATAACCGAAATTATCACAGGGTTACTCACTTTATTGCCCCTATTGATTCATCGCGGATTCAACTTTGAAGTGCAACGTTGATGTTAAAAAAGACTTCATGTGGTGTTTTTGAATTAAGTGTTTTTCTGGGACGGTGATTGAGTTTTTTCATGACCAAGTTTAACTGCTTTTGTGTAATCGTGCTGGAGTCCATTTTCTTTGGGAAGTACTGTCGAATGAGACCATTGATATTTTCATTTAAACCCCGTTCCCAGGAGGCATAAGGATGTGCAAAGTAGAACCCCGCGTTCAATTGTTGAGCAATAACCTCATGCTCAGCAAATTCTTTTCCATTATCCGAGGTGACCGTGTGAACCGACGCCTTCATATTAGACAACAATCGCACGATAGCTTGCCTGACGGCAGAGGCAGTTCGTCGTTTCACCTGTGCAATCAAGGTGTACATCGACTTGCGCTCGCTCAAGGTGACCAGCGCCTGTCGATGGCCTTTGCCGATGACGGTGTCCACTTCCCAGGCACCGATGTGTGTCTTCCTGTTCACAATGGCTGGACGCTTATCAATGCTGATCTGATTCACCAGAACCCCACGACGTTGATAACTACCATAACGCTTCTTTCGTTTCTTCTGGCAACGCAAGTACCGGTACAGCTCACCGCCGTCTGCCTTGTCCTGGTATATGTAGTGATATATCCATTCATGACTCAGAGCGATACCTTCTCGTTTATGCAACCAGTCACTGATTTGCTCAGGACTCCATTCGTCCCGCAGCCAGACCTCTACTCGCTCCCACAAGGTCGTGGGGAGTCGCTGTTGTTGGCTGGCTTCTCGACGCGCTTGCCGGAGCAACTGAGCTTGGCGGGGTCGATAGCCTCTCAAGCCACGGTTGCGTCTGAGTTCACGGCTAATAGTAGATTTATGCACGCCTATCAAGGCGGCTATCTCCGTTTGTGTATGTCCTGCTTTCATCAGGGCGTAAATCTGGTAACGTTGATGCTCGGTAAGCTGTGTGTAGTGTCTCATCTGTGCCTCTCTTTCTTGCTGGAACGAAAGGTAAGGATGCTACCGTAGCTTGCCGTTCGTGCCACCTAATTGAGTTGCACTTACAAATTGAATTCACGCATCATAATAAACAACTATATTCTAAGTATTCGAATTAAACTAATGTCCGCTTTCGACCCAAAGCGGACATTTACCAAACCAATGTAACTATTTTCGTAATTTATAAGTAATTAAATCTTCACTCTCTTCTGGTGTGTGTTTTTTTGGCTTCTCCTCAGTATTCAAAATTACCTCTATCTCATTTTACTTATTGGGTTTGGCAACTATATTGATTACATCTGAAATAATACCCGATGCTATATTCCTTAGTATTACCTTCCCTTCAGACTCAATCCTTTCATAACCCGTTGGAGGTTGTGGTAATTGTCTTTCCAATTCGCTAGATAGATAACGCCCAACATGCCCCGGCGGAAGTGTTCCACCACGTTCGAGTTTCATGGCAATACCTTTGGGCATTTTACTACTCTTGCTTTTTCCCTTCCTCTTTGCGCTTTTCTTACCTTCACTTTTCCCACTATCGCTAATGTTGTCATCTTCACCCCGAATTGGGGCGGTGACTTTGTAATATTTTTCGATTATCTGCCGTTCGGCTTCAGAGAAAGCCGCTTCAGCAGCTTTTTTTTGCAATGTCTTCAACTACCTGACCAACCACAAATGTGGGAGCAAATATTAAGATGAAGATAGAAATTAAGAATGTATTTATTTTATTACGCATAACTTTTGTACTCCGTAATTTTTCTTTGTTGGATTAACTTGGGTTGAAATCGGTGACTATTGTATAGGATTGAATATCTATTCATTCGGTAAATATAGACTAGTTTCACTTAGTTTGACAGTATCCAGGAAAGGATTTAATGTCATGTCAGTTCCCTTCTTTAAGGTTAATGGGGATTAAATTATGAAGAAATTACTACCCGGTTTATTGATTATTATTACCTCAATTTATGGCACATCAGTCTATGCATCATCTGCCCAGGAGATAGCCATTAAAGTGGATGTGGCACTAGAACGATTTAACTCAGAAATCCAAGGCGGAAAGACATTTTTGAAAAAAGCGAAGGGAGTTTTGATTTTCCAGAAGTCATGAAGGCCGGTTTTGGAATTGGCGGTGAATATGGGGAAGGTACGCTCAGGATAAATGATGAGACAGTTGACTATTACAGTACCGCAGCAGCAACCATTGGTTTTCAATTCGGTGCACAGATAAAGACAGTCGTCCTGATTTTTCTCGATAGCAGTGAAATTGAAAAGTTCCGTAACAGCAGTGGCTGGGAAGCTGGTGTGGAAGGATCGGTTGCATTAATTGAATTAGGTGTGGGGAAGGATGTCAATACCATAAATATGGAAGATCCTATTGTGGGGTTTGTCTTGAGCAATAAGGGATTAATGTATAACCTTACATTAGAAGGTTCCAAAATAACAAAATTGAGTAAATGAAGATACTGGCACAATAATCAGAGGCAGACCACAATATTTTCAGCAATTGAATGTCCGCTTTTGGCACAAAGCAGACATTATTTACAGGAGGAATTTCTAAATCGATTAGTTGTGTACCGACAGGAGAGCTAACCTTTTGCGCGCGACATGTACTCCCCTGTTCGTGTATCCACTCTGATCATCTCGCCTTCTTCAACAAACAATGGGACCTTGACCACCGCACCCGTTTCTAGCGTTGCAGGCTTGTTCCCACCAGTGGCAGTATCGCCCCTTACTCCTGGATCGGTTTCGGTAATCTTTAGTATTACAAAATTGGGGGGTAATACCAACAAGGGAGACCCATCCCATAATGTAACCTCACATTCTTCTTCACCTTTGATCCATGGGCTAGCTTCTGACACGACCTGTGGGTCAGCAATATATTGCTCGAAGGAGGTAGGATCCATGAAATGATACATTTCACCATCGTTATATAAGTACTGCAAATTCACATCCACCACATCGGCCCCTTCAACACTCTCACCTGATTTATAGGTCCGTTCGAGTACTCGACCATTTTTAAGGTTACGTAGTTTTACTCGGTTAAAGGCCTGACCCTTGCCTGGTTTAACAAATTCATTTTCAATAACAGAATAAGGATCTCCGTCTATCATTAGTTTCAGACCTGATCTGAATTCATTAGTACTATAGCTTGTCACTTTAATTTCCCTGAGTGCTTACAAGAGCTGCGTATGATACCTTGAAACCCATGAATATATCGAATTGGAAAACTGAATTACAGTCAACACTAGGAAATCCCACCGAGTTATTACAAATTCTTGATTTATCGGGTGAAGAAATACAACTTGCCAAAGACGGTATCAGTTCATTCCCTGTCAAGGTACCAGCATCTTATCTATCAAGGATAAACAAACTTGACTCGACTGATCCACTCTTGCTTCAGGTCCTCCCGCTGGCAGAAGAGGATATTAAAAACCCTGACTTCAGCAACGACCCACTGGATGAATTAATTAAGCAGTCTGTCCCAGGGTTGCTTCATAAGTATCATGGGCGGGTTTTGCTGGTCACTACTGGAGCGTGTGCAATACATTGCCGGTACTGCTTTCGTCGCCATTTTCCGTACACCGAAGAAAACCCGGCTCAGAATAATTGGGATAATGCACTCAAGTACATTATGGAAGATACCACCTTGCATGAAGTCATCCTCAGCGGCGGTGATCCTTTATCTTTAAGTGATACTAAACTCTCCGGCCTTATTGATAAACTGGAAGAAATCCCGCACTTGAAACGCCTTCGGATCCATACCCGTTTTCCTATCGTCATCCCTACACGTATGACTTCGGTCTTGATATCCAAGTTGGCTAATACCCGTTTACAATCAGTCATGGTGGTTCATAGCAATCATGCCAACGAACTGGATGACACAGTAAGGGATTCGTTACATAAGATACGAGAATCGGGGATCACGCTACTCAATCAATCTGTATTACTAAAAGGAATAAACGATCATGCTGACCACCTAGTCGCATTAAGTGAACGCCTTTTTGAATGTGGGGTACTACCTTATTACCTACACATGCTGGATCCCGTTCAAGGCGCGAGCCATTTTCATGTCAGCAATGAAAAGGCTAAGACGCTGTTGGATTCCATCAATAGCCGATTACCGGGTTATCTGGTGCCCAGGCTAGTCAGAGAAATACCAAGCACGCCTTACAAGGTTTCAATGTAATAGCTATAACTTACTATTTTATATACGTTTTAATAGAAAGTTTCATCTGCTGCCTTAACTTCAGTCTAATTTTTACTTCTTAACATTTACAGTCATTGACGACACCTGTCGAAAACCTTTCGGTAGCATATTACCTCGCCGACCCCGCTCACCGTAGAAGTTGTCAATAATATCCGGCTTCATTATGATAAACCGCTTACCAGAGTTCAGGGTGATTGAATCCCCTTCACTGATGACTGCCACAACCTTAATAAATTCTTCCCGAGTTTTAAGTTTGGCGGGTGGGATCTGCATGATCTTTATACCTTTGCCTTTACCCAGTAATGGGAATTCCTTAATGCCAGTCACTAACATACGTCCAATAGAACTGACAGCAACGATAAAGTCTTGTTCAGGATCATAAACCAGCACCGGCGCTAATACGCTTGCACCTTTGGGTACGCTGAGTATAGCCTTGCCATTTTTGTTTTTAGCGAATAGATCTTTTAGTTTTACTTTAAAACCATAACCCGCATCACTAACGAAAAGAAAAATATCTTCCGGTTCCCCTAGCATCACACCAACAAAAGTTGCGCCGTCCGGTGGTGTTACCCAGCTCGATATCGGTTCACCATTACCTCGGGCTGAAGGTAGTGAATGTGCGGGGATCGAGTAGCACCGACCAGTAGAATCTAGAAATATAGCCGACTGGTTACTCTTGCCTTTCCCAGCATGTTTGAATCCGTCACCGGCACGGTATCCTAAGGAACTGGTATCGATATCATGCCCCTTCGCTGCTCGAACCCACCCCTTTCCCGATAAGATGACTGTAATCGGATCGGTAGGTAATAACGCCGTCTTATCAATCGCCTTGGCTTCTTCTCTCGTTACTATAGGTGATCGCCTGTCGTCACCATAAGTATCAGCATCTGCCTTCAATTCTTTTTTGATTAGCGTTTTCAATCTCGATTTTGAGCCTAGGGTTTGTTTTAAGAATTTTCTTTCGTCATTTAACTTTTCTAATGCGCCTTTAATCTTGATCTCTTCTAACTTCGCCAGCTTTCTCAGCCGTAGATCGAGTATTGCCTCTGTCTGCAGATCAGACAGTTTAAATTTTTTCATTAATACTGATTTCGGATCCTCTTCCTTTCGAATGATCCGAATGACTTCGTCAATCTTCAAAAAGGCAATCATCAAACCATCGAGCACATGAATTTCCGATTCGACCTTTTCTAGACAATACTGTAGTCGCCGCCTTACGCTCTCGGTTCGGTACTGCAACCATTCCTTCAATATCGTCTTTAGGTTCTTTATCTGCGGTCGGCCGTCGATACCAATCATATTCAGATTGACACGGTAACTCCGTTCCAGGTCGGTCGTGGCAAATAAATGGGACATCACATCAGCAAGATTGATACGGTTTGAACGTGGAACTAAAACCAATCGAGTTGGGTTTTCATGATCGGATTCATCCCGTAAATCCTCCAGCATAGGTAATTTTTTTGCTGTCATCTGTGCTGCAATTTGTTCCAGTATCCTGTTACCGGAGCATTGGTAGGGTAACGCGGTGATTACAATGTTCCCATCCTCCTTTTCCCATACAGCTCGCATTTTGATGGACCCTATCCCTGTTTCATACATCTGCAATATATCTGGTCCGGATGTAATTATTTCTGAAGCCACCGGAAAATCAGGACCCTTAATGTACATATGGAGCTCCTTAATAGCCGTCTTCGGCTCATCAAGTAAACGAACACAAGCAGTTGCTACTTCACCCAAGTTATGAGGAGGAATGTCAGTGACCATACCGACTGCAATACCGGTCGTGCCATTTAGCAGAATATTGGGAAGCCGTGACGATAACCGTCTCGGTTCTGAAAGTGTCCCATCAAAATTAGGTATCCAGTCAACGGTACCCTGGTCAACCTCGCTCAATAAAACGTCAGAGTAAGGCCGTAATTTGGCCTCCGTATAACGCATGGCGGCGAATGATTTGGGATCATCCATCGACCCCCAGTTGCCCTGCCCATCAATTAGTGGATAGCGATAACTAAAATCTTGCGCCATCAATACCATGGCTTCGTAACAGGCGGAATCACCATGCGGATGAAATTTACCTATCACATCGCCAATCGTACGAGCTGACTTTTTATACTTGGCACCTGCCTTCAATCCCAATTCAGACATCGCATAAATAATTCGCCTTTGTACAGGTTTAAGTCCATCACCGATGTGTGGTAGCGCCCGGTCGAGGATGACATACATGGAATAATCCAGGTAAGCTCGCTCGGAAAACTGATGTATGGGCAAGGATTCATTTTGCTCAAAATTAAAGGTCAGATTCTGTGACATGTTTTTGCTCAGCGATTAGATAGTCAATAATTAAAAGACTTCACGAGATTTTATGATACAGTTCATGTTATTAGAAAAAAACTCTTACTTGCAACCCTAGTAATTATTATTGCGATTTCTTATCCGATATATCAGTCCGTAAAGATTAAAGACAGTTATATTGCATTTGAAAATACCTGTATTAAACAAAAAGGCTCAATTGAAGACGTTGTTAAGAGGACGCTAGTTGAATTTTCTGAATGTAAATTGATGAATAATGGATCGTTTAATGAATCAGATTACCAATCAATCAATTGTGGAAACACACCATTAAATCCAACAAATTTTATCGTTATTGCAGATGGAAAATTCCTGCCAAATATTCACAAAGATGGACTTCATGCAACGAAATAAGATTAACTCGCAATGAAATTTTTCAAATAACTAAGTAATAAATATTCACAACATTAATTCACTAATTAAATTCACAACCATTACCGATAGCTATTGTTTTATACCTCAATTGTTGCCAGATTTCCCTTGGATTCCAGCCATGCCTTTCTGTCTTGAGCCCGTTTTTTTGCAAGCAACATGTCCAACATGGTATCGGCCTTGTTACCCTTGGGCAGAGTTAAGTTTACCAACCTACGCGTTTCAGTAGCCATTGTAGTTTCCCGCAACTGTAGAGGATTCATTTCTCCCAAGCCTTTGAATCTTTGTACATTGACTGTTCCGCGTATTTTTTCAGCTGCAATCCTGTCCAAGATGCCGTCTTTCTCAGAAGCATCTAGTGCATAGAATATTTCTTTTCCAGCATCAATACGGTATAACGGCGGCATGGCGACATAGACATGGCCTTGTTCCACTAAAGGCCGGTAATGTTTCAGAAACAACGCACACAACAAGGTAGCAATGTGTAACCCATCCGAATCTGCATCAGCAAGGATGCAAATCTTTCCATAGCGCAAACCGTCAAGATTACTGGATCCAGGATCCACACCCAATGCGATAGATATATCCTGTACCTCTTTAGAAGACAGCACTTCTGCAGAATCAACTTCCCAAGTATTGAGAATTTTTCCTCGCAGTGGCATAACAGCCTGTGTCTCGCGGTCACGAGCCTGCTTTGCCGAACCCCCTGCAGAATCACCTTCAACCAGAAACAACTCACTCAAATTTGGATCCTGAGTAGAACAGTCTGCCAGTTTACCTGGTAAAGCTGGACCCCCGGATACCTTCTTGCGGATAACATTCTTGCCTACCTTAATGCGCTTTTGAGCGTGACTGATTACGAGGTCAGCAATTCGTTCGCCAGTTTCGACATGTCGATGCAGCCACTGGCTCAATGCGTCGCGGATAACACCGGACACAAAAGTGCTACATTCACGGGAAGATAACCTCTCCTTTGTCTGCCCTACAAACTGTGGATCATCTATTTTGACCGACAACAAATATACACAGCGATCCCAAACATCATCCGCAGTCAGTTTAACACCCCTAGGCAAAAGGTTTCGTGACTCGCAAAATTCACGAATGGCTTCGAGTAAACCTTGTCGAAAGCCGTTAACGTGCGTACCACCTTGTATCGTCGGCACGAGGTTGACATAGCTCTCTGTTATCAACTCACCTTCTTCAGGCATCCAATGTACTGCCCAGTCAACTGCTTCGTGATTTCCTTGCAGCGACCCGGTAAACGGCTCTGTAGGCAGTAACTCTACTCCAACCAACATTTCTGATAGATAAGTACTGATACCTTGATCAAAATACCACTCGCTGGTCTCCTTGTTTGATTTATCAGCAAGCTTAACCTTAAGCTTTGGACATAACATCGCCTTGGCACGGAGCAGATGTTTTAGCTTAGCGACTGCAAATTTTGTTGTGTCAAAATATTTTGGATCAGGCCAGAAGCGTATAGTGGTACCAGTATTACGCTTGCCTACTTCACCAATCACTTTTAGTTTTGATTTCTTCTCCCCACCGGCAAATGACATGTTGTATTCCTTGCCATTCCGCCTTACCCATATCTCCAGATTTTTGGATAAAGCATTTACAACGGAAACACCAACACCGTGCAATCCACCGGAAAATTTGTAGTTTTTATTTGAAAATTTTCCACCTGAATGCAAACGAGTCAAAATAACTTCAACACCGGTGACCTTTTCTCCTGGATGAATATCTACAGGCATTCCACGTCCGTTGTCTATGACAGTAACCGAACCATCCTTATGCAGGGTCACCTCAATTTTATCTGCATGACCAACAATTGCCTCATCGACACTGTTATCTATGACTTCATGAATGAGGTGATTGGGGCGAGACGTATCTGTATACATTCCTGGCCGCTTTCGAATCGGTTCGAGCCCGGTAAGAACTTCTATATCAGCGGCGTCGTATCGGTTGCTCAATTGGTCATATTCCTAGAAATATAAAAGTTAATCTAAATCGTTAACCAGCGACTGGCGAATATTTTCTGCAATAGGATTGACGGTATATTGATATTCACGGTGATCAATTCCGGCCGATAAAGTTGCATCTTCTTTTAGTGCCTGAATCATTTCATTAGTCAATTCAAAACGCATAAAATGAACCGATGATGTCTTCTCATCAGTTGCCCGTTCTAGATCCTCATTACATATAGGGGCAATACGGTCAAATGCAGCTACCTGCATCCACATACATGATTCTATCCCAAGTAATTCGGACAACCGATTTTTTCGTATATCCACATCTTCAAACTCGAGCATAAAAGTCGCATTCCAGTTAGATCCATCTGGAATTAGTGGATTATAGGTTTCTAGTTCTTGCTCTATCCCTTCGACGTCGAAAATCTTTTCCACTCGCAGCATTTCCTGAATTTGGTATTGAATCGTCAACCGATCTTCAAAATACAGGGTGGCATTCGGACCGACTGACAAATGCCGGTCTCTTTTATGACGCATTGTATTTGCACGGTAATCCTTTCGCACCTCAGCGTATTTTTCCAGCGACAACAAATCCGACCTTAACAGCTTATCCATCAATAAACATGGTCTCCTAAATTCCGTAGGCTAGGCGCAACAACGAATACGGCGATTCAGCCACCGAATCATCATTCATTCCGTGTTCAATCTGTTTTCCTGCCATTGGACAATCGCTAATGTAATGGTCAGCATTCGATGTCTGTACCTTGTTAACAACAGGCTTACATATTTTCATGGAAATATTGTGACATTCTGTCTTGACCGCATAGGTACCGTCATGCCCAGAACATCGTTCTATCACCTCAACAGTTGTGCCAGGTACAAGTTCTAGCATTTCCTTAGTTTTCAGACCGATATTCTGCACCCTTTGGTGGCAAGGGACATGATAGGCAACCTTACCGAGTGAGCTTTTGAATTTCGTATTTAATAATTTTTCCCTATTACGACGCATCAGGTATTCAAACGGATCATAAAACGCGTTTCTTACTTTCATTACATCTGCAGCATCGGGAAATAACAATGGCAGTTCCTGTTTAAACATTAATACACACGATGGTATGGGAGCGACAAGATCCAAACCGTCATCGACCAGCTTTACAAGAGAAGGGATATTTATATTATATGCATGCTCTACTGCATCTAAATCACCCAGTTCCAACTTCGGCATCCCGCAACATACTTCCTTGTCGACTAGTTTTACCGGCATACCGTTATGCTCAAATACTTCAATCAGATCTTCACCTATAGCTGGCTCATTCCGATTACAATAACAGGTGGTGAATAGTGCAACTTTTCCCATCGTCATCTGCCCTGCTGTGGGTTCGATTGTAAGTTTATCCCGCCTGCCGTTTCGTTTACGTAGGGTATTACTGTGATAGTCAGGAACAACGGCATCTCGGTGTATCCCAATGACTTTGTCCAGCGCTGTCCTTGCCACCTTATTCTGATTCAAGGCATTGACACTCCTAGCAATAATCGGAATGCCTGCGAGCTTACCCACGGTGTCCGTTGAAGTAAGAATGCGATCCCTTATCTTAGTCTTACCATTTTTATACTTTATCGCTTTCCCTCTCAACATCAGGTGAGGAAAATCGACATTCCATTCATGGGGAGGGACATATGGACATTTTGTCATGTAACACAGATCACACAGATAACACTGATCGACTACCTTGTTAAAATCGTCCTTGCTTACACCGTCGATTTCCATGGTGCTGGATTCGTCGATGAGATCAAACAACGTTGGAAATGCATTACAGAGACTGACACATCTGCGACAACCATGGCAGATATCAAACACGCGCTCCATTTCATCCAGAGCAGGCTTCTCGTCATAGAAACTGGGTGACTTCCAGTCTATCGGATGTCGAATCGGTGCCTCAAGGCTCCCTTCTGGTGGTCCCGATTTGGACATAATTAAGTAGCTAGCAAATTATAGATGACCTGAAAGTAAAGAAACCGATTGTGCCCGATTCCCTGAAGATCGAGCATGCTTCAGTTTATGATTCCAAACCGTCCAGTGCTTTCTGAAAGCGGTTAGCATGGGACCGCTCCGCCTTTGCAAGAGTTTCGAACCAATCAGCTATTTCATCAAGACCTTCTTCTCTCGCCGTTTTAGCCATTCCAGGATACATATCAGTATATTCAAATGTTTCGCCAGCAATGGCTGCCTTTAGGTTTAGGCTGGTGTTACCGATCGGTTCACCTGTTGCGGGATCGCCTACTTCTTGCAAATACTCAAGGTGACCGTGAGCGTGACCTGTTTCGCCTTCAGCTGTGGAACGGAAGACAGCAGACACGTCATTGTAACCCTCTACATCCGCCTTTTGAGCGAAATAAAGATAACGCCGGTTGGCCTGAGATTCGCCAGAGAATGCTTCCTTCAAATTATTTTCCGTTTTGGTGCCTTTCAAGCTCATGTAATCTACTCCTCACTTAACTATTATTTGAATGTATTGTTGTAAAACTTGATGTGATTGACTGTACTCTGAGCGTATATCAGAGTCAACGGCCCGGCGATTGATATTGCTAATCCCTAATATTTAGGCAAATTAGTTGGATTAGAAATATCGGCACGTTTTTTAATCATGGACATGCCAAAAATGTACATTATTATTTGACCACAACATGCAGTAATATGCGGTCCGCGACGATGCAGGAGAATTAAATTGGCGAAAAAATCCAAAGAATTCAATTTTGAAAAATCTCTTAAGGAACTGGAACACCTGGTAGATTTGATGGAACAGGGAGATTTGAGCCTCGAAGAATCTCTTAAACATTTTGAAAAAGGAGTGGCATTAACCCGCGCATGTCAAAAAGCGCTTGCTGAAGCAGAACAAAAAGTACAGATCCTATTAGAGAAAACAGGCGAAGACGTACTTGTTCCGTTTTCAGAGAATGATCAATCTGAGTAATCGGCTATGTCCTTACCTGAAAAACTCATCGAATATCATGCTCGAATAGATAAGGCGCTTGAAAAATGGCTGCCCTCGGTTGAGGTTGAACCAGGTTATCTACATGAGGCGATGCGTTATGCAGTGCTCAGCGGCGGTAAACTTATCAGGCCGGTATTGGTGTATGCATGCGGTGAAGCATTCGGAGTTGAGCCCAAGGCACTGGACGGCCCTGCTGCTGCGGTAGAATTAATTCATGCATATTCATTAATTCATGATGATTTGCCGGCGATGGATAATGATGATCTCCGACGTGGAAAACCTACATGCCACAAGGCATACAATGAAGCAACCGCGATTCTCGCCGGTGACGCTATCCAGGCGCTCGCGTTTCATGTCATCGCCAACGACCCCGATATCAGGGTGACCACTGAGATAAAAGTTAAAATGATAGACACTCTTGCAATTGCCAGTGGATCATTGGGGATGGCCGGTGGACAGGCAATTGACCTAGCTTCGGTTGGAAAACAATTGACCAAAGAGGAGTTGGAAAATATGCATAACCACAAAACCGGTGAGCTCATAGGGGCCAGTGTTAAACTTGGCGCCTTATCCAGTATGGATATTACTCAGCAACAATTTTCACTGGTGTCGGATTATGCCAAAAATGTCGGTCTGGCATTTCAAGTTCGAGATGATATTCTGGACGTGGAAGGCGATACGGCGACACTTGGCAAACCTCAAGGATCAGATATCGAACGTAATAAACCCACCTATCCAAATCTTCTTGGCCTAGAAGGTGCGAAACAGGCGGCAAATGATTTGCATAGCAGGGCCATTGCAGCCCTCCAATCCTTCGACGAACGGGCTGACACTCTTCGGCAAATTGCCGATTATGTCGTAAAACGGAATAATTAATCGACTTTCCATTGTAAATCGAATAATAAACCTAGCAGTCTTCACCCCCTCGAGAGATAATTATTCCTTAAAAATTCGAATCAAATAGCAGGATAGTAGTCCAGCCATTTAGCTATACTTGATGCCGAGAAAGAAATTTATTTTTGGAAACAACGAACATGAACAAACCTGCTCCTATCTCTACTGACATAATTCCCGATGTCCAAGGTAGCAAAGACGCACGTCAAATTTCCATTGATAAAGTCGGGATAAAAAGTATTCGTCACCCAGTTGTGTTGCGCGGCCGTGATGGCAATGAGCAACATACTATCGCCAATTTCAATATGTACGTCAGCCTACCTCATAACTTTAAAGGTACGCATATGTCTCGGTTTATTGAGATACTTAACAAGCATGAATATGAGATTAGTGTTAAATCATTCAAAATCATGATGAGTGAAATGACTGATTTACTCGATGCAAAATCTGGTCATATTGAAATGTCTTTCCCCTACTTTATCAATAAATCTGCACCGGTATCTGGGGTACAGAGTCTGATGGACTATCAGGTTACATTTATAGGCGAGGTCTCCAACGGTACACCTACGGTACTGGTAAAAATTGTTGTCCCGGTTACAAGTTTATGTCCTTGTTCCAAGGATATATCAGATCGAGGTGCACACAACCAACGGTCACATGTCACTGTATCAGTTAATTCCAAAAAGTTTATTTGGATTGAGGATTTAATTGATATAGTTGAAGATGTCGCATCATGTGAATTATATGGCTTACTGAAACGTCCAGATGAAAAATATGTCACTGAGAAGGCCTATGATAATCCGAAATTCGTCGAGGACCTAGTACGTGATATTGCGGTAATATTTAACAATGACGACAGTATAAGATCTTATGTCATTGAGTCAGAAAATTTTGAATCTATTCACAACCACTCAGCCTACGCCATGCTTTCATATAATAAGGACAGCTGATTAGCTTATTAGCTTATTATTATATATTTAATCACCACTAATTGGTTGCTGTTTTGATTCCTGCCATAACGCTTCCATTTCATCAAGAGTAGCATTTGTTAGTGACTTGTTACGTTGGGCAAGTCGCGATTCGATATATCTAAACCGATTGATAAACTTCCTATTCGTTGACATAAGTGCTGTCTCAGAATCCACATTAACATGGCGGGCAAAATTGACACAGGCGAATAACAGATCGCCAACTTCTTCCTTGATTGCTGAATTGTCAGCCCTACCATTCAGTTCGGCACGTATTTCTGATATCTCTTCCTCGATTTTATCCAACACTGGTTTAATCTCAGTCCAATCAAATTCAACACTTGCAGCACGCTTCTGCAATTTGGTTGCATAAATTAGTGCCGGTATTGTCCCGCTGATATCATCTAGCAAACCAGCATTTCGTTGATGTTTGTCAGCTCGTTCATGCGTTTTCATTTTTTCCCAATCGCCTTCTTGAATCGAAACCTTACCCGCGCTAGAGCTATCGAAAACATGAGGATGTCTCCGTCTTAATTTGTCATTAAGTTGCTTTACAACCTCGGTGAAGCTGAACTGGTCTGATTCCTCAGCTATCTGGGAATAAAAGATTATATGGAAAAGCAGGTCACCCAGTTCTTCTTTTAAACTATCGATGTCATTATCCTGTATCGCTTCTGCAAGTTCGTATGCTTCTTCCATGGTATACGCAAGAACTGTATCCAATGTCTGACGCCGATCCCAGGGACAACCAGTATGTGGATCACGCAGCGCACGCATGATGTCTAGTAGTTCAAAAATCTCTTTCATGTGAGTTTCCTGACAATATTTGTTACAGCTACTTGATTTTTACTATTTTATCTAATACAACATGAATCTTATAGAATACTTTAATAACGAATACTCCGACATTATTTATAATTACCATGACACCATTGATCTTACGACTTGACGTAGCCGGTATCCCAGTAACCTGGATTCCTTGGCAAGATGCAGTCAGCCTATACTGTAGGGATATGGTTGCATGGACAGCAGGTAATCATGAATTCACTATTTTTGGTGGCGTCTCCAAAATCACCGGCACACGCTCCACAATCGACGTTAATTCCATTATTGCGGTCAAATGCTCGTCATCACACCGATATGTTAAACGAACAATACCGCCATTAACCAACAGGGAATTGTTTCTGCGTGACGCCCATTTGTGCCTGTACTGTGGTTATGAATTCCCTGAAAATAATCTTACACGAGACCATGTCATTCCTTTATCACGCGGCGGTCGTGACCGCTGGTCTAACGTCGTTAGCGCCTGCCGTCAATGTAATACTCGGAAAGGAAACAGGACGCCGGAACGTGCCAATATGCCCATACTAGCTGTACCCTATGTCCCTAACTGGGCCGAATTTCTAGCGCTGTCGAACAGACGGATATTGATGGACCAGATGGGATTCCTCAAATCCCAGTTTTCTGGCCGACCCTTAGCATTCTACAAGCAATAACTGGCGACTTCCGACTACTTCAATAAACGGGAGGATCGGCCTAGATGTTTCTGTAACATCATTTTTACACCCAGTTTGTTTATTAGTAAAACTATTCATCGCTATGGTAATTTATTTGATAATCTGCATAAAATCAGTCATTATTTGCACCGAAAACTAGGAAACCTGGACTACACTTGTAACTGGAGAATAATAAATGAAAAACACAATATTAAAGGCATCATTCATTGCCATGACACTGGCTGTATTGAGTGGATGTGCAACTACCCAACAAATGAATGAAATACGTGCTATTGCCGAAGGGGCCAGATCATCAGCTAGTAATGCATCTTCCCAAGCAAGCAGTGCACTTTCAACTGCGAATCAGGCACTATCTGCTGCCCGTGCTGCTCAAGAATGCTGCGAAGCTAATACTAGTAAGATCGACCGTGCTTTCGAACAAGCAATGAAGAAATAAAGATTGTCGATAATGACAAAAAACCCGTGATTAATCACGGGTTTTTTTTCGATTGAACAAAAGTTTAACTATAATCAGTCACTGATTACCGTATCGAGTTTTAATTCCAATGCATTTTCAATCAACGGTTCGGTATCGTTGTCTGCATTGTTATCAATATCCATATTGATTTCATCAACAACTGAATTGATTATGCCGATTTCTACCGGAATACCATCACGTTTACTAATTACTTGGTTAGCCAAATCCCAATCAACATCATATTTTTGTTCACCAGTCATTTTAACTATCATTTTGACAGCACTCGTTAAATTTCCATCAAACAATTCAGCATCTTCAACCAAAAATGGGTGGGCTTCCAAAAATATCCGGCCATTCATCATCCCAACCTTATATGGCTGATTAACGATATGAACTGGCGTGCCAAGTTGGACCTGCTCGTATAAAGATTTTATATCTTCAGGAAATAACCGAATGCACCCATGACTTACTCGCATACCAACACCCGATGGTCTGTTGGTGCCGTGAATCAAATATTCTGGCAAACCCAACCGCATTGCAAATTCACCGAGTGGGTTTCCCGGTCCAGTCTTAACTCTTTTAGGTAGAGGGCGACCTTCTGCAGCATGTTCGGCACGTATTGACTCCGGAGGATACCAGTCAGGATTCTTTTCCTTTTGTATGATCTTGGTATCTATGTATGGCGTTCCCCAACCCTTCCTGCCGATCCCTAAAGGGTGAGTGATAACCTTTCTCGGTGATCCATTTTTGTTATCAGGAAAATAATACAATCGCATTTCTGGAATGTTTAACACTATCCCTTCATGCGCTGTTACCGGCAACACATATTTATTTGGCAAAACTATTTCACGATTTTCACCAGGGATCCATGAATCAACTAATGGATTGACAAGTTTGATCTCATCAAACCCAAGATTATGTTTTCTAGCAATATCAAGGAGCGTATCTTCATATTTGGAGACCGTATAACTAACTTCACCTATAACTGTGGTTTCGTCATTAGGAATGTCATAAGTTGCTGCATGACTAATATCGATCGTAGTGATTATTATCAGACTACATATCTGAATTAATTTGTGCGATACCAAATTAATGTAACTTACTCTGTTCATTTTCTTTTCAAAACGTTTAATTACAATATATTGTGATTAATTTTCTTTCAACCTTGGCATTAACTCCACAAGGTTACATGGCCCTGTGCGATGATCCAATTGCTTAACAATAATTCTATCCCAGGCAGTTGCACAGGCACCCGCAGACCCGGGGAGACAAAAAATATATACGCCATTAGCAACACCAGCAAGGGCACGGGACTGCAGACTCGAAGTTCCAATTTCCTCATAAGACAACATTCTGAATATTTCACCAAAACCCGGTATTTCCTTATCTAATAGACTACTTACTGCTTCAGGTGTTCCATCACGACCTGTTACACCGGTTCCACCAGTCGTTAACACAACATTGACATTTGGATCAGCACACCAAGTGGAAATACTTGCACATATCTTTTCGATATCATCCGTTACAATCTGCTTGTCGTACAGTACATGGCCTGCAGCTGTCAGTTTATCCATCAGCACTTTACCCGATTTGTCCGTTTTTTCTGTGCGTGTATCGGATACGACAAGTACAGAAATATTTAGAGGAATAAATTTTCTTTTCGTATTACTACTCATGTGACGCTCCAGCAATAGTTACTTACCATAATCTATTTATAGGGGAACTATCCCGATTAGTTGACAAAACTGTTTTACTCAACCTCTATCATTGACGGTTTCCCTTTTCTGTCGACCTGCAATTTGAACGTCCTTTCCAGGTCATTTTTGGTCGGTTTCGCTGGCCGTTGATGCTTTACCGGGCCCATGCTCATCAAAGCCTTTGCCGCCTTGTCTAGTTTCTTTTGGTTCATATGGTTTCCAAATAGCCGCTGCTCTCCTATAGTTGCAACTTCACCCGCAGATATTCCATACCCCTATTCCCCTTAATCCTGTTGCATGAGCCACACAGTAGTTGCAGATTCTCAATATGATCGGTGCCGCCTTTGTTGCGGGCGATAATGTGATCGACTTCTAAATTGCGGGCTTCAAAGTGCGTATCGCAACCCGCACAGTCACCACCCTGCTCGCCGTAGAGTTTTCGCTTGTTTTCCTGTCCGTTGTATGGCGGTAGTTTACCGAGATCGGTTCGCTTGGGAATGTCCTCGCGGTGAATGGCATACCCGAACATAGATTTATGATCGCCAGCATGTTCCATGCCCCCGATCTCGACTTCCTTTTTCAGTCGTGATTTGACCAGATCATAGGCTTTTGGACTGATATCTATACCAACCCATTGCCGACCTTCAATCTCTGCGGACACACACGTGGTTGCACAACCGCAGAACGGATCAAGCACCATGTCTCCACGATTTGAACTGGCCTTGATGATGCGGTTCAGGAGGGCAATCGGTTTTTGAGTAGGATAGCCTGTGCGCTCTTTGGCCATGCCGTTTATTGTTGGAATATTCCAAACATCCGTGGGCAATTTTAGAGTTCTATCTTTTGACTTAGATTTATCTGCGGCCATTGTCGCGCTTGGAACGCCTGTAGACAATCTCCTTAAAACTTCTCCTTCACGTTTTTCCATTACATCTTTGGCATTAAATATCCAATCCTTTCCTGTGGTATAGAATAAAATTATGTCATGCTTTCTATTCCAACGAGTCTGTATGTGGTTGCCCCATGAATACCTCCACACAATCTCGTTTATGAAATTTGCTGGCTTAAAAACAGCATCCATCATAAGTTTCAAGTAATGGCTCATGTTCGGATCACAATGCAGATAAATACTGCCAGCCGGTTTTAATATTCGATGCTGTAAGTCGTCAAAAGATCTGGGACACAATAGTCTAAAAGTTAAGAGAGACTTTCATACATTGTAGTCCTATTTCACTGGTTCATACATAAACTTAAATTATCCTTCCTCCTCAGTTGTAGCGTTTCGTGTTTAATGACGGCTCTTCTGTCTATGATTTCCTGATAACGGCCAAAATACATATCGGCAGGTGTAATGTTGTCGAGCGACTCATGGTAACGCTCATGATTGTAGTACTGAACGAATTGCCGGATGGCCTGTTCCAACTCCCACGGATAGTAATAGTGCTCCAACTTTACGACGTTCTTCATGGAACGGTGATAACGTTCAATCTTGCCTTGGGTCATAGGGTGATACGGTGCGCCACGGGTATGTTGCAGTTGGTGTTTGCCCAGGTAGTCTTTTAATTCTGACGAGATATAACAAGGTCCGTTATCACTGAGTAAACGAGGACGGTGTTTGACCGTTATCTCGTTGACACCGGTGGTCTCAATCGCCGCATCCAGTGTTTGCTTCACGTCACCAGTTGCCATGCTGGTCGTTAACTTCCCGGCAATGATATAGCGGGAGTAATCATCCAGCACCGTGGACAGGTAATACCACCCCCAACCCACGACACGAAAGTAAGTGAAGTCCGTCTGCCATAGCTCGTTGACTCGTCGTGTTGGATTCTGAAACGAATCCCCCGCTTGCATCAGGATATAAGCAGGACTGGTAATGAGATCGTATTGCTTTAACAGGCGATAGACACTGGATCCCGAGATGAAGCAGCTATGTTCATCGGTGATGGTCCACGCTAACTCGCGGGGTGATTTGTCTGGATGTTGCAAGGCGATCTCCAGACACTGCTCCTTCACCGTCTCCGGTAACTTATTCCAGAACCGCCTAGGTGATCGACTGCTTGGCTCCAGACCCTCTGGTCCATTATCCAGATATTGCCGATACCAACGATAAAAGCTACTACGACTCACCCCTAATTCTCTCAGGGTACATCTAACAGGTAATTCCGAGCCTTCTACCAACCGGGTCACTTCCAGCTTCTCTGCCGCTGACAAACTCATTCGTCTGCCCAGGTCGACTCCAAGCCAAGCACACTTTTTTTAAGCACATCGTTCTTCAGCATGATGTCGGCTAGCAGGCGTTTGAGCTGGTCGTTTTCTCTCTTCAGATCGGTGACTTCACTGGAACTGGCTTCCCGTTTGATATCGCCAGCCAGGCGCTGTTTCCCGGCCTCTAGAAACTCCTTGCTCCAGCGGTAATACACGTTTTGATTCAATCCTTCCCGGCGGCACAGCTCAGCGATACTTTCTTCTCCACGCATACCTTCCAGCACAATTCGGATCTTTTCTTCAGAGGAATACTTTTTGCGGGTACGACGACGTATATCTTTAACCAACTTCTCGCTATTATTACCCATAATGAGACTCCTGTTTTATAAGGTTAACTTATCAGAAGTCTCTCTTAGAATTTAGCTCAATTGTGTCTCATATGCTTTGACGGGATACAAAAAAAGACTTCATGTGGTGTTTTTAAATTAAGTGTTTTTCTGGGACGGTGATTGAGTTTTTTCATGACCAAGTTTAACTGCTTTTGTGTAATCGTGCTGAAGTCCATTTTCTTTGGGAAGTACTGTCGAATGAGACCATTGATATTTTCATTTAAACCCCGTTCCCAGGAGGCATAAGGATGTGCAAAATAGAACCCCGCGTTCAATTGTTGAGCAATAACCTCATGCTCAGCAAATTCTTTTCCATTATCCGAGGTGATCGTGTGAACCGACGCCTTCATATTAGACAACAATCGCACGATAGCTTGCCTGACGGCAGAGGCAGTTCGTCGTTTCACATGTGCAAATCAAGGTGTACATCGACTTGCGCTCGCTCAAGGTGACCAGCGCCTGTCGATGGCCTTTGCCGATGACGGTGTCCACTTCCCAGCCACCGATGCGTGTCTTCCTGTTCACAATGGCGGGACGCTTATCAATGCTGCCCTGATTCACCAGAACCCCACGACGTTGATAACCACCATAACGCTTCTTTCGTTTCTTCTGGCAACGCAAGTACCGGTACAGCTCACCGCCGTCTGCCTTGTCCTGGTATATGTAGTGATAGATCCATTCATGACTCAGAGCGATACCTTCTCGTTTATGCAACCAGTCACTGATTTGCTCAGGACTCCATTCGTCCGGCAGCCAGACCGCTACTCGCTCCCACAAGGTCGTGGGGAGTCGCTGTTGTTGGCTGGCTTCTCGACGCGCTTGCCGGAGCAACTGAGCTTGGCGGGGTCGATAGCCTCTCAAGCCACGGTTGCGTCTGAGTTCACGGCTAATAGTAGATTTATGCACGCCTATCAAGGCGGCTATCTCCGTTTGTGTATGTCCTGCTTTCATCAGGGCGTAAATCTGGTAACGTTGATGCTCGGTAAGCTGTGCGTAGTGTCTCATCTGTGCCTCTCTTTCTTGCTGGAACGAAAGGTAAGGATGCTACCGCAGCTTGCCGTTCGTGCCACCTAATTGAGTTGCACTTACAAATTGAATTCACGTATTTTCTACGGAGGGCGCTAAAGGAATATTTGTCATCCTATCTATTGTGCCATTCATACTTTTCTTACTGTTGCTGGTTCAAAAATACAGTGCCAGAGGCACAATTAAAGCAAGTGCGCTTTTTGTCAGTCTACGGAAGCTCGATTCGAAAATTTCCCCTGATGTATCGGCAGAAATCGATCTGTCACTACCTTACGTCATCCTTTGTATTGTATCAGCCAGTTCCGGCAACCAGCGTACAATCTGGTTTTTTATCCTTTTCTGCCTGCTGCTTGCGGTAATACTTTGGTCTTTCCGTCCTAAACGTTACCGTTTATCTTTATGGACTGGACTGTTGTTATTATCGTTTACTATGGCATACGCAGGTCAACTAGGCCTCCGCGATCTGCATAGATCATTTGAATCCACAATCATGGATATTTTTGAGCAATTCCTTTGGCGTTATCGTGATCCTGACCGCGCAAAAACTGCGATAGGTTCAATAGGACGATTAAAACTATCCGACCGGATAGTCCTTAGGGTTAAGCCGGAGCGAAAACTAACACAGACCTTACTCTTACGCGAAGCAGGATATCGAAACTACAACTATGGCATTTGGAGCAACTCGTCTACTGATTTTACAGTGATTGATAGGGACATCGTTGAAAACCTTTGGACAATTGCTGATGCTATATCAGATAAATCAGTATTTGTCTCCACATACATGTCCAGAGTAACTGGCGTAATTCCGCTTCCCTATGGCACCAACGCTATTCGAGGTGTCGCCGCCACCGAAATTAATTACAGTCAAAATGGAAATCAGAGAAGGTTGGATAAACTACCGGGCAGACTATAGTGATAATTTTATATTTGATGCTCCACCTGACCAGACCGATCTTAAAATTGCAAACAGCTACAAAGACGATTTCACTAGCTCGCAACCGATCTAAACCTATATGACAAGTCGCCGGAACAAATCATCCGCACTGTTGAAAACTTCTTTGCAGAAAACTTCTTTTATTCTTTAAATACAAAAAACCGTTACCCAAAAGGTAAGTATCTTCAGAACTTCCTGTTTAATACTAAGCAAGGGCATTGCGAGTACTTCGCCACATCAACAGCTTTGCTGTTACGAGCAGCCGGTATACCTACTCGTTACATGGTAGGTTATGCTATAGATGAATACAGCACTCTAGAAGGTATGTACATCTCCCGCTCTAGGGATGCTCACTCATGGGTGCTTGCCTATATCAACGGGGTCTGGCGTATGGTTGATACTACGCCTGCGATCTGGGCGCCGATTAAAGGTGAAAACGCTTCACCCTTTGAATCGGTTTTTGATTTCTTTGCCTGGATGCGCTACAAGATTGCGTTATTCCAAACAGAAGATGAGCTGGAACAAGAAAATTCCAATAACTATATGTTGTACCTACTGGTTCCACTGATTGGATTGCTAGCATGGCGCTTATATTTCAAACAACGGATCAGACTGAACAAAATAAAGGATAGGCCTTACACTAGTCGCCATTTTCAAGGCATGGACTCACAGTTTTTTGCTCTGGTTAGCAAGATTGAAAAGGCCGGATATCTGCGCAGAAAAGGTGAGACCCTAGCTAGGTGGTTGGAGCGTATAAATTTGCCTAGCGATTCTGGCGAATTAATAAAGGCTCTATCTCTTCATTACCGCCTCAGGTTTGATCCTAACGGTGCTAGTAAAAAAACTCGCGATAAACTCAGTAGCTTGGTTGATAGTCTGCTCGAATCTTGCCTTACTGATATCAAATCACTTAAATAGAATAGTACCGATTTTTCTATTTTCCTTAATCTCTTCGTAATCTGTCCGATATCGCTATCGGAGTGGGATACTTTAATACGATGTAATAAGAAGAAATGACAAAGGTCAGTAAAGTGGTAAATTGGATCAGGTAGGATGTGGTTAGACCAATAACGCCGGACTCAACTGCTAATATAGCAATTAGTAAAGAAAACTCGCTTACCTGTCCCAGACGAACGCCGACCTCCTGGGATTGTACTGGCGACTCGCCAGCCTTAACAAACAACACCTTGAACACTAGCGGTTTAATAGCTATCACTACTATCGTCAGTATGATTGCGGGTAAAATTATCTGTCCCAAGGACTCTATATTGAATGAAGCACCGAGTGAAAAAAAGAAAATGATCAGAAAAAAGTCTCGCAACGGTTTAAGCTTTTCGGTAATGAAAAAAGCAATCGGGCTGGAGGCTAATGTAACACCAGCAATGAATGCACCAATTTCATGTGACAATCCAAGTAGAGCCGCCAGCTCGGCAATACTTAAGCACCAAGCTATTGCCAGCAAGAAAATATATTCGTGAATTTGATCAAACTTTGTGATGAGTCTTTCAAGAATATATCTTTCAAACAACCATGAAATGCCTATCAATATTGGCAACATCCCGATTTGCCAAAGGATATCAAGTGTTAGATTGTCGCCTACACCAAATCCCTGTAGAAACAACAGGACGATAATTGCAAACAGATCTTGAATGAGTAACACACTGATTATCATCTGTCCTGTATGTTTATGATGTAATGAAGTTGTAGGCATCAGCTTAACGCCGATAATTGTGCTGGAGAATGTCAGAGTTATTCCAATCATCGCGGATTCGGCAGTATTATAATTGAATATATAGCCTATGCAGATTCCGATAACAAAGAATATTAATGAACTGATTAGTGTAGTCGACAAAGCAACACCAAGCATCCGCATCAACTGTTGTGGTAGTAAATCCAGCCCAAGTAGGTACAGTAAAAAAATTATACCGATGGTCGATATATCCGATATCAGCATCGGATCATTTACAAGTGCTACCCCGGAAGGACCCAGAATCATTCCGAGCAGGATATAGGCTACCAACAAGGTCTGCCGTGCAAACATAGCAATAGTAGCTAGCACCGCTGCCCCAGCAAATATTAGAAATATTGAAAACTCGATTGAGGTCGCATTCATATATTACTGTCTGAGCCTAACAACGTATCGCGGTTTCAACTTTGAAGTGCAACGTTGATGTTAAAAAAGACTTCATGTGGTGTTTTTAAATTAAGTGTTTTTCTGGGACGGTGATTGAGTTTTTTCATGACCAAGTTTAACTGCTTTTGTGTAATCGTGCTGGAGTCCATTTTCTTTGGGAAGTACTGTCGAATGAGACCATTGATATTTTCATTTAAACCCCGTTCCCAGGAGGCATAAGGATGTGCAAGATAGAACCCCGCGTTCAATTGTTGAGCAATAACCTCATGCTCAGCAAATTCTTTTCCATTATCCGAGGTGATCGTGTGAACCGACGCCTTCATATTAGACAACAATCGCACGATAGCTTGCCTGACGGCAGAGGCAGTTCGTCGTTTCACCTGTGCAATCAAGGTGTACATCGACTTGCGCTCGCTCAAGGTGACCAGCGCCTGTCGATGGCCTTTGCCGATGACGGTGTCCACTTCCCAGTCACCGATGCGTGTCTTCCTGTTCACAATGGCGGGACGCTTATCAATGCTGATCTGATTCACCAGAACCCCACGACGTTGATAACTACCATAACGCTTCTTTCGTTTCTTCTGGCAACGCAAGTACCGGTACAGCTCACCGCCGTCTGCCTTGTCCTGGTATATGTAGTGATATATCCATTCATGACTCAGAGCGATACCTTCTCGTTTATGCAACCAGTCACTGATTTGCTCAGGACTCCATTCGTCCCGCAGCCAGACCTCTACTCGCTCCCACAAGGTCGTGGGGAGTCGCTGTTGTTGGCTGGCTTCTCGACGCGCTTGCCGGAGCAATTGAGCTTGGCGGGGTCGATAGCCTCTCAAGCCACGGTTGCGTCTGAGTTCACGGCTAATAGTAGATTTATGTACGCCTATCAAGGCGGCTATCTCCGTTTGTGTATGTCCTGCTCTCATCAGGGCGTAAATCTGGTAACGTTGATGCTCGGTAAGCTGTGTGTAGTGTCTCATCTGTGCCTCTCTTTCTTGCTGGAACGAAAGGTAAGGATGCTACCGCAGCTTGCCGTTCGTGCCACCTAATTGAGTTGCACTTACAAATTGAATTCACGTATAAATAGTTTGGTATCCTTCTGAGTATAATTTACCCGATTTTGGGTACATTTGATTATGTGTAAATTACTAAGGACTGGTACGATACTCCAGTAAAAATAAAGAGTTCAAGTGGTTGCCCAATGTCTGGGCCAGTTCAGTATAATATGTATATACATCAAGTCGAATAATAACACTGAACACTGAAATTTAGGGAATATATGGCACTTCAATTTGAAATGGCAGGCTCTCAAATAGACGGAGCTAGGGATTACCAGGAAGATGCTTTCCTAATTACCAACCTGACCGATAGTGACGATAATCCCAGTGCATTAATTATCGTCGCAGACGGAATGGGTGGCCACGCTGCCGGAAATGTTGCCAGCAATATGGCAGTACAGGGCTTTAATAAACATGCCACTACAAATTATCCCACCGATAAACCGGCTGATGTCCTACATGAATGCGTCATAAAAGCGAATAATTCCATCAAGGAAACCATTAAAGAGACCCCTGCCCTTGCAGGCATGGGCTGCACCATGGTAGCTGCCATCTTTGAGGCAGATAAACTCTGGTGGGCAAGTGTTGGAGACAGCCATATTTACCTACTTCGAGACAAGAAACTCATTAAGAAAAATGCAGACCACAGCTATGGTGGCTTCTTGGACAGGATGGAAGCGGCTGGTACTCCGGTTGAACCTGAACCTGGCTTAGCTAGAAATATGCTGATGAGCGCGGTAATGGGTGACGAGATTGATGAGATCGATGTTTCCTATGAACCATTTGATTTACAAGCCGGTGATCGCATCATGATCTGCAGTGACGGAATGGATACCTTAAGTGAAGGCAAATTTCTTCAGTTCTCAGACTGGTCGGAAACACCTAAGGAATGTACAGAGGCATTATTGAACGCTGTCACCGAAGCGAATATGCCTAAGCAAGACAATACCACGATCGTTGTGGTTGATATCATCGAAAAAGAGGCAACTGCTGTGCCACCTCCCCAGGCTGCAGAACCACTACCTCCAGCCCAGCCAGACGTTTCAATATCCGCAGATACCACACAAGGAATGTCTTCCGAAAGCGAAGAAAAGAAAAGTAAGACAGGCATGATAATAGGGATTGCTGCTGCAATAATTATTGTAGCTGGCATCAGTATTTTTATGATGTCAGGTAAGGAAAAAACTACACCTAAACCGATAGATATTTCATTAGAAGAAGGAGTATCTGATGACGAAGTAGATGAAGTTGTTGACGTAGAAAATGAAGAGGTTATTCCTGATCAGGTGGAGCAAACTGAAGTTGTTCCGTCCGCACCTACTCAAGTGTCACAGACTTCGACTATCAATGGCAATGAATTGTCTGATACTTTAAAAGATGGAACGCAAGGGCCAGTCTTAGTCATTGTATCATCGGGATCCTTCGATATGGGCAGCCCTGGATCATCGCGATTTGCTGAAGAACGTCCTCGCCACAATGTAAAAGTGGACAAGTTTGCCATAAGTAAATTTGAGGTTACTTTCGAACAGTATGAAAAATTTGCAGTTTCCGCCAATAGAAAGGTTCCTGACAATTTGTACATGGATAAAGTAAGTCACCCAGTAATCTTTGTCACTTGGGATGATGCCTTCTACTACGCTAAATGGCTGTCTGAACAGACCGGTGAAAAATATAGCCTGCCTTCCGAAAGCCAGTGGGAATACGCTGCGGGGACAGGTAAACGATCTCCCTACTGGTGGGGATATGATGAAGAACCTAATCGTGCCCATTGTTTTGGCTGTGGAACAGGGCTCGACCCGCGTAAACCGACAAAAATTGGTAGCTTCGGTGCTAACAGTTTCGGTCTATACGACAGCGGTGGTAATGTTTCAGAGTGGGTACGCGACTGCTGGCACGACAACTACAACGGTGCACCAAGTGGTGATGAAGTTTGGGAAGGTGGAGACTGCGCCTATCGTATCGTTCGTGGTGGCTCATACAGCTCACCTCCACAATCTATACGCCATGCTAAACGGGACAAATTCAAGTCCGATGAACCCTATGACAATATTGGTATCCGAATCATCAGGGAAATGGATTAATTCAAACCTGCAATCGATAAAGTAATACCAGGCTACAGGCAAGATCTAGTTGCCGTCCCTATTCTAGGAAGAACCCCGTTATTTCCAACATATGACCTTGAACCCCTGCGTCAATCATATGTCAAATGATTAAACCCCGATTAGCGGGGATATGGTCATGCATAGACACCATCAAATTGCTTTACTCGTATTGTCGATTTCCACTTGCACATATTCACTTCATGTCCATGCGCAAGATTCGTTAAGCCAGAAATATCATTATTACAATCAAATCAGAATACAGAATCAACCCCACAGTCGGACAACACCATCCAGACACTATTCAAGTGTGAATTCTCACTCTTTTCATAACCCTAGTTTATTAATACAACACAAAAATAAAGGTGTCCGTGTTATTCAATCTCACAATTATCCTAACCAAATCAATTTGCAGAATAAGCAACTTAATAAGAAACACACTAACAAACGGTCAGCACCATACAGATACTCCTCAAGAGTATATTCTCACTCACACAACAACCAAGATCTATTAAAGAAACGCACGTATAAAAATGTTTTTGTCATTCAACCTCACAATTATCATTACCAAGCATATTCAGGAAACGATCAACTTAACAAGATACACACAGGAATTAATTACAATAGGATCCATAGAAAGCAACTTCCCCGATATAACGGCTACAATTCTACAAACAGACGTAGTGTCGTAGTGATTATCAATAATCGCAACAGCAACAATCATAAAAGAAATTCCAACAACCACTACTCAGCATTCGGCGTGCCGATAGGGTATAGATAAAGGTATTGGGTAATATTAGGCTAACAGATTTACTATGCACTGTTCTGCAAGTGATATCCTTCTATCGTATCCTTCAAATATATCAGTAATGCTAACGCTGGTATGGCGATTAGAAATGTTATAAAAAAGAATAGTGGCCACCCTAAATTTTCAATTAAGTATCCAGCTGGTGGTCCGATAAACACCCTACCTACAGCAGATAAGGCTGATAGCAATGCAAACTGTGTTGCGGTAAATCTATGATCACAAAGTGCAAATAGTAATGCGAGGAATACTGCAGTTCCCATACCACCGACTAATTGATCAATCGCCACAACTATGATCATTCCTGAATAACTTTTACCAATTATAGCAAGAATCATATAACCGAGATTGGTCACCGCCTGCAGGATACCAAACCACAATAACGGCTTATACAATCCATGGGTCACAATAAAGGTCCCGCCGATAAATGCACCCAGGATGGTTGCAGTGATACCCATCCACTTATACAAGATACCTGTCTCTGTAAGAGTGAAACCCTGTTCACGTATAAAAAAAAGTGAGTTTAAGGAAATAGATGAAGCTTCACCGAGTTTATAGAGAACGATAAATACCAGAATCAATAAACCATATCGCCTGCTAGCAAATTCCTTAAATGGCGAAATTACTGCCTCCTGCAGGGTCAAGGGTGCTTGTTTATCCCAAGCCGGCTCAGATCCGAAAATAGTTGCAACAACCCCAATACTCATAAGGGTGGCCATCAGGCAATAAGTAAACTGCCAACCTAAATAATCAGCAATGACCCAAGCCAGTCCACCCGACACCAACATTGCGACACGGTAACCGGACACCGTCATTGCTGCACCAAAACCTCGTTCCTTTGGCGCGAGTAAATCAGCCCGGTATGCATCCACTGCGATATCCTGTGATGCTGAAAAGAATGCAAGCATTAATGCTAGTACACTAATGAACAGGATCTGATGTTCTGGCGAAGTAAACGCCATGGTCACAATAACCACTATTAATAAAAACTGAGTGATCAGTATCCAGCCACGACGTCTACCCATAAACCCTGGTATAAAACGGTCCATGATGGGCGCCCACAAAAATTTGAAGGTGTAAGGCAATCCAGTTAAAGAAAATAACGCGACTGTCTGGATATCAATATTTGTCGTCGCCAACCAAGCCTGTAAGGTACTCGATGAAAGTGCGATCGGTATCCCCGAAGAAAAACTAAGCAACATCACTACAACCATATTTCGGTTGGCAAGTGCCTGTATAATTTCCTGGTAGCGCGATTTTTCCATTGTTCCTATTATTTTTATCTTGATTCGAACTGATAGTATCACAGGCATACCAATCGAAATTGAAAGAAAATTGCCATTATCAAATGTTTTATGACGAAAAATTTAGCTCGTGAATCTTACACATTCTTTAAGGATACTTTGATAATTTGTCCCTACGCACAGGCTGATACACTGTCACAAATATCGAAGGCGTTATTGATTTTAGTATTGCTATGTCTTTAACTAAGGGAATTCCGCCTAATATGTTCATAACTTATTGTAATATATGATAATATTTTGATGATTTGTCAGAATCAATGCGGCAAATCCCTTTTTTGGTAATTTTAAAAACTGTAAGATATCTTACGGTATGAAGTAATTTTGACCCTTCCGATACACACAGATAGACTGGTGTACATATAGTAATAGATTGATAAATTTGGCCACATTCCTGTCTAATCCAATATGCAAAATCATCAACAGTTAGAAACACTGGTAGATACCTTCGGCCGTACTATCAACTATGTTCGCATATCGGTCACAGACCGTTGTGATTTCCGCTGTGTCTATTGTATGGAAGAAGAAATGCAATTTGTACCCAGAGCACAAATACTAACCTTAGAAGAGCTCCAATTTATCGGCGAGGCATTTACACAACTTGGAGTAACGAAATTACGCATTACTGGTGGTGAACCACTGGTGCGTAATAACGTCATCAAATTATTTAATGGGCTGGGTAGGCTACCTGGACTGAAGGAACTTGTTACAACCACAAATGGATCACAACTACAGCGACTATCTGCTGACCTTAAAAAGGCTGGAGTGAAACGGATCAATATCAGCCTCGATTCTCTAAATCCAGATAAATTTCGACAAATTACTCGGGTCGGTGAACTACACAAAGTGCTTACCGGGATCGACACTGCATTGAACACGGGTTTCGACAAAATCAAGATTAATTCAGTAATCTTAAAGAATCGTAATCACGATGAGGTTATTGATCTCGTGAAATATGCCAGTGATCGTGGCATGGACATAAGTTTCATTGAAGAGATGCCACTCGGAACATCCTCAGATCATGACCGTGCAGAAGCATATTACTCCAGTGACCAAATACGGCATGACTTGGAACAAACCTACAATCTGGTACCGACCACTCAATCGACAGGTGGGCCGTCAAAATATTTCAGAATTGCAGAAACGGACACTTCCGTTGGCTTCATATCACCACACAGTCATAACTTTTGTGACGATTGTAACCGGGTACGGTTGACCTGCGAGGGCCGTTTGCTTCTCTGCCTAGGTCAGGAACATTCGATTGACCTTCGTCGAATATTATGTAGCAATCCTGGTGACATAGAAAAGCTAAAACAAGCCATTAGAGAATCAATGAAAATCAAACCAAAAGGACATGAATTTGATCTTAATGAAAAACCAATGATATTCCGTCATATGAACGTCACCGGCGGCTGAACACACCAGAAAGCGACTGTCCTCAAATGTCCTCACAGGCCTATTACACACTTATTGTAATGCGATCTGTTTTAATACAATGACACGTAAAATAGTTCTCATGAGCTCAACGTCTTACAAATCGCAATTGACTTCGGTTAATTACGATAATCCTTACACATTTTACCCGTTCCAATGATTGCTAACGGCAAGGCACAGATAACTGGCGTTATTCTTGCCGGAGGCCAAGCACGGAGGATGAACGGACGCGATAAAGGACTCATTAAGCTGAAAGATAGAACACTAATTGACTATGTACTCACAGCCTTCAAGAGCCAAGTTGATTCTCTGCTGATTAACGCAAACAGAAATATCGATAATTACAAGGAATTGGGCTACCCGGTTATTAGTGATAATTTAAATGGATTTAATGGACCTCTGGCAGGTGTTGCATGCAGCATGGTTGCTGCTCCGACAGGTATTATTGTGACTGTGCCATGTGATTCACCATTCCTGGCTAGTGATCTGGTCTCTCGCTTATATGAAACGTTGCAGAACAAAAAAGTAGATATAAGCGTAGCTCACGACGGTGAACGTCTGCAGCCAGCATTTTCGATGTATAAAACCAAATTGCTAGATTCATTGTCCGCTTTCCTTGACCGGGGAGAACGAAAAATGGATAAATGGTTTGAAGAGCATCAAGTTGGGATTACTGATTTTTCAGACAACCCGGAAGCATTTTTAAATATCAATACGCCCGAAGATTTGGACGAGATACAACACAAAGTGGCATTATATAATCCATGATAAAGAGCAATATCCCATTAGTCGGCTTTGCTGCTTACAGCGGCACAGGTAAGACTACCCTTCTGAAAAAGGTGATCTCAATCTTCAAAGAAAAGAGTATCCGGACAGGCGTAATTAAACATGCACACCATACTTTCGAAGTCGATTACCCTGGGAAAGACAGTTATGAATTACGAAAAGCAGGTGCAGCACAGGTACTAGTCGGTTCGGACATGCGGTGGGCTCTGATGGTTGAAACTGGGAAAGACTATTCACTTGAATACTATTTAAAATCATTGGATTCAACTGAACTTGACTTGGTATTAGTAGAAGGTTTTAAGAATGAGAAATTTCCAAAGATCGAACTGCACAGACCTAGCCTGGGTCACGATCTATTATCATCACAGGACAAAAAAATAATTGCCATTGCTACGGATGATAAATCAGAGATAAACACAGAATTACAATTATTGGATATTAATCAACCTTTGCAGGTTGTCAATTTTATTATTGATCACATTATCGATAATCACAAAATAGACGGTAAAGTTGTTTCTATCGGAAAACATAGTGAATAAAAACCATTTAAATGAAGATCTAAGTTGCATGGATGACTACGATCCAAATTCACTTCCCGCAGAAGCCGCCCTTGAAAAAATTAAAGCTGGCATTCAGCAGGTAAACGGTAGTGAAACTGTTTCTCTACATGAAGCACTAAATCGTGTCTTGGTGGAAGATGTAATTTCAACCATCGATGTTCCCACTGCGGCGAACTCCGCTATGGATGGCTATGCTATCTCGTCGGTTGATATACCCAAAAATGGTACAGTCGAGTTGGCAGTCATAGGTACCGCATGGGCCGGCACACCTCTGGATAAACCTGTTGAAACCGGATCCTGCTCACGCATCATGACCGGTGCAGTGTTACCTGAAGGAACTGATACCGTAGTCATCCAGGAAAATACCCAACGAAATAACGATAAGATCACTTTTGATTCCAAGGCTATTAAAGGTGATAACGTCCGCATGACTGGTGAAGATTTCGCCAGAGGCGACCTGATCGTTAAAGCTGGAACATGTCTATCTCCCGCACACATTGGCCTGATTGCATCTTCGGGGATTAGCGAAGTCAAACTAAGGAGAAAGATTCGAGTCGCATTTTTTTCCACTGGTGATGAATTGAGATCAATCGGGGAGTCATTAGATGAAGGGTGTATATATGACAGTAATCGTTACACCCTGTTCGCAATGCTGACCAGGCTAGGTGTTGAAATAACCGACCTGGGCGTCATTAAAGACAACAAACAAGCTATCGAGGACGCATTTCATGTAGCGTCGACAAATGCCGACATTGTCATTACGACTGGGGGAGTCTCAGTGGGTGAGGCAGACTTCGTCAAAGAAACGCTTGCAAAAATCGGTGAAGTTGGATTCTGGAAGGTCGCTATGAAACCTGGCCGACCACTTTCATTCGGCAAGATCAAAAATTCCTGTTTCTTCGGCCTTCCCGGCAACCCAGTTTCTGTCATGGTCACCTTTTACCAATTCGTCCAACCAGCTTTGAAGCAAATGATGGGTATCCAAGATTATACTTCCCAGACATTCAGAGTCGTATGTGCGTCGTTTTTAAAAAAGCGCCCTGGCAGAATGGAATATCAAAGAGGAATATTATCACGTGACAATAGTGGCCAATTGATTGTACACAAGACTGGTGCTCAAGGTTCCGGGATTCTTAGTTCAATGGCACAGGCTAACTGCTTTATTGTTCTACCTATTGAAAATGACGGAGTAACCGCTGGAGAAACGGTAGAAGTCCAACCATTCTTCGGGATAGTATAGTTATTTAAAGATTTTGGTCTGTGTAGAAATTCAAACCTTATCTACTTCACACATTACTGTGAATTAGAATGTCCCGAACTGTTTTTCTCTACCCATCGGTCACCTTCATTCAGTTTTTCTTTTTTCCAAAACGGTGCTTTAGATTTAACGTCTTCAATAATAAATCGACAGGCATCCATAGCATCCCTTCTGTGTGCGGACCATACTGCAACCAACACAATTGAATCGCCAATGTTTATCTGCCCCACCCGGTGTATCATCAGACAATCGATAACAGGCCATTTCTTTGTTGCCTCATCACAGATATTAATCAGATGCTTTTCCGTCATGCTCGGGTAGTATTCAAGCGTCATGCTGTGTACACGCTCGTTTTCATTAAAGTCACGCATGGTACCTATAAAACAGGCAACTGCACCGAATTTACCTTTAATGTCTATTTGTCCCTGATAACGACTAATCTGCTCGTAGGGATCGAAAGCACCGTCTATAACTTCAACTTTCACCTATCAGCCACCGGTCACTGTAGGGAAAAAAGCAACTTCATCACCGTCTTTGAGTAGGGTATCGGATTTAGTGTATTCCATGTTTACAGCTACCATCAGGTCTTTAGGCATGTCAGCGCCGTTCATGGTTTTTTCCCAAAGATCCGCCACGGTAATGCCATCCTCAAAAATGAGACTATCCTCCGATTTACCGAACCGTTCTCGTAATACTGCAAAATATTTAACTGTTATCGCCATTAATCGTATACTCAACCTAACAATGTATATACCCATTATACAATTTTGACCACCAGAGATCACACATGCCCAAACTGACTCATTTAAACAGCAAGAGTGAAGCCCAAATGGTAAATGTAGCGGATAAACCTACCTCACACAGAGTTGCCATTGCAGAAGGTCTAATCTCCATGCAAGCAAAGACCTTGTCCATGATTATTGAAGAAAACCATAAGAAAGGTGATGTTCTTGGTGTAGCACGAATAGCTGGCATCATGGCCGCCAAGAAAACTGCAGAATTGGTACCACTTTGCCACCCAGTCGCTATAAGTGGAATCGATATTGAAATATCGACAGACGAAAAGAAAAATATCGTTTACTGTCAGGCACGGGTAGAGAGTATCGACCAAACTGGTATAGAAATGGAAGCAATGACTGCTGTCCAAATGTGTCTGCTTACCGTTTATGATATGTGTAAATCGGTCGACCGTGGCATGACCATAGAAGGCGTACAATTACTGGAAAAATCTGGTGGTAAATCTGGCACGTGGAAGCGTTAATGACTATTGTTACGATAGCTGCTTGATTTCATAAGCAAGGTCTGCAGCTTGACGATTTGCCTTAACGTCATGCACTCTAAAAACTTTCACGCCTGATAAGACGCCGATCACCGTAGTGGCACAAGTAGCACCTATCAATTCAGTTTCGCTTTCGTCTTGGCAGTAAGATTTTAAGAACCGTTTCCTGCTGGCCCCAAGCAATATGGGGTAGCCCATATCAACAAATTCTGACAAACCAGCCATGATTTCCTGATTATGCTGTAGCGTTTTTCCGAAACCGATCCCCGGATCAATAATTATTCGTTCCCGATCCACTCCCGCCGACTCTGCATGACTGATGCTTTCTATAAAAAAACATCGAATTTCTTTAACCACATTATCATAGCTCGGATTAAGCTGCATGGTTTCGGGCATTCCTTGCATATGCATTAGGATGAAGGATGCATTGTGTTTAGCTGCCAATTGAAAAATTGAATTATCTTCCCTCCCTGCAGATATATCATTAACCATTGAAACACCTGAGTGTATCGCTGCTTCAGCTACTTCCGATAGCGTCGTATCTATACTTAAAGAAATGCTATCTGGAATTTTTTCCTTTAGCATACGTATGACAGGAATAACCCTGTTTATCTGTTCTGCTACTGCAACCCTTTTGGCCCCCGGCCGTGTTGACTCACCACCGATATCAATAATATCAGCACCCTCTTTGACCATTCTAAGTGCATGATCGACAGCAGTCTCGATATTAGAGAAACTGCCACCATCTGAAAAACTATCTGGTGTGACATTCAATATTCCCATTATTTTCGGCCCACTTATTGAATGTATATTCATGCTAGTTTTTCACCGAACCGATCTGTTTCTCCCACTAGGGCATCTGTCATCACAGGCTCACCAGCCAAATGTCCGCCTTCCCTTACAATAACCAGTGCAGATCCACTTATCGCCCTGTGTAATTCCCACGAGGAATCCAGTGTGCAAGTTAGGTCTCTTCTTCCGTGTATAAGGGTAATAGGCACATCTGGAATTTTATCAACATTGTTTAATATCTGATTTTCAGAAATAAAATAGCAGTGCATAGCATAGTGAGTTTCAATCGCCACTTCACTGACGATTTTATCTGTCGCATCATAACTAACGAATTCGCTTGGAGAGAGTAGATAACTAACAACTGTCGTTGACCAATTCGACCAATGCTTCGCTGCGGCAAGCCGAACTTGGCCTTCTTTGTCCTGGATTAACTTATAGTAAGCGGCGACTGGAGCATCCTGCTCCGCGGCCGGAACATGATTGATAAAACGATTCCATGCCTCTGGAAATATCCTATTGGCTCCATTTTTTACAAACCAGTCGAGATCGCTCTGCCTTGCGAGGAATGTACCTCTTAATATCAACCCCATTACAATGCCAGGATAGGCTTGTGTATAAAGTAATCCCAAAGTTGAACCCCATGATCCGCCGAATATTAACCACCTGTTGATATCAAGCATGGATCGAATCTGCTCCATATCTGATATCAGGTCTTGTGTTGTGTTACTTCGAATTTCTCCTACTGGTGTTGATCGATTGCATCCACGTTGATCAAAATTAATTATTCGGTAGTGATCTGGGTTGAAATAACGACGATGGTTTTCATTACTTCCTACACCCGGTCCACCATGCAAAAATATCACGGGTATTCCTGATGGATTCCCGGATTCTTCAATATAAAGACTATGGATAGAATCGATTTGCAAATTAAACCGATTATTCGGTTCTATCTTAGGATAGAGGGTACGCATACAGATAAAACACTAGCTATCTAGTGAGAAGACAAACTTCTTCATTTTGTTGACGGAATTTATCACAAGATAAAGTTTGATGAACGCCTATCATCAATGGAACTCACTCTCGGCCGCTTCAAGTACGTCGATAAATTCCATCGCTGTTTGGTATCGATGGTCCGGATCCTTACTTAGGGATTTATCTATGATATGTTGATACGCGCTCAATTCCTCCGGCAACGTGGGCAAATCTGCATGAACATGCTGGTAGATCAATGCTGCAGGTAACATCGCAGTATATGGCTTCTCGCCAGTTAATAGTTCAAATAACAATATACCTGCACTGTACAAATCGGAGCGGTAATCAATAGGGTAACCCTCACCCTGTTCGGGGCTCATATAGTGCGGTGTACCGAGTATTTGACCATAAGTGGTCACACTACTTTCTCCTCCAATTTTTTTAGAGATTCCGAAATCTGCCAACGCCAGACTATCATCCCCTCTAAATATAATATTCGCTGGCTTCAGATCTCGATGAATGACGCCAATGCGATGAATAGCATTTAGTCCGTACACAATATGAGTCATGTAATTAAAGGCTACCTCAGGAGGAGGTTTGAGTTCCATCCGCTGTTTCAAATCACCTCGAGAAAAAAATTCCATAGCAATAAAACCATAATCTTCGGTGATGCCGTGTTCATAAACTTTTACGACGAATGGACTATCCAGACCTGCAATCATTTCTGCTTCCTGCACAAATCGAGTTACCAGTTTTTGATCGTTTATCTCAGTCAAATCAATTATTTTCAGAACAACCGATAGGCGGTTGCTGGTTTGCTCAGCAAGATAAACACTCGACATACCACCTTGGCCTATCATTCTTACAAACTTATAGCCAATTTTTAGATCGGCTTCAGGAAGTCGTTCCTTGTCTTTGCGAATATTCTTGATAATTTGTGTCGCATCATCGAGTATTTCCTGCTGATGAATTACTTTTTCTTTAGTAAATTCAGCAGCTTCTTCTGTTAATTCCTTTAGACGGTTAGGTGATATGTCTTTTTTATTTATATAGTCGGCAGCACCCAGCTTGACGGAACGCACAGCAATATATTCATCACCTTCTGCTGTCAGGATGATTGTTGGCGGGAAGTTAGGTAAATTTCGGAATGATTTTAGCCACTCGAGTCCATCTTCATACTCGCCAAGTTTATAGTCCAGCAATAATACCGAATAAGGAGACCAGTCGAAGTTATCAGATGGCCTGCCAAGACGATCGAAATCGTATTCTTCATATTCCCAGTCAGGCAGCCCTTTCTCAAGATACACTTTCAATAACGCACGGTAATCTTCGGAATCATCAATTATTAGTATTTTCATAAACCATGTGGGCAAGTGTGATAAAACATGTTCCCTCAATCACAATTATAATGTATAGCAAGTAGAGAGTCTAAATTGTGGGTACGAGCTAGATAACGATATCAGTTGATTGCTAAATAACACTTGTATTCAGTCGAATTATCTTTTATTTTCTGCAGCTTTTTACGCCTGGGCAAGCTTAATCCAGGTATACTTTATAACAACCATTTACTGTGACTATACCGACAACAGTAATGCTTGACTGGTTAATGCCGGAATAGCTCAGCTGGTAGAGCAACCGCCTTGTAAGCGGTAGGTCGGGGGTTCAATTCCCTCTTCCGGCACCATATTTAATTGTAAAAATAATGAAAACTCGGCATACTCTTCCCTACCAAGTATTAATTACGATTAATCCCTCTTTTTCTGATACTTATCTTTCCACGCGCTGTATGGCATGCCATAGATAATTTCCCTACATGCTTCGTAGTCGAGATCGATACCTTCATCTTCTGCTGCCGCCTTATACCATTTCGACAGACAGTTTCGGCAAAAACCAGCAAGATTCATGAGATCGATATTTTGCGCCTCGGTATGTTCGCGGAGGTGTTGCACTAGCCGCCGGAATGCAGCTGCCTCTAGTTCTTTTCGGACATTTTCGTCCATCATTCACCTCCTGCTAGAATTTTTATTATATATAGACCACCTTTAATTACTGTATCGAGCGGTTGCTTTATCCAGTCAAGACAAAATTCGAGCTCCATTTGTCAGCTTATCCCAATTACCTGATAAAGTATGGCTATCAAGATAATAATAGTATTATACTTTCTACACTTGGCGTTTTAGAAGGAAACGACAAATTCAACTACTCCATAACCATATGTCATCCCGGTATTTAGAGTTCATATCTATTAGGTTAGCTACTATATTGCTGATAGTAGCAATTCCCGTCCTTGCCAGCACCAACCCTTATCATATTGAAATTTCCAAACAATCTCAGGAGCTGGAAGTTTTTGATGGAGATAAAATTATTAAAACATTTCGCATAGCATCTGGCAAAGGCGGCAATGGCAGCAAGCAGCGCATGGGCGATAATAAAACTCCAATTGGTCATTACAAGATTATTGATTTTAATGAAAACAGTAAATTTTATTTTTTTATGCAGATTAATTATCCGAATGTGCTCGATGCCTGGCACGGATATCAGAATGATCTTATCTCTTCGACCGAATTCAAATCTATTGCAACTGCATTTGCAAATAATCAGCTGCCGCCGCAAGATACGGCATTAGGTGGATATATTGGTCTGCACGGCATCGGTGACATTACAGCCGAGAAACTTGATATTCATAGCAAATATAATTGGACGGAAGGTTGCGTCGCCCTGAAAAATGAAGAGATTAGTGAATTACGAAATTACATTACTATCGGAACCCAGATATTAATCAAGGAATAAGGTTCTTAGATTAAAAACTATACATGAAAACAAGATCATTATTACTTTACAGGACTGTGGCATATTTGCTTCTGCTGTATCATCAACCTGGTCAAACATGGGAGACACTAACAAAAGATATTGACTTGAATTGTGAGCAACATGTATCACTGACCCTACAGTGTGACTACAGATTATTATCCTCTAACCAGCAAAGCGCGATCCACGTAAAAGCAGGAGACATCCCACTCAACATCACCAGCAACAACATCTATCCAATGGCCGGATCTGTTACAGCCATACTGTTCCTTGTCGACACCAGCGATCCGGGACGACAAAATGTCCTAAATAAGAATTACAAGCAAATTGTGCAAATTGTCGATCTAGTAGAAAGCCACCATATACTGGGACTAGCCAGTTTTGACAAAGATCTAATAGTACAGGTGCCACTAGGTGATCCACATTCCCGCGTAGTTGAATCTGCAGAGACGCTACAAGCCAGTGGTCTAACAACGGAATTATATCGAAATGTTATTGTTGCTGTACAAATCCTGTCGCGTTATGAAGCAGACAGAAAGGCAATCTTTCTGTTTTCCGATGGGCAGGCGGAAGACAAGGCATATTTTCACCAGGATGTAATTAATGTAGCCCGCAGCAACAATGTAATAATCAATTCATTCGGATTTGCACGGACAATAGCCTTGTCAGTAGCACTACAAAGCTTGAGACGACTCAGCGAAGAAACAGGTGGCAGTTATTATGAAGCAGATCCTGATTTTGAGCTTAATAGATCTATCTTATCTTCTACATTGAACAAGACTGATAATGGCGGACGGTTTACCACTGATCTGAGTACAGTGGATCTACCCGCAGACGAAAACCAAGAGGTGTTGCTCAACTTTGCAATCGATAATGGCGACCTTTTCATTAAGGTGCCAATTTCCTTGCCTAAGAAGAGCCAAAGGCAAGTGCAAACTACCCAGGGCGACATAACGAGTATTCCTACCGTGCCCACCCAAACTCGAGTTGGTCAAATCACACCGATAATCAATGACCCTGAAGGTCTGGATAAATGGCTATGGTATGGAGTCCCCTTATCTTTACTCGTGCTGATTATCCTAGTATTGATCTCATTGTTTCTACTTACTAGAAAACAATTATCTAAGGAAAATACCGTATTACCCCAAAAAGATCAGGTTAAACCCTATGCATATTTGATCACACAAGATGAAAAGGCCCATCGATATCCAATTACCAATACAATCTGGCGTATTGGTCGCAGTCTTGACAACGAAATGACCATAAGTGACAGTTCGATGTCACGCCGTCATGCTGAAATACACAGATACAACAATGGAAAGTTCGTGTTATTTGATCTTGGCTCAACGAACGGGGTATATGTAAATAACAAAAAGATAGAAAAAAAGAAAATCAAGGAAGGAGACATAATCGAAATTGGTGATGTCTTTTTTAGATTCACCCAGAATCCATCGGACTTTTTGCTAGAAGAAGAAACTGCCATGTTAAAGACAAAGGCACCGTACTCCCATTAGTACACTAATTAATTTACATTAATCCCGAGATTGACACTGTCTGATTCCGTCCAGACAACCAGCCATGATTCTTCGCCATTTACTGCTCTGAAATCATCATCTATACATACACCAGCAACTTCAACCAGATTATTGTCAATATATATCAGTGGAACATAATCCCGGTACCACGGTGCAATTCCATACTCCTGAAATAATTTGTTCAATGAATGATGATGTCCTGCGTGCATAATCATCTCACTTTTGGATCGAAATCGAATACTAACTACCTTATCCCTACATTTTGCCGTTTTGAATCCGTTCCCTTTAGTTTTCAAGGCCTTTAACTCCCCCATTGGTAGTGAGCAAATCTGCTGTAGATCCCAAGAGATACCCTTCTGCTTATCTGTGATATCAGGCAAAGGTATAGAGGCAAACATAAGATTACGATAACGCCTCACTTCTGTCCCTTGCCAACTGACGCAAGGACTAGCGTCTTCCCTCGCATCTACGATATCAATAAAGATTCGGGACAGGTGTTTTTCTGCCGGTAACGTTAATCCCTTGTGCTTCAGCCAGTACCGAATTGTATTAGCCATTCGTGGCTTTGATAATCGCACTAATGATTTAATATCCAGACATCCGGATGGCTCATGAATAATGTCAGTCATATCACGCACGGCTAAGTCATTTAACAATTCAGACGCTTGCGCCTGATGACCTACTGCACGTGAGATTGTTTCTATAATGCTCGGCCAACGACTCTTAATAGTCGGCAAAATATTGTTTCTCAGAAAATTACGATCGAATTTATTATCCTGATTGCTTTCATCTTCAATCCAAAGCAGATGAAAATGCCTTGCATATACCTCAAGCTGGCTACGATTAAAACTAAGAAATGGGCGATAATGCCACCCCTTGCCGAACCTAGTTTGTGCAGGCATAGCTGATAATCCAGCTGGACCCGCCCCCCTAAATAGCTGTAATAATAATGTCTCAACGACATCGTCTTTATGATGGGCAGTATAAAGTACGTCTTCGTCGCTGATTGTTTCCCGAAATGCATCATAACGCATGGTTCTTGCCCAAGCTTCAGGGCTCTCACCTTTTGGTGCAGTAGCATCTAGTTCAATCAGCTGCAATTGAACATTCATATGGTTGCAAACTGACTGACAGTGCTCTGCCCACTCTTTTGCTTTTTCACTTAAGCCATGATTTATGTGAATTGCAGTTAGGTTAATGTTGTGTTCCCGTGTGACAGAATCTAAAACATGTAGCAACACATGCGAATCCATACCACCACTATATCCAACCCAAAGGTTTTGGCTATTTGAAGGAATGCTGATTGAGGCCAGCAAATTATTAATTGAATGATTAGGAACCAAGAACTGTTAACCTGATTGATAGAGAAAATATTCAGGTTTTCTGAATAAGTTACTGTTCGATTTTGAAAGTTCCATATGATCGGAATTTTTTCACACGGTTTGATACCATTTCATCTGGTTCTAGTGATTGCAAATTAGCAATCTCATTTAACAGATTCTTTTTCAAGGATGTAGAAATTTCATCAAAATCCCTGTGAGCACCTCCTAATGGTTCTTCGATAATTTTATCAATTAATCCGTGTTCCAATAAACGTTGTGCCGTGATACCCATTGCCTCGGCAGCCTCTTTAGCCTTGTCTGCACTCTTCCAGAGTATAGATGCACAACCTTCCGGCGAGATGACCGAATACGTACTGTACTGAAGCATTAAAATGCAATCTGAAACGCCAATAGCGAGCGCACCACCAGATCCACCTTCACCAATAACCGTTGATATGATTGGTGTCTTGAGGCCTGACATCAGACGTAGATTACTTGCGATTGCCTCACTCTGACCTCTCTCCTCAGCTCCGACACCTGGGTAAGCACCTGGTGTATCGATAAAGGTCAACACAGGAAGCTTAAATCGCTCGGCCATTTCCATAATTCGCTTGGCTTTGCGGTAACCTTCCGGACGTGGCATGCCATAATTTCTATAAATACGCGCTTGCGTATCACGGCCTTTTTGATGCCCTATTATCACCACTGGCTGTCCGTCGATTCTGGCGATCCCGGTAATTATCGCAGGGTCATCAGCAAAACTCCTGTCACCGTGCAGTTCGTTGTAATCAGTGAATATTCGATCAATATAATCCTGGGTATAGGGACGCTGAGGATGTCTGGCAACCATGGATATCTGCCAGGGTGTTAACGAAGAAAAAATTGAATCTGTAAGCTCATTGCTACGCTTCTGTAACCGAGTTATTTCGCTGCTAATATTCATATCAGAATCATTTTCGATATAACGCAATTCTTCTATCTTGCCTTGCAATTCTGCAATAGGTTGTTCAAATTCTAAAAAGTTCATTTTAATAAACAGTTAATCAGTTTCTAATATGTAATTTAATAATTGCTAAAATTCCTATTGAAATCTTTATATTCGATATTTATGTGATCTGACCCCAGCAGTCCAGTTAGTTCTTCAATAAGTTTATCATTCACCTCAACTTGCCATCCTTCTCCAAGCTGTAGGGAACCCAGGGCATTGCCGTTATTATACTGGATATTGACAGTATTTTTCCCATTTGTGTGCTCTTTCAAAACATTTTGAACTGAGTTTAGTAATCCATTCTGCATAATTGACTTATCAATTCTCAATATCAGTCTACTGCACATGGAGCGAATGCCAGCAAGATCAAATATTCTATTTGCCTTAATTGAATAACCACTTGAGTAATATTCATCCTGCACAGCCTCACCAAATATGATAACAAGCGTATCCTTTTGTAATATTGATCTATATTGTTGATATACATCCGAATAGACGTTTACATGTGCTCGAGTTGTGCGATCATCGATTCTAATTTCTGCCATGCGACCTCTCCTACCAGACCTCGTACGGATATTTTCAATATAGCCAGCCACCCGTACATTTCCAAGACTAATAGAGTTAAGCTGTGTGGTAATAATCGAACTAAGTTCATTTTCATACAGACCGATGGGATGACCACGTAAATAAAATCCAAGCGTATCCTTTTCACCCCGAAGCCTCTGTTCGTCATCCCACTCTCTCGCTTCGATAAATTCTTCCTCTCTATTTGTATCAGATTTATCTCTAGAAGAATTAGCCCCAAGACCAAACATATCATCCTGTCCAGTATTGGTGTTTGCATTTAACTGCTCTGAAAAGCGCATAGCCCTTGGCAGGCTTGCAATCATTACACTCCTATTTGGTCCAAGATCATCCGCAGCACCGGATTTTATCAGCGCCTCAAGAACCCTTTTATTAACTTTTTTTGAATCGAGACGACGGCATAAATCAAATAAATCTTTATACATGCCATTGGTATTTCTTTCATTAACGATATGCTCAATAGCCGCTAACCCAATACCTTTTATAGCTCCCAATCCAAATTGGACCGTTTTACTGTCTTTAACAGTAAATTTATATTCACTATTGTTGACAGCAGGAGCATCTAGCCGGATATTCATCCTCTTTACTTCCTCACGCAAGCTAACAATCTTATCGGTGTTATCCATATCTGAAGAGAGGACTGACGCCATGAATGCGGCAGGATATTTCGCTTTTAACCAAGCGGTTTGGTAAGCCAAGAGAGCGTATGCCGCTGAATGGGATTTATTGAAACCGTATCCCGCAAATTTTTCCATAAGATCAAAGATCCCGGTTGCCACTTTTTTACTGATATTTCTCGCAACAGCACCGTCAACAAATATGTTCCGTTGCTCTGCCATTTCCTCTGGCTTCTTTTTACCCATGGCGCGCCTCAGTAAATCTGCTGAGCCAAGAGAATAACCAGCTAATTCCTGTGCGATCTGCATCACCTGTTCTTGATAGAGGATAACACCATAGGTGGGTTTCAGGATTTCTTCGAGCGAGGGGTGTGGGTAATTGACCATTGCCTTTCCATGTTTTCTTTCGATAAAACTATCAACCATCCCTGACTGCAATGGACCAGGTCTAAACAGAGCTACTAGAGCAATTAGATCATCAAACTTGTCTGGATGCAGCTGCTTAATCAATTTTTTAATGCCATCAGATTCAAGCTGAAAAACCGCTGTTGTATCCATGCGTTGGATCAGATGAAAGGTTTCTTTATCCTCCAGCGGTATATTAAGTATATTAATTTCCTGATCGGTAGGCAGAATAGTATTGATATCCTTTACCGCCCAATCGATGATGGTCAAAGTCCTCAAACCAAGAAAGTCGAATTTAATCAGACCCATCGCTTCAACATCTCCCATATCAAACTGGGTAGATGTCACAGTAGTACCTTGTTCACAGTAAAGTGGCATGTACTCAGTCAATGGCTTGGGTGCAATAACTATGCCTCCTGCATGTTTTCCAGCATTTCGCGAAATACCTTCCAACCTCTTCGCCAGATCAATGATCTCTTTCACATCCTCTTCATTATCGTAGCGCTGCTTTAGTAATTCTTCTTCCTTTAAAGCAATATCTAGAGTCATATTAAGATCAAATGGAATTAACTTCGCAATCTGATCAACGAACCCATATGGATGGTTCAATACTCGCCCGACATCTCGTATCACTGCTTTGGCTGCCATCCGTCCAAATGTAATAATCTGTGACACATGATCATGACCATATTGTTGTGCGACATACTCAATCACCCTATCTCTTTTTTCCATGCAGAAATCAATATCAAAATCAGGTAACGATACTCGCTCAGGATTAAGAAAACGTTCAAACAACAAATTAAACTCAATAGGATCGAGCTCTGTTATCCCAAGCACGTATGCAACAAGTGAGCCTGCACCAGATCCCCTACCTGGGCCAACTGGGATTTCATTTTGTTTCGCCCAACGAATAAAATCTGCAACAATCAGGAAATAACCCGAATAGCCCATCTCAATAATGACATTCAGTTCATGGTCTAGACGCGAACGGTAGTATTCCTTGTCTCGAATGAGCCTTGACTCTGATAACTTCATTATCCTTTCGAAACCTACTTCTGATTGGCTCTTCAGCCATGAATCCTGATCATGTTCTTGTGGCACAGGGAAATCTGGCAGAAAATAATCGCCGAAATCAAACTTAAGGTTACATCTTTTGGCGATAAGAACCGTATTTTCGATCGCTTCAGGAATGTCACTGAAGAGCTCATGCATCTCGGCGGGTGATTTTAAGTACTGTTGATCAGAATAGTCTATAGGTCTACGCGGGTCCGCGATCCTGTATCCCTGTTGAATACAAACCCGGGCCTCATGTGCATCAAAATCACTTTTGCTTAGGAATCTAACATCATTCGTTGCAACCACAGGCACATTGTATGATTGTGCCATCTTTATAGCTTCATCAATGTATATATCTTCATCTTGGCGTCCTGTTCGTTGTAACTCCAGATAAAACCTATCAGGGAAGAGTGCGCGCAAATCATCTAAAGCATGTCTAGCTTGGTCTGTGTTTCGTGCGATAATTGCCTTGCCGATGTTACCCCCACGGGCACTGGACAAGGCAATGAGTCCATCAGTATTTCCAGACAACCAATTACGCTCAATATGCGGGACACCAAGGTATTGTCCATCTGTATAACTTTTGGTAATCAGACGAGTTAAACAATGGTAACCTTCCAGATTCTGGCAAAGTAGGACTATGGCAGATGGATAACGATCCCCTTCATGTTCGCGGATCTTGAGTTCTGCACCGATGATAGGTTTTATTCCATAGGACTGTGCTTGCCGGTAAAACTTTACCATTGAAAATAGATTACCCTGCTCGGTCACAGCTAATGCCGGCATAATGTTTTTAGCCGTGGCTTCCATAAGTGGACCTATCCTCAACAGGCCATCCACCAAGGAATATTCCGTATGCAAATGGAGATGTACAAAACTGTTATGCATAATTTTCCTATAATTCAGGTAATTATTTATCCAAACCGGCAAAAAAGTGTTAGATAAATCTGCTAAAAAATGGCACAGAATTTACTGGGTAATATCGGGATAAATTGTAATACTTTAATATCCCTTTTCACCCCTAGATATTCAGTTTAATTGTATTAAAAAATGATATCGCTATATTCAAGACATCATAACATCCGCATCACCGGTGCGTATGATCTCCGATGTATTTCACATATACCTAGATGCGCCAGGGCGCTGAGATGGTCCTTCGTAGGATATCCTTTATGCTGGGCGAACCCGTATCCGGGATAGCGACTGTCCATTTCCATCATTTCTTGATCGCGCAGGACTTTGGCGAGTATTGAGGCCGCACTAATAGACGGTACAGTTTCATCCCCTTTTACAATCGTCTCGATACTATATGCTACTTTGGGACATTGGTTTCCATCAATCACTACATGATCAGGCTTAACTTTCAAAGCTGCAACCGCTTTGGTCATAGCAAGTAGACTTGCTTGTAGGATATTGATTCGGTCTATTTCCCAATTATCGACCCGACCGATCCCCCAGCTAATAGCATTGCTTTTTATCTGCTCTGCAAGCACCATACGTTTTGGCGCTGAGATCTTTTTTGAATCTTTTAGCTCCGAAACTGGATTATTGGGATCGAGAATGACTGCCACAGCAACAACTGGCCCAGCTAGCGGGCCTCTTCCGGCCTCATCGACGCCGGCGATTAAACGCTGATTACTTTCAAAAGGGCCTTGGTGATTTTTCATGAGAATTCGAAGTGAGACTGGATTAAATTTGCTGCTCGATGGCTAGCGTTCTGACGTAAACGTCGGTGTAATGATTGAAATTCTTTCCTCAATATGTTTACGTCATTGCTGTCCTCTAACAACCGCAATAGCTCATTACCCATTGCTTCGGACTGACATGTATTTTGTAAAAACTCCGATACCAGTCTCTTTCCAGCCAATAGATTTGGTATCGCAGCAAATTCCACATTGACCATTGCTCTAATTACTCTGTAGCTGAACCAATTCATTCTGTAAGCGACAACCATAGGCAATTTATTCAGCATCGCTTCCAAGGTGATGGTGCCCGATGTTAGCAATGCCGCATCTGCAGCAGCCAATATCTCCTGGGTCTTGTTGATATAAATTTGTAATGGCAAATCTGATAACCCAAGTTTCTTTTGGTAATGAATGATAGTGCTTCTTGCATCTTCGTTTAATACACCAGCAACAAACATGAGATCGTTTCGGTTTTTAAAACACCAAGAAAGTGTCCGTAAAAAACCCGGCAGCATCATATTGATCTCTGTACGCCGACTGCCAGGCATAACTGCAATGATCTTTTTATCGGTGGACAATTCTAGGCTATGTCGCCACTTTGGCTTATCTATTTCCAGATCTATTTGGTCCGCCAAGGGGTGACCCACGTAAGCTACAGGCACGTCTTGTTTCTGATAGAATTCCTCTTCAAAAGGGAAAAGAGTCAGAATTAAATCGACAGATTGTTTAATCTTTTTTATCCGATACTTCCGCCAGGCCCAGACTGACGGACTAACATAATGGACCGTCTTAATTCCTGAGGCTCGTAGTACCTTCTCCAGCCCAATATTAAAATCCGGCGCATCAACTCCAATAAAAACATCTGGGGGTGATTTCTTGAAATGATCGGCAAGTTGTGATCTTATGCGAAGCAACTGGAAATATCTTCCGGCCACCTCTGTCAAACCCATCACTGCAAGGTGGTCTAACGGAAAGAGTATCTCACAACCTACTGCTTGAAGTTGGGGCCCTCCTATTCCTTCAACGGTTAGATCAGGATAGAGGTCGCGCATGCTCCTAATCAGGTCAGCAGCTAAATAATCACCCGATGCCTCTCCCGCCACTATCCCTATACGTAACATTTTCTTACACTGCGAGGAATAAAAGCCATCAAACCCATAAAAATTAATGTCAAATGTTAACGGACAATCCCGCGTTTTGAAGTCTTGATAAACTCAGCAAATATAGCGACTTCCTGACACTGTTCAGATAACTGCTGAAGTTTTTCAATCGCATCTTTTAACAACAACCCTTCACGGTATAGTATCTTGTATGCCTGTGATAAACATTTGATGCTTGCAGATGAAAAATCATGTCGTTTCAGTCCCTCGCGATTCAATCCATTAGGTTTTGCTGTGTTGCCAGTAACCATCAAATAAGGAGGAACATCCTTGACGATGACAGAAGATATGGCGGCAAAGCTGTGATGACCAATATGGCAGAATTGATGAACTCCGGTAAAGCCTCCCAGGATCACATAATCATCAACCTGCACATGTCCTGCTAAGGTAGAATTATTTGCAAATACTGCTTGGTCACCGACCAGACAATCATGGGCAATATGGACGTATGCCATTATCCAATTGTTATTACCAATGCTAGTTACACTCCCACCATCAGCCGTACCCCGATTGATGCTACAGAATTCGCGGATAGTATTCCCATCCCCTACGATCAAGGCAGACTCAGTTTCGCCTTTATATTTTTTATCTTGGGGATCGCCGCCGATTGAACAAAACTGAAATATGTGGTTATTCTTGCCGATAGTTGTAGGTCCATCGATAGTTACATGAGATCCGATACGACTGCCTGTCTTAATCTCTACACTCGGACCAATGACTGAATAAGGTCCGATCTCGACAGCCTCACCTATAACTGCATCTTGATGAATTATGGCTGTGGGATCAATCAAGACCCTTTCCCCGAGACTGTCGTTAGCAAATTGGCATTTGCCACCACCTTACCCTCAACGCTGGCAGTGCCTGTGAATTTCCAGATATCACGGCGAACTGTGATAAATCTGACTTCTATTAATAATTGGTCGCCAGGACCAACAGTATTACGAAACCGCGCCTTATCGATACCAACAAGGTAATACAGCAGATTATCGAGTTCATCCTTTCTTGCTTCCGCCCCCGAAATTACCCCAAGTATCGCCGCCGCCTGGGCCATAGCCTCTATTATAAGAACACCAGGCATTAATGGTTGTTGTGAAAAATGACCAGGGAAAAAAGGTTCATTTACTGTCACATTCTTTAAGGCCTTAATTGATTCACCGGGTACGTAATCAATAATTCTATCCAATAACAAAAAAGGATATCGGTGAGGTAAGTAATTCCTGATCTGATTAATGTCCAGTTCCGTCATAATTCATCCAATATGTGTGAGAAATCAGTTAACTGGATTTATCCAGCTTATCTTCTACAGCTTTTAATCGTATTGCCAATTCATTCAGGTGTCTGAATCTCGCCATATTTTTGCGCCATGTCAAATTATCAGTAATAGTCATCGCGCCGGAATACGTACCTGCTTCCTTTATCGAATTTGTGACACCAGATAAGCCGGTAATAACGACATCATCAGTAATAACGATATGGCCAGCGATAGCTGTACCCCCGCCAATCATACACCTCTTGCCTATTGTGACACTCCCTGCAATAACAACACAGCCGGCGATTGCAGTATGGGCACCAATAATTGAATTGTGACCAATTTGCACCTGATTATCGATCTTGACCCCTTCCTCAATTAGGGTATTTCCCAGTGCACCTCGATCAATTGTCGTATTGGCACCAATTTCAACGTCATTCTTGATTTCCACACTACCCAGTTGCGGTATTTTTAGCCACTTGCCTGCCTCATTTGTAATACCAAATCCGTCAGCGCCGATAACCACGCCTGCATGCATCAATACGCGTTCGCCTATCTTAATATTATGACAGACACTAACATTGGCAATTAACCTACTACCATTGCCAATAACAGAATTATCCTCCACTACACAACCCGGCCCAATATATATGTTCTCGTCGATTTGAACATGCTCTCCAATATATGAATTTGCACATATACAAGCACTCGAATGTATCGATGCAGTAACACTAACTATTGCGGAAGGATGAACCCCAGGATCACTTGGCTGCTCTGGATTCATATAACGGACCGCCTTGGCATAGGCCAAGTAAGGATCCTTAGAAACTAATGAGAAGACGGGACAATCATTCATATCTTCTGCAGAGAGAACGACTGCGGCAGCAGTGGTAGATTTCAGAAATCTAGCGTACCTTCGATTGGTAAAAAAACTCAGCTGATCCGGACCGGCATTTTGCAATGTCCCTAAACCTGAAATTACACAGTTAGGGTCACCTTTTAATTCTGCATTAATGACCTCAGCCAATTCTCCTAATTTATATTGCATAAACGGAGAACCCGAATAACACTTTTTTAATTTGCAGCTTGCCTAGTCAGATATTCAATAACTATATCGGTCATGTTAATCTTGGGACTAGCAAAGAGCACACCATCACTAAGCACTAAGTCGTAATTATTTTCCTTAGCAACGATCTGTATAGCCTGTAAAATTTCTTGGTTGATTTTTGACAATTCCTCATTCTGGCGGAACTGAAGATCCTCTCTGAATTCATCTTCACTGCGCTTCAGATCACGTTGACTATTAAGTATATCGCGCTGAATTTTATTCCTTTCTGATTCGCTCATAATGGCAGCATCTTTCGCTAACTTGTCCTCCAGACCTTTCAGACTTTTTTGAGCAGCGATAATTTCCTTTTCGCGTGGTGTAAATTCATTTGCTAAGACGGTTTGAATTTTTTTTACCTGAGGTGATTGTTCTAAAACAATTCTCGCATTGATGAAACCAATTTTATAATCTTCAGTATATGCAGAAGAAAAAACTGATGCGAGTAGAAAAAACGTGGCAACTTTAAGAAGTAAGATTTTGTTCAATTTTATGCTCCAAATAAGAAATTTATTTCCAAACAAATTATCCTTCTCCTTCCGAATTTAACATCTAGTAACATTAGCCTTGATTCATTTCCAAGTAATGTTTCCATTATATTACATGGGCTTTCCTATCCCTGTAGCTCATTATATTAAAAACTTGTACCAAAATTAAACTGGAAAATCTGCTTATTATCGCCGGGCTTATCATTAATCGGCTTAGCCACACTGACGCCAATCACACCGAAAGGAGATATCCAGATACCACCAATTCCAGCAGAGTAACGCAGTCTACCTAACTCAAATTTGTTATTCTCACTACAAACTGGGCCAGTAACGGTTATAAGATTCCCGTTGATGTCAAATCCTGTTGTAGTTCTGGTCCGGTCACCGGTACAAAACACACTGCCACCCTCAAAAAAAGCACTAAATCTGACTTGATCGAACTTTTTCAGGAATGGTATCGGAAATATTATTTCTGCGCCACCGACTATCTTAATGTTACCACCTATCGGTCTTCCAGCCGAGTCTGTAGGTCCCAGTGTATTTTCTTTATATCCCCTGACTGAGCTCGGCCCCCCTGCGTAGTAGTTATCAAAAAACGGCAGCTCAACTGACCCTAAATACCCATCTCCATAACCAAAGTTTCCTTTTAAGGAAAAAATAAAATCTCCATAAATTGGGCGCAACCACTGTCCACGGTAGCTGATCTTGTAAAATTCCAGAGAATTACCGAATGAAGGTACAGTAATTTCACCTAATATCGAATGAAAAGACCCGCTTTCCGGTAAGATTGCCTTGTTCCGTGTATCGTAAGCAAAGCCTGCACTCAATCGGATAGTATCAAACTGGTTTCCTTCCCGGTTTATAAAGTCCAAGACTTCAGCTGCAAAGAAGCCGTCCTGTGCTAATTCGGTATTTTCATAAGTAATTGCGGTACTGATTGAATTGAACTCGGAGATGGGTATACCGAAATTCACACCTCCAGAGAAAACTCTGCTATCAAATGCGGTAATATTGGCATTCCTGCCCTTAGTTTCTCGATAGGCGACATTAAATCCTCGACTTATGCCATCATCCGTATAATAGGGATTAACGTAGCCCACGCTGAAGATACGGTTAAACCTACTATTGTTGAATGCAAATGCCATCCGTGAACCACTTCCAAGAAAGTTATCCTGCGAGATACTGGTAGAAATAATAAGGCCCTGTGACTGCGAAAAACCCAAACCTGCAATAAAATTGCCGAATGGCCGTTCTTCAACCGTATAGTTTACATCGACCTGGTCGGCCGACCCTGGCACCGCCGGCGTTTCTACGTTTACTTCTTTAAAGTAACCCAAGCGCTGAAGTCGAACCTTGCCACGTTCAACCAGAGGAGTAGATATCCAGCCACTTTCTTGCTGACGCATTTCGCGGCGTAAAACTTCGTCCCGTGTCTTATTATTACCGAGAAAATTAATCCTTCTGACATATATCTGTTTGCCCGGATCGATAAAAAAAGTTATTTCAACGGTATTACTTTCATCATTGATATCCGGTATTGAGTTAACATTGGCAAATGCATAACCTACCCCGCCAAGAAGATCGCTAATACGCTTACTGCTATCTGTTGCCTTCTTTCTTGAGAACAATTCACCCCTTTCTATATCAATTTGCTCGAAAAGCTCTTCTTCTGAAGCAATAAGCTCACCAGCCAGCTTAATCCCAGATATCCTGTATTGCTCACCTTCTGTTATATTAATGGTGATATAGATGTCTTTTTTGTCGGGAGTAATTGTTACTTGGGTGGAATCAATATTAAAATTTATATAACCGTTATCTAAATATGCAGACCGTAATAATTCCAAATCTCCAGATAACTTCTGCCTTGAATACTGATCATCCTTAGTAAAAAATGATAGTAGCTTAGTAGAGCTGAGTTCAAACGGATCCAGTAATTTCTGTTCGCTGATAGCGAAATTGCCGACAATATTAATTTGCCTGATCTTTGCAGCTACGCCTTCAGAAATATTTACTGATACTGCTACTCGGTTATTCGCCAGCGATTCTACCGCGGAATTTATCTGTACAGCATATTTGCCGTTTGAAAAATATTGCCTATGTAACTCACGCTCGAGTTTGTCTAGCTGGGATTGGTCGAATATCCGACCAACGGTAAATCCAACCTCCTTAAGCCCATCCAAGAGATCATCTGTCTTGATGTCCTTGTTCCCATCTATATCAATACTACCGATACTTGGCCTCTCCTTGACAATAATAATCAGGATATTACCGCTTCTCTCCAATCTCACATCATCAAAAAATCCAGTTTTGAATAACTCCCTTATGGATTCTGTCGATGTCTGATCACTAAAGACGTCACCGATTTCAACAGGCAGATAATTGAAGATCGTCCCAGGCGTTAATCTCTGCAATCCTTCGATACGGATGTCCTCAATAGTAAAATCTTGCGCATTAGCAAGTGAAGATTGAAGCAACAGGATGAAAAGAAAAATAAATTTATTAATTGTTAATCCCAATTTTTGATTATTAAATTCCATTATCAGCTGATCAGTCGTAGGATATCATTATACAATGCTATGCTCATAAGGCCGAGCAATAATACCAAGCCGAGTTGCTGGCCTATTGCTAGCATAGACTCTGAAACCGGGCTCCCCTTGATGGCCTCAATCAAATAATAAAGCAGGTGACCACCATCGAGTATTGGTACTGGAAGAAGGTTCAATACGCCCAAACTGACGCTAACTATAGCCAGAAATCCTAGAAATGACACGATCCCCATATTGGCAGTATCACCGGCAAATTTTGCTATAGTAATTGGTCCACTCAAATTCTTGACCGATGCTTCACCCACAATCATCTTACTCAAGATACGCAGGGTCATCACTGACATTTCTACAGTCTTATCTATAGATTTTATCAATGCAGGTATCGGTCCATAGCTTTCTTGATTAAACAACGTCGAATCAGTGTTGAAACTTTGATCCACCCCAGCTCCAATCCTACCTATAATTTTACCGTCATCACCTTCTATGGGGTCAGGGGTTACAACCAAACTGACCACTTGGTTATTTCTCATCACTTCAATATCAAGTGTTTGCTGCGGGTGAGACTGGACAAACTCAACCCAATCTATCCATCCGTCAATAGTGGTGCCGTTTGCGATAATGACATAATCGCCTGGTTGCATCCCTGCTCTCTCTGCTGCACCACCGGGTGAAATTGCGCCGATAACCGCTGGGTATTTTGGTATTTTTGGCGTCAAACCCAATTGTGTAAGTAATTGTCCGCTTGCCATATCGTCAATACTAATAAGAGACATATCTAGATCAATTTCCTGCTTACGACCACCTGTACCCACAACAGTAAATATCGCATGGTTCCCTTTTACCACTTTAGCCACGATAGAATCTATGACAGCGCTCCAAGTTTGTATGTCTCTGCCATCTATCATGGTGATCTCTTGGTCCTTGCGGAATCCTGCCTCCATAGCAATGGACTCTATTTTAACCTCGCCGATAACCGGTTTTAGATCAACGAAACCAATCATGAATATGATCCAATACGCTAAAATAGCAAAAATAAAATTGAATGCAGGTCCGGCAACGACGATTGCAATCCGCTGCAACAAAGACTTGTTATTAAACGCCCTGTTTTTTTCACGATCATTGACTTTGCCTTCCCGCTCATCCAACATTTTCACGTAGCCACCTAACGGTAATGCCGCAATAACGAATTCTGTTGCGTCCTCTCCACGGGTACGCTTCCATATTGGTCGTCCAAAACCAATAGAAAACCGTAATATTTTGACATCACACCGACGTGCGACCCAGTAATGACCAAACTCATGAAATGTAATCAATAAGCCCAGGGCAACAATAAAGGCAGCTATCGATTGCAGTACGTCTATCATGCGGCAAGCTCCCTAATATAATGATTAACATAGTCTCTTGTAATTTTATCCGCTTCCAGGATAGTTTCTATACTGTCAGAATCTACCGACTTGATATTTGCTAGTGCATCCTCAACAATCCTCGCAATTTCTGTAAACCTTATTTTCCTTTTCAAGAATTCAAACACGGCAACTTCGTTGGCAGCATTCAATATCACTGTAGACGTACCACCGGCTGACATCGCCTCGGAAGCCAACCGTAGACAAGGGAATTTGGCTGGATCAGGCTCTTCAAAATCCAGACTGCCAATATCAAACAAATTTAATGGTAAGACACCAGAAGTGAGCCTCTCTGGCCATGCCAATGCGTGGGCAATTGGTGTTCGCATATCCGGATTACCAAGCTGTGCCAAAACCGACCCATCACTATATTCAACCAAGGAATGAATAACACTTTGCGGATGGACCACTACTTGAATCGCATCCGGCGTTGTACCGTATAGCCAACAAGCTTCGATCACTTCAAGCCCTTTGTTCATCATGGTTGCTGAATCGACGGAAATTTTTCTGCCCATATCCCAGTTCGGGTGTAGACAAGCCTGCTCCGGTGTAATCTCATCCAGTTCGTGAATAGGCGTAGTCCTAAACGGGCCACCCGATGCAGTAATAAGGAGTCTAGTCACGCCGGACTGCTTTAGTCCTTGTTGATAATCGGTAGGCAGACTTTGAAACAGGGCATTGTGCTCACTGTCTATAGGTAGCAACTCAGCATTGTTTTCACTAACTGCATCGATAAATAATTGACCTGACATAACTAGAGATTCTTTATTGGCAAGCAAAATTCGTTTCCCAGATTTTGCTGCAGCCAGTGTTGGTAATAAGCCAGCAGCACCAACAATCGCGGCCATTACATAATCAGTCTGCTTGATACTAGCTACTTTTATCAAACCTTCAGTTCCAGCCAGCACCTCAATACCTGACATCTCTTTAGACAATCTTTTACGTAATGTTTCCGCACTCTTCTCATCAGCCATGACAGCGTACTGTGGATGCCAAGTAACGCATTGCTGATATAGTCGATCAACATTGGTGTTTGCTGTAATCGCAACTAATTTGAATTTGTTGGGATGACGACTGAGAACATCAAGTGTACTGACGCCAATACTACCGGTTGAGCCGAGTATGGTAATTCCAATCATGGCATTAATTTCGTGAGCAACAACCCACTGACGAATATCGGGCCGGCTGCTGTTAAGCCATCTATCCTATCAAGCACACCGCCATGTCCCGGGATCAGGCTACTGCTGTCTTTTACGTTTGCCGCCCTTTTCATCAGACTTTCCATCAGATCACCTAGCACCGAGGCCATGGTTGTTACCAAGCATAAGGTTATAAATAACATGGTTTCAATGAGTTGCATACTATTTATGATGGAATATATTAGTGTATACAACATTGTTGCCATAATTGCGCCATACACGCCCTCCCAACTCTTACCCGGACTGATCCGAACTGACAATTTCCTTTTTCCCCACTTTCTACCAGCAAAGTAGGCTGATATATCTGCTATCCAGACTAAAACACACAGGAAAACCAATAATATCACCCCTTCCTGTCCTCGATGATGCAATATGACCATACTTAACCAGGCTGGGATCAATACGAATAGGCCCATCAGGGCCTTATAATAACGGGATTTAGTCATTTCTAACATCTGTCGTTGGACCGCTATCACCAGAAACAATGCGATTATCCACCAAAAGACAGCACCTAATACAACTAGCCATGACCCTTTACTCTCAAGCATGTAATAAGCCAAGCCCAGCAAAATGCAAACAAGTCCTACGTATAAAATCCCGCTTGTGCTAGCACGCATACTGATCATTCGCGCCCATTCCCAAGCAGCAAGACAAATAAAGAGACCGAGCATCAGTGCTAACCATTGGGTATTCAGATAAAGAATCGCTAAAACTACCAGCGGAGCCAGTATTATTGCGCTGAAAAAACGACTTTCAGTCACCTTTTGCATGTTTTATCTGCTCATTCGTTCTACCGAACCGACGTTGTCTGCCTGCAAACCACGCCAGGGCACGGTCGAATACCTCTGAAGAGAATTCCGGCCACAACTCATCACAGAAATATATTTCTGAATAAGCACACTGCCATAGCATGTAGTTGCTAATTCGCTGTTCTCCCCCTGTGCGAATAAACAGATCCGGTTCAGGGAAATTTGCCAAACTTAAATGCTGCTTGATTAATTCCTCGGAAATATCGCTGCTATCGCAAACTCCTGAATCCACCTGTTCAGCAATTTGCTTGCATGCTTGGGTAATATCCCAACGTCCGCCATAATTGGCCGCGATTACAAGACTCAAGCCAGTATTATTTTCAGTCTTCGCTTCAGTGTGTGCCATCAACTCTGTCAGTTTTATTGTCAATCCCTTTCTGTTGCCAATAAATTGCAATCTGACATTATTATTATGCAGATCATCCACTTCGTCACGCAGTGAAATTAGAAAGAGTTCCATTAAAAAATCGACTTCTTGTTTCGGTCTATGCCAATTTTCACTGCTAAATGCAAAAACTGTCAGTACCGGAAGATTTATACGCACACAATGTTCGACAATCTTACGTAGAGTTTTAACCCCTGCTTTGTGCCCTGGCCCTCTCGGTAAATTTCGCAGAGATGCCCATCTGCCGTTACCATCCATGACGATAGCAATATGTTGGGGAACCGTATCGTTATTTGCAGTGGTGTTCATAATAGGGGAATATATGTCCGGAATTTACTGTTGCTCTTTGCAGGTCGGTGGTTACTTTCTCTAAAACTCATCACAAATTACCAATCGCTTTTAATTATATTTCCATTAAATCACTTTCCTTGGCCTCAAGCATTTTATCGATTTCTGCGATAGATGAATCTGTAAGCTTTTGCAGGTGATCCTCGGCCCGACGTTCGTCGTCTTCGGAAATCTCCTTATCTTTAATCATATCTTTCAAATGTGTCTTGGCATCTCGACGAATATTTCGGATAGCGACTTTGCCCTTTTCAACTTCAACCCTGACAATTTTTGATAATTCCTTCCGCCTTTCTTCGGTCGGTCTTGGTAATGGCACTTTCAAAATGGTACCAACGGTTACTGGATTCAATCCCATATTAGAGTTAAGAATCGCCTTTTCAACATCGCTCACGGCATTCTTGTCAAAAACCGTTACGTTCAATGCTTGCGCATCGAGAACATTGACATTGGCGACTTGACTTAGCGGGACTTCGCTGCCGTAATAATTAACCACAATATGTTCTAATAGGCTTGGATGTGCTCGACCGGTTCGTATTTTTACTAGTTCGTTTTTCAATGCCTCGATTGATTTTCTCATCCGCCCATCTGCATCTTGAATAATTTTATCCGTCATAGCTAAATCCAATCTGTTTACAATTTAGTAACCAACGTCCCTTCATCCGTTCCTTGAGCAGCTCGCATGAGTGCTCCATGATTCATCATATTTAAAACTCGCAATGGCATATGATTATCTCTGCATAATACAACTGCAGTTGTATCCATAACCTCTAATTTTTGCTCGATCACTTCGTCATAACCAAGCTTATTGTAGCGTTTTGCATTTTTATCATGAACAGGATCTGCGGAATAGACTCCATCCACTTTTGTGGCCTTGATAAGGAGTTCAGCATTGATTTCTACTGCTCTCAAGCTTGCTGCTGAATCTGTGCTAAAGAAGGGATTGCCGGTACCCGCGGAGAAAATGACTATCCTGCCCTTTTCAAGGTGCCTTACGGCGCGACGTCGTATATATTCCTCACATACTTCATTGATCTTAATTGCTGACATGACTCTGACGTGTAGGTCGAGTTGCTCAATTGCATCCTGTAATGCCAAGGAATTGATGACTGTAGCCAGCATTCCCATATGGTCCGCTGTAACCCTGTCTATCCCTGAAGCTGCGAGTGCAGATCCCCGGAAATAGTTTCCTGCCCCAATAACAATAGCGATTTCTGCTCCAGCCTGGTTCAATTCCTTGATTTCACCAGCGATCCTTTTAATGACAAGTGGATCAATACCGAATTCAACATCTCCCATTAATGCCTCACCACTGAGTTTGAGTAATATCCGCTTATACTTGATACCTGAGGCCTGATCAGTCAATGGAATTTCGTCTCCCGATTGATTGGTTAATTATCTTTCACTTGTGCCATTACATCTTCTGCAAAATTATCAACTTTTTTCTCGATCCCATCCCCTACTTCGTAACGGATGAAACTGTTTACCTTTGTATTTCTGTTTTCTAGCAGCTTCGCCACGGTGACATCAGGATCTTTAATAAAATGCTGCCCTAAAAGAGTTACCTCATTCAGGTATTTATTTATCCTGCCGCTTACCATCTTGTCTATAATCTCTGCTGGCTTGCCACTCTCTTGAGCTTGCGATAGATAAATTTCTCTCTCTTTTTCTATAAGCTCACTCGGAATTTCATCTTTATCAATACAGACAGGTTTACTTGCTGCAATATGCATAGCTATGTCTTTTGCAAGCTCGTCATCACCACCATCTATATCGGTCAATACACCAATTCGTACACCATGAAGGTAGCTACCTAATGTCCCTTTTGCTGTAAACAGTGAGAATCGCCGTACAGAAATATTTTCACCAATCTTGGCGATCATCTGTGTTCTCGCCTCTTCAACAGTCATCCCTGTAGAATTGGCGACAGGACTTGTAAGCAACTCATCAATATCATTCGGCTTATTTTTGAGTATGGTTGCCGCCACAGATTGTGTGAATTGTCTAAAATTTTCATCCTTGCCGACAAAATCTGTTTCGCAATTAACCTCCAGGATGACGAAATCAGATGATCCATCAGCATGGCTGACGACAATTTGACCTTCTGATGCTACCCGTCCTGTTTTTTTTGCCGCTTTTGCTACACCAGATTTACGCATATCCTTAATAGCGTTTTCAATATCTCCATCCGCAGCTTTTAGTGCGTTCTTGCAATCCAACATTCCTGCGCCGGTTCGCTCCCGCAACTCCTTCACCATCGATGCTATAATCTGCATTATTTACAAGTTTCCAGTTGTCTAGTTAGTGACTGAGGGATTAAATATCCCATGTCCTTCTTAGCTAGCTTACTTATCTTTGGCTGCAGATCGACTAGTTGTTTTCTTTTTTGTCACTTTTTTCTTGGCAACTGTTTTCTTGGCAATTTTTTTCTTTGTCGTTTTTGCTTTCTTTGAAGCAGTTTCACTTTTAGTTTCGGAACTAGCTACTTCCGCATCGTCAGTCTGTTTAACAACCTCTATAGACTCACTGTTATCTTCAGCTGGTACTGTCAGTAAGTCTTTTTTATCGTCAATCGACTCGACCTTTTCTGTTTTTGCTGAAGCTACTTTTTTTCGGGATGGTTTCTTTTTCGACTTTATAGTGGTTTTGTTAGGTTTCTCATCAAGAATTAGAGCGCCTTCTTCATCCAACTCCACAAAATCATCGGCGTCACCTTCTCCTTCAAGTTGAGTAATACTGCCTCGGCCATCAAGGATAGCGTCTGCGATACACCTGGAATACAACTGTATCGAGCGAATTGCATCATCATTACCTGGGATTGGATAATCAATTTCGTCAGGACTATTGTTACTATCTACTACGCCTATTACTGATATACCCAGTTTCTTCGCTTCTAGCACAGCAATATTTTCGAAGCCTACGTCGATAATAAATATCGCTTGAGGAATTCCAGCCATGTCCTTTATTCCAGAAAGGTTGCTACGCAATTTTTCCAATTCACGCATATGAAGCAGAGCTTCTTTTTTGCTCATCCTTTCCATGCTCCCATCGGACTCCATCTCTTCCAATAATTTTAGACGAGTAATAGATTGCTTCACCGTCTTGAAATTTGTTAACAAGCCCCCCAACCAACGTCGATTGATATATGGCATGGAACATCGAGTAGCTTCTTCCATGATAATCTTCTGGGCCGACTTTTTAGTACCGACAAAAAGGATAGTTTGTTTGCGAGATGCTAGCTTTCCTGCTGAATTGATCGCATCAATAAACATAGGGAGCGTCTTTTCAAGGTTGATGATATGGATTTTATTCCGTTGACCGTATAGATAAGGCTCCATTTTCGGGTTCCAAAAACGGGTTTGATGTCCGAAATGGACACCCGCTTCAAACATTTCACGCATGGTAACTGCAGACATCAATATTCTCCTTCGGGGTTAAGCCTCCGTACATTTCGTATAACGACCCCGTTAGGACACAAAACCACCTGGGGCACCCCTTACACGATTAATTAATGGACGTGTGTTGTAATATTGCATAAACAGCGGGCGCTTTATACCATACACAGCAGGTTGCAACAATTCTTAATTGACATTAACCAGCGAAAATCTGTAGTAATTGGTAATAAAATGACAGTATCTATCAAATCGATCGAGGAAATCGAAAAAATGCGGACCGTTGGACGCCTGGCCTCGGAAGTCCTGCAAATGATTGATTCTTTCGTGAAACCTGGCATCACAACTGGCGAACTTGATCGAATCTGCCATGACTATATTGTAAATACGCAACAAGCTATCCCAGCGCCATTAAATTATCGAGGCTTTCCTAAATCGATTTGCACTTCTGTCAATCACGTGGTCTGCCATGGGATCCCAGGGGACAAGGTCCTGAAGAACGGCGACATCGTTAATATTGATATTACAGTGATCAAGGACGGCTTCCATGGTGACACTAGCAAAATGTTTTTCGTCGGCGAGCCGACTATCCGTGCCCGACGCTTGGTTGAGACAACGTATGAATGTATGTGTCTGGGGATCCGTATGGTGCGACACGAACTCAACCTGGGTGATATAGGCTATGCAATACAAGAACATGCCGAACGAGTAAATTATTCCGTGGTCCGGGAGTACTGTGGACATGGAATTGGCAGAGAATTTCATGAAGACCCACAGGTTCTGCACTATGGAGAGCAAGGGTCTGGAATGAAGCTGGTTTCAGCTATGACTTTTACTATTGAACCAATGATCAATGCAGGCAAGCGTTATGTAAAACTATTACCCGACAATTGGACAGTAGTTACCAAGGACCGTTCCTTGTCTGCACAATGGGAACACACCGTTCTTGTTACGGAAGATGGATATGAAGTTTTAACACGGCGACCAGAAGAAGAGTTCTGAACATGCTTGATAACGTAGTTAATGACCCCTCCTTGTTTGACAAAAATAAGTTTGCCCAGTTGCTCTCAGAAAATTCCTCCGCACTCGAAACATTTAAACAGATATTAAGAAAAGGTGATCTATATATAACTGATCAATTTGAACGGGGTAACCCCATTGCAGCGCTTGTTAAAAAACGAGCATGGTTTATAGATCAACTGTTGATGCGCGCATGGGAACTAAATGTATCCGATAATAATCTGTCACTAGTCGCGGTGGGTGGGTATGGTCGTGGTGAATTACATCCCTATTCCGATATTGACCTAATGATACTAAAACCCTGGCGGTTGAAACCAGATGTCAAAACAGAGATCGAAAACTTCCTTCGGTTTCTATGGGATATTGGTCTGGAAGTCGGGCACAGTGTAAGGACCATTAATGAATGTGTTCGAATTGCAAAAGCCGATGTCACCGTTACAACAAACTTAATGGAATCAAGGTTATTATATGGCAGAACGGATTTATTTGAGTCCATGCACAGAAAAACAAGTCCGAAAAAAATCTGGCCAACCCGGAAATATTTTGAAAGGAAGTTGGCGGAACAGGTCAACCGCCACCAACACTTCAATGATACTGACCATAATTTGGAACCGAATATCAAGGAAGGACCAGGTGGTCTGAGAGACATCCAGATGATCATCTGGGTCGCTAAACGCCATTTTGATGCACCTGATCTGGAAGATTTAGTCGAATATGGTTTCCTCACTCGTAAAGAGTACAGAATACTGGACGATGGTTGCTCATTCCTTTGGCGCGTCCGTTTTACCTTGCACGTCATTGCAGGCAGACGAGAAGACCGTTTGTTGTTTGATCACCAACGTAAAGTTGCAGAAAAATTCGGCTTTATATCTGAAGACAATTCGGCAATAGAACAATTTATGAAGATCTATTATCACACGATCCGTGAATTGAGCCGATTGAATGAGATGTTGCTACAACATTTCCAGGAAGCCATAATTTATGCACGACGCAAGGAAAAGATCATCCCTGTAAATAAGCGGTTTCAAATCAGAAACGACTTCATTGAGACCAGAAACAAAAATACATTTAAAAACCACCCATTTGCATTGCTGGAAATATTTTTACTCAAACAACAAAACCCGAAAATTATTGGTGTCAGAGCGAGCACTATCCGTCTTATCAGGGAATCACTGGTATTAATAGATGATAATTTCCGCAAGGACACCCGCAACAGAAGTCTGTTTATGGAGATAATAAGACAGCCTCGCCGTGTAGGCCACGAACTCAGAAGGATGCACCGATATGGTGTTCTTGGGTCATACATGCCAGATTTTGCAGCCATCGAAGGTCTGATGCAATTTGATTTGTTTCATGTTTATACCGTTGACGAGCACATCCTGTTCGTTGTCCAGAATATGCGCAAATTTACTATGGACGATTCTAAGGAAAAATTCCCGCTTGCCTGGACACTGATGAAAACAATCCTAAAACAGGAACTACTTTATCTATCGGGTATATTCCATGACATCGCCAAGGGACAAAAGGCAGACCATTCTAAACTCGGCAGAAAATTCGCATTAGATTTCTGTCGCGGCCATCAGTTAAGCGAATTTGATTCCCGGTTGGTAACTTGGCTGGTAGAAAATCACCTATTGATGTCGAAAACAGCCCAGCGTGAAGACATTAGTGATCCTGCTGTTATTAACCAGTTTGCCGTAAAGGTCGGCGATGAGATGCACCTTAATTATTTATATTTATTGACTGTTGCCGATATCAACGGCACTGACCCAAAATTGTGGAACAGCTGGAAGGACGCCCTGCTAATTGATCTATATGAAAATACTCTATTGGCGCTAAGAAGAGGATTGGAGAACCCAATTGATAAGAAAGAACGGATCAAAGATGCCAAGTCACAGGCGTTGAATTTAATTAGTGGCAAGATCGATCTTCAATCTAAGATCCAGAAAATCTGGTCACAGTTCGGAGACGATTATTTTATTCACAACTCACCGGACGAGATTGCATGGCATACCCGGGCTATCGCAAAATCAAACGATGGCCGGCTACCACTGATCCTGATCAGAGAGATGACTGCAAGAGGTGGAAGCGAAATATTTATTTACATGCATGATCATGACAATATCTTTTCTCGGGCTACCAGGATACTCGACCTGCTAGGATTGAACATTATGGACGCACGAATTATGACTGCTGCAGCGGGATATACACTTGATACTTTCATTGTGCTTGAAGAGGATGGACAAAAAATATCAGGCCGGGAACGGAAAAAGGAAATACAAGCTATGTTGCGCGAAAACCTATCTGATTTCGATCTCCCCATAAAGAAATCGTCGAGGATAAAATCCCGTAAGCTCAAGCTCTTTCCTATACCAACGCAGGTGATATTCTCGACTGATTATAAGAATAAGCGGACCATCATGGAAGTTTCCGCTACGGATAGATTAGGATTCCTTTCTGCTGTCGGCATGGCGATGGAAAAATATAATGTCAACATACAAAGCGCCAAAATTGCAACGTACGGCGAACGTGTTGAAGATATTTTTTTCATCACAGACCATGATAACAAACCTATCATAGCTGAAAACGTTCTTGAATCTTTACGAAAGTCAATTACCAAAACTCTGAAACAATCCTAACGGACAGCAGATTATTTCAGATTTCAATCCACCGCCAAGGACAGAACAACAGCTACTACAATACGCCGAGCAATTGGCAGGAATGACGTTGCAACAAGTAGCGAAACAGTTAGCGTTTAAAGTCCCTCAAGATCAGAAACAGCATAAAGGCTGGATAGGCCAACTGGCTGAGAAATTCCTTGGTGCAACCGCATCCAATCTCGCTGAGCCAGATTTCCAGCATATCGGCGTTGAATTAAAGACCATCCCGCTAAACAAGCACGGCAGACCTGCAGAATCCACCTATGTCTGTACCGTGCCAATGACAGACATTGCGGGGTTACGCTGGCAAGATTCCATCGTCTGTAAAAAATTATCCCGAGTTTTGTGGTTACCTATAGAATCAGACAAAATCCTAGCCGTAGGGGAAAGACGATTTGGGAGCGCAACATTGTGGAGTCCTAACCCAACTCAAGAGGCGATGTTGCGAGCAGATTGGGAGGAATTGATGGAGATGATAGCGACAGGAGAGATAGACAAAATTAGCTCCGCTCATGGAAAAAATTTGCAAATCAGACCCAAGGCAGCCAATGCACGATCACTCGGTAAGGCCTACACAGTTGAAGGCAATCCCACCACCACACTGCCACGGGGTTTTTACCTCCGTACCAGTTTCACAAAAACGATACTTAATTAATTACTGAAAAAAGTGACTAGAATTCGAAGAGAGAGATCTAAAAATTTACGGTGTTACCGTAGAAGACAACGAATTTGCAGTGGTTTGAACCTCTGTAATAATATCAAGCAATATATGTGCTGCTTCTTGTAACAGGATATCAACAGGCTCAACCTTTTCATACTCATCATCATTCGCATCATTAGCGAGTGGATCTAAACCCTGCGCTATACGGTATTCATTCTGTAGTGTCTTTCGTGCTTCAGTTAGTCGATCTCTTTCCTGCTTTCTTTTTAATTCCAAAAGGCTGATTGTTTTCTTCTCACTTGATTCATAGACTAATTCGAGTTCCTCAAGTGTAAGCTGAAAAATCCGATCTGAATTAAGACGCCTCTCATGTGCGAGTTTTGCAATACTAAATTTCTCAACCGGTGCATTTGCAGGGACAAATTCTGCCGGTTTGACCTGGTCCCAAGGTAGTGCATTATCAAGCGATCGCTCACCATGTTCGGAGCTAAACTTTGCAGTAGGATAGACAATGTCTGGAATGACGCCTTTATGTTGGTTACTACCGCCACTAACCCGGAAAAATTGAGCAATGGTCGTTTTCAATTTGCCATAGTCATTTTTACTCCGGGTAAATCGGTTCAAGTCCACGATATGCTGCACTGTACCCTTACCGAAGGTGGGTTCGCCAATAATAATCCCGCGGCGATAATCTTGAATAGCGCCAGCGAAAATCTCAGACGCTGATGCACTGTTTCTGTCTACCAGTACCGCTAGAGGTCCACCATAAATAATAGCCGGGTCCTCGTCTTCGTTGATTTCAATCTTGCCCGACGAATTCTTGGTCTGCACGATAGGCCCGGATTCAATGAAAAGGCCGGTAATCTCCAGTGCTTCTGACAAGGATCCTCCACCATTACCCCTAAGGTCGATTACAATACCATCAATTTTTTCGGTACTTAGTTCACTTAACAACTTGCGAACATCCCGTGTAGTGCTCTTGTAATCCTCCTCACCACGCGCTTGTGCCGCGAAGTCGCTGTAGAATGTAGGAATATCAATCACACCGATTCGACCCAAAGATTCTATGTCAAGTATTTCTGATTTTGCTGCCTGTTCTTCCAGTTTGATTTCATCTCTGGTAATCGAGATGATTTCACTTGGTCCTTCTGCACCGACTCCTACGCGCAGGAGTTCAAGACGAACCACCGTACCCTTCGGTCCACGAATCAAGTCCACCACATCGTCAAGACGCCAACCAATGACATCGACAATCTCACCATCCACTTCCTGGCCAACACCGACAATACGATCTTTATCATGTAATTCACCACCTAAATCAGCAGGACCGCCAGGAACCACACTCTGAACCTCGGTATAATCTGTATCTCCCCTAAGAACTGCACCGATCCCTTGGAGTGATAGGCTCATGCTGATATCAAAATTCTCAGAAGTTCGCGGTGAAAAATACGACGTATGAGGTTCTATCGCAGTGGTATAGGCATTCACAAACAACTGGAATATATCATTCGAATTGAATTGGAAGGTGCTGGTACGAAGCCGTTTGTACCTCTTAGATAAGGTAGTCCTTATTTCATCGGGTTCCTTATCCGCTAGTTTCAAATTGAGAAAATCATTCTTTACCCGCTTTCTCCAGGTTTCATCTAAGTCAGCACTATCTAACCAAGATGATTCTCGGCGGTCGAATTCGTAATCTTCTTCAATTGTGAAATCAAATTCCGATTCCAGAATGCGCTCAGCATAAGCGACTCGTTGATCAACGCGTGTGCGGTATGTTCTGAATATCTCAAATGCAGGAGATAGATCCGATTTGTTTAACGTATCGTCCAGCTTATACCGGTACTTTTCAAAATACTCGATATCTTGTGCTGTAAAGAAACTATGATTGGAATCCAGGTTACTTAGATAATTGTCAAGTATTTGGTTCGACAAAGTATCGTCCAATCGTTTAGTCTTATAATGGTAACTATCAATTACGTGCAATATGATCTCAGTTGCACGTTCCTCATCGCGATTAGGAACTAACTCAAACTCTGGAACGATGGGCGTCTCTGCCCATACTATGGTCGATAACAGACACAGGGTAATGACAATTTTAAACAGTTTATGCATGTTGGGTATTCTACTTAATTATATTCTCTGGATTTATATCGGCATGTGTCCATTCCAGCTGGATTATATCCATTTATGACAACTATATCCGTATAAGATTTCCTGCAATTTTTAGTGCGAAACGTTTTATTTACTGTCATCTTTGATTGGGCTAATGCGTTAATTACACTAAATTATCTAATATGTAGCGTGAATTCAATTTGTAAGTGCAACTCAATTAGGTGGCACGAACGGCAAGCTGCGGTAGCATCCTTACCTTTCGTTCCAGCAAGAAAGAGAGGCACAGATGAGACACTACACACAGCTTACCGAGCATCAACGTTACCAGATTTACGCCCTGATGAAAGCAGGACATACACAAACGGAGATAGCCGCCTTGATAGGCGTGCATAAATCTACTATTAGCCGTGAACTCAGACGCAACCGTGGCTTGAGAGGCTATCGACCCCGCCAAGCTCAGTTGCTCCGGCAAGCGCGTCGAGAAGCCAGCCAACAACAGCGACTCACCACGACCTTGTGGGAGCAAATCAGTGACTGGTTGCATAAACGAGAAGGTATCGCTCTGAGTCATGAATGGATATATCACTACATATACCAGGACAAGGCAGACGGCGGTGAGCTGTACCGGTACTTGCGTTGCCAGAAGAAACGAAAGAAGCGTTATGGTAGTTATCAACGTCGTGGGGTTCTGGTGAATCAGATCAGCATTGATAAGTGTCCAGCCATTGTGAACAGGAAGACACGCATCGGTGACTGGGAAGTGGACACCGTCATCGGCAAAGGCCATCGACAGGCGCTGGTCACCTTGAGCGAGCGCAAGTCGATGTACACCTTGATTGCACAGGTGAAACGACGAACTGCCTCTGCCGTCAGGCAAGCTATCGTGCGATTGTTGTCTAATATGAAGGCGTCGGTTCACACGATCACCTCGGATAATGGAAAAGAATTTGCTGAGCATGAGGTTATTGCTCAACAATTGAACGCGGGGTTCTATTTTGCACATCCTTATGCCTCCTGGGAACGGGGTTTAAATGAAAATATCAATGGTCTCATTCGACAGTACTTCCCAAAGAAAATGGACTCCAGCACGATTACACAAAAGCAGTTAAACTTGGTCATGAAAAAACTCAATCACCGTCCCAGAAAAACACTTAATTCAAAAACACTACATGAAGTCTTTTTTAACATCAACGTTGCACTTCAAAGTTGAATCCGCGAAATAAAATAACAAGCTAGGTATTAATAACAAAGGTATAATTTCGGAGGTGTATTGATGGAATCATTCTTCAGGTCGCTAAAAATTCTTAAAGCCTCCATGGCCAAAGTAACTTACATCATCTCGGCATGCTTAATTATTCAGATGACGGTTGCAATTCCTCCTACATTTGCAGATGAAACAACAGAACAAACCAAAGCAATACTGACTAACTCTGTTGCAGTATTACCTTTTGAAAACCTGAGCCCCAATTCCGAAGATGCCTATTTCTCTGTATGTATTCATAAAGAAATTCTAAATAACCTTGCCCAGATACGGGATATAACTGTAATTCCCAGTATCTCTGTTATTCGTTATCAAGATACAATCAAGTCTATTCCTGAGATTGCCGCTGAACTCAATGTGGCAACCATCATGGAAGGCAGCGTTCGTTATACGAATAATCAAATGAATCTTGCGGTACAGCTCATCGATGCCTCTAATAATAATCAATTGTGGTCAGAGATATATGAACGTGACTTGACTGACATTATTTCGGCACAGGCAGATATTATTGAGCACGTTGTTCTAGCCCTAGGCGCAAAAATCACAGTTGAGGAAAAAGAACGCATTAGGAAGGTCCCAACCCAATCAATTGATGCTTATATGCTGTACTTGAAAGCAAGAACTCTGATGAAAACCATTAGACCAATCGTACCGCCTGAGTTTTATCAGAATTTGGATCAAGCAATTGCAATCGATCCTGATTTTGCCTTAGCCCATGCCTACAAGGCATGTGGTTATGGGGTATCTAGAAACGTCGGTTTTCAACTTAAAGGGTTAACTTTAGATGAAATGGAAAGGATCGCTGTTGAGCATATTGATAAAGCATTATCAGTGGATCCCAACCTCAGCTACGCCCACTTAGCACAAGGATTTATACATTACAGTAACAGGCGTGGTGCAGAGGGAAAGCAAGCCTTTGAACGTGCGCTTCAGTTTGGTCCGAATGATGTGGAAATTTTGGATGAGTATGCCCGTTTCCTTTCTACACTTGGAGAACACCAAGAGGCTATTCGATTAGCGAGGCGCGTTCAGGTGTTGGCTCCATTTGCTTTCAGCACTTACGATCTTCTTGGTGGGATGTTAAAGAATGCAGGTGATTTTACCGGCGCTGCCAATGTCTACCGTCAGGGCATTAAAATCGCACCATCTTATCCTGGTAACCATCGAAACCTCGGTATGATGGAAGTTATTTTAGGGAACGAAGCTGAGGCAATTAAGGAGCTACGTCTTGCAGAACCGTCCTCAGGAGAAAGCACCCAACCGTTTTCTATAATACGGATAGCATACAGTTATTCAAGACTTGGTCTCCAGGAAGATACGGTGAGATTAGTTAACCAGATTGAGACCATGGTTGCCAATGGAAAATACCTTAGACCTGGCGATAGAGCGTTATCATATCTAGCCATCGGTGAAGTTGATAAAGCGTATGATGCCCTAGCTAAAAACCCAAACGAAGTGGTAACCTCTTTAAAAGAAATAAAGTCCAATTTAATGAACGCCCCCGTTCTAGAACAACCTCGCTTTGTAGAATTGCGTAAACAGATAACGGTTTTAGACTGATCTGTAAACATGCGTAGCTAATTAAAGAAGTATGCCATCCCTGGCAAACAGTTCTTTCCGTAACCACCTAACTTATAATTATTCCTTTCGTGCTTTCTTCCTGAAAGCATCTTCATGTAAATTATTTGATAAAGACTATAGCCTTTCTTTAATACGGTGGGTATCCCCCTAATGGAGTATATTGCAAAGAAATTAACGGTAGAAATTCCGCATTCTCAAAAAGAATTGCGCTCTTCCCTTGAAATAAGATTTGTAGTGGCTGGGTTAGCTACCCTTGAGATTGATCAAGCAGCACACGGTTTTTAATTAGGTCATCGACTACCGCGGAGTCGGCTAAAGTACTTGTATCACCCAGAGTGTCTAGTTCTTTTGCCGCAATCTTACGAAGAATACGTCGCATAATTTTTCCTGTACGGGTCTTAGGTAGTCCCGGGGCCCATTGGATTACATCAGGGCTAGCAATTGCACCAATCTCAATGCGAACGTGTTGAACCAATTCCTTTTTTAATTCATCCCGTGGCGTTTCACCAGCCATAAGCGAAACGTATGCATAAATACCTTGCCCTTTCACATCGTGCGGATAGCCAACTACGGCTGCCTCGGCAACTGTAGGATGTAATACCAGTGCGCTTTCAACCTCGGCGGTTCCCATGCGATGACCAGATACATTTATAACATCGTCTACCCTGCCGGTTATCCAATAGTAACCATCCTTGTCTCGTTTCGCACCATCGCCAGTGAAATATTTTCCTGGAAAAGTACTAAAGTAAGTATCGATAAATCGTTGATGATCGCCGAATACAGTCCGCATTTGACCTGGCCAAGACCTGTTTATGCACAACGAGCCTTCTGCTTCACCGTCAAGCACAATACCTTTGTCATCAACAATAGAGGGTTCAATACCGAAAAATGGTCTTGTCGCTGATCCTGGCTTCAATTCAGTCGCACCAGCTAGTGGTGTAATGAGAATACCGCCTGTCTCAGTCTGCCACCACGTATCAACTATTGGACATCGATCATCGCCAACAACATGGTAGTACCATTCCCACGCTTCAGGATTGATCGGCTCACCGACAGTCCCAAGTAATCGTAAACTTTTACGTGAATGACGAGTAACGAACTCGTTACCTAGCCCCATCAATGCTCTAAGTGCAGTCGGTGCTGTATAAAAGATATTTACTTGGTGCTTGTCGACAATTTGCCAGAATCGACCTGCATCTGGGTAAGTTGGAACTCCTTCAAACATGAGGGTTGTGGCGCCGTTACTTAATGGACCATAAACTATATATGAGTGACCCGTTACCCAACCCACATCGGCAGTACACCAATAGATATCGCCGTCATGATAATCAAAAACATACTTATGGGTAATGGAAGAATAGAGTAAGTATCCTCCGGTGGTATGCAACACCCCCTTTGGTTTACCTGTTGAACCTGAAGTGCAAAGAATGAATAAAGTATCTTCGGCATCCATCACTTCCGGTTCACATTCAGTGGATGCAGATGAGATTGCATCGTGGTAACGAATATCACGATCCTTATTCCACGATATCTCTGCATCGGTGCAATTGACGACGATTACCGTATGAACATGGGGACAATCTTTAAGGGCTTCGTCGGTATTGGCTTTTAACGGGACCGTGCGACCACCTCTCACTCCTTCATCGGCGGTAATAACAACTTTGCAATCAGAATCTAGAATACGATCTTTCAATGCATTTGGCGAAAATCCGCCAAACACGACAGAGTGAATTGCCCCAATCCGGGTACAGGCCAGCATAGCAACGGCGGCTTCAGGGACCATAGGCATGTATATAGAGACACAATCACCTTTAGCAACACCTCGAGATTTTAGTACATTCGCAAATCGACAGACCTTTTCGTGCAATTCCTTGTAACTGATATGCCTGTCTTGTCCAGGTTCATCCCCTTCCCAGATAATTGCGGTTTGATCAGAACGCTCCGGTAAATGCCGATCAAGACAATTATAGGAAACATTCAGTTTGCCGTTTATAAACCACTTTATAGAGGCGTTGTTGTAGTCCCAATCTTGGACTTTATCCCATTTTTGATTCCAGCTGATAAAGTTATCCGCTTGCTCTGCCCAAAAATTATCTGGTTCTTGAATCGAACGATCGTACATTTCCTTGTATCTGTCATTATCTATCCACGCTTTTTCCTTAATAGCGCTACTCACTGAATATTTTTTTTGCTCTGACATGATAGTTTATACGGGCATGGCTAATGTAGATACTTAAGTACTGGGGATAAAATTTACTGATAAGGCTATTTACCTTTTAGAATAATTTTTCTCGATATAGTCATCAACTATTTGTTGAAACTCACCAGCAATGTTATCCCCTCGCAATGTCATTGCTTTTTTCCCATCAATAAATACCGGTGCCGTCGGTGCTTCGCCTGTCCCCGGCAAACTGATCCCAATATCGGAATGTTTAGATTCTCCTGGTCCATTTACTACACAACCCATCACGGCAAGATTTAAATCTTCAACTCCGGTGTATTGCTCGCGCCAGATCGGCATCTGGCTACGGACATGGGAATGAATATTATTTGCTAGTTCTTGGAATACTGTACTCGTCGTTCTGCCGCAACCTGGACAAGCAGTGACCAACGGCGTAAACGATCTCAACCCCATAGTTTGTAATATTTCTTGAGCGACGATAACTTCCTTGTCTCGATCACCACCCGGGTCGGGTGTTAGAGATATACGGATAGTATCACCTATCCCTTCTTGTAATAGCACACCAAGGGCCGCTGTAGATGCCACTATGCCTTTCGATCCCATACCGGCTTCAGTCAGACCAAGATGTAGAGCATAATCGCATCGACTTGCTAATTCCCTATAGACATCGATCAGTTTCTGTACACCACTGACCTTACAGGAAAGCACAATCTGGTTTTTAGGTAACCCAATTTCTTCCGCTCGTTCAGCACTGCTGATTGCGGATACGATTAATGCATCCCGCATGACGACATTTGCATCTTCAGGCTCGGTTAGAGCGGCATTTTCATCCATCATCTTGGTTAATAATGCTTGGTCGAGGCTTCCCCAATTTACGCCTATTCGTACTGGCTTATTATATTCAATAGCCTTCTCTATCATAGTCGAAAACTGGCTGTCCTTTTTCTTACCAAAACCAACGTTACCAGGATTGATACGGTATTTCGCAAGTGCGTCTGCACATTCCGGAAATTTTGATAGGAGCGTATGTCCGTTGTAATGAAAATCACCAATCAAAGGGACGTTACAACCATTAGAATCAAGGATCTCTTTGATCCTAGCTACTTGGCTAGCAGCTTCTTCATTATTTACGGTGATGCGCACGAGTTCTGATCCAGCGGCAGAAAGCTGTTGAACTTGCGCAGCAGTCGCATTCGCATCGGCCGTATCGGTGTTGGTCATGGACTGCACGACGATAGGAGCTTCACCACCTATCTGTATAGATCCAACTTTTACACCTATAGTCTTATGCCTGGGAAAAGATTTTGTTTGCTTAGCCATAGCTATATTATACCTTGAATTTTATCCAACCTCGTTGACTATCAATAAATTTTGCTTATGATCCGGAACGCTTGAAAACAGTTATAGAAAGTTAAATACATATATTCGATATTAATGTCAGATTAGATGTTACCTAGCCATGAAAAATTATGGCATAACGTTTTTTAGACTTGATACATTAACCATACTGTAGTAAAGCTGCGCCATTCTACTATAGATTTCAAGAGGAAAAAACCCATCGGCATGCCATACTAGCAAGCCTATGGATAAAATGAAAAAATACTATAACAAAGAAGATATCCTGGCTTGTGGCATGGGTAAACTTTTCGGGCCTGGGAACGCACAACTGCCACTACCAAACATGCTGATGTTTGACAGAATCACCGATATCAATGATAACGGTGGCACATCTGGCAAAGGCGTGATTGTTGCTGAACTCGACATCTCACCGGATTTGTGGTTTTTTGACTGTCATTTTCACGAGGACCCCGTTATGCCCGGTTGTTTGGGGCTGGATGCCATGTGGCAACTGGTAGGATTCTATTTAGGCTGGACTGGCGCCGCTGGTAGAGGTAGAGCACTGGGATCAGGCAAGGTAAAATTTACTGGGGAAGTAAGACCGGATAATCAGCTGGTCAAGTACACCGTAAATATTAGGCGTGTTCTCCAACGTGGACTGATAGTAGGATTGGCCGATGGTGTAATGGAGGCTGATGGTCAAGAAATTTATTTTGCAAATGACTTGAGAGTAGGACTTTTTGAGAAAAACAATGAATTTTAATCAGGGCGATTAACTTGAAACGTGTCGTTATAACTGGACTGGGTATTAAATCCAGTATCGGAAACAACAAGCAAGATGTCATAAATTCACTTCAAGAAGCGAGTTCGGGGATAAAATTTTGTCCTGAATACCGTGACCTTGGTTTTCGATCACACGTGAATGGTCCGATCAACCTCGATCTTACTGCGCTGATAGAGAGGAAATTCAAACGCTTTATGGGTGATGCGTCAGCCTATGTTTATCTTGCTATGATCGATGCGATTGAAGACGCTGGTCTGGATGATGCACTTGTATCAAATGAGCGTACTGGCTTGATAGTCGGTAGCGGTGGCTCATCCACTGAGAATATGGTTCTCGCCTCAGATATCCTCAGGGAAAGGGGTGCGAAGAAGGTCAGCCCAACAATGGTTCCACGCGTCATGACCAGCACCTGTAGTGCCTGTCTGGCAGTCCCATTCAAGATTAAGGGTGTAAACTATTCAATCAGCTCTGCCTGCGCGACAAGTACCCATTGTATTGGAAATGCATTTGAAACAATCCAGCATGGTAAGCAAGACATTATCTTTGCAGGTGGTGGCGACGAATTGCATTGGTCAGGCACCTTATTGTTTGACAGTATGGGAGCATTGTCATCCACATGTAATGATGATCCACAACATGCATCACGCCCATTCGACTCCGACAGAGATGGGTTTATTATATCCGGAGGCGGCGGCATTCTCGTTTTGGAAGAACTGGAACACGCATTGAATCGTAGCGCACAAATTTATGCAGAGGTCGTCGGTTATGGTGCGACATCTGATGGCTATGATATGGTCAAGCCTTCAGGGGAAGGTGCAATAAGGTGTATGCAGAACGCATTAACAACAGTAGAAGGTAAAGTCGATTATATCAACGCCCATGCCACCAGTACACCAGCAGGAGATATGGGAGAGCTGACCGCAATTAAAGAAGTATTCAAGGACAACATACCAGCAATCAGCTCAACCAAAGCACTCACAGGCCATGGTCTAGGGGCGGCTGGTGCCAACGAGGCAATCTTTACACTTTTAATGATGCAACATAGTTTTCTATGTCAATCTGCAAATATTTCTAAATTAGACAACTTCGCAGAAGGCTTTCCGATTGTAAGAGAACGGCAGGATAATGTGCAGTTAAATACAGTAATGTCTAATAGCTTCGGTTTTGGTGGCACCAATGCTACATTGGTATTTCAGTCATACAATAAATAGTCCCCGGCCTACTATTGCTTTGGGAATTTATTTTCCCACTATTATTCATTACCAAATTTAGTAGTAATGCATAGGTAAGAGTAATTCTCATCTCCACGAAAAACAGCTAGAGAATTTAAAAATCTTGGAAATAAATATTCTTATCACGTTGGCTGGCATTGGTCTGTTAGGCATTGCCTGCCAATGGTTCGCATGGTGGGCCAGACTGCCAGCAATTCTATTTCTGTTGTTATCTGGAATCGTAATTGGTCCCGGTATAGGCCTATTCAACCCAGATGAGCTATTTGGTGACTTGTTATTTCCGATTGTTTCACTCTCAGTTGCGGTAATATTGTTTGAAGGAAGTCTGACATTACATATTGATGAAATTATTGGGTTGAAGTCTGTTGTCAGAAACCTGATTACAATTGGCGCGCTGATCACCCTAACTATTACCGCGTTAGCAACCCATTACCTAATTAACTTAGATTTTAATCTGGCCCTGTTATTTGGTGCAGTTGTTGTTGTCACCGGTCCCACAGTCATCACCCCCATGCTCAGATCGGCAAGACCAAATGCTAATATTGCCAATGTCTTACGCTGGGAAGGTATCGTTATCGACCCTCTTGGTGCTTTGCTGGCGGTACTGGTATTCAACTTTATAATTTCAACACAGCTTGAAGGCGCCCTTACTAGTATTCTGATGTCTTTCGGAAAGATCATTCTAACCGGTTCTGTATTGGGATTTACCTGTGCCATTATCCTCGGTGCAATCCTCAGGAATCATCTAATCCCAGAATACCTCCGTAATTTTCTTGTATTGACACTTGTATTCGGTGTTTACGCCATTTCAGATTCTATTCAGCATGAATCTGGATTACTAGCAGTCACGATAATGGGCATGGTCTTGGCAAATATGAAAAATATTGATATTGAAGACATACTGGAGTTCAAAGAAAGTTTGAGTGTACTTCTTCGATCTGCCCTATTTATCATTCTGGCAGCACGAGTGGATCTCCAGCAATTCCTAGTTCTAGGATGGACATCATTTCTGATCCTTGGGATAGTCATGTTTGTCGCTCGCCCTATCGCGGTATTTGCATCAACAATTGGCTCGGACTTGACCGCAAATGAGCGAACTATGATTGCGTGGATTGGACCTAGGGGTATCGTTGCTGCAGCCGTTTCAGCGGTCTTCGCCATACGCTTGGAAGAAGCCGGTGTAGCTGGCGCTGATTTACTGGTCCCTTTGACATTTTTAATCATAATCGGGACGGTTGTTTTTCAAAGTGCCACCTCAAAACCACTCGCAAAATGGCTTAAAGTTGCTGAACCCGATCCTAATGGCGTTTTGATTATCGGCGCCGGTAATGTTGCAGAGCAATTGGAAAATCCCTGAAAGAAAATGACATCGAGGTCCTACTAACCGATAGCAATTGGGATAATATTAGCCTCGCAAGAATGGAAGGACTAAACACCTATTATGGCAACCCCATCTCTGAACATGCAGATAGGCATCTCGATCTTGTCGGGATAGGAAAAATGCTTGGCATGTCAGGACGGATCAACATGGACACCTTGGCAAGCTTTAAATTCAAAACGGAATTTGGGAGCAATAATATTTATGAACTCATCACGTCGCGTGAACAGGTAATATCTGACAAACACAGGATCGCTGATAGTCGACGTGGCCATCAATTGTTCGGAGAGGACATCACCTATGGTTTAATCGCAAGCTGGATCAGAAGCGGTGCAGAAATTCGAAGCACCCAGCTAGGTGAAGAGTTTAGTTTCAATGATTTGCTGTCAAAAAATGAGGACACATGTGTTCCTTTGTTCGCATTCAGTCCTAAGTCCCGACTACACTGTTTCACCACTGCAAAAAAGCTAAACCCCGAAACAGGTTGGACAGTCATCAGTTTGTTTCTACCGGAAGGCATGACATACAAACATAAACCGGAAGAACTTAAGCAGGATTAAATCACCTACCATGTAATCTGATTTTTTCATCAAGTCTGTCAGAATATTCATTATTATTCAAATGGTTATGATTATATAATTAACTGATTTATCAGCTAATTAATCCTCAGATTTATATCGGCTATCTGTCAACGAAAGCCTACTCAATGCGTCATGCTATATATAGCCTATTATGATTCTGAGAGACTGAAAATCGTGAGCATTGCACCTGAAACTGTCATCGTAGCAAACCGATTCGGGTTGGGAGCAAAGCCGGGCGACCTGCAACAAATTGGTAATAATCCTAGAGAGTGGTGGTTGACTCAGATTGAGCAACCCCAACCATTATCAAAATCCACTGGAGAAGTGCCAGACAGTAAAACGGCCTTATCACTGTTTTTTGACTTCCGTAATACCAACCGCAATATGGCTAGAAATGGCTCTAATAATGTAGAGATTAACCCTAATGAAGTCATGAAATTAGGTCAACAACTGAGACTTCTCTATCTTAAGCATGTCAGTGCTAGAGCCATACAGGCGATCAGAACTGAAACCCACTTTTATGAAAGGCTAGTACATTTCTGGTCCAACCATTTTGCCGTGTCAGTCAAGTCTCCACAAATGTTAGGTATCGTAGGTGCTTTTGAATTCGAGGCCATTAGACCGAATATAACGGGCAACTTCTATGATCTATTGCTTGCGGTAGAAAAACATCCCGCGATGCTTACCTTTCTGGATAACCAGTTCTCCATTGGTGCAAATTCAACTCTAGCGAAGCAAGCTAAGCGCGGCAGAAGGAGAAATCGAAAATTTGATATAAACGAAAATCTAGCCAGGGAAATTTTGGAACTACATACCATGGGTGTAAGCAGTGGCTACACACAGGAAGATGTTACTACTTTCGCAAAAGCGATCAGCGGCTGGACCTACAATGGCGTCTTACCAGGAATAATGAATACGGGTCCTGTCGGTGAATTCAAGTTCAATCCCATAATGCATGAACCCGGATCAAAGACAGTTCTTGATAAAAAATACTCACAATCTGGTATCAAACAGGGTGAAGCGGTGTTAAAAGATCTTTCTCTACATTCTGCTACTGCTAGGCATCTCGCAACAAAGCTCGCTCGCCACTTTATTGCCGACGATCCGCCTGAGTCAGCGATTAATAGAATCAGCAAAGCCTATCTCGACAGCAATGGTCACCTTCCAATAGTTTACAACGCTTTAGTAAATTCCAATGAGGCATGGCAGGACCTATTTCCGAAATTTAAAACCCCTGAAGACTTTATCTTTTCAACATACCGCGCCATCAATATTATCCCAAAGCAACCTCAGCAACTGATTCAACCACTTACCCTGCTTGGTCAACAACCATTCCAGTCTGGTTCGCCAGCAGGTTGTCCGAATACTCCAAAAGAGTGGTCTGCAGGTGAAGCATTGTTCAAACGAATTGAGTTATCTACGATTGTGGCAAACAGAATTGGTAATCGTATCGAACCAAACCAACTCGCCAATGAGATACTCGGGCCTTTACTCGGCGATCACACACTTACCGCTATCACCCGAGCCGAAAGTGCATCACAGGGATTGGCATTGCTGTTAGCTAGCCTTGAATTTCAAAGGAGGTAACAAACGTGATCAATCGAAGACGATTTTTGCAAACAGGGCTGACTGGGGCAATGCTAGCAAACCCGATTAGTCGTTTTGCATGGGCAGATACTGCTGATGATGCACGCTTGATTATAGTGATATTGCGAGGAGGTATGGATGGACTCGCTTCAGTCCCCCCATATAGTGACCCGTCATATTCAAAATTACGTGGCAACCTTACTATAGAAGCACCAAGATCAACTCAAGGGATGTTTGACCTGGATGGATTTTTTGGTTTACACCCTCGGCTTAAACACCTTTATTCAATGTATGAAGGAGGCGAACTCATTGTTACCCATGGGGTAGCGACACCTTACCGCGAACGATCTCATTTCGATGGTCAGAAGTTGCTTGAAAATGGCACAAATCATCCATTAGGGGCAAAAGATGGTTGGTTAAATCGCGCAATTCCTTCAATCAGTCAAGCTAAATTAAATAGAAGTGAATACGCTATGGCATTAGCGCAAAGCATCCCGTTAATTCTTTATGGAGAACAGCCAGTCGGCTCATGGTCCCCTTCCCCACTCCCGGAAGTTAACGAAGATTTGATTACACGGATTGCGGAAATGTACTCAGATGATGAATTTTTTTTATCACGGCTAAATTCAGCAATCACAACAAGAGAATTTGCTGATGATATTGCAGGCAACATTATGGTTGGTACAGGCGGACGCGGTAGGAATGCCCAATTCACACCTATTATGAAGGCCGCAGGTAGATTCCTATCCAGCACAGATGGGCCACGTGTTGCAGTGATAGACTCAAATGGTTGGGATACCCATGCTAATCAGGGGGCAATTAACGGCCAGTTGGCTAACCGTCTAACAGGCTTGGATGAAGGAGTTGCTGCTCTAAAAAAAGAATTAGGACCGGTTTGGAGTAAGACTATAATTACAATAGTAACCGAATTTGGACGAACGGTTGCCGTCAATGGCACAGGTGGCACAGACCATGGTACAGCAGGTGTTTCATTCATAGCAGGTGGTGCGGTAAACGGTGGCAAGATCCTGGCGGACTGGCGTGGTTTGTCTAAATCAGCGCTTTATGAAAACAGGGATTTATTTCCAACCATGGATATGCGTAGTATTTTCAAATCCATTCTGCACGATCACTTACAGGTCTCAACCGCAATGCTGAACACATCCATATTCCCTCAGAGTGACAACGCTGTTTACATTCCTGACCTAATACGAGGCTAATAGAAACCCCCCAGATTTGGAACCTATCACTTCAATATGTGAGCTAAATCACAGTAACTTAAAAGGATATGCCTATACTTTAGACATACTACATTACCTCCCTAATGTGTATAAAAGCTCGGGTTACTTATACCCTCACCTCCCCCTAATTATAAGTTTCCCGGGCTTGAATTTTTTTAAGACTGTTTCTCCCAACAAAGTATCCGGTTATTTGCTGGCATCTCGTAATCTTTGACTAATTCAAGATTTGATCCAGTTGCAAGATCCGCTAGATCCTCAAAATTACGTATACCGCCATGTGGATCCCGATCTTTCAACCAATAGTCAAACTGTTCATTACTTTCACTGGTATAGCTATTATTGTAATTGAACGGTCCATATAATAAAAATAATCCTTTTAGCGGGAGTGCGCTACCTACACCAGCAAACAAATACCCGACTTCATCCCAGTGCATGATGTGCGCGGAATTAGCTGAAAATATAGTATCAATATTCAGCATCGGCCAAACAGCCTGCTTTACATCAAGAATAGCGGGTGGTCTGGTATTAGGTAATCCCGCATCATTCAGCCATAATTTAATTGCATCGTGGTTTTGTTTCATATCGCTGGTATACCAAATTAAATGTGGCAGTTTTTCCGCAAAATAAACTGCATGCTGGCCGGTTCCACTACCAATTTCTAAAACGGCCTTCTGATTAGATAGCAATGGCATAAGGACAGCAAGGATAGGCTCACGGTTTTTATTGCAAGCTTCTGAATGAGGTTTATCCATAAATTATAAAATGGCTAAATCAGTTCATTTTTAATATAAGTATTTTTCATTCTCGGTAATATCTCAGTCTTCAATTTTAATATTTTTACCACGTAGCACCTTCAATTTACCGTGTCTGGTCTTGCTATCTAATTGTTTTTTCTTGGAGGCTTTTGTGGGTCTGCTCTTCTTGCGTGTTTTCCTTATCTGAGTTGCCTTCTTAATTAATATCGCAAGACGTTCTAGCGCGTCATCTCGATTTTTGTCTTGGGTTCGGTATCGCTGCGCCTTAATAACGATAATACCATCTTGAGTTATCCTAGCGTCGTTAAGCTGCATAAGTTTTTCTTTACAGTTTAACGGCAACGAAGATGCTTCAATATCAAATCGCAAATGAATTGCAGTTGATACTTTGTTAACGTTCTGGCCACCGGGACCTTGTGAACGAGTCGCATGTAATTCTATTTCATGAATCGGCATTCGTAGTTTTTTTGTAACTATTAGCATGTCGAATTAGACAGATAGACCATATATGTTAAGAACTCTAAAAACTTATAATACTCAATTATTATAAGTGAAAAAACGAGTTAATCGTACAAGTGGCGACGGAAGTTAATGCAGAGGGAATTCCGTTTTAGTAAACGGGGCAGCTGAATTTAATTAAGGATTAACTGCAACAATTATAGACATATCAATTTTAGAAATTCCTAATAATTCGCGGGTTGTTAGTTAATCATTATAGGCAATACTCATCTCACCTGGCCTAATTGCACCCGGTCTAATTGGCTCAATCATATTCGGTTTTTTCATTTTATTAACCAACGTAGACCATAGTGACCGGTTTGTTTCGTCATTAATATGTATACACATGGGTTTCATCGTTAAAAGACGTAATAATGAACAGTCTTTTTTAGTTATGGTGGAGATTGCGTGATCAGATGGCCCCTTACTGGTTGTTAGATAACTGACACCTGAAGCTAACATTGATGCCTGCGACAATATCGGAGGAATAGCCGCACATCCACTCCCCAAAAGAATTGCGAACGCAAGCAACACTACTCTAAAACACAACATGTTGTATCGCGGCTGATCACACTTCATATATATATGGCCTCCCCCCGGAGTAGTGACTATCTTTGCCTAGTCATGTGCTATAACACTACCATATGTTGCGAAAGATACCTCATAAAAAACTTTAAATAGTTTCTAAAGAACACTCTAAATATTATCATAAATACCTTGTTTGAACGTTGCTGTAGTTAACCTATAACCATAAAGCACATTATCGAGAGTTCACTCAATGTCATATTTGCCTTGTGTCGAAGTGGAACCTATGACAACTGCTGATGCCTCCATTATTTGGCTGCACGGTTTAGGTGCCAATGGTCATGATTTTGAACCCATTATCCCTGAACTAAATCTTCCAAACAGGGCTGCTGTCCGGTTCGTGTTTCCGCACGCGCCATCAATTCCCGTTACTATAAATGATGGAATGTTTATGCCTGCCTGGTACGATATATTATCTATGGATATGGATCGTAATGTGGATACTGCTCAGATATTAAAATCCACTGATGCGATTCGCGCCCTGATTGACAGGGAAATAGAAAGAGATGTAGATAGTAAACGTATTTTAATTGTGGGTTTTTCTCAAGGCGGTGCTGTGGGTTATCAAGTTGCACTGACCTGCCCCTTTCCACTCGGCGGCATGCTAGCACTATCCACCTATATAGCATCAACAGAAATTATTAAACCGCATCAAGCAAATCAAAATTTACCACTAATGATTTGTCATGGAACTGCCGATCCAGTCGTGCCGGAATATTTGGGTCAACTTGCAGTTAAATCATTGGAAGAAATGGGATACACACCAGAATACATTACTTATCCGATACAACATCAAGTCAGCATAGATGAAATATCAGATATCAGTAGATGGATCCGAAAAGTATTGCAGTTATAAGAACCTTGTTACGAAGACTAGAGCAAGACCTACATTGTGTATCGATTCAGTAATCTGGTTGGGGCTGGTACTTCTGCATCATGGTCTTACTAAAATAATTCGAACGCTGTGAACTTACTACTTAGAGGTAGGCGATGAGTCGCCCCGTGATGACTGCTAGTGTCCAAAATAACAGTGAACTTCCAGCAAGCACTAATCCTGTCATTGGTACAACCCCAGCAGCATCCCAGTTCGCCGAGTTCTGCTTCAAGATTTTCTGTGTGTAGGCTAGATTCACACAACCGATGATAATGAACGCGATTTTAAGCAGAAATGGAACACTGGTGACATAGAAACTTGCCTGAGTCGTGAAGATAGATAGTCCGGAGAAAATGTTGAGCACGATACCGCACCAGGCAACAACAAGAAACTTGGCCAGTGAAGCACAGGGAATCGTCCGGTAAAGTCCTAGTAGACGCAGATCGAGCGCAAACACTATCCCGACAATGCTCGCTAATCCTATCGCGTGCAATGTAATCATGATCTGAAAACCATAAATTGAGGCCGCGACCCAGTCCGCATAGCCTGTTGATTCCAGCCAGATTAGAAACCCCATAATTGCTCCGTTACCCTATATTAAGAAATACTATTAGTTGTTTTCTTGCTCGTGATGCTCTGTATTCCTATCTATCAAATAACTGACAACGAATACTATAGCAAGGGTGATAAACACAACGGCTGCGACTGATAGGAATGTCATCATAAGATTATTACCCCTCCAAGTAAGGAAGGAGACGACCGAAAATCAGAACCCCAGACCAAAAAAGTAAAGTAATTGTAGCCATTGCTTTGGCTACCAGTGAAGCATTGTCCCCGGCTTTTAATGACCAGGGATGATCAAATACCGTGAAATATAAGATCGCTACCCCACCAAATGCAATTAACACCATTTTCCAAAAGAATGCATCTATTGCTGTGTAACGCCCTGAATCCGTAATAAGGAAAGCCATGCCCGTGATAATATTGATTAATAATCCTAATGCACCAAGCGGCAATAGCCGATGCAGGGCTTCAAACGACACGCTTTTTGCCATACCCAGGACGCGTAACGTAATTATCAACACCACACCAAATAACAAAGCCATACCGATAAAATGAGCAGCCTCTAACGCCGGCCATAACCAGGTAATATTTTGGACTGTTTTTTTGATCGTTGCACTCGGGCCTAATACTGATTCAGCTACAGTTATCTCTTCTCCGATCCGAATCTCGGGATGGTTGATATTCCCCCCCAAGCTACCGGTTTTAGTCAGGAATCCTGTGGACAGTATCGCGAATATTAATACAGCATACAGATTCCAATTCGGTGTCCGGGCACAGCGTCTACGCTGCCATAGCGCCAACCAGGACAAATATCCGGTAGCCCCAAGGCAGATAAACGAAAATAAAGCAGCATCCTGGTGTGCTGTAATCATTTCAAGGGAAATACCTGGGTTATCCTGAATTGCCCATTTGGTGGCAATACCAGTTATGTAGGTCGGTATCGCAAGCAGACCCAGGAGCACGAATAATACTAGGCTGGTTCGATTCAGGTCCTCACTTTTCAGGTAGAACGCCGCAAGAAATAAACCCAAAGTTATGACCATCCCTATAAATGGAAAGTGATTCAAAATAAGATGCCAGTGCGGCACGTTCATCGAAATTATATCCATAGGTTATTCGTATAAAACGTCGAGGTGGAATTATTAATTGAATTTACTAAAAATATTCTTAAGACACAGGATATTATGTTTACAGTATGAAGGCAAATTTGCTTACTCAATCGTTGTAAATTGTCAAAGATTTACGACGCATTATTTTTAACCGTGCTAGAACATTCGACAAGATCATGACCGCATGGGAAAACACTAAATAGATACAATTGATTGTGACTAGTTAAATTTTACATCCAGTTCACTATTCTTGAATTTTTCAGATGGAAATGCAGGTCGCTGTTTCAACCTGTCAATATATTTAGACAGTGTGGGATAATCTTCCAGAAGTTTGATGCTGTTTGCCCATAATAAGTTATAACAAATTATAATATCTGTAGCAGTAAACGTATTATCCAATATATACTCCTTGTCTGAGAGATGGTCAGCTAGCATCCGTACAGCCTTATCATATTCCCGCTTGGCAATCTTCAGCAGCGTATGATCGTATTGCTTTCGGATACAGCATCATATGTTTACGGATCTGCCAAAGTTGAGGCTTGAGTTCTCTGATCCACTGATAATAGTGTGGGATAATCTTCCAGAAGTTTGATGCTGTTTGCCCATAATAAGTTATAACAAATTATAATATCTGTAGCAGTAAACGTATTATCCAATATATACTCCTTGTCTGAGAGATGGTCAGCTAGCATCCGTACAGCCTTATCATATTCCCGCTTGGCAATCTTCACCGCAGCGTATGATCGTATTGCTTTCGGATACAGCATCATATGTTTACGGATCTGCCAAAGTTGAGGATCGAGTTCTGCTAAACAAAAACAGATCCACTGATAATAATGTGCTCTAGATATAGTTGCTTGCAGAGGGATTAGTTTTTTTCCGAGACATTTTCTGCAATATAACTACAAATCGCGGCGGATTCGTTCATGGTCTCGTCAACATCAACTAGGACCGGTAACTTTCCATATGGATTGATCTTCAGAAAATCTTTGGATCTCTGTTTGCCTCGAGTCAAATCAACTGTGACCGATTCGTAATCAATTCCAGCCTCAGCTAGCACCCAGTGACAACGAACAGAGCGCGCTACACTAAATTCATACAATTTCACTTGTTTCTCCTGAATTAAATATACTTGTTAAAATCAAAAACTATTAATTGTTTGATTTTGATCAATCCTCATCCACATTGATGTTAATATACTTATAATAAAATCAACAATGTGGAACGTAAAAGTATGATTAAAATCAATAAAATATTTGTTGTCATTAATCCAACCACGGATGATCAGTATGCCCTCTGGCGGGCAGCGGAAATCGCGAAGCACAGAAAAGCGGAGATATTCGCATTTGTCTGCATTTACTCCCCAATGCAAACCAGTGATCTGGAAAAGTTGAAGGAAGCAGAAATAGCACGGTATCAACCTTGGCTCGATAAACTAGTACAACCAATCAAGAAACAAGGTATCAAAGTCAGGACTGGGATAGCATGGAACCAAGTCTGGCATAAAGTACTAGTTGTTGAAGTAAAACGGGAAAGACCAGACATGATTGTAAAGGCTACTAGGCGCAATCCGAATTCTCACAAGCTGCAAATGCTAACATCCGACTGGGCCCTGTTTGAAAACGCTACCTGTCCAGTTTTACTCGTCAATCCTAGATCGACCAAACCCAAGCCTAGATCAACCAAACCCAAGAATATACTTGTGGCGGTCGATATTAACCGGGCGGATTCTAAATACCAGGCACTACTAGAGCTAATAATTGAATATGCCAATTCAATCGCCAATTCAACCGGTTCTAAATTGCATGTTGTCAACTCCTATATCGGCCAGGAAGATTATGTCCATGTTACCGATGTTGCCGACCGTGTCGGGATACCCAATAAAAACGTCCATGTCATCGGCGGACACCCCGAACAGGCAATATTACAGGTATCAGAACAAGTGAATGCAGACTTGGTGATTATCGGTCTATCCACTAAAAGTAAACTGAGGAGCAGGATATTTGGATATACTTCGGAATGGTTGTTACACAGATTGTGCCTGGATGTTTTCGTCGTCATACCGAAAAAATAATAAAGTTTAGCTATAAAAAATAGATACGATTCTAAATTAACCGTTCCATTGTATTAATAGATGACTGGTAATAAGCTGAACCAAACAAGTTGAGGTGGTTTAATTCATGGTACAACTTGTAAAGGAGAATCCGCCTCTCTTTATCATTTTCAAATTGCCATACCTCTTCATACGCATCCTCACAACGAGGACCGAATCCGCCGAACATACGCATCATGCCAACTTCAGCTTCTCGGTGCCCGTAATAACAAGCAGGATCATAGATCACGGGTTCGCCATTTTCATCTGCTGATGCATTCCCAGACCATAGATCGCCATGTAACAATACGCTCGGTTCTTTTAATCCACTGATAATGTCATCAACTTTATCCATTACACGATCTCCTAGTTTCAATAGCTTATTGTTGACATCGGCTTTCTCAGAAAATAATTGTAGCTGGGGACCAAGACGCCTTTCTCGCCAAAAATTCGTCCAATCATCAGACCATGTATTGTATTGAACCGTGTATCCCAAATAATTATCTCTTTCAAAACCGTATCGATCTGATTGTGTGGCAAGATGAAGTTGTGCAAGTTGTCTCCCTATTTTCTCCGACCAGTCGTGTTGGCGACTAGATTCTTGGAATACTTCCAGGATAATAAAATCGTTGTCATAAGCGATAGGACGAGGTACACGTATGACACCTGGTGCATCCAACAAGGTTAATCCTTTGTATTCTGTTTCGAACATTCCAGGAAATTGAGAAGCTGTAGAGAAGGATTTTACAAAAAATTCCCGCTTGTCTTTCATAGTGACTATCCTGCTGTCACTTATACTTCCTCCTGAAACGTTGACAGTATCAGCCAGCTTTGCAAACTGCCCGGTCGCCTGGGAGATTGCCAGTTCGAGTGAATCGTTTAAACTCATAATAATCTAAGGTTGGAGACGTTCTTTACAATATTCAAGCAACAGTGGACAGGCAGATTCAATCATATCGAGCACTCTATCAAATCCCTCATCGCCTCCGTAATAAGGATCGGGGACGGAGGGTACTTTGCTACTGTCCGTTCCATTTTCAAGAAAATGCCAGAGCATGCGGATATGGTCTTTTTTATCTTCGGAGAATGACATTAGCTCTCTGAAATTATCAAGGTCCATCGCAACCAACAGTTCAAACTCGGTGATATCACTCTGCCTTACCTGCCGTGCGATCGAATCGAGAGTATATCCCCGCTTTACGGCTGCTTGCCTCATTCGAGGATCCGCTGGATCACCGGCGTGATAGCCAAGTGTCCCCGCTGAATCAATGTTTATACGCCCTGCATAGCCTGCCTTCTCAACAAAATGACGGAATACCCCCTCAGCAGCAGGGGAGCGACAGATATTTCCCATACATACAAAAAGCACACTGGTATCGTTTTTTATTTTATTCATAAATTAGAAAGCTAACCACAGAATTATTTTTGACAGATATAATTTAAGAAACTATTAATTAATTGAGTTCACTTAAGCGATTGATCATTACAGGTTAAAATGATGAAATGCAGTATACATTATAAAAAGGCTACACTATGTCGACATTTGTTTTAGTTCATGGATTTGGTTTGGGTGGATGGTGCTGGAAACGAGTAGCCGAAAAGTTGCGTAAAAACAATCATACAGTTTTCACACCGACGTTGACTGGTATTGGCGAACGATCTCACTTAGCTACACCTGAAGTAAATCTCGATACCCATATTACTGATATCGTAAATGTGATGCAGTGGGAAGACCTCAATGACGTTATTTTAGTTGGGCACAGTTATGGCGGTTCGGTCGTAACAGGCGCTACTGACAGTGAAGCTCAACGGATTAAAATGCTGATTTATCTGGATGCATTTGTTCCACATGATGGTGATTCGGTAATGGGATTTCAGCTACCAGAACGGGTTGAGTTTTATTTCAATTTAGTAGAAAAACTAGGAAAGGGCTGGTTGCTACCCCCAAACCCACCAGAATTTTACGGTGTAAGCGACCCTGATGATATCAGCTGGATTAAACAACTATCCTCCCCTCAACCCATAAAGACGTTCACTCAACCAATCTCACTAAATTATAAAGATAAACTACCTTTCCCACGTGCTTATATATGGGCATCAAGCTTTACACCAAGTCCATTTGTCCAGTTTGCTGAGAAATACCAACATGATCCTGATTGGGAATACCGAGAGATAGATGCGGGTCATTTGCTCATGCTGTCACATGCTAAAGAACTAATTCAAACCCTTGAGGAACTCGACAGCGTAGCACAACAAAAGTAGATGGAATATCTACGTAGAATTTTTAATCTGATTCAATTCTGGAGAAAACATTTTCTGCTGACAATAAAAAGTCTTGCTCACTGACACCATCAGCCAATAGTAATGAAGGGCGTTTGATTGTTTTTACGTAATCTGGGCGATCTGAAAAATCCGAATAGCTTGTTATTTCTGAGTACAGAGATAATGAAATTAACACCAGAGACAAAACCGATGCAGTCTTTAGACGCTGTGATTTGTTCTGGTTCGTTGCAACGAGCAGATTAAACCAAAACAAGATTAGCAAGGCGATAAAATCTGCAATGACGAAAATAGTCTTACTAACGACGATATTCAGTGTGTTAAAAAGGATCAGATCATAAAAATAAAAAATTACCGCTTGGCTTAGGATAAACACCAATATTATTGACAACTGTGCCTTGAAGTGAATCTCATGCCTGATGATACGTCCTACGAAACCCCAAAACACTGCTGTTACAATAGCGCTAGCGAAGATTAATAACAGTGTATTGGCTATCCCCTGCCATTTTAATCCGCTGAACATATTTAACCACTGCTGCAGAGAGTAAGTCGCAGTTACCAGAAAAATCAAACAAAATAAGACCTGGGACCTGCCGAGCATATCGACTATCGAGTCTACTTCATCATTTTTCACTGCTTCTGCCACTTCGTGGTCAGAAAGGCATATACGAACTCGGGAGTTACCAATCTGATATATTTCTCCCGAAATTATTTCAATACTCTCTTGGGAATCTTTATGCGGGATTCGTATTCCATTCAAACTCTTAAGATCGCGTATGACGAGATTACCACTTTCATTTTCATCTATGACGGCATGATGAGGGCTTATTGTAGGATCTGATAAAATCAGTTGATTATTGTATGCTCGGCCGATCGAAATCCTATTCTTATCTACCTTGTGCCGCTCCAAGACCCTGCCGGAACGATCAAATAATTCAAATATTAATTCCATATGATGTTTGATATAAATTTTTTCGTGAAGACCATAGCCAATTCCTTGCTCACTCCGGATAGCGTAAAATGACTGATCAATCCTTTTTTATTTTCATGTACCGAAGCACTCAGATAGAGCACATCATACAGATCCTGATACTCCTTATATAAACGTGCACAAAATGTCCCTTTTGTTTTGACGTTCATTCCCGATCTCGATTTAGTATCCATAAATTCTTCGTAACATTCGTAATCAGTTACGTCATCCTTTCCAGCATAGTTATCAGGATAAACATTCGAAATCTGAGACTTATACATATTATAAAACTGGGATGGGTTAAGTGCTTCCGATTCCAACCAATTGAACTGGTAAACTATGCTCCCGGTCGTGAAACTGCTAGATAGGTAAATTTGTTCTCCCTGGCTACAAACACTGCCATAATTTTCATATTGAATATCCGGGTCATTCGATGTCGATCCCCAGCATCTTATATAATCTGCTATTTCATTTGGTATGGTGACACCTTTGAATTCTGCAGTTACCCACTCACCATTAACGAGGTTACCGAGAAAGTCCTGTTGATTCAGTGCTAACTGATTAGTAATAATTTCCTTAACATCATTGAGATCGATAGGCTGATTATCTAAACGGTTAATCAGCTTAGACAATTTATCTAGTGGTACCAAGAAGCTTATTTGATTACCCGCAGTTGCAACATTGACACCGACAACTTCACCACTGGAATTTAATACCGGTCCACCGCTCATACCAGGATTGATGGATCCGGAAAAGTGTATGCGTTGATACAGACTGTAGGCGGCTATGCCATTATAAGTACCTGGTATGACAGTTAGTCCTAGATCATGAGGGTTGCCGAGAGAATAAATCGCTTCGCCCTGCCTAGGCAGGCTTGTTGCGATAGCCAAAAACTGCCCTCCTTGTATATCCCTTTTCACTAAGGCCAGATCATTAATCACGTCAAAATCGATGAGGGTCAATGCACCCTTTTCACCATTATGATCCACATACTCTATATGGTAGCGATCCGAGTTATTAATATACTCTGATACGACGTGGTAATTGGTAACGACTATTCCATCACCGCTGATCTGAAAACCCGATCCAATTGCAGCTTGTTTACCGGATGCCTGTTCTATGATTCGAATTTGATAGATTCGGCTGCTGTACTCATTGAACAAGGAGATAGCATCCTGCCCATAAGCAGTGACATTACATAGTAATAATAGTATGTAACTGAAACGGAGCAGTCCTGGCTTCAATCGTATTATTAATTTATACATTTTCTGGTATCAATTATTGCAGAGTAAGGTATCCAGGTAGGCCTCTATAGCAAACAAGATTAAATTATTCCTGTAAAGAAGATACTTTAGCCATTATTTTCGAGAATTGAAATACCCATGTTACCTGACGAGGTGGGACTATCCAGGTACATAATCGACAGGCGAATAGTTAATAAGAGATACATACGATAAACTAGCTAATTCTTTCTCGTGAATTCAATTTGTAAGTGCAACTCAATTAGGTGGCACGAACGGCAAGCTGCGGTAGCATCCTTACCTTTCGTTCCAGCAAGAAAGAGAGGCACAGATGAGACACTACACACAGCTTACCGAGCATCAACGTTACCAGATTTACGCCCTGATGAAAGCAGGACATACACAAACGGAGATAGCCACCTTGATAGGCGTACATAAATCTACTATTAGCCGTGAACTCAGACGCAACCGTGGCTTGAGAGGCTATCGACCCCGCCAAGCTCAGTTGCTCCGGCAAGCGCGTCGAGAAGCCAGCCAACAACAGCGACTCACCACGACCTTGTGGGAGCGAGTAGAGGTCTGGCTGCGGGACGAATGGAGTCCTGAGCAAATCAGTGACTGGTTGCATAAACGAGAAGGTATCGCTCTGAGTCATGAATGGATATATCACTACATATACCAGGATAAGGCAGACGGCGGTGAGCTGTACCGGTACTTGCGTTGCCAGAAGAAACGAAAGAAGCGTTATGGTAGTTATCAACGTCGTGGGGTTCTGGTGAATCAGATCAGCATTGATAAGCGTCCAGCCATTGTGAACAGGAAGACACGCATCGGTGACTGGGAAGTGGACACCGTCATCGGCAAAGGCCATCGACAGGCGCTGGTCACCTTGAGCGAGCGCAAGTCGATGTACACCTTGATTGCACAGGTGAAACGACGAACTGCCTCTGCCGTCAGGCAAGCTATCGTGCGATTGTTGTCTAATATGAAGGCGTCGGTTCACACGATCACCTCGGATAATGGAAAAGAATTTGCTGAGCATGAGGTTATTGCTCAACAATTGAACGCGGGGTTCTATCTTGCACATCCTTATGCCTCCTGGGAACGGGGTTTAAATGAAAATATCAATGGTCTCATTAGACAGTACTTCCCAAAGAAAATGGACTTCAGCACGATTACACAAAAGCAGTTAAACTTGGTCATGAAAAAACTCAATCACCGCCCCAGAAAAACACTTAATTCAAAAACACCACATGAAGTCTTTTTTAACATCAACGTTGCACTTCAAAGTTGAATCCGCGTTTTAATTTAACTTTAATCTAGATTATTTCATGGCTCAATACATATACAGCATGCTCCAGGTTGGCAAGATTGTGCCGCCGAAGCGTGAAATACTAAAAGATATCTCTTTATCATTTTTCCCAAACGCAAAGATCGGTGTGCTCGGTTTGAATGGTGCGGGAAAATCAACTTTATTACGCATCATGGCTGGTGTGGATAAGGAATTTGAAGGTGAGGCACGACCATTAGCGGGCATCAAAATTGGTTATCTTCAACAGGAGCCCGAACTTGACCCTGATAAAGATGTTCGCGGCAATGTCGAGGATGGAGTTCGCGAAATCAAGGCTCTATTGGACAAGTTTAATAAGATAAGTGCTGCATTTGCTGAAGAGGATGCAGATTTCGATGCGTTGATTGAACAACAGGGAAATTTGCAAGAAAAGCTTGATGCTACCAATGCTTGGGAACTAGATCGAAAACTCAAAATTGCAGCAGATGCCCTACGCCTTCCAAACTGGGATATGGATGTAAGCAAACTATCAGGGGGTGAGCGACGCAGAGTCGCATTATGTCGTTTGTTATTGTTAGAACCCGATATGCTGTTACTGGACGAACCCACCAATCACCTGGATGCAGAGTCTGTCGCTTGGTTAGAACGATTCCTACTTGAATTCCCTGGCACTGTCGTAGCCATTACTCATGATCGATATTTTCTAGACAATGTCGCTGGTTGGATATTAGAACTGGACCGCGGACACGGTATCCCCTGGGAGGGCAATTATTCTTCCTGGCTGGAACAGAAAGAACAGCGTTTGATCATGGAAGAAAAGCAGGAGACTGCCAGAGCCAGAGCAATGAAAGAAGAATTAGAATGGGTGCGAGCAAATCCGAAAGCCCGCCAAGCTAAATCTAAGGCACGTATTGCCCGATATAATGATCTCAGCTCAAGTGATTATCAGAAACGTAACGAGACTCGTGAGATCTATATTCCGCCTGGCGATAGACTCGGTGATCTCGTGGTTGAATTTTCTAACGTTCAAAAAGGATTCAGTGATCGTCTGCTAATCGATAATTTGTCTTTCCAGCTACCACCTGGCGGAATTGTTGGCGTCATCGGCCCGAACGGTGCTGGTAAGACCACATTATTCAAGATGATCATCGATGCAGAAAAACCCGATTCAGGTGCTATCCGTATTGGACAATCGGTTAAACTCGCCCATGTTGATCAATTTAGAGATGATCTTGCTAATAACAAGACCGTGTGGGAAGAAATATCAGATGGACAGGATTTAATTACAGTGGGTAACTACCAGACACCATCACGCGCCTACTGCGGTCGGTTTAATTTCAAAGGAAGCGAGCAACAAAAATTAGTAGGAGAGTTATCTGGCGGTGAACGCAGTCGACTTCACCTTGCAAAGCTATTGCGTAGTGGTGGTAATGTCTTGTTATTGGACGAACCAACCAATGACTTAGATGTAGAAACTCTCCGGGCCCTGGAAGAGGCGCTGCTGGAATTTCCCGGATGCGTGGTCGTCATCACCCATGATCGCTGGTTCCTAGACCGGATCGCCACCCACATCCTTGCATTTGAAGGTGATTCCGAGGTGGTCTGGTTCCAAGGTAATTTCGCGTCTTATGAAGCAGATCGACGCCAACGGCTAGGCAAAGACGCTGAAAACCCGCATCGTATTAAGTATAAAAAGCTGAAATAATATTAATACGCGGATTCAACTTTGAAGTGCAACGTTGATGTTAAAAAAGACTTCATGTAGTGTTTTTGAATTAAGTGTTTTTCTGGGACGGTGATTGAGTTTTTTCATGACCAAGTTTAACTGCTTTTGTGTAATCGTGCTGGAGTCCATTTTCTTTGGGAAGTACTGTCGAATGAGACCATTGATATTTTCATTTAAACCCCGTTCCCAGGAGGCATAAGGATGTGCAAAATAGAACCCCGCGTTCAATTGTTGAGCAATAACCTCATGCTCAGCAAATTCTTTCCCATTATCCGAGGTGATCGTGTGAACCGACGCCTTCATATTAGACAACAATCGCACGATAGCTTGCCTGACGGCAGAGGCAGTTCGTCGTTTCACATGTGCAAATCAAGGTGTACATCGACTTGCGCTCGCTCAAGGCGACCAGCGCCTGTCGATGGCCTTTGCCGATGACGGTGTCCACTTCCCAGCCACCGATGCGTGTCTTCCTGTTCACAATGGCTGGACGCTTATCAATGCTGCCCTGATTCACCAGAACCCCACGACGTTGATAACTACCATAACGCTTCTTTCGTTTCTTCTGGCAACGCAAGTACCGGTACAGCTCACCGCCGTCTGCCTTGTCCTGGTATATGTAGTGATATATCCATTCATGACTCAGAGTAATACCTTCTCGTTTATGCAACCAGTCACTGATTTGCTCAGGACTCCATTCGTCCCGCAGCCAGACCTCTACTCGCTCCCACAAGGTCGTGGGGAGTCGCTGTTGTTGGCTGGCTTCTCGACGCGCTTGCCGGAGCAACTGAGCTTGGCGGGGTCGATAGCCTCTCAAGCCACGGTTGCGTCTGAGTTCACGGCTAATAGTAGATTTATGCACGCCTATCAAGGCGGCTATGTCCGTTTGTGTATGTCCTGCTTTCATCAGGGCGCAAATCTGGTAACGTTGATGCTCGGTAAGCTGTGTGTAGTGTCTCATCTGTGCCTCTCTTTCTTGCTGGAACGAAAGGTAAGGATGCTACCGCAGCTTGCCGTTCGTGCCACCTAATTGAGTTGCACTTACAAATTGAATTCACGATAGAATAAAATAGTCATACGCGTAAAATAGTTACTATCGACGAATATTTAACTGTTAACGTTATTTTGAACTTAATAAAAATCTGGAGGTTTTATGTTTCAACCTATCAATGGGATGTTGGCAGTATCAGCTGCCAGTATATTTCTGATCTTGTCTGGCACTAGTCAATCTGTACTTGCATTAGAAGTGGGCGACAAGGCGCCTGACTTCAACCTGCCAGCCTCAGATGGCAATACCTATACATTGTCTCAATTTCAAAACGAGAAACCCGTGGTAATTGCCTTTTTCCCAAAAGCCTTTACATCTGGATGAACTATTGAATGTAAATCACTGCGTGACAGTGGTAAGGAAATAAATCAGTTTGATGTTGCCTATTTTATGGCAAGTATTGATTCCGTTGAAGATAACACGGGATTTGCAAAGAAAAACGGCGCTAATTTCCCAATTTTGTCTGATCCAAGCAAGGAAACAGTAATTGCGTACGGGGTGCTCCATGAAAAGGGGTTCGCCAGCCGGTGGACCTTTTACATTGATGCTGAAGGCACTGTTATTAAGATCGATAAAGACGTAAACCCTGTTACCTCTGGTGCAACTCTGGCCCAAAACCTGGAGGAATTAAATTTTCCGAAAAAGTAAATGAATCTTATGATCATTTCTGACTCAAAAAAACAGGTATCTGGATATTGCACTGGGATTCCCAAATAGATTAGTATGTCCCCGCGTAACCTTCTAGACCAAACGTGAAAACACTTTGAGGAGAATTTAACAATGAGCGTTAAAGACGATTCCAAGGCAAATGTAGAAGTTGCAGACTTACCATCAACCGGCCGTCGCAAACTGATTAAAATGATGTTAGCTGCGGGACCAACATTATCTTTACTTGGTACAAACCAACAAGCGATCGCACAAGATGCAGCTGAGAAAGTCCCAACCACTGATCCAGTTGCCAATGCATTGGGCTATGTTGAAGATGCCACCACAGTAGATGCGGCAAAATACCCTGCCTTTAAGCAGGGAAGTATCTGCAAGGACTGCTTGTTGTATACCGACCCTAGTGCAGAAGAATGGGGCCCTTGCTCGTTGTTCCAGAACAGATTGGTTGCTGCAAATGGTTGGTGTGTCTCGTTTGCAAAACGCCCAGCGTAACGCAAGCAACTCATTTCCTGTTACTGCACTAATCGTTAACTCTATACTCCCACTCCCGCCAACCTTGCAGGAGTGGGTAGTACAATCCAAGTTTTACAGGCCTGTCGTCCATCGCTTTCAAAATAGTGGCATATTTTTCTAGCTGTTCCTGGTAACGCTCCTGCTCCCGGTTTAGGAATGCGGTCTGATCTGTGGCCTCATGTCGGCCGGTCTTGTAATCAACTATCCAGCGCGTCCCATCAGTGTCGATGAATGTCCTATCGACTATGGCATTTACCAGTTTATTTTTATAGATACCTGTGATTCGATATTCATTGTGCGGCTGAGTATGGTCCGTAGACAAAATCCATCTACCTTGATCGTCCTCAAGCATATTGATTAGCGCTTTTTCTACAAGGCTACTTGCCTGGTCGAGTTCTCCTTGCGGGACACCCATTTGTTCTAACAACGAACGGAAATAGCTTAAGTTTGATTTGATTCTGTCTTCGCTCCATGCATCTATACCTGTACGAGCCATCCATTGTATGCAGCGATGTACCACCGATCCGACATGCTTAATCGTCTCTCCTGCCCACTCATATTCAATAGCTTCTGCTTCGTAGTCATCATCAGCCAACTCACTAGTAAACGCATAGTTAAGATTTTCGGGTACTTCCGGCAATCGCCATTCTTGAGACAAACGAGTCAGTTCATGATCAGTAATATGGACAGAATTAGCATGACTATCATGGTCATCCATGGTCATAGCCTTTTTATAATGTTCATTTACAACTGGCCATAGATAATTAAGCAAGGAACGTGCTTCTGCTGTACATATCAACTCCCCATTCTTGTCTTCCCTTACTCTTACACCACCAAGCATATGAATAGATTTGCGACAACGAGTGATAGCTACATATAACAAGCGTGCGTCTTCATGAAAATTCTTTTGCTTATCTACTGACTGGATATATTCATATACTGGCGCGGCGTGTTTTCCCGCTTCGCGGATCGGCGCCAGGATAAGATCATGACCTTCATCTACTCTCGGCCTCAACATCCACACTAATAAGTCACTGGTATCTGCACGTATACGCCTGCCTAGACCAGGCAGGATCACATGATCAAATTCCAGTCCCTTAGCCTTGTGCATAGTCATGAGCTGCATAACATTATCACCGACAGATACATCTGCTGAGGCAAACAACTGCTTGACCTTTTGTTTTAATATCTTCAAATCATTAATATCACCGCCGCTATCTAGCTGCTCAAGTAGATCAAGAAATGTGATAATGTTATTTAAGTCATTTTTATTTTCTAGAACCGCTGGTCCACCCAGAGCGCACCAGATAGATAAGATCGTTGCCCTTAATGGCCGACGGTTACGGTGTTTCATGACTTGTTGAAAAATATCTACTACTCGTTTTAGCCTAGCTTGTGCGCTCTCATCCAATTCGTTCACCACAGAAGGATTAATACATCTCTGCCAGATCAACTGATTCCTGTCTTCTCCTGCCAACAAAGTTAATGACTTCAAGTCCAAACCACACCAAGGCGCACGTAGCACACTCAGCCAGGCTATTCGGTCTGCCGGATGCAGCCATGCACGTGTCAGTGCCAACATGTCTTGAATGGCGGGACGTGATCCCAGTGATTCTATCTCTATTGCTCGAAATGGAATTGAAGCAGTCCGTAATAAAGGAAGAATCTCAACCAAATGGCTACGGCTACGGACTAGGATAGCAATGCTTGCCTGTGGCTCTTGAGATTTGATCTCTTCAATAATTTGAATAGTCTTTTTTGCTTCATGTTTGCCTTTATTGTTAAAACAAGGATGAATATTGATACTGTGTTCCGGCGTCGCATCGTTTGCAGCCAGTGATTGATGGAAACTGACTGCACCGCTTGTCAAATCATCATGCGCTGGAAAGATTTGGCTAAAACTGTCATTCACCCAATTTACAATTTGCTGGTTAGATCGAAAATTGACTGAAAGGAGTAAAGGTTCAAGTCTGACTTTTCCTAGTCGCTTTTTATGGAAGGTATTAATAAATTCCCCTACTTCAGCTTCGCGGAAACGATAGATGGATTGCATAGGATCGCCCACCATAAATAAACTGCGACCATCATCCTCTGACCATTCAGCTGTCAATCGTTCTAGCAATTGGTATTGGTTAACGGATATATCTTGGAATTCATCCACTAATAAATGTTGTATTTGGTGATCAAGATACATAGCCAAATCGGTAGGCGCATCATCACTTCCTGTAGCAGTGACAGCTGCCTGCGCCATACCGATGAAATCAGTACAGTTCTGCTCTGAAAAAAGCAGATGAAGTTGCGCAGCCGATAAAGTTAGCAAACGACATAAGGCATTTACTACGTCCCATTCATCATCGGTATACCGGGCTGGCGGAAGCTTTTCGATTTCCCCAAGTAGAGATTCTAATCCATCAATGTCACGAAGCTGACTAATCAATCCCTGCATACGCTTCTTCATATCAGTGCGATTAATGCTTTCACTTATATTGTCCGAAGCAGAGGGAAAACCGTTTTTCTTTGTATGTTGTATGCGCAAGTTCCCTTGTTTGGTCAAAAGCAACTCGGCGATCCCATTCCACAGTGAGAGATCATTCGCAGAGGAGCCAGGTATTTTTTTAATGGATTGGCAATGGATAACTTTGCTTGGGTAACCCTCAGCTATCAGCTGTTCAGCTGCATACCGCAGGAGCTCACATAATTCAGAGCCATGTTCATCAGGAAATAATGATCGAATACGAACCAATTTTTCCTCTATGAGATTACCGAGGGACTTTTCAATGTCTTCGCGTTGATGTGCTTGCAGGACATTAGCTAGCCATTGATCGCGCTTTTGAAGCATGCCTTTGATCAATGACTTAACTCTTGGAAGATTATTGTCCAGATGTACTAATAATCTAGCAATGGAGTCCGACCATCCTTCATCACTCTCAAGTTCCAGTAATGTATTGATAGCAGCTTGTTCGTACAGGGGATCGGGGTCTTCGATAATCTTAGCTCTACCCCACATACCAGACAAGATTGGTGTCTGTCTGACGAGTTGAGTACAAAACGAATCGATAGTCTGGATTCGCATCCGACCCGGATTGCTCGTGATTTGCCATCCGAGCTGCTCATCCCGTACCAAGGCATCACGGGCTAGCATATATGTCTGTCGTGCTTGAGGTTGGTCTGGTGCTTCACCTACTCTGGCAATTTCAATCGCATTAAGGATCCTCCCCTGCATCTCTGCTGCAGCCTTCCGAGTAAAGGTTATAGCAACAATCTCTTCCGGCGTATTGACTAGCGACAACAATTTTAGGTAACGCTGGATTAATAATTCGGTCTTGCCTGATCCAGCAGGTGCTTGGACAATAAAAGAACAATCAGGCTGTATCGCTCTGGCACGTTGAGCTACATCAGGGATAGTTTTAGTAACGTCCATTGCTAGATATGTTATTGCTCTTCATTTATCTGTTCAGGTTCGATGCTTGCCAGCTCATGAATACGGCATAACGAATGCAGATCGCAGTAACGGCAGGTTTCCGAATTCTTTGGATCGACTTCTGCCCTACCTTGACGAAAATCTGAGGCTAATCGTGCCAATACGGTTTCCCAATTTTGCATCGTATCTGACCAGGTTGATACACCGGTATCACAGTCAACTGCTGGTTTCACATCGGGTAGGATGCCATCAGTGACAGCAAGACCAGCAAATTTAGTTTCGCCACGCTTTATCTGAGCATAGGCAATAGCGGCTATATTCTTATCCTTAGATACTGCATAGAGCGGCAACTGAAGATCTTCAGGACGATCGCCTTCCCAATCAGCGGGATTAACTTTACCGGTTTTATAATCTAGTATGACCTGGCGCCCATCCGCGAGTTCATCAATCCTGTCTATGCGCATATTACATTTCAGATTATTTATAATTGTTCTGTGTTTTCCCTCCGTTTCTACCACTTTGAATGGCGTCCTCCCCAATTCGACTACCAGCCAGTTTCGGATAAGACCCACCAATCTCTGAGTTTCCAGTTCAGTAAACCGCTGGGTAAAGGTTTCCGGTTGTTGTAACGACTGTTGTTGTAATGTTTTCGTTACAACCGTTTGAATCAGCTTATCTATCTCTGCTCCCGCATGATCATGCAAATAATCAGACGATTTAATCCTTTGCCATAAGTAATGCATTGCTCGGTGCAAAATCAAACCTCGCTCCGCTGGCGCCAGCCCAATATCATTCTCTGCCATTCCCTCTGCATACAAGCGATGTCTGGCAAACGACCGGAACGGGCATGCGGCTTGGTCTCTGAAGAGTGCGGTGCCACCACTAGCGGTTTCTGAATCAGAAATCGCCGGGGCGATAAAATCTTTATAGGTTTCTATAGCTAAAGATGAATGTATAACTGAGAGGTAATTAGGATGGTCATCAATAATCAGATCGGATTTATCAGCTAAGTATGACTTAAATATTGGACTAGGCCTACATTCACGATCACCATCAATGCAAGGATAACTAACGATAACGTCTCCTGATGATTGAGCCAGGTTGTCAGCCAATTTCTGCGATCGGTTAAACTGGATCTCAGCCGTAGAATGAGGCATGGCGTACTCACGTTGCAATGTTAAGGGAATGAATGGATCAGGCTGAACTAAACCGGGCATGACCTGATCATGCACACCGAGAACCCACAGGTAATCAAATTGCATAGCGGCTGCACCGCTGGTGCCCAAAATCTGCACAGGTGCCTCAGCTGTTTCCGGCTGAAAACTGATTTCACCAAGAACTCTTGTCAGGTGTGACAACGCTGACTGGTATGTACATACAGGCAATACATTGTCTAATAGCGCCATTTCCGACAGTGCCTTCTTCCATTCCACGACTAATTGAAATTCACTGCTATCTAGCGTGCGTTCACCTGGCCAACCGAACGACTTCAACCACTCGTCAAATGATTTTGCCCATTTTAAAAGAGTCTGATTCCTAGGACAACTCAGAAACTTCAATTCGAACTCTTTTAATAAATCAACAATGCCAACGGGTCTTTGCGTTTGGTCAACACCTTGCTCCGCTATTCGGTATACGGTCTTAATACTCCATTCATACTGGCGGGTTTCTCTAAGAACCACATCAAGTTTGGCCCGTGCGGCATGTTCAGATTCACCTCCCTTGATGTTTGGTGACCGGATCAATGCCCCCAACTCATTTAATGTATGTTTGCGTCTACCTAGTGAAAGAATCTGTAGTGCTGTATGGATCAGTGGATATTCATTTAAGTTACGACCAATGGAAATGACATAGGGCTTGCGGGTGGTGTTGTGGAATCGTACCAACGACTCGGGATCCAGTATTTCATCAAATGCAGAAACGATTTCTTGTCTTCGAGATTTCAGCTCAGGTATTACAATCCCAATTTTTGCGCTGGGTTGTTCTTCTAATACGTTACCAGCCCATCTTGCCGCTGATTTTATCTCGTCACTACTATCATTAAACGCGACATACCGGGCTGACCGGTTGACATTTTCAGGCTTGATATCATCAACATCACAACCATTCTCATCCAAATAATCAGTTAGCCTCTGCTGTTGTGGCGTATAGTCATCAAAACCATAAAATGCGATACCGCTATCTCGATAATCGTCCGGCAAGGATTGCAGGCAAAAGTAATCTGGTAAATTTGCATAATCGATCCAGTGTCGGTGTTCTAATTGTCGCTCGTATTCGAGCGCCCACGATTTAAATACACCCACATCATCGTTCAAGTAGTGACCATCAGGGAAAATAGGCAGACACCAAGATTTACATAATTCATAGCTTCGTATTGCAAGAGGAACAACGGAATTGACTTGTAATAATTGCTTCGCGCTGGAAGATGATTGGATCACTTGTTGCCAGAGACAACGTTGCTGATTATTACTTAGTAATTTAAGCGCATCTTGTTTGGCAAATTGTTGTTCTTCCCAATATTCCTTCAGCCAGCTTTGCCAGGGCAGGATTTTCGGCGTTTCCCATGCAGTGATATTATTTTTAAGCTGATGTTCTGCATATTGGTGTGACAGAAAACGCGCCAGGCGGTTATTAGCAGTGACCAATGAATGACCACTTTCAAGATAGTCCCGCAAACGGTTATTCATGCCAATCTACCTGGAAATTCACTTACGAAACTGGAATGAAACAATAGTATAAACATCAACCTATTCTGGTAATTTTTGACGTCTGATGATAGCCTTTAATCAAGCTAACGAAAACAAAATCAATCATGGCTCAGACAGCGTCGGTTTCTGCCAAATCCAACGATTTCAGTATAACCTACATTACACCCTCTCATAGCGTTCCAGATCTCACCAATGACGTGTATCAGGGCTTGTTGTCTCGCCCTCGTTCACTACCACCGAAATACTTTTACGATGATCGCGGGTCGCAACTGTTCGAAAAGATTACTGAGACAGAAGAATACTATCCAACTCGCTTGGAAGATGAGCTCCTGACTCTACATAGTGAAGATATTATCCGTAAATCTCACCCAGGACAGATTATTGAGTTAGGAAGCGGCAGTTCAAGAAAGACACGTCGGTTATTTGATGCCTGTGAAAAACAAGCGAGTTTCTGCGAATATGCCCCATTTGATGTGTGTGAGTCTGCCATCTGCCAGGCTGTTGATAATTTAACCAATGAATACGATTGGCTGGATGTCACTCCACTGATTGGTGATTATCATGCTGGATTGACCAATATCCCTGCATACGACGGTGCGAGGTTGTTTATTTTCTTGGGAAGTACCATCGGGAACTTTATGCCAGATCAGGCAAATGCATTTATCACTGAAATAACTGATTGCATGAAGCCTGGAGATTATTTCTTGCTCGGTGCGGACAGAGTCAAAAACCCAGCGATTCTAAATGCTGCCTATAACGACTCCCAAGGAATAACGGCGGAATTCAACCTTAATGTGTTGCGTGTACTCAACCGAAAACTCGACGCAGACTTTGACGTGAATCATTTCGACCATGTTGCTATATATAATGAGCAACTGAACCGTATTGAAATGTCGTTAATTTCAAAGATTAAACAGAAGATTAATATCAATAAAATCAATTTGATACTAGAATTAGAATCTGGGGAAATGATACAAACAGAATTGAGTCACAAGTTCCAACCAGAACAAATCAATTCCTTATTGATAGAGTCAGGATTACAACCCGTCAAACATTATCAACCATCAAACAATTTTTACTCTTTGATTCTATCGAAACTACCTGACTGATCAGAGTCACTTTTTCTTAATGAAGCGGCTGTCATCTACCAATGTAGGTGAATCTATGTAGGGATTACGCTGACCTTGGATTTTTTCGATACGTTCATTCCTCACTTTCTCTTGAGTACTAGGCAAATCTTCCATATGCCATTTCTTTAATAGTTCTAGGTTTTCAGTTGAGATTGGCAAATCGTATCTAGTCACCATATAAAGTATCGACCTGGCTACATTCCCGCGGGCCAATGTACGCGGTTCCACAACGCTGGCATTCCATTCAAAGTCACAATCTTCAAAACGCCAATCTTCCCCTTCAATTTCAGCGAACGCAAGATCATATCGATGTGTTAAGAGTGAAGACCACACAGGATAAATATTGTGTAGGTCGGCCTCCATACGTCGGAATTTTTCAATATTAGAGTGGCATTCTCTCCTGTTTTTACACTCGAAGTGGTCAATCATCCAGTCTATCGCATATATATATGCTCTATCCCTATTGCTCTCCCTTCATGAGACCTACCTTCCTGATCGAATCGATATCCGCAGTACAGCGTCCAACCACCGCTTTCATGCAATGTGTTCCAGAAAATATTGTTGACGACATAATCATAGTTATACGGATTCACTTCGCTAGACCACGCTGTTGTAATCTGCAATGCCAAGCTAAAAATAATAGCAATACAAAATCGAGCTATATATGTCATATGATTAATTTAAACCTGAATACGTTAGACTAAAATCGTCTGGATTTTTTTAAGGCAGGATTAACACTATCAAGTTCAGCTTGAATCTCATTACAACTGCGTTGGTAGACGATTTCTCTCCCCATGACATTTCCGACATAAGCTTTTCTTGATTTAGTCGGAATTAAATCACAAGGCACACTGTGTACGCCTTCTCCAATTACCACTTGGATACGGTCCGCCCGTTTATTTAGGACAACCACATCCATAACTTGATCATTTTCTGTCACTTTGACACTGATTTTCTCGTTTTGCATTTTAATTACTATGTCTAGGAATTTAGACGCAGAGATTACTAGATTAGTTGAGGCAGAGTAACAACACTATTACTTTCCAGCTGAATAGTTATACTGCCCTCAAATAAATAACCTTTGTGAGCATTACTACCATGGAAGAAAGTCCAAATTCCATTGATAAAAGCAAAGCAACTTATGGGACAAAGCACTGGCCTTTTCAGGTAGTACCACCTCTGCTGATGTTGTGTGTCCTGTTTGCTACAGACAATGGCGATGGCGATACAGACGTGTTAGGGGCATCCAGTGGTGAAGCCGACGTCACCTGGTGGGAGAATACCTCAGGGAACGGAAGCACCTGGACCGAGCACATTGTGGACGAGGGGTTTAACGGCGCTCAATCCGTATTTGCAACGGATGTCGATGGCGATGGTGACACGGACGTGCTGGGGGCAGCTATCAATCACACCAAGATCTTCTGGTGGGAAAACATATAGCAATCAATGCCTCAGAGGATTTTCCATTAACACCAGATTGGTGTATACGAAACCTTCTGACTTCAAGTCTTGAGCCGATAACCCGTTTTAAATATCCACCAAACAAGTGCAATACAGATGGCAAAGAATGCCAGTGTCATCGTTAAACTCAAAGCAAGACTAACATCACCCTCGCCGTAAAAACTCCAGCGAAAGCCACTAATCAAATAGACCACGGGGTTAAATAGACTGAATGTACGCCAACCTGGCGGTAGCATGTTAATTGAATAAAAGGCGCCTCCCAGAAAAGTCAGCGGGGTGACAATCAGCATAGGAATGAATTGTAATTGTTCAAAGTTATCCGCAGCGATGCCGATGATGAAACCGAATAGGCTGAAGGTCGTTGCGGTCAGTAACAGAAAGGCTAGCATCCAGATGGGATGCAGGATCTGGATAGGCACAAAAAACCCAGCCGTTGCCAAAATGATAAAACCTAATATGGTGGATTTCGTTGTTGCCGCACCAACATAGGCAAGTACGATTTCAAATGGGGATATTGGTGCTGACAATAATTCGTAGATAGTGCCTGTGAATTTAGGAAAGTAGATACCGAATGACGCATTAGACAAGCTTTGTGTAAACAGTGACAGCATGATCAATCCTGGCACGATGAAGGCACCGTAGGTTACTCCATCCACTTGTTCAATTCGCGACCCAATAGCTGCACCAAAGACAATAAAATAGAGTGCCGTGGTAATGACCGGTGCTACCAAGCTTTGCCAAAACGTGCGCCGAGCACGTGCCATCTCAAATCTATATATGGCCCAAACACCATGCCGATTGAATCCCATGGATTTAGTCCCTTCCAAGCTCATCTCTTCTCCTTTACTAAGTTGACAAAAATTTCTTCAAGGGAACTTTGCTGAGTGTTCAGATCTTTATAACCGACGCCCAAGTCACTCAGTTGTTTAAGTAACTGTGGAATACCGGTATTTACAGCATTCGCATCAAAACTATATTCTAATTCATAACCCTCTCCATGAATCGCTAATGACCATTCGTCCAGTGCGGCGGGGATTGTAGCTAACGGCTCTTGGAGCTGGAGTGTCAATTGCTTGCTTCCCAGTTTTGTTATCAAGGCGTGCTTCTCTTCAGCTAAAATCAGCTCACCCTTGAGGATCACGCCAATTCGGTCAGCCATCTCTTCAGCTTCATCTATATAATGAGTGGTTAGGATAATGGTCACACCGTTTTCGCGTAGACCACGTACCAATGCCCACATATCTCGGCGCAACTCCACATCTACACCTGCCGTGGGTTCATCAAGAAATAAGATTTGCGGTTCGTGCGACAAGGCTTTTGCGATCATTACTCGTCGCTTCATGCCACCCGATAAGGTCATGATCTGATTATTGCGTTTATCCCAAAGGCTAAGGTCACGCAGAATTTTTTCAATATGCGCGGGGTCTGGTGGGCAACCGTATAGGCCACGGCTATACGTGACTGTATCCCAGACTGTCTCGAACGCATCGGTCGTCAGCTCTTGAGGTACCAAGCCAATTCTCGTTCGAGCCATACGATAGTCGTTCACAATGTTATATCCGTCTGCGAGTACGACTCCTTCAGATGGCGTGACGATGCCGCAGACGATGCTGATCAGTGTCGTCTTACCCGCGCCATTCGGGCCCAACAAGGCAAAGATCTCCCCTTTTTGGATTTCGAGATTGACGTTATTCAGCGCGATAAGACCTGAGCTGTAGGTCTTGGTTAGATTGGAAATGGATATAACTGGAGACATAATTAGGATTCTAACCTAATTACATAACAAGTCCTAAATCATGTTATTTTCTATGACTTTCTGTATTTGGATCCGCTTACACGACACTTGGGAAAGTGATTACAGAATCATCCAAATATTGCACACAATTTCGACCCAGATTTTTTGCTTTATAGAGGGCTTGGTCTGCAGACTGCAAAAGATTTTCTACATTTTTATCTATACTGGGAACTACCGATGCCACTCCAGAACTGACGGTAACATATCTGATGGTGTGCCATTACAAAATATCAAGTATCAAATCAAGATGTCGATGATTTTTGTAAAATTTTTTCTAATTCATGCTCATCCAGAGGATTCTGTACGACATAATCTGCACCAGCACTTAACATAGTTTCTTTGATACCAGATTCGCGTACCTGTGTAACAGCAACTATTAATGTCGAATTATAAGTAGGAATCATCCTTAACTTTTTGACAAATTCATCACCTTTCATGTCCGGCATTCGATAATCGCAAAAAACAGTAGCCGATGGATTAGACTTTGCCCATAACAGTGCTTTGTTTGGATTTGAAAAACTAAATAATTGATATTGTGATGACATGATTGATTTAATAATTAATGTCATTCTAGTAAGACTGGTAGTTTCATCATCAACTATCATAATATTACTATTTTTAGAGAGATGTAATTTTTTTCCGTTTAATACCCAATCATAGTCTGCCTGATAATGTTCAGCTAATTTCATTAATAGTATACGCTTGTCTTGAGTATCTGAATCAATCCAGTGATCCTCTGATTCCCAGCGCGATACAGCCGACTTATTTGCCTTGAATAACTTTGCCACCTCTTCAAGCGTGATACCTTTTTCATGTCGTAAGAATATCAATCGGTCGCTTATAGAAATTGGCAAACCGTTACTATCAGACTTGTAATTTCGCATAGTTAAATTATATATTGGTTAAAGATTAACTACACGATAAAGTTGCACTAGTGCAACTTTATCATCCAAATTACTTAATTTAACGTTTATAACTATTGGCAGTCTAAGATTTGTGTCTATCTAATATATTTTACACGCAACCTCTGTATATTAGCAGTTGATAACTAAGGTGTCTTCTAGAGCAATCAAATGACCACCCAATCTTCTAATGTCTACAAAATCCACCCTGTTAACGGACGTGGTCATATTCTAATTGTCGATGATGACGCAACTACTCGGAAAATCATTCACAAAATACTGGATCAATCCGGATATGAAGTTACTGAAGCATCTTCTGGAGAAGATGCACTTGATTATATTGGCAATCATCAGTTTACATTAGTATTACTTGATATTGTTATGAAAGGTATAAATGGGATCGAAGTACTTAAAATAATCAGGCAAAAATATCAAATGGATGAACTTCCTGTGATTATGGTCACAATAAAAGAATCGAGCTCTGATATGCAAGAAGCATTAGCACTAGGTGCAAACGATTATGTAGTGAAACCAATAGATAAAATCGTTTTACAATCTCGAATTCAAAATCGTATTTCTCAAAAAAAGCTAGAAGACGAGCTACGGATTGCCCGTAGTGATTTAGAATTCCGTGTTGAAGAACGTATTGCTGAGCTAGAAGATTCAAAAAGATATTTTCAAAACTTAATTGAAAATGCACAAGATATGATTGCCGCGTTCGAAGAAGACGGTACTGTCTACTATGAAAGGCCATCAGTTGAACGTGTCTTATGATACAAGCAAGAAGAAAGAATTGGAAAGAATACGTTTGAATTAATTCATCCAGAAGATCAAGATTTAGTAGCGAATAAATTTTCTTTGGCCTTTGCTTCACCAGGTCAGAAAATTACGGCAGTGGCCAGATTCAGACATAAAAATGGGACTTGGCGCACACTTGAAATTTTTGGCAGCACTGCTGAATTTCATGGACATTTAAGAGGTATTGTTAACGCGCGGGATATAACAGACCGTAATAAGCAGATTGAACAACTTACTTACCAAGCAAGTCATGATGAGTTAACAAAACTTATTAATCGACGTGAGTTTAAACGTCAGACAGACAGTTCTATAAGTAAGTGTAAAGAGGAAGGCACTGAAATAGTGCTATGTTATGTGGATTTAGATCGGTTCAAAGTTATAAATGAAAGTTGTGGTGATAAAGCAGGTGATGAATTATTAAAGCAAGCTGGTAATTTATTACGCTCAGAATTGCGGAAGCAAGATATTGTCGCACGACTAGAAGCAGATAAATTTGGGTTATTACTTGTGGACTGTACTTTGGAACAAGCTCATGCGGTGGCTAATAAATTACTTATTACTTTTGAGAATTTTCGTTTTATTTGGAAAAAAGGAAATTTACAGTCAATTTAAGCATCGGCATTATGTCTCTTTCAGAATCATCAGAAACAGATATTAATGTTTTAGAGGCAGCAAAAGCAGCATGCTCAACTGCCCAGGAAGCTGGTGGCAACCAAATTTACTTGTACCATAATCAGGATGTTGTTCTCTCTTTACGACGTGATGAAATTGAATGGATATCGAGAATTAATCACGCGCTTGATAATGATTTGTTTTGTTTATACGTACAACCGATTGTCTCGTTGGCTTCTCATGAAGAAATTCATACTACACATTATGAATTGTTAATAAGAATGTGCGGTGAAGATGACGAGATAATTTCACCAAACTTTTTTTTGCCAGTAGCAGAGCGTTATAACCTTTCTCTGAAACTGGATAAATGGGTTATAACGCATGCTCTTAACTGGCTAGTGAAAAATCCTGTTCACGTTAAAGAACTGGCTCATTGTGCGATAAATTTGTCTGGTAAATCAATAGGCAATGAGGATTTACTTCAATATATAAAACAACTATTTAAAAAAACAGCCATTCCTCCTGAAAAAATTTGCTTCGAAGTTACTGAAACAGCTGCGGTTGCTAATATATCCAGCGCAACTAAATTTATAGATTCCCTGCAAGAAATCGGTTGTCGGTTTGCTTTGGACGACTTTGGCAGTGGTTTATCCTCATTTGGGTATTTTCAAACTCTACCCGTTGACTATCTAAAAATTGACGGAATATTTGTAAAGCTATTAGAATCGGATAAATTTAATCAAGCTATCGTTAAATCTATTAATGAAATAGGGAACGCAGCGGGCAAAAAAACCATTGCTGAGTTTGTAGAAAATAATGGAATACTAATTAAACTCAGAGAAATAGGTGTAGATTTTGGGCAAGGATATCACTTTTCCAAACCAATCCCGCTAGAAGAGTTTCAACCTAACAAGAAAACTTAACGACTCATGCAATTCCATTGACTCTAATTGACTATTTTATTTGAATAAATTAAATAACAATTCCACTATAAGTTTGATAAAGAATTTCGCCTTTGTGCTATTTCTTGTCACATTAGGATTTATGGTTATTCGAACTAAATTCAGCATTATTGAAACTCTTCCTCAAACTATTGGTTATCTTACTGTAGCATTATTTGGTCTGATTTATCTTTTTACTGGTAAAGTACTAGCAGAACAAATATCAGCCTGGATATTGAATTTAATTATATGGATAGCGCTGATTATGTTAAACATAACTGGAAGCGGCTTAGCAATGCCTATTGTTGTGCTTTTTCCTCTTATTCCAACACAAGCAATAATGTTTATTATAAATCGATCTGCCGTTATTGTGACCTGGATACTGTCAATAGTTTCTTTAATCTTTTTTATTTACCTTGAAGCAATTGATTACAATTTTACTTCATCGCGTCTGGTTGGTTCTTCCGTTGACGTAATGCGCGGTGTATGGTTAATTTTTATCGTTACTGTAATTTCAGTGATCGGTTAGTATTACAAAAGTATACTAAGTAATTACACGCATACTATTCAATCACTAGCAGATACGGATCCTTTAACAAAACTTGCCAACAGGCGAAAAATAGATGAATCTCTTAACCGAGAATTATCACGAGTAAGTCGTTACGGCGGTTGGTTATCAATACTCTTAATTGACATTGATAATTTCAAACAACTCAATGATTCAAATGGTCATCTAGCCGGTGATGAGTGTCTTGTAAAGTTTGCAAACACGATTTGGGGAAATGTCAAACGAATTACTGATATTAACGGAAGGTTTGGAGGTGATGAATTTATAGCAATATTGCCTGATACCTCGGCAAATGAGGCCAAAGAAATCGCGGAAAGAATTAGAGGATCCATAGAGAATCTGAAAATATCATTAGATAAAAATGAGGAAGTCTATATTAGTACTACAATCGGATGTGTATCTGCCAAAGATCCAGAAATAACTGATATAAAATTACGCAATTATCCCCTTTAGATACGGTAAATAATCATCTATAGTGTCTCCAACACTAGGAGAAAACATAGATGAAACCCACAACATTACGTCAATTTTTCAAACAGTTTCCAGACGATGAGACGTGCCTGGAACACCTTTTCAATGTTCGCTTTGGACAAGGCCATGCCTGCCCGAAATGCGAACGTGAAGCCAAGTGGTATCCGATAAAGGCCGAACGTGCTTATTCCTGCCAGTGGTGCGGTCATCACTTGCACCCGACAGTTGGTACTTTGTTTGAAAAGTCTCGGACACCTTTGCAAATCTGGTTCTATGCAATCTATCTCACCACTACCAGTCATGGCGTATCCGGTAAAGAGTTGCAACGCCAGCTTGGAGTAACCTACAAATGCGCCTACAGAATGGGCCAGCAAATCCGTGAACACATGGCATTGGTTGACGGTGAAAAACCCCTGTCAGGGAACGTTGAAGTAGACGAAACGTATATTGGCGGGAAGCGTCCCGGTAAGCGTGGTCGTGGCGCATTAGGCAAAACCGTAGTGTTTGGGATGATGGAGCGGGACGGTGACGTTATGACGAAGGTTGTGCCAGACTCTAAGACCAAATCTATCCGTCCGATCATCTTAGAAAATATTGAGAAAGCAGCACTATCAATAGTGATGAATGGCACGCTTATAAAAATCTAGACAAGCATGGCTACAAACATCAAACCGTAAATCATGGTGAAAAGGAATATGTAAATGGCGATGCTCATATGAATAGCATTGAAGGCTACTGGTCACATTTAAAGAAAAGTATTAATAGCACTCATATCCATGTGTCTAAGAAACACATGGAGAAATACGCCAAAGAATTTGAATACCGCTTCAACTCTCGGAAGAATCCTGAGAAGATGTTTCCTGAGTTGATTTCGACCTTTCAGGATGAGAAATAGAGTCTAAGGCCTGACCAAACCTGTCCTTATCACCTTTCGGGTCTTTCTCGTGTTCCTTCACGAACTGATCAAGTTTACTCTTGTTTCTTGCCTGTTTAAGGTTCATCAGATTTTTTGTATAAAGGTGGTATAGCGAATACTGTCGCAGTTACATCGATCAAAACTAAAATATTTATCAATAAAATGACCAGACCAGTCCCATTTAATAATGAAACTAATACCATCTTATCAAGAAAATAACTTCTAACAATGAATGTTGATACTGCTACCAAAAACAGTACAATTAGAATATAAACACCTTGATTTATTTCCTTTCTCGCATCCTTAAAGTAACCAGGATTCCTGATTTTCTCTTCAGCACGATTAAACGCAAAATGTAAATTAGCAGCCGATGCAGCTGTAACAGTCATTATTACAGCAAGAATATTTAAAATTTCGTGGTTAATAAAATTTTCCCAAAATGGTTTTCAACTAAAAATTTCGGGTCATAGATTGAAACCGCAATAACAACCACAACACTTACGGCTAGAATTATCCAGGATATTATCTGCATTTAATTAATGCCGAACAATTTCTTTATTAGATCGGGCCAGTAATCTTTAGTTTCATCGCCGAGAGTAATATTTTCTTCAGGGTTAACAGCCATTTTTTTGCTCTTTTTTCTGAATTGTAAACAGTTTTTTCCCAGTCTTTATCCTAGACCTCCCTCCGCCTTCCGTAACAAAATTTACGCTCTGTCGCACACCTTCAGAATCTGGACTAAGTTTCCCTTCTTCATTATGCATATTTACAGAAACGGTTTGAATGTTGTTTTCTTTCTGCAATATCTTTAAACGTTCAGTCGTCTTATCGCGTCCACCAAAGATATTAGGCGCAACAAAAGTTAATTCCAAGTCAGTAATTTCGCCCTTATATCTATTTACTACTTCCCAAAATTCTTGACTATCTGAGATAGTTTCAGCAAATATTTCCCACTTTGCGATAGTGCTAGACGAATTGATGTGCTCAACCATGCTTCTTGTTATAGCTAAAGGGGGAACCAACATCAGGTTTTTCTTCGAATGCAATTTTTTGTCCGTCAGCGTGATTGCTGGCGTCCAAAAGAAAATTTGCTGCATGCCACCTAGGCTCTATTTTTTCAGCGAAACCAGTTTCTGGACCTTCCTCAATAGTTTCAGATTTTCGGCGGCCAATTCTACCTAGCAAAACAGACCCTAATTTACCAATGGGGGCAAAATAGTAAGGCAGGTGGTGATTTTCAAATATAATTTCTTCACTAAAAACTTCTTTGAGATATTCTTGCCTTGAATGTTTAGGGTGTTGGTGCCCCGACATCTCAATAATAGGCGGCATTTCTATCTGAACAAGCAGAAGCCGGAGTAGTGAATAGTGCATGATTTCCCTAATGTAGAAGCATAATACTATCATAACGTATCGCTCACACTAACATATGCCAAGGGGATAATTGTGTAAAATTATTTATTAAAAAGTCAGATAAATTACTTTATGATGGTAAATTTGGGGGCCGTAATATTATAGTTGCTGATATATACGAACCACGCTCTTAATATTCCCTACAGAATATATACAAATTTTTATTCTATTCTTACTATTTCACACTTCATAATAATAATTTGAATTAAACTGTTTAAATTTAACTGAATTAAATTTATTTTTGTCTTAAAAGTTGCAGCTCTGCAACTTTTAATTAACCAATCTCTTACAATTGATATTTATTTTTTTGGTTTTACCATTATAATATCGTCACTACTTTTATAAAAATATATTGATCCTATAATATTTATGAATATACCAGAAGGTCTTCACGACTTTATTATCTCCAATTTAATTCCTATCAAAGATTTTGCTAAAAACAAACAAAAGCAATTTCTTGATAATATTGTTATTGAAACTCATCCAGTAGGTTCAAATATATTTAAACAAGGTGAAATTGACGAATACGTATATTATCTTCTAATAGGCAAATTAAAAATGAAATCAGGAGGAGTAACAACCTTTACAATAGAAACTAATGCTTATCAATCCTTATATCCCGTTGGTCAAATGCAACCAAGACAGTACACCGCTAACGTTAGTAGTTCGGCCCAAACACTAAAAATCAATAAATCATTATTTGACTCATTATCAAAGCTTAACAACTCAGGATCAACACAAAGTCTAGATACTAATAATAATGAGTCTGCTCTTAATTCTGACTATGATTGGATGACTGAATTAATTAATTCTAAAATATTTGCCAACATTCCGCCTAATAAAATCCAAATGATTTTCGAACTATTTGAAGAAAAAATCGTAAATAAGAATGAAGTAATTATTACCAAAGGAGATAAAGGTGATTATTATTACATAATTAAAAAAGGTGAATTTGTTGTAACAAGAGATTTTGCTAAACAAAATAAGACATTTAAATTAGCAACACTGTTTGCAGGTGAAGGATTTGGTGAGGAGGCATTATTAGGCGATATGCCTAGAAATGCGAATGTAACTTCAAAAACTGATGGATCCTTGATGCGTATTACTAAGGAATCATTTTTGAGCCTAATTCGAGATCCATCGATTGAATCTGTTGATTATGATAAATCGCTACAATTGATTAGTAACGGCGGCACGTTATTGGATGTACGATTTTCAGATGAATTCAAGACCGGCTCGTTAGAAGGTAGTTTAAATTATCCTTTAGATACACTCCGAGTACAAATGAAAAAATTAAATTTACAGAAAAATTATATTGTTTACTGTGATAACGGTTCTAGAAGTGCCATTGCTGCTTACTTATTACAGAATAATGGATTTACAGTGAGTTATTTGCAAGGTGGGATTATCAACTATCCAGACAAAATAAACCTGAATAATCATAGAATTAAAGAATCAGTTGATATTGAAACGACTACTAGAAGCAAGTCTTCAAAGACTAATGTCGATACCTTGGCCAAACAAATAGAGAGCTTTTCTAATACAGAATCAACTGTACAAAATATTCTTTCACAACAAGATGACATGGATCAATTGTCAAAGGCACTTAGTTCAGTCCTAGCGGGTGTATTTAAGCAACTTGAACATGCCTTGAAGGGAAAAGCGCTAGCAGAAATTGCTAAGAGTATTGCTGAACAAAAACTAGAGCATTTACAAAAGCAGGCAATTTAAAAAACATATCGGCCCGCCTACCGTAAAGAATCCGTAGGTATTTCCATAGTGTCTCCTATTGTGGTATCGCTCATTTCAACAAACAGAAGTCAGAACTAGAGAGTTCCAGAATCGTTGCTTTTCGAAATTCAAAAATGTAACTGTCTAGGTAATGAGAACCAAGCCAGTCTATGATTTTAATTCCGTCAAATATTTTAAGCTTTCTAAAGGTACAATATCGCCCGATCCTAAAAGGTATTACACTAATTCTGGCGCAGTCGTCGGTAGGCGATCACAACCCCAGTCACACTAAAACATAATCCAAGCGACAACAATCCGAGTATCGTGATATCCCAGAGGGGTCTTCTATTGACCAATCCAGGGAAATCTAGGCTGTGTAATCCATTGAACAGCCATCGATAAACACGTCGACTACGATCCATGACAGTGACAATACGTGCTGAATTGAGGTCTACATGCACCCATGTAGCTTTTGGATCTGAAAAAACAATTCGCATGACATCCTTACCCAAGGATCCTTCGCGGAGATGTGCGTATTGATCATCTTGCGATATTAACGTCATATCGGTGATAGGAAAATCTGGCCACGCAGCCGCGACACCTCGCGACACATCAGAAGAATTAGGTCGATAAGTCTGCAAATTATTTGACTGATCATGTGCGAATAAGTGTTCTCCAGTCGCATTTTTCATAATTAATAATGGTTGTCCCGCAAGCGCTGTGTACTCGAGTTCATTGGCATCGGCCAAGATGTGTTTAGTCAATAATGAAATACGTGCAGCAACATCATGTACTGACATCCCCTTAAATGCATTGATTTGTGTCTGCGTTGGATCCGGGGCTGAAAACAATCGACCATGATCCATGGACAGCCATCCACTCACGATCCAAGTAAACACGAAGATTCCTATGCCGAGTCCAAGTATATGATGCCAGCGCATCAACCCGGTAAATGGACTCGCTAAACCGAAGCTTTTCTCATTTCTCACTCGTCGTAGACGCACGATACCCAAGTAGAGACCCAGTGTGACACCGCAAATACCGATTAGAGATAACCACCAAACCAGTTGATCCCACAGCGCCCAATGCTTGCGAATTATGGTTGGGTAGATCCAATGAACAATTGCACCTACAGTGTTCCATCGACGTTCAGACGAGTTGGTCTGCTGCATGATTTCGCCGGTTTTTTGTGAGATATACAGTACAGTTTGTTGCGTATCAGCAATGTGTAACCGATAAAATGGACGATATAGATCAAATTGTTGATGTACAATCCATTGATCAAATATGACAGCAGGATCGAGGCGCTTAATGGTTGCGCCGGTAAAGTACTCACCGATTTGCTGTGCCGTTTCTGCTGATAGTGGTGCTACCGAAGCCCCATCATCAGCATAGATTCCAACAAGGGCTTGTGCGTTTGCGTGTATAACGTACGCTGGTCTACCTGCCACATTAATCAACCGCAGTCTGTTGGCTAGCGAATGTGCTTGTTTGCTTAAAGCCTCACTGGGCGAAATGGCAATTGCGTCAATATCGACCTTTTCTCCAGCTGCAAAGCGATCTTCTTCTGATAGTGATGGGAACGGTACATAGATCATGATCATGCCACTGGCACACCAGGCGGCAAACATCAAACAGAGGCAAATACCAATCCAACGATGCAGGAAAACGAGTACTGCCATCAGTAGTCTACTGTATATCAGCTAACAGTTTAGAAACCGAACTCAACACTGACTCCGTAGGTTCTTGGCGATCCTATTAAAATCTGATTAGCATAAGGAAATGCAGGATTGGTCTGTTGCAAATAAAATACATCTGACCATGGCGCATAATCTTCGTCAAAGACATTGTTGACTCGTGCAGTAAACCTATATTTGTTTATGGTATATGACGCATGCAAGTCGACAAGAGCATAGTCTTCTAATGTTACGGTATTAGCATTATCGCCAAATCGGTCACCGACAAATCGTAATGCACCACCTATATCGATCGGCAAAGCGGCTACATTTTGATAATTCGCCCAAAAATTGGCCGTCCACTCTGGCACGTTAGGCGGCGCATTACCGGCGAACGTAACGAAATTCGTTGAATCTTGAAACTCAGCATTAGTATAGGCTGCGTTGGCACCAATACTAATATTTTGTGACACTATCATAGAACCAGATACTTCAACGCCGTTAGCTGTACGCCCTCCAACATTGGTTGCACTGTCGACACCAATTTGTTCGAGAACATCGTCGCGGGTAATATCGTAATAGGTAATAGTTGCTTCAGCACGTCCGTCTAGCAATATGGCTTTCAATCCAATTTCCCATTGCTTGGCATCGGTCAATTTTAGATCTTCACCACTATTAACCAGAAAGATATTCGCGTTAACTGGATCTTTTGCGTTGCTGTATTGCACATAGGCGACTACATTGTCGGTGAACTTATAGACACCACCAATACGTGAGCTAAACCAATCAAAATCACGCGAAAAGCTTGCTGTTTCGAGTGCACCCGCTGCATTGAAATTTTGGCGAGTCAGGTCGAGATCATCGTAGCGGAGTGCCGCTACTAACGAAATTTTAGGTGAAATTTCCAGCGCATCTTCTATAAATATTGCTCGGGTGTTAATTTTGGTGGGGCTGACTCCGCGGAGTTCCAATGGGCCATAATTCCCAGCCACCGGATCCAAGAGCGTTACACTATCACCTGGCTGGGGAGAAAATCGGAAACCTCGGGTGCGCTCAAAATCAAGATCGGTTACCTCGAAACCGGCAACGAAATGATTCGACATATTGCCCAGAGACTGACTTAAGCTTATATCAAACCGATTACCTAGCAGTTCTTGGTTGTGAAATACGAAGAAAAAGCCGTTTGTACGATCGATAAGTTGCGTTGCCGGATTAAAAATAAAGCCTTCGGCATTAGCCCATTGACGGTCAGCGTCGAAATAATAAAGCGTATTGTGGAGTTCAATATTATCCGCCAATTGCCAGGTGACGTCATTGCGCAAGAAATACTGCTCGGACTCAGCACGTCCGTCGTTGACGTTGTAGTTAATGAATCTCATTCTTTCATCAACCGTTTCTCCAGTGGTTGTAATAATCACACCGTCGAGTGGTTCCGTTGCAAAGCTCGCTGGGACAAGTGGCGTACCCCAGTAGTTGGCTAGGTCGTCGGAAAGATAATCTACACTGAATTCTAGTTCTAGATTCGTGGTTGGCTGCCAGAGCAAACTAGCAGTAACATTTAATGATTCAGGATCCATACGGTCAACATAACCATCTGACCCATATTGACTGATGTCAGCTCTATACCAAAGTTCTTCCGTGAGAGGGCCACCCGCACCGAGCCCCAACTGATAGGTATCATAGCGGCCGTACGACCCTAGAAATTTAGCCGTTTGTGGCCGTTGTGGGTCTGGTGCTTTATTAACTGTATTAACGGTACCAGCGACTACACCCTGACCATGTAATACTGATGCCGGACCACGTAGCACTTCGACGCGTTCAAGGTTGAAAGTATTTTGTGGACGCATCACCATATTTGCAGGTCCGACCCAAAGTCCATCACGCAAGATCGTGACCTGACTACGGGTAAATCCACGCATAGAAAATGTAGATGGTGCTGCTGGAGATTCGCCAGATACAACCCCAGGTAGGCTTTCCACAGCTTCTGACAGACGTTGATATCCACGGGCACGCATCGCTTCGCTGTCGATGATTTCAATTGAGGCAGGTGTTTCAAATAACGTTAGACCCAGTCGACTACCCGTTTCAGATTTTTCATTGAGGTTTAAAACATTGACCGGATTTCCAATCACAATCATTTCCTCAAGCTCCTCTTGTGCACTAACGATGTTCACAAACCCATGCCACAAAATAATTGTGCAACCAAATAAAATTACGGATTGCCTACGAAAAAAAGATGCGATTGTAATACTTAATTTTTTCATTGATTGACACTTTCCTTTAAAATAGCATGCTCCCATGACTATAATCTATTATAGCCATCGTCTTACTTTATTTTTGTATAATATATACTCTTCCCTAAATTTTGTTTCTAGATACAACTCTTCCATTTTTATCGCAATATGGCAAATCAAAATTGCTGTGATTATGAAACCAATTAGAATCCATAAGCTATTAAGAAAGATGCCCATACCTATCTGTATGAGACAAAATGCCACATAGATTGGATTACGTGTATAGCCGTATAACCCTGCAGATATAATTTTAGTAGTTGGTTTCCATGGCTCAATATTGGTTTCTGCTTTTTTAAAAACTATGCTGGCATAAATTATGATGCCAATTCCAAGAACCACTATTGCAATACCGATGTATTTGAATACTGACATACTCCCTATACCAATTGGCCATAAGTAGTGAATGCCATATGTGACTAGTAGCACAATTAATGCAATTAAGGGGGGGGGATTTTAACATCAGCTCCCTTTTCGTCATTTTCTACGTTCATATGCAGGAATGTTTGCTATGTTACAAATCTTTCGACGACTTACACCTAGAACTTTTTTTGCGGTGGATACAAGTTTTTACTGGCAGACTCCAGATCACAGTCATAAGGTCCAGGATTGTAATCACGAGTTTTATTGTACGTTCCATGCATAGTTACCGGTTCCGTTAAATAAAGCGGGTCTTCTACCGTCACTGTAAATACCATCCCAAGTCCATCTTCGTTTAAGGTAAATCGTTCAATCACGTGTTTATGCTTGCTTGAATCTATACTGGGCACAATACCCCATTTTACGACGGAGGGAAATCCGACTGTATCCACCACCAAGCTACCATCCTCATCAAAATGGGCAATAGAATGTCCCGCTAGACTCGGCTTAATGACAACCGGATGCTTATCCATATTTAAATACAGCGTTCTGGAGTAACCTACCCATAGAGAATAAATTTCAATCCGATCTTCATAACGTTTCCATAAAAAGTCACTCGACATGAGTGTGATCTCAGGTAAGCCCATTTCTTCACAGGTATACAAAGGATTATCAATTTCCTTATAACTTGCTAGTGACGCTTCACCCAATTTGGTTAATGGCCAGGTTCCTGGTTTTGGTGGTGCATAATAATCATGTGTTCTAAAATTTTTAGGGCCACGTGACCATGTTCCAGAAAAATCTTTTGAAGGTAAAATATCCGCCTTTACTGTTGATGCAGCAAGTTGCTTTCTGGCTGCACCGGTCTTTCTTTTAGCACTAGCGACATAAAATGTTTTTCCATTTTCACCAGTGACACTATCGAGTAGCAGATGATTTGTATCAGATTTTATAGATGGGTTACCGATAACGACGACGTTATCTCCCACTTTAATTGAATCTTCCTTCCAACCTTGCCTTGCTAATGATTTGGGCGAGCCACTTTCGATGAGCCAGGTTTCAGTCTCATTGTTTTCATTTGTTGTCTCAATTTCAAAATAGACGTGTGGAAATCGCCATCGGTTATAGGTCACCTTACCTTCTACGGTCATGCCTTTATCAAAGTGAAATAAGGAGCGACTATGATGTGACATCACCGGTGTCGCGGTGACAATGCATACACATACGCTGAGAAAGAATAATGTTGATTTCATAGGTTATTACCCCCAAAGGTAACTGTTTCATCAAAGTGAAATAATGAGCGGCTATGTCGCCGCAAGTTGCCCCCAATGCTGCTCCCAATTGTCCCCATGAGTCAATAATTTAAATTAGACGCCGGCAGACAATAAATCTCGCGGATTCAACTTTGAAGTGCAACGTTGATGTTAAAAAAGACTTCATGTGGTGTTTTTGAATTAAGTGTTTTTCTGGGACGGTGATTGAGTTTTTTCATGACCAAGTTTAACTGCTTTTGTGTAATCGTGCTGAAGTCCATTTTCTTTGGGAAGTACTGTCGAATGAGACCATTGATATTTTCATTTAAACCCCGTTCCCAGGAGGCATAAGGATGTGCAAAATAGAACCCCGCGTTCAATTGTTGAGCAATAACCTCATGCTCAGCAAATTCTTTTCCATTATCCGAGGTGATCGTGTGAACCGACGCCTTCATATTAGACAACAATCGCACGATAGCTTGCCTGACGGCAGAGGCAGTTCGTCGTTTCACATGTGCAAATCAAGGTGTACATCGACTTGCGCTCGCTCAAGGTGACCAGCGCCTGTCGATGGCCTTTGCCGATGACGGTGTCCACTTCCCAGTCACCGATGTGTGTCTCCCTGTTCACAATGGAGGGACGCTTATCAATGCTGCCCTGATTCACCAGAACCCCACGACGTTGATAACTACCATAACGCTTCTTTCGTTTCTTCTGGCAACGCAAGTACCGGTACAGCTCACCGCCGTCTGCCTTGTCCTGGTATATGTAGTGATATATCCATTCATGACTCAGAGCGATACCTTCTCGTTTATGCAACCGTTCACTGATTTGCTCAGGACTCCATTCGTCCCGCAGCCAGACCTCTACTCGCTCCCACAAGGTCGTGGGGAGTCGCTGTTGTTGGCTGGCTTCTCGACGCGCTTGCCGGAGCAACTGAGCTTGGCGGGGTCGATAGCCTCTCAAGCCACGGTTGCGTCTGAGTTCACGGCTAATAGTAGATTTATGCACGCCTATTAAGGCGGCTATCTCCGTTTGTGTATGTCCTGCTTTCATCAGGGCGTAAATCTGGTAACGTTGATGCTCGGTAAGCTGTGTGTAGTGTCTCATCTGTGCCTCTCTTTCTTGCTGGAACGAAAGGTAAGGATGCTACCGCAGCTTGCCGTTCGTGCCACCTAATTGAGTTGCACTTACAAATTGAATTCACGGTTAAAGGATTTCGGTATATTTTCGAATATCTCAAAGCATGTGCGATGAATCTACAATCTCCGTCCCGTTCATACCAAGTTTGAAAAACTCATTATGATATTGGCAATGATCTTTATAACAAAATGCTGGATAACCGTATGATTTACAGTTGTTGGTATTGGAATAATGCTAAAACACTGAACGAAGCTCAAGAAGCTAAATTGAAGTTAGTATGTTCTAAACTTTTCCTCAAGCCTGGAATGAAAATACTTGATATAGGTTGTGGCTTGGGTGGCGCAGCGAAGTACTTAGTCGAAAATTATGACGTGGAAGTTGTTGGCATAACAGTTTCTGATGAACAAAAATTATTAGCACAAGATTTCTGTAGGGATCTTCCAATTAAGGTTATATATCAGGATTACCGAGATGTGACTGGTAATTATGACCGTATCTATTCAATCGGAATGTTCGAGCACGTCGGTGTTAAAAATTACCGAGCCTATATGAAAAAAATTAAGAATTTATTAACCAATGACGGTATTTCCCTTTTACATACGATTGGACGTATTACATCTAAGGTTAACTCCGACCCCTGGACCGCTCGATATATTTTCCCAAATTCAATGTTGCCTTCAGAAAATCAAATTACCAGAGCATATGAAGGATTATTCGTAATGGAAGATTGGCATAACTTTGGCATAGATTATGATAAAACACTTATGGCATGGAAAGATAATTTCGAATCCGCATGGTCTAAATTAAAGAATATTTACGATAATAGGTTTTATCGTATGTGGAAATATTACTTATTAAGCAATGCCGGAGCATTCAGAGCAAGGCATCATCAATTATGGCAAATAATTTTATCTACAAATGGAGTTGAAGGAGGATTAAATGCACCACGATAAAAATGAACTATCTTACTAATTAAGTATAAATTAATCATGCACAACATAACTCCAGTGTCTCTCTATTTCGGCCTTCTATCGCGGATATTCATCCCAGCAATATTTCTCGTACTATTTCTTGGATGTGCCAACGTGAAAGTAGCCATGCGCGACGCTAATGCTACCTTGACTGAAGTGATGACCTATACGGAATTTGTCGATGACAGAGTAGAGGAGCGACTCTTCACATTTGAAGAACGAATTTTAGATACATGCCATATCCTGTTTACCATTACAGACTTTGCATTGCTTGGCGAAAAAATTCCTTTTCTTACTCAACTTAAGGCTCTATTTAGCTAGGGGAGCTGTCAACAGACGGTCGATGATGTTTCAAGAGAGATGTACGCGGTAAGGAACATGGAATAATAAACAGTTTTGAACTGGCAATCACAATATTTTTAACAGGTTATTAATGAAACAAAAAATGGAGGCGATTATGAAAAATCTATTTCTATATACTTTTTACATCATATTCTTGAATGGCTGTGCTGGTAGTGCCAACCATAGAGTATTAAGTTCGCATGAATCTGGTGATGATGCATTGTCGTGTACTCAAATAGAGGATGAGATATTAGTAGCACAAGCCATAATAGATGAGGTAAATCAAGATAAAGAAGATGTTAGCGGAGCATATGTTGTTGATGGGCTTCTTTATTTCCCATTCAATATTATCGCAAAGTCAAATAATTATAATAAGGCAATCGAAGCGGCAGATAATCGAATTGAAAATCTACAAACTTTAAAAAAAGAAAAGCACTGTAATACAGAATCAACTACTGAACAAAATAGCTAACAGGTCATCGCGAAGCTGTGATCATTTTTGAGCGCATTGTTAGGGTATTTTACGATCAATTTGATTGAAATATTCTACAGATCGTTGATACGCCCCACTGTTCGAGAAAAAACACCATATGGTACGCCATAGGCCTGTTTCAATTCAATATCCTGATCCCACTTGTTATTTATGCTACTCAAGCGCAGGGCATTTTTGAATCCGATATGTCTGATGTGAAACCATGGCGAAACTACCGGGAAATACTGCATTGGCCAGTCTGTTCCGTAAATCATTTTTTCTGTTAATTTAGGAATCTTAAGTGCCTTGGCTAGATAACCGAGTTTATTGATTTGAGTTAGGCTAGATATGTCGGCATAAAGATTTGGGAATTCATCAAACATTGGCAAGATGCGTTCAAAGTTATCCTGCCCTTCAGATTTTCCGGTCGTGGCAATGTGTGCCGCGATCACGGTTACACCTGATTTTAAAGCCAGCTCCAATCGTCTTGGATCGGCCAGTGAATCGTTGGTATTGGGAAATGACTTTTCCATTCCTGTGTGTGTTAGTAATGGAATATTCAATTCCGCCATCTTGCGGTAAAACGGTTCAAATGTTTTATCGGCCGGATCGAAATGCATAATCGACGGTATCCATTTTATTAATACTGCACCCTGGCCATAAACATTTTCTAATAACTCGATACTGTTTTCACGACTTGGATTAATACTGGCACCAAACAATAACTTCGGATACTTGCTTGCTTCGCGCGAGACAAAGTCATTATCGACATAATATTGTGTGTTGACTTTATCCAACTGTTTGGTTTTTTTATCGATAACTCCATCGAGTGCCAGAATGATAGCCTTATCTATGTATTTTGACTGTTCGATTCTTTTGTTTAGCCGTTCTATAACAATTTGATCCCCAAATGTTTCTAATTCTTTTCCAGTAACATTCATCCATTTCGAGAAATACTTAAAGCGATAATTATTACGCATGGTTTCATTGACAAAATTCTCTGAATTACCATAACCTAATCCAGCAACATGCACATGCCAATCAGTAATAGTTAGTTTTTCTAGATCTTCACTAGCAAATATAGGATCAGCCCTTACCCCCCTTCGCCACTCCCAGGGAGGTATTTTTTGTGAATCTGACAACCCCAATATGCCTAGCTCATTTTCTTTTGCGTTGTTTTCGTACTCATAAAACAACTCGTCAGTTGAGTAATCCCTATATACCCAGGCTGCCCCACGTTTTACTAATTCTGCATTTATATCGAGCTCACCAACATAAATTCTTGCTACATATCTTTCATATTTGTCTATGTCTTGTACCTTAGCAATTACTTCCTTCCGAAATACCAAATCAGATAAAACTTCCTGGGCTTTCGAGCCATAAGGTTGATTCCACTCTGGAGTATAAATCTCTGCCAGTCTTATTTTATACTGTTTCTTGTCCAGTAGGATGGTAAGGTCGTCCCCGTCTGTAATGAAGACAACTTTACCTTGGATAACGTTGGGACTATCAGAACTAGATAGCTGCCTGTACGAGAATAATAATACTAATAGTAAGAAAATCAGTAGCCATCTTATGAAATTCTTTTTTGATTGCATATAACAAGTCTAGTACATTCTGGATGTCATAGAAGCTAGTGTATTGTCTATGCATTTTTCGGATAAAATCAAATGTCTGCGTTGTGTCAAAAGCGGGTGTTCATGGAGCAAGAGTCAGTCTAAAGACCCTATCCGGTTACGCAATTCTACAAAACGAGGTTCATCCAGGACAGGATCGTTCAAAATATTGTACTTTATGGTTTGTAACCCTTCAGACGACCTACTGTCGATAATCTGAGATAGCATATCGTAAGCTTTTTCATACTCGCCTATAGCCAAATATGCTTGTGCCTAAAAACTTGGCCTGACGAATAATCCTTCGGCGGCCCATTCCTCAACCTGTCTAAATACACGCAATGCGTCTTCATTTAAACCAAGTCGTGAGTAAGCATAGACAATTCGCGTTATACTATCGAGGTTATTTTTTCACCAACTGCTCTGCGAGTTTTACTTCCTTTAATGCCTCAGTGTTGTCTCCTAAAAGAATCTCAATGAATGCGAGATAAGTATGAGAAGAAGGTCGTTTTGGCTCAAGTTCAATAGTTTTGCGATAATTATCCGCGGCAGCAGCTAAATTATTTACATATAAATACAACCTGCCCATCCGATAATGGCTTTGGCCGCTATATGGCGCTAATTCCATGATTCGCTGTGCGTATGGAATAGCCTCATCAATTTCTCCAAAATATAAAAGAAGGGTGATATAACTACCGAGGATTTCCACATCATGCGGACTCACCTGAAGCGCACGTTCAAAGGCCTGCTTACCTTCTGGTTTACGCCAATTGCTTTGAAGAACAAATCCTTGTGCCAGATAAGCGTAACTGAGGTTCGGATTCAATGCTAACGCTTGCTCGGCATGGTCAAGGGTTAGCTTTTCTATTTCCTCTATGGTTAACCCGTTAAATTCAGAATCGATTTTTCTGATTACACCATAACCACTAGCTAATAAAGCATGGGCTAGGGCAAAGTTTTGATCGAGTGCAATCGCCTGATCTAGATTTCGATAAAACGCATCAGGCAAACCTGGGCGAATAATGACACTGAGTGCCCTCGCCTTTAGATAGAACACATAAGCCTCGATTGAGCGTGTAGGCACCTTCTCAATACGTTCTTGTTCTGCTGTAGATATATCTGCTCCAAGAGCTGTGGTAATGTGATCAACGATCTCGGTCTTTATCGCAAAAATGTCAGACAAGTCACGCTCATATTCCTCTGACCACAGTTGTTTATTATTGGAAGCATCGATGTGCTGTACAGCAATGTTGATCCGATTATCCGCATAATGAACATTGCCCTTCATTACAGTTTCCACATTGAATTCGGTGGCAATTTCAGCAGGAGTTTTTTCCGTGCCATCAAAATGCAATACCGAAGGACGGGAAATTACACTGATGTCATGTATCTTAGCGAGATGATCGAGTATCTCTTGATGGATACCTACAGCAAAGTAGGCATCATCGGGATTGGGGCTCAGGTTTTCAAAAGGCAACACCGCTACAGAATTGCGCAGCACGGTATTATTTAATTCTTTTTCTTCAGCAGCAAACGCAGGAGGAACAGCAACTAAAAATGTAATTACCAACCTTATTGCGATTGCATAGGCCGAACCAACCTTAAAGGTGTTACGTTTTTGCTGAATAGAGAAGAATGAAGTCATAATTGTATTGCCTAATTATTCTGAGGTAGGGCAAAAACAAATAAATTAGCAGCAATACCCTGGCTTAATTCAGATGTAATAATATTGAGAAATTTCGTATTAGCGGACGCACCGGTGCTGACGGCTACATATTGTCGCCCATCAACGGCGTAGGTAATGGGATAACCGGTAATCTCTGAGCCAAGGTTGACCTCAAAAAGAATGTCACCGGTAGTCTGATCAAAGGCCCGGAATAGTCCATGGCTATCGCCACCAAAAATGAGACCACTTCCCGTTGTCACCAATGACATCATGGCTGAACGCTGCTGGTATTTCCATATAACCTCACCCGTCTCCACTGATATCGCATGCACGGTGCCAACATTATTAGTACCTGGAGTAATCTGAAGTTTAGTTTTAATCCCATATCTTGATTTTTGGTGATTGCCAGGTGTTCTATCGAAGTTGAAAACCAGGTCAAGCTCCGTCGACGTTATGGTCGTGCACGTATTTTGCAACGAGTAGTACATCACGTTCGTCAACGGGCTATAGGCACCCGCAGGCCAGTTCTTACCCCCGGAAGCTGCCGGGCAGACGAACAGTTCCTGACCAGGAGCAGTGAAGAGCAAATCCTGATTGATAGTGACTTGACCCGTAGCACCATCGATAGTGTCGATAACTGTTTGAGTCACAGTGGGACGCGCCCACAGAAATTCACCGGTTTGCCTATCCAGCGTATAGACCACACCGGTCTTACCCGGGATACCCGTCAAGACTTTACGCATTTCACCTGGTTTAAGATTGGGATTGATCCAACTGACCTCATCGGGGTTAGGCGTAACGGCCGTGTCGATCAATAACCGCTCGAACACATGATCGAGATCCCAGTGATCAACAAGATGTTGGTAGTACCACACTATCTTGCCGGTATCGGCATCGAGTGCCAATGTGGAATTATGATAGAGATATTGATTGTCATTAGACCCCAGCATAAATTTCGGTGCCGGTGAGGTCACCGATGTACCGATGTAAACCAGATTCAATTTCGGATCGAAACTCGGCACCATCCACGTGCCGACATGCCAACGTTTCTCGAAAGGAACATCACCCCAGCTGTCACTACCGTGTTCGCCCGGTGCAGGGATCGTGCGTGTGCGCCATAACTCCTGACCAGTCTTTGCATCGTGTGCGGTAATAACACACGCGTCCGGCCCGCCTTCTGATTGGCAGTTACGACCCGATATGATTTTGCCATTGGCGATTATGGGACCGGCACTGTGGTTTGCTGATTTTACTTTGTAATCATAAATCAGATTTTCCCACACAAGCTCGCCGGTCTTAGCATCGAGTGCATAAACATAACCGTCCGTGCTTGTATCAATGATCAGATTACCGTAAATGGCGATATTTCGATTAGCGCCGGCTAAAGTAACATAAGAGCCAATATCGTCGTGCCATAGCCGACGGTATTCCCAGATAAGTTCACCTGTGGTGGCATCAATCGCTTGGGTAACGTCTTTCGGATTTGGCATATACATCACCCCGTCATACACCAAGGGCGTCCCCTCCTGAGTAACCACTGGCATACGTTTCGGAGGGAGCCCAACAATGAGCGGTCGACTCCAAACCAACTGCAATCCCCCTACGTTGTCACGGTTAATCTGCGCCAATGGGCTATAGCCCCAACCATCGAGTGTTCTGCGCCACATCGGCCAATCAGCCGGATCAGGATCTTGTAGCATGGCATCTGTTACTGGTTCAAATTCCGTCGAGGCAGCCTGTGACTGAGCGGCACAGTCTAAGGACAGCAGAAGTATGACGAAAGCGAATGATAGACAGAGGTAATTCATAGATAACCCTCACGTTAAGTTATTTTAATACATAGCGGCGACTGCAGTCAGCACCTAATCTGTATATTTTTCACTTCCTGCCAACCTTGTACTGAATTGATTAGGTAATATTTTGTGCAGTCTTTAATTTCGTCAATCTTGATGCCCCGTTCCTTAATCTTACCTTCCCGTAATAGTTGTGCCCGATAGGTACCAGCTAACAATCCACAAGTTACTGGTGGTGTATATAATACTCCTTCTGTTTCTGCAACGAAATTTGAAATGGTCGTCTCGGTGACTTCATTATTCCTATTCCAAAGCAACACATCATCGTACGCTGACATTCCTACCAAGACATCATCATAGATTTGTCGATTAGACGTTTTATGGCACAAAAATATATTATTGGAATTAATGCATTGTTTTGCCAATCCGATAGATAGTGGAGGCGATTTTCTATTAATAGATTTTGCTTGAATTTCAATTTCTCCATTCTGGTCAACAAGAATACGGATCTTATGAGCGACTGAATCAAGTCCTTTTACAAAAATATTAAGTTGTTTTATCAGTTTTTCTTCGCCGTAAGGCCTGGAAAAATATTCTGCTGAATCCTTTATTCGAACCAAGTGCTCCGATAGTAACCAGAAACCTTCATCGGGTTCCCAAAGCAAAGATTCCAGAAGAGAAAATTTTTGATAAGGAAAATTTAATACACTAGCTTTGTATTGTGTTTCCTGAAACTCATTTTTACCATTTGAATCCCAAACAATACCACTTCCTATACCGTATTCGGCTTGTTGGTTACGTTTATCTACCAATAAGGTACGAATTGCGACATTAAACTGGGCTCGTCGAGCTGGAGAATAATAACCAATTGTACCGGTATAGATATTCCTCGGCGAACATTCAAGTTCCTTAATAATCTCCATAGTATGAACTTTAGGTGCACCAGTAATAGAAGCTGCTGGGTAAAGTGACTCCATTATCTCTGTTAATCCACTGTCTGTATGGCAATGAACATTACTAGTCATTTGCCAAACTGTAGGATATTTCTCCATATCAAATAATGAATCAACCTTTACCGTGCCTGACGACGCAATCTGCCCCAAATCATTCCTGACCATATCTAAAATCATCAGATTCTCTGCCCTATCCTTAGATGAATTAGCTAGCCAGCTCATATTTTCCTTGTCTGATGTTAGCGTAAGCCCTCTTGAGACAGTACCTTTCATTGGACGGCAATAAATTTCCTGATTACTTAGTGAAAAAAACATCTCTGGTGATGCTGAGCAAATACTCCAATCAGCCAATTCTACATATGCGCTATAACCATGCCCTTGTGCCAACACCATATTTGCAAAAATATCCCAAGCATTACATGACATGCTAGAACGGAGTCGGTAGGAATAATTTACCTGGTATGTCTCGCCATCACGTATCTGTTATCGAATACGATTTATTACACTGCAATATTTCTCTGGGGTATTGGAAGCCTGCCATGCCAAGTTCTGACAGACATTATTTGTCTCAGGTGGATTAACTATACTGGGTGTTTCATATATTCCAAACCAACATAGTGGAAAATTCGATGGCGATTGCGTAACTAATGCTGGATTAATGCCACTTGCAGCTTCATAGGAAAGGAATCCTGCTGCATAGAGATCATCATTATGAACTATATTTTCAATTTCACTGAGAGTTTCAATTAGTAAAGATTTGTCATATACCTCATAAACTTTGATCGGCTTCTCAAAACATAACCATTTCTTAGCTTGATTATCATGAAGGATAATACTGTTTATCGAAATCATAAAAACGATTATAAATGATTAATGTTAATTTGAATAATTAACATACAAAGCTTCAGTATTTCATTGAAAATAACTCAAAGTTATCTAAATTAAAATTTCTGTCCAATATCTGTTAGCATAAATTATGAATTTAAGAATTGCCCACTCAGACGATCTTTCAGCCATTGTTGAGATGTATAATCAGGCTATCTCTGTGGGTCATAAAACAGCAGATGTAACACCATTTGCTCAGCATGAAAGAGTAAAATGGTTTGAAGAGCATTTACCTGAAAAATACCCAATTCTGGTTGCCGAAATAAATAATGCTATTGTGGGCTATCTGGCTATCAGTGCATATCGTCCAGGCCGTATGGCACTTTCACAAACATCTGAGGTTAGCATCTATATCCACTTTAAATTCCATCGTCAGGGAATCGCATCTAGACTTATGCAATATGCTATTGATATTTGCCTTTCACTTGAATTAAAAAGTTTAATAGCCATTATTCTTGATGACAATGAAGGAAGTATTAGTTTTCTAAAGAAGTCTGGGTTTAATAAATGGGGACACTTACCAAAAATTGCCGAGTTTGATGATATTCAAGTCGGCCATTTATATTATGGATTACGAATAGATCAAGAAATATAAAATAACCACATGGAATGTCCGTTTGGACGAATGCAGACCTTCAGTCAACGGTACAACAAATTTTTGTTTGAATATCTGCTTTGTATCAAATGTGTGATAATCAGCAACGAATTTGTCTGTTACAAATAATTTAGGGAAGTAATCGGGGTCATCTTACCTGATCTGACCCCGATTATGATTTTCTAGAAGCTCCAGATACCTTTCAAATACCAGGAGCCACCTTCGTAGTTTGAGGCAGTACGTCGAGGATACTGCAGTCCAACGCTGAGGCGATTGTCGTTAGCTACTCCAATTGTATCAATGAAAGTATCGAGTATATTGCTACCACCACCAACAATTCTCAGATTGTCTGTTGCCTGGTACCCGAGCTCCATATCCAGGTAGACAATTGAATCGATTTCCGCAGAGCCCAGACCGCCGTCAATATGGCCGTTGATTGTGCCACGTTCATCAAAATGTGTTCCGTAGAAATTTAACCTCGCTATTAGATTAATCTTGTCGCCAAACAGGGTATTGCCGGTCAGTGTCCAACGGTGTTTTGGATAATTATTTTGGATGTCTTCAATAATAGCATCGGAAACCGGTCTAATACCACCAACCAATTTCTGCCCGGTTACAGTGACCTTGTTGTAGCCATAGGCCAAGGACAAGTCGGTACTGTTGTCATTGTTCCAGTCGAATCCCGTCGTTGCGACGAGATCAATACCCCAATGTTCAACATCAAGCGCGTTAGTATAAAAAGCAATTGTAACAAGTGGGTTAGTGGTAGTCAGGTCTTGGATATCTCCCGTTTTGTAAATACGATCATCCACTTGGATTAGGTAGGCATCTAACGTTAACGAGGTATTATTGAATAAGTTTGCAGCAAAACCAGCGCTGAAATTGAGAGACGTTTCCTCCGTCAGCGCTGTGCCACCCACGCCGGCGACTCGAGGATCAATTGAAGGGATAAGGCCCTCTTCAACTTGGACTCCAGATGTAGTATCAAATGTTGTGATTGTTGTACTTATATTAATTTGTGCGGGCGTTGGCGCATGAAACCCGGTAGAAGCTGCTGCTCGAAATGTTAAGTCGTCTGTCAAGGTGTAGCGACCAGCTACTTTCCAGTTGAGTGTGCTACCAAAATCCGAGAATTCCTCAAAACGTAATGCATATTGCATCAGGAACGCATCAGAAATATCGTGTTCGAGATCCCCATAAAATGCATAGTTATCACGGGAAAACTTACCAGAAGCAGAATCTTTGATACCTGCAAATCCATTGGAGCCGGAACCAAACTGTGCGTTAGCTTCACCCGCTATGATGGTATAGGATTCATCGCGAAATTCACCACCAAATCCCAGGTTCAACGTATCGCTGATAGCCATTGAAAAATCGGCGTTCAGTGTTAACTCTTCTTGATCATAACCACCGACATCAAAATCCCTCTGCACGGGTTCACCAGCTCCGTTCACACCAAGACTAGGATTTGTGGTGTTATTTAAAATATAGTCGAGTTCGTTTGCACCGTAACTAATACTTAAATCATAGAAGATTTTATTTGTAAATGTAAATTCGCCTTCTACACCAGCAACAATACTATAATCCGTTTGCGCACCGTCGAGAAACGGTGAGTATCCACCAGGAAGCGACGCAAGGGCAATCTCCCCAGGTGTCCCAGGGGCACCGACGCCTGGGCAAGCTGCCCCTAATGTTGCCAAAGACGAATGGCATGGGTTTCGATAAAAGAAACGATAACGACCATCCGTATCAGCATAACTTCCACGTAAATACACTGATTGTGTGTCACTAATGTCGAAACCGGAATTCACAAACACGCGCGTCCCTTGGGTTTCTGGGCGGCCCCAGGTCTGTGCTAGTGGTGCATCACCGAATGGGGCATCCTGTCCTACTGCAGTATTGCCTGAGTTGATAGCTATCTGAGCATCGGGGCGTTGTATACCCCGTGAGAGTGCGTCATTTTCAATGTGCTCAATACTGGCATTGATGAATGAATTGTCACCAATACCCGGGTTAAATCCAATATTTCCAGAAAATTTCATGCTGTCTTCGCCCTCATAATGCTGTCCGTATTGCACCTGAATTTCACCACCTTCATTGGCGTCTCTCGTTATAAAATTAATGACCCCTGCAATGGCATCTGATCCATATTGTGATGCCGCACCATCGCGTAAAACTTCTACGCTTTTTAGTGCGATGCCAGGGATCATACCAATATCAACACCGTGTGCACCGTTACCCGCTGCAGGCGCAAAAAAGTGTAGTAAAGAGGAGCGATGTCTGCGTTTGCCGTCGACGAGAACGAGCACCTGGTCCGGTGCAGTACCGCGCAATGAGGTTGGTCGTACGAATGCACTGCCATCACCAGTAGCAGGTGTTGCGGTGTATGAGGGAACGTACGCTTTTAAATTATCTGTAAGATCAGCTGTATTTCCTAAAGCATTAAGGTCTTCGGCTGAAATCACGTCGATTGGAACGGTTGATTCAACCACGGTGCGTGGTTTGGCGCTGCGTGTACCAATCGTAACAATTTCCTCCATGACACTATCACCTTGTGCAACAACAGTTTGAATAGGTAATGATAAAATCGTTACCATTGATAAAAATAAGCCGAATTTCTTCCAGATATGAGTCATTTGCTATATCTCCATTTAGATAATCTTCTAACTATATAAATCATACATTTTTTTATTTCTGAAGTACCGTATTTAATACAAAATTGAAATTTTAATACACAAATTTGAATTGGTGATAATCTCCATCAATCAAGACATATATATATCTGATATTTGTTAATTAATTAGCCATTAATTCCACTACAATCTGACCATGAATTAAATGTATGTTGGCAAAACGCGACAGAGTTTACGCTATTACATGAGATTTTTGATTTACACTAATACACCTAAGGATTTATTTATCAAATGCTACCAAAAAACAACCATTCACAGGATGTCCATATCAACCCAAATGTTCGTGGACTAAAACAATCTGCAACGCTTGCTATTAATGACCTGAGTGCGCAGTTGGCGCAGCAGGGTCATACAATATACCGTTTTGGTTTTGGACAATCCCCTTTTCCTGTTCCTCAACCTGTTGTAGATGAATTAAAAGTTAATGCTTATAAAAAAGAATATTTACCGGTAAAAGGTTTATGGGAGTTACGTGCAGCGTTAGCTGATCACACACATCGCCATCAGGGAATCGATTGTAAGGGACACGATGTATTGATTGGTCCTGGATCCAAGGAATTGATGTTTTTTTTACAACTAGTTTATAACGGGGATCTGGTTATCCCAGCACCAAGTTGGGTATCGTATGCGCCACAAGCACAGATAATCGGCCTAAAGATAAACTGGCTTTACACAAGCGTTGATAACGACTGGAAATTAGTCCCAGAAGAATTAGATAAATTCTGTAAAGAAGATCCAAATCGTCCTAGGATCGTCGTATTGAATTACCCTGCAAACCCAACTGGTAATTCTTATTCTAGCGATGAATTGAAGCAATTAGCACGCATAGCAAGACAGTATAAGGTTATTTTATTGTCTGATGAGATCTATGGCGAATTACATCATCGCGGTCAACATGTATCAATTGCAAAATATTATCCCGAAGGAACGATTATCAGTGGAGGACTAAGTAAGTGGTGTGGAGCAGGAGGATGGCGTCTTGGTACATTTATATTTCCACAAAGCCTGCGATGGCTATTAGATGCTATATCAGTCGTTGCAAGCGAAACCTTTACATCAGTCAGTGCACCAATACAGTATGCCGCAATCCGAGCATTTTCTGGCGGAACGGAAATCGAGGGCTATTTACGTGCTTCACGCAAAGTGTTGCGATATATAGGCAAACACTCTTACGATAAATTGAAACAGGAAGGAGCAACTTTATCGATGCCAGTTGGCGCTTTTTATTTATATCCAGATTTTAGTCCTTTAAAGGATCGACTTAGTGCTAGAGGGATCTGCGACAGTGCTACTTTGTGTAAAAGACTATTAGAAGAAACTGGTGTCGCCAGTTTGCCGGGAAGTGAATTTGGCAGTCCTTACAATGTGTTGGCCTTACGCCTTGCTTATGTCGATTTTGACGGCGCACGCGTACTAGATGCCCATGAAGAAATATCTGGAGAAATGGAATTACCAACATCATTTTTAGAAAAATATTGTCCTAATGTTACTAACGGTATAGATGCAATTTGCAGATGGTTAAATCTGTAATAACTCTCAAGATATTGTTGGCGAGCATAAATTAATATGCAAAATCCACTTTTTTTAATTACTCTATCTTTGTAACTCGGGGATATCTTTGAACAACATAAGTGCTTCAGGATTCATCATCGACCCTTTGTTTTTAACTGGGAAGCCATGCACAACATTTCGAACTGCTAACTCAACAACTTTCCCATTTATTGTTTTCGATATTTCGGCAACCTTGACTATCTTTGCTGGAACATGATGAGGACTTGTATTATTTCTAATTTGTTTTTTTATTTTTGATATTAATTCTTCGTCTAGAATTTGATTCATTTTCAAAGAAACAAATAAAACAATACGAACATCATTGCCCCAATCTTGGCTAATAGCGCATGATTCATGTATTTCATCAATCTTATTGACTTGGTTATATATTTCAGCTGCACCAATACGTACACCTCCCGGATTTAAAGCCGTATCAGAACGACCATAAATCATCATTCCGCCGTGCTCAGTAATTTCAGCAAAATCACCATGGCACCAAATATTGGGATATTTTTCAAAATAGGACGAATGATATTTTTTATTTTCTTCATCATTCAGAAAGCTAACCGGCATCGATGGGAACGAGTTGGAACAAACAAGTTCTCCTTTCTGTTGCTTTAACGAATTTCCTACTTCATCTAGTACTTCGATTTTCACACCTAAAGACAAACATTGTATTTCGCCGCGATATACAGGAATTATTGGGCTTCCCATAACAAAGCATCCACAAATATCTGTGCCACCAGAAATTGATGAAACTTGAAGATCAGATTTTATGTCATTATCTATATAGTCAAAGCTTTTATCCCGTCAAAGCATATGAGACACAATTGAGCTAAATTCTAAGAGAGACTTCTGATAAGTTAACCTTATAAAATAGGAGTCTCATTATGGGTAATAATAGCGAGAAGTTGGTTAAAGATATACGTCGTCGTACCCGCAAAAAGTATTCCTCTGAAGAAAAGATCCGAATTGTGCTGGAAGGTATGCGTGGAGAAGAAAGTATCGCTGAGCTGTGCCGCCGGGAAGGATTGAATCAAAACGTGTATTACCGCTGGAGCAAGGAGTTTCTAGAGGCCGGGAAACAGCGCCTGGCTGGCGATATCAAACGGGAAGCCAGTTCCAGTGAAGTCACCGATCTGAAGAGAGAAAACGACCAGCTCAAACGCCTGCTAGCCGACATCATGCTGAAGAACGATGTGCTTAAAAAAAGTGTGCTTGGCTTGGAGTCGACCTGGGCAGACGAATGAGTTTGTCAGCGGCAGAGAAGCTGGAAGTGATCCGGTTGGTAGAAGGCTCGGAATTACCTGTTAGATGTACCCTGAGAGAATTAGGGGTGAGTCGTAGTAGCTTTTATCGTTGGTATCGGCAATATATGGATAATGGACCAGAGGGTCTGGAGCCAAGCAGTCGATCACCTAGGCGGTTCTGGAATAAGTTACCGGAGAAGGTGAAGGAGCAGTGTCTGGAGATCGCCTTGCAACATCCAGACAAATCACCCCGCGAGTTAGCGTGGACCATCACCGATGAACATAGTTGCTTCATCTCGGGATCCAGTGTCTATCGCCTGTTAAAGCAATACGATCTCATTACCAGTCCTGCTTATATCCTGATGCAAGCGGTGGATTCGTTTCAGAATCCAACACGACGAGTCAACGAGCTATGGCAGACGGACTTCACCTGCTTTCGTGTCGTGGGTTGGGGGTGGTATTACCTGTCCACGGTGCTGGATGATTACTCCCGCTATATCATTGCCTGGAAGTTAACGACCAGCATGGCAACTGGTGACGTGAAGCAAACACTGGATGCGGCGATTGAGACCACCGGTGTCAACGAGATAACGGTCAAACACCGTCCTCGTTTACTCAGTGATAACGGACCTTGTTATATCTCGTCAGAATTAAAAGACTACCTGGGCAAACACCAACTGCAACATACCCGTGGCGCACCGTATCACCCTATGACCCAAGGCAAGATTGAACGTTATCACCGTTCCATGAAGAACGTCGTAAAGTTGGAGCACTATTACTATCCGTGGGAGTTGGAACAGGCCATCCGGCAATTCGTTCAGTACTACAATCATGAGCGTTACCATGAGTCGCTCGACAACATTACACCTGCCGATATGTATTTTGGCCGTTATCAGGAAATCATAGACAGAAGAGCCGTCATTAAACACGAAACGCTACAACTGAGGAGGAAGGATAATTTAAGTTTATGTATGAACCAGTGAAATAGGACTACAATGTATGAAAGTCTCTCTTAACTTTTAGACTATTGTGTCCCAGATCTTTTGACGACTTACAATAAACTTTTTTTAGTGTTGATGAGATTTCATTCATTACTCCCTGAAACAACTGCGACATATGATTCAGGGAACGGTCAGTATAAACCACTGAATATTCAAGTAACCCGTCTGGATCTATATTTGGGAGTAGATTTGACATAAGTTCTCTTTGAATTAAATTTATTTAATTACTGTTCAGATAATATTAACTAGTCGTTTATTATTTTTTGTAACAACCTGCTTCTTTTGCCCGTTGGATAACAAGAGCCAATACTATATCAATGTAAGGGGTTTCTATCTTTGTCATCTTGCCCATTTCTTGCGCGACAGTTAGCAATGCATCTATTTCCATAGGTCTGTTTTGCTCTAGGTCTTGCAGCATAGATGTCTTGTGTGGACCAACATTTGCAGCACCTGCGATTCGTTTTTCAATATCAACCGAGAATTTAACACCCAGTGACTCTGCTATATGCTGCGCTTCTGTCATCATTTTCCTGGCGATGGCTTGAGTACCCGGATCAGTAGCAATGACATCCAATGTGGCATGGGTGAGCACACTTATTGGATTGAAACATAAATTACCCCATAATTTTATCCAGAGATCATCTCGGATCCGTGGCCTTACAGGTGCTTTTAATCCTGCCTCGGTGAAGACTTGGCTGAGCGCTATTACTCGCTCTGATTTCTCCCCATTAGGTTCACCTAATGGGAAACGATTACCTTCAATATGCTGGATTATTCCTGGCTCTATCAGATTACAAGCAGGATAAACTACACAACCAATGGCTCTTTCAGGTCCAATTTGTTGCCATTGCTGATCATCAGGATCGACTGTTGCAAGACGTGTATTTTCCAGTGGCCCGGGTAAGTTATAGAAATACCACCAGGGAATACCATTAACAGCGGTAACAACTACACCTGTGGGGGCTAATAACTTTTTTAGTTGAGGCACAATACTTGGGACAGAGTGTGCTTTCAGTGTAACTATGACGTAGTCTTGAGGCTTTAAGGTATCTGGTTGATCAGTACAGTTCAGTTGATAGACTGTTTCCTTGTCATCCGATATCAAACGTAAACCATGGTCTTGCATTGCTTTTAAATGAGGTCCTCTAGCAATTAAACTAATTTCGGCATCAGTCTTTGATAACATACAACCTAAATAACCACCTATGGCGCCAGCACCATAAATACAAATTCGCATTCTAATAACCTGTGTATTTGTTCTTTGCAGACTAGTCTATACCCGAGACAACCTGTTAGGCTACTCAGGGTTTGCTAAACCTTGACTTATCATGATTTGTTCCAGCACACTATTTAAAATTTTAAAAAAATACGCTTATGAAAACATTAAGGGAATTAATTAACAGCGGTAAAGGGGAGGATGTCGCATTAACCGCACCTGGTAGAAAGGCACTGACATATGATGGACTTCGTGCCCATGTTGATAAAACTGTTCAACACCTGGCCAAATTGGGAGTTGCTCGTAATGACACCGTCGCAATTGTATTACCAAACGGGCCGGAGATGGCCAGTGCTTTCATCGCGATTGGCTCTGCATCAACGACAGCACCGCTAAATCCTTCTTACCGTGAAGAAGAATTCACTTTCTACCTTTCAGATTTAAAGCCAAAACTATTAGTTGTTGATAATAATAATGACTCGCCTGCGGTTACTTGTGCACAAAAGTTAGGTATTAATGTTGCCCGTTTATCATTTCAAGACACCGATCCTGCCGGTATATTTGATTTATCAGGTGATGCGGCTTCCGAGGATGTATTAAAAATTGAATTTGGCCGAAGCCGATGATATCAGCCTAGTACTTCATACATCGGGCACGACATCACGACCAAAGTTGGTTCCATTAAGCCAGCAAAATATTATTGCATCGGCTCGCAATGTTTCTCGCAGTTTATCTTTAACTGCAGATGATTGTTGCCTCAATATCATGCCCTTGTTTCACATTCATGGTCTGATTGCCGCCGTGCTGGGTACAATTTACGCAGGAGGTAGTGTCAGTTGCACCCCAGGATTTAATGCGCTTAAATTCTTTCAGTGGCTAGATGAAGTTAAACCGAGTCGGTATACCGGTGTACCGACAATGCATCAAGCCATATTATCCAGAGCGTCACGTAACCAGGAAATCATCGATAAAGTAAAATTGCGTTTTCTGCGCTCATCTTCTGCGTCACTTCCTCCACAAGTAATGAAGCAGTTAGAAAAAACATTCGGCGCACCTGTAATCGAAGCCTATGGTATGACAGAAGCTGCCCATCAGATGGCAAGCAATCCATTACCTTTATAGGTACGCAGAAACCAGGTTCAGTGGGGTTAGCCACCGGACCTGACGTATCTATAATGAATAATGAAGGAAAACATTTACAACCTGAAGAAATAGGGGAAATCGTGATTAAGGGTGAAAATGTAACCGCCGGTTATCTTAACAACGATGTAGCAAATACTACAGCCTTCACTGATGGTTGGTTTAGAACGGGAGATCAAGGTCGTATGGATAAGGATGGCTATTTATCTCTTACCGGTCGACTAAAAGAGATTATTAATCGAGGTGGCGAAAAAATATCTCCAAGAGAAGTTGATGAAATAATATTAGATCACGATAGTGTCGCTCAGGTCGTTACATTTGCTATGCCTCACAATAAACTTGGTGAGGAAGTGGCAGCAGCTGTGGTACTTGAGGAAGGATGTGCAACTGACGAGGCTGAGTTACGCAATTATGCAGCGCAGCGTTTGGCAGATTTTAAAGTTCCAAAAAAAATAGTTTTCTTAGAAGAGATCCCGAAAGGACCTACGGGAAAACTTCAGCGGATTGGTCTAGCGGAAAAACTAGGACTAGGTCAATAAAATTGTAGACATTTACTTGGCGCTATTCTTGTACTTCGAAGGATAACAATAAAATGCAAAATGAAGACAGTACAAGCCAGACAATGGATTTTAACGAAAAAATCTACAGCAGAAAAAGAACTTGCTTCTTTAGAATTACCTGACATGGCATTCAGGAAGATTGCTTCAAAGTTTGGCCCTGGAATCATTCTAATGATGACAGGGATTGGCACTAGCCATATTGTTACTGCACCTACTGCAGGTGGTCGTTTTGGTTATGCGCTCCTTTGGTGTATCCCTATCGCCTATATATTTAAATATTATGGTTTCGAAATGGCATTTCGTTTTACTAATGCCACTGGTAAAAGTTTGATTGAAGCCTACTCTACAACGTGGAAGATATGGCCGTTATAGTATGTCATGATTACAACACTCCTACAATGCGCGATAGGCCAAGCAGGTCGTTTGATAGCCGCCTCAGCCGTACTTTATTACCTGTTTAGTGTTTTATTAGGCGGGGGTATAGGTATTCAATATTATGCAGTCGTTTTGGGTGTGGCCTCAGTTTTTATTTTGTTGCGAGGCGATTATAAAATTGTTGAGAAAGTAGCCAAATTTGCAGCGGGTTTTCTTTTCATCTCCGCGGTGGCAGTTTTTTTTGTCGAACCACCTCCAGTATCAACAGTAGAAAAGTTTTTTACCTTTGAGACACCTGAAGGGTCATGGTTGATCATAGCTGCCTTCCTGGGATTACTGCCTACTGGCATAGATGTCTCATTACAAGCATCAGAGTGTGGCAAAGCTAAAAAAGTTGGTATGGGTAAGATCAGAACAAAATTAGAACAACTGGGTCTAGCTCATCGTTTCGATCCTTTTGCCCTGAACAAAAGTCATTTAACCGTTGATACTTCCACCTTTCCTGACCACGCTTTAGGTTATTGCCAACGCTGGTTTACAATCGGTTTATGGGATTTTCGCATCGGTCATTTAGTCTCATTTGTAATCGCTTGCATCTTTTTAATCCTGCCGGCGATATGGTTATACCCAAGCTCAGTAGAAGGACAGGCTCTTATTGGGGAGATCGCCAAAATTTTTACTGAAAGTGTTGGTCCCTGTATGATGATGATATTTATGCTCGGGGCATTTGCCGCTACGTTCTCAACGGCGTTCAATTATTTTGATGGATGGCCCAGAATTGTAGGGGCATGCTGCCGTAACATTTTTCCTTCTACAGCATCCCTACAAGGAATTGATAAGGATGATATAGGAAATGAGCACAAAACACGCTGGTTTTCTGAATATAATATCTACCGAGCCACCATGATTTTTTCACTAGTTGCGGCACTCACAATAATCATTGGTGTACCACGACCTGTTTTTCTGGTGTTGATGGCATCAGCACTTTCATTTTTTGTAGCACCAATTATTTATTTTTTTAATGTCTATTATTGTCTAACTATAATTCCGAAAAAAGATAAGGCATTCTATCCTTCAAAATTTGCAATTTACTTTTCCACCTTAAGCCTTTTAATTTTTACAGGCCTAAGCGGACTTTCGTGAATTCAATTTGTAAGTGCAACTCAATTAGGTGGCACGAACGGCAAGCTGCGTAGCATCCTTACCTTTCGTTCCAGCAAGGAAGAGAGGCACAGATGAGACACTACACACAGCTTACCGAGCATCAACGTTACCAGATTTACGCCCTGATGAGAGCAGGACATACACAAACGGAGATAGCCACCTTGATAGGCGTGCATAAATCTACTACTAGCCGTGAACTCAGACGCAACCGTGGCTTGAGAGGCTATCGACCCCGCCAAGCTCAGTTGCTCCGGCAAGCGCGTCGAGAAGCCAGCCAACAACAGCGACTCCCCACGACCTTGTGGGAGCGAGTAGAGGTCTGGCTGCGGGACGAATGGAGTCCTGAGCAAATCAGTGAACGGTTGCTTAAACGAGAAGGTATCGCTCTGAGTCATGAATGGATATATCACTACATATACCAGGACAAGGCAGACGGCGGTGAGCTGTACCGGTACTTGCGTTGCCAGAAGAAACGAAAGAAGCGTTATGGTAGTTATCAACGTCGTGGGGTTCTGGTGAATCAGATCAGCATTGATAAGCGTCCCGCCATTGTGAACAGGAAGACACGCATCGGTGACTGGGAAGTGGACACCGTCATCGGCAAAGGCCATCGACAGGCGCTGGTCACCTTGAGCGAGCGCAAGTCGATGTACACCTTGATTGCACAGGTGAAACGACGAACTGCCTCTGCCGTCAGGCAAGCTATCGTGCGATTGTTGTCTAATATGAAGGCGTCGGTTCACACGATCACCTCGGATAATGGAAAAGAATTTGCTGAGCATGAGGTTATTGCTCAACAATTGAACGCGGGGTTCTATTTTGCACATCCTTATGCCTCCTGGGAACGGGATTTAAATGAAAATATCAATGGTTTCATTCGACAGTACTTCCCAAAGAAAATGGACTCCAGCACGATTACACAAAAGCAGTTAAACTTGGTCATGAAAAAACTCAATCACCGTCCCAGAAAAACACTTAATTCAAAAACACCACATGAAGTCTTTTTTAACATCAACGTTGCACTTCAAAGTTGAATCCGCGTTTTAATATTGGCAAGAGTTTTCAAGATACCTTTATTTGGCGCCTAAATCGAAACAAGTGCCTTAGAGCACTAAGGACACGTTAAGTTTTATCAGTCGATAAAAATTAACTCTGACAAGAGATTATCAGGGAATTACCCGATATAATGTGTAATAATTTATTGGCCTATATTTCGACTAAATGTGTCAAAACACGAATATCCGCTTTAGGGATCAATTAACGGCGAGTACTGTCAGGCTACCAGCACTTCTGTTGCCGGTTGATACGCATATCCCAGATCTTCAGCAACCGCCTGGTATGTAATACGGCCCTTGTACACATTCAGGCCGTTTCTTAAATCAGGGTTCCCCAGTAATGCTTTTTTATATCCATTGTTCGCCAGTAAAAGTGTAAAGGGTAGCGTTGCATTATTAAGTGCCAGTGTCGAGGTGCGTGCAACAGCGCCAGGTATATTCGTTACACAGTAATGCACAACGCCATCCACCACATAGGTTGGCTCCTCGTGGGTTGTTGGTCTCGACGTCTCGAAACAACCGCCCTGATCAATAGCAACATCAACCACCACTGAACCTTTTTTCATACAACTTATAATGTCCCGACTCAAGAGTTTTGGTGCAGCGGCTCCGGGCACGAGCACGGCACCGACAACCATGTCCGCCTCAAGCACATATTCTTCGATGTTTTCCTCGGTAGAATAGACACATTTCACCTGACCACCATATTCACTGTCCAGTTTTCGGAGTCGCGGTAATGAGCGGTCCAAAATAGTCACCTCTGCACCCATACCACGGGCGATGTAAGCGGCATTATCGCCAACTACACCACCACCAATGATCAGTACTTTGGCGGGAGCAACACCGGGTACGCCACCAAGTAGCACACCTGCCCCACCCTGGGCTTTTTCAAGGCAATGGGCACCAGCCTGAATTGAAAGTCTACCTGCAACTTCACTCATGGGTGCCAGTAGAGGCAGCGATTTGTTGGGTCCTGTTACCGTCTCATAGGCAATAGCAATAACTCCGGAATCCAGTAGCAATTTAGTTTGTTCGGGATCAGGCGCGAGATGCAGGTAGGTGAATAGTACTTGGTTCTCGCGGAGCAACTGGCACTCATGAGGTTGGGGTTCTTTGACTTTGACGATCATGTCGCATTTGGCAAAAACCTCTTCTGCCGTTGCAGCAATGCTCGCCCCTGCTTTGACATAATCATCATCAGCCATACCAATCGCCAATCCGGCCTTAGTCTCGACTAGAGCATTATGCCCATAACGAACAAGTTCGCGGACGCTCCCGGGAGTTATCCCGACCCGGTACTCGTGATTTTTGATCTCCTTCGGTATGCCAACAAGCATGTCGAAACTCCCCAATTGAAAAACGGATTAATTACTTCCGATGATAGCTGTAAGAATAGTTGGCTTTTAATGAGATTATCTTGTTACTTATTCGAGTAAATGCACTATTATTAATATATAATATGAATTATTACATAATAAATTGAATATTCTGCTAAATATAAAACTAGACAAGACTGATTGTGCTATCCTTCGCGCCCTGCAGCTTGATGGTCGGCTGAGTAATGTCAATCTGGCCAGTAAGGTAAACCTCTCAGAATCCGCCTGTCTCAGACGGGTTAAATTGTTGGAAACGGCGGGAGTGGTTGAGCGCTATTCCATGCTGGTGAACCAGGCGGCTGTGGGTTTGCCTGGGAATGTGTTTGTTGAAATCAGCCTCGCCCAGCAACAACGGGAGGAGCTTGATACCTTTGAAGAACGCATATTGCAAATACCGGAAGTAATGGAATGTTACTTGATGTCTGGGGATTATGATTATTTACTACGTGTCGTAGTAGCAGATGCCGCAGATTATGAGCGTATTCATCATCAACATTTGACTCGTCTACCCGGTGTCGCAAAGGTACGTTCCAGTTTTGCCCTGAGAACCGTCACCAAAGCCAACGAACTGCCCATAAAATCAAAAACCTCCTCGCCTTCCTAATCAATCGTTCCTAACAAATACGGTACTGACTAGTTAACTAACATATTACAAAAATCCTCATAATATCTTCATCTATATCGCCACTGCATTTTTCTAACAAGCAAAGGCGCGCAGGTTGCTAGTTCGATTTCTCTGGAAAGAAATAGTTAATGCTTTCCAATATATGTTTCAGAAACTGGGAGGAGTACATGCTGTTACAAGGGTACAATCCTCTTTACTTATATTTCTAAATCTGTGTGGTGTGCGGCTATTGAATAAATATGCATCACCGGGACCCAGGATACGCGCTTTATTGCCGACTAACACTTCCAGGGATCCACTAATAATAATACCTCCCTTCTCAGCTTCATGGCACAGCATTGATTGCCCAGTATCAGCACCAGGTTTATAACATTCATACATGAGTTGTATGTTAATTTTCTGCGCGTTACTACCCAATTGCAGATATGAAATTAATCCATTACTGAATTCATTAAGCTCATTATTTTTATAAAAAACTTTTGCAGATTCATCTTCCAGTCCAAGGCTGAAAAACTCAGATACTGAAATTGGAAAAGCGTCAAGTAATTTTTTTAACAGCCCTAAAGAAGGATTGCTTTTCCCTCTCTCAATCAGACAAATCATTGCGTTGCTTACGCCCGAAGATTTTGCTAATTGGCGTTGTGACAAACCGTGTGTTTCACGGACCTTTTTTAGTCTCAAACCCACGTCTTCCATTAGTGTTATCTCAATCGTTTATGTGACATTAAACCGTTAAATCTGACTTAATATATAATAATGATAGCCATATTAATCAACATGTTAAAAATCAATATTTAAATATTGTTAAATTTAGTTTAATAGCATAGGGTATCACTTGTAAATTATTTATTTCAAACCTTTACCGAGAATATCATGTCATTGGATCCCTTGATAAATCCTGTATCGCAACCTGATCCCACTTTGGACCTAAACGCTTACTGGATGCCTTATACTGCTAATCGTAGCTTTAAGGCTAATCCTCACATTATTGAATCAGCAGATGGTTTTTATTACACAACACATGATGGGAGAAAAATCCTCGACACTCTGTCAGGTTTGTGGTCAAGCGGCGCTGGTCACTGCCATCCAAAAATTGTCAAAGCCGTTCAAGACCAGGTTGAAAAGTTAGATTACACGGTAGCATTCCAGGGAGGCCATCCAGGTGCATTTGAATTGGCTAACCAAATTACTAATATGGCGCCAGATGGAATCGATCACTGCTTCTTTGTAAATTCTGGATCGGAAGCTGTTGAAACAGCTCTAAAAATTGCCCTCGGTTATCATCAAGTAAACGGTGATCAGACACGCACTCATCTGATTGGTAGGGAAAGAGGCTATCATGGTGTCAATTTTGGTGGAATTTCTGTTGGAGGTATTCCTGCAAACAGGAAAATGTTTACTGGATCACTTCTACCAAATACACATCATTTACCTCATACACATAATTTAGAACAGAATGCATATAGCCGTGGACAACCAAAATGGGGTGCGCATCTTGCTGATGATTTGGAACAAAAAATAAATTCTCAAGGTGCTTCAAATATCGCTGCAGTGATTGTTGAGCCAGTAGCAGGATCCACAGGTGTCCTGGTTCCACCAGTTGATTATTTAAAAAAGCTACGGGAAATCTGTGATAGGCATGGCATCTTACTTATATTTGACGAAGTGATAACGGGATTTGGTCGTCTTGGCGCAGCGTTTTCCTGCCAACGCTTCGATGTGATCCCAGATATCATAACCACTGCCAAAGGATTAACGAACGGTGTAATACCTATGGGCGCCGTATTAGTTCGTAAGGAAATTTACGATGCGTTTATGGATGGCCCAGAACACGTAATTGAATTTTTCCATGGATACACCTATTCGGGACATCCGGTTGCGGCCGCTGCGGGACTCGCCACGCTTGAGGTCTATGAAGAAGAAGGATTGTTTGAGTGTGCACGGGAAAATGAATTAATATTTGAAGATGCTATACACTCATTGAAAGGAACACGAAATGTCATCGATATACGTAACATAGGATTAATGGGGGCCATCGAATTTGCACCTCGGGGAAATGCACCTGGTGCACGTGGTTATGAAGCACACAAACAGTGTTTTAATGAAGGACTGATGGTGAGAAATGGTATGGATATATTGGTATTCTCTCCCTTTTTCAAATTCACACGTGATTTATTTGAAAAAACATTCGATATTGTAACGAACGTCTTAAATAAGATTGATTGAAGGCTAATAATGACATCTGCAATAGCAATGAATAATTCTTCCGAAACACGTATCGTTGGTCATTACGTTGATGGCAAGATTGTTAATGTTGACAGCAAAATGCTCAACATCATTAATCCTGCAACTGGACAGTTAACGTGTAAAGTTGCGATAGCAAAAAAAGAAACCGTTCAAGCAGCCATTAAGGCGGCAGAATCGGCATTTCCTGATTGGCGCAATACACCTCCACTGAAACGTGCCCGCATCATGTTTAAATTCAAGGAGCTACTCGAACAAAATGCAGATGATGTTGTTGCATTGATCACAGAAGAACATGGAAAGGTTCTGGACGACGCCAGGGGCGAATTTATGCGTGGTGTAGTAAGTTGTGGAATATGCTTATGGCATCCCAGAATTATTAAAAGGTGAGCATTCTAAGAACGTAGGGCCTGATATTGATAGTTGGTCCGAGTTTCAACCCCTGGGAGTTGTTACTGGCATTACGCCATTTAACTTTCCTGCAATGGTGCCAATGTGGATGTTTCCGATGGCGATTGCCTGTGGGAACACATTCATATTAAAACCCTCAGAAAAAGACCCAAGCGCCTCAATGATAATAGCGGATTTATTTACTCAAGCCAGTTTACCAAATGGTGCATTTAATGTCGTGAATGGTGATAAGGAAGCTGTTGATACTTTATTATCCGACCCTCGTGTTCAGGCCGTAAGCTTTGTCGGCTCTACCCCTGTCGCTGAATATATCTATACGACTGGGACCGCAAATGGAAAACGTATTCAGGCTTTGGGAGGCGCGAAAAATCATGCGCTCTTAATGCCTGATGCAGACCTAGAAAATGCTGTAAATGCACTGATGGGTGCGGCTTATGGATCCTGTGGTGAACGTTGTATGGCAATTTCCGTTGCTGTCTGTGTCGGTGATGAAGTAGCAGATAAACTGGTGAGCAAGTTGGCTAAAAAAGTCAGTAACCTGAAGATTGGTCCCGGTACGGACACCAGTAATGAAATGGGTCCATTAATAACACAATCTCATTATGAAAAAGTCAAAAGTTATGTCGATCTCGGTGTAGAAGAAAATGCAACGCTAGTGGTGGATGGCCGAGATCTAACTATACCCGGTTATGAAAATGGCTTTTTTCTAGGTGGATGCCTGTTCGATAATGTGAAGTCAACTATGCGAATATATCAAGAAGAGATATTCGGACCGGTTCTGTGTGTGGTGCGCACAGATACCATGGAACATGCCATGCAACTCATCAATGATCATGAATACGGTAATGGCACATGTATTTTTACACGCGATGGTGGCATTGCCCGTTATTTCACAGATAACATCAAAGTAGGCATGGTAGGTGTGAATGTGCCGTTACCAGTCCCGCGACTGCCTATCACAGTTTCGGCGGATGGAAACGATCACTATTCGGTGCCCTGAGTGTTTATGGCCCGGACTCCGTACGTTTTTATACTCGGAGAAAAACCATAACTCAACGCTGGTCTAAAGACACTATTGAGAAAACACAGTTCTCTTTTCTGGTACATAACTAAATAATATTATACTTTTCAGCACAGACTTATTGATTTTAACTATAAGTTAAAAAGAATTATGTTGTAGTAAGTGATTCGCCACGGAATATATGATGAATATATTGATTGAAGCTACATAATTTCATAGTAAAGGCTTGAAGAAAAAAATTATGAACGATGAGCGGATTGCAGAAGTTAGAATCAATGCTACACGCCTATGGGAAAGCCTCATGGAAATGGCACAGATAGGCGCAACACCAAAAGGTGGTTGCAATCGTCAGGCACTAACCGATGAAGATAAGCAGGGCCGTGATCTGTTTGTCAGGTGGTGTATGGATGCTGGTTGTACTATCAAGATTGATCAAATGGGTAATATTTTTGCCAGGCGCGCAGGAAAAAATGAGGTGCTGCCTGCAGTGATAGCCGGCTCGCATCTGGATACACAACCCACCGGCGGCAAATTTGATGGTGTCTATGGTGTGTTGTCAGCGCTCGAAGTCATTCGTTCTTTAAACGATGCAGGTGTGGAAAGCGATGCCCCCATAGTAGCCGTATGCTGGACAAATGAGGAAGGCGCACGATTTCCGCCAGCGACGATTGGTTCTGGTGTCTGGGCCGGTGAATTCGATCTTAAGTATGGGCATAGCCGTGTCGACAAGGAGGGTAAGATGATAGGCGATGAATTGAAACGGATTGGCTATCTGGGCAAGGAAGAGTGTCCGACGTCAACTATCAAGGCCGCCTTTGAAGTACATATTGAACAAGGCCCAATTTTAGAGGAAGCGAATCTACAAATAGGCGTAGTTACCAATGTTCAAGGTGCGCGTTGGTATAATCTGGTTATTGAAGGTCAACCCGGCCACGCCGGGCCAACACCCATGGAAGTACGACGCGATCCATTTATGGCTATACATCGGATTCTGAAGAAACTTTACAAACTGGCAGAAGATAATGCTCCTTGGGGACGGGTTACTTTTGGCGATATAAAGGCGGAGCCCGGTTCCCGCAATACAGTACCAGAAAAACTAGTCCTTGCTATTGACATGCGACACCAGGACCAAAGCGTTCTAGATAAAATGGATAAGGTAATGCGCGATATTGTGAAACATGAATGTGATGCATTAAACCTAGCAGTAGAGATCCGAGATGAATGGATTTTACAGGCAGTTGGTTTTAATAGCATCTGTGTAAATGCTGTACAAAAAGCCGTTGACCTGATGGGTTACAGTCATATGCAGATGATTAGTGGTGCTGCACATGATTCCGTTTATGTCTCCAAGGTTGTACCAACTAGCATGATCTTTGTACCCTGTGAAAATGGCCTAAGTCATAATGAAGCGGAGAATGCCAAGCCGGAGGATCTTGAAGCAGGCTGTAATGTTTTATTACATGCTATATTAGACTAGGCAAGCTAGGTCTGATAACCGAGATCGATACCCTCATTTTCAAAGATGTTGATCAAAGGCTGAAGATATTTCTCATATTTTTTCCATCTTCCAACCGAAGAATGATATATGGGCTGTCTTACCTGAACCGCACTGGCGGTGCTAGATGGGGCAGTACTCTTGTGAAATTGCAGACACGCCTCTTGCCAATCTAATCCGCAAAATTCAATGATGCTATGACTGACCGCTTCCTGGTGCGTCACTAATTCTTCGTATTGTATCTCCAGCAGGCTTTCTCCCAGGATTTTTTTCCAATGATCCATCAGCCTATGCCACACCAGATAGTACTTTCCCAGGTCATTTAAGTCGTAGGTGTAAGGATAAGGCCCAGTGAACATGGTCTTGTACATCGAAAAACATGTATCAGGGGCGTTACGTGTTAAGGTGATTATCTTGGCATTCGGTAGCGCCGCGTGGATCAGGCCACAATAAAGATAATTCAGCGGCATCTTGTCGATGAATCTCGGTGTATGCCCGGTCCGTGGTCGCGTTGCTTCTATATAAGAATGTCCCAATGATCCCATATCGATACGCAAACTGGCATCGACCATCTCGGTCTTGGAAAGAGGTTGATTGTCGCTTTGCTCAGTCACTGCATTAACGAGTTGTGTCGCAAATTCACTGAGTTCACCGGCGGAATAGACGTCACTATGTCTTCCTATGATTCGTTCTACTAGTGTGGTTCCGCTGCGTGGAAGGCCAAGCACGAAAACGGGCTCATTAGATTCATACCCACTCTTCAGATCCTGCAAAGCGTTGAGCGTATGGGTTGAGATGATCTTTTCTGTGACTTTAATGTCCTCATTAACATCGTATTGCATATGTCGGCGTTTCAGGGCACAGGCGGAGCTGATATACGTAAACGCACCATCGTATTCTTCGATATCCTCTTTTTCTTTTCCAAGTGCAAATCGAATATGCATTTCGTCTTGCCAGTTGTGCAGGCCATCGAGCAAGAGTTGTTCCATCTGTTCTATATGATTGGATTCAAGCGTCCACTTTCTCAAATCGGAACGTGTGTAATGAGCCTTACAATCTTTCGGATTGATATGAATAACTCTCTCCAAATTGCTCTCGGCTTCATCCAGTTGGCCTGTCATACGCTGGCATGTAGCAAGGTTATACAGGAAAAATGGGTTATCAGGGTCGGCACGTACCGCTTTTCCAAAAACGGGTAATGCTCGCATTTGTTCATCTGTAAAAGTGTAGATCATTCCCAACGAATCCAGAATTACTGGATCAGTTGGATCAAGTCCTGCTGCCTTATCGGCTGACGCGAGAGCGCCAGATTTATTCCCAGATAACACGTGGCAACGCCCGAGTAAGGTCAAATAGCTGGGCTCATTGGGTTTAAGCTTGGCCGCCTGTGTTGCACATTCAGTTGCGTTGGCAAAGGATCCGCGACTAAGATTAATTTCACTTAGAAGATGCCAGCCCCGTGAGTCGTCCCGGTATCGTCTGATGAATTCGTTACAATGCTCGATAGCATCTTTCAACTTCCCTGTACGCCATAGCGAGGCGGCGCGGTCGAAAAGCTTGCTACTTTCATTTTCTTTAAACGTTGAAATGGCTTCTTTCATGGAGATCAAGAATCGGATGCGGAAAGCAAATTGTGCTTATGGATCGCACAAGTAAGATAATCGATTAATAACTTCATTTGTTTAGCAGAAATAGTCCAACAAATATCCCAACGCGTACGCTTTAAACTTTGACTATTATCTCATTATCCATGAAGAGAATATAAAAATTAAAACAATTCCTTTAAATCTTTATACTTATCACTCATCCCTAGATCATCTGCAACTGGTTTATATGTAATTAAACCTTTATGAATATTAACGCCTTTTGCAAGTCCTAGATCTTCTTTTGCAGCTTCTAAGCCTTTTTCAGCCAGTTTTATTAGTGCGTAAGGTAGTGTTGCATTTGTCAAGGCAATTGTTGAGGTTCTTGGATAAGCTCCAGGCATGTTGGTTACACAGTAATGAGTGACTCCATGAACAGTATAAATCGGGTTTGAATGGGAAGTAGGTTTTGAAGTTTCTATACAACCCCCTTGGTCTATGCTTACGTCAACAATAACACTTCCAGGTTTCATTGTTTTAACCATTTCTTCTGTAACAATCCAAGGTGCTTTTGCCCCATGAAGTAAAACTCCGCCAACTACAAGATCGGCATCTTTAACATGTTCAGAAATATTTTCAGGTGTGGATAAAACACAATTAAGATCAGGTCCTATTTCCGATTTTAGCGAATCGAATCTGTCTTCATGCCTTGAAAATAAATAAACTTTTGCACCAAGACCATATGCCGCGGATTCAACTTTGAAGTGCAACGTTGATGTTAAAAAAGACTTCATGTAGTGTTTTTGAATTAAGTGTTTTTCTGGGACGGTGATTGAGTTTTTTCATGACCAAGTTTAACTGCTTTTGTGTAATCGTGCTGGAGTCCATTTTCTTTGGGAAGTACTGTCGAATGAGACCATTGATATTTTCATTTAAACCCCGTTCCCAGGAGGCATAAGGATGTGCAAAATAGAACCCCGCGTTCAATTGTTGAGCAATAACCTCATGCTCAGCAAATTCTTTTCCATTATCCGAGGTGACCGTGTGAACCGACGCCTTCATATTAGACAACAATCGCACGATAGCTTGCCTGACGGCAGAGGCAGTTCGTCGTTTCACCTGTGCAAATCAAGGTGTACATCGACTTGCGCTCGCTCAAGGTGACCAGCGCCTGTCGATGGCCTTTGCCGATGACGGTGTCCACTTCCCAGTCACCGATGCGTGTCTTCCTGTTCACAATGGCTGGACGCTTATCAATGCTGATCTGATTCACCAGAACCCCACGACGTTGATAACTACCATAACGCTTCTTTCGTTTCTTCTGGCAACGCAAGTACCGGTACAGCTCACCGCCGTCTGCCTTGTCCTGGTATATGTAGTGATATATCCATTCATGACTCAGAGCGATACCTTCTCGTTTATGCAACCAGTCACTGATTTGCTCAGGACTCCATTCGTCCCGCAGCCAGACCTCTACTCGCTCCCACAAGGTCATGGGGAGTCGCTGTTGTTGGCTGGCTTCTCGACGCGCTTGCCGGAGCAACTGAGCTTGGCGTGGTCGATAGCCTCTCAAGCCACGGTTGCGTCTGAGTTCACGGCTAATAGTAGATTTATGCACGCCTATCAAGGTGGCTATCTCCGTTTGTGTATGTCCTGCTTTCATCAGGGCGTAAATCTGGTAACGTTGATGCTCGGTAAGCTGTGTGTAGTGTCTCATCTGTGCCTCTCTTTCTTGCTGGAACGAAAGGTAAGGATGCTACCGCAGCTTGCCGTTCGTGCCACCTAATTGAGTTGCACTTACAAATTGAATTCACGCTTACTGTCAAGGGTGTTTATGTTTCGTTATTTTTTGTTGTTAATTATCTGGGGAGTTTTTGCTCATGCGCTAGCCGCAGAGTCAGACTCTGATGTACGTGAACTAGAAGAGCTGACGGTGACGTCATCCAGGACTAACAGCTCGATATTTGAACTACCATCTGCCGTATCCATTGTTAATAAGAACGATATTCAACTCGGTCGACAACAACTTGGAATCGATGAAGCGCTAAATCGCGTACCAGGTCTTTTTTCCCAAAACCGTTACAATTTCACCCAGGATCTACGTATTGCCATCCGTGGATTCGGTGCCCGTGCCAACTTTGGTATCCGGGGTATCAAAATGTTTGTTGATGACATCCCTTCGACATTGGCCGATGGTCAAAGTGGTGTCGATGATATCGATATTGGCTCGGCTGAGCGTATCGAGGTTATCCGTGGGCCGTCTTCTGCACTTTATGGATCCTCTTCAGGTGGTGTTATCAGTGTCTATACTGAAGATGGTCCCGACAAACCCTTTGCTGAGGCGGGTATCACAATAGGAGAATACGATCAGCAAAAATACCAGTTCAAGATAGGCGGACAATACGAGCAAGTGAATTATCTGGTAAATATATCCCATCTGACCATGGACGGGTATCGCGATAATTCAGAAGTTGAACATTCCGTTATCAACAGTAAATTTCGCTACGATATTGACGATAACTCGAGCCTAACTGTGATAATCAACGCTGCAGATTCGCCGACGGCTAATGACGCAGGTGGAATTACAACAGCAGATATTGCTACAGATCCCCGACAGGCCCAGCCCCGTAATCTGAGCTCAAATGCCGGTGAAGAATTTGATCAACAGAAGTTTGGTTTTGTCTATCGCAAATCTTTCAATGACAGGCATCAAATCATCCTGCGTAATTATTACCTGTGGAAAGATTTTCAGACATCTTTGCCCATCGGCACACATATTCCCTTTGTCGCAGATGATGGTGTGGTGGAATTTGATCGCTTCTTTTTCGGCGGCGGTGGGCAATACATCTACACTGACACATTGTTTGGTAGAGCCAATCGTTTTACCGCTGGTTTCGATATTGATATTCAGGAAGATGACCGTCAGCGATTTCTGAATAATACCGGTGTCAAAGGGATATTGACTTTCGATCAGATGGAGAAAGCCGAATCTTATGGATTCTATTTTCGTAATGAGTTCGCTATTCTGGATAACCTGGAACTCAGCTTTGGTGGTCGTTATGACGTGCTTGACCTTTCAGTTAATGATCGTTTCCTGGCCAATGCTGATCAATCCAGTAAGCTGGATTTTAATGAGTTCAGTCCATCGCTTGGAATGACCTGGTCACCAAGGCCGGAAATTCACCTATATGCCAACTATGCCACCTCCTTTGAAACACCCACTTTCACCGAACTAGCCAACCCGGCAAGGGATACGGGCTTTAATACGGATTTAGGTGGCTTTAATAATGTTAAGGCGCAGACAGCAGTCAGTTTTGAAATAGGTCTGAAAACCACACTAATTGAGAATGTCTACTTTGATGTGGCGGCCTATACGATGCAGGTAGATGATGAAATCAGCAATGTCAGTACCACCGGTAGCCGTGGTGTTTTCACTAATGCAGATACCGATCGTAGCGGTATTGAAGCGAGTATCGCAGTCAGCCTTTTCGCGGGTCTGGAATGGACAAGTGCCTATACTTATTCGAATTTTGAATTTGATAGAGTCCCGGCAAACATTGCATGGGAGGGCAACAAATTACCCGGGCTCCCCCAGAATCAGTTTTACACTGAATTGGCCTATACTCATGATTCTGGCCTGTATTTGACCTGGGATTTGCTTTATGTTGATAAATTCTTCGCCAACAACGCAAATACCACTACTAATTCTTCCTCAACGGTTGCCAATATACGTGCTGGTTATAAAGCCCAACTAGGTAACTGGTTGATATCTCCATATATTGGATTGCACAATATGTTCGACGAAAGTTATAACGCCAACGTTAGAATAAATGGTTTCGGTGGTCGACTATTTGAACCTGCTCCCGATTTAAATGCCTATGGTGGATTGACCATCAGATACAATCTGTAGGGGAGTTGACCTGCCCCCCTCGAATGTCCCAAATGTAGAAATACCATGCGCGTTATCGCCGTCATCGACGATGCCACCGTCATCCGCAAAATCCTCCAACACCTGCGCCGCTGGAACCCGGCGCCGGAATGCCGGTTTGAGGGCGTTCGCGGGTCACGCGGGCGACCGACAACCGTGACGCAGGGATGCCTGCTGGACGAAAAGGCTTTGCATGCTGTTTATAAGCAGGTAATATTTAACCCGATTTGGTGCCATAAACGTTAGTCAACACTAACAGAATTCGCTTATACGCATTGACCCGCACGTCAACGTTTTCGCGCGACGCATGAACGAGACACTGAAATGCCCATGATTACAGGATCAGAAACACTGGCCGATGATCGTGTGGATGCTCATCACGAGCGTGATTGCGTTCGATTTCCTCGTGAGCTGGAACGAGGGGCTGGTACTGCACCTCGTGCCAGAACTCCTCTTCGCGAGCCGTGAGTTTCAACACGCTGGCACGATCGACAAGAAGAAATTCTGATCAAACACCCAAAGGTAATGAACGCATCGTTAGATCGAGGTCCAGCATTTTGACTGGCCGGATATGAACATAGCGATATACATGAGACGATCCGGGAGTGCTTTCTCGTAGTATCCTGCTATCGCAAAAGGCTCCACGGTTTTGCGAACATACAATGAAGTGGCGGAACGCGTATCCCGTCTCGCCTTTGCATTGACCGGGCATTTCAAACTTGAGCAGGGAGATCGTGTCGCCTTGACTATGAGTAATTGTCCGGAGTATCTGGAGATCCTATATGCGTGCTGGCATGCAGGACTGGTCACTGTACCGGTCAATGCCAAACTTCACCAAAACGAATTCGCTTATATCCTGGAAAACAGCCAGGCAAAGATCTGTTTTGCCACGCACGATCTCGTCGAGACCATAGCTCCACTTGTGGGAGAAACGCTCGAAGCTATCGTTGACGTTTCCGCTCAGAATTATTAGCAGTTACTTAAATGTGATCCTTTACCCATGGTTTCCCGCGAACCACAGGATCCCGCCTGGTTGTTTTATACCAGCGGCACTACGGGCAAACCAAAAGGTGCGGTACTCAGTCATCGCAATCTGCTTGCCAGTTCGTTTTGTTATTTTGCAGATGTCGACCAGGAATCTCCCTGGCGGGCAATCCTGCATGCAGCACCATGAGCCACGGTTCAGGTGTTTATGCGCTCGCCCATGTCATGCAAGCAAGTTGTCACGTGATCCCGGAATCCAGTGGGTTTGATGTTGAAGAGATTTATCACTTGATCGAATCCTGGCCTGCCGCAGTATTTTTTTGCAGCCCCGACCATGGTGAAACGACTGCTGGATCATCCGGTCGATACAGACACCACTAATCTGAAAACCATTATCTATGGCGGCGGCCCCATGTATCTGGAGGATTGTCTTGCCGGACTGGAACGATACGGACCAAAGCTCGCGCAACTATACGGTCAGGGGGAGAGCCCCATGACCATCACCGCCTTGAGTTCGCGCATACATGCACAGAAAGATCATCCCCGCTGGCACCAGAGGCTTTCATCGGTGGGCACGCCACAGAGTGCAGTCCAGGTACGTGTCGCCAACACAGAAGGGGACTGGCTTCCCACAGGGGAAGTGGGAGAGGTGCTGGGGCGAGGAGAAAGCGTTATGAACGGATACTGGCGTAATCCGGAAGCGAGTGAGGAAACCTTACGCAACGGCTGGTTGCACACGGGCGATTACGGATGTTTTGACGAGGAAGGATTCCTGACCCTGAAAGGTCGCTCAAATGACCTGATCATCTCCGGAGGAACAAATATCTATCCACGTGAAGTGGAAGAAGGCCTGACCAAGCATCCTGACGTGTCGGAGGTAGCGGCTATCGGACTACCCGATCGCGAATGGGGTGAGGTTGTCGTTGCCTACGTGGTTACATCGACGGACGAAAAGATTGATGAAAAGTCCTTTGATAATTTCTGCATCGAAAATATCGCGCGCTTCAAGCGCCCCAGGTTATTTCGTACGGTGGACAGTCTACCCAAGAACAACTACGGCAAGGTGCTGAAGACAAAACTACGGGAAATGGAGCAGGAGCGTGAATAACAAAACAATCAGTCACCAACACTGGAACGTTGGGGGATCTTCGCGATAGTCAGTGCCATCTTCTTCTTTATCACCGGTTCGACGTTTACCTCCCTGGGGCGTTGTTTTGCCGTATACGGTGGAGGATCTTTCCTGGAGCTGGACCAAAGCCGGTCTTGGGTTCACTTTGCTGGCATTACTGACCGGGCTCGCAAGCATGCTGCCTACATGGACACTTGTATGTTCGGTATCAAGGCGGTAGCCAGTGGCCCGAAGCCGGTAGTCATTAAACGTGCCTGCCCTTAGTGGCGCCTTGCACGCGAACGCGAGCTTATATTACTATCCCCACTAAACTGATCCATATGTCTACGCCTGCCATACACACGAAACAGAGTGTTCTCACCGATGAGCCTTATTACGAGCCTATAGCGGATGAGATCGCCGTTTTTGCCGCAAGCGCGTATCGGAACCAGCTGCCAGTGCTCCTCAAAGGGCCCACCGGCTGTGATAAGACCCGGTTCATCGAATATATGGCCTGGTATTTGAAGCGTCCGATGGTCACCGTTGCATGCCATGACGACCTCACGGCATCAGATCTAGTCGGCCGTTATCTGATCAAGGGCGGCGAGACGGTATGGGTCGACGGCCCGCTGACTTCCGCGGTGCGCAACGGCAGCATTTGCTATCTAGACGAGATCGTCGAAGCGCGCAAGGATACCTCGGTCGTCATCCATCCCTTGTGCGACGACCGGCGCCTGTTGCCCATTGAGAAACTCGGCGAGTTGATGCATGCCCCACCGGAATTCTGTCTGGCAATCTCGTATAACCCCGGTTATCAAAGCGTGATGAAGGACCTCAAGCAGAGCACGCGCCAGCGCTTCGTCGCCTTGGAGTTCAATTATCCGAGCGCGGACCTCGAGCAGACAATCATCGAGAAGGAAACCGGTATCGAAGCGGCCACCGCGCGTCAACTGGTTAAGTTCGGTTCGATGACGCGCAATCTCAAAGGCAGTGGCCTGGATGAAGGTGCGAGCACGCGTTTGCTGGTCAATGCAGCCAAGCTCATGAGTGAAGGCATCGTCCCCGTGGTCGCAACCGACACGGCTATCGCCCAGGCCCTGACCGACGACGAAGACATGCTACAGGCGATACACGAACTCAGCCGATCCGTGTTCTAGAGCTAGATGTGATTCGGCGCGGGTCCAGATGAGCGAGGAAGCGACACAGAACTTTCTGAACCGTATTCGGATCCGGAAGGACCTGGAGCGATTCACCGGTGGCGCGCTCGAGCGCTACACCCGAATCAATGAGTTGATATCGCAGATTACCGCACTGGACCGGGTACATCAGGATTTCATATACGAGTGGTCGGAGCTGATCGCGCGTTCGAATAACGAACTCGCTGTCCACTTTATCGTGATGGTGCCGGATGCGTTCCGGCAGTTGGACCGCGACGGCGTCCTCGACTGGGTCAACCACGCCATGACGACGTTCGATAACCGTGGCCTCGGCTCTGCAATCGAGATCCTCGAAGGCGTCGACGCCTTCGCTGCCGATTTCGCCGAGCGCTTCGTGCGATGCGAATTCGAGGATGCCAGCAGCTTCCTGCGGTATTTCGTGCGTGGTCTGGGGGGCGCGAGCTGCGTATCGCCAGTGACCGCTCGACGTTCACCGACACGGAATCTCTGTTTCTGCCGGACGTGTTCGGCATATTTCCCGTTGCCGAGCACAATTTCACGCTGTACAAACTGACGGCCGCCCACCTGTGGGCGCAAACCTGTTACGGGACCTGGCGGTACCAGGTCGTGGAAAAACTGATCCGGCATTTTCCAACCGAGGACGTTATACCGATCTTCAATCGACTCGAGTGCTTGAGACTCGATGCATGCGTGGCGCGCGATTTTCCCGGACTGTATCGCGAATTCGAGGCCCTTGGGCACAAAGATGAGGAAGCCAGCGCACAATGGGTGCAGTGGCGTGAGCGCGCCAGTGCGCTCCTCGAACCCGGCGCGACGGCCGAAGACTCGCTGCGCTTGATCGACGAGTTCACGGAACTACCCCTGCCCCCGCTCAAGCATTACCAGGGAGAGATGTTCGCCGGCAAAGTCCACGAGGCCATGTTCGCGCGGATCGATCGCGAGAAGACCGAGTTTCAACGTGTGTTGCAGGAGTTGCGCGACGGTCACAATGCGGCCGATAGCGGCGATGATGCGGACGAGTCGCTGAAGCAGTTAATTGAGATCATGATGAGCGAAGACGACGAACAGAACTCCGAGCTCATCGGCTCGATCTTGCAGGATTTCGACGAAATTCCCGGGGAGCACCTGTAGCCGATAGACCTCGGCGAAAACATCGATGAGCTGCAACCACAAGTCGGGATCACCGACAACGATAACGAATCCGATGCGAACTTGCAAGGGTCGTTCAAGTACCACGAATGGGATTGTGAACGGCAACGCTTTCGGGACGGTTTCTGCACCTTGCGCGAGCTCGTGGTAATCCCGGGCGACGAATCGTTCGTTGAGGAAACCTTAAACAAACATCGCGGTTTGCTTAAATCGATCAAGAAGACGTTCGAGGCGGTATTGGGTGAGTCGCGGTTACAGCGGCGCCAATCGGACGGCGATGACATCGATCTCGATGCCATCATCGAGGCCTATGCCGATGTCGCGCACGGCCGGGAAATGAGCGAGTACCTGTATACGCGATACCGTAACCAAGATCGCAATATCGCGGTCATGATCATGGTCGATATGAGTGGATCGACGCTCGGATGGGTCAACGATGCAGAGCGTGAATCTTTGGTGTTGCTCTGCGAGGCGCTGGAAATGCTGGGCGATCGCTATGCCATCTTCGGATTTTCGGGGCGCACCAACAAGCGCTGCGAGGTGTATCGCATCAAGGATTTCGAACAGGCCTACGATCTACAAGTGCGGCAACGGATCAGTGGGATCCGACCGAAGGCCTACACGCGCATGGGCGTGGCGATCCGCCATCTCGGTCATCTGCTCCATTTGACCCGCGCTCGCACCAAATTGCTGATCACACTGTCGGACGGGCGGCCCGAGGATTACGGCGGTTACAAGGGTAAGTACGGCATCGAGGATACCAGGCACGCTTTGCTCGAAATGAAACGGAGCGGCATCCACGCGTTCTGCATCACCATCGACAACTAGGCGCAGGAGTATTTGCCGCACATGTACGGCGCGGCGAACTACGCGGTGATCGATGAGGTGCACAAGCTTCCTTAGAAAGTCGCCGACATCTACCGCCGGCTGACGACGTAATGTAATTTTCGAACTCAGCCGCTGCGCGCCCGCAGCGTATTTTCCAATACTCCGATCGGTGGTATCTCGATCCGCACCCGGTCACCGGATTTGAGAAAACGCGACTGACGGTGGGACCGCGTTAATCATTCGGATATAATTCGAGCATGCCAACCACGCACCCCCATAACTCCCATAGAGCTCCGATCAACAAGCGTAGCGCAGAGACTCTCGACGCACTTGAAGCGCTCATCCTTGCCGAGGGGTTCTCGCGGCTCAATGTCTCGGAGATCGCCGCGCATCTCAGGTGCTCGAAGCGCACCCTCTATGAGCTCGCCCCGAGCAAGAAGATGCTGGTGCTGAAGGCCCTGGACAACTTTTTCAGCCGCATCAGGCAAGAAGCCGACCATTTGACCGATAACACCTTGGGTCCGGAACGTCTGGTCTACGAGTATCTTCACGTAGGGGAGCGTGCCGCCCAGCGGTTGAGCCAGGCTGTGGTCGCCGACATCGATGAATGGGAGCCGGCGCGAACGCTTTGGCGGGAGCACATCAGGCTGCGCGTCGACGGCATGTGCCGGATTATCGACAACGGTATCAAGGCCGGCGTCTTTCGAGAGGTGTCGTCGGTGTTCATCGCCGAAATCGTGTTCGCCAGCATCAACCGATTACGCGAACCTGACTTCAGCGATTCCACGGGCCTGACGATCTCGGAGTCATCCCACGAGCTCTACGAAATGCTCCTGCACTCGCTCATGCCTCGCAGCGGGCCGGCTTGAGACGGTAGAATTCACGAAAGCACTCTACCTTTTAATCATCTGTTATCCAATGATCAACGAATTCATTAACAGCAATCTTATCGAGTTGCTCCGCATTCCAACACACTTCAAGAATCCAGTTGATTTGTGACTCATTTAAATGTGCTTTTATAATTCGTTCAAATTTTTCTTTCAATAATGGTATGCCTTCTGATCTGCGGCGGCGATGGCCAATTGGAAATTCGATTTCAATATTTTCAGTGTTACTGCCATCCTTAAAGAACACCTGGACCGCATTCCCGATGGACCTTTTCCCCGGGTCAAGGTAGTTCACACTGAATTGTTTATTCTCGACAACTTCCATCTTGTCACGCAAGGCTTCAATACATGCATCACCGGCAACATCATCTTCATAATCATCGGCGGTTAGGCGTCCAAAGATTAATGGAACGGCAACCATATATTGAATACAGTGATCACGATCAGCTGGATTATCCAGAGATCCAGTCTTATCGATAATTCGCATACCTGCTTCCTGTGTTTGAATAACGATTTTATCAATTTCATCAAGACGATCTTTTACTTCGTCATGTAATTTTAATGACGCTTCCACTGCAGTTTGAGCATGAAACTCAGCGGGAAAAGAAATTTTGAACAACACGTTTTCCATAACATAAGAACCAAAGCCCTGAGTAAATTTAAATTCATTTCCTTTGAATAAAACATCAAAAAAACCCCAATTCTTAGCACTTAACGCCGATGGATAACCCATTTCTTCCTTCATAGCGATCAAAGCATGATGAACACCACGGCTGGTCGCATCGCCTGCTGCCCAGGACTTACGCGAACCTGTATTTGGTGCATGACGATAAGTACGTAGTGCACCGCCATCAATCCAGGCATTAGAAACGGCATTGATGATCTGTTGTTTGGTTCCGCCGAACATACCTGTTACTACGGCTGTTGTAGCAACACGCACAAGTAAAACATGATCCAGGCCAACCTGGTTAAAGCTGTTCTCCAACGCAATTACACCCTGGATTTCATGTGCTTTGATCATTGCAATAATCACATCATTAATAGTTAATGGTGCCTTGCCTCCAATAATATTTTTACGACTAAGATAATCGGCAGTAGCAAGAATTCCGCCTAAGTTATCAGAAGGATGACCCCATTCATCTGCTAACCAGGTATCGTTAAAATCCAGCCAGCGGATCATGCAACCAATGTTAAATGCTGCCATCACTGGATCGAGTTCATAAGAAGTGCCAGGACACCGTGCACCATTAGGCATTGTTGCACCGGGGACGGCCGGGCCCATCATTTTAGTGCAAGCCGGAAATGTCAGTGCCAACAAGCCACAGCCTAATGTATCCATTAGACAGTAGTGAGCAGTGTTACGCGCCTCCTCACTTTCAATCTTGTAATCAACAATGTAATCCGCAATATCAACCAACAGCTGATCTGGATCAGGACGTTTTGTTTCCTTAATACCAAGCGACATAATGGTATCTTTATTTGCGTTGACTAATGGGGATAAATTTCTGATTCTCGGGACCAACGTAGTTGGCACTTGGTCGGATAATCTTTCCGTCTTCACGTTGTTCGATCACATGCGCTGCCCAACCGGAGATGCGTGAGATTACAAATAAGGGTGTAAACATTGCTGTTGGTACGTTTATTAATGAGTAGGATACTGCAGAGAACCAGTCGAGGTTTGGGAACATCTTTTTCTCTTCCCACATTACTTTTTCCAGACGTTCGGCAATATCAAACATCTTCATACTATTGGCTTCTTTACCCAACCGTTTAGCTACGGCCTTGATGACCTTATTACGTGGGTCACTTACAGAATAAACTGGATGACCAAATCCAATGATGATTTCTTTACGTGCCATGCGTTCATGAATATCGGCTTCAGCCTCATCTGGGGTGGCATAACGCTGTTGAATATCAAAAGCCACTTCATTGGCACCACCATGTTTAGGACCTCGTAAAGCTCCTATTGCACCGGTGATGCTGGAGTACATATCCGACCCGGTACCAGCAATTACGCGTGCAGTGAAGGTAGAGGCATTATATTCATGCTCTGCATACAAGATCAGCGAGGTATGCATGGCGCGCAACCAGGTATCAAAGAGTTTTTCGCCATGTAAAAGATGCAGGAAATGACCACCTATGGAATCATCATCAGTTTCTAGTTCGATACGTTTGCCATTTACCGCATAGTGATACCAATACATTAACATTGAACTATAGCTGGCCATCATGCGATCAGCGATATCCTTGGCTCCCGCAGAGTTATGATCCTCTTTTTCTGGAATAATTGCGCCTAAAAGTGAACAACCTGTCCGCAGGACATCCATCGGATGGGCTGAAGATGGAATCAGCTCCAACGCGGCCTTTAAGTCAACCGGTAAATCACGAAATGAACGAAGTTTGTTTTTGTAGGTATCAAGTTCAGATTGAATTGGAAATTTGCCATGTATTAGCAAATAGGCAATCTCTTCAAACTCACAGGTCTCTGCAATATCCAAAATGTCATAACCACGATAATGCAGATCATTCCCAGTCAATCCGACTGTACAAAGAGCTGTATTCCCTGCTACTACACCACTGAATGCAACAGATTTTTCGGTTTGGGTTTATTATTTGTTGTTTTCTTTTCCATCAGTTTCTCCAGAAAATAATTCGTCCAGTTTCTGTTCGTAATTGTTATAACCGAGATAGTTATAGAGGTCTGCCCTGCTTTGCATGATGTCGACTACATTCTTTTGTGTCCCTTCTTGACGTAAGGCGGAATACACTTTTAATGTAGCAGCATTCATCGCGCGAAAAGCGGACAATGGATACAAAGCCATGCTGACATTAACCGATGTAAGTTCTTCTGTAGTAAATAGCGGCGTTGAACCAAATTCTGTAATATTCGCCAAAACCGGTACCTTTACCTTATCAACAAACTTTTGATACATGTCCAGTTCAGTCACAGCCTCCGGAAAAATCATATCAGCACCTGCCTCGACATAAGCACAGGCACGCTCAATGGCTGCTTCCAATCCCTCTACTGCCAGTGCATCTGTCCTTGCCATAATGACAAATTCCGAATCCGTTTTTGCATCAACAGCAGCCTTTACACGATCAATCATTTCCTCTTTTGAGACGATGGCCTTATTTGGTCGGTGTCCACAACGTTTTTGTTGGACCTGATCTTCGATATGCACTGCTGCAGCACCGGCTTTGATCATGGAACGAATCGTACGAGCGATGTTAAACGCCCCACCCCAACCAGTATCGATATCGACTAACACTGGCAGATCAGTGACATCTGTAATACGACGCACATCGATCAACACATCTTCAAGAGAGGTAATACCTAAATCAGGAATTCCACATGAGCCAGCTGCGACACCACCACCCGAAACATATAAGGCACGAAAACCTAAAGCATCGGCAAGGCGTGCATGATAGGCGTTAATAGAACCTACAACCTGCAATGGTTTTTCTTCTGTTATAGCAAGTCGAAGGCGTGCTCCTGCAGACGATAATATTTGTTTATTCATTTATAATGTTCCAGGTTTTTTATTCCATATTGGCAAGATGTTCAGACAGCATACTTTCAGCATTTTTCCGAGAGGCACTGATATGCCGAGTCATGAGGAATTGTGCCAATTCACCATCTCGATGACGCATGGCATCGACTATCTGTTCATGTTCAACTAAGGCTCGCGAGACGCGCTTACTCGCCATGCCAAATTGGTAACGATATAGCCGAATCAAGTGGTATAAATCATTACAATACATATCTATTAAATGCGTATTCTTACTTCCTTGCAAAATACGGAAATGGAAATCCATATCACCTTCTTTCTGAAAATAGCTTTGATCGCGGCTTACCTGTTGCCGATGATGTTCTAACAAAGCAACTAGATCATTAATTTCCTTATCGCTCATATTTTCTGTTGCCAATCGGGCTGCCAACCCCTCCAATGATTCCCGAATATGGTAAATCTCGACTAAATGTTTACATGATATGGAAATTACTCGGGCACCAACATTTGGAGTCCTCTCAATCAAATTGCCGGCTTCCAAACGGCTTAGTGCCTCACGTAAAGGCCCACGGCTGATCCCCATTTTCTTGGCTAATGATGGCTCACTAATTTTAGTTCCTGAGGAAATTTCCCCCTCAACTATGGCGGCTTGCAGTTTTTGATACACATTTTCTGCAATCGTAATGAATGCAGTTTGTGAATTATCTATTGGGTTAGAAGCCATGGCGATTTATTCATATTGTTAACAATATACAGAAATTACTACCAAATTTTGTGGTTATTATAATAATATAATAAATATTGTCGACAATTTAATTACTATTCTGTGTATTCAAAGATAAATTAAGGGAAGACGAACTGTATGCAAATTCCCAGGAAAATAATGAAAGTCCTAGAATGCAATTTATCAGGGGAAGAGTGAAAATTGACTTCTTTAAGTCTTTGCAACGTGGCTGGTTTGGTAAATATTAGACACTCAATAGATTAAGCTAGGTTCATGATTCATGTCAGTAAGACATCAAAATTACTTAATGACCTTGATCCCTACAAAACCGGATATCGGTACACCAGGCCCAAGAAAGCGTGTATCACTAAATGCGGGAAATACTGCATCAGACTCCCCTAAAAAGCCAAAGGTCTCGTAGTCATTATCAAGCAGATTATTGATACGCACAAAAAATGACAAATGTTAGTTTACCTGATAATTACCATGGATATTGACAATTGCATAATCATCGGTTGTTTTCAAAAAGTTAGCTTCATCTCCCCGTAGGAATTGATCAGAGTTGTATAGCAATGTACCACCGACTGTTAGCTTTGGTGTGGCATTATAATCACTGTCTAACTTCAACGTGTGTTGGGGTATCCCCGGTATGCGATCGCCTTCCTGCACCGTAATTTCACCATTTGCATCTGATAATGGGTGGTTTGCACTAGCGGCCTGAAATCCTGTTTCGAAAGTGGCATCAATGAAACTATAGTTAATCGACCAATTCAACTTTTTCCAGGTCCCTAGTAGTCCAAGTTCAGTGCCAAGGCGACGAGTTTTGCCTACATTCTGAAAGAAACCTTCATTAGAACCAACACCGCCAGTGCTCGTAAAGATGATGTCGTCTTTATTCGTTGTATGGAAACCACCAATATTGAAATTTATATTACCCATTAAGGTTCCTCGCACTCCGCCTTCCCAATTTTTGCCACTACCTGTTTCAATGGTGGGTCGGCCAGAAAGGCGTTTGGTAATTTACATGGTGCATCAGGTTCCGCGCAGAGCAATTCAATCGGTGTAGGTGCACGGGATGATTCGCTATAACTTCCATAAACACCTAGTGTTGATTTGATTTTATAAGTTAGACCGACAGCCGGATTAATGCGTTGGTAATCATGCTCTCCATTTAATGAAGTCGGATCTTCTGGGGTAACCAGATCACTCTGATTACTTCGATCACCTAGTGCAATATGGGTGTTGTTATAACGAGCTGAAACAGTCAATGCAGATTTGTCAGTAAGATTGATCGTATCTGTTAAAAACATTGGCCAAGTCCTATTATGTGATTTGATCCGCGCTTGGGAGTGTACAACCTGCTCCATTAAATTCACATGCTAATGTCGCAATTTCTGTTACTTGAAAGAAATCAATAAGACCTTGCTGATAACTTGCGCCAACAATAAGTTGATTTTTACGGCTAAACAAATCATTTAAAAAAGTTGCCTGTAATGTACTACCAATGCCTTCCTGTTCTCGGTTACTGCTGTTATTAATGGCATTCCTTTCGCTACCATTTGCATTTTCATTTTTTATAAAATTTCCATATTGGCTGTAAAATAATAGCCCCAGGTGCCGTAATTACCACCTGAATTAATTGTAGCTACAATTCTATTAAACGAACCACCATAAAATTCAAAACCATGCCCAGGATGCGTAAAGCCATCTTTAGTCGTAATAGATAGTGCTCCACCCAACGTATTTAATCCAAACAATGGGTTTGAGCCCCCAATTGAATCAATTGAACTTATTGCTGATACTGGCAGCAGGTCCCAGTTTATTGCATCGCCAAAAGGCTCATTTATGCGGATACCATTTTGAAAAATTGAGATACCTTGTGGTAGGCCTAGTAAAGGTGAGGCAGTAAATCCACGGTATTGTACCTCTGATTGTAGCGGATTATTTTGTGCATCATTGATATGAACACTACCAAGGTTCCGATTCATGAAATCAGTCAAGTCAAGGCTATGTGTCCGTTCAAGGTCTTCACTTGTGGCCGACTGTACATGATAAGGGATTAAATCTTCAGGTAGACCGATACTGCTGCTTGTTGGAGTTATACCGATGACTTCAATCTCTTCTGTCGGGAGGGCTGTGTTATCAGTGGCTTCGACTGTATAACTACCAAAGGCTATGATTATTGCAGCTATACATACAATTAGTGATTTATTTTTGCACTGCATTTCTATCCCTCACCCGAATTACTGTTACACGGCGATTTATATTCACCTATCTCCCTAAAAGAGATTCAGTTTATAAGAGATAATAACAACTGGAAACTGTAAGGAGGCACCATTCCTAAAAAAATTGTTTTACCGTAGATCAAATCATCAATAGCTATATTGATTCATGCATGGGGTCTCTTACTAGAGACCAGACTGTCTGGCGGTGGTTGCAGTCTGCAGCTAGCTAGTCTCTTAGACACAATTCCCTGATAACAGAGAAAGTACAGGGAAAGTCTAATTCTAATCGCCCTCTTCTGACAATTATTGTCCATCAATTCCTTATATATGTATGTTGCTCTTTCTGATGAAAATTATTAACAGGGGATTATCAGTAATTTACCCTATATCCTATGCTTATACATAAAGTATAGAATGGAGCCACTATGGAAACACGTGCCGCCGTAGCATTTGAAGCCGGTAAGCCTCTTTCAATCGAAAAAGTATCACTCGATGGACCAAGCACGGGTGAAGTTTTGATCGAAATCAAAGCCACGGGCATTTGTCATACTGATGCGTTTACTTTATCAGGGGAAGATCCAGAAGGGGCATTCCCCACTATCCTCGGTCATGAAGGAGCCGGAGTGGTCGTTGATGTTGGGAAGGACGTCACTTCGGTAGAGGTCGGTGATCATGTCATCCCTCTATATACACCCGAATGCCGTGAGTGTGCCTTTTGTCTGCATCCCAAAACAAATCTGTGCCAGGCAATCCGGGAAACACAAGGTAAAGGCGTTATGCCTAATGGGACCAGCCGTTTTAGTCTGAATGGTGATCCGCTGTTGCATTACATGGGCTGTTCCACCTTCTCTAATTTCTCTGTACTACCCGAGATCGCCGTGGCGAAAATCCGCAAAGATGCCCCGTTCGACAAAGTGTGTTACATCGGTTGTGGTGTTACCACTGGTGTGGGTGCTGTCATTTACACCGCCAAGGTCGAACCAGGATCGACTGTCGTGGTTTTCGGGCTTGGTGGTATTGGACTAAATGTTATTCAGGGTGCGCGGATGGTAGGGGCAGAGCGGATTATCGGTGTGGATATCAATCCCTCAAAGAAAGCCCTAGCAGAAAAATTCGGCATGACGGATTTTATCAATCCGAAAGACGTGGATGATGTGACCGCTGCGATAATTGAATTGACTAAAGGCGGTGTAGACTACAGTTTCGAATGTATCGGTAACGTTAACACCATGCGTCAGGCGTTGGAGTGCTGTCATAAAGGTTGGGGGATGAGTGTCATTATTGGTGTCGCGGGTGCGGGACAAGAGATTGCAACGCGCCCTTTCCAATTAGTAACAGGACGGGTTTGGCGCGGTACCGCCTTCGGCGGAGCTAGGGGGAGGACGGATGTTCCGAAGATTGTCGACTGGTATATGAATGGCAAAGTCAATATAGATGATCTTATTACTCACACTATGCCGTTGGACGATATTAATAAAGCATTTGATCTAATGCATGCTGGGGAAAGTATTCGATCGGTCGTACTCTATTGATCAGCTAATGGAACAGTTCGGACAAAACACTTGCTTCGGCGGTAGACAACTGAGATTCAAACATGACTCCAGTGTGCTTGACTGTAGCATGATCTTTTCAGTCTACCTGCCTCCGCAATCTGATAAAGAGCAAGTTCCCTCACTGTATTGGCTGTCCGGCTTAACTTGCACCGATGAAAATTTTAGTCACAAGTCCGGTGCACAACGCTACGCAGCAGAACAGGGAATCGCTCTGATCATTCCCGATACCAGCCCTCGCGGTGATGCCGTAGCTGACGACCCGGATAGGTATGACCTAGGCAAAGGTGCCGGTTTTTATCTCAATACCACACAATTACCCTGGTCGACACATTACCGTATGTTTGATTACATCAATCAAGAGTTACCCGAGTTAGTAGAGTCTCATCTTCCGCTGATCCCTGGTTTGAAGTCCATTGCCGGCCATTCCATGGGCGGCCATGGTGCTTTGATCAGCAGCCTGAAAAACCCAGACACCTATCGATCGGTTTCCGCTTTTTCCCCGATCTGTAACCCGGTGCAATGTTCTTGGGGAGAAAACTGTTTCCTCTCTTATCTTGGTCATGATCAGGAAACATGGAAACAATATGATGCGACAGAGTTAATTAAGGCCGGTGCACCCTCACTGCCTATTTTAATCGATCAAGGTTCAGAAGATGAATTTCTTGCAGACCAACTTCATCCTTTGAATCTACAGACAGCTTGTCAGGAAAAGAGTATTACGATTAATTTGCGAATGCGGGAAGGCTATGATCACAGTTATTATTTTATAACCAGTTTTATTGGCGAGCATATTCAATATCATGCTGAACACCTGAATAGGTAATGCCCTTGGATAGTGAATTCAAAACGAGTGAGCTTGCAGGTGGTGGCATTAAGAAAGTGCTGCACACACTGAACACCGCTCGAAAAATTGGTCTTAGAAAGACGTCCAAAGCCATGTTAGGGAAGAATACATGCAAAGCATGTGGACTGGGAATGGGCGGCCAAATGGGTGGCATGACTAATGAGCTAGGCGAGTTCCCATCCGTCTGTAACAAGAGTATTCAAGCACAATCAAGTGATACCCAAGCGGCTATTCCGGATGAAATCTTTGACCTTTCGATCAACGAATTCGCCAAATTATCAGGGTATGAATTGGAGCATCTAGGACGCCTCAATACACCTCTTTATAAAAAGGCAAAAGCAAATCACTATCAGCCCGTGAGTTGGGAGTTCGCCCTAAAGCATGCCAGCCAAAGATTTTCGTCAATCCCTCCAGAGCGCAGTTTTTTCTATTCGTCTGGGAGGGCTTCTAATGAAGCGGGCTTTATCCTCCAGTTACTTGCACGCCTCTATGGAACCAATAATGTCAACAATTGCTCGTACTACTGCCATCAGGCAACGTCGGTTGCCTTAGGTACAACAATAGGAAGTGGAACTTCAACAATAAAACTTGAAGATTTAGCAGATTGCGATCTTATATTTGTTATTGGTGCTAACCCAGCCTCCAATCATCCTCGCTTTATTTATAACCTAACAAAGTGCCGTAGCCGTGGCGGTCGGGTAGTCATAATTAACCCCGCTATAGAGCCAGGGTTAGTAAAATTCTCGCTTCCTAAAAGTCCTAAATCTCTCATCGCTGGTGGTACTGAAGTTGCCTCTGACTATATCCAGCCAAGAATTGGCACAGACATGACGGTATTCAAAGGGATAGCTAAAGCAATCATAGAAGCTGAGAAGCATGATCAATCATTCATAGATGCAAACACTAACGGCTTCGAATCTTTTGCACAGGATGTAGCTAATACGTCATGGGAGGAAATTACCAGTCTCTGTGGAGTTGACCAAGACAGTATCGAAACAATAGCAACACACTATGCCAACGCCGATAAGGTTGTCTTTGCATGGGGCATGGGAATGACCCATCATCTTAACGGCGTCGATAATATTGAATACATTGTAAACATCGCCTTACTAAGAGGCATGCTGGGAAAACAAAACGCAGGATTATTGCCTTTAAGGGGACATAGCAACGTACAAGGTATTGGCACAGTTGGCGTAAAACCTGAGCTCGCTGATACAGTCCTTAACAATATGATCAACACATTAGGTATTACGGTTCCTGAAACTGAAGGGCTGGACACGATGGGGGCAATGCAACGAGCCTATTCAGGCATGATTGATGCTGCACTGATCATGGGGGGGGGGGCAACTTATATGGTGCAAATCCAGATTCTAGCTGGGCAAAAAAAGCACTCGAGAATATCGACTTCAAATTATTCCTCACGACCACGATCAATAAGGGTCATGTAGACGCAATTGGCGAAGGCGAATCGATGATTCTACCCGTAGCCGCCCGTGACGAAGAATGGCAATCTACCACGCAAGAATCTATGTTTAATTTTGTACGTCTAAGCGATGGCGGAATTAAGCGTCTAAATAACGCACGGCCAGAATCAGCTGTACTTTGCGAACTTGCACAGAAACTTGTTCCAAATGGACCGATAAATTGGAATGAATATTCTAATCATCAAAAAATTCGTGAAGCAATCTCAAAGGTTATCCCAGGCATGGAAGAAGCAGAGAGTATAGAAAAAACCAGAAAAGAGTTTTATGTCGGAGGAAGAACGATAAGCTTAGGCAGATTTAATACGCCTACTCGAAAGGCTGCTTTCCAAGTTCGTCCACTACCAAGCCAACGACAAAAAGAGCAGTTAATTCTCACCACTGTGCGAAGTGAGGGACAATTCAACACAATAATATACGAAGAAAACGATGTTTACAGAGGGACGAATAGGCGATGGTGTGTAATGATGTCACCACTCGACATGGGAAATCGAGGTCTACAACAAGGCGAACTTATAACATTAATTTCTGACCACGGAAGAATGGAATCAATCACGCTGTATGCCTATAAACTGGCACTAGGATGCGTGATGGCTTACTTCCCCGAAGCCAATGTGTTGACCGGGAGCGCGGTAGATCCACGCAGTAAGACGCCTAGCTTTAAAGCGACACCTGTCTGGATTGAAAAAAGACAAAATGCTTAGAAAAAAACTCAGCAAATCACATTTATAATTAAAGTTTTTTGGTGGGCCAGTTAACATTACATTTCTGACAGATGGCTTAATAACACCATCAAATTGAAATGACATTACTTACCCCCATCTGTAATGTTACAACCTCCTGAAAACTTGTGCTTTCTTCCCCCGAAAAACTTACTGCCGGTCTCTATGGCTTTATTCTTCCTGTTTTCAGTAACTTAGAATGTTTATAACGAGTTGCGTTATATAGCGCAATGCGTTATAGTCCATGGGTGATCAGGACATTTATTTGCAAGGAAACTAAAAAAATCTGGGAGGGCCAGTCTTCCAGAAAATTTCCAATTAATATGCAAAATACGGCCAGACGCAAGCTCAGAATACTGAACAACACTCAGGATGTACGGGACCTACGAATCCCCCCGGGAAATCGCCTGGAAGTTTTACGTCATGAAAGAGAGGGCCAACATAGTATTAGAATTAATGACCAGTATCGCATTTGCTTTGTCTGGAAACAGGGTGAGGCGTACCAAGTCGAAATCGTTGATTACCACTAAGGAGAATTGAAATGACTACTCTTAAAAACGTTCATCCCGGTGATGTTCTACTGAATGATTTTCTAGAACTGATGAACATCAGCCAAAACAAGCTCGCAAGGGATATCTCTGTACCGCCTAGGCGCGTCAATGAGATTGTTCTCGGTAAGCGCTCTATTACTGCGGATACAGCTTTGCGACTCTCTCGTTATTTTGGAAATAGTGAGAAATTCTGGATGGGACTGCAGGATGATTATGATTTAGAAGATGCACGGAAAGAGATTGGTAATACGCTTAAGAAAATTACAAGTGTTGCAGTGTGGTAATTAATTACGTGAATTCAATTTGTAAGTGCAACTCAATTAGGTGGCACGAACGGCAAGCTGCGGTAGCATCCTTACCTTTCGTTCCAGCAAGAAAGAGAGGCACAGATGAGACACTACACACAGCTTACCGAGCATCAACGTTACCAGATTTACGCCCTGATGAAAGCAGGACATACACAAACGGACATAGCCGCCTTGATAGGCGTGCATAAATCTACTATTAGCCGTGAACTCAGACGCAACCGTGGCTTGAGAGGCTATCGACCCCGCCAAGCTCAGTTGCTCCGGCAAGCGCGTCGAGAAGCCAGCCAACAACAGCGACTCCCCACGACCTTGTGGGAGCGAGTAGAGGTCTGGCTGCGGGACGAATGGAGTCCTGAGCAAATCAGTGAACGGTTGCATAAACGAGAAGGTATCGCTCTGAGTCATGAATGGATATATCACTACATATACCAGGACAAGGCAGACGGCGGTGAGCTGTACCGGTACTTGCGTTGCCAGAAGAAACGAAAGAAGCGTTATGGTAGTTATCAACGTCGTGGGGTTCTGGTGAATCAGATCAGCATTGATAAGCGTCCCGCCATTGTGAACAGGAAGACACGCATCGGTGACTGGGAAGTGGACACCGTCATCGGCAAAGGCCATCGACAGGCGCTGGTCACCTTGAGCGAGCGCAAGTCGATGTACACCTTGATTGCACAGGTGAAACGACGAACTGCCTCTGCCGTCAGGCAAGCTATCGTGCGATTGTTGTCTAATATGAAGGCGTCGGTTCACACGGTCACCTCGGATAATGGAAAAGAATTTGCTGAGCATGAGGTTATTGCTCAACAATTGAACGCGGGGTTCTATTTTGCACATCCTTATGCCTCCTGGGAACGGGGTTTAAATGAAAATATCAATGGTCTCATTCGACAGTACTTCCCAAAGAAAATGGACTCCAGCACGATTACACAAAAGCAGTTAAACTTGGTCATGAAAAAACTCAATCACCGTCCCAGAAAAACACTTAATTCAAAAACACTACATGAAGTCTTTTTTAACATCAACGTTGCACTTCAAAGTTGAATTCACGATTGAATATTAGTCGATGTCCAGTCAAAAATACTATCTGCTCTTAAAGGGATTGAGAGGGCAATAAAAATAATACATAAGATAAGTCTGAACATACAATTATTATAATATAAATAATAAAACACGAGCATCAATGTCCGCTTTGGGTCGAAAGCGGACATTTAATTTCCTAGAAAACCGTTGTCCATTGCGAATTACTAATTAGAGCATAAGGCCAACAAGAATATCAGTCTTGTCCCTCCATTATTCTATCCATATGCTATATGTCGCTATGAGATGGTTACTCTTCCTGCTAAGCAATACTGTTACACTGCTGTGTCAACTCGCACGGAAAGGTAGCGTCAAAGCCATCATTTCTGAAAACCTGTTAGTTAAACACCCACTACTTATATTGAATCGTCCCAGACAAAGCGCTCCTCTGCTCAAGCCACTGGACAGATTGACTCTCGGATGGCTTAGCAGGTACTGAATCCTGGTAGGATGGTAAAAGCGGCGATTATTATTAAACCTTCTACGCTACTCGCATTTCATAACGCCTTAGTGAAGAGAAAGTATCAACGTTTATTTGGCTCTATCCACAAAGGTAAGCCCGGCCCCAAAGGCCCCAGGGATGATTTGATTCAATTGGTCCTGGAAATAAAAAAACGAAATCCTTCATACGATTGTCCCAAAATTGCTCTATTGGTGTCAAATCGATTCGGGATTGACATTAATAAGAATGTGATACGCCGAATTCTCGCTTTACACTACAATCCTCAGCCTCCCGATTTCCGACATCCTTCCTGGTTATCTGTGATAGGGAACATAAAGAACAGTCTATGGAGCATTGACTTATTCAGATGTGAATCCATGACATTGAGGTCGTATTGGGTACTGGTTGTCATGGATCAGTGGAGCCGCAGAATTATTGGTTTTGGTGTGCAGGCTGAACCAGCGGATGGTCCTGCCTTATGTCGTATGTTTAATGACGCAATAACCCATCACGCAATACCAAACTATATTAGTACCGATCACGATCCCTTATTCAAATATTTTCGATGGCAAGCTAACTTGCGGATCCTGGACATTGACGAGGTAAAGACTATTCCTTTCACACCGATATCCCATCCATTCATTGAGCGATTGATTGGTACGATTAGAAGAGAATACCTGGCCCAGACATTTTTCTAGAATTCACTGAATTTGCAGAGAAAACTGGATGAATTCAAAGACTATTATAATCAATATCGAGTTCATTCATCGCTGGCTGGTAACACGCCCACTGAATATTGTGATACCACCCCCAGGAAATGCATAAATTGTAATACTTACTCATGGCAATCACCTTGTGCTGGGTTGTTTCAAACACCCGTTGCAGCATGAATTAGGAATTCGCCACCCACAAAATGTTGACAAGTGGTTTCACTATAAGCCTGAATAAACTAGAAGGGCTAGAGATACAGACTTACTATTATCGTCAGCAGACAAAAACTTTAATATGTATGAGGAGGACACAAAGTTAAATCTGCAAAGAAATTACCTGCAACACACCTCGATGACTTTCGCCGTTTAGAAAAAAGCAGGGAGTTGTGTAATTGTCTGGGAGTAGAGTATATTGACATCTATATTAATAAATTAAAAGTGTTGGAATGGTTAAAAATATGACGGAACAGTCACTTCCTTTTCTATTCAAGTAAGTGTGTAGTCGTCACCAAGCATGACCGCCACATTTTTTTGAGGGTTGAAGAAGCATATTTGGAAATATACAAACTGGTTAGAAATACAAAATGGTAAAAGTGAACGTTAAATATGGATGATGAATTAACTTCTCTTGGAATGATTTTCACTGAGTTTTACTACTGGGTAACAGTAGTGATTATGTTTTTAATCCACGTTGGATTTTGCGTCTATGAAGTTGGTGCGTCACGTCATAAGAACCATCTACATACCTTGATGAAAAATACAATGTTGGTTCCATTGGTGACAATTACATTCTATTTTTTCGGCTGGTGGATCTATTTTGCTATCCCAAATGGGCCGGGTATTACAGGAGGCTTGATTGATGCACCCTGGGCGTTGCCCTGGAGCGAATTAATGGGCACACACATGGGTGGAACGCCTGTATCTGCAAACCTCAACGCATCTGACACTCAAACCTGGGCACGCTTCAATGGTGTTTTCTGGGCTGCATTTTTATTATTTTCATGGACTGCGGCATCTATCGTGTCGGGTGCATGTATTGAACGTATTAGATCAAATGCATTCTGGATTTTGGCTGTTCTCATCGGATCAGTCATGTGGATCATTGATGCTGCTTGGGGTTGGCACCCAGATGGTTGGATGGTACAGAAACTTGGCTATCATGATGCTTATGCTTCAGGCGTTATACATGCAATAGCTGGTGGTTTCGCATTAGGCGTAATAACTGTTCTCGGACCACGTATCGGCAAGTTTAGAGAAGACGGTACACCCAGACGCATAGCACCGCATAATCCATGGATGGTAACAATTGGGTTGTTTTTGATATACGTTGGATTTTGGGGTTTCTATGCAGCTTGTAACGTGCCAATAATTGATATCCAACAAGGAGAGGGTCAATTTTTTTCTGCGACAAACATTTACCTGAGTCCAACTACTCTGTCTGCAATTACCTTTAACTTTTTAATGTCCCTTGCAGGAGGCTTACTGGCTGGGTACGTCATCTCAAAAGGAGATGCTGTATGGACTTATTATTCAGGTCTTGCCGGTATTGTTACGGCATCGGCAGGCAATGATCTATATCACCCGATTCAGGCTATGTTTATTGCAGTAGCAGGTGTCGTATTTATGTACCGCATGCACCACTGGGTGGAACGAAAATTCCAGGTTGACGATGCTGTTGGTGCAGTCGCTGTGCATGGTTATGCAGGTTTCTTCGGCGTTTGTATTGCAGGTTTTGTACTGTGGGGTTACCCAACATCACCAAACCCGGAATATGCTTCAATTACACCCTGGGGACAATTTTGCGGAGCGCTTATCATGTTTGGGTTGTTAGGTTTTTTACCTGGTTTTCTTACTGCTAAATTACTAAAAGCCTTTGGAATTTTACGTATCCCAAGGGAAATTGAACTAGTCGGATTAGATATATCCACTGAGATAGAAGCGGAACAAGCGGCAAGAGAAGTTATCATGGCCGAGCGTACAGAAGCTGAGACTATGTATATCGGCTAGATCAATGCAATTAACAAAGTTCAACAGAGGCAAAATATTATGTCCACAGGCAATGTAGAGAGCTTTGCTGGCAAGATAAATGAGATAGGTCCCATGTATCCCTTTGTTGGATGGGAGTGCTTTTTAGTTGTTCTGGGCATTATTTTCTGGATTGGATGGCATATTTGGCAATTTCGATTTGAAATCAGGGAATATGATGAGGAGCTTAAGAAATATGTGAATAAGGAAATATTGTCACGAGTTTTTGAAAGAGAAGAGCAGGACCCAGGTGTTTGAATTTTAATATATTGAATTATAGATGGCGGTTGACTTGGATATGCTGGCTGATGCTAATGTGCCCTTGAAGAAATAATTGGACTGAATTGAGTCTCACATCAAACCTATGTTTGCTTAATAAATCGAGCTCTTTATGGCATTGTAGCCAGGTACGCAACCATTAAACTCCTGCATCGCATCTAGAAGACAGTCCCATAAATAATATGCAAGTGAGGTATCTACCAACACTATATATCCTTGGATACCAGTAAGATCCCGACGGATAATAATGACGCTTGTGCGGGCCATAGATGTTTGAACTATGCTCATATTTGCAAACTTATAGATACTCAGATCGACAGCACATAGTTTTGATAATAGTTCTGCACACTGTTCACCCTTGAGCAAAAAACAGGCATGACTATCCTGTCGAGGTAAATAGTAGATCCCAGGGTATTTATCGCTTAGTGCGTCTGTGCCTGTTTTATCAATTACTTTTGAAAAGCTACTAGACGTATCGCTTACATCCTGTAGGATCATAATTTCGGTTTGCGACAATCGAGCAATTAAGAGCTCTTGCTCTATTAGTGTCGCCCGATTGATTTCTGGCACATCTAAATTATGTTGATCTATTAGCCATTGAACGATATTAGCCCCTCGAAATCCAATCCTGTTTAGACTGCTCAAGTCAAATAAACATAATGGATTGTTATTTCTCTCTTCACTACTTGCATCACGCTTTGACAGTGGAACTAAATAGTCATTTATATCACCGAATTCGTACTCGGCCTCGGAAAATTTATGTGATACAGGGCTTTGCTTTTTCATCACAGGCTCTGTCTTTCGTTTTCAGGATCATAAAATGGTAGCACAACGACTTCAGCACTTAGTCGCTTGCCATTGGATAATTTGATATCAATTGATGTGCCAATTTCGCTTTGCTCGGGAAGTACATAAGCCAAACCTATTATCTTGTCTAAGGTAGGTGAATAAGCAACCGATGTTATGCGACCAGCTATGTCATTATTATATAGTGTAAGGTTGCATTCTAAAGGCAGAGCCGATTGCTTCGGTAGTGTAAAACCAACAAGACAGCGTTTTTGTTTTCGCTTTGCCATTATTTCATCACTACGCTTGCCGATATGGAACGGTTTTTCCCTTGCAATCGCCCATGACATATTTGCTTCGTTCGGCAAGGTTAAACCATCGGTATCTTGCCCAACAATAATGTGACCTTTTTCCAATCGCAGTAAGCGTTGCGCCTCTACTCCGAAGGGCTGTATATTAAACTCCCTACCAACCTCCATCAATGCGTCCCATAACCCTTCAGCTTGGCTAGAGGGTAAATGAATTTCATAGCCTAATTCTCCAACAAACCCAACTCGCAATAAACGTGCATTGATATCTGACACATGTCCTGTCCTCACTTCCATATAAGCAAAATTTTCTGCACTGAGATCGATATCACTGCCCAATTTTTCTAACACCGCTCGTGACTTTGGCCCCGCAATGTTGACGGCTGCATATGCACTGGTCACATTGGCAATATCTACATCAAGACACCATTGCGCGTTCCAGTACAACATACTGCGATAAATGTTTTCAACTCCACCAGTCGTGGCCGTTACATAGAAATGATTTGCATGCATGCGGCATGCGACACCATCATCAATAATGGCACCCGTCTCATCCGTCATCAACACATAGCGGGAGCGATTAATAGCTTGCTTGACATAAGCAAATGTATACATGCGATTCAGAAACTCGGCCACATCTGGCCCTCTTATTTGTAGTTTGCCAAGGGTTGAAAGATCGATCAGGCCAACGTTACCGCGTACTGCCATTACCTCTTTCTCAATATTCCGAGTGCGTTTTTCAGGATTACCGTAATAGCTAGGCCGTTGCCAAATACCTGCCGACATCATTTTCGCCCCCAACTCAAGATGCCGCTGATGTATGGGAGTACGACGGTAAGGTTGAAACGAACGTCCCGCAAGCATTTGTATGGACTCTGGATAAAAAGGCGGTCTTTGTGTGGTGATACTTAGACCTTGTAGAGATTTCCCGGCCGCTTTTGTTGCAATACGGAGATTATTGAGGGCAGATTGGCGGCCCTGAGAGGGACCCATCACAACTGTGGAGTAACGCTTAACCAGTTCCAGATCATCATAACCTTCGGCGACCGTTTGTTGAATGTCTTTGATCTGTAAATCTTCATCAAAATCAACAAACTCTTTTCCGTCCGGATGCTTAAAAATAGGCCAAGCGTAGTTCTGAGCAGGTGACTCTTGCAACTTTGATAATTCGGGTGCGGGTCTTTGATTAAAGTTTGCCATATTGGCTGCCGACCATCCGGCATGTTTGCCGTTAGCAACTACTGCATCTAGATCAAACTCTGAATTTACAGAACCGGCAACAACTACCCTCTCACGGTTACCGTCTCGTGGTAAGACATTTACTTTTAACATCGCCATTTGATCGTCATACATTAAACGGCCACCAGAATGACAAAGCAATTGTGCTGCTGGAGAATAACCTACAGTCATACAAACTAAATCACAGTTGATTGTGCGATTATCTTCAAGCAACTGCCCTTCTCTCGTAATGGCAGCCACCTTAACACCCTTAATAGAACGTTTTCCCGGCCCTGGCAATGCTTCATAGATGCCATGTTCATACAAAACTTCAATATTTTTATTTATCACTGCCTGGGTCAGTTCACAGGTAGGAAAATTTTTGCGCATCTCGATTACTGCGGTGACATCAACACCTGCATCAATTAGATCGAGTGCTACACCATAACCATCATTATTTCCTATCATTACCACTGCTTGTTGACCCGGTTTAACTCCAAATAAGCGAATTAACCGCTGTGCAGCAGATCCCAGCATCACACCCGGCAGATCATTGTTGCGAAAAATAGCAGGCTGTTCAAAAGAACCACTGGCAACGACCACAGATTGTGAACGATGCTTAAGCAAACGTCGTTTCTTAACGATGGATAACAAATTGTCGTCAAACCAACCGGTACACTGTGCATTGATCAACACTTCTATCCCAGGATGCTGATTTACATCACTGACTAATTTATCAGTTAATGTATTTATTTGATCGCGATTTACCTTAAAACGGGCATAATTCAGTGATCCGCCCAACACTGGGCCCTCATCAACAAGAACGACTTTTGCACCATTCTCTGCTGCTTCCAATGCCGCACTCATACCCGCTGGTCCGCCACCAATTACCGTAACATCGGCAAAGCGGTATTGTTTGTCCGTATATTCTCTTTGTGAATTCACATTCACTTTACCCAATCCTGCCATGCGTCTAATGATAGGTTCCCAATATCGCCATGCTCCTTTCGGTTTATAAAAAGCCTTGTAGTAAAAACCGACGGGCAAAAATCGACTGAATAATTCGATGAAACGGCCAAAATCATTTTCAAGACTACCAATCACATTTTGTGCGGTGACTATCATTCCCTCTTCAATATTCCGGGTGTCAGCGCGGACATTGGGTTCATCGCCGACCTGCACCAGAGTGTTTCCATCTTGTCCGGCCATGCTCATAATCCCGCGCGGACGATGATACTTAAAAGAGCGAGAAATTATTTTAATTCCATTTGCTACCAGAGCACTGGCTATCGTGTCACCTTCATACCCTTGATAAAGCTGTCCGTTAAATAGAAAGGAAATAGTCTTATTTCGATCAAGATATAAACCATTAATGTTCGCTAGTCTCATACAATTAATGAGTGGCTGATGTGCAGAATTTTTATCAAGAATATTTTTGGGAACTGTAATCATGATTCCGAAGACTGATAGTCAATACGCAGGCTATATATCTCCGAACTTGGGTAAGTCTTAATTATCTCGTTGGTTTCAGCATTTCTCTCTGCAATAAACCAGTAGGAACTAGCTTCATGCATCCACCATTCCTTTACGACGCCTTTGGTATTTTTCTCCATAAATAAATAATCTGCCCATGCTCTGTCACTGCAAATACTGGGATCTAGCATTTCTAATACCTCACCTCCGTAGACGAATTCGGAAATATTCCGAATACCGTTTAACGGACATGTCATTAATTTCATTATTAATGTCCCACTGAGGCAGCACCACGCTCACCTACCTGTTCAAAACGATAAAAACGTTCCAGTTCAAATGGCTTGATCAATTCGGTCGCCTTGTCGTTCGCAATGGTCTCCGCCATATGCTTACCGCATACCGGTGTAGCTTTAAAACCCCAGGACCCCCAACCAGAATCAATATAATAATTTTCAACCGGCGTCAATCCCATCACTGGACTAAAGTCCGGTGTCATATCTGTCATGCCTGCCCATTGTCTAAGCACTCGCAACTTTCCAACGAAAGGAAACAACTCCAACAAATGCATCATCAATACTTCTTTAAATTCCAGTGTCGACCGGGTTGAATACAGTGGATAAGGATCGGCAGATGCACCCATCACCAGTTCACCTCGTGAGGATTGTGAGACATAAGTATGTAATGAACTGGAAACTATGATGGGATCAAGAAAAGGCTTAACTGGTTCAGTGACACAGGCCTGTAGTGGGATGGTTTTAATGGGTAATTTAAATCCTGCCATCCTTGCAACTTCAGAGCTCATTCCCGCCACAGCTTGCAAGACTTTACCACATCGAATATCCCCTCGTGTTGTTTGTATCCCGATAGCACGATTATTTTCTATCTTAAGACCGATTACTTCTGTTTGTGTATGTATTTCAACACCGTATTCTGCAGCCCGTCTTGCATATCCCCAGGCGACACCATCATGTCGGACTAAAGCTCCCCGCGGATGATACAAAGCACCTAAAATTGGAGAAGATACATCCGTTCCAAGATTGAGTTGCGGACAAAGTTTTGCGATGTCATCCGGGGAGACAACTTCCGAATCAACACCCAGATGTTTGTTGACTTCAGCTCGCCATCGTGCCGTGCGCATGGCGGTATCAGTATGAGCTAATGTTAAATGCCCACGCTCTGAATAAAGCATGTTGTAATCAAGCTCATTGCTTAATTCACGGAATAAACCAATTGACTCATCATAAAACTTTACCCCTTCTTCAGTGAGATAATTAGAGCGCACAATCGTTGTATTCCGTGCAGTGTTTCCTCCTGCAAGATAGCCCTTCTCTAACACTGCAACATTGGTGATACCCCAGTCTTTTGCCAGATAATAAGCTGTAGCCAGTCCATGGCCTCCACCACCGATAATAACAACGTCATAGCTGTTCTTTAATTCAGTGGTCTTAGGAAAATGACGTTGCAATGTTGGTTGCGATGTCAGGCCATATTTTAGTAGTGATAAGGGCATAGCGTTTCCACAATACTTACGACTCTCTAATCAAAATAAATGACCAACCTAATCTATGCAGCTTGATCAACGATAATGATCTGGGAAATGATATCAAATAGTATTAATATTATTAATACTATTTCTAATTTTTGCTTATATTATAATCTTATTTTTAATTTCTAAATTATTTAGTTAAATAATATTTATGTTATCATGAAAAACAATACACCTGATATAGACTTACGTTCACTTCAGAGCTTCATCATTGTGGTTGAGACAAACAGTATGTCAGACACCGCCCAAATAATGGGTATCACACAATCTGCTGTATCGCAGGTGATTCGAAAGCTTGAAAAGTCTTTAGCTACACAGCTTGTTGATAGGTCAACCCGTCCTATGACAATTACGGCAAAAGGGCATTTTTTCTACCAAAGAGCCAAATCATTAATTAATGATGCCAATGAACTGCAATCTTTGATGACCGATGGAACTAGGCAAATATTGCCTAGACTCCGTCTCGGAATGGTGCACTCGTTTGCAGCAACTGTCGGCCCAAAGTTAGTACGATCTTTTGCAGATACGGCAGAAGCCTGGTCAATATCGTCAGGTCTAACGGCTCGACACGAACAGTCACTGTTAATGCGTGAAATCGACATACTAGTAGTGGAAGGTGAGCTTGCACATATATATGGCATCGAACGCTATAAATTATTGACTGAACCACTCATTCTGGTAACACCAAAGTCATATAAGGGTGCTACCGATTCACTTTCTAAAATTAACAAACACCTATCCTTAGTATGCTATTCGCCAAATTCCATGACGGGTAAATTAGCTGCTGAAACTTTACGAAAGAGAAATATAAACCCTGAGAAAACTATTGAGTTTGATAGTACCGACGGTTTACTGTCGCTTGTCAGCGAAGGAAACTATTGGACCATAACAACGCCTCTTTGCATAATGCAGAGCAGTCAATTCGCCAGTAGTTTATGTTTCCATTGTTTGCCAGGAAAGGCTGCCACCCGTACACTTACATTAATTACCCGTCAACATGAATTGGGAAGTTTACCTTTGCATTTGTCACATGCTGCACGTGATGTCTTAACTAAACAATTATTCCCATTTGTAAAAAAGTTAATGCCGTGGGTAGCAGAAAGCATTTCCGTTGAATAAATGTAAACTATGTTTTCAAAATAAAATAATATTCTTGCTTTTAGTAAAATAAATGTAGTCTTACTAATTATTATTTCAGGATTATTAGGATTTTATAAATATAAAAGTCTACCCATACTCATTGAGGAGATATTAATTTGTGCGGTATTGTTGGATTATTTGCAAAATCAGATGCAATTAAAACCGAATTGGGTTTGCATCTAGCCAAAATGCTGATAGAGATGACGGAACGGGGTCCGGATAGCGCCGGTATCGCCGTATACCGAAACGCTGTTAGCACTGATAGTATCAAGTTGACTGTACTGGCACCGGATAATGCATATGATTGGCATAATTTAAAAGAAAAATTACTTGAACAAATAGACAGTAATATGGAAATGGATATTCAAGCGAATCATGCAGTGTTAATACTCCACACCGAACCAAAACACATCTACGATTGGTTTTTTTCATATTTTCCCGAAGTGCACATTAACAGTTCCGGCACAACGATAGAAATTTATAAAGACAAAGGTTTCCCTGCAAATGTCCTAAACCGCTTTGAGGTGAGTAAATTTAAAGGAACCCATGCCCTAGGGCACTCCCGCATGGCGACTGAAAGTGCGATCACTATTCAACACTCTCATCCTTTTTCAACCGGACAGGACCTGTGTCTTGTTCATAATGGCTCATTATCCAACCACAATAGCATGCGAGAAAAATTGCAGAAGCAAGGTATGGTTTTCAGGACCGATAATGATAGTGAAGTTGCAGCTGGCTATTTAATGTACCGCATGCAACAAGGCGATAGTCTGGACGTAGCGCTCAAAAAAGCGCTTGAAGATCTCGATGGTTTTTACACATTTGCCATTGGTACACAAGATGGCTTTGCCGTCTTACGTGATCCCATTGCCTGTAAGCCAGCTGTTATGGCAGAAACTGATGAATGGGTGGCGATGGCATCGGAGTACCGTGCGATTGCAGTACTGCCCGGCGCGCATGATGCTGATTCTTGGGAACCGGAGCCAGCAAAGATCTATAGCTGGAGTCACTGACTGTTATGCATAATGTCGATCTTGAGAAAACTAGTGTACGCGAGCTTAATCAGGCGCTACATGATCTAAATGGAAAAGAAGAAAAATCAGATTGGCATATCACCAATTCAAAAGGTAGACATGCGATTGCAGTAGGGATTGACGCACCATTAAACATCAATATTGAGGGGCATGTTGGTTACTACTGTGCTGGAATGAACAAACATGCGGCAATAACTATTCATGGTAATAGTGGTCCAGGTGTTGCAGAAAATATGATGTCTGGAAAAGTCCATGTGAAAGGTAGTGCTTCACAATATGCGGGAGCAACAGCCCATGGCGGTCTACTGGTAATAGAAGGTAATGCCAGCTCTCGTTGTGGTATATCCATGAAAGGTGTAGATATCATTGTGCAAGGATCGGTTGGACACATGAGTGCTTTCATGGCTCAGAAAGGACGGTTAATTATCTGTGGAGATGCAGGGGAAGCGTTGGGTGACTCGCTTTATGAGGCACGAATATATGTAAAGGGAAATATTGCCAGTTTGGGAACAGATTGTATTGAGAAGCCAATAGAAAAAGAACATGAGAAGGAAATAAGCGAATTATTGGAGAAAGCAGTTATTGCTAACTTGGATTTTTCTGAATTCCGGCGTTATGGCTCTTCACGGAAACTTTATAATTTCGATATCGACAACGTGGATGCGTATTAGAAATGGCTAAGAAACCAATAGATATGGGGCTCCGTGAATCTGCAACATTTCCTCGATCGGTTATTGCCGATATCCAGCGTGCAGCTCGTACTGGTATTTATGATATTAGAGGTTTTGGCGCGAAACGATATCTTCCTACATTTGACGATCTAGTTTTTCTTGGTGCGAGCATGTCACGTTATCCCCTGGAAGGTTATCGAGAACGTTGTGATACAAATGTAATTCTGGGCACACGTTATGCAAAAAAACCCATTGAATTAAAAATCCCGATTACAATTGCTGGAATGAGTTTTGGTGCATTATCGGCACCAGCCAAGGAAGCTCTAGGGCGAGGTGCATCTGCAGCTGGAACCAGCACCACCACGGGAGATGGTGGTATGACACAAGAAGAACGTGCGCATTCTGACATACTTGTTTATCAATTGTTGCCATCACGTTATGGGATGAACCCGGATGATCTGCGTAAAGCTGATGCCATTGAAGTGGTAGTAGGACAAGGCGCAAAACCGGGTGGCGGCGGTATGTTATTAGGCCAAAAGGTTGGCAAACGTGTTGCAGAGATGCGTGACTTGCCGGAAGGCATCGATCAACGAAGTGCTTGCCGACATCCTGACTGGACCGGACCCGATGATTTGGCAATTAAAATCCAAGAGTTACGTGAGATAGTTGATTGGCAAAAGCCCATCTACATCAAGGTCGGTGCTACCCGGACCTATTACGATACGATGCTGGCTGTGAAAGCAGGTGCCGATGTCATTGTTGTGGATGGTATGCAAGGCGGAACTGCGGCAACACAAGAAGTGTTCATTGAACATGTGGGTATCCCAACCTTACCAGCAGTGAGATTGGCTGTTGAAGCATTAAAAGAAATGGAGATGCATCGAAAAGTCCAGTTGATCGTTTCCGGAGGAATACGAAGTGGTGCTGATGTCGCGAAGGCATTGGCACTTGGTGCCGATGCCGTGTCTATAGGAGTAGCGGCATTAATTGCTCTGGGCGATAACAGCCCGAAGTTTGAAGAAGAATATCGTAAGCTCGGCACATCTGCCGGTTATTATGATGATTACCAGGATGGAAAGGACCCTATAGGCATTTCGACACAAAGTGATGATCTTGCCGCAAAGTTTGACCCTATAAAGGGCGGACGCCGTCTTGCCAATTATCTCCGTGCACTAACTTTAGAAACACAAACGTTGGCACGTGCCTGCGGTAAGAGTCATATTCACAATCTTGAACCAGAAGACCTAGTTGCTCTCACCATTGAGGCAGCCGCCATGGCAAAGGTGCCACTTGCAGGTACCGACTGGATCCCCGGGAATAACAATTTGTGATCTAAGAATAATGAGGCGTATTAAACAATTAACCGAGAGGTAATGATTATGGCAAGCGATCTGGCGCAAGTCGCTAAACAAAAAGGCATTAAATATTTTCTAATTAGTTTTGTTGATTTATTTGGCACACTAAGAGCAAAGCTTGTTCCTGCACGCGCTATTAAAGATATGCAAAAAAGCGGTGCGGGGTTTGCAGGGTTTGCGACATGGTTGGATATGACACCTGCTGATCCCGATATGTTTGGTGTACCGGACCCAGAGAGCCTGATCCAACTTCCCTGGAATCCTGAAGTAGCCTGGCTGGCATCGGATTTATGGATGGATGGTAAGGAAGTTGAAGCGTCTCCCCGCGTCGTTCTCAAACGTCAGATTGCTAAAGCAAAAAAGTCAGGCTATCGCATGAAAACAGGTGTTGAATGTGAATACTTTTTGATAAATCAGGAAGGAACAAGTATTTCCGACCCTGCCGATACACAAAGCAAGCCCTGTTATGATCAGCAAGCATTAATGCGCCAATATCCAGTTGTTAAAGAAATTTGTGATTGCATGCTGGAACTGGGCTGGGGACCTTACCAAAACGATCACGAAGACGCCAATGGCCAGTTTGAAATGAACTGGGATTATGACGATGCATTAATAACAGCAGATCGTCATGCCTTTTTTAAGTACATGGTCAAAACCATTGCTGAGAAACACGGTATACGGGCGACATTTATGCCTAAGCCCTTCGCGAACCTGACTGGTAATGGTTGCCATACTCATGTTTCACTCTGGGATAAAACTGGAAAGAAAAATCTTTTTCTAAAAAGTAGTGATGGCCTTGGTTTATCCAAAATCGCCTATAATTTTCTTGGTGGCATCATGCACAATGCAACAGCTTTATGCGCATTGTTCAATCCTACAGTAAATAGCTACAAACGGATTAATGCACCACGCACCTTGTCTGGGGCAACTTGGTCACCAAGCTCGGTGACGTATACTGGAAATAACCGTACTCACATGATACGGGTACCTGGTGATGGCCGTTTTGAGCTACGTCTGATGGATGGCTCTACCAATCCCTATTTATCACAAGCTGGAATTATAGCTGCTGGAATGGACGGTATAAAAAACAAACGCGACCCTGGCAAGCCATTACATATAAATATGTATGAAGAAGGCCACAAAGTGAAATCTGCGCAGAAACTACCAGCCACGCTCCTAGACGCCTTGCGTTTGTTGGAAAAAAGCAAGGAACTACGCAGTGGAATGGGTGATGTATTCATTGATTCATTTATCAAGCTAAAAATGCAGGAGTGGCGGGATTTCACCTCTCACCTAAGTGAGTGGGAAAGACACAAGACGATTGATTGCTAGGCTTCAAACCATTTTATTAGCAAGGTATATGTAAATTTTATCAGACGACATGTGTGAGGTACTGTCAGGTAAAGCGATTAATATCCATCACTCATTTTTACCCGGTTTCAAAGGAGCCAAGCCCTATCATCAGGCATTTGAACATGGGGTAAAAATTATTGGGGCCACGGTCCATTATGTCACGAGTGAACGAGATGATGGCCTAATTATCGAGCAGTGTGTTGAACGAGTCGATCATCAATGCACACCTGAGAAACTTGCCCAGGTTGGTCGGGACAATGAATGTGTCAATACACGATGGCATACCCCATTTAAATTATCATGAGAGTAACAAATCTAATTTAATTCATTACTGTTTTGCTTGAGTCCATTGACCAGCTAAAGACTGAAACCCAGTTACAAAATCATTTTCTGCCTTGTCAATACCACATACTAGCCATAATGGTTTTCGTATGAAATTCACTAATGGGTAATTTTCCATGAGATTTCTCTGGGTTGGATGTGCAGGATCACGTATATAAGAGGAAGTTGCTGGGAAATATCTAATTACATATTCAAGCGGGTAAATCGAAGATTGATTGAATTCATACCGATATCGCACACCCGGATGGTGAATAATGGCATGTTCTCCTATGACGTCCAGAAGCTGCTCAAGGCCATCACTACTTTTACGTGAACCTGTAATTGGCTGATAGCGAAATTGTAAATTCTGATCGGGCTTTGTTTCAATCGGAATCCTGATTACGACTCCCTCGAGTGGATCAACTGGAAAAAAGACGGCGTCATCAAGCAAATCTGACTTATTTTTACCGTCAATAATTACATTAGGTAATATTAAGCTATCGAAAAGTATAATGTCGGGACCAATTAATGAAGAGACTACATTCAAAATTTCATCGGTTTGGCAAATATCAAGGAAACCCCAGCTATCGACACGTATCCCGGCACGGCTCCATGGATTATGTAATTCTAATAAATCCCAAGGGTGATTAATTTTTAAAGACTTAATGATTGGTTCGATCTGTTGCGAGATAAATACTGTCCATTCCCGCAAACCTATCAATCGTCTTAGGGTTACTCCTTTCTCTATAAAATGGTCGATTGAAGATGGATCATTCATTTGTAAATACCGCTGATCATTTCACACTTATATTAAAGAAAGGTTTTATGCTATTGATTGCTGCTTTTTTTGTGAAATCACAAGTAATGAAAACTAAATTAGTTGTGGGTGTATCTCCCGGCCACGTCATTAAAAACTGCGGTTCGTACAATGAAAACTGGACCCCTTGTATTATCACCGGCCTATTATCATTTTTTATATGTACTATTCCCTTGAGCCTTAATATTTCGTTACCACGTGCATATAACAATCCTTCTAGCCAAAGATTTAAATCAGACCATGCCACTGCCTCAGTCCAAGACAAACAAAAAGATGAAAATCGCTTCCCATCGCCGTGATGATTCTTGCCTGAGGTAATTAAATCGGTTTTGTAATAGTCTTCAATCAGTTTAATTCGCACTGCGTCATCAACGGACCTCTTCCTGAATATCTCCTGCGGTGAAACGTCCCGTGTGTAAGACATGGATGCAGTAGAATTCAGATTAGTAATTTCTTTTTTTAAATGGCTAATGGACAAAGGTTCAGCGATATCGGTCTTTGACAAAACCAAATGATCGGCAATCACAACTTGGCGTAATGCTTCTTCATGTTCTTGTAGTGCCTTATTGCCATAGTTACCATCAATTACAGTTATTACAGAACCATTTCGGTAGAAGTTACATATTAATTTATCAAGCATCAAAACCTGAAGAATGGCAATAGGATCGGCAACGCCGGTTGTCTCAAGGACGACCTGATTAAATGGAGGAATGAGTTCAGCGGTTCTCTTTCTGGCTAACTCTAATAGTAAACCTGTAAAATCATCCCTGACACTACAACAAACACATCCTGATTCAAGCAGTATTACGTCATCATCAAATGTATCAACAATGAGATGATCTAACCCTATCTCGCCAAGCTCATTTATTAGAACAGCAGTTTCACTGATTTCAGGGTGTTGCAATAAACGATTAAGATATGTTGTCTTGCCGCTGCCAAGAAATCCAGTCAATATGTGTATTGGAATATGTTGAGTCAAATTGACTGGCATAATTAACGTCCCATTAATCTTTATTTTTTGACATCACTAGTTTACAACAATGAGTGTTTTTGTTTCTGGTTTGGGAAACAATGATGTTAGCCTCATCCAGATGTGGCTGAATTCCATATAAACCTTATAAAATGACTTAATCGGTACAACGGCCTATCCCGGTTAAGGCGAGGCCCATAAACCTCTGACGAAATACTATCAATTGGCTTATTTCGCCTCAAATAGGACAGTATTTATATTAATTTGGTAGTACACCGAAAAGGATCATCCAATATGAATCAAACAAAACCTAAAAATAAGGCGGACTACGGGATAGACGGGCCTCCTATTATCCGAAATTTTGTGTTGTCAGGCGTAGCGTTTTTCGTCCTCGGTGGAATTATGTATCTTTGGCTTAATTCAGTACATATATCAACCGCCCGAGTTTTCTTTTGTTTTAGCACCTTGGTGGGAATAGTTTCTTTTCTGTCGGCGGGCCTGATGGTTCGTAGTAGCATAATCGGCAAACTCCTACAACGAGAAAAATTGATGGACATGCTTGAGCTACACGGAGACGAGATAGTAGTGGACATAGGCTGCGGGAGTGGCCTATTACTCAATGCGGCGGCCAAACGATTAACCACTGGTAAAGCCGTTGGCCTAGACCTGTGGAATAAGGAAGACCTTTCTGACAATCGTCCAGAAAGGACTTTGACGAATGCGGCCGCTGAAGGAGTTGCGGACCGAATTGAATTGACAACCGGAGATATGCAAAATATGCCATTTCCAGATGAAACATTTGATATCGCAGTAGCCAGTATGGCGTTACATAACATTCGTAACAAAGAAGGGCGCATTAATACTGTGCGAGAAATTGCGCGGGTACTAAAGCCAGGTGGACATGTCGCTATACAAGATTTCAGCTGTATAAACGAATACGTACAAACTTTACGAAATATCGGTTGGATTAATGTAGAACGATCAGGATTGAAGGCAATAATGTGGCCGCCGGTACGAGTGGTTACAGGTAGAAAACCGATTTAATTTAATTGCCGATGGCTAATATTTGCATTCATTGCTGCGTAATTAATATAATTACAGCATAAATGTTTTATCTGGGAGAAGCATATTTACTAAACCGAGTTCTTGATGGCGTCCTTGCCAGGCATGCAGCCATTAAATTCCTGCATCGCGTCCAATATATTTTGATTAGTTTATGCCTTATATCTTTACGTGAATTCAATTTGTAAGTGCAACTCAATTAGGTGCCACGAACGGCAAGCTGCGGTAGCATCCTTACCTTTCGTTCCAGCAAGAAAGAGAGGCACAGATGAGACACTACACACAGCTTACCGAGCATCAACGTTACCAGATTTACGCCCTGATGAAAGCAGGACATACACAAACGGAGATAGCCACCTTGATAGGCGTGCATAAATCTACTATTAGCCGTGAACTCAGACGCAACCGTGGCTTGAGAGGCTATCGACCCCGCCAAGCTCAGTTGCTCCGGCAAGCGCGTCGAGAAGCCAGCCAACAACAGCGACTCCCCACGACCTTGTGGGAGCGAGTAGAGGTCTGGCTGCGGGACGAATGGAGTCCTGAGCAAATCAGCGACTGGTTGCATAAACGAGAAGGTATCTCTCTGAGTCATGAATGGATATATCACTACATATACCAGGACAAGGCAGACGGCGGTGAGCTGTACCGGTACTTGCGTTGCCAGAAGAAACGAAAGAAGCGTTATGGTAGTTATCAACGTCGTGGGGTTCTGGTGAATCAGGGCAGCATTGATAAGCGTCCCGCCATTGTGAACAGGAAGACACGCATCGGTGACTGGGAAGTGGACACCGTCATCGGCAAAGGCCATCGACAGGCGCTGGTCACCTTGAGCGAGCGCAAGTCGATGTACACCTTGATTGCACAGGTGAAACGACGAACTGCCTCTGCCGTCAGGCAAGCTATCGTGCGAATGTTGTCTAATATGAAGGCGTCGGTTCACACGATCACCTCGGATAATGGAAAAGAATTTGCTGAGCATGAGGTTATTGCTCAACAATTGAACGCGGGGTTCTATTTTGCACATCCTTATGCCTCCTGGGAACGGGGTTTAAATGAAAATATCAATGGTCTCATTCGACAGTACTTCCCAAAGAAAATGGACTCCAGCACGATTACACAAAAGCAGTTAAACTTGGTCATGAATAAACTCAATCACCGTCCCAGAAAAACACTTAATTCAAAAACACTACATGAAGTCTTTTTTAACATCAACGTTGCACTTCAAAGTTGAATCCGCGTTACGATAATATGTTAAGGGAAACCTTTTTCCATTTGATTTGAGAATATCTCAGGTTCTTCTTATACAAATATAGATCATATTTTGTGATCTATATTTGTGTTTCTAATATAATTAGATATTAGTCTGGCTTTGGGAGTGCACAAATGGCAAAAATATTACAGAGAGCAACGAGGTGATTTATGAAGATTACAGGATGTGAAATATTTTTAGTGGCATTACCCCATAGGCGACACCATACCTGGGCCAGCAAGATGACTGCTCCAATTGGTCGCCATGCTGTTGTACGAGTGGACACTGATGAAGGGATCAGTGGTTGGGGAGAAGCGCCGGCCGGCATTAGTTGGGGTGGACCACATATGCGCTATTACGGAGAATCGCCCAAGACGGTGCAACATATTATTAATGATTACCTGTTTGAAGCAATTAAGGATCTGGATCCTCGGGACATCGCAGTCGTACACGAAGCTATGGACAAAGCCGTAAAGGGTAATCCTTATGCCAAGGCAGCCCTGGATATGGCTTGTTATGATATTGCCGGTAAGGCCGCAAACGTCCCAGTTTACCAGTTATTGGGGGGGCAATTTCGAGACCGAATTGAAGTCGCCCACTCACTTGGCATCATGCCGGTGGAAAAGTGTATTGAGGAAGCTGTAACTGCCGTTGAAGAAGGAGCAAAAACCCTCAAATGTAAGACTGGCCTTGATCCAGAACGTGATGTCGAGGTAGTAAAACAGTTACGTGAACGTTTGGGGGATGCAGTCAAGATTCGAGTAGATGGCAATGAAGGTTATAAAAATGTTTGGGAAGCAATAAATGTTACGCGACGGCAAGAAGAATATGACATCCTGCTTTGTGAACAGCCATTGATGGGAGCCAAACAATTGGCCTATGTAGCTGAACGTATTGATTGTCCGGTGATGGCAGATGAATCTGCTTGGACTGTGCATGACATCTTGGAACTACATGAGTTAAAAGCTGCTGCCTATTTTTCTTGCTATGTAACTAAACCAGGAGGGTTATACCGAGCGAAACAACAAGCAGATATCGCTGAAGCCTTGGGACTCTATAGTGATATTGGCGGTTCTATTGAATCTGGTATTGGTAATGCAGCGAATTTACATCTCGGTGCAGCAACAAAAATTGCTACGTTGCCCAGTGTATCGCCTGTGTCCAAACCAGAAGGTGCGAGAGGTCCTTCTGTCGCTGGAATTTATTACCTTGATGATCTAATTACAGATTCATTTGTATTTGAAGATGGTTGTGTGCTGGTTCCAGAAGGACCTGGACTCGGAATTGAAGTAGATATGGACAAGATTAACAAATACGCATTTTAATGAGGATTGCAATACTGGGAGCAGGCAATGGTGGTGCTTCCGCAGTGGTTGAACTCAGCCAGCGTACCTTCAAGACACGTTTATGGAATCGCTCAAAAACCACATTAATGCCTTTTCAGGAAGCAGGTGGTGTTAAACACACCGGTTTTTTTGGTGAAGGAATTGTCAAACCTGAATTCATTACTGACAAATTGAGTGAGGCCATTGATGGTGCTGATGTTATTATGGTTTGTTTACCGACTCTGGCCCATGCAAATATTGCTGAAATGCTGGCAAAACTAGGTGCCAATAACATTCCTGTGGTGCTGAACCCAGGGCATACAGGCGGAGCACTGGAATTCGTTGAAACATTTAATCGTAATCATCTTACGCCGCCACCTACAGCCGAATTATCAACACTGACATATGTCGCCAGAAAACCTGAACCGGATATAGTTCGGACGACTGGATCAGCAAAACATGTTTGGGTTGCTACCATGCCAGGTGGTGAGATAGCGATGGAAGCAGCAAAGGAACTTTATCCAAATGCAGAATCCGCAAAAGATGTGATCGCAACGGGTCTGGCGAATGTCAACATGGTGTTACACCCCCCGGGTGCAATATTAGGTGCCGCCTGGGTTGAGGCAACTGGTGGTGATTTTACATTTTATGTTGAAGGTTTGCCGACAGGCGTTGGTCGTGTCATGGAAGCATTAGACGCTGAGCGTTTAGCCGTGGCTAAAGCATTTGATCATCGGTTGCCAGATTTGTTTAGAGAGATGCAGTCAATTGGCACCATAGAGATGGATGCCGATCCAATAGAAAGTTTGGCAGCGGCAGTACGTGGTGGTGAAGCGAACAGTAAAACAAAAGCACCGGATTCGTTAAACCATCGCTATTACCGGGAAGATTTCTGGTATGGCGTTAAACCGTTCCTGGCATTTGCCGAAATTGCACATGTAGCTGTACCTGTGGCGAAATCACTGATGAATCTTGCTGAATTGTTAGTGGGTGATTTGGTGCAAAGTGAAGGTAGATCATCAGCGGCAATGGGCGTTACAGGAATGAGTAAAAATGAATTAATTACATATGTCAGAGGTTAAATAGATCAATGTCTATAGAAATAAAGTATTCGGATAAATGGAATCAACTTACCATTGCTATCTTGGGCGGCGATGATCGTGAACAAGAGATTGCACGTCTGGCCGCAACAACCGGTGCGACAGTCTTTGCATTTGGTTTTCCCTGGCCGGAAGGAGGTATAGAAGGCGTCTCATTGGCAACCACTGCTGAAGAATGCTTGCGGGATGCCAAAATTGTCCTGATGCCAATCCCCGGAATAGCTACCGATGGCAGTATCTTTGCCAATGTGAAAATTATTCCACGAAAGAAACTATTATCGGTGATGGCGAATAGCGCGCATATTATTTTAGGCAAAGCAGATGAAGATCTGGCAAATGCAGCGGCTGGACTTGGAATAAGCATACATGAATATGAACAAGATCAGGAGCTAATGCTTTTACGTGCCCCAGCAATCGTGGAAGCAGCAATTAAAATTGTTATTGAGAACACCGCAATCACTATTCACAACGCAAATATCTGTGTGGTTGGTCAAGGTAATATTGGTTCGGTATTAACACGATCACTCATAGCCCTGGGTGCACAGGTTACCGTTGCCGCACGTAACCCAGTGCAACTCGCTGCGGCATATACAATTGGGGCAAAAGGATTGCAATTGAAACAACTTAAGGATGCTGCGCAAGGTTTTGACATGATCTTGTCAACAGTTCCCGCTCCCATTGTGACAAAAGATGTCATCGACCAATTACCGGCATCGGCATTAATTATGGATTTATCTGCACCTCCGGGAGGTGTTGATTTAGATTATGCAAAACATACCGGGCGCCCTGCTATTTTGGCACGTGCATTAGGACGGCGTGCACCTATTACTGTCGGCGGAAGTCAATGGTCAGGTATTGCAAAGATCATTAATAAAATTCTTGAAGATTAATTATATATGAAAGCAGACCTCTCAATTCTGAATGCTCGAGTTGTCGATCATAACGGTGAATTTTTTGGTGGTATTGCGGTAAGCGATGGCAAGATACTGGCAACAGGCACCGATAATGCCCTGCCTGATGCTAAACGTGTAATCGATGCAGAGGGCCGATGTTTATTTCCGGGAGTGATTGATACTCATTGTCACCTTGGTGTCGCCTATCCTTATGATGAAGACATGCGTACGGAAACAGCACAGGCAGCACGTGGCGGTATCTCAACGATCTTTCTGTATATTCGAAACAAAAAAGAATCCTATCTTTCATTTTATGATGAACGCCGTAGCATCGGTGAAAAAAATGCGTGTATCGATTTTGGTTTTCATTTTGGTATTCAACGTGAAGAACATATCCATGAAATCCCGAAGATCGTTGAACACACCGGTGTGCAATCCTTCAAACTGTATTTCGGTTACGAACCAGATAACCCTATCGGTATAGTGCCAGCCAATGATGGTTGGGTGTATGCCACCATGCTACAAGCAGTCAAGCTGCCAAAGGGTGTGGTCTCGGTACATTGCGAAAATACGGCTATTGCCTCCTGGATAAAGAATGACATGATGGAATCTGGCCGGCAGGATCTTGGAGCTTATACCGAATCCCGCCCTACTTTTTGCGAAGTCGAAACCATTAAGCGCATGATCTTTCTCGCAGAACGTACAGGTTGCCCTCTGCAATTGGTGCATACTTCTGTCGGTGCTGGACCGGACATGGCCATTGAAGCACAAGCGCGAGGTGTTGATGTAACTGTTGAAACCTGTCCGCATTATTTAACGAGAACTTGTTATGATGAAGATCTAGATATGAAGGCAAAGATATCTCCTCCATTACGAGATGAGGAACAAAAAGAATGGTTATGGCGGGGTATGTTAGCCAATAAGATCAATTCCATCGGTAGCGATCACGTGCCATTCTTACCGAAGAAAGGGGAGGACTTGTGGACGGAGTTACCCGGTATCGTCAGCTTTCCATGGGAGTTGCCGCTGTTAATTACTCATGGTGTAATTAATCATGGGATGTCGTTACAGCAGTTAGTCAGAGTCAATTCCTACGGACCCGCAAAACGTTTCGGTTTTTACCCACGCAAGGGATCACTCGAACCAGGAATGGATGCAGATCTGGTTCTAGTTGATTTGGATGAAGAACGTGAAGTTAAACATAGCGGTCACGGCACCTGTATATACGAGGGAATGAATTTAAAAGGCTGGCCAGTCATGACGGTCTCTAATGGTCGTATTGTTTATGAAAACGGCGAAATAGATGAAGATCAATATGGCCGTGGTGTATGTATCACTCGTCCTGACTGATGTATATACCTTAAGTTAATATTTCTATTTTATTTTCCAACGCAGATAAAATAACAATTCGATACATCACATTTGCTACATCAGCATTGCCACATTTTCGGACCTTAAAAAGAAAAAAGTTTTGACGAAATTCTTTCAAAACGCCCTTCAACAAAATTAGAATATTTTCCACTCCAACTTCATAGCATGTTACAGGATCCTGCATACTAGTTATTTTCATTAACTTAATTTGGATAACAAAAACTCGACAAATACTCTGGTTTTTGGAGACTGGTATTCCCGGCTGGGATAATAAGCATAGTAAGCATCGGTTCTACCGGTATAGTCATTCAACACCCTTTTGAGTTTATACTGTTTCAGCATGGGCGTAGCAAAATAATCATCCAGTCTTACTAGCCCGAGTCCTAGTACGCCAGCTTCACACGTTGCTTCCTGAGTATTGACAATCATGGGACCGTTAACTTTAATGCTGTATTTGATACCGTCTTTGTAGAATTCCCAGGGTACTATTTTCCCTGTTGTAGGATGGCGAAAACCAATACATTTATGCATTTTGAGGTCATCGGGATGTTTTGGTCTAGAATGCTTGGCAAAATAACTCGGTGCCCCGTATATATTGAATTTCATAGGTGCTAGCTTTCTGGCTATAAAGTTACTATCTGAGAGGCTACCACTGCGTATACCCACATCAAATTTCCCTAGAATAAGATCACCACCCTGATTTTCGAAATCGAGATCCAGTACAATGGATGGGTAACGGTCCGCAAACTCTGGTAGCAGAGGTAAAATAACCTGTATTCCGAATCCCCTGATTAACGTAACGCGCAAATGACCAGATGGGGTTTCCTGGAATTCAGCCAATAGTGAAGAGGCCAGTTCCAGTTCTTCCAGTGCATTACAGTATTTTTCATACAAAAATTCGCCTTCTTCAGTAAGACTCATACGTCGGGTAGTACGATTGAACAAGCGTACATCCAGTGTTGCTTCCAGACGTTGAATATTCTTACTCACAGCCGCTGACGTGACACCTAGGATAGATGCAGCCTTCACAAAATTCCCTGTTTCCGCGGATTTAACAAATGCCAATATACCTTTGAGGGTTTCCATGAATTATTAACATTATGTTGAAAATGAATTAATCATATACTACTATAAATTAACAATAAACCAGAATATAGTGTTAATAGAATTAATTTAACGGGTTTGGTAATATCAGGGGACAGGAACCATTCACTGCCGTAGAAGTTTCATTAAACAGAGACCTAATGTCAGTCAAGATACACTCTGTCTTGATATATTATTTGCTAACGGGAGGACAATAATGAACAAGCAATCCCTTATTCTTCGTAACTACGTCTTACAAGTTGTTCAAATACTAATTGTATTCTTTCTTCCCATAGCGAGTTATGCACAAGGCGGTTCGACTCTGGTACTTGAAGAAATAATTGTTACGGCGCAAAAGCGTGAGTTGAATCTGCAGGAGTCAGCGATAGCCGTAACGGCGATAACAGCTGAGGCTCTAGACAGAGCAAATATCAATGGTGTGGTTGATCTTACGGGAAAGATCCCTGGTCTTACCATCAACAAAAACGAAGGACCGAAAATGGTCGTGACTTTACGCGGAATTGGTCACGAAGCGAATCAAAATGGTCAATCCGTACCTGGAATCGCCCTGCATTACGATGGAGTATTTATGCCGCAGGTACGATCCCTTGGCAGTGGTTTTCTTGATATTGAAAGGGTTGAAGTTTTACGTGGTCCGCAAGGCACGGTGTTCGGACAAAATTCGACCGGTGGATCGATAAATATCATTTCCAAACGACCGGTAATTGGTGAGTTTTCTGGAAAGGCCGATATAACAGGGGGAAATTTTGGCTTAGTTCAACCGCGTGGAGCAATAAATGTTCCTATTTCCGATACCCTTGCAGCACGTGCTGCGTTCAGCTATTTAAATCATGATGGGTTTGCTGAAGTTATTGAAACAAACCCGGCGGCTCCAACAGGCCTTGCCGGATTTGAGCTGGATGACGCGAACGAGTACGCAGCGAGAATTCAAATTCTATGGCAACCGAGCGATATGTTTTCGGCCCTCGCACGCGCACAAATCCATGACAGTGATACTCACGACAATGCTGAACGAAACATTCTAGACACAAGCCTAGATAAGAGAACGGTGGGTTACGATCAGGGAGGGCTAGATACTTTTCAACAAACTGTCTATAGCCTTGAATTGAAATACGAAACGCCATTTGCTACCTTTAAATCGCTGACTGCCTACCAGGACGTCGAAAGCACTGAACGTGGACGTGACAGCGACAGGGGTGTAGCAGCATTTCAACCAGCCCAGCAGATTGTTAGATTTAATGATATAAATACAGAGATCTGGACACAGGAATTTAACATTATCTCAAAAACCGAAGGCCCTCTGGACTGGCTGATTGGTGGGTTCTACATGAATTTTGACAACCACCGATTTTTTGATGATTATCGAGATGTAGATTTTGATGGTGATATTGACTTTTTTGAGGACACCAATGGCGATGGTCGTCCGAATGACGCCAGCTTCCGTTCGATTACACCTGCTGTCAGGGATTCCTTTTCAGTCTATGCCGAGGGAACATATCATTTCACGGATGATTTGCGTATCACTGCTGGTTTACGCTATACCGATGATGAAATCGATGCACTCCCAACCACCCAGTTTGCAACACCCGATCCTACAATGAATTTTCTGAGTTCAGTCAACAAAGTCACATGGAAGGCAAGCTTTCAGTGGGATCCGATGGAAGACGTGTTGACTTACTTTACTGTCTCCACCGGAATAAAACCTGGTGGTGTTAATACATTGGCCAGCCTAGGGACCGCCTCATCTCTGGTCGACCCGGTTTTTGCGGAGGAAGAGGTCCTGGCTTTTGAAATTGGATTGAAAAGTCAATCTAGTGACGGCCGCTATCAGTTTAATGCCGCCGGTTTCATTTACGATTATGAAAATTTTCAGTTTCATGGGGAAAATTTTGCTCCCTTTAATGGCGGCGTCAGTAATGTACCCCAGTTGAATATACATGGTGCAGAGTTTGAATTTTCAGGCCTGCTTACAGATACCTTAAGGCTGGACGCAAATCTGACCTGGCTGGATGGCGAAGTGGATGGTAGTCACATGGTGTTGTCTCCGCTTGATGCAGGGAACGCTAATTCTGCTACGTTTGCTGGCGGGTCGGGTCTGTTCTCTCCACTGAATTTTGCCTTACGTACTGCTGCGGTAGCTGATATTAACGGAAATACTCCGCCAAAATTACCCCCAATCTCGCTCAATTTAAATCTTACCCATGAGACGAATATTGCAGATTGGGGCATACTCACTTCAACGATCTCCTATACATATAAAGATGAGTATGACTATCAAATATACAATGCCCCGGGTCTTGAAGTACCGAGTGAAGATTTGATAGACCTGTCTTTTCATTACAAACCACATGATGGTAATTGGTCAGCTGCTTTGTTAATTATGAATCTGGAGGATGATGATGCCGTTAACTCACGCTGGACTAATGTATTTGGTGTCAATCAAACATCAGAGCAGTACTTTGCGCCGCGACAAGTGTTAGTCCGGCTAGGTTACGAATTTTAATTATCCAGCCGCCCAATACTGAATAAGTATTGGGCGGCCTACCTATCTAATTGACGAGACTTTTAAAGGACTGTAAGACTTAATTCAATAGTTCTTTTGAATGTATGGTCTGATCTTGTTAGCCACACGTTGTGCGGCCCGTTTGATATCTTCAATATCGCTTACCAATAGACGACCATTCTTTTTAGCTAGTTGGCCGTTTATAAATACGAAATCTACGTTTTCTGGCTGGCCATAAAAAACGATCTGCTTGACCAAATCTAGCTGCGGCATGAGATTTACAGTACCTGCATTTATTATGACCATGTCCGCTCTCTTACCTGGAGTCAGTGATCCGATCTGATTGGCCATTCCCAAAGCTTTAGCACCGGAAATAGTCGCCATTATAAGGACTTGTGAGGCGTTTGGTGTCGCGTCAGCTTTACCTGAAACAGCCCGCTGTAGGCCAATCGCAGCACGCATAACATCGAACATATTACCGCCACTGCTGACAGCACCACCATCCACGCCAAGACCAACAACGATGCCGGCATCAAGCAAATCAGCCAAACGCATGACTCCTGATCCGGTACGCATATTACTCACTGGGCAATGTACGAGTCGTACATCATGACTTGCAAGTAGCTCAATTTCTTCAGCAGTTAAATGGACAGCATGAGCAGCTAGGAGTTTTAGTCCAAGGGCGCCGGTCCTTTTTAGTGCCTCGAATTGACCTTGTTGCCGATCATTTATGCCCTCATGCAAATGGATATGTAGCTGCAAATCCAGATTTTTAGCTAATGTGACCATGGATTTAACCGCAGTAAACAAAGGTTCTTCTGTGGAGGGTACGGGTGATAACTGCAAGGATGCCAGCGGATTTTTATCAACCAGATTTTTAATGGTTTCAATGTCGTCTAACACGGCAGGTGTTGTCCTGGTAACCTTGTAACCCAATGCGAATCGTAGCCCTGAATCTTCGAGCCCTCGCAGGTTTCCCTGTACAAAGTCTGGTGAAAACGCGGATGACCAGTCAGCTACGGTCGTAATACCGGAGTTTAAGAGTTCAAGGGCACCAAAACGTACACCATCATAAGCATCCTCTTCACTGATTAGATTGCCATATAGCGGATATATACAATTGTCGAGCCATCCATCAATATTCTCTTCGTCACCGCAGCCACGCATCACTGCCTGAAAAAGATGGTCATGTGCACTGACAAAACCCGGCATGATGATTTTACCACTAACGTCAATGACCGTTGATGCTTCTGTTTCTAACTGTTCCCCAATGGTGACAATGCTATCCCCAGAAATTAGTATGTCGTGATTTCTTAATATGCCAAGTTGTCCTTCACCCATGTCAGGATCCATAGTCAGAATCAATGAGGCATTACGTAGCAAAATGTCAGAGTCATTGTTTGCACCAAATACACTTGTGGCGCTGGCGAACAAGAAAACAACAATGAATTTCACCGAAGGATGAATAGCAGAATTAATGACGTGAAATAGTAACATAATTTAGTTTTCACCAGTTGTCTGCTCCGATTCTGCAAGGCAAATTAAATAAGGCTTTTGACCAATATAGAAAAGACAGGTACTGATAGCTAATGCCGAGCCCCCCGATATCATCAGAGAATATCGCAACATGGATAAGTCCTGGAATACATACTCTGTTAGGAAGGCAACGAAGGTCGGGCCCAGACCAAGCCCTAAAATAGATTGGGCAAAGAAATAGACTGCGGTGATTTGACCTCGCATACGTGCAGGTGACATGATCTGTAATGCGGCGGCGGCTACTCCGAACGGTGCCCCGGTAAGTAAGTGCAGTGGAAAAATTAACATCAGAGCAAACGTGGAACTTGGCATTAGCGGATAGAGAAGCCGTAGCCAGAATGACGCAAATGCAATCAGCACCAATACTTTCATTTTGGCGTCTACACTAGAAGTTCTAGATAATCGGTCAGTAATTATGCCGGCAATTAATGCGCCGGTAAACTGGCCAACGGTCGCAGTAATCCCATAGTAAATACCACTCTGCTCCGGCGGCCACCCAAAACTTCGATGGAAAAACGTAATATCCCAAAACGCTGCTCCGTAACTGCCGATATTAAGAAAACCCATTCCAACATAAATTGAAGTAAGAGCTAGCCAATGTCGTCGCATATATGCCACGACTTTTGCTATTGAGGGCACGGTTTTACTATGACCCTGGCGTTTTGGTTCATTAACTGTAAACAGGATCATAGAAAACGCCAATCCGGGAAGGCCTACAGACAGAAATACAATTCGCCAAGGCGTGAGATCGCCAAGAAACGGTACATTTATAAATCCCAGATCACCAACCAGCCCATTAGCCCAACCTAATACAACGGCACCCCCAAGGAAGGCAAATCCAAAGCCAAAGGCACCACCCATAGTGCAGATACTAATGGCCAGGGTTAGTCGGTGCCGCGGAAAAATATCTGCAAGCATGGAATATGCGCAAGGTGCAAGCGCAGCCTCACCGATACCAACACCCATACGCAGAAACAAAAGTTGCCAATAATTGTTGGCAAAACCACATGCAGCAGTTGCAACTGTCCATGTGACAACTCCAAAAATAATTAGCCATTTCCTGTTATAACTATCGGCCAAACGGCCCATAGGGATACCGAAAACAGTATAGAATATGACAAAACTTAAGCCACCAATATAACTTAGCTGGATATCAGTCAGGCCTAGGTCGGCTTTCATATCTGGTACAAGAATGCCGATAATCTGGCGATCAACAAACGAAAATACAAAGAAAATTGCAAAGATAATGGCAACGAACCAGGCATAGGCAGAGGGAGAATCACCTACACTTTCATATCGGGAGTTTGCAGTGGCGGTACTCATTGCTGATTTATCAGAGTTTAATTGCCGTTACAATCGTAATAACAGCATGGTTCATCTGTGCAATCCTGCAATGGAATTCTTTCTATGTACAGCTAACAGATGATCATTTTTTGAGTCTTCTGTAATCACGAATTAAAGTAACATACTATGATAGTATTTGGAAATCTCGATAACAAATTACCCCAGAAGAACTGAAATCGCGAGTTACAATATTCGGATAAGGATGAAATTGTATTCAACATTCCTTTTTTTAATATTACATTTCGCCATTTGACGTCGCATTAACAACAAACATGTTATAGATATTAAAAGGAGTATTTCGCGATGAACATCACACCTACCAAAACTGCTTTATTGATTATTGACCCTCAAAACGATTTTTGCCATCCAGAAGGCGTATTGGCTCAAAGTGGTGTAAATGTCACTCAACTCGTAACTCTGGGGCCTAAGATCAAAGAACTAACAAAACTATGTCAGCGTGCTGGTATCCAGGATATCTGGACGCAACAAATCAATCATCCCGTTGATCATGGCCGTGCACACAAACAAATCAAGTCACATACTGATAAACGTAAAAAGTACGCAGCTCAACCAGGTAGTTGGGGAGCTGAATTCGTAAATGAATTAAAGCCGCTAATTAATGAAAAATCGGAAGTGTTGGTAAAATACCGTTTTAATTGCTTCATGCACACACGTCTTGAACAATTATTGAAAGTCTTGGGCATTAATACCCTGGTTGTCTGTGGCGGGACAACCAATGCTTGTGTCGATACGACTGTGCGGGATGCTTACATGCTCGATTATGACGTTGTAATGATCGAAGATTGCATAGCCGGTGTGCGTGAAGACTGGCACAAAATGGCGCTAGAAGTCTGGAAGCATTATATAGGCGAAGTAATGAGTTTAGCAGAGTTTAAAAAGACACTTGAATAAAAAATGTGGTGTTGCTATGTGATGTAGACACTAAGCTTTAGCATTATTCGACCCTGTTTAATTTCCTAGTGAAAAGAGCAATGTCAGACAGTAAAATTCCTAACAATATTCTTGAAATATGGTTTTCACTACTACTTGAGATAAGCTATCGTACTATGCTTCATCGCATAAATTATTATAAACAATAAGTTGATAATAATTCGAATTAATAGCTACTATACATTAAGTATTGATCTCCTTAAAATTGAAGTTTGGGAGGAATTTGCATTTGACAAACCCTAGATTGCTCAGTGGTTAACCATCCATTTTACTGAATAATTTGGTCGATAGTGCAAAGCCTCAAATTCCGTAGCACACAGACGAGGCCATGTAGTGTTAAAAATCATACCCGAAGAAACTGTACTACTGGTTATTGATCCACAGAATGATTATTGCCACCCGGACGGAAACCTTGGTCAGAGTGGTGTTGATTTATCCGTTTGGAAAGAGGTAACGCCCAGAATAAAGAAGTTAATTGAATTGTGTCGTAATGCTGGCATTAAGGATATCTGGTCACGACACTACAACCTCCCTGGTGATGTAGGCAAAGCTGCTAAACGCATTCAGGCCCACACAGCAAAACGTAAAAATCTGTCTGCTCAACCAGGTACCTGGGGTAGTGAGTTTGTTGATGAGTTAAAAACATTAGTTTCGGATGACACTACAGTAATCGAAAAGTATCGATTCAGTGTTTTTTACGGCACAACACTGGAACCATTGCTTAATATCCTGGGATGCAAATTGATCGTAATTTGTGGTGGCACAACCAACGCTTGTATAGATACAACAATCCGAGATGCCTACGTTAGAGATTATGATGTAGTCATGGTAGAAGATTGTATTGGCGGTGTACGCGATGACTGGCACAAGATGGCTACGGAAGTTTGGCAACATTACCTGGGAGATGTGGTTGCACTGGAACATTTTGAGCAAATGTTGTCCTGAGGAAATTTGATTTCACAAGTGAGGTGTAGTTGTGGTCGTAACAGAAGCCGCAATTAAACAGAAGACCGCAATCAGCCTGGATACAGGTCTAGATCCAATCACATTTCAGATATTGAGAAGCCGACTTGTTGCTATTAATGAGGAAGCCGCTACCACATTGAAACTGGTATCCGGTTCTACCGTAGCGACCGAAGCCAACGATATGAATACAGCCATCATGAATGCACAGGGAGACGTCGTAGCGGTAGCGCGTTATTCATTAGCTAAGGCTACGACTATGTCACTGGTTGTTAAAGACATCGTAAAGAATTATCAAAAAAACCCGGGAATTAATGAGGGAGATGCATTTCTCACCAACGATGTTTATCTCGGCGTTCAACATCAAAACGATGTGGCGGTAGTCATGCCATTTTTTGTTGACGATGAATTAGTTGCCTGGACCGGCGCGGAAGTGCATGAATTGGATGTGGGTGGCCCAGTTGCCGGTAGTGTGCAGATTGGGGCGAAGGATATCTATGGTGAAGCGCCGTTGATACCCCCTATTAAAATAGTCGAAAACTATGAAATTCGAAAAGACATAGAACGTAATTATTTGCGTATGTCGCGAGTGCCTGATTCAGTTGCACTCGACCTAAGAGCAAAATTTTCAGCCTCTAGTGTGGCATGTGACCGTTTAACCAAATTGGTCGAACGCTATGGACTCGCGGATGTAAAGCTGGCGATGGAAGGATCGTTGGATTATGCAGAACAAAAATTTCGGGCTTTATTGTCAACCCTGCCTAACGGAACCTGGCGCCATGTGACCTATCTGGATTATGACGGAGATATCTATCCCATCCGTATTGCGATGACCAAGCAAGACGATGAACTGATATTTGATTTCACCGGCACTGCCAAACAGGCACCCGCCATTATTAATTGTACCCGGCAATCGTTAATCGCTGTGTCTCTGGGTTATATTTGTATCAGCTTGGGTTGGGATATTCCCTGGAGTCCATCAGCACTGGGACGATTGGTAACTTATGTCACGGAACCGGGAACGATTGTAGATTGCCAGTGGCCTGCCGGTTGCTGTAAATCCACTACCAGTATTTCCTGGTCAGTCGGCAAGGCATCAGGCTTGTTACTCGGCAGGATGCTGGCCTGCAGTGACGATACTCGTGCCAAGGCAATGGCTAGCTGGATAGGCTCCATGACCGTGGAAGAGTTATTCGGCACCGATAATGACGATAAGGTTTTTGGCGGCATCGTTATCGACACTATGTCCGGTGCGGCCGGTGCTCGAACTTTTAAGGATGGTATTGATACAGGAGGTTATCTGGGTTCCATGGGTATGGCGATTGCTAATGTTGAGTCTTATGAAGTCGAACATCCCATTTTATATTTATATCGACGTCAGGAAATCGATGGTGGTGGTGCAGGGACCTACCGCGGTGGTACCAGTCTCAGAAAAGCCTATACGCCCCATGGTGTCGATGAAATATCCTCATTCGTTGTGCATTGTATGGGAGTTGAGATGCCGTTATCGCCGGGAATGTACGGGGGCTTTCCAGCGGGAACCAACCAACTCACGATCATACGATCCACTAACGTTCATGATTTATTGAAAAATGGAACAGTGCCACAGTGTGCCGAAGAGCTGGAAGGAGAATCTGAAGTTCAGCAGGGTATTTCGATAAATCACCTGAAATACGGAGATGTATTTGTAGGAGGGACAATGGGTGCAGGAGGGTATGGCGATCCGATCGACCGAGATCCACAACTTGTTCTGCATGATTTTGTCTCGGGTCTTACATCAGACAAGACGGCAAAGGAAATGTATGGAGTAGTAATAAAGGATGATGAGGTGGATAAGAAAGCGACCGCAAAACAACGTGATCAAATCCGTAGTCGTCGGCTTGCCGATGCAACAGACGCTAAAAATGCACCAGTCTCTAATGAAGGATTGCATCTCGGTTTGCACGTTGGTCAGCACCTCAGACTACTCAGCAAAGATGATGAAAAGTATATTGGGTGTTCGTGTGGGCGAATACTGTCACCAGCGCAAGAAAATTATAAAGAATGGGTTGCTGAAGCTAGACGCCCATTGAGCGCCGGGGGGCCACAATGTGATCCGTTTAAAAAGGGTCATGACCGCTTTGAATTGCGAGAGTACTATTGCCCAGAATGTGCTTCTTTGTTGGAAGTGGACATGGTTGAGAAATCAGAGCCGATAGTTTGGGATCTGCAACTGACTTAAAGCAACTTAAATTTTATTTGAGAGAGATTGAATGGCTAGCAACTATGTTATCGGAGTGGATTCAGGTGGGACTTTTACTGATTGTGTCGCGATCGCTGATGACGGTACCGTCACCCGGGCGAAATCTCCTTCTACACCTTCCGATTTTTCTATTGGGGTTTTGAATTCGATAAAACGCGTTGCTGAAGAATTGGATGAAGATTTCAATGACGTATTACTTAATAGTGCCCTTTTCGCACACGGCACAACTGTTGCGACTAATGCATTGTTAACCCGTACTGGAAGTAAAACCGGTTATCTGACAACCCAGGGACATGAGGACGCTATCATTATTGGTAGAACCTTCCAAAAGGTAGCCGGATTAACGGAATCTGAAGTTGCTGATATAGCTAACTTGGATAAAGCAATACCGATTGTCCCGCGTAGATTAATTTATGGTATTGAAGAGCGAATCGATAAAAAAGGTGAAATCATTACGCCTATTAATATGGATAGCGTCAGGAATGCGCTTACTGCTCTTGTGGCTGAAGGTGTTGAGTCTGTTGCGGTTTCCCTGTTGTGGTCATTTCTACGTCCTGACCACGAAAACGCAATACGTGAGATGATCGAAACAGACTATCCGGACCTGCTGGTGTCTTATTCACACGAACTTGCCCCGGTTATTAAGGAATATGAACGTGGCGCAGCAACTATCATAAATGCCTATTTGACACGAAACGTATCCAGCTATTTAACCAAGTTGCAAGGTAAATTAGCTACTGGTGGAGTCAAATCGAATCCTGTAGTCATGCAATCTTCAGGCGGAGTAATGAGCATTGAAAAGGCCAAAAACCGACCGGTCAGATTACTGACATCGGGGCCAGCTGGTGGCGTGATCGGTGCCAAATTTCTTGGTGAAATTCTAAAACACCCCAATATTGTGACGACGGATGTGGGGGGTACCAGTTTCGATGTTGGATTAGTGGTAGAAGGCGAGGCACAGTTCACTAATATTGCAACTTTCGATAAGTACGAGGTAGCGTTACCGGTAATAGATGTCGCAACTATTGGCGCCGGTGGCGGCAGCATTGGTTGGATTGAAGCGGATACAGGTGTTCTGCGTGTGGGCCCGCAAAGCGCAGGGGCAGAGCCAGGGCCAGCATGCTATAACATGGGTGGCACTCAACCGACAGTAACCGATGCCAATGTAGTACTTGGGCGTATTAATCCAGATTATTTTCTGGGTGGTCGGCAAAAGTTGGATAGCGACGCATCTTATAAGGCCTTTGAATCGCTTGCTGAAGCGCTTGGAATGACCGTTCCGGAAGTTGCTTCAGGCATTATTGATATCGCTGACGAAAACATGGCCGATTTGGTTAGACGGGTAACCATAGAGCGTGGCTATGATCCACGTGAATTTGTATTGTATGCTTTCGGAGGAGCAGGACCAATGCATGCGGGTGCTTATGCTCGATCTGCCGGATGTAAATCTATACTTATCCCTAAGGAAGCATCTGAGTTTTCAGCTTTCGGGATAGCCGGCTCCGATGTAATGGTAGTGGAAGAACTTTCAAACCCCAGAACTGCGCCATTTAACCCGAGCGAATTTAATGCATTTTTCCAACAACTTGAACAATCAGCCGTGGAAAGCTTACGGGAGAATGGTATTGCAGATGACCGTATGCTGTTACAACGTTATGTACGACTGCGCTACAAAGGACAAGTGCACGAAGTAGAAACACCAATCCCTGCAGGTAAAATTGGTGAAGAACAGGTAAATGAAATGCTCGATAACTTTGACCGAATATACGAAACTAAATACGGTCACGGAACAACAACTTCTGATGTAACCATGTACGCCATTACATACCGTATACATGGTTTTGGCAGGATGAATATGCCGGAGCTAGTAAAACATAAACCAGGAGATGCGGTTGCTTCCTCTGCAGTAAAGGCCAACAGACAAGTCTACTATAGCGAAGCAGGCGGTTTTGTTGATACGCCTATTTATGATGGAGCTTTGTTACGTTCAGGTCACTGTTTTTCAGGGCCAGCCATTGTGGAGTCAGTAGATACTACAACTATTTTACATCCAGATCAGGAAGTTGAGATAGATGCATACTTAAATATTCTGATCAAGATTTTATAATTGTTCATTGAATATGAGTGAGTCCCCCACAAAAGATGGAGACCTGGATAATTTACGTCGAGCTATAGCACTAGCGATGCTATCGAGAAAGAATGGAAATAATCCTTTCGGTACCGTGCTAGCAGATCAGGAGAGAACTATTTTACTTGAAGCTGAGAATTCTACTAAAACAGATCGAGACTGCACCGCACATTCAGACATTAATTTAATACGCAATGCTTGGCAGAAGTTTGATGCTGAATACCTGGCAGAATGCACCCTTTATACGAGCGCTGAACCATGCGCGATGTGTGCCGGAGCAATTGTGTGGGCGAATATTCGTCGTGTGGTATACAGCCTTGGTAACACTGCATTGTATGATCAAATGAATCCACGTGCTGATGGGTTAGGACTTTACACTCCGTGTCGTGAAATTTTTAATGGCGCACCCTGGAAAATTAAAACCATTGGACCGTTACTTGAGGAAGAAGCAAGCAAAGTACATCAAGATTTTTGGCAAAAATAAAATATAGTAATGAGGAATTTTATTCTTAAACGATTGCAGAAAGCCATGGACGAAAATGGGTTCGATGCTGTTATCTGTTTGTCTCCAGAAAACTTTTCTTATGTATCTGGCTTTATCGTGCCTTCACAACAATTGATGCGTTGGCGGCATGCGGCTGTCGTTGTAACTGCTGATGGCAGGTGTGCATATTTAGTTGTTGATATGGAAGAAACAACAATTAAAAGCAAGTCTAAAAATATTGAAGTGCGTGTTTGGGGGGAATTTACAGACAAACCAATGCAAGTGTTAGCTGGTTTATTATCGGATATGGATTTGACGAATGCAAAAATTGGCATAGAAATGGATTATCTTTTTGCAGGTGACTTTGCAGAACTTAAAAATCAAATGCAGGGCGCAGAGTTACACCCGGCTGAAAATATTCTAGCGCGATTACGCCAGATTAAAACGGCAGAAGAAATTGATTTAATGCGACGCTTGTCACGTATTGCAGATGAGTCAATTCATAATACGTTAATGGATACTTTTGCTGGTAGTTCAGAAATGGATATTGCTGGAGGATTAACAAAAAACATCTACAATCTTGGTGCTGATAATTTCAAACTCATGATTGTTGCAACAGGTGAGCGTAGTGTATTTCCTAATGTTGGCCCTTCTTTGCGTAAACTGAAAAAAAGTGATGTTTGCCGAGTTGAAATATTTTCTGTTATCAATGGATATCATGCTGGCGTTTGTCGTACAGCTTGTGTACAAACACCACCACCAAATGCAGAAGATATTTGGAAAAATTTAATTGAATGTAAATATTTAGTATTAGACATGATCAAGCCAGGTGCCAGCTCAAAAGAAATCTACGAAGCTTTTATAAAGCACTTGAACAAACTTAATCTACCACCAATTAAATTTATAGGGCATGGCATTGGCTTGCATTTGCATGAAGAACCTTATTTGGGAATGTATTCTGATGTACCACTGAATGCAGGAATGGTGTTAGGGATAGAGCCCTTAGTGTATGACACTGGATACGGATTTGGTATGCAAAACAAAGATATTATCTTAGTGACCGAAACCGGATCAGAAATCCTGTCTGATTTTACAAACACAGACACATTATTAACAATTAACTAAAGTCAACTAGATATAAATTTATTAAATAAAATTTGTATGAAAACCCTGATTGAAAATCTTGATTTTATATTCACAGTTGATAAACACGATTCCATTATTCGCAATGCAGCTGTTATTATTGAAGATGATAAAATCGTTGACATTGGGCCTATGGGTGATGTGTTGGTCAGGCACGATCGTGATGGTTTTAAAAATATTAAAGACGGCACACTTAAAGGTATATGCCCAGGTTTTATCGATTCCCATGTGCATTTATCTGAAACACTTTCAAGGGCAGTGTTTCCAGATAATCTAAATACGCGTGCGTGGGTTTTTCACTGGGGCAAACCTTTTTATGCACACATAACAGCAGACGATGAATATTGGGGGGCACTTCTTGGCATTACAGAGATGCTTCGCGCAGGGACAACCTGTTTTCTCGATATGGGATCTCAATATGACCCGGGTATTACAATCAGAGCAATGGAACAAACAGGTATACGAGGTATAACAGGACGTCATGCTGCAGATAATCCACCAGAGATGATGCCTCGCGGTTGGGCAGAAGAAATGGTTAAACATCATTTTTTCTCTAACGCTGAAGAGGCTCTTAAAGAACTAGAGTCATGTGTAGACAAATATCACGGCATATTGGATGGCAAAGCACGTTGTTGGGTTAATATTGAAGGGAAAGAACCCTGTACTCTGGAACTGCATGTTGGTGCCCGTAACTTGGCGGAAAAACTAAATGTTGGTACAACATACCATTTAGCAACAAGTATTGAAGAAGCCAATGTTTGCGAGGGTAAATATGGTGTATGGCCCATAACCCGGATAGAACGGGCTGGCGGTCTGGGTCACAATCTGGTGGTCGCACATGGTGCGGCAGTAAGAGATGAAGAAATCGGTATGCTTGCTACTTATGATACCAAAATAGCGTTTTGTCCTTCTTCTTCTTTTAAATTAGGTAAAGGTGCTACTGCGATTGGTAAATACCCTGAAATGATTGCAGCCGGGGTGACCGTTGGTCTTGGAACGGATGGTGTATCAGCAGCTGGAAATATGAATCTCATGCGGCAAATGTTTATGATAGCAGGTATGTTCAAGGATGCTCGTATGCAACCGGATATTTTTACAGTACGCCAGGCACTACGAGCAGCTACTATAGATGGAGCAAAGGCCTTGATGTGGGATGATGAGATCGGTTCTTTAGAAATAGGAAAGAAAGCAGATTTCGTTATCTTTGACCTAGACCATATTGAATGGACTCCTTTTCATGATCCATTACAAGCATTGGTTTTTTCAGCTTCAACTGCTTCGATTGAAGAAACTTGGGTCAATGGTGTGCCATTATATGAAGGTGGTTACATTGCTACAGTCGACGAACAGGAAATAAAACGAAAGGCACGTATTCTTGCTGCAGCCGCTGTTAAACGTGCCGGTCTTGATCAAGAAGATGTACCAACTATAACTACACTTTATGATAAAGGTAATTAACAACAATTCACTAATTTAAATGAGGTAAGCAAATGCCTGTAGTAACCGTACAATTATGGAAAGGTCGAACTGTTGATCAAAAACGTAAGTTAACAAAAGCAATCACAGACGCCATGGTCGAACATGCCGATGCAAACCTAGATGCTCTTCATGTCATTATCCAAGAGTATGAATTGGAAGACTGGGCCCGTGCTGGGGTTCTAGGCGTAGATAGAGAGGATGTCTAGCCATGTCACTAGACCGAAAAATTCAACCTCGCCCAGTTTATATACATCACTTATTGCTGATGGTTAGTGATTTAGAAAAATCAAAAAGTTTTTATCTAAATACTCTCGGTTTTACACAACGACTTGATGCCAAACCATTGCCCGATGGACGTCCATTTATTTCAACAATGGAAGGACTCGGCTTAACAGCAGGTGGGCCGGGTAATATGAAGCAATTGGACCATCTGGCATTTGAAGTAAAGAATGTAGATGCGATGTATGAAAAGCTTAAAAAACTGGGGGCAGAATTTCCGAGAGGTGAAATTGGGCCAGGTCCGTATGGTAAAGCTATATATGTACTAGATCCGGATGGTAACGAATTAGAATTATTCGAAGTTGATTAAAATCATTGACAACTTGTTGCCCATAGACCTAATAATTAGTTAACTAGTAGATGCAAAATAGAAACAATGATTTTATATGTTGCTTATTTCAAAGTAATCGATAAGGAGAAAGAAAAGGCGATCCTTCAGAATCACCTCGATTATGTGAACAGGCTTTTGCAAGAAAAAATTATTATTGCAAAGGGGCCTTTTTTAGATAAAAGTGGAGGTTTAATCATATATCATACATCCTCTCTGGAAGAAGCAACTGATTATGTAATGAATGATCCAGTAATTCTCGATGGAGCGAGAACAGTTGAAATCAAAGAATGGAAATCCTCGATAAATAATTTATAAATTTATTTTAAGAATTCATTTGCAAATATATACAGTTGATCATAGATAGCATCAATTAGATACACGATGATAATTAGTATTTTAGATTTGTTTAAAGTGGGTATCGGACCATCGAGCTCTCATACAGTTGGTCCAATGGTCGCAGCAAGACGTTTTCTGTTATCCCTAGTCAAGAATAATAAGCTGAATCGTATTGATAGAATTTCGACAGAGATTTATGGGTCACTCGCCTTAACCGGAATTGGCCACGGTACCGATAAAGCCATCTTGTTGGGTTTATCCGGAGAGCAGCCACACCTGATCGATCCGGATGAAGCTGACAACATAGTTGCCCAAATCAAAGACAAGGGTGAGTTGAAATTGTTAAGTGATAAGCAAATACATTTTCACCCGGATAAAGATTTGATATTTAATCGTCGTAATCGCCTGCCGTATCATTCCAATGGCATGAAATTCACTGCCCTGGATCAAGTTCAGAATATTCTAGCTGAAGGTATCTTTTACTCCATCGGTGGCGGTTTTGTTCTTGAGCAATCTGAGATTGATACCAATGCACAACAGTCCAACAGTGAATCTACTCCTGAACCTCATGCATTCAGCTCAGCAAGGGAGCTATTAGAGATCGGCTACAGTACAGGTATGAATATTGCTGAGATTGTGCTTGCAAATGAAAATGCGATTCATCCTACTAGAGACATCTATGAAGACATAAATCTATTATGGCAAACGATGCAAGACTGTATAGACAGAGGATGCCATGAAGACGGTGTATTGCCGGGCCGTCTAAAAGTGGAACGACGTGCCGGTAAATTATTTAAACAACTATCCGACCGCGGTGAGCGCGACCTAGATGAACCCTTAGCAGTAATGGACTGGGTGAATTTATGGGCCATTGCTGTGAATGAGGAAAATGCAGCCGGTGGAAGAGTAGTGACAGCACCCACGAACGGTGCTGCCGGGATAATACCCGCAGTGCTTCGCTACTATGATCGCTATTGCAAAGGTGCAAATCAGCAAGGCATTAATAATTTTTTTCTTACTGCTACTGCTATTGGCTCATTATACAAACAAAATGCCTCCATATCGGGTGCTGAAGTGGGTTGCCAGGGTGAAGTCGGTGTCGCCTGTTCCATGGCAGCAGGCGGTTTGACAGCAGCTTTGGGTGGCAGCAACGAACAGATCGAAAACGCTGCTGAGATCGGAATGGAGCATAACCTCGGTTTGACCTGTGACCCGATCGGCGGTCTGGTACAAATACCCTGTATTGAACGAAATGCTATGGGCGCAATCAAAGCCATTGATGCATCACGTTTGGCAATGCTCGGTGATGGTACACATAAAGTATCGTTGGACAAAGTTATTGCAACGATGAAACAGACCGGAAACGACATGCAATCTATATATAAGGAAACCTCCAAGGGCGGTCTGGCGGTAAATGTAATCGAATGTTAATCAGTTTATTCGTGCATGTACAAACCATTGATAAGTGTAAATAATAGTTTTTTAAAAAATGACGGAAATTAAATAGAGCAATGGGGGGTTGAAATTAATACTCTAATTTACTGCCACTGCAGTAGGTGAAATTATTTTATATTGCGCAATCAGGCTGCCAGCACTTCTGTTGCTGGTTGATACTCATAACCCAGATCTTCAGCGACAGCCTGGGATGTAATACGGCCCTTGTACACATTCAGGCCGTTTCTTAAATCCAGATTTCCCAGCAATGCTTTTTTATAACCATTGTTCGCCAGTGCCGTGCAAGTGCGTCAACCGATATATACATCTTCTGTTGGGAAGTGGCACCATTATGAAGAACAATTGCAAATACTGACCCACTTTTTCACCGAGCAGGAGGTAAGCTTTTAAAGCACGTTGCTACCCGTCAGAAAATAAATACTCAAGTAACGATCGAACAGGAAACATACAATCATCAAGAATTCGTTGCTGTTGGTAGTTATTTAAGAAATAAAGGGCGACTCACTTCGTAAGAGCATTAACTACATCACCTTTTTTCGCTAACCAGCCATAACTATTTTGTTCGAATTCTATCCAATTAATTACGTTATTATGCAAATCTTGTGTTAATCCAGCACAGCAATCATCAACCAGGAGACAAAAATAACCAAGATCAACGGCAACGCGCAGAGTTGAACTTATGCAGCATTCAGTTATGATGCCGGTGATAATCAGATGTGTAATCCCGAGTTTGCTTAGTTGCTTATCACAGGATGTCCTGACGAATGCACTATATCCGTTTTTATCGATAACAATCTCGCGATCTAGTGGCTTTAGTTCGTCAATGAATTCGTGCCCGGGTTCGCCACGAATAAGCATTCACCCCAATTTCCCTTCTTGACCGACACAGGGTCTACTGTGCGGCGCAATTCATGGCAATCACTTAAATCCGGCGCCCATCCTTCACATGTGTGCACTATTGTTAGTTCAGCCTGCCTTGATGCTTCAAGTAAATTACGAATTCGGGGAATTGTCGATTGGCAGTGACTGATATCGTAGCCCAGACTGGCAAGGCCTCCTTGTGGCAGCAGAAAATCACCTTGCATATCAATAACCAGCAAGGCGGTATGCTTCGGGTCAAATTGGCATGTTGATTTACCTCTGCAGTTAATCTCAATCATTAATCTATCCTCGTATTAAAATCTTTTATAGTTTCTTTAATTCCGGCATGACCTCACGGGCAAAGAAGCGTAGGCCTTCCATGGTGTTTTCATAGCTGTTTTCGCCGATAGTATCAGGACACATTACTAGTTCATCAATACCCATATCCACGGTTCTCTTTCGCAGGGCTTCAACACAACCACTTGGTGGGCCTACGTAGGACAATACAATTTCTCTATGCTCTGAAATAATATCTTCAGGATTTATATCGAGTTGAATAGCACGTTCCTCCAACACTTTGTCCAACTCATTTGGGCCAACTTCCTCTTCAGTAAATATGATGGAACAAAGTCGGCCTTTCCTGATTTGGGCATAGTCTCTATCTATATCCTTGCAATGTTCTTTTAGTGTATCGAGCGCCTCCATTGCAGTTTTGTCGTCCGCACCAATCAAATTCACCCGATCGGCAAACTCAGCTGACAAACGGGTTAGGAATTTTTTGCTCTTAAACGCGATCTGGATGTTCGTCCTAGGCTTGCTAACAGGTTTTGGGTAGTTCACCATTTTATTTACAGCGTAATATTCGCCCGTAAAACTAGTGCGCTCGTTTGTCCATAAAGAAATCAGGATTCGAATCTCTTCCTCCAGCTTTGTTGCGCGCTCTACCCCCTTTAGATTGGGCTCGTCCAATGCAGCACGTTGGTCCGGTGAATTACCCGCACCCATACCAACGGTCAGACGCCCGTTACTAATAATGTCTACTATGCTTGTTATCTTAGCGAACAAAGCCGGGTGCCGTCGTCCATCTGGTGAAACCAGTGATCCAATACGCATGCGCTCTGTCGCCTCAGCCATTAAAGGCAGTACAGTCCAGGGATCATAAACTTCAACCTGACCCTGAGCATTGGGGGGATCATCATCAAAATAGTGGGGAAATAAATCGTCTCCCATATAACAGGCATCGAAATCCAGTGCTTCAATCTCCTGCCAACCTGCCTTGAGTTGATCATAAGTCCAACCCCAACCCACCATGAGCGTAGATATTTCCATTTCACGCTAGCTTTGGCATCACTTCTTCCGCAAATTTTCTCATATCATCAATAGAATTCAGTCCATGAACGATTACCTCCTCAAATGTATCGCCTGCAATTTCTCTTATCTCGGCAGCAATCTCGGCAGGCGTCCCGATAACGTGACGCTCTGTCAATCGTGAGTAAACAGAATGTGCATTACCCTCGTCAGATGCTTTCACCCGCGCATGCTGCTCATCCAGTGTGGCCGATTGCTCAATAGCCAGTTCTTCCGGCGTACCTATAACATGCGGGAATGAACCATCAACCTTACCTTGATAGTTTTCGACATTGAACGTGCCATCGATCATGATGACATTTATACTGCGTGATTTGGGAATGGACTGATAGTCTCTTCCAATCTCGGTGCAGGTTTCTTCTACTAGGCTTAACAGTTCACGGGTGGCTGTGTCGCTGGCGTTATAAACGTTGATGGCATCAGCTTGTCTGGCAGCTAGCTTCGGCATGGCTTTCCTGCCCATTACCAGCCCTACCTAAACAGGAGGGTGTGGGTTCTGGAAAGGCTTGGGATCAGCACTTGCCTTTGTCAGCGTGTAATACTCTCCCTCAAAATCAACGGCATCTTCTGTCCACATTCTTTTGAGGATTTCAATTTCCTCACTTAAATATTTGACCCTCACCGGGCCTTTGGGAAAATCCTGCCCCCAGGGAACAAAGTACATCGGATCATCACCCGTACCGATTGCGACATCCAATCGGCCATGGCTGATCTGATCAATATATGCGGCCATTTTGGAAAGTAGACAGGGGTTCCTGCGCCGACATGGTGTGACCATCGGTCCAATTCTGATATTGTCGGTTATTTCTGCCAGGATGGATAAAACAGTCCAGGTTTCCCATACAGGCAGCATCCTGCCGCTATCCAGATCGGTATAGACGACATTATCCATCATCCATCCGGAATGAAAACCCAGACGGTCTGCCTCTAACCAGTAGTCTCTTACTTTCTCCCAGTTCCAGTTTATGCCATGCTGGTAAAGCCCTAGCTTTATCATATCTTGCCCATATAAGTTGTTTCGTGAATTCAATTTGTAAGTGCAACTCAATTAGGTGGCACGAACGGCAAGCTGCGGTAGCATCCTTACCTTTCGTTCCAGCAAGAAAGAGAGGCACAGATGAGACACTACACACAGCTTACCGAGCATCAACGTTACCAGATTTACGCCCTGATGAAAGCAGGACATACACAAACGGAGATAGCCGCCTTGATAGGCGTGCATAAATCTACTATTAGCCGTGAACTCAGACGCAACCGTGGCTTGAGAGGCTATCGACCCCGCCAAGCTCAGTTGCTCCGGCAAGCGCGTCGAGAAGCCAGTCAACAACAGCGACTCCCCACGACCTTGTGGGAGCGAGTAGAGGTCTGGCTGCGGGACGAATGGAGTCCTGAGCAAATCAGTGACTGGTTGCATAAACGAGAAGGTATCGCTCTGAGTCATGAATGGATATATCACTACATATACCAGGACAAGGCAGACGGCGGTGAGCTGTACCGGTACTTGCGTTGCCAGAAGAAACGAAAGAAGCGTTATGGTAGTTATCAACGTCGTGGGGTTCTGGTGAATCAGGGCAGCATTGATAAGCGTCCCGCCATTGTGAACAGGAAGACACGCATCGGTGACTGGGAAGTGGACACCGTCATCGGCAAAGGCCATCGACAGGCGCTGGTCACCTTGAGCGAGCGCAAGTCGATGTACACCTTGATTGCACAGGTGAAACGACGAACTGCCTCTGCCGTCAGGCAAGCTATCGTGCGATTGTTATCTAATATGAAGGCGTCGGTTCACACGATCACCTCGGATAATGGAAAAGAATTTGCTGAGCATGAGGTTATTGCTCAACAATTGAACGCGGGGTTCTATTTTGCACATCCTTATGCCTCCTGGGAACGGGGTTTAAATGAAAATATCAATGGTCTCATTCGACAGTACTTCCCAAAGAAAATGGACTTCAGCACGATTACACAAAAGCAGTTAAACTTGGTCATGAAAAAACTCAATCACCGTCCCAGAAAAACACTTAATTCAAAAACACTACATGAAGTCTTTTTTAACATCAACGTTGCACTTCAAAGTTGAATCCGCGCTGCAATATATACCTAGTAGGTTCCTTAATAGCCGATTAGTATTTATATTAAACATTCTTAAAAATCGATGTTTAGATACAAAAAATAATAAATAATGATTTTGGAAGGAGTATGTATTTTATGAAAACTACACAATTATTGACTAACTCGCTGATTATTTGTCTTAATTCATGTGGAAACGTTTACGCGGATGATTTGTTTAGTGGTCAGTGGATTGATCTTACACATGAGTTTTCAGAAGAATCAATTTATTGGCCTACCGCTGAGGCATTTAAAAAAACAACGGTTTCTGAAGGCGTTACTGATAAAGGTTACTATTATAGCGCCTATAATATCAATACAGCCGAACATGGAGGTACACATATTGATGCACCAATTCATTTTTTTGAAGATCGTAGGACAGTTGATCAAATTCCGATAGAACAACTTATAGGGTCAGCTATTGTTATAGATATTTCAGAAAAAGTGAACCGAGACCGTAGCTATCAATTATCGATAGAAGATATATTGATGTGGAAAAATACTCATGGTTCATTACCAAAAGGGAGTATTTTATTAGTTAATACTGGTTCAAGCATTTATTGGCCAAATAAAAAGAAATACATGGGTACAGATAAACTTGGTCAAAAAGCACTTTCTGAACTAGAATTTCCTGGAATTCATCCCAATACAGCAACATTTCTGACAACAGAAAGAAAAATAAAAGCTGTTGGATTAGATACTCCAAGCTTAAATTATGGGAAATCTAGGGAATTCAAATCACATCAAAAATTATTTAAAAACAATATCCCTGGTTTTGAAAATGTTGCAAACATTGATAAGTTACCGGTAATAGGAGCAACTGTTATAGCTTTGCCAATGAAAATTAAAGGCGTGAGTGATGGCCCTTTACGAATTGTTGCATTTATCCCTGACAATTAATTATATAATCGAGTTCTGAAATTTAACACATAGGATATTTGTTGAAATTTTTTGACTTTATCGACCAATCAACAAGGTTAAATTATGTTAACTATAGATAATAGTTGTCTATTGATTATTGATGTGCAAGGCAAACTTGCCAGCCTAATACAGGATAAAGAAATATTGTTTGAAAATTTGCAACGAATTGTAAAAGCAAGCAAGATATTTAAATTACCTATATTGTGGGTTGAACAAAATCCTACAAGGTTGGGCCCGACAATACCGGAAATCGCAAATGAAATAGAGGATACAAAACCAATTCATAAAATGACATTTAGCTGCTGTCGTAATGGTGAATTTATGATGAGGTTGCAAGAAACTGACTCTAACCAAATACTAGTCGTAGGGATAGAGACTCATGTCTGTGTGTATCAATCTGTCATTGAGCTCATTGATAATAAATATGAAGTCCACGTGATAGTTGATGCAGTGTCTTCCAGGACGAAAGAAAACAAACAAATAGGTCTGGAAAAAATGAAATCGGCAGGAACGAATATAACAAGCACTGAAACGGCTATATTAGAGTTATTGGGATCTGCAGAAGATAAACGATTTAGAAAAATCCTGGATATAATAAAATAGTACCTAATATTTTTATGTAGAAGTCTCGACTTGATCTGACACTTCACTTACAAAAGTGAGGGTTCCCGGTTTTGATAGAAGTGCAAAACTTTTAATCATAACCATAAGAGGTAACCCTCATGTTAAATACTAATGAAAAAATCATTAAGCACAAGGTCGGATTGTTAAATCTGGCCGAAGAACTCGGCAATATCTCCAAAGCCTGTAAAATAATGGGGCTGTCCCGGGATACGTTCTATCTCTATCAAAATGCCGTTGAGGAAGGTGGCATAGAAGCGCTGTTTGAGCGGACTCGACGGAAACCAAATACGAAGAACCGTGTGGATGAGCAGACAGAAGCGGCTGTGGTGGCCCATGCCCTGGAGCAGCCGGCCCATGGTCAGGCGCGGACCAGCAATGAGCTCAGAAAACAGGGTGTGTTTGTCTCCGGTAGTGGTGTACGCAGTATCTGGCTCAGGCACCAGTTGGAGAACTTCAAACTGCGATTGAAAGCTCTGGAAGCCAAGGTGGCCGAGGAAGGTATTATCCTGACAGAAGCCCAGGTCGTCGCCCTGGAGAAAAAGAAACACGATGATGAAGCCTGTGGCGAGATAGAAACAGCGCATCTCGGTTATCTGGGTTCCCAGGATACGTTTTATGTGGGCACCTTAAAAGGGGTTGGCCGTGTCTATCAGCAAACCTTTGTGGACACCTACTGCAAAGTCGCCTTTGCCAAACTCTACAAGACCAAGACGCCGATCGCCGCCGCAGACCTGCTCAATGACCAGGTGTTACCCCTGTTCGAGGAACAGGCTCTGCCCATGCTGAGGATACTGACAGACCGGGGCACGGAATACTGTGGCAAGGTCGAGCAGCATGATTATCAGCTGTACCTGGCCATGAATGATATTGAACATACCAAAACGAAAGCCCGCTCTCCGCAGACCAATGGGACCTGTGAGCGGTTTCATAAAACCATTCTGCAGGAGTTTAATCAGGTCACTTTCCGTAAGAAAGTCTATGCTGATATCGATGCGCTGCAAAAGGATCTGGACGAATGGCTCCATTACTACAATAATGAGCGCACCCATCAGGGAAAAATGTGCGGCGGGCGGACACCCATGGCGACATTAGAAGATGGAAAACAAATCTGGCAGGAGAAGTTTGTAAACTAAACTTTAACTGACAGTCACTGGCATCAAAATCGGTAACTGTCAGATCAAGTCTGAGTCACTACATTTAATATCATGAATATTATTTATTAGTTATATAAATAATCGATATTATTAGCACTCAGTTACGTTTACCGCTAAACCACCCTGTGATGTTTTCTTATAGATAGTTTGCATATCTTTTCCAGTTTGCCGCATGGTAGCGATGACTTTGTCTAGCGACACTTTATGTGTTCCATCACCTAGCATCGCCATCCTCGAGGCATCTATTGCCTTGATAGCACCCATTGCATTTCGCTCGATGCATGGAATTTGTACCAAACCGCCGATAGGATCGCATGTCAACCCCAAATTATGCTCCATACTTATTTCAGCAGCATTTTCAATCTGTTCATTACTCCCTCCTAGTGCAGATGTAAGACCAGCAGCTACCATCGAACTGGCCACACCCACCTCACCTTGACAACCTACTTCGGCACCAGAAATAGAAGCGTTATTTTTGTACAATGCACCCACAGTAGCTACTGTTAGATAGAAATTATAAATTCCTTCTTTATCATATTCAGTACAATAATCTACAAAATAACGAACTACCGCTGGAATAATACCAGCCGCTCCATTGGTTGGAGCCGTCACAACTCGACCACCAGCTGCGTTCTCCTCATTCACTGCTATCGCCCATAAATTCACCATATCCATGACGGCGAGTGGATCATTATTTGATTTATCGCTTCTTGCTTGTAAGCGTTCATATAATTGTGGAGCACGTCTTTTAACTTTAAGACGACCAGGTAACAACCCAGATTGCCTGCAACCACGTTCTATACAAGAATTCATCGTCTCCCAAATCTTTTCTATACCGGACAGTATTTCCACTTTGTTACGTTTTTTAAGCTCATTTTTATCACTAGGTCGGCAATCATCATGCCCTGCGCCTGTGCCTTGTCTAATAATTCACGGGCAGATTCAAAATCATAAGGAACTTGCTGATTCTCTGTTGCATTTGGCTGAGATTGAACGATTTCAGATTCATCGAGGACAAAACCACCACCTATGGAGTAAAAAATCTTCTCCTGTTTACTTTGCTCATTTTTAAGCTCGGCGCTAAACCGCATGCCATTTGAATGGTGGGGCAAAGTTTCTCGTCGGTAAAAAACAATGTCAGTAGCTGGATCAAATGAAATTTGGTTCTGTTGTAATAAATATATGTGTTTGTCGGCATGTATTGCAGAGATGATATCTACTGCCTCATCCGGGTCTACATAAGCAGGGATCTGGCCTGACAGACCTAGCATTATCGCTTTGTCCGTCCCATGACCGATACCAGTTAAGGCAAGTGACCCATATATTTCAACATGGATACGATTGATATTTTTAATTGAAAAATTACATAATAGCTCATCTAAATAACGCTTTGCAGCAATCATTGGCCCTATAGTATGAGAGCTTGACGGCCCTATACCGACTTTAAATAAGTCAAATAGATTTACAAACATGTTATTTCTTTATATTGATTAAACATAAATAAATTTTCATGAGATTTTAATAACAATCGATCATTACGGTTTCAATGGTGTGAACGAGTTCGTCGAAGTGATTGATCAACGCATTTGCTCCAAGGTCTTCCGGTTCGCACTGAGCATAACCAAATGTCACCCCAATAGAAGGGATTCCCGCATCTTTTGCTGCTGCGAAATCGTTTACATTATCACCGATCATAATAGCCGGTGTTGTGGCGTCGCCATCTGCCATATGTATAGTTTTACGGATATGATCACCATGGGGCTTCTTCTTTGCTAGATGATCACCGCAAACGATGACATTAAAGTATTTATCTAATTTTAGTAGTTCCAAAACTGGCGCGACCATCTTACTAGGCTTATTTGTACATAGTGCCAAACACGCTCCTCGACTTTTCAATTCATCAAGCGCTGTAAAGGCTCCAGGGAAAACAACTGTGTTAACTACAGGATGCTTTTCGTATTCATCAAGAAACTGGCAACTTATATTTGCAACGGTTTCTTCATCAGGAACAGAACCAGTAACTTCTAGGGCTTTTTTCACGAAAAGATGTGATCCTCGTCCGAGATAACTAGCAACTTTTTCAACACTAAGCTCAAGTCGCCCCAATTTTGCAAGCGTCCGATTGAGTGCTCCACAAATATCTGGCGCACTATCTATAAGCGTACCATCCAAATCGAACATGATTATGTAATCTTGCATACATCAATACTTCATTGACTTCAATTGAATATGAAATTCAATGACAAAATATTAAATGATTACTCTGAAACTTTTATTATGCATATTTTCTGATATTAAATATTCGTGAATTCAATTTGTAAGTGCAACTAAATTAGGTGGCACGAACGGCAAGCTGCGGTAGCATCCTTACCTTTCGTTCCAGCAAGAAAGAGAGGCACAGATGAGACACTACACACAGCTTACCGAGCATCAACGTTACCAGATTTACGCCCTGATGAAAGCAGGACATACACAAACGGAGATAGCCACCTTGATAGGCGTGCATAAATCTACTATTAGCCGTGAACTCAGACGCAACCGTGGCTTGAGAGGCTATCGACCCCGCCAAGCTCAGTTGCTCCGGCAAGCGCGTCGAGAAGCCAGCCAACAACAGCGACTCCCCACGACCTTGTGGGAGCGAGTAGAGGTCTGGCTGCGGGACGAATGGAGTCCTGAGCAAATCAGTGACTGGTTGCATAAACGAGAAGGTATCGCTCTGAGTCATGAATGGATATATCACTACATATACCAGGACAAGGCAGACGGCGGTGAGCTGTACCGGTACTTGCGTTGCCAGAAGAAACGAAAGAAGCGTTATGGTAGTTATCAACGTCGTGGGGTTCTGGTGAATCAGATCAGCATTGATAAGCGTCCCGCCATTGTGAACAGGAAGACACGCATCGGTGACTGGGAAGTGGACACCGTCATCGGCAAAGGCCATCGACAGGCGCTGGTCGCCTTGAGCGAGCGCAAGTCGATGTACACCTTGATTGCACAGGTGAAACGACGAACTGCCTCTGCCGTCAGGCAAGCTATCGTGCGATTGTTGTCTAATATGAAGGCGTCGGTTCACACGATCACCTCGGATAATGGAAAAGAATTTGCTGAGCATGAGGTTATTGCTCAACAATTGAACGCGGGGTTCTATTTTGCACATCCTTATGCCTCCTGGGAACGGGGTTTAAATGAAAATATCAATGGTCTCATTCGACAGTACTTCCCAAAGAAAATGGACTCCAGCACGATTACACAAAAGCAGTTAAACTTGGTCATGAATAAACTCAATCACCGTCCCAGAAAAACACTTAATTCAAAAACACCACATGAAGTCTTTTTTAACATCAACGTTGCACTTCAAAGTTGAATCCGCGATTTCATTTAATCAGGTATCCATTAATATTTTTTCGGCAACATCCGCGATTACGCGGGCACAGTTCTCGAGTTGTTTAATTTCTACACGCTCATTTGGGCAATGACATTCTTCAACATTGCCAGGTCCAAAGTTTACAGCGTCAATACCAGCATCATTAACTAGGTTACGTACATCACTTGAAAAAGGCGCACCATATACGTCGCCAGGAGTACCTGTAACAGTTTCAACGCTATTAACCAAATGGTGAATCAATGGTGAGTCGGGACTTATTTCAGCGGGCTCGAAGCGGTTGTACGCAACGCTGACTTCAACTTCAACTTTTGAATCTGCTGGACGTGCTGCGAGAATACGCTGCGTTACATCCTGTAATTCGCCATCTACGGTTTCACCCGGGATGAGCCTACGATCCACATATAGATCTATCGTATCTGGAACTGCATTAGGCACAACTCCACCTTGAATAACAGTCGGTGTACAGGAACCATGACTTAGAAGTGGATGGTTACGTTTCTCCAGATCAGTTTTATATTGTTCGAGTGCTTGCATAACCCATAGAAGCCCCCAAGCAGGATTAATTCCTAAGTGACCTCGACTTGCATGTATTGATCGGCCTTTTAGTTGTATACGTAAGGGGGCAAGACCACGTGTTGCAGCCGCAGTCCGTAGACCAGTAGGCTCGGTCACTATACCAAAATCACCCGTATATCCAGCATCCAATAAGGAAAGAGTTCCTGGCTCTGCCTTCTCTTCACCCGCCGCAAAATGTAATACAAGTGAACCTTGTAGACGACCAAGGTGTTTAGCAAGGTGATGTGCAACAGCAATTTGCGCAGACAATCCTCCTTTCATATCACAAGCGCCACGACCATAAAGATATCCGTCTTTTACTTCACCACCGAAAGGATCGAAATTCCAAAGACTCATGTCATCAGTCGGTACCGTATCAAGGTGTCCATTAAGAATGAGTCGAGGTCCATCACCTTTGCCACGTAGAATCGCACCAACCGAAGGACGTCCTTCCATTGCTTTAGATTCAACCAATTCCGCTTCTACTGGAGTACCTTCAAACCAGCTTACAACACGTACAGCTACATCTTTTTCATAAGCACCTGGGTTGGTGCTAGGTATACGCACAAGATCGGTAAGGATGTTTGCAACGTAGTCTCCTGACAACGGATCAGTGTTTTCTAAATTTTTTATAGGTGTAGACATCATTATTGGCTTACCTGTAGTTACATTTTCGAATTTGTATTGGATTACGACGCGGATTCAACTTTGAAGTGCAACGTTGATGTTAAAAAAGACTTCATGTGGTGTTTTTGAATTAAGTGTTTTTCTGGGACGGTGATTGAGTTTTTCCATGACCAAGTTTAACTGCTTTTGTGTAATCGTGCTGAAGTCCATTTTCTTTGGGAAGTACTGTCGAATGAGACCATTGATATTTTCATTTAAACCCCGTTCCCAGGAGGCATAAGGATGTGCAAAATAGAACCCCGCGTTCAATTGTTGAGCAATAACCTCATGCTCAGCAAATTCTTTTCCATTATCCGAGGTGATCGTGTGAACCGACGCCTTCATATTAGACAACAATCGCACGATAGCTTGCCTGACGGCAGAGGCAGTTCGTCGTTTCACCTGTGCAATCAAGGTGTACATCGACTTGCGCTCGCTCAAGGTGACCAGCGCCTGTCGATGGCCTTTGCCGATGACGGTGTCCACTTCCCAGTCACCGATGCGTGTCTTCCTGTTCACAATGGCTGGACGCTTATCAATGCTGACCTGATTCACCAGAACCCCACGACGTTGATAACTACCATAACGCTTCTTTCGTTTCTTCTGGCAACGCAAGTACCGGTACAGCTCACCGCCGTCTGCCTTGTCCTGGTATATGTAGTGATATATCCATTCATGACTCAGAGCGATACCTTCTCGTTTATGCAACCAGTCACTGATTTGCTCAGGACTCCATTCGTCCCGCAGCCAGACCTCTACTCGCTCCCACAAGGTCGTGGGGAGTCGCTGTTGTTGGCTGGCTTCTCGACGCGCTTGCCGGAGCAACTGAGCTTGGCGGGGTCGATAGCCTCTCAAGCCACGGTTGCGTCTGAGTTCACGGCTAATAGTAGATTTATGCACGCCTATCAAGGCGGCTATCTCCGTTTGTGTATGTCCTGCTTTCATCAGGGCGTAAATCTAGTAACGTTGATGCTCGGTAAGCTGTGTGTAGTGTCTCATCTGTGCCTCTCTTTCTTGCTGGAACGAAAGGTAAGGATGCTACCGCACCTTGCCGTTCGTGCCACCTAATTGAGTTGCACTTACAAATTGAATTCACGCGATATAAAACCAAGGAAAATGGGAACATATCGTAAACGCGTTGAAAATTAGCTCGCCGCAACTTAGACACCAGATACCTAATTATGTATTTCTTAGACATAATTGATATCCAGTGTCGCCGTACTTTACTTTCTAGTAATTTAGGTTCAATTACACTATAAGTCAAAGGCATGATATTTATGTGCTCCATAATAATTTTCTAATAGCAAGAAGTGTATTCGTCACTACACAATTAATTTTCCAATTGTCTTAGTTTTATATGAGATTAGCTGGGAGCAGCTATCTAACACTACTGATAATATCCTACAGGCAAATGATAATCCCAATATCCATGATGTGACTGTATAGCCTCTTCTACTGAAATCGGCCCAATTACCATTGTCGGATGAGCTGTATCAAAGGAAAACATTCTACGAAAGTAAAGATCAAGAAGACGTGATTCGGTGTACCGGCTTCGGATCCTACCGATCCAGGTGAATGATGATTTTACGGATGAGTTAGTTTTTACAGAATTAGTAATATGTATTCCAATCATAACTTCTGAACACATCTGTGACAGTTTTTTCTAGTTCTGGGTCAGCAATTGGCCCGTGAATAACTACGTCTTTCTTATCATACTCAAAAGGAACACGACATGAGATATTCGTGAACGCATCACTAAAATAAGCGCCAATTTCTATTAGTCTGACTTCATCTAATGCAAAAACGATTCTACCGATATTTGCCCAATATATGCTACCTGCACACATTAAGCAGGGCTCGACATTGGTGTATATTGTACAATCCCAAAGAAAATCAGCATCATATTTAGGTGTTACATTTCTAACGAGCGACACTTCTGCATGTGCCGATTTATCACGTGTAGTTACTTGAAGGTTTTCTTGTTCAATTAATACTTTGCCCTCAATATCGACTAATATGGCGCCAAAGGGGCAATTGCCTTTTTCAACCGAAATTCTTGCCATGTCATTTGCTCTTAAAAGGAACGGTTTTTCTCGCTTCATGTCAAATGATTTGTAATTTGATGTCATGCTTTATCCTTATATCGTAAATCTACTACCTGACAACATTTCGATACATTCTCCAACTATTACTTTCTTGTAAATTACGGATTGATATAGCTCCATAGCCCGCGGATTAACAGACCCTTCACCAGTTTTTTTCGGTATCCTGCAGATCCCCGAATATCGTCGATGGGTGAACATTCCTCAACCAGCCTATCCGCAGCTGCCAATACCAATTCTTCCGTTAATGGTTTAGACATCAGATATGCTTCAGTCTTAGGTGCCCGAACAATCGTGGGCGCTACAGCACCCAGGGCAATCTTTACATCAGATAAACGGTCGTTTCCCAGATAGCCGCGAAATGAAACTGAGGCAATAGCGATGGTTTGCGTCCGGCGCGGACCCATTTTTTCAAAGAAACTCACCTCAGCAGCGTTTTTACTAAGCCGTTTCGGAATTATGATTTCGGTAATGATTTCACCATGCTCCAAGATAGACTTCCCCGGGCCAGTGGCAATTTCTTCAGTCAATACGGTTCGCACCCCTGTTGAAGAGCGAATGACTGCCGTTGCACCTAACACAATCAAGACAGGCACGCCGTCTGCCGACGGCGAAGCATTGGCCAGATTACCTCCCAGTGTGCCAAGGTTTTGGATTTGCACCGCACCAACTTCGCGTGATGCATGAACAAGTATTTTTGCCCATTGCCGAATAGCAGCGGAGTCAATAATGTCACTGTAGGGCGTTGCTGCACCAATAGCGATGATGTCATTCTCTTCGCGAATAAAATTCAAAGCTGTAATAGCACTAAGATCAATATAACGATATTCCTTCAGATGGTGTTCATATTGAACGCTAATATCCGTGCTACCACAGACGACTTTATAGTCATCGTCCTGTTCGAGCAGATCAAGCACTTCATCCAGTGAATCAGGGCGTACAAAACTGTCATTAGCACAACGGGTATTTTCGTTAGCGTAGTCTTTCGCAGGAGCCTGCTCGGACACAGCTTGACTAGCAGCAACGCAAGCATCAACGATTTTGGTATAACCCGTGCAACGACATAAGTTACCTGCCAATGCATCCCTAATCTCATCCCGGCTTGGTGAAGTATTTCGGTTCAGCAAAAAATGCGTAGCAATGATGAAACCCGGCGAACAAAACCCACATTGTACTGCACCACTATCTGCAAATGCCTTTACCACATGTTTGCCAATCGGGTCATCGAGCATCGCTTCGACGGTAACAACGTCCTGTCCATTGACCTGGCCTGCCAAGGTCATGCATGAGGTGATCGGACGGCCGTTCAACAATATCGAACAAGCGCCGCACTCACCCTCGCCGCAACCATATTTGCTGCCGCGCAAACCCAATTTTTCTCGCAATACAAATAGCAAAGTCTCGCGCGGATCGATATCAACAGTTTGTTGTTGGCCATTAAGCGTAAATTCAACTTCCAAGCGATAATCTCCCTAATACTCTTTCTGAAGTTAAAGGGATCTGGGTAAATCGCTCACCGATCGCATCATAGACTGCATTCAAAATAGCCGATGGTGTTGGCACCATTACAACTTCCGCAATACCTTTTGCGCCGAATGCCGTTTGCGGATCGGGATCTTCCACAGCCGTGGTAACAATCTCATCAGGGACATCGATGATATAAGGTACAATATAAGTAGATAAGGCAGTGTTCAACACCTGTCCATTTTTCATCAGACAATCTTCCATCAGGGTATAGCCAATGCTCTGCGCAATCCCCCCCTCGGATTGTCCTTCAAATCCCTGTTGGTTTATCACTTTACCGGCATCAATCGCGCTTTGGATTTTCAGGATGCTGACCTTGCCAGTTAACAAATCGACTTCAACTAACACCGCCTGGGCACAATAGGTAAATACCCCGACGTTAATATCATCCGTGTTGTCTTCGGGGTTTCCCTGATATATGCGTACTTGTCCACTACCCGATAATCTTCCGAGTTTCAGTAAGGATATGGTCCGACCAGTATCAATATTTTTACCACAATTACCTACCACTACCACTTTGTCGGTTTCGCAATTCAACTGGTCTGCAATTTTTTCAATAATTTTATGATGTAAATCTCGAGACGCTTTTACTAATGCTTTACACATAATGAACGTAGTACGCACAGCATCACATGCCCCGCTATCCGGCCCGGCTGAATCGCCGATGTGAACCTCAACCTGTTCAATCGGACAATTCATTTCTTTAGCTGTTATTTGCGCAAAAACCGTAGCGTTTCCCTGTCCCATATCGACACCTCCGATTAATACTCGATACTTTCCTACTTCCGTGATATCAATCTGTACTTCGGCAGAGTCTGGTATGCCGTGTCCATAGCCATTAACCTTCCACGCTGCTGCAACGCCTACCCCGCGTTTTTTCCAGTACATTTGGGGTGAAGACAAAGCTTTAAGTTCATTCTGTTGAGTGTAGATAGTTCCTTTTTCAATCTCGTTGAGTACTTGATTCAGGCTGCTACTGTTCGAATCAAAGTCGAAGCCCCCCGGAGCTTGTTGTCCTGGAATCAAACCATTTAGACGTCGAAATTCAATGGGATCGAAACCCAATTCCCGCGCCATCGTATCCATCTGCAACTCGATACCGAACGTGCCCTGTAATCCGCCAAAACCCCGAAACGCACCGGAAATGCAATTGTTGGTATAAACACAATACGCATCGAGTTTCACATGGGGAATATAGTAAGGACCAAGACAGCATTTCGTCGCTACGTACAGCACCTCTTCACCCCAAGAGGCATGAGCACCAGTATCAGCAATCATACGAAGTTCTGCAGCTAATAACTTACCATCTGCATTGCAGGCAATTTTGTACCGTGAATAAAAAGGATGCCGTTTTGGTGTTGCAATGATGCTTTCACTGCGATCAAGCATTATGTAACAGGGCCGTCCAGTTAGATACGTCACCAATGCTAGATGGCACTGCACATTGAAGTCGTCCTTACCACCAAATGACCCGCCTACCATGGGTGTTAGCACTCGAACGTCATTTTGTGGAATCGCTAAAAAATCGGCAATCTGAGTTTGATCACGATGTGGGTATTGTCCACCGTGTCGAATCGTCAGACAGTGCTGTTCGTCGTAAAACGCGACACCGGCTTCTGTTTCCATTGGTACATGTTCTTGACGCCCGGTGACATACTCATTTTCGAAAATATAATCTGCCTGCGCGAATGCGGCCTCGACATCACCATGCCCAGTATGTATTTCACTTAAAATGTTGCCGCCCGGATGGATTTTGGATGCATCCTTCTTCATCGCTTCACGTGCATCGGTCACAACGGGCAACGAATCATACTCTACCTCCACTATGTCGCGTGCTAGCATTGCGGCTTCTTCTGTTTCTGCGGCGATGATGGCCACTGCATCCCCAACACAACGCACGCGATCCTCACATAATACTGGTGCGTCTTGACGAACCACCCCTACACCATTTTTACCTGGGATATCCTTTGCCGTAAATATTCTGACGACGCCAGGCACCTGTTCTGCATTGTGGTAGTTAATTGAAAGTATGCGGGCATGTGGGTCGGCGGCACGTAGGATACGAAGTCTTAGCATACCCTCCACCACATAATCTGACGGATAAACCTGGTTGCCAGTCGCTTTGGCTACACCATCAATACGTTTTGCCGGATCCCCAATCTGGGGTACAGTATCTTCAATCATAGATGATATCTAACCTAAATTTAGTCTAGGCTCATACACTATTCAATTATATTATATTGTCAAATACATAATATTTATGTTGATTATATATATTCTCTAATATCATATATTACCAGATAGACTAAGCTGAATTTTAATAAGCTTGTTCAACCAGTTACAGGGCGAAAATGTCTAAATCAAATGAAATTGTAGGTTTGCACGTGAAAAATACAGAATTTACCGGCACGCCGTTCAGCGACAGAACGTCACAGTTAAATTATATCAATCAACGCTATGTTGCCTGGGATATCTATCATATTGTTGATGTTTTTTCGTCTGTTCGTGAGGAACTTAAAGCCATAAGAGAAGCAGTTGGAGTCATTGAAATGTCTCCACTCTCCAAATACGACATAACGGGTTCCGATGCGGAACGTTACGTTAATTATCTAATTATCCGTGATGCTACTAAGATTGAAGTAGGTCAAATTTATTGGGCTGCCTGGTGTGCTCATGACGGTAAAATTATTAGCGATGGAATGATTTTCCGCTTAGCGAATAATCATTTCCGTATTACCGGGGATCCTAGTTATAACTGGTTTTTAGAGAATAAGAAAGAGTTTGATATTGAGATAAAAGATATTACTCACGAACGAGGTATCCTTTCATTACAGGGACCAAAATCTCGTGAAGTACTTGAAGCTGCGATTGGTGAAGATTGGGCAGAGTTTAAATTCTCCCGGGTTCGAATGGCAAGGATAGGAGGTGTAGAAGTTGAAATAGCACGTCAGGGATTTACCGGTGAGCATGGATACGAATTATGCGTCGCTAAGAAAGATGGTATTCCGATGTGGGATGCCGTAATGGAAGCCGGTCGAACCTACGGTATTAAGCCCTGTGGATTAGAAGCAGAAGGTATTGCCCGTATGGAAGCAGGATTGATTATTCCTGGGCCAGATTATACAAAGGGCGGAACGGTCGATGATCGTGGTGCTGCTGTAAAAGTGGAAAAAGAAAATACTGTAACGCCTTTCGAATGCAGAATGGGAAAATTTGTTGATTTTGATAAAGGAGACTTTATTGGCAGATCAGCATTATTGAAGGAAAAAGAAGAGGGGATTAAAAATGATATGATTGGTTTGTTAATAGACTGGAATGGAATTGCCGACTTATACACTCAACAGAATCTCCCTCCCCAGGTACTAGCAACGTCAATATGGGTGCCGCTGCCTGTGATGAAGGACGGAAAGAAGATTGGTCGAGCGACCAGTACTGCCTTCAGTCCGGCTGCAAATAGTGTTGTAGCTTTCGGATTTCTCAAGAAAGAGTATTGCGTACCTGGAACGAAAGTGTCAGTTGAGTTTAAGGTTGACAATTTAGTCGGTCTAATTGATGCCAAAGTGGTGAATTTGCCTTTCCTTGAACTCAAACGTGGCGCCTAATTATCTCGGTTAAATGACAGCTGCAGGTTAGAATCGTCATGACAATGCCATTTAATCAAGAATTGGTTCGATCTTTCCCCAAGGTCGAGCTTCATATCCATGTAGAGGCCTGTATCAGCGCAGAACGAATAGAGTTACTGTCCAGGGATGCCGGCGTATCCATGTTACGACCACGGGAGCAGCTATTTGAGTTCGAATCGCTGGCGGAATTCCTGGAGGTATTCGAGTGGTGGTGTGACCTGTTACGAACACCGGAAATCGCCGAACATATCGCCTACGACACCGCCAAACTGTTACACGACGATGGTATTGTCTACGCGGAAGTCCTGACCGGCCCCAGGTACTGGACACGGCTGGACTACAGGGAACTAATACCCGCTCTGGGGAGGGGCTACGAACGCGCCTTCCATGACGGCTATACGGATTGCTGTATCACCCCGTCTATCAGCCGGGAACAATCGGTAGACTGGTCCAACGAATTACTGGACTGGATCGAAAAAGAGAATCCTGCTCGCGTAGTAGGACTCGGGCTTGATGGTAATGAAGAGATGCTGGGGCGCACCTGCCCGAAATTCGAACAGGTTTTTAAACGTGCACACTCGTTGGGACTTGGCCGGACCGCTCATAGCGGGGAATCATCCGGTCCCGAAGGTGTCTGGGATGCCATTAACTACCTGAAGCTAGACCGTATCGATCATGGCGTACGGGCGGGCGGTGACCCTGAACTGGTACAACGCCTGGCGGAAGATCAGATAACTTTGAATATCTGTCCAACATCCAACGTCCTGGTAGGTCTGTACGATTCCATTTCAGACATGCCCATCAGTGATTTTATCGAAGCAGGTGTGCCGGTAACGATCAATTCCGATGATCCGGAAACAATGAATACGCGGCTCAGCCGCGAGTTCCAGCTTGTAGGTGAAGACCTGAACTGGTCGATCAATGATGTAGCTGATCTTACACGCAATGCGATCAATGCCGCATTTTGTGATGAGCACAAGGCTTCCGAATTGCACGGGCAGCTGGACGAGTTTATGGTCAACCTGGACGAAACCGGATTATAAGCTGATATCCCAATGTGTCACAGGTTACGCCACGGTCTTTTAGGCAATTGATGATTCATAGTTGCGTTGATGAAACTCAGCATTCATTTCTATCCTCTAGATCAAACGTCTGCATAGTCCGCATGATTGCGAACGATCATCCGTTTCCCCTCTCTCAGCTCCGTCTCGTAGAAATCCTTGAACTCATTTAGCCCTCGGGTGACGCGTTCCCATAGATCGTCTTCATCCAATTCAGTGAACTTCCCGTTATGTCTGAGCAATTTTCCATCGACCATTACATCGTGAGTTTCCCCACCAGGGCCCTGCATGACTAGCCCTGCAATAATAGATGATTCCATATGTGGGAAGAGATTGCTGTCACGGCTGATATCGTAGGTGATCATGTCCGCCCGTTTACCAACATCAAGTGTGCCGATTTTATCTTCAAGGTGTAGCGCACTTGCACCTCTCGTCGTAGCCAGTTCCAGTGGTGTCCAGGGATGTTCCAAATGGTGTTCTCGATCAGTTGTATCCTGAAGTTGCCAAGCTGCCTGCATAGCACGAAAAATGTTATGTGAGGCGTGGTCGGTACCAACACCTACCCGCATCCCTTTATGTAACATGTAAGCGACGCGTGTGTTTTCTCTATAATCCGGGCAACGAAGTGGGTTAAAAGCAACCGATACATCAAGATCGGCAAGCATGTCAATCTGTTCATTGTTAAATGCAATTCCATGCCAGAGTATTGTTCGTGGAGTCAATACTCCCAGTTTCTGCAAGTGTTTCATGTAGCCACCGTCACTGGCCCAGAGTTTGTCACACTGTTCCATTTCGGGAACCCCCTCCCCGATATGAATGCCGAACGGTAAATCAAGCTGTTCAGCCAACTCTATCCCTTTGACAAGAATATCTGTTTCGATATTCCAGGGAGCATCAGGACCTATGCCCACTTGCACGCGACCGTCCGGATCATGATACTTGGCTACCGCCTTTTCAATATTGGCAAGCTGAGCCGCTCCATCCTTTGCATCCTTTCGCTGGAAAGTAGTGAGCACATTGACATGGTTAATAGCGCGTGCGCCAGAGTCTAATATTGCCCGCGTTGTTGTATCAGCCCATAGAAAATTATTGCTGGACGTGGTTGTGCCGTTTTTAAGCATATGTGCTTGACCAAACAGGGTAAGATCATAGGCGACTTCTTCAGAGTACCATGCGACCGCTGGCCAAAAATAAGTATCCAGAATCTCTTCAACTGAAGGAATTACAGTATAATCCGCGTAGTTATAACAGACCATAGATCCCCATTCGCCAATATGTGCATGCGCATCAACAAGACCGGGCATTAGCAGTTTACCCTTGCCATCGACGACCGTTACCTCATTTATTTCTTCAATCTGGTCCAAGACTTCTGTAGTTTTTCCTACAGCTTTAATCGTGTTTCCTTCAACATAAACACTGCCACCCTTTATGACGTCTTTCGGTCTTGGTCGAACAATTACAAATTCAAAATCTTTGAATAAATATTTTTGCATAGTCTGAAATATTTTAATTTAGATGGGTATCTTCTATATCAGCGAACAAGTTGTCTCATAGTAATAGTTTTTATGTTATGGAGGGTATAATTGCGTGAAATTATGGTAAATTGTAATATCGATGGAATAAAGCACCAATTTGGTTGCGGTATTGACCTAAGTTCATTTAACATTTTCAGATTTTGGCATTCCCAGTTGACGTGCAACGTATATTAATAATATCCAGGCAGACATTGCAGTAATTGCCACACTCACTCCGAATCCCTCGTAGCCATAATACTCGATCATCGTCCCCGCAAAAGCTGGCCCCCCTGCAAAACCCAGGAGATACGCGCTACCTGCCGCTGCAGCCCATCGCCCATGTTCATCCAAGGCCGCTGCCAGGCCAAACAGGTAGGGCACCGAAAAATAGAAAAGTACTGATATCAACATCAGGGTAATGACATACACAACATGGTGAGTATTTATACAGAGGATAATGTCCAATATTGAAATAGCGACGCAGAAAATAGTGATTGGTATTAAACGTCCTATACGTACGTTTAACCAAGCAGCCAGACCTGCACCAGCAACACCAACTATCGATCCGGCCGTAAGAGCGTAACCGATCTGTATCGTGTTTAGACCAGAGCGTTCTCCCAATGGGGCAGTAAAAGTATAAATTGCAGCTGACGGTACGAGATAAAGAAAAATACCTGCTAATGTCAAAATGCCCATTATTGGTCGAGTTTCATGTACATCCGTGTCTGCTATTATTTGCTTAGCTTTGTTTTCTTTCGGAAGCCAATAAAGAAAAACAACAAGCAACATCGAGATAATCACAATCATGCCGTAAATACCTTGATGTCCATACATTTCGATTAGGTTTCCCCCTAACGCGAACAAGAAAATGCTTGATATTGCCCAGGTCACCTGGACGTAACTATATAACTTGTCAGGATTGCTTGAATGTGACGCCACTGCAGCCAGTGATGCACCATATACTAGGCCTTCTCCTATTCCGGCAATACATCTTGTAGTCACAAATGCACTTAGAGTAGGTAAAAAAAGAGAAACAAATTGGGCCGTGATGGCAAGCCCCGCTGCAGAGAGGCACAAAGAACGGTAGGAAAATCGCGATAAAAAGGGTGCAATAGCGATTGCCGTCACTGATAACACCATAAATTCAGCAAACACGACATAGCCTGCCTGTTGATGTGTCAGGTCCAGCCCAATCTTTACACCTCCGACCACCAGGGGAGACATTTGTGTAACAAGGGCACCAATTATTTGTGCAGCAATCACCGCTATGACAAACATCTTAGGGTCTTTATTTTGACTTTGCATTTTTATTATTGAAATAATAGTAATGTTTTGTTATCCGGCAATGAAATATTCTCAGATACAAAAAACGGGGTTGTCCTGAATAGGACAACCCCGTTATGAGAAAGAAACAGATATTTTGTTAGTTATATTTCTGCATTACCAGCTATAGACAATCTCACCACCAAAAGTCCTTGGAGGATTAGGTACGGACGTCATGAAGCCGTTAGTTGCGAGGTCAAAAGATTCAACACGATATTTTGTATCAGATAGATTCCTAGCCCAAAGGGCCACTTCGATATTTTCGTCCTGTGTAAGCCAGGCAAGCCTGCCACCGATTAGCCAGAAAGGTTTATTAGCGGCTTCTTTTCTATTGTCAATCGTATGAAACGTTTTATCTGTCCAACTCCAGCTAAAGGACGCTGCCATTTTGCCATCCATAAGCGCCGGGGTTGCCCAGTCATAGCTGGCCAGGCCAGTAAACTTCCACTGCGGTGTATATACGTTGGTATTGCCTTCCAGGTCTGTATCCGGATTACCAAAGAAACCTTGCAGAACAAACGCTTTGAACTCCGTTTCCAGATAACTTAATCCAAACAGTAGATTAAGTCCGTCTAGCGGGTTAACGGTGAACTCGGCTTCACCTCCGTAGTAGGTGGCCTCGGGGACATTGGCGAGTCTGTTTACCTGGAAACCAAAGGCTCTTCCCGTATCAAATATCTGCACGTCTTCATAGTCATAGTAGAAACCGGAGACATTCAGTCGGGCACGGCCCTCCCAGAGGGTCGATTTAAAGCCCCCCTCCCATGCCAGTATTGTTTCTTTATTATAGGGGCTAAATTCTGCAGCATCACCAAAACCAGTACCCACACCGCCACTCTTATAACCAGTACCTACACTGGCATAAACCAGCCAGTCTTCGTTTGGAGTATAATCAAGGCCGACCTTCCAGGACGTATTTACAAAAGTATTAGCAGCGCTTGACATATCAAGGGGAAATGTGAAAGGGAGGGGACCGCCAGGGGTCGCCGGGACGCCACCGATAGACTCGTGATCGAGCATGACATCATCCATCGTATAACGTAATCCGGCGCTTATCTTCCACAGGTCGTTTATCTGATAACCAGCATTCCCAAATAAGGCGAAGGCTTCTTGTTCCTGATGCAAGGTTTGAATAGTAGTGAAGTTGCCAAATGTATTAAAAAGATAAGTATTATCTGAATCCAGCTCGTCTGCCGAGAAGTAAATACCTAGCAACCAATCCCAGGGCCCGTCTGTGGTGGAGGTTAGGCGCAGTTCCTGCGACCAGCCATCTACTTCATGATTATAAAAATTATGAGACAAATTAAAAGGAGAGGCATCATCATCGCCTCCGTAGTCTCGTGAATATTTTGTCCATGAGGAAATCGATGTCAACTCCATGTTCTCTAGTCCCCACTCAACGCGTAATGATGTCCCTAAGCCTTCATTATCGACTGTATCTATAAGATCAAACTCGCCTTCTGTGGGATCACCCCGCTCCTCAAACCCATCTGGATCCTGGTAGCCGGTGAAGTCGATACAGTCATCCCTGACCGCGCCGTTACAGCGACCAAAGAGAATATTCGGATCTGCCGCACCTATATGTTGATAGCTAAAGCTATCCGACTTGTCCTGGGAACCACTTACCGTCCACAAGAACGACAGATTTTCCTGTGGCGTCCACTCCAGCTTAGCGCGCCAGGAATAAAAGTCCGTTGCATTCACGTCCTCACCAGTAAGCCGATTTAACATCCAGCCGTTGTCGTTACTGGATTGAAAGGCCACGCGTCCGGCCAAGGTGTCGGTTAAGCCGCCGGATACCGCGCCTTCTAGATGTAGCGCATCGTAATTGCCATAGCTTACCTTGCCGTATCCTGAAAACTCCTTGGTCGGGTTGGCCGTGATGAAGTTGATCGCACCAGCTGTGGCATTACGACCGTACAATGTCCCCTGGGGTCCCCGCAGCACCTCAATTCGTTCCATATCGAAGGTCTGCATGGTTTGCATGAAAGTGTTAAAAAGATAGACTTCATCAACATATACGCCGACTGTGGTTTGTGTATTCGCATGAAAGTCGACCGAACCGGACCCACGTATCCAGATTTTGGCCTGCTGGTTGCCGAACACTGCCCGCATTTCAACACCAGGGATAAACTGGCCCAAATCGTTTGAATTGGCTAAACCAATATCATCGAGAACATCTGATGAAAATGCCGTAATCGCTATGCTGACATCCTGGATACTTTCCTCTCTCTTCTTTGCCGTGACGATTATCTCTTCAAGTAAATCGGAATAAGAAGGCAAAGGTGTCAATAGACAGATTACAATAAAGAATATTGAAAAGTGCTTCATTTTAAAGCTACTAATAGGCTGCATGGTTATTCCCCCGAGCTAGTTATTGTTTCCCAACATGCATCTTAAACAAACAGTATATATAGAGTATAAATTAATACTTACCAGTTCATTCGTCAAAGACGTAATATATATGGTAATTATAATGAAATACTAATATCAGAATTCATTCGAAAAAGCTAGCTGTACTAGGTCAAAGTCAGGCTAGTAGGTGGGCGGGCTTCTTGATTATCACAGGATAAAACCTGGAAGTTGCTATGTGGGGGAAGAACTTTTCTGATACAACCTTTCGCGTAGAAACCTTTGATACTTCTGGTGCTGGTCGGATCAAAACAGTTCCAAACAGGCCGGGATCATTTGGTGGGGAAAATTGCTTTTAGCTGGTAATATTCTAAGCTACACAACCAAGGCCACGAGGACGATATTTTATATTGCGCGGTAACCTACAATTTACTATATGTTTGAAAAATTAAAGTGGATTAATTTGATACTTGAATGTATATAGATGTTCAATTACACCACGTAATCTTTACTCGCTGTAATTAATAGTTACAGGATTATTAACTCAACAAGCATAGTGATCGAAAATAATTACATATGCTATCAAATAATTTACGTCTTTCATTTATCTGTCTCATAATAAATTTTATTGATGCAGGGCTTCTCGCTCAAATGGGGTTGCTAACAGATCCAATTGCAACTGCGTTTAACGTGAGTATTACCTCAGCTGCGGCAAAGTTTTCTATGTTAACTGGGGGTATATTAGCTGGGAGTATAATTGCCTATTTTCTTATGGATCATTTGGGTGAAAGATTAGTACTTCTTGGTTCGACTATAATAATTATTTTTTCTGCCATAGCCCTGTACTTTGTAAATAGTATTGTTTTTCTCTCTATTCTTTTTGGTTTGATCGGCGTAGTACAAGGCATAAGTGTCGTTATTGCCGGCCTCATCATTAGCAAAGTTTGGACTGGGAAGAAAAGAGAAGCATTCTTTATTGGACAAGATGCGTCGTTTAACCTTGGGGGGTTGTTTTTTCCCTTTATAACAACGTACATTCTTTCGCGTCATATGCCGTGGGAACTATGTTATATCTTCGTCCTTGCGTTCTCGTTGTTTATTATTTATCTATTAGTCACATCAAACTTTAGCTTCTCGGGTAGTATTCAAAATGATTCAGATAAAGTACAGAATGTCGAATGGAATAGTGGAATAATTCTTGCTGGAGTTGCCTTATTTCTTATTATATTGGGTAAATATATTATTATTCTATGGTTACCTCAGTATGCAGAAACTGAATTATCACTTGATGTAGATAAATCAAGTTTAATTATATCAACGATATTTAGTACAGCACTTATTGGTACAATACTAGGCGTGTATATCATAACTAAAATTAAGCTTGTGTATTTTATGTGTATTGCTATTTTGATAGGTTTTTTAAGCAGTTTACTATTTATACATACAAGCAATTACACTCTCATGCTAGTTGTGGCAGCAATATTTGGATTAGCAGTTTCTGTATTATTTAATGTTTTCATCGTATATGGGCTATCTTTTGCAATAAAACCCTCCCATAAACATATTTCATATATCTTATTTTGTGGTGGTGTCGGAGCTACAATTGCACCTTATATAAGCAGTGTAATTGTTGAAAGGTTTGATTTAGCTTCTGCGTTACAAACAAGCAGTGCATTATATGGTATTACACTTTTACTCCTGGTTGTTTACGAATTATTCGGCACCAAAGCTAAGAATGTATACGCCGATGTTTAAGTGATACGCGGTGAAGAAACTCCAAGGAGTTTGTATGAATTTTCTTACCGTTGTGGTTTCTCTGCTTATGATATCGCCAATATCATGCTGGCAATCAAACAATCGTGCCCAATAGCTACGTTAGATAAAACGATTATTAAATTGTCAGACAATGTGAAATACATATTGTTTGAAGTTTTACCGCAAAATCTGTTACTGCAAAATATCCAACGATGATCAACTAGCTAATATTAACCACACATTGTACATACCCGCTCCAGAGTGACGCACACAAACCATCAGGTGGGATGTCATCGAACCACACGATCTTCTACCGTAATGGAAAGTGTATAGATTTCTATATTAACTTTTTCTGTTCCACACATGACGACAATGGTCAAAAATGTACTTGAAAGCTCCATTAGTCAAAGACATAATATCTGTCTTCACCATAAGTCATCTATAATAACGCGGAAGTGGGTATTCATAATTAATTGTTTTTATTATAAATGTGTTTTAATGATTTAAGCCGACCATTTTTGCTGACACCAAAGTCGTAATATTGGAGGACAGAATGATGGAAGAATTGAACCTGCGGCATCTCAGGGCTTGGTTAACAGTAGTCCAGGAGGGGTCAGTCACCGCAGGCGCGCAGAAGATAGGCGTTTCCCAACCGGGAATTTCTCAACAAATAAAATCTCTCGAAGACTACTTCGGCGGCCAGCTGCTAGAAAGACTACAACATGGGGTTCAACCCAGTACTCTTGGCCGATCACTAATGGGGGATGCGCAAGCCACCCTTTCAGCAGCAACCCGTCTTGCCCGAAAGGCCCAAAGCATTACCGGCCTAGAGACAGGGATACTCGAAATCGCTACCCTGCCCACGCTAGTGGATGCCATTATGATTGAACCCATCCGACGTTGGCTTGCGGCATATCCGGGTGTAGCTATTCACTTAAGGGAGTTTCCCCAGCAATCAGCAATGACTAAGTCGGTTGCTCTCGGCGTAGGTGACTTAGCCATTGGTGTACGACCACCACGGTGGTCAGGTGAAGTTATCACGCTCGGTTGGGAACAGTTTGTTGTCGTGCTACCGCCAAATGACCCTCTTGCAGGACAAACAGAACCTATCGTACTGGCTGATCTCGCCGATCGTAACTGGATACTCTACGAACCCTCAAATGGTCTTGCTGACTATGTCAACTATGCCTGCGCAATGGCAAGCTTTCTGCCCAACAAGACAGTGGAAACCTCCCAGGTGGAGGTGGCTGTTCACCTGGCACTTGCCGGACTGGGTGCAGTACTTGTACCCCAAGCAAATGTCCCGTCGGATCTTGCACACAAGGCTTTACCTCTTGATCCCCCTATTGTTTGGGAAATTGCCGTTTATTCTCGATCAGAGTTGTCCCCTTCCGCTGCAGCCTTTGTTGAGTTCTTGGGTGATAGGGAGTGGTTGTCCTTACCAGCCAATGCCGTTGTGCTACCCGGAAGCTAAATAATTATCCTTCATCAAGCTTCTTATAAGAAACAGATTATGTCTAGTATATTTGTTTAGTCTTTGACTGATAGTCTAGTACGTTTTAGTCTTTTTTGTCCTGTGGGGCATTCCAGGAGGAAATTAATTTAATCGGGAGACATGTTTTGCATATAATGACTGAGAGTGTCATCACTACACCCGCCCATTCGCTACAATTTCTATTTCTACGCAGAGGGTTAACTTATAGGTGATCATCATGACCATGCCGACTAATTGGGCACCGTCCAAAAATCAACTTCTCGATCTGTCTCGTGAGTACACAACAGAAGGCGAGCAAAGAATCTACGAAATGTACAGGCACTTCTGGCATCCCGTTGCTTACACCCATGACCTACAGCCGGATATAATGAACCACCAACTTCTGCCGGAACCATTAAAAGTGACCCTGTGTGGTCAGGATCTTGTGCTGGTGAAATTGAACGGCGAGATTCAAGCTTTCAATGATGTCTGTCCACATAAAGGAACAAGATTGTCTCTTGGTAAAGTTGTCGAAGGACCTGATGGGAAAGAAGCACTGCGCTGTGGTTATCATGGCTGGCAGTACGATATTAATGGTCAATGTACCCATATCCCGCAACGCCCGGACCTAGTCGGAAAGGTACGGGCCTGTGTCAAACCCTATCAGACTAGGGTAGCTTATGGCATGGTATGGGTTTGCCTGGAAGATGAATCCCATTTTTCATTCCCTGAGTTTCCCGAATGGAACGATCCGGAGTGGACCTTTCTGCCGGTGCCAGCCAGCAACTGGAACGTGGCAGCAACACGACGAATAGAAAACTATTGTGACCTGCTTCACTTCGCCTTTGTCCATGACAAGTTCCTTGGCGAGATCACTGAGCCAGAAATACCTGAGCATAAAGTCTGGCGAGAGGATCCCGGTGTCTTGCGGATGACTTTTGATAAAATAACGACCTACCGTGAAGGTCCCCCTGGTGCTCGACCCTTAGCAAAACGCAATTATCACATCTACATGCCAACGACGATACATCTTCACGTAGAGTCGGATGGGGCAAAGTATTTACTTTTTTTCCACCCGTCCCCGGTGGGTCCGAAGGAGGTCCGGAATTTCACTATTGCCGGTAGCACTTATTCCTCTCACGAGACCCTTTATGAAGATCTGATCACGGTTGCGGAATTGACTTACGCACAAGACAAGGCATTGGTTGAATCGCAACGCCCGGAAATGTTGCAGGAAGATATTTCCTTTGAAATGTATTTGAAGGATGCTGACACATTTACCCTGAACTATCGAACATGGCTAGTTGAACTTGCAAAGGAACTGTCTGAATGAAAGTAACACTTGATAAGAAAAAGTGCATGAACTCTGGCATGTGTACTCAAGCTGCTCCTAAAATTTTTGAGATGGATGATGAAGGCGAACTAGTTATTTTAATTGAAGATGTCACTGATGAGCACCTTGGGGACGTAAAAGATGCAGTTGCATGTTGCCCCACCAACGCATTGCAACTCAAGTAGTTCCTAATTTTAATACCATCCAAGTTGATACTTTATCGACATTTCAGATCGATACCACTGTGAATGCGAAAGATGACAAAATAGTCTGGAACACTTGGTATCCCATTGGTGTTCCATCTGAGTTAGCGTATCGTGGCGCTACACATACCCGCTTACTTGATCATGAGATTGAGCTTCAAATTAAACTGCCACATCTTTCGGCAAGATGTGGAGGCAAAACACTACCACTGATAGAACAGCTCGGTTATGTTTGGACGACACTCGGAGATCCTGAAATTTCTCCACAAAGATTACCTGAGTATGATGAACCAGATCGGTTCGTTATGAATGTTTTTTCGAGCCCGATAAAAAGCTGCGGGTTGCGGATGGTCGATAACGTCCTCGACAATGCACATTTTCCATTTGTACATCCTGGGATTCACGGTGATGAAGATCACTTGGAGTTGAGCACTCATGAAACCTCTGTTGATGAAAACGGGGTCCTATGGTCTCACTCTCGCGAACGCTGGTATCCGTTAACGCAATCCATGGCAGTGTATTCGTATCGTGTCTCCAACCCATATTCCGTCATACTGTTAATTCATCGACCAATAATTAAGGGACAAGAACAACGCTATGATTTCGTAGGAGTTTTTACGCAACCTACTAGTGAGGAAAACTTTATTCTTCATAAGATGTATGCCGGTGTTAAAGAAAATTGGACGGAACAGACTCAAATGCGCGCTGATGAACAATGGGTCGCAGTTCAGGACAAGTATGTAATCGAAAAACACAACCCCAAAAAACTCGTAATCGATGAAAATTATGAATCTTCCATTTCTTCTGTCGATACTGCCTCTCTTGCATATCGAAACTGGCTTCGAGAAAACCATGTGCAGTATGGTGTTATTTATGAGAAAAGCTTCTGACGATGACTACATCTAATTCTGCTCCGATAGCACTGGAGCGAGAAGTTTTTCCCAGAAACTTAATACGTGTAGGATTCAATGACAATGAATTCGTTCTTTGGAGGGATGACAATAATAAAATACAAGTTTGGGAGGATCGTTGCCCACATCGAAGCATACGATTGAGCGCTGGACGGAATCTCGGCGATGGTATTCAATGCATTTACCATGGTTGGAAATTTAATTGTAATGGCTTCGTCATTGACATTCCCGCGGGAAGAAATCAACCGTTGCCCAAAATTAACGTGATGGTGATAGCAAGCAAAACTATTGATGGATTTGTATGGGTATCATCAGACGATGAAGTGCTTATCCCCCCTGATTTTGCTCCAGACAACAACGATGTGCTATTGCGACCTATATCCGTGAATGCTTCGGCTAAAGTGACGCAGAATTTGCTGGACCAGGAATACGACATCACTCTGATTGCCACACCCACAAGCAATGACTTCTGCACCATTTTTGGTTATGCCCCACCTTGTGATAATAAATCACCATTAGAAACGGCCCGCTATTGGAATAGTATGTTGACTACAACAAGACGCTTGCTAGAAACTGGTTAAATCTAATGATCGAACTTTACGACTATGCCCTTTCAGGTAACTGTTATAAAATACATCTGTTACTTAAGTGGCTAAAATTAGATTATAAAAAAATACCAATCGATTTCTATCCGGGTGTTGAGCACAAGTCCGATGCCTTTCTTGAAATTAACCCACTAGGGCAACTTCCTGTATTGCGGGATGAGACATCGGTTATCCGCGATGCGCAGGCAATATTGGTACATCTGGCAACGACCTATGATAATTCGGGTAAGTGGTATCCACTAAATCACTCTGAATTGCTTGGGCAAATTCAAAGTTGGCTTGCGTTTGCTGACTCTATTACCGCTACTTGTTCGGCTGCTCGATTACACGATGCAATGTTTTACACAATAAATATACACAAAGCCCGGCATGATGGAGAGCATTTACTAAGGATTTTGGACGAGCATCTTTGGTTTCGTGAACAAGAAAATGCTGACTGGATCTGTACAGATAGACACCCATGCATTGCTGACATAGCATGTTTTCCCTATGTCGCACTCTGTGAAGAAGGTGGAATTTCACAACTACCATTTCCAGCAATTCAACGTTGGCTGCAAAGATTTATGCGAATTAATGATTTTGAACCAATGGCAGGGATGATGCCACTAAAAATGGCCAGTCTTTAGTTCATAATGTAATTAATTTTATACTCTGATTTGCAGTTCAGGTATAAGATAAATGTTATGATCAACATAAATCCTATATCTTTGACTATTAATATATCCAAGCATACCATTTCTAAAAAAACCGGCAATTTGAAGAAAAAAATTATCTGAGAACTTTTTTAAATGTGTGGATTAACCGAAGAAGAAGTAAAACAGATTAAAAGCGAACTCCAACCCGAACCGTTGCTTGACAAGGGTGGGCATAAGGTTTCAAAGAGTCCTTGGGGGCCTGCAGATGAAATCGGACGACTTAATTGGATAAAACCTGAATCTGTTCAAACGATTATATCAAAAATGGATGGTCGTCATGTCTTTGACCTCAGCGTGGATTATCGTTCGGACATGCCATCTTGGACTGAAGCAGGTGATCCTCCATTCAGTATTTGGATGACGCATACACCAAAAGGTGAGATCGCGTTTGGTCGCTCTGGTTATAGTGGTGAAATTCATAAAGAATATAGCTACTCAGGCGATGCGATTTCGATGTACACCCACTGCGGAACCCATATAGATACTCTTAACCATATGGGCTATTGGGGTAAATTTTGGAATGGCTGGACTCAGGATGAGCATTTGGGAAGTATGGTATGGACTAAAGGTGGCACTGATCGTTATCCCCCCATTATTGCAAGAGGAGTTATGCTAGATGTAGCAACTATGCATGGTGTCGATATCCTTGAAAATCATTATGAAATTACACCAAAAGATATTCAGGATACTGCAAAAAAACAAGGTGTCAAATTCCAGAAAGGAGATATTGTTCTAATCCGTACCGGGCGCATGCGCATGTGGCCAGACTTAGACTATCTTGCTGCATCGCCTGGTATAAATGTTGATACAGCGCGATGGCTTTGTGAAGAAGCAGGCGCCATGTGCATCGCAGGTGACAACATAGGACTTGAGCCACAACCATACCATGGCCAATATGCCCCAGTACATTGTTATATGTTCTCTACTGCCGGTAGTCAGATTATTGAAGTCGTAAACATGGAAGAGATAGCAGCAGAAAAAATATACGAATTCGCATTTATGGGTTTTCCAATGAAGATATACGGTTGCACCGGTGCACCCATGCCGTCAGTCGCCATTCCCTTGAGGTAATTACATGCTAAAACTTAAGCGTCTCGACAATATAGATATTGTCGTTAATGACTTTCCCAAGATGGTGGACTTCTATAAGAATGTCCTTGGCCTCCACTTACACCCTCATGGCTATGAACCTGAAAAAGGCTGGGCTATGTTTATGTGTGGTGATGTAGACTTAGTATTGTTGTCTGTCCCACATGCAGATCGTGGCGAACGACAGAGGACAGGAAATTATGTGCAAGACCCTGCTGGTGTACATTCCTTTGCTATGCAGGTGGAAGATATTGACGAAGCTATTGCTGAACTGGACAAACATCAAATTCAATGGGCTGGTGAGACAAATGTCTATGGTGCTGGTGCGTTTCTTGATGGAATCCCTAGTGATGATTTTGAAGGAATTTGGTATCGCTTCCGTTCATTCTATGACCCGGAAGGAAATGTCACCCACATTTGTGAAGTTCACCCTCCACCCGGATTTGATCGAAGTAAAGCATTCTAAGAGATAATCTAAACTATGGCGAAATTGCCCCGTTTAGCATTCTGCCTCACCATTGGTATGGATGCGTTGTCGTTATGGGTCACCTCATTTAAAAGCACTAATGCAAGTATGATCTCTCGTGGAGAGATGGAGATAGATGGAACACGCCGCGTTCTTGCACTCTTGGATAAGTATAAAATTAATTCCACGTTTCTCGTGCCAGGTCATACAGCACTCGCCTATCCGAATCTTATTAAAGATATCATAGAACGTGGACATGAATTAGCTTATCACGGCTGGATGCATGAGGATGCTCGCGAATTTAGTATTGATGAGCAGCGCTTAATTATTGAGCGTGGGTTAGAGGCTTTAGATCACGTTACTGGTATACGGCCCCGTGGCCATGTATCACCTGCCTGGAACATGAGTGAACACACAATGGAATTAGTTGATGAATTTGGCTTTGACTTTGACGGAAGTCGGATGTCTACAGATAATAGAGCGGTCTATGTACGTAAAAATGATCGCTGGACCCTAAATGGCGCATTTCATTTTGGTGAATTGACCGATGTAGTTGGAATTCCAGTAGCATGGGCATTGGATGATGTACCTATATTCGAATTTGCCTGGGGAGAAATCCCCGGACTTGCCCCTGCCTCTGTAGCTGAGGAAACATGGATGGGTGAATTTGATTACGCATATGAAAATTCTCCAGGTGGCGTTTTTAACCTTACTGTCCATCCTCAATGCATTGGCCGTGGCGCGAGGATAAAAATGCTGGAACGTCTCATTGTGCATGCCACCGAGCAATCCGGGGTAGAATTTCTCCGCCAATCTGACTATGTAGATATGTGGCGAGAACTCAACCCTCGTGACGAGTGGCGATTAAAAAACCCTGAACTCGCTGGTGATGGTTCGATTTCAGCTTTACCCTCTATGGCGAAAAAAGGCGTATGACTTTTGCAAGAGCCACGACGAATACTGATCACAGGAGGCACTTCGCCAATAGGTCATGCGATCGTAAACCGCATGGTGGAAGAAGGTAATCGCGTTGTATTTACAGGAAGAAATCATGAACGTGGCAATGCATTAGCAAAAACAACTAGAAGTACGTTTCTGCAGGGTGACATTTGTGATTCAAGCACAATCGACCATATCGTTCAAAGCACTGAACAGACTCTTAGTGGCCTCGACGCATTAATTCTAAATGCCGGTGTGTTACACCGAAACACTATCTCAGCAACCAGCGATTCAGATTGGGATACAACGCTAGAAACTAACTTAATAGCCCCATTTCTTTTTGTTAAGGCGTGTTTACCCATGCTTAAAATCGGTGGTGGCACTATTGTAGCAATCACATCAGGTACTGCATCATGGCCAGAGATGGAGCTTGGTGCATACTCAATCTCAAAACGCGCACTCCAATGTATGACTCAGATGCTCGCAGTTGAAGTCGCACCATATGGAATAACTGTTAACGCAATTTGTCCTGGCGAAACTGATACTGGCATGTCCGCAATTACGTCAGTCAAGGAATCAAAAAACCACAAACCTCCTATTGTTCCGCCCCTAGGGCGACTTGCTACACCAGCAGATATCGCTGCGACTGTGGCTTTTTTTCTTAGTCCAGACTCTGCATTCTGTACTGGGACATCGCTTACTGTTGATGGGGGTATGCATGCATCTTTACGAGCCAGTGACGTGAACAAATGATTTCTGAATTATCAGGCCAAACTGCGCTTGTTACTGGAGGTACCTCAGGTATTGGACGCTCTATTGTTGAGCACTTGGCCAATGCAGGTATGAAAGTTGCCTTTACTGGACGTGACACTGATCGTGGCGCTCAAGTCTCAGCTACAGCACGGGCGACCTTTATTCGTGCTGATGCTTCTGATCGACTTCAGTGTGACCAAGCTATTGATCTTACTCTATCAAATTTACATGGCCAAATTGATCTCTTCGTCGCTTGTGCCTCGATGGTATTTGCTTCGCCATTAGAATCCACACCTGAATTAATATTTCGTGAACTTGTAGAAGTCAACCTCACTTCCACATTTCGATACTCTCGCGCATGCTTCGATATCATGAGATCCCAGGGAAACGGCTCAATCATACACATCGTTTCAGATGCAGCACTTCGCGGAATACACCATATTCCTGTGTACTCCATTACTAAAGCAGGAGTGCTTACGCTCTCTGAAGTAATGGCAGCCGAAGCCGCATCCTACAACATTCGTGTCAATGCCATTTGTCCGGGTGCGGTAGTCCCGGGCGTTCAAACAACACCTAAAGGGTATGAAGACCATGCTGAAGACGCTTCAACATGGGGGGCAGCACCATCAGGGCGCCATGGCACCGGAGCAGACATCAGTCAAGCTGTTCTCTGGCTCGCTTCAGATGCTGCTTCACACATAAGTGGGGCGACGATCAGAATAGATGGTGCTGCATCAGTTGCAATGCGAGATCGAGTACGTGCCTAAATTAGTGACTGAGTTAGTTGAACAGACACTATCTCGTCTGCGTGCTACTGAACCCATAGTCCATGCATACGTGCATGTTGATGAACACCAAGTTCGCTCTACCGCTGAACAATTAGATACAATTGAGCCAAAAGGCCTTTTGCATGGAATACCTTTTGCGGTAAAAGAAGTCATAGAAGTCGCTGGGGTTCCAACATCCGGCGGTTGCACTGTACTAAAAGATCATATACCGGATAAGGATGCAACGGTTGTGCAACGCTTACGAGAGGCAGGTGCATTACTCATAGGAACACAAATATCACATGAACTCACCTGTGGTCTTGATGAGCCACCTACACGGAACCCATGGGATATCAATTGCTATCCTGGCGGATCGAGTGCGGGTGCCGGCGTCTCTGTCGCGGTCGGATCAGCGAATTTTGCACTCGGAACTGACGCAGCTGGCTCCATAAGAATACCAGCGGCAATGACCGGTGTTGTTGGATTGAAACCAACTGCAGGTTTACTCAGTAAATATGGTGTATTACGGCAAGCGAGTGCACCTTCGATTGACAATATTGGTATTACATCACGAAACATCTCCGAAGTTAGGCAGATACTGAGCGTAATAGCTGGCCCAGATCCTGCTGATGCAATGACACTTAATTGTACTGCTAATACTGAACTCGATAATCAATCAACAAGTCTGGATATTAAAGGAATACGGATCGCAGTTCTCGGAAAGAAAACACGGGAGTTACTTAATGAAATTTGGGTGATTGATTCGGAGATTGACGATGCATTTAATAATGCCTGTGAGCTACTACAGACAGCTGGTGTGGAATTAGTCAATATAGAATTACCAGAATTAGTAAATGCTGTACCGGCTATCGTTACTTTTTTTTCTACAGAACTGGCTGCTGCACATCGAAAACTAATTAGTGAAAATGCCTCAAATTATCATCCAGAAGTATATACGATGCTGAAAAATTCGCTTGATACTCCCGCAAGTGCTGTAATGGATGCAGTCCAAATACGTATGCGTCTTTGTAAAGAAGTTACTGCAGCATTTATCTCTACTAATATAGATTTTTTACTTACTCCTACAACGCCACGTGTCGCGATGCAGTTGTCTACCTTTGATCCTACAAAAGAATTGGGTAGTTTGATCCCTTACACCTGTGGATTTAACCTTACCGGTCAACCAGCGGTTAGCATACCTTGTGGATTCACATCTACCGGGCTGCCAATAGGACTTCAGATTGTCGGTTTACCCTACAATGACACAAACGTACTCCGTTTTGCCCAAGCCTATGAACAACATACTTCGTGGCACAAACAAACACCTTCAATTATCTGATCGCACTGGAAGCAAATCTAAATGAATAACAATTTTCATATAACTTCATTAAAAGAGATTATTGCCCTGGGTGTTCTGGGTGTTGCAGGTAATATTGCAGTATTTATTTTACCAGTGATTGTTGGGGCTTTGGTCGATTATGTAAATTTATCAATCCAACAAGCTAGCTACGTAGCCTCTGCAGATATGTTCGGGCTGGGTATCGGTACACTAGCATGGTCACGATTTATTTTAACAAGCAATTGGAGGATTTTTGCTTTTGCATCAGCAGTATTACTTTTCCTAGGCAACGTGTTTTGTGGGATTTCTGATACTTTTCTTGCTGTTGGTTTAAGTCGATTTGTTGCGGGTATCGGTGCGGGACTAATGCTGACAATTTGTGTTTCCGGTTTAGCTCAGACAGCTAACCCAGATAGAGTGATGGGACTATTTGGCATGGTCGTAACAGCGGTTGCTGCATTATGTCTTTTCATTTTTCCTTTCTTATTGGTCGAGAGTGGTTACAAGGGAATGTTTTTTGCACTTGCAGGATTTGCTTGTTTGGGCAGCGTATCTTGCTGGTTTATCCCAAAATTTTCCTTAGTCAAAGACAATTCAAAGGGAAATAAAGTACCTGAAGAAAAAATAAAATCATCAACACATACATCGCTTCTAAATCGTACAGTTACTTTATTTGGTGTATTCCTTGCCTTTTTTTGCATGTCATTATTCTTAGTATATTTAGAAAGAGTTGGCGTTTCGAATGGGTTTGTTGTAAGCCAAATTTCTGTTGGATTGGGTACCGCACAGTTCACAGGTGTATTCGGAGCCATGACTGCAGCTATCATCTCAACTCGATTTGGGAATCGCATGTTCCCTATGATGTTTGCCATTGCAATGCCATTATTTGGGGCAATGGTTATTGCAGCCACCTCGAGTTTCTCTTTATATCTGATATCTGCAAGTGCACTAATTTTTTGTTGGAGCATGCTCTATCCCTATGTCATAGGATTATTAATTTCATTAGATGCAACAGCAAAACTTGTCACATATGCCCTAGTCGCAATGACTTTCAGTAAATCTTTGAGTCCAATTCTAGGGGCCTTCCTTGTCACTGAAACTGATTTTTCTACAGCTTATTGGTTTTGTGCCGGTGGCTTTGCATGTTCAGCTATTTTATTTTTACCTGCAATTATTATTTCTGACAAAGATTTAAAAAAATTTACAAGAAGCAACGCGTTAATCTAATTTATTTAAATAACCTTATGTAAATATTAGTTAAAGCCACCGACACTTAACAGTACCCTATTAAACGTTTGATTTATTATTGTTTTAACTTTTTAAGGGCTTCTTGAACGATGGGCTCCAAGTCTTCTCCATTTTCTTTCAGATGTTGAAGTATCTGATTTCGCATGCGCGGATCCCAGAATTTTTTTATGTGATTTGCAATTCCTGTTACAGCTTCGTTATGTACTGGTTCACTACTAAAAAAGTTTCCAATATCATTTGCCATCTCTACCAATCTTCGTATTCTCATAATTCTATAATCTATTTTTTTATCCGGTCACCACAATTGTAAACAACATGAGAATGTTCTCTTGCAAAATCTACCAGAGTAAGTTCGCATTCTGTTGCAAGACGGATTGCTAACGCTGTAGGTGCAGAAATAGCTGCCATAAAACAAATACCAGCCAATGCTGCCTTTTGAACCATCTCAAAACTCGCGCGGCTAGTAATTATAAGAAAACCTCTATCAAGATTAATTGTGGTTTCAGCAGTTTTTATCGCGCCAATTAATTTATCCAGTGCATTGTGACGGCCCACATCTTCTCGCATTAATAATATATCTCCACTTAGATCCAGCCAGCATGCCGCATGTACAGCACCGGTTAGTATATTTAATGATTGCAATTGCATAATAGATTCAAGACCATGGTGTAATACATCTGCGTCGATACTAACACCTGGACCAACTATGGAAGGATGGCGTATAGCACCATCCAAAGACGTTGCTCCACATATACCACAACCGGTACAACCAGCAATATTTCTAGTCCGTTCTTGTAAACCAATAGCATTCTCTTTAGGAATTGTTATATGTAGTTCGATTCCATTTTCATGCTGCTGGATATCAAGCTTGTGAATTTCATTAGGAGCTACAACTATTTCTTCACTTAAGGTAAATCCGATAGCAAAATCTTTAATGTCAGTTGGTGTCGCGAGCATGACTGCATAAGGAATTCCGTTATACATAAATGCGATTGGGATTTCTTCTGCAATCTGATCACTAGCAGATTCATAAGATCCAGATTTCCAGCGCTCTACCTTGAAGGATGAGCTTCCTTTACTATTATCCAATAAATTTTCATCAGACAACATCATTTTATCAGGTAACTACATCCCGGTTTTTATATAAGAGTTTTTGCTGTTTTGAAAACTTGCGATAACGGATCTGCCAATTTGATGGGTTGTTAACCTTTTGAGCCTGTACCGCAGTTACTTTGTATTCCGGACAGTTAGTTGCCCCATCAGAATGATCACTAGTTACAACATTAGCACCGGTCTCAGGGAAATGAAATGTCGTATACACAACGCCCGGCTGAACACGCTCAGTCACAATGGCACGCAGGACAGTTTCCCCTGAACGGCTATTGATACCAACCCAGTCGTCTGTCTCTATACCACGATCCTGGGCATCATGGGGATGGATTTCCAAACGATCTTCATCATTCCAGATTACATTCTCGGTTCGACGTGTTTGAGCACCAACATTATATTGCGACAGTATCCTGCCTGACGTTAAAATTAATGGATACTTTGAATTGTTTTTCTCATGAGAAGGCACATATTCAGTTAACATGAACTTACCTTTGCCACGCACAAATTCACCGACATGCAACACCGGTGTACCTTCAGGAGTTTTCTCATTACATGGCCACTGGATACTACCCAGTTGATCTATTTTAGAATAGCTGACACCGGTAAATGTAGGTGTTAGTTTTGCTATTTCATCCATGACCTCAGAAGGATGTTGATAGTTCATCGGGTAACCAAGTGCATTGGATAACATACAAGTAATTTCCCAGTCTTCCTTGCCGGCTAGAGGTGGCATTACTTTACGTACAGGTGAGATACGTCGTTCTGCGTTAGTGAAAGTTCCATTCTTCTCAAGAAATGAGGAACCAGGCAGAAATACATGTGCATATTTAGCTGTCTCGTTAATAAACAAGTCTTGAACAACTACGCATTCCATCGCCTCGAGCGAAGCAATAACGTGCTGTGTATCTGGGTCGGACTGGGCGAAGTCCTCGCCTTGAATATAAATTCCTTTGAAACTGCCATCCAAAGCTGCCTCAAACATATTGGGAATGCGTAGACCAGGTTCGGAAATTAAGGGCCTGCCCCATAATGTTTCGAAGTTATGACGCACAGTGTCGTCCGAGACATGCCGATAACCAGGAAATTCATGAGGGAAAGAACCCATATCGCATGCACCCTGGACATTGTTTTGGCCACGTAAAGGATTTACACCGACACCTTTACGACCCAAGTTTCCTGTTGCCATTGCGAGGTTAGCAATCCCAATAACGGCGGTAGAACCCTGGGCATGTTCTGTCACTCCCAAACCATAATAAATAGCACCATTACCGGCACTAGCATACAAACGTGCAGCGCCTCGTATTATTTCAGACGGAACACCGCAAACATCTTCCATGGCTTCCGGCGTATGGCGTTCTTCAGAAACAAAATTTTTCCATTTAAGGTATGCATCTGATTCGCAACGCTCTTTTACATAGTCTTCTTTCACCAGTCCTTCAGTAACTATCACGTTTGCTAGCGCAGTTAGTACTGCGACATTAGTACCTGGTTTTAACTTAAGGTGGTAATCCGCTTCAATATGTGGTGACCTTACCATAGCGATACTACGAGGATCGATAATGATCAATTTCGCGCCTTCCCTTAATCGACGTTTCATTTGAGAGCTGAAAACGGGATGTCCTTCAGTAGGATTGGCACCGATAATAATCATGACATCGGTTTCCATCACAGAATCAAAATTTTGTGTACCTGCTGATTCTCCTAATGTGTTTTTGAGGCCATAACCGGTTGGTGAATGACATACTCGAGCACAGGTATCAACGTTATTATTACCGAATCCTGCTCGTACCAGTTTCTGAACCAGATAGGTTTCTTCATTTGAACAACGGGATGATGTAATGCCTCCGATCGAATTCTTGCCATATTCCTTTTGAATACGCTTGAATTCATTGGCTGCATAATCAATGGCTTCTTCCCAAGAGACTTCCCTCCACTGATCTTTAATGGAATCTCGAATCAATGGTTTTTTAACCCGGTCAGGATGAGAAGCATATGCGATTGCAAACCGGCCTTTCACACATGAGTGACCATGATTAGCATGGCCATCCTTGTTTGGACCATCCGTTGTACTTCGCTCCCTTTCATTTCCGCCTTGAATGAACAACCAACACCACAATAACCACAAGTAGTAATTACACTATGTTCTGCTTGTCCCATTTCAATCAAGGATTTCTCACTCAAGGTTGCCGTTGGACATGCCTGCACACAGGCACCGCAAGACACGCACTCAGAATCCAGTAACGATTCATCCTGAGAAGCAGAAACCTTGGAGTTAAAACCTCGACCCTGAATAGTCAAGGCAAAAGTGTCCTGGACTTCATCACATGCACGTACACATCGAGAACAAACAATACATTTGCTTGGATCAAAAGTGAAATAGGGGTTGCTTTCGTCTTTTTTGAAAAATAATGGATTGTTGTCGCTTTCATGCTTCTCATAAACATGATTTGCGCCATCATAACCGTAGCGAACTTCACGTAGGCCAACGTCACCAGCCATATCTTGCAGTTCACAATGACCATTGGCCGGACTGTAAGTCGTCAAAAGATCTGGGACACAATAGTCTAAAAGTTAAGAGAGACTTTCATACATTGTAGTCCTATTTCACTGGTTCATACATAAACTTAAATTATCCTTCCTCCTCAGTTGTAGCGTTTCGTGTTTAATGACGGCTCTTCTGTCTATGATTTCCTGATAACGGCCAAAATACATATCGGCAGGTGTAATGTTGTCGAGCGACTCATGGTAACGCTCATGATTGTAGTACTGAACGAATTGCCGGATGGCCTGTTCCAGTTCCCAAGGATAGTAATAGTGCTCCAACTTTACGACGTTCTTCATGGAACGGTGATAACGTTCAATCTTGCCTTGGGTCATAGGGTGATACGGTGCGCCACGGGTATGTTGCAGTTGGTGTTTGCCCAGGTAGTCTTTTAATTCTGACGAGATATAACAAGGTCCGTTATCACTGAGTAAACGAGGACGATGTTTGACCGTTATCTCGTTGACACCGGTGGTCTCAATCGCCGCATCCAGTGTTTGCTTCACGTCACCAGCTGCCATGCTGGTCGTTAACTTCCAGGCAATGATATAGCGGGAGTAATCATCCAGCACCGTGGACAGGTAATACCACCCCCAACCCACGACACGAAAGTAGGTGAAGTCCGTCTGCCATAGCTCGTTGACTCGTCGTGTTGGATTCTGAAACGAATCCCCCGCTTGCATCAGGATATAAGCAGGACTGGTAATGAGATCGTATTGCTTTAACAGGCGATAGACACTGGATCCCGAGATGAAGCAACTATGTTCATCGGTGATGGTCCACGCTAACTCGCGGGGTGATTTGTCTGGATGTTGCAAGGCGATCTCCAGACACTGCTCCTTCACCGTCTCCGGTAACTTATTCCAGAACCGCCTAGGTGATCGACTGCTTGGCTCCAGACCCTCTGGTCCATTATCCAGATATTACCGATACCAACGATAAAAGCTACTACGACTCACCCCTAATTCTCTCAGGGTACATCTAACAGGTAATTCCGAGCCTTCTACCAACCGGATCACTTCCAGCTTCTCTGCCGCTGACAAACTCATTCGTCTGCCCAGGTCGACTCCAAGCCAAGCACACTTTTTTTAAGCACATCGTTCTTCAGCATGATGTCGGCTAGCAGGCGTTTGAGCTGGTCGTTTTCTCTCTTCAGATCGGTGACTTCACTGGAACTGGCTTCCCGTTTGATATCGCCAGCCAGGCGCTGTTTCCCGGCCTCTAGAAACTCCTTGCTCCAGCGGTAATACACGTTTTGATTCAATCCTTCTCGGCGGCACAGCTCAGCGATACTTTCTTCTCCACGCATACCTTCCAGCACAATTCGGATCTCTTCTTCAGAGGAATACTTTTTGCGGGTACGACGACGTATATCTTTAACCAACTTCTCGCTATTATTACCCATAATGAGACTCCTGTTCTATAAGGTTAACTTATCAGAAGGCTCTCTTAGAATTTAGCTCAATTGTGTCTCATATGCTTTGACGGGATACACAATCACAAAACAACAACCATCCACGAAATCAACTACACACGGGAGAAGGAAGAGACATGTCCGACATTGAAATCGCACGACAAGGGATTAAAAAACGCATTATCGAATTGGCAAAAGAACAATATGACATAGCCAGTAACTATCTGGAGCCCTACGGTCATTACAAAGCTAAACTATCCTTTGATTACATTGATACTCTACAAAATAAGCCTGATGGTAAACTGATTTTGATTACAGGGATTAGCCCTACCTCAGCTGGTGAAGGCAAGACGACGACCACTGTTGGCCTCGGTGATGCCATGAATCGAATTGGCAAAAAGACGATTATCTGTCTGCGAGAACCCTCACTCGGCCCCTGTTTTGGCTTAAAAGGGGGCGCAGCTGGCGGCGGTTACGCACAGGTGGTGCCAATGGAGGACATCAATCTGCATTTCACGGGTGATTTCCACGCCATCGGAGTCGCTCACAATCTGCTTTCGGCAATGATTGATAACCATATTCATCACGGCAATGCCTTGAATTTAGACCCTCACTTAATTACCTGGAAACGAGTGGTAGACATGAATGATCGCGCCTTACGAAATATTGTTATCGCGCTGGGAGGCAGCATTAACGGTTTACCAAGAGAAGGGGGCTATGATATCACTGTCGCCTCCGAGGTGATGGCTATCTTCTGTCTCACCACTTCCCTGGCAAATTTGAAAGAGCGGCTTGGAGACATCGTGATCGGCTACACTCGAGACGAGAAAAAACCAGTACACGCCAAAGACTTGGGGGCGCATGGAGCCATGGCTACATTACTAAAAGATGCTATCCAACCCAACATGGTGCAAACCCTGGAAAACAATCTCGCCATTATCCATGGCGGACCGTTTGCCAATATCGCACACGGCTGTAACAGTGTCATCGCTACTCAAACCGCCCTGAAACTAAGTGACTATGTCATCACCGAGGCTGGCTTTGGTGCTGACTTGGGGGCAGAAAAGTTTATCAATATTAAGTGCAGAAAATCTGGGTTAAAGCCTTCAGCTACGGTACTAGTTGCCACGGTCCGCGCGATAAAATATCACGGTGGTGTCAATGGACATGAGCTCGAACTGGAAAATCTGCCAGCAGTAGAAAAAGGCTTTATCAATTTGCAGCGACACTTTGAAAATATTCGTGATCATTACGGACTTCCTTGTGTGGTCTGTATTAATCACTTTATCCACGATACCGACTCGGAAATTCAGCTCCTTAAAGATAAGGTTGAATCTATGGGTGGCAAAGCCCTTGTATCGAAGCATTGGGCCGATGGCAGCGCTGGTGCAGAAGAACTAGCAAGAACAGTGGCTGATATCGTCGATAATAGCCCAGGACATCATCAGTATCTTTATCCAGATGACGCCACACTTTGGGATAAGATTGAAACTGTAGCCAGAAAAATTTATAAGGCCGAGCAGATCACGGCCACCACTAAGATTCGAGAACAATTGAAGGACCTCAATGAAAACTATGGCGACCTGCCAGTGTGTATTGCCAAGACACAAATGTCTTTCAGTTCTGATCCAAAATTACGCGGCGCGCCAGAGGGCCATGATTTGGAAATCAGAGAGGTACGTCTGGCCTTAGGAGCCGGCTTTATCGTCGCAGTTACCGGGAATATGATAACCATGCCAGGTTTACCCAAGAATCCTTCCGCAGAAAATATCGATATTGATAGTGACGGAAATATCATTGGCCTATTCTAGTCCGATTACAAATTTTTATGTAGCGATTATATTAACTAGGCAAACCATTTTTGGCAAGCATAGTTTACTTATTTTATGACAATTTAATTTAAAAAAAGTAATAAATTTAGATAATCTCAATATTAAAATGTGAACCGTGAAGTGAATATGAAATGAGTGCAACAGGAATCCCTATAGTTTCATTTCCGGTACGAAAGTTTCATACACCCCCTTTATGAAACATCTGTAGGGTTTCCTGTTGCGCTCATATCGACTTTTTAATTTTTATATTTAATATTAACGCAAGTAATAATCCTAATAACATTTAAGGAGTTAGCTATGGGATGCAGGATTGGTATCACTACTAATCAAAAAAGCCGTAAAGCATATTGGGAGACAGTGTACAAAGACGTGAAAGATTGGCAAATCCTTGCAGGACCTTTCGATACAAAAGAAGAAGCCCAAACTGAAGAGAATCGCTTAACTGATGAATACGGCTGCGATATGCACGGTGGCAGAGATAATCCCGACACTCCTGGTACGCAATGGCATGTTTATGGATTTAATCACAGCGGACGTAGTTAACATTTAATTGTTGGTTTTTGGCACAAAGCAAACATTTGGCGATTAGTTATGACAATCTACATCAATGCAAGTAAATTCGTCTTGCTTATTCAACTAAAATTTTTATGAATTGATACGTACCACTAACTTATGATTAAAATCAACTTTGTTTAATTTTTCTTTCCGCCGTCTATTGCTATAAATTTAATTTCTTTTTTTCTGTTTTCGATATTTCCATATCTTCTTTAAATTGACTTAGAGTCCCAATAACTAGGATTTCTACAAAAGCTTCTAAATCACTACCATAAAATTCAAAGTTATCGGCAGCTATATCGGCACTAATGACTAATTCAAGGAATTTACTATCTGCATCAAAATTAGCTATATAATTTGAGCCCTGTAATTCATCATCTTTCAAAGAGTCATAAGATTCAGGACGAATTAGAACTTCAAATTCTTCAAAGCCATACTTCTCTAAAAGCTTATTGGCATGGCTTGCCACATACTTCCAATTAGTATTAGAAATTAGGACATTATGTAATTGAACAGTCACTTAATTAAACATATTTTTTAGATTTTTGATGCAATTTTTAATCAATATTGACGCAAGTTATAATTACTTGTGACAATCTATATTAACAAAACTTAAAATAACGAAGAAAGTGATAATCGGGTTGACTATGATCGATCCAGAAAATAGTCGATCTTCATAATACAATCTTCCCGCGTGGCACACTAAAGAATTGCGTTATATCAAGAACAAATCAATTTTGCTATATGTAGTATATTTATCTTTTAAAACAATTAGTTATATACGTTTATCATAATTCATTTGTAAAATGAAATTTGATACCCTTATATTGATCCAGACATAGAGTAATCAGACCGAATCAACGGAGTGGGTAGGCTGAGCCGCAGGGCTTGGTCACCATCTGTTGATTCGGTTTTTTTGTGTCTTTTTGAAAATTTTTGCTAGTACCTGGAGGTGTGATATGGACAAGTTAGTCATTGAACAGATGTCGATTAACGACATAACCCCGAACCCGAAGAATGCCCGGTCGCATTCGAAAGATCAGTTAAAGCAACTGGAAAAAAGCATTCAGTCTTTTGGTATAACATCCCGATCATTATCGATGAGAACAAAACGATACTAAGTGGACACGCCCGATATGCGGTACTGAAAAAATTGGGACATAGCGACATACCAGTTGTTTGTATCGGACATTTGTCGGAAGCACAAAAGCGGGCATTTATGCTGGCTGATAACAAAATTGCAATGAATGCCGCCTGGGATGACGACTTGCTTAAAATGGAATTGCATTACTTGTCACAGTTGGACATTGATGTGAATGTGGATTTAACTGGTTTCTCTATGGGTGAAATCGATATACTGCTCGGTGCCGTACCGGATACGGCCGAGCCAGAACCACCGCCCCCCGCCCCACCTACTATCGAAGATACGGTAACGCAACTGAGTGACATTTGGTTATTGGGACCACATCGGATCCGTTGTGGTAATTGTTGTAGTAATTATGACGTCGACAGCGTTATGGATTTTTATCGTGCAAGCATGGTGATCACCGATCCCCCCTATAATTTGCAAATTGGAGGCTTTGTCAGCGGTTTAGGAAGCATCAGACATGATGAGTTTGCGATGGCCAGTGGCGAGATGACGTCAGACGAGTTTTCTGAATTTTTGTTTGGTGCGTTATTGCAATTAGAAAGCGTCTGTGTCGATGGGGCCTTACTCTACACGTTCATGGATTGGCGTCATCAATTTGAGTTGCTCATTGCGCGGCAATAACTTCAAATGCCGTTGATCAATATGTGTGTGTGGGCCAAGAATAATGCCGGCATGGGTAGCTTTTATCGTTCACAGCATGAATTGGTCTATATATTTAAGAAGGGATCGGCCCCTCACAAAAACAATGTCAATCTCGGTAAGCACGGCCGCTATCGCACTAATGTTTTGGAATATCCTGGTGTGAATGCCTTCGGTAAAGACCGGGATGACGCCCTGGCGATGCACCCTACGGTGAAACCCGTTGCCATGATTGCCGATGCGATACTCGACGCAACTGATCGGGGCGATATTGTCCTGGATGGCTTTCTCGGATCGGGCACCACCCTGATGGCGGCCGAACAAACCGGACGGGTCTGTTATGGTCTGGAGATCGATCCCCGTTATGTGGACGTCGCGGTACGACGTTGGATGGCCGAGACAGGTGAAGTGGCACTGCATGAACAAACCGGAGTGTTCTTTGAAGACGTCGCAATCCGTCGACCCGATCCCCTGTTAATAGGAATCTGACAAATGGCCAGTGGCGATTTTGATGTCGGCTATAAGAAGCCGCCCACGCAATCACAATTCAAACCCGGTCTGTCGGGCAACCCGAAAGGTCGCCCGAAGGGCCTGAAGAACCTGGCGACCGATCTGCAAGAAGAACTGGAACAAAAGATCTTAATCACCGAAGCGAACAAAAGTCAGGAGGTCACGAAACAACGGGCGATGATCAAAACCCTGTTCGCCAAGGCCCTGAAAGGTGAAACAAAAGTAGCCAATGTCCTGATCGGCTTGATCCTAGGCCTGGAACAGGCCAACCAGGGTAAGGAGACCGACGACTTGAATGAAGACGACCAAGCCATCCTCGCCGCATATGCCAGTCAACTGCTGGGTGAGTCACCCACGAAAAATGAAGGAGGATCCACATGAAGCAAAAACAACTGTTGAACGCATTGTTACGTAATGACTTATCTGCTTTTACCCGCAAAGTGTTCGACACTGTATCGACCGGTGATACATTTTCGGATAACTGGCATCTACAGGCCATTGCCTATCATCTGGAAGGATGTGCCGTGGGTAACATAAAACGCCTCATCATCACCCTGCCGCCGCGTTCACTGAAATCCATCTCTGCATCCGTTGCCTTCCCTGCCTGGTTGTTGGGACACGACCCCACCAGCAATATTATTTGTGTCAGTTACGCCAGTGAACTCGCCATGAAGCATTCGTTTGACACCCGCACCGTGCTGGAAGCGGACTGGTACCTGGAGTGTTTCCCACAGTCACGCATCAATCCCAATAAAAATACCCAATCGGAATTCATGACCACAAAACTCGGATTTCGTCTGGCCACCTCCGTCGGGGGTTCACTGACCGGACGTGGTGGTGATCTGGTTATTATCGATGATCCGCATAAATCGGATGAGGTAAATTCGGATACCAAACGCGAACACGTCATCAACTGGTACCGCAATACCCTGGTGTCACGACTCAACAACAAGCAGACAGGCGTGATCATTGTGATTCAGCAACGCTTGCATGAAGGCGACCTAGCCGGTCATTTATTGGACACCGGTGAATGGACGCACTTAAACCTGCCTGCGATTGCTGAGGAGGATATGTCCATCCCCATTGGTCCGGGTAAGTCTTACCAACGCAAAGTCGGTGATGTACTACATCCTGACAAAGAGCCCGTGGCCGTGCTTGAGAAATTACGGGCTGAGATGGGCTCGTATGACTTTGCGGCGCAGTATCAACAACGACCGGCACCATTGGGTGGTGGCATCATCAAATGGAACTGGTTTAAACGGCGCTATACAAAACCACCTGTTAAACAGGAATGTGATTGGGTTATACAAAGTTGGGACACCGCCAGCTCTACCGGGCAAATGAATGATTATTCTGTCTGTACAACCGGGTTGATGAGCAACGGTAAATGCTATCTGTTGGACGTGCTGCGGTAACGCCTCAAATTCCCACACTTAAGACAGACTGTTGTCCAGCATGGTACATTCTGGCGTGCTGATTTGATTATTATTGAAAACGCCAATGCGGGGATGGGCCTGGTACAAGATTTACAACATCACTGTCATACATTAAACATTATGGGCATGACACCAAAAGGTGATAAGTCCACTCGGATGATCAAAGTCACGCCAATACTTGAAGCAGGTAAGGTCATCTTACCGAAAGAGGCATCCTGGCTGGCGGACTTTCATACCGAATTGGTCCGGTTTCCCAACGGTAAATACGATGACCAGGTCGATAGTCTGTCGCAACTGCTGGAGTGGTTTCGTCACCGACAATTGGGCGTTAATCAACTGCAATCCCGTATCACCTTCATTACTGATTCACCGGACCAAGGCTCTCCGGAAATCTGCTCACCCGGCCTCAGTATCGCCGACATTATGAATAGTCCGTTTTCAGGGGCAATTTGATGATCAGATATTTTAGATTATGGCCAAATGGTGATCGAAGCCTGGTCAAAACGACTGGCTTTGAGCACAACAGTATGGATGAATGGTGTCCATGCAGCGCAAACAGTCAACGAAACTGCCCACCCTTGAGGAATTGTCGACAGTCGGTTTCAAGGTGCTCAAGGAAATGTATATCCAATTCGAAGGGACACCACCTCCAAAGTCGTTCAGAAGCGACTTGCTACGGGCACACCTTGCCTGGGCGGTGCAAGCACGGCAGCATGAAGACTCGCCCGTTGCAGTGCGACAACGCTTACTGAAGAAGTCAGGTCAATCCATCCAGTCCCCTGCCCAGGCCTACTCGACCGGCACCCGATTGATCCGGGAATGGCAGGGGCACACTGGTCCGGCCCCCGGTTCTTTGGTCTCACAAAACAGGCGAGCGCTGCATGACCGGCACAGCTCACAAGATCACACACTGCGCCATCTATACCCGGAAATCCTCAGAGGAAGGTCTGGATCAGACATTCAATTCTCTCGATGCCCAGCGGGAAGCCTGTCAATCGTATATTAAGAGCCAACAACATGAAGGGTGGAGAGCCCTTTCCACTCAATATAATGATGGTGGCTTTACCGGGGGCAATACCGAGCGCCCTGCCCTTACCCAGTTAATGACTGACATCAAAGCAGGCAAAGTTGATGTCATCGTGGTGTACAAAGTCGATCGGCTTTCCCGATCACTGGTGGACTTTGTCTGGTTGATTGAAGTATTTGACGCGCATGACGTATCGTTCGTCTCGGTCACACAGCAGTTCAATACCTCAAGTTCTATGGGTCGGCTTACCCTGAATGTCCTGCTCTCTTTCGCCCAGTTTGAGCGAGAAGTTACCAGTGAACGTATTCGGGACAAGATCGCCGCCTCCAAACAGAAAGGCATGTGGATGGGTGGTGTGGTACCGCTGGGTTACGATGTTATCGATAAAATCCTGATGGTAAATGAAGCGGAAGCCAAGTGTGTGCGACACATAATATACAAGGTATATCACTTTGGGCTGTGTCAGGAAGTTAAAGGAAGAGTTGGATGCCGAAAGCTATGTCAGTAAAGCCCGTGAACTTAAGGGTGTTCATGCGGGCGGTAAATCTTTCTCTCGGGGGTCCTTGTATTCTCTATTAAAGAATCCGCTTTATCTCGGCAAAGTCGTTCATCAAGGCAAGCACTATGAGGGTCAGCATGCGGCGATTGTAGATTCGGCTCTCTGGCAATCTGCCCAAGATTTATCATCAGAAAATAAACAACGCCACGAGATTCGAACATCCGTCAAAGATCCGAGCCTGCTTGCTGGCCTCTTGTTTGACGATAACGGCAACCCAATGAGTCCTACCCACACAACAAAACACAATCGACGCTACCGCTATTATGTCAGCCAGGCAGTGCTGCAATACCGCGAAAAGGATGCTGGCACCGTACTACGTGTCCCGGCTAACACCATTGAAGGAATGGTGATAAATCGACTAAAACAACTCTGGTTAGCACCCAAGGAATTACACACAACACTGAAAGATTACAGTCTGGACGTGACACAGCATACTACTGTGTTCAACAAAGCAAATCAATTGGCACAAGCATGGGAGCACAACACACCGCAACAACACTTAAAACTCTTGAAAACCTGTATCCAGTCCGTGCAACTAGGTCGTCATGAAACTACCCTGGTTTTGTCCCGAAACGGGTTACTTACGTGTTTACTTGAAACAGACCCATCTAGATGTAAATCATCTAACTTAATACAGGATCCCTTCACACTCATAATTTCTGCCCAATTAAAACGCTACGGTATCGAAATCCAAATTGATTGTGCACGGACTGGAAGAGGACAGCCCACCCCAGCGCACGATCAGTGCCTTGCAGAACACGATGCAAAAAAGTTTACGCTGGCATAACGCACTACTCACGGGTGAGGTAGCATCTATCCCCGAGATTGCACGGAATGAAAGTGTGACCCGGAATTATATCGGCGAACTGATTAGATTCGCTTTCCTGGCCCCGGATATCATTGAAGCCATTTTACAGGGGAAGGTGCCCGCGACACTCTCTGTGGCAAAGTTACGAAAAGGGTTTCCGTTAGATTGGAATCAACAACGGCAACTGTTGGGCTTTACGTCATGAAATGCAATGCTATTGGCAGGCGCAATTGAAATTACAGAGTTAGGCGTCGTTCACTTTCGCCATTTCAATCTCTTTTCAACTTCTTTTATAACACTGGAAGGATTTAAGCCCAAATGTTTACAAAGAATAAAGACGGCACCCGGCCCTGGCTGCCGCTTAACGCGTTCTGTTTGGGATATATATGTCCAGTGATAATCTGCTTCCAGAGCTAAATCAACCTGTGATATTCCTTGTTTTTCACGATGCTTACGCAGTACCTCACCAAAACCATATTGAATACGGTTTGTTTCTTTATCTCGATCAGTTTTCTTTCTTACCAATGCCGTAACAGCCCTTGATTTTCGATCAAAGGATGAAGAGATTGCGAAACTTAGTCTATAGATCATGATCTACATAAGACTATAAGCTATATATATCAATACGATACATAAATAAATATTTTAAAGGCCATATAAGACAATGAGCATGAAAGAGACGAAAATATAAGGAGAATTATCATGAGTGAGAAAAATCCAGAGTACCTATCCGGAATACAAACATTAGGCGGTTTGATATTAGTATTTGTATTCTTGTATGGCTATGTAAAGTTGACTGGTTACGGTTCAGAAGATACTCCTTCAAAACCTGAACCCACATTCAGTAGTGGGGCATTTGTTGGGTGTCAAATGACTATTGAAAATGTGTCATTGGATAAATCTGAAACAAAGGTCCCTACATTAAAAGGGCAGAAACGTTCTGACGGTTCCTGGGAGTATTACTGGGGAGCCAGCACCACGCCGATAAGGATGCCGAATAAATTGGGAAACAGTCTTATAATTGAAGGCTCATGCATTGCAAACAATGACGGTCATGTCATCTCCCTTATCCTTGATGGCAAGCGGATAAAATAATCAATTTTTTATATAATTTGAAACGATTGAATCTGACCAGGCGTTTTTTCCAAGTCCAAATCCGCCGGAAATATCGGTGGTGTTTATTTTAACCAAATACCATGGTAACTAGTAAAATCGGCAAAAGAGATAATTCCGTTTTTTCCAGTTATTTCCGATACTCTGGTTACCTTAATTAGCTATCTCTTGGTCTCAATAGTCGTGTAAATCACTGAATTCTTGTATCAATTTAAATAGTAACCAGATACTGATTGCAGAGACCAGACTGTATGGCGGTGGCGGCCGTCCAGGGCGAACCCGTCTCTGCCTATTTCCCTGTTTATCTGAGAATAACAGGGAATTAACAGGGAAATCACTTAAATTTAGTGACAATTTGACCGTTTCCTGCGTGATAACGCTCTGTATTTCAAAAGGTTAGAGGGAAATTCCCTGTTATGCAGGAACAGGGAACTTGAAATGATCGAACAGGGGATCGCCAGATCCAAAACAGGGAATAGAGATAATTGATCAGGGAAGTGTCATGCGCAGTACGTGACAAGCTCAATTCGCACATGAGCGGCACCTTCATGCCCGTATCGACCAGGACAGATACACAGAATTCAGGATACCCAAAGGACACGGATGATCTAATTGATGACGTCGATGGGACCGAAGACGAAGGTGGTGGTTGGGACATCCTCAGTGAAATGGAAATCGACGCCTGGGTCATGATCATCGAAATACGCACTTTAAAAACGAGACTGAAACGGTAATGATCTCTGGTTGCGACGCCATATATTTTAATCTTGATTATCGCCTACAGCTTTTTAGTGACCTAAACCCATTGTAACTTTACGTACAAATACCGCTTTAGTGCAGTAGACACCAGCTACTGCTGATAGGTACAACCAAAATGCAGCAGGCATGTGATATTTTTACTTGCCGAACGGTAAGAATTAGCGTAAACAGAGAATAATACGATTATCATCTGCTTAAGAGGTAAAGAAATGTTTCAAAGCTCAGATATACATACAGTGACAGAGTTTAGCCGTAAACCAGCCGAGCATATAAAACGGCTGACAGACAGCAAACGCCCTGAGATATTGACCGTCAACGGCAAGGCTGCGGTGGTAGTCCAAGATGCCGAAACCTACGAGAAAATGGCAGCATTGGCGGACTACGCCGAGAGTGTACAAAACATCAGGCAGGCCATGTCAGAACAAGGCAGGTCGTTAGATGCATTTACCGCTGAGTTTGAAGCAAAACATGGTGTCACTCGTTGAAAAAATACCGTATCGATATTAAGCCAACCGCAGAAAATGACCTCACACGGCGATACCAGCAAATCGCCGAAGAATCTCCACAAAATGCACTGAATTGGTATCTACGGACCATAGAAGCTATTGAGAAGCTTGATGTACTAGCTGAGCGTTGTCCCATTGCGCCGGAAGATTTGGATATTCAGCAAGGCATACGCCACTTAGTTATTGGTGATTACCGTGCGTTGTACCTCATCAACGGTGATGTGGTTGAAGTGCTTCATGTGCGCCATGGACGTATGGACAGGAAACTATAGGCGTTTATCCATGACCTCATGAAGATTTTTAGGTAATGCCTTCAATTGTATCCAAAATCTTCAATATCTCTGTTTACACGCAATAACACCCCTAACTCCACCTTTTGGATTTTCAGCATCACCTTTTCTTCTCGGGATTAGATGTATATGGCAGTGAAACACTGTCTGTCCTGCATCCTCACCACAATTCATACCGATATTGAAAGATGTGACACTTGAATCGATTTCATTAATATCATTCTGCATTCGGTTTATCATCTGATTTACTGCATTTAATTCCGGTTGATAAAGATTAAAATAATCTACAACATGTCTATGAGGAATAATTAATGTGTGATGCTTTGTGACAGGATATCCATCTCTGATTGCATAACATAGTTCATTTAATGCAATGATCCTGTCTTTTTCAATCTCGCATAACAAACAACCCTTTTCACGATTTTTATAACTCTCTAATACTTCCCTAAAATCCGCATCATCTCTATCTTTCTTCATTGAATTACACGAATAGCCGAGTGCTTGAAGATTGCTTCTATCATCCGAGCCATTTTTGTTTCTTGGAATGATATGATCGACCTCTAATGCTTTTTTATCTCCAGGGATCCCACATAGTTCACAACGAAATTTTGCCATCTTAAGTACTTCATATTTGATAGTCCCTGAAATATAACTGGATGATTTCTTTCTATGTGACCACGCGTCAATTCTCTTATCTAAATATTCTTCTATCTTCTGATGGCACAATGATTTAAGTTCATCTATCTCTTTTTGTTTCAGACCATCATATCCAATCAATCTATATATGTTTTTATTCCTTTCAGTAATGCCTCTATTCTCTGTAAGAACACGGCCAACCATGTTCTTTGTGATTTGTTCATAATATTCTATCTGTGAATCATCTTTTGATAGTATTGATTTTGCGATTTGATTGATTGTTGCCTCGCCTTTATTTGATAGTAACTCAATCAACATACCCGGTTGGTAAATATGCGACATACGCATATCTTTACTGATGAATTTATCTAATTATTTGAAGGTATCTGAAGGCATACCAAGCAATGATAAGTTTTATAGCTTACACAGACAATGGTGGATTTGACGTGTGTACAACTTGATAACAAGCAGGGCAAAGTGGTATTGATTTGCGGGGGTATGTACTTAATGAAACCTGGTACATACACAGGGGCTTGACAGCTTGCCGGCACGAATCAGGCTATAATGAATGTATGGCTAGTGATAAAGCTAGGTTCCAAGACAAGCCCTCATTCTGTGTTATTAATAAAGTAATCGGCAAGTGGGAGAGCATTACTGGTGGATGGGTACCCGCCAACGGGACAATGGATGCATGGGATTGCTTTCATCGCACAGGCGACACGAGCGTGGTCCTAAAATTTTTGGCGTTTTTATATTTAACAAACCAAATAAAGAACTTACCATAAGGTTAAACTATCAAGGAGATAACCCATGAACAAAAGAATCATCCAACATGAAATCAAACTTCAAAAATCAGTCGTCTTTATTCTTGTGCTTATTGTCGCAGGCCTGTTTGCGAATGCATATGGGCCTGTGCCTGGAGTGAAAGACGCTATGGCGGAACTATTCAACGGCAGCACTCTGTACTTGAATATCCACCACCAAGGAAATATCGGCGGGAATTAATCACATCCATTTTCGTCACACCCTAGCTCGCGAGCCTTTTCCTCAAAGAGATTACACTAAACGAGGCCCAGGCGGTTATTACACAGTAGGTGCATCAGTGTCCTGCCCCCTAAACTTGATCCAGATTTAGGTGTAAAACTCTCATAACGGGTTGGAATCAGGAGGTCAACATGCGCAAGCGATTCAGTGAATCGGAGATCATTAATCTATTATATTACGGTCGATCGAGGTCAAGATCAGTGGAGGCATGGGAACAGAGGAGGCCTGCCGCAGTCTTGGAGTCAGCGACAAGAGTTATTGTCGGTGGCGCAAGTGGTAGGCCAGCATGGGCCGTACTGAGGTCAAGCGTTGCAAGGATCTGGAGAAGGAGAATGGGCGTTTACGCAAGATCGTGTCGGATCTTGAGTTGGATAAAAGCATCTTGAAGGAAGCCCTGGATTTTTTAGGACACAGGGGCTAAGCCCGGAACAGGCACGTGACACGGTGGTCCACGTTCGCCAGCACTTAGGCAGCAGTGAGCGCCGCACCTGCCAGGTTCTCGATCAGCCCCGCAGTACCCAACGGTATGGTTCGAGACGCAAGGATGAGGATGCCCTGCGACTCGCCATTATTCGCCTGGCCAGACAGTATGGGCGGTATGGCTACCGCAAGATTACCGCACTTCTGCGTATTGAGGGTTGGCGAGTCAATCATAAGAAGGTCGAACGTCTGTGGCGCGAAGAAGGCCTGCAGATCCCAAGACGCCATAAATCACGCAAGCACCTTTATGATCATCAACATTCCATCATCCGGATGCGTCCGGTGTACCCGAACCACATCTGGAGTGTGGATTTTGTCCAGGACCGACTGTTCCGGGGACGCCGCTACAAGATGCTCACCGTTATCGACGAGTACACACGTCAGTGTATGACAGTGCATGCACAGTTTCAGCTGAGCTCACAGGAAGTACTGGAAACCTTGAGTGAGTGCTTTATTCGTTACGGGAAACCGGAATATATCCGTAGCGACAACGGCAGTGAGTTCAAGGCCGGTGTACTGCAGGCATGGCTACGTACAGTTGAGGTTGAACCCATCTATATCTATCCAGGCAGTCCCTGGGAGAACGGGTACAACGAACGGTTCAACGGCACACTCAGACATGAAGTGCTGGATCCGGAAGTCTTTTACTCATTGGATGAAGCCCAGGCTGTGATTACACAGTGGGTCAATCAATATAACCACATCAGGCCCCATCAATCCCTGGATCAACGACCACCTGTCCCTGAAACCATCGCTTCAACTCTCTCTCAACACCTGGTACATACTCAGGGGGCTTGACACTTTCAATAACATACATCATATACAAAGCATATTCTTGAGCATCCATCATCGCCTCAATTTCTAAATAGTTTTCCTCTTCTTCAGGAATAGGTTCGTTCCACGGCGGCCCAAATGTTTTCCAACTCTCTTTTTCAGTTGGTAGCGAATTTATGCAGCATGCGCGCCACCCGTCTCGTTGTACCCAAAATCAGGATTCGCGGTGTCCCATTCATAAATAAGAAGCTGCTCCAAGAGCCTTATCACATCTTTTGTCCCTTCCTCTACAACGTTCCATGTGAACGCATCAATGCCAAAATTCCTGACGGCCTCTGGGAACGTGCCGTTTTTCTTTTTTGCTCCATATTTGTGGTCCTGTTTTCTTTGATCAAGCGTCCTAGAGGTGACGCCAACATAAATTAGTCCACTATCGTTGTGAGTGGCTGTATAACAAATGAAAGGCTTATTGTTCATGAAATAGTCCTTTGTCAAATTACCTGCATAATTCCCAAACTTTTACATCAGAGAGTAGTCAATCAGCATCTTCCAGACTTGTCAATTTCAGATTCCAGAATCTTGAGAACTTCAATTGCCCAAGGACGCTCGGCAGCAAGCTCTCCTTCAAAAGGATGACCGGCTGAAGTGTATCGTTTTTGTAGAGCTAGTGTAATCGGATTCCAATTTTCAGGATGCCCTCCCAGCCAGGCATCAACAAACTTGCGAGGCTCTATGTAGCCGAGGATCGGAATATTCACATAAGGGTTTTCACCATTGTTCGTGTAACAAACTTGTTCAAAAAACTGCTGGCCATCGGTCTTGATAAGTTTCAGAAGTTCTTCTGCCATAACTGGTAACTGTTTTTCAAGCTCTTTTTTTCTTGTCTTCAACAGATACTCGGATATTTCTTTGAACTGGTCTTTATATGTGTTCTTGACCCAATACTCATAGCCACCGAAGCTGTCAGATAGAAGCGCTCTTGCTTCCTGGGGACCCCAAGGAGATAGTTTCCCTGTATCCAGGAGATCATCAATATAAGCTTTGCATAAAATTACAATTTTATCGTACCCTTCTTTAAGAAGGCCTTCCTTTGACATCATCATTCTGAGAGAGAAAATGTGCAGCATCTCACCTGGTTCTGTGACTTCACGCTCGTCGAACTGCCTTTGCATATTTTTGGCAGCGGTCTCGACGATAGCATCATCATAGCGGCGTAGTTCCCAGATGATCTTCCAGGGCGGTGCATCGTCGGGTTTCTGGAAATAGGTGCTGTTATTCAGGGAGTCTTGGATCGCATCTTTCGGGTATCGTCCCTCAATCAGCATCTGAACCAGAACGTTATCATTCAATAAATTACTATCATCAATACTGATGGATGGGTATCTGCCATCTGATTTACATAACTTTGGCCATTCTGGTGAGTTGCCTTCTTTGTCTTTTTGTTTATCCTCGAACGCTACCTCAGCGTCGAGGATTGATATCCGGCCTTTCAGGTCGTCTACCCCAAGCCTGCCCATCCGGACTTCAATATTCAGAGCACAAAACAAGTAGACGAGTTCTGCCATCGCCTGAGCGTTGTCTATATGATCTTCAGACAGTACGCCATGCAACCGTCCAAGGTCTTCAATGATATGCCGCAAAACCCGGAGTGACATGGCACCGGACTCGTTAAACACACGAGTAATGTTTTCCTTATGACTGTTTAAAAACGTTGACAAGTCTGGCTTATTGATGCCTGAGGTAAATTTGTCGAAGGCTTCAGTGACCTCGGGTGTAACCAAAATAGTCTGGCCAAACAGCTTCTCCTTCAAGTCTTTAAATTTCTTGGTGAGCTCATCATCGTGGGTGACGACAATGACCTGAAACCCATGTTGCTCAATATGGGTATTTATCACGCCCAGAAGATCTCTCAGTTCAAGGCAACTCCGTTCGAAATCATCAAAAATCAGTGGTTTGTCCGGCTTTATTTTTCGGCGTAATACAGCGTTGATCGTTTTAGGCATGATGGTGCCCGCTATCGAATAAATGCCGCCTGCTTTTTCGCTTACCTTGCCAATTCCTGACAGTACATTACCTCCCTGAGCCAGTTTCGGGTCTATCTCTGCAAGAACCGTGGAGTGGATCTCATCAGCCGATGTTAGGCCGAATAGACTGACGTAATAATGCTCATTTTCTGAGAGGCAATTTCGAACCTGATAGGTTTTTCCGACCCCCCAGTCACCAGGACCGCATAGCCCGGAGCACTGAGTTTCTTGTAATATTCGAGGTATTCCTCAAGATGTGTATTCATAGACAAACTCCGTTGGCCAATTTTATTTGGACGGGGAAATATTAATCTAGCAGAAGCTTTTCTCCATATTCATCGAATTGCTTTTTTTAACATGCAGCACCTCATGCGCACTGCACAATACCTTTACAAAACCGGGGACATACCAGGGAGCTTGATAAGAAGAATCGACAGAGTGCCTGAAGAATGAATGCGGTACCAAGCCAAAAAATGAAAGAACCCACCAGAGCTAATGACTGTCGTGGCGTTTGTTGGATTCGAATTATTCACCAACTTCTGGCAAGTGGTTCTTATTAGTTCGACCTAGTAATTCGATAACCCGCGTCTGCTCATTTCCGCTACCCGCGGTTTCTTGATCAAGATAGCCGGAAGGGCTGGAATTGAAAATGGCCCTGGTTGTCTCCATAAGTACCGCATCTCGCGCTGCATCATCACTTGCAGCCTTGTTAAACGCCTGAAAAGTCTTGATAGCATTAGCCCGATGTCTATTAGTCGTAATCTGATGTCTCAATGCTCTGTATATCTTCCCGCACCATACAGTCGCGGCTATTAGCGTACCCAGGATAATCAGCTTTGTGGTGGAGTGGTAAATTACCGAGTATAAACCTGAGGGATCATCCATACGAAGAAATGCATAAGCGACTCCAAGTGTTACTAATGCCAAACCTCCTGTTACCCACAACCACCATTGGGCTGACTTCGTTAAAGTCTCTGCTTCGTTCATGAAATCTGCCGAGAAATGAGCCACGCCTGCTGAAGCGGATGCTTCTCTTGTAGCAGCTACTATGTCGTCTATTTCAGTCTTCTTTGCTTTTGTTTCCTTGCTTGCACTTTCAAGGATTGCATCGGCCTGCTGTACGGCGCCAGAAAGCTCCTGAAGTTGATTCTGTACATCCCCATGTTGATAAGCAAGATAGGGAATCCAGTGTTGTACCTCCGCATAAAAAGTATCAACCTGCCCATTAATGTCCGTAATAATCTCTTCCCTCCTTTGGCGAGGATGACCCTCAAGAGCATCGAAACGTTTAATACGATCTATAGACATTACTAGTGACCTCGCGCCACTAATGATGCTATCAAGGATATGTTCTGGCAAAATAATGACAGGGAGCCTTAACAAGTCCTTGAACAACCGGAAAGTAATTTTTAACTTAGGTTCTGCTTCCACAAAATTAATCTTCCCCCACTCCGGATTGGGAACCATTTCCTCACTAGATTTGCTCATACATTCCTGGCAAATCCGATGGAGTTCTTCTGCTTGTTCATTCTGCGCCATAGTATTGACTCTCCTTCTAATGACTGCTTATTACCTGTTATGCCCCATACTTTTTTTAGTTAAGCATGATAGCTTTCGTGATTATATCGGTTCAGTTATAAAAGACGGTGGGTTTTCTTCTGCATATATATAGAGCGGCGTTGGAACGACAAGCTTTTCTGACCCAATTGGAGTCGAATCGTTGAACTGGAGATCGTGCCACACCCGAGTCTTAAGCATCCCAAAAAAAGTTGAAACAGACTACGCTATGGAAAACGGCGTATTGAATGTTAACGTATGTACTGTTGCTACTGGTTATGTCTTTCGCCGTTTTGTTTTGGCCCTTATCCGGCCTCCAATGGTGTGAGCATCTCCTCATAAAGTATGAAGAGATGCTCAACACGCTCACGCTCAGAAGCAAAACCAGCTCTGTGATAAAGCTTGTCCACTGCCTGGTCAAGCGCCTGATGCGTATGACGCAGGTTAGGCGGCATCAGGTCAGGATCGTAAAGATCGGCTAGTGTTGCATCTGGATGTTCAGCACGGACATCAAGTACAGCCTGTGCAAGCGACTCCAATCTTGAAATGCCTTTACCCTTCGGTGGTAGCGGAAATGTGTTGTAGACAAGACCGATGGAATAGCGGTAATCGCTCTTTAACCGTCCACCAACATGGCGTAGCCAAGCCATGTGCATGGCAGATGTCAGTAAAGCAAAGTCGGAGAGGGTAGCATCTTGAAGCACTAAAGCAGCATCGCTTGGGATGACAGGCGGCTTTAACCAGCCAATCGGTGCATATTCTCGACGCTCCGAACTTACTCTAGGAATGATCAGAAACGGCGCGACGGGAAGAACATTCACATGGTAGAGTGTCGGCGTTTTCGCCAGTTGTTGTGTGGGTTTGCTTATACTGGCTTCACGGTATACCCGAACGGCTGCAATACGTTCCCGCACGTGTGGCAGTCGTGCAAGTGTATCCGGTGCCGCCCCATGCAGGGCAAGAATCCAGCGCTTGCTACCATGCAGATATTCCTGCGCCCCAACATAGGGCCGCAGTAAGGAAACAGCATCTGGCTCGACTTTCAAAAATGCGGCACGTTCCTCCGCATCAAATATATAGTTGCCATCGTCGATCGGCTTGGAGCCGATAATCAGCTTGCGCATTCCGTTTATTGGTTGACTTTCCTCACTTATCGTCAGGTATGGATTAGAAAGCCGGCCTACATCAAGCAAATAGGGTGAAAGCGCAACATGACGACTTTCCTCCGGTTCGCCGTTGATATCGGGGTAGCTGAACAGGCGCTTGTCCGCGCGGGTGTTCTCCCACTGGTCCAGACCTAGAATGACGACGTGCACATGCGCTTTGCCGCGCGCGTCCGAGCCCCAGGCGAAGGTGCGGTGTGCAAAGGCAATCTCCAGCCTGCACCGATTGAACAGGATCGGCCAGAGTTGTGCTACCTGTTCGCCTTGGGTAATCGAGTTGGTCGCGACGAAACCGATACGGGCGCGTCCCGCCCGAACATACTCCCCTGCCTTGATGAACCATGCCGTCACATAGTCAAGTGTACCGCCGGTCCTGCCGAGCGCTGCGATCTGGCGCACCTGCGCGCGCTGTGCCGCTGTCTGGAGCTTCGACCCTCCGAAGGGCGGATTGCCGAACACGAAGGAGCAGTCCTCCGGCAGCAGCAGGTCCGACCAATCGGTTTCCAGCGCGTCACCATGGACGATATGTGGCGATTTTTGCAACGGGATACGCGCATAGGTTTGACCAAATTCTAGGCTCAGCCGGTTGTTCATGATGTGATCCATCATCCACATTGCAGTCTCCGCAATACGCGCAGGAAACTCGCCAAGCTCGATGCCATAGAACTGGTCTACGTCAATCAGTGACAGGGTTTCGGCCAACGCATCGGCCTGTCTGCCATCAGGTGATTTGGGATGGATTTCCCTCAGCACTTCGATTTCAAGCATTCGCAACTCCCTGTATGCGATGATCAGAAAGTTGCCGCAACCGCAGGCCGGATCGAAGAATTTCATCCTACCCAGCCTTTCCTGAAATCGCCGGAGTTCGGCGACACGGCGGTTGTCCTTGCGAGATTTCAGTCGTGCAAACTCGGCACGCAGATCGTCCATGAACAGTGGCTCTATTACCTTCAGGATATTTTTTTCAGTCGTGTAGTGGGCGCCTTGAGCGCGGCGTTCCACTGGGTCCATCACTGACTGGAACAGCGCACCGAAGATGGCGGGCGAAATCTCCGACCAGTCGCAACGGCAAGCATCTAGCAATGCACCGCGCATGGCCGCGTTGAATGACGGAATACGCAGCGACCCGTCGAACAGATCGCCGTTGACATAGGGAAATCGTGCAAGGTCTTCGTCAAGCGTGCTCTGGCGCACGGATTCCGGCGTGTCTAGCACCTGGAACAGTTGCGACAGCCACAGGCCGAGATCAGCTCCGTCTTCACCGCTGCGGGTCTCCAGAAAGTCAAGGAATATGTCACGCGGTTCGAAGATGCCGGTGTCGTCCGCGAACAGGCAGAAAACGATTCGCACTAGGAAACGCTCCAGGTCGTGACCCCTGTAGCCCGCTTTGTGGAGTGCATCATGCAATCGCCCGACCAGCTCGGCAGCCTTGACGTTTACCGGGTCCTGGTCACGGAACGTCCGACGCTGCACGCCAAGGATGAAGCCGAATGTCTCGACATGGCTGGGCAGATCGGTGAGCGGGAAGGCGACGGTCTGGCGTTCGTCTAGATCGTGGAGTTCGAAAGTCTTGAAGTCGCTGACTAGAATGTAGCGGGGACGCTCGTGCTCAGGCAGTGCGTCGAAATATTCCCCAGCCTGCCCATAGGCTTTGTTGAGATTGCGCCCAGCGCTCTTTTGTTCGACGATCAGTACAACCCGGCCAGAACAAGTCGATGAAGCCTGATCTGTTGTCCAGTTTCGAGACATGTGCTTCATAGCGCGCTACGCTACGCCGCCGCACTCCAAACACTTCGAAGAACTCGTTGTAGAAACTCTGCGTCTCGCCCTGCTCATAGGATGCATCCCGCCATTCCTCAGCAAAGGCAGCGGCACGGGCGCGAACCTCGTTCCATGACAAGCGCATCAAAATGTGTTGTCCGATATGCGTGGCCCGAAGCGTTGGGTTGTCAGTACCAAAAATGAATACTGTCTGTTCAGGTGAAGCTGTTTGTTGGGCGACGTTTTAAATGACACGACCTGCAACATAAGCATTAACGATTTCTTCCAAGATTTGATCTGAAATTTCAAAATAATCAAATAAAGTAAATAATGGAGTTACAAATTCCTTCACAAATCTTACTAACTCACCTTCTGTCTTGCTTAGCTGAGTCGTTATTTCTGACTCGACCTCATTCTCGACACATGGGGCACCCTCAGGTAGCATAATCCTCATTGGGTTTGCTGCACCTAATATCCTCCCTTTTAACCCTCCATGCCGAATGACGATATTGACAACGGTCGTTGGATCGATTTCGAGTCGATTGTATAACCTGGCACAATAAAGCAATACTTCTGTAACACGGACAATTCTCATGTCAAAGAATATTTTTTGCGGGTCTTTTTTATCCTCAAAAATTGTTTTCAAAAGAAAATAATCGCCATTTCTACGAATAGTCCAGTAATCGTATGAAGCTTTTGAATCGTATGAATCTGTTGCATCTACATGGACTTCTGCAACGATTCCATCCGCTTTTGGTCTTGGTCTATACTCGTCACGATTCTCCAGATAAATACCGATCGGCCAATCAAATGTCGAGATCGTGGAGTGACGAGCTGCACCATCAAGTTCTTTTTGATTTTTCCATGGTTTTGGTTGATTTAATGAAAAGTGCACTTCCATAAAACCACTGCTGCCGGTTGCCTGTAGTTTGGGTTCTGCGATATCTCTATGTGACTGAATCCACTTCTTGTCCCAGGGTGTTGCAGGTTGCTGTGGTGAGGGAGCCAGAACCAAACGACGGCGCTTAATACGTTTTTCCAGCTCTTGTTTGAATTCATCAAGCTTTTCTGGAAGCCAGTACAAAATGTCGTATCCACTGAGATCAAAGTGAATTTTCGGTCCTCCATTTTTGTAATTTTGGCTATCGTAATGATGGTCTTCCCTAGCAGTCAATATCAAGTTTTGGAATTTACCGATTCCCATTGTATAGCCCACTTCCAGATAACGATTGGGTCGCTCGTTTGTGAGGTCTGCAACAATAATCTCTGCTCTCTCTATAAATCCTATTATCTCGCTTTTTAACAATCCGCCTTGGTTATGTTTATCCACGCGTTTTGCTACAAGGCCACATGCACCAAGCGCAGGCACAATGGCCTGTTCACATACCGAATCTAATTCTGGATTACCGATCTGCATAATGATGAAAGCATCTGCCATTTTTTATTTCCGCATAGCTAAATGAGACAACTGTATCGTATTTATAGAGTCGTATATAGAAATCTTCTGACGGCTTACACCCTAGTAAGGGTGTCGGGTCCTGATGCTGGGAGCATAACACAGCTTCAAATTTCGGGCAGACCGGCTGGACTGTCGGACTCCCTGTGTATGTCCAGGTTTTGTGAGAGGAGGTCATTTTGAATTGATCATCGCATCAAGCATATCTTTATGTTGACTCTCTTTCCGCTACTTCACGTAGATTCGACAGTGTCAAGGTACCCGTTAGACGTTGCTAGTGAACTTCAGAGAACGGACAGGCAAGAATTTAGTCATACCGTAATTAATGCTTTTGGTTTGCAGGTACCCAGAGCGCGCGTCTATGAGGATCTTATCAATCTTAAAGGTATTGACGACGTACAAATTCTATCAGAAGTTGGTAACTGTCAAACCTCCGATCATATGATACGCAAGCTGAATAGAATCAATTGTCGGTATTGCGTTTTTCAATTGCTTTGAGCGCATCCTCAGGCAACGCCGCGTACACCTCATCGACATGTTTAGGCTCGGAAATCATCTTTTCAGCAATCAGGTTTAGAAGACAGAACAAACTCTCTGCAGTCGCCCTGTCGTCACGAAGATCGATCTGTCCCGGATGGACAGCGTTATTCCCGAGCACTCGTACTACATCAAGAGCCTTCTGAATGCGTGGATCAAGCCCATCTGTAACCAGTGCACCTATATCTTTGTTAAGGTTCTCTCCAGGTTTACCAAGTTCCTTGCAAAGCTTTTGAATTGCCAACCGAATCAAAGCAGCCGACCCCCTGGGTGACAGGTCAAGGATGCTGCTGGCTTCGTCATAATCCCGACGTATTTCATCAGACAAGTCTGGATTTGCGGGCGGGTCCTCACCGCGCTGCGGATAGACCAGCTTGTCGTAAATCCAAATCGAGATGTCTTTGCAGTTGAAGCACTCAGAAACAGATGTGTTGCGGAGATGTTGAAAAGTATAATTGCCATTCTCCCCTTTCTCAAAGAAAGGATGACCCTTCATCATCGTGTCCGCCCACTTGGAAAGACGCTCGCGCTCATCAAGGTCTTCAACTTCGTCAAAATTGATTTTCTTACGACGATCGAGATCGATCGGAAGTGGTTGCTTCTCTCCTTGCCTGTCAGCTCGTAACGAATACCAAAATTGCTTGGCGAGCGCGCCGCAGTGCGGGCGATTAAAAGCAGTCTCTCTGACTGAGGGGAAAACTTGTTTCATATAGCAACTATCCCATTTTCAATGCTCATTTGTTTATCGGTTATGTCCAAGTCGTTGGAGCCCACAAAACGCTTTAGTGTGTCTTCAAGCACAGCACATGCTAAAACAGCTGCTACATTTGTATATCCGTCATGTATCGTCTCTTTTGCCATTACAACTTTCTCGTGCCTATTCGTAAAAGTAGGTCGGATTCTTCTCAAAAAGTCCAGCATAGTGCCATTCATTCCATTCTGGAATGGAAGTAATAATGGGGGGATGATTGTTCTATAAGAATAATAAAACTTTATTTATTAGATACTTATATGAATACATTGGCGGTGGAAGCTGTCCGGGGCGAACCTGTCTCTGCTCATTTCCTTATGTAATCTCAAGATGCATTGAATACCACGAGCTCAATTCATCTCTGACTGGTTGCACAGAAGATGCCGGTGGCTAAGTCACCGGAGTGAAAATGCTCGGAGCCGGTCTTTGTTACGACATCCAATATTGGCAATTTTGGCAGGCGTTTCCTGGCATTGATTTCCAGGAGACCCTGCGGCGCAAGGCAAGGCCAAGCGGCCTGCATAAACAGGATCAGAGAGGCGCCAATCTATCCATAAATGGCTCAAACGCGGGGAGGCCGGCGGGCAATCATTTCCCTAATTTCCCCAGTCGCTATAAAAAGAACAATTTATCCCTTTGACACTTCAATCCATATAAATAGAATACCACAATATGTAAGATCTTATCATCCATTGGGGCAGTGGTGCTATCTATAGCTTGGGCTGACTACAAGTGTGTCACCACAGGCAGCTCAATCGAAGTTTGATGCCTGGACAGAATTAAAAGGAAATGTAATCCATTTTTCCATGCATGCAACTTCTTCTTTATCTGGATTCTGAGCCAAAGACGAGGAGACCCAAATGAGAAACGTAAATTTTCGTTTCCAGGACATGTCTGAAAAGGTGGCATGGCGACGATTTAATATGCTTTTTAAGGCCATGGTTGTCAGCGGTTCGCCACCTGATCGCCGGAAATCGCGGAAGGATAGTCGCGACGATGATAGCAATACTCGAACTCCTTCATGCGCTTCCAAAGACGGTGCTTCGACAGAAGGACTTGCGTCGCGTGGATTGACGGCTTCAAGCGAGCCCAAAAGCTCTCAATCAAGTTGACATCACTGCAGAGCTTATCCGCTTGCCAGCCCCGTGATCGAACTTCTTGTGATCATTTCTGATCTTATCCAGGCCACTGCAGGAGCGAAGCTCACCGGTGTGTACCGTAGAGCCAGACTTGACGTTCTCCCGTATAACCGGCAAGGGAGTACGCCTTTTGACATTCGCCACGACCTGGGTCATAACGTCCCCGCCACGCTTGAGCATACCGAAGATGACAGCCTTACCAGGCGCACTGCGCCCAAGCTTACTGCCAAAAATAACTTTCATCAGCTTCAATATCACCATCGATAGACAATTCAGCGTCTACATCAGCCATGTACTTGCGGATTTCATGCGCCATGCGCCATGCCGTTTTATAGGTTACGCCGAGTTGACGCCAAAGCTCCCTTGCAGTCACATCGTGCCACGAAGAGGAAAACAGGTACATGGCATAGAGCCACTTGTGAAGCGGGGTACGGGATCGTTCCATGGGCGTCCCCACGCAAGGGTAAATGTGGTGCTTGCAGTCTGGCAAAGATAAGCACGATCCCGCTTTAAGCGGTAGAACTTGCCGTGCTTCCCGCACTTCGGGCAGTCAAGCTCGGTGCCGCCATACCTGGATACCATAATATGATGAAGGCAAGCCTCATCAGAGAACAGTTGTTGAAATTTGTATAATGCAGTCATTGGTTACTTCCAATGACTGCAAGTATAGGAGATTATTTATGAAGTTTGAAAGGGAGAATCTCGTACTTAATTTAGTCGGGAAGGAATCCAATAGGAACGCCAGTACAACCATATCCGGCCTCATTGATCACTGAATGACCAGCCGCCCGTGCCTGAAACCACCGCGCCTGCTGTTCAGGGATGTTCACCCAATATGCCGAGCTACGTCCATACGATCATGCAAAACACGCACGATCGATATCGTCGTACCGCTTGACTGGAAGAAAATGACATGACGACCTTCATGGAAACTAAAAAGATCGTCTCGGATATCGTTTCGGCTTATCCAAAGTGACTCATTTTCGGTCAACCACATCATCCTTGTAATCAGGGTATCGATGTAGCGATCCGCATGCGCCTGACTCCAGTGCTCGCTTGTGTAGTGCCATATGCTATCCAGGTCCGCACGTGCCGGCGCCGAAAGACGCCATTTCATTGTTTCTCGGCGCGGCGACCCGTGGACTTAATGTTATCAGCCATGCTAAGCATTCCATCTCGATCGAGATCAATGAAATCATCCCGGTGCAACGCATCAAAACCGGCCTCAACTTCTGCACGAAGCCGGGATAGTTTGAGAGCCTCAAGTGCGTCGTACTCTTCGGTCGAAAGCACAACAGCCACCGGTCGCCCATGCTTCTCGATAGTCACCGGTTCGCGACGCGCGGTGTCCAGGAGCTTACCGAAGTGCGCTTTTGCTGAATTTGCCGACATTTTGGTCATCTGATACACCCCTATCTCGTCTATATCATTCGTTTCGGCTATTTTAGGCGATAAGGGTTTGGATTACAAACACCCGTTCAGGTCATCATTCAACAACAGTTAAAGTGCAATAGGTGGCGACCCCATACAATTGTCAATACCCTAGCCAATAGATAGACTATGCTTGACATTATATCTACAGAAGTAGAATTTTTCGCACAAGGCTAACCCCAACATGATATCTTTTTATTCCAGCAACTGACGGTAGGCCACTGTGTTGGTGCTTGCAAGCCGCGTCAAGCGGTCTGTCCATATAGAGCCTTAATATAATCGCGGTTGCAAACATCGGACAGGGTCCCGCTGAGTCAGGTTGCCCGCTGATAAGTAGGGGCTTCTCACTTATTCGTGCGATGTCTACAACGGCCAGGCACCTGCCAGCATTGATCCAATCAGGAACAAAGAGCACATGACACAGACCAAGTACGTTGCGACGGTCATCGTGGCAGCCTGTCTTCTTTCTCTTGCCGATTGCGGCGGCGGCGGGTCCGCCGCCGGGGTCCGCGGACCTACTGCCATACGTCCTACACCGACGCCTGAGCCGATACCGCCGCCCCACCATATATCTTTATATATTAATAAGTTATGATTGAATTATTTGCTATACCAACATTCAACCCATCAATTTCCGTTTTCATCCGATACTGGTCCATCAGCGATCCATATAATCTCAATTAATATGTGCTCAGCAAGGAAACGGCCTCTGACTCTGCAGGTAGAGGTTCAAGTCCTCTTCCCCCAGCCAACTAAGTCAATTAATAATGTCTGCTTTGTGCCATAAGCGGACATTAAATTTTACTCTCATCATATAGAACTAGCGGCAAAAGATTAGACGAATTGAATATTGAAAATGCTTTGCACAAAAACCCCCGTTAAACATAAAGTGGGGGGTTATGTCACGGATGGTGACATGTAGGGAGGATCCCTACTACTAAGTATAGTTCAAAATTTTACATTGGTTAGCATTTCACCATATATTTAATTACGTGAGGGACTGGAAAGGAGAAATTAAGATGAGAAACACGGAATATGAGAGTCAATTATCAGAGCTTTTTACACAATCAGAGAGGGCTCACCATGAAGCATTCGTAGCAACTGATGGGGACGATGACGACTTGCCTATATGGTACGCTGAATTTTTACAAAAACCCCTATCCGAAATTCTTGATACTCGATTTACGAAAAGTAATCTTATTTACTGTTTAATGAATGCAGATTTTGAATTCACAGCAAGGGAAATAGATACTCAGTGGCAAAAATATTATTCAAAACATTTTATTGACCATTATGCCACTTCCGATACCCCGACAAAGGATAGTCTATCACTTTATTACAGTCCTACTTGTCCGTTCTGTAGAAGGGTCATGAATACGATCAATCAATTAGATATTGATGTGGAACACAGGAATATCGGCGAAAATATCGAATATCGCAATGAACTAGTGGAGGTGCGTAACCGCGCCACAGTTCCAGTACTTCAAATTACATCACCAAATGGTGGTAAGCGATGAATGCCTGAATCACTTGACATCATTCGCTATCTTGAGAAAACCTACCAATAGAATGTCTGCTTTGTGCCAATAGCGGACGTTACAACTTGTGAAAATGAGTGTCGTTTTAAATGATACTTCAATACTTAAATGGAGTGAGCTCTTGTAGCACAGTCGGAATGAGTTCAGCCACTGTCGGATGAACATGCACAGCTCTCGAGATTACTGTGTAGGGTTTTTTCGTGTACATCACGTCCAGAAGGCAGTGCACGGCTTCGTCACCATTGAGACCGAGAATAGCTGCGCCGAGAATTTCTTCTGTCTCGGCATCCACGATAATTTTTATAAAACCTTGGGTTTCGCCAAACTCACGCGCCCGTCCAACTCGAGTCATCATGCGTTTACCGATTAAGGCTTGTCTACCAGATTCACGCACCTGCTGCTCAGTCATACCAATACGGCCAAGTGGTGGATCAATAAATAGGCCATAGCAAAGGATCCGATCGCTCACTTTCCGTGGATCGTTATCAAACAAATTAGCAGCGATGATTCCGTAATCGTTATATGACGTGTGTGTGAATGCACCACGACCATTGACTTCACCCATCGCCCAGATACCGGGTACGTTCGTGCTAAGGAAGTCATCTACATTAATATTGCCAAACTTGTTGGTCTCAATACCGGCCTTCTCAAGTCCCAGATCATTCGTATTTGGAACTCGACCAACCGCTAGTAATAGCTGGGATCCCACCTCATCCTCAGGATTTTCTTCACAACTCACACGAACTGCCACACCTGATTTGTGCGGTTTTACACCAATACATTCTGCCTTCAACCGGAAACGTACACCTTCTCCCTCCAATATTTCCTGGATAGCAGTGGAAATATCTTCATCTTCACGCGGAATTATTCGGTCTCCCCTCTCAACTACCGTGACTTCGCTACCAAAGCGTCTGTACATCTGTGCGAACTCCAAACCAATGTAACTACCCCCAATAATAATGAGATGCTCAGGAAGATAGTCCACATCCATCATATTTGAATTTGTAAGATAAGGGATCTCTTCAAGCTCAGGCCAATCAGGTATCCTTGCCCTTGCTCCTACATCGATGTAAATTTTCTCTGCCTTCAAGATTTCATTATCGACAGTAACGGATTGTGGATCGCGTAAGGATGCATGTCCACGGATTAGATCTACGTTTCCCATTCCCTTCAACCATTGTGTTACTCCACTATTTGAAACGCCTGCAATCTGGTCCTTCCGTGCCTTCACTTGTTTCATATCAACACTCACTGAGCCTTTAATCTCAACGCCAAACTTAGATGCTTGTCGTGCCATGTACGCAACACGAGCGCTACCCACAAGGGTGAACCGCCCCGGGTATTCCGGAGACTCCATATCTTGAGAGGATGGAGTAATGAAAACAACAAAAAGATATTCCCCGGAAGTCCGGGAAAGGGCAGTACGGATGGTGTTTGATCATCAAGGTGAATATGACTCCCAGTGGGCCGCACTGAATTCAATTGCCAGCAAGATTGGCTGTGCCGCTGAAACCTTACGTAAATGGGTAAGGCGCTCAGAGATTGATCAGGGTAAACGTGTGGGCATGACCAGTTCAGATCGTGAGCGCTTGCTGGAGCTGGAGCGCGACAATCGAGAACTGAAGCGGGCCAATGAGATATTACGTAAGGCAGCCGCTTTTTTCGCCCAGGCGGAGCTCGTCCGCCGACCGAGGTAATGGTCCCGTTCATCGACGAACACCGGGCCGAACATGGGGTCGAGCCGATCTGTGCCGAGTTGCCGATTGCCCCGTCGACGTATTACGAACACAAGGCCCGGGAAGCCGATCCTGAGCGATTACCAGCACGAGTGAAACGTGACCTGGCCCTATCAGTTGAAGTGAAGCGGGTGTGGGATGACAACTACCAGGTCTACGGTGCGAGGAAGGTCTGGCGACAACTCAAGCGGGAACATATTGATGCCGCTCGTTGTACGGTGGAACGGCTGATGAATCGGCTTGGAATAGAGGGCGCGAGAAGAGGGGCCAAGTGCTGGACGACAATAAGCGATGATGCTCTGGCTCGCCCCGCTGACCTGGTGAACCGGCAGTTCACGGCCACGCGGCCGAATCAGTTGTGGGTAGCGGATATTACCTTCGTGGACACCTGGGCGGGTTTCGTCTACGTGGCTTTTATCATTGATGTATTTGCCCGCCGTATCGTAGGCTGGCGGGTCAGCCGGTCATTGCGTACTGACCTGGTGCTGGATGCATTGGAGCAGGCACTGTGGTCGCGTCAGGACACCGAAGGGCTTATCCATCACAGTGACCGAGGCTGTCAGTACTTATCGATCCGTTACACCGAGCGGCTTGCCCAGGCAGTCATTGATTCATCCGTTGGTAGTGTGGGTGATTCATATGACAACGCCCTGGCTGAAACGATTAATGGGCTTTACAAAACTGAAGTGATACGTCGCCGAGGTCCCTGGAAAAATATTGAAGACGTTGAATATGCCACTTTAGAATGGGTGGACTGGTTCAATCATCGTCGCCTGCTGGAGCCTATCGGTAACGTTCCACCAGTTGAATATGAAATGATGTGTTATCGACAACTTGAAGAGTCAACCATGGCAACTTGACTCAAACAAACGAGTCTCCGGAATACTCGGGGCGGTTCAGCTTGGCGTGTACGCGGTCTACGAAACGTCGGTTGTGTTGGTTGGTGCGCAGGCGCATGCGGAGTAATTTTGGATTCACGGCGCGGACGCTTGCTCTATACTCGACGCCTCACAAGTACCATCGAGGGCCACGTCATGCGTTGGATAGGTGCAGTGTTTTTCTCCTTGGGTTTAGCGACCACGCGCGATCGCCGATGTCTACCAAGTCGAGCGTTTAGAAGATAACTCCATGAGCTGTCCTGACCTGGTCGCTGAGGTCGGCCGGGTCGAAGCAGAAATCAACGAAGCGGATGAGGTGCAGACCCAGGCGAAGCAAGCAATGGACGCTGAACGGCAAAGCCGCTACGGGCGTAAAAAGAGCCCGCTTGGCGAATTGCTCAGTACGACGGCCGACATATTAGAAGGTGTGAAGAATATGTCTGGGACCCGAATGCGAACGCCCAGGAGCGCTACAACGCAGCTCGTGAGCGCGAGCGTGTTGCGACGTATCGTCGAAGCTATTTGATCCGTCTGCACCGCGAGAAGGATTGCTAAGTAGTCGCCTAACTCGCCGCCTGCTCAACAATCTGTTCGATCGCGCCATCTGTTACCACGTCATCCAGCAAATCGCCGTAGCTTTCTCTTAAGTACTTCAAGGCTTTCCCTTGGTCGACTTGTAGCTCGAGCTTCTCTTGGAAAAACTTCAGGCGTTGTTTGTTTTCGTGAATGATCTCCGACCAAGTCTTAACCCAGATTGTGATCTCCCGATTTTCAAATTGATAAAGCATCCCATTTGCTTGATTAGCGGCCTCCACTTCCCGTCGAGTGTGCTTATCCATATCAGTAGAGATCACCCAAAAATGCCAGCGCACATTCAGACTTCTAAAACGTTCGTCTTCTGCAACCGCGAAAGCGTATTTCTTGATTTGGGTCGTTGCATCACTGCCTACTTTGACTTTGGGCGCTTTTAGTTCAACCACGAGGTGTTCGAGCTCATCCGAGCGCTGAATTTTCACGACGCGCGACAACATTAGATCAATAATCCCCGTGGTGCCTTCGGTGGTCTTTACAGGTGCTGTGGTGTCTATCGCGACTTTTGTTTTCAGTAGGCTTCGATGCTTTCGGAGTACCTTCGTGAGCGATTCGTCGTCTGCGGACAAATTGAACTCCTCGCCGAAGATCCACGTATTCTGAGCTAACAGGCGATGAAGCTGAGAGCGCTCTTTAAGATGCTTCTTGAGCTCTGCATCGAATAGAAGAGTCTCTAGTCCGGCCGCAAACCGAAGACGATCGGCAATGAGCTTCGAGGCGCTGATGATTGCGGAAAGTGAAGTGTCTTCGAGTAATTTTGCTAGTTCTTGTTGCTTGCGCTGTGGGAGACCAAGGACTTCATTCAAAATGATCTGCAGCTCCTCCGGGCTTTTCTCGATGGCCTGGCGCAACATGCGCAAGTGTGTAAATCGCCGTGCAAAAATGACCCACTTACGGGGGTGATCGGCGTGCAAAATTGACCCACCTTCAACCATGCTGTCTGACCTATTTTAGTCAGGGAGCATATGAAGGAGATGTTGACGGTGGAGACGATCAGCCTCTGCCGTTGAAGCAACGGCGTACAGCGCAAGGTTACTACGAGGCACTGCAGGCCGAAGGTTACCGCGGTGCTTACGATAGCGTGCGTCGTTTTGTGAAGAACTGGCGGGCAGAACATCAGGGAAGTCCTACCGACGCCTACATCCCACTCGTATTCGAGCCCGGCGAGGCATTCCAGTTTGACTGGAGCCACGAGAAGATCGTCATTGCCGGGGCCATGACCGACGTGAAGATTGCCCACATCCGCTTGTGTCACAGCCGACTGTTCCTGACCGTCGCTTATCTTCGCGAGTCACAGGAGATGGTGTTCGATGCCCATCGCAGAGCCTTCGAGTTTTTCGGTGGCGTCACCCGGCGCGGCATTTACGACAACATGAAGACGGCCGTGTGCCGCATCCTGCGAGCCAAGGAACGCGACTTCAACCGCCGCTTCGAGGAACTGGCCAGTCATTACCTTTTTGAGCCGGTGGCCTGTACGCCGGCCGCGGGCTGGGAGAAAGGTCAGGTGGAGAATCAGGTGCGCACAGTCCGACGGCGATTGTTCACGCCCACGCGCAAAGCCGCGAGCCTCGATGATCTCAACCACGCACTTCGGGCGGAGTGCCTGCAGTGGGCGAAGAATCAGCGTCACCCAGTCCTCAAGGATCAGACAGTATGGTCCGTCTTTGTGTCTGAACGACCTTCGTTACTGACATTGCCACGGGCCTTTGACGGTTATGCCGAACGTACCGTGCGCGTCAGTTCAACCTCGCTGGTGAGTTTTGACCGCAACCGCTACAGCGTCGATTGCAAAGCGGCCGGTCGGACCGCTGAGCTCAGAAGCTATGCCGACAAGATCGTGGTGATGCACGATGGCGAGTGCGTGGCCCAGCATTCACGCTGCTTCCAGCGCGATCAAATGGATCTTCGACCCGTGGCATTACCTGCCGGTGCTGCAGAAGAAGCCCGGAGCGTTACGCAACGGCGCACTGTTCAAGGACTGGGATCTGCCCCGATCCATTCATCGTACCTGGCAGCGGCTGAAGCATTATCCCGACTGGGATCGGCAGCTGGTTGACATCCTCGCCTGCGTGCCAGGCTATGGCCTGGATGCCGTCGCCGATGCTTGCAACGAGGCACTGAGCAACGGTTCGGTGAGCCGCGACGTCATCATCAACCTGCTGGCCCGGCAACACGAGGAAGACAGTCCCGAAATCGTCACCATCCCGGCCCACCTGGAACTCAACGAACCGCCGGTTGCAGACTGCGCCCGTTATGACCGCTTCAGGAAGGAGGTGGTCCATGTCCCGTGATTATGTGATGGGGCTGATGAAGTCCCTGAAGTTTGTGGCGATCCCGAAAGCCTATGATGAGGTCCTCGCCACCGCCCGCAAGCGTAAGCAAACGACCGAGACCGTCATCGAGCAACTCTTCGAGATCGAGGTCAGTGAGCGTCAGGCACGATCGATTCGTTACCGCATGACGCAGGCACGATTCCCAGTGTCCAAAGATCTGGACAGCTTCGAGTTCGACAAGCTCTCCGTCGAAGAGACGCAGATCAAGAGCCTCTACGGTGGCGACTTTATCGAGGAACACCGCAACATTGTTTTTGTCGGCGGCACGGGTACCGGTAAAACGCATTTGGTAACCGCCCTGCCTCGCAGGCTGTGCGATCCGGCTATCGGGCCAAGTTTTTCAACCTGGTTGATCTGGCCAACCAGCTCGAACAGGAAAAACTCAACGGCAAAGGCGGTCGTCTTGCCGATCGACTGGCTAAATAGGGGTAGCGGGCGCATTTTAACGGAAATATACGGTTTGGCTCTGTAGCGAGCCTTGGCTGCTTCTGAAAGCGCATATTTCCATCGGAGATTCGACTACTTTAGCAGATTGATTCCAGCGGTCAACACCCTCAACGCGAGCTCTGCCTCGTCCATTTCCAGAACACTAATCACACTTTTTGTCGCGATCTGCTCAACGTAGTCAATGATCTGTTCGCTTCGCCATTTCAACGATTTAGTATGGATGATTGCGTCGCCGACGTCATCGTCATCGTAGCAAAACCAACGGAGGTTCAACCTGGTCAATCATGCGTATCTGGAGCACGATGGCAAACCATCGGCTAAACACAGGGTTCACAGCGGTACCTAGATTTCCCGACTATACTTTAAGGTTCTTCGTCGGTGCATTGCGGTCGACCGTGCTCGTTCGGCATCGCACTCTAATAACAAGGAGCCACTGCAGGCCTCCGCGAGAATCGGTGTGAGTACTCCCCGCATGTCGTCGCTAGCGTCCGCTACAGGATCGATGCCTGCGGTGGCGACAACGGTGAGCCATCATGCAGCTGCCTGAACACACGCCCAACGAACGGCACTTCCTGTCGAAGCGGCAACGCTATCAGCAGGTTCCCTTGCCTGATGAGTTTTCCGACGAAGAGCTGGCCCGCGACTGGACGTTATCGAGCGCAGACCTCAAGTTTCTTGCGTCCTTCAACCGGCGCTATCGGGTGTTGAACGCCATCCATTGTCAGTCGATTCGTCTCTATGGCCCTTCCTGAATGAGGTCGATCGGCTGGCGCCGAAAATCGTTACCTACCTGGCCCAGCAATTGACGTTGCCGGCACCCTTGACCGTGACTTTACCGGCGCGCGCTGCCACAACCGTTGAGCATCGCCAAGCGATCTTGAGTTACTTGGGGTATCGGCGCTACGACGACGCGGCCAATGCGGCGTTGGAAGCGTGGCTCGCACGCGAATCGGAGTCGGGCGACCTGCCAAAGGCACTGTACGAGCGTGCAGAACAGTACTTGCGAGAGTAGCACAACGTGCTCCCCGGGACCTCGACCGTGGAGCGCGTTGTCTGGGGTGTGTTGGCCAACGCGGACGAGCCGGTCTTTGAGTCAATTAGCGATCGCGTGTCAACGGAACTGCGACAGAGCATTGATACCGTGCTCAGTGCCCCGGAGGGTGAGCAGGCCTCGTATTTTCACAAGCTGAAGGAGTACCCGCCCTCGGCGAGTGCGCTCTCACTGAAAAAATACCTCGAGCGCTACAACACCCTGACCGAGATTCCGCTCGATGGCTTCGACGACGACAAAACCGAACCGGCATCCCGTGAGTATCTGTTTGATCTGGCGCGTCGCTACGACGCCTACGATCTCAAGCGCTTCAAGGATCAAAAACGCTACGCGCTGGTCGCGAGCTTCCTAGGCGAAAGCCGTAAGATACTGCTCGATCATCTGGCCAAGATGCACGACCAGTACATGATGGAGTTGCACCGCAAATCGAAGAACATCAACGACAAACGACTCAAGCTATTGCGTAAACGACAGGGGCGCGCCATCAGCACGGCACTCAAGGCGATTGACGCGTTGCTGGACTGGCCCAGCAACGGACCGCTGTACGTGAAAACACTCTGGCAACGCATCGATGAGAAAGAACTGCGCGAGTCGCGTGAAGATATGGTAGCATTTCAACGCCTCGAGAATCGCGGCTATGGCGATGCATTGTTGGCCCGCTATCCGACAATGCGCAAATACTTCGCCGAGTTCGTGCAGCTTCCCTTCGCCGTGGCGAACGGTAACGAGGCGCTGATGGAAGGGATCGAGCTCGTGCGACGACTCGACCGCGGCGATCTCAAGCGGCTCCCGGATGATGCGCCGATTGGGTTTGTTCCCTACGACCTGCGTCGTGCATTGAAAGATCGTTCCGGCAGACTCAATCGTAACGCCTTGGAAATGGGCCTCGCGATGGCCATGAAGGACTCGTTACGCTCCGGCGATTTGTTCGTGCCGCAGAGCAAGCAGCACGTCTCGTTTTCAAACTTCATGGTCAACGAAGCGCTTTGGACGGAGGACCGAGAGACCGCCTATCGCGAGCTCCGACAACCCAAACCGGAACACGTGCGCTCGCGTTTGACCGACGGTTTTAATTGTGCGGTGGCAAAAGCCGAGGAGCGCTTTCCACTGGATCTGCACGCCGAGATCGTCAACGGCAAGCTCAAGATGAAACGCGACGAGGCCGTCAAGTTCAGCGTCGATAGCCGTCTACAGAAGGCCATCGATGCCAACATGCCACATATTCGCATTGAACAGTTGCTAATGGAGGTGGATCAGGCCACGCACTTTACGCGTAACTTCGTGCCGCTGCATCTCCGCATACATCCCCGCAGGGATTGTCAGCCGCCAGGGTTTCATGTTCTGTCCTTCATCCACTTGACCACCTTTAACAGCTTCAAGGCCGCTGTGTCCCTCTCAGGGTTTAACCTGTTCGAGCGACGCGAGATTTGAATCGCCGACTGACCTTGGAACGATGCCGTCCCGAAGCCGCCGCCTAGGGCGCCCCCGTCCGATCGCGCGAGGTCCGGGTTCGTGAAATGCGGGTACACGTCAGCGTAGGAGTACTGATAGGTGATGTGGAAACCGAACCAGACTTCGGCCTGCGCGTACGGGCATCCCATCGGGACATCCCGAACCGCCACGATCGCCCCGCCGGAGCCGTCCGGTTCCACCTCCACGTCGCACCCCTCAAACGTGAGGCCGATCTCCTCGATGGCCTTTGCCACTGCCGGGGTGAGGGTGTTCATGAATTGTCGTCGTTCTCGATTGCCAGGAAGCGCTCGCCGTCGTGGACATCGATGTGCTCGTCGTCCGCGACCAGCTTGGTCTTTCCGCCACCGAGCTCGATACTCAGAATGAAGTCGTCCTTGATTTCCACGTCCTGCTCGATGGCCGTTTTCTTGACGCTCGCGCCCGTCTGCTTTGCGCCTTCAAGCACAACGGGCTTTTCGTTCACTGTGACCTCGACCTTACCGTCTTCACCCATCTTCGTCACCTCTTGATTACTTGCCATAGTTGCACCTCTTTCAAAGTTGGCGTTGAATTGCTATGATGCGATATATGACTTGTGACCATAAATTCCAAGAGTGAAATTAATGGATAATCACACGAAACGTTTTGATGTCGCCGCGTTGCATGCGGCCATGGAGTCCGAACGGCGTTCTCGACGCCTCACCTGGAAGAATGTGGCGGTGGAGTCGGGCGTTAGTGCTTCGACACTGACGCGCCTGTCCCAAGGCCGTCAGCCCGACGTGAACAGCCTGGCGGCGCTCACGAGTTGGCTCGGCATTTCGGCGGACCATTTCATGCGGGGTGCACGCGTCGAGCAGTTCGGCGCCGCGAGCCCCCTCGCCCAGATCTCGACGCTAATCCATCAGGATCCCCACCTCAGTGCCCGAGGGCAGCGCCGCGCTTGAGGAGTTGATCAGGGCGACCTACGCGCGGCTTAGAACTGACAGGGATGCCCCAACGGATTAATCCAAGACACGGTATCGGGCGTATTTTCCCAAATACACCGAACTGGTGGTGCTCGATGAACTCGGTTATCTGCCATTTTCAAAGAATGGCGGCCAGCTCGTTTTCCACCTGTTCTCTCATCTTTATCAACGCACCTCGGTCATCATCACCACCAACCTGGCCTTCGGTGAATGGCCAGCGGTCTTTGGCGACAAGAAAATGACGACCGCACTGCTGGATAGGGTAGTGACACGGTTGCTACCATATGCCGCCATTTCGTCCTGTAGCATTGTCTGATGGACACTCGATATTCACACTTAGGGCGTTTGTGTGAAATCCCTCCAAAAGTACCAGTAGGCATTGCGGTTACTTTGGGGACTCAACGCCCAGCTCATCCCAGATCCATTGAAAGTTGTAGTGTGCCATTTGCGGTGCGGCTACCGTGTGATTTTCGAGTCCCTTGAGCCATTGAATCAGTCGCTGCCGATCACCGCCTTGTGTGCACTCTCGTGGTGTTTTGTTGTTCAGGGCGGGAACCGGTTCATCGAGCACCTGTTTGTAATGCTGATCCAGGTGTGCGGTGACCAGTTCAGGTACCTCGATGGGCTCTGCAAGAGGCGGGTCATGCTCAGCATGCTGTACCAGCAGTGATTCCATACTTTCGTGTACCGTGAGGGGTTGGCCCACTAAATCGCCGAGGAATTCCTGCAGATAGGCGATGCCCTGTTCAGCTCGGTTGGTTGAATTCACCGTCAACTCCAGTCGAGTTTTGCTGAGTGTGATATGCCCCAGCAGGGGCGCACCCTGTTCGGGTACGTTGTCGGCTTCACAGGCAAGCCAGACCCAGTCCTCATTGGCATCGTTGTAATCGAGATAAGCGGCAGCATTGAGTTGGGACCGTATTGCACGCTCGTTGTTGCCGTTGATCGGGAATGTCACTTTACTGCACTGGAGACTTTCACCGTCTCGGTTGAGTAAGGTTGGAAAGGGCCTTGATAGCGATTGGTAGACGTTACCCACCCAGGCAGTGAACACCAAATCAGGGAAGTGCTCATCGCACTCTTGCTGAGCCAGCTCGCAGAGTTCCTCGTCGGACCAGTTGACATCAGTCTCTTCTGCGCGGATCTGTTGTAGCGACTCAACCGTTGTATCGCACACACGTTGCAACAGCGCGGGGATCGCCTGTGCCTGCTCGGGTGAAAACGATAGGATGCTGCCACCAAATCCAGGCGTACCATCAAGGGACATCACGCGGGTTGCAATGCAGTCCCATCGTTTCAGGTTTTCGGAGCCGGACCGCTCGTGCACGCGCAGCGGCTTTTCCGATTCACCCAAGCGCTGCACCTCGACAAAATGTCCTGGCTTTACGGAGATCACTTCCCACAGTCCAACTTCACTGGTACCCAGTGCTTGTAAATAACGCTTTGCATAGGGTGTTTCGCGCCAGCCGCGGCGCTTGATGTACTCCTCAATCAGGCTGTGTGCTTCGTTCTCCCAACAACAGCTCGCGAACGATTCAAAGAGGTACCCGAATGCCATGTGCATAAAACCGGCACTTTCGAGTTGCTGCACCAACTCCTCGGTGGCGATCTGCAGCCTGTCCGCAGCATCCGAGAACACATCGTCGAAAAACTGGCGTTGGCGTTCGCCCCAGGCATCACCATCGGCATAATTCATCAGGTTGGCAATCGCTTTGTCGATGGCTTTTTGTTGTTTGCGATGTCGCATGGTTACTGCACCTATAGGCGTTCTGATGCCGGCAGCCAGCGGTACAACGTCGGGATCGATACACCCAGATTGTGCGCCACATCTTTGGGCGGAACGCCGCTGGCCAATAATTTCCGGGCGGATTCGATTTTGCTGTCAGTCATCGTGCGCTTACTTTCGATCGTATACGGTGCGAGCTTCTCCGCCAGTGCGAGGATTTTCTCGTTGGTGGTCTTGAGTCTTGTGGTTTGATCGATCAGCCGATTCACTTCCTTCGCCTCGACCTGGTCAAGCGTGCCCCGTTTCCAGCGCGCAAACTGTTCCTCATGCAGCCAGTGATCGTCGAGTTGCTCGGTATGCAACACAATAAAGCGGTTCAGTGTGTGATCGTCCAGCACGCCAGGTCGATCTACGCACGTTTGGAGGGTAGCCAACTGATCTAACGCCGAACCGAGCATGCCGTCCACCATCTCTGTGAATTCCGGCAGCATGCTGACAGGTTTCCATTGTGGCTGTTGTCCTTTCATCGTCTTGATTCCAATTTATGACGTGGCCCACAGCCCAATGAAGCGGCTACCTGCAACGCGCGTGTAATAAACGGTGTGCTTGGGATCTCGATGTCCCAGGTAGTCCGGAATCAATCGCAGATCGTAACCCTGGTCGGCTAGGTAAAATCCGCAACTGTGTCGCAGCATGTGCGGATGCACCGGATCGAGGCCGGCGCGGTCGGCGGCGTTCTCGATGATGTAGTTGACGGAACGACGCGTCATCGCCTGCTCGCGCTCACTGATAAACAACCACGGTAAGCGATCCTCGCGTTGTTTGAGATAGCGTTTAATCGCACGTAGCTCGTCACCGGGGATGGGTTGCTCGACCGACAGGCCATTCTTGAGACGACGCACCCACAGCCGCGATCGTTTAAGATCGACATCTTTGATCCGGACGGTGATCGCTTCACTGACACGCAGCCCGTGCCGGTACATCATCATCAGCAACAGGTAATTGCGGATGCCGTGGCGACCGGTTTTCGCGCCAACCAACAGTCGATCCATCTCGGCCGCGGTCAGAAAATCCTTGTCGCGTTCGTGCTGATCGGTGGTCCGCTTTGATTGACTTTTCACATTTCGCCGCTTGGGGCTGGCCATTTTGTCCCTCTGGAGCCCGCATGGGCATTGAAAGCCAAGTGCCTAACATTGCACAAAAGACGTGTTTTGGGAATAGTTAACCGAACCACTGTTTACCCCCCCGAACGCGATGCGTTTGTCCATGTTGAGCACGATTTGCCCGTAGGGATTGATGTGCGAGGTCAATAACGGCGATAACGCACGCCGATCCGTGTCCAGCAATCGATCCGCCCAGTCCGGCCGGCCGAGCACGGTTTGTATCATCAGCGTGTTGACGTACACCAGGCAAATCTGCAGCAAGTGCAGCGACAGCACCGCAAGCTCCTGCTCCTCAAGTCGGTTGGAGGCAATCTCGCCACCCTTGCCGTAGAAGATGAAGGCATTAGCGCTGTTCCAGTTCTCAACCACATTGAGACCTTCATGGATCTCGCGCCGCAGCGCTTCCGACTGCAGGTAGTGACACAGGAAAATGGTTTTCACTGCCTTGCCCAACTTGATGAGTGCTTTGTAGGTCGGATGTTGAGCGTTGTCCCGCGTGAAGCGGCGCATGATCGACTCGGCATCGGCCGTACCCTCGCGGAGTGCGGTCGTGTATTTCACCATCTCGTCGTATTGTTGTTCGATCAGGGTCCCCCTGAACCGCCCCTGGTATTCCGGAGACTCGTTTGTTTGAGTCAAGCTGCCATGGTTGACTCTTCAAGTTGTCGATAATACATCACGTGAATTCAATTTGTAAGTGCAACTCAATTAGGTGGCACGAACGGCAAGTTGCGGTAGCATCCTTACCTTTCGTTCCAGCAAGAAAGAGAGGCACAGATGAGACACTACACACAGCTTACCGAGCATCAACGTTACCAGATTTACGGCCTGATGAAAGCAGGACATACACAAACGGAGATAGCCGCCTTGATAGGCGTGCATAAATCTACTATTAGCCGTGAACTCAGACGCAACCGTGGCTTGAGAGGCTATCGACCCCGCCAAGCTCAGTTGCTCCGGCAAGCGCGTCGAGAAGCCAGCCAACAACAGCGACTCCCCACGACCTTGTGGGAGCGAGTAGAGGTCTGGCTGCGGGACGAATGGAGTCCTGAGCAAATCAGTGACTGGTTGCATAAACGAGAAGGTATCGCTCTGAGTCATGAATGGATATATCACTACATATACCAGGACAAGGCAGACGGCGGTGAGCTGTACCGGTACTTGCGTTGCCAGAAGAAACGAAAGAAGCGTTATGGTAGTTATCAACGTCGTGGGGTTCTGGTGAATCAGGGCAGCATTGATAAGCATCCAGCCATTGTGAACAGGAAGACACGCATCGGTGACTGGGAAGTGGACACCGTCATCGGCAAAGGCCATCGACAGGCGCTGGTCACCTTGAGCGAGCGCAAGTCGATGTACACCTTAGACTTTTTGAACGTGTAATAGCTTGCCCTCTCCTTGTGGTCTTCCTCCATGTCGGTATGGAAGTGCACAAGTTGGAATCCCGCACCGTCTTCGAACGGGTGGAACTGTACGATCGGCAATGAAGTGGAACCGCTCTCCGTCCTCCTCGAACCAACCGCTGACATCGCCCATATTGACGTTCACCTTTTCGCCGCGCTCAATGATCTCGGCCAGAAAGGTAATCTGAAACTCTGCGGCTATGTCCTCGACGGATATGACGTCCCAGTCCTCGTCTTGCTCCATGCTTCGCTCATACGTTTGTGTTTTTGGTATCACTCCCCTTTTTCTAATTATAGAACGCAAGAATGAGTCAAGAAAAATGCGGGCAGAATGCTGGATCAAAGGTCAGTCGGGGGATTAATCAAAAAGTGCGATGGCCCGACTCAACGTTCGCGGTGACACATCAAGTTCTTTGGCGAGCGCTGTGATGGTCAAGCACGGATATTCGGCCAGCCTGCGTGCTGAATCGGCGATCTGATCGTCACTAAGCTTGGGTGGCCTCCCCATCACAGTACCGCGCTTACGGGCGGCTTCCATTCCGGCCTTGGTGCGCTCGCTGATGATGTTGCATTCCAACTCCCCAAACGCATTGGTGATCTGATACACGAATTTTCCCATGGCGGTTGTCGTATCGATCTGATCGGTGAGCGAACGGAACCGGATACCGGCGCACTCGAAATCTTCGAGCGTATCCAGCGCATGACGTAACGAGCGGAAAGCGCGGTCCATCTTCCGGATGACGAACACATCCCCGCGTTTCAGCACCATCACGGCGCGCTCAAGTCCAGGGCGCTGCTTACAAACGGCGGATACGCCTCGATCCTCAAAGATGTCAGAGCATCCGGCCTGGGACAGGGCGTCGATTTGCAAATCGAGATTCTGTTCTTCGGTGCTGACGCGCGCATAGCCAATGCTGGCCACGGCAAATCTCCTTCCTGCTGCTGCACAGGGAACGATATGTTGCCCTGTGCAGGATAGACAAAAAGGACCCGTTCTGACCTATATCCGGCATTGCCATCTGTTAGGATAAGTTCGTCCAAAACACAGAGCATTTCAGCGGATTTCGGTGATTCTGGCGGATAGGAACAACCTGATCAGCCTCTTGCGAAAACACTAACAAAAAGGGTCCTTTTTATACCAAGCACATAATTGGCGGACCCTGCAAGGAATTCATGTATGCACAGATCCCTGCTCCAAATACTCGCTTCTCTCATAGTACTTTTGACATGCGCTTCTTCTGTCCACGCGCAACAGCCACCAAAGGACGACCTTCTAGACTCCCTAATAAGGGATTTAAGTGATCCCGATGCGGCTACCAAACGAGCTATACCCCCACTCAAGGACCTGAGTGATCCTTACGCCCTCGCGAAACGGACCATCCATTGTCGTACTGCATTCGAACCGGGGTTCTTGAGTGGGAAGACACCAAAGAACTGGTAAACGCCCGCGAAAACTGGCGCAGCATTGAAAACATCGCGAAATGGTGGTCGGTTTTATATGGCCATTCGCTTATTGATCTCGAACCCTCATACCTCGTCCTCTCACCGTTCAATTCGCCAGAGAGATTCAGAGAAACGCGCAGCACGTGTATTGCCGATTATCAGACCATCACTGCCGGACTCAGGAAGGCGGGAAAAGAGATATACAGGACCACCTGGGAAAGTGTGCGCGATGACAACCGCAAGAAATACCAACATGCCGCACTTTTTACGGGCAGAACGCTTAAAGATTCCGCCTGGTGTCGCGCAACCATGACTATCGCTTCAGGCGAAGTCATGGTAAATCCCACGCACTTTCGAATTGACCCAAACAGTGAGCAAGGTATCGAAAATATGTTCAGAACTTCTGAGCATCTAGTGGAACAAGAGGCGTTTTGGCTCCAGCAATTCAATAGATACCCACCAGAAGACGAAAAGCTGGTACAAGCCAGGCAAGGGATAGCGGACGAAGCCCAAGCACGATTTGATTCCAACTACGCCGTGTTTAATCGCGATGACTTTCCTTTAAACAATAAACTGGCTGTGATCAGCACGTTCTTCGAGCAAGAGATCTCTTCCTGCAGTGCCAAGAGGAAGGAGTATCAGGCTTTGCGTCCCCCACAGAAAAACTGACGCAGTCCTTGCTTTTCGAAGCGGGCACGCTTTGACAGATAGAACACCGCTGATTGATCTGACTTGAGATTTTAATCGACCAATCGGACAGCACAATAATCCACTGCAATCGACTATCACGCCTCGTTTTTTCGCACTTATTAATGGAATCTTAAACAATCTTGAGTTGAATAGACTCATAGCCCTGATTCTGTTGCCATGGAACGGCGTCTTGTTTTTCGGGGTTTCCTTCCGACGCCGTTCGAACCCTGAACGGTGGAAGGAAATACGATGACTGACTTCGATGCACAGGTCACGGCTGCGCTCATGATCCAGAGTAATGCCCTTATACCGATAAAGCTTGCTGCAAGGCTTTGCGGCATATCGCGCCAGGAAATTGACCGGCGTGTGCACAATGGGACTTTTCCGAAGCCGCACAGACTCTCCGGGCGAAAGCGCTCTATGAGGAAAGCATTTTACTTAGGCGATATTCACGACTGGATACGCGACCCTCAAGGATATCGTCGAGACGAAGACGAACAATCCACAGGAATTTTGGAAGGTGACGAGGGATACCAATCCTACGAGTAAGGCTGAGTAGCCCAATGAGTAACCCGGCAGTTTTTGAATGACATATGTCTCTTGCAGATTTCCGTTAACACATTCGAATTGTTGTGAAATATTGGCGATCCAGGCAGGACTCGAACCTGCAACCTACTGCTTAGAAGCCACATGCTTTAACGGCTTATTAAGCACTGTAACGTATACTGACTATTGGTTATAGGCGATTGAGTTAGAAGTCCTTTCCAAAAGTCTTTCCGGATGCATTTGTGCCTTCTTACCTCTTCTTTAACCGTTATTGGATAAACGTTTAGGTTGCCCATAGATGCTAATCGTGCGCATGTTGTAATTATGAGCTGAGTAGCCCAGTGAGTAGCCCAGAGTTTACATATAGGAAGAGAGTGCATGGATGCCAACAACAAAAATTAGCTTTGTCGATACCGTCATACGATCGCTCAAACCTACGACGCGAAGGAAGACCTTCTGGTGTAATGGCTGCCCTGGTTTTGGGATCCTAGTTACGCCATCGGGCAAGAAGACGTTTGTGTTTAAGTATATGTCTGGAAGAAAGACGCGCTGGTTCACTATCGGAACTTACCCTGCGTGCAGCATTCGACAGGCTAGACAAGAGTGCTTTCTACTGTACGAGCGTGTATACGATTATCGAGAAGACCCAATTGATCTAAAAAAACAAGAACTGACGAAAGAGGCAGCAGCAGAAACTGTCAGGAGTTTCACAAAAACTTACCTGGAGCTAGGCAAACTCCGAGATAAAATATCAGTTGATGATGAAGCACGTTACTTCAAGCGTGATATTTGGCCCGAGATTGGTGACATGAGCCTCGAAGCAGTCACTTCGGAGGATGTAGATAGAATCCAAAGACGTATCCTGGATCGCTCAAAGTCACGTTCGAGAGCTACGAAAGGCGGAAAAGTCGCAACAAAACACGCGATCGCCTGTACAAGACGATTATTTAACCTCGCAGTGAAACGCGGGAAGTGTTCTTCAAATCCCGTGTTTGGCATCGACGCGCTTAGTGTAGCCGGTAGGCGTGATCGATTGTTATCAATGAGTGAGATTTGGAATTTCTGGCACGGAATGGAAGTTTCAGGAACTCCGCCCGTCACAGTCGCTGCTCTCAAATTTGCATTGGTGACGATGCAACGCAGCATTGAAATCCGGAACATGAGATGGAATGCTATTAAATTCGAGGAAGGCGTTTGGCAGATGGAAACGCATGAGACAAAGAATCGAACGATGCATCGTGTTCCATTAAACGAGCATGCACTTGCGCTCATCAAAACTGTCGAACCATATACGCTTGCCTGCCCCTACGTTTTCGGTGCTACTCGTGCGACAAGCCCTCCGAAATCCAAAAACACAGACCTAATCCCATTCGGAAAAAGTGCCTTTTCCCAAGCTGTTCGCCGGAGCCGCAAAGACTTAGGCATTGATGATTTTTGTCCTCACGATCTCAGACGAACAGGTGCAACGTGGATTACGGCGGCTGGTCTACCAAAGCTCTATGCGCGGCTCATGCTTAACCATAGTGACGGAGAACGAGATGTCACTGGCGAAGTTTACGTCCAGTATTCATACGATTTCGAGAAACAACGAGCTACTCAAATCTGGAACTTCATTTTGGATGAGATCATCACCAGCAAGAGTCCAAGCAACATTCCAAATCTTGAGGATCTACGCGAACGCCTGAGGCTGTCTGGGCTATTGTGAGCGCATAATGACTATTATTATAGTCATATATTGTACATATGACTGTTAGTATAGTCACTTCTTACTTGACACTCTTAAGCAAAAACCCTTATAATGACTATTATTGCAGTCTTATTGTGTAAATATGACTGTTTGTATGGTCATTTAGCGAAGGAGACTACGATGCCTAAAGCAAGAGTCTACTCGAAAGTTACGCAGGAAGCTGCAAAGCTCCTCGGGAAGCAAATCAAAGTCGCTCGGAAACAACGCGGCTGGTCCGAAAATGAACTGGCGGAGCGAGCTGGTGTTGCGAGAGCGACGGTCCAGAAAATCGAGCGCGGAGATCTCGGTTGCGTGATGGGTTTGGTCTTCGAAGTTGCCGTTTTGGTTGGCGTAAAGCTCTTCGATACTGAGTTGAAATCACTAAAGACCCACACAAAACATGCCGACGAGATCCTGGCTCTACTCCCCAAACACACACACGCCTCAAAGAGAGTGGTGAACGATGCCTTCTAATAAACCAAATAAAAGTCAGGGCGCCTACGTGTGGATGTGGCTACCGGGTGCGACCGAGCCGGTCGTCGCAGGACAGATCGTGCCTGAAGGAAACACCCTACTCTTCAACTACGGGCAGAGCTATCTGGAACTGGACGATGCGATTTCGCTCTACACACCAGAACTACCGCTACAGGCTGGCGATCTCCCATTACTGACGGGACTTTCTATGCCAGGGTGTATTCGAGATGGTGCACCAGACGCCTGGGGCCGTCGCGTGCTACTGAACAAAATTCTCGGAGCAAAAGGCAAGGATGCCGACGTCGCTGATTTGGGTGAATTGACCTACTTGCTGGAGTCCGGATCTGATCGGATCGGCGCTTTGGATTTTCAGCAATCAGCGACCGAATACGTCCCTCGTTCACCAAAAGGCGCAACCCTAGATGAATTGCTGCAATCAGCGGGAAAAGTCGAACAAGGTATTCCTCTCACCCCCGAACTCGACACAGCACTGCATTATGGAAGTTCAATTGGCGGCGCTCGACCCAAAGCACTGATCGAGGATGACAAGAAAAAACACGTTGCGAAATTCTCTTCGACCAGTGACATCTATAGCGTCGTTAAGGTGGAATTCATCGCCATGTGGCTGGCTGAACTCTGCGGATTATGCGTTGCATCCGTGGAACTCACGAAATCATCAAACAAGGATGTCCTTTTGATCGAGCGTTTCGACCGGATCAAAACGGATCAAGGCTGGCAGCGGCGATCAGTGCTCTCTGCTCTAACGCTTTTGGGTCTAGATGAGATGATGGCGCGCTATGCAAGCTATGGAGATTTTGCGGAGATCATTCGTCACAACTTCACCAACGCGGCTGAGACACTAAAAGAACTCTTCGGGCGTCTGGTATTCAACATCCTGTGCAGCAATACCGATGATCATGCGCGAAACCATGCAGCGTTCTGGGATGGTTCCACGCTTTCGCTCACCCCAGCTTATGACATATGTCCGCAAGCACGCACAGGGAACGAAGCCGGTCAGTCGATGTTGATTTCAGGGGAGAACAAACAGAGCCGCATCTTATCCTGTCTTGATGCCGCACATCAGTTCTTACTCTCCGAAAAAGAAGCGTTGGAAATCATCGCCCAGCAAGTTTCAGTTATCATCGAATACTGGGGCGAGGTCTGTATCCTTGCGGAATTGAACGAGACCGATAGAAGCCTGTTCTGGGGGCGCCAGTTCTTGAATCCGTTTGCCTTCGAGAATCTGGAAGGAGACGCGACATCGATCAAATCTCTCGCTGACGAAGGGCGAGAAAAAAACAAAGCCTAAACACGACAACCAACGTGAAGTATTGACCGTAATATCAGATTACGGTCAATACTATCGGGGCATCCGGTCTATGAGTCCCGATCTCGAATACTCACCCAGATTTTCTAGAAGAATTCGTCTTCTTCATCCGTGCCAAGAAGCTTCGAAAGCACGTCCACATCTTGTACCGTCGCCTGCCCCGACGAGATCTTTTCCCGGATATCTAAAATACCTTTCTGTCGTTCCTGAAATTGCGCTGATGACTCACCCCGCCGGAAACCACCGGGTCATCTCAATAAACTGCTCTTGGGGTCTCTTTGAGGGGATTGGCCCATATTTCAGTTCGGGATCAACCCAATCATCATTGATCTCACCACCCGCAGAAATATCGTAATCCAGAAACCCGCGTTGCCCGGCGATCCGATAGAAAGTTACTGAAACCTTCATGTCGATTTGATCGCCGCAGAACGGTTTATCCTCGTGATTTGTGCCCGAATATGTTCCGTCCACGATCACCACTAGATTGCCGTGTTCATCCTCCTGTATGGTTGCGGTTTCAAAATAGGCTTCATCAAAGTAAGCATTTGTTTCCGCCATGATCCCGTATAATTCATCCAGAAGAAGCGCGTCGTGTTTTACCAAAAGCTCTTCGATCACGTAGTTTTCCAGAGACTCATAAAGCCACACATCACCAACGAAATACTGTTCACTCTGAAGAAACGAACAGATGCCCTTTGCCAAGTCCCTGGTCGGTTTCAAACTGTTAGGTAAATCAGTTAATCGAGCCCGTCTTTGATCAAGTAGAGGGATATCCGGTACGAGATACTTAGCATCTTCCAGATCATCGACAGGATATTGCTGATCGGCAATCAGGGCCGCGTGACTCTTGTATCCAAAAAAGGCCGCTACAAGTTCCCGGGCGTGGGAAGCTTTGATTTTTGCGTTGTTGGACGCATATGTTGTGCGCAGGAAATCCGCGCAGAGTTTAGATAGATTGGTTCTCATGAGAGCAACCTCCATAACTTTCGCTGGACGAAATCGGTAGTTAAGAGTGTTTAACCACTACCTTTGCCAGCTCGATTAAAGAGACTGCGAAAGGGCAGATCGTATCAAGTAAATGCCGTCTTTTTGGTCACTCTTGTCCAAGGCGAACAGCTCCTACACAAGACAATACCACAGATTCGCTCAGCACAAATGCGCTTTCCACAGCATGGGATATCCAAGCTCGGGTATAGTTCACTTACTTGAAGGTTTGGCGATCTTCTGATCAAAACGAATAGGTCATGGGCAGACGGGTAGACACAGAAAAAAATAAGAATGTATTTAGGGGCATCCCTGGTGGTTGGACCATGCGTAAGACGCCAAAAGTCCGCATTCACGAGAGCGTGTTGCTGGATATTCTCGAACCGCTAAAGCCATACGCCATAAGCGAGGGCGCGAAAAAACCGAACCCGGAATTGAAACTGGTAGAAAAAAAGAAGCTGTAATCCGGCCTCTTAAAACTGCTCTCGTTTTGATGTCAAAGCGGGTTCTCTTCAAGAATGTCTAGAAGAACGTTCCAGGTCAGCGCACTGATATCTTTGCTGGTTCCGTATTCGAAGAAATTCTGATTTCTGGACAAATCCATCCCCTTCGCTTCCAAGACAGCGCAGACGAAAAACACCCTGCTGAACTCCAGATAAAACCGTTCTCTCGGAAAACCCATCGTCGCTTTTGAGCGACCCAAGAGCAAATGAAACAACAGCGTCCTTTGTACTGGTATTTCCGTCTCTTTGACTGTGAGCGGGATTGTTTCCAGGAATCTCCGCACGATGTCATAACGGAAAGACACCTTGTCAGTTTTTCCGTAGATCATGAGCTATTAGGCGACAATTATCCTGTCCGGTCCGTATTGCCTCAAATAGAAATCACACTACCTGGAGTCGTCACGCCTCATCACAGTAAATTCCATTTCTAATCATTCGGGATAGTCCTTACTCGAGGATCCCGTAGTTCGATCATGCCTGAGATAGGATGAATTCACTACAATCATTATCTGAATCCAGGACAGTGTGAATGCCTGCAGTCGTTATGGTGTGATTTGGTGTAACTGGCGTCTTGTTGACCATGAGTGCTCGTAATTTCTTTACGTGGCTTATCTGTTCTTCGCGCCACTCCGCAATCCTTCTTTGCAGGGTCCGGGTTTGACCCATTGAGTATTCACCTGGATATTTTTCTATGAGCCATTGAATGATCTCTCTGGCGACAATCTCAGGTGTCAGCTCCAGCCGCAATCGTATTTCATCCCAGCTATTTGCAAAGGGATCTACCCTTGTTCGCCACGTACGCGGAGCACTTCTTAAGTCAACTTTTTTGCTTGCGCGGTAAAAACGATTTGGGTTAGCGGGCACCCCAGGTTGTGCGATACCTTGATCAATAAGCTCTTCTTTGGTGATGACATTGTTGGCATCAACGCGACCGGTTTTATGCTAGGAATATTTCCATAGTCCATCCTATAATGTTTCCAGTTGAGCCAGCAGCTTGACAGGATCAAGCGCGTTATATTCCTTCGTTAGCCGATCTTTTTTCTCCTGACTGATATGCTCAGAAAGCAGAATACGTTGAAACGGTGTCTTTGCACTGTCGTACTTCTTTGAGACTTTTGCTCCCTGTCGCTCTTTCGCTATCAACTTCAGTGATGGTTGGAAATAATTCACATACATCCTCAGCACACTGTATAGCTGCGCCAGCGCTTCCCAAGCTTCCCGACCTTCGAACCGATCATAACCCACCAGTCTACGTACTACGGAACCGTTCTTTTCTTCCACATGGGCTTGATCATTTTTGCGATGAGTTCGCGCTCGAGTAAAAGTGATGTGTTTATCTTCACAGTAGTCCAGCACATCATAATTGATAAACTCACTACCACAGTCAGTATCCAACCCTTGTAAGATAAACGGCAAAAGTTCGGCGGCCACCCGCAAGCCGTCGATAACATCCTGAGCGCTCTTTCGCAGCAAGGGCATACATTCCAACCAGCCGGTGCAGATATCAACGAGAACCAGCGTGTTCAGGAAGGCACCGTTCGTATTTCCGCCACAGTGAGCCACCAGATCAGCTTCCACAAAGCCTGGGGTAACGTCGTCCCAATCGGCAAAGGTCCTCACCTGGATTTGATGCTTTAACAAATTGCCGGGGTGTGTGGTAGCAACACCTTGCCTGATTTTCTCTCGTTCCGGTCTCAGTATACGATCTACCGTTGCCCAGCTTATCCTGAGTAAGCGTGCTCGCACACCGTCTGGTAAACGCAGATGACCGTGATGCTCCATGGCTGTGACCAACTGAGGCAGAAACGGTACAAGGCGCTTCGAGCAGATTTGATTAGCGGCATGCCAAACAGAAAGTAACGCTTGTCTTACTTGTTCATCGTACTTCTGAGCTGTTGGATGTTTCTCGGGTAAAACAGGTGTTTCGGTGCTATTCAATAACCGGGTGGCATATTTTCGCTCATAATCCGTAGCAGCAACAAACCCATCCAGTATCTTTACCTTATCTGCCCAGCATGCTCCTCGATATTTCTTTCTGACACCTGCCAGTAACTCCCTGCGGGCAGTCAGGCTCATCAATTTCATCATCCAAATCCCCTTTCTTATTACCAAAAGTGGTGTGATTTTAGATGAGTCAACGACCCCGAAGTAGTGTGATTTTTAGTGAGTCAATGCGTGCCGGACAAAGTAATTGACGCGAGACATGGAACAGTATTTAGAAAAACTCGGCATCCGACTTATCGTCAATAAGGAGCTGAGTAACACGCAAGCCGGCCGTGTCATTACCCTTCCTGATCAGAGAATTATCATTGAAGTCAATGGTAACGATTCCACTGAGCGGCAGCGATTTACCGTCCTTCATGAAATCGCCCACATCGTATTGGAATTACCATCAAACCACGCGGCCATCACAACAACCGTAGGATTATATACTTATACCAGGAGACCGGAAGAAGAGATCCTTTGCGATATATTTGCCGCGGAATGTTTGTTTCCGCGTGAATACTTCAAGCCAGCTGTAAATAATACTGATCCCTGTATGGGTGCTGTTGATGATTTAGCAAAGCAATATCAAGCATCGTTAACCGCAACAGCGTCACGCTATGCAGCAAATACTGACGAACTCTGTGCCTCCGTGTTATCTGAAAAGGGTGTTATCCGTTATGTGTCTATGTCCACTGTGTGGCGCGAAAAAGGATTTTGGGTGCCTGTCGGGACTCCTGCGCCCGCAAACACTCAATTAGAGAAACGCCTATCAGGCCTGAGTAATGATATGTTCGCTGAAGTACAGGCACACTATTGGACCAACAGCGACACCTTCGCCGGCCGTATGCTATGCGAAGAGTCCATAGTATTGGACATGTGGAACCAGGCATTATCTTTACTCTGGTTTGAATATGATATACCGGTACACCAAACACAGCGTCGTCAGTATGACGAAGATGATGAATTGTTACCGGAACTCTATGGTCAACTGCCGTGGCCATCAAGAAGAAAACGAAAATGAGTGATTTTTCCTGTTATCTTCATTCGCGGATTCAACTTTGAAGTGCAACGTTGATGTTAAAAAAGACTTCCTGTGGTGTTTTTGAATTAAGTGTTTTTCTGGGACGGTGATTGAGTTTTTTCATGACCAAGTTTAACTGCTTTTGTGTAATCGTGCTGAAGTCCATTTTCTTTGGGAAGTACTGTCGAATGAGACCATTGATATTTTCATTTAAACCCCGTTCCCAGGAGGAATAAGGATGTGCAAAATAGAACCCCGCGTTCAATTGTTGAGCAATAACCTCATGCTCAGCAAATTCTTTTCCATTATCCGAGGTGATCGTGTGAACCGACGCCTTCATATTAGACAACAATCGCACGATAGCTTGCCTGACGGCAGAGGCAGTTCGTCGTTTCACCTGTGCAATCAAGGTGTACATCGACTTGCGCTCGCTCAAGGTGACCAGCGCCTGTCGATGGCCTTTGCCGGTGACGGTGTCCACTTCCCAGTCACCGATGCGTGTCTTCCTGTTCACAATGGCGGGACGCTTATCAATGCTGCCCTGATTCACCAGAACCACACGACGTTGATAACTACCATAACGCTTCTTTCGTTTCTTCTGGCAACGCAAGTACCGGTACAGCTCACCGCCGTCTGCCTTGTCCTGGTATATGTAGTGATATATCCATTCATGACTCAGAGCGATACCTTCTCGTTTATGCAACCAGTCACTGATTTGCTCAGGACTCCATTCGTCCCGCAGCCAGACCTCTACTCGCTCCCACAAGGTCGTGGGGAGTCGCTGTTGTTGGCTGGCTTCTCGACGCGCTTGCCGGAGCAACTGAGCTTGGCGGGGTCGATAGCCTCTCAAGCCACGGTTGCGTCTGAGTTCACGGCTAATAGTAGATTTATGCACGCCTATCAAGGCGGCTATCTCCGTTTGTGTGTGTCCTGCTTTCATCAGGGCGTAAATCTGGTAACGTTGATGCTCGGTAAGCTGTGTGTAGTGTCTCATCTGTGCCTCTCTTTCTTGCTAGAACGAAAGGTAAGGATGCTACCGTAGCTTGCCGTTCGTGCCACCTAATTGAGTTGCACTTACAAATTGAATTCACGTTTCAATATTGCTGTATTTTTTCAATCCAGTGTTTTGACATTTCACCTGCCTCGGCAAATTCAATGTGTTCTATTAGTGCTTCCCGTATAGTTAACGGCTTGTTTTCCTTCTTACTTAGTTGAGGTAAATAGTTATTCAATTGTTTACTAAATTCCATTGCCGGCATATCAAGATTCAGATCAGTCCCTTTAACTTCTTCTACAAAGCCTAAAATCTCCTCATGCAGTACATTAAAAATTTTCATTCCTTTTTCGGTAAATCCACCAATTTCGCTGAGATTATCAATACCAATTTGCAATTGTATTACAGATCTTAATGCGAAATCAGCGATATAGTCTCCTTCTGGACCACTGAACTCTTTACTTTTATACATTCTATGAAAAAATTTAGCTACAAGTGTAAACACATAAGTTGCGTGCATCAATCCATGTGGTGGCCTGGCATCCCAACGCCATGGCTGATAATAAATAAAAGAACCTGGGATCTCTTCCATGATAGGAGTTTCCTCATCCAGAAAAAATAATCTAAGATGAAAATATTCATGGACAAAGGTTTCTGCTAACCAAACGCGCGCGCAGGGTAACATTAACGTTATTAGACCTGGTAATTCTGTATTTGTAGTACTTCCAACACCTCTTTCATAAGGTGATTTTGTTGCAAGCACCCTTGTCCATTTACAGAATTGATTAAACCCTTCAGGATAAAATCTTTCATAAAGATCCATTGCAGATTCAATGGCCTCCATTTCTTCTTTACCTATGACCTGAGGCGCAGCTGCAGCATATTCACCATCTGGTGTCTCAAAGTAAGGAAATCTGGAACCAAAAGGGTTAAGGTAAAAATGAGTATTAAGTTTAGTGATTAATGGAAGTCTTTCCAGCCGGACAGATTGCAATAGTTTTATCGGCTCTTTATCAAGATCGATATCATACATATCACTGTCTTTTTTCAGTTTAAGGATCGAATTAGTGAGAGAAATAATTTCAGCATGATGGTTACCAATTAATACAAGATCAGTGCCCGGAATGGAAAATGGCAATTTAATTTTAAACGGCCTATCGAACGTAATGGTTTCTTTATTAAGATACAGTACTGCTATAACAAACAATTTGAAAAAATCTAATTGCTCATGAAGTTGTGATTCAACCATGTTTGCTATTTTAGTTTGTTCTTGACCATTCCAGGTCTTCGCTCTAAGCATTACCATATCAAGAACAGAAAGACGATTGTATATCGTCACTGACCACGCATATGCTAGGGGGTCCTGCCATACACGGGAAAATATTTCTCCGGATAAATTTTCAATTCCTTCATAAATTGACAAAAATTCTATTTCTTCAGGAGAATGATTAAGTGGATGGTTTTCTGTAAAAAATTCTTTAGTTGCAACTACCGCAGCAATACCTTTCCGATAACGATCCTCAAAGAAGTCAGTACGTTTCCATACATAATCTTTGATTTCAAAATTATTCATTACTGGGGGACGGGGTGGATCCAATCGACAAATGTGAACTTAATTTTCATCAAAACAAAATGGGCGGCATCTGCCGCCCATCATTGTACTGTATTAAATGTTAAAGAATTTCCTACGCAATACTCATTGACATCGCTGAACGAAAGTGTTTCCTCCAGAGTGCATCAGATGCACATCTATCAATGTTTTCTAATCTAGCTTTCATTGAAATGCAAAGGTTTTTAACGATTATTCCTTTAGAAACATCAGTTAGATTTGATTCTTTAATAATCGTGAATTCAATTTGTAAGTGCAACTCAATTAGGTGGCACGAACGGCAAGCTGCGGTAGCATCCTTACCTTTCGTTCCAGCAAGAAAGAGAGGCACAGATGAGACACTACACACAGCTTACCGAGCATCAACGTTACCAGATTTGCGCCCTGATGAAAGCAGGACATACACAAACGGAGATAGCCGCCTTGATAGGCGTGCATAAATCTACTATTAGCCGTGAACTCAGACGCAACCGTGGCTTGAGAGGCTATCGACCCCGCCAAGCTCAGTTGCTCCGGCAAGCGCGTCGAGAAGCCAGCCAACAACAGCGACTCCCCACGACCTTGTGGGAGCGAGTAGAGGTCTGGCTGCGGGACGAATGGAGTCCTGAGCAAATCAGTGACTGGTTGCTTAAACGAGAAGGTATCGCTCTGAGTCATGAATGGACATATCACTACATATACCAGGACAAGGCAGACGGCGGTGAGCTGTACCGGTACTTGCGTTGCCAGAAGAAACGAAAGAAGCGTTATGGTAGTTATCAACGTCGTGGGGTTCTGGTGAATCAGATCAGCATTGATAAGCGTCCAGCCATTGTGAACAGGAAGACACGCATCGGTGACTGGGAAGTGGACACCGTCATCGGCAAAGGCCATCGACAGGCGCTGGTCACCTTGAGCGAGCGCAAGTCGATGTACACCTTGATTGCACAGGTGAAACGACGAACTGCCTCTGCCGTCAGGCAAGCTATCGTGCGATTGTTGTCTAATATGAAGGCGTCGGTTCACACGATCACCTCGGATAATGGAAAAGAATTTGCTGAGCATGAGGTTATTGCTCAACAATTGAACGCGGGTTTCTATTTTGCACATCCTTATTCCTCCTGGGAACGGGATTTAAATGAAAATATCAATGGTCTCATTCGACAGTACTTCCCAAAGAAAATGGACTCCAGCACGATTACACAAAAGCAGTTAAACTTGGTCATGAAAAAACTCAATCACCGTCCCAGAAAAACACTTAATTCAAAAACACTACATGAAGTCTTTTTTAACATCAACGTTGCACTTCAAAGTTGAATCCGCGAATACTTATAACCTCTGTTAATTAATATTTATGGGAGGATTAAAAATAGTAAATAGTTGAGATACAATTGAAATTAGGCATAAGGGACCCACACTCATAACGCCGGGGTCGGTGGTTCAAGTCCACCCATAGCCACCAATCATTTCCCATCAAAGTTTAATCTGCCCGCTTCCAACCAATCCGAGTTTTTGCTTTTATTAGTTGCGTTTCGAGGTCCGCTTACCTTAGCGTCTGCGCTACGAACTTCTTCAGAATCCGGATCAGGGGGCCATACTTCATCTGGCGCAACTGTCATACGGACAATAATTTCATCCTGTGTAATATTCCACACCATCATGTCGTCAGCTAATGCCATTTTCCCACTGTAGCTTTTCCTAATATCAGCGATAGCTTCTGGTGCAATATCGAAATCAGTGAAGATGTGATAAGGCACAGCCATCCTGGGTTTTAATGCGGCAAATATTTTTCCACATGAAATCGGCGGCGTATGGAAAACCGTACCCACTCTATGAGCGCGTTCCGGACTATCACCTTTTTTATTTATAAGCTGATTTACAGTGAAGTAGCACTCGTGAACAAGAATGTCTGCATCTTTGCCTTCCTCCATAAACCAACGATTAGGAACCGTGTCGCCCGAATACACAAACTTCAAGCCCTTCCATTCCAAACTATAGCTAACAGCACCGTCCATAACATGGATAGCCGGAAAGGACTTAATGACCACGCCGTCTTTGTCATATATAACTTGAGTTTTAGAGTAATCAAATTCGTGAGCATTAATAATCGAGCCTTCTTTCGCGATTGCACCCCGACGTCCATCGATATCCCAGCTATACATCTCTTTCATGCGATCCATGGCATAGGCCGTGCCGTATTTCTTTTTCTTGCCACTGGGGCCATACACCTCAAGTGGCACAACTCGGTAGGAAACCCATCCACCGATGTACAGGGCGTCGAGATCACCCATATGATCCATATGAAGATGCGATATAAAGACTTTATTGAGTTTATTAAACGAGGTTTCTAATGCGCCTAAATTGTCGACTGCCCCTTTACCGATATCAAAAATAAATTTCTCACCATTGCCTAACTCAACCAACCAGGCGGCTGATGCCTGTGCTGGGCGGGCATGAGGGGTACCTGTTCCTAGCGCAATCACCCGCATTTCATCTTCGGCTAATTCTTCAGTATTAGGGAAGTAAAAGTCACGTCGTTTGGTATCAGCTGCTGAGTTGTGCCAAAAAACCATCAGGCCAAGAGTTGTAGCTATGACGAGTGAAAACAGGGTAGGGCTGAATTTATTTTTTGGGGGCTAAATATGGCATCTTAGTCTTCCTTATTATTGACCATCAGTATAGTACAATAAGAAAAGTATTTATATACGTTAACACTAGGTGTCTATAATAACGGGATAAAATCATTAAACTTACACCATGAAATCCACAATTTTTATTCTCGTAGTATGTGTAATCTCTCTCAATACAACCAGAGTGATGGCACACCATGGCCGCTCTAATTTTCTTTTTGATGCCTTCACTACTCTGGAAGGGAGGGTGACAGATTACAAGTGGCGGAATCCACATGTCTATATTGAATTACAGACAACGAACGAAAGTGATGAGACTGAAACTTGGTTAATTGAAGGAGGAACACCTTCAACATTAACAAGATTGGGCTGGAAGAAAGATTCAATTAAAATAGGAGATAACGTCACAGCTGTTGGCAACCCTGATCGGAATCCTAAAAAGAACTTCATTTTTCTTGATCACATTGTTCGTGAGAATGGAGAAACGTTTTACTTAAAAAGCCTCAGAAGAACTGATGGTAGTGTCCAAAAGCCCATTAGTGTTTCATCTGGGAATGAAAATAATTTGCCTTCGCAGGATTTTTCTGGAACTTGGGCGCGTGGCCCAAATAACTCTGTGACTGGCCAATATAATTTACCACCTAGTAACTGGCCATTAACCATGCGTGGAAATGAGCAAGTTGCCCGCTTTCATGAACGCGATAATCCATCATATGATTGTAAAGAAAGAGGGTTGCCACTTTATGATTTCCATCCATATTATCTATTGTGGATGCGCTATGAAGACCGGATTGAAATAATTCCACAAAACTCAAACTTAACTCGGAAACTTTATTTAACTCAGACTACCCATCCCGACGATATCGAGCCTAGTCTAATGGGACATTCCATTGCTCAGATTAATGAGGATGGTAGCTTACTGGTGGAAACCTTCGGATTTCCTGCTGATCTGAAGTGGGGTCTTACCCCCGGAATAGATTCAAGCGAGCAAAAACATATTAGAGCACGTTACACTCTTACCAATAACGGCTTTGGAATGGATATTTCAATAATACTTGATGACCCGGTTTATCTAACAGAACCAGTGACGATTAACGGCAGTTACATCAAAGTTGCTGATATATCATTTGAACCTTACGCATGCGATCTGGAGAATGCCAGAAGAGCGTTATCTCCACCACAGAATACGCCCAAATAATGAAACTAGTGTCCGCTTTTGGTAGAAAGGAGCTATTCGATCTTGACCAGATAAGCACTAGAATCAAGATATAACGCTGATTATTTCATTTTATTTCAACTATGTGTTACTGTGCGCGCATCTGCTAACCCCAAAAGGTTATCAGTGCGTCTCTTTAATTGTTAGTTTGCCTCATTATCGTTGCCCGTTTTCAAGGCATTGCATACGCCGAGTCCTACTGCCCCCTCCTTGTTGAGAGCCAATTACTGCCTGCCCCACATATCGGCGAAGCTATGAGTACGACCTGCTCGGGTCTTTTTCTCATTAAAGCAAACCGAAGACTGACAACGAATAATTTAGGATAATAGAATGACTTTTGACAAACTTGGACTCTCCGAACCATTGCTGCGCGCGGTGAAAGCCACAGGCTATATCAAGCCAACACCGATACAGATACAGACCATCCCTGCAATTTTAGATGGTAGGGACATCATGGCGACTGCACAAACCGGTACCGGGAAAACTGCTGGTTTTACTCTGCCTTTGTTGCAACGACTCAACAACAAACCCCCTGTAAAGAGTAACCGTGCTAGGGCACTGGTACTGACACCTACACGTGAGCTTGCAGCTCAAGTTCAGGACAGCGTTAAAACTTATGGTAAATATCTAAACCTTAGATCCGCCGTTGTTTTCGGTGGGGTCAACATTAATCCTCAAATGATGAAATTACGCCGTGGTGTTGATGTGCTAGTAGCAACCCCTGGCCGTCTCCTTGATCTGCATCAACAGAATTCAGTTAATTTTAATGACATTGAGATCCTGGTCCTAGATGAAGCAGATCGGATGCTCGATATGGGTTTCATCCCTGATATAAAAAGGATCATGGCCTTACTGCCGAAACAGCGACAAAACCTGTTGTTCTCCGCAACGATTTCCAGTGAAATTCGCCAACTCGTCAAAAGCATTACTAACAATCCGGTCGAAATCGATATTTCTCCGCGAAACTCAACCGTTAGTAAGATTGCCCAAAAAATTCATACTGTGGATAAAGCACGCAAAGCAAAACTACTTAGCCACTTGATCCGTACGGAAAACTGGTACCAAGTTCTGGTGTTTAATCGAACGAAACACGGCGCAGACAAACTAGTAAAACAGCTGGCCCGAGATAAAATCCACGCAGCGGCTATACACAGCAATAAAAGCCAACTTCAACGTACAAAAGCACTGGCCGATTTTAAAAAGGACAAAATTCAAGTTCTGGTGGCGACCGATATCGCCTCTAGAGGAATTGACATTGACCAACTCTCCCACGTGGTCAATTTTGACTTACCACATACCCCTGAAGATTATATACATCGTATAGGCCGTACCGGTCGCGCAGGTGCAAGTGGTAATGCAATCTCTCTGGTAAGCGCTGATGAATTCAAACAACTGAAAGGCATCGAGCGGCTAATCAAACACAAGATTGATCGTGAAGAAATTGAAGGATTTTCTCCAGGACACATTCTTCTAGAAACCACCTCGGCAAAACCTGGCAACAACAGACTACGGTCAAAGCCAGGAGAAAATAAATTTAATACTAGAAACAAGACGCGCAATGGTTATAAAAGAAAACACGCCCGCGGAAGAAATAGTAGCTCAAGCGCGCAAAGCCAAGTTTAGTAATTGCTATTCTTATTGAAGGTTCACAGAGAGGTGCCTAGTAAATCCTCCCATTAAACCCAATTCCTCCTATAAATATAAACTTTTTGCTTTATTGTGATATCAATAGAAATCAGAGTTAAAAATTTCTGAGATGTAGATTGGATCCATCAAAACCGATATTATAAATTGAGTTACAAAAAGGAGGCATAATGACGAAAGAGATCATCACATCCGACAAGGTTGCCAAACCTCTCGTTCCGCTTTCCAGTGCCGTTAAGGTCGGAAACCTAATCTTCGTATCGGGTATGACGCCCTTTGACGCTAATTATAAGGTTGCCAAGGATGATTTCAGAACCCAAATGCGACAATGCATGGAAAATATGGAAGCAGTCCTGGAAGCTACAGGATCGTCGTTGGAGAAGGTGGCAAAGGTCAATGTGATCCTGACACAGATCACAGATTTTGACACCATGAACGAGATCTACCGAACTTATTTCAAAGAAGGAAGTTATCCAGCCCGGACCACAACGGAAGCAAAACTTAACGGCAAAGACTTTCTAATTGAGATCGAGTGCGTGGCGGAGGCATAAAATATTCCTGCCAGACAAATCTACATTATGATGCTTTCTCAACTTTATTGAGTCTACCTGTCTTACAGTCATAAATTAAGCCGTATATAATAATTTCATCCGGAACTAATGGATGTTCTTTAATCCTACGGACATCCTCTATAACACTTTTTACATTATCCGAAATGGTTAGCCAATCAATATAGTTTCCTTCTGTCGAGCCAGGCCCTTCTCCAGAATCCTGCCAGCCGTTTTCAGTAACAGTTGATGCTTTTAAGCTACTAGCAAGCAAGCTTCTCATAATATCATCAGTAAATGTTTCCATTCCATATTCTGTATGGTGGATGACGAACCATTCTCGTGTCCCTAGTAGCTTGTATGATATTACAAGTGATCGTATAGCATCATCACTAGCACGGCCGCCAGCATTTCTTATTACGTGGGCATCACCTTCTGCCAATCCAACAAATTTTGCAGGATCTAATCGGGCATCCATACAAGTCAAGATGAAAAAATACCTTGTGGGAGGCACTGTAAGATTTGTTTTATCACCGAAATTTGCAACATACTCAGCATTGGCTTCCAATACTTCATCGAGAATTACTCACTGCCAATCCAACAAATTTTGCAGGATCTAATCGGGCATCCATACAAGTCAAGATGAAAAAATACCTTGTGGGAGGCACTGTAAAATTTGTTTTATCACCGAAATTTGCAACATACTCAGCATTGGCTTCCAATACTTCATCGAGAATTACTCATAATAACTCCTTATAATTTTGGAATTACATTATATAAAAATTTAATTCCAACTTTCGACTCAAAGCGGACATCACTACGGTTTTGGGTAATTCAGAGAGAATGTTAATTTTTTTGATACTAATTCATTTACAATGTAATGATGTCTATCGATTATCCCATCATTATCCCCGCCTATGATGAAGAAGACTATTTGCCGGCAACATTAACTGCGCTGAATGATGCAATGTCGCCGCTAAATCTCAACGGGGAGATTATTGTTGTCGATAATAACTCCAGTGATAAAACCGCAAAGATCGCTACCGCCCGGGGAGCACAAGTTATTTTTGAAAAAATTAACCACATATCACGCGCCCGAAACGCGGGTGCACGTAGGGCAGAAGGACGTTACCTCATCTTTGTCGATGCTGACACACTGGTATCACATGCATTATTGCAACAAGCCCTTGCCAATCTGGAAAGTCGACAAATAATTGGTGGTGGTGCACGAGTGATAGGCGACAAACCGCTGCATTTCTCAATGCGACTGTTATTATCGTTCTGGGATTTTATCTCTATCCATACCTGCACCGCTTCAGGCAGTTTTATTTATTGTCGGCGTGACGCCTTTGAATCAATTGATGGCTTCAACGAAGACGTCTACGCCAGTGAAGAAATTTGGTTATCCAGAAAAATAAAAAAATTGGTCAGAAAAAAGGGCAAGCCTTCTGCATAATCAAAGAACCGCCAGTCATTACTTCAATGCGTAAGATGGAATGGTATTCACCGTTATATATTTATTCTTATACATTGATGCTCGCTATTTTTCCCTTCATTGTACGCATCAAATCATTATGCACACCATGGTATAACAGACCCGACTAATTTTTAAAAATAATCAAAGTATAATGTCCGCTTTTGGCACAAAGCAGACATTGACTATAGTAGGATCACCTAATAGTGAATATCTGCTAGAAAGTTTGTTGCGCTTACATTACACTTAATAGATGAATAGATTTATTAAGTGTATTTAATTAAACACGCGGATTCAACTTTGAAGTGCAACGTTGATGTTAAAAAAGACTTCATGTAGTGTTTTTGAATTAAGTGTTTTTCTGGGACGGTGATTGAGTTTTTTCATGACCAAGTTTAACTGCTTTTGTGTAATCGTGCTGGAGTCCATTTTCTTTGGGAAGTACTGTCGAATGAGACCATTGATATTTTCATTTAAATCCCGTTCCCAGGAGGCATAAGGATGTGCAAAATAGAACCCCGCGTTCAATTGTTGAGCAATAACCTCATGCTCAGCAAATTCTTTTCCATTATCCGAGGTGATCGTGTGAACCGACGCCTTCATATTAGACAACAATCGCACGATAGCTTGCCTGACGGCAGAGGCAGTTCGTCGTTTCACCTGTGCAATCAAGGTGTACATCGACTTGCGCTCGCTCAAGGTGACCAGCGCCTGTCGATGGCCTTTGCCGATGACGGTGTCCACTTCCCAGTCACCGATGCGTGTCTTCCTGTTCACAATGGCGGGACGCTTATCAATGCTGATCTGATTCACCAGAACCCCACGACGTTGATAACTACCATAACGCTTCTTTCGTTTCTTCTGGCAACGCAAGTACCGGTACAGCTCACCGCCGTCTGCCTTGTCCTGGTATATGTAGTGATATATCCATTCATGACTCAGAGCGATACCTTCTCGTTTATGCAACCAGTCACTGATTTGCTCAGGACTTCATTCGTCCCGCAGCCAGACCTCTACTCGCTCCCACAAGGTCGTGGGGAGTCGCTGTTGTTGGCTGGCTTCTCGACGCGCTTGCCGGAGCAACTGAGCTTGGCGGGGTCGATAGCCTCTCAAGCCACGGTTGCGTCTGAGTTCACGGCTAATAGTAGATTTATGCACCCCTATCAAGGCGGCTATCTCCGTTTGTGTATGTCCTGCTTTCATCAGGGCGTAAATCTGGTAACGTTGATGCTCGGTAAGCTGTGTGTAGTGTCTCATCTGTGCCTCTCTTTCTTGCTGGAACGAAAGGTAAGGATGCTACCGCAGCTTGCCGTTCGTGCCACCTAATTGAGTTGCACTTACAAATTGAATTCACGAAAGCAGTTAACCCCAGTATATCGAATAATCTTTGAATCACGATAATCATTATTGCCGGAGAAGTTTTTTGATTAAAATTTTCCTTTAATAAAAAAATAGCGGCAACTTCACCTAACCTTGCTGGTAACAGAACGAGCATTAATACATGCCAGGCCGTTACTCGAAAACAGGATGACAATTTTGTTTTTCCCGGTATATATAAATACATTCTGTAACTGGTACATACCCCTTCCATTAAAAGTAATATTAATCCAACAAATACCAACATCCATGTAATTCCTTCCCAGATATCTATTATTGTTTTCCAGTCTGTCTGAAAAATCACAATGCCCAACAAGACTATACTTGTTAAAAATGCAATTACCCAGGTTGATCGTTGAGATGGCGAGAATAACTTTGATCTATTAATCATTTATTATTCTGCGAAGATGAGTAAACCAAAGAACAATACGATCTGTGCACCAAGCTATGGACATCGAGTAAATGAAGAGCAAACCAAGATTATATCTTGTAATACTAACCGATATAGACGCATATAAAATAGCCATAAACCAAGCTGGCAATGATATTAATAAAAAGTTATATTTTTGACTGCACATTGTTTGAATCAAACATACAATAAAACAGAAAGCCCCTAGTATTCCCCAATATTTGCCGATAATCATTGCACGCCATAAAAGTGCTGTTGTAACCATTAAATGTTTAACTGGTTACGCGAGGATTTCGTTTTTTAGAAGATACCCTGTCATTTCATGCATTTTTACTTCGTTTATTATCCTGTCACGAAGAGCAGTATTACCATACACATAATATGATTCGGAACCGAAACCAAGTCTTTCGTAAGATGATTTATTGAATAGCCGAATTGCTAGGCTATCGCCAAAATCAGGGAACCAGTAGATAAATGAAATAGCCCCCTCTTTTAAAGACATTTCATTATAGGCGACTCGTTGAACAAGTATCTCAGCAGAATATCCTTCAGTAATAAATACTTTATCAAATTGAAAGTAGTTACGAGATAACCAGAGAGAAATACATAAAATATAAATGATTACAACTGAAAGTATAGTCTTTGCACATTCTTTTCTCTTATATAAAAATGCGTATCCCGTAATAAATAGGATTGTTACATAAAATAAATAAAGATATTCTGGTCTAGTAAGTGTTAATAAAGCGATAAATACAGACATAAGTATCCACCAACGAAGTTTACTTTTCTTTAAAGATAAAACCAGACTAAGAAATAATCCTGAATAGAAAAATATTACGAGGATTTCAGTAAGTATCCTGTTCGAGTGATAATGTGGCAGGCCTGAGAGTAGCATAAAAAAACTGACAACCAAGCGACTATTGAATTTTGAAACAAAATCCTCGAGGCAAACCAAAGCATCAATAATGTAAAGAAAATCAGTATATTTTGAAAAAATACTATGGTTTGTAGTACTACTGGACAATTATTGCTATCTGCATCATTTATTAGAAAGCAATTCAGCGCATCGTATAAGTCAGAATCTAGAGTGATAATTCCATTTATGAATAGTGGGTATAAAGGGACATTCGCACCGCCTGGCTCTGGTAAGTGTGAAAAATTAGCTTTTGCCAAGCCAAATATATTATGCTTATACAGCGATAAGCTGTAATCAATATATCGTAATGAGTCAGATTCTGGCGGCGGTGTTTCTTTAACTAACTGTATACTGTAAACAGCAATTACGGAAAAATATAAAAAAAGTACTTCCGACTTCCACCAAACAATATCTTTAGAAAACATCGCCTCAGTCAGCAACAGTGGCATGAACTGGGATAGTTGGATTGTTTTTTATATCAAAACTTAATGCTGATAAAGATAATTGTAGCCCAATTATAGTGGGGAGCGCTGCAAGCATAACCGTTCCCGCAGTAGCTTCAATGCCAATATTGATACTTTCATTCCAGCTTACTATCCCAAATACTATACCAAATGTTAGTGAAGCAGGCCCAATAACCCACTCCAATGAAGCAATACTAAAATCTCTTAAATAGTAATTATAAAATATTCTTTTGGAAAAGTTTATTACATGTAGCCTGAAGAATGAAAATAATTCTTTTCGAATTAATAAACTGCTTGTTTCATCAGCATATATAGATGGAATAGGAATATCTCGTACAACTGCTCGAACAATATTCAAGCGAAATAGTAAGTCTGATTCAAATAGGTATCCATTATTAATTTTGTTCAATGGCATTAATTTCAATATGCTCGTATGGATAGCTGTGTAACCATTATTCGGATCAAAAATTTGCCAATAGCCTGTTGAGAACTTACTCATAAATGAAAGTAATGCATTTCCAAACAAACGAATTACGGGCATTCCTGAAAGATTTTCAAGCCGATAAAATCGATTCCCCTTAGTGTAATCAGCCTTTCCATCAAGTATTGGCTGAATAAACCTATGAATTAGCGTAGGGTCCATCTGACCGTCGCCGTCAATCTTTGCAACTATATCTGCACCGTCCATTATTGCGGCATTATATCCACTGATTGTTGCGCCGCCCACACCCAAATTTTCTTTGTGAGCAATAATTTTTAAACGGACATCCTTAATATTTTGTTCTATATAATCGCCAGTATGGTCAGGGCAAGCATCATCGATACAATATATATGATCAACCAAGTCTGGAATGGTCTGCAATACTAGACTTATTTTTTTCTTTCCTGATAACAAGGTATCACGACTGAAATTTTTTTATTTCCTAACATATTTATAGATAGCTAACTAATACTATTCATTAATGTCTTATTTGCAGTGGTTCATAACCAAAAATTGCACTGAGATGATGTAGGAAAGCGTGTTGCCCTTCATTCGACCAAAGCTCGGTAATCGATTGGTTGACATTCTGGTACAACTTTCGTAACTCATTAGTACTCATTGTCGATGTTTGAGCCTGCCCTATCTGCTTATTAATTAATTCTAACCAAGTTGCACTAACTCCCATGATGTAAAGTGGCCATGCTTGCTGCAGATTTTCAGACCAGTTTGGATCGCTGGTTGCTTCTATCCGGTTTTTCGCTTCGTAATTTGCCACGTCTACATCGTGGAGCTGTACGAGTTGCTGCTCATGCAATTGCATCAATACTTCATTCTTTCGTAACAATATGAATATATCTGACGCTGTTGATTGGCTAGCATAAAAAATAAACCTAAATTGATGGCCGGGCATATCGTGACCAGCACGTCTATGAAATCGCCATAATTGAATTGAACTACCATATATATCAAGAACAGGCTTGAATACCTGATCTGCAAGCAATAGGCCCATAGGCCAATCAGGGTTAGAGTCATCTTCCCAAGGGATTGAAATTCTGGCATACCACCAAAACGACTCCCCGGCCGAATCAATAGTAGATTGTGGATTATCAATGCTAATACCTTTCTTATGTTCGGGCACAACTGAACCTCCCACAAACAGTATTAACAACAATAAACACATTATACGAATACTGATCTGTACAACCACGTTGACTCCCCAAAAGTCGAATTCTAATAAATCCTTATTAATAATAGGCGCATTTGCCACTATTTTAGATAAGTATCCCATATATCTATCGATCATGTTATCCCAGATTCCAAGACCTCAGACAGCAGGACAGGACAAATGTAGACCGGTGGCTTAATGTATATTTACATTGCCTCTGAATAGTTTTATGTTAGTGTTTCAGGCAAGTATAAATTCGTAATATTAAAGATATACATATCAATCATGAATGCATTAAAACTAATAGATGAAGATGATTCTTCAATGGGTAGTGTCCCTGAACTCATTAGTAAATCTACATTTTTTAGCGGACTTGAGTCATCTGAAATCAAGAAACTCGCCAACTGGTTCAAAGCTTATTCTTTAACTACAGGTACATTTATATTAAAAGAGGGCAATGGGGAGAACTGCCTATGTATTATCATAGAAGGCGAGATCGATATTTACAAGGAGACTGAACCAAACAAGCATCTCAAAGTTGCAGTCGTTAAGCCTAATGAAACCATTGGCGAAATGGGTGTGATAGATGGCGAACCGTTCTCTGCCTCAGCTATTGCAGCATCCGATTCTATAGTCCTTACCATTACAGGAGATGATTTTGAAAAACTTATCGCCCAGGATGAAAAATTAGGCGTAAAGCTGTTAAGGAAAATTGCTGTAATTATCAGCCTTCGTCTGCGGCGTACAACCGGCCGTTTGGCTGATCTACTTGCTAATAGTACTGACTAAACTCTCCCTACTAAAACTGTTTCCAAAAGCATTCGTTAATTAGATTTTCTTATCATGGTCCTTATCCATTGACCTTTTCTAGTAATATAACTTAATCACCTACTTTCTTATTTATGTGAGGAATAGAATCCTTATCTCCTTGTTTCATGTAACGCTTTTCTCCATCTAGTGCAGTAACATTTTCATATACTCCGCTATCGCGTTTGACAAGTTTTGTAAAACCAACATTCTTAAGTTCGCTATTAGATACTGGTACAGATATGCCAGAGGCTGTACAAATTATCCTACTAACAGTGGCCATAGGATCTGTGTTGCCTAAGGGGGTCTGTGATACAAAACAGACTTCTCCCCAAGTTTTTAGTTTGGCATTCACGGTGTGATTAACTTCGATTTTTTTACCGTTAGCTTCACAATGATAGGTATAGACAGGCATAGTCAAACCTGGCTGGTGTCCAATTGGTCCGAAATTAAATTCTGCAAAGTTTTCATAAGTATCTTTCAGTGTATCTATTTGCCGCATTCGTCAAAATAATGCAGCATTGTCTTCACTTCAATGACATTATACGTCCAAGTTTTGTATCCAACATACTGATTTTTAATCTGAAAATGCTGGCTTCCGCTTAATTTCGGCTGTTTATTGCTGTCTTATATTAAATCAATTGTCACTGGAAAAGCTGTCTTAGACAGTGTAATTTAGCCATCCCGCTGATATTAATGAACTTTATGGCAACAAAACTCTATATCAAGACATTTGGCTGTCAGATGAACGAATACGATTCTGACAAAATGCGTGACGTGTTGATTGCATCTCACGGTATGACCCTGACGGATGATCCCACCCTCGCAGATGTTATATTGTTTAATACTTGCTCCATCAGGGAAAAGGCCCAGGAAAAACTATTTTCCGACCTGGGTAGGACAAGGAAATATAAGGACATCAATCCACGTGTGGTTATCGGAGTTGGTGGATGCGTAGCCAGCCAGGAAGGAAAAGCTATTAGAGACAGAGCACCGTATGTTGATATGGTATTCGGACCACAGACCCTACACCGCTTGCCAGAAATGTACGAACAAGTTCGTACACTGAAAATTCCTGTCGTGGACATTTCGTTCCCCGAAATTGAGAAATTTGATCGGTTACCTGAACCACGCGCTAACGGACCATCTGCATTCGTGTCTATCATGGAAGGGTGCAGCAAGTACTGTTCCTTCTGCGTTGTACCTTACACCCGCGGTGAGGAGATCAGTCGGCCGCTTGATGATGTATTAACCGAAATTGTCGATCTGTCACAGCAAGGCGTACGAGAGATTATATTACTAGGACAGAATGTAAATGCCTATCGTGGGAAAATGCACGAAAATAAAACTGCAGACCTTGCGTTATTGATCGATTATATTGCTACAGTTGATAAAATAGGTCGAATCCGTTTCACAACTTCGCACCCATTAGAATTTTCTGACCGACTAATCGAAACCTTCGCGCGTATTCCAAAACTTGTCAATCATTTACATTTGCCAGTACAAAGCGGCTCAGACCGCATACTATCCCTTATGAAAAGAGGTCATACTTCACTCGAATACAAGGCAAAGATCCGCAAGCTACGTAAAATAAGACCCGGGATCAGTATATCATCGGACTTTATTGTTGGCTTTCCCGGAGAAACCGATGAAGATTTCGTAGCAACTATGCAATTAATCAACAGTATAAAATTCGATCAGTCCTTCAGCTTTATTTACAGTCCAAGACCCGGAACGCCGGCAGCAACCCTAGCAGATGATACGACTGATGAAGTCAAAAAGAACAGGCTAACTATTCTACAGAATCGGATTAACGAGTTCGCTGAGCAATATCGTTTAGATATGGTAGGCAAAGTTGAAAATGTGCTAGTGGAAGGTATTTCTAGAAAACACAATTTAGAATGTTTTGGTCGCACGGAGAACAACCGTGTTGTAAACTTCAGATCCGATAAGAAAGAAATTGGTAAATTCAAAAAGATCAAAATTACGGAAGCATTAACCAACACACTACGGGGAGAGGCTTTACAGAAGAATGACAAACAAATTGATATGGCAAAATCTGCTGTTGCTTAATTTTTGAATACATCACCTGAAATTCTTCAACCGCTCGCAACAGAAATCGTCCTTTGTCCTCCCGACAACGAACGATTAGCAAACTTGTGCGGACCGCTAGACAAACACCTGCGTCAGATGGAAAGGCAGCTTGGTGTTGAAATAAACAACCGCGGGTATACTTTCCGGATAATTGGTACGCCCAAATCGGTAGAAGTTACTGCACGAGTCCTCAATTCGCTTTACGAAACTAGCTCTAAAGAACTACTTTCAACAAAACAGATACATATGTTTCTGCAAGAAGCCAGTATTGATGATGGAATAGATAGTAGCTTTGATACAGAAGTTTCAATTAAAACACGCCGGGGTCTTGTTAAGGGTAGAAGTGCAAACCAAAAATTGTATCTGAAGAATATGCAGTCTCATGATATCAGTTTCGGAGTCGGACCGGCCGGGACTGGAAAGACTTATCTTGCTGTCGCCTGCGCAGTTGCTGCGCTGGAATCAGATCGCTGCAGACGTATTGTATTGGTCAGACCTGCTGTAGAGGCAGGTGAGAAACTGGGATATCTACCAGGAGACATGTTTCAAAAAGTCGATCCCTACCTACGACCTCTTTACGATGCTCTATTTGAAATGCTGGGGTATGACCGGGTTAATAAATATATAGAAAGAAATATAATTGAAGTTGCCCCTCTTGCGTTCATGCGCGGTCGGACCCTAAATGAATCCTTCGTTATCCTTGACGAAGCACAGAACACAACAGTGGAACAGATGAAAATGTTCCTTACCCGGATAGGATTTTCTTCAACAGCGGTGATTACTGGCGATATAACTCAGATTGACTTACCCAATGATAGGAAATCTGGTTTAAGGCACGTCATCGATATTCTAAACGATGAATCCGGTATCAGTTTTACATTCTTCAAATCCATAGATGTCGTCAGGCATCCACTGGTTGCAAGGATACTCAATGCATACGAACGCTATGAGCTTAAGAATAAAACAGGTAATAATAATTAAACGCAGTGAGTATTATTATTGATACACAATATGCTGCAAAATCTAAAAATATCCCCAAAAAAGGAAAGATCGGCAAATGGGCCAATGCCTGCCTTAGTGGGATTACAGAACACGCAGAGCTGACTATCCGAATTGTTGATGAAGAGGAAGGAACAAAGCTAAATATGGATTGGTGCAATGGCAAAAGTCCCACAAATGTCCTGTCATTTCCGTCTGATGACAACCCCTTGGCGCCCTATTTTCTTGGTGACGTTGTAATCTGTGCTCCAGTTGTGATCCGTGAAGCGACAGAGCAAGGGAAACTAGGGGATGCTCATTGGGCGCACATGATCATTCACGGTATTTTGCATCTAGTTGGATATGATCATATTAATGATAAAGATGCTATTGAAATGGAATCATTGGAAATAAAAAAGCTGGAATCAATAGGTTTTCCCAATCCATATATATAATTTTCCCACCATGAACGATCCACAATCACCCAAACCCGGAAAGTCTTGGATTTCAAAGATAATATCTTTTATCAAACAGGAGCCTAGGGACCTTCCCGATCTCATAGAATTACTCCGAAATGCAGAAAAGCGAAATCTGCTCGATCCTGATGTCCTTATCATGATTGAACGCACATTGCACGTTTCACATATGCAGGTTAGAGATGCAATGATTCCGAAGGTACATATGACTTTTGTCAGTAGCAACTCCGATCCAGTTGACATTATCAGTACGGTAATCAAATCCGGTCATTCAAGGTTTCCTGTTATTGGTGAGGATCTAAATGAAATACTGGGCATATTACTGGCCAAGGATTTGCTTGCCTATTCTGTCAATAACAATGATCAGCAGTTTGACATAAAAGATATGATGCGTTCTGCTGTCTTTATTCCTGAAAGCAAGCGCTTGAATGTCTTGTTAAGAGAGTTTCGCGTTAATAGAAATCATATGGCAATCGTCGTTGATGAATACGGAGTAACTGGCCTTATCTCCATTGAAGACGTGATTGAAGAAATTGTAGGTGAAATTGAAGACGAACATGATGTGGACGAAGAAGAGAATATTTTTCTCCATGGCAGAGGGCGGTATACAGTCAAGGCTACGACACCAATTGAGGAATTTAACAAGCACTTCAGTACAACCTTGACTGATGAAGACTACGATACTATAGGCGGCCTCATCATCAATACATTCGGACACTTACCAATGCGCGGAGAATCCATAGACTACGCAGGATTTAATGTAAAGGTATTGAGGTCTGATAAAAGAAGAATTCATCTGCTTCGATTTGAAAAGATAGCAGAGACCGATGACAAGCAACTATAGTCGGTCACATACTAATTAATATTGGAGTGTACCTGCAATGATGTCTAGCAGGCGTAACATATTATTATCTGGTGTACTAAGTCTCTTACTGGGATTACTGACCCCCCTATCATTTGCTCCCTATTCCATTTACATAACGGCATTGGTTACACTTGCGTGTCTGATCTATTTGTGGATAACATCAACACCTCGCACTGCTTTTCTATATGGCTACCTGTTTGGGCTAGGAATGTTTGGCTCAGGGGTCAGTTGGTTGCATATCAGTATAAACCTATTCGGTGGTGTAAATTTTTTCGCATCTGTCATCCTGACATTTCTGTTGATTGCTTTTATATCCTTGTATCCGGCAATTACCGGTTACATTTATCGCCGCTTCTTTAGCCATATTTCCCGGTCTCTAGCACTATTACTGGTCATACCCTCTTTATGGTCCTTGAGTGAATGGGCCAGAAGCTGGATATTTACCGGATTTCCATGGCTCAACATGGGTTACAGCCATACTGATACACCGCTTAAAGGTATGGCAGCAGTTCTGGGTATTTACGGTATCAGCTGGCTTGCCATTTTTACGTCTGGCGCCCTAGCGAACCTGATAAATGCAAATAAGCGTCAACAACTAAAGACTTGTACCTTGATTATAGTCATTTGGACAGGATGCTGGATGCTGCACCAACAGAACTGGACAGAAAATTCCGATGATGAGTTATCTGTCGCACTGGTACAGGGTTCAATTCCTCAAGAAATTAAATGGCGTCCAGAGATGAGGCAGACCACTATAAATTTATATAAAGAGCTTTCCAAAGATGTTCTTGACCATGATTTGATAGTCTGGCCAGAAGCAGCGATACCTGCCTTTTATCACCAGGTAGGGAGCCTGATTAACGAACTTGAATCCATCACACATAAAAATGGCAACCGAATAATGGTTGGAATGCCAGTGTATGATCCAAATACTCAGGAGTATTACAATAGCTTGGTTTCAATCGATAACAAGGTTACATTCTATTTCAAACGCCACCTCGTTCCTTTTGGTGAATATTTACCACTCAAGTTCCTGTTACAAGACTTGACGGATTATCTGAATATCCCTGTATCCGATTTCAGCTCAGGTAATGACCCGGCACCCGTTATGATAAATTCGAATTACAATATCGGCGTATCAATCTGCTATGAAGATACATTCGGTGAAGAAGTGATCCAAGCTATGCCGGATGCGAACATCCTGGTTAATGTCAGTAACGATGCCTGGTTCGGTGATTCTGCGGCTCCACACCAGCACTTGCAAATGGCCAGAATGCGAGCACTGGAAACAGGCAGATACTTAGTGCGGGCAACAAACACAGGAATATCAGCAATCATCAATGAAAAAGGTGAAATAACTGACCAGCTATTACAATTTGCTCCTGCGACACTCTCAGGGAAAGCCCGATTGTTTAACGGCTCTACGCCTTACGCCCGATATGGGAATTATCCTATAATTATAATTTCGCTCATCTTACTTGCGTTTACAGGCCTTACGAACAGTATTAGAAAGAAAAAATAAATTGTAACCTAGTCATGCTCGACAACATTTCGACGCACATCATCGGCATCCTCTAATCGCTCTCTTAAAAATGGTTCTATTTCAGCCAGTGCCAATACGTCCTTGCGCCGCAATCGCAATAATGTCGTAGGAGTGATAGCCTTAACTGTAGCTGTACGCACTTGATCTCCAAGCAACGCCATTTCGCCAAAAAAATCACCGTCTTTTAACTCTGCTAGTAAATTATCAGCTTGTTGTTCACGGTAGACAATAACGTGTCCATGAGTTAATAGGTACAGTGCGTCTCCTTTCTCTCCTTCACCTATAACGATATCATTTGCGAGGAAAGTGACAGACTGGGCATGATCGGCCAGTCGTTGCAATAAATCGTCAGAAAGACCCTTCAACAAAGGTACTGTGCCAATCAGGTCACAAGGCTACAACTTCGGTGGGGGTTCAGATATGGGCGGTATACTAGAGAGACAGGATTTGATTATTCGTTCGATGCTAGCATAGGCCTTAGAACCGACTTCGCCATGCTGGTATGCTTGCATGGCATATTCATTTGCGACATTCAATGATACTTTCGTCAACAAACGGGTAATAAATCGTTTAAAAAATTCGGGAAACTCCTCTGAGACACTGTTTATTCGCTTCAGTCGTCTTTTTAACCTAGCCTGGTACTTATCGATAATCTCTTCTTTCACGTCATCGCCAATACTTTTTTCATTACTAATCTCTTCTAGTACCTCGTTGCAAATAAATACACCGGCTATGTCACGTTGCAGACTGTATGAGAACCGCATGTACTGGTAGCGTGACAAAAGACCCGCCGCCCAGTCATGCTCTCGTAGCCTTTTCAGCAATGCATTCTCAAACCTGACAAAATAATTTTGTTTGCCTTTATTATTTTGTAACGAAAAATTTTGCGTATCTTTAGTCCAGTTCTCTCGATCCCGTTGAATATTATTTTTGATATCAAGATAAATATAATATTGAATCATGCCTATATCATACAGGTACTTCAATTTGTCGATCTCCAGCCTTAAAGCCGAAATATTTAAGTGCCTTATTTCTTTTTTATTATCCTGCTCCGGCAGGTCACTAGCAAAAAGTTCTCGGTTCTTGGTCTGGATAAGTTTTTGGGTACCACGTGAAATTAATCCTGTCTGATGAAATTTATCTAATATACCGTTGGCGTTTTCTTCTGCTTGCTGCAATCCATGCCGAAACTCTTCTCGTTCATCATCCGTCAATCTGTCCATACCAAGCATTTTTATCAATGGTCTGATTGTCGACGCATTAATCAATAATGAAAACATAGCGACTCCCAGAGTCAGATCGAGTAACAAGGTCTTACCTGGGATATCCGTTGGCATCGACATGACAATCGCTATGGCCAACCCTCCCTTTAATCCACCCCACCACATGATGTGGCGTTCACCAAGACTTACATGAGGTAATTTAAATAGCCAAATTGTTGCTGGGACCATACTGTAAACAGTCGCAGCACGGGCAACCAATACCAGTAGAATCGCAATACATATCGCGTCTATACGGGTCATAAGCTGTAAGAGATTCATCGATATACCAACCAATAAAAAGAGTAATGAGTTACAAACTAGAGCAATCATTTCCCATGTTTCCTTAACGATATGAGTTGATGATTGAGGTATCCGGCTTGCTCCCAAAATACCTAGTGTAATTGCTCCGGCAACAACGGCCATAACTCCAGAAACATGCAATAAATGTTCAGCGACTGCAAAACTGGCATAGGCTAAGACGATAGAGAGAACTAAATAGGAACTAACACCCACCTTCATGCGAACTAGAAACTCACTTAGTACGATCCCAATTACAATACCGGTTAGCCCTCCCCCCAAAAAAACCTTGAAGAATTCGGCTACAGCCCCGCCTGTATCAGACCAGACGAAACTACCGGACACCATTATGCCGATGATAATATTAGGTGTTTATCCCCTTGACACAACATAGTTAATTCTCTATAATTTGGCACATAAACTTAAAAAGGCGATTAACATGTGTTCAATTACCCGTTTCATTAAGCAATATCCGACTGACGAATCCTGCCTTGAAGGCATTATGAAATTGCGTTACGGTGGCACAACGCTTAATTGCCCGAAGTGCCAACAGAACGCCCGTTTTTACCGGGTTAAAAGGGAACGTGCTTATATATGCCAGCATTGCAAATATCAGCTTTTCCCTTGTGTTGGAACGCCTATGGAACGTTCCCGTACTTCCCTGCAAAAGTGGTTTATTGCTATTCACCTGTTCTGCACGTCCAGACATGGCGTAGCGGCAAAGGAACTTCAACGTCAGCTTGGTGTTACGTACAAGACGGCCTGGAGAATGGCGCATGAAATCCGTAAGTTTATGGCAGAAGTTGATAACGAATGGCCGCTCGATGGGGATGTTGAAGCTGATGAGACTTATATCGGTGGGAAGCGTCCAGGAAAACGTGGACGCGGGGCAGCTGGCAAAACGGTTGTATTCGGTATGCTGGAACGTGGCGGCGATGTCATGACTAAGGTTGTCCCTGACGTCAAGATGCGTACCTTGCAACCGATTGTTGTTGAGAATGTCAAAGCAGGTTCCACTATTCACACTGACGAACTTCGTTCTTACAAAGGACTGGATAAGTCTGGATACGACCACATGACGGTCAATCATGGCGCGGGTCAATACGTCAGACTCAATAGCCACGTCAACAGCATTGAAGGCTTTTGGGCGCGTCTCAAGTTGTCTATTCGTGGGACTCATGTTCATGTTTCTGGGAAGCACCTTTGGAAGTACGTGAAGGAGTTTGAGTATCGCTACAATCGCCGGAACCGGCCTGAGTCGATCTTCCGCGATCTGTTCGCTTCCCTGTAACCATTGCTGATAGCACCCGGTTAAATCGCCGGGTGGCGATGTGTGTAGGGTAGGTGTCGGTCTGTTTTCTCATAAGTCCTCCTATGCCATATACCCTAACCGCTTATTCTGCCGTCTCAAGCCAGATAGCGTGAAGGTGTTGGATTTCAATCTGTTGCACGGGCCGCATAGCAGGATACGGTTCGATATATGATTAATCCCGCCGTCAGAACGCGGGGTATTGTGGTCCAGTTCAAGGTAACGCGGATCATCGAACGTGCGGTCGCAGCCTTGGCACTTTGGGCTATGTTGCGTCAGCAGGAATTCGTACATCTCAGCACGGCTCATTTTCTTGCCTTCCGGTTCCTTGACTCGTTCCTTTACTCTAAGGAATGGTGTTGCGGTCTCACCGTAGTCGGTGCGAACTGGTAACTCTTTTGTATATTTAACATCACCGAACAAACCGACTTCATTATGCAACCTGTTAACAACTGTCTCGTGCGCCTTGCCCCATATATCGATTCCAACCCACTGTCGACCCAAACGTTCGGCAGCTACACAAGTTGTCGCGCAACCTGAAAACGGGTCGAGCACCATATCGCCCTCATTGGAACTGGCTTTTATGATTCGTTCGTAAAGTTCAAGGGGCTTTTGAGTTGGGTATCCGGTGCGTTCTTTTGCCACCGCGTTGATCGGCGGAATGTCTATCCAAATATCTTCAACGGGATTGCCCTTCGACTCGTCCAAGTGCCGCTTTACCCGCACCATGTTTTCGGACGTGAAGACGAGTCGACCTTGGCTCCATGCCTCATCAATCCGGTCCTGATCCCATATCCAATGCTTGCCGTTAGGCGGTGCCATGACCTTGTCGCCAAAGCGGCGGGGAGGGCCTTGGCCCGCTTGTGTGAAGTTGTCGAGCCCATAGCGGCGGCCAGTGTCCCGCTCTGACTTTCCGTAGTGGCGAGCAACGCGCTCCTCTGACAGTGGGGTATAGATATTGTTCCACGTCGGCGTGGTCGTCTTGCCATAAGATAAAATCGTGTCGTGTACGCAACCAAATCCCTTTGTCTGGGCTTTAGAAGATCGGATTTTCTGCCATATCACTTCATTCCTGAAGTTCCTGTATCCAAATATCGCGTCCATGACCGCTTTGAGATAATGGCTGGCAATCGGGTCACAATGCAGATAAATAGAGCCTGTTGGCTTCAGTAGCCTACGCATGGCTAACAGGCGCACGGCCATGAAACACATGAACGCGCCCATACCGTCGGAGTGTGCGTAGCGCGCGGACTCTATAGCTTCCATCAGGTGCGGGTAATCGTCTTTTATCTGGTCAATCCATTCTTGATGAACGTCTTTCTCCCATGACCACCTGTCCTGGAACTTGGCTCCGGCTGCCAAGCTGTCTGGCGTAGCGTGGAAATCCTTACCCTTGTTGAACGGCGGGTCGGTGGCGATCAGATCAACACTCTCGCTATTCATGGCCTGCATGAACTTGAGATTATCGCCGTGAAACAGGGTGCGGTTTTGCCAGTTAGGAGTCATTGCTTTTTATGGTTACTCCCATATCGTTATTCTTCTTATAATACCCCTTCCTCCAATAAGTCCACATTGCTTTTATTCGAAGGCATGGCTTATTCCAAGGGGGCAATCCTAACGTCACGGTGGGTTTCGACAGCTTGAATTTTGCTGATATTGGTTTAGCTTCTAAACGACATTCCTTACTATAAGAACCAAATTTATATCGCAGCATAAACCATTTCGGAAAAGGTTCTTTGCCTTTAGGTTCCAGCCTGTATTCAAAAAGCCATGACGCGAAAACATACGCAACAAACCCAGCAGGCAAAGCAAGTCCGCCAGCAATAAAATGAGTTATGTCGCCTGTCAACATAAATTCCACTGAACTGAACACGATTGATGACGCAGCAACAAACCATAATTTTGGGCGCTGGATAAGTTGCATAAAATGATTCCAATCCATCCCATAATGCTATCCTGCGCCTTCTGTTGTGTCAATGGGATAAACGCCTAATATTAAAAATAACTATCGCAGTCGCATCATTTAGAAGTGATTCACCCTCGACTAAAATTGTCAGTCTGAGTGGTGCGCCTAGTTCCTTGAATAGGGAAATAACAGCTACTGGGTCAGTAGCAGAGATTAAGGCACCGAACAACAAGGCAAGAACGAGATCTATACCCAATAACAACCACAGGCCAACACCGATGAATGCAGTCGATATAAGAAGATCTGGAATAGCCATAGCCAAGACAGGTACTAGGTCTTTCACTAACTGTCTTGCATCTAGTTGAAGGCCGATTCAAATATTAACGCCGGTAAAAACAAAAATAATACTAGTTCGGGTGTTAACTGAAATTGCAATAACGGTTCAAGCTGCGTCCAATTACGCGCAATTTCCCCAATCACGACACCGACGATGACTAAAAATACTGTAAAGGGGATAGGCAGGTTCCGGCTGATACCAGCAGCCAACATAGCTACAGTTAGCAACCCCATTGTAATCAGTACAATTTCAGATATCGGCATAATCTAGATTCAACATTAAGCGGTACAATCTCAGTCTACAGCAGAAAACCGGATTATTCTGCCCGGAAACGCTTTTTCCCTGCGATTAAACTAAGATAAATTACAACGAACAGACCTGTAGCAACCAATAACAATGACAAGCTAACAGATGTGGTTAGCTTGTTCGGAAATACCGGTATTGATGACATTAATCTTGTACTCTGATCGACGACTTCATATTCCCTCACTTGGAACGGCCATATTACCCAGAGCGAGGACACAAGTAATCCGATGATGTATAGAACTGTGCTGCGATAATGTTTCTCTAGTAGAAATGACAGTATACGGCTGAAAACCACAAGACCTGTAGCGGCACCGAAGAAAAAAGGTGCCAATATTGAAAAATCAAAATAACCTATTGCATTAAATATATAGGTATATTTATTGAGCACCAGAAGTACGAATGAACCTGAGATTCCCGGAAGTATCATGGCACAAATTGCCAGAGTACCAGATAGAAAAACAAACCATGATGTATTCGGCGTTTCCATCGGCACCCAATTAAATACTAACAAACCGAAAATTACTCCAGCAATTAGAATAAAAACATCACCCATTTTAATTGCTGGTACATCACGTATTAAAATGATGATCGATCCTAAAATCAAACCGAAAAACAATCCATTGATTTGTTCTGGATAAAAGTAAAGTAATTCAGGCAACTCGATAACCCGTGTAAAAAATATCAACGCAATCCCAATACCAAAGAATAATGGCAACAAGAAACTGAAATGAGGTCGACTCGCTATCAATTTAATATCGAAAAAAACAATGGATTTAATCCACAGTGCATCGAATGACCTGATTGCTAATATCAGTTCTTTATATATCCCCAGAATAAAGGCCATGGTACCACCACTTACACCGGGAATTACATCTGCCGTACCCATACAGAATCCCTTTATAACAAGAATCATGTACTCCTTAATTTTTAATTTATCCGGCAATACGATCATTTGCTGACTTTGATTCTTGATCTGAAAAATTGATAATTAAATAAAAACTTTTATATTTAACTACATTTGTTTCGAATGGTACTTTTGACTTAGTTCATGCACGGCGTTGACGAGTACCCCTACGTTTTTCGGATCAATATCAGGATGTATGCCATGACCTAGATTGAAGATATGACCGCTACCTTCTCCATAAGATGCCAGTATCTTATCCGTTTCAAGCTGAATGGTATTTACATTTGAATATAAAACGGCGGTATCTAAGTTTCCCTGGATCGCAACCTTATTTTCTGTACGACGACGGATATCACCTATATTCACAGTCCAGTCAACACCGACAGCATCACAACCTGCATCAGCAATATCCTCAATCCACAAGCCCCCGCCTTTTGTAAACAGGATTATCGGGATCTGATTTAGACCTTTAAGGTTGGCGACTATCTTTTTCATGTAATCGAGTGAAAACTCACGGTAACTGTCATAAGACAGCGCACCTCCCCAGGAATCAAAGATCATGACTATATCGACACCAGCTGTGATCTGCGCCTTCAAATATTCCGTGATAGAGTCTGACAGCAAGTCCAATAGTTTATGCAATGTCGCCGGCTGCTCATACATCATTCCCTTTGCCAAGTTAAACTCCTTACTTGAACACCCTTCTATCATATAAGTACCGATGGTCCATGGGCTACCGGCAAAACCAATCAACGGGACTTTCCCATCAATTTCATGGGAGATGAGTCTCACTGCATCCATAACATAACGTAAATTGGTTTCTGGATCGGGTACACCCAATTGTTTGATTTCAGCCATGGTTCGAACAGGTCGCTCAAACCGCGGGCCTTGTTTCTCTATTACACTCAAACCTAAACCCATGGCATCGGGAATTGTAAGAATGTCCGAAAACAAAATGGCCGCATCTAACGGGAAACGCTGTAAGGGCTGTAAAGTCACTTCACATGCTAGTTCGGGGGTTTTACACAAGGTTATGAAATCACCTGCACGTTCCCTAGTCTTACGGTACTCGGGTAGATAGCGTCCGGCTTGACGCATAATCCAGACAGGCGTCATGTCTACTGGCTCTCGCCTTAATGCGCGGATTATGCGGTCATTTTTTAATTGTGCTTTCATGAATATAACGGGTTGATTTAACTAGGGAAATAATACAGTAAAAAATTACTATAAACATTTATAAATTAGTCTGCTTAGAATCACTTAAATAAACGCAAGCCAGCAATGTTGTGGCTACAAAACTAGGAATTAATTTTTAACAAAGCAGTGGCTATTTAGTTTCGAAAATTACTATTAATGAAAATTATCTTAGAGAAGAGCGGGGAGATCTGATTTACCCATCAAATACGCATCTATCCCCCTGGCAGCTGACCGACCTTCTGCGATCGCCCAAACAATTAGTGACTGTCCTCGCTGCATATCGCCGGCAGTAAACACTCCAGGGACATTGGTCATCCAGTTTTTATCCCGGTCGACATTACCTCGATCCGTTAACTCAACACCTAGTTTTTCTAACATTCCCTGTTTCTCTGGCCCGGCAAATCCCATTGCCAATAGTGCAAGCTCGCATGGTATATTGAATTCAGAACCGGGAATCTCCTCGAATGAGACGTGTTCTTGTTCTTTTTTCATTTTCATCTTTACTAATTCGAGTGCTTTTACCTGGCCGTTACCGTCATCAATAAAACGCCGGGTTGATACAGAATAAACGCGTTCGACTCCTTCTTCATGGGCAAACGATACACGATAAATCTGTGGCCATAACGGCCACGGATTATCAGACGATCGTTTATCAGGAGGTCTAGGTAATATTTCTAATTGATGTACTGACCTTGCATTCTGCCTATTTGCAGTGCCTAGGCAATCTGCACCGGTATCACCACCACCGACAATTACTACGTGCTTGTCCTTTGCTGAAATGAAATCATCATCTGCTATATCATCACCTTCGCAGCGTTTATTCTGCAAAGTTAGATACTCCATTGCAAAATTAACACCATTAAGATCTCTGCCTGGGACAGGCAAATCACGAGGTGAACAGGCACCTCCAGTCAATAACAAGGCATCACTCTCTTCCCTTAACGATTCAACACTGGTATTGATCCCAACATGGCAATTAGTAATGAAATCCACTCCTTCCGTTTTCATTTGATCCAGTCTCCTGTCCAATCGATTCTTTTCCATTTTGAACTCTGGAATTCCATACCTTAATAATCCACCCATACGGTCGTCACGTTCATAAACCGTTACATCGTGACCTGCACGGCATAACTGTTGGGCAGCAGCGAGGCCAGCAGGACCCGATCCGACAATAGCAATCTTTTTGCCCGTCGTTTTTTCAGCGACAACTGGTTTTATCCAGCCATTTTCCCAAGCCTTGTCAATAATAGCCAATTCAATTGCTTTGATAGTCACCGGATCATCATTGATACCGAGTACACAAGAACCTTCGCAAGGTGCTGGACATAATGTCCCGGTAAATTCGGGAAAGTTATTTGTTGCATGCAGCCTGTTAATTGCCTCATGCCATTGATCACGATATACGAGATCATTCCAATCAGGGATAAGATTACCCAGAGGACAACCATCATGACAAAAAGGTATACCGCAATCCATGCATCTGGAAGCTTGGGTTTTCAATGGTTCAACTGGCCATGGTTTCATCACCTGTCGCCAATCGTTAATGCGTTCTTCAACAGGCCGATATGGCTGTTTCTCTCGATGGAACTCGATGAAGCCGGTGACCTTACCCATGCGCCGCCTCCATAACAGCCTCATCTTCAGGTATACCTGTCTCACGCGCTTTCTTGATTGCTGCTAGAATGCGTTTGTAATCTTTCGGCATCACTTTTACAAATTTTTTCTGGTATTGCGACCAGTTGTCCAAGATACGCTTGGCAACGGTGCTTTGGGTGTACTGCGCATGCTTGGTCAACAACAACTTAACTGTTTCAATATCTTCTTTCTCTTCCAATCCTTCCAAATCAACCATCCCCTGGTTAACACGAATTGAAAAATCTTCTTGTTCATCTAAAACGTAGGCAATACCACCTGACATCCCCGCAGCAAAATTTCGACCAGTTTGCCCTATGACCACTACCCTACCACCAGTCATATATTCACATCCATGATCTCCTATTCCTTCTACTACCGTACTAACGCCGCTATTTCTGACTGCAAACCGCTCTCCGGCGATACCTCGAAAATATGCTTCACCACTGGTCGCGCCATACAAGACAACGTTACCTACCAATATATTTTCTTCTGCTATGAAAGTGGAATGCCGTGGTGGATAGACAATAATTTTCCCCCCGGATAACCCTTTACCAAGATAATCATTTGCATCACCATCCAAGGTGAGAGTAACTCCCCTAGGGACAAAAGCACCAAAACTCATACCAGCAGATCCATGGAAACGAATTCTTAATGTGTCATCCGGAAGGCCTTTCGACCCATATCGCTTGGTAATTTCGTATCCCAGTATTGTACCGACAGTTCGATTTGTATTTCGTATCGGCAGAATAATGTCAACGGGCTTCTTATTTTCAATTGCTTCTTTACATAAGGGCACTAACGTTGTGACATCGAGCGATTTATCTAGCCCATGATCCTGTTTCTGTGAACAATACACGCCTACACCAAATTCGGCTTTGGGTTTATGTAATATTTTTGAGAAATCAAGGCCATGTGCCTTCCAGTGGTCGATTGCTTCTTTTACATCGAGTTTCTCTACGTGTCCGATCATTTCATCAACGGTACGGAAACCTAATTTTGCCATATATTCTCGGGTTTCTTCACCAATAAAACGAAAAAAGTTTTCAACGAATTCCGGCTGACCAGCAAACTTTTTACGTAATTCAGGATTTTGTGTTGCTACACCTACCGGGCAGGTATTTAGATGGCACACCCTCATCATGATACAACCCATAACCACAAGTGGTGCGGTGGAAAAACCAAATTCCTCAGCACCAAGTAATGCAGCGATTACAACATCCCGACCTGTTTTAAGTTGACCGTCCGTTTGAACAACGATCCGGTCTCGTAGTTTATTCTGTACTAAAACCTGCTGAGTCTCTGCCACACCGAGTTCCCAAGGTAGCCCTGCATGCTTAAGGGAACTAATAGGTGATGCGCCAGTGCCTCCGTCATAACCAGAAATAAGAACGACATCGGAATGGGCTTTTGCAACTCCAGCTGCAACAGTTCCGACTCCAACTTCTGCCACTAGTTTGACATGTACCCTAGCATCAGGATTAGAATTCTTCAGATCATGAATAAGCTGGGCTAAATCCTCAATTGAATATATATCGTGGTGTGGTGGTGGCGAAATAAGGCCTACCCCTGCTGTGGAGTGTCGCACCTTGGCAATCCACGGATATACTTTTGTTCCTGGGAGCTGTCCACCCTCACCGGGTTTTGCACCTTGCGCTATTTTAATTTGCAAATCATCTGCATTTACAAGGTATTCGCTCGTCACGCCGAATCTCCCTGATGCAACCTGCTTAATAGCGCTTCGTCGTAAGTCGCCATTATCATCTGGCGTGTAACGATCTGGGTCCTCACCTCCTTCACCAGTATTTGATTTCCCACCAATCCGATTCATCGCAATCGCAAGTGTTTCATGTGCCTCCTTACTGATCGAACCATAAGACATAGCCCCAGTTGAAAATCTTTTTAGGATATTTTCAACTGGCTCAACTTCATCCAAGGGAATTGACTTCTTTGCGTACTTAAATTCAAATAATCCTCGTAATGTAGCAAGTTGTTCGTTTTGGTTATCTACCAACTTGGTATATTCCTTAAAAATTTTAAATTGGCCAGATTGAGTTGCGTGCTGCAACTTGAAAACTGTATTCGGATTAAACAAGTGAAATTCACCGTCACGCCGCCATTGATATTCACCTCCCCATTCCAAATCTGGCTGATTCACTGATCGATCAGGAAAAGCACGTTGGTGATGAATACCATATTCCTTGGCGATTTCATCTAATCCAACACCTCCGATTCTCGATGCCGTCCATGTGAAATATTTATCTACAAATTCCTTGTTTAAACCAATCGCCTCAAATATCTGTGCACCACGATAGGACTGTACTGTTGAAATACCCATTTTCGACATAGTCTTGATCAGACCTTTGTTTACTGCCTTGATAAAATTATTAATTGCCTTGTCGTATTCCATTTCCGGTATATAACCTTGACCAATAAGGCTGCCGACAGATTCAAATGCTAAGTAAGGATTGATTGCTCCCGCACCATAACCCAGCAACAGGGCAAAGTGATGGATCTCTCTCGGTTCACCGGTCTCAAGTACTATGCCAGTCTTGGTACGTAAACCTTTTCTGATCAAATAGTGATGTACACTGGCAGTTGCTAATAAAGCCGGAATTTGAGCCATTTCTTCATTAATGTTGCGATCTGATAATATGATGAATGTATAGCCCGAATTAACTGCGTCTTCAGCAAATTTGCATACTTCAAATAGTGCCCGGCCCATTCCTTCTCCTGAATCCGTAATCGGATACAAGATTGGTATAGTTTTGGTTTTATGGCCTGCTATATTAATGTCACGTATATGTGCGAGTTCCTCATTAGTCATTACGGGCGATTGGATTCTAATTTGCTGACAACTCTCTGGAACCGCTTTCAGTAAATTTCTTTCCGGGCCAATAGTAGTCTCCACCTGAGTAACCAACTCTTCACGGATACCGTCTAACGGTGGGTTAGTAACTTGCGCAAACAATTGCTTGAAATAATCATAGAGTAATCGTGGACGATTCGATAAAACCGCCAGTGCAGTATCTGTTCCCATAGAATACACAGGCTCAAGACCATTAGTCACCATAGGGCCCATAATTATCCTTAATTCTTCATGCGTATAGCCGAATGCCTGTTGACGTTGTAATAATGTATCTGCGTCCGAGCCATGGATTTGTTTTGGATTAGGTAATTTCTCAATCGGGATCAGGTTGCGCTTAATCCAATCAGTATAGGGATATTCAGATGCATAGCTCTTTTTTAATTCAGCATCATCAATAATCCTTCCCTGCTTAGTATCAACAAGAAATATGCGTCCTGGATGTAGGCGCTCTTTGATCAGAACATTTTCCGGAGAAATATCGAGCACACCAACTTCTGATGCCATAATAACGATGTCGTCTTTAGTTACATAATACCGGGAAGGCCTTAATCCGTTACGGTCGAGCACGGCACCGATAACTTCACCGTCAGTAAATGCTATTGAAGCTGGTCCGTCCCAGGGCTCCATCAGGCAGGCATGATATTCATAGAACGCCTTACGTTCCGCGTCCATAGTCTCATGACCACTCCATGCTTCGGGTATCATCATCAGAACAGCATGAGGCAATGACCGGCCGGTCATATACAGGAACTCCATTACATTATCGAAAATCGCGGAATCACTGCTTCCTTCAATGATTATCGGAAACAGTTTTTTCATATCCTCATCAAACAACGGCGAATCGCATAATGCCTCACGCGCTCGCATCCAATTAATATTTCCGCGTAAGGTATTTATCTCTCCGTTATGACATATAAACCTAAATGGTTGAGCTAACTGCCATGAAGGAAAGGTATTGGTTGAAAATCGCTGATGTACCAATGCGAGAGCCGACTCGACATCAGAATCACTGAGATCAGGAAACATTGGTTCAATCTGGCTACCGGTTAACATTCCTTTGTATACGATCATTTTGTTTGAAAGAGATGGGATATAGAAAAAATCCTTTTCACCCAACTCACTGTTAGCTATTTCATGTTCTACTCGTTTGCGAATAATATAAAGCTTTCGCTGGAATGCATCAGTATTATCCAGGTCCGTTTGCATACCGATAAAAATTTGCTTAATTTCAGGTTCGCCTAATTTCGCTGTTTTCCCAATCAATGAATCATCTGTTGGAACATCACGCCAACCCAAAAAATGCTGCCCTTCTTCAGTAATGACCCTTTCTAGGATATCCTGACATTTTCTGGAATTATTCGGCTCCTGAGGCAAAAATACTAAGCCTGCTCCATACTGGCCTGCATCCGGCAAACTAATACTCAGCGAACTACACACCCTGAGGAAAAACTTGTGAGGAATCTGTAGCTGGATCCCGACACCATCACCTGTATTCTCCTCACTACCACAGGCGCCTCGATGTAATAAATTTTTAAGAATTATCAGGGCATTTTTAACTATTTGATGTGATTTGCGACCTTGCATATCCACAACGAAACCAACCCCACAGGCATCATGCTCTGTAGATGGATCGTAGAGACCGATATTTGTAGTTAGGTCGACAGGATTACTCATAATAGTGCCTACATTTAAGTTTCAAGAGACTTCCCTGTTATTTTTTTCTTATTTGAACGAACACCTGTATATATCCGTACTGGCTCCCATATACATACAGACGGTGAATCTTTGTACCTTTATTTATGGCACAAAAAGGAACGCGATTATATTCAACAGGCTAATTTTTGTCACGGTGGATATCACATATTGCAATGCAATATTGTGTTGCGTTTGTAGAATTTAGCTGCTTTTCGACACATTTTGATGATCTTTACCAAAAATAGAAGAAGTTTGTATTGGTTAAACCGACAGACCATCTCAACAAGCTGTGAATCAGTTGGGTTTTTCACCTACTGAAGGGACTAGCCCGTAAATGGGCAGTTAACACTCCTAGTTAACTTCTGCCAACAGAAAGGAGTGCGAATCTGTCTGTCATCCCTGCTATATAATCGGCGATAATCCTCGCCCTTTTTGTCCCATCATCCTCGACAATACGGTTAATGCGAAGATGTACTTCATCCGGTAGCTTCTGTTCATCATCCATAAACCTATTAAAAAGATCCCTAACCGTGTCTTTAGCCATTATAGACATTTCCTCTACCCGTTCGTGGCTATAAAGATTTTTCCTTAAAAAACCTTTTAGCTCTTTATGATGTTGCTTCATCTCTCCACTTAATGATATTAACGAAGATCCGGCAAGTCTAACTTGTTCGATCCCTGATAACCCTATGGCAGTAATGTTAGTTTTACTGTTCTCTACCAAGTCAACTACTACACAGTTAATCATGCGCCTTATTAGTTCACTGGTTGTCTTTTTAGTATCTAACTGAGGCCATAACTTTTTTACTATCTTGTACTGCTCACTAAATAAGGTACAACTACATAACATGTCGATATTGAGCAATCCTGCACGCAAGCCATCGTCTATATCATGATTATTGTAAGCTATCTCATCGGCAATATTTGCAATCTGCGCCTCGAGCGAAGGTTGCTGTCTATTCAAAAAACGCAGGCCAAGATCGCCAAGACTCTTTGCATTACTTAAGGAACAATGTTTGAGAATTCCTTCTCTTGATTCAAAAGTTAGATTCAGTCCTGGAAAATCTGGATATTTCTCCTCAAGAATATCTACGACACGTAGAGACTGTAAATTATGTTCAAACCCACCAAAATCTTTCATACATTTATTCAATGCATCCTGACCAGCGTGTCCGAACGGTGTATGACCAAGATCGTGAGCGAGACAAATTGCCTCGGTAAGATCTTCGTTAAGAGAAAGCGCACGCGCCACGGTCCGTCCTATCTGTGCAACTTCAAGCGAGTGAATTAATCTGGTCCTGAACATATCACCTTCATGATTGACAAAAACCTGGGTTTTATATTCGAGACGCCGAAATGCAGAGGAGTGGATGATCCTGTCTCTATCACGTTGATACTCACTCCTGAGTCCTGGGGAAGGTTCAGAGTAATTGCGACCTTTTGAGTTAAATTCACTGGCAACATAGTTTGCCAGCACATTCATTACTAGGTCATACCGTAAAAATGTTCTAACGTGTTATTCAATACTTGTTCATTAAAATCACTCGTAATTACCGCACTCCCAATATTTTTCAGCAGGATTAACTTAAGATTACCATCGCTCACTTTCTTATCAATCGACATTAACTCTCTCATATTAAAATTCTTACATTCAGCCACCAGTTTAATAGGCAAACCTGCTCTTTTTATCAAGGTAATAGTACGTTCAAAATCTGACTCAGATAGCCATCCCATCTTTAGTGACATATATGCCGCCATTATCATCCCCATACCCACAGCCTCTCCATGCAGCCATGTTTGGTAATTGAGTCCGGTCTCAATTGCATGTCCAAAAGTATGGCCTAAGTTTAGAATTGCACGAATACCGTTTTCTTTCTCATCCTCTGATACCACGGCAGCCTTGTTCAAGCATGACTTTTCTATCGCGTATACAAGCTCAGATGAATTCTTCATCAAAAGTTTATCAATATTAGACTCAAGCCATTCAAAGAAATCCTTGTCTCGAATCAGACCATATTTAATAACCTCTGCCATTCCGGCACTGAATTCACGCTCAGGCAGATTTGCTAGAACACTAACGTCAGATATAACCCCAATTGGTTGATGAAATGCGCCAATCATGTTTTTCCCTAGCTTATGATTTACTGCTGTTTTTCCACCAACAGAAGAATCTACTTGGGCAAGCAAAGTTGTCGGTACCTGAATAAAATTAATACCACGCTGAAAGCAAGCCGCTGCAAATCCCGTCAGGTCACCTACCACTCCACCACCAAATGCAATTAGGCAATCTGACCTGCTGATTTTGTTAGACAACATTGCTGTGATGACAGAATTCAGTGTATCCAGATTTTTATAAACTTCACCAGCCGGAATAACATGTATGAATACTTGAAAGCCCTCAAGTGAATGGAGTAAATCTGCTAGATATAATTTTTCTATGTTGGTGTCAGTCACTATCATCAATTTGGATGAGCCCATCATTTTTTCATATAGCTCTGTTGACGAGAAAAGTCCTTCGCCGATAAAAATCGGATAACTTCTTGCGCCGAGTTTGACTGTTAATTCACGCATTCTGTATTAATAAAATGGGTTATTTTATCTATAATTTTTTTTATGGATAACTTGTCAGTTTCAACAACTAAGTCTGCTGTTTGCCTGTAAAGTGGTTCACGCGTTACAAGCAATGACTTTAATTTTCCAAGCCTATCATCAGTTTCCAAAAGTGGTCGATTATGGTCATTGGATATACGTTGCATGATTAACTCTGGGGATGCATATAAATAGACCACGACTCCGCGTTGCGACAAATACGTCCTATTTTCTTCAGTCAGTACAGCACCACCACCGGTAGCAAGAACAATTCCGTGTTGTTGCGTTATTTCTTCAATAAGACGATATTCCCTATCACGAAATCCCTTTTCTCCTTCAATATCAAAAATTAATTTTACAGTGGCACCTGTCCTTCTTTCTAACTCAGTATCCGAATCTAGAAACTGTTTTCCAGTTTGATTCGCAAGTTTCTTCCCAATAGTCGTTTTACCCACACCCATAGGACCAATCAAGAATATATTATCGGATTTTGGCACTTGGTTTGTGATTATTATTGGCACGCATTGAAGGGTTCATATATTTGCTAGATATAGTAAGCAATATATGTTTATGAAATCAATAAAAGATGCAACCGTCACCGGTTGCATCTTATCCAAAACTGGGAAATTGTATGTTTGTTAGAGAGTTAGTTCTTCTCTTACTATTTTCGGCGTCACAAATATCAACAATTCACTCCTGGATTTTTCAATCCTATTCTTCTTGAACATAAAACCCAGAAAGGGAAGGTCGCCAAAAAATGGGACACGGTCCATTGAGTCCCGATCAACTTGGTTATAGATTCCTCCAAGCACCACCGTTTCGCCATCGTCAACTAATACTTGTGTCGTCACAGAACGGGTATTAATGGGAGGAACACCTAAAACATCTGGTGAACCCCTGGCATCTTGAGTTGACATTCAGATCGAGTAGAATTTTGTTGTCGGGTGTAATCTGCGGGGTAACTCTAAGTGCCAATACTGCCTTTTTAAAGGAAACAGATGTTGCACCACTGGACGTTGCCTGCTGGAAAGGAATTTCCACGCCCGCTTCTATGATCGCCTCAGTCTGGTTGGATGTTATCACTTTTGGGCTGGCGATATCTTCCCCTCTGCCTTCTGCAAGCAATGCGGACAGTTCGAGTTGTAGTAGATAAGACCCAATTCTGCCAACTGCTATGCCCAAGGCTGATGTCGCACCAGGTACAGGTAAATTAACCAGTAAGTTCTCATTAGTCCCGCTGTTGAATGATGTTGTCCCACCAAAATCAGTTATACCAGGCAATCCACCTCCAATTGTTGCGAGAAATGGATCATCATCAATCTCCGTTCTGCTGTAACCAAATCTAACACCCAGATCCCGAGTAAAACTCTCATCGGCGTTAACGATGCGTGATTCGATCATGACCTGCCTGATCGGAATGTCCAGTTTCGCTATCATAGCCCTAATTGCTTCAAGACTAGTTGCAACATCCTGGATAATTAGCGTATTTGTTCGTTCATCGATAGATACGTTACCCCGATCAGACAAGAGATTGCTATCCGCGGTCTGAATCAGACTGGAAAGGTCAGCTACTTTGGCATAATTAATTTGCAGAAACTCGGTTCGTAAAGGAGCCAATTCTTCGACTTGCTTAATCGATTCCAGCTCGAGTCTTTCCTGGGCCGCTATCTCTGCTTGGGGACCAACCATCATGACGTTCCCCGCCTCACGCATTGCTAAACCCTTTGATCTTAAGATGATATCCAGCGCCTGATCCCAGGGGACATTCTTAAGTCTTAGAGTGACACTCCCACCTACAGAATCACTGGCGACTAAGTTCTTACCAGTAAAATCGGCGATTAATTGAAGTACAGCTCGTATCTCGATGTCCTGGAAATTCAATGATAATCTTTCTCCAGTAAACCCGAATTTTTCTCTCTGCAATGCTTCTTGTTCTTCAAGAGATAACGGAGTAAGTTCAAGTGTAAAAATATTGTCCGATTGGTATGCTAGATGGTCGTATTGATCCGTGACAGTAGTTATATCATACGCGCACCATTAGCACTGGCAGAGGTATCAATTTCCTTTACTGGGGTTGCAAAATCAATAACGTCCAATCGTCTATCAAGTTCTGCCGGAAGCGAAACGGAAATAAAATCTATAACGAGTTGCCCTCCTTCTTGGCCGAGATTTACCCCAACAGAGGGATCTGACAATGTCACTATTATCCGACCTTCACCATCATCTCCCCTTCTAAAATCTATATCTGTGATTGAATGTACACCTCCGAATTGTGCATTACTAAATACGCTACTTGAAGCAGTGGGCGCAACAGTTGGTGCACCTTGGCCAAGGGTAAGTAATACAGTATCGCCTTGCATATTTATATCATAGGCAACGGAACGAACCAGATTTACGACAACTCTCGATCTACCCGCGGCCTCTACCGCTGTTAGACTGTGTGCCATACCTATACCAATAGTCTTGCTTGCGTCATCCAGATTCAAACCAACACCAGGTAAATCAATAGCAATGCGTGCTGGATTATCGATAGTAAAATTAACGGGTTCATCAGATAACGATTCTGAAAACTTCAGCTGTATCTGGACACGATCACCAGGAAGAGATCAAAAGCTTACGTCGTCCAACGTAACCGCCATAACAGCGGATTGAAAGAAAATACCTATAATCAGAGTACCAGTCACAACCAGAATGTTATTAAATAAGCCCTGACCTACCATGTATTCAATCTTACTCATGTTTTTATACCCCAATAGACTATTATTCAACTAATGCGAGTGCCGCTTGACGTTCTTCCCAACGACCATCGCTATTCCTAACAATTTCGCGAAGCTCAATATGATCTTCAAAAATATTTACAATCTTGCCTATATTTCTCCCAGCATAATTCCCTACCTTTACCCGGTGTACTACACCATCAGGATCTTAGATTACTCCCCAGTTTTCATTACTGTCATCCATTGTCCCTACCAACCTCAAGCTATCTAACTCATATTGTTCCAGCTCTTCCTTGTTACGGTTTTCTATCTCCATTCTCATATAGTCCGGTATTACATCTGCAATCTGATTATTTTTTGCTGCCCTTTGCTGATAGAATAATTCGAACGGATCGGATTTGCCTTCCTCAGAGCCTCTGTAGGCATAGGCCTCATATGCTTTGATTTCCGGCACTGGCTCTATCCTCCCACCAGGTCTAGAGTTTTTTTCCTGAACCCATTGGTCTAGATCGGTAATATCACGAGACACACAACCAACTGCACTCAGAGTAGCAACAGCCAATGCCAAATATTTGATATTCATTAAAAACACCTTCATGACCTTAGGAATCCTCCTCAACTGCACGGTAAGTCTTTGCAGTTGCAGTCATTGACAGTATTCCGCCCTTGCCGCTTGAAATAACAATATCATGTGTTGTAACAATCCGTGGCAATTGTGCTATGCCGCTAATAAATTCTCCAAATTGATGATATGACCCATTCATTTTAAGACTGATAGCTAATTCAGAATAAAATTCCGACGGTCTCTCCTTCTGGGGCTTGAATAGGTCAAATTCCAGTCCAGCGGATAAACCCGTCTGAGAGATATCGACAATCAGACCTGCGACTTCTGTTTTATTGGGTAATTGGCGAAGCATATCCCCGAATGACGCTTCCATTTCTCTCATCTGTTCTTTCAGAGCTGCTAGGTTCGCTGCCTTCTTTTGCCTGTTAGCAAAAATTCTTTTTTGCTCCTCTTCTTTGGCGATTACAACTTCCAATTCCACCCGCTGTTTACTGAGATCGAGATACCATCCCGCAATTATCAGGTCAACAAATACAACACCACACAATATCAACTGAATAGGTATGGGCCAGAGACCTGGATTATTAGGATCAAGGTTTTTAATATCGTCCATATTAAATTTCATGCGCTTTCATCTCCTTCAGACTTTGGGATGACCTGGCTGAAACGCAAGGTAAAATTACTAATCCGATTACCTTTCTCATTTTTAGCCTGGATAATATCTAGTTGTGGATTTGCTAACCATGCAGACTCTTCAAGATTTCGCATGAACGAAGACACACGTGCATTAGACTGAGCAACGCCGTTGATTGTTATTAATTGTCCTTTCTGAGATAGCTTAGTGACACTTACTCCCTCAGGCAGGCTGTCTATCAGTTCATCAAAAAAACGAACGATTAAAGGACGATTGCCCTGTAGCCGTTCAATGGCGCGCATCCGGTCAAGCAAGCGCTGTTTCTCTTTCTCGAGGTTGTTTATTTCCCTTATCTTTTTATCGAGAACCGCGATTTGGTCTTCCATGAATTTATTTCTACCCTGCTGGGCGTCGATCAACTGAATATTATAAAAATGGATGATCCCGACAATAATTGCTGAAAACACGGCGAATGAACCAAGCAACGCGAAAAATTCTTGCGTTTACTGCTTTTTCTGCTCTTCACGCCATGGTAGTAAATTAATTCTTGCCATTAGTCGAAGCTCCTCAGAGCGAGACCACATGAGATCAATAAGGACGGGGCATCATTGCTTAGCGTATTGGCAGGTACTTTGGATGATACCGGCATGTTTGCAAAAGGATTTGCCTTGATTGTCGGTATACCAATTTTAGATTCTATCAATTCTGCGACACCCTCAATTGAGGCACACCCTCCTGCCAAAATCAAATGATCGATAGCTGTAATCTGACTCGATGAGAAGAAAAACTGCTGAGCCCGACTGATCTGCTGAGCCATGTTATCCTTGAATGGCTCCAAGACTTCTGAGACATAATTTTCTGGTAAACCACCCTGTTTTTTTGCCAAACCTGCTTCTTCATAGGATAGTCCATATCTACGCTGTATCTCTTCTGTAAGTTGTGCGCCGCCGAATTGTTGTTCCCTTGAATAAACGATATTAAGATTCTCAAGTACTGTAAATGTAGTTGCTTGAGAACCGATATCTGCAACAGCGATAATTTTACCCTCAGCCCCACCAAGTTGCTCCTTAGCAATAAGCTTGATCGTGTTTTCCAGCGCAAATGCCTCAATATCGACGGCCTTAGCAGTTAATCCGCCAAGCTCCAGTGCACCCACGACATTATCGACTATATCAACACGTGAAGCGGCCAATAATACATCTACTTGATCCGGATTATTTTGATTTGGGCCCAAGACTTCAAAATCCATAGCGACTTCTTCCAGCGGGAAAGGAATATATTGATCGGCTTCTACCTGAATCTGGTTCTCCATATCTCCATCACTCAATCCTGCTGGCATTTCGATAATCTTGGTTATGACTGAAGAGCCCGATACCGATGTTGCTGCATCTTTTATTTTCGAACCCGATTTTTTCGCGGCTCTCGCTATTGCCTCACCTACAGCGTCTATATCCGATATATTTTTATCTACGACTGAATTTGGAGGAACAGCGTCAACAGCATAACTTTCCACACGAAAACTGTCGCCGCTACGGCTAAGCTCAAGCACTTTTATAGCAGTTGCGGTAATATCAACTCCTAGAAGTGGCAATGACTTTTCCTTAAATAGAAACACAATTTTTTCCTTTTATTATCATGAGTTATCTCTATTTCATAGTATATAACATTAACTTCTCACGGCAACCATAGTCGACAAAAAATTAAAAAACAAACCCTTTTTTGAGAATATTGAAATTATGTCTCGAAAAAACAATTATTCAGACAATATCGTATATATAGTTGTTTTTAATTTAAACTACACAATATGTTGAGGTTTATCCTTTCAGTATTACTTTCCCTAATGATGATTTGTATCATTTCTCTTACTGTTGTCTCCATCATTGTTATTCCAGAACTACCAGACATCGAGACCCTAAAGGATGTTCGGATGCAAGTCCCATTACGGGTCTACACACACGAAGGGGCACTGATAGCCGAATTCGGAGAGAAACGGAGAACCCCGATTAATATCAAGGATGTACAAAAGAACTTGATTAATGCCTTTGTTGCCGCAGAAGACGATAGATACTTCCGACACCCGGGAGTTGATTGGCAAGGTCTCGCACGTGCGACTTTAAACCTAATCCAAACGGGAGAAAAATCTCAGGGCGGCAGTACTATCACCATGCAAGCAGCGCGCAATATTTTTTATACAAGCGAAAAAACTTATTGGCGAAAGATTAACGAAATCTTTCTGGCACTAAAGATGGAAACCGGATTAACAAAAGAAGAGATACTCGAACTTTATCTGAATGTCATCTACTTTGGTCAACGGGCCTACGGTGTTGGTGCAGCGGCACAAGTTTATTATGGCAGCAATGTCAATGAACTAACTTTAGCGCAAATTGCTATGATCGCTGGCCTGCCGAAGGCGCCTTCGACTACAAACCCAGTTACAAATTCTGAACGGGCTAAGGACAGACGAAGTTACGTACTAGGCAGAATGCTTGAACTGGGTTATATCAACCAAACAGAATACGATATTGCTAATGAATCACAGATAACAGCGAGTCTACATAAGCCATCGACTGGGATCGAAGCACCCTATGTTGCTGAAATGGTCCGGAAGCAACTCGTTGACCAATACGGGGATGAAGCGACCACGGCTGGATATAAAGTCACAACAACTATACGGAACAAAAACCAAGTTGCTGCCAATCATGCCTTACGAATGGGTGTACTTGAATATGATACCCGGCATGGATATAGGGAGCCAGAAAGCCATATTGATCTGGAGACGGTTACTGATGAGGACGACTGGAAACAATTACTTGAAACTTTCCCCGTCATAGCAAATTTATATCCGGCATTAATTACTGATGTCAGAGAACAGTCTGTCACTGCATTTCTAACTGGCATCGGTATTATCAATATCGGTTGGGAAGGATTGGTATTTGCCCGTAAATATATTGATCAAAACACTCGCGGCCCTGAATTAAAAAACGCAGGAGATATTATCACCGCAGGTGACGTAGTCAGAGTAATTGAAGATGAAATGGGGCAATGGAGACTGTCACAATTACCTGTAGTTGAAGCAGCTTTTGTCTCACTCGATCCTAATAATGGTGCAACACTGGCGCTTACAGGCGGATTCGATTTCTCAAAAAGCAGTTTTAATCGAGTCACCCAAGCAAGCAGACAGCCCGGTTCAGGTTTCAAACCATTTATTTATTCTGCGGCGTTGGAGCAAGGATATACCGCAGCCAGTATTATTAATGATGCTCCCCTGGTGAAAGAATTCGCAGGCGTAGAAGATATATGGAGGCCGGAGAATTTCAGTGGCAGATATTACGGGCCAACGCGGTTAAGAGAAGCACTGGTCAATTCCAGGAACATTGTTTCGATCCGTTTGCTCGATGCGGTCGGTATTGAGCAGGCACTTGATCACATTGTTAAGTTTGGATTCGACTCCAGCCATCTACCCCACAGTCTCTCTCTTGCACTAGGCAGTGGTGATTTATCACCTTGGCAGATGGCTACTAGCTATTGTGTATTTGCCAATGGCGGCTACAAGGTCAATCCCCACTTCATTGAAAGGATTGAAGACTACAATGATCAAATAATTTTTGAAGCTATTCCCTATACCATTTGTCGCGATTGCGAGACCGACCAGGAATTACCAGCAGACCTCACACACAATCCAACCCAAACTGACACTGATTTGGAACTCAACACCATTCCACAATTCATTTCCGTAACAGAATCCGATCAAGAGTTAAAATATGCACCACGTGTTATCAACGCCGAAAACATTTGGATTATGAATTCCATTACTAGAGACGTTATTAGACGAGGCACAGGCAGGCGTGCATTAGTTTTAAATCGATCTGATATATCGGGAAAAACAGGGACAACCAACGATCAACATGATGCCTGGTTCTACGGCTACAATTCTGCTGTTGTTGCAGTCGCCTGGGTGGGATTTGATAATTTTACAGAATTAGGCCGGAACGAAGTTGGTGGAAAAGCAGCACTACCGATCTGGATAGAGTACATGCAGACAGCATTGGCCGATATCCCGGAATATATACCTGAACAGCCATCCGGAACTGTCACCGCCAAAATCGACCCAACAACAGGACAATTAGCTAATGCAGATAACCCTGATGCTATATTTGAAGTATTCAGATCCAAGTACGTCCCAAACACTGTCCACAAAAATTTAGGGGCAGATACTTTTGTGGAAAAACCTGAATACGAGAAAATCCCTGAGAATCCATTCTGACGAGGGAAGTCATTTACCATAAACAGATCACAGCGCTTTGCTAGTTTAAGGTAATCAGTTCTACATCTAATAACAAATATCCATGCTCAGGGTGATTTATTCCGGGACAAAGCACAATAACTTGCCAAGAATAATATTTACATTTATCTCATTTGTAACATCCGTAATTAAAATCGGATAACATTTGTGCACAGAAACCTCGTACTCTGTTTCGCAATGCAAAAATAAAAGTCCAAAGGGGCCAATGTTAACTTTACAAGTCATCTTACCGATACCGGTTCGACATCATTTCGATTACTTACCATGCTTGGATATAACTAAAGAAAAGTTACAACCTGGTGTCCGCGTACTCGTCCCATTCGGCAAAAATAAACGTTGTATTGGAATACTAGTCGGTATATCTGACGAGAGACAAAAATCAGGTTATAAATTAAAAAAAATATTTAAAATCCTCGACGATAAGCCTCTCATTAACAAAGAACAACTTAAACTGATGAAATGGGCAAGCGAATATTATCTCCACCCTTTGGGTGAAATTGTATTTACAGCTCTCCCTAAGTTTCTTCGACAGGGGAAAAAAGCCAATCAGAGCTCATCCTCAATCTGGAAGCTCACAGAATGTGGGAGGCAATTCGAGGCTGATAAAATTAAACGGTTTAGCAAGCAAAAGAAAATTCTCGAGTTGCTTGCCAAAAACTTAGACGGGATGAGCACGATAGAGTTGTCTAAGATTTTTGCTCGCTGGAAACCATCAATGAAATCATTACAAGAAAATGGACTTGTTGATCAAGTGTTGAATCAGGCTAGCCCCGTAACAGGTGATGGTAGTAACGCTTCAGGCATTCATTTCAGCGGGGAACAAAAGGATGCAATCGATACTATCATGCCCTTGCTCGGTACCAACAGTAGGATACTACTAGATGGAATCACTGGGAGCGGAAAGACAGAAATTTACCTTGAATTAGTCAAGGCTGTAATACATCAAGGGTTACAGGCACTAATACTGATACCTGAAATAGGATTGACTCCACAATTTATCACTCATATCAAACAACGGATCCAGACATCAATAGTCATTCTGCATTCTTCAATGTCGGATGGAGAGAGGCTACAAGGCTGGGTTGACGCAGGTGAGGGTAGAGTTTCGGTGATACTCGGTACGCGTTCGGCGGTATGGACGCCTATGGCAAGACCCGGCATTTTCATCATCGACGAAGAACATGATACTTCATATAAACAGAATGACGGGTTCCGCTATTCTGCTCGAGACATAGCAATTATGCGTGGGAAAAATCTCAGTGTCCCCGTCATCCTGGGATCAGCAACACCATCTATCGAATCCCTTTACAATGCGAGCATCAATAAATACAAACGAATTACCCTGACTGAACGCGTCGGGACAGCGTTCCTACCGAAAATTCAAATCGTCGATCTACGCAGACAAAAAATGACTGGAGCACTCTCAGGGATTCTACTGAAATCAATCGAACATGAACTAGCAAAACGCAAACAAATATTATTATTTCTGAACAGGCGTGGGTATTCACCCATACTCATGTGCCACTCATGTGGATGGATATTATCATGTGAACGATGTGCTATCCCAATGACATACCATAAACATAAAAATAGGATGTTATGCCATCATTGCGGAGCGTCATCATTACCATCTAATAAATGTGTAAATTGCCAGGAAGCGGATCTAATCCACATAGGACATGGTACGGAAAGAATCACCGAAACATTGTCAGAAGTATTTCCGAATGCGCGAATTCTACGCATTGATCGTGATACGACAAGGCGAAGGGGCGCTATGAATGACATGGTTGACAGAATTAAAACTGGTAAAGCCGATATCCTAGTTGGAACCCAAATGCTAGCAAAAGGTCATCATTTCCCAGATGTCACTCTGGTCGGTATTATTGACACTGACCGGGGACTGTTTAGTTCTGATTTCCGCGCAGGAGAAAGAATGGGGCAACTCTTGGTACAAGTAAGCGGACGAGCAGGGAGATCCACGTCGCCAGGAAATGTATTGATACAAACGCATTTCCCCGATCATCCACTACTAACTACATTAATTAATCAAAATTACGCCTCCTTTGCTGATTACCTTATAGATGAACGAAAAGCGACCAGATTACCTCCGTTTTCACACATGGCTATGTTACGAGCTGAAGGCTATGACGAAAAACTACCAATGATGTTCCTGAGCGAAGCATGTGAATTACTTAAGCGAGATACACATGGTATCGAGGTAAACGGCCCCTACCCAGCCCCCATTGAAAAGAGGCTGGGGAGATATCGATTTCAGTTAACTATACAATCACCAAACCGTGTTTTGATCCAAAAGATGCTTCGACCAAGGATACAGGTCCTTGATACTCTCAAAAGCGGTAAAAAAATCCGCTGGTCTCTCGATATCGACCCACAGGAAATGCTATGACTTATCTACACATCACACTATTCTATACATTACATATCGCGGATTCAACTTTGAAGTGCAACGTTGATGTTAAAAAAGACTTCATGTGGTGTTTTTGAATTAAGTGTTTTTCTGGGACGGTGATTGAGTTTTTTCATGACCAAGTTTAACTGCTTTTGTGTAATCGTGCTGAAGTCCATTTTCTTTGGGAAGTACTGTCGAATGAGACCATTGATATTTTCATTTAAACCCCGTTCCCAGGAGGAATAAGGATGTGCAAAATAGAACCCCGCGTTCAATTGTTGAGCAATAACCTCATGCTCAGCAAATTCTTTTCCATTATCCGAGGTGATCGTGTGAACCGACGCCTTCATATTAGACAACAATCGCACGATAGCTTGCCTGACGGCAGAGGCAGTTCGTCGTTTCACATGTGCAAATCAAGGTGTACATCGACTTGCGCTCGCTCAAGGTGACCAGCGCCTGTCGATGGCCTTTGCCGATGACGGTGTCCACTTCCCAGTCACCGATGCGTGTCTTCCTGTTCACAATGGCTGGACGCTTATCAATGCTGCCCTGATTCACCAGAACCCCACGACGTTGATAACTACCATAACGCTTCTTTCGTTTCTTCTGGCAACGCAAGTACCGGTACAGCTCACCGCCGTCTGCCTTGTCCTGGTATATGTAGTGATATATCCATTCATGACTCAGAGCGATACCTTCTCGTTTATGCAACCAGTCACTGATTTGCTCAGGACTCCATTCGTCCCGCAGCCAGACCTCTACTCGCTCCCACAAGGTCATGGGGAGTCGCTGTTGTTGGCTGGCTTCTCGACGCGCTTGCCGGAGCAACTGAGCTTGGCGGGGTCGATAGCCTCTCAAGCCACGGTTGCGTCTGAGTTCACGGCTAATAGTAGATTTATGCACGCCTATCAAGGTGGCTATCTCCGTTTGTGTATGTCCTGCTTTCATCAGGGCGTAAATCTGGTAACGTTGATGCTCGGTAAGCTGTGTGTAGTGTCTCATCTGTGCCTCTCTTTCTTGCTGGAACGAAAGGTAAGGATGCTACCGCAGCTTGCCGTTCGTGCCACCTAATTGAGTTGCACTTACAAATTGAATTCACGTATCAATGTAAAATCGATATAACAACTAATGAAATTATTTGCCTATTTTTTTCAACCATACCCCGAATGAAACAGCGACTGGAAACTCAGCTAAATGCCTCAGTAAAAGAATTGCTCGATGAGTATCCTATATCGACCGAAGTGGAATACTCGGTCGAACTGGAGAGAGTAAAGGATAGTAAACACGGTGATTATGCATCAAACATTGCCATGGTTCTGGCAAGACCCCTGAAAAAGCCACCGAGAGAGATAGCATTAGCAATCATCAATCTTTTTCCAGATTCTGATCAGCTCGAAAAGATTGAAGTAGCCGGACCTGGATTTATTAATTTTTATTTAAGACAGAATTTATACTACCAGACGCTGTCTGACGTGCTGACCGAAGGCAAAAAATATGGCCGTTCTGGATTCGGTAGTAAACAAAAAATCTTGCTTGAATTTGTATCTTCCAATCCAACCGGACCCATACATGTCGGACATGCACGAGGTGCAGCGTATGGTGCTACCTTGTCTAACATCATGGAAGCCGTAGGTTTTGAAGTTACTCGGGAATACTATGTTAATGATGTGGGGCGGCAGATGGACGTACTCACATTAAGTGTATGGCTGCGATATCTGGAGCACCTCAATGCCAGCGTAGTCGCTTTCCCAATCACTGCCTATCAGGGTGATTACATAAAAGGTATTTCTACTAAACTAGCAGACCTCAAGGGTGATATGTATTCAGCAGCTGTTTCGGCTTTCGATTCCATCTCCGGCACGGACCATGATCAAGAAAAACAAATTGATGAACTGATTGCAATCTCAAAATTAACTCTGGGAGAAGATAGTTACAGATTTATTTTCGATTATTCACTGAACCAGATTCTGGATGAGATACGTGAAGATCTATCTGAATTTGGAGTAGATTACGATAACTGGTTCTCAGAACGATCACTTATGGAAGATGGTTCAATCAAAAAATGTATCGATTCTTTACAACAAAAAAATGAAATATATGAAAAAGATGGTGCCCTCTGGTTTCGTTCAACAAACTATGGAGACGAAAAAGACAGGGTTGTTGTACGCGAAAACGGACAAATAACCTATTTCGCATCTGATATAGCCTATCATCTGAATAAGTTTGAGCGTGGCCATGATTTGATAATTAACATTTGGGGTGCAGACCATCATGGTTACATTTCTAGGGTCAAGGGTGCTATTAAAGCACTAGGCGTAGATACAGATAAACTCCAGATACTCTTGGTTCAGTTTGCGACTTTATATAGAGAAAAAGAGAAACTGCAGATGTCGACCCGTTCTGGTGAATACGTTACCCTGACACAATTACGTGATGAGATTGGCAATGATGCATCAAGATTCTTCTACATAACACGCAAAGCCAAACAACATCTTGATTTTGACTTGGAACTTGCAAAATCCCAATCCAATGATAACCCAGTGTATTATATTCAATATGCTCATGCGAGGATCTGTAGCGTCCTAAATCAGATGCAAGAACGTAGACTCGAACTCAACATTAAATCTGGACTTGAAAATACGACCCTGCTTGTCCAGGACCAAGAACTGTCATTGTTGAAATCACTAACTAGCTATCCTGAAGTGATACTTACAGCAGCTAAAAATTACGAACCACATACGATTGCTTTCTTCCTGAGAGATCTCTCCAATGAATTTCATACCTATTACAACTCTTTCCAGTTTCTTATTGATGATACCAACTTACGTCATGCACGGATTTGTTTGATAATGGCTACCAAACAAGTCATCAGTAACGGGCTAGATCTATTGGGTGTATCCGCACCTGAAGTAATGTAATGCCAAAAGATTATAAAAATGTCAGAAAAGTACAAGACGGTCATGGCCGGGCAAAAGGCAATATCTTGTCATTTATAACCGGGCTAGTTTTGGGGATGTTTCTATCTTTTATCATCTATATTAGCCAGGATGGTACACTGTACAAACCATTTGACTCCTCAGGTAAAAAAACCGAGACAAGTGACGCCACCAAATCAAAAGATGGTATTACTCCTCTTGCTAATGAGGACAACGCTGTTCCAACTCCACGCTTTGACTTCTATAACATACTACCAAACAAGGAAATTAATATTTCCGAATGGGTAGCTGAAGATCAAGTTAGCCAGGAAAGCTCAACGAATGACCAATCCGATCTTTATATCCTCCAGGTTGGATCATTCAAACAATTTGAAGCGGCTGACCAGGTAAAAGCCCAGTTAGCATTACTCGGTATCAGCGCAGATATTCAGCGTGTAGTGATAAACGGTCAAGACACAAGATACAGGGTAAGAGTAGGCCCACATAACAACACAGCAGAGTTGAACAAACACCGTAACCGTCTACTGGAAAATAATCTCGATTTCATAGTACTGAAATTGAGAGCAGATGACGCTTAAGTTTTTGACTGTACATCTACATGTTTTTTAGTTTTGGAGCGGGTGATGGGAATCGAACCCACATTCTTAGCTTGGGAAGCTAATGTTCTACCACTGAACTACACCCGCACATATTGTTAATGACAAAGCCCTATCAGGATTTTGGGACGCCTGTATATAAATACTTTGTTCATGTCATTCATACCATCAAATTGTGGCCTGCTAGAAAAGAAACGGTCAAAAAGCAGTAACGGGCATTTTTAAGTTGATTTCATCAGAAAAACCAACCATTCCATATACCTATTAGGACTGAAACACGGGTATCTCGGCCAGCCTATTTTAGTGTAATATCCACAATATTAAGGGGAATCATAAGTGCGGGATAATAGGATAAAAATACTAAACTTTAAATATCCCTAAAATTTCAATGACTTATAATTAATAAAAATAATATTACCTACTTTTGTGAACACATCAAATAGCCTTATTTTATGACAACTAGCACAAGAAAAACGATAGCTGTAGTCGATAACAGCCCTACAGTTATGGAGCTATTTGAGCGCGGTATGCAAGAATTGGAAATTGAATTAAAGGCATTTGATTCCACTGAAGAAGCCTGGCCCTACTTTAAATCAAACAAACCCGATCTAATTTTCCTCAATATTAAGATGCCGGGCAAAGATGGTCTGACCATACTGAAAGAATTACGAGAACTTCCTCTGCATAAAGATACATTGGTTGTAATGATAAGCTCTAAGGATTATGCTCAGGATCGGTCAATAGCTAGTGACTTGGGAGCTTTGGATTTTATAACCAAGCCGATGCCGATAAAAACGATACGAGATACGGTAATCAAGCATCTAAATATTGATCCCTCTTAACGTTTACATACGCGGATTCAACTTTGAAGTGCAACGTTGATGTTAAAAAAGACTTCCTGTGGTGTTTTTGAATTAAGTGTTTTTCTGGGACGGTGATTGAGTTTTTTCATGACCAAGTTTAACTGCTTTTGTGTAATCGTGCTGAAGTCCATTTTCTTTGGGAAGTACTGTCGAATGAGACCATTGATATTTTCATTTAAACCCCGTTCCCAGGAGGCATAAGGATGTGCAAAATAGAACCCCGCGTTCAATTGTTGAGCAATAACCTCATGCTCAGCAAATTCTTTTCCATTATCCGAGGTGACCGTGTGAACCGACGCCTTCATATTAGACAACAATCGCACGATAGCTTGCCTGACGGCAGAGGCAGTTCGTTGTTTCACCTGTGCAAATCAAGGTGTACATCGACTTGCGCTCGCTCAAGGTGACCAGCGCCTGTCGATGGCCTTTGCCGATGACGGTGTCCACTTCCCAGTCACCGATGCGTGTCTTCCTGTTCACAGTGGCGGGACGCTTATCAATGCTGATCTGATTCACCAGAACCCCACGACGTTGATAACTACCATAACGCTTCTTTCGTTTCTTCTGGCAACGCAAGTACCGGTACAGCTCACCGCCGTCTGCCTTGTCCTGGTATATGTAGTGATATATCCATTCATGACTCAGAGCGATACCTTCTCGTTTATGCAACCAGTCACTGATTTGCTCAGGACTCCATTCGTCCCGCAGCCAGACCTCTACTCGCTCCCACAAGGTCGTGGGGAGTCGCTGTTGTTGGCTGGCTTCTCGACGCGCTTGCCGGAGCAACTGAGCTTGGCGGGGTCGATAGCCTCTTAAGCCACGGTTGCGTCTGAGTTCACGGCTAATAGTAGATTTATGCACGCCTATCAAGGCGGCTATCTCCGTTTGTGTATGTCCTGCTTTCATCAGGGCGTAAATCTGGTAACGTTGATGCTCGGTAAGCTGTGTGTAGTGTCTCATCTGTGCCTCTCTTTCTTGCTGGAACGAAAGGTAAGGATGCTACCGCAGCTTGCCGTTCGTGCCACCTAATTGAGTTGCACTTACAAATTGAATTCACGATATAAATTAACACCTATGAGTAACGCTTATCTCCGATTCTGGGGGGTTCGTGGTTCGTATTCTGCGCCCTTCGATACCCATCTTGGTGTGGGCGGAAACACCTCGTGTGTTGAAATTCGCGTAGATAACCACATAATCATGTGTGATGCCGGAACCGGCATCATCCCATTCGGAAATGAAATCCTGAAACAATCCGATATCAGGGAAATGCTAGTCATATTGACCCATTACCACTGGGACCATATTTGTGGTCTACCCTATTTTGTTCCCGCGTTTATCCCTGATTGGAAAATCAATTTTTTTGGGCCTGGACATAATCCGAAAGACATTGAGGATAATGTCTCGGCACAGATGCGAGCACCCTTTTCCCCAGTTGGCACTGAAAACTGGCTGGCCAACATCAATTATCTTGTCCCGCCTAAAAATCATAAAATTGATTATGGCCCGGTTAAAATATCTTACCAGAGCGTCCATCATCCTGGGACAACATATGGCTACCGAATCCAGGCCAATAATAAGACCATCATGTATATATCCGATAATGAATGCCTCTATTTAAATAAGGCTATCCGACAAAAGTACGGAGAGCTCAGTCGGGAAGAACAGGGCCTATATGATGCTATGCAACGTGAAGAATACGATTCAGAACTCGAGTTAATACATGGCACAGATATATTGATTCATGACGCCCAATACACAAAAGAAGATTATGATAAAAAACGAGGGTGGGGACATTCCTGCTATATCGACACTGTAAACACTGCAATTGATGCTGGAGTCAAGGAATTATACCTATACCATCATGATCCAAACTATGACGATACGGCGATGGAAAAAATAAACGAACACGCAATCAGCATAATTAAGGACAGAAGTTCAGATCTGAGATGCTATATTGCAAAAGAAGGAATGATTATCAATCTTTAACCGGTACGGTATTTTCTGTAGTATCTCGTCATGCAAGTAATCATCAATGGTGAACAGAAGTCTCTCAAATCATCTGCTACTGTCTCTGATATCATCAGTAATCTAAACATCGAAGGGAAAATTGCAGTAGAAGTAAACAAAGAAATCCTGCCACGAAGTCAGTTTGATCAATACCAGGTCTGTGATGGCGATGTACTAGAAATTGTGCGGGCGATCGGTGGCGGCTGAATCAACTAAAAACACCAAAACAATTAATATGCTCAAATGACAGACGATAATATAATCATCGACGGGAAGACTTATACCTCACGCTTATTGGTCGGAACCGGTAAATACAAGGATTTCGATGAAACAAAACTCGCGATAGAAGAGAGTGGTGCGCAGATTGTTACTATGGCGGTAAGACGAACCAATATTGGTCAAAATAAAGATGAACAGAATCTACTTGATTACATAAGCCCTGATAAATATACCCTTTTACCAAATACAGCAGGATGTTTCGACGCGGATTCTGCAGTGAGAACCTGCCGACTTGCTCGTGAACTGCTAGACGATTACAACCTTGTGAAACTCGAAGTATTGGGCGACCAGAAAACTCTATTTCCCGATATACCAGCAACGGTAGATGCTGCTGAAATCCTGATTAAGGAAAATTTTAAAGTCATGGTGTACACCAATGATGATCCAATCATGGCAAAACGGTTTGAAGAAATAGGTTGTGTAGCGGTAATGCCGCTTGCTGCACCTATAGGATCAGGCCTTGGGATTCGCAATCCTCATAACATCCATATGATTGTAGAAAATGCACAAGTACCAATACTTGTCGATGCTGGAGTCGGCACTGCTTCTGACGCTACTGTAGCGATGGAACTCGGTTGTGACGGAGTCCTAATGAACACGGCGATTGCAGAAGCAAAGAACCCTGTTCTAATGGCATCAGCCATGAAAAAAGGAATTGAGGCAGGAAGAGAAGCCTATTTAGCTGGACGGATGCCTCGCAGGGCTTATGCTAGCGCGTCTTCCCCACTGGATGGTACATTTTTCAGCTAACAAGTTGCTTTCCCCAGCAATTGACCGAGCAACCCCGTAACCGTCCTGTTCGGAGCTTTGTCAAACGACAGAGCCGGATCACAAGTGGACAGAATCGCGCTCTTGATCTGCATTGGACTAACTATGGTATCGATTTTTCACATAACTGTTTAGATTTTTCTAATCTGTTTAACCGGTCCGCACCCAAAATACTCGACATTGGATCGGGTATGGGTGAGACAACTGTGAAATTCGCTTGTAGATATCCCGAAAATGATTATCTTGCTGTCGAAGTACACAAGCCCGGCGTAGGTAGCCTGATTAGGCAGGCGGTAGATTCTGACATTAAAAATATCAAAGTAATTTGTCATGATGTAGTCGAAGTTCTCCAGCACCAGATTCCGAATAATTCAATAGATTCGGCCCAGATTTTTTTCCCCGATCCTTGGCCCAAAAAAAAGCATCATAAACGGCGATTGGTCAATGACCGATTCCTTGATCTGATCAGGCCCAAGCTAAAAATGAATTCCAGACTATTTTTGGCAACTGATTGGGAAGACTTAGCCATCCATATGCTGGCAACCTGTGATAGTTTTCCTGGCCTATATAATCTGGCTGGTAGTGGTAATTTTTCACCGAGACCTATGTGGAGACCCAGAACTAAATTCGAGGTGCGGGGCAGTGCACTCAATCATCAGGTGTGGGATCTGTGTTATTGCTGCTCTTTGCGTTAGAAAATTCAACAAAAGATTTAATCGCAATAAATTCATCGGACTCTCGCGCGGGCTTACAACTGTCTGGCTGCGCTATCGTAAATAAATGCTGAATTCCATATTCATCAGCTGTACGCAACACATCTATATTATCATCGATTAATAGCGTGGTGGATGGATTGAAAGGGAAGGACTCCTGCAAATTTTTCCAGAACTCTAAGCTCTCTTTTGGGTACCCGAACTGGTGAGCACAGAAAATTTTATCAAAATGACTGCCAATTTGGGTTCGCTTAAATTTCATATCGATAAGACCTTGATGGGCGTTAGTAACAAGGGCTTTTTGTTTGTTCATTGACGCAAGGAACTGCAGAAAGCCTATGGCATGTGGACGCTCCTTAATAAGATGTCCAATATCAGATTTAAGGGCAAGAATATCGATGTCGAGTTGCTCGGACCAGAAATCCAAGCAATACCAGGAAAGGGTTCCAGCAGTATCAATAAATCGTGGTAATAACTGCCGTTTTGCGCTTTCTACGTCGATTCCACGTATTTCCCCCCACTTTAGGGGCAGATAGTCGTGCCAGAAAAAATTATCAAAATTCAGATCGAGCAATGTCCCATCCATATCCAATAGGACAGTGTCAATCTCATTCCATATAATCATGGTGTTATTCTCGCAAACCGTTAATAAGATATTTTGATATGAAACCAGCTGGGCCAACAATAGAAGTATCGCAAAAACTGGTTACATCTGTCATTGAGATTTCAGCTCAAGCCTCTGCATCTATTATCGAGATTTATAATACAGATTTCTCAGTACAAAATAAAAAAGATAACTCTCCCCTAACTGAAGCAGACCTTGCATCACATAAAACAATCTGCAATGGCCTGCAGGAAATAACTCCAGACTTTCCAATACTTTCGGAAGAATCAATTGAATTGCCTTACCAAGAGAGAAAGCAATGGCACAGCTATTGGCTGGTTGATCCATTGGATGGTACCCGGGAATTTGTAAAACGAAACGGTGAGTTTACCGTCAATATCGCCCTCATTAACAATGGAAAACCAATATTAGGCGTAGTGCATGTCCCGGTAACCGGTGTGTGCTATTACGCAAGCAAAGACAGTGGGGCTTTCAAGATTGAACCGGGCAAACCAGTAGTTCAAATACACTCAAAACAATCATCAGAAAATAAGCTTGTTATTGCCGGAAGCCGTTCCCACGGTAACACTAAACAAAAAAAATTCTTTAGCATACTTGATGAAAATACTGAGATTATAGCAATGGGTAGTTCATTGAAATTTTGCCTAGTAGCAGAAGGTAAAGCCGACCTCTATCCTCGCTTTGGACCAACTTCGGAATGGGATACCGCCGCTGCACAGTGCGTAGTTGAAGAAGCAGGCGGATTAGTCACCGATTCCGAAATTAATCCTATCGTATACAACACCAAGGACTCACTGATTAATCCTGATTTCATGGTCATTGCAGACATTAATTTCGACTGGCGCCCCTACCTGAACCAAATCTATACATAAAGATACACTCTGCTAGAAGATACACTCTGCTAGCGAAACGTGACCAGAAAGGTGAACTTAAGTGCATAACTAATTTAAATCCAAGCAACGAGGTGCATTATGAAGATTAGCAGACGCAGCATGATTCAGTCCTTGGCAATCGGCACTACAGGCCTCGCTTTATTCAGTACAGACAAAGGTAATCAAGCACTGGCTCAAACCAGCAAAACACCCTCACTAACTAGTGCATTTAACGGACAACATCCGATCAAACCACTTTCCTTCGATACTACTTCTTTAAATGGCCTGTCGGAAAAAATGATCTTTTCCCACTGGGAGAAAAATTATGCTGGATCTGTCCGGGCACTGAACACAATTGAACTGCGACTTGCGAAATTACTAGAGGACAAAGACACCCCAGCATATGTCTACGGAGATTTAAAACGCGAAGAACTGCTGCGCACAGGCTCAGTGATATTGCATGAATATTATTTTGATAATCTAGGTGGTAATGGTCGAGCAGATGGGGACATCATTGATGCAATAAATCAGTCATTTGGCAGTATGGAAAACTGGGAAAACGAATTCAGGCTGACCGCCGCCGCACTGTCGGGTGGATCTGGCTGGGCTATTTTAAGTTATAACTTAGAAACTAATAGCCTACACAATTACTGGGCATGGGATCATATGCATAATGCCACCATGGGCTACCCGTTACTGGTGTTGGACATGTACGAACATTCCTACCACATAGATTATGGGCCGGCTTCTTCTGGATATATTGATGCGTTTATGAAAAATCTAAATTGGGAAATAATAAATAACCGATTCCTCAAGGCACAACAGTCAAGTATGTTGATTGCATGAAAAGTATAATTAAAAGCTTGCTAGCTTTAGTCGTTCTCTTGTTGGGCGCAGTTGAAACCTCAGTTAGTGCTCAATCGATAGATGAGGCCACTAGTCAGAATTGGGAATTAGTACAGAACTGGCCTCGTCTCCCAGCCGGACTAGAGATAAGTCAAGTGTCAGGCGTTACAATCGATAACTTTGGAAATGTATTTGTATTACATCGCACCGAAAAAATTGATCGCACAATGGCTCAAGTAATCACTACGGTGACGGTGCTCAAACTTGATTCCAAGACCGGTGACCTACTTGACTCTTGGGGTGCGGATCATTTCGTCCGACCCCACGGCATCACTGTCGATGGCGAGAACAACGTTTGGTTGACAGACACTAATCTCCATCAGACATTTAAATTCTCTAATTACAGTCGACCTCTTCTGAGTATTGGCGAAAAAGCTACTCTCGGTAACGATGCTACACACTTTGGTGCACCAAGTGATATTGCAGTGGCAACAGATGGGTCATTCTATGTCAGCGATGGTTACGACAATTCTCGCGTTGCCTACTTCAGTGCAGATGGTACTTTTGTCAAAGAGTGGGGCACCAAAGGAACTAAACTTGGTCAATTCGTTGTCCCGCATGGCATTGCCCTTGATTCTAGAGGTCAAATTTATGTTGCTGATCGGGAAAACCAACGGCTTCAAGTTTTCGATGAATCTGGAGGTTTAATTGACGTGTGGCCGAAAAGCGGCAAGATCGGACGTATAACAGATGTGGTTATCACACCGAATGATTATATTTACGTTGCTATTGGAGGTGAGAGTGACCAACCCGGAGTCAGAATCCTGAGTCCCAAGTTACACGAGGTTGGGAGGATCGTCGCAGGTCCAGATGTAGTTGCACATCAGCTTGCCGTATCGAAAGACAACACAATCTATTTGGCAGATTTACGTAGTGGTCGCATTCTAAAATATGCTCTCTGTTAACAGCATATAATCAGTATGACTAATGTCCGCTTTCGACACAAAGCGGGCATTCGACAAGTCAGTGTAAATCAATACCATTCCTTCACTGTGGGCTGTATATCGTACCCAAGACTTTCACTCTTTGTGGAATAGTTTTTGTGTAGACAGTCAAGTAATCTTGTTGCACTGAAATCAGAGTGAAAATCTCGCACAGAATATTAAATGCAGTAAAAAATTCTGTAGAATTATTGTCCTGCTATCCCGGTTGTTGTCTCAACACTGGCTACATCCACTTTTACCAAATAATACCAACCAATTGCATTAAGCTTATTGTAGGCTAGAATTTTTTCCTTGTTATTTTCGGTATATCTAAAGTAGCCGGATCTGCCTTGAATAATATCGTCTACAACAATCTTATTTGGGTAGTTTTCTGGACTATCTAAATCATTAATTAATGTACCACGCTCGTAGGATTTTGATACTTCGGATGAATTTACCATAATGCCACCTACATTGTTCAGCAAGTAGGTATTTTCTATCCCGTTTATATCTGTGATAGACATCAATTCATTACGAATATAATCCAGAGTTATTTCAACAGCAACCACTCCCAGAAACTCACCCTTATTGTTAAATAGTTTACCGGTACAGGGAAGCAATACCCCCCGACCGCCAACATCAATATAAGGAGGCATCCAGCAGGCCCCCTCTCTCTTCAGGGTGTTTACATACCAGGGTCGTTTCCTTGCATCGAAATCAAGTGGGTATCCTGTTTTTTCTGGATATTCAGCGAATATACCTGATTCAGTACCTACATACGTCCAGACCAACGGCAATCCTTTATCTACAATAACTTCCCTCGCTGTATCGTAATCATCCGGTGCAACGTCTGAAGTATGGCTCTTTAAAATCATTCGTTTAAATGTATGCCGCAATGGATTGAGGGTTCGAACCTGGTTTTTAACTTGTGCATATGTGCCATCGGGTGCCAATTTATATGCATGCCAACCAATACTTATGGGAAAGCCATAGACTGACGAGAATTGGAGATCAGGTGGTGCAAGTTGTGGGTTTCTAAATGCCGTATAGTCATAAAAGAGTTCTGAATCTGGTTGGCCAAGTTCTAATAATGTGACAGCAGATGCCGCAACACCCTCGAGGATACCTTCATATTTTAGGAATTGTGAATCGATAATTTGTGATTGTTTTGATACGGCTGAGATAAACTGGTTCATCCGTTGGCCTAGTAATTGTGCCTCCATGCTGGCTTTCTGTTGCTGAAATAGACTCCAGCTAACAACGACCACACTGCCTAGAATTGTATAGGCTACTAGATTTAGCGTCGCGGCTCGGTGTTTATTCATCCAGCGTATAATCTTATGTTTCAATTTATCTGGTGTGGCAGTTACGGCCTCACCTCGCATATAGCGCCGGATATCATTAGCAAATTCTTCAGCTGTTTCGTATCGATCATCAGGATTCAATTTCGTTGCTTTTTTTACTATTGCCATGAGCTGGTTGGGGGCATGGAGTTTATTTGAATAGGGAATAGGAAGATTAAGGTTTGCAGTGCTTGCTTTTTCCAGAGTATCTTCCTGGCTTTCGCCAGAAAGCGCCCGTTTCAATGTGATTAGCTCAAATAAAATTAATCCCATTGTGAAAATATCACTACGGTGATCGGCAACGTCACTATGTCCCTGAGCCTGTTCAGGGGACATATAGACAGGTGTACCAAGGAGTTCGCCCATCGATGTACTGTCATCATCTGCGGCTTGTTTTTTAGAATCAACACGCTTAGTTTTATCAGTAAAGGTATCTTTATCAACATCAACCAATTTCGCGATACCCCAATCCATACATAAACCTCATTATATGGTCCGACCATGATGTTTAAAGGTTTCAAATCACGATGTACAACACCCTTTCTGTGCGCATAATGCAGGGCATCACATACTTTCAGAAAATGATCAAGCAATGCCTGTAGGGAGTGATTTTCGTCCTGGGTTTTATTTTTATCGAGCTGGGGTTTCGTTTCTTCAATCAGGTTCTTCAGATTTTTCCCCTGGATCAACTTCATCGCATAGCCAACGTCAGATTCTTTCTCAACCATGCTGTAAACTGGAACTATATTTGGATGTTGTAGCTGAGCAGTGATCTGCGCTTCCATGAAAAATCGCTTCAAAAAACTTGGGTATTCGGCTACATGGTCATGGATTTTTTATAGGCGACAGTCCTGCCAAGTTCGTTATCCATGGCGATAAGTATCTCACCCATCGCACCTTCATCGATGGATTCGAGAATTGTAAACTCTTCTTTTGGTTTAGCTGATACACTATCTCGCTGTGTACTGTGCTTGTCGCTACCTAATTGATCCGCAAATTCCGTTAATTCAATCCTTTTCTGAATCTGGATATTTTTCAATTCATCGCTAGTGATAATATCTTTTAAGTATAGATGGCGGGCAAAATCAACTAGCTCATGTTGGCCTTTTTGACTACAGTATTTTGAATACTGCTCTTCTAGATCATCGTTATTAATAGAGATTATTGCATCTAAAAATATTCTGGGAGAACATTCACTACGGTTTTACCTTTAACATATCCCTAAGCTAATTTAATGTATACTACATAAAGCATGTTATAGTCATAAATCAATTACAACTGATTTCTTCATGAATTTTTCTTCGTTATCGTCGTTTATCTGGTTACTTGTTATATAGGCGCTGACAATCGGGATGCTGTTTCATATATACCTGTGTGTACGACAATCTCACTTCTCAAATATTGAATTCAGGTCATGTCTGACATGTCACGGTAAGCCATAAGTTGCTCCTTTTTAATGGAATTATTATACGCAAATATTGTTGCACTAATCGGGATATTCTATCAATAGAATGCCAGATATTCTCATGCTTTTTTTCAGTCTTTGATTAAATTAATGTACGAATGTCCTCTAACTACCCAAAGATCACATTATTAGTCTACCTTTGAAAAACCTGTCAAAATGAACTGCTTTGATATGTGACTTGAGTAATAGTGTGATGCGATGAATGATGAAACCGCTAGTAGTGTTCATTGGGGTTTCTGGCTAATCGGTGCAATTGCTCTGCTGTGGAATGTTGGGGGCGCTGTAAATTTCATCGTGCAGATGATGAATGTAGATATGCTTGATTCTTATCGGGAATCAGAGCGTGCGATCATCGAAAATAGGCCCGTATGGGCAACGATCGGTTTTGCGATTGCCGTTTTCGGCGGTGCGCTCGGCGGTATTCTGCTTCTACTCAGAAAATCGGTTGCGTTCTATTTGTTTATCGCATCGTTATTTGGTGTGATTGTGACAATGATCCATGCGCTCGGTGACGGCATCGACTTTGGTTTCGGCGAGGTCGTGGGAATTATTCTGATACCGCTGGTGGTGGCAGCGTTTTTAATCTGGTATTCGAAGTGGGTCGAGAGCAAACGTTGGATCATCTAGGAACATAATGTCCATTATTGGCACAAAGCAGACATATTTAATCAAGATACAAGGGTAAAAAATAAAAATCAGGCATGAATAGTAATTAGAACAGTAATATACTCGGAGAGTAATAAAATGCTTCCACCAACAAAAGGAGAATAATATGTTCAGACACAAAAATATTCTGTGGGTCATATATATTTTCAGCAGTACTCTGCTTTCAGGAACGCACATAGCAGTAGCGCAGAACAATGCTGAGCAAATGCAACCGTCTCTATACGACCGGCTAGGTGGCTTGGCACCGATTTCAGTCGTGGTCAACGATTTTATCGACGTCGTCGTACCCGATGAAATTCTCAATTTAAATCCTGCTGTCGAGGCTACGAGGGAACATGTGCCAGCCTCATATTTGAAGTACCACGTGACCGCTATGGTGTGTCAGGCTACTGGTGGCCCATGCTTGTACCACGGTCGTGAGATGAAGGAGTCCCACAATCATCTAAACATAACGGAGCAAGAATGGGATCGCATGGTCATCCTTTTCAAGGAGGTGCTTGAAAAGCACAAGGTACCAGCAAAGGAGGCCCAAGATCTTCTAATTATCGTCGGCTCAACAAAAGCGGATATTGTTGTTTCGAGCCAAAAATAGAGTCTGCTAAATTCCGGATGTTAATTGTCTACTTTTGGCACAAAGCGGACATATATAATCAAGATAAAATGGGAGTTTCCTAAATGCCATACTTAGTTGGGCAACGAATAGCCTGTTCTAATGGACCCGCGAATTTTTCTTGAGACATTGGCATTTTCCGTTTTGCTCGTGGTTATTCTCGTCGTCGGGCGTTTGTTATGGTGCCTAGTTATTGCAATACGTGTACGCCGATATCAGATTATGACCATCTCTGTTGTAGGTTTAGTTGGTATGGTGGCTACACTTAGCGCAGTGGTCATTGTATGGTTTGGCTACGGCGTGGCGCACACTGGGAAGAATGCCAAAACAAACCTCATAGCGCTGTTCAGTACTGTGCCCCCGTTCTTCTTGGTTTCATTCGGCTTGTGGCTACTGGGTGGAAAGCTCCATTTACGGCTCCGATCTCCTGTCGCCCAACAAGGCGCTCAAGGGGATAGTGGTTCAGCTGCCCCTTAGCTTGGATATTAATGTCCGCTTTTGGCACAAAGCGGACATTTAGAAACTATCATTAATTATTGAAAAACTATTATTCAACAACACCATCTACTATGCCAGGCTTTATATAATTTAATGTGTTGAATGCATCGTACGGATCGTGGTTAAGCAGTGTACGAGCTTTTTCAACTTCACCAATAGCTAAATGCGCTAATGCTAAATAATGTGTATTTATGAATTTGCCATTGGCAATCCTTGCCTGAATCAGATCAAATAATCTCTTCGCATCTTCTTTAAGCCCAAGTCTTGTATAAGCATATGCCAGTCGTGCTATGCCTCTAGTCGTAATAACATCATCTATCAACTGCTCTGCAGATCGTAATGCCTTGAATGCCTCATCCATGTTCCCTAATAGGATTTCAGCAAAACCAAGATTGATCGTTCTAGTGAAACTAGGTTTTATCGCAATCGCTAGTCGGAACTGATCAGCTGCATCAGCAGGGTTTCCCGCATCCATAAATGTCCAACCTAATAGATAATGATTGGCTGGATAGTTTGGAGCCAATTCCAACACCCGCTGTCCTAATCGAATGGCCTCATCATGCTCTTCAATAACCGAAAGGAAACGAGCATATGCATTCATTATGTGCCTATCATTTGGTCTCAATTGATATGCATGTTTATAAGCTTGCTTTGCTTCTGCTTCTCGTAGGTGGCTGTTATGAGTTTCTGCTAGTGCCATATAGGCTAAGCCAAGGTTAGGATCTAGGGCCAACGCAATCTCGGCATGTTCAAGCACTTTCCTTTCCATTTCCTCGAGTGTTAATCCGCCAATGGGACGAATAGTTCGTTTTGCAAGCGCGTAACCTCTCGCTTTGAATGCATGGGCCAGAGCAAAGTCCGGATCCAGTTCAATCGCCTGATCTAAGATTTGATAATAGATAGGCGGTTTGTTTTCTCCAATGATGGAGGGGATGTCTTTTGTCTTCAGATAGAGTGCATAGGCCTCAAGTGATTGAGTTGGTACCCTTTCGATGCGTAATTTTTCTGCCGCAGATAGGGTTGCACCAATTGCTAGGGCAATTTGATTAACAACATCTGCTTGTATCTCAAAAATGTCAGACAGATCCTGTTCATACCGCTCAGACCATAATTGATTAATTGTTTCAGAATCATACAGCCGCACAGCAAGTGTAATCTGATTATCTGCATAACGAACACTGCCCTTCATGACGGTTTCCACATTGAGCTCTGATGCAATCTCAGCGATGGATTTATCAGAGCCTTCATAGCGCAATACTGAGTTACGTGAAATTACAGTCATATCATGTGTCTTTGCGAGTTGATCGATTATCTCTTCATGGATCCCGACGGCAAAGTAGGCATCATCGGAATTAGAACTCAGGTTTTCAAAAGATAATACTGCAACAGAATTATGAAGGACGTTATTATTTTTCTCTGTTGCTTCAACTGCAAACGTAGGTGGTACTGCAACTATAATCAGAATAGCTATCCACGTCACAATGGCAGAGACAATCCCGGTCTTGAAGACATTATGGTATTTAAGAAAAGTGAAGAATGAAATCATCGATACATCTCCCAAATTGGACTGTTATTATTTATTCCTAGTGTAGCTGGATTTTACATTAGGCAAAGAAACAACTGATAACTATAGACAAGAGATCTCTTTAAATAAGCTGGTCTATTGAATATCTCCTATGAATCTATTTTTTGTCAGTTATTTACCTACATATAATCATCTCAAAAAGAGAAAATTGTCCGCCCTGACCCTCAACATTGTATCGGGTATAGGGATATGCCACACTTGCCCTATCAAATACGGAGGGGCGAATTCATGCCAGATTTACACCTTAAAGTGAATGGTCAAGACCATGTTGTCAAAGACCTGGATCCCACTACACCCTTATTATGGGTACTACGCGATGAGCTCGGTTTGGTGGGCAGTAAATACGGTTGCGGTGGCGGGTATTGTGGGGCGTGTACCGTCCATCTGAATGGCTCTCCAGTCCGCTCTTGTACTCTCAGTGCCGCTGGTGTTGCCGGCATGGACATTACCACCATTGAAGGGATAGCCGCCAAAGATGGCACACTGCATCCACTGCAAACCGCCTGGGTCGAACACGATGTGCCTCAGTGCGGTTATTGTCATTCCGGCCAACTCATGTCCGCTGTCGCCCTACTCAGTAATAACCCCGCCCCCAGTGATGCTGATATTGATACAGCGATGGCAGGCAACCTGTGTCGTTGTGGCACCTATGTTCGCATCCGCAAAGCCATCCACTCGGCCGCGGCAAAGCTGACAGAAAACACTACCCCGGCGGGAGGTAACGTATGAGCACGCAGATGAAACCAGATCTCCTCCACCAGGTATTCGTTGGTGATGAAGCAGAATCCACCTTGATTGACGGCAGTGTGGTTGATCGGCGTACCTTTCTTAAGCTGACGGGATTTGCGGGTGGCGGCCTCATGTTGGCATTTTCCTCTGCGGGCAAGTTTGCACACGCCGCCATGGCCAATCGTCAGGGAGAACAGTTTACCCCGAATGGGTTTATTCAAATCTCACCAGACGGTCAGATCTTGATTTACGCCAAGAACCCTGAGATGGGACAAGGGATCAAAACGGCCTTCCCGATGATCATCGCTGAGGAATTGGATGCCGACTGGGCGGATGTTCAGGTTGAAACGGCGCCAACAAACAAATCGGTCTATGGTCTCCAGGCATCCTTTGGTTCCCGATCAATTCATTATGCTTGGGACCAGCACCGTCGGGCAGGCGCAGTGGCCCGTGCCATGCTGGTGTCGGCGGCGGCCGATGAATGGGGTGTGCCGGTGTCATCCTGTCAGACAGGCGCTAGCCAGGTCACCCACTCAGCAAGTGGACGTCATCTTTCATACGGTGCCTTAGCAGACAAGGCGGCATTACTGCCAGTCCCCGATCCAAAAACGCTGACATTGAAGAAACGCAGTGAATACAAATTGCTCGGCAGCCGGATCACTGGTGTGGACAACGAAGCCCTGGTGACAGGCAAGCCGTTATTTGGCATCGATACGGTAGTACCGAACATGCATTATGCAACGTATGAGAAATGTCCTGCCACGGGTGGTCGTGCGGTGAGTGCTAACCTGGATGAAATCAAATCACTGCCGGGAGTCACCGATGCCTTTATTCTTGAAGGTAACGGTGTTTTAAGAGATGTCATGCCGGGTGTCGCCATCGTGGCGCGCTCGACGTGGGCAGCCTTCCAGGCTAAGAGCAAATTAAACGTAGAATGGGATGAGACCAATGCGGCCAAAGACAGTTGGAGTGAGACCGTCAAACAGGCAGCTGTCTTAGCCAAGGGTGACGGCAAGCAGGTGCTGGCCGAATACGGCGATACCGAGACGGCTTTCAAAGACGCCGCTAAATCAATAGAGTCCTTATACACCTACCCGTTTATTTCGCATGCAACACTGGAGCCACAAAATTGCACGGCCTGGGTACACGATGGAGTGGCAGAGATATGGGCGCCTACCCAAACTCCACAGCGGCTTTCTCCCGATCTCTTCAATAGCCTGGGTGTCCCGGTTGAGAATGTCACGGTGCACCAAACCCGAAGTGGGGGCGCTTTTGGACGTCGTGGTACGAATGACTTTTTATGTGAAGCGGCAGCCATTTCGAAACAGGCAGGCGTCCCTGTTAAATTACAATGGACCCGCGAAGATGACATGACGCATGATTTCTATCGCCCTGGTGCATTTCATTCGTTTAAAGGATCGATAGATAAAAAAGGGAAACTGTCAGCTTGGCATGATCACTTCATTACCCACACAGCAGACGGTAAAAAGCCTGCCCGAACTGCTAGCTTCTATCCAAGCGCCAAGAATGAGTTCCCTCTACCATTGGTGTCAAATGCCCGAATAACGCTATCGATGATACCGTTGCAAATTCCCACTGGCCCCTGGCGTGCACCGAGTTCCAATGGTATTGCCTATGCTACCCAATCGTTCTTTGCTGAATTGGCACACGCGGCCGGCCGTGACCATCTCGAGTTTATGCTTGAGATGTTTGGGGAGCCACGGTGGTTAGAGCCCGATAATGTTTACTCGCTCAATACAGGTCGAGCGGCTGAAGTCGTAAAACTGGTGGCAGAAAAGGCAGGTTGGGGGAAAGCCTTACCGAAAGGTCGAGGGATGGGATTGGCATTTCACTTTAGCCACGCAGGGCATTTTGCCCATGTGGCCGAGGTGAGTGTGGATGCTAGGAAAAAGTTAACAGTACACAAGATCACGGTAGCAGGCGATGTCGGTTTAGTCGTGAACATGAGTGGCGCAGAGAACCAATGTGAAGGCGCAACAATCGATGGGATGAGCACCATGCTAGGTTTGACGCTGTCCATTGAAAATGGTCGGATCCAGGAGACTAATTTCCACCAGTATCCCCTCATGAAAATTAACAGTGCGCCGGAAATCGTTGTCCACTTCATACAGAGTGATTTCCCACCCACTGGTTTAGGTGAACCCGCCTTACCGCCGGTGGCACCGGCCATCTGCAATGCCATATTCGTGGCGACCGGTGAACGTATTCGTGAACTGCCCCTAAGTAAAGCGGGGTATACGGCTTAAAGCAGAGTACTGTTATTCGGAAAAGCTTATCCCTACCGCTGACGTCGTAAAAAAATAACTGTTCGGCCCTGCGCGTATGCTATGCCTCATTCCCGCACGATGGAGTTAGTCTCATATTCCAACTTGTGAAATAGCAATCTGTTATGCATGCGATTTTATTAACCCCCGATTCAAATATAAAAGTTAAAAAAGAATTGACCATGGCAGAAAATCTATTGAGATCTATTCCACAAATCCAGGGCTTACTGGAAACGGGTTCGGCCGTTAAATTATGCAAAAAATATTCGCGGCAAGAAACAGTTTCAGCTATCCGGGCTCATCTAGAATTAATCAGGAATAAAATTCACTCGGAAGCAATAACTGAATTACCTGATTTTAAAAGCGAAGAATTTTTTGAGAATATTCATCAGATGATACTTCACGGCCGCGAACGCTCACTGAAACAAGTCATAAATGCAACAGGCATTATTCTGCATACAAATATGGGTCGTGCACCTCTAGCTGAAGAAGCATTTGATCATATAAAAGAAACAGCTCTCGGATATTCTAACCTTGAATTAGATCTTACATCTGGCAAACGCGGTTCACGGTATATGCATGTCGAATCAATTCTAAGGAAGATCACAGGTGCTGAAGCTGTTATTGTGGTCAATAATTGTGCCGCTGCCGTGCTTGTCAGTCTAAATACCCTTGCTAAGGACGGAGAAGTTATCGTATCCCGAGGAGAACTCATTGAGATTGGCGGCGGTTTTCGCATGCCGGATGTAATCACTGCATCTGGAGCAATACTCAAAGAGGTTGGCACAACAAACAAGACACGCCTTGCAGACTTTGAAAATGCTATTGATGAAAATTCAAAAGTTATCCTCCGTAACCATTGTAGCAATTACAAAATTGTTGGATTTACGGAAAGTCCTAATACAAAGGAATTAGCTGAGCTCGCTCACTCTAAAAATTTATTGATGATAGAGGACTTGGGAAGCGGCGCTCTTTTGAATATGGCTAAATACGGTATTAATAATGAACACAGCGTCCAACAATTACTGAATGATGGCGTAGACGTAATTACATTCAGTGGCGATAAATTATTAGGCGGGCCGCAGGCAGGTATTATTCTTGGACAAGACAATACGATTGCTGCAATCAAAAAGAATTCATTACTACGCGCATTGAGGATTGATAAATTATCGCTGGCTGCGCTGGAAGCTACCCTATCACTATATCTTGACCAAGACTTAGCAACCCAACGTATACCAATACTGAAAATGATTGCCGAAGATCTTTCACACATTAAGAAGAAGGCCAATAGTTTGCTTAAATTTATAAGTAAACTCGATACTGATAGTCTTAAAGCAAGAGTTGAAGACAGTACAAGCTATGTCGGTGGCGGTTCAGCACCAATGAATGAGCTACCTACATCTGTTATTAAACTTAGCTCAAATAAACTCACTCCCGAAAAAATTGCAACTCAGTTAAGAAATCATAAACCACCGATCATAGGCCGAATCTCGGACGACTGCTTCGTTATAGACTTGCGAACTGTTTTTCCAAATCAAATGAAATTTGTCCAGTCTGCGATCAAATCTTTAGTATGACGGGTAAGCAGTTAACAATAGGAATACTAGGCCATGTTGACCATGGCAAAACATCCTTGGTAAAAGCGCTGACCGGCGTTGACACAGACAGATTAGAAGAAGAAAAGCGCCGGGGTCTAACGATAGTTTTGGGGTTTGCTTATTTAAATTCCAAAAAAGGATCTATCGATTTGGTAGATGTGCCTGGACATGAAAGTTTTATCCGAACCATGATCGCTGGTGCAACTGGCTTAAATGGAATTATGCTTGTTGTTGCTGCAAATGAAGGGATCAAACCTCAGACTCAAGAGCATTTTGATATCGCCCGGTTACTCGGTATAAATCGAGGGCTAATAGCAATCACTAAAATTGATCTAGTTGATAACAATCAACTCGACATTGTCACAGAACAAGTCAAAGAATTTATTAAAGATTCATTCTTGACCGATGCGCCAGTTTTTCCTGTTTCTATTGGGAATGAAGCGAGTATATCTGAGCTCCATACAGCACTGCTTGATATGTTAGAAAATACTGAGGCCGGCAGGATCGGAGATTATTTTAATTTACCGATGGACCGCGTCTTTACTATTGATGGCTTCGGCACTGTCGGCACCGGGACACTCAGAAACGGGAAGATAGTCAATGGTGATGAAGTTGAAATCATGCCTATGGAGTTTAAAACGAATGTCCGTGAGATCCAAGTTCACAATACCACAGTATCTGAAGCCTTACCGGGACAGCGGGTAGCAATTAATCTACGTGGGATCAAGCGCGATCAGATTAAACGTGGTGATATTCTAATCCGACCTGGGTCTATTAAACCAACATCAAATATCTATGCAAAATTGCACATTTTAAATGATGTGCAGAAACTACCGAAGAGAAATGAATCACTACGCCTACTCTTTGGTACAACTGATGTTATTGCCAAGATAAGACCATTAAATAACGAACATCTTGAAACAAGTGCCGATATCCTGATACAGATTCGTATCCGCAATCCTATTATTGCTGGTACCGGGGAACATTTTATTATCCGCAGTTGTTCAAACATGGAGACTATAGGCGGGGGAGAATTTCTTGAAACAACTGAATCATTATCAAAGTTTCCCCTACAGGGATTGACTGACCATCTAGGTAAGCTCGAAAAAGCTAATTTACAAGAAAAGATCAGTCAATATGTCAATATAGCTGATACCGAAGGGATCAATATTGTTAGTCTCATAGAACGGTCAGTAACGACACGGTCAGAATTGATATCGATCATTAATAATACCGATATCATGCTGATTGAAGATTCTGTCGCCATAAACCGTGCTGCGTTCGATAAATTAGGCAATAAAGCAATAGAGTTACTCAATGACCATCACAAAGCGGAGCCTTCTCAGATCGGATTACAAATTGAGAAGTTTAGATCATCATTTACTGAGTTGAGTAATTCAGTAGTTGTTGAATATCTCTTGGAAAGACTGAGTGACGAAAACAAAATTGTAGTTAACGACGGTAATGTCCGCCTTACAGATTTCAATCAGAATGCGAGTTTAAGCGAGGCTGATCGAGAGTTAATCAACGCTATAGAGCAACTATTCAGAGATAGCGGAACGGAAACACCTTCACTGAAAGAAGCGACTGGGACCGATGCTGGGAAAATACGTGCTTATGAATATCTAATAGAATCAGGGAAACTCATCCCGCTCAAAGATTCTCAGAGTCGAAAATTATTTGTTTTTCATGCCGATACTATCGAAACTATCAAACAAAATTTAATCAAGGAATTTCCACCCCCGAAGAAATTCACCGTTTCTGAGGCCAAATCACTGATAGATAGCACGCGTAAGTATGTCGTACCGATACTTGAATATTTTGATAGAAGTCACCTAACGATAAGACGGGGAAATTATAGGAGCGTGTCATTACAAAATTCCACCATAGACAAATAACTATCTGATCTGATTTTGCGCATAATTTATTTAGAAAAATAAAAAGCAACAATGGAGGTGAATGTAGTCTGGTGACTTCCCTGGTCTTCAAAACCAGTGACTTGTCGTAAGATGAGTGGTGGGTTCGATTCCCACCCGCCTCCGCCACTATTAAATTTCGTGAATTCAATTTGTAAGTGCAACTCAATTAGGTGGCACGAACGGCAAGCTGCGGTAGCATCCTTACCTTTCGTTCTAGCAAGAAAGAGAGGCACAGATGAGACACTACACACAGCTTACCGAGCATCAACGTTACCAGATTTACGCCCTGATGAAAGCAGGACATACACAAACGGAGATAGCCGCCTTGATAGGCGTACATAAATCTACTATTAGCCGTGAACTCAGACGCAACCGTGGCTTGAGAGGCTATCGACCCCGCCAAGCTCAGTTGCTCCGGCAAGCGCGTCGAGAAGCCAGCCAACAACAGCGACTCACCACGACCTTGTGGGAGCGAGTAGAGGTCTGGCTGCGGGACGAATGGAGTCCTGAGCAAATCAGTGACTGGTTGCTTAAACGAGAAGGTATCGCTCTGAGTCATGAATGGATATATCACTACATACACCAGGACAAGGCAGACGGCGGTGAGCTGTACCGGTACTTGCGTTGCCAGAAGAAACGAAAGAAGCGTTATGGTAGTTATCAACGTCGTGGGGTTCTGGTGAATCAGGGCAGCATTGATAAGCGTCCCGCCATTGTGAACAGGAAGACACGCATCGGTGACTGGGAAGTGGACACCGTCATCGGCAAAGGCCATCGACAGGCGCTGGTCACCTTGAGCGAGCGCAAGTCGATGTACACCTTGATTGCACAGGTGAAACGACGAACTGCCTCTGCCGTCAGGCAAGCTATCGTGCGATTGTTGTCTAATATGAAGGCGTCGGTTCACACGGTCACCTCGGATAATGGAAAAGAATTTGCTGAGCATGAGGTTATTGCTCAACAATTGAACGCGGGTTTCTATTTTGCACATCCTTATGCCTCCTGGGAACGGGGTTTAAATGAAAATATCAATGGTCTCATTCGACAGTACTTCCCAAAGAAAATGGACTTCAGCACGATTACACAAAAGCAGTTAAACTTGGTCATGAAAAAACTCAATCACCGTCCCAGAAAAACACTTAATTCAAAAACACCACATGAAGTCTTTTTTAACATCAACGTTGCACTTCAAAGTTGAAATCCGCGTTTTAATTAATCTCTTACATAATAAATTAAAAAAATTATATGGATAAAATAATAGTTGAACCTAACAGTGCAACAAAACCTATTCGCCTGACCAGCCTATCTCACGGTGCTGGTTGCGCGTGCAAACTAAGCGCAAAAGAACTGTCGAGTGTATTGCAAAACTTGCCACTGGTTAGTGACCCACGTGCACTAATAGATGCATCGACAAAAGACGACGCCGCGGTCTACCAAATTGATGACGACAGAGCCATCGTTGCTACCCTGGATTTCTTCGCACCCATAGTTGATGACCCCTATAGCTTCGGAGCTATTGCCACTGCAAATGCATTCAGTGATATTTACGCCATGGCTGCACGGCCATTATTCGGATTAAGTATCGTTGCATGGCCACGCGACCCAGAAATATTGCCGCTACTGAATAAAGTTATGCAAGGAGGAATGGATGTTGCCAATGCAGCTGGCGCATTTATTCTTGGGGGTCATTCTATTGATGATGCCGAACCCAAGTTTGGAGTAGTCGCTATCGGTGAAGTTAATATCACAGACATGAAGAGTAATGCCAACTCGAAACTGGGTGATGTACTGATACTCACTAAACCGATTGGGACAGGTATCCTGACTACGGCATTAAAACGTGATCTGATTACAGAATCACAGTTACAGCCAGCAGTGGAAAGCATGTCCATGTTAAATGCATCCGCTGCCGAAGTCGTGAGGCAATATGGGGACGACGTACATGCTCTAACCGACATAACAGGATTTGGGTTGTTAGGCCATTTGTCTAATATGCTTCATGCTTGTGGTCATAGTGCAAAGATAATTGTAAAGAACATCCCTACATTTCCAGATGTCATGAAACTGATTGACAGCAATGTCATTCCTGGTGGGACGCGCCGTAATCACGAAGCGGCATGTGACTACACCAATTGGGGTTCGGCAATTTCAAAGTCCGATCAGTATCTATTGACTGATGCGCAGACATCCGGTGGTCTACTGATAGCTGTCAATCAGGAACAAGCTACAAGTTTTGTGGCCGACCTAGCTAAAGCAGGAACACTGGCTCAGGCAGTCATAGGTGAAATTGTACCGCGTGCACAATCCTTGATTGAAATAGAATAACTAATAAGGTAGTTAATCTAGCCCCCAGTCAGCCCCTCCCAACAAATCATGTCAACATGACAATATCCTTATATTTAGCCAGAAAAGGCAAAGACTAGAATGCCTTAGTTTAAAGAGTTTAGCTACATTAGTGGGCTATTTGGTGCAAAATTTTGTGCCGATTTAATTGTACGAATCAACGCAATTTGGTTTAGTATTTCAAGGAGATATCATTAGAAACCAGATGGATTCTACAGCTACTGACGGACTGATGTTACTTTACAACACTATTACAGGATCAGGGGGTATGTAATGCGCAAATCAATTTTATCTTACGGGTTTAAATATATTGTAATTTCTATTGCAGTAGCAGGTCTATTACCCGTCACAGTCGTAGCCCAGATTGAAGAAATTATTGTAACCGCACAAAAACGGTCCGAAGATGTTCAGGACGTCCCTATTTCCATCTCAGCCTATTCCAATGACTTCCTAGAAGATTCCGGTGTAGATACCCTACAGGATCTTGGCGCATACACCCCCAGTCTCACCCTCAGCCAATCAAGCTCGGTTGCCAACCAACGTATTATAATGAGAGGAGTGGGATCAGTCGGTAATAATGCCATTGAGCCCAGTGTTGCGGTATTTATTGACGGTGTCTATTACCCCAGACCTTCATCCGTTGTTGGAACCATGTCCGATCTTGAGATTGTTGAAGTATTACGTGGCCCACAGGGAACTTTGTTCGGCCGCAATGCTTCAATGGGTGCACTTAATATAACGACCGCGAAACCATCAGATGAATTCGAAGGTAAAGTCAGACTTAGCTATGGCGAACATAACCATTTCAGGGTATCCGGATCGGTTAGCAACAGTCTTAGCGAACAAACCAGCGGACGCTTGTCATTCCATTATTCTGACCGGGAGGGTTATGGTGATAATACCTTTACAAGTAGGGACAATAGTAGTGAGGTCGGCGCCTGGGATGATTTTGGCTTCCGTGGTAAGCTAAATTTTACACCATCAGATTTATTGGATATTAACGTAACCGTTGATTATGCCAAGGTCAACAACGAAAGCGCGGTGATCTCGGTAATATCTGATACAGTTACAGTAGCACCCGTTGACTACCTTGGCACCTTATCTGCGGTATTGAACCCTCTTGGACTCGCGCCAGGTGGACCCATACCCAATGCCACCGATACATTTGATTACACGGTCAATCAAGACCACCGTGATGACGCTGAGGATGAACAATGGGGTGCGGCACTGGATATCAGCTATTCAATGGGGGAACACACCTTACGCTCAATAACCGGTTACCGTGACTGGAAAAATGATACCTTTGAATCTGCACTGCGACTGCCGGCTGATCTCCTCAACCGAGTAACAGCGTACGAAACCAAGACGCTTTCCCAGGAATTCCAAATTTTATCCCCCACCGGCGGATCTATGGAATATGTAGCCGGATTTTATTATTACGACGAAGAATATAATATCGATCAACAATTTGATCTAGGGCCAGACTTTTGCCCGGCTGTAAATAATCTGGTCTTTGGCCAAGTCTTTGCTGGAGCAATAGCAGCTGGCGCGGGTGCCGCTGCCGCTGGTCCCACTGGTGCTGCCGTTGCCGGAATTTGTAGCGCTGGTCCACTAACTGGCGCTGTTGACCTTGATTTTCGCCAAGAGCTAACCAGCCTTGCCGCCTATGGTCAGGTGACGTTCAATATTGATGATCGAACTCGGGTCACTGGTGGTCTGCGCTGGACCAATGACGACAAGACGGGAAGTTTTACCCAATTGGTACCTAACGCAAGCTTATTACCAGCTGCTCTAAACCCCTTAGGTATTAACTTAAGAGTACCAGATTCTAGCCCAAGTTTAACTTCTGATGAGAGTGAGATAACCTGGTTGGCCAATATCAGCTATGACATCAGCGATGACATCATGGGATTTGCCAGTTACTCGACCGGCTTCAAGTCTGGCGGCTTCAATTCCGACGGTGCAAACACGGTCATCCCTAGGACATTTACATCAGAGACTGTCGATAATTTTGAGTTTGGAATCAAATCCATCCTGTTTGATAACAAACTGGTCGCTAATCTGACCGTTTTCCAGACCAATATCAGTAATTTTCAGGACCGTCAATTCGATGGTATTAATTTTATCGTCCAGAACGTAGGCGAACTGACTCAAAGCGGTTTCGAATTAGATCTGCAGGGCGCACCCAGTGAAAATTTATATGTTATAGCCGGCCTGTCTTACCTTGATTCAGATTTTGACAGTTTCCCTAATGCGACTGCCCTACCGTTTTTTATTGCCACCGCAGCTGCTGGCACGACACCGACTCAAGATCTCACAGGACAAAGTAACCACTTCTCACCTAAGTGGCAGTCTTCAATTATGGCAGAATGGCGTGATACCCTGCCAAATTCTGGCTTAGGTTGGTTTATCCGTGGGGAATATCAATTCGTTGATGACCAAAATGTCGGCGCAGAGACTAACCAGAATCCGCAGTCTATGCAGAAAGGCTATAGCTTAGTCAATGCCCGTGCTGGCATCACTGGCCAATCAGAAAAATGGGAGCTTGCTCTGTTCGTTAAAAACGCCACGGATAAAGGGTATTGCCAGACGATCTTTAACCAACCCATTGGAACGACTTTAGGCCTGGTTGACTCGACAACTGGTGGAGGCATGCAGCGATGTGTTCTTGGTACACCACGTACATTCGGTGTAGAGGCTACGTACTCTTTTAACTAAAATTTATCGGTATTATCAAAAAAGGGATGGGGTACTACCCATCCCTTTTTATTTTGCTAACCAGGAAATAGAACATTGGGGTATAGTATCTACCACAACCTCATATCCCCTTGTCAAATATCTTGCGAAACAATCTCGATTGTGGCTGACAAGCGATGGATAAGGGTGCGAAGAAAGACCTTCAAAAAACGCACCTGACAATTCAGAGAAACCTTGTTTATCACGGTTGAATTTATCTTCAATAACGATGTGTCCTGATCAGCAATAATACTAGCAGTCCGTGTAGTTTTAGCGAGATAACCCATTTCACCAAAACAATCACCCTGTTTCAATTCACGTATGACTTTATCGCTCTTCTGCACCTTCACATTGCCGAAAATAATGATGTAGAAATAATCATCCAGATCACCTTCTATAATGATGTTTTCACCTTTCTTATAGTCCTTCCAATTACTGGCATTGAGGATCTCTCGAACTTCGTCATCAGGAAAGCCCTGGAAAAACTCTAATGCTTTTACTGAATTGAATTTCTCCTCAATGGAGATTTCTGCCTCCTGTTTCTCAAGATTTTCAAAAACGCTGTTCAGCTCGGATGCGATATCCAAACCGGATTGATATCTGTCATCCCGGTTTTTACAAATTGCCTTACTGACAATCTTGTCGAAGACGTCGGGGATTTCAGGACGATGCGTTTTGATCGAGATTGGTTCTTCATTTAATACATTGTTTACCAATTGCGAAAAATCATCAGACGGAAACGGATGCTTGCCAGCGAGTAATTCATACATAATGATACCTAAGGAATACAGATCGGTCCTGTGATCGATTTTTTCTTCTCTTAAATGCTCTGGTAACATATACCAGGGCGAACCCATTACCCCTCTGGATTGTGTTTCAGTGACGTCAGGTTTATTGATATGAGCGATACTAAAATCACACATCTTCACGTCCATTTCATTGGTGGCAAGGATATTTGATGGTTTTATATCACGATGAGTAACGCCTTGACTGTGCGCATAATTAAGGGCTCTTGTACACTTAAATATGATCTCAACAACCTTGTTGACAGGTAATAATTTGTCCGGCTTAGTATATGTCCTCAGCGTTTTCCCCGCCTTCTACATACTCCATTACGATATAACAGGTATCCTCATCAACTCCTGCATCATAAATGTTAATAATATTTGGATGAGTGAGTTTTCCGGCAGTATGGGCCTCGTTGAAAAACATTTTTCGAAACTTTTCACCTGAATCAGGATCACTTAAATCATCTGCTATTGCGACTTTAATCGCTACTTCACGATCGATATAGGGATCGTGTCCAAGGTAAACTACACCCATGCTGCCGCGGGCGACTTCATGACGCACTTCGTATTTACCAAGATTATCTTTTATCTCTTGTGCCATAAGCCTGATCCTAATTACTTTTTAATTATGATTTTTTCTGACAAAACATCAGCCTAAATATTATCACTTATTATGAACAAAATTCCCGTTTTTTTCTTTAGTTTGGACCTGACACTACCATGCTATTTGTATTGGACAAGCGCCTGACCAACGTTTTTAGAAATATCTTACTAAACTTAAGTTGGCATTCCATGGAAACTTGATCAATCAAAGTGGCATTTATTTTCATTAACTGGACGGCCTCCAGAGCCTTGATGGTTGCTGTTCTTTCAGTCTTTTCTAGATAACCCATTTCTCCAAAACAATCACCCGCAATGAGTTTGCTTAGACTATGACCTCCCTTGCTTACCTGGACACTCCCAGATACGATAATATAAAAAGAATCATCAATATCACCTTCTACAATGATTTCTTCACCGTTCTCGCATTTCTGCCAGATACACGCCCGAACGATTTCCCACATTTCAGATTCTGAGAATTCGCGGAAGAATATGATGTTTTGTATTGCGTTAAATATTTCCTGTTCTTCGATATCATCTTCCGGTTGCTCCAGATAATCAAATGCCAGACTGAAGTCAGCCGCCATATTTAGCCCCATTGTGTAACGCTTGGATTGGGATTTCTGTAATGCGTGGTGGATAATTCGTTCCAAAATTTCTGGTAAATCGGATCGATATGTCGACAAAGGTGGTTGCTGTTCGTTTATAATCTTGTGAATTAGTCGCGAAAAACTGTCGGTAATAAAGGGATGTTTCCCCGTCAACATCTCGTACATCACTATTCCTAACGAAAACAAATCCGTCTGGTTTGAGATTGAATCTTCCTGTACTTGCTCCGGTGACATGTAACGGGGAGAACCGATAAAACCAATAGGCATCGTGTGAGTTGTGTCTGCAGAAATAACGTGAGCAATGCTGAAATCGCCTATCTTTATGTCATTATCACTAGTCAACAAAATATTGGTCGGTTTAATATCCCTGTGTATTACACCTTGCCTATGAGCATAATCTAATGCCCTGGCACATTTAAAAATAATCTCGATGACTTGTTCAATAGATAATAGGTTGTCTGGCTTACAATGATTTTTAAGTGTCTGTCCTCCCCCCACCAGCTCCATAACAATATAACATTCCTCTTCGTCGACACCGGCATCCAATATCCCGATGATATTCGGGTGTTTGAGCATACCCGCAGTATGGGCCTCATTGAAAAACATGCGACGGTAACGTTGTCCAGACTCCTTGTCTTTCAACGACTCGGCCAGGGCTACTTTTACGGCAACGAGCTGATCTGCAAATGGATCATAACCTTGATATACCAGGCCCATGCTTCCACGTCCTATCTGCTTCTGTATCTCGTATTTACCGAGTTTCTCTGGGATTGATGTGCTCATTCGTTTATGAAATTCAGTCTCAACATTTATTGTTGGATATCTGTCATGCTCGGGTGCCTTTAAGAGCTAATCAATATCGTAAAAGTATACCTTATGTAACTCTTTATTTACTGAGACTTTAGTCATGGATTTAATGTTTATCTTAAAGTGTTTAATTGAATAAATCCCTATACAATAGCTACCATGTCCCTATTAGTAGCCTGAACATGAAAGCAATTATGTTAGCAGCCGGCGTTGGAGAACGGCTGAAAAATAGTTTCGATGGCAAGCCTAAATGCCTGCTTGATATCGGTGGGGGAACACTGCTATCACGCCATATGGCTGCACTCGCCTCTTGTAAGATTGAGGAATTGCAGATTGTCACCGGCTATCAAAATGACATGATTGAATCCGAGATCAAGCGAAACAATTCCAGTTTGCGGGTATCGACCATTTACAATCCAGACTACCGAGAAGGAAGTGTCGTAAGCCTTTTTAAAGCTAAAGGATTTTTAACTTCAGGGGTGAACACTATACTGATGGATGCTGATGTTCTATATCACCCAAAGATTTTACATATCCTTATTAACTCTATTCATGAGAATTGCTTTATACTTGACCGTGATTTTGAATCTGGCAACGAGCCGGTTAAGCTTTGTGTCGCTGGAGGCAATCTGATTGATTTTAGAAAACAAATCCATAAGGATGTGAAATTCGATTTTCAGGGTGAATCAGTCGGCTTCTTCAAATTCTCGGCCACCATTGGGCAAAAACTTGTGGATCGTGCTGATCAATATATTAAAACAAGACGGCAAAACGAACCATATGAAGAAATCATAAGGGATTTGTTGCTAGAATACCCCGAAGTTTTTTGTTTTGAAGATATAACGGGCCTGCCCTGGTTAGAAATCGATTTCCCTGAAGATGTCACGAGAGCAACTCAAGACATACTTCCAAAAATTGAACAGGTTGAACTCTAATGGCCACGCAAGCAAAAATTATCAGGAAACAAGTGACTAAGACCAAACAACTTAGAGAATTATTAGTTTCGCCAAAGCTTGAATTTATACTTGAAGCCCATAATGGAATATCAGCACGGATTGTTGAGCAATCGGGTTTCAAAGGTTTATGGGCCAGTGGTCTGGCACTATCTGCACAGTTTGGCGTCAGAGACAATAATGAAGCAAGCTGGACACAGGTTGTGGAAATGCTTGAGTTCATGTCAGATACAACAACAATCCCTATCCTGCTAGATGGTGATACCGGATACGGAAACTTTAATAACATGCGAAGGCTGGTACGTAAGCTTGAACAACGCAATATTGCCGGAGTCTGTATTGAGGATAAACAATTCCCAAAAACCAATAGCTTTATCCAGGGTGACCGTCAGCCACTTGCAGATATAGACGAATTTAGCGGCAAGATAAAAGCAGGTAAAGACAGCCAGATTGACGATGATTTTTGTATTGTGGCTCGTGTCGAGGCATTGATTGCAGGTTGGGACCTAAGTGAAGCCCTTAAACGTGCGGCGGCCTATCACGAGGCTGGCGCTGATGCGATTTTGATCCACAGTAAACGTTCAATTCCAGATGAAATTATTGAATTTTCCAACGAATGGGCACGCCGATGTCCATTAGTTATTGTACCAACTAAATATTACAGCACACCAACTGATGTTTTTCGCAAAGCCGGGATCAGCCTTGCCATATGGGCAAATCACATGATTCGAGCCTCAATCGATGCAATGGAAAAAACCAGCAACCAAATTTTCGATCATGAATCAATTTTGGATGTAGAAGACAAAATTGCCAGTGTCGATCATATATTTAATCTGCAACGTGCAGACGAATTAAGCCAGGCGCAGGATAAATATCTTAAACCAAAAACACAAATAAGTGCAATTGTACTCGCCGCTAGCCGGGGTAATGCATTACGCGAACTTACTAAAGACCGGCCGAAGGTAATGCTAAAAATTGGCGGCAAGCCCCTATTACAGAGATTAACGACTGAATTCAAAAGGCAATCAATCAACAAAATAACAGTGGTGGGAGGATATAAGGCAGATGCTATAAACATTGGTGGGATTGACATTAAAGTAAATGACCAATATGAATCGACGGGGGAATTAACTTCTCTGAATTGTGCTAAAGATGCCTTCAGCAATAATATGGTCATCGTATATGGCGATCTATTGTTTCGTAGTTATATCCTGAGAGATTTAATTAATAGTGATGGCGATATTGTTGTTGTGATTGATTCAGATCAATCACAACAACCTATTAGCGGATCACCGGATTTTGCTTACTGCTCGAAAGAAGATGACCGTTCCTTGTTTCAACAGGACATTACTTTGGATCATATCGCTACTGAGAATGTACGGGAAACAAGAAAGCCGTCAGGTAGGTGGATAGGTATAATCGGAGTAAGAGGCCAAGGACAGAAATGGATTACTGAAACATTGTTAGATCTGGGGAAAACTGACTCTTATAATCAATTATCCATACCCGACTTATTGAATTACCTCATCGAGCAGGGTAAACAAATTAATGTTCATTACATTAATGGTCACTGGTTAGACGTAAATGTCCTGAATGATATGGATCGCGCTAGTAATTTTACCCATGGTGAATTCTAGACTCATTCAATTACCGCACTACTTCTTTTAATGATCCAGGCAGAAAGTTTTGTTGAAGTTGCACGCAACTTCGGATTCACACAATACACAGGTGTTCCGTGCTCTTTTCTTACCCCTTTTATTAATTACATCATCAATGACGATACCCTAAGTTATATTTCTTCCGCAAATGAAGGTGATGCCATTGCAACAGCAGCTGGCTCTGCAATTGCAGGTAAACGATCCGTAGTCATGATGCAGAATTCAGGCCTCGGAAATGCGGTTAGCCCACTCACCTCTCTTACCTACGTCTTTAGAATTCCTGTTTTGATTATTGCTACCCATAGAGGTGCTCCAGGTGTCAACGATGAACCCCAGCACGAGTTGATGGGGGAAATAACCACTGACCTGTTTGAGGCCATGCAGATACCCTGGGAAGAGTTTCCAACAAGTGAGCCTGGAATCAAACCTGCGCTAGAGAGAGCAACTATTTATATGCAAAAGCAACATCGCCCATATGCATTCATTATGAAGAAAGGAACAGTTGCGCCGCATGAACTTCGGAACGAACCTCAATTAAAAAGAATGATGGACGATACTATTGAGAAAAATTTTGACAACAAAAAAATAGCACAAACATCTCGTAGCGATGCACTGAGTCACATCATTAAAAATACACCTGAGTCAGAGACCATAGTCATCGGTTCAACTGGGTTTACCGGCCGCGAACTGTGTGCACTTAATGACAGAATTAACCATTTATATATGGTCGGTTCTATGGGATGTGTTTCCTCTTTCGGGCTGGGAATATCTCTGGCGAGACCCGACAAGAAAGTGGTCGTCATCGATGGCGATGGTGCTGCACTAATGCGTATGGGAAATTTTGCGACAGTAGGCTGTTATGCAAAGGGAAACTTTATCCATATATTACTGGATAACGAAGTGCATGACTCAACCGGCGCACAATCTACGGTTTCCTCAATGATACGTTTTGCGGACATTGCCAAGGCCTGTGCGTATGCTGTTACATTTCAGGGGACAAACCCTGTACTTATTGATGAATTATTTCAGATTAATAATCATAACGGAGCGCGTCTTGGCCACTTGAAGATCAAGCAGGGTACCTTGAAAGATTTACCCAGACCTAAATTAGCCCCTTATGAGGTTTTGCACAGACTAATGAAACACATCAACACGGAATTCTAGTATGCATCTATTACTAAACCCAGGACCTGTGTCCTTATCTGAAAAAGTACGGTCGGCTATGGGAAAACCTGATATTTGTCACCGCGAGACCGAGTTTGCCGAACTTCAATCAGAAATAAGACGAAAATTACTTGGTGTATATGGACTAGATGATAGCTGGGCAGCTATCACTATTACAGGATCAGGTACTTCAGCATTGGAAGCGATGTTAACCAGCATCATCACCAACGATGACAAGGTGCTCATTATCGAGAATGGAGTATATGGTGAAAGATTAAGCAAGATATGCCAAACATATAATATAAATTACACCGCTATTCACCACCAGTGGAATGAAAAAATCGAAATTGACGAAATTAAAGCACATCTAACACCTGATATTTCTTTCATTTGTGTGGTACACCATGAAACGACTACTGGCCGATTAAATGATCTTAAACCAATCGCCGAATTAGCTACTAATGCTGGTATCCCATTGCTAGTTGATGGAGTGAGTGGTTTTGGCGTAGAAGAGTTGAGATTCTCAGACTGGAATATCGCTGCCTGTGCCGGCACGGCAAATAAATGCCTTCATGGTGTTCCGGGTATATCATTCGTAATAATAAATCGATCACTGTCTGACCGGTTAAATGCTAACCATAGGACACTTTATCTGGACCTGGGAGTTTATCTAGCACATCAGGACAAAAGCAGTACCCCTTTTACCCAGTCAGTACAGGTAATGTATGCACTGGATGCTGCATTAGATGAACACGTAGAACAAGGTGGATGGAAAGGCCGGCAATCGCAATACAGAAAAAAAATGGTAATCGTCGATGAAGGAATGTTGTCGCTCGGAATCAAACCATTTCTGGAGCAATTTGATTATTCTTGTGTGCTCCATTCTTATCACTTACCAGATGAAATCAGCTACCTCAGGCTCCATGATGAATTGAAAAATCGTGGCTATATTATTTACGCAGGTCAGGGAGAATTGGCTAAATCTATATTCAGAGTATCAATGATGGGTGCAGTCTCGGATGATGATGCAATAAGATTCGTCGCTACGGTCAAAGAGATTGTGTAGATATTTCCCTTTGTGGAAAATATCTTCTGGGAACAGTGTTATGCGGTCTTTGCGGTCTTTGCGGTCTTTGCGGTCTTTGCGGTATTTTCTACTTTCGCTACACTATAATGCTGCCGAATAAAGGCTGATATCCCTTCTTTTGTGAGGCCTGCATCGTCCAACATATCCTGCTGGGAGCCATGCTTGATTAACCTATCTGGCAACCCATAATTTATGATAGTTTGCACGATTTTATTCTCAGCAAGCACTTCGTTTACTGCACTACCTGCGCCGCCAAGCACGGAATTTTCCTCTACCGTAACGAGTATGTCGTATTCCTCAGCCAACTGCAGGATAATTTCCTTATCAATCGGTTTTATAAAACGCATATTAACAACTGTCGCATCCAGCTCATCACCTACTTCCATACTAGGTTCAACCATCGACCCAAATGCAAGAATGGCGATTTGTTTTCCATGACGACGGATTTCAGCTCTACCTATAAGTAAAGCAGTCATTTTCTTCTCGACTTGCACGCCTGGACCTGCACCTCTCGAGTATCTTACTGCAGTAGGATGATCCAACATGAATCCTGTATACAGCATCTGTCTACATTCATTTTCATCAGCTGGAGCCATAACAATAATATTAGGCAGACAACGCAAAAAAGTGAAATCATAACTCCCGTTATGAGTAGGGCCATCAGCACCAACCAGTCCTGCACGATCGATGGCAAACAATACAGGTAAGTCTTGATTAACGACATCATGAATAACCTGGTCATATGCCCGTTGGAGGAAGGTGGAATAAATGGCAACCACGGGCTTGAGGCCATCACAAGCCATACCTGCTGCGACAGTCACACTGTGTTGCTCTGCTATAGCGACATCGAAATATCGTTGAGGAAACTCTTTCTCAAATTTGATAAGGTCTGAACCCTCTCTCATGGCTGGCGTTATTGCAACAAGTCGATTATCCAGCCTCGCCATATCACAAACCCATTCCCCAAAGACATTACTGTATGTGGGTTTACTCGCCTTACCACCTGGCAACACCCCCTTTTTTAGATCGAACGGTTTGGAAACAGCGTGGTATTTCACCGGATCCGCTTCAGCCGGTGCATAGCCCTTGCCCTTTTTTGTAATAATGTGTAACAGCTGTGGTCCTTTCAATTCGTGAATATTGCGGATAGTGTCCATCAAGGTTGGTAGGTGATGACCATCGATTGGACCAATATAATTAAATCCGAATTCTTCGAATAAAGTGCCAGGGACAATCAGGCCTTTAATATGCTCTTCTGCCCTTTTCGCGATCTCCCACACTGGAGGCATTTTCGCTAGTACCTTCTTGCCGGTCTCACGGGCAGATGTATACAGTTTCCCAGATAAAATTTGAGCAAAGCGATTTGATAACGCACCAACATTGGGCGAGATTGACATGTTATTGTCGTTGAGAATAACTAGCAAATCACTGTGCCGATCACCTGCGTGGTTTAATGCCTCAAATGCCAAGCCAGCTGTCATCCCGCCATCGCCGATAATGGCAACGACTTTTCTTTGATTGCCAGTGATATCACTGGCGATAGCCATGCCCAATGCCCCGCTGATAGAGGTACTAGAATGTCCAACGCCAAATGTGTCGTAGTCACTCTCATCACGTTTCGGAAATGGGGCTAATCCACCTGATTTGCGGATGGTGTGTAACTGATCACGACGCCCAGTCAGTACTTTGTGGACATAAGCCTGGTGGCCGACATCCCAGACAATGCGATCATCGGGAGTGTTGTAAATATAGTGTAATGCAATCGTTAACTCGACGGCGCCTAAACTAGCAGCAAAGTGACCACTGTTCTTACTTGCCCAATGTAATAAAAAATTACGTATTTCTCGAGCTAAAGGCTCAAGGCTTGATTCGGGTAAGGAACGCAGGTCGCGAGGAGACTCGATAGTGTCGAGTATTGGTGTGTAAAGTTCGTCTATCATAGGATAATTTTGAGTAAGATTATGCATTATCTATTAAGCATCGAACTTCTTGCAAGAGCAGTCTGTCAGAAATAAAATTTAAGAAATAATTAGGCAATATTAATTGGCATATAAGAATACTGTACTTTTAGAAAATGATGCTGTATCTTGCTAATTTCTAGGGTATTTTTTATACAACAATCCACTTCAGCCTACTGCTAAACCATTAAAAAATCGGAGTTTTTTATGGGTGTACCTTTAGTCCAGCAATACCGCGTTGCCAAATATATCATCGGTAACAAAATCAAACGGGTAAAGCGATACCCGTTGGTATTAATGCTCGAACCGCTGTTCAGATGTAACTTGGCGTGTGCAGGCTGTGGCAAAATTGATTATCCAGATGAAATTCTAGACAAACGGTTAAGCTACGATGACTGTATGTCAGCTATCGATGAATGTGGTGCCCCCATCGTTTCTATAGCTGGCGGCGAACCCTTAATTCATAAGGAAATGCCGAAGATTATCCGTGGATACCTAGACAAGAAAAAATATGTTTATCTTTGCACTAATGCCCTGTTGCTCGACGCCCGCATGGATGATTATAGCCCTTCACCTTATCTCACTTTTTCTATCCATCTTGATGGTAACGAACATCGACACGATGCATCGGTGTGCCGGGAAGGTGTCTTTAAAAAATGTATCGAGGTTATCAAGAAAGCTAGGAAGCGTGGTTTCCGCGTAACGATAAACTGTACCCTATTCCAAGGCGAGACTGCAGAGGAAGTGGCAGATTTTATGGATACCGCAACAGGTCTCGGCGTTGAAGGTGTCACTATATCCCCTGGATATAACTATGAACGTGCACCAAGGCAGGATGTATTCCTACAACGCAAGGAAAGTAAACAGTTATTTAGAAATCTATTCAAACTGGGAAAAGGCAAGATGTGGAAATTCAACCAGTCATCACTGTATTTGGATTTTCTTGCGGGTAATCAAACTTATCATTGCACGCCCTGGGGCAATCCTACACGTAATGTTTTCGGTTGGCAGAAACCCTGTTATCTACTAGTAGGAGAAGGCTATACCAACACTTTTCAAGAGTTAATCGAGACAACTGAATGGGATAAATATGGTACTGGTAATAACCCAAAATGCGCCAATTGCATGGTTCATAGTGGATATGAAGCAACTGCTGTCGATGACACATTTAGACACCCATTGAATGCGCTGAAGGTTTCGCTGTTTGGACCTAAGACTGATGGGCCTATGGCGCCAGAACTTCCCATTAAATACAAGGATGAAGAATCTCCACCCTCGATAAAATTGGTTGCTACGATCAACCCTGAACCGGAACAAAACAGCACAAAACAAGTTGCTTAATGGCTCTGGTCTGGCTGGCGCTACCGGGATTTTTCATCTGGATTTGCATTCTTTTCCTACCCTGGCGACCATGGAGTACCCGCGAATCTCTCGACGCAGTTAATTCCTCCAATTCAGATTTGCCAGAAGTAACTATATTAATCCCAGCCCGTAATGAAGAAAAAAATATTGCGACAACTGTATTAGCTGCGGCTGAGCAAGGAAGTCGTCATAAAATTATCATTATAGATGACCAGTCAACAGACAAGACAGCAACTGTCGTTGAAGATCTGAATATCTCCGGTCTGGAATTGATAAGTGGAGAACCACTACCCCCTGATTGGACCGGGAAACTATGGGCACTTCAACAGGGACTTCAAAGAGTAACCACTGAATATACCCTATTGCTTGATGCCGATATTAAATTACAGCCTGGCACACTTGACAGCCTTGAGACAAAAATCCATTTGGAGGCTTTAGATCTGGTTTCGTTGATGGCAACGCTGCGTATGCAAAGTTTCTGGGAAAAATTGTTAATGCCTGCATTTATCTACTTCTTCAAACTACTCTATCCATTTCATCTTTCTAATTCAAACTCAAAGATGATCGCTGCTGCTGCCGGTGGTTGTATACTCATCCGGACGGACATTCTGCGTCAAATCGGGGGGTTCGAGGCACTCCGTGGGGAATTGATTGATGACTGTGCACTAGCAAGACAAGTAAAAAATGCAGGAGGAAAAATTTGGATAGGCTTAACACATTCGGCAGCCAGTCACCGTCATTATGATAGCTTGGCATCGATTTGGGACATGGTCAGCAGGACCGCGTTCACCCAATTACATTACTCACTGTTGATATTGCTAATTTGCACGATTTTACTTTTATCAGCCTATGTATTGCCAGTTTTAGCGCTGATTTTTAGCAGTAAAACAAGCTTATTGCTGTCAGTAATAACCTTAATTACAATGTTTTCGACCTATATACCAACATTGAAATATTACGGATTAAGTTATTTTTGGGCGCTTACTTTACCTATGATTGGGGTATTATACCTGCTGATGACCTGGGATTCTGCGCGCCGTCACTGGAAAGGAACCGGTGCCATATGGAAAAATCGGGCCTATAACAAGCAAATTCATTAACTCATAAAACTTTTCAGATAAAAGCGGTTCAAAGATAACATTATCCCTCAACGTTTTTTAATAAAATGACGATAATTTCTGAAAAACTGTGTTACGGAACCAACCGATTTACCGAATATTTAAGTAGGTTCATACTCCTGCTTGGGATAGTGCTATTTTTAGTGATAGCCCCATCTTCTGCCCAATCCATAGCAGAAGACCAGCCGCTGGCAAGTGATGTCGTAGAAAAGTTACATACTACTCTAATGCATGTTATGCAAAATTCTGAAAATCTCGGATTTGATGGGAGATATAAGGAACTGGCTCCGATTATACATACCTACTTCGATACTCCTTTAATCGCAAAAGTAATATTAAGCCGACAATGGAACGATCTGAGTGATGACGGTAAGACGGCATTCGTCGATCTCTATAACCAACTGATTATTGCAACATACGCCTCTCGATTTGCTGATTACGATGGTGAGCAATTTCTCACATTATCAATTGAGCAATTGTCCAAGGGCCGTGTCCTAGTAAAATCTGAACTTCAGAGACCGAATGACAAAACGGTAAAGCTTGACTATTTAATGACTCAAAATGGTGACGACTGGATGATCATTAGTGTGATCGCCAATGGTGCTAATGATCTCGCAATTAAACGTGGTGAATACGCAGACGTTATTAAAATGAAGAGTTATGCCGGATTGATAACCGAAATTCAAAGCAAAATACACAATATGGAAAAGGAAATTTAACGCTAATTAAATACTTATTTGATCTATAATATCGCGGATTCAACTTTGAAGTGCAACGTTGATGTTAAAAAAGACTTCATGTGGTGTTTTTGAATTAAGTGTTTTTCTGGGACGGTGATTGAGTTTTTTCATGACCAAGTTTAACTGCTTTTGTGTAATCGTGCTGGAGTCCATTTTCTTTGGGAAGTACTGTCGAATGAGACCATTGATATTTTCATTTAAACCCCGTTCCCAGGAGGCATAAGGATGTGCAAAATAGAACCCCGCGTTCAATTGTTGAGCAATAACCTCATGCTCAGCAAATTCTTTCCCATTATCCGAGGTGATCGTGTGAACCGACGCCTTCATATTAGACAACAATCGCACGATAGCTTGCCTGACGGCAGAGGCAGTTCGTCGTTTCACCTGTGCAATCAAGGTGTACATCGACTTGCGCTCGCTCAAGGTGACCAGCGCCTGTCGATGGCCTTTGCCGATGACGGTGTCCACTTCCCAGTCACCGATGCGTGTCTTCCTGTTCACAATGGCTGGACGCTTATCAATGCTGATCTGATTCACCAGAACCCCACGACGTTGATAACTACCATAACGCTTCTTTCGTTTCTTCTGGCAACGCAAGTACCGGTACAGCTCACCGCCGTCTGCCTTGTCCTGGTATATGTAGTGATATATCCATTCATGACTCAGAGCGATACCTTCTAGTTTATGCAACCAGTCGCTGATTTGCTCAGGACTCCATTCGTCCGGCAGCCAGACCTCTACTCGCTCCCACAAGGCCGTGGGGAGTCGCTGTTGTTGGCTGGCTTCTCGACGCGCTTGCCGGAGCAACTGAGCTTGGCGGGGTCGATAGCCTCTCAAGCCACGGTTGCGTCTGAGTTCACGGCTAATAGTAGATTTATGCACGCCTATCAAGGCGGCTATCTCCGTTTGTGTATGTCCTGCTTTCATCAGGGCGTAAATCTGGTAACGTTGATGCTCGGTAAGCTGTGTGTAGTGTCTCATCTGTGCCTCTCTTTCTTGCTGGAACGAAAGGTAAGGATGCTACCGCAGCTTGCCGTTCGTGCCACCTAATTGAGTTGCACTTACAAATTGAATTCACGTATTGATATTACAATGCTGATGATTTAAAGGGGACTAATAGTGAATTTAATTAATAAGAAACAGGTTTCGTTATTGGCGTTTTTACTTTTAAATTTCGTATTTCTGCTTTCAGGATGTGCAACAAGCCAAGTAAACGAAAACAATACAGTCAACAATGATCCTATAGAACCAGTTAATCGTAAATTCGATGCCTTCAATGAGACTCTCGATAAGTATCTGATGAAGCCTATTGCCGAAAACTATGTAAATTTTACACCACGTCCTTTAAGAACAGGCGTTACTGATTTCTTTGATAACGTATCATATCTTAATGTCATTTTGAATTCTCTGTTGCAGGGTAAGCTTGACCAGGGTCTATCTGACGTCTTCAGGTTCGTGTTTAACTCAACCATTGGCATTGGCGGATTGTTCGATGTCGCCACTGGGATGGGACTTGAAAAACATAATGAAGATCTCGGGCAAACTTTTGCCGTTTGGGGTAGCGATCAGGGTGCTTATCTAAATCTGCCAGTGTTCGGCCCTAATACTGTTCGTGATGCCCCCAACCTGTTAACTAGCGCATTACTCAATCCGATTACCTATATATCAAGTGCAGTATTGTGGCCTGTATCAGCATTAAACTTAATCAATAAACGCGCTAACCTTCTTGAAGCGACTAACATCAGGGATGAAGCTGCTATTGATCCCTATTCATTCACCCGAGAAGCTTACCTACAGCAACGTGAATACTTGATCCACGACGGTTCACCTCCAGCAGAAGGCTATAATGCAATTTTTGGCGAACAACCCGAAGATGAGCCGATCCTAATTATTGAGTAATACTTACTAGAGTTCTGCCTTTACCCGATAGGTCAATACCTGTCTGCTACCGAAGGTTTTAGCAACATTGGCTAGCGTAGTAATCCGGTAACGCTAGAAGTTATCTGCCACTCAGTTATCTGTGTAAACCTTGCCGTTAATATAGCAGTCTATAAGCACCATAAACCAAGCGAATCTTTGCAATTTAGAGACTGCTAAAATATGCATAAACGAGGAAATTTAAAGCTATATTCCCTGACTTTATAAAATATTTCTCCTATACCTATGTTATAGTTATAGGAGTTTTCTCGCCTGATGTATAAAGAGTACTGAGATGAATGAAGAAATACTGATTAACATATCACCTCATGAAACGCGTGTAGCAGTAGTTGATAGTGGGGTTTTACAAGAATTTTATGTAGAACGTACTAGCAAACGCGGTTTGGTCGGAAATATTTTCATCGGCCAGGTATCAAGGGTACTACCTGGCATGCAATCGGCCTTCATAGAGATAGGACTTGAAAGAACAGGGTTTCTTCATGTCTCAGATATTGTCGAAAACTTCGAAGACATGGAGGATGAAGTGGTAGCCAGAACGTCTAAAGAGATAAATATCGATACGATTCTGGAAAACGGTCAGGATATCCTGGTACAAGTTGTAAAGGATCCATTAGGTTCCAAGGGAGCGAGACTAACAACTCGAATTTCTGTCCCTTCACGCTATCTCGTATTTATACCAAATCAATCCGTGCTTGGTATTTCACAAAGAATTGAAGACGAAGGGGAACGTGACAGGCTACGGCAATTAATTCTAGGATACTACGGTAGTGAATTGAAGATTGTGGCAAATGACAACAGTAATGTTGTCTTGCAATCAGATATTCAGCAGGCTGATGTATTTAAACATGGCGGGTTTATCGTACGAACAGTTGCGGAAGGTCTTACTGAATCTGAAATTTACAAAGATATTGATTACCTGCATAAATTATGGGATTCAATTCAATCAAGAACACGAATCGGTCAAGCCCCGAGTAAAGTATATGAAGATCTCCCCCTTGAAATACGTGCTATACGAGATCTCGTTCACATCGATGTAAACAAAGTACTAATTGATTCTAAGAAAACATTTGATGGCGTAATAAAGTTTACTGAAGAATTTCTACCTGAGTTTCGTAGTCGGATTGAATATTTTGAAGATGATCGGCCTATTATGGATCTGTATTCAATTGAAGATGAAATTCAAAAGTCTCTTAACAGAAAAGTCCAATTAAAATCTGGTGGTCATTTGATAATCGATCAGACCGAAGCGATGACTACGATAGACGTGAATACGGGTGCTTTTGTCGGTAATCGCAACTATGAAGAAACCATATACAAAACCAACCTAGAAGCATCACAGACAATTGCCAGACAACTAAGACTTAGAAACCTTGGCGGAATTATCATAATTGACTACATTGATATGAAAGAACCAGAGCACCAGAGACAAGTCCTCCGCGCTCTGCAGAAACATCTCGAGCATGATCATTCAAAATATACATTCAGCGGACTGACATCGCTTGGACTCGTTCAATTAACCCGGAAGCGAATTAGAGAAAGCCTAGAACATGTACTTTGTGATACCTGCCAGACTTGTTCTGGAAGGGGAACAATCAAAACAGCAGAAACGGTCTGCTACGAGATTTTTCGTGAAATACTGCGAGAAGTACGCCAATTTGAATCAAAAAAGCTATCAGTTGTCGCATCACAAACGGTCATCGATATGTTAATAGCTGATCTTTCCTCAGATATCGCCGAAACCGAATTGCTTATTGGAGGGCCTATATCGCTGCAAGTTGAAGCTATGTATTCACAGGAACAATACGACATCGTCCTTCTATAACTGGCATATAATTTTGGCATCCCCTATTTTAAAAAATATATACAACTTCACCATCTACACACTAGGTGTCCTAGTTTTACTGGCGGCCATCTCAGTCACTCTAATCCGGCTTGCACTGCCTGATATTGGAATGTACAGAAATGAAATCGAAGGATGGGTTAGCAACTATATGGATTTCCCGATTGTAATCTATTCGATACGGGCAGATTGGCAAGGATGGATACCCTATTTGTACTTACAAAACATCGACCTGATGAATAAGGCGGGTACTACACCTATCACACACTTTGATAATGCTGAAATTAGCATTGATCTTATTTCATCATTACTCAATCGCAAAATTATTCCTAAAAGATTGATGATTTCTGGTTTTAAAATATCTGTGTCTAGACTGGAGAATGGCTCAATATCTATCGAGGGTATCAATATGGAAAACAGCCTCGATAATTCGTATAACGATAGCGAGTTGACTGAATGGTTTATCAATCAAAACGTGATTGAGTTCAGAAATGCGCTAGTAGAATGGCAAGATGTTAAACTTAAACAAGACACGTTGCATTTAGAATATGTCAGTCTGGTACTACAGTCAGACGATGATCGATTACAGATTGAAGGATCAACTAACTTACCTCCATTGTACGGCCATAATGTGGATTTTGCACTTGATGTAACTGGCGATCTTCTTACATCCTCATGGTCAGCTGAACTTTATCTACACGGTGATAATATTAATCCTGACAATTGGTACAGTAACTACAGACCAATTGGTTTAAATATTGCTGGTGGTAGAGCGAACATCTCTGTGTGGAGTACCTGGAAAAATTCACAACTGACGGATTTGGAAGGTCTACTGGATTATTCAGACTTTACAATCTTATTCCGTGACACTAAAACAAATATTGAAAATTTAGTGTATCAATTTTCAGGTTCCCTAAATAGCGATGAAGATTGGTTATTCAATGTCAACCTTAAAAGCTTAGTTACACAAAACGGAGCCTGGCCAAAGACAGACTTGGCATTTAAGTTCAAACCAGGCCTGAAAAATGGTGGAGATCTTCGTTTCCTAGCAAATTTCAGCTACCTGAAATTTGACGATCTGGCACCGATATTAACAGCATTGTCTGACCTGCCTGACAGTACACGAGAAATAATAAAGAAGTATTCACTAGGAGGTAATCTCTATGATGGGGTTATCGACTTCGACCCAGGCCGTGGATTTGATAATAAGCTACTATACGATCTTGAATTTGAACATCTAAATGCCAATAACAGTGTTGATCAGCTAAAACTAACAGACTTGTCCGGACATGCTTACGGATCAATCTCAGAAGGCATCATCAACTTCGACAATGATAATATTGAATTAAATTTTCCTCACATAGAGAATAATTTTCGATGGTCGTTTGGATTGAATGGTAGGGTCAATTGGTCAAATAAGGACAATACATTAGAACTTAGTAGCAACCTCGTTCATTTTAAAAATAGCGACATGGGAATGAAAATAGCTGGAATGATTGATATTGCTAAATCAGGCCCTAGTTTTATTGACACGATTATTGAAATCGAGTCTGGAGATCTAGAAAGAATCATTTCATACATCCCGCTCCGTTCAGACGACAGAATGAAAAATTGGATGCAGCGCTCGATACTCGGAGGGAAATTAAATTCTGCTAGTGCTGTATATAGGGGGAATCCTACTGACTTCCCTTTCGATTACGATTCAGGCAGATTCAAGTCTGTAATTTATGCATCTGACGTCAACCTAGAATATTCTCGAAGGTGGCCTATGATTGATGATATTGATGCTGAGGTAGTTATTGATGGAAGAAAGCTAGCTGCTAATATTTTTAAAGGTAGAATATTTGGTTCTGAAGTTGTATCAGGCACGACTGAAGTATCCGACCTGTTACAAAGAAAAAAAACTGTCTTAGTAAATGGCCTATTAAATGGTCAGACCAGTGATTTACGTAATTTTATTACGAAAAGCCCACTAGTGAACGATGTCCTGCTGTCAAAAGTCGCCGATTCAATAGAAAGTGGCCAAATTGAACTCGATCTGGATTTATCGATTCCGCTAAATACACCGGAAAAAAAGATTTCAGTAAAAGGCGATTTAAACATGACAGATTCGGTATTGAAGTCCGATTTACCACATGTAAACTTTACAGACGTCTCCGGGACAGTCTCATTCACTAATGATTCATTAACTGCCAGAGGTTTAGATGCAAAATTGAATGACTACAATGTATATATGGATATTGTAGCGAACAAATCTAACAGCGAGATCCCTGCAACCATATCAATTTATGGAGAATCCGATAACAAATTCATCGTTGACCAGATTGCAGTATATTTTCCAGGCACAGGAATTTTTACAGACTCAATAATGGAAATGATTTCAGGAAAGACAAATTGGAAAGCATCTATCACTTACAAAAATGACAATGAAAAACAAATCTTGAGCCGGTCTCTGAATATTAATTCTGACCTACGCGGTCTTGACATAAATCTACCCGCCCCTCCAGGTAAAAACAATTATGAGCTAGTAAATTTCAATATTGATAAGGAACTTGATTCCAAAACGAACCAGGAAATCAAATTTAAATATGAGTCAATGATGTCGACTGATTTAGAACTCCAGCTACAGGAAAATAACAAGAACGACGGAATTTTTCTGTCTGGAACGATTGATGCCTTATCAATTGATGACTGGCTTGAATTTATCAACGAAAAAAAAATTAGCATAAAAAATTCTACTGATTCAGCTGATTTCAATGCGGACATTTTCATTAAGAATTTAATTTATATCGGTAGGCCATTTCATAACACTTCTCTAAAATTAACTAAAAATGAATTTAGCTGGGATTTGACTATAGAAGGCGATTCAGTAGCAGGTACAGTTACCGTTCCTAGTGTTGACAATAATCTAGACTCAGTAATTGCAGATCTAAATTATCTCTATTTAGAAAAGAATGAAAGTATAGCTGTCAAAACGTTGAACCCTGAAGATATCCCATCAATTAATGCCACTATAAGCTCCTTCAAATATGGTGATTACAATCTAGGGGAAATGAAACTCTTGGCAATTTCGACCGATAATAGTCTTGTACTAGACAAAATAAATTTTGACAAACCGGGTTTAAATATAAACGCTACTGGCAAATGGGTCGGGAATCCGTCCAGAACAGATACATCGGATTTTAACATCAATTTACGTGCCAATGAATTTAACAACATGTTAGAAACTTTTGGATATGACGTGGATGTAATAAAAAACGGTGAAACAAATATTGTAATCGACGCAGACTGGAATGGTTCTCCTATGGAATTTTCACTAGACAAACTTAACGGCAATCTGAATATGCAAATTTCAAAAGGACAACTTCTCGATGTCAACTCGTCTGCAAGCAGACTGTTTGGCCTGCTCAGCATACAAACTCTGCCTCGAAGGCTCTCGCTCGACTTTACAGACCTATTCGGCAAGGGCCTTGCCTTTGATGTTATCGAAGGAAATTTCGAAATTGAAAACGGAAATGCCTATACCAATGACTTATCATTGAAAGGCCCAACCGCTGACGTGAGTATAACAGGGCGAACTGGTCTCTCAGAGCAAGATTATGATCAAAGAGCAAAAGTAACACCTAAAATTGCCGACAGTTTACCAGTGGCAAGTGCTCTATTCGGGCCGGTAGGGATTGGGCTGGGTGCAGTCCTGTATTTAGCAGGCTCCATGTTTGATACGCTACATGACAATATCAGCAGTATATTGATGTATCAATATACAATAACAGGCAGCTGGAACGAGCCAGTAATAGAAAAATTCAAACAAAGCGAAGAAAATAGTGGCTGATCAAGAAAGATGAAATTATTTATCTCCATACCTGAATAAAAATAATGCAGTGGAAACCAAACGTAACTGTCGCTGCAATAGCCGAACAAGATGGTCGTTACTTGCTAGTAGAAGAAAATGCTGATGGTCATACAGTGTTCAACCAACCAGCTGGTCATTTGGAAGAAAATGAAACCCTTTTAGATGCTGTAAAACGAGAAGTATTGGAAGAAACAGCATGGACATTTCATCCACAGTTCCTGATCGGGGTGTACCTGTATCCAAGTAAATTTACTGATATTACATACCTTAGGTTCTGTTTTTCTGGACATTGTAGCGAACAAGATACAAGCAGGAAGTTAGATATCGATATAATCAGGTCTGGCTGGCTGACAAAAGAAGAAATTGAAAATTATCAGGAAAAACTTCGTAGCCCTCTCGTACTGCGCTGTCTATATGATTATTTAACTGGGAAAAGCATCCTCTGGCTATCCTGAATGACTGCCTGACTGTAGATCCCAAGTAACTCTTAAGTAGATACAAATGAAAATAATCGTTGGCATATCTGGCGGTGTTGATTCTTCTGTTACAGCATTGATTCTCAAGCAACAAGGCCATGAGGTCGAAGCTTTGTTTATGAAAAATTGGCACGAGGAACACAAAGATGGCACCTGTACATGGGAAGCGGATATTGAAGATGCACTGAAAGTATGCGAAACACTAGATATACCTCTCAATACTATTGATCTATCTTCTGAATACTGGGAAAGCGTATTTAAATCTTTTCTACAAGATTACCAGCGAGGCGTTACTCCGAATCCCGACATACTTTGTAACCAGGAAATAAAATTCAAGGCCTTTATGGATCATGCGCTAAACCTAGGTGCAGAAAAAATTGCTACCGGTCATTATGCAAGAACCCAACATAATAATCAGCAAGTTAACTTGCTAAAAGCGGTTGATCCCAACAAGGACCAATCATATTTCTTATGTCGCCTGACACAAATCCAACTGTCGAAATCATTGTTCCCGGTTGGAGAATTACATAAGAATGACGTACGAAAATTGGCAACTAATGCAAAACTAGTCACACATGACAAGAAAGACAGTACTGGCATTTGTTTTGTCGGCGAGCGACCATTCCGTGACTTTCTGAGCCAATATATACCAATATGTAAGGGTGAAATTCAGGCGGTAGATGGCCAAGTAATCGGCGAACACAATGGCGCATTTTTTTACACCATCGGACAACGACAAGGTCTTGGAATCGGGGGAGTTTTCGATGCTCCTGAGGGCCCGTGGTATGTAGTTAATAAGGACACCAGCAATAACATACTGTATGTGGCACAAGGACACGACAACCCGTTATTATTCAGTCAGGGAATAAATGCTTCATCACTCCATTGGATAGCCAGCGCAGCACCTGACGTACCATTCCGATGTTCGGCAAAAACCAGATACAGACAAATTGACCAACCCTGCACCATCGAGAGTATTGAACAGGATTCCGGAAAAATTGTGTTTGACAAGCCACAGCGTGCAGTTACATCTGGTCAGTATATTGTTTTTTATAAAGGTGATGCCTGTCTTGGTGGTGGGATCATTGACAAAGCTTGGTCTTAAACAGTCAAAACACAACGTTTTAACCAAACCTACTGTTGTCGTCTCATGAAATATCGCATAATGCACAGCCTTATGCAGGACATGCTATCGGAGTGATTTATGAAAAATAGTTTCAATACTAAAAAACCATTAAAAGTTAATAATAAAGAGTATCAAATATTCTCACTTCCGGCCCTGGCTGCTGAAGGAGACGTATCCCACCTCCCTTTCTCCCTGAAAATATTACTGGAGAACCTATTACGTCATGAAGATGAAATAAATATCACTCGAGATGACATTATGGCACTAGTGAACTGGGACCCTAATACCGATTTGGACACTGAGATAGCATTTACACCAGCACGCGTTCTTATGCAGGATTTTACAGGCGTCCCGGCAATTGTAGACCTAGCTGCCATGCGTGACGCCATGCAAAAACTGGGAGGAGATCCGAAAAAAATTAATCCGTTATCACCAGCAGAATTAGTAATCGATCACTCAGTACAGGTTGACGTTTTCGGTACACAAGATGCGCTTGAAAAAAACGCGGTGATAGAATTTAGCAGGAACCAAGAACGATATGAATTTTTACGATGGGGCCAACAAGCCTTTTCAAATTTCGAAGTCGTCCCGCCAGATACCGGGATCGTTCATCAAATTAATTTAGAGTACCTGGCACGAACAGTTTTTTCACAGGAAAAAAACGGCCAATTTTATGCCTATCCGGACTCACTAGTTGGCACTGATTCCCATACCACAATGATTAATGGATTGGGAATTCTAGGTTGGGGTGTAGGCGGGATTGAAGCGGAAGCGGCAATGCTAGGGCAACCCATTACAATGCTAATCCCTGACGTGGTTGGTTTCAAACTGACGGGGAAACTGCCAGAAGGCGCAACAGCCACCGATCTTGTTCTTACTATCGTTGAAATGCTGAGGAAAAAAGGTGTTGTCGGTAAATTTGTCGAGTTCTATGGCACTGGCCTTGACTATCTACCACTCGCAGATAGGGCAACGATCGCTAACATGTCACCTGAATATGGTGCTACCTGTGGGATTTTTCCAATTGATAAGGAAACAATTGCTTACCTGCGCCTGTCTGGGCGCACTAAAGAACAGGTTATGTTGGTCGAAACCTACGCTAAGGAGCAAGAGTTCTGGAGAGATGACAATAGTGTAGACGCGAAATATTCTGACGTGCTCCAACTCGACATGAAAACTATCGTCCCTAGTATTGCCGGTCCGAAACGGCCGCAGGACCGTATTGCTATAAGCGATGCTAAAAAGATCATCAGTCAATGCCTCCAAGAAGGTCAAGCCGAAATATCAACTAAAGATAATAAAGTTGAAACAGTCAAGACTGAGACAGGAAAAACGTTTAGCCTTACTGATGGAGATGTCGTCATTGCTGCAATTACTTCATGTACTAATACATCCAATCCAAACGTGATGATCGGAGCAGGAATTCTCGCTAAAAAAGCTACAGAGAAGGGACTTAAAGTCAAACCATGGGTAAAAACCAGCTTAGCTCCCGGATCGTTGGTTGTTCACTATTACCTTAAGAAGGCTGGTTTGGACCGCTACCTAAATGACCTAGGATTTAATATTGTGGGTTATGGTTGTACAACTTGTATTGGCAATTCCGGGCCACTTAAAGAACCCATCACCAAAGCAATAAAGAAATCCGATCTTATTGTCAGTTCCATTCTTTCAGGTAATCGTAATTTTGAAGGACGAATCCATTCGGAAGTTAAAATGAACTTTTTAGCTTCGCCACCCTTGGTAGTTGCATATGCTCTTGCAGGTACCATGATTATCGATATCACCAGCGAACCACTGGGTCAGGATTTGGATGGTAAAGACGTTTATCTGAAAGATATCTGGCCAAGCCAGAAAGAGATCGCAGAGACTATCGCCCGCACCATTAACTCGGAGATGTTTAAGAGCAGCTATAAAAATATTTATACAGGCGACTCACGCTGGTCGGGTATGAATATCACTGCATCTGAACAGTATCAATGGAACGACCAATCTACCTATGTTAAAAATCCGCCATACTTTGAGAACATGGGAATAATCGCAGATACAATCGAACCGATCAAAAATGCAAGGGTGCTAGCCAAGCTGGGTGACAGCATTACCACTGATCATATCTCACCTGCTGGAAAGATAACGGCAGACAGTCCCGCTGGGAAATATTTAATAGAGAATGGAGTCAAACCGGTTGATTTCAATTCCTACGGTTCCAGACGTGGAAATCATCAAGTCATGATGCGCGGAACATTCGCCAACATCCGCTTGCAGAACCAACTGGCGCCTGGCACTGAAGGCGGCTGGACATCACACCAACCTACTGGTGAACAAATGACAATTTACGATGCATCGATGCGCTACCAGATGGAAAATATTCCATTGATAATCCTTGCTGGCAAAGAGTATGGAACAGGCTCTTCCAGAGACTGGGCAGCTAAAGGAACCCTGCTGTTAGGTGCAAGAGCCGTCATTGCTAAAAGCTTTGAACGCATCCATCGATCTAACCTGGTCGGAATGGGAGTACTACCGCTAACATTTAAGCAAAATGATGATGCTGATAGCCTTGGATTGACCGGCAAGGAAATCTATACAATTGGAGAGATAGAAACAGGTGCAAAGGAAGCCACGGTCCATGTTCAATCAGACAATGGTAAAACTTTAGATTTCAAAGTCTCTGTCCGGATTGATACCCCTAAAGAATGGGAATATTACAACAATGGTGGCATTCTGCCTTATGTACTAAGACAGCTTGTAGCTTGATTTATTGTCGTTGATACATCGAGCTTAAAGGTGAAGAACATTCCGGATTTGTTCCAGACGATTTGTTAGTGGACACGCATCTGAGACTGATCGTCATCCAATAAACGCCAGGTGGCCTGACTGCAACCTTGTGTCAACAGGTTACAGAACATAAACAACATCGATTTATTCAGGTTTAGGGTAATGCCCTGGCCATTTTCAGGAGGTATCTCCAAAACTAGAATGTTATCTGCATCGGATTTAAATTTCATCCCGAAGGCTAGTATCCCGGGTTCCCCAAGCGGAAAATTAACTATTTTATCATATTCATAACGCTTTTCCATCGAACCATCTTTAAACATCTGTTTTATTTCCGGGCTTGAAGCAACCGTGGGCTCACCGCCGTATTTATCCATCTCCTTAGACAACTGATTAAGCAGTAAACCGGCAAATCGTCGCGTCAACCAGATTCGAAATTCATCACCTTTTTTAGTATTAATACGTAGCATTAACCTGTCCTCGTTGGGAACGTTGGTAATGTTCATCTGATGGAATTGATCAGTCATCGGGCACGTAATTCGCCTAAAAGTCGTTGTTGAGAAACAGAATTCTGATTCTAATGACTGATTAGAGAAATCAATCTCAAAACCCTCCACCTTTTTGCAAAAAACGGTCTAGGATGCTCTCAACATCCCGCATCTCCATAGTTTTTAGAATATATTCATCACATCCGACGTCATTTGCTCGTTGACGATCTTCGTCAGATTCTGAGCCTGTCAACACGACTATTGGGTTTGTAAAACCCTGTTTTCTCAGCAACTGCGTAGTTTCAAAGCCATCAATATCAGGCATTTTAAGATCCATTAATACCAGATCAGGCGGCGACTCCTGGCAGATGCGTATTGCATCTTTCCCACCACTGGCAGTAACCAATTGATAACCAGATTGCGACAATACTAATGTCACTAGTTCGATAATATCTTCATTGTCATCCGTTATCAGCACGGTTTTCATATGTTGTCTCCTTCCTGATTGAGTAAGTGCTTATTATTTTACTATTCCACCTTTAGTCATGTTAGCCGGGTCGAGGAGTTTGTCCAGATCCGAGTCTGACAAATCTGTCATCTGCTTTGCTACTTCCCGAATTGGAAGTTTCTTAGCGTATGCTTCCTTGGCAATCTGTGCGCCCTTCTCATAGCCGATAACTGCATTTAACGCTGTCACTAAAATTGGATTCTTTCCCAAAGCTACATTGAGTTGATCCAGATTCACAGTAAATCCACTGATAGCCTTGTCAGCAAGTAAATGTGATGCATTGGTAAGAATTTCGATACTTTGCAATAAATTAAATGCTATCACCGGTAACATCACATTCAGTTGAAAGTTACCTGACTGCCCAGCAACTGTGATAGTCGTGTCATTTCCCATAACCTGGGCACATACCATAGTCACGGCTTCTGGAATAACTGGGTTTACTTTACCAGGCATGATACTACTACCAGGTTGCAGTGCCGGCAGTGCGATTTCAGCCAGACCTGCAAGTGGACCACTATTCATCCAACGGAGGTCATTGGCAATTTTCATCAAGCTAACACTCAGTGTTTTCAGTTGACCGCTCATTTCAACCGCAGCATCTTGCGAACTCAGCCCTTCGAAAAAATTTTCTTTTAATTTAAATTCTACCCCACTTAACTCTGAAAGGTTTTTCGCAAATATTGTAGCCAGTTCAGGGTGCGCATTTATTCCAGTTCCAACAGCGGTACCCCCCAGCGGCAATAGATGTAGTCGCCTCTCTGCATCACAGATACGCCCTATCCCTTGGCGAACCTGAGTTTCCCATCCACTTAATTCCTGTCCCATAGTTACCGGCATTGCATCCATCAAATGAGTCCTCCCGGTCTTTATCGTCCCGGAAAGTTGCGCTGATTTTTTAGAAATCGTTTCTGCAATATGTTCAAGTGCAGGTAATAGCTTCTCATGAATAAGCATGGTGGCACTAACATGTATCGCAGTCGGAATGACATCATTACTACTCTGCCCCATATTGACATGATCATTCGGGTGGACAGTACTACCTAACTGCTTGCTTGCAAGGTTTGCAATAACTTCATTGCAATTCATATTAGAGCTGGTCCCGGATCCCGTTTGGAAAACATCGATAGGAAACTCCTTATCATGCCGCCCATCGGCTACTTCCTTTGCAGCAGTAGTTATTGCAACAGACATATCTTTGTCCATCAACCCAAGGTCACTATTCGACTTGGCTACTGAGGATTTAATAAAACCCATAGCACGAATAAAAGCACGTGGAACTCGCAAACCGCTAATGGGAAAATTTTCCACCGCACGTTGTGTTTGTGCTGCATACAAGGCATCAACAGGGACATTTACCTCCCCCATGCTATCCTTTTCCGTACGACATTTGGTTTTTCCCATGTACCATCCTCCAAGTTTAATAATCGAATGATATATCATAGTACGATTAATAAAAGTCCCTGTTGAAAAAATACCCCAGTAGGCAAAACAGGCCCTAAATGCAGGGAAATGCAGCATATTCAATATTCTTAAAAAACAGCCTGCGATTGTGAAGTAATGGAACCGATCTCCATGGTTAGCTCACCAATAGATCAATCATCCTCAACAATCGTAGAAAATTTTAATAACAATAAAGCGGTTGATCCTGTAAATAGAACTGAAGAGTCAAACAAGCAAATAGACATCGGCAATACCCGCTATTTGTTTGTCGTTGCAGATCACACTACAGAGGAATTAAAATCACTTTTGCTACGTGCTGACGAATTGGCGCGTTCAGGAGTTGCTGATCCTAATGAGCTTGACATTGCCCTAGTAATACACGGACCCACGGTTGGAATGTTTACTGAGGAAAATTATGAAAATAATAGGGAAATGATCGACCTGGTAGCCAAACTAGATGCATTCAAGGTCATTGATCTCAAGATCTGTGAAATGTCCATGTCAAATATGTGGGTAAGTAGTGAACAAGTACCCCGTTTCATTGAATCCGTACCATTTGCGCCTGACGAAATAAACCGATTGAAAAATAACGGCTATTTCAATCTGTAATGCTAGCTGGTAAGACCAGAGTGTAAGTTTAGAAATGTCTGTATCCAGTATGAGATACAGTGCAAGGTTTACCATCAACTGAAAGCCATATCAGTTTTTTACCCTCAGTAATCGTGCCAATTCTAGTAACCGAACATTTAGATTTTTGCTCTATATCGGTGATCGCATCTGCATATGCGTCAGGCATAGTGAAGCATAATTCATAATCATCTCCAGACCCTAGGCAGATTTTCCATTTCATCTCATCTAATAAATCATTTGATTCCGGGCAGACAGGAATCCTAGCTAACTCAATTTCAGCACCGACCGAACTCGAATTCAGAATATGTTGAAGATCGCTTATTAAGCCATCAGAAATATCAATTGCTGCGCTGGCTATATTTCGTATCGCAATACCTGTTTCGATCCGAGGGACGGGTCGGTACAGCCTTGCCAAGCACGGCTCGGGTATCTTGGCAAATTGCTTTATCTCTTCTTCTAATATAGCCAGTGCTAGTGCTGCCTTCCCAAGACAGTCAGTCACATAAATCCCATCACCAGGCTTTGCACCCGAACGCGTTAGTGCAGTACCGTTAGGCACCGTACCAATAATCTGAACCGTAACCGAAAGTGGCCCCTGTGACAGATCACCACCAATTAAGTTGATATTGAATTTGGTTGCCAACTCGAGAAAGCCGGCTGTAAAACGTTCAATCCAGCCACGGTTACTATCAGGAAGCGTCAATGACAATGTGACCCATAATGGATCAGCTGCCATTGCTGCCATATCACTGACATTGACAGCCAATGATTTATATCCCACATCAAAAGAATCCGTATCACTAAAAAAATGAACACCACTTACCAGCGTATCGGTTGAAATTGCAAGATGATGCCCAGCAGGAGATGAGACGATAGCTGCGTCGTCACCAATTCCACAAATTACAGTCGAGTTCGACCCAGTTGCATTTTTAAAAAAATGTTCGATAATTTCGAATTCGGAAGAAACCATCTATTTCGTTCACTAAGTATATTCAGAAATCCTATGCTTCCGCGCAACCTTGTCTAATATACCGTTAATATACTTATGTGATTGTTCAGCACCGAACATTTTCGCTAATTCGACTGATTCATTTATCACTACACGGAAAGGAATATCCGGTAAGTACATCAGCTCGTAAGATCCAAGGTGCAGTACTGCATCTTCAACCGGATCCAGTGTTTCTTTTGGCCTATCTAGAAAACCAGCAAGTTCCACATTTATATTTTCCCTGGTATTGACCATTCCGGTTAGCAGCTTATCAAAATAGTCAATATCGGCTTTTTTCAATTCAGACCGCTCAGATTTAAACTCACTAATAATTTTTGATATGTGTTGCTGTGTAATTAACCATTGATAATAGGCCTGTACTGCAGAGCGTCTCGATCGAATCCTGGCATGTTTTGAATATTCCCTGCTGTTATCATCTTTCATGATCCTACTCGTTTCATGACATTAAGCATCTCAAGTGCCGTAAGAGCAGCTTCCGATCCTTTGTTGCGTTCATCTTCATTCGAACGATCCATAGCCTGTTCAGCATTCTCGACTGTCAATACGCCGAAAATTACAGGGATATTGAAATCCAGTGCAACCCTTGCTATACCATTGGTACATTCATGCGCTATTACTTCAAAGTGCGAGGTTTCACCGCGGATTATGACACCTAAGGTAATAATGACATCCGCCTTTGCTTTTTCAGCAATCACTTTAGCAGTTACCGGAATTTCCATCGCACCAGGTACCTTTACCAACGTAATCCAATCTGGTTCAACCCCATTGGCATACAAAGTGTCAACACAGCCATTTATAAGTCCCTCGACTATATGCTTATTGTAGTTGCTGGCGATAATTGCGATTTGACAATCACTGGTCTCTGTAGAGGATTCGATAATCTTGAGGTCTCCCATAAAATACCCTTCTAATCCGTGATGTAATCAATAATTTCTAGGCCGAATCCCGAAATGGCGTGGTACCGTTTTGGCAAGCTCATGACTAACATTTTCCTCACCCCCAGATCCGACAGGATTTGAGAACCAAGTCCGATAGTTCTAAATTCCTTACTGTTGTTTTTTTTCTCAGTTGGTTCATTCTCCTTTAGGCCAACCTTTCTTATCTGGTTTATTACAATATCAGCCTCGAACTGGTTACACAGTATAACAACCACACCGCTTTTACTTTTTGATAAACGTTCTAGAACATTGCGAATGGGCCAGCTACTTTGCAACTTGCCTCCAGTTAGATCAAACAGTGGGTTTTCAATATGAACTCTAACTAGTATCGGTTCATCAGGGTCTATCGCTCCCTTGACGAGAGCGAAATGAAGGTCATTCTTAAGGTTGTCTTTATAGGTTATTAAATGAAATTCGCCGTATTCAGTAGGAAACTCCGATTCAGCAACACGCTCAATTGTTTTTTCATTATTTATTCTGTATTGGATTAAATCGGCAATTGTTCCAATTTTAAGTCCAAATCGTTCTGCAATCTTTTCTAGATTTGGCCTCCTCGCCATAGTGCCGTCATCATTTAGGATTTCAACGATAACTGCTGCCTGTGAAAATCCTGCAAGTCTTGCCAAGTCACAACCCGCTTCAGTGTGCCCCGCTCTAGACAATACGCCACCCGGATGTGCCATCAACGGGAAAACATGTCCTGGCTGAACCAGATCAGATGTCTTGGCATCAGGCGTAACCGCTTTTTTTATTGTTAGTGCACGATCAGCAGCCGATATCCCCGTGCTTATACCTTCTGCGGCTTCAATTGATACAGTAAAATTAGTCGAGTTATCTGAATAAACATTGCGCGCCATTAACGGTAGATTTAGTCGCCTGCAGTGTTCTCTCGATAAGGGAAGACAGATTAATCCACGCCCATATTTGGACATGAAGTTTATATCCTCAGCTGTGACACGTTCAGCGGCCAGAACAAAATCACCCTCATTTTCACGATCTTCATCATCCATGAGGATGACCATTTTACCGTTACGGATATCTTCGATTAGTTCTTCTGTTGAATTAAGTTGCATTTTTTCCAATAAAACATGAAAAGTCTGGGAATATTATAACCTGTTGCACCCGACGTGTATTTAATGGGTGTCAGATAAAAGCCGCTCAAGATACCGAGCGATTATATCAACTTCAATGTTTACTAGTATGCCTTTCTGGTAAGAATGGAAGATTGTTTCTGACAATGTATGTGGGATGATATTGACATCAAAACTGCTATCGGACACATCATTAACAGTTAAGCTGACACCATCTACACTGACCGACCCTTTTTTACAGATATACTTGCTTAGGTTATGTGGTACTTCAATCGAAATCTGGCATGATCTAGCATCATCATCGATAGCTATAATTTTTCCTAAGCCATCAACATGACCAGTGACTAGGTGTCCTCCTAGCCGGTCATTCATTTTCATGGCTTTTTCCAGATTGCACTGGCTGCCAATGACGAGATCTTTGAAGGTCGTACACGACAATGTTTCAACAGATATATCTGTAATAAATTCCTTATCAGAAATATCAATTACCGTCAGACATACACCATTGCAACATATACTATCTCCAGTGTTTGCGTCCTGCATATCCAACTTTCTAGCATCGATCGTGATACGTCGGTCATCCTGCATCTCATCAATACGGGCTACCGTTCCGATCGAATTAATCATTCCTGTAAACATACTAGGTCAGTCTGCTTTTTTATCTATATCTGGATTATTTATTTGTGTTGACGAGCTTGTATATAAACCTGAGGTCATCGCCTATGTTGCGTGTTTCAACTAAATCAACAGTGATTTTGTCGTTCATACCCGTAATCTGAGGAAAATGAAATAAGCCTTTCGCCTTGTCACCTAAAATAGTTGGTGACTGGTACAATATCAATTCATCTATCAGGCCAGCGCCAAGAAAACTGCCTGCAAGTATCGGCCCTGCTTCAAGTAATATTTCATTCACCTGTTCCTTGTCAGAGAGATGCTGAAGAAGAGTTTTAAGATCACGTGTCGAATCCGTTAAAACTACGTCAGCACCATTTTTCTTCAATTTATTGTGATGCTGCTGGTCATCATTTTCGGTAAATATAATAATCTTGCCAGGATGATGAAATAATCTAGCATCGGCGGGCGTTCTCAACTTTTTATCTAGGATAACCCGGATCGGTTGTCTGCCCTGTGTTTCAATATCGCGGACATTGAGGTTCGGATCGTCTGCAAGAACTGTCCCTATCCCAGTCATTATTGCACAGCTTAATGCCCGGTAATGGTGTCCATCCTGTCTAGCCTGTGCACCCGTTATCCATTTGCTATCGCCATTTGCTAGCGACGTCCTACCGTCAAGACTCATTGCAAGTTTGCAACGGACATAGGGCAAATGATTCACCATTCGCTTGAAGAAACCGGCGTTCAGACATGTTGCCTCTTCTTCCATAACCCCATTAACAGTAGTAATTTCATGTTGCTTGAGGATTTCAAACCCCTTACCAGCAACCAGTGGATTTGGATCCATGGCAGCAGAAACCACCCTTGATATCCCTGAGCGTATCAATGCATCAGTACACGGAGGAGTCATCCCAGTATGAACACAAGGTTCTAGAGTAATATAGCAATGGGCACCTTTGGCGTCGTCTCCCGCCTGTTTCAATGCAACGATTTCTGCGTGATCCTCACCTGCCTTTACGTGCCACCCCTCTCCAACAATCCTGTTATTACTAACAATTACACATCCTACTCGGGGATTTGGATGCGTCGTGTAGCTTCCCTTCCGTGCCAAATATATGGCACGTGCCATGTATCGATAATCATCATTCCCATCTTTCAATGGTCTTCACTGTCATTCGATAGCAAGGTCAGCTGGCTTTCCCTGATTTCGGGTGGCAAATCATTCTCCAAACGTTCGATTTCTTCCAGAAAAGCGCGCACGTCTTCAAAACTTCGATAAACTGACGCAAAACGGACATAGGCAACCTGGTCCATGCCACGAAGCTCTTCCATTACCCAGTCTCCCACTTTCAATGATTTGACTTCACGGACGCCCAACGCACGTAACTTGTGCTCTACATGGTTGACGGCGATATCAACTTTTTTGATTGATACTGGTCTTTTTTCCAGGGCGCGTAAAAAGCTTGACCTCATCTTATCCTGTGTGTATTTCTGCCTGCGTCCATCGGACTTGATAATTCTTGGGAAATTAAGCTCAGCTGTTTCGTATGTCGAAAACCGATCCTTGCATTCCAAGCATTCACGGCGTCGCCGGATCTGATCACCTTCACCGACTAAGCGAGAATCGATAACCTTAGTTTCAGTAGCTGAACAAAATGGACAATGCATCTATAATCTCATTTAATTTTCGTACATAGGATATGTACTGCATAAGGTCTTTACTTTATCCCTTACTCCAACGAGCACATCTTCATCGTTCAAATTATTGATTACGTCATTAATCATATCAGCGACCTCAATACAATCTTTTTCGATGAACCCACGTGTTGTTACCGATGGTGTGCCAATACGGATACCGCTGGTAATAAATGGCGATTGTGGGTCATTTGGAACAGCATTCTTATTGACTGTAATATTTGCTGAGTTCAATCTGGCATCTAGTTCCTTGCCGGTTATTCCTTTCTCTATCAGATCGACCAAAAAGAGATGGTTGTCCGTTCCACCTGATACTATCCTGATACCCTGTTCCATAAATCGCGCAGCCATTGATTGGGAATTTTTGAGAACCTGTTCTTGATAAGTTTTGAATTCCGGTTCCATTGCTTCTTTGAAAGCGACAGCCTTGGCGGCAATTACATGCATTAGCGGCCCACCTTGGTATCCTGGGAATACCATAAAGTTTATCTTCTTTTCGATATCTTCGTTTTTTCTAGCCATGATCAACCCTGAGCGGGGACCACGCAATGTCTTGTGAGTAGTTGTAGTAGTAACATCTGCGATTTGAACCGGGCTAGGATATAAACCTGTTACAATCAATCCGGCTACATGGGCAATATCAGCTACTAGGTAAGCCCCAACTTTATCAGCGATCTCCCTAAACCTCTGCCAATCGATGATTCTGGAATAAGCAGAAAATCCGGTCATGATCAATTTGGGCTTATGAGTAACAGCAAGTTTTTCCACTTGATCATAATCAATCTCGCCGGTATCTGGAACTAAACCGTATTGTATTGCTTTATATATTCGTCCTGACACATTCACTGGAGAACCATGTGTAAGGTGACCACCGTCAGCCAAGCTCATACCCATCACGACATCACCAGGTTGACACAAGGCTAGATATACTGCTCCGTTGGCCTGGGAACCTGAATGAGGCTGTACATTGACGAAATCCGCGCAAAACAGTTGTTTAGCTCTATCTATTGCAAGCTGTTCTACGACATCAACATATTCACATCCACCGTAGTATCGTTTACCTGGGTAACCTTCAGAATATTTATTCGTTAATACTGAGCCTTGCGCTTCAAGTACACGCGGACTGACATTATTCTCTGAAGCAATCAATTCGATATGGTCTTCTTGACGCTGGACCTCGCCTCGCATTGCATGCCAAAGGACATCGTCATAACCTGCAATTTTCATATCCTTGCTAAACATCGGAAATCCTCATAAATCTACGTATTAATCGCTAAAAATGACGAATTCAAGACAACTATGGACCTTCAATCAGCGGAATTACGTCAATATTGCACACACTTAAAAACAAGGGCGAAAGAGTACCAGATTCAGCCTTCCCATGCTAAATATCCAAACGATTTCTTTCAGCTTTTTCGATTATAACAATTTGTTAATATGGAAATATTTGAATAATATACACCCGATAATGTTTTAATCTATGTTACCTCAAACAGGCGGCGCCTGATTCCCGGAAATAGTAATGAAAGCCTTCAAAGCAGGATGGCAAAGGGTGAATTTCACCAGAGTATTTCAGAAAGATAACTTTCCTCTTCAAAAATGATATGACAAAAATTGCAATTATCGGTGGGACCGGGTTAGCTAACCTGGAAGATTTTACAATCACTGGCAATGAGATATTAAAAACACCGTACGGCGAAACGTCCAATGAGCTTGTTTTCGGACAACTTGGTGACAAGGAAATCATTTTTGTCGCCCGTCATGGCAATCCTCACATAACTCCTCCACACAAGGTAAATTACCAGGCTAATATTTGGGCGCTGCATCACTACCAGGTCGAAAATATCTTCAGTATCAATACTGTCGGTGGTATTACCAAACCTATGTATCCTTGCCGGATAGTCATTCCAGATCAAATCATTGATTACACATGGTCCAGAAATCATGCCTTTTTTGAAGACGATATTGATCGTGTCACTCATATTGATTTCACCAAACCCTACAGTGAAGAATTAAGGCAATGTATTATTAATTGTTGCAATGACCTGAAACTAGATATGTTTAACCATGCAGTTTACGGTGCAACACAAGGCCCCAGATTGGAAACTATCGCAGAGATAGTCAGAATGGAAAGAGATGGCTGTGATATTGTCGGCATGACCGGTATGCCTGAAGCAGCACTAGCGAAAGAGCTGGATATTAGCTATGCGTCAATTGCCTTAGTGGTAAATTGGGCAGCAGGCAAAACTAAAGATATCATCACTATGGAAATCATAGAAGAAAATCTGGAAAAAGGGATTGGAAATATCAAACTAGTATTGAACAAGGTAATCGAAACTATCTAATCCGTTTCTAATCTTCTTACCTGCATGATCACGCCAAACGACGGGTGATCAAAATAATGAAATTCATTTAGTTTAATCCTTCTAGTTTCATTAAGTCGGACGTAGTCGGCACTATTAGATTGAGCTAACATGGCCATGACCTCTAATTGGTCTTCTGGTACTACTATTTCTGGCTTTTTAAAATAGACTAAATCAATATCGACATATAAAAACATGGAGCTACGAATGCGAACAGTACCATCGAATAATAATTTTATCGGTTCGTAAAATTCGTCTGGTATTGGCCCAGCCAGCAACTCAGGTAGTAAAGTTGTCAGATATAACCTAGATTTATCTTCTGCTTGTACATGCACTGCTTTCGCCCTGTTATTATCAAACCCAGGTTGTTGCCATGCGATATGATAAACCGGTCTGTACTCCCTAGACAGTTTCAGTACTCTAAAGATTCCTTCAAGTTGGTATTTTTCTTCAGGCAGTACTAGATAGGGCATTACATCATCTGAAGGTTGGATTTCTTGCACAGTGGATTGAAGTTCATTGGTTACTGTAGCATCAAGAACTTCTTCTTCAGGTAATTCTTGAACCAATTCAACAATGTTTTCCAAGCTAACAAGGCCAGGGGATGTAGGCCAAACTTCATCGTCCAGATTTGGATTCAAATATTCAAAAACGATCATTTCAACCTGATACCAGACTTCTTCTGCCTGCATAGCGCTTAAGTAAAATACCATGATCAAAAAAAGACTAATTCTAGATAGATTATTTCTCATGCTGCATCTCTGATCGCAATAGAGTCAAAAAGATTATTAAGTATCGTAAACCTTGATTGGGCATCGGGTAATTCTTTTACAATTCTTATTTTATCGGATCCATCAAATTTATAGGTACCGGGTTCGTTCTGGATTAGATGCATTACCTTACCAGGATCAATACTAGTATCTTGCTTGAAGAAAATACGTCCGCCTTGGTTACCTATATCAATTTTCCTAACTCCCAGTGGTGAGACATATCGTTTAAGCCGAGTAATTGTAAATAGGTTTTTTAGCGGCTCAGGCAACAATCCAAACCTATCTATCATTTCTTCCTTAAGAGATTCCAATTCATCATAATCCTCCGCACTAGCAATGCGCTTATACATTATAAGCCGTGTATGTACATCTGGAAGATAGCTTTCAGGGATCAATGCCGGGATATGAATATCAATTTCCGTGCCATGGTCGAGAGGCCTATCAAGTTGTGGCTGATGGCCGGATTTTAATGCTCGTACAGCCCTGTCCATAAGGTCCATATATAAACCGAAACCAATTTCATGAATCTGTCCACTCTGATCTTCACCCAGGATTTCACCCGCACCACGAATTTCAAGATCGTGTGTTGCTAACGTAAACCCTATCCCAAGGTCCTCAAGCGATTCTATTGCTTCTAAGCGTTTAATCGCATCACTAGTCATCGATTTTTTTGGCGGAATTATTAAATAAGCGTAGGCTTGATGATGGGATCTGCCTACCCTGCCACGTAGTTGATAAAGTTGAGCAAGGCCGAATTTATTCGCACGATTAACGATAATCGTATTCGCGCTTGGAACATCAATACCTGTTTCTATAATTGTCGTACATACCAAAACATTAAAACGTCTGTGATAAAAATCAAGCATCACCTGCTCGAGCTGTTTCTCCGGCATTTGACCATGAGCTACCCTGATTCTTGCCTCCGGTACCAGAGCCTCTATTTCCTTGGCTTTGGTCTCAATTGTTTCAACTTCATTATGCAGAAAATATACCTGGCCACCACGTTTTACTTCCCTAAGTATCGCTTCGTGCAATAGATTATTATTCCATTCGTAAACAAAGGTGTTAACGGCGAGTCTTCTGGATGGAGGAGAAGATATGATAGACAACTCTCTCAGATCAGATAATGCAAGATTCAACGTTCTTGGTATCGGGGTCGCAGTCAAGGTAAGTACATCTATTTCAGACCTCAATGATTTGAATTTTTCTTTTTGCCTTACACCAAATCTGTGCTCTTCATCGATGACTACTAAGCCAAGTTGTTTAAAGCGGATGTCATCCTGAAGTAGTTTATGCGTGCCGATTATAATATCTACTTTCCCGTCAGCCAGTTCTTTCATAATTTCTGACTGCTGGTTTTGGCTGACAAATCTTGACAGGACCTCGACTTTAATCGGCCAGTCTGCAAATCTGTCCATAAAATTCTGGAAATGCTGCTGCGCTAACAAAGTGGTGGGTACTAATATGGCAACCTGATGATTATTGCTAGCAACGATAAATGCTGCACGCATTGCGACTTCTGTCTTGCCAAAACCAGCATCGCCACAAATTAATCTGTCCATTGGCGTAGCCGCACATAAATCCTGAATAACGGCATCGATTGCATCAACTTGATCGGGTGTTTCTTCAAAAGGAAATCCCTGAACAAATGCCCGATATTCATTTTCGTCAAACATGAAACTGTTTCCGGCTCTTGCAGCACGCCTGGAATGTAATTCCAGTAATTCAGCTGCAACATCATGGATCCTTTGCTGAGCACGTTTTTTTGCTTTAAGCCAATGACCGCTGCCCAAACGATGCAGTGGTGCGTGTTCCGGATCCACTTCTGTATAACGACTGATTAGTTCAAGAGAAGAGACCGGCACATAGAGCTTGTCGCCCTGGTCATATTCGATACAAATATACTCGTTCTGAATATCATTTATATTAAGGGTCATTAGTCCAAGATACCGCCCTACACCGTTTTCTTCATGGACTACCGGTGAACCGATAGTAAGTTCAGCTAGATTACGGAAGATTGCGTCTGAATCTGATTTATTACGCTTTCTCAAACGTCGTTGTTGGGCACGTTCACCAAACAGTTGGCTTTCACTGATAATAGCTAATTTCGGTTTATCAATGAGCGCGCCCTGTTCCAGTGGATAGATTGTCAGTCCAAAGTCGCTATCAGAATTTAGAAATGCTTGCCAATTGTCAAATATAACTGGGCGAAGACTGTTTGCATGCAATAACTCCAGAATAGTTTCCCGTCTCCCTGTCGATTCCGCCACGATCAATACTCGGCCATCGAATTCATCTAAAAATCTTAACAACACACCCACAGGTTGTTTTGCTCGGCCATCAATAGGAAGTTTTACTGGTACTTTTGTTGCAAAGTTGACAGCTCCCCTCTTATTTCTTTGTGTCAACCCTTCCGATTGTATTTGGGGATAAGGTTTAAATCTTGACTCCAATTCAGTAGGTGAATAAAAAATATCTTGAGGAGATAGTAAAGGCCGTTCCTGATCGCTTTTTCTTTGTTCATATCGCTCATGTATATCCTTCCAGAAGAAATCCGCAGCATCAACCACTCCATCATCGATTGTGATACAGCTGATGTTGTTGACATAGTCCAGCAAACAATTTGTTTGTTCATAAAATAAGGGCAAATAATATTCGATGCCGGGTGGGGCAATGCCGTCACTGACATCTCGATAAATTATCGAGGAATTGGGATTACCATGGAACTGTGCGCGCCACCTGGCTCGAAACTTATTAATCGTGTCTTCGGATAGGTTAATTTCCTTCGCAGGTAAGATTCGTATTGTATTGACTACTTCAATCGACCGTTGTGTTTCCAAGTTGAAGGTTCTGATGCTGTCTATTTCGTCATCTAGAAAATCCATCCTAAAAGGAAGGCTGACGCCCATTGGAAAAATGTCTAGTAAAGAGCCACGAACAGCAATATCACCGTGTTCCATAACTTGCGAGACTTGGCGGTAACCATTTTCGATCATATTCTTGCGAAAGCTGTTTGTGTCTAGCTGTTGTCCAGTTTCAAGTAATAGACTATTTAATTTCAGGTAATCAAGTGGCACAAGTTTATGCATAATTGTAGATACCGGCACAACGATAATTCCCCTTTCGACTGTTGGCAATCGGCCTAGTGTTTCGAGACGACTGGAGATTAAATCCTGATAAGGTGAAAAAAGATCATAGGGTAAAGTTTCCCAGTCTGAGAACGATAGTATTGGTAGGTCATCAGCATCAGACAAATAAAAACTGATCTCATCAAGCAGCTGATCAGCACTATTAATATCTGCTGTAATAGCCACTAGTGGCTTTGAGGTTTGTAATGCAGCGTTGCAAATTGCTAACGCCTTACTGCTCCCATAAAGCCGGCCCCAATACTGTCGTTCTCCAGCTTTGACTGGCAACTCCGGAGATAGTGGGCTAATGAAATGTTCTGCAGACATGTTGATTGTGGTCGTTATCTAATCACTCGTTAGCATCAATTCTAAGTTTAAATACACATGCCTAGGTCCCGATTTAAGAACGAAGATAAAACTAATGTTGATTGATCTCCGCTTCAATACTCGATAATGCCTTGAGTGGATCAGTAGCTTGCGTGATGGGCCGACCAATAACCAGATAGTCACTACCAGCCGAAACTGCCTCTGCGGGAGTAATGATGCGTTGTTGATCATCACTTGACGAATCGGCTGGACGTATACCTGGTGTAACCAAGCAAAATTTATGGCCGCACTGTTCTCGAAGCGAAGAAGCTTCATGGGCAGAACAAACAACGCCATCCAGACCGCATTCTTGGCTTAGTTGAGCCAGTTTCAATACCTGTTGCTCAACAGTGCCCGCTACACCAGTCTCACGAAGATCAGGTGTCGTAAGGCTCGTTAAAACTGTCACTGCAACTAGCAAGGGCTTTTGACTAAATTTATCTATAGCAGTCCTCGCAGCCGACAACATCTGACGGCCACCCGTTGCATGAACATTTAACATCCACACCCCAAGATCCGCTGCAGCATCACATGCTCTAGCGACAGTATTCGGTATATCATGAAATTTTAGGTCCATAAATACTTCAAACCCTGACCCGATTAATTTTTCGATCACTATCGGACCAGAGCAAGTAAACAACTCCTTACCAACTTTCAAGCGACACCGCCTCGGATCGAGCTGCCCTGCCAGCTTAAGCGCTGAATTCATATCCGCAAAATCCATCGATACGATTATTCTGCAGTTATTCACCGTGTACTCCGTGAACAGGTTTTACAGTATTCCATTTTTTACAACTTGGACAATGCCAATGTAAGTTTTTTGCATCGAACCCGCAGTGATTGCATTTATAAATCGGCCTCTCATCAACAAGCTTACCAGTAAGTTCTTTAATAGTTGCAAGATTATTCTGTAGCTCTCCATCTGATTTTGAAATTGCGTACTGAATCAAGTGATCAACACCACGAACAGACGGTCTATCTTGCAATTCGCCAGAGATAAATTTAATTGCGGCTTCCTCACCCTCTGACTGTGCAATTAGATCGGTGAGATATAACTGCGGTGTAATACCGCCATGATGATCCAATAATTCATGCAAATATTTCATGAAATCGTCCATCTTATCCAGATTTTCATAGCATCCATGCAATGGGCCTATAATCTCAGGAATGTATTCAGGATCCTGTTTTTCAACTCGTTTATAGGCTTTGATTGCAGCCTTGCTTGAGCCATTCTTGTTCTCCATTTCAGCTTCGATTAGACTTGATCTGACACATTTTGGATCGAGGTTCAATGCACGTTTCAGATTACTCTTAGCTTCTTTAGCATCGCCTCGTTCAATTTCATTATTGGCGATCTCACAATAGAAATGTGCAATCATGGGATTTAGGTTAACGTCAGACATTGTCTCCAACCGCCTTGCTATCGTAATTGCTTCAGTCCAATCCTTTTCTTGTTGGTATATGTCCAATAACTGAAAGTAGGCCTGAACAGAAAAACTACGGCTGTCAGAAAGTTCCTTGAATAATCCCTCGGCGCGGTCGAGTATTCCTAGTCGCATATAATCCATACCAAGTTCCAGTAATGCTAGTTCACGCTGATTTTTATCTAATGTTGGACGTGCAATCAAATTTTGATGTATTCGAATCGCTTTATCCACTTCACCTCTGAGTCTAAATAAATTACCAAGCGCGAGATGAGTTTCGACAGTTTCACTGTCTACTTCTAGCATCCTCACAAACACTTCGATCGCCTTGTCTGGCTGTTCGTTGAGAACATAGTTGAGTCCCTTGAAGTATTCAGGGTGAATACGGCGGAGATTGGACAATTCTGATTGGCTATTACTCCTCCTAGCCGTCCACCAACCTGATAATGCAGCGAGAGGTATTAATGTCAGTAATAACATAGCCCAGTATGCATTCATTTCAATGCATATCCTTCATTGGCATTACTCTCAGATTATTAACTTCCTTCTCACTTATTTTGATCTGGTTTTGCAGCTTGCGTTTGTCTCTTCGTAACTTAATTAATCCGGGTAGGCTAGCCAGAGTCCCGAGTATGGCGCCAAAGCAAAGCGCAATTACTATAAATAGAGAAAACGGCAGATCGATAGTGCCAATATAGTAGTCCATGACAACCAGCTGATCGTTGCGCAAGTGGAATGCAAAACCGGATAGTAAAACCACTAGAATAATACAAAACCTTAGAATTCTTAACATGACCACTCCAGGAGGAATTGGAATTTACCCAATTCTATCTCGATGCGGATAAACTGACACCTTGCAAATTATTGACTAGGTGTTTCCTGATGAAAACGGGATGGCTAATGGGAAGACTATGACTAATCTTCGTCTCTTGCTAGCGTGATTGGTAGATCCTTGGTCTGATTGACTCTATCTCGTAGTTGTTTACCAGGTTTAAAATGAGGTACATATTTTGCGGGTAGAGAAACTGGCTCACCTGATTTAGGATTACGCCCCACTCTAGGCGGCCTGAAATGTAGGGAAAAACTTCCAAATCCCCTAATTTCAATGCGTTCACCATTGGATAAGGTATTTGACATGTGTTCGAGGACGGTCTTAACGGCCAGTTCGACATCCTTATAAGCTAATTGGATCTGGCGTCTCGATAATGACTCTATCAGTTCGGATTTTGTCATGGTTTTATCGCTTCATGTAAATTATTGATTGATTATCACGTAACCCATTGAAACAGAATATTAATTATTATCCAAATGATCTTTCAATAAATCACCTAATTTTGTACCACTTGTCGTTCCCGGGGAATATTCCCTGACAGCTGCTGTTTCTTCATCAGACTCCTTCGCTCGGACAGATACGGTAATTAACCGCTTCTTTCTGTCCACGGCCGTAATCTTTACTTCCAGATCTTCACCCGGCTTAATAAAGGCCGTTGCATCGTCTACCTTCTTGTCAATGGACAGATTAGACGCCTTTAATTGCCCTTCCACACCTTCTGCTAGCGATAAGATCACACTCTTCTGCTCAACGCTTTTTACCACACCATTGACAATACTGCCCTTTGGGTTCTCACCAACATAGCTCGAGAACGGATCCTTTTCCAGTTGTTTAATACCCAACGATATTCTTTCACGCTCGGCATCCACTGCTAATACTGTCGTTTCTAGCTCTTCTCCCTTTTGGAATTTGCGAACAGCTTCTTCGCTCTCATCTGACCAAGTTACATCAGACAGATGAACCAACCCATCGATTCCACCTTCGAGTCCAATAAATATTCCAAAATCAGTAATCGATTTAATAACACCGACAACTTTATCTCCCTTATTATTGGTCGCAGCAAACTCTGCCCATGGATTAGGCTTACATTGTTTCATCCCTAAAGAAATTCGCCGACGTTCCTGGTCGATATCCAGAATAACAACATCAACCTCATCTCCGATATGTACTATTTTGGACGGGTGGACGTTTTTATTGGTCCAGTCCATTTCAGAGACGTGTACTAGACCCTCAACACCTTCTTCAAGTTCGACAAAACAACCATAATCTGCAATGTTAGTGATCTTGCCTTGTATTTTTATACCTTCTGGGAATCGTTTGGTAAGATCGGCCCATGGATCTTCGCCCATCTGTTTTAGGCCCAGTGAGACACGGTTACGTTCCCTGTCAAATTTGAGCACCTTTACATCAATTTCATCACCGATGTCCACTATCTCGTTCGGGTCTTTGACCCTCTTCCAGGCCATATCAGTGATATGCAACAGCCCATCTATTCCCCCAAGGTCTAGAAACGCACCGTAATCGGTCAAGTTTTTAACAACGCCTTTAATAGTCACACCTTCTGATATGCTTTCGAGCATGGCGTCACGCTCTGCTGAATTTTCGCTTTCAACTACTGCACGTCTAGAAACGACAATATTGTTCCGACGCTGATCTATTTTGATAACTTTGAATTCGAGAGGTTTACCTTCAAGATAGGAAGTATCACGAACAGGACGTACGTCTACAAGTGAACCTGGTAGGAAGGCGCGAACTTTTTCAACATCGACAGTAAACCCACCTTTTACTCTCTCAGTGATGATGCCAGTTACAGTTTCGCCAGCCTCGTAAGCCTTTTCCAGAAATTCCCAAGCAAGCATCCGTTTTGCTTTTTCCCTTGATAATTGGGTTTCACCAAAGCCATTTTCGATCGAGTCCAACGAGACATCAACTGTATCGCCAATTTCGACTTCCAGATCACCACTTTCATCATAAAACTGCTCTTTGGGGATGAAAGCCTCGGACTTGAGACCCGCGTGTACGATGACACTTTCTGAATCAATATCAATGACAGTCCCGGAAACGATACTGCCTGGACGGACCTTGGAATTTATCTGACTTTGTTCAAATAATTCTGCAAAGCTCTCACTCATGTAAATAATTATTCCTAATTTTTCAAAACAAAACGGACTGTTTGAAAAACATTTGTTTAGTTAATCGGTAGCTGATGGGCAATTTTTGGAAAAACCTTACTAACCGCTTCCAAAACCTGCCTACCAACCTGTTCTACACTACAATTTGTAGTATCAATTACTATCGCCCCAGTTGCAGGTATCAATGGTGATTGAGAGCGCTCCTGATCCCTTGCATCCCGCTCAGCTATGTCAGCCGAAAGGCGGGCAAGATTAACACTAAACCCTTGTTCCTTCAACTGTTTATGCCGCCTATTCGCCCTTTCCTCAGGAGTTGCGGTGAGGAACAGCTTCAACAGGGCATCGGGAAAAACGACGGTACCCATGTCTCTGCCATCGGCAATCAACCCAGGGAGTTGCCTGAAAGCCTGTTGCCGTACTAGTAAAGCCTCTCGGACTTCAGGATAGATTGCGATTTTTGATGCTGCATTGCCACAATCTTCGGTACGAACCTGAGCGGTTACATCAGCCCCATTTAACAGAATATCGAGCTGAGATGTGGTGCTTTCACGCTTAAAACTGACATCTAGATTGGCTGCTATCTCTGCTAGTGCGATTACGTCTTCCAACCCAATATTGTCAGTGATGGCCGAATAGGCCAGTACCCGATACAACGCACCACTATCAAGCAGATGCCACTTTAGTGACGACGCAATCATCCCGCTAATCGTCCCCTTGCCGGTCCCACTTGGACCATCAACAGTAATTACGGGGACATCAGCCATTAACCTGCTCTACTACATTCATGCCAACGGAACGGCAGACATCAACAAATCCCGGGAACGATGTATTTACATTGACACAATCTTGGATCTTTACTGATTCCTTGGCGGCTATACCGGCTATAGTGAATGCCATGGCAATTCGATGATCTCTGTAACTGCTTATCTCACCACCTAATAAGGTACCGCCCTTGACCCGTATCCCATCATTTGAAGTTAAAGCTTCAATACCTAATTTGGACAGTCCGTCTGCCATAGCTTCTATTCTGTCACTTTCCTTTTGCCGTAGTTCTTCAGCACCAGTTAATACAGTATCTCCTTGTGCGCTAGCGGCGGCGACCAAAATCGCTGGAAATTCATCAATTGCATTCGGTACGAGTTCAATTGGAATTTCAATTCCGGTCAGTGGCTGATAGCAAATACGGATATCCGCTACTGGTTCTGCGTCGTTATTACTATCCTGATGGACACTTATGTTTGCGCCCATACGAGTAAGGATTTCAATAACGGCGTTTCTGGTCGGGTTAATCCCAACATTTTTCAATAAAAGATCTGATCCTGGTGAAAGACAGGCAGCAATGATAAAAAAAGCGGCAGAAGATATATCTCCAGGAACATTGATGTTGCTTCCATGCATTTTACCGGCAGTTATATTAATCGTTAGGTCTGTTTTTGTAATATTACTTCCAAAACAACCTAGCATACGCTCCGTATGATCTCGGGTAGCAACAGGTTCAGTAATAGAAGTCTGACCTTCAGCATACAAACCGGCGAATAACAAACAAGATTTCAGCTGAGCACTAGCAACCGGAGTCTGGTAATTAATCCCTATTATTTTTTTTCCTCCGGTAATCCGGATTGGCAATGTTCCCCTTTCATCACACTGAACCTCAGCACGCATCATCCGTAATGGATCAACAATTCGACCCATTGGTCTCTTCATCAATGATTCATCGCCTAGTAACTCGGAATTGAAAGACTGCCCCGCTAGCACACCGGCCATTAATCTGACTGATGTCCCCGAATTCCCGAAGTACAATGGCTTATCCGGTGGCGTAAGCCCATTCAGGCCGACGCCATGAATTTCGATTGCATCATGCGTCCTATCAATTTTCACTCCCATCTCATTGAATACATCTATCGTTGCCTTAATGTCTTCACTGTCGAGATAGTGCCTGACAATTGATTTTCCATCGGATATCGCCCCCAGAATTATTCCACGATGGGTAATGGATTTGTCACCCGGAACTTGAATCGTTCCTTTTATTGGACCAGCTGGATCTGAGATAAAGTCAATTCGACTTTTGCTTGTCATCGTTTGAGAAGGAAATCTTTTATTATTTATTCGAACCTGAGTTTATTTTACTGTCTAGATCTTCTAAAAATTGATCTCTCGCATGCTTTGCACGATTAAAAATCTGCAACAAACCATCACGATCATTGTTGTTAATGACGCCGGAAACTTGTTCCAGTTGCGATATAAATTGTTCAAGGGCTTTAAGTAGATAGTCCTGGTTAGATAGACATATATCACTCCACATCTCAGGATTGCTGGAAGCAATTCTTGTGAAATCCTTGAAACCACCAGCTGCAAATTTGAAAATTTCCTCTCTTTCATCCATGGTCTCTAGACAGTGGACTAATGCATACGCCAGCAAATGCGGTAGATGGCTAGTCGCAGCCAAAACCTGATCGTGGTATTCAGGTGTAATAAAGACAACTTTTGCGCCACATGCTTCCCACATGCTCTTGATCAATGATTGTGCGTCCGGATGGCTTTCCTCCAATGGAGTCAATATCACCAGATGGTCTTCGAACAACTCAGAGAATGAGGCTTCCATACCACTTTGTTCCGTACCTGCTACAGGGTGGCCTGGAATAAAAAATTTTAGATGATCACCAAGGATTGCTCTCGCCGAACGAATGACACTGATTTTGGTGCTACCGACGTCAGTGATAATAGTGTCCTTACCACTATTTTCTGCCACTGCCTTTAGCAAGGATTCTGTTGATGATAACGGTGTTGCTAAAACAATAACATCTGCACTAGAAATAACTTCTGCTAAGTCTAACGAGTATTCGTCTATTACACCCAGCTCTTTTGCTTTTGTCAGATTCTTTTCATTACGACCATGACCGATGACGGTTTGACAAACACCAGCCGATTTTAATGCCCGCGCCAATGAACCGCCGATAAGACCAACACCGATGATGGCAAGTCTATTAATCAACATTTGATTTCTAGTTTCCCGTTATGTAGCTTAAGAGCGGATTGTACTTCACAGCACGCAGGGAAATATGTTCCTATTACAATACTGCTTTCGGGTATGAGCCAAAAATTTTAATTATCGAAGCTTCAGTTTCCAAACTCTTCATCGCTGCTGCTACAGCAGAATCTTCAATGTGGCCGTCAACATCCACGAAGAAAACATATTCCCACATACCTTCTCGAGATGGCCGTGATTCGATACGAGTCAAATTGACTGAATTTTCTGCAAAACAGGATAGCATCTTTAGGAGTGATCCTGGTTTACTGGGCATAGAAAATAATATCGATGATTTGTCGTGACCACTAGGCGGAACATCTATGCCACCAATAACTAAAAACCGAGTTGTATTGTCAGATTCATCTTCGATGTTTTTTTCTAAAATGGTCAAATCATATAATTCTGCTGCAGACTCCCCTGCTATTGCTGCAGAATTGTCTTGCTCGCTTGCGAGTCGTGCTGCCTCAGCATTGCTGGCTACTGTAATACATTCTGCATTCGGCATATGGTTATTTAACCAGCGTCTGCATTGGGCGAACGAGTGCTGGTGTGAAAATACAGTATTGACACTGTTGACATCGGCAACTTTACTCAGCAGGTGCTGATGTATTTTCAATTCAACTTCACCACAAATTTTCAAATTTGAGTTAATCAGCATATCTAACGTGTGATTAACAACACCTTCAATTGAATTTTCAATTGGGACAACACCAAAGTGGCAGGCTCCAGACGTCACTTCATGAAATACTTGGTCAATACTAGAAAGTTCCACAGCTTCTATGGAATGACCGAAGTGCTTCAATGCGGCAGTTTGGGTAAAGGTTCCCTGCGGACCTAAATAGCCAATCTTCATGACTTGTTCAAGCCTTAGACAGGCAGACATCAGTTCACGGAATAATCGTGCGATTTCCTCGTTTGATAACGGCCCCTTGTTTTCGCTGATAGCCTGTTGAATTACACGGGCTTCACGTTCCGGCCTGTAAAAGGAGGTATCTGACCCTTCCAGCTTTTTAACGTTCGCAATCTCCGATGCCAGACTCGCTCTTTCACTGATTAATTCAAGTAGCTTCAGATCGACTTGATCTATCTTCTTGCGTATTTTGTCGAGCTCTTTTTCACTAGACATGATTATGCATGACGCCGTTCAAAATCTTTCATAAATTCAATCAATGTATCAATACCATTCATAGGCATACCATTATAAATACTGGCACGCATTCCTCCGATACTTCTATGACCTTTCAATGCAACCAAACCATTTTTATGCGATTCAGTAAGAAAAAGATCGCTTAGTGCATCATCCGCTAGTACAAACGGTACATTCATCCTGGAACGAAATTGTTTGTCTATAGGACTATGATAAAAATCACTAGAATCAATTGTAGTATACAACTTGTCTGACCGCATTTTTGCCAGCTTGTCCATACTCTCAAGACCACCCTCTTCGTTGATCCATTTATAGATTAATCCCGCAAAATACCAGTTAAAAGTAGGCGGTGTATTGAACATGGAATCATTATCCGAGTAGACCTTGAAATCATTGAGTGACGGTACTTGAGGTCCCGCCCGTCCAATAAGGTCATCACGAATAATGACACATGCAAGACCAGCTGGACCAAAATTCTTCTGTGCGCTTGCAAAAATAATTCCATACCTTGTGATATCGAATGGTCTGGAGAGAAAATTTGACGTCATATCACACACTAACGGGACATCTCCCGCATCCGGAATGTCTTTAAACTCGACGCCGGTGATAGTTTCGTTATCAGTATAATAAAGGTACGCTGGGCTTTTGCTTAACTTCCATGCATCTCGATCCGGTATAGTATAAAATTTATCCGCCTCAGTGCTCGCGGCAACATGTACCCTAGCGAGCCGCTGCGCTTCCTTGAACGCCTTGCGTGACCAGTTTCCCGTTACTAGGTAATCACCCGTTTCACCATTCGCCAGTAGATTAAGTGGCACCATACTCATCAGGCTGGTGGCGCCTCCTTGGACATATAATATTTTGTAATTTGTAGGGATTTGAAGCAGGTTACGTAGGTCCGCTTCAGCATCTTCAGCAATAGAAAGAAATTCCTTGCTTCGATGACTCATCTCCATCACTGAGATTCCTGTTCCATTGCAGTCCAGCAATTCCGCTTGCGCCCGTTCCATCACCGTCTTCGGTAATATCGCCGGGCCGGCACCGAAATTATATATAGCGTGTGATGCCATAGGTTTTATTCACCTTCTTCTCTCTGTGTACCGTTATCCTCTTCCACTATCCGCTCCAGTCCAGCGAGATTTTCTCCTTTACTCAAGTTTACCAGGCGTACGCCCTTGGTATTTCTCCCCATCACTGACACATCCATGACCGGTGTGCGGATCAAGGTCCCATGATCGCTGATCAGCATGATTTCATCTTCCTCATTTACAAGTACCGCGCCAACAACATCACCGTTTCGCTCATTAATATGAATTGATATGACGCCCTTTCCTCCCCGTGTTCTGACTGGATAGTCATCAATACTGGTTCGTTTGCCGTATCCGTTTTCTGTCGCCGTCAATACTGTGGTATTCGGCTCGACAATTATCAAGGAGATCAGTTTTTGATCCTCAGACAGACGGATCCCCCTCACTCCCTTAGCCGTTCTACCCATTTCTCTGACATTAGCTTCCTTGAAGCGTACTACCTTGCCTGCATTACTGAGCAACATAACATCTTGGTTACCATCTGTGAGCTTCACATCAACAAGCTGATTACCCGGAATAAGGTCAATGGCGATGAGTCCACTCGGACGAGGTCGTGAAAACGGCTTCAATGCCGTTTTTTTCACAGTACCATTAGCGGTAGCCATAAATACGAACTTATCAGCACTAAATTCGCGAATTGGAAGTATGGCATTAATACGCTCATCGTCCTCTAATGGCAGGAGATTGATAATTGGTTTGCCCCTAGCTCCTCGGCTGGTTTGCGGTAACTCGTATACCTTCAACCAGTACAAACGGCCGCGACTAGAAAAGCACAGTATCGTATCATGTGTACTAGCGATAAATAATTTGTCGATAAAGTCTTCTTCCTTCATGTTAGTAGCAGACTTACCCTTCCCACCGCGTCGTTGTGAACGATAAGTATCGATCAATTGTGATTTTGCATACCCTGCATGTGACAGCGTCACGACGACATCTTCTTCGTTAATCAAATCTTCCATGCTTAGATTCTGATGATCTTCAATTATTTCCGTGCGTCTATCATCGCCATAAGTTTCTTTTATTGACGACAATTCGTTATGAATCTCCTTCATCAATCTTTCCGGCTGGGCGAGAATATCAAGCAAATCAGTTATTGATAGTAGTAATTCCTCATACTCCTTTATGATTTTTTCTTTCTCCAATCCGGTCAGTTTCTGTAACCTCAACTCAAGGATTGCCTGTGCCTGAGGTTCAGATAAACGGTATCCTTCATCAGACAGACCACAATCTTTTGGCATATTGTCCGGCCTAGACACATCGGCCCCGGCACGATTTAACATTTCGACTACCACACCTGGCGACCAAAACGGTTTCAATAATGCTTGCTTGGCATCAGCTGGGGTTTGGGATTGTTTGATTAACAAAATAATCGGATCAATATTGGCCAGTGCAATTGCAAGCCCTTCCAGGATATGGGCTCGATTTCTTGCCTTGCGTAAAGCAAATAATGTTCTTCTTGTAACAACCTCTCGCCGATGTTTAATAAATGCAACGAGCATGTCCTTCAGATTCATTAACTTCGGTTGTCCTTCATCGAGTGCAACCATGTTGATGCCGAATACATTCTGCATCTGAGTTAACTGGTACAAATTATTAATGATGACTTCAGGAATTTCACTCTTGCGTATCTCTAAAATCATACGCATACCGTCCTTATCTGACTCATCGCGTAATTCCTTGATACCAACTAGCTTCTTGTCTTTTACCAGCTCTGCAATCTTTTCCAGAAGTCGCGCCTTATTTACCTGGTAGGGTAATTCAGTAACGACAATTGTTTGACTGCCAGACGAGTCATTGGTCTCGATATGATATCGAGCACGCATATATATCCGTCCACGCCCTGTCCGGTAGGCCTCATGTATCCCTTGAGAGCCATTAATAATGGCGGCTGTTGGGAAATCCGGTCCGGGAATATATTGCATTAGTTCGTCAATACTGAGATCGGGATTTTCAATCAGTTCGATACATGCACTAATGACCTCGTTGAGATTGTGAGGAGGTATGTTTGTGGCCATACCAACTGCAATACCACTTGATCCATTGATTAAAAGATTGGGTATTCTGGTTGGTAAAACGGCCGGCTCAGATTCAGATCCATCATAATTTTCTATAAACTTGACTGTCTCCTTGTCAATATCAGCCAGCAATTCATGAGTGATACGCGACATCCGTATTTCCGTATAACGCATGGCTGCGGGTGAATCACCATCAACCGATCCAAAATTTCCCTGGCCGTTGACCAAGGTGTAGCGCAAGGAAAATGATTGGGCCATACGCACGATGGTGTCATAAACCGCTGTATCACCATGGGGATGATATTTACCAATGACATCACCGACAATTCGTGCTGATTTTTTATAGGCCTTGTTATAGTCAAGACCCATCTCACTCATGGCATATAAGACTCGGCGATGAACCGGTTTCAGACCGTCACGAACGTCTGGAAGAGCACGGCCCACAATGACACTCATGGCGTATTCCATATAGGACTGACGCATCTCGTCTTCTATATTGACGGGACTAACTGAATTGGCTAAATCTGACTCAGACATGCAACATTTGGGCTAAATAAAAAGCTGAAATTCCTTGTGGTTACTGTGTGTTAGAAAAGCTTGAAAATCAAGCCAAAATCAAGGGAAAATTATACCATAAACAGTCCATTAACAACACCTCAGAATCACACTTAAAACCCTGAAATTAATAGTAAAAAACTGTTGACTTTTATTGAAAAATCTAGTGTAAAGGTTGGCGGATTTTGTCTGCAGTCGGGGCTTCAATTGCACCTTTTCCAGTGACGATAATCGACACCAATTCAGCTGGGGTAATATCGAATACTGGGTTGTACGCATGTGCACCTGAAACTGCCATTTTCACCCCTGAATATTCGAGTAATTCATGCTCACTTCTCTCTTCTATGGTGATGTCTTTACCACTTTTGGTTTTAAGATCGAACGTTGATGTTGGCGCAACGACCATAAATCCGATCCCATGATGACGGGCATTAATCGCGTGGGTATAAGTTCCAATTTTATTGGCGACATCACCGTTAGCTGTGATACGGTCCGCACCGACTATGACCCAACTAATCTTCCCGGATTGCATCAGGTATGCACAGGCACTGTCTGCAACGATAGTGACCGGAATACTGTCTTGTAGTAATTCCCACGCAGTCAATCTGCTCTCCTGCATCCAAGGTCGGGTTTCCGAGGCAAATACAGTCATCGTTGCTTGCTTAGAAAATGCCGTTCTTATCACACCCAGTGCTGTGCCAAACCCGCCAGTTGCAAGTGACCCGGTGTTGCAATGGGTTAAGACTGCAGTTGCATCTCGAAGATATTCTGAGCCGATCTCACCCGTACGTCGGTTAGCTTCAATATCTTCGTTATGGATAGATACAGCCTCATTCAACAACTGTTTTTCTGGATTGCTACCACATTCATCTAAGACCTTTGCCATCCGCTCTATCGTCCATCGAAGATTCACAGCGGTTGGCCTAGCCGCTCCCAATAATTCCAATTTTTCACGAGTAATATTCTTCCAGTTGTCAGGATGTTCTTGAAAAGCGTTGGCAGCAGCAAGGACGACGCCGTATGCCGCGGCGACGCCGATCGCCGGTGCACCTCTTACGACCATCTCACTAATGGCTTGTGTCACCTCTTCAACCGTATGCAACTCTTGATAGACCACTTGTCCTGGAAGTAGCCTTTGATCCAACAATTTCAGATGATTATTTGTCCACTGGATTGCCCGAACGGTATCAGTTAAAGGCCTATTTTCTGTTTTTTTCATAAAATTCGTAGTTTGTTTGTTATTGATTCAGCATTCTTTACGTACAATGTACACGGATAAAACATTTTTGCTTAATACATAAAAGGTGATATCTGTGAATGTTGATTCGGTAATAGCTGCGAGATGGATCATACCCGTTGAGCCCAATGATCAGGTATATGAAAACCATGCCCTAGTTATCAATGAAGGCCATATCCATGACCTACTGCCCATCGATCAAGTAGATAAAAAATATCAGGCATTTATTTGCCACCAGCTTGATGATCATGCCTTAATTCCAGGATTGATCAACTCACACACCCATGCCGCAATGTCATTATTCAGAGGGTTGGCTGATGATCTGCCGTTAATGGACTGGTTAAATGATCACATCTGGCCCGCTGAAAACCGTTGGGTTGATCCGACATTCGTGGAAGATGGAACCAAACTAGCGATTGCAGAAATGATTCGGAGCGGGACAACTTGCTTTAACGACATGTACTTTTTCCCTGACCGGACTGCAACCATAGCAATCGAGGCAGGGATAAGAGCCAATATTGGCCTCATAATCATTGACTTTCCAACCGTCTGGGCAAATGACACACAAGAATATTTCGATAAGGGTGAGCAGGTTCATGATAATTTCAGACACAATCCTCTCATTAAAACGACCTTTGCCCCTCATGCCCCTTATACAGTGTCTGATGAACCTTTAAAAAAGATTGCTATCCTCGCTGAAGAACTTGATATACCAATCCAGATGCATATCCATGAAACCGAAGAGGAAGTGAATAATAATCTCGAGCAGCATGGGATAACACCATTACAGCGTCTACATGAACTGGGCTTATTGAGTCAAAGACTTCAGGCTGTGCACATGACACAGCTTGATCAGGAAGCTATCGAACTAATCGCCCGCTATAACGTAAATATTATTCACTGTCCCGAATCCAATCTGAAACTCGCTAATGGCTTCTGTCCTGTACATGAGCTTCAGAAGGCAGGTGTAAATGTTTCTCTCGGAACAGACGGGGTAGCAAGCAATAACGATCTGGATATGCTCGGAGAAATGCGAACTGCAGCGTTTATTGGTAAGGGAATATCACGCAATAGTAAGGCGTTATCTGCGTTTACATTATTAAAGATGGCAACAATAAATGCCGCGAAGGCCATGGATCTAGATAAAACTATTGGTTCATTGTCTATCGGTAAGGAAGCAGATATAACCGCAATTGACCTCAGCGAAATTGAGACCCAACCTGTTTACAATCCAATTTCACAAATTGTATATGCCGCCGGCAGAGAACAAGTCAGCAATGTTTGGGTCGCCGGTAAGCAACTATTAAAAGATAGAGAATTAATGACTCTAGATGAACGTCAGATCGCTTACAGTGCTAAACAATGGGGAGAGAAGATTAGTTCATCAGGAAATTAATAAGAAAGCCCATAGTTGAAATAGTATCCTGTTCATTTGAATTTCCAATTACACAGAATACACTCTAGAATAGAATTCTTTTCATTGATCACCGCCGTAAACCACCCTTGAATACTCAGACGACACAGGAAAGTTACGAAAAAATTCCAGCTTATAAACGGATTGCCCTAGTCGGAGTGGGCACAGCCAGTTTTGTCGTTTCATTGATGCAGTCATCGATCAGTATCGCCGTTCCAGTTATCGCATTGGATTTACAAGCAAGTGCAATATTGATCAGCTGGTTACCAACAGCATACTTACTCGGAAATGTCGTGCTATTACTACCGGGGGGAAAACTAGCGGATATCTATGGGCGAAAAAGGATCTTTTTGATTGGCATGACCATCTTTACCCTTTCTTGCTTATTAGCCAATATCGTTCCCAGCATTGAGTTACTGTTGCTAGCTCGCTTACTTCAAGGCATGGGCGGGGCACTGATTTTTGCCACGATCATGGCTATCGTTACTTCAGTATTTACGACTAAAAATCGGGGCGTCGCACTTGGCATTACCTCGGGAGCGTTATACGTCGGCATGTCTTGTGGTCCCATTGTTGGCGGCTATTTTACTGAAACTTTTGGCTGGAGAAGTGTTTTCCTGTTTCCAATCCCACTAGCACTACTTACGATTGCACTATTTATGTTTATAATTAAGGGGGATTGGAAAAACGAACAACCTCAACGTGTGGATTGGTTTGGCAGCTTAATTTTTTTAATCTGGTCAAGTGCATTATTTATTGGTGTATCGAATATAACTAATCCAAATTCATATGCCCTGCTGGTATTTGGGGCAATCTGCCTCGTATATTTCTTCTATCAACAGGCACGGTCTGACTCTCCGCTTATTCGATTTAAAGCTATAATGGACAACCGCATGTTTTCTCACTCGTTGCTCGCTAGCATGTGTGCGTATGCGAGTAATTTCCCTATGTTTTTCTTATTCAGCCTTTACTTACAGTTTATTCAAGGAATGTCACCAACTGATGCGGGCAAAATTATAGTATTAAAAGCGGTGATGATGGCTGTTTTTGCACCTCTCGCTGGCAAGTTATCGGATCTTTTCGAACCAAGAATTATCGCCACCACTGGTTGCTTAATTATGGCGTGCGTGTACGGATACCTACAATCGGTGGATACTGATACTTCTATTTATCTAATCGGTATCGCCTTCATGTTGCTTGGTATTGGAATTGGTATATTTACTTCGCCAAATAATAATGCAGCTATGAGTTCAGTCGAGAATTCAAAGCTTGGTATTGCATCTGCAGTATTGAATCTTGCGCGGGTTACCGGGAGCATTCTTGGTACAGCAATCATGCTTCTATTAGTGTCGGTAATAATTGGTGAGGCACAGATTAAGCCTGAACAATCTCTGGAGCTATTGGCAGTTATCCGATGGTCACTTAGTGCCTCATGTCTGCTTGCTATATTGGGTGCCTATTTTTCTTATGTGAGAGGTTTTGTCCACAATAGATAAAAATCTTGGCTAAAGTATCAAACAAATTAATTATTATTTTCCACGCCAGCGGTTTATCACCGAGCAAAATAATTCTGCTGTTCTTTCTGCGTCATAAAGTGCCGAATGAGCTTCATTATTATCCCAACTCAAACCTGCTGCCTGTACGGCTTGTGACAACACTGTCTGTCCGTATGCAAGCCCTGCCAATGTAACTGTGTCAAAGGTACTAAAAGGGTGAAAAGGATTTCTTTTGATATTTGCTCTGGTTACAGCTGCATTGAGGAAACCGATATCGAACGCGGCATTATGTCCTACCAGGATGGCACGCTTACACTCGTGTATCTTTTTCTTGGCTCTTACCAGTTTAAAAACGTCTTGAAGGGCCTCTTTTTCTGTAACGGCGATCTCTTTTCTGAAAGGATGATCCGGATCTATCCCGGTAAATTCGAGCGAAGATTTATCTAGATTTGCACCATCGAAGGGTTTGACATACCGGGTTATAGTTTCATTAACTACCCAATCACCTTCAGAATTTACTTCCAGAAAAACCGCCGCAATCTCAAGTAATGCATCGGTCTGCGCGTTGAACCCCCCAGTTTCCACATCTATGACAACTGGTAAATAACCTCGGAACCGGGACGATACAAAGTCTATAGAAGGTTCGCCACTCACTATTTTTCCTGTTTCCAGTAACAGTTTTCACCTGCCCTCATCGGCACTATCTCGCTGTTAGCAAACTTTAAGGTAGTGGGTACCTGCCATGTGGTCTTGGTCAGAGTCATTGTCCCCGTATTCTCCGGAAGACCGTAAAAATCTGCACCAAACTTGCTTGAAAAATTCTCTAACATAGCTAATGCATTTTTGCTTTCAAACGCCTCAGCATACAACTCTATTGCGTTATAAGCTGAAAACACCCCCGCACAACCACAACTGCTTTCCTTGTCATTTTTTGAATGTGGCGCACTATCAGTCCCTAGAAAAAATCGTGGGTTGCCGCTAACAGCCGCATTCAATACTGCCTCTCTGTGTCTTTCACGATTCAATACCGGCAAACAATAATAATGTGGACGAAGTCCATTTTCAAATATGGCGTTTCGATTATAAAGGAGATGTTGTGGTGTTATTGTCGCTGCAATGGTTTCAGGACCACCCTCTACAAACTGCACAGCTTGCTTAGTGCTTATGTGTTCTAGAACTATTTTTAATCCAGGGAACTTTCTAACTAGAGGTTCCAGAACAGAATTAACAAAAACCTTTTCTCGATCAAATTTGTCTACATCGTCCCCCGTTGCTTCACCGTGTATCAACAGTGGCACATTTGAATCGATCATTTTTTCGATGATCGGAAATACTTTTTCAATCTGAGTAACGCCCTGGTCAGAATTTGTAGTTGCACCTGCTGGGTAATATTTCACTGCATAAACATGTTCGCTGTTTGCAACTGATTGGATCTCAGAAGAAGAAGTATTGTCGGTCAGATACAGTGTCATTAACGGATTAAAATCGCACCCTTTCGGTAATGCAGAGAGTATCCTGTTACGGTACGCCAGTGCATCCTCAACCTTAATAATTGGCGGTTTCAGATTGGGCATGATGATAGCACGGGCAAATTGATCCGAACTGTTGCCTATGATACTGGCCATTGCATCTCCATCTCTGAGATGCAGATGGAAATCATCGGGCCGACGTATTGTCAATTTTTCCATATATAGAAATGTTCGTAGTTAATTATTAAACTTCATTTAAAAGTACCATAAGCGCCTTTATTTGTCTGATAAGCTGATGGTACTTGTATAAACGAGTATTCGTTTTATTGCGCGGATTCAACTTTGAAGTGCAACGTTGATGTTAAAAAAGACTTCATGTAGTGTTTTTGAATTAAGTGTTTTTCTGGGACGGTGATTGAGTTTTTTCATGACCAAGTTTAACTGCTTTTGTGTAATCGTGCTGAAGTCCATTTTCTTTGGGAAGTACTGTCGAATGAGACCATTGATATTTTCATTTAAACCCCGTTCCCAGGAGGCATAAGGATGTGCAAAATAGAACCCCGCGTTCAATTGTTGAGCAATAACCTCATGCTCAGCAAATTCTTTTCCATTATCCGAGGTGATCGTGTGAACCGACGCCTTCATATTAGACAACAATCGCACGATAGCTTGCCTGACGGCAGAGGCAGTTCGTCGTTTCACATGTGCAAATCAAGGTGTACATCGACTTGCGCTCGCTCAAGGTGACCAGCGCCTGTCGATGGCCTTTGCCGATGACGGTGTCCACTTCCCAGTCACCGATGTGTGTCTTCCTGTTCACAATGGCGGGACGCTTATCAATGCTGCCCTGATTCACCAGAACCCCACGACGTTGATAACTACCATAACGCTTCTTTCGTTTCTTCTGGCAACGCAAGTACCGGTACAGCTCACCGCCGTCTGCCTTGTCCTGGTATATGTAGTGATATATCCATTCATGACTCAGAGCGATACCTTCTCGTTTATGCAACCAGTCACTGATTTGCTCAGGACTCCATTCGTCCCGCAGCCAGACCTCTACTCGCTCCCACAAGGTCGTGGGGAGTCGCTGTTGTTGGCTGGCTTCTCGACGCGCTTGCCGGAGCAACTGAGCTTGGCGGGGTCGATAGCCTCTCAAGCCACGGTTGCGTCTGAGTCCACGGCTAATAGTAGATTTATGCACGCCTATCAAGGCGGCTATCTCCGTTTGTGTATGTCCTGCTTTCATCAGGGCGTAAATCTGGTAACGTTGATGCTCGGTAAGCTGTGTGTAGTGTCTCATCTGTGCCTCTCTTTCTTGCTGGAACGAAAGGTAAGGATGCTACCGCAGCTTGCCGTTCGTGCCACCTAATTGAGTTGCACTTACAAATTGTAATTCGCGTTATAAATAAACCGTAAATTAGCATGATATTATATGAAATACAGGCAATTGGGTAAAACCGGGATTGAAGTCAGTAACCTTTGTCTAGGTACCATGACATGGGGTAGTCAAAATACTGAACAAGACGCCCACTCACAATTGAATTATGCAGTTGGCGCTGGTATCAACTTTATTGATTGCGCCGAGATGTACCCTGTTCCGCCCTCAAAAGAAACCTATGGTAAAACTGAAGAATTACTTGGGACATGGCTTAACAAACGGGCTGATCGTAACAAATTAATCATTGCGACCAAGATCGCACCACCAACCAGGAATGTTTCATATATACGCCCAGGTACAAACAAACTAGATAGTAAAAATATCACGCTTGCAATCGATGCGAGTCTTAAACGATTGCAGACAGATTATATCGATTTATATCAAGTTCACTGGCCAGAACGATTTACCAATTTCTTCGGGCAACTCAACTACCTTCATGCTCCCGAAAAAGATGGGACACCGATCGCTGAAACACTAGATGCTCTGAATGAAAACGTTAAAGTAGGGAAAATCAGATCTATTGGTATTAGCAATGAAACTGCCTGGGGTATGACAAGCTACCTGCATGAATCGAATCAACGGTCTCTGCCGCGGATAGCCTCCATCCAGAACCCGTACAATTTGCTTAACCGGATTTTTGAAATTAACTTGTCAGAATTCGCACTGAGAGAAAACATTGGCTTGCTAGCATATTCCCCAATGGCCTTCGGCGTGTTATCAGGTAAATATCTCAACGGGGCAAAACCTGAAGGATCTCGCTTAACCAGATTCGATAGCTACAAACGTTACACTGGTGAGATTGGTGTAAAAATGACGGAGAAATATGTCCATTTGGCTAAGGAATATAATCTACTACCCTCGCAAATGGCCCTTGCTTTTGTAAACACGCGACCATTTCTAACCAGTACAATTATTGGTGCGACATCGGAGGAACAACTCGAGAGCAATATTGCCAGTATTGACGTAGAATTACCGGATGAATTGATCGATAAGATTAATTCACTACATTTTTCACAACCGAATCCCTGTCCATGACAGGTTCAAGTGTCACAGAAGGCGGAAATTGAATGGAATTGAATTCACTTACTGCAATCTCACCTGTTGATGGTCGTTATGGCGGCCAGACGGAATCACTACGTGAAATTTTCAGTGAATATGGAACGATTAAATACCGAGTTACCATCGAGACCCGCTGGCTGCAGCTACTGGCATCCTTACCTGCAATAAAAGAAGTCGCGAATTTAAGTAAAAAGGCCAACGCGCAGCTGGAAGAAATAATCACTAATTTTTCCATAGACGACGCAAAGCGTGTCAAAGAAATAGAAACGACAACTAACCATGATGTAAAAGCCGTAGAGTATTTCCTGAAAGAGCAGTTCCATGAAAATAAGGAATTGGAAGCCTTGTCGGAATTTATCCACTTCGCTTGTACCTCAGAAGATATAAATAATCTGTGTCATGGTTTGATGATACGAGATGCAAAAATTAAGCACATCATCCCGTCAGTGCAAAAAATCATCCTATCCTTGACTGATTTCGCAGAACAATATGCGGGACTAGCCATGCTAGCTCGCACACACGGGCAATCTGCATCACCGACCACAATCGGAAAGGAGATCGCCATATGTATACATAGGCTGCATCGACAACAGCAGGAATTCAAAGCAATTAAAATATTTGGGAAATTCAACGGCGCAGTTGGTAACTTTAATGCCCATCTTGCCGCCTATCCTGAGCTAGACTGGATGAAAATTTCTCAATCCTTCGTGGAGTCACAGAAGTTGACTTGGAATCCACATACTACACAAATTGAACCACATGATTATATGGCTGAAAATTTTCATGCGCTCATCCGCTGTAACACTATATTGATTGATCTTTGTCGCGATGTCTGGGGTTATATTTCTTTAGGCTATTTCAAACAGAAAACATCTAAAGATGAAATTGGTTCATCTACCATGCCACACAAGATTAACCCGATTGATTTTGAAAACGCAGAAGGCAACTTAGGTGTTGCTAACGCTTTGTTATCTCATCTCGCAGAAAAATTGCCCGTATCACGCTGGCAGCGTGACCTGACGGATTCTACCTCTATACGAAATATCGGTCTTGCGATCTCGCATTCAATGATTGCATATCAGAGTTGTTTAAAAGGTATCGGCAAGCTTGAAGTAAATGCAGATGCAATTAATGCTGACCTTGACATATCATGGGAAATACTTGCCGAAGCAATACAGACTGTGATGAGGCGATATGCCATCAGTGAACCTTACGAAAAACTGAAATCACTGACTCGAGGCCAGTCCGTAACCCAGGTTGAATTAGAACAATTCATTAATAATCTAGATATACCTGCTGAAGAAAAGAACCGTTTGCTAGACCTGTCACCGCAAAAATATACCGGCAATGCAGAACAACAAACCAGGTCAATAATTTCGCTTATCCGTTCCAGCTAAGTTTTCCGAGTTCCCAAATTTTATTTACCTAATACTTATGGATACCAATCAAGATTCCCTACTTGGCGAAACAGATAATAAGGTAGCCATTGATAGCCGCCAGGACCACAGCTTGGTCGCCTTGATGATGGCAAAGCAGGCCAGTCGTACACTTGAAATTATCAGCCGGGAACTTGATCCAGTTGTGTATAATAATCAGGAATTCGTTGAGGCAGTAAAATACCTGGTACTAAAGAATCGTAAATCAAAAGTTCGAATTCTAGTGTATGAACCAATGAAAATCGTAAAGAGAGGACATCGTCTAGTCGATTTGGCTATGGATCTGAGCAGTTTCATTGAATTCCGAGTTCCCAATTTCGAATATGCGGATTTTAATGAATCCATTTTTATTGCCGATACCGTTGGCTATATTCACAGGATCAGTTCCGAACGTTTTGATGGTACTTTAAATTTCAATGGCAAGCGCAAATCTAGAACGCTCACACATCAGTTTGATGAAATATGGGAAAAAGCAAAGCCCGACCCTAACCTGAAAAGAGCGCTTTTATGAACAGAGCCCTGATACAAATAGTTGTACTGTTCCCCTTATGCATTAACTCTGCGCAGTCACAGCAGATGCAACTCGAGATCATTCCTCTAAATCATCGTACTGTAGACGAAGTGATTTCTGTGATAAGGCCTCTGCTACCGCCCGGTGGTTCAATAAATGGAATGAACTATCAACTGATAGTCAAGACAACCCCCAGTAATCTCAGTGAGATAAAACACAGCGCCAATTGAGAATCAGCGTCAAACAGGATGGTCAAGATACAGTAGATCGACAGGATCTGTCATTGTCAGGTGTAATCTCGTCAGGTGATGTCACTGTCACTAGTGGAAACAGGCGATCTCCTAGGGGAGGCATTACCGTAACCGGTGATGATGAAGGGAATTCTGTCAGCATTCGGGCACTGGATTTAAACAATGATGAGATAGATAATAATTTGTTTACCGTAACGACACTGGACGGGCAACCCGCATATATACAGACTGGGCAATCTGTCCCGATACCCAGTCAGAATACCATTGTGACTCACAATGGGGTCATTGTTCAGGATACCTTGGAATACAGAGATGTCACTTCGGGATTCTATGTGTTACCGAGGTTAACCGGCGACAGTGTTACCCTTTTGATTGCGCCCCAGTTATCAAAAGTTAACCAAGGGAATAATCTGTCATTTGATATTCAACAGGTTGAAACGACTGTCAACGGGAAGCTGGGCCAGTGGATGGAGATAGGTGGTATTGACCAATCCAGCCAGGATAACCGTTCTATCATTCTCGGAAGCAGCAAGCGAACCAGGCAAGAAAGACATACTGTCTTAATAAAAGTTGATGAGATAAAGTAACACTAGTTCCTGCTAACAGGATCTGAATTTCTTTTGTTTTAAATATTCTACTCATTTCACGCAACAGGTACGAAATAAGGTAAACTACCTTTGCTTTCAATTCAGGAATTAATCTGTCAATTGGGATATCTATAAAATGCTCATCATCCGCGGTGAACCCGCCCTATCGACGTTTCGAATTGAAAAAAAGCTGACTTCAATAAAGCAGATTTATCCCCAAGCCACATCCGTCGACACCTACTATCTGTACCTTCTGAAACTGAGTACGGATCTGAACTCGGAAGAATTATCACGTCTACAATCCCTACTACACGCTAAAGACGTAGACATTAAGTCAAAAGATTTAACTGGCAGCTTACTGGTCGTCCCACGACCAGGGACTATTTCACCCTGGGCAAGTAAAGCAACCGACATTATTCATCATTGCGCGATTCAAAAAATAAGCCGAATTGAAAGAAGCATATTTTGGAAAATTGGCTATGAAGAGGGATTCCAGCCATCTGAACTAATCCAAAAAGAGATCGAGTCCGTCATCCATGACCGGATGACTGAGTGCGTCTTACATAAGATCACGGAAGCTGAAAAATTATTCCAACAATATGAACCAAGGCAACTCACAAATATTGATCTATTAACTCAAGGCAAGGATGAACTATTGAAGGCCAATGCAGAGATGGGGCTGGCTTTATCTGCAATTGAAATCGACTATCTGTACGACGTATTCCTAAAAATAGAACGAAATCCGACCGACGTTGAGCTGATGATGTTTGCACAGGCCAATTCTGAACATTGCAGACACAAGATTTTCAAAAGTAATTGGACCATTGATGATACTGATATGCCATCTTCACTATTTGAGATGATCCAATCTACATACCAACATCATCCAGGACGTGTCCTGTCAGCCTATAAGGATAATGCTGCGGTCATGCAAGGCTATACGGCATCTCGATTTTATCCAACACCGAGTAATAGACAATACACCGAAAATGCTGAAGATGTGCATATCGTCATGAAAGTTGAAACACATAATCACCCTACTGCAATCTCACCCTATCCCGGCGCTGCAACTGGAGCAGGCGGTGAAATTCGAGACGAAGCTGCAACAGGAACCGGTGCCAAACCTAAGGCTGGACTAACGGGCTTTGTCGTTTCCAACCTGCAAATTCCAACGGATACCAAGCCATGGGAAATTGACCATGGTAAACCAGACCGAATCGTTTCCGCACTCGATATCATGCTTGAAGGTCCAATAGGTGCGGCGTCTTTTAATAACGAGTTTGGCCGACCGGCACTAGCTGGTTACTTTCGTAGCTACGAACAGACAGACCCTGAATCAAATACGATATACGGTTATCACAAACCCATCATGCTGGCTGGAGGTTACGGAATTATCCGCGACCCTCACATAAACAAAAAGCAAATTCCACCAAAAGCAAAACTGATAGTCTTGGGTGGGCCAGCAATGCTAATTGGATTAGGTGGAGGAGCAACCTCATCCATGGCATCGGGCAAAAGTGACGCTGCACTTGACTATGCGTCTGTGCAACGAGACAACCCTGAAATGCAACGACGTTGCCAGGAAGTAATCGACTGTTGCTGGGCATTAGGCGAAAACAATCCGATTATTTCAATCCATGATGTTGGCGCAGGCGGACTTTCCAACGCACTACCTGAACTGGTTAACTATAGTAACAAAGGGGCCTTATTCAAGCTCCGTGAAATTCCATGTGACGACCCAGGTATGTCTCCAATGGAAATCTGGTGTAACGAATCCCAAGAACGATATGTCCTCGCCATTAATTCGGATGACATGGATACTTTTACCACCCTGTGCCAGCGCGAAACAGCACCCTTTGCAGTAATTGGCGAGGCGACCGATTCAGGCCAATTGCAACTCTCCGACAACTTATTCAATAACCAACCTATTGATCTGCCTCTGAGTGTCCTGTTCGACAGTCCTTCTCGTATGCAACGCAAAGACAATCACATTCATCAACAAAGGCAACCGATCACATATAAAGGAATAGAATTTGATGATGCAGTCAATCGGGTACTGCAACTACCCACTATCGCTGATAAACGATTCCTGATTACAATTGGTGATAGGTCTGTGTCCGGCCTGGTAGTCAGAGATCAGATGGTCGGTCCTTGGCAAACACCGGTTGCAGACTGCGCAATTACAGCAAGTTCATATAACGCTTACGTTGGAGAAGCCATGGCAATCGGAGAACGAAGTCCTGTAGCCATCATTAACCCCCCTGCTTCCGGCCGCTTGGCATTAGCTGAAGCTATTACCAATATTGCTGCATCTCGCATACTAAGACTTTCGGATATCGCATTGTCAGCCAATTGGATGGCTGCTTGTGGTCATCCAGGAGAAGATGCCAACCTATACGATACGGTTGAAGCTGTATCAAATCTGGCTACGTCACTTGAAATCTGTATACCGGTAGGAAAGGATTCTTTATCAATGCACACGGTCTGGGAAGATGGTAAAGAGCATAAACAGGTTATTTCACCATTATCTGTAAATATAAGTGCTTTCGCACCGGTTGCTGATATCCGCAAGACACTTACGCCGCAACTGATTCACGACAAAGAAACGTCGTTACTTCTAATTGACCTTGGAAATAACCAAAATCGAATGGGTGGATCAGCGTTGGCCCAGGTATTTAATCAAATCGGTGATGTCACCCCAGACATTGACCGACCAGAATTACTAACAGCATTCTTCCAAGCCATCCAATTGTTAAACGAAATGGATTTGATCATGTCTTATCATGATCGTTCGGATGGCGGGCTATTTGTCACACTAACCGAAATGGCCTTCGCCGGTCATTGCGGCATCGATATTCTACTCGAGTGTAATAACAACGAAATATTTGCAAATTTATTCAATGAAGAGGTTGGTGCTGTTATCCAGATCGATACAGAACAGATGGAACAGGTATGCAAGACGTTCCTCGATTCAGGTTTAGCTGAAGAAAACATTAGCGTTATTGGCAACATTAATAACACTCGTAGCCTAACCATCTCCAATAATGGAACTACAGTTTTTACACGAGATTTAGCCGTGCTTCATGCGCTTTGGTCCTCAACGACAATAAATATCCAGGCCATGCGTGATAATCCGCAATGTGCACAACAGGAGCTCGAATCCCTACTGGACATGAATGATCCGGGTTTATCACTATCCACTAGTTTTGACATGAATGAGAATGCCGGAACACATTCAGTCAACACTGGAGTAAAGCCCGACATTGCAATATTGAGAGAACAAGGTGTTAACGGTCATGTTGAGATGGCTGCCGTATTCCACCGCGCCAGTTTTAATTGTATTGATGTACATATGAATGATTTGATTGATGGATCAGTATCACTAACCCAATTTAGAGGAATTGCCGCATGTGGAGGATTTTCCTATGGTGATGTCCTCGGAGCGGGTGGAGGCTGGGCAAAATCAATTTTGTTCAACTCGCAGTTGAGGGATGAGTTCGAACAATTTTTTACTCGAGAAAATACATTCGGGCTTGGAGTTTGTAACGGTTGCCAAATGCTCTCGCAGCTAAAAGAATTGATACCAGGCGCCGAAACGTGGCCTGATTTTATTCGAAATCAATCCGAACAATTCGAGGCACGGCTGGTTATGGTTGAGGTAACACAATCTCCATGTATTTTGACGAATGACATGGCCGGATCAAAGATACCTATCGTCGTTGCCCATGGTGAAGGTAGAGCAATATTCAATAATGAACATCCTCAAGATTCCGCACAGTCATTTCTGCGATATATAGATAATTACGGAAAATGCACTGAACACTACCCCGCTAATCCTGCCGGTACGCCTGGAGGCTTGACTGGGTTTACTACTACTGACGGCCGCTTTTCCATCTTGATGCCACACCCAGAGCGTGTATTTTTGAAAAAACAATTTTCGTGGATACCAGATGACTGGCACTATGAAGACAGCCCATGGATACGCTTGTTTCAGAATGCGCGAAAATGGTTAGATTAATTAAATTTGAACCCTGTGTTCCTGACCCAGTCTATGTAATAGTTAAACTAAGGTGACATGCAATGCTTATAAAAAAACCTTCAGATATCCGCTCTTCAGAGATAACCAGCAAAGCTGACTACCTATCGCGTAGAAAGTTCATCAGTACCACAGCAATAACAGGGATAGCTGGTACCTTATTGAATACTAGCCTCCTCCTCCCCAGCATGTCTGTCCATGCGGGTGAAAAGCTAACTAATTTTAAAAAGAGTTCTTTTTCAACAGATGAAGAAAAAACAACTTACGATGCTGTAACAAGTTATAACAATTTTTATGAGTTCGGCACGGGTAAGGAAGACCCATCTGAATATTCAGGATCGTTTAAACCTCATCCCTGGTCGATAACTGTCGAGGGTGAATGTGATAAACCGGGTGTGTATGCCCTGGAAGATTTTATAAAACCGCATCAACTTGAAGAACGTATATATCGCCTGCGATGCGTTGAAGCGTGGTCTATGGTTGTACCTTGGATTGGCATACCATTGGCGGATGTATTAAAACGATTTGAACCATGTTCGAATGCCAAGTATGTTGCATTCACGACGATCTATCGTCCATCAGAAATGGTCGGACAAAAATACAGTGTTCTAAAATGGCCTTATGTTGAAGGACTAAGAATTGATGAAGCCATGAACCCATTGACGATCCTAGCAACGGGACTGTTTGGGGAGGTTCTTCCAAATCAGAATGGTGCACCATTAAGACTAGTTGTACCCTGGAAGTATGGATTCAAGAGCATAAAATCAATAGCCAAGATAGAATTTGTATCCAAGCAGCCACCTACCGCATGGAATATTTCCGCTCCCAAAGAGTACGGCTTCTATTCCAATGTTAACCCTGAGGTAAATCATCCCCGATGGAGTCAGAAACGGGAACGACGTATTGGCAATTTCCTAAAACAAGATACGTTGATGTTCAACGGCTATGCTGATCAAGTTGCATCAATGTACACTGGAATGGATTTGCGAAAAAGCTTCTGACAGGCTTCATGCAAAGACTAATCAAGCCGATAATTTTCTGCCTGTCACTAATCCCATTTGGTATTTTATTATTTGATAGCCTTACCGGCCGATTGTCAGCGAACCCGATTGAAGACATCACCCATTTCACCGGTGATTGGACAATTTATTTTCTGTTAATCACTCTATCCATCACTCCGCTACGACGCTTGACCGGAATCAATACGTTAATACGGTTCCGCCGGATGCTCGGCTTGTTCGCTTTTTTCTATTCCTGTCTGCATTTCACGACATATTTTGTATTGGATCAGTTCTTTGACTGGGAATCCATCCTAGAAGATATAGTTGAGAGGCCCTATATCACTGTTGGTTTTACAGCATTCGTCTTGCTGATTCCGCTCGCCATAACCTCTACTAAAAAGATGGCACAAAGACTAGGCAGCAGATGGCGACGACTACATACCACGGTCTATGTGATAACCGGCCTTGGAATTCTGCATTACTATTGGCTAGTAAAGGCTGATACCCGTACCCCCCTCACCCTGGCGCTAATCTTCCTTATCTTATTAATACTGCGGCTACCCTGGCTGATAAGTACCAAAAAATACTTGTTTTCATATATTAAGTAAGTTGGAGCTTCTGACTTTTCCTTATATCTAAGCTAACTTGGGGATATGAAAAACCCTGAGAATAGGCTATATCAGTCACTAAACCCCTTTGGCATCGATCTTGCTTAATTTAGAACAATGCTGTAACAAATTACCCATTAAAACGACTATACTTATAAATCAAAAAACAATTTGTTACTAATCGATCAAACAAGTATGTCTACTTTCCAATTAAAAGATGCAAAAAACTATCACTTGACCGCCGAGGTCATGGTAATCAATGATCAATTAACTAGTCGTATTATCATGGAAAGTATCATTAGAAGCATTGGCGATAACATTAAGGTACAGTCGTTTGATAATGCCCTGTCTGCATTAAATTCTGCCAAAGAAAGCACACCTGACCTGATAGTCGTAGATTACAAGATGCCGGGAATGAATGGAGTAGATTTTACCCGCAAGATTCGTGAAATACCTGAATGTACGAACATACCTATCGTCGTATTTACGATCGTAGACGACAAGGCAGTCATGTATGAAGCGCTGGAAGCAGGTGCAACTGATTTTCTGACAAAACCAATTGACCATTATGAATGTAAGGTTCGATTTCGAAACCTGCTGACCATTCGCCGCCAGCAAATTATTATCCGTGAACGAGCCAACTTACTGGAAACTCTGGTTGATAAAGCTAAATATTCAAATCATGTCACGGCAATGGACGCGCTCACGCTATTAACCAGGATTTCGGACATAAAAGCAGATTATTCAGGATATCACCCTCTAAAGGTCGGCAAAGTATCGAGATTAATCGCCGAAACATTGAAGATGAATCAGGAATTTTGTGAAATCATTGAAATTTCATCGCCATTACATGATATCGGAGAGTTCCGCATTCCCCGATGAAATTCTTCTAAAGAAAGGCGTACTTGATGAAAAAGAGTACGAGATCATAAAAAATCATACTATTCTTGGAAATGAGTTACTTTCAAAGAGCTCGTCAAGCATATTGAAATTTGGCTCTGTGATCGCCCTGAATCACCATGAACAGTTCAACGGCGAAGGATATCCGAACAGATTAAAGAAAGAAGCAATCCCGATAGAAGCCAGAATCGTTGCGGTTGCAGATGTCTTTGACGCCATGACAAGTCCACGCCCCTACAGACCTGCGTGGAACATTGAAAATGTTATCGATGTCATTAATCAGAAAAGCGGCTCACATTTTGATCCGAACTGCGTTGATGCTCTAATGCAAAACATCAACAATAAAATATTATCACAACCAGATCCTAAAATTACTACGCGGATTCAACTTTGAAGTGCAACGTTGATGTTAAAAAAGACTTCATGTGGTGTTTTTGAATTAAGTGTTTTTCTGGGACGGTGATTGAGTTTTTTCATGACCAAGTTTAACTGCTTTTGTGTAATCGTGCTGAAGTCCATTTTCTTTGGGAAGTACTGTCGAATGAGACCATTGATATTTTCATTTAAACCCCGTTCCCAGGAGGCATAAGGATGTGCAAAATAGAAACCCGCGTTCAATTGTTGAGCAATAACCTCATGCTCAGCAAATTCTTTTCCATTATCCGAGGTGACCGTGTGAACCGACGCCTTCATATTAGACAACAATCGCACGATAGCTTGCCTGACGGCAGAGGCAGTTCGTCGTTTCACCTGTGCAATCAAGGTGTACATCGACTTGCGCTCGCTCAAGGTGACCAGCGCCTGTCGATGGCCTTTGCCGATGACGGTGTCCACTTCCCAGTCACCGATGCGTGTCTTCCTGTTCACAATGGCTGGACGCTTATCAATGCTGATCTGATTCACCAGAACCCCACGACGTTGATAACTACCATAACGCTTCTTTCGTTTCTTCTGGCAACGCAAGTACCGGTACAGCTCACCGCCGTCTGCCTTGTCCTGGTATATGTAGTGATATATCCATTCATGACTCAGAGCGATACCTTCTCGTTTATGCAACCAGTCACTGATTTGCTCCCACAAGGTCGTGGTGAGTCGCTGTTGTTGGCTGGCTTCTCGACGCGCTTGCCGGAGCAACTGAGCTTGGCGGGGTCGATAGCCTCTCAAGCCACGGTTGCGTCTGAGTTCACGGCTAATAGTAGATTTATGCACGCCTATCAAGGCGGCTATCTCCGTTTGTGTATGTCCTGCTTTCATCAGGGCGTAAATCTGGTAACGTTGATGCTCGGTAAGCTGTGTGTAGTGTCTCATCTGTGCCTCTCTTTCTTGCTGGAACGAAAGGTAAGGATGCTACCGCAGCTTGCCGTTCGTGCCACCTAATTGAGTTGCACTTACAAATTGAATTCACGAATAAATTTACAAAAGTATACAGAACTTTACAGAAACAAGAAAAATAACATAGTCTGATTTTACGAGGATTTTAAAATATACACTACCAGGGACTGATTAAGTTCAACTTTTGAAAAAATATTGGAAATTTTTCTATTCGTTTTAATCTCCCCAATTTTTTAATTATTATTTAGATTTAATAGTTTCAATAAACTAACTGCGTAAACAGCTATCCCCTTCTTCCTGCCAATAAACCCCATTCCTTCCGTCGTTGTTGCCTTTATGTTGACTCTGTCTACAGTTAATTTCATGTCTTCAGCGAGATTTTTTCGCATGTCAGATATGTATGGCAGCAACTTTGGAGCCTGAGCCAATACTGTAATATCTACATTAGAGATTTCGTATCCCTTCTCTGAAATAAGGTCGAATACTTTCTTGAGTAGTATTCTGCTGTCAATATTTTCAAACTTGGCATCGGTATCAGGGAAAAAAGTGCCTATGTCACCCAATGCGGCAGCACCCAACAACGCGTCACACAAAGCATGGATGACGGCATCACCGTCAGAATGTGCTTCAAGACCTTTCCCATACGGGATCGTAACGCCGCCGAGAATTAAGGGCCTTCCACTGGTAAATCTATGGGTATCATAACCATGGCCTATCCGCATTATTTCACCTCGCGACGAGAAAGGAACAATTCAGCAAGTGGGAGATCACTTTGATGAGTGATCTTAATATTATCAGGATGTCCTTCGACAAGAACAGGTCTTTCACCTGTCATTTCAATTGCCTGAGCCTCATCAGTAACCAGAACATTGTTAGATATCGCCATTTCCAACGCACTATCGAGCATTGAAAGCTGAAACATCTGCGGTGTCAGTGCGTGCCACAGACCTTCCCGACTTACAGTCTCAGTTACTTCGTTGATTGTGCCGGTCCGTTTCATAGTATCCCGTACAGGGATCGCCAGAATACCGCCGATTGATTGAGCATTCATAGTTTGAATTAATTTATCGATATCATCAATATGTAGACATGGCCTAGCCGCATCATGGACCATTACCCAATCATCTGGACTGGCAATATCTTTTAGCATTTTTAAGCCGTTCTGAACTGAATGGCAACGTTCAACACCCCCAATCGTCGTTTGAATCTTCTTATTAGATGCTGCCGGAAGTGTTTCCCAGTAAGTGTCGTTTTCAGCTAGCACGACAATAACGCCTTCAATCCTTTCATGCATGCAAAATAGTTCAAGTGTATATTCGAGAATACATTTTCCACACAGTTTTAAATACTGCTTTGGGGTGTCCATACCCATTCTTGTCCCTATGCCTGCTGCAGGAATCATTGCCCAATATTTTTGAGAAGGTCCCATCAATTAGCCATTGTGGGCAGGGTTAGTTAGCGCTTTCAGATCTTTCAATAATCCGATAAAAGGTTTCGTCCGACCGAATCATGCCCATCTCACTCCTGGCGCGTTCCTCGATTGCTTCGAGCCCTTCTTTAAGGTCCATTACTTCTGCGCCAAGAGAAATATTTCGCTCTACCAAGGCTTTGTTTTCTTCAATCTGCATAGCTTTCATCTCTTCGAGTCGTTTTACATCAGGTATGCTCCCATTACCATTCCATAAACGGTTCTGGATCAAAACCAATATTAATAATAATGCGATATTTAAAAATTTCATTTAAACACTCAGTTGGTACCAACAATCAATTTCATGTCGTTAATCCCAGATCGTTGAATGCACTTTTTCCTGGATACCTTGCATTCTCTCCCAGTTCCAATTCTATCTCCATTAAACGGTTATATTTTGCTACTCTGTCAGATCGAGATAAAGAACCCGTCTTTATCTGACCAGCCGACATGGCTACAGCTAAGTCTGCGATAGTCGTATCTTCCGTTTCGCCAGAACGATGTGATATAACCACAGTATAACCCGCCTGTTTTGCCATTTTTATCGCGGCGATAGTTTCTGTTAATGTCCCAACCTGATTGACTTTAATTAATATTGAATTTGCAATTTTTCTGTCTATCCCCTGCTGTAGAATCTCTGTGTTTGTTACAAATAAGTCATCACCTACGAGCTGGGCTTTTCCCCCCAATTTATCAGTAAGCATTTTCCATCCGTCCCAATCTTCCTCCGCCATCCCGTCTTCCATAGTGATAATCGGGTATTTTTTAAACCATGGTATCAAGTAATCAATAAATTCGGATGAACTCAATGTCTTGTTTTCTGAAGCAAGGAAATATTTTCCGTCCTTGTAAAATTCTGAACTGGCCACGTCCAGTCCGAGTAAAATATCCGTTCCTGCCTTGAAACCCGCATCAGTTATTGCCATTAATATCACTTCAATTGCCTCTTCATTCGATGAAAGATCCGGTGCGAAACCACCTTCATCACCTACTGCTGTTCCCAGTCCTTTTTTAGATAATACTGCTTTCAGTGAATGAAAAATCTCAGCACCATAACGCACTGCCTCAGCGATACTGTTAGCCCCCACGGGTAAAATCATAAACTCCTGCATATCCACACTGTTATCAGCATGCGCGCCACCATTAATAATATTCATCATCGGTACAGGTAAGTCATAAGGCCCTTCGCCCCCTATATAACGGTATAGTGGTTCTCCTTTGTCTTTCGCCGCCGCATGGGCGGCTGCCATGGAAACAGCTAGAATGGCGTTAGCTCCAAGTTTGCTCTTATTTGGTGTCCCATCCAGTTCGATCATCGCGCTATCAATGGCTACTTGATCTGTAACTTCCATGCCGATAATGACTGGGGCAATTTGTGAATGGATATTCTGAATCGCATTCAATACACCTTTGCCAAGATATCTTGAATGGTCTTTGTCTCTTAACTCTAATGCCTCACGAGAGCCGGTCGATGCGCCTGAAGGCACCATGGCACTACCTATTGATCCATCTAAGGTATACACCTGTGCCCCAATAGTTGGATTGCCGCGTGAATCAAGCACTTCACGTGCAGTTATTTTTTTTATCTCTGACATATTTCCCTATCTACTATCTATTGACCTTTTACGATCTGATCAACCGACTTCAACAACTCAAGTAGTTCTTTCATTTTGCCAAGCGGCCATGAATTAGGGCCATCACTAAGTGCCTTATCAGGGTTGGGGTGCGTCTCCATAAATATCCCCGCAATGCCCACCGCAATAGCAGCCCTTGCAAGAGTTGGGACAAACTCCCTCTGTCCACCGGACTTGTTTCCCATGCCTCCTGGGAGTTGTACTGAATGTGTCGCATCAAAAATAACTGGGCACTCAGTTTCTCTCATGACAACGAGTGAACGCATATCTGATACGAGATAGTTATAACCAAAACTCGTACCGCGCTCACAAACCAATATATTTTTGTTTCCTGTCGCCTTTGCTTTATCAACGACAGATTGCATATCCCATGGTGCAAGAAATTGACCTTTCTTTATATTTACTGGTAATCCCTGTTTAGCAACCTTCTGGATAAAGTTAGTCTGCCGGCAAAGGAATGCAGGGGTCTGTAAGACATCGACCACCTTAGAAACTTCTTCAAGATCCGTATCTTCATGGACATCAGTCAGCACGGGAACGCCGATCGACGCTTTTATCTTTTCAAGAACCTTAAGTCCCTGATCAGATCCTGGACCACGATAACTTTCATGGGAACTCCTGTTCGCCTTATCGAATGATGATTTGAATATGAAAGGAATATTTAGCTCAGTTGTAATTTCATTTAATGTGCCCGCTGTATCTACAGCAAGTTGTTCGCTTTCTATAACGCACGGGCCAGCTATAAGAAAAAAAGGTTTTTCAGGGCCAATATCGAAATTACATAGCCGCATTTTTGATCCCTCTACTGGTTGTAACCTGGTGATTCAGTGCTGCACTTACAAATCCAGTAAATAGAGGATGACCGTCTCGTGGCGTCGATGTGAATTCCGGGTGAAACTGACACGCAATAAACCATGGATGATTCGACAACTCAATAATTTCAACCAGTTTTTCGTCCTTTGAAACTCCGGCAATCGTTAAATCCTTTTTCTCGAGTTGGGACCGGAAATTATTATTAAATTCATAGCGGTGACGATGTCTTTCAACAATAACTGACTGCTGGTATAAATCTTTTACCAATGTTCCTTCCATTAAATTACATTCTTGGCCTCCCAATCGCATGCTGCCACCGAGATCTGAGTGTTCGTCTCGTCTCTCAAGTATTCCCTTTTTATCCATCCATTCGGTAATGAGTGCGATTACCGGATGAGGAGTTGCTTCATCAAATTCTGTACTGTTTGCACCAGTAAGCTTTGCAACATTCCGTGCTAGCTCAACGACCGCCAAGTGCATTCCCAAACATATGCCAAGGTATGGCATTTTGTTTTCTCTCGCGAACTGAATAGCTGTGATTTTTCCTTCGATACCACGGTTACCAAAACCGCCTGGAACCAGGATAGCATCTAGCCCTTGCAATATTTGAGCACCCGATTTTTCAATATCTTCAGAATCTATGTATGAAATATTGACCTTAGTCCGTGATTCTATCCCGGCATGGGTGAGCGCTTCTGATAAGGATTTGTAGGAATCGGTCAGTTCCATGTATTTTCCAACCATGCCAATCGTGATTTCGCTGGTTTGGTTTTCCATAGCATCGATCACTTTGTCCCATTCACTGAGATCAGCCGGCTTGATATTCATGCCGAATTTACGCACCACGATTTCGTCCATTCCCTGCTCATGAAACAAACCCGGGATTTTATATACATTATTTGTGTCTACCGCAGAGATAATCGCGGACTCTTCAACGTTAGTAAACAGTGCCAGTTTTTTCTTTTCATTTTCAGGTAATGGCCGGTCAACACGGCATACAAGAATATCTGGTTGGATACCAATCGAGCGAAGCTCTTTCACCGAATGTTGAGTAGGTTTGGTTTTGATTTCACCTACAGTTTTAATATATGGCACTAAGGTCAGATGTATAAATATCGTTTTATCCGATCCTAACTCGATTCTCATCTGCCGAATTGCCTCGAGGAAAGGCTGTGATTCAATATCACCGACAGTACCACCGATTTCTACCATCGCTACTTCTGCGTCACCGGCACCCTGTATGATGTTGAGTTTGATTTCGTCTGTAATATGGGGAATCACCTGTACAGTTCCACCCAGGTAGTCACCTCTACGTTCCTTCTGTATGACATTCGAATAGATACGGCCAGTAGTAAAATTGTTACTACGTGTCATCTTTATACGTACGAATCGTTCATAATGACCAAGATCTAAGTCTGTCTCTGTTCCATCCTCGGTTACATAGACTTCACCATGCTGAAATGGGCTCATTGTGCCTGGATCGACATTGATATAAGGATCGAGTTTCAACAAAGTTACTTTTAATCCCCGTGCTTCCAGAATTGCTGCCAACGAGGCGGATGCGACACCCTTACCGAGTGATGAAACAACGCCACCAGTAATGAATACAAAATTCGTCATTGATAACACCGACTTGACCTGTAAATTTGGGGGGGAGTATGCCTTAGCGATCTGTTACAACCGTTTAGGGGTCTGACTAGAGCTAACCAAACATACATAAGATGGACGCAAATCGTACCAGATAATCAGGTGCGACACCACGACAAAAACGACAATAATTCAATGAATTATCGAAACTTTGTGTAAGCCTGAGTCCATTCAGGCGTCAGTAATAACTGCTGGGGCCTTTCATCCGATAAGCTTCGGTAATATCTTGCTTAGTGGCAACGCCGTAGATGGGGTCAGAAGAAAGTCCCATGAACCCGAGTATATATACAGCCTCAGCAGAAGCTTCTTCTATTGTCATCAATGCCTGCTGCAAAGTAGCTTGCTTTCGAACCGGTACGATTTGACGCCGGTTAGAAGGTATTTCTAGAAGATTTACTGCCTTTTCATCTTCATTATTCTTCAGAAAATGCGCCAGATCCGCTGCTGGCATGAGTAATTTTTCCTCTTCCTTGTTCACAATTAACCAATGTGGATTAGTCTTGGTCAACAATTCCTCCGCCTCGCCGCAATCGACTTCAGAATCAACGATCACGAATGATTTATTCATCACTGAGGTAACCGCTAAACGCCGTAGCGACTGTGATACTGGATCGTTCTTGTAGTCCAGGCCGATACCCTTAATTTGAGACAGGTAAACCGATTCCCGTGTAAACAACTCCTTGGCAGCCAGATTTGCACTAATCACGGCGAGCATCCCAGGAAAAATGATATTTACATTGCCAGTTAATTCCATTAACGCCAGCAGCGCGGCGAGTGGCGCCTGAAGAGTAGCACCCATCATGGCAGCCATTCCTGGCATTGCATAAAAACCTGGCGGCGATACCGGAAAATTTACAACTTGAATCATTAACCCTACCAAGCAACCAATCATACCGCCGATGAATAGTGAGGGGCTGATTAAACCAGCGGGAATGGTGAGTCCAACAGTTAAAATTGTTGCGAGAATTTTAAAAAGAATGATCACTATCAACGACAGTAATCAACATATTACCCATCAACGCATCATTGACAGAGTCATAACCGATACCCATTACTTCAGGTGCAATTACCGCACAACAACCCACACCAATTCCTGCAATTGTCATCCGTAGCGAGAAATGGATTTTTTGTCCCCATTGGGTTACGTATCTCAACATCACTATGAAAGTTGTAGCCACAGCACCAATACCTATTCCCATAATTGCAATAATCGGTAATTCCCAGAAAGAAACTAGATCAAGATACGGAACAACGAAGATAGAAGTACTACCGAATACCAAGCGGTTGGCAGCAGTGGCACTGACGGCAGCTAGGATTACCGGGGTAAAACCGGAAATTGTATATTCCATAAATACAACTTCCATAGTAAAGATTACACCAGCCAATGGTGTATTGAAGGATGCGGCAATTGCAGACGCGATGCCACATGCAACTAACGTTCTGATACTGTTGTTAGGTAGATTCAGTCGTTGACCGAGCTGACTAGCTGAGGTAGCCCCAAGATGGATACAAGGACCTTCCCTCCCTGCTGACTGACCTGTTATTAATGCAATCGACCCTCCGATAAATTGCATAAACGCATTTTTCAGTGGCAAATATCCTTCATGATAGGCAAGTCGCTCCATTACATGAACAACACCAACACGTATAGGTGCTCTAGACACTAAAAAAACAACAAGCCGAGAATGACCCAACCAGTGGAAGTTAGTATTAACCGCTCATCAATTGCTAGCGCTTCATAATTTTCTGGATCACTCCCTGGCAGGAACCCAGCTTGGCTCGTTTCGATGGTCAACCGGAATAGTACGACGATAATACCTGAAATTATGCCTTAGATTAAACCAAGTAAAGCGAGTAAAGGCTGTGCCCTTGCACCTGCTAGTGCATTTTGCTCCCGCTCCCAAAATATCTTTAATTTTTCAAACGACATTAATTATATAGAACCTTGCAATAAAATCTTCAGCGGTTGTGGTTCCGGATCTCCTTGTATCGAAAACAATCCGTTGTATGGTCATTAACCATTCCGGTCGCCTGCATATGGGCATAAATGATGGTTGATCCAACAAAATTGAATCCGCGACTTTTTAGATCCTTTGAAATTTCGTCCGATAGTCGAGTCTTTGCTGGCACGTCCTTCAAACCCTTCCATCGATTTTGTATGGGTTTGCTATCAACAAATCGCCAGATATATTTATCAAAGGTTCTAAATTCTTTGCGTATTTCAATAAACTTTTTTGCGTTATTAATCGTTGAACGAATTTTTAGATTACGTGAATTCAATTTGTAAGTGCAACTCAATTAGGTGGCACGAACGGCAAGCTGCGGTAGCATCCTTACCTTTCGTTCCAGCAAGAAAGAGAGGCACAGATGAGACACTACACACAGCTTACCGAGCATCAACGTTACCAGATTTACGCCCTAATGAAAGCAGGACATACACAAACGGAGATAGCCGCCTTGATAGGCGTGCATAAATCTACTATTAGCCGTGGACTCAGACGCAACCGTGGCTTGAGAGGCTATCGACCCCGCCAAGCTCAGTTGCTCCGGCAAGCGCGTCGAGAAGCCAGCCAACAACAGCGACTCCCCACGACCTTGTGGGAGCGAGTAGAGGTCTGGCTGCGGGACGAATGGAGTCCTGAGCAAATCAGTGACTGGTTGCATAAACGAGAAGGTATCGCTCTGAGTCATGAATGGATATATCACTACATATACCAGGACAAGGCAGACGGCGGTGAGCTGTACCGGTACTTGCGTTGCCAGAAGAAACGAAAGAAGCGTTATGGTAGTTATCAACGTCGTGGGGTTCTGGTGAATCAGGGCAGCATTGATAAGCGTCCCGCCATTGTGAACAGGAAGACACACATCGGTGACTGGGAAGTGGACACCGTCATCGGCAAAGGCCATCGACAGGCGCTGGTCACCTTGAGCGAGCGCAAGTCGATGTACACCTTGATTGCACAGGTGAAACGACGAACTGCCTCTGCCGTCAGGCAAGCTATCGTGCGATTGTTGTCTAATATGAAGGCGTCGGTTCACACGATCACCTCGGATAATGGAAAAGAATTTGCTGAGCATGAGGTTATTGCTCAACAATTGAACGCGGGGTTCTATTTTGCACATCCTTATGCCTCCTGGGAACGGGGTTTAAATGAAAATATCAATGGTCTCATTCGACAGTACTTCCCAAAGAAAATGGACTCCAGCACGATTACACAAAAGCAGTTAAACTTGGTCATGAAAAAACTCAATCACCGTCCCAGAAAAACACTTAATTCAAAAACACTACATGAAGTCTTTTTTAACATCAACGTTGCACTTCAAAGTTGAATCCGCGCTATTACGTATAATGCCTTCGTTCTTTAATAATTGTTTGATTTTTGAATCGTTGTATTTCGCAATTTTATTGAAGTCAAAACCATCGAATGCCTTTTTGTAGGCTGCCCGCTTTCTCAACACGGTGATCCAGCTTAGCCCTGCCTTGGCACCCTCAAGAATAAGAAATTCAAACAATTTGCGATCATTGTGAAGAGGCACGCCCCATTCTTTATCATGATAACGAACGTATAAGTCATCATCACCGCACCAAGTACATCTCATACTAATCGGTGCTTTCAGATTTATTCATGAAACGGAAATTGTCAGCTTTACTGCATTTTTAAGGGTATTCGCAACAATACAGCCACGCTCTGCAATTGTTACTAACTTTTCCATTTCCGCTTTGTCGTCATACTCTCCGCTAACCTTCATATCAACTGCAACAAACCTTGCAGGTGATTCTTCCAGTGTACCGGTTAATTCTGCATTTAGGTTTGAGGCCCTAAAATCTCGGGCTTTTACTGCTGCCAGTAAATTGCTCATAAAACATCCTCCCAAACCCATTAAAAATAATTCACCACCCATAGGGCCTTTATCTTCTCCGCCCTTTGCCTCTGGCCTGTCAACGATTGTTGAATGTGATCTCGTCTCGGCCTTGGATGCACTCTCGGTAATTTGGCCAACATTAACTTTTATCTCTGCCACTTTGTTCTCCGTTTTTTAAAATGAATTTTTCAGAATGCGATTTTACCCGTCAGCATATCCTTAAAAAGAACGAAATCACCGATAAGGCTGTAAATCGGGTAAATAAATGTAGCTTGCCTATTCTTTTCGAAAAAAAATGTCCAACCCATGCAGATCCATACCCTAGAACGGGTAACGAGAATAGTAACAGATAATGACCGGATAGCAGAGTGTACACCAACAATATGATGACCAATAACGTACCAGTGAAATGTAGACGGCGTGAAATCCTATTCTGATGTTCTTGCAGATAGTATGGATAAAATTCTGAAAATGATTTGAAACTGGTCTTAGCGTCTTTTGTCATCAACCAGATATTACAACGGCAAACCTTTTCTTCTCAGGAGATCCCTCACTTTCAGAATCACGGGAAATATTTCCTGGTTCCAATCAGCCCCCTGTGAATCGAACGCCTCCTGCTCTAGCTCAACTACCCAGCGATCTTCCCTAAAAATTCCATTGGTAAACCAGATAATGAACGGCCACATCAAGTTGAGTAGTCCCGGGATCGAAGGCCGTCTTACATTAATTAGTCCAAAGGTGTGATTGATTCGTTGTTCAGTGTCTACCGGAACATAGGTTATCCATAGGTCCAGCGCTGGATGCTCGCTACCCGCAGTCCAGAATTTTAGTATTTGATTTGGATATTGAGTACTTACAGTCATTAGATCTTTGGGCCGGTCTGCTGACGGCTCTGGTCGTAGACCGAGCATCACTTTCTCTCCCAAAGGTTGTTTACCAATACGAGTAAAAGTGTAATCAACTTCCACCTTGTCATCATTTTCACGTAAACCGAGAAAAGTTGTGTTGATTTTTGACATGATACCTCTATGTAAAAATTGATGATTCATATCCATCAAATTCTCATGAAGAAATGAGTAATGGCACTTTACTTCACTATCTAGAAACCTGGTTTTATAATTCTTATCTCCATACGTAGTTATATCTGGGAAAAAAGCATTTTCAGCTAAGTCCTGATTTCCAGGGAAAACAAAAATCAACCCAAAGGCCTCCCGACATGGATAACTTCTTACTCCTTTCGAGATCTTTTCACTCTTACCAACATAAGGAATATTTACACAGTTTCCGCAGTTATCATAAATCCAACCGTGATAGCAGCATTGAATCTGTTCCCCGAGCACTACTCCTTCATGCAGCGGTACCTGCCTGTGTGCACAACGGTTTTCAAGTGCGAACACCATTCCTGAATCCGTACGTACTAGGACGATAGGATCTCCGGCAAACGTTTTACCTATTGCTTTGCCGGGTTTCAAGTCGATTGAACGGGCTAATGGATACCAATGATCAGGATGGATGCCAGTTTTCCTTAAATCACTGGTGTCTTGATTTTTTTCAGGTATTAGTTGTTCTACTGTACTTGACATAAAAGCCTACTATTTGTTGAGCAGCGGGATGAAATCATATCAGAAATCTATATCCAGCAATGCTCTTATATAAGGGTCGAGTTTATTATTGTGAAATTGTACCGATTTTTCGTTATATATCGCTGGATTTATCCTGCTTTAATATTGTCCCTAAATTTGAAAATGGCTTATGAGTTGCAACCTGCGTTTGCTTCACACTCATTTGAGCACCGCCTCTTTTCAACTCTTCTTCATGTCGTGAATGCTCATTGTCATGGCAATACACGCATAATAATTCCCAATTACTTCCATCTTCAGGATTATTATCATGGTTATGGTCCTTGTGGTGAACAGTTAACTCTTTTAAAGTTTTGCGAGTGAATTCACGGGCACAGCGACCGCAGATCCATGGATATAATTTCAGCGCCTGCTCACGGTACGAGTGATCACGCTTCTCGATGTCTTGCCTAGCCTCGGATATGACGCGGTCTAGCTTGTCCTTGCCGGTTTGTGAATTACGTAGTGACACTGTATTTCAAAAGTGATCATTTTCCTTGCCTGAAAGACTTCAGGTTTATTACCGCCGCACCAAGAAGGAACCCCGCCAGAAAAAATACAAATAGAATAAGTGCTCTCGGCAAGTTCATTTCCCATAATAAAAAAACGACGCTTACACTTTCAGAATTCTGTAATGCAAAAATGAGGACTAAGCTCAACAAAAAGAGGGCCAAACCTGACTTCAATTGACGTGAAAATCGTTCAGTGTGAATTTTTTCGACCATGATAGAAATACCTGTTATGCCTAACTAATAGCATAGTCTAATACTTGCTTTGAAGTTGCTTTTAATTCAGACTGGAAAGGACTTTCTTGGTTGAATCACCAAACTCCGCCGGAGTTGGCACGATGGTGACACCGCATTTCCGCAATACCTCTACCTTCTCTTTTGCACTTTCACCAAAGCCAGAAATAATAGCTCCGGCATGCCCCATTCTGGTCCCCTTAGGTGCCGACAATCCTGCAATATAACCCAATAGCGGTTTTTTCATTTTTTCCTTGAAAAAGCGGGCAGCATCAACTTCCTGAGTACCGCCAATTTCACCAATCATTATGATTACTTTAGTCTCGGGATCATCTCCAAAAAGTTTAAGATGGTCAACAAATGAGCTCCCGAGGATAGTTGCACTTCCGACCCCGACACAGGTCGATACACCTATATCCATTGCGCTCAATTGTGAAGCGACCTCAAAGCCGAGTGTCCCAGAACGGGTGATAATACCAATATGCCCTTGCTTGAATAAATATCCCGGCATCGTTCCCAACAACGCCCTACCGGGACTTATTACACCTGCACTGTTAGACCCCATCAATATCATCCGATGCTTTTCCTCAAAACTGCGTATATATCGCTTGACGCGCATCATGTCCTGAGCAGGGATTCCTTTAGTGACGCAAACACAATATTTGATTCCCGCATTGGCTGCTTCCATAATACTGTCTGCGGCGAATGCTACAGAGTCGAATATAATACTAGCCTCAGCGCCTATCTCATCAACTGCTTCTTTTACAGTATCGAACACAGGCAATTCAAGATGTGTCGTACCACCCTTCCCGGGTGTCACTCCTCCCACTACTTGCGTTTTATAGTCGATCATCCTACCGGCATGAAAGGTACCAGCTTCACCTGTCATTCCTTGTACGATTACCTTCGTTTTGTTGTCGATAAGTATCGCCATAGTACTGATCTATTTGCCGGTATGCTCATGCCATGCAGCAACTGCTTTATCAGCTACATCACGTAATGAATCTGCCATGATGATAGGTAGTCCACATTCATTAATAATATGCTTGCCTTTCTTGGCGTTTGTCCCTGCTAACCTAGCAACTACCGGAATTTTAATATTTTTCTTGCGGACCGCCTGGACTAATCCTTCGGCTATCCAGTCACATCGATTGGTCCCGGCAAATATATTGATTAATATCACCTCTACGTTTTTATCTAATAAGATAAGGTTGATTGCCTTAATTACTTGATCTGGCAATGCTTCACCCCCGATATCAAGAAAGTTTGCAGGCTCTCCTCCTGCCAGATTAATCATGTCCATCGTCGCCAATGCCAGACCGGTACCATTAATAATGCAGCCAATATTTCCATCCATAGCAACGTAGTTAAATCCGCGGTCTACGGCCTTTTCAGCGAGTGGATTTTCTTGGGTCTTGTCTCTTAAATCTGAAATACGCTGACGCCTAAACAATGCACTGTCATCGAAACTCATCTTGGCATCGAGCGCCATCAAATGACCACCCTTAGTTATAGCTAGTGGATTGATTTCAACCATGGTAGCGTCGAGATCACGGAAGGCGCGATAACAACCAAGGATAGCTGTCACCGATTGTGTCAGCATGGATTTGTCGATGCCGAGTTTAAACGCTATCTCCCTTGCTTGGAAAGATTGCATCCCTACGGCAGGTTCGATTGCAATGCGAATGACAGATTCTGGCTGAGCTCTCAAAACTTCTTGTATATCCATGCCACCCTCACTAGACGCAATAACTACGACTTGCTCCATGGTACGGTCTAAGACAAAGCCGATATAATATTCACTGAGAACTTCATTTTCAGCTTCGACGTACAAACGGTGAACAACTCTGCCAACAGAGCCAGTTTGTTTAGTGATCAGTAGTTTACCCAGAAGCTCTTCAGAAGCGGTCAAGATCTCTTTGTCTGATTTGCAAAGTATAATTCCTCCTGCCGTACTCCGACCACACGAATGAATTTGTGCCTTAACGAACCAGCTTCCTCCACCGATTTCATTAGCTCGATAAACGGCCTGTTCCGGGCTGTATGCTAAGCCGCCGCGTGGAATATTTATCCCGAATTCCGAAAGGATTTCCTTTGCCTGGTATTCATGAATATTCATAATGTGCAGTATACAATAGCCACTACAAGAGGACAGTAGTCAAACGACTGTTATGCACTGACTATACAATAATTCAGCTTTTATTTCCCACCAGTCGCTTTTGATAAAGCTATTTCTAAATCATTGATAAGGTCATCGACTAATTCATGGCCGACAGAGAGCCTGATTAATTCATCAGTAATCCCGGTTTCAGCGCGCTGTTCTGCTGTCAATTTATGATGTGTGGTTGTCGCAGGATGCGTGATAGTACTTTTAGTATCTCCAAGATTTGCAGTAATGGAGTAGATTGAAGTTGAATCAATAAGTCTCCATGCATTTTCTCTATCACCATCCACTTCGAAACTAACGATACCGCCGCTACCTGTTTGCTGTAATTTCGCAAGGTCATACTGCGGGTGGCTTTCGAGACCGGGATAGTAAACACGTTTAATGCCTTTTTGCTCAGACAACCAAACAGCGATTTTTATTGCATTGTCACAATGAGCACGCATACGCAAATCAAGTGTCTCTAAACCTTTGAGAAAGACCCAGGCGTCAAATGGACTCATGCTAGGGCCGGCAGTACGTAGAAACTCAAAAATATTTTCGCCCAGTAATTTTTCAGGTCCGATAATTGCGCCACCGATACACCGCCCCTGCCCATCTAGGTATTTAGTTGCGGAATGGATAATAATGTCCGCCCCAAATCTAAACGGTTGTTGTAAGGCCGGCGTACAAAAACAATTATCCACTACGAGTAAACAGTTATTTTCATGTGCCAGATCTGCAAGACGTTTTATGTCCGTTATCTCGGTTAACGGATTTGATGGCGTTTCTAGAAACAACAATTTTGTTTCCGGGCGAATAGCATCGGCCCACGCATCATAATCTGTCAATGGCACAAAGGTAGTTGAAAGGTTAAATTTATTAAAGATCTTGTTAAACAGGCTTATCGTTGTACCGAATATGCTTTTTGATGACACAATGCGATCACCTGATTGCAACAATGCCATACAGGTTGTAAAGATGGCACTCATACCGGAAGACGTTCCTATACAGCGTTCCCCTCCTTCCATCGCAGCTAATCGCTGCTCAAACGTTCTAACTGTGGGGTTGGTAAATCTCGAATAGATATTGCCAGGCAGCTCATCGGCAAATCGTGCCGCTGCCTCAGCCGCATTTTCGAAGACGAAACTGGAACTTAAAAAGATAGGTTCACAATTTTCGTTTTCATGTGTGCGCACATGGCCAGCACGCACTGCATGGGTCTGTTTACCATACTGGCTTTCGTCATATTTTCGCATAACATTCACTCCAAGACCGATTAACACAACTTGCATCAAATTTTGTCTGTAACCGGATGTTGAACACGAGTTGCTTATATGCAGACATGAAAAAACCCGCGTTCAGCATTTGCTAAAGCAGGTTGGCGCTCTTTAGCGGTATTTATTTGGCGCCCGCAAGCTGATTATCAAATCGGCGCAGGCAAACAGTATTAGAAACTGTAGAATATGTCAATTACCGATGTAGTTGGTGATAGGGATTTTGCGTCTAATCGAGATTTCCGATCTTTTGCTGATGGTTGGTAAATACACTACTATTTGTAGATTACAACGAAAACAAAGCTTAGGAGAAAAAGCGTGTCAACAGAAGGAAAAATATCGGCTGACGGTGCAAAAATTACAACTAAAAATGGCGTCCTCAATGTCCCGGATAACCCGATTATTCCATTTATCGAAGGAGATGGAATTGGACCTGATATCTGGAGTGCTGCCTGTCGTGTTATCGACGCTGCTGTTAGTAAGGCTTATGGAGATAATCGCAAAATCTATTGGAAGGAAGTCTTAGCTGGTAAGAAAGCCAATGATCTGACTGGATCGTGGCTGCCTGATGAAACACTCGATGCATGCCGTGAATACATTGTCGCTATAAAAGGCCCGTTGACCACACCTATTAGCGACGGAATCAGGTCATTGAATGTTGCATTAAGACAGATCCTGGATCTGTATGTCTGTCTTCGGCCAGTACGCTGGTTTAACGGTGTTCCTTCTCCCACTAAGCGCCCTGAAGCAGTGAACATGGTGATCTTCAGAGAAAATACTGAAGATATTTATGCAGGGATAGAATTTGAAGCGGGATCAGCGGAAGTCGAAAAATTCATGAAGATGTTTGCAGAAACATTTCCCAAATATCACCAGAAAATCCGCTTTCCAAATACATCGGGGATAGGCATTAAACCTGTATCAAAAGAAGGAACCAGCCGTCTGGTACGAGCAGCAATCCGTTATGCCATTGATAATGACCGTAAGAGTGTGACCTTCGTACACAAGGGTAATATCATGAAATTCACCGAAGGTGCATTCCGGAGCTGGGGTTATGACTTAGCTGACTTAGAGTTCTCTAATGAAACTTACAGCTGGAGTCAATGGGAAAGCACCAAAGCCAGCAAGGGATCTGATGATGCCAACAAGGAACAGGCTGAAGCGCTTGCAGCAGGAAAAATCTTAGTCAAAGATACGATAGCTGACATAACCTTGCAACAGGTGCTAACCCGACCAGAAGAATTTGATGTAATTGCAACACTGAATTTAAACGGTGACTATTTGTCAGACGCACTTGCTGCACAGGTCGGCGGGATTGGAATTGCACCCGGTGGGAATATCAATTATGAAACCGGCCATGCAATCTTCGAGGCAACTCATGGTACTGCACCAAAGTATACCAACCTCGACAAGGTTAACCCTGGTTCACTGATCCTCTCTGGAGAAATGATGCTACGTTATTTAGGCTGGACGGAAGCTGCAGACCTAATTATTCAGAGCATGGATAAAACTATCGATGAGAAAATTGTTACCTATGACTTCGCTCGCCTTATGGATAATGCTAAAGAAGTTAAATGCAGTGAGTTCGGAGACGCCATAATTAACCATATGTAAAAGCAAAACATTCATGACGAGAGTGATGCTCTGCCACACTCTCCGACCAGATAAAAAACCGTAGTATTATGCCAATGATGCAACAGTGACGACCATCTTCACCGATCCTAAAGTCATACTGATTATTATCAGTATTTTGGCAACCTCATGTAGTAAACCGTCATCAACGCCCCATCATTCCATAAATGGTTTTACTATGGGGACGAGCTACTCAGTTCAAATCAACGCTAAAGGTAGTGCTAATCTGGATGACGAACTAACAAACACTATTGAAGACATCCTCAACCAAGTCAACCAGAAGATGTCAACCTATATAGATGATTCAGAATTATCACAAATCAACAGTTCTACTAGTACAGAATGGTTGTCTGTTTCACAGGATCTCTATAATGTTATTAGCACTGCTAACACGATAAGTATCAAGACAGAAGGCGCATTTGATATAACTGTTGGACCGCTGGTAAATCAGTGGGGGTTTGGGCCAGAAGATCGTAACGAGATTATCCCGCCACCCGATTCGACAATTCAGATACTGTCTGAATACGTAGATTATAAACAATTAAATTTGAGGCCCTCACCTCCCGAGATTCGCAAACTGAAAGCAGATATCAGTCTCGATCTATCAGGCATTGCAAAAGGATATGCCATCGACAAAATAGCAGACTATCTGGAGCGAAACGGGTTTGAAAATTACATGATAGAGATTGGTGGAGAATTAAGGGCAAAAGGCTTTAATAACAGTGAGGAACTCTGGCGTATCGGTATCGAAAAACCGCTTACCGAAGATCGCGAGGTTCACAAGATTATTCACTTAGACAATACTGCTATGGCTACATCAGGCGACTATCGAAATTTTTTCACTATTAATGATGTCCGCTATTCACATGGAATTGACCCTAAAACGGGACACCCTGTATCTCATCAACTTGTTTCAGTCACTGTTCTAGATCCGTCAGCAATGGTTGCTGATGCACGTGCGACAGGCCTACTAGTAATGGGACCAGATGACGGCGTTAAACTGGCAGTAAGAGAAAACATTCCTGCGCTATTTATTATATCGTCTACAAATGGCTACCTTGAGCAGTACACAGGTAATTTTAAGCATTTTGTTGTAATGCCGGGATCCTGACATTGAATTCGATTTTGCTGTTGGGATTAATCATTATTCTTGTATTGTTCTGGCATGAAAGTCTGCAAGTTCGCGAGTTTGTTACCAAACAATGTAAGATGATATGCGAACAAGCCGGGTTGCAGCTTCTGGATCAGACCGTCGCTCTTGATACAATTTCATTTAGTTTTTCGAGAGCCGAGTTGTTCCATATAAATCGAGTTTATAAGTTTGAAGTCAGCCAGAACGGCGTCGACAGGATAAATGGCTATCTATCGATGAAAGGAAAAACAATCGAGACTATTCAAACCATAACAGAAGATGGTGCCACAATCTTACATCAGTCCGGTCATAAACAACTTCATTGACCGGTTTACCTTGTCAACACACTATACTGTAATAAAATATGGGTTTTACGGAGAAACTATATGCCATCATTTGATGTCGTCTCGAAAATTGATACACACGAACTTACCAATGCCATTGACCAGGCAAACAGGGATATTTCTAATCGCTTCGATTTCAAAGGCACAAACTCAAAGATAGAACAAAAAGATGAGCAGCTTACTTTAATTGCTCCATCAGAATTCCAAATAACACAGATCAAAGACATCTTGCATACTAAGCTGTCCAAACGGGGAATAGATGTACGTTGTTTGGATGCAGGCAAAATTACTGAAAGTAATAACGAAGCCAGACAAGAAATTGTTGTTCGTCAAGGAATCAATAAGGACCTAGCAAAAAAAATAGTTAAGATAATTAAGGAGACAAAAATAAAAGTCCAAGGATCCATCCAGGGAGAACAAGTCAGGGTCACCGGAAAGAAAAGAGATGACTTGCAGAATGTGATAGAACTATTAAAAAAACAGGAAATTGATCTCCCACTACAATTTGAAAATTTTAGAGACTAAAACTAATAACTAAATGAATAATTTCAATCACACCCACATAACATTCAGTAAAATTTTCATGCTATTAATATTCATGATAGTGCCAATATTGGCATTATCCGCTGATAGCATTTCCGGCGTTGAATTTAATCTAACTGAAAGTTGGTCTGGAATAAGTGCCATCGTCATTTTTATTATTGCTTACTCACTCGTCATATTTGAAGAGACTATACATCTGCGCAAATCCAAACCAATGATTATTGCAGCAGGGATTATTTGGTTACTGGTTGCTATCGCTTATGCGCAAATTGATAACACCGAACATCTTGAAGAGATTTTCGGTCATAATTTGCTTGAATTTGCAGAATTGTTTTTGTTTTTGCTGGCCGCCATGACATACATCAATACGATGGAAGAACGCGGGGTATTTGAACTACTCCGGGTGTGGTTGGTTTCTCAGGGCTTCACACTGCGCAAAATTTTCTGGGTTACAGGTTTGCTAGCATTTGTTATTTCACCCTTAGCGGATAACCTAACAACAGCATTATTGATGTCAACAGTTGTGTTGACTGTTGCTGCCAATAATCCAAAATTTATTACAGTGGCGTGTATAAATATTGTCGTTGCTGCTAATGCAGGCGGCGTCTTCAGCCCATTCGGTGACATTACTACATTAATGATCTGGCAACATGGTGCGCTCGGATTCGATCAATTCTTCACTTTGGTCATTCCATCGATAATAAATTGGTTAATTCCAGCCACTATAATGAGTTTTACAGTTCCACTTATCCAGCCAGAACAAGTTAGTGAAAAAGCTGAACTGAAACATGGCGCATGGGTCGTTGTTGGATTATTTATTCTCACTATTACCATGGCCGTTCTTACGCATAACGTATTACATCTACCTCCCGTACTGGGCATGATGACAGGTCTTGGTCTCCTTAAACTATTTGGCTATTACCTGCAGAAGCGTGACCAGAATTTTAATACTGAGATGTCAAAAGTTTCCGGTGATTCAGCATTATCATTGCAGACTGTTGGGTCACAAAAACACCCTTATGACATCTACCAGAATCTGGAGCGAGCAGAGTGGGATACCCTGATGTTCTTTTATGGGATCATTATGTGCGTAGGCGGTCTAGGTGCATTTGGTTATCTAGTGATTGGATCTGATCTCATCTATGGTGGTCTCGGTCACACGTCTGCAAATATCCTGGTTGGTTTTGCATCAGCCATAATCGATAACATACCGGTGATGTTTGCCGTACTTGAAATGAACCCGACGATGAATGAAGGCCAATGGCTGCTCGTCACACTGACAGCAGGGGCTGGTGGATCAATACTCTCGATAGGATCAGCGGCTGGGGTTGCTGTTATGGGTCAGGCTAGAGGGATTTATACCTTCTTTAGTCACCTCAAATGGGCATGGGCAATTGCACTAGGTTATGCAGCGAGCATTTTGATGCACTTTTGGTTAAATGCATCAAAATTCGTCAACTAGGAAAAACGGTACCTCAGTATTCTGCTATTAGAACTAGTTCAACGGAGCCGACATATAATCCCAGAACACAACCATAAATATCGATGCAACGATCAACGTTACGATCATAGCTGGTGTCCCTTTCCTAAACCATAATCCGGGTGTTATCGCTAAGCTAGGATCTTTTTCTTGCTTTGCCAACCGTTCGGATATGGTCACGATAAAAACATTCGCAGTGGAACCGATATGAGTACCATTTCCACCTAGACCGACACCCATCGCTAGCCCCCACCACAAAGGAGTAACGTTTATACCTGCGGATTCCATGCTTAAGATGACCGGAATCATCGCCGCAGTAAACGGGATATTATCTATTGCTGCTGAAATTACCGCACCCACCCACATTAATACTATGGTTGCCATAAGCAGATCCTGTTGTACGAATGGTGTTATGTACTGACCCAGATAAACCAAGAATTGACTGTGCTTTACTCCTCCAATCACCATAAACAGCCCAATAAAAAACAGTAGCAAGGTAATTTCTACGTGTTCAAATGCGGCATCCATCTCGACATGACGGGAGACAAATATCAATGCAGTCATACCCAATGCTGCGACGAACCAAGGTTCCCAATGTAAGGCATGGTGGAACATAAACAAGATAACCATACAGCCAAGGATAATTAATGATGCATTCCATACCTTCTCGTTCTTTATTTCCAAATTTTCATCAAACGAACCCTGCGGGATTTGTTTCAATTCCTTGCGAAACATGACCTTTAAGACAATCAGGATAGACAGCCATGCAACAAGTGTAATCGGTCCCATTTTTAACAGAAAATCATTAAATGAGATATCGGCAGCAGAACCAATCATAAGATTGGGAGGATCACCGACCAAAGTAGCTACACCACCAGTATTAGAGAGTAATGCAGCTGTAAGCAAGAAAGGAACAGGACTAATCTTTTGTGCTCTTGAAATCAAAATAATTAGGGGGCCAAATATCACCACTGTCGTCACATTATCCAGTAATAACGAGATAACGGTCACTGCCGTCCCCATCAATACCATCAACATAAACAATCGAGCTCCGCTAAATTTGGCAATCTTGTAGGCAAGCATGTTAAACCCACCGGTTGGGATCATAATAGAGACGATCGTCATCATTGCACCAAGCAAGAAGACCACATTCCAATCTACCGCCTCCAAAGCGAATTCGGGTGAATAAAACCCGTAGGATTGGCCGACAATTATCATCGTTGCAGCACCGAGGGTGGCCATTTTAGACCGTTCCATACCGTGGATATTCTCGGAGAATATTCCGATAAAAGTAATCGCCAGAACGATAGCAGATGCGAGCATGGCATCGCTAAATACTAAAACTTCGGATGCTAATTCTATTTCAGATGCCATATGGCAAGTTCCTTATATTATTCTGATATAGGGGAGTTAAGTTAAATGTAATTTGCGCAGTTAGTTAAGATCTCGGATTCAACTTTGAAGTGCAACGTTGATGTTAAAAAAGACTTCATGTGGTGTTTTTGAATTAAGTGTTTTTCTGGGACGGTGATTGAGTTTTTTCATGACCAAGTTTAACTGCTTTTGTGTAATCGTGCTGGAGTCCATTTTCTTTGGGAAGTACTGTCGAATGAGACCATTGATATTTTCATTTAAATCCCGTTCCCAGGAGGCATAAGGATGTGCAAAATAGAACCCCGCGTTCAATTGTTGAGCAATAACCTCATGCTCAGCAAATTCTTTCCCATTATCCGAGGTGATCGTGTGAACCGACGCCTTCATATTAGACAACAATCGCACGATAGCTTGCCTGACGGCAGAGGCAGTTCGTCGTTTCACCTGTGCAAATCAAGGTGTACATCGACTTGCGCTCGCTCAAGGTGACCAGCGCCTGTCGATGGCCTTTGCCGATGACGGTGTCCACTTCCCAGTCACCGATGCGTGTCTTCCTGTTCACAATGGCGGGACGCTTATCAATGCTGATCTGATTCACCAGAACCCCACGACGTTGATAACTACCATAACGCTTCTTTCGTTTCTTCTGGCAACGCAAGTACCGGTACAGCTCACCGCCGTCTGCCTTGTCCTGGTATATGTAGTGATAGATCCATTCATGACTCAGAGCGATATCTTCTCGTTTATGCAACCAGTCACTGATTTGCTCAGGACTCCATTCGTCCCGCAGCCAGACCTCTACTCGCTCCCACAAGGTCGTGGGGAGTCGCTGTTGTTGGCTGGCTTCTCGACGCGCTTGCTGGAGCAACTGAGCTTGGCGGGGTCGATAGCCTCTCAAGCCACGGTTGCGTCTGAGTTCACGGCTAATAGTAGATTTATGCACGCCTATCAAGGTGGCTATCTCCGTTTGTGTATGTCCTGCTTTCATCAGGGCGTAAATCTGGTAACGTTGATGCTCGGTAAGCTGTGTGTAGTGTCTCATCTGTGCCTCTCTTTCTTGCTGGAACGAAAGGTAAGGATGCTACCGCAGCTTGCCGTTCGTGCCACCTAATTGAGTTGCACTTACAAATTGTAATTCACGGATACAAGTGATTACGTAGACACCAATTATCTTACTATTTCAAAATAGTATCTAAGCACTCCATTTTAATTTTATAGCACCCAACAGTATATATTCCAGCGCGAAATAATAGGCCCGTTAAGGCCTTGGATAGATAGAATATCTGAAAACACAATTTTGTAAACAAATTCCGACACAAACAGGAACCCACTGCATTTTGATGAATTTTCACGTTTTTATTAGGCAGGCGCATTGCAGAAAATAAGTACCCATATCTGCAAGACAGTATCAGCACCTTATGTATAATTGATGCATGTTTTCAGAAACTGCATTTAAATCCATCAGTCTTATCATTGTGCTGATGATATTCGGTATAGCTATCGGGATTTATACTACGCCGAAATTTCAAGAAAATTCAGCAGATGAATACATGGAAGGTGTGTTCTGGCCAAACCCTAAGCAAATCGGGCAGTTTCAAACAATAGATCATCAAGGGACAAGTTTTGGTGTTGAACAGCTGAAAGGGAAATGGTCTATCCTATTTTTCGGCTATACCTATTGTCCGGACGTTTGCCCAATAACCATGTCCATCATGAGCGACGTTCAAGCCAGACTGGAACAGGCTGGAATTGTCGATGATACCCAGCTACTTTTCGTCACTGTAGATCCGCTGCGAGATACTGCTGATCGTCTCGCTACTTACATCAATTATTTCGATAACCGTATTCTGGGCCTCGGTGGAACGAAACAACAGATCGACAGCCTTGTTTCACAAATTGGAGTTGTTTATTTACATGGAATTCCAAATAAAGATGGTTATTATCTAGTCGACCACACTTCATCGCTGTTTTTGATCGATCCAGATGCGAGGTTAGTCTCGATTTTTTCAACACCTCACGATGCAGAAACAATTTCAACCAGATTTTTTGAAATTAAGTCGTTCTTGAGTAGGCTAGTAGAATATTGATGCGCTTAATCCTCTACTCTGTTCTCACATTTATTACTACTGCTTGTCAGGCGAATGAAATACTTATCACTAACGCCTGGATTGCGCAATCCCCACCTATGATAGATATCAATGCAGGATACTTTGAAATTGAGAACCAGAGTACGATGCCTGTATCATTGATTGAAATTAGTAGTCCAGTCTTTAGAAAAATTGAAATTCATAGAAGCGTGGAAGAAGGACAAATATCCAAAATGCAATATATTGAGTCGATTAATTTCCTCCCCGGTGAAAAATACGAATTTAGCCCAGGAGGTTATCATCTGATGCTATTCGACCCAACACGTGTTTTACAATCGGGCGACAGTGTACCGTTACAATTCATTTTTACTGAATCAATTCAAATTCAGGCGATGGCAACAGTCAAATCTAGGTCTGATTAGCATCACTTATATTAAGATCGATCATTATGATTTCAAGATTGAAAGTATTTCATCTATTTCTATTACCAAAGCATCTACTATCGAGTCTGATATACCGGCTTACTCGAATAACCTGGAAACCCATTAAAGATTTATTTATCTCTTCTTTTATCCGAGTTTACAATGTGGATATGTCGGTAGCGGAACGCTCTGATCCGACACAATACGAACATTTCAATGAGTTTTTTACCCGAAGTTTAAAAGCAGGGGTACGCCCATTAGATTCTTCTATCAATTCAATCGTTTCACCAGTTGATGGGGCAGTCAGTCAGGTAGGAAAAATAACAAACAATCAGTTGCTTCAAGCTAAGGGCATGACAATTACAGTTGAGAATCTTCTGGGTGGGGACCGTTCAGATGCAGATTTTTTTAAAAATGGATCCTTTATCAACTTGTATTTGTCCCCAAAAGACTATCACCGTATCCATATGCCGATAGAGGGTACATTGAAAAAGATGAGCTATATACCAGGTGCGCTTTTTTCGGTTAGTCCGACGGCTACAACTGCTATTGATGGATTATTTGCAAGAAACGAACGTGTCATCAATTTATTTAATACTCCATTCGGCCACATGTCATTGATCATGGTAGGAGCCATCTTCGTAGGAAGCATGGATACAGTCTGGGCCGGTCAGATTACGCCTGCCAAGAAACGATTGAAATCAGTATCCCATTTCCAGAACAAAGATAAGCCTATACATCTATGCAAGGGAGACGAAATGGGCCGTTTTAACATGGGTTCAACGGTAATCATCTTGTTTGAAAATAGTGCGGTTAACTGGCTAAATAGTTTACAACCCGACTGTCCGGTTGTATTAAAACAGATGGTAGGAAAACTGCAAATGGAAGGATAATCTACCCTGCAATTGCGCGGATACATACCGCCATTAATAGTCCAGGCATAAATCCAAGTAAGAGTAATACAATACCGTTCATACTTAGTACTAATCTCATTCCCGGAGAAGATTTTATTCCAGTCATTTGTTCAGGTTTATCGAAATACATCAATTTGATAATTCTGAGATAGTAGAACGCGCCGATAACCGAAAAGATCACTGCGATCACAGCTAGCCAAAGATGACCAACGGCGACAATTTCTTTAATGACGAACCATTTTGACCAGAATCCAAGCATGGGGGGGATACCTGCTAGTGAGAACATTAAAATCAACATTATAAATGCGAACCAAGGACTCCGGGATGCAAGCCCTTTAAAATCGTCCAGTTTGTCAGCCTCAAACCCCTTTCTACCTAACAGAATAATCATGCCGAAAGAGCCCATACTCATAAATGCGTAAGTGACGACATAAAACATTGCGCCTGCATATCCTTCGCTAGTACCACTTATGATTCCTAGTAATAAAAATCCAATATGCGCAATAGTTGAGTAGGCCAGCATCCGCTTAATATTTGACTGGGCGATTGCAATGATATTACCCGCTGCCATGGACAGAATCGAAATGACCATCAGCATCCCCTGCCAATCATCAATAAGCGGTTGCATGCCATCTGACAATAGGCGTATTGCCATTGCAAAAGCAGCGATCTTAGGAGCAGTTGATACGAACAAAGTGACTGCCGCGGGTGATCCTTCGTAAACATCCGGCACCCACATGTGGAACGGGACTGCACCCAACTTAAAAGCAATTCCGACGATCATAAAAACTAACCCGAATACTAATAACAAATTTGATTCAGCGTCAGTGTTCTGATCTGTAAATTGTGCTACCCCCTGTAATTCAAGCGTCCCAGTAACACCATACAATATAGAAATGCCATATAACAACATGCCAGAAGCCAATGCGCCCAATACAAAATATTTCATTGCAGCTTCCGATGCTGACGGAAAGTCTCCATGCATGGCTACCATTGCATACAAGGATAACGACAATAATTCGAGGCCAAGATAAACCGTTAACGTACTGGCTGCAGAAGCCATTACCATCATCCCAAGCACTGCAAATAGACCCAAAACATAATACTCGCCCCTGGACGTCTCGTTTTCATTCAGGTATTCCCGTGAATAGAAAAATACAAACAAGGTAACAATGCAGATTGTCACTTTGAGAAAGGCACCCATCTGATCAGTAACAAACGAGTTGTAAAATGCGTAACTTTCAGTATTAGGAAATTGATTAAGCAAAAGGAAAAGAACTATCGCTAAGGTCAATTGCGATAACCAATATGTTAGATTTTTTAGAGGGTCTTTAGAAAATGTGTCGGCAACCAAAACGATACATGCTAAAGAAAGCAGCATAATTTCCGGCGTTAACATTTTAATGTCAGATATTATCATGACTTTCAGTTAACCCACTTTAGTAGTCAAAATATGATTGAAAAGATTTTCAAAAGTAGGATGCATAATATCAAATAAGGGCGCTGGCCAGATCCCGAGTAGCAGCACCACGAGAGCAAGCATGGATAGAATAAATAATTCCCTGGAATTGATGTCCTTCAATTCAGCTACATTATCGTTTGCCACTTCCCCGAAGATGACACGTTTATACATCCACAATGTGTATGCAGCGCCCAGTATCATAATGAGAGCAGCAAGGAAGGCAATCCAGAAATTAGCTTGAAAGCTACTGAGGATAACCAGGAATTCACCGACAAAGCCGGATGTCCCTGGTAAGCCGGCATTAGCCATTGCAAAAAGCATCATAAATGCTGCAAATCGCGGCATGGTGTTAACCACACCACCGTAATCACCAATCTCTCGGCTATGTACGCGGTCATACATAACGCCGACACATAGAAACAACGCACCTGAGATGAAACCATGAGAAATCATCTGCATCATCCCACCTTCCAGACCCATAATTGCACCGCTACTGTTTCCGGTAGTTGCATAGACTGAGAACCCGATAAAAAAACCAAGCGTCACAAACCCCATATGTGAAATGGAAGAATAAGCGATCAACTTCTTCATATCTGACTGAACTAGCGCAACAAATCCAATATAGACTATCGCAATCAACGATAAAGTGATCATGAATGCACCCATGGCGTTACTGGCATCAGGCGTAATAGGAAGACTGAATCTAAGAAAGCCATATCCACCCATTTTCAGCAAGATAGCCGCGAGGATGACAGACCCTCCTGTCGGCGCTTCCACATGGGCATCAGGTAGCCAAGTGTGAACCGGCCACATAGGTATCTTCACTGCAAAAGCAAGCAAAAATGCAATGAAAACTAATTTCTGGACAGTCAAAGTGAGCGGAATTTGATGCAGATCCAGAATATTAAATGAGCCGGATATCGAATAGAGATACAAAAGAGCGACCAGCATAAATACCGAACCTAGGAAGGTATACAAAAAGAACTTGATCGTTGCATAGACCCTGCGAGGACCACCCCAGATCCCGATTATGAGAAACATCGGTATCAACATTGCTTCCCAGAAAAAATAAAACAAGATGGCATCAACTGCACTAAACACGCCTATCATCAACCCTTCAAGAATCAAAAAAGCTGCCATGTATTGTGAGATTCTATTTTCTATTACTTCCCAGGCTGAGACGATTACTAATACAGTGGTGAATGTTGTCAATAAAATTAACGGTAGTGCAATACCGTCAATCCCAAGGTGATAATTTATATTGAAGGTTTCAATCCATTGTCTTAATTCAACGAATTGCATCATATGTGTAGTCGTATCGAAACGGCTATATGTAAACAGCGACAGAAGGAAAACCAACCCAGACACCAGAAATGAAAAATATTTTACCGTCTGCTCTTGGCTATCACCTGCATAAAGTACCCATATACCACCCAATATCGGTGTCCAGATGAGCAAACTAAGAACAGGAATGTTTAGATCCATTGTGTGCCTTCAATAAACCCTGTATACAAAAAGTCCCAGCAGCACCAACAGGCCGATAATCATGGCAAAGGCATAGTCATATAAATAGCCAGTCTGTATAACCCTGATTTTACCAGAGAACCACCTGACTGCCTGTGCAGAACCGTTAACCAATACGCCATCGATAATCTGCACATCACCAATCTGCCATAAGAACCGACCTACTTTCTTGAAACCGCCAATAAAGACAATTTGATATAATTCATCGATCCAGTATTTATTGACCAGCGTCTGATACACCCAACGAAATTTTCTAGCAAGGAAGTCGGGAACCTTGGGAAATTTGATATACAACAACCAGGCAATCAAAACACCAGACAAGGCAAGATAGACCGGCGCAGCTTGAAATGCATGTTGGGTAAAGCTAATTATGCCATGATAACCTGCTCCAACTTCAGCAAGTACATCGTGCTTGGGTGCGACATAAATCGCTTCCTGAAAGTAGCCATCAAACAACATTGGACCTACAAGAAATATTCCGGCAACCAGCGACGGGATAGCTAATATTGATAACGGCACAGTCACTACCGCTGGTGATTCCCTGAGATGTTCCCAAGTATGTTTATCCATGCGTTCCTTGCCATGAAATACCAAGAAAAATAACCGGAATGAATACAAGGCCGTGATCAAAACACCAGAGAGCACAGCTGCGTAGGCCCATCCAGCAAAAGGAAGCTGGGAGTGATGTACTGCTTCAATTATCCCGTCCTTAGAGAAAAAGCCAGAAGTACCAGGAAACCCAATTAATGCCAGCGATCCGATCAGCGTGGTAATCCAAGTAATAGGCATATATCGATAAAGACCACCCATCTTGCGCATGTCTTGCTCGTGGTGCATGGCGATAATGACTGAGCCGGCAGCTAGGAAAAGTAGAGCCTTAAAAAATGCATGCGTTACCAAATGGAACATTGCTGCTGCATAAGCGGACGCCCCCAACGCGACTGTCATGTATCCCAGCTGCGATAAGGTTGAGTAGGCAACCACGCGTTTGATATCATGCTGAACGAGGCCCACTAGTCCAGTGAAAAAAGCTGTAATCGAGCCGATAATTAAAATGAAGTTCAATGCCGTCTCGGATAATTCGAACAAAGGCGACATCCTACATACCATGAATATTCCGGCAGTTACCATCGTCGCTGCGTGGATCAATGCTGAAATCGGAGTGGGCCCTTCCATAGAATCAGGCAACCATACGTGCAAAGGTACCTGAGCTGATTTACCCATTGCACCGATAAACAGACAGATACAGATCACTGACATTAACGACCAATCAGTCCCAGGAATTATCTGTAACGTGGCAGCAGATAGCATCGGCGCTTGCTGGAAGACATCATTATAATCAAGACTGTGAAAAGCCATCAGTATCGTAGCGATACCGAGCAGGAATCCGAAGTCGCCAACACGATTAACTAGGAATGCTTTGAGATTGGCAAATATTGCCGTCTCCTTCTTGAACCAGAAACCGATGAGTAAATATGAAACCAGTCCTACTGCTTCCCAACCGAAAAATAACTGCAGAAAATTATTAGACATCACCAGCATCAGCATCGAGAAGGTAAACAGTGACATATAACTGAAGAACCGCTGATAACCCGGATCGTCATGCATGTAGCCGATTGTATAAATATGAATCATCCATGATACAAACGTTACGACCGCCATCATGATGACAGAGAGGCGATCTACCATAAATCCAATATTTAAAGTAAGACCTGTAGTCGTCAACCAGGTGTAAATTGTTTCATTGAAAACTAGACCATCGTCATACACGATATATTTGTATGCATACATGGACAGGATGCTGGAAATCCCCACACCAATGATCGTGACCCAGTGCGCTCCGCTGCGCCCGATAACACGGCCAAACATACCGGCCAGTATGGCTCCTATCAATGGTGCCAACACAATAGTGATATAGACAGTTTTCATATCTTCAAACATTGCTAACCCTTCATCGAATCTAGATCAGCAACATTGATGGTATTACGGGTTCTGAATAATACGACTAGGATTGCAAGCCCGATAGCAGACTCAGCAGCTGCAACCGTCAGTATGAAGAATACAAAGATCTGACCATGTATATCATGGAGAAAATAAGAAAACGCAATAAAATTCATATTAACCGACAACAACATCAGCTCAATACACATTAACAAGATAATGACATTCTTGCGGTTGATAAAAATACCCGCAACACTGATACAAAAAAGTATGGCAGCAAGTAGCAAAACTTCTGACAGGACTATCATTTTTCACTATCCATCTTCACAATCCGCACCCTGTCTGCCCTTTTCACATTTACCTGCTCATCAGGGCTCTGCGTTTTCATATCCTTCACCATACGCATCGTCAGACTAATCGCAGCCACTATCGCGACCAGTAGAATTGCTCCAGCAATTTCAAATGGGTAAAGGTAATTGGTAAATAATATCTGGCCCAATTCTTTGGTATTGCTATAGTCCAGAGGCGGTTCGGTAACAACGTCCAGATGCACTGCTTGTAGATAGACAGTGTTCAAAACTACTCCCATGGTTATTAACATTAAGACAGCAATAACTAGGCCGACGGGTAGATGCCGTGCAAACCCTTCGCGCAACGGGGCAATATTGATATCTAGCATCATGACAACAAACAAAAACAACACCATGACCGCGCCGACGTAAACTAACACCAACACGATTGCCAAAAATTCAGCCTCAAGCAACAGCCATATCGCTGCACTGAAGAAAAAAGCCATGACAAGAAATAGGGCTGCGTGTACTGGATTACGAACAGTAACGACCAAGCTGGCAGATAAAATCAGAATCGCGGAAAAGAAATAGAAAATATACTGTTCAAACATTAGCGATAAATTGCATCTTGCGCCCTGTCCAAGGCGATTTGTTGCTCATGCTTATCTCCGACTTCAAGAAGTTTTTGCTTTGTCATCAACAAGTCACCACGCTTCTCGCCGTGATATTCGAATATGCGTGTTTCCACGATAGCATCAACAGGACAGGATTCTTCACAAAAACCACAGAAAATACATTTGGTCAGATCGATATCATAGCGGGTCGTGCGACGAGTTCCATCATCACGTTGTTCGGACTCGATGGTAATAGCAACTGCTGGACAGACTGCTTCACATAACTTACAGGCAATACATCTTTCTTCGCCATTTGGGTACCTGCGTAACGCATGTAAACCGCGGAATCGGGGTGACTGTGGCGTCTTCTCTTCCGGGTATTGTACGGTAATCTTTCTTTTAAAAAGATATTTACCCGTTAACAGCAGACCTTTAATCAACTCCCATAATAGTAAGCTCTGAAAGTATTGTTTAATTTTTTGCATCGTATTTTATTCTCAAAAAGAATTAATTTTATAAATCAAACCAAGGTGGGATTTCAGCAACCACCATACCTGAGATGATAACTATCCATACTATGGTAATTGGCAAAAATACTTTCCATCCCAGCCGCATTATCTGGTCGTAGCGATAACGTGGAAACGTGGCACGGAACCATATAAACAGGAATAGGAACAATGACGTTTTTAATAGCAACCAAAATACACTAGGCGAACCTAAGACTGGTATTCCTTGGAAGGGCGATAACCAACCTCCCAAAAACATAGTCGATGTCAACACAGATATCAGGATCATATTTGCATATTCGGCCATAAAGAAAATTGAGAAAGCAATCCCACCATATTCAACATGGAACCCTGCCACGATTTCAGATTCACCTTCTGAAACATCAAACGGGGCACGGTTTGTTTCGGCAACGCCTGAGATAAAGTAAACTAAAAAGATCGGAAATAATGGTATCCAAAACCAGTGCAGTATACTGCCACTCTGTGCCTGAACAATATCTCCAAGATTCAGGCTCCCCGAAGCAATTAATACGCAAACTAATGCAAAACCCATGGCAATTTCATAGGCAACGATTTGTGCTGCAGCACGCATAGCACCGAGGAAAGCATATTTTGAATTAGAGGCCCAACCCGCAATGATAACGCCATAAACAGCCAGCGAAGTTAACGCCAGTATGTAAAGCAATCCTGCATTAATATCTGCCAGTACCATGACATCATCAAACGGGATAACTGCCCAAGCTGCAATTGCTGGGGCGAATGAAAGAATTGGCGCAATAATAAATAATGTTTTGTTTGCACCAGTAGGAATAATAATTTCCTTTAAAATTAATTTCACCGCGTCTGCTATCGGCTGACCCAGCCCCCAGAGGCGAAACCCAAAAAATCCCACGCGGTTCGGACCAATACGTCCCTGAATAAAACCAATAACTTTTCTCTCAGCGTAGGTAATGTAGGCGACAGCCAATAACAACGGGATCAGGATAGCAACAATCTTTACAACGGTTTCAAGGGCAAACAAGACATGGCTCTGAATTGAAACAGGGAATAGCAATTGTACCAGCGGTGTAAGCAAGTATTGTTGAATCAATTGAAATAAGCTTTCCAGCATCGCTTACACTTTTTTCACAGTAACCTCAGCAAACCATCCGCCTAATGCAACAGTTTGCGGATGGCCGCTGTGAATCATAACGGTATCATTAGGTATTCTGTCATCAATAACATAACCGAGTTCAAGTTGGACATCCTCCTGTATAACTTTTACGCTATCCTTGCCATTCAATCCCAACCTTTCGGCGTAGCTTGTATTAAAATGGACAAGCCCGTCAGCGACATCTCCAGTTTGTTGCAAGGCACTGGCACGTCTTACTAAAGCATCAACAGAGTACATGGGAATATCCATGATACGAGAAAGTGAAGTAGCAGGAGCAGCTATTGAATTCGGTCTACCAAATTGCTGTTTATCTCCAGATATGCCTTCTGAAATATAATTCTCGAGATCGCTATACAATTCGTCAATCGAATTAAATTCACCTTCAGATAGACCTAATTCTAATGCCAGTTGGCGTAGTATCTCTACGCTTGAAGACATTTCATTCCGTTTTAGTAAATCCAATTTTGTCGCCAGTAAACGGAGTACTTTCCAACCTGGACGAGCCTCACCTTGGCCAGGTACACACGCTGAAAACCGCTGTCCTCTTCCTTCTACGTTGAAATAACTGCCCTCATTTTCAGCATAAATAGAAATAGGCAAGAGTATATCAGCAGACTCTTTTAGGATTTCTGATTGATAAGGGGTGAAAGCGATGACAGTCTCTGCCGTACTTAATGCCTCTAAAGCGAGCCTTCCATTCCAGCAATCCAATTCAGGTTCAATGTTAAATAGAACATAACACGCCAACATATTTTTCAACATCGAGCTAGCATCCATTCCCAGTTGATCACTTTTTTTACTACCTGGGCCTCGATGTGGGACTGCACCGGCCAACCAAGCACCTGTTGTGTTTGCTGCCTGACCTAGGAAACCAAGTTTGGCGTTAGACAGAGTAGCTATCTTCTGTGACAGATACCTGATCTCGGAAAACTGCGGGTGGGATTCAACGATACTGCCAAGTAGGACGGTTGCGTTGTTTGCCGAGGACAATTTTTTTTCAATGGCGCGATGTGTCTCATTTACCTGGATATTATTCAATAAATCCTCAGTGTCAGCCTCCATCTTGGAATCTGCAGATAATGCCTTGAGTATACCTGCAAGGCAGGTTGTCATTTCATTCGAACGAGAAATTATGCGTTCGGAAATCCGGTAATTAAAATCGTAATCCAACTGATTAACTACCATAATGTCAGACCCATTTAGGGCCGCTTTACGCAATCTATGATTCAGTAGAGGTTGCTGTTTGCGTGGATAAGCCCCAACTAGCAAGGCAGCATTTAAATTTTCTAGATCATTAATTGACTGCCCTAACAACGGAAAAATAGTATCACTTTCCTGATCCTGAAAATCTATCTGCTGAACGCGGTGATCGATATTATTGCAACCGAGAGAACGAATAATCTTTTGTGTCAGGTAGATCTCTTCCGTTGTAGCTACAGGAGAAACCAGTGTGCCGATTTGACTTGGTCCCTTACTTGAGATTACATTATGTAGCTTTCCAACAACCAACTTAATAGCTGTTTCCCAGTCAGTTTCTTGCCAATTCCCATCTTGTTTGATCATTGGGCTAGTCAAACGATCATTTGTATATAAACCTTCATAACTGTATCTATCACGGTCGGACAGCCACACCTCGTTAACTGCCTCATTTTCAGCAGGAACCACTCGTTTGACCTCACCATTTTTCACATGAAAATGGACATTCGATCCGATCGCATCATGAGGCGCAATACCTGTATGCTGGGTCATTTCCCAGGTTCGTGCGGAGTAACGGAAAGGCTTTGATGTCAACGCACCAACCGGACAGAGGTCGATCACATTCCCTGACAATTCCGATACCATGCTCTTTTCAATATAAGTCCCGATTTCCATAAACTCACCGCGGCCAGTTGCACCTAGCTCTCTAAGGCCTGCAATCTCCTCACCGAAGCGAACACAACGAGTACAATGAATACAACGGGTCAAATCTGTCTGAACTAAAGGACCAATGTTTTTGTCCTTAACCACACGCTTGTTTTCTTGATAACGTGACACATCAGATCCATAACCCATAGCGAGATCCTGTAATTCACATTCACCACCCTGGTCACATATAGGGCAATCCAGTGGGTGATTGATAAGCAAGAATTCCATCACTGATTTCTGCGCCTCGCGGGCGTAAGCGGAAATAGTTGACACATTCATCCCCTCCATCACCGGTGTGGCACAGGCTGGTAACGGCTTAGGTGCTTTTTCGACCTGAACTAGACACATACGACAGTTTGCAGCAATAGTTAACTTGTGGTGATAACAAAATCGAGGGACATAAATATCATTTGCATCTGTAACTTCGATAAGCATTTGACCTTTGCGGGCCTGCAAAGTTTTACCGTCTACTTCTATTGTAATTGTATCGTTATCACTCATGCTGCCTTGTACTCCGAACTGTCAACGATACTTCGACCTTTGTTCATAATCATGTATTCAAATTCATGGCGGTAATGTTTCAGGAAACTCTGGACAGGCCAAGCTGCAGCGTCACCGAGAGCACATATGGTGTGCCCTTCAATCTTATTTGCCACATCAACGAGTTTGTCCATGTCCTCCACTACGCCCTTCCCTTCCAGAATCCGACATAACATACGATACAACCATCCAGTACCTTCACGACAAGGGGTACATTGTCCGCAAGATTCAGAGAAATAAAATCTGCTGATGCGGCATAACATTCTCACCATGCAGGTTGTATCATCCATAATCACAACCGCTCCAGAACCGAGCATGGAACCAGCTTGTTGAATGGAGTCATAGTCCATATTAGCGTTCATCATCAATTCCCCCGGTAATACCGGGACTGAAGACCCACCTGGTATAACTGCTTTGAGTTTCTGACCGGTAGTAATCCCGCCTGCTAATTCAAGCAGGTCCTTAAAGGGTGTACCCATCGGGATCTCGAAATTACCAGGACGGTTAACATGGCCACTAACTGAGAAACACTTGGTGCCACCCGCATTTGCAACGCCCAGATCAGCAAACCATTTTGCCCCGTGACGAATAATCGAAGGGGCAGAAGCAAACGTTTCGGTATTATTGATCGTGGTTGGCTTGCCGTATAAACCGAAATTTGCAGGGAAGGGTGGCTTAAATCTTGGCAGGCCTTTTTTACCTTCCAAGGAATTTAGCAGTGCCGTCTCTTCTCCACAAATGTAGGCACCCGCACCGAGTGTGGCATAGATATCAATCGTGACATCAGAACCAAGAATGTTATTTCCAAGAAAACCATTGCTGTACGCTTCCTTCAGTGCTTGTTCGAACCTTATATAAGGCTCATCCATAAATTCACCACGAATATAGTTGTACCCGACCTCAGTACGCATTGCGTAACAAGCGATCGCCATCCCTTCTACCAATGAGTGCGGGTTAAAGCGCAGAATGTCCCTGTCCTTACAGGTGCCGGGTTCACTTTCATCAGAATTGCAAACTACGTATTTCGGACCGTCATATTTTGAGGGCATGAAACTCCATTTCAATCCGGCGGGGAATCCTGCACCGCCACGGCCACGTAAACCGGAGGCTTTCATTTCTTCAATAACTTGCTCTGGGGTAATACCTTCATTGAAAATTTTTTTCAATGCATCGTATCCACCCACCTTGATATAATTTTCAAAGGTCCATGGCTCGTCAAAATCGAGGGTTGTATAACACACTAAATTTTGTTTAATCTCTGTCATCAATCAAGCCTATCCAGAATCTCATCCACTTTTTCTTTGGTTAAGTTTTCATAATAAACATGATCCACCATCATCATCGGGCCACCGCAACAAGCTGCAAGACATTCTTCTTCCATTTTCAGATAGAAACGACCATCCGCAGATGATTCACCTGTCTTAATGCCCAATTTTTTCTCAATGTATTCCACTATTTCGTCAGAGCCACACAACATGCATGAAATATTGGTACAAACAGAAATGCTTTGACGTCCAACAGGTTTGGTTTCAAGCATGGAATAAAAGCTCGCCACTTCATACACAGCAATGGCAGGCATCCCTAGATAATGCGCAACACCATCCATCAGCTCAGCTGATAAATAACCATTGTTCTCATGTTGCACCTCCAGTAATGCTGCTAGGACAGCAGACTGTTTTTGATCGGTAGGATATTTCGCTACCCAATGATCAATCTTCTCACAAACGTGAGCAGATAATATTGTTTCTGTGTTTTCTGACATTATATTTATTCGTGTTTATTCTTATTTATTGCTACTGAAGATAATGAAATGCCTGTGCCCTCTATACCTTATATAACTTTATTAAGTCCTATCTATCGACTTCACCAAATACGATATCTTGTGTACCTATTACTGCAACTACATCAGCAAGCATATGCCCCTTCACCATCTCATTAATGGATGACAGATGTACAAAACCCGGTGGGCGTATCTTTAAACGGTACGGTTTATTTGCACCATCTGAAACTAGATATATCCCGAATTCACCCTTTGGATGTTCCACCGCTGCATAACATTCACCTTCCGGGACACAATAACCCTCAGTAAATAGTTTGAAATGGTGAATCAGTGATTCCATATCATCCTTCATCTCTTCACGTTTAGGCGGAACCAATTTGTGATCATCCAGTATTACTGGACCAGGATTGTTTCTAAGCCAATCGACACATTGTCTAATGATACGATTGGATTGCCGCATCTCCTCTATTCTAACTAGATAGCGATCATAACAATCACCATTGACTCCAATAGGAATTTCAAAGTCCAAGCGATCATAGATTTCATAGGGCTGTTTTTTTCGTAGATCCCACTCAACTCCTGATCCGCGAAGCATTGGACCAGTGAAACCGAGTTGCAACGCACGTTCCGGGGATACGACACCAATACCTACAGTACGCTGTTTCCAGATCCTATTATCAGTAAGCAAGGTCTCGTATTCATCAACACAACCAAAAAACCTATCAGTAAACGCTTGAATAAAATCTAGCAAGGAACCCTGTCGTACACGGTTTACTTCCTCAACCTCCTTGGCTCCCTTCCATTGTGATGTCTGGTACTGAGGCATAGAATCCGGCAGGTCCCGATATACGCCACCGGGCCGATAATAAGTAGCATGCATACGCGTTCCCGATACAGCTTCGTAACAATCGATCAGATCCTCTCGTTCACGGAAGCAGTACAGGAATATGGTCATCGCCCCGATATCCAGGCCATGAGCACCTAGCCACATAAGATGGTTTAGGATTCGGGTTATTTCGTCAAACATAACGCGTATGTATTGCGCCCGGATCGGAGAGGTAATGCCCAGCAATTTCTCAATCGCCATGACATAGGCATGTTCGTTGCACATCATCGACACATAATCGAGACGGTCCATATAGCCAATGCTCTGATTATAGGGTTTGCTTTCAGCCAGCTTTTCTGTGGCTCTATGCAACAAACCTATATGCGGATCCGCCCGTACGATGACCTCGCCATCCATTTCCAGGACTAGCCGCAATACACCGTGAGCCGCAGGATGCTGCGGCCCGAAATTCAATGTCATGTTCCTAATTTCCGGCATTGACTCTATCCAGTTAATCTAAGAAATTCACACGCCCAAATATAACTATCACATTCTATCTACGAGTTACTCACTCTCTTCATGCCTAGAATCATGCCTGATCACCTTCGGCACCAGAACCCGATTTACAATAGTAACAGGCTGATAAATAACACGTTTTTTGTCTGGATCATAACGGACTTCAACATTACCTTCTAATGGGAAATCCTTACGGAAAGGATGACCGATGAAGCCATAATCTGTCAGTATCCGTCTCAAATCTGGATGACCTTCAAACATGATTCCAAACAAATCAAACGCCTCACGTTCAAACCAGTTTGCTGATGCCCATATATCAACCAAGGAATCAATCCTCGGTGGATCAGTATTGATATAAGCACGTAACCTGAGTCGGCGGTTATGTTTTAATGACAATAAATGATAGACGACGGCGAACCGGTTAGGCTTGTTCAACTGATCATCGTAGACCTCTTTGCTGACACCGCGACTGAAACCTTTTGTGGTACTGTCAGTAGTTTCCCAGTCAGCCTTACCGTAGGACTGGTAATCAATCCCGCAAAGGTCTACCAACTCCTCAAAATAAAATTCGTCTTTCTCTTTAAGCGATTTACAGACTGTCAGTAAATTTTCACTTTTCAATTCTAATGTAATTTCATTACACGCAATGTGCGAAGAAAGTAGCTCGTCACCAATAAACTCACACAGTTGATTATAAAAACTTTCCAACGATTCGGACATGGCAGGATAATTACTTATCGCAATATGATATTGGTCTTACTGCGTTTTATCTTCTTTTGTAATTGTATAATACCAAACAGTAAGGCTTCTGCAGTGGGTGGGCATCCGGGGACATAAATATCAACAGGTACGATACGGTCACATCCGCGTACAACCGAATAGGAGTAGTGGTAATAGCCACCACCGTTTGCGCAAGACCCCATTGAAATTACCCATCGGGGTTCTGACATTTGATCGTATACCTTACGCAATGCCGGTGCCATTTTATTTACCAGGGTGCCAGCAACTATCATGACATCAGATTGCCTTGGGCTTGGCCGGAAAATGACACCAAATCGATCTAGGTCATAACGCGATGCACCAGCATGCATCATTTCAACTGCACAACATGCTAGTCCAAATGACATCGGCCACATTGATCCGGTACGCGCCCAGTTAACCAGATTATCAACTGTGGTAGTTACAATGCCGGGCTCATGAATTTTTTCTTCTATTGCCATTCCAGTGCACCCTTACGCCATTCGTAAATAAAACCGATAACAAGAACCGCTAGAAAGATCATCATTGCCCAAAAACCAACCATACCTAATTCCCTCAGTGCTACTGCCCAAGGGATGAAGAATGCAATTTCGAGATCGAAAATGATAAACAGTATGGCTACTAAGTAATAACGTACATCGAATTTGATTCTTGCGTCTTCGAATGCTTCAAATCCGCATTCATAAGGAGAGGTTTTCTCGCTATCGGGTAATATTGGGCCGATAAAGTAGCCTATAACAAAGAACGCTATCCCCATAACGAGACTGATGGTGAGAAAGATGAGTATAGGTATATAGTTTGCCAGCATGTTAAGTAATAACGGTCCGATTATAACTAACTGATATTTATATAATTAAAGTTATCTATCCGACAATACGAAAAATTGTCCTATCGGGGGTAAATTATACCGATACTATCCCCAACTGTCAGCGAAATGATTGTTAGATTACCCTAGTTCAATAGGGATATTTATGCAGAAGAAACGCGTCAATTCTGAATTATTTAGTGCCCAGTACTTCATTCCCCCGTATTAAGGTAATATCGGGATATGTTAAGAATTCCATGCTTTGAAGAATCACAGTCTGACTCTCCTCTGGATTATTAGGAGAGCAAAAATACTCTCTGTATTTTAGGAGGCTACATGTTAAAAAATTATCTGATTAATCGCGACTATTCTGGAAGTACGCTAGTTTATTATATTTTTGGACTAACCGTATTGGTGATAGCTTTCCTTGTAATTAAAAATACCGTACTGACAAACAAATCCGAAGTAATTGCAGAAAATGCAATACAATCTGCAGCTAAAGTATCTGAAAAAACCAGTGAACCTGTTACTGAAAATGTAAGAGCTATTCTGCACAATTCCATTGCGGTGTTGCCATTCGAAAATCTGAGTCCCAATCCTGAAGATGCCTTCATCACGACGGGGTTCCATCAAGATTTAATACTGCTACTTGCTCAGATAAAAGACTTGAGCGTAATTGCGCATACCGGTGTCGTTATTCTTCAAGACAATGTTCGTGGTGAGGCAATTATAAGTACAAAATATCCTAGCGACATGCCCATTTCTAAGATTGCTTCTGCACTCAATGTGGAAACGATCATGAAAGGTACTGTTCGTTATGCAGATAACCGGATCAACATCGATGTACAGCTGTTCGGTGCTTCCGGAAATAAGCAGCTGTGGTCCGAGGCGTATGATCGGGAGCTGACTGATGTCACAGCGGTACAGGCAGAGATCGTCGAGCACACTGCCATGACCCTGGGTGCGGACATATCTGACGAAGAAATAAAACGCATCAGTAAACCACCCACCAGCTCACTTGAGGCGTATAAGCTCTACCTAAAGGCGAGGGTATTAGTTTCACATCTTGAAGCAGGAATGCCTTCTGAGTTTTATCAATACCTGGATCAAGCGATTGCAGTCGATCCAAACTTTGCCCTGGCCCATGCTCTCAAAGCGAGTGGTCATGGGATTGCCCATACCTTTAGTAATCGAAGCCGGTTGCCGAGTTTAGATGATGTAGAAAAGATAACCGCTGTCCATACAGAGAAGGCATTAACACTGGACCCAGATCTCAGCTTCACCCATCTGGCACTAGCATCGCTCCACTTCATACACGGACGAACATTAGAGGCAAAGCAAGCCTATCAGCGTGCACTGCAATTGGGTCCGAATGTTAATATTATATTAAGTAGCTATGCCCACTTTCTCACACACATGGAAGAGTATGATGAGGGCATCCCATTAGCAGAGCGTGCTCAGGCGTTGACGCCAAACGATGCCAGCTGGCATGCCCGTATTGGTGTGCCATTAATGTTTGCAGGCAAATCCATCGCCGCCGCAGATCATTTCCGTCAAGGCCTACAATACCAAGAACATCCCTGGCTGCATAAGTTAGTGGGACTAGCGGAGTATCGTTCCGGCAATAACGCTGAAGCAATTAAGGAATTACGCCTCGCCGAGCAGTTACAAGCAGCGGCTGGAAGAGGACCCGACGCACTAACAGCATATGCTTATTCAAGACTTGGCCTTCAGGAAGATGCAACAAGGTTGGCAAATGAGGTTGAGGCCAGTGTTACCAAGGGTAAATACATTAGTACCGCTAATTGGACATTTCCGAACTTAGCGATAGGTAAGATTGACAAGGCATACGATATCCTAAGCCAGGGCCTGAACAAAGGAGTTGTCGCTTTGCAATATGTTAAGTCCAATGTAATGAACGACCCTGTTCTGGAACAACCTCGCTTTGTAGAGCTTCGAAATCAGATAGGATCATTAAACTAATCATTCCGTGAATGCCCGATTTTTTAAATCGGGCGTCTCTGGATGACTTAAGCGCAAAATTAATAAGATCTAGTTATTTTTGACTAATTAGATTTTTACGCCCATCCACACTTAACTCGCCAGGTCCTGCAACTGCAAGCACAAGCAGACCTCCAACCATACATAGTTCCTTAAAGAACATCACAAAGAACGTTTCTGGTCCAGTGGGCAAATGGTATATAAACGCGGTACTGAGAGTAAAACCGATAAGGGCTAACGCAGCGAGCCTAGTTTGAAAGCCAATAATAATAGCAGTGCCACCAAATAACTTAACTGCAAGAGCTATCCAAACTAAAAAAGCAGGAATACCTTTGGTTGCAGCCGTTGCAATGGGGTTGCTAGGATTAAAAGCAAATATAAAATAGACATAGACAAGGCCCATTAGAATTCGTGCAATGAGCATGAGATACTTATTATTGTCCATAAAATTTAACATACTACCTCCCAACAATTTATTAATTAGATTTCGAATAATTACTTTAGGCAACCTTTGGGACTTTTTTGCTCCCATCGACGCTCAACTCGCCTGGCCCGATAACTGCGAGAGCAAGTAATCCTCCAATCATACATAGTTCCTTAAAGAACACGACGTAGAACGTTGCTGGCCCATTGGGCAGATGCCAAATAGTCACAGTGGCGCAAGTAAAAGTGATAAGGCCTAGCGCTGCGAGCCTGGTTTGGAAACCGATTATGATAGCAGCGCCACCAAACAATTTAATTGCCAAACCTATATAAACTACAAAAGCAGGGATGCCTTTCTTAGCACCCGATTCAATGGTATGGCGCGACGCTGTACGTGGAGGGGGGGGGTCAAGTTTCTCGACGACCTCTTGTTGAAAGGGAAAGGGAACAAATGGTTTAGGCTGACGTGTACTAGTATCAGGCATAAAAATAAAATACACATATACAAGACCCAATAGAATACGAGCTATGAGCATGAGATATTTATTATTGTCCATAAAATCTAACATACATTCCTCCTAAAAATTTATGAATTAGATATAGTAATATATTACCCTTCACCCTTCTCTTCGCTACACTTCGGGGTGTACGCTATAATCGTTGTCTATGGTAACAGCGGGTATCACTTTATATTAGGTTGTGGAGATAAGCTTCTCCGTGCTACTTCCAGGTCGCATTCATAAGGTTCAAATGGCACATCAACCACCTTGCGGTAAGTTCCATTTACAGTCACCGGTTCTGTTAGAAAAACCGGATCATTAAATGTCATTGAAATATCCATCCCCAGACCATCCTCTCTCAGGGTATAACGTTCACTCACCCGTTTTTGCTCGCTTGAATCAATACCAGCAGCCAGTCTCCACCGTGTCGCGGAAAACCCAACTGTATCCACCAGCAGACTACCACACTCTCATCAAAGCGGGCGATGGAATGCCCCTCTAAACTCGGTTCAATGTTGTCAGGATGTTTGTCTCGGTTGAAATAGAGTGTCCGGGTGAGGGTTACATTTTAGAGCTCGATTTCAATCCGGTCTTCATAACGTGTCCACGCTAGCCAGTAGGGCATGACCGAGAAAAACGGCAATCCCCTGTCTAGGCAATCGTAGGCGGGATTATCATGTTCATCAAAGCGGGCAAGTTGCGCTTCTCCTCGTTCGGTTAACGGCCAATCAATGGGTGGTTCAAAAAAATTAGATGTCAAGTAAGTCTTAGGGCCGCGTGACCAGGTACCAGAAAAATCAATTGATGGCGTCACGGTGGGATCTGTGGCGTGTATATTCATCTCGCGCCGTGGAGGATGTTTTCGATCAGTGGTTGTATCAATTTCAGAAGTTTCTATTCGACGTATCGTACTCGATAAACTCAATGTTGTTCCATTTTCAAGAACGATATGGTCTAGATACAGATGCTTAATTTCAGGATCTCGATTTGGGTTACCCACAATTTTGACATGATCCCCTACCTTAATTGAATCCCTCTTCCAACCTTGTCGTTTCAATCTTGCTGGTGTGCCTCCTTCAATAATCCAGACCACAGTCTCATTGTTTTCATTTGTTGTATGGAGATCCATATAGATGTGTGGATTTTTCCATTGAAAGTCGACTACCTCCCCTTCCAAGGAGATGCTGATCTAGTAGCGAAAATCGAAACGACCATGGTGGGACATCACCACCGAGGTGTTTAGTACAAATATGCACGCGATGAAAGTTAATGAAATATCTTTCATAGATAAAGACTAGCGCAAGCCCTATTTAGATCTTTAAAAAATTAAATTAGGTAGCCTGTGGAATTTTTTTACGGCCATCCACGCTCAGCTTACCTGGCCCAACAACTGCGAGAATAAGTAAGCCTCCAATCATACACAACTCCTTAAAGAACATGACGTAAAATGTTGCTGGCCCATTGGGCAGATGAAAAATAATTACCGTGCAGCAAACAAGAGAGATAAGGGCAAGTGACGCTATCCTGGTTTGGAAACCAATAATAATGGCAGTGCCGCAAAACAATTTTACTGCCAAAAAGCCCCAAACCAAAAAAGCAGGGATACCTTTCGTAGCAGCCGTTGCAATGGTGTGGCTGGGATTGGGGGCAACTATAAAATAGATAAAGACTAGCCCCAACAGAATACGAGCGATGAGCATGAGATATTTATTGTTGTCCATAAAATCCAACATTATCCTCTCCCCCAATTGTTGGGTCGTTAGATATTGAACCTTTTATGCCGCGAAGTGAAACTTTTTTGTCTAATATACTAAATATAAATTACTTTATAACACCATCTACTATGCCAGGCTTTATGTAATGTAATATTGTGTATGCATCGTACGGATCGTGGTTCAACATAGACTTAGCTTTTTCAACATCACCGATGGTGAAATACGCCAACGCTAAATAACTTGTATTGATTAATTTGCCATTGGCAATACTTGATTGAATTAGATCAAATAATCTTTTTGCATCTTCCTGAAGCCCCAGTTTTGAATAAGCATAGCCCACGCGTGCTATGTCTCTGGTTGTAATGGTCTCATCCATCAACTGATCTGCAGATCGTAACGCCTCCAGTGCCAGAGTCTTGTGTCCAAAATGGATCTCGTCCAAACTCAGATTTATATATCGGTAAAAATTAGGGACTATCGCATTGCCCAATCGGAATTGCTCAGCCGCCGCAGCGGCATTACCCGCATACATCAAGGTCCATCCATGAAGATAGTGATTGTTCGCATCATATGGCGCTAACTCCAACACACGCGATCCCAATTGGATAGCCTCATCATGTTCACCAAAAAATAAAAGGAAACGAGCATAGGTGCTTAATATTGTCACATCGTTCGGACTCAGTTGAAGCGCATGTTCATAGGCTTGCTTTGCCTCTGCTCGACGCAGTTGACCATAATGAATTTCCGCCAGCACCATATGGGCCAGACCAAGATTAGGGTTCAGAGCCAACGCCATCTCGGTATGTTCTAGGGCTACTCTGGCCATCTCATCGGGGGCTAATCCATTAATGGGACGATAGGGTCTTCTTGCCAGTTCATAACCCCGCGCTTTGAAAGCATGCGCCAGTGCGAAGTCCGGATCCTGCGCAATCACCTGGTCTAAGATTTGATAATAGATAGGCGGTTTATTATCCCCAATAATGGATGGAACTGACTTCGTTTTCAGGTAGAGCGCATAGGCTTCAAGTGAATGAGTTGGGACCTTTTCGATGCGCGCCTGTTCATCGGTCGAGACTGCAGCTCCCAGGGCCAGCGCTATGTGATCGACGATCTCTGCCTGTATCGCAAAGATGTCAGACAAGTCTCGTTCATATCGCTCGGACCACAACTGATTAAGTGTGGCAACATCGTAAAGCCGTACAGCAAGGGTAATCCGATTATCCGCATACGTAACACTGCCCTTCATGATGGTTTCCACATTGAGTTCTGAAGCTACCTCGTCTATGGACCGATCAGTGCTTGTGTAACGCAATACTGAAGCACGGTCAATCACGCTCATGTCATGGACCTTAGCGAGATGGTCGAGTATCTCTTCATGGATCCCGACGGCAAAATAGGCCTCATCGGGATTGGGGCTCCGACTTTCGAAAGGCAATACCGCAACAGAATTATGCAGGACGGCATTGTTATTCCCTGTTTTTTCAGCTGCAACCGTCGGGAGAACCCCAACTAAAAACTGAAAAACTAGCCACGTCACGATGGGGCGGACCAGCCCAATCTTGAAGATGTTACGACCCGGCAGTCTAGAAACGAATATAGTCATTAATACATCCCCCACTATTTCTTTCTTAAAAAAATCTCATTGAATTGTGTCGCAGATTCAACTTTGAAGTGCAACGTTGATGTTAAAAAAGACTTCATGTAGTGTTTTTGAATTAAGTGTTTTTCTGGGACGGTGATTGAGTTTTTTCATGACCAAGTTTAACTGCTTTTGTGTAATCGTGCTGGAGTCCATTTTCTTTGGGAAGTACTGTCGAATGAGACCATTGATATTTTCATTTAAACCCCGTTCCCAGGAGGCATAAGGATGTGCAAAATAGAACCCCGCGTTCAATTGTTGAGCAATAACCTCATGCTCAGCAAATTCTTTTCCATTATCCGAGGTGATCGTGTGAACCGACGCCTTCATATTAGACAACAATCGCACGATAGCTTGCCTGACGGCAGAGGCAGTTCGTCGTTTCACCTGTGCAATCAAGGTGTACATCGACTTGCGCTCGCTCAAGGTGACCAGCGCCTGTCGATGGCCTTTGCCGATGACGGTGTCCACTTCCCAGTCACCGATGCGTGTCTTCCTGTTCACAATGGCTGGACGCTTATCAATGCTGCCCTGATTCACCAGAACCCCACGACGTTGATAACTACCATAACGCTTCTTTCGTTTCTTCTGGCAACGCAAGTACCGGTACAGCTCACCGCCGTCTGCCTTGTCCTGGTATATGTAGTGATATATCCATTCATGACTCAGAGCGATACCTTCTCGTTTAAGCAACCAGTCACTGATTTGCTCAGGACTCCATTCGTCCCGCAGCCAGACCTCTACTCGCTCCCACAAGGTCGTGGGGAGTCGCTGTTGTTGGCTGGCTTCTCGACGCGCTTGCCGGAGCAACTGAGCTTGGCGGGGTCGATAGCCTCTCAAGCCACGGTTGCGTCTGAGTTCACGGCAATAGTAGATTTATGTACGCCTATCAAGGCGGCTATCTCCGTTTGTGTATGTCCTGCTTTCATCAGGGCGTAAATCTGGTAACGTTGATGCTCGGTAAGCTGTGTGTAGTGTCTCATCTGGGCCTCTCTTTCTTGCTGGAACGAAAGGTAAGGATGCTACCGCAGCTTGCCGTTCGTGCCACCTAATTGAGTTGCACTTACAAATTGAATCCGCGCTCCAAAACATTAGCTTTTTATACAAAAAGTACTATAAATAATAAGTATGAACTACTAATGCGGGAGGTGCATTATGAATGAAGACGTATTTAATATGGAAATACGAAAATTCTTAAAAAAAGTGGGTGTGGCATCTCAACGCGAGATTGAGAAAGCCGTCTATGAGGGAATTAATTCAGGCAAGATGTCAGGGCATGAAACACTGGAAGCAACGATGACCTTACAGATCGGAGATATTGAGCTTACGAAAACGATAAACGGTGATATCTCTTTAGAATAACGAGATACGATGCAAAAAATTAAACAATACTTTCAGAGCTTACTATTATGGGAGCTGATTAAGGGCCTACGGTTAACGGGTAAATATCTTTTTAAAAGAAAGATTACCGTACAATACCCGGAAGAGAAGACGCCACAGTCACCCCGTTCCGCGGTTTACATGCGTTACGCAGGTACCCAAATGGCGAAGAAAGATGTATTGCCTGTAAGTTATGTGAAGCAGTCTGTCCAGCAGTTGCTATTACCATCGAGTCCGAACAACGTGATGATGGAACTCGTCGCACGACCCGCTATGATATCGATCTGACCAAATGTATTTTCTGTGGTTTTTGTGAAGAATCCTGTCCTGTTGATGCTATCGTGGAAACACGCATATTCGAATATCACGGCGAGAAGCGTGGTGACTTGTTGATAACAAAGCAAAAACTTCTTGAAGTCGGAGATAAGTATGAGCAACAAATCGCCTTGGACAGGGCGCAAGATGCAATTTATCGGTAGTGGACGATCATTAGCCTGAATAAAATTTTCAGGAAATGCCAGAAATTATATAGTTTTGCTTGGTACCAAGCTTACTCACAAGGATTGTGCTAAGCTGTAGAAATAAAATTATGAAGTGGCATTATCATGCCAGATAAAAGCAAGTTGCCGAGTTTCCTTGGTAAGTTCAGTTGTTGGCTTGGATTTCACAATTATCGCGTGATCGATGCCAGATTTGGCTTTGGTATAGGCGGAAATGTCGAGAAGATTCAGTGTCAACGTTGTGGTTACGTCACTATTAGATCAGTTTGAATTTATCTGATCAACTTATTCCAGCGTAATGTCTGCTTTGCGCCAAAAGCGGACATTATGAATTGTTAATTTGGCCCATTTATCTTTTATTCATCCAGTGCAGAATCACAGAAAATAGATACTATTTTACCATGTTGATTTACCCATAACTGTAACCCCAATATATAATATCGTAGACCAGTTGTTCTTCATCAGAAATGATTATTGGCTCATTATTTTTAATTAGCTATTCATCAAATAGTTTGGCTACATCATCTAATTCCATCCTATTGATTTACTTGTTAAGTGCATGATGGCTCTTCTGCATTAGCTTGAGTTAATAACCCATTAAGGCTTTGTGTTACCCATATACCGTCAGTAGATTTAAATCTGACTAAATCAAGATTTTCTATAGCTTTGTTATTTTGGATCAGTAAGTTAACACTATTATTGAATTGGATAATTATATCCCTACTTTGGCACATGCAAGCCGGATGTTCTTTGCCTGTATCCATGCAGTTCATAATAGTTGATGATACTTTGTCTAAATTAATTTGGATTAAATTTAATTGTGACACTAAAGTAGGGTCTTCTATCAGCGTCTCTTCATCAGCCCATAGTAAATTTGATAAGGCTATTAAATAGACTAAAAATAATTTCTTCATATTTATTCCTTTTTTGCACTTAACGTCTTATCTGAGAGGCCACGGAAAAGTGGTTGTCACTCTTGAGCGAGTCGTTACGCCTTTCTGCCATGGGCCAACTATATAATCTAAGATTGATAAAATAAAAACAGGTACTGCACTTATAAGTGCGGTCCAGAATACAATCATTCTTGTCTTGTTACTTGCTTCAGAATATTTATGACCTGTATATATACCGGTAATTACACCGCACGCAGTTAAAATAATAAAACCACCAAACATACCGTAAAAACCCAATGCAATAAAAACAGACTTTAATATGTCTACAATACTAGAATCATATGTACTAAATTCCCCAAAAGGTCCGATGTATCCACCCATTGGTATTGGAATTCGAAATAAATATGCGAATACTATTGCTACTAATAAGCTAGATGGGATAGCAATAATGATACCCTTTAATGCGTCCATGAATTTATTCATTGAGAGGCATAACTATGTTTTAGATGGAAATTGTAAGCAGGCCGAATGTACGCATTGTGCCAAAAGCGGACATTATGCTTAGGATTTTTTGTATTTTTCCAAGCTTAGTTCACCTGGGCCTACTGCAGCAAGAATTAACAAACCCCCAACCATAGAAATTTCTTTTAGGAAAACACTACTTGTGATCGGATGAAAGATAAATGCTACACAAAGTGTAAAAAAGATTAGGGCGATTGCCGCAAACCTGGTCTGATAGCCAAAAACAATAGCAGTCCCACCAATCATCTTAAGGATCATAGCCATCCAAACTAAATAGGCAGGAATACGCCCTCCCTGGCGGCAAATTCAATGATGCTATCCATATCATAGGGCATAATGCCAGCAAGCACGCCAAAACTTCCAATAAAGAAGACAAGAACCAATAGAACACGACCGACAAGCAAGATATATCTATTATCATTCATAAAATCTAACATATTCCCTCCTATAGTTTATTAGTAAGATAAAATAAGATTTTGAACCATTAATTCAATTATGTGAAACTAGGGGGGAGAAGCCTTGATCTTAGCAAGGTTTGGTGCTGTGTTTTATATTTTTTGGGGACTTTTACATCTAGTTGCAGCAAAGAATTTGTACATGTTTGGTCAAACACTTGAGTTCGGAATAATACAAGGCCATGTTAGTCAACTCGCATTTTATTTATTGTTTTTTGCCATATTCAGCATTGTGGTTGCGGTAACGCTTAACTGGAAAAATAGCAAATTAGGTTATTGGCTTAATTTTGTCCCCATCAGTATTGCAGACATAGGTTTTATAACTTTGATTTTGATACCAGGTCATTTGCCTCTTTTCCCGGGATCAATTGGGCCAATTTTGTGGTTAATAGCACTTACGTTTACAACAATTGGCATTCGCCAGGGCAATAATTAACAAGAACATTTTACGACATCAGTATTAATCTCTGCTTTGTGAAAAAAGCGGATATTCGTGTAACAAGGGTCAGTCTGAAGACAATATCTTATTACGCAACTCTACAAACCGGGATTCTTCTAAAACAGGATCGTTCATAATGTTGAACTTTATATATTGTATTGATTGAGACCCTTCATTTAGATTTTGAGAGAGTAAATCATAAGCCTTTTCAATTTCTCCCAAGACTAAATATGATAATACTCTATCAGCTTTCCTCATGAACTGACCATCGGCAACCCTTATTTCAAGCTGCTTAACTAACCTAATTGCTTCTTCCTGAAGACCGAGTCTTGAATACGCGTATGACAGTTGCGCCATATCTCTAGTCGTGATGTTGTCAGCTAGTAACTGCTCTGCAAGTCGTATTTCCTTTTGTGCCTCAGTTTCGTTTCCTAAACTAATCCCAATAAATCCTAGCCATGCGTGAGAAGTAGCTCGAGATGGCATAATTTCAATAGCTTTACGAAAACTATCAGCGGCGGCAATTGGGTTACCTACATACGTTAACATCCCACCCAAAAGAATATGCCGGTTAACATCATATGGTGACAACATAAGAACACGTTGCAATACTTGGATGGCTTCATCATGTGCTCCTATCGTCGAAAGAAAAATGGCATATTCATCCAGAATTTCCACATCATTCGGACTCAACTGAATCGCACGTTCAAAGGCTAGCCTACCCTCTGTTGTACGCCAATGACTTTGATGAATGAATCCTAGTGCCAAATAGGCAAAACTCATGTTCGGATCCAGTGCCAACGCGATCTCGGCATGTTTAAGAGCCACCCTTTCTACTTCATCTACTGTTAACCCATTAAGTTGACGGCCGACTTTTCTGGTAACTCCATATCCACTTGCCTTGACAGCATGGGCCGGTGCAAAGTTTGGATCCAGTGCAATTGCCTGGTCAAGATATTGGAAAAACTCTAGTGGCGCACCCGGGCGAATATTTGAAGTTAATGCCCTTGCCTTCAGATAGAGCGCATAAGCTTCAACGGAGTGGGTCGGTACCTTCTCAATGCGTTCTTGTTCTGCCGCAGACATATCTACACTAAGTGCCAGAGCTATATGCTCAATAATCTCCGCTTGTATAGCAAAGATGTCAGACGGGTCCCGCTCATACTCCTCGGACCACAATTGATTATTGCCGGAGTCATCGAATAGCCATACATCAATGGTAATTCGATTGTATGCATAATGAACACTACCCTTCAAGATGGTTTCCACATTGAGTTCAGAGGCAATCTCAGCAATGGTCTTAACTGTACCCTCATAACGAAATACCGAAGGACGAGATATTAGGTTAATGTTCTGAATTTTAGCGAGGTAATCTAATGTCTCTTGATGGATCCCTATGGCTAAGTAGGCATCATCCGGATTAGGGCTCAGGTTTTCAAAAGGCAACACCGCAACGGAGTTCTGCAGTACAGCTTTAGTCGCTTCTGCAACCGTTTCACTCGTTTTTTCTATTACTTCAACTGCAGGTTGTAATGTCTTTTCTGCGATTACTTCGGGTTTATCAGTCAGTATGTAGTTATCAATCACAAGGAAGGCAATGACTAATACGACCAGTCAAATAATAACGTAAACCAGTGTGTTTCCAGTAAAGCGGTGATAAATCGAATAATTTTTTAACATAAAGCCTCCTCAAGATTTGTGCCAAAATTAATAATCGCACTAACTACGCAACAGTTTTTAGGTCCAGCCTACGTTTAATGTAGGCATATCTCATTTTTTTATTAGCTGTCCAGCCGAACAGTGCCCGATATTTTTTGCGGAGGAAAGCGTACCCAGGCGATGATTACAAGCAAGCCAAAAGTCGTGTAGGCCACCACAAAAACCCACTCAGGTGCATCATAGTACAGAAAACGTTCCAGCCAGTACTGGATAAAACTTCTATCATATTTCACACTTCCGGCTTGGTCCCGAAGCCATATTTCGAGAGTGGTGAGAGGACATAATAAACCAACCCAAGATTGAGCAACCACTATTGCGATACAGGCAAGATGTGCAGTTCTAAACCAACAGTTACGAACCCATAACCACTTGCGATACCCACCCACTATAATCAAAAGCAATGCAACTACAACAAAGACAACAAACATAGTGTGTATAAGTAATACTACATCTGCAAGGTATTGAAATAAGTGCTCCATGTTTAAAACACACGTCTAATGCTGGTGTATTTTACCGATTTTACTCCAGTGTAGAGAGGAAATGACACCATATATATGTGGTATAAACATGAATTTGGCTAATGTCTGCTTTGGGTCGATTACGGACATACAATATTACTGTTGATTATTACTATACTTCGTCTTCGTCCTCTTCAACTTCAAGGATATGCCCATCTGCAGTCACTTCTACTTCATATTCCTTGCCATTTACGAAACCTTCCAGTTCATAGACAATCATTTCATTTTCAGTCTCGACCGATGCTTCAGTAATGTTTATTCCAGGGATTTCAGTTCTAACAGCTTGAATTGCTGCATCCGGGATTTTGTCTAAAGCAATATCCTCATCTGCCTTAAGAGGTCCAAAAATAATAAAAATTATTGTTAATAAGCTTATGCCTTTAATTAAATGCGTCATGATGGTTACCCTCTCATTTGTTAATAATATCTATACCTCAAAGCGATATTAACTGTTTAGTAATTATAGACTAAATCTTACTTATTATTGAATGTCCTGACCAGATTAGAACGTACCACGAAAACTGATGAGAAAACGTCTGTCACGCGTTTCATTATAGTTCTCCGTTCGCAGTACCGTCCTATTAATCATCCCTGCATTATTATTTACTGCAAATAATGTCCGATCCAGCTGTTCTTTACTTGGCAACAGACCATTCCCTTCGATTCGAACGGAGATACTAGCAAATAATTCCTTTTCAATAAATACATCAAGTACCGGATCTAAAGCCCTACCAGAACTAAAGTTGAGGTCTCTGCTTACTGCATTACCGCCCATTTTCTCAATCGTCATACCATAGGACATACCCCAGTCAGTCACATCATGACGAAAACTAAAGTCAAATTGCCAGGGTCTCTTGAAGCTTCGGTCAGCCCCGGTAAACGGATCGGTTACATTTGATTCCTGGCGCAAATAACTCACATCCACTACAACCTCAGGCAGATTGATGAGAGATAATCTTGTGCTAGCCTTGAACTCAACACCGTAATGATACGCGTCACCAATACTGCCTGATGCCGAGATAGGTGCCCCATTGATCGGATCATTGTTGTCAAAACCGATAATTCTCTTATCGGTAAAATCCTGAATAGCATAATAGAATCCACGTATATCGATGGTGCCATTATCATTTGCGAGTCGTCGTTCATAGCGTGCCTCAAATTCCCACGCAGTTTGCGGTGTCAGCCCGAGGTTCCCCGCGTCGATTTCAGTATCAGTCGCATCAAATTTCGGTATGAAAAAATTAAGATTCAACTGCTCAACGGTTCGTTCTATTTTTAGCTGTATCTGATCTAAAGGGGTTAAATCATAACGCAGGTCTGCTCTAGGTTTGATAAAGAAATAATCCTGATCAGGTGCAGTTGGAAAGTTATTCGATACATTCGATGCTTCTGCAACAATGGAGCTTTCAAGCGCCAATCGGTCGTTAATCATCCAGTTATGAATAACAAATAACTCTTCTCGTAATTCTTCGACCTCAGTATTTAATGTCGGTAGAGGCTCCACGAATCCATTGTTGTCCAGGTCGAAAAACGCGTTGAATGTCTGATCGACTATATTACGCGATCCCTCAGCGCCGACTTCCAATGCCATGGATGAAGTAATTGGCCAGCTATAACTGCCACGGATAATCCCTTCAGTGGATATTTTATCATCTTTACTTCGATTGATTTCTTTAGTGACATTGCCAAGGGTCTCGTTACGGACATCGATAATCGGTAGATTATTTTCGCTATAAACAAATGTCAGGTTGAGATCACCCTCAGCTAACCTTTTTCTATATTCAGTGCCTATCTCCCATAATACCTGTTCCGGTAAAGATTCTTTTCGATCAATACCACTTCGATTCAATGTGCCATCAGCATTAAACGCCGTAAACTGAGTATTCTCAATTGTATCGATGTCTAATTGCTGGTAGAGGCCATTGATCAGTATGGTGTCGCCATTATCAAACTCATAATCCAGATTGGCCGTGATAATGTGTTGATTATAATCACGGTCATGCTCTGACGACCGGATCTGCTGTATACTTCCGTCGGGAAAATTATAAAATTCCTCGCGTGATCGGTTGGTCCAACGAAATCGCTTCAATTGGGGACGCGACCAAACATTCCTTTCGAAGCTAATTAAATAACCCATGTCATTCCATTGACCACCGTGTGAGACAAGTCCCTCAACATCAAACGAGCCCTTGTCGTTAAACTTGCTGGTCAGCTGCCACGATGTTTTCCCGCTCTCCAACCCTTCGTCGCTAATAATCAAGTTGACAAGAATCCCTTCGCTTTGCACGTTCGCATCAGACGAGGTGCCCCGAATAAGTTGTATACAGTGCACAGAGTTGGCCTGAATACGCTGTAAGGATGTGGATATCTGATTGGTCTTACCGGCAATGCGTTTACCATTAATCAGTATCTGCTCGCCACTTGATCCTAGGCCACGATCCTGTTGATTATCTTCCGTGTTCTCAAGGATCGCCATGACACCGGGAATACGGCGAAGCATATCTTCTGCTGTTGTTACATCATAGCGTTGGAAATATCCCCTGTCATAAATGACTGTCGTTGCCTCACCCTTTTCTTCACACTGCATCAAGTCAGGTTGATGAACGGCTCCTTCTTGGCGTGCTGCCTGCGCACTAACCATGTCCATGGTCAAGATCGCTATTACCATTGACATGACAGCAATTTTCAATATTGTTAACGTAAATATTAATCGTGTGAGGATAGTTGATGCCATAAAACTACAATATCAAAGTTATATAAAATTTTCGGATAATGTCTGCTTTTGGCACAAAGCAAACATTAGATAAATAGTTACGAGTCAGTTTGACCAACGTCCGCTATCGACCCAAAGCGGACATACGCCCTATTAGCTAAAGTCATTGAGATCCCCATTATTATCTCCCTGAATTGAGGTAGAATTAAGCCATGCCGGGTATTCCAATAAGTTTAACTATTTTTGAAAATTTTTATTGGTTTTGAAGAAGTGAAACATATAAAGCTTTTGTTGAATCTATCGAGAACCGTTTGGTAAAGATGTAATGAGCACAATCATAGAACCCCACAGCTAATCCTTTGGGGAGTGATAGGCCGTAGGGTTCTGAAATTACTGCAATGAGTAAATACAGTAACACAATTTTTGCAATTACAAGTATAAGTATGTAAGATTTATTCCTACATTTATTCCCTGAAATTAATTCGAACAACAAATTAAAGTTAAATCCATTTGCTATACTAAACAAAATTTAATTACTAATTCATCTCGAGTAAGTGGAAGGGGGAAAGCTAATGCTTGATAATCAACTCATTTCTCGTGGAGTGCAGTTTAGATATGACTTTGGAGCGTTTTAGCGTATCTCAAAGTTAAGTAGTTAATATATAAAAGGGACCGTAAGGTTCTTTTTTTACTTGTGTTTACTAAATTTATTAACAAGGCACGCGGATTCAACTTTGAAGTGCAACGTTGATGTTAAAAAAGACTTCATGTGGTGTTTTTGAATTAAGTGTTTTTCTGGGACGGTGATTGAGTTTTTTCATGACCAAGTTTAACTGCTTTTGTGTAATCGTGCTGGAGTCCATTTTCTTTGGGAAGTACTGTCGAATGAGACCATTGATATTTTCATTTAAACCCCGTTCCCAGGAGGCATAAGGATGTGCAAAATAGAACCCCGCGTTCAATTGTTGAGCAATAACCTCATGCTCAGCAAATTCTTTTCCATTATCCGAGGTGATCGTGTGAACCGACGCCTTCATATTAGACAACAATCGCACGATAGCTTGCCTGACGGCAGAGGCAGTTCGTCGTTTCACCTGTGCAAATCAAGGTGTACATCGACTTGCGCTCGCTCAAGGTGACCAGCGCCTGTCGATGGCCTTTGCCGATGACGGTGTCCACTTCCCAGGCACCGATGTGTGTCTTCCTGTTCACAATGGCGGGACGCTTATCAATGCTGCCCTGATTCACCAGAACCCCACGACGTTGATAACTACCATAACGCTTCTTTCGTTTCTTCTGGCAACGCAAGTACCGGTACAGCTCACCGCCGTCTGCCTTGTCCTGGTATATGTGGTGATATATCCATTCATGACTCAGAGCGATACCTTCTCGTTTAAGCAACCAGTCACTGATTTGCTCAGGACTCCATTCGTCCCGCAGCCAGACCTCTACTCGCTCCCACAAGGTCGTGGGGAGTCGCTGTTGTTGGCTGGCTTCTCGACGCGCTTGCCGGAGCAACTGAGCTTGGCGGGGTCGATAGCCTCTCAAGCCACGGTTGCGTCTGAGTTCACGGCTAATAGTAGATTTATGCACGCCTATCAAGGCGGCTATCTCCGTTTGTGTATGTCCTGCTTTCATCAGGGCGTAAATCTGGTAACGTTGATGCTCGGTAAGCTGTGTGTAGTGTCTCATCTGTGCCTCTCTTTCTTGCTGAAACGAAAGGTAAGGATGCTACCGCAGCTTGCCGTTCGTGCCACCTAATTGAGTTGCACTTACAAATTGAATTCACGGTACAATTTTAATGAGATTTTTTAAGAAAGAAATATTGGGAGACGTATTTATGAATTTATTCGATTCTAGACTACCGGGTCGTAGCATCATCAAAGTTGGAGTGACTTGTTCCATCGTAACGTGGTTAGTTTTTCAGTTTTCAGTTGCAGTTACCTCTTCGCTTGCAGATGAAGAAAAAGAAATAAATAATACCGTACTACACAACTCCGTTGCGGTATTGCCTTTCGAAAACCTGAGTCCCAATCCCGATGATGACTACTTTGCAATAGGTATTCATAAAGAGATATTAGATCACCTTGCTAAGATACATGACATGAGTGCGATTTCTCGTACCTCGGTATTACGTTATGAAGGTACAGTTAAGACCATTGCTGAGATTGCCTCTGAACTCAATGTGGAAACCATCATGAAAGGCAGTGTTCGTTATGCAGACAATCAAATTAACATTAACGTACAACTCTTCGATACCTCCGGCAATGACCCGCTGTGGTCGAGCGTGTATGACCGTGACCTATCTGACATCTTTGCGGTACAGGCAGAGATAGTCGAGCACATTGGCCTAGCCCTGGAAGCAGAAGTATCTTCCGCTGAACAGGAAAGAATTAGGAAGGTGCCGACCCACTCACTTGAGGCCTATGCACTCTACCTAAAGGCAAAGACAACATTTCAATACCTTAACCCACTTATCCCGCCCGAATTTTATCAATACCTAGACCAGGCAATTGCAATCGATCCGGACTTTGCCCTAGCCCATGCTTACAAGGCAAGCGCTTATGGGCTTTCCAAAAATGTAGGTTATCAACTTAATGGGTTAACTTTAGATCAAATGGAAAGGGTGACCCTTGAACATATCGAAAAAGCATTGACACTGGATCCGAACCTTGGATACGCCCACATGGCACAGGCATTCATACATTACAGTAACCGGCGTGGAACAGAGACCAAGCAAGCCTTTGAACGTGCACTCCAGTTAAGTCCAAATGATGTGGAAATCTTAGATGAGTATGCCCGTTTCCTTCCGGTAATCGGAGAGCGTGATGAGGCTATTCGATTAGCACAACGTGTCCTGGAGTTGGCGCCCTTTGCTGTTAACACTTATGATCTTCTCGGCGGGGTGTTAAAGAATAAAGGTGATCTGAGCGGCGCTGCTGATATCTATCGCCAAGGCATTAAAATCTCACCATCTTATGTTGGTTACCATCGAAATCTTGGCATGGTGGAAACCATTTTAGGAAACGACACTGAGGCATTAAAGGAGCTACGTCTTGTAGAACAGTCCCCAGGAGGGGAAGGCACTCTGCCGTTTTCAATAGCGCGAATAGCATACAGTTACTCAAGACTAGGGCTCAAGGATGATGCGGTGAGGTTAGTTAATCAGCTTGAGGAAAAGGTTGCTAGTGGTCGATACGTTAGACCAGGCGATAGGGCGTTATCGTATTTGGCCATTGGTGAAGTTGAAAAAGCTTACGATATCCTAGCACAAAACCCGAACGAAGGGGCAATGTCTTTACAAGAAATAAAGTCCAATATTTTGAACGACCCTATCTTGGAAGAACCCCGCTTTGTAGAACTGCGTAAACGGTTAGGGTCTTTAGACTAATCCATGCTCAGTTGAATGTCCGCTTATGGCACAAAGCAGACATTAGTAGATTATTTATAGAAGGATAATTATGACAAAAATAAATATTTTGGCTTTTGCAGGTAGTTTGCGAAAGGACTCATACAATAAAAAATTGGTAAAAGTAGCTGCCTCAGGAGCTCAAGCGGCAGGAGCAGAAGTAACCTTTATAGATTTAAAAGAATATCCTATGTCTATTTATGATGGGGATTTAGAGCAAGCAAATGGTCTTCCTGAAAACGCTATAAAGCTTAAAAAGAAGATGATCGAGTCAGACGGCTTTCTGATTTCATCCCCAGAATACAATAGTTCGATCAGTGGTGTGTTAAAAAATACAATTGACTGGGTTTCTAGACCGGAAGCCAATGATGAACCTTCTCTTGTAGCTTTTAAAGGGAAGGTTGCGACATTAATGTCTGCTTCTCCCGGTGGATTAGGAGGATTGCGAGGCCTTGTGACCGTACGTTCAATTTTAGGGAATATAGGTGTTATCGTTTTGCCCGACCAAATAGCTATTAGTAAAGCGCATGAAGCTTTCAATGATCAGGGAACGCTTAAAGATGAAAATTTACAAAACTCTGTTATGAAACTAGGTCAGGATTTAGTGAAGGCCTCAATTAAACTAAGGACATGAGCATTATAATGTCCGCTTTTGACACAAAGCGGACATTCGTAATAATTACTAATCTCGGCTAAACTTTGGGTCATTAGCCCTATCCATAGTTAATACTGGACAAGGAATGATGAAACTAATTCTCAACATCGCTTTGATCTTAGTGTCGCAAAGCATATACGCCCAAACTACTCCTGAAAATTTTGGATCTGCAGGTGGACGACTGTGGACAGCTATGGACTATAGATGAGTATAATCTATTGATTAGACATGTTATTTAGGACAAAGGTGGATTTTAGTGGATAAATGATTGGTGCCGATGGACGGAGTCGAACCGTCACGCTTTTCAGCACTGCCCCCTCAAGACAGCGTGTCTACCAATTCCACCACATCGGCTTGAAAGTAGTAAGTTACGAAATATTTATATCTAAGGTTCGTGAATTCAATTTGTAAGTGCAACTCAATTAGGTGGCACGAACGGCAAGCTGCGGTAGCATCCTTACCTTTCGTTCCAGCAAGAAAGAGAGGCACAGATGAGACACTACACACAGCTTACCGAGCATCAACGTTACCAGATTTACGCCCTGATGAAAGCAGGACATACACAAACGGACATAGCCGCCTTGATAGGCGTGCATAAATCTACTATTAGCCGTGAACTCAGACGCAACCGTGGCTTGAGAGGCTATCGACCCCGCCAAGCTCAGTTGCTCCGGCAAGCGCGTCGAGAAGCCAGCCAACAACAGCGACTCCCCACGACCTTGTGGGAGCGAGTAGAGGTCTGGCTGCGGGACGAATGAAGTCCTGAGCAAATCAGTGACTGGTTGCATAAACGAGAAGGTATCGCTCTGAGTCATGAATGGATATATCACTACATATACCAGGACAAGGCAGACGGCGGTGAGCTGTACCGGTACTTGCGTTGCCAGAAGAAACGAAAGAAGCGTTATGGTAGTTATCAACGTCGTGGGGTTCTGGTGAATCAGATCAGCATTGATAAGCGTCCCGCCATTGTGAACAGGAAGACACGCATCGGTGACTGGGAAGTGGACACCGTCATCGGCAAAGGCCATCGACAGGCGCTGGTCACCTTGAGCGAGCGCAAGTCGATGTACACCTTGATTGCACAGGTGAAACGACGAACTGCCTCTGCCGTCAGGCAAGCTATCGTGCGATTGTTGTCTAATATGAAGGCGTCGGTTCACACGATCACCTCGGATAATGGAAAAGAATTTGCTGAGCATGAGGTTATTGCTCAACAATTGAACGCGGGGTTCTATTTTGCACATCCTTATGCCTCCTGGGAACGGGGTTTAAATGAAAATATCAATGGTCTCATTCGACAGTACTTCCCAAAGAAAATGGACTTCAGCACGATTACACAAAAGCAGTTAAACTTGGTCGTGAAAAAACTCAATCACCGTCCCAGAAAAACACTTAATTCAAAAACACCACATGAAGTCTTTTTTAATATCAACGTTGCACTTCAAAGTTGAATCCGCGGTTTAAACAACCACATACCACGAATAAACTTTATTCCGGTATCGCCGGAATCTCAGAGTCAGGTTCTGATGGTATATCACCTAATGGTGGTGATTCCTGTTGTTGGGTCTGCTGAACATCTGGGACCACTTGATCCATAATACTGGTGACAGTGTTGATTCGTTTGTTAGAGATATAAGCCAGCGACAAGCTGTTTACCAGAAAGATCAGTGCAAGCACGGCCGTCGATCGACTCAAAAAATTGCTAGAACCTTGTGAGCCGAATACCGTATTTGATGCACCGCTACCAAACGCGGCTCCTGCATCGGCACCTTTGCCGTGTTGGATAAGGATTAAACAAATTAGGCTGATCGAAACCAACACCTGTAATACAAGTAATATTGTCTGTAATGAATCCATAGTCCTTAGTTACCTTGTTGAATGGCAGATAGTAAGGAAATCGTGTGCCAACAGCGAGGCGCCACCTATCAGTCCTCCATCGATATCCACCTTTAAAAATAAATCCTTCGCGTTATCCGCCTTTACGCTGCCACCATAGATGATCCGAATTTTATCAGCAATGCTGTCATCATGTCGCGCCAGCTGCAATCGAATAAAGGCATGCACCTCCTCCGCTTGATCGGGTGTGGAGGTCCTGCCGGTTCCGATTGCCCACACCGGTTCATAAGCAATCACGGCATTGGCAAATGATGCTACTCCTGCTTTATTGATCACTTTGTTCAACTGCCGAGCTATAACTTCTTCAGTAGAACCTGTTTCCCTTTCTTGTAATTGTTCTCCCACGCATAAGATCGGAACAATGTTAGACTCACTCACCCTTACAAACTTATCAGCAACAATCTTATCCGATTCATTATATATGTTCCGACGTTCCGAATGACCGACAATCACATATTGGCAACCATAATCCTGTAACATCTCTACTGATATTTCACCGGTATAAGCGCCGCGCTCATGCTCAGATGCATTCTGTGTCCCAATAACAATATCCGTATCCTGCAGTAGACTCTGAACCTCCTGTAGATACACATAGGGCACGCAAATCACGTACTCTGTATTCTCGGCCCCATTTTCCTTTGCTAACCCGCTTTTAATTCCGCTAATCAGGGACCGAACAGACGCCAGTGTGCCATTCATTTTCCAGTTAGCTGCTACCAATGGCCGTCGTTGTGTCATCAGTTTTTTATATATTGCTTGAAAAAGGGGACAAAGCTTATCGGAATTCAGTAGACAGGTGAAAGTGTACAGTAAAAAAGGTTAAAAATCAGTCCATCAGAGCTGATACTCGACCTGACAATGTAGGCAATCCGGTTTCATAGTGCATTTCTGTTTGGCGTGGCGGACGATTAATGCATGGTACTCATTATACATAGCCGGCTTTGGAACAAGGTTGTTTTCGAAGGCTGCCCGCAGTGTCTCATAGTCTAGGTTTTCATCTAACCAATCCAACTTGCTCAATAGTCGCCGTGTATAATTGTCAACAACAAACACCGGCCTACCTAATGCATATAAGAGGATATCGTCGGCGGTCTCTGGGCCTACACCATTAACATCCAACAGCTCATGTCTGATCTCCGAGGTAGGCAGTTTTTCCAGGTTCTCTAACCCTCCGCGATCGACCAACCAAGCGCAGACATTCTTCAGGCGCTTTGCCTTGACATTATAATAGCCGGACGTGTGAATCAGTTTTGCTATAACTTCCAGCTTTTGATCATGCATGGCCGGCAGGTGTATTAGTTTTGCTGCTTTTAGATTGGCTATTGCTCGCTCGACATTGGACCAAGTGGTATTCTGGGTTAGGACAGCACCGACAACGACCTCTAAAGGTGACTCAGCCGGCCACCAATACTGAGGACCATACGCCTCGAATAGCCGGTGATATAAACGAAGCAATTTTGAGGTATTTAACATTAGCAATAGGAGATGATTAAAATAAAATTCTATTTTAACTATTTACTTTTATCTGATTGATCAATTTATTGATTTCTTTTTCGCTGAGTTCCCAGTTCTGCCCAGGTCGCATTTTTCTCGGTAGGCTGTACGTTCCATACCGAATACGGATCAAGCGACTAATTTTGAACCCTTGGGACTCCCACAAACGCCGTACCTCACGGTTGCGTCCCTCTTGGATTACCACGTGATACCAATGATTGATACCTTCACCACCACCATCAGTGATAGATGAAAAAGTCGCTAGGCCATCTTCCAGATCCACACCTTTTTTTAATACTTCAATCTGCTTTTTCCCAACCTTACCTAATACACGGACAGCGTATTCTCGCTCAAATTGATATGAGGGATGCATGAACTGGTTTGCGAGGTCTCCGTTATTAGTGAACAACAATAAACCCGTGGTATTAATATCCAGTCGTCCGATATTGACCCAACGGCCCTTGTTTAATCGAGGCAAGGATGCAAATACTAACTTCCTCCCCTGAGGATCAGATCTGGTGCACACTTCACCAGCAGGTTTATAGTAGGCAAGAATACGTGTAGCTGTCGGTAGAATCTTGTTGAGGAAGACCTTTTTGCCATTGACACTGACCTTGTCACGAGTACTTATGCGATCTCCAATCACTGCCAGTTTGCCATTAACTTTTACCTTACCTGCCTTTATCCATGTTTCAATTTGGCGCCGGGATCCGAGCCCTGCAGAGGCAAGCACCTTGTGAATACGATCGGTCGCAACTTTATTCATGAAACAACGATACCCTACGGACTGCGAATGGCGGGTTACCTAGCCGGAAATGGGTATTACATTATCCTCAGTACGAGACCCGTTTTCCTCTTGCTGATCTTGTACTGTACTAGGTTTAATATCAGTTTCTTCCTGGACTACAGGAAGTTCCAGACCTTCGAAAAGGTCGGGGTTGATCTGATTGAAGTCCTTTATTTTCGATAACGGTGGCAGTTCTGACACTTTCTTCAGGTTAAAATAATCGAGGAATTCCAGAGTCGTCGCTAGCAATTCTGGCCGACCAGGTACATCTCGATGCCCAACTACGCGTATCCATTCACGTTCCTGTAGTGTTTTAATAATTGATGAATTGACACTCACCCCACGTATTTCTTCAATCTCGCTGCGTGTAATAGGTTGACGGTAGGCAATAAGCGCCAGTGTCTCTAACAATGCACGTGAATACCGTGGCGGCCTCTCATCAAACAACCTGTTAATCCAGAGGGAATAATCCGGGCGAACCTGGAACCGATATCCGCTTGCGATTTCTTTGAGCTCAATACCTCTGTTAGCGTAATCTTCCTGTAATTGATTTAGCACCGCACGGACAGCTTCTTTGTCGGGTTGCTCGGTATCTTCTGCAAACAGTGCCAGGATCTGATTTATCGTTCGTGGTATGTCGGAGGTCATTAACGCCGCCTCGATTATGTTTTTCAGTTTTTCCTGGTTCATGATGCCGCCTTTATGTGTATCGGCCCGTTAATTTCACTTTGAACCATATCAATCAACGATTCCTTAAGTAACTCAAGGATAGCCAAAAACGAGACGATGACACCAGCCTTGCCTTCTTCCACAGTAAACAGTTCGCGAAAATCAATAAATTCATCTGCTTTTACCGCATCAAGGACCATCGTCATTCGCTCCCGTGTTGATAATGCTTCACGGTGAATCATGTGATGGGTATACATCTCGGCGCGTGCTAGAACATCTGCAAAGGCCCGTAGGATATCTTCGATAGTGACTTCTGGCGGTTTTTGTAGGGTCTTCCTATCAGGAAAATCGATTATTGTGGCAAAGAGATCCCTTTCTAACCTAGGTAGATCATTAATATCTTCTGCCGCCTGTTTATATCGTTCATATTCTTGTAATCTTCGAATCAGTTCTGCTCGCGGGTCATCCTCATCCTCCTCGTCCAGAGACTTCGGCAACAACATGCGGGATTTTATTTCCGCCAGCATTGCGGCCATAACGAGGTATTCACCTACCAGCTCCAGACGCAGTACATCCATAAGCTCGATATAGTGCATATATTGGGCGGTTATTTCGGCAATTGGAATATTCAGAATATCCAGATTTTGCCGTTTTATCAGATACAATAAAAGGTCCAGCGGCCCCTCAAAAGCCTCCAAAAAAACCTCTAGGGCATCAGGTGGAATATATAAATCATGCGGAAATTTTGAGTAGGGGGAACCCTGCACGATGGCAAAGGGCATTTCAGACTGCTCGGTTGAGGAAGGTACTATCTCTTCTGTGCTCATGTAGTGATAGTGTAGACTCTTACGCTATTATTAGAAATCTTTTTTGGGTTCGGTTACACCTGTGCTAGTAACAGTTTGACTTATTTATATACCAGACCAATTACAGAACGGACTTCCTCCATGGTCTGCTTAGCGATGTCTCGAGCAGCTTCACAGCCTTCACTGATAATGCCACGCACTATTTCAGGGTCCTCCTGGTATTCCTCTGCACGTTTACGAATCGGCTCCTGCTCCTTGAGAATCGAATCAATTAACGGCTGCTTACACTCCAGGCAACCAATCCCTGCACTTCGACATCCTTTCTGTACCCATTCCTTTACATCATCAGCCGAATATACTTGGTGAAACCCCCATACTGGGCACTTATCTGGATCGCCCGGATCTTTGCGTCTGATACGGGCAGGGTCGGTAGGCATGGTTTTTATCTTCTCTTCGACGGTAGTAGGATTTTCCCTGAGGCCTATCGTGTTGCCATAGGATTTCGACATCTTTTGGCCATCGAGACCTGGGAATTTAGAATCGTGCGTCAACATTTCCTGCGGTTCTGGGAAGATAATTTTACCGCCACCTTCGAGGTAACCTACCAACCGGTCACGGTCCCCAATACTGATATTCTTTTGGGCTTCGATCATCGCCCTGGCTTTTTCCAGTGCCAACTCTTCTCCTCTTTCTTGATAATTCTGACGGAGCTCATGATAAAGACGGCTGTTCTTTTTCCCCATTTTCTTTGTAGCAGCTTCTGCTTTTTCTTGAAATCCGATCTCTCGTCCGTATAAATAATTAAAACGACGTGCGATTTCACGAGACAGTTCAACGTGAGCAACTTGGTCTTCTCCAACGGGGACATGGTTGGCCTTATACATGATAATGTCGGCAGTCTGCAGTAACGGATACCCCAAAAGTCCGTAGGTGGTTAGGTCTTTATTCGCTAGCTTTTCCTGCTGGTCTTTGTAGGATGGCACTCGCTCCAACCAACTCAATGGGGTGAACATAGACAGCATTAGATGTAATTCCGCATGTTCCGGAACCTTGGATTGGATAAAAATCCTTGCTGACCCAGGGTTGACCCCAACGGCTAACCAATCAACGACCATGTCCCATACTGAGCTGGAAATAGATTGAGGAGTTTCATATTCCGTTGTCAAAGCGTGCCAATCCGCAACGAAAAAATAACACTCGTATTCGTTTTGAAGTTTTAGCCAGTTTTTAAGGACACCGTTATAATGGCCGAGATGTAACAGACCCGACGGTCGCATCCCAGACAGGACACGCCGATTTCCAGTAATTGCCAAAATTCTACCTCTGTAGATTAAACGTCAGATTATACAGCATTGTCCAGAAATCTAAATTAACATTAGAAACTGCCGTATCACCACTACTCACACATTTTACAGGCTAATTAATTGTAAAGCTGACATCACCCTTTCCGGCACGAATTATTTCAGGAGAATCTTGTGACATATCGATTATGGTCGTCACTTCCGAACCAATTGACCCGCCATCGAGGATCAGGTCGATTTCCGGCCCGATTTTATCGTTGATTTCCAATGGATCAGTCTCGGGTATATCTTGTCCCGGTAACACCATGCTAGTGCTGAGTAGTGGTTCTGCCAGGGCTTCCAGCAAAGCCTGACAAATCTGGTTATCAGGGACACGCAAGCCGATGGTCTTGCGCTTTGAGTGTTGCAGACGTTTTGGTATATCACGTGATGCTTTCAACAGAAAAGTATATGGGCCTGGAGTGAGTCTTTTTATCAGTCTGAAAGCTGTATTTTCTACCTTGGCAATCGAACTTATCTCTGATAAATCACGACATATAATAGTTAAAGGATGCCCAGGATTCAGTCCACGTATCTGCAACATTCGATCCTGAGCTGATTTTATGCCAATTAGACAACCCAGTGCGTAACAAGAATCGGTAGGATAGGCTATAACGCCACCTTGACGTATGATAGCGATAGACTGTGTAATCAACCTCTGTTGTGGATTATCAGGATGAATTTTGAAAAATTGTGCCATTTCTTCCACTTTTGAATTATTAAATTCTCATTACATCCATTAAAATCATGAAAGTATGAAATTTTTAATCGATTTTTTCCCAGTAGTTGCGTTCTTTATCGCCTATTATATCCCAGACGACCTGACACAACGGATGTATATCGCCACTTCGGTTGCTATCATCGCCGTCATAATGCAGGTATCAGTATATTGGTTGATCTATCGACGCTTTGAAAAAATGCACCTTATCACGCTTGTATTAATCCTCGTGCTTGGTGGCTTGACATTGATTTTGCAGGACAAACGTTTCTTCATGTGGAAACCGACAGCAGTCAATTGGTTGTTTGCCGTTGTCTTTTTGGTAAGTGAATTCATTGGCAAGAAACCGATGATACAGAGGATGATGGACAATGCGATAACTGTCCCGGATAACGTCTGGTACACCTTGAATCGGTCGTGGATAGGATTCTTCGTATTTTCAGGAGCGGTCAATCTTTATGTAGCCTTCAATTTTGCCGAAAACATTTGGGTAAACTTTAAACTGTTTGGCATCCTAGGTATGACCCTCATATTTGCCATAGGACAAGCAGTCTTTTTGGCAAAATATATAACAGAACCAGAAAAGAAAAAATCAGGAAGCTGACATGTTATATGCAATCATCAGCGAAGACGTTGAAGATAGTCTGACAAAACGGATGGCCGTAAGACCAGAACATCTTGCGAGGCTTCAGGTATTGAAAGATCAAGGTAGACTCGTTATCGCTGGACCTCATCCAAAGATAGACAGTAATGACCCAGGACCTTCTGGATATACAGGGAGTCTAATTATCGCTGAGTTCGCCTCTTTGGATGAAGCACAAGAATGGGCATCTCAGGATCCTTACATCGATGCCAAAATATATCGCAAAGTCACAGTCAAACCGTTCAAAAAAACTATGCCTTAACTTACTATGGAGCGTGTTCAAGCAATTCGCGAACGTATCAACCGCGACCTCGGTACAGAGCTGATAGAGATTATAGATGAATCTCATCTGCATATTGGACATGCAGGCGCAGCGGCAGGTGGTGGGCATTTTGCTGTGAAAGTCATATCGGACAAATTTTCTAATCGATCGATTCTGGAACGACATCGTATGATCTATCAAGCAGTAGACGATCTCATGCCTTCAGAGATTCACGCATTGAGTATCCAAGCACTCACACCGGAAGAACAGTAATTACAAAACCCAAAACAAAACCATTCCTGAAATGGCCGGGAGGAAAATATCGCCTCATAACTCATATCCGCAAATCGTTATGTCACGGTCAATGTTTAATTGAACCTTTTACTGGTTCTGCTGCCGTTTTTTTAAACACAAACTATTCTAGATACATCCTCGCAGATACAAATCCTAATTTAATTCAACTGTACAAACAATTGTCATCAGAAGGTGTGAAATTTATCAATTATTGCAGGCGCTTATTTAGTTTGCAGAACAATACTTCTGAAAAGTATTACCAATACCGAGAAGAATTCAACAAAATAAAAATCCGTAGAAAATCGGCCTTGTTTTTATATCTAAACCGGCATTGCTACAATGGACTGATTCGTTACAACAGCCGTGGTGTATTCAATTCACCATTTGGAAGGTACATCAGACCTTACTTTCCTGATAAGGAAATGTTGCATTTTCTAGCAATGTCACACAAGGCAGAATTTCTAAACCTAAATTTTCATGAATCCATGCATCTAGCGAAGCAAGGTGATGTTATCTACTGTGACCCACCCTATACACCATTGACCGAGACTGCCAGATTTACTGACTATCATACTAATGGATTCAGCTAGGATGATCAGGTCAAACTAGCAGAAACTGCACGGGAATTAGCTGGCCGGAATGTACAGGTAGTTATTTCTAACCATGACACGGAGCAAATCCGAAAATTGTATAAAGAAGCTAATGCAAGGATTGAAAAATTTGAAGTTCGAAGGATGATTGGCTGTAATGCAGATGCGCGAAAGAAAGTGGGCGAATTAATTGCAATTTTTGATTGATGTCTAGCAGCTTTACATGGTTTTCAAAATATTCAGAACCAATATTACAGCCCTGCTCTACATACACAACTTACCTTGCACTATAGGTGTATCTTGCGTATTCCCCCATTCAGCCATAGATGCATCATACAAACGAACGTTTTGGTAACCCAAAAGCTCTGTCAAAACAAACCAAGGCGGAGATGCATGTAATCCTTCATTACAATATGTAACAATCGATTTATCCTGAGTAACCCCATGTGTCTCATACAAGAACCTCAGGTCCTGTACAGATTTAAAGGTTCCGTCCTCATTAAAATTCAGACTCCAGGGCACATTGTGCGCACCTATAATGTGTCCTTTCCGTTGATGTTCGGTCCCGGAATGAAAGACTTTGCCAGAAATTTTGCCGGTATATTGATCTTCTGGTCGACCATCCACTAGGCTAAATTGATCATTTTTTAAGCGTGACTGAATATAATCCTTATCTGCGAGGTACTCTTCGTTTATTTGATCAATCTTATATTCACTTTTAGCTACCTCAGTTATATCACTAACTAAATCAAAACCTGCGAGCTTCCAAGCCTGCATTCCACCGTCAAGGATTCGAATATCTTGATGACCATAGTATCGCAGGGTCCAGAACATTCGTGCAGATAAGCGGTTAGTGAGCGTGTCATAAATGATCACGGTGGAATCTTGGCTGATACCTACCCTACTCATTAATGCCTCCATCGCTTGCTGAGAGAGAATCATATAGCGTTCAGGTAATTCGGGGTCGGTAATATCTGTCAACCAGTCAAGATATTGTGCGGTGGGGATATGCGATCGTCCAAAGTCTTCGCGGGACTGTCCTAGTTCAAGGACACGAATATCTGGATTATCGAGATTATTCTTCAGCCAAACGGCATCCACAAGTACCGATGACCGTTCACCCGGGATAGCCGGAATAATTGGTACTTTGGCTGTAATAGGATCACTTGAAGCCACCTTGTTATTTGTGCTTTCAACCGGAGGTGACTTGCCGAAATCACACCCCGTTATCACAACGCTTAATAAAATTATAATAATCCGCATGAAACCTCCTTGAAGCAGATCTAGATTTTACCTCTGTAACAAGAATATTTCACAAATAGATCCTGTATAAATCAATAAAAGTTAACTATGAAGGTGTACAATCTGGTGAGTCATGAACAATCAAAACGGAGGTAACAATGTTATCGATTTTTGCAAGATTTATCCTCGTACTTGCTTTTTGTGGCCTCTACGCCTGTTCATCCCTTATGCCTAGATCAGCCCAAGAGGTTTGGATCGATGTGAGGTTAGTGGCTGAACACGAGGCGTCTTCAATCCCAGGACATGCCAATATCCCGCACACTGAAATTGGAGACAGTATTATGCAATTGGTAACAGATAAAAACGCAGCCGTTTTTCTCTATTGCGGTAGTGGTCGCCGGGCAGGTGTTGCTAAAGAAACACTGGAAAACTTAGGTTATACCAATGTGACCAATTCAGGCGGTATCGATGATGTGCGTAAAGGGGTACAAGTGCACGAGTAGTGATAAGATCAAATATGAACAAACTTGTCCTCACAATTGTAGTAATCATTACGTTTGCAGGTATCACTGCTGCTATCTATTTAAGCCAGGATGATGAACTACCGTCAGTTCTGCAGATAAAACCTGAACAAACGGCTCCAACAGTTGCTGAGACACTGCCTCAGGTTGAAGATGATCCATTACAACAAATAGAAGCTCAATCTGAACCATCATCCCCTTTACCCAAACTTGATGAAAGCGATGGGCCGATTCGCGATGAAGTGGCAACATTGATTGACGATGATCAATTTGAAAATCTTTTCCTAGTCGATACCATCATTCGTAACATCGTTGTGTCTGTCGATAGCTTGACGAGGGAAAAGCTTCCAAATAAATACAGATTCACCCAACCTGTCCAAGGTAAATTCACTGTCACTGAAGATGATAACGAAATCAAGTTTATCGATCCTGATAATTATAATCGTTATACGTCCATTATTTCATTAGTAGAAGCCACTGATACTAAAAAAATAGCGGCTATCTACAACCGACTTTCACCATTGTTCCAGAAAGCCTACGATGAACTCGGCTATCCGGATTCAAATTTCACCGACCGTCTAGCCGAAGTCATTAACCACCTGACACAAGCACCAGAACTTAAGGATCCAATTAAACTCGAACAACCGAAGGTGAACTACACATATGCCGATCCGGAACTCGAAGCCCTCTCTTCAGGGCAAAAAATGATGATGCGAATGGGATATGACAATAACCGAAGGCTGAAGATCAAACTTCGTGAGTTACTCCAAGAACTAACGCAATGATATTACTATTCTACCCCATGAAACGAGGTAAAATATATGAATAAGTCGCTGGTAAAAATATTATTCAAATCCACATTTAGCGGGCTGTTAATATTTGTCATTTTAACTATGGGATTAAAAGCCGTTGAAGCTTCTTCAATCGATCCGGCTAAACCTACCGCATTAGTTACTGGATCGAACCGTGGTATTGGACTCGCTTTTACTAAATACTACTTACAACAGGGCTGGAATGTCATTGCTACAGCAAGAAGTCCAGATAAAGCATCAGAATTAAGGGCGTTATCATCTAAACATAATAATCTCATCATTGAACAACTAGATGTAACTGATTATCAGCGTGTCGATAAACTCGGCTAATTTTACAGTAATACCCATATAGACCTATTAATTAATAATGCTGGTGTTATGGGAAGATTATCTAAGCAAAGCTTAGAAGGACTCGACTATACAACCTTTGAACAAGTTATGGCTATCAATGTATTTGGGCCATTAAAAATGATAAATGCATTTTTACCTAGCATTGAGAAAAGTACCCAAAAGAAAGTGATCACGATGACCAGCGGCGCTAGTTCCATGGGCAGGGCTCCAGCAGGTGGCGGAGGTGTGTATTTCTATCATATAAGCAAGGTTGGCATAAATAGGGGCATGTGGGTCGCGCAAGCTGAACTCAGGAAGAAGGGAATTATTGTAGCTACGATAGCACCAGGCGGCGGACGAGGTGTTGATACAGATATGGTTAGACAATTACTGGCCGAAAAAATATAAAGTTGGAAAATTTACCTACACATTACACACCGGAAGAAAGCGTGACTGAAATGGCACGGGTAATTTCCGAGCTTGACGCATCACATGATGGTCTACCATTAAATGTTGACGGGAAAAAATTATCCCGTTAAAAGTTCCGGAGTATAAAAACTTTCTAGTAATTCTACCGATCTTACTAGCTACGCTAGCTATTAATATAGTGTTATGAATCTTTTACCTCTGCGAAAACTATTAATCCAGATCATATTACTGATTGCCGCAATTGCATCGCGTAATTTTATAGTAAACCAATACGCGATCTATGGTCAGCTACTCGGATTAATGCCCTATGTTGTTCTATCCATAACCATGATGATTTGCGCGCATTACAATCGTTCAAGACTATTTACTGCCTCCCTAGCGTTATTGATATGCTACATCCTCATCCAGTCACAATTACAAACATCATTATCCACACCAGGAAACCTAATAATCTTTTCTTCCATTAGTCTCCTGATGCCAGCAACACTATTGTTATTGCTCTTAGTTCCAGAACGGGGCTTATTTAATCTATATGGCATTTTTGTCATTGCTGTTATTCCAATACAAATTTTAGCTATCCTGGCAATTATTTCTTTCCTGCCACAAGAGCAATATGTATCCGCGGATTCAACTTTGAAGTGCAACGTTGATGTTAAAAAAGGCTTCATGTAGTGTTTTTGAATTAAGTGTTTTTCTGGGACGGTGATTGAGTTTTTTCATGACCAAGTTTAACTGCTTTTGTGTAATCGTGCTGGAGTCCATTTTCTTTGGGAAGTACTGTCGAATGAGACCATTGATATTTTCATTTAAACCCCGTTCCCAGGAGGCATAAGGATGTGCAAAATAGAACCCCGCGTTCAATTGTTGAGCAATAACCTCATGCTCAGCAAATTCTTTTCCATTATCCGAGGTGATCGTGTGAACCGACGCCTTCATATTAGACAACAATCGCACGATAGCTTGCCTGACGGCAGAGGCAGTTCGTCGTTTCACCTGTGCAATCAAGGTGTACATCGACTTGCGCTCGCTCAAGGTGACCAGCGCCTGTCGATGGCCTTTGCCGATGACGGTGTCCACTTCCCAGTCACCGATGCGTGTCTTCCTGTTCACAATGGCGGGACGCTTATCAATGCTGCCCTGATTCACCAGAACCCCACGACGTTGATAACTACCATAACGCTTCTTTCGTTTCTTCTGGCAACGCAAGTACCGGTACAGCTCACCGCCGTCTGCCTTGTCCTGGTATATGTAGTGATATATCCATTCATGACTCAGAGCGATACCTTCTCGTTTATGCAACCAGTCACTGATTTGCTCAGGACTCCATTCGTCCCGCAGCCAGACCTCTACTCGCTCCCACAAGGTCGTGGGGAATCGCTGTTGTTGGCTGGCTTCTCGACGCGCTTGCCGGAGCAACTGAGCTTGGCGGGGTCGATAGCCTCTCAAGCCACGGTTGCGTCTGAGTTCACGGCTAATAGTAGATTTATGCACGCCTATCAAGGCGGCTATATCTCCGTTTGTGTATGTCCTGCTTTCATCAGGGCGTAAATCTGGTAACGTTGATGCTCGGTAAGCTGTGTGTAGTGTCTCATCTGTGCCTCTCTTTCTTGCTGGAACGAAAGGTAAGGATGCTACCGCAACTTGCCGTTCGTGCCACCTAATTGAGTTGCACTTACAAATTGAATTCACGATCCATAATAAATTCATTATTTCCAATAAAACCTTTTTCTAATTATGTCCTGTCAAACTCCGCGAGTGGAGCTTATGTTTTAGTACTATTAGCTGGGCTACTGAAATTATTTAAAAGTAATGATAATTCGATCGCCTCTCTAATAAGCATATTGTTATTTAGCTTTATAACATTGGCATTTTTTTATCTGCCAAAAATTTCTACGGTAATGTTTACAGCTACTAGCACCAGTCTGATGAGCAGTTCCTATGACATGGCATTTCGAGATGAATTGACTGGTCTGTTAGGTCGACGTGCATTGAATGATCGTCTTAAGGGATAGGTCGACGTTTTGTTATTGCCATGATGGATGTCGATCATTTTAAAAAATTTAATGATACATATGGTCACGATATTGGTGACGATGTCTTAAAAATGGTAGGTATGCAAATTAATACAATTAAAGGAGGTGGAACAGCTTATCGATATGGGGGAGAAGAATTTTGTGCTGTATTTCCAGGTAAGACCATAAAAGAATGTGTGCCATTCTTAGACTCAGTAAGAATTTCAATCGAAAATCACCAAATGGAATTACGTAATTTCGAACATCGACCAAAATCTCAGAAACAAGGTAAAGAGCGACGCGGACGACGAGCAAAAAAACGGGGTGCCAAACACGTATCGGTAACCATCAGTATTGGAGTTGCAGAAAGCGACGAACAGAATGCTCTTGTAGAGAATGTTTTTAAAGCCGCAGATAATGCCTTATATGTAGCCAAGGAAAGCGGCAGAAATTGTATTAAATCAGCGCTATCCAACGACTAACAGATAATAACTGCTGTAAGTATTACCAGATTAGACTTCAATACAACCAACGTATACGCTTTTGTCCTGGAGTTCGACGTCTAAAGTTTTAGATGCCTTTTCTACTGCATCGATTTTCAAGGTCATTGTCCCAAGTGCCGGGTCAAGATTATGGATCTTAAACTCACCAAAAGCATCGCTCTCGGCAGAGCCAACCTCGTTATTGTCTTTTAGTAGTTTAACATTTGCCCCCTCGATACAATCCTCATAATCACCATCTCGTGTAATAACCGTACCGCCGATAAAACATTTCTCAATCAAATAGTTGTTCTTATAATAAACCCTAGGCTTAGCACCTAATTTTGGCTCAAGAGTCTCTAGATTTTCTTCTTTAGCAATTCGCTGCATTTCCACATCAGTGACTTTCAGTGATCGGAAAACATCGGTTGGGCAGACAGATTCTAATTTTGTGTGATCCCAACCCTGATCAAGCAAGTGCGCATCGAATGGCCATGCTTGCGGAATCTGTAACTCTTCATTCCAGTAAATAGCACCGTAAGGACAAGCATCTACGATTTCTTTCTGCCCTTTTGATTTCTCTGGATCAATTATAACGATACCGTCATCACGCTTCTTAATCGCGCCATTTTTAGCCGCTTTCATACAGGGAGCATCGTCACAATGGTTACACATAACCGGTCGATATTTAGTCTCGACCATGGGCATCTGTCCGGATTCTTTAGATTCGATATCAACCCACTTATGGCCGTGTAGTGGCTGCGGTGCAGCGACACCAGGGAAACTATTGCCTACGTACTCATCTTTAACTGCGACAAAGCAATTATTGCAATTATGGCAACGAGCAACATCTATGATCATGTTCCACTTTTTCATGCTGCTTCCTTTCCTTGTTTCCAAAGCTCCGTTGGTTCTGTTTGATCCCATAGCTCTACTTCAATGAGAGCTGATAATGCTGCATTAGAGGATGCTTTAGCGGATTGTGATCGCTTAGGAGACAACTGATTGACACAACCACCACGATCTGCTGACTTACCGGGCTCTCCAACAGGGTCATAAACTGCTGAAGATTCATAAGCACCAATGACGCCGGGTCTTACCATTGCGGTCACGGCGGCAGCACATATCACAGCTCCACGATCGTTAAATAGTTTGACCAAGTCATTCTCTTTAATACCGCGCTTCTCGGCATCTTGTGAACATATACGTGCTATCCAGTAATAATAACCATCAATTAACCTGCGATGGGCCTTGATATCGTTAAGTGCGCTATCCTTACCATCACCCAAGGTGTGGAATGTGTAACGTGGGTGACTAGAAAGCAACTGAAGCGGATACTTGTCCGTTAGTTCCTTAGTACGCGTTCCTTCCCAACTAGGTTTATATCTATTCAGCGCAGGTCGTTCGGGATCGTCAGCCTTTTTCAAACTCTCAGGAATAAATTCGATTTTTCCACTCTGGGTTTGTAAACCCTCTAGAAATTCTTCGGTGTAATCCCCGGGTAATGGATGCGGTTCCGGCACATCCTTTTTACGGCCTTCGTAGAACCATCTATAAGCAGTCGGCGCTCTCTCTTCCACTTTATCATTAGGGATGACGTAGTAACCTTTTTTGCAAAATTTCTTCCACGAGATCATTTGCGAAACGTCAGAGGCATCAAACATACGCTTGACCCAATCGAGTTCCGTGCAACCTTCCGTGAAAATCGCTCCTAGACCGAGTCGGGTTGAAAGCTCTTGGAGGATTTGATAATCAGATTTTGATTCTCCTAGCGGTTCAATGGCCTTGGCTTGTAGTCCGACGACGCGATGATTGACCTGACTTTGAAACTGATGGCCATAACCGCCGGCGGCAGCCCATTCACCAATATCCCAGCGTTCGTAATTAGTACAAGCCGGTAGAATGACATCCGCAAACTTTGTCTCTCCCTCCATCCAAATCGATTGGCTGACTACAAAGGGTAGGTTCTCGGAGCGGTACATCCTTACAAAACGGTTGGTGTCATTCATTGTCCCAAAGTACGAACCACCATATTTATATAGGAGCTTGATTTTAGAGTGACCTGGCGCAGGGTACTTGAAATTGAAAAACTGTCCGGTCATTGTAGTCGGATCAGTTAAATATCCCTCAGCCTTACCCTCCAGAACAGCCTCAGCTAACTGGATACGCGGAACCGTTTGCTTGACTGGGTTCATTGTCATGACGTGTGGCATGCGCGGGTAGGTGCACAATGCCCCGGCTGTATGTTGCAGTTCGCCAGAAATACCGCCCTCTGCGTAGCCTGGAAACCAGAAAGTATAATCAATCGGGGCACCCTGTTGCAGGTTACCGAAATTAACACCCGGTCGACCAATACCTTGCATACCCATCATTATGACCATCATGCGAGCCCACTGCGTTCCGGTGGCAGAGCGACACGCTCCACCAAATGCACCACCGAATCCACCCGCCCCAAGATAGGTGCGCTTTTTCCCCCACTCTCTTGCCAACGCGCGTATGTCCCTAGCGGGGACCCCAGTTTCATCTGCCGCCCATTCCGGTGTTTTAGCTGTACCGTCCTCGCGGCCCATAATATAATCCGCCCACTCGCCAAAGCCAGTAGTGCGTTTCTCTACAAAGTCTTTGTCATAAAGATCCTCGGCTATCCACACATAACAAATCGCCTGCGCCAATGCCGGATCTGTACCAGGGTAAGGTGCAATCCACTTACCACCTAAGAATGATGCAGTATGATTACAGTACGGATCAATATGTACCATCTTGATCCCGAGTTCCTTTGCCCAGACCCGTCGAACCAGCCCTTCATAGCCAGCATAACAACCGCCCGTTGTTTCCGGATCACTTGACCAAAATACAATCATCTCGGCGTTCTTAAGACAGTCTTCAACCTGACCAAAGGGCTCAGGGCTTCCCAATCGCAAACTGTGGCCCCAATGATGAATAGCGCCCCAGTACCAACCCTCCCAACTACTCGGGTTGAGCAAAACCCTAGTGAAACCAATACAATTAAAGAAACGATACAGGGCGCTCATGTAGTAACCGATATTTCCCCAGGTATGGTGCGAGCTGTGATTCAAGCAAATAGCACCTGGGCCATATTCTTTCTTTACCCGCTTCATCTCTCCCGCGACCATGTCCAGTGCTTCATCCCAGCTAATACGCTCATAGCCAGATATCCCCCGATTCTGTGGATTACGTTCGCCGTTTACGTCGAAATCGACACGCTTCATCGGATACATGAGACGGTCCTTGGAGTAGATCATGGACTTCTGAGATAGTGAGTGGACTGCAACATTGGCACGACGAGGTGGAGTTAACTCGCGTCCACGTGCTTTGATGGTCCAAGACGGGGTATCTGTATCATCGAACTCGAGCGGAGTCGTGCGGACTATCTTGCCGTCTTTGACATAGACATTAATGGGGCCGCCGTTAGTATTGTTAGTATAACGTGTCTCCCCATTACCGAGATCCTCACCGATCTTCCATTGGACACGCTGCATCATTCCCAGCGTCTGTGTCCACCAGACCACCAGCTCATCGTTGCCGGTCGCACCCATCTGAAAATTCTTAGCCGCGTGAGTTAGATCGCCGTAGTCCTGTGGTGGAATAAGTAAATTTAAAGCAACCCGCCTATTCTTAAACCACAGCGAAACATCGGGATTCGGATGTATACCCATCGAAGTGCTAATGTGACCATCCTTAAGTTCATAAGAGCGTCCAATAGAATTATCTTGCAATTTGATCTGAGCGACCAAATTTTTCTCTTTGAGCCGTTGCCTAAATGTAGGAAAAATCCAAGATGTGACTTTTATAGCTATAAAAACACCATATAGAAGAATCGATAATCTCATCGTGTGACCGCCATACGACAGCTCGTAATATTGCTATCATAAGCCGTAGAAGTTACTGAAGATAAACTGAGATACTTTTGTTCAATTGCTATTGAATTTGTCATCATACTCATCTTGAAATCTTTCATTTGGAATCTTCTCCTTGATTTATAATGCTGTGGATTTTATTCGTTCTCACAATTACCTTTCGGAATAACTCTTGTCCCAGAAAACGTCTATTGCACGCTTTAAGGCAACATTTGGCTAAATACAGTTGTTCTAGCAATAATTACAGAATATTCGTTCTGATAAGGTAAGTCAACCCAGAACCTGGAATTATTTATATAGAGAAGGTGTGATAGTGTCAAGTTGACCAGAAGACGATTAGCAACTAAAACCAAGACAAAATTTTACTATATTTTTATTAAGAATTCAGAACGAGCTGTCTCATCTAAATCGAATCCGAGCCCTGCTGTTTCGAGTAGAGAAAGCGTACCATCTGACTGGAAGCATTGAGGATTTCCAAATAACGGCTCTAACAGAGGAAAGTCTTCCAACCAAGATACATTGGTTGCCGCAGCCGCTAAGTGAATAAAAACCGATGGGAGAAAATGAGGTGCAATATTAACACCCATGGTTTCTGCTAATTTTGCGACACGAAAGCATTCAGTCAAGCCACCCATCATTGCTAAATCAGGTTGAAAAACAGCGCAATTTTCATCTTCAATAAATATTTGAGCCTCGAATATTCCTTGTAGATGTTCACCAGTCGCTACTAAATTTGAATAATTTTCTTTTAATAAACGATAGCCATTTAGATCATAAGCACCAAGTGGTTCTTCAACAAACAATACACCCGCATCTTGGGCTATACCACACAACCATTTTGCTTTTTCGATAGTACATTTTTCATTCGCGTCAATCATCACGTAAGCTTTCTCATCAACAAGATCACTAACTGCCAGAATTATTTTCTCGTCTTCTGGGCGACCGGAAACCCGCGGCTTAATCGCAGTAACTCCCAGTTCCAAGTAATCTGATGTTACCGAAACAACTTCATCCACAGATTGCTTTGCATTAAAACCACCGCTACCGTAGACCGGTATTGTCCTCGCTTGGCCACCCATGGCTAATCCAACAGAGACACCTAAGTCACTAGCGTAAACATCCCAAAATGCGACATCGATTGCTGCCATGGCAATATATAGCGGCCCTCTCCCTAACCGGTTAAACGATTCTCGAATTCGGCTAACCATTTTTTCTGGATGTTCCAACGGTTGATCTTTAACAAATCTTTCAATGAGATCTCTAGATGCAGCTAATGTAACTTCGCCAGAACCACCAAGAACATAACTGAACCCCATCCCCTTAGCCCCGGTAGATAATTCAATATTAACCACAATCACATCCACTGAGGCAACACCCGATCCACCGACAGGCTTGTCTAATCGATAACGCAGTAGTTCAGAATTCCCATGCTCAATTTTTTTATTCATTTCCAAATCTCATGTTAAGTGCCAATGTATATATTCTTATGTCAGTGGCAGCAACTTTAGGTTTTTTGCCCTAGGCGCATTTATGGGCTTGTACTCCACTGCAGTCCGCCTTTACCCTACGGAAATTCGCGCAACAGGCATAGGCTGGGCAATTGGTCTGGGGAGAATAGGCGCTATTGCTGGCCCATTTGTTGGTGGTCTGTTAATTAGTCTCGGGTTGGGGCAAGCATTCTTATTTGGTGTTTTATCAATTCCCTTCTTCATTGCAGCAGCAGCAATGTGGTCGATGCGCGCACCACAATTACTACCAGTTAAAACCTAGCACTCAACAAAAGCTTTTTTAATTGGCTGTGCTGCTAGAAGCGTCTGCTGCTTCTAGTATTTTCATCATGGTGGGGATGTCTTCGACTTTTTTGCGATCGTCTTCGAACGTCTGGATATAAGCATAAATATCTTTTGCCTGCACATCACTCAAAGCATCTTCACCAAAATTGGGCATGTGTTCTGATGGGAGTATCGGGTTTAATTCTGCCCGGAGACGTAGATACGTAATAAAGAGGCCTTCACTAGTCAGTATGCCGCTCACACCATCAGTCAGTGGAATATTTTTAGTGAGATTTCGGCTCATACCACCATAGCCGTGGCAACTAAAACAAGCGTGATCGTAATAGAGTTGCTTGCCTCGTTCAGCTTCTTCGCTAACCGGTTCTTGTGCCGACTGTGCACTCGCTGTGCTGAATCCCAACACCAGGAACAGTGAAGCTGCGATCCGCACCAAGTTTATTTCTACCATTGTTATTATTCTCATGATTAACTCACCTTGGTTGCGTTAGAACGTCTATCAAATATGGTCGGCCTTGTTTCACGGTATCCACACCGCGTTTAAATGCGGCTGCCAACAGCGATGGATCGGAGATCGGGCCTTCACTCTCGATACCATAAGCTTCTGCCATCTTTGCGTAATTAATATGCGGATCCCTTATTGTGGTCCCAATGTGACTACGGTCCGTTCCCCGACCACGAACCCCACACATGTATGCGATGAACATTAATTCCTGATTCCAGGCACGATTGTTGTGCATGATCGTCAGCAAGGGCAAACGATGATGTGCCGCTGTCCAAAGCGAGCCGGGCGTAAAGTTAAGGTCCCCATCACACTGAATATTAACCACGAATCGACCACGTTCCCTGGCTGCTAATGCCGCGCCCGTGCAACACCCTATACCAAAACCAATTCCCGCTGCCGGACCGTGCCAACCTAGGTAACTATAAGGCTTGTTATGATCCCAAAGGTCTGCGTGATGACTACCCGAAAAAATTGTCGGTGACGCCAGACACCAATCTTCATCCTTAATTAATGGCCATAACTCGGAGTATACCCGTGCTGTACTGACAGGACTGCCATCCCAACCAGACCGCTTTCCTTCTAGCGCTTTCCTCAGCGCTTGCATAAACGCTTCTTGGTTTGCCTCACCATGTTTCGATTTGCGCACCTGAATCGTACGACGTTTGTTGCTAGACTTGGTCAACAAACGACGCGCTTCTGTAATGATTCCTGGTAGGCTGGCTTCAGCGTCCGCAATCATATCATTGCTCTGACCTGGGCCCCCCGTAACAGCGGCAACACTTGCCGGCGCACCAGCCGGTCCTTGCATGGCTTCACCTCGGCTCGGAGCATTTACCCTGACCCCACCAAGCCCAATATTACATAGATCGCGGCCCTCAACCGTTCTGCGGTGAGGACCAATTATTGATCCTTGTACCCCTGCAGTCTCTAAACCAAGTATGTAATCATAATTAGTATCTGCACCCGGACCGCATTGTGGATGTCGCTGTGGGAAACTCATGGGACCCTTGGTAGCACTCGTTTCGACTGATGCCCCAACTAATTCTGCTAGTTCTACCACATACTTGACACCTTCAGGTGTAAGCAAATGACCAACATTAATGCGAGGGTTATCCGCGTCGACCAACCCTTTTGCGATCTGCTTTGCTTGGCTGTTGCTGATGGTTGGCATTTTCGGAGGAACATAGGTTGGCACCTGCAAATCGCCTGCCTCTTCTTTCTGCAGTTCTGTATCTATTACCACCAGTGTCGGACCACAAGGAGGAGTGATGGCTTGGTTGTATGCCTCCTGTATTGCGGTCAATGATTCGGCCAGTGTCTTTGGTTGTGCGTCCCATTTGGTATACGCGCGAGCTATCGCTCCCAAGTCATTGGCAGTATGCCCTTGAAGAAAAAATGTCTCATCGCGACCAACAAGTAATACCACGGGATTTTGCTTTTGGTAAGCTGTATAGATGGCCATCGCTGCATGCGTTATCCCCACCGTCCCGTGCAATATTGCCGCCATGGGTTTCCCTGTCGACCTAACATACCCATTCGCCATATCCACTGATGACTCTTCATGCATGGCTGTTATGAACTCCGGCATGGTATTCGGCTTATCACCATAATTGATAATAGATTCTTGAAGACCTTCAAAGCTGGAACCCGGGTTACCTGCTACATATTCTATGCCCAAATCCTTTAGCACCTGCACCATGAGGTCAGAACCAGGCCGTTGTGCATCTCGTGCAGGCACCGGCGGTCTTGCTGTTCCTACATCCCGTTGGATTTGTTCCGGCGTCAATTGCGCAATTTGATTCTCTACCGCACCGCTCGACTGAGCATCCTGTGCGGCTACATTTGTGCCCTTCGTCAATAAGGTGGCACCTGCTGCCGCACCCGTGCCTAAAAATGCACGTCGGCTCATGCCATTGTCAGTGCCTTTCGATATTTTCTTCATGACATTGCTCCCTTAAAACAGCTTTTTAGTATTATTTTATGGAAGAGAATACGCACGGTCTGTGCTCTCTTTTCAACTTGATAACTAATTACGTCGTTAATTGACCGCCGAATCCAAGGTCACAGGCTCCTCAACCGGCTTACCATCTTTGATCTTCATCGCTTTACGCGCTTCTTCTGGATCAGATGATGCCAACTGCTTCAATGCATTCCTGCAATAGATGGTGATCTCAATGTTAGAACCATGACCAACGTTCTGGTGGGCCACACCGCGCGGTATCACCGACATCTCACCTTCATTAATCCTGATATCCCCCGTCTCACACTTGATGGTCCTGTCACCTTTGTATTGAAATACCCATTCATCCGCACCCATGTTGCGGTGCCAACCGCCTTGCTCCTCATCACAATTCGTGATCTCGATGATGATGTCTTCATTCCCGTATACCGCTAATGGAAAGTAACCGTTCTCCATATCCACACCAGTCACCACGCCATCTTGAAATATATCATTGATCGAAATCTTCTCCATCTTCCGACCACCCGAAATCGCACCTTGCTGTAACAGCTCTTCATCACGCTCAACCACAAAACGAGACTCCAATCGATTGTCATTCCAATCTAATAGCGACGTGCCCCAATACGTGATGAATTCTTTGATCTTCTTACCCATTATTTAATGCTCCTATACCTATGTCATAGATAGTTAATGTCGTTGTTGATATCCTCGCCGAAATAAGTCTTTTCAACAAGCAAAAACAGTGTGGTTTACCTCTAAATTACACGTCTTTTTAGTATATTACCCAATTTCCCACAATACAACATAATGAAACTACAGATCTGTTTTTAGATTGGTATAATGATGCATAACAAATTATTGGAGATTGAGATGGATAGACGTCAATTCGTTACCAAAGCCGCAAGTATGGCAGCAATCACTACCACGATGGGCTTATCACAAAGAGCAGATGCCTTAGAATATGCCATGATCAATGAATTGGGTGATCGATTTATTTCTGAACCAAACCTGTTGTGTCATGCGGGAGAGCCGCGCAATACTGCAGCCGCTTCTGCATTAAAACAAGGCCGGATTGATGGCCCAAAAAAAGAGGGCCTGTCTTTAAGGGGAGATGACCCTCGATTACCTAAAATGCCAAAGCAACCTACGCTAATCGATTTTTTTCACTATCGCTTCGGAAAACGATCCCAACACTTATTACAAAGTGCCAACTTAGCCCTTAAAAATGGATTAGATGAGACAGTGATTATTGCTTGTCTCTTGCATGATATTTCAAATAACGCCCTAATTAAGTCAGACCATGGATACTGGGGAGCGCAATTGGTAGCACCTTACGTAACAGAAGAAGTGAGTTGGGCCATCAAACACCATCAGGCATTACGTTTTTTTGCAGATGAATCGGTAGGTTACGAGTATCCGAAAAGCTATCTGATCATGATGGGAACCGACTACAAACCAGAACCCTACCTCCAGGCAGACTATGAATATGCCCGCAAGCATAAATGGTATATGATTTCACGCCAGATCACATTGAACGATCTCTATTCTTTCAATACCAACGTCCATGTAAAGGTAGAGGAATTCACTGACATCATTGGCCGTAATTTCAAACAGCCTCAGGAAGGACTAGGATTTGATGGTAGCCCTACTGCGCACATGTGGCGCACAATGATTTGGCCAAATAATGGTCTTTAAAGTAGCATCAACATATAACTTAATATAAATCCTTTTAATGTGATTCGGAGATCGGTATGGATAGACGTCAATTTATAACTAAAACAACAAGCATGGCAGGCATTACTGCCTCGATGACCCTGTCACAAAAAGCGGATGCCTTAGAAGACGCCATGATTAATGAACTGGGCAATAGAACAGTCATTCGGCCTCATTTGTTATGCCATGCAGGGCAGCCGCCCGCAGCTAATGAGCTTTCTGAGAAGATCAATGAAGCATACATTAATGGTGCATCAAAAGAAGGTGTGGGGCTAATGGGAGACGACCCACGATTACCTAAAATGCCAAAAATTCCTACACTAATCGATTTCTTTAATTATCGCTTTGGAACAAGAGCCCAACACGTACTGCAAAGTGCTAACCTTGCCCGCAAAAATAGATTAGATGAAACCGTGATTACAGCCTGCCTCTTACACGATCTTTCTAATGCTGCCCTGATTAAGGCGGACCATGGATACTGGGGTGCACAACTGGTGGCGCCTTACGTAACAGAAGAAGTGAGTTGGGCCATCAAGCACCATCAAGCACTACGATTTTATTCGGATGAATCAGTGGGCTATGATTACCCGGAAGGTTACAGGATTATGTTCGGAACCGAATATCAACCAGAACCCTACATACAAAGAGCCTATAAATACGCTCGCAATCACAAATGGTATATGACTTCACGTCATATAACAGTGAATGATCTCTATGCCTTCGACGACAGTGTTACTGTTCAGGTGGAGGATTTTACTGACATCATTGGCCGTAATTTCCGCCAACCTAAGGAAGGACTGGGGCTTGATGATAGCCCAAGCTCACACATGTGGCGCACAATGATTTGGCCTAACAATACACTTTAATTACATTCGAAAAAAGTCGCTCAGGGAGCAACTTCCGGAATACTTAAAGCTACAAGCTCTGCCGGATGACCTTTCCCACTAATCGGAACAACAATGTACTGTCTGCCGTTAATAGCATAGGTCATCGGTAACCCTGTTTGGTTTGACGGTAACTCTATCTCCGCAACTACTTCACCCGTTAATTTATCAAGAGCCCATAATATATTATTCCCACCCCGGCCTGATCGTCCTATTCCTCCACCTTCGCCAGCAAATAACAAGGTACTCGTCACCAACAGGCCACTCTTGGAAGCGCGACCAGTCCGAGGCAATTTAATGCCTTTAAGCTTTTCGTGGTTCCGCACTTCTTCAGGCGTATCAGAATTTGCTTTCATCCAAAGAACTTCACCGCTATTCATATCAAAAGCAGTAATTCGACCCCAGGGTGGCTTAAATAACGGGAGTCCGAATGGACCACCAATCATGACATTTTTATTAGTCCTTACGTAGTCCATATCAGATTTAGTCGGTTCAGCAGACATACCAACCACCATTGGGTTAGTCATAGATGGAACAAAAAGGATTCTATGTTCAGGATCGTAAGCAGTACCATGCCAATTAGAACCGCCACCAAAACCCGGTACGACAAGTGTACCTTGATTACCACCATCCTCTATTAAAGATGGCGGCGTGTACAATGGACCTATTGTGACATTCCTAATGATTCGAAATGCCTCAGCATAAATTTCAGGCGTAAAATCGATCAGATCCTCTTCACTAACACCTTGACGATCAAAGGGCACAGGCCAGGTTGGGAAAGGTTGAGTCGGTGAAGTTTTTTCACCAGGGATGGTAGAAGCTGGAACTGGTCGCTCTTCTATTGGCCAAATAGGTTTGCCAGTAACCCGGTTGAAAGAATATAGAAAACCTTGTTTAGTTGCCTGAATAATTGCGGGGATGGATTCACCATCGACTTTTAAGTCCATCAACACCGGTGCTGCTGCTGGATCGTAATCCCAAATACCATGATGAACCATTTGGAAATGCCAGAGCCGTTCGCCAGTCTTGGCATCAAGACAAACCAGACTTTGTGAAAACAGATTATCACCAGGCCGATGTCCACCATAAAAATCGCCTGTTGCTTCTTCAACAGGGATGTATACTAACCCTCGCTCTATATCTGCTGATAAAGATGCCCATGATCCCGCATTACCAGTATAGCTCCAGCTATTATTCTCCCAAGTTTCAATGCCAAATTCTCCTGGCTGCGGCACAGTACGAAAACTCCATCGTTGCTCCCCTGTACGAACGTCAAAACCTCTAATATTACCTGCTGGATTTTTACGACTAACGGGTGTACCACCGGGCAGGAAAGCAGCACCTATAACCACAACATCATCGATTACAATGGGCGGCGATGTAAGGCCGATACTCATACCGAAAATATCGAATCGAGGATCAAAACGGGATCGCAAGTCAACTACGCCATCCTGACCAAACCCATCAATTACATCACCAGTGATTGGATCTAATGCAACTAACTGATAACCCGGCGTAACAAATAACAAACGGGTTTCATCTTCGTATTGCCAAACAGCTAGACCTCGACCTGAATTGATGCGAGCTGAGATAGCTAGACGCTCTTTGGGATCCATTCTGTACATCCATAATGTTTCACCCGATATCGCATCAATTGCCACCACTGAACGAGTTTTGCCAGCCGTGGTATATAACACCCCATCTACCATAAGCGGTGTTGCCTCGTAGTTAAATTCAGGACTGGAACCATAGTTAGTGCCATACCAGCGCCATTCAACTTGTAAATCACCAACATTATCTTTATTAATTAAGGTGAGTGGTGAATATCGAGTACCAGCAGCATCGCCGTGATAACTCAACCATTCTGCGTCTATCGACCTTGAAGTTGGCAGGTTTTCTATTCCAGGTTCTATTGCTGCAAGTGTATCAGGACGCTCCAGCAAGATATTGGCAAGGCCTTCTTGCTCTATAGACAATGATTCCCTGCCAACCGGTAAGCCATTTTGGCGCAGTATGAATGCTAGTATCTCTGTGTACTGTCGTGATGTCAGTCCGTTTGGGTTACTGACCGGCATGGTGTTTTTCGTCACCTCAAACAAATCTGCAAGTGGTTGTCCAGCCCAGTGTGTCCAAAATGCCTCGCCTATCAGCGCGGAACCCGCTTCGCTTCCACGTAGTGTACCCCCATGACAGAATGCACACTCTCTCGCATAAAGCTCTGCCCCAGACCTCGCTTGATCGCTAGAGTACACACCCTCACTATTTGAAATTTGTGTTGTAGAACAACTCACTGCTAACAATAATAGTGATGTAATTATTGCAACAGAAAAAACCGTTCGATGTTTATGCATTATGATTCCTATGTCTTACGAGTCTAGATTCAAGATCCAATCAGCAATTATTCGTGCTTCTTCCATGCTGACATGTTCATTCGGCACCATCGGCACCACGCCCCAGTTGCCTGCACCACCCACGATGATTTTATTCGCCAAGATTTCCACCATAATGTCATTACGTGCCCTGTGCAATGTGGCAATAGATTGATACGAAGGCCCGATCAAGGTCTCAGTCAGATTATGACAGCCATAGCAATACCGCTCTTGTACTAGTGCCGCACCATCCAGTTTAGGCGAGGCTGCTTGCACAACCGTATTCATGCAGACAGTGGTAAAGAATAGCAATAATGTGGTTTTGATCATCGCCTCATTACTCCTTATTTATTGAGACTTGGGATTGTTGCTTAAGCGCTTGATAATTATCACCCGGATCTACGATCAGCGCCATCCGTGGGCCCTTAACCGCTTCAGCAATATTGCCATAGCTTGATACTAAGGCACCGGTGTCCTGATCAACCGATATCATTCTGAGAAAGGCACCTTCTCTGGGCAGAGGAATGATACCGAATGACTTATCTTTCGGATCAAATCGATAAATGGCATCAGCGTTAGAGGTAGCCACCCATACCACCTGGCGCACATTGTCCCAGGTCGTCGCGAAAGGATGACTGGCAATGTCAGGAAGATCATAAATCCCAATCAGTTGTCTCGTTTTCGTATCGTACTCAACCAGTTGGCCAGATCCAGAGAGAGGGACGTAAAGAATATCTTGATCGCTGATTGTAGGTCGCCGTGCACCAGAATCGTATATTGGTAATTTCACCGGCGTATCAAACTCTATCGTTTCAACATTAATGGCACCGAACACGCCAATACCATTTAGGGTATACCAGACATATTTTTGATCGGATGTCATCACCAGACCGGCGGCGCGCCCATTAATTTCTGAGCGGCCAGGGACGTCGGGCACGTTAATCGTATCTAATTCCCCTGTCGTCAGATCGAAATGACCAAGGGCTGTGTTCTGGACATCACAAAACCAAATCCGTCCGCGTTTGTCTGTCATCAGTTCATGATTCGATCCAAACGCTAAATCATAAATGTTCGATCGGCCACGAGGATCAATTCGTACTACCCAATCTTTCCACTCTTTGGTATTTGGATCCAGACGAGCGATAATGCCATTAAATTGAGATTGGGGTGTGATCCAAATGCCATCATCTTCATCACGAAATATCGACTTTGGTCCCACGTAAACATCTGAAGGAAAGGCATGGACGATTTGCTCACCCGTCTCGACATCCACTTCGATCATGCTATTCGAGTAAACATCTGCAACCCAGAGTTTCTTTGGATTTCCAGCGAGCAAAGCTTCCCTAACATTGTTGGGCTTATCGATTGTATATTCACGTATCAAGGTATCCTCTGTCACTGCTAAGGGTGCACCGTATTGGTAACCCTTCATAACATCGTATCGACCTTTCATGTGTTTAGTCAAAAGCTTAGTATTGACTGAGGATTGACCCGTCGTATAGATACGGTTCACATTTTCAGGATGCTTATATATTTCACTGCCTATCTTTCGGTTGTCTACCTGCAGGAGACGCATATATTTGGCAATAGCCGCCCAACTTTGTTCTTTAACTGCTTGTGGAGCCCCAATTGCCACATCATCGATGGCTCTGGCATATGCTCTAACCTCTGGCGACGGAAACTGATGGCAATTGACACAGTTAATAAGCAATTGTGCTCGCTCATCTGATTCTTCAATGGTGTGTAACCAAGCTGATGCAGGGACAGTGGATGCCTGATTCGCCTGCTTCTCCATAATAATGGTGGCATCAACCGCGCGGTCCCGCCAACGTTTACTGACTTCATGAGATTTATTCACCTGCGCATAGCCCAATGCCGAAGTAGATAGTTTTAATTCCTCTACACTGGCATCGACAAACGGTTGGGGGAAACGAAATTCACCCGTGTCATCGGTAAAAACAGAGATCGCCGCGATGCCGGGTTTAGCCGCTAGGCGTGTTACCGTCACCATCGCTTGTGCTAGAGGACGACCATTGAGATCAAACACTTGACCAGTATACGTAACATCCGCCTGTACGGGAGAGAAAAAACTAGCACTCAGTATTACTGTAATAATGATTTGACGGAAAATATTAACAGGCAACAAAACCCATTTCATATGCACAATCTCCAGCGATTTTTTCTTTACAAGTATATTACTAGAACCTAATAGCAACAACTCATTAAATGATCGTGGTGTCACCAACCCGATGCCATATCGTGATTACTAACAATGTTGTTAGGTTAGGCTCATGATGACATATGTATTGTCCCCGAATAGTAAATTATAACTAAATAAAGATAATGAATTCGCAAAAAACTTAGATATATTTTTTTAGCCTATTTATGCTAGAATTTACTCATGAAATTTAAATTAATTATTGTCACCACGTGTGTATACATAATCAGTACGACACCGGTCTTATCGCACCATTCGCGCGCCAATTTTGTGTTTGACACCACCACTACTTTAGTCGGAAAGATAACTAAAAACAGGTGGAGGAACCCTCATGTTTATTTGGAAATACAAACTACGAATAAAAATAATGAAGTGGAAACCTGGCTGATTGAAGGTGGTACACCCACAGCCTTGAGAAGACAAGGCTGGAGTAAAGATACCGTTAAAGTAGGTGACGATGTCGTAATCACTGGTAATCCGGATCGGAATCCAGAAAAAAACTTTTTATTAATAGCGACCCTGGTACGCGAAGATGGAAAAATGTTTAGTGTTGAAAACCATAGTCGTCCTACACCTGAAGGTGAAAAAAAGCCACCTGCCAAAAAACCGAAAGTGACTCCTTCACAAGATTTTTCCGGCACATGGGGACCCAAACCTGGCACCATAAATGCCGTAACAGGTAGTTATAGTATGCCCCCTAGTGACTGGCCGTTGACTATACTGGGGGAAACAATCATTGCTCAGTATGACGATGTTGAAAATCCTGCGCACAGTTGTATTGAAAGGGGTGTACCGTTATTTAATACATACCCCTACCTTCAACTATGGACACGCAATGAAAACCGGATTGATATGATAGCGCAACAATCTACATTAATGCGGACGTTCTATTTAAATATAGATGAGCATCCCGATGACCTTGAGCCGAGTGTGATGGGCCATTCCATCGCACACTTTGAAAATGATGGTGGCTTGTTGGTCGATACCATTGGATTTTCTGACAACGTGAAATGGGGCCTTGCCCCAGGTGTGGATTCGAGCGATCAAAAACATATCATAGAACGGTATACTCTAACAGAGGGTAGTCTTAGCATGGATTTTTCAATTACGCTTGAAGACCCTATCAATCTAACTAAACCAGTAACCGTCACCGGAAAATATAACAAAGTGCCTGAAGTGCCATTTGAACCCTACGACTGTGACCCAGCGAATGCCAGTATACATTTATCTCCTCCATCCAATTCGCCCTAGTACTGACTCGCCTAACTTATAGTTACTTTGTGCTAGACTATGCATATGAAATCCACATTACTCTTACTCTCCGCGTGTCTATGCTTACTCAACATGACGCCCGTGTTTTCACACCATGGTCGCCCTAATTTTCTGTATGACGTAACCAAAACCTTAGAAGGAAAAATTACCTATTACCGATGGCGAAATCCACATACCTATATTGAATTAGATATTAAGAATGAAGACAATAAAACGGATACCTGGGTTATTGAAGCAGGTACACCTACAGCATTAAGAAAACAAGGCTGGGAGAGGGATTCCTTTAAACTTGGCGATATAGTCACTCTTGTCGGCAACCCTGATCGCAATTCTGAAAAGAAACTCCTATTACTAGATAACATCACACGCGAAGATGGCGAGACATTTTATGTAGCAAGTCGATTAAGACCGCCTCCACCAAAAAAAATAACTGAAAGATTAGCTAACCTGCCACCAGTAACCCCATCAAAAGATTTATCTGGTACTTGGATGCGCGGCCCAAAAAATTATTTAACAGGATCGTATTACGTTCCGCCTAGTGATTGGCCGTTAACTAAACTGGGGGAAGAACAAGCTGCTGGTTTTGATCCTCTTGATAATCCCTCATACGTATGTCAGGAAAGAGGAATGCCATTTTTCCCTATCAAGAACTACAATTTTTTATGGACGCTCCTTGATGACCGAATCGTAATCACTCAACAACAATACGCCGCAATTCGGACAATCTATTTAAATCAGGAAAAACATCCCGAAGATCTTAAACCAAGCCTAATGGGGCATTCTATCGGCTATTTTGATAACGATGGCAACCTGTTGGTGGATACCGTCGGCTTTCCAGCCGGTGTGAAATGGGGACTTGCCACAAGTGTGGAATCAAGTGAACAAAAACATGTTACAGAACGTTATACTCTAGACGAAGATGGCCTAGGCGTCACATTTTCAATGACCATTGAGGACCCAGTGTATCTGACGGAGCCAGTGACCGTTAACGGAACGTATTATAGGGTGCCTAATGTCCCATTTGAAACCTACGTTTGCGACATAGAAGCAGCCCAGAAAGGCTTATAACGAATGAGTTTAATTAACTCCAGCTGAGATCGTAATGCGTAAAAGGTATAGAGCGAATGCGCTTACCAGTTGCTACGAATATCGCATTGGCCACAGCGGCTAAACCTACCGGCAAACCAGCCTCACCAATCCCACCCCATTTTTTGCCACCACTCAGAGCAAAATGTGTTTCGACTTCGGGCATATCGTTAATCCGCATGACCGGATAATCGTCATAATTATCTTGCTGAACGCGTCCATTTTCTAGGGTAATTTCACCGTACAACGCAGCACTCAACCCGTATACAAGCGCACTCTCCATCTGCATCTCTATAGTCAGTGGGTTAATAACATGACCGCAGTCAAGCGCGTTAACTATCTTATCTATTTTTATCTCTCCATTCTTGCTCACTGTTACTTGAGCAACCTGAGCAGCGATGGTGCCAAAACCCTCGGTTATAGCAAATCCTTGGGCAGTTCCCCGAGGTAATGTTTTACCCCAGTTCGCTTTATCAACCACCTTCTCAAGAACATTTAACCAATCTGGAGCTTGCTTGAGTAGCGCACGCCGATAGTCGACTGGATCCTTGCCACTAGTGTGTGCCAGCTCGTCAATAAATGACTCCCTCATGAAGATATTATGGTTGTGCCCAGGAGCACGCCAGAATCCCACTGGGATGTGGGTGTTGCGCATGGTGTACTCTACCCGCATGTTAGGGATCTGATACGCCATTCCCCCTCTTTCCCCTAATTGATTTTTTGAATCGGGGCCTAGGAGTCCATTAGTTGCCCCCCAGTCCAAACCGTTCTTACGCATCTTAGGCACTAGCCACTCAAAGAAAGAGTCGACAGTGATATGATTGAACCAGGCGGTCGGCATACCGTCCGAGTCCAACGCTGCCTGGAACTTAAGCATGGCATTAGGATTGAAATAATCATTGTTAAAATCTTCTTCTCTTGTCCAAACTAAATTGACAGGACGTCCGCTTAATGTTTTAGCAACTTCAATTGCCTGTATTACTTCACTGCGTGATCCACGCGTACCAAATCCACCTCCCAGAAAACAATTGTGAACGTGCACATTTTCTGGCGCTACACCCGTTAGTTTGGCAGAAGTTCTCAGCGCACCTTCCGGATCCTGCGTGCCTAACCAGACGTCAACGCGGTCGGATTTCACTTGTGCAGTACATCCTGATGGCTCCATAGTTGCATGTGCTTGGTAGGGTGCAGAGTAAATGGCTTCCACTGCCTTGGTTGCTGACCTTATCGCATCTGGGGCATCACCTTTCTCATACTGGGTAATGCCGGAATTACCATTTAACACCTCAATATCTTTTTCTGCGATATCCTTAGAATTCACATGGGTGTTTGGACCATAATCCCATTCGATAGGCAGGAGATCTAAGGCTATCTTTGCTCTCCACCAGGTGTCAGCAACCACGGCTACACCACTTCTTAATCCCACGGGATCGTTCTCGCCTGTAAACTCCACGACCGAATGAACACCAGGGCGATCTTTAATCGCATTAAAGTCAAAACGCTTGACCCGGGCACCCACCACAGGGGAAGACTTGGTTGTGGCATACAACATGTCCGGTAGGCGAACATCAATACCAAATTTAGCGCTGCCATTTACTTTGACTGGTGTATCCAACCGGGCTACTGGTTGCCCTAGTAAGGTAAATTGATCGGGTGTTTTGATTTTTGGTTCTTCGGATAGCTTGACCTTAGCCGCTGCAGCAGCGACTTCGCCGTATCTTAACGATTGTCCTGTCGCCTCATGTGTTACGACACTGTCCTTAGCTGTACAGGTATAGGCTGGCACGCTCCATTGCTCTGCCGCTGCTTGGATCAATCGTTCACGCGCGCTTGCCCCTGCTTGCTGTAAATAAATGCGAGAGCGCCGAACAGCACTGCTACCTGCAGTTGTCATTCGCTTGTATACCCCTCCCTCTCGCAGGCTCCGATTTGCAGAGGCATATTCAGCTCTCACCTTGCTCCAGTCACAATGAAGCTCTTCAGCGATAATCATTGGCATGGAAGTAAACACGCCTTCACCCATCTCAGATTGTGCAACCCGAATTGTTACTGTGTCATCAGCGGATATGACTAACCAAGCATTAACTTCAGCGCCTGTCTTGTCAGTGTACGACTTCCACGGTTGACTCGCTGTGTCTATATCATTAGCGAAAACGTCTGGTATATAAAAGCCCAGAACCAATCCGCCGCTTGCAGTCGCACTCGCTGTTATAAACTTTCTGCGGGTCAGTTTTGAATTTATTGTCATGGTTAACCTTCCCTATACGGTAGATGAACGTTGTGCTGCAATTTCTGCTGCACGGTGAATCGCTCGACGAATACGTAAGTACGTGCCACAACGGCAGATGTTACTAACCTCCCGATTGATATCATCGTCCGTCGGATTCGGATACTTTTCAAGAAATGCCACCACAGTCATTATTTCCCCTGACTGACAGTAACCACACTGTGGTACATCCTCCTCAGTCCATGCCACCTGTACTGGGTGTGTACTGTCTTCCGATAACCCTTCAATGGTCGTAATCTCCTTACCAACCATTGCGCTGGCAGGTATGACACAGGATCGAACCGCTTGTCCGTCTATATGCACCGTGCAGGCACCACATTCAGCAATGCCGCATCCATACTTGGTTCCAGTCAATCCAATACTGTCACGTATCACCCAAAGAAGAGGTGTTTCGGGCTCGACATCCACCTCGTGTGACTGACCGTTAATTTTTAAAGTGAAAGCCATCTGTATTACCTCAGTTTAGTTCAATAGAGATCCCGCGGTACTATCTTGAATTGAATATACCCTTGCTGATGTCATCAATTTTTAAGTAATTCATAATCGGCAAGCACTAATTCTTTACTCATTATAACTATCTGTTTAGAGGGTGATTTTATCTTAATGGGATTAATGCTGTCACCCTTTTCCATAAGCTTGATAGATATCAGAACCTTAGAAGCAGGAATAGTTGCAACTAACGCTAGACTAGTTATTCTGCGGTAGGGCAAAAACAAATAAATTAGTAGCCACACCCTGGTTTAGTTCAGGTGTCATTTTATTAAGGTTTCTCGAAGTAATGGATGTCCCGGTGCTGACAGCCACATATTGTCTCCCATCAACGGCGTAGGTAATAGGATAACCCGTTATCTCTGAGCCAAGATTGACCTCAAAAAGAATGTCACCGGCAGTCTGATCGAAGGCCCGAAACACTCCATGGCTATCGCCACCAAAAATGAGACCACTTCCCGTTGTCACTAATGACATCATGGCCGAGCGCTGCTCGTATTTCCATATAACCTCACCCGTCTCCACGGATATCGCCTGAACAGTGCCAACATTCTCTGTACCTGGGGCAATGTGAGGTTTATGACGTATACCATACGTCGTTTTCTGACGTTTTCCGGGAGTGCCTTCAAAGTTAAAAACTAGGTCAAGTGTCGTTGCCGTCATGGTCGTGCAAGTATTTTGCAAGGAGTAATACATCACGTTCGTTAACGGACTGTACGCACCCGCCGGCCAATTCTTCCCCCCAGTCGGTGCCGGGCAGATATACCGCTCCTGACCAGGTGCAGTAAACAGCAATTCCTGATTGATACTGACTTGACCAGTAGCACCATCTATCGTGTTAATGATTGTCTGCGTCACAGTGGGACGTGCCCACAGAAATTCTCCCGTTTCCCTATCCAGCGTGTAGATCACACCGGTCTTACCCGGGATACCCGTCAGGACTTTTCGCATTTCACCTGACTTAAGATTGGGATTGATCCAACTAACTTCACTCGGATTAGGCGTCACAGCCGTATCGATCAATAAGCGCTCGAATACATGATCAAGATCCCAATGATCCACAAGATGCTGGTAATACCAAACAATTTTGCCGGTATCAGCATCGAGTGCCAGTGTGGAATTGTGATAGAGATACTGATTATCATTCGACCCCAACATAAATTTCGGTGCTGGTGAGGTCACCGATGTGCCGATGTAGACCAGATTCAACTCGGGATCGAAACTGGGCACCATCCACGTGCCCACATGCCAGCGTTTCTCAAAGGGAACATCACCCCAAGTGTCACTGCCGGGTTCGCCCTGCGCGGGTATCGTGCGTGTCCGCCATAACTCTCGACCGGTCTGCGCATCGTGTGCCGTAATAACGCACGCGTCCGGGCCCCCTTCTGATTGGCAGTTACGACCGGAGATGATCTTGCTATTGGCAATAATGGGACCAGCACTGTGATTGGCTGTATGAATCCTGTAGTCGTAAATCTGATTTTCCCACACATGCTCACCGGTCGTCGCATCGAGGGCATACACATAGCCATCCGTACTCGTATCAATGATCAGATTCTCATAGATGGCGATATTTCGATTCGCGCCGGGTATCACAATGTAGGAGCCGACATCGTCGGGCCATAGCCGATGGTATTCCCAGATGAGTTCACCAGTGGCGGCATCAATCGCCTGGGTAACGTCTTTCGGATTGGGCATATACATCACCCCGTCATACACCAAGGGTGTCCCTTCCTGAGCAACCAACGGCTTACCTTTTGGAGGTGGTCCGACGATAAGCGGCCGAGTCCAGACCAACTGCAATCCTCCAACATTATCGCGATTGATCTGCGCTAATGGGCTATAGCCCCAACCATCTAACGTCCTGCGCCACATTGGCCAATCGGCCGGATCTGGATCTTGCAACATGGCATCTGTTACTGGGTCAAAATCAGTCGAGGGTGCTTGTGCAATTGCGATACAGCCACAGGACAACAGAAGTATGATGAAAGCGAAAGATAGACTGGGGTAATTCATAGATAACTCTTGTTTCTTGATGTCATTTTGGCTCAGCTTATCAGTTATTCTCCTAATAATCCGATGAATATTCTTAGATGCTGCCAACTGAGATACTAAATCGACAACCTGTAGATACGTCACTGTTAACTTAACAATAACGTTAACTCCATTAAATTTTGAACTGGAAATTAATATGAATCTTGAGTACAGTTTGAAATGAATCTGTCGAAAATCGAATTGAACAATCAACCAACAAAATTTAAATGAGAGTGGCAAGCTATGCCTATTGAAAAAATAAACGGGATCAATATTTACTATGAGATCCATGGAGAAGGTTTTCCCTTAGTGATGACCTATGGTCTTGGAGGGAGTTGTAAATTCTGGGAACCTAACATCAAAGCATTAGCTTCAAAGTACAAGCTTATTTTATGGGATCATCGAGGTCACGGACAATCAGACTCGCCGCGAGATAAAGAAGATTACGGACTGCAAACCTTTGCGCAAGATTTAAATGGTTTAATGGACCACCTAGAGATTGAAAAAGCCCATGTTGGAGGTCAATCGCTAGGCGCTGGCTCTGCTGTACGATTTTGTATTAATCATCCAGAACGGGTTACTAGCTTATTGTTGATAGCTTCTGCGTCGGCTTCGGGATTACCCATTCCCGCAAAAGTGTTGGAAATGCGAAATAAGACAATTGATTTGGCCCTAAATGAAGGGATGGCAGCCGTAGCTGAAGCCGCATTGACGTCTAACCCAAATATGATGAGTTATGCGAAGCAAGGTCCTGAACAAGTCGAAATTGTGAAGCAAATGTACCTAGACTGTGATCCGGTTGGTTATGCTTATAGTGTTTGGTCGTTGATCACAGGTGATTCGATAACTGATCAATTGTCTAGCATAGTTGTACCAACGCTAGTCATGGCAGGTGATGGGGATCCGGTTATGCCTGCTGTTGAAGCCACGCATTCCAACATACCACACTCAAAATTGGTCATCATTCCAGGGGCTAGTCACTTTGCAAACCTAGATACTCCTGAGGAATTTAACCAAAATATTCTTGATTTTTTGAGTGATGTCAGCACCTAGCCCAGCAATAAAATAGAGAGAACACTACTGGTAATGCAGGAGAGATTTCAGGCCAAAATTGAGATGAATGATCTCTAATTTCTCATTCTTGACTGACTATGTCTATCATGCTAATTTCTCTGCGCATTCTGAGATATATGATTTAATGACCTGCGCGTCACAACACTAGACAGATTCGGGAGAAAACTAAAGATGGCACAAATTACAGATAGCGCCAAATTAGATGCCGGGGACGTCTTCCCTGAACTAACACTTAATTTGGTGGATGGCGGAACATTAACCCTTCCAGACTCAAACTGGACATTAATGATTTTCTATAGAGGGCTCTTCTGACCTGTCTGCCATCGGCAGTTAGCCGATTTTCAGAGACATCTTTCCGACTACAAGGAACAAGGGATCAATGTCGCCGCTGCTTCCACGGAAGATATGGATAAGGCACGGGAAATGCATGAGAAGCATAACATTACCTTCCCATTCGGCTACGGATTGAATGCGATCGATATAGCGACTCGCTATGGTGCTTTTTACGACAAGGACAAGGAATTTTTGCATTCAACGACGTTTATCATCACACCGAAAGGAACAGTACTTAATGCAGTATACGCCACAGGATCAACTGGTCGTTATTTCGCAATGGACACGTTGAAACATATTGAAGTTCAGAAGAAAAAACTCAACCTTTAGTAAAATTATAAATAGCTAATTAGCGTAATACGAGCACTTAGAAAGATTCCTAAAAATACGATTACCCTTCAAAATTTAGGGGCGGGAGCCTTGCCCCTAGGCATTTTTGTATCCTTTTATAATTATCAATCTTAATTTCTTCGATTGGAAGAAGCGTCAGTTACTACTTGCATTGGCATAAATACTTTCATACCTTGATATTACTTTTTATTTTAAAAAGTAGGAAACACTTACTTTCAATTTGCCTTATATATCAACAGGGGAGACTAAATGGAAACATCATCCAACGATAATTCGATTTACGATATTGGCTTAAAGATCAGGCGTGAAGTGCTGGGAGATGAATACGTTGATAACGCCATCAAAAATGCTGATGACTTTACCCGGCCTATACAACAATTAATCACAGAATATTGCTGGGGGACTGTATGGAGTCGGCCTGGATTAGACCGGAAAACACGCAGTATGCTAAACCTATCAATGTTGACTGCCCTCAACCGTCCTCATGAAGTCCGCATACACTTAAAAGGAGCGCTTAACAATGGCTGTACGCAAGATGAGATACGCGAGATTATATTACAAGCTGCAATCTATTGTGGCATACCTGCTGCGGTCGATACGATGAATATAGCTCGCGCTGTTTTTAAGGAAATTGATGGCTGAATCATGCTCTTAAAAGGCAGTGGATTTATCCCAATATTTGTTGAGTAGGATTAGCTTGCGCCGCTAGATTTGTTCCGATATGTTTTAGTAATCTTTGTTTTGCTTTTGATACATCACAATTATAATCTCAAGGAAAGATGATATGAAAAAATCACCCTTCATCATCTCGGTAATCGGTACACTTTTTTAGTTCTCTCTCTTGGTATTTCGAATGTGCTGATGGCACAAGACAGTGAACCACCTGTTGTTTGCCCGATTGCATGTGAGTATAGCATTGATGAGCTTGACAATATATTGGTTCCCGCCGGTAGTAGCCTCAATCCATATGAATGTCTATCAATATCGAGAGATCGCTTTATGGATGGGTTCCCTGCTCGAGAGCGTGGGCGCGTCATCAACGAGCTTGATCTAAACGATAAAGATGGTAAAGCAAGAGGGGCTCAAGTCATTTTCTCTAAGCCACCTGGTTTTGATTGAGGAATATGCCAAATTTATGAGAAAGGGATTAATGATCCGGAAGTACCGTATGAGAAGCCTGCCTCACCCAGCTCTAAGGGAAAAGGGACAACCATCTTAAGGCAAGTTGAAGGCTTGACTCTGGAACAAGTCGTAGCATGCCATGACGATATTATGAAGTATGCTCAAGAGAGATTCACAAGTAGCAAAGATATGCTTTGTTTTTAAACTCTGGTGAATTCAAAATAAATTGATGGTAAATAGGTAGTGTGGATAAATTTATTAATCCGTATTCCGCTATACTTTAATTTTAAGGTGGAGAAACATGAAAAAATCTTCGTTTATTAGCCCAGTAATCAGCTTATTTACTTTTTTTCTCGCTCTAGTAATTTCGAATGCATTGAATGCACAAGAGGAAATTGGTCAGGGTCAACCTTCAGTTTGTCCGGCTGCGTGTGGATTCACTTTAGAAGAACTCGATACAAGACTGGCTCCAGAGAGTAGCGACCCTAAGCCATTTGAATGCATGGGAGCAACCAGAGCCCACTTTGTTGACGGTTTCCCTGGTACGCAACGTCATCGTATTAACGTTGAGCTTCAGGATGGGAAAGATACCATGAGAGGGGCGCAAGTTTTATTTATGCGACCACCTATGCCACCGCCTCAGACCTCTGCTGCTACAGGTTTTTGCCAAGTCTACGAAAAAAATATTAACGACCCAGACACTATATTTGAGAGGGAAATAGGTCGGGACGGGAAACCCACGGGGACGACTATCTTAAATCAAATTGGTGGTCCTGGATTCGAACCTGGCTTCACCCATGATGAAGCCGTTGCATGCGCAGCACTGTTAAAGGAGTATGCGCGAGCAAGGTTTAGTAACAATGAGACCCTGAATTGCTATTAGCGTTAACTGTCGACACTACTCCTAATATGATTAATAATGTTTAGGTCGACATTGAATTTTGACCCGGTGTTGTCTGCAATATTGTGAAATATTAGTTCAATTTCAAGCACTTAGATTAAGAATTATTTAAATCTAATTTCAATTTCATAATCGACTCAATCTAAAATATGAGAATAATTAAATGAAAAATATCATTGTCAGTATTGTCACCGGTGCGCTGGTCATGGCGAACATCAATTTAGGCGTGCTCAGTGCAGCAGAACCAGAACTAGGTGTCAGTGTTCAGGTGATCGGATCGGGGGGACCCTATTTAAACGATAACCGTGCATCAGCCTCTTATCTGATATGGATAGATGGCAAAGCGAAGGTCATGGTAGACGCCGGCGGTGGAAGCAGCCTGAACTTTGAGAAAAGTGGCGCAAATATTCTGGACATCGATGCTATATTATTTACGCACTTTCACGAAGATCACTCGGCAGAATTTCCGGTTTACATCAAAGGTTCCGCTATTAATGATCGAGAAAAAACGTTAAGTGTCATGGGGCCAGCAAAGAATGACACAACAGAAGGGACATCAAAGTTTGTCTATAACTTTTTTGATCCCAACAAAGGCATTTTCAAATTTACCGCGAAAGGGGCAATCCATGACCGACCTGCTCCTGTTAGAAACGGACGTGTTGCGACTAAAGATATCCGCTTTACGTTTGATATAACCGATGTGCCGCTCGATAAAAAAATATATTCCTATAAACTTTCAGATTCGATCAGGGTCTCGGCTGTTCAAACAGAACATGCCATCCTCCCCGCAATCTCCTGGCGCGTGGATATTGGTGATAAGTCAGTCACTTTTACCGGTGATATGACGAATCATTTCAATACGGTTGCAACGTTAGCTAAAGGTAGTGACTTATTGATTGCCCATAATACGGTACCGGAGCCAACCACCACAGGACGCTATGCGATGCATATGCCACCGAGTGAAATAGCCAAGATAGCAACCGAAGCAGATGTTAAAAAACTGGTCTTGTCTCACCGTAGCCCACGATTAGTTGCCTTGGATCCACAATCGATAGAGATCATTGAAAAAAGTTATCGTGGGTCAATAGTGATCGCTGATGATCTCGATGAGTACCCATTATGAAAAATCGAGATAAGGGATTAGACGACAGTAATTAAAGCTGACTACCCTCGTTTAGGTGTCTTCGTGACGCTTCTACATCGCACTCGTAAGGTTCAAATGGGTCATCAGCCACCTTGCGATCACTCCCATTAATAGTCACGGGTTCTGTCAGATATACCGGATCTTCAAACGTAATTGATACAGCCATGCCAAGACCGTCCTCACTTAAAGTATAGCGTTCCCTTATCCTTTTTTGTCCACTAGCATCCACACCGGCAGCTAGACCCCACTTAGCAAATTCAGGAAATCCAATGGTATCCACCACTAGACTGCCATCTTCATCAAAATAGGCGATAGAATGCCCGGCATGACTGAGATCAATCTGGTGGGGATGGGTGTCCTGATTTAAATACAGTAAGTATATATTTCGAATATCTAATTAATTATTAGTTATATCATGTATTTATAAATAATATCCAGTTGAGCAAAAAATAATTTGTCACCAATTTGTCACCAAACAATCGAAATTATGATGATGACTGAGCCAAGGGGGCACCAGCATCACCTTCTCCATTGATTTGTAATGACGCATAATCCGCTCGCATGTTCGTATTGACGGATCTGGCATCTTGGCGCTGTCATGCGCATATTGGCTTATATCCTACATAGAGACCGGGACACGCTCTCTATCTACCACACTATTCCTTCCCGCTTTATTTGTGACTCTATTGCCAAGTGCTTCACTGCAAGGCGCTGCCCGCTATCCAACCAGCGATATGCGCTAGGTTCCAATCAGTCGCGCACGAACGACAACAGGACACGCGTTACTGCCAGGGCTGCAATGCCTAGTTGCCACGTTGGACTCTCTAGCGTTATATCTATTGCAGCCAACTACGCGAATAGCTACTTTTCCGCGCTACCACGCGGGCACGATAGTGTAGCGACCTAGCCCTAAGATACGGTACTTATGCCCTTGACTCAACCAGAATGGGGCCATAGAATGACTGTGATATGCGAAAGTGGTTTCGAAACCTCCCCCTCCTTTTGGCGGGTGAATTGCTACGAACCTGGATATGGCCCATTGCGGTCACGGCATCTGGCGTCATGATTGGCTGGGCGCAGCATATCCAGTTGTTCTACTTATATATTGCAGCGGTCTTTCTGTTTTCAGTTTCCTCTATGGGATTGTTGCGATTTAGCGAATGGCGGTATCGTAATAGAGTTGCGGATAAGCTTAACTTTCATAGTGTGAGAACTGCCAACATAATCGACAAAGATGGTGTAGTAAAGGCACTGCGGATTGGTGCTGTGTTGAGCAGTAAAGCTCTTTTCCCGGTGACATTTGAGGTTGTAAATGTCGTCTCGACATTTGATAAGTTGTACCCGACAAAAGAGCCATATGCCAAGACCAGCTATACCATCCCTGCAGGAGGGATGGGGTGGTTTGACGATCACGTCATATCCATAGAGCAGAAGAGAAGCGGCACCTTTGAGGGCGGCCTTAAATTTGAGTTTAGCTACGGAAGAGAAGGAAAAACAAACAACACGTTACATATAAACAAAAAGTTGTTTTTTCACTTCAATGAAAAGGGCGGTATTGAACACGTGGATTTTATCGATCAATGAAACACTTAAGCAACCAGCTTTCGATATGGCAGGTTTCCAGTGTTAACGATCCGCTGCAAGGCGTAGTGGAAGATGTTCGGATTATCGCGGTTGTTGAAACGCCATTCCAGTTCTTCGAGGTAACGGTCAAGATGCTTCGCACTGATCTTGTGAAACGATCCGACAATCGACCGCTTGAAGAGCGACCACACGCCCTCGATACCGTTGGTGTGGACATCGCCCACGACCCATTCCTCTTTGGAGTGATTGACGGTTTCATGGCGCGTGTCGTGATCCGCGATCCCCAAATAAGACTTGAGTTCGTCGGTGTAGATCGCTTCGGCCTCGTCTTTGACCGTGCGGTTGATGAAGTCGTGCAAGGTGTGACGCCGAATGTTCGGGATGCGCTCAAGGCGGACCTTTCCACCGCGCTGGATCGCGCCAGCAACCCAAGTCTTGTTTTTGCGGGAACCCCGGCCTGCACCCTTCGCCTTCCCTCCCACAAGGGTTTCGTCCACTTCCACGATCCCGAACAGCGTAGGGCCGTCAAACGGGTCGTTACCCATGGCCTCGCGGACACGGTGGCACAGGTGCCACGCCGTCCTGTAGGTGGTCCCGAGTGTCCGCTTCATCTGGTTGGCCGACATGCCTTTCTTGGATTCACACATCAGGTAGATCGCCGCGAACCACTTACGCAGGGAAAGGTGGGAGTCCTGCATGATGGTTCCGGCCATGACACTGAACTGGTGGCCGCAACCGAGACAATCCCACTGAATCCGGCCTTTGACCCTGCTCACGTTCATATCGCCGCAACGCGTGCAGCAAACGCCAGTGGGCCACCGTAGTAACTCAAGGTAGCGTCGACACTTGTCGTCATCTGGAAACTGTTCAAACAGAGAGATTAGATTCATGACTCAGGCCTCAAAAAAAAAGAAGAACGAAAAACCAATGGAAGCCCCTGAAAAAGATGCGGAGCTTGCCGAGTTTCTATTCGGAAAACGACTGAAAAAGGAACTCGATAAAGTGATTGAAGATCGAGATAAAAAAGGTATTCCTGACTTCATGAAGAGATAGTACGCTATATCGGCGGTTGAGTCAAGGGCATAATCACCTAAGATACACTCTGCAAGGTTGTCAGCGTAAACACGCTCGCGCTGCGCGTGCGTCTTGTCCGGCATGGTCAACTGGTCAGGCTGTCTGCTGGGCCTGACCCCGGCTGTTCGGACTGTGGGTAGCGCAGCTGATCTCAGTGTCACCCTTGATACGCTCGCAGGCCAACTCGACTTCACCGGTGGGGACGATGGCATTGTCACTGGCGCGTTCTTCGGTGCCTCGCATGAAGGTGCGGGCGGGACGCTATTACGTTCCGATTTGACTGCAGCTTTCGGCGCGGTACGCCAATAAATTGATTTATCGGTAGCTGTGACCCCAGAACCACGCGCCGCAGGTTCCAGGTAATCAGACAATTAATGAGACTCACGACAACAACGCCCGCACTTCGGCACCCTCGCCGGTGGGCTCGTTCTCGATATAAAAAAAACTTAAAAAACAACGATAGGATCGTTATAATCTTCAGCATTGTGATCACCGTCATGCGTATTACTAATGGTGATCATTGTTGAAATCATACGTTATCAGTGAATCAGATTTTATTTATTAAACAAATGAGACAGGTACGATAGACAATGACAGTTAAACTCCTTCGCCATGCACTTTCGGCAGTTCTGTTTCTGCTGTTCTCAGAAGCGGCGATCGGTAGCGACACCGGGCCGGGCCCGGCATCGACCGCCGATGTGCCGGAGGCCCGGGCGTTGATCGACAACGGCCGGTTCGATGCAGCGCTGACGGTTCTGCGCCCTTTGGCTAAGGTCCACCCGGGGCGCGCTGATATCCTCTTCCTCCAGGGCCTAGCGGCAGCCCAGGCATCGCAGCGGCCGGGCATCGCCGAAGAAGACTGGAAGGCGCTCCTTGATGAGGCCATCTTGGCCCTGCGTGCGATCCTGGTTGATGAGCCGGCTCTCGCCCGTCCGCGTTTAGAGTTGGCCCGGGCATTTTTTCTTAAAGGGGAGGACGGTCTGGCGCGTGACCATTTTGAGCGGGTGCTGGCCGGAGAGCCGCCGGCACCGGTCATCGCCAATATCCAGGGCTTCCTTTACCAGATCCGAGCACGGCGGCGCTGGTCGATGTACTTCGGTACCGCGGTGGCGCCGAGCACCAACATCGGTAGGACTTCGGACACCGATGTCATCTATATCAGAGACTTACCTTTCCGCCGCGATGCGGAGGGATTGACGACATCGGGCGTGGGCTTATCCGCGTGGACGGGCGGTGAATACCAGCACCCACTGGGAGAGCGGCTGCGGTTGCGGCTGGGGGGTGACGCGTCCCGCCAGGAACACTCGGGGAAAGAGTATGATCAGATATTTCTGTCGGGACATGCCGGCCCGCGCTGGCTGGCGGCCCGCGACACCGAGATCAGCCTGCTTGCCAACATCCGCCAGCGCTGGCTCGGCGGCGTACCTTACTATCGAGATGCCGGTGCCCGTCTGGAAGTCGGGCACCGGCTTAGCCAGCGGTTAACGTTAAGCGGACGGGCATCCTGGCACAGCCGTCAATACCGGGCACGTGAGTTCCTCGACGGTCCGGTCCTAGACTTCACGCTGGGCGGCGCCTGGATGATAACGCCGATCGTTAGAGTCGAGGCGGCGGCCGGCTATGCGCAGGAACGTGCGAAGAGTGAGATCTGGCGCAATGCCACCCGTTGGGGGCAGGTGGGCATCTCGGTTGCATTGCCATTGGGCTTCAACTTGAGCGGCAGCGGCGAGCTCCGCTGGACACAGTACAAGGGCAACTGGGCCCCTTTTACGCCGGATGGTGCGTCGCGGGCGGATCGGACCCGTATCCTCCGTACATCGGTTTATAACCGCGCCTTCACCTTATTCGGCTTCAGTCCGCAAATCGCGGTGACCAACGAGGTGCGGGACACCAACGCGCAACTCTACGACTACAAGCACACCAACTTCGAGTTGCGCTTCGTGCGGCAGTTCTAGTAGCCCGCCGGACTCAAGCCGGATGACGTTTCCGATACCGGAAGGTCGTTGCAAATATAATGCAGATCCAGGCGGCAACCAACATGGGTTCCTTCGGCCTAGCAACTCTATCAGAATCGGACCTTCCGAGGCATTCAGGGTGAGGAACCCGCCCGCGGTCGTGACCGACGTAAGAAATACCGGCCAGACATTGCTGCGCAACGATTCGATAATCGCCTCATCTCTGCTCAACTCCTGACTCACAGCGGGTGCCCTCGGCCACAAGCCAGCATTAACAATGTTGCGACCGCAGCGACCAGCCATCGACGGCGCAGAATGAAGGTGCTGTAGTGGTCCAATAACATAGGAGTAATCGACTTATCTGTCACCGGGTGGAAGCGATAGCGAACTCATAGCTGCCAACTACTGATGGCTTCGTTCCTTACCATTTGCTTGATTTGGATGTATAGACGTGGTCAGGCATCTTGTAACTCAGTCCCTTCTCGTCATACACCGAGATTTGGAGAAGCTGAGTAAAATTACCTAATCTAACCATCTGTTTGGTTCTCAGAAATCGCTGAATGCGTTGTTTCATCCGGTAAATGAACAGTGCCCCATGGTAAAACTCTTTGGAAACTGATACCGCTCAGCAAGCTCGTCTCCTATGAGTGATCGTGAAAGATGGTAGGCTAAAGCTGTTAACCTTTTTTGCTCATCCGGGTCTTTTGCACCCGCAACTGACGGAATAGACGTAATCAACATATTTGCCACAGCTATCGAATCGGCGTCCGGCATTTTTTCTCTACTTGGTGGTGTATCTTGTTTACTCCCAATATTATAGTCGCAAGTCCGGCCTGGACACCTATTCAACACTGGATAAAGGGTCGGGTCGGGTCAGGCTCGCTATGCTGCAACGGTGGAAGAGCCAGCAAGGAACCGCTACAGCAATGTTGTCGTGTTCTGTTATAACTTCAACTCCTTTTTCTCCTCTGTTTAAGATGGGGGTTTCAAGGTAGTTGAACCTGTAGCAGACGCCCCCAATTCGGTAGACAGATAACAAGGGTCTGGTTTCGGGGACTTGGTCGGCCTAAACTTCAAGCGGATCGCGTGGCTAACCGCCCGCGTCATCGTAAACAGTGAAACCTGGAATCCGTCACTGTCGCGGTTGACTTCCTCGATTTTTTTATTCAGCTCATTGGTGATTTCGACAAGCAAAGCGCGGTCTTCGAGTGTGGTTCTGATTTGCGTTTCTTTATCTATAACCACATCTCCTCTTTCAAGGTGTGCGCCCCAGCCGGTACTTATGAAAATCGGCCAGGTGCTACTACCACATCCCCGTACTACGAATTATAGGGCTCGGGTAGCGGTAACTTGAATATGTCACGACTTATCGCCGTATTCGGCGGAAGCTGGGAAAACCCGTAGGGGTAGGGGAAGAGGGGGAAGGGGTAGTCTCTGAAAATCGCTCAGACGCGAAATTTCGAACTCGTTTTGATCACACGTCTGTCAAAAATACGCGCCACCAGCATTTTCCCCTCATTAACTCTCTGTCACGGCGTACTAACCGGTGACGTGACAGGCCTTGCAGAGAGGATGAACCGCCGAGCCGACCCCGCCAAGCAAAACAGTCGGCTCAAGTTAAAACTTTACTGCGTTACGGCGATGATTCGTTGGCTATGCCTCCAGATTGAGTGGCACCGAACGCACCAACTACTGAACCTAGGGTCGGACCTGAGCCGAAGTGCGAATTGAAATCACCACTTACGCCAGTCGGAAATCCTAATGTAGGCGTAGCTCTGCTCATACCATGAAAGGTACCGTTCCAAGTTCCTTTGCCTCCAACAATCAGGCCAATGTTAGCCGCAGTCACGCCTGGGGTTACACCGCCTATAACTCCATCATTACCAATATCAGCAGGCATCAGATTCACTTTCAAGCCAAGGTTGGTCTCACCATCCCTGAAATTGGTTATAGCTCCCCGAATTGTGAGATTGGAGCCTCTGCCTTTATCGCCAGTACCGGCGAAATCAGCCGTTAATACTGCACTAGCGGTAAAACGTCCAAAAGTGCCACTGAGATCCTCAGCTTGCCCTCTATCATTCAACTGCTGTTCTCTGAGGGCATATTTGCCTGCTGCTGAGCCTTTGTAGGTTGCAGTTCCGTCCAACGTCTCTATGCTTCCAGCATCACCTCTGTCAGGCAGGCCAGAACCACCATTGAATGTACTGACTCCATAACTATCATTCTGATTTTCAGGTGCATGCACCCAATACCCGAACCACAGATAATCCTTATCTTCTGCCATATCTGCGTTTGCATTTGACACGAACTCCCAGGCAGTACCAATGATTGCAGTAGCAAAACCGCCGCCTTGAGGTACCGCTATCTGAGTACATCCAGCGTCAGCAGTACAGGTCAGCATTCCTTCTACGGTCCCGGTTGCTTGAGACAATGTAGCTTCTATTGATTGCCCTTCAAGATAATGCATGGTGTCGTTTGCCGGCATTACTACTCTTTTAGGAACAATTCTGGTTGCAACTTCTGTTAGTTCCGCATCTTTCAATATCAGCTTTTTTGCAATTGCCTGCCTGATATCGGTATAGATGGTTACCTTTTCATCAGCTACGTTCTCACCGGTCGAAACATGAGTTTCACCCTGCCACCCTGTAATAGAAGGCGTCGTCTCAGGGCTGACTTTAGTAAACTTTTCGCCAGGTCTGGCCACTACTACCTTAGCCGGGCCTGATGTGCCCCTGCTTATCTTTGTTACCTCATTTATAGTCGCATCATCAGATGGATCTGCAGCTACTAGAGCAGTACCAAGTTTCTTAGCATTAGCTATGGCAGCATTTGCTCTTCTCTCCGCTGCTTCTGCGTCAAGCCTGTCTGTTGCCGTTTGTTCAAGCACATCTGCGCGATCCTCGGCTGCTTGAAGCCTAGTGGTCAAATCCGCCACCATGGCATCCGCTGCTGTCCTGGCGTCATTTGCAGTTGCCAATTGCGTGGTCAAATCTGCAATTTGGGCTTGACTCATGGTGTCGCTGTCACTTGCAGTTGCCAATTGCGTGGTCAAATCCGCCACCATGGCATCCGCCGCTGTCCTGGCGTCATTTGCAGTTGCCAATTGCGTGGTCAAATCTGCAATTTGGGCTTCAGCCGCAGAAGCCGCCTCGGTCGCTGCCATCAACTCACCTGTCAGCCGGTCAACTTCGACCGTATCAACTCTCGTCTTGGTACTCCCGCACCCGGCTAACATCAGTGCCAATACAAACATGCCTGGGTAGGATAGATAAGATAATCTCATGTGGAAATCTCCTTTGTTTATCTAAGGTTTTGTGTGTGCTAACAAACCGATGGATGTGCATACCCCACTCAGCTTGCATTGCAGGCTACATCATAATAATGATGAACTCAAGCAATAACTAAATATTATATATGATTTTCTGTAATTAACCCAAAAATACGTACATGATTGCATAATTATTCATTTTTAAATCAGAAAGGCGGGGTCAGCAAGACTACTTACACACACAAAAAAGCTCCGATAGTTTCTCACCGGAGCTTTTGCACACTGTCAAACTGATTAAACCTCGCCATGGGCTAAGGAGCTTTCTACTCAATGCACAGCGTCACCCTAACATGATAACAAGAGACAATGCAATAGGGATCGTATTCACGAGCCCGCGCGCGCGAATTTAAAGTTTGGGATGAGGTCGGAATTTATAGTAGAGCGGCACATTATTGAGGGGGAGAGGGGGCACGACAGGGTACTGGACAACAGCGTCTTGCAGAGTCTCGACCTGTCTTTTACCATTTCTCGGCATGAGCGAGCTTGTGTATAAAGCTTTGTCGCGAAGGCGGCGGGCGAGCGGAGTTCGTATCGCTTCGCTACCAAAAGCCTTGAGGATGCGGAGGCGCATATACGGCGTCGAGTCCGACTGCCACCGGGGATCCTTGCGCTTCCGGTGCGCATCGAAGAAGTCACGCCCAGGCGATTGCGCGATTACTTACTATTCTGGTGGTCGTGGACACCTTCGCCGTCGCGCACCGTCACCCTTAGACGACGTGAGTAGCACCCGGGCGAATGGTACAGCTACGGTGCACTACCCAATATAGACGAACGGGTACCAAAGCATGACACAAAGAGGTGAGAGCGGTATGCTGGCGCAAACCCGGATATCCACCGCCTAGCCGAGTCCCGGGGCAAAGAAAACATCGACCTACGCGAGTCTGACCGTCATCCTTACTTCGGCTTTCATGAAGCAGGCATATAAACACCGCAATAATTCGATAGCAATGGGAGATGTGCTCACTTTGTGCAGTGCAGCGTTTGGTCGGCGCTTGTATCCCGTCAAAGCATATGAGACACAATTGAGCTAAATTCTAAGAGAGACTTCTGATAAGTTAACCTTATAAAACAGGAGTCTCATTATGGGTAATAATAGCGAGAAGTTGGTTAAAGATATATGTCGTCGTACCCGCAAAAAGTATTCCTCTGAAGAAAAGATCCGAATTGTGCTGGAAGGTATGCGTGGAGAAGAAAGTATCGCTGAGCTGTGCCGCCGGGAAGGATTGAATCAAAACGTGTATTACCGATGGAGCAAGGAGTTTCTAGAGGCCGGGAAACAGCGCCTGGCTGGCGATATCAAACGGGAAGCCAGTTCCAGTGAAGTCACCGATCTGAAGAAAGAAAACGACCAGCTCAAACGCCTGCTAGCCGACATCATGCTGAAGAACGATGTGCTTAAAAAAAGTGTGCTTGGCTTGGAGTCGACCTGGACAGACGAATGAGTTTGTCAGCGGCAGAGAAGCTGGAAGTGATCCGGTTGGTAGAAGGCTCGGAATTACCTGTTAGATGTACCCTGAGAGAATTAGGGGTGAGTCGTAGTAGCTTTTATCGTTGGTATCGGCAATATATGGATAATGGACCAGAGGGTCTGGAGCCAAGCAGTCGATCACCTAGGCGGTTCTGGAATAAGTTACCGGAGACGGTGAAGGAGCAGTGTCTGGAGATCGCCTTGCAACATCCAGACAAATCACCCCGCGAGTTAGCGTGGACCATCACCGATGAACATAGTTGCTTCATCTCGGGATCCAGTGTCTATCGCCTGTTAAAGCAATACGATCTCATTACCAGTCCTGCTTATATCCTGATGCAAGCGGGGGATTCGTTTCAGAATCCAACACGACGAGTCAACGAGCTATGGCAGACGGACTTCACCTACTTTCGTGTCGTGGGTTGGGGGTGGTATTACCTGTCCACGGTGCTGGATGATTACTCCCGCTATATCATTGCCTGGAAGTTAACGACCAGCATGGCAACTGGTGACGTGAAGCAAACACTGGATGCGGCGATTGAGACCACCGGTGTCAACGAGATAACGGTCAAACACCGTCCTCGTTTACTCAGTGATAACGGACCTTGTTATATCTCGTCAGAATTAAAAGACTACCTGGGCAAACACCAACTGCAACATACCCGTGGCGCACCGTATCACCCTATGACCCAAGGCAAGATTGAACGTTATCACCGTTCCATGAAGAACGTCGTAAAGTTGGAGCACTATTACTATCCGTGGGAGTTGGAACAGGCCATCCGGCAATTCGTTCAGTACTACAATCATGAGCGTTACCATGAGTCGCTCGACAACATTACACCTGCCGATATGTATTTTGGCCGTTATCAGGAAATCATAGACAGAAGAGCCGTCATTAAACACGAAACGCTACAACTGAGGAGGAAGGATAATTTAAGTTTATCTATGAACCAGTGAAATAGGACTACAATGTATGAAAGTCTCTCTTAACTTTTAGACTATTGTGTCCCAGATCTTTTGACGACTTACACTGCTTATACCGAAGTATTAGAATATGCTGTCGGTTAAAGCACCGAAGTTATATCTAAACTGCACACCGTATTCCGCACCACGTTGAGAAACAACTTCCCACGCATCATTCGGTCCGTTACGGGCTGATGGATTAACTTTGGTTTTGACTATCTTATCGGTTACGTTATTACCGAAGGCAGAGAATGACCATGTGTCATTCTGTGAGGCTAGGGTAGCCCTTAAGTCCAGCCTGATGTACTCCCCCTGCTGAAGGTCTGGAATGAAGAGCGTGCTGGCATTGTAACCCGAATTGTAATACAGGTTCCCGCCCAGAGTTAAATCCATCCCATCGGCGACAGAAGGCGTGAGCCAATTAGCACCAACGGTCGCTTCGACATCAGCGGTGTATTCAAGGTTGAGTCCGTCGCGATCCCTCACACCGTTGACATCACAGAGTTCGGTCAACAACTCGTATTGATTACACTGGGCACCGGGATAGTCCGTATATGCTGCATCGATGTATTGGATGAAGTAGGTCATTGTTAAAGTATCCGTTGTGGCCCAACGACCATTGAGTTCGACACCTTTGCTTACCGCCCCGCCGACATTCGATATTACATTAATCGGGTTACCGGCATTTGCTGCCGTTTTTAACGGATCAAGTACAGATTGCTGAAGACCTGAGATCGTATTATGCCACAGGGCAAGGTTGACCTCCAAGGTCCCGTCCAGCCAGGTACTCTTGGTCCCAATCTCAAAAGCATTTGCAGTCTCAGCCTGAAACTGAAAGCTGCTCAACAGACCATCGTCCAGATCAACACCAGCGTTTGGATGACCACCTGCTTTGTAGCCAGTCGTGTGCTTAGCGTATACCATCGCATCCAAGGTGGGAACCTGATAATTAATGCCCACATTGTAGCTGACGTCGGTATCTTCAAATACAGCAAAGGCACAAGATGTAGTAACCGTCTCGGTACCTAGACATTCAGCATCATTGACGAGGTCTGGTATACCAGCGGCTGGATCAGCCGGCACAGGAATTATGGTACTGATCATGTTCATGGGGTCAAATTTGCTATTTTGCTCCACCCGGTAGCCTGATTTTTCCACGTCCGTGTAGCGTGCCCCAAAATCAAAGGAGACATCGTCCGTGACATTCCAGGTTGCCGCACCAAACACACTCCATGTAGTATTTTCTTCTTCAAAACGGTTACCACTAAATCTGGAATTCCCAACCGCAGCATTCATGTTAAATTGGAAAGGCGCGTTCGTAGAGACCTTTAACTTGGTAAACTGTTTGTCTGTCGAGTCCAGCCAGTAATGGCCAACCATCCAGTCTATGGTTTCACCACCTGGGGAGGTAAAGCGAATCTCATTTGAGCGGTTGACGTAGACCTCCTCAAGCTTTACCTGAAACCCGGCGAATGACGTCTTATCGATGTCCTCAAATCTAACAAAATTATCGGTGTAGACGCCAGATAAGTTAGTAAGTTCTACCCCGTTATCAAAGGTATAACTGATCTGAACTCTACCTTGATCGTGGTCGACCGCGCGACGGCCGCATGGAAACAGATCGGGTCGGGTCGTTAAATCAGCGGCGGGAAACCTCCCGGATTGTGTGACAGGAGTGGTACCACAATGGTTGCCGGCCTGATTGAATACAAATTCGTCAGCTGTGCCAGCAGGTAGAGTGTCACAAAGGCCAGTCGTTGCACAACCAACGCCTTCAAACAGGAAGATACCCTGGTCCATATTGAGATGCTCATAGGCTACATCGATGATCAGTGGTTCTATGGGCTGCCATTGCGCAGATCCACGGTAGGCGAGACCTTCACGGCCGTTTGTGGTTGCGCCTGAGATATTGTCTTTTCCCCAACCCTCAAGATCGGACCAACGCCCTGCAAGGCGGACCCGGAACGTATCCGTGATTGGACCACCGTAGGCAATGTCAACCACAGAATCTTCAAACTCAAAGCCATGGGAGGCGTTCACATACCCTTCCCATTCGGTAGTCGGCTTCCTGGAGTGGATGTTTATACCACCGCCAATCGCGTTGTTACCAAAATAAGTCGGCTGGGGTCCCTTAAGGACTTCAACACGGTCTATATCCATGAAGGAAACCAGGGAGCTTCTGGCACGACCGACATAGAGACCGTTAGAAAACTGTGCGGAAGATTGCTCAAACGAGTTATTCGCATCGCTTGAGCCTATGCCACGTATAAATATGCTAACACCATTTCTGGTTTCATTTAAAAACAACCCCGGGACAGTCGCAGCCAAATCCTCCAGTCGGTTCAAGTTATTTTCCAGAATGGTATCACCTGCAATGGTGGACACTGAGATAGGAACATCTTGTAAGCTCTGTTCACGTTTTTGCGCGGTGACGATGATCTCTTCAAGTGCTTGACCAGAAACGAACTGGCTTGATAGTAGTGCGCATATAGCGACGAAGCTATAACCAACGCGTGTAACGAAATTATTAGTAAACATAATCACTCCCCATAAATTTGATATACATTCAGAGCTAATACCGTAATAAATTTTTTCGTACTTAACTGCGTGTTTACAACAAACTAACGCTACTACCACAATTGTGACATGCCTTTATAACCTAACACCGAGAAATATGCAAATTTCTTAATAATATCGAGATGTTGTATTTTTGAGACAAAATGACGACATTTGATAAGCAATCCTTAATACCAACCTCGGAAGTACGTCTTTCTCCCGAAAACATCCTATATTTCAGTAAAATAGCCTTAAAATTCAGCATATTGGGCTGTAAACGAGAGCGAGCACCGTGGGTGAGCACAAAGTATTAATGGCTCACTTGCTACTCAATTAATGTATCCCGAATAGCTTTTCCCTGCCTTAAGCCGTATACCCTGCTTTGCTTAGCGGCAATTCGCGAATGCGCTCCCCAGTCACAGCAAAGATAGCATTGCAGATGGCCGGCGCCACTGGGGGCAGAGTAGGTTCACCCAGGCCAGTTGGGGGGAAATCACTCTGTATAAAGTGGATGGCAATATCAGGTGTGCTGTTGATCCGCATAAGAGGATATTGATGGAAATTGGTCTCCTGTATCTGACCATTTTCAATCGACAGCGAGAGTCCCAGCATGGTACTCATTCCATCAATTATTCCGCCTTCAGCCTGACTCTCAGCACCACTCATATTAAGGATCGGACCGACATCTCCTGCCGCTGTGATCTTATGTACCGTTAATTTTTTCCGGGCATCCACACTCACTTCGGCGACATGGGCAAAATGAGCCGAGTGGCTAAAGTGGAACGCAAATCCCATTCCTCGGCCTTTGGGTAAGGCCTTCCCCCAACCGGCCTTCTCAGCTACTAGCTTAATCACAGCTACTGCCCGACCGGTGTTTAGTGACATCGGATTACCGGGCACCAACCACTGCGGTTTACCTAATACCTCGATCATGAACTCGACGTGGTCCCGGCCGGCCGCGTGGGCCATTTCGGCAAAAAACGATTCTGTAGCAAAGGCAATTCCACTAGCACCGGGTGCGCGCCAAGGGCCGGTGGGCACCTTCAGGGGTAACATCGATTGCGTTATATGTGCATTCGGTACTAATGGCACAGGAAATTCTTCTTTGCCTTTAGTCCAACCAAGATTACCACCCCGGGTGGTTCTTTTGCCATTTTGGGTAAAGGTTATAAAGTGATCTTGCCAAGCTGACAGTTTTCCCTGCTTATCGATAGCCCCTTTGAAAGAATGAAATGCGCCGGGTCGGTAATGATCATGTTTCATGTCATCTTCACGGGTATATTGTAATTTGACTGGAACGCCAGCCTGTTTCGAAATGGCTGCTGCCTCACACAAAAAGTCATTTTGTCCCCGGCGTCCAAACCCCCCGCCCGAGCGGGTGGGATATACCGTTACCTTCTTAACATCGATCCCTATTGATTTGAAAAAATTAGGAGAAACCACCTGCGGTGACTGGGTCGGGGCCCATATCTCTGCCATCCCATCGCGTACCCAGGCTGTGCAGTTCATTGGTTCCATAGTCGCATGCGCCATAAACGGGTAGCTGTAATAAGACTCGACCGTTTTAGCCGCATTGGCATAGGCTGCATCGGTATCACCGTATTCCACCAACACCTGCTTGCCGTCACCCTTCGCCAAGACAGCTGCCTTTTTTACATCTTCAGTCCAACTGTTCTTGGCTGCATTGGTTTCATCCCATTCTACTTTTAATTTGCTCTTTGCTTGGAAGGCCGCCCACGTTGAGCGAGCAACAATGGCCACCCCCGGCATCAGCTCGGTGACCTTACCGGTACCTTCAAGGATAAAGGCATCGGTCACCCCCGGCAGCGCCTTGATTTCATCCAGATTGGCACTTACTACAACGCCACCTGTGGCTGGGCATTTCTCATACGTTGCATAGTGCATGTTCGGCACCACCGTATCGATACCAAATAAGGGTTCACCCTTTACCAGAGCCTCGTTGTCCACACCAGTGATCCGAGTGCCGAGCAATGTGTACTCACTGCGTTTCTTTAATGTCAGTTTCTTTGGATCAGGACCTGGCAGTAATGCCGCCTTGTCTGCTAAGGCACCGTATGAAAGATGACGTCCACTTGCTGAGTGGGTGACCTGGCTAGCGCCTGTCTGACAGGATGACACCGGCACACCCCATTCATCGGCCGCCGCCGACACCAGCATGGCACGGGCCACTGCGCCTGCCCGACGGTGCTGGTCCCAGCTAGTACGGATTGACATGGATCCCCAAGATGCTTGGCGACCGTAGACCGCTTTGTTTGTTGGTGCCGTTTCAACCCGAACGTCCGCCCAATCGGCATCCAGTTCCTCAGCAACAATCATTGGTAAGGTGGTTTTGATCCCTTGCCCAATCTCAGGATTCTTGGCGTAGATCAAGATCTGACCATCGGACGAGATTTGAATAAAGCCATTTGGGATAAACGTCTCCCCTGGGCGGTTGATCATGGCGGCATGGGCAAACTTACCCGCCGAGGAAAATGCCAACATCAGGCCGCCACCCGCAAATCCCGTCAGCTTAAGAAAGGTACGTCGGTCAATCACATTGGCGTCAATCGAGGTCGATTCTGTTTCTGGTTTCATTTGTGCACTCATACGTTACCTCCCGCCGGGGTAGTGTTTTCTGTCAGCTTTGCCGCGGCCGAGTGGATGGCTTTGCGGATGCGAACATAGGTGCCACAACGACACAGGTTGCCTGCCATCGCTGTATCAATATCAGCATCACTGGGGGCGGGGTTATTACTGAGTAGGGCGACAGCGGACATGAGTTGGCCGGAATGACAATAACCGCACTGAGGCACATCGTGTTCGACCCAGGCGGTTTGCAGTGGATGCAGTGTGCCATCTTTGGCGGCTATCCCTTCAATGGTGGTAATGTCCATGCCGGCAACACCAGCGGCACTGAGAGTACAAGAGCGGACTGGAGAGCCATTCAGATGGACGGTACACGCCCCACAATACCCGCCACCGCAACCGTATTTACTGCCCACCAAACCGAGCTCATCGCGTAGTACCCATAATAAGGGTGTAGTGGGATCCAGGTCTTTGACAACATGGTCTTGACCATTCACTTTAAGGTGTAAATCTGGCATGAATTCGCCCCTCCGTATTTGATAGGGCAAGTGTGGCATATCCCTATACCCGATACAATGTTGAGGGTCAGGGCGGGTAAAAGTTCCTGCTCAATTCATCACTGGCCTGCTCAATTCATCAGTGGATAGGTAAATCAGATAGTTAAAGATCAGTGGATTTCTAAAGCAGAAACTTAGAGAGGTTGCTAATAAAAAATGGAGACAAAACTAAATCCATGTCATCAATTCGCGCATACGTTTTAGATGATTCTCATCGGGCAAACGACCAACGCCACCTTGCAAATTATCCTGCGCATGTTTTGGTCTGGAAGATTCAGCCAAGACACAAGTCACATTGGGATTAGCCAGTATGTATTTTAGTGAAAAATTCGACCAACTTTTACAATCAAATTCAGCTACCCATTCCGGTAACGGGTGCCTACTAACCTTACCGAAATATTCACCGTTTACAAAAGGCCTCATGATGACGACAGCAACACCAAGATCACTAGCTAATGGCAGTATTCTTTCTTCAGTTTTTGGTTCAAGTATTGAATAGTTAACCTGGATGAAGTCAGGCCGATACTTTTTCATTAAGGCTTCCAGCTTTTCATATTGACTATGATGGGCGATGGTCAAGCCTAGATGACGCACTTTGCCTGCCTCCTTCAACTCGCGCATCACCGGCCATCGGTTGTCCATATCTGCCGCGTTCCTAACCTGAGCTAGATCAAGTGTATTCTTGCCGAGCACGGCTAGAGATCGTTCTATATCAGGGGTAGCAGGCCCTGGCGTGGATCCACCCCCAATGCTGTTACCCAGAAAAACCTTGTCTAGCGATCCCATTTCATTGAGCCACACAACTAGGTTCTTTTCTATTACAGCGTCAGTATCGATAAAGTTTCCACCGGCCTCTATTAACATTTTTAACAGAGTCATGGGCGTGTCTTTGTCTTTTACCGGATTTTGCCTGAATGCACGGGCAGTACCGTAACCAATCACACCTAGCGATTCTCCACTGGAAGGGATAATCCGAGTAGCCATAAGCTTGTTACTGACATTGTCAGTGGCGGCACTTAGAGGTCCACTCGCCATGACTGGCAGAGAGAGAGAAACGCCGGTAGCAGTTGTTCGTTGTATAAATTCACGCCGGTTTAAATTTTTCATCGCACTCTAATTCCTTACAGTTGTTATACCAGCTTGCCATTATAATGAGAGACATCACTCGCATGGGATATCATTCTATCCCGTCAAGGTCATCACTATTGTCAAAGAAATTTAATGTGTTCTCGCATACGTTTTAATTGTGTGTCATCAGGTAAGCGACCCAAAGCGGCTTGCAAATGATCACGAACTTCTACTGGGCTTTTTGTCTCTGTCAAAACACAAGTCACATTTGAATTAGCGAGTATGTATTTTAGTGAAAATTGCGCCCAACTTTCACAATCAAAATCAGCCGCCCATTCTGGTACCGAGTAATTATTTACATTGCCAAAATATAATCCTTTTTGAGGGTTACCGTAATTCATTAATGATAGAGAAGGAAGAATCAAAAACGGCCTAGTACTAATAACAGCGATGCCAAGATCGCTAGCTAATGGTAATATTCTCTCTTCAGCCTCCGGCTCAAGCACAGAATAGTTAACCGAGATGAAATCTGGCTCATGCTTTTTCATGATGGCTTCCAGCTTTTCATATTCACTGTAATGACCACTGGTTACGCCAAGATGATGCACTTTGCCTGCGTCTTTCCATTCACGCATTACCGGCCATCGGTTTTCCATGTCTACCAAATGCCTAACCTGAACAAGATCCAGTGTTTCCTTTCCACGAATACTCAGCGATTGTTGCATCTCTTCGACAGCAGGTCCTGTTATCTTATAACCAATACCCAGGCTACTACCCATAAAAATATTGTTAAGTGATCCTATTTCATTTAACCACCCAGCTATATTCTTTTCCGAAACACTATCGGTATCAATGTAATTACCGCCGGTTTCGATTAAAATTTTAAACAAAGTCTTATGTGTGGCATTGTCTTCAATTGAATTTTTCGTGAATGTACGAGCGCTGCTATAGCCAATTACTCCAAGCGACTCTCCACTGGAAGGAATCGTTCTGGTGGGCATAAGCTTGTCACTGGTTATGTCAGCGGCACTGACAGGTCCACTTGCCATGACAGGCAGAGAAAGTGAAACACCGGCAGCCGTGGCACGTTGTATAAATTCACGTCGGTTTAAATTATTCATAAATACATTTGTTCCTTAAAAAGTCTCATTGTCCCAGTATAAGAAGGCCGACCTAGTATATCAAATTAACAAGGCCGCTATCGTGTCTTCAGTGTGGTGAGAATTTCTGTTGATTGCAGTACAATCACAATTAAATTGATTTCAAAATCATAAACTACTCATATTAAAATAAAAAATTAATCAAATGAAAAATATTATTATCAGATTATTCGCTGGTGCGCTTGTTTTTGCAAATTTCAGTCTCGGCACGACCTATGCAATAGCACAAGAGCAAGGTGTCAGTGTTCAGGTGATTGGATCGGGGGGTCCCTATTTAAATGATAACCGTGCCTCTGCCTCATACCTGATATGGGTAGACGGCAAAGCGAAGGTCATAGTTGATGCAGGCGGGGGAAGTAGCATTAATTTCGAAAAAAGTGGTGCAAATATTCTGGATATTGATGCCATCTTACTGACACATTTCCACGAAGATCACGCCGCAGAATTTCCAGTGTATACAAAAGGTGCTATCCATGTGAATCGAGAAAATATCTTGCGTGTAATGGGGCCAGCCGGTAATAAAATAACAGGAGGGATGTCTGAGTTTGTTCAAAACTTTTTAAATACCGACAAAGGTATCTATAAAATTACAACCAACGGCGTTATACAAAATGGGAAAGTGGTAACTAGAAACGTTCGCTATAAAATAGATGTAACCGATGTGCCCCTAGATAAAAAAATACATACCTATACACTTTCGGATTCGATCACGGTCTCGGCTATTCAAACAGAACATGCGGTTCTCCCTGCGGTTGCCTGGCGTGTAGATATTGGGGATAAGTCAGTTACGTTTTCCGGCGACATGACGAACCATTTCAATACGATTGCTACGTTAGCAAAAGGCAGTGACTTATTGATAGCTCATAACACGGTACCGGAACCCACGACCTCAGGACGTTATTCGATGCACATGCCACCGAGTGAAATAGCCAAAATCGCCTCTGAAGCGAATGTTAAAAAACTTGTCTTGTCCCATCGTAGCCCACGCTTAGTTGCCTTGGATCCACAATCGATTGAAATAATTGAAAAAAGTTATCGTGGTCCAATACAGATTGCAGATGATCTCGATGAATACCCATTATGAAAATTTCATTGATAATTCTTACAACGTGCATATTTATTCTCAATGCGATGCCAGTGATGTCACATCATGGCCGTTCCAATTTTCGCTACGATATCGATACCACTTTAGAAGGGGAAGTAATTGACTTTCAATGGAGAAATCCACACGTCTATATCGACCTACAGAAAATAAATGAAAACAATGAGACTGAAGTTTGGCTCATTGAAGCAGGAACCCCCTCAGCGCTAAAACGACAAGGTTGGAATAAAGATGCATTCGGTATAGGTGATAAAATCGTTGCTGTCGGTAATCCGAGTCGTGATACTGAAAAGAAACAATTATATCTGCAGCACATCGTTCTAGAAAGCGGTAAAACATTAAGTTTAGCGAGCACTAAACGTTTATTAGAAATCGCGAGAGGGAATGCCGCTAGTACTGATGTTACTCCTTCGGTAGGCGTGATAAAAAAACCAACCCGTGATCCCACCGTAACACCATCAAAAGATTTCTCTGGAACTTGGGCACGCGGGCCCAATAACTATTTAACAACGGCTTATTTCGAGCCCCAGTCGGTTGGTCGTTGACTGAACGCGGTGAAGAACAACTTGCCCGCTTTGATGAGCTTGATAACCCAGCTTACGATTGCCTTGATAGAGGGTTGCCGTTTTTTGCCGTCATGCCCTACTGGTTGGCGTGGACACGTTTTTGAAGACCGAATTGAAATCGAGTTACAAAATGTCAATATCATTCGAACATTATATTTCAATTTAGACGAACATCCGGACGACCTCGAACCAAATTTAGTGGGACATTCAATCGCCCGCTTTGATAAAGATGGTAGTCTGTTGGTCGATACCATTGGTTTTTACGCTACTCGCTGGGGGCTTGCTGCCGGTGTCGATTCAAGCGAGCAAAAACGGGTGAGTGAACGATATACACTAAGCAAGGATGGCCTAGGGATGGATATTTCCATCCCATTTAAAGACCCGGCGTACTTAACAGAACCGGTGACAGTAAATGGTAGCTATCGTAAGGTGGTTGATACCCTGTTTGAACCCTACGAATGTAACATTGAAGTAGCTAGAAGAAGCTTATCTCCGCAGCCTAAGATCCCTTGGTATCCTCTGTTCCCATAGGGAACAATGACTGCGATATAGAGGTGGCTCAGAGAGACTTGTTCCCGCCACTGATATCCCAATAACGAAGAAATAAGAACTATGCTGCTTTGACAGGCGTCGGTAAACGCTGATCATCTGGTGGCACACTGGCATTATAGCTAGGCCTACTTTTTATACGTTCTGCCCAATCGTTCAATGCCGGCCTATCCTGCCACAAGTCACTCCAAAACAAATGCTCCATGCGATCAACATAAGGTGCATGACTGATATCCGCTAAAGAAAACTGATCGCCTGCTAACCATTCAGATTGAGATAACACGTCCTCCATACGCCTGCAGACATCATCTACAGCATTGCGTGCTTTCTCGACGCCTGAAGTATCTATTGGTGAGAGTAGCCCTTTTAGACGAGCTTGTGCTCGCTCTTGATTCGGATGGGCATTGGCAGCAGCTCTAATACGATCTTCACCGATAATTTTAACCTTTTGTTTTATCATCAGGTTAAAGGTTGCGGTCGCTATATCTCGTAATAGGTGCTCGCTTTCATGATAGGCCCACTCACGCATACGCGCTTTAGCCATTGGGTCTTCGGGAATAAGCGATTGACCAGACTTGGGGAAACGGTCTTCAAGATATTCACAAATAATATTTGATTGCACTATCGTTTCACTATTGTGCGCTAATGATGGAACTACCCCGTATCGATTGATAGCCATATATTCAGCATCCAGGTGTTTCATTTTTCCAAGATCAATATGAATCGATTCCCATTCTAGCTCCTTCTCAGCAAGGAACATACGAACCTTCATTGAGCAAGTTGAATCCCAATAGTGATACAGTTTAATGTCAGACATTATTTATCCTTTTGTTCCTAATTGTTTGATGCAAAATGAGCTTTCAATATGGCACCAGACATCTTCCGCATCAGTTTTACTAACAACACTGGTGGGTTGTTTCGTCATCATACACAGCGCGGATTTCATTACGCGTTATATTAAGTGTACGCGTCGGTGGGGGGGTGTTCCGACTTTTCTTAACAAAGCGAGGTATACCATCTGAAAACACTGCAGCGATAGCTGGAATATCACCATTGGACATACCCTCCAAAGCAGTATCTTTTACACCACCTTGTGCGCAATCGATAATGGTTATATCAGCAGCCTTGCCTGGCTGAAGGAAACCACTGTCAAGGCCATATATTTTTGCGGCATTGCCGGTTGATGCAGCGATCATTCGTTCAGGCTCAATTTGGGCTAAACAAGTCATTTCAACTATGGTTTTAATTGTTCCTAACGGCATCATGCCTGTTCCAGTTGGCGTATCACTGGCCGCCAACAAACGATCAAAACATCCTTTCTTCTCAACCAGTTCAATGACTTTTAGTGAACTTCGAATATTTCCTGCCTGCACAATTTGCAAAGCTATTTCTGTGTCATTCACCACTAGAGTAAGATCTTCGTCGGATAGAGCAACTGGGCCACCATTCACGTGGCCAGAGATATCAGGCAGCATGGTCAGGAGATCATCTCCATTGATTGGAGAAGAACCTGGAACAGACGCCCCACCTGTATGGCACATTACTTTAATGCCGTACTTTTGGGCTGCTCTTACACTCGGTGTCACGTCGACAGGTTTATCAAATTTGCCAAAACCAACCTTTGCTAGCCATACACCCTGCTCTGCCAGCTCGGCAAAATCTGCTTCGGTTAAACCCGGTTCCATAATAATGGAACCTCCATAAACCCGCATGCCTCCAGGTCTATAATTTGCATAACAGCGCTGAGCCGCAATGGCTAGAGCTTTAATGCCTGCAGGATCTGATGGTCGCCCCTCAACATGTATTTCACTGGCTGAAATGACACTCGTAATCCCACCGTGAAGATAACTCTCCAAAAATCCGACAACTTTTTGTCGTGGAGTATAGTCGCCAAAAGTCGTGTGAACATGCGAATCAATTAGTCCCGGGATGACCGTCATGCCATCGACATCAACAATCATGTCTGCCGCATCAAGATTTTCCGAACTGATACTACCAACTTCTTTGATAAAGCCCTTTTCAAAATACAATGCGTCACCGGAGATAAATGGGTTACGCCAATCACCTGAAACTATGGTGCCTATGTTAACTAATGCTATTTTAGCCATGTGTGTTCACCTAACGTAATTATTTAGTTAATGTATCAATCCATTCTTTTCCACGCGGTGTATCTAAATGCTTGGTCCCTCGCTTTTTAAGCGGCACTTCTGTCGCACGATGTTCTCGATCAGTTGCTGCAGCATGCGAATACCCAGCATCTGCATATACAACAGATCCATTAACCCAATCTGATTCTGCTGTCGCAAGGAAAATTGCCGGGCCTGTTATGTCCTTTTCTGTGGCCACTCTTTTAAATGGTATTCGCGTTAATCTTTCAGCTAGGGCCTCTTCAGTATAAGGAGTTGAGTCAGTCGCTCCTCTAGCGAGACCAACACACCGTACTCCATACTCGCCGAGTGATTGTCCCAGTGCATAAGTCATTGCATCGACTCCGCCTCGGCAAGCACCCCAAGGTACGGCACCCCCTGATCCAAGTCTGCCAATAATGGATGTGATGTTAATGATTTTCCCGTAGCCAACCCGCGCCATTTCTTCCCCGATATACTGGCAAGTTAAAAAATAACTTTTCAAACCTCGATCGATACACGTATCCCATTCGTGTTCACGAATATCAAATAAAATCCCATGTCCACCTTCCATACCCGTATTGACCAGGATATCAACGCGGCCAAAGGCCTCCATAATTTCTTCTGTCATCTCTTTAGTCGGCTTGCCAGTAGTAATGTCCCACACGCCGGCCAACACTTTTTTGCCTGAAATCGCTGATAACTCCTTGGTCATTTTTTCAATGACTTCTTTTCGCTCAGACCAGTCCTGCAGATATAACTGGGCACCCTCACCAGCATAGGCCTCCGCTACTGCCCGACCAAAATATGATCCTGCTTGAGTTATTACCGCAACTTTGTCTTCCAGTCTCCCCATTTTCAAACTCCTTATTTAATCGCTGTACCGCGGAAACTTAAATTATTTCTGCTTTTTTTAAAGTATTGATAGTTAATTCAGTTCGTTTTAATGCCCAGTTACTTCAGGCCATCCTTACCTTCAACATCCTCTACTTTGAGACCACCAAGACGCGCATACAAACGGCCACGAGTAGCTGCCGCAAATATAATGAGAATTTCGTTAGGCCCTGGGGCATCTGCAAATGTCACGGTAAAAGTATCGTAATGGGAACGCACATATAGCGCATCCTTGTGTGCCAATGGTACATCTATACTCGTGCCCGGCCCGCCACGTTTACCTGTTGACGGGATCCAGGAAACAGCACCGCCTACTGCATCACGAACCGGATTAGCGAAGGCCGTGGTCAACAACGCATTGCCGTGCTCATATTCGCCTTCTACCCCGACGATACAAGCTTTGCCATAACTCTCAATTTTCGCACCACCTGCCAAGCTAACAATCCGTCGACCAAACTCTTCTCCAAGTTTTGGCGATGAATTGACAAGTTGTGATAATTCTTCGCTGAAAACGCCTGCATAAGGGTTATGAGCAACTGCTGCAACCACAATCTTTAGTAACGGATCACCGTCAGCTAACTGTCCTGTTTCATTAACCAAAGTTTCTTCAGTAAAGGCGAACCACTTTCGTATTACATAATTATGAAAATTCGTCTGCATGACTACTCCACTAAATATAAAAAAGTTTTCGTCGAATTATGGATAATAAGCATTTGCCTGGAGATACTCTTTTAAAAAACGATGCCGCTATGATCTATAGAGTTACAACGTTCGGTAAACTGGATGTTTCTTTTCGAACAATGCAATTATTATTGAATAGTAGTGCTACTGTTTTCTGACAATCCTTTTCAGCTATATTTACGCTTATTTTGACTACTTTACCATCGACTGTAATTGACTATACTCAATGTCATATTATAATTCAATAAAATTGATTTTGATACCCGCATAGCTGTCAAACGCTTCTGTACTCCCTAAGTTTAAGAAACCAGATCGGATAAATAAATAATAAATTTAAAACTATTTCCGTTACCAAATTACCAAAATAATTTACAACAAATACATTATTTTTTTACTATATTGAAATAATCTTTAACGCTGTTAAACCGATGAGGTATAAGTAAATGTATAAAATCTATTTGTCACTGTTAATTGCTCTTCCCATGTTTGCGCAGGCGGCGAATTGGCCACTACAATAAATCCAGATGAATTAGAATGGCAGGAGCAGCGCAGGCCTGGGGTATACATAGCTAATCTGTTAGGTGGCTTCGACCAAGAAGGACTCTACGTCGCGCGAATGAAATTTCTACCAGGCAGTATGAGCACACCACACTCACACGATAAGGAAAGACATATCACTGTTATTAAAGGTACTTGGTACGTGGGTTTGACAGAAGAATTTGATCCAAAAAATACGATTGCGAACCAAGAAGGAAGCTATATGGTCCATCCTGCTGGGATGGTACATTATGACGGTGCAAGAGAAGCAGAAGTTATCGTGGAAGTTAAAGGGATAGGCCCGGTTAAATTCATGCCTGTAAAAAAATAAGGGAATCTTATGCACAAAATCATACTTGATTCAAAAGAAATAATACCGTCAAAAATAATATGTATAGGCAAAAATTATGTTGCTCATATTGAAGAATTAGACAGTGAAATCCCTTCAGAAAATATTTTTTTTCTGAAACCTAATTCAGCTATTGCTGACGATATCTACTTCAACGCTAATGATGTTGTTCATTATGAAAGTGAAATTTCATTTATGATCATGAATAACGAGCTATATGGTGTCGGCTTTGGCCTAGATTTAACAAAACGCGATTTACAAAATCACCTGAGTAACAAGGGCCTGCCGTGGGAACGCTGTAAAGCATTCGACAAGTCAGCTGTGTTTGGTAATTTTGTTTCATTTGATGGAGATTTAAAATCGTTAAGCTTGGAACTGTCTATCAATGGTTTAAAAGTTCAGGCCGGAAATTATGACCTGATGATAAACAAACCTGAAGACGTTCTCGCAGAAGTTAAAAGCTTGTTTACACTGGAGGATGGCGACATCCTCATGACTGGGACGCCTAAAGGTTCTACCTCATATAACATAGGTGACGAATTTGTCGGCAAGATAATTTCCGAAAATTGTACACTGATTGAAAAGAGTTGGACCGTAAAATGAACTGGGTAAGCAATCATAATCCCCAAACAACTGGTTTTTAGCAGGCAAGAATTTGTAAATAACTGTGGATCTGATTTGTTTCCATACTCGACTATCTAGTATCCTAATAGGGTATACATTGCCGGTATCAGCATGAAGACTACATCTAAGAAAAGTAACTATTTCCAAAAATATGAACTGGTCAGGGATCCTTTCCCTATTGATCATATAGATAATGTCCTGTATCTGACCCCGGAACTGACCCACAGATTAGACCAGATAATAGCTGCAGTTACGGAGAGCGAAAAATAAATTGTCGTGACCTCAGCGGCTGGAGCCGGAAAATCAGTACTTTCCGATTATTTGAAATCCACACCTAAGCCGGGATGGAGCATGAGCCTGATTCAAGCCGAGAGCACTATGGACATAGAATCCATGGCACAGGAAATCATAAAGCAGGTCGATCCTGAAAAAGCAGTAGAAGACAAGGCTAAGGCTACCAACCAATTACATAAATATTTGGAGCAGTCTGCCAAAGAAACTATTATTCCTGTCATCATCATTGATGACGCGCACAAACTATCTTTCAAATCACTTGAGTTTGTCCTACAGCTGTCTGAGCTCAGATATGGAGAATCATTATTTAGGATCATCCTGTTTGCTGACGAGAATTTGAGCGATCAACTTGCTGATCCAAAACTTGAAGATTTAGTGTCCGGAATGGTTTTAAACATGCATCTCCCTTCATTGTCCGAAGAGAAAACCAAAGAATATATCGATAATCGTTTATCGTCTTGCGGTGAAATAAATAACAACCCATTCACTGAAAACGCGATAAAGGGTATTTACAATATTTCTGGAGGATTGCCTAAGGGCATCAACATGATGGCAAGGCAGACCATGGTGGATGAGATTAAACAGGATAGTGGGCGAACTAATTACTTGGGACTCATTGCAGGAGCAGTCATCGTCTTCGCTGTTATTCCGTACTTGTACTTTACATTCTTTACAAAAGAAGAGACGCAGACAAGAACTGTTGTAAATACTATTACGTCACAAGATGACATGAATGACGAACCGGAGTTTACATCCTTGGTTGAGGACATAGATGACGATATCGCAATGGAAAATGATTCGAGAAATCAGATTTCATTGGATTTAGATGATATGGACGATGAGGAAACAGATTCAACTCTAGTCGAAGCTGATGACGTCAACGAAAGTATCCTGCCATTACCTTCTGATAGTAACGTTGAATCCGTATCATCAATCATGAATCCGCTTTCTTCGACCGTCGATGTTGAGATAGAAGAGCAACCATCACCTTCAATTATCACAGATGCGAAGGATCCTATCAGCGATAATTTGAACAATTTTGAATACGTGTTTCATCTGGATATCATCCCTGATCTATTTGCCTCTATAAAAGTACCAGATTGGCTCAGACAACAGCCAGATGATTCCTATGTCCTGCAAATAATTTCCGCAAGTGATATTGAAAATGTTCGTAAACTACTGAACGGCATACCCGACATCTCTGAACAATTGTCCGGCTATACCAAATACACTCCGTCCGGCAAACCGCGATATCTGGTTTTTTATGGTCTTTATCAGGATAAGGAAGCGGCTATAAATTCGGTTAGCGAAATGCATCCCCGGATAAAGTCAGTCAATCCCTGGCCGACAACCGTCACCCATGTATTAAGGGAACTTGACAAAACGGCCCAATCTCGACCCTAAACCGATACATATAATACAGTGGTATATTGGCGGTACTAGGAGTCTCTTTCTGAATAAGTGTTTTGAACTGTTCGGCCTGATTTCCATTAAAAATATCAGGCAGGACGTCCCTTCCTTTCCGGGTTCTGATATAGTGGGCCAGAATTGCGTTAATCCATCCAGCTACTTCAATTTAAAAAATTATGATTCAGGGAACCATACAACGATTCGGAATAAATGCCCTGAGCTTTGGTGTTCTTACACTGATTGCCTTTTCGTGGTTGGTCTTTCCCTATCTTATTAATGGCGATCGGATGTTGTTCGAGACTGGAGAGCAGGTCAAAACTGAACGCTATCAGAATTATTCTAGCCTTAATCGTTTACTCAGTAGATTTATCTCTTTTCCCGGCGGGATTGATGTAACAGTACTATATGCTTCAGAAGAATATTTTGAATACGCTGATCGTGCTGATGCAGTTAAGGCATACAGGCCAGACAGCCACTTGGTATTTTTTGTCAGCGAAGAAGCACATACCGTAAATCTACCCGTTGGCTTACCCTATGCGCATCTACAAATCGGTGATCAAATATATCAACCTGTCTCCGTAGAAGGCCCGGATATAGTCGAGCACCACAGAACGACAATCATTCGTTTTTCCAAAGTTGATGAGAACGGTAACTCTATACTCCAAGCGGATGACCCGTCACAAATACTACTAAACCTTAATCACCCATGGGACCGCTACGCATTTGAAAACGGCGTCCCTGCCTCGGTTGAGTCCACATATATTTGGGACCTCCCCTTGGATATCCCTCCTGAGTTGAAATCCAAGGACACATTCACCAGTATTATGATGTTTTCACTTTCTGCCGGTTTACTTTCCTCAGTTTTGACTCCTTGTTTGATCCAACTCGTGCTGGTATTTTTCGCAACACTCGGTGGTATCAGTGCCAAGGAAGTTATTTCTGCACAAGGTATAACACCTGACGTCCGCCGTAGAGTTATGTTGGCGGCCTCTTGTTTCGTTGCCGGTTATGTCGCCCTGTTCATTGCGTGTGGAGCATTGATCGGATACGCAGGTAAGGAAGCACAGTTGTTCTTTGCGAACTATACTCGCCCCGTTGGTGTTATCGCTGGAATAATTGTAGTTCTATTCGGTATCTGGGTGGGGATACGTTCGCAAGTACCTCTAGTTTGTCGTATACCTGGAGCTGATATGGTCCAGCGTATGAAAGGCAAAGATATGCTTGGGACAGTATTGGTGTCTATCGCATTTAGTCTAGGGTGCATGTCATGCTTTGGTGGTGCCATAATTGGCACACTGCTTATCTATGTTGGTGCTCTTGGCAGTGCATTGGTCGGCGCCACAGTCATGGGTATATTCGCGGCTGGAGTTGCCATTCCGTTTTTAGCAACAGCAATATTCTTTTCAAAAATGCGCGTATTGTTTGAGTTCATAGGTAAAAACACAAAGGCCGTAGGTATGCTGAGTACTGCAGTTATTGTCAGCTTCGGTATCTTACTGATCACTGATAACTTTCACACAGTAAGTGATCTCATCTACCCTTACCTGGGTTTGCATTAAGTATGAATTATGTTAGGACAGCATATAACACACGCGAAAACCCGAGTTCATAATCGAATCCTACACTCGCTGTTATTTTGCATAATAATTGCCCCGTCATCCGTAAGCGCAGGTTTCCTCGACATCTTTACTGACAAGAACTTATCGAATGGTAACCGATTTGCATTTGTCGCTAGCCAGCTCGAGCCCAGCATCATAGCGATTGATACCTCAAATAATAAGCTTGCGGACGTGCTGAATCTGTCACACATATCCGGCCCGATAGTCATATCAGAAAAGTTAGACAAATTGTTTGCCACTGACCCTGACAATCAGGTTGTTTCGGTTGTAGATTTGGTAACCCGAGAAGTTGTAAAAAAAATTAATATTACTATGCGACCAGAAGCTGCCATATTAAGCCCGATTGATCGATATGTCGCATTTGGGTCACTAGAAGGAAGTGTGTCAGTGTGGGATATGCTTGGATTCACAGAAGTACTCCGTATCGACGGTCTGGAGTCCGGCCTGAATCTTTCATTCAGTTTTGATGGAACCAAACTGTATGTCGTCGAACCTAATAAAAAAAACATCGCTGTCATCGAAATTAAATCAAAATCTAAAATCGCTGACATTTCACTTGGCGACCCAGTTGAAACTGAAACAGAAATCAGTCCGGTATCGCGCTCTGCAAACGGCTACACAGGATTCGTATCGGTAATCTCGGAAAATCGAGTTGTTGTACTAGATCTAATAAAATTGAAGGTTAAAAAATCGATCCCTGTTGGGAGAAACCCGATTCGGCCATACAGTACGGCAGATAACCGATATATCCTGATCCCACACCGCGGCGATAAAACACTCATAGTACTATCAGCACTGTCATTCGAAATTATCGCAACCATACCGACAGGTATCGAGGCAAAAGAATTGAATACAGGTTGGCTTGAGACTGTTGCTTTCGTGATGCCAGAGCACGGTAAGGAAATAGCCATAGTTGATCTTGATAAACTTAGCTATGCCGGAACTATCAATCTTGATGGACAGCCGGATGACGGATTGGTAACTGCTGACACGAAAAAACTCTTTACAGCGCTAGCCGACTCCGGTGAAGTAGTTGCGATAAATACTCGAATGAAGTCCCTTGAAAATAAAATCACGACCCCTGTAACTGGACTACAAGGTATAAATATTGCTATATCTAATAATATTTGTCATTAGTTAGGTTCTATACGTGTTGCATTTAATTTATCACAATCTATTAAGCAAGTGCCTTATTGCGATACTGATTACCTCTTGTCTAACCACTGCACAGGCAGACAATATTGTTGATACTTCTTCAATTGTTTTAACTGATGAGAACAATAAACAGGTAACGATAAATAATTATGATGGTTACCTACGACTTGTTTTTTTTGGGTATTCTCATTGTCCTGATGTATGTCCACTTACTCTGTTTTATATTGCCTCTGCCCTTAAATCTCTTGAAAATGATGTAAATAAAATAAAAGTGTTGTTTATAACTGTCGATCCAAAACGTGACACACCCGAAGTCTTGCTGAAATATACTGATGCATTTCACCAATCGATCATCGGCTTATCAGGAAGCTATGATCAAATCATGACGGCTACATCAAAATTTCGTACTACCTTTGGCTATAACCTCAACGAAAAAGGCAAAGAAAAAACACTAAACAAAGCCGAGTACGAAGAGATTTCTGCAACAATGAACTATGTTCCCTATCATAGCTCACAGATATATATCCTCGATGTGGAAGGTGAACTAGTAGATATAATCGGTTACGGCAGTAAACCCGAATTCATTGCTAAAAAACTCAAGGAATACCTTGAACTAGTAAAATAGAAGATATAGGTATAAAAATCCTTATCGATTTTTTCTCCCGAACCCATCACTAGTTTACGTTATGCCAATGTTGATGTTCCTCTGACCAAACACGGTTTGATGAGCCCGGTTCAAACTCACGAAATGAGTTGATTACCAAAATAATAGATACAACAAAGGTCAAGATACCGACTGCAATAAACAATTTATAAAAAGATCCTGTCCCTGTATCCTTTTCAAGGCAACAGCGCTTATATTTCTTTCCACTTCCGCAATGACACGGATCATTTCTACCAATATTCATTTATAAAACCTGTAATCCCGATGTCAAAAGTAATTACTCTTGCTCCTCTCCTATTTTACCTAGCCAAGTAAAGTAGCCACTGACTGTCAGTTTGACTGTAATTGGGTAGTCACTAATATTCAGAAAGTACCAACCGTGGTTTCCAGTGAAAGGCGCTAATAGATAACCGTGTGCGGTGTTCTTTTCACCTTCCTCGTAACTCATAAACACCAGTTCATCCGACTCTGTCGGTTCACCATGAAAATCATAGTAAACCATCCCTTTATCTGTTTCCCATGAATACAGTAACGGTTCGCCTTGTGCGAGTGTGGCTTTGTATTCGAGCTCTTCATCAAAGTCCAAAGGAATTTCCAGCACCTCTGTCCGGTAAACTGTTCCGTGACTAAGAGCTGCCCCCGGTGGTGTTGGTAATTTCCGATATTCACCAGGAATAATTTCTTCTTCGGATTCAAGCTCTGGTTCGGTTCCAATAACTGCGGAATTAGCAGTTTCAGTAATTACTTCTTCTGCTACTTGTAAGGTCGTTGCCCGATCCTCGGAGAGCGTAGTTAAACCTAGGACATTACCCAAACCAGTAGGATCGATACTGTATTCTGCGGGCAAAATAACTATGACTAAGAGCAATGCTGATACCAGCATAGCAATACCAATACTGACTATCAGGCTTTTACGGGAAGGTGGTTCAAAATTCCGATCAGGGCTAGGTGTACTCATTTAGATCAAGTCCTCAGCTAATAATGTATCCGGTCAATTGATAACCGAACAAAATAAAACCGGCGGTTATTAAAAAAAAGTTAGCAACAAAAGCATGCTGAAAAAAACTACCACTAGCACGCCAAACATTTAGTCCAATTAAAATAATAGATAATGCTAGGATTTGACCTAGTTCCACCCCAACGTTGAATGAAATCATATTGACTATTAAACCGTCCTCTGATAATTGCAAATCCTGTAATTTAGTCGCTAGACCAAAACCGTGAAAAAAACCAAAGATCAAAACAGCTAAGCGGGTATCCGGCTGATATCCAATAAGCGATTTAAACCCGCCAAGATTTTCAAAGGCCTTATAAACTACTGACAGACCTATGATGGCATCCACAATATAGGGATTAACATTTAGTCCGGCTAATACACCAAATAATAAGGTTACGCTATGGCCAACAGCGAAAAGAGTGACGTAAAGGACTACATCCTTCAATCTGTAGAGAAAAAAGATTACCCCAACAAGGAACAATAAATGATCATAACCAGTGACCATATGTTTTGCACCCAGATACATATAAGGAAGGATACTGGTTCCGGTATTTTCAAGTAGAAATCCCTGATCACCCCTGGAAACATTGTGTGCCAGAACCGAATCATGGAACAGGATACAAAGAGATAACGTAATCAACCCACACCAGAAAACCCGACCACCATTATATGTATAGGCGCACTGTGCCCGAACTCGACCACGATTAACGAATCCCACCAAAGTACAAGCAGCAAAAACCTTGCTGACTATACGACAACAATTTAAATATAAGGAATTGATTTAGACCACCTAAAGGTTACTATGATTTACTTTTAAAGATTACAAACGCTAGACAATCAAATGTATCACGTATTGCGTATCGCTCGCATCACTAAATTTTCCATCAATGGGATCTTGAAGTGATTGTAGTTTAATGGCGTCGCACCTCGACTTGCAGATTTTCCAGCCAACTCGGCAGTATCTTCATTTTTTTCACTTCCTCTTACCACATCCTCAACTACCGTCAATCGCCTAGGCACGCATTCAACCCCGCCACAGGCTATTCGGATATCCTCTATAATATTACCGTTTAATTTAATGGCTGTAGCAACATTCACCAGGGGAAAATCCCAAACATTACGATCAGCAACTTTCTCAAAGTAATAACTTGAACCAGCCCAGGTCATAGGTAACCGTATCGCTTTGAGAATATCGTCCGCTTCCAATACCGTCATCCGGGTAATATCCACTCCCGGTCCAATGAAATATTCCTCGGCCTTGACCACACGCTCTCCACTATCATTAACGATCACCATTTCTGCATCCAGTGCAACCAATGCGGGTGCAGTATCAGACGGCGTTACCGCCACACATCTGTCGGATCCAAACAAGCAGTGTTCCCGGTTCATTCCCTCAGGTGTGTCTGCATAACACGTATTCCCCCCTGCCCGGTAACAATCCAGACCTGCTCTGTAATACCAGCACCGTGTATCTTGATTGACATTCCCGCCCAATGTTCCGACGTTACGAATCTGCGGACTGGCAACCTTACTTGCAGCCTCGGCTAGTAATCCATACTTCTCTCGAATAATGGGATTTTGAGATATCTCTGTTAATGTTGTTAATGCCCCTATTTCCAATCCACTACCTGTTTCCTTTATCCCTTTCAGTTCAGAAACACCATTTAGATCAATCACCGCTTGGGGTCTTTTGGCTCTATCTTTGAACCAGTCATAACTATCCTGACCTCCCGCAAGCCGCCAACCATCTGCACCAAACTTCTTCGTCAGGCTTAACGCGTTCGCTAAATCGGATGGCTGATATAATTCAAAACTCGGCATCATGTCTTTTGCTGACATTGTTATAACCTCATTGCGTATGAACTTGTAACGGCTTATGGGATTGCGGTCGTCCGGCCGCCGCGTTTACGATCATATCGGGTGTCACCGGTGTTCGTTTAAAATAATGACCGTCCAATGCATCGGAAATAGCACACAACAACGCCGCGCCAGCTGAGCCCATCACCGGTTCACCGATACCCTTCGCACCTACCGGGTTTTGTGAGTCTGGTAAGTCGACTGCGTCCCAATCCATTGTTAGTGGGACATCGAGGTAAGACGGTGGCTTAGCCTGGTATAGACCAACATTGGCTGGCAGTCCATTTTTTGGGTCATAAACAAAACGTTCAGTGCAGGCCATACCGAAACCCATAACCGCACCGCCTTTGATTTGCGTTGCAAGGCTCTGTGGATGGATGACCGTCCCGCAATCGGCTACACCGATGTAATCAATGATCTCATGCTTGCCTGTTTCGGTATCTAGCTCAATTTCAATAAAACCGATGGCAATCGCGGGTATCAATCCTTCCCTATGCAATGTGTCTTTAGCTACACCGATCAGTCCCGTTCCTGCCAATCCAACTACTGCTCCCTTAGTCAGCGGATTCAAGTTCTCAGGAATATCCTTGCCAGTAAACTTCCCACCTAACTCTATTGCCCTTTTTGCCGCTGTAGCATAAGTCAAATGTTTTGCCGGATTGGATTTTAAAAAGACTTTCTCTTCCCCAATGTCATAGTCATCAGCGGGACCACCCAGATCCATCGCAGCAATCTCTTTCAATTTGGTAACAGCATCCATCGCAGCAACGTAATTGGTGCGGGTCATGGTAAATGATGTATTACTACCAAACTGACCTATATTAAAAGGCAAATGCTTTCGACTATCTCCGCGTTTTATTTCACAATTTTCCCAGCTACATTTTAGCACTTCGGCGGCAACCCTCGATGTGGCTGAATGCGAATAAGTCCCAAGGTTACCGACACCGGTATGAATATTTAGTTTTCCTTCCGGTGTAATTACAACAAGACCATCAAATCCATTAAAACCACCAGTATGGAATGCTTGGCCCACGCCTATGGCAGTGACCTTGGGTCCCTTCCGCTGACCATGACGTTTGATACGTTCATCCCAATTAAATTTTTTCATTCCGTTATCTAAGGCTTCACGTTGATAGGCACTGGTAACCGATTCACGATGGCCACCAACCTTAGCATCCTTGTCAGCAGCATTAATCTTTCGGATAGCAACTTTATCGATCCCGAGTTCATTTGCTGCCTTGTCCAGTAACGGTTCAACAGTCAAGGCAAGTTGATTTTGGCCTGGACCCCGTTGCGCCGATCGCATGGGAGTATTGGTAAAAATAGCGACACTTCTCGATCGCATCGATTCAGGTTGATATAAAAGCGACAATGCCTCAGCTGCACCACCCCAATCAGGAAACCCTTTACTTGGTCCATTGTCCTGTACAATATATAAATCTGCCGCCACCATCCGCCCATCGGCAGCGAAACCCATCTTGATATTTCCTTGAAACCCATTACGAGCTGACCCGACGTAATATTCTTCTGCGCGGCTTATGCGCATCATCACCGGGCGTCCCACCTTCTTCGACATATATGCAGGAACTACCATTATTGAATATGCGCTGGCTTTGGAACCAAAACCACCTCCGCAATATTCAGCAATGAAAACAAGATTGGTGGGAGGGATCCCAATTAGCTTTGCAAGACCGAACATATTAAAACTCTGGCTTTGCGACGAACCATGCAAGTAGCACTTGCCGTTCTGCCAATAGGCCATGGCACTGCGTGGTTCCATACTGTGATGTGAATGACATGCGACGACAAAGCTTTCATCAATGACAACCTTGGCCTTGGCAAAACCGGCATCGATGTCACCGTAGGACCATTGAACGAGAGGTTCACCTGTGGGGAGTCTGCCTTCACTCGCATCTGCAAAATCTCGTGCAGTCCACTTATGGGTCTTTATTTCTGGAGGAGCCAAAGGATTAGTCACAACAACTGCATTAATATCTCCTCGTGCATTTGGTCCGCCAGGGTATAAACTCTGGAGAGGGTCCAAGACAAAAGGCAATGGCTCCAAATCGAGTTTAATTTTTTCTATTGCATCTTCTGCAATAGTTTCACTCTCCGCGGCCACGGCTAAAATCGGTGCACCTACATATAAAGGTTCATTCGTTAATATGGGTTCATCAGGCGCTTGCACAGGCGGCAAGTCATCTGCTGTCAGGATCCCGACTACATCTGGGATCTTCATCGCGTCAGTCGTATCGATATTTCTTACCTTGGCGTGTGGCATCGGGCTGGTTAACAAACGGCAAAACACCATTCCTTCAGCACGGAAATCCTCAGCGTATTTACCTTGACCAGTAACTTTTGCACGTACATCCGGTGGTGTGAAATTCTTACCGAGTAATGTATAGGCCATGTTATGCCTCCTCCGCTACACGCATTACAGAATTCAGATAGTGATCGTAAGCACCGCAACGACACAAGTTGCCAGACATTGATAATCGCGCTTGTTCACGGGTGGGATTTGGAGTTGATTTCAGCAATGCTACTGCCGACATCACTTGCCCTGGTGTGCAAAATCCACACTGTGGCCCCAGCTCATCAATAAATGCTTGTTGAACAGGATGTAAATCACCGTTTGCTGCTTGCAGACCTTCTATAGTGGTGACTTGGCGGTTCCTTACAGTGTGTGTCAGTGTAGAACAAGAATATGTCGCCACATCATCAATCATTAGTGTGCATGCGCCACACTCTCCGCGATCGCAACCCAGCTTCGTGCCAGTTAATCCCAGTTTATATCGCAGAGTCATGGCCAATGTTTCATTTGGTAGTACATCTACCCTGCGAACCTTACCGTTCACATTCAATGAAATCAGTCTTTCCAAGTTACCGGAGGCAGCCTGACCTTGGCTGACGGTCGCTGCTGTCTCTGTTTCCCTTGAACATCCAGTAAAAATATAACCAGCAGCGGAAACTGCCGCACCAGAGGCAATTACCCGTTTAATAAAGTTACGGCGTGTTAGCCGTTCAAGAGAGAGTTGATCTTTTAAGGTATTGCCGTCAACGAGGTTGATTTCAGACTTCATAGTTCCCTCACATTAATTGTCAGCTAGATAAGTGCACAATCTGAGATCTGTCACACAACACGTGTCCAATTGTACTTGAAGCAAAAAAAATTGAAAAATAGTTTATTAGACAAATTAATCGCCATACCTTATTCTCCCGACCGCGCTTTTTAGTAAGAACTGGTGTGATCAAGTCTTTAGCGTTGCTTCATAGAACTTATCTTCACTTCATCCGCCTAAGCTTGAGCGATGGTATTTTGTTCAAAAAGAATATATATTTGTTAAATCAAATTGTTACAAACTATTTCTCAAGGACTATCAAACTTTTGTTAACCACCCTCACAAACCAACGATTTAGTGGCCTTGGCAAAGGGTTACTAGCATTGATGCTGATTGGCACTTTCAATGCAGCAGCTGAAGGAAATGATCCGCCAAAAAGTAAACAAGTCCAACCCATCAGGACAGATACACCACCTATTATTGATGGCAAGCTGGATGACGCTGTCTGGAGTCAAGCCAGTGTTGTAAATGAGTTGCACGAAGTCTTTCCATTTGAATTCGATCCCCCCTCTCAGGAAACCGAGTTTTATCTGCTCTATGACAAAGATGCCCTTTATGTGGGAGTACGAGTATTGGAAAGTGATCCCAGCACGATAACAGCACAAAATTTGAAGCAGGGAACCGAGACTTTGTTTCATGATGATTTTATAGCAATTATGCTCGATCCTTTTCATGACCGCCGGAGTGGGTATAAATTTCTCACTAACCCAAATGGTGTACGTGCGGAATCTCTGTTCGTTAATACCACAGAACAGATATTTGATTGGGACGGCATCTGGGAGACAAAGTCGGTGATTACCGATGAAGGCTGGACCACAGAATTAGCCATTCCTTTTAAAACACTATCATTTGATAAAGCGGATAATACCTGGGGGGTCAATTTTCAACGAAATATTGCATGGAACAGAGAGTTAATCGCGTGGGAATCCCGCAACCGCGTTAGTAATCCCAGTGCCTCCGGGATACTGACCGGGATGACGGAACTGGATCAGGGCAAAGGGCTGGATATAGTCCCTGGTGTTAGTGTCCGAAGATCAAGAAAATTCGAAACAGAAGATGAAGAATTTGTAATTGAACCTTCATTAGATGTTTTTTACAAAATAACTGAAGGACTGAATGGTTCCTTGTCCATCAATACAGATTTTGCTGCGACTGAAGTGGATTCTCGCCAGGTAAATCTAACCCGTTTTAATCTTTTCTTTCCTGAGAAACGGGATTTCTTTCTAAAAGATAACGATATCTTTGATTTCGGAGGGATTGGAGGGACAGACGGACAAACAAATCTAAGTAGGGTCGAGAGGGAAAATGCTAAACCCTTGTTTACAAGACGAATCGGTCTCAGCAGTACAGGCGAACCAGTAGATTTGGAATATAGTGGCAAAATTAGTGGCCGGGTTGGCCAATGGAATATTGGGTCGTTCTTCACACGCCAGGGTGAATTTAAAGGTGAAGATGCAACTGATATTGTTGTCGCCAGAGTAACTCGTAATATTTTTAATGAATCAATAGTAGGTGGCATCATCACCCATGGTGACCCAACATCAAGTAATGATAACTCTCTATATGGCATAGATTATCAATACCTTAATAGTCGGTTTATAGGCAATAAAACTCTTAGAGCGAATTTTTGGTATCAAAAATCAATTAAAAAAGGAGTTAGTGGGGACGATCAAGCCTTCGGCTTTAATGTAAAGATACCGTCAGCTAGTACGTACAGAGGACAAATCGCTTTCAAGGAGGTTCAAGAAAATTTTGATCCTGCTTTGGGGTTTATTAATAGGCGTGGGATAAGAGATTATCAAATACAAGGCGCCTATGCATTTCGACCCAGAAATAGTTATCTGCGGAAAATTCAAACTGGCATTGAAGCCAGGCGTGTTGATCGAATTGACGGTGGACTCCAAAGTGAGTTGATAGAATTACGTGCAATAGAATTACAAAATAATACAGATGAGCAGTTTGAATATAATCTTCTATTTCAAAAAGAAAGACTAATTGAACCATTTGAGATCTCTAAAGGGATTACCTTACCAACAGGGAATTACAACTTCACTACATCTAAAATAGTTATTGCCACTGGCCAACAGCGAAAGTTAAGAGGAGCAATACTAATTCATGCAGGTAGTTTTTATAATGGCGATCAATTAAATTTCAGACCTCGTATCACTTGGCGCCCTTCCAAGCATTTTAAATTCGACATAACTTATGATTTCAATGATATTGATCTAGACCAGGGCGACTTTATAGTCCGCAATACATCTTTTGAATCAGCATTTGTTTTTTCATCAACATTATCTTGGGTAAACTTATTCCAGTACGATAGTGTGTCTGATGTAATCGGTTTTAACTCTCGCATTCACTGGACACCGAAAGCCGGCAATGATCTATTTTTCGTTGTTAATCATAAAGTACAGGAATTTGACAACAGCGGAAAATTTGAATCAATTTCACAGGACATCACGCTAAAGCTAAATTACACCTACCGCTTCTAGAACCTGAAGCTAACAGTTTAATTTTTTGATTAATTAGCAGTGCAAGGAAAGGCTTCCACAAAGGCTTGAGCCACGAGTTTCGCAGCAGGATAATGCAAATCCTCAGGACGTTCTAACAAGAATTCATGAACTATCTTTACTAATTGCTCCTCAGTTACAGCAATAGGTTTACACCACCTGAGTGTTGTATGTCCTAGTTTAGCTAGTGTATTTGGGCCATCTGCAATACCCAGGACATATCCACCGCAAATCTTTCCTTTGATAACATCGCTTCCCGAAATATTTGCTTCGCAAGCATCTAATATTTCAATGCCTCTAAAATTTGCCATGACTTCTGCTGCATAAACAGGATTTAAAGGAGTCAATGACAAGATAAGAAATAGTGTGTATCTCTTCAAATTATTTCCTTATTTAAATGTAATCAGTAATAACTGACCAGCAAAGAACAATTTTCTGCTGATTACTAGCCACATCCACTCAAGGTCTGGGACCAGAGAGTCGGAGGATTGTCCCGGCAACAATGAGTGCGGGACGCGGTCTTTTGCCGACAGTGGGCAGTCGTCGGTTCGTCGAGCCGACACGTCATCGTCGTCGTCTGTGTGAAGTTCAACTCTCTATCGGCGTTGCACGAGAACTCTTTTGCGGAGTTTGGATGATTGTCAAACCGTAAGCTACTTTCGAGACTCGTATTGGAGCTTTCTTTGGCAACCCAATGATTCCATGCGTAACAAGACTCCGCGCCGTAATCGACAGGATAGGCGATCTTAAACGCCGGCTCACCTTTACATGGGTTTACTTCTTGCCCCGGGTGGTAATCCTTCGGGTGCACCCAATATCCTACGACGACCTTCGCCCCAGTGCCCGGCGGATACTCTGCATCATTAGTGACAGAGTGGCCATTGTTCGAAGGTAAAACGATCATCGTCACTGCGGGGACGGCATTGACACCCTTGTACTCTCCCACTTCGCGGCAATCGTGTTTGAGCGGCGGACAACCCTCGTTGACGAGTTTCAGGTAGTAGGGATCCTGATCGCCTTGCTGATCCTCAAAGTATTCGGTCATGGAGACGTATTTTCCCCGAGATGGATTTTCTTTATTCTCGCAGCGTCTCCGGATGTCCTGCTCGCTGTGCTCGGGGCCGTATTCGATCCAGGTGAAGAACCCGTCGAAGTAGTCGGTCTTGTCCGCAGCGTTGTAGTGCAAATGCTTACCGGGATCTTGCTCGGTCCCTTGTGTCTGTCGAGCCCAGACGAAGCAGGGTACACCGACCTCCATAACCAAGTCGCGGCGATTAAGCCTCTTGTAACCATTCCCCTCGGGCAGGAAGACGCCAATCGTTACAATCTCCGGAAAGCTTTGTGCCGACACAGGTGAAAAACAAAAAGTGCTTAGAACTAATGTCAGGACGTGTATGAATCGCCATGCTTTCGGATTGAATCTTGTCATCTTGCTACTTCTCTTTCGAAGAAAACTGAATGTCCACTTCACATCAAAAGCAGACACCCATGGGCAAGGATTAGTTTAAGCCCCCGATTCGGCTCCTCATTTCTACAAATCGAGGTTCTTCTAAAACTGGATCGTTCATAAAGTTCTCTTTTATATATTGTAAATTTAAAGATACACCCTTGTTCAGATTGTTACTTAAAACATCGTATGCCTCATCTACTTTACCAAGTGTTAAATTAATCATTATCGCATTAGTTGCATTCACATGTTTTCTCTTGCCATAGCTAGCCTCAAGTTCACTCGCGAATTTTTCTGCCTCTTCGTTGAATCCAAGAATTGATAAAACATAGGTCGTATACGGATCGGCGCCTTTTCGTAATGAATTAGACCCTTTTTCAAATTCAGCTCGCTTTTGCTCAGCGATCTGTACTTGCTTTATCGCCTCATCCCGGTTTCCTGCTCGATACTCTGCTACGCCGAGCAACCTATGCAACCAAGGAAACTGGTAGTATTGCAGAGCTTCACTAAATTTATCGACAGCGGCGTCAGCATGGCCTTCTGCAAATAATAATGGCATTCCATAACGCGTCAGCCAGCTGGCATCGGTGGGTGTGAGTTCCTGGGCACGCTTTATTACCTCGATAGCTCTATCATCTTCTTCATGAAATGAAAGAAAGTGCGTATAGCTATTTAATAATTCAATAAGACCCGGGCCCAATTGTAGCGCACGTTCAAAGGCTTGCTTTGCTTGCTCTGTACGTCCATTTTTGTAGTGAACCAATGCCTGTGCCCAATGGGCGAAGCTGAGATCTGGGTCCACTGCCAACGCTTTCTCAGCATGGACAACGACTACCTTTTCGAGATCTTCTAAACTTGCCAGATTACTTGGATTTCCATTGGTAAGAGATATCCCATAAGCAGCCGCTTTGAAACCATGGGCCAAGGCAAAGTCGGGATAAATTGCAATTGCCTCATCCATGTGTTCGTACCACTCAAATGGCATCCCACCCTCAAGGTGCGACCTTGTTACCCTCGCCTTTAAGTAGGGCTTATACGCTTCAATTGAGTTGGTCAGTGGCATCCGGATACGGGTTTTTTCTGCGTCAGACAGGTTTGCACCAAGCGTCATAGCAATGTTCTCGGCAATCTCTGCTTGAATAGCGAAGACTTCAGAGAAGTCTTGCTCAAACTTCCAGGCCCACAACTGATTATCACCGGAGGCATCATACAGCTGCACATCAACCATAATTTGATCGTCAGCATAACTGACGCTGCCTTTCATGATGGTACCCACATTGAGTTCCGCAGTAATATCAGCAAGAGACATATCGCTTGGGTATTTTAGCTCACCCATAATACTTTTATCTGCATAATTGATGTCAGTGTTGTAGACACCATTATGTGATATCACACTCATGTCTTGTATCAGCGAGAGGATATACAGAATATCTTGATGAATTCCAAAGGCAATGTAAGCATCATCAGGATTTGGACTCAGGTTGTCGAAAGGCAATATTGCAATAGAATTATGCATTCCAGTTTCTGCCTCTTCAGCAACCATAGCTTTTGTTGTTTCAAGTGCGGATGGTGAAGCGCTTTCTACGACCATTTCGGTTGCATTCGTCTGCATGTTATCAACCACAAGAAACCCAATGACTACTACGACCAGTCCTACAATAAAGTAAACCAGTGTATTTCCTGTAAAGCGGTGATTTTTTATATGATTATTTACCATGACTGCCTCCTTAATTTAAAGTAATCAGCAACGAGTGACCACTAAAAAGCGATTAACTCAAATAATTTTCACATTTCAATCGTATAGCGCACGAATTGATCCTTTAGAGTCTGCTTCGACTATTTTTAAATCATGCAAGTACAGTTTTCATTGAGATACGCTTGCCCTGCCTAATTCTACTCCAATCCAGTGCGATTGTGGTACAAATAGATAGGGGATCCCAAGGGTACAAGCATATAGAGATAATGTCTGCTTTGTGCCAATAGCGGACATTTCATTTATTTTCTTCTATCAGCTCAATACGGTGCGAAAAAATGTCCTTATCCTGATTGTGGTGCTGAGTTGCCGAATAAAGAAAGTGGGTGTGGCGCTCCGAAGAAGTAAATGAATCTTATTATTATTTCTGATTCAAATAGGTATCTGAATATTGCATAGGGATTCCCGAATAGACTAAGATGTCCCCTCGTAACCTTCTAAACGACACGCGAAATCACTTTTAGGAGAATTTAATAATGAGTGTTAAACATGATTCCAAAGTAAATGTAGAAACTGCAGGCTTACCGTCAACCGAACGGCGTAAACTGATTAAAATGATGTTAGCTGCCGGACCTACACTATCCCTACTTGCCGTCAACCATCAGGCGATCGCACAGAATACTGCTGAGAAAGTCCCAACCACTGATCCGGTTGCAAATGCGCTAGGTTATGTTGAAGATGCCACGAAGGTAGATGCTGCAAGATATACCACCTTTGGATCTTTTGTATTGACACCGAAGACATCATTATCATGAAGGTAATTTTCATTTAAATTTTATTTCGAGTGTAGTATTAATGTCCGCTTTGGGTCGATAGCGGACGTTAAGGTACCTACAACGCTGATAATACAAGATGAATTGTGAGTGTCAGCCACATAAGCACGAGAACCACAAGGCCGATGCCATAGATACGAACACGTTGAATGACAATATTGGACGTGAGGTGGATGTAACAATGGACGTAGCGAGAAATCACGAAGAGCCACGCAAGCAAAACCAACCGTAGATTAACTTGCACCGAGACCTAAGCAACTATGCAAGCGACGTAGAATAAAATAGGAAGCTCGAAGAGATTAGCAAAGTGGCGACTAAGAGTGCGAATCTCTTCAGGTTCCTCAGAGCCTTGGTAAAGTTTAAAATATTCTAAGGAAATATCGCGCCTACGGACTGCGCGAACTCGGGAATGGAAGAGCTTTACCACTACGATAAAGACCAGCGCAACCATTGCCACAATTGGAAAGAGAATGTGAACCGGATTCAAAAGCACCATTGCCTCCTAATTGGTTTAACTTGATGATAAGCACACCATAAAATGATAAGTGCCCAAGGTCCATACTTGTTTTTAAATTGTGATGCCATGTTTTATCTCCTATTATTAACCAGAATACTCGTTCTGGCTTAGTGTAAAAAACACTAGTTAAATGAATTTGGTTTTTCCAGTTTCGTACCTTGACTCAGCGCATCATTTAAAATCAAATTAATAATTGAGAAGTAATTTACTGGTTGTTTGGTTGATTCTTTTTCAGTCACTTCACTAGATTGAATGTATTGCTGCATTTCATCGATACTATTATGAAATTGATTTTCTACATTTATAGTTAAATCATGCAATAGCTCTTGCTTGAACTCAGAATCTACTTGAATACTATCAGCCTGGGCTACTATTGCTTGACTGAAAATCAAGAGAATAAGTGCCAATCCTGAAATTGAATTTTTATATATGTTTGTCATGTTTATCCTCCTATTATTTATTAATCAGAATGATTGTTCTGATTTAGTCAAAAAAATATCTAATTAAGTACGTTTAATGCAATTCTTGTATTTTTAGCAATCTGTTTACGTGAAAAGCCTGACCTAGCCATAATCGCCGTATTACGCATAACATTTGCCAGATAGTCTGCTAGGTCATCAAGATTGATATCTGTCTTTAATTCACCCTGGTCTACAGCATTACCAAGGGCTTTTCTAAATTCCTTAGAAATCTGTACAAACATGTCACGAATTAAGTCAGCAACATCTTTATCATTAGAGGCTAGTTCTATAGACACGTTACAAGCAAAACAACCTGACTGCTCGCGTTTTTGCTGTTTTAGCAACTTCTCAAAAAAACCTTTTATCTCAGGTAATGAAGCATCTGGCTTCCAGAACACGCTTCTAATTGTGCCTATACGTTGATTCATATATTTTTTCAGTGCCGCCAAGAACAATTCACGCTTATTGCCCCAGGTGTTGTAAACGCCGTAGCGGGCAACCCCCATGGATTTGATTAAATCGTCCATAGAAGTGTCGGAATAGCCCTTGTCCCAGAAAACTTCTACTGCACGCTCTAAGACAACGTTGGGTTCAAATTCTGTTGTTCTAGGCATAATTACAGAATAGTCGTTCTGATAAGATAAGTCAACCCTAATCCTGGAATTATTTATATATTAGGGAAAACGCTTAAAATACACTGATTATAGCCATGTCCGCTTTAGGACATTACAGATGTATTCGTTAGTCGTTCGATCCACCGTGGTCACGGTGGGGTGTTCGCCAATGACAGACACCCATCATCCCAAGTCCTGTTGCCATTAAAATTCCGTGCAGCGGGACGAACTCACCCGACAACAGGCACGCGACGAGTGTCGCTACAAAGATTGGCGCTCCCACCTTGCCTATAAGTTCCCACCAGAAGCCTTCGTGATCCATCATCTGTAGAAGTGGTTATCAAAGTCAAACCGACAACCGGCATCCCATTCTGATCTCTGGTTACCGTGCGCAGGGATTCCACCAGCATCTTTAATAGGACGCGCAAGGTGAAGCAAATTCCATGTCATGAATGTTGTATTACGATTAGTAAAATCATTTTCTGGGCCACCGGATTCAGGATCGAGATACGAAGGACCGGGGCCAGCCTCCCCTAACTATCCTGAATCTGATTGCGGTGGAATGACGTATCCCAAATGTTGTAGTGAATATAAAATATTCATTGAACAATGTTTGGTTCCGTTTTCATTTCCCGTAATAAGACAACCACCCACACGACCATAGTATGCATACTGTCCATGCTCGTTTAATTGGCCGGATGCCGAGTACAACCTTTCAATAACTTTTGTCGAAATTGATGATTTCTCTCCCAGCCAGATAGGGGATGTAATTACCAATATGTCTGACTCCATGACTTTATTTAAAATTGTAGGCCACTCATCTTTTTCCCAACCATGCTCAGTCATGTCTGGCCAGACTCCATACGCAATGTCATAGTCTATGGGACGAAGCACGTCTACAGTTACTCCGTTTTTCTCCATAATGGCTTTTGAAATATCGATAAGTCCTTGCGTATGGGAACGCTCAGGAGATTTTTTCAAAGTACAATTGAGAAATATTGCTTTCAGATCTGAAAAGTCCCACTTACTATTCCCACACATCTCCAACTGCTTTTCATTTAAAAATGACATGTTCTTTCTCCAATACGAAATAGAATTCTGAGAAAACTATGGTTAATTTTCCGGGAGCGGTACATTGACTACCAGAATACGTTGAGGGTTCTTGCCTTTCTCAAGTTGAATTCGAGTGATCTCTTGCTTGGTGGCTACATCAAAAACGCCCACAGTGTTATCCGCTCTATTGGAGATGTAAACCGTTTTCCCATCAGGCGTAATTGTAACCCAGAGTGGCTGTTTCCCTGTTTCTATTCGAGCAATTTGCTTTGGTTGATCTCCCGTCACATCGAATATATGCACCAAGCTATGGTTTATATCTGTGGACCAGACTTCCTTTCCATCAGGAGTCACTCCGATTCCGTGAGAACGACTAGGCGTCGCTCGCTCTTCTCCGGTTAGTTCATATTCCGCTTGGCTAATTACTTTTCGAGACTCAATATCGATCACCACAAAGCCCAATAGGGAATCGGTATTAACATAGAGTCGCTTACCATCCGGCGAGATCACTGTGGGACGGGGTGCATTTTCCAGTGGAATCTTATCTATAACTGTATGTGTAGCCGCATCTACAATATAAATATTTCGACTTTCCAAAGCGCCAAGCGTCTTCTCTTTTTCCAAATCAGGGTTCTTTGGCCTATTTAATGGCGAGAGATACATATAGCGGCCATCTGGCGAAACCACGACATTATGTGGACCACCATCGACTGGAATTCGGGTAATAATAGACTCTTTTTCTGTATCGAAGACTTCATATTTCCCATCTTTGTTGGCAGGAATGTAAACATATCGCCCATCGGGTGTAACTTCGATCTCATGGGGACGCACACCTAACACGGGATAATGGGCAACGAGCTTATTGTTAATAAGATCCACCACCGCAAGGCCACTGTCCTCTTCCGTGGCAACGTATAAAACATTCTGAGATGCTGGCGAAGCAAGACCATGAGGCCTCGGGCCGACTTGAATGGAGTCGATAACTTCATTTGTTGCCACATCCACCACTGTTACATCATCAGAGGAGCTGTTAAGAATATATAACCGTTGAACGCCGTCTGAAGAAATAACAACGGTGGGGGAAAAAAGCAAAATAGATAAAACAAGTATTAAAAATTTCATAGGACTCCTCTCAGTAGTTTCAATACATCTTCCTCGACTTTCGTTATGTACAGGATATCCGAATGTATTTCAAACTCGAAGCAAAACATTCTCCGTTCTGCGGGTCCACTAATAACTTTACCGCCCGTTAGCGGATTAAAAACACTGAAGTGACAACCACAGAATAGCAACGGATGATCAGGTGGCGAACCCGCGTCCATCACCACAAGGTTAGAATCAACAACATAATCAACGTGACAGAATTCATGAGTGCATAATGTGCAATAGGCTTGAAGCTCACTATCGTTATGCTTGGTCGGACTTCGGATAACAATTCCATTGAGCAGCAATTCAGGCACATTTACACCATCACCCTTTCTGGTACTTAACCAGGCCTTAAATGGTGTGGATCCCCAAAGCTCAGTTGGGATAGCAACTGATACAGGCTCGCGCAATGATCGATAATTTACAGTTGCTTCCATAGAACTCTGAGCCTGACTAAATCTGAGGCCAGTTAATCCAAGCAGCGCAGTCAGTAGCGACCGTCGACCACATGCAAAACGATGTGAAAAATTCTTAGTTATTTTTCTGCTCCAGCCTGCTTAAGTATCTCAGCTATCTCTGTGTAGTCTTTGGAATTTGCAATTTTTAGAGAAGTCATCCCTTTTTCTGTTTTTGCATTTATGTCAGCGCCCGAATCAAGCAATTCCTTTACTGTATTGGGCGTTTTCCAAAGTACAGCAAACATTAGAGCAGTCCAGCCATCTTTAGTCTTTGCGTTTATATTTGCCTCTGCACTAATGAGAACTTTCACTGTATCGATGGAATTATCTCCTACTAATGTTACATCTTTACCTTGTTCAATAAGCTCAATAGTCGATTTTATTTTTTCGGGTATGTTAAAAGCGGTTGCAGACATAAGAGCAGTAAAATAATCTTGGTCTTTAGCGTTAACATCCATACCAACCCTAATAAGCTCCTTCAATGTCTCGGTTTTATCAGAAACAGTCTTTGCTTTACCGCCCGCCGCGGACATCAAGGCGTTCCGACCATTTTCTTGAGTCATATTTGGGTCAGCACCTGTCCCCAATAAATGTTTTATATTCTCAACGTAGCCATTGTATGCTGTAAAATTTAAAGCTGTCATGCCTAGCTCGTTTATAATATTTAATTCCGCACCTGCAGTAAGTAACATTTTTGTTATTTCAGTATGTCCTAAACCAGCGGCAAGCATCAATGCGGTTACATCACTATTGGTTTTTAAATTCGCATCCGCACCGACATTAAGTAAGGTTTTCGTCATTTCGATTTCACCTTCACGGGCAGCATACATCAGAAAAGTCATTCCTTTCTCGTCCTTCGCATCGACATCCGCGCCGGCTTCAAAAACTGCCTTAGCCGTATCATAGTCAGCCTGAACATGAAAGGACAATGAGAAAATTAACGCTATGGCGAGAACGTTTTTTAACATTTAAACTCCTGGCAAAATAATTTCATTAAATTTTAACAGGGTTCTACCAATTGGGTCGATCGCAGATATCCATGTTATGATCTGAAAGAATTAATAAAATTTCATAAAGGAGTAGCGCATGAACTTGATTGAGCTAAGAAATCTTCATGTATCAAGCAATAGCCGATTAAATTTGATACCTGTTTCATTAGTTAGCCTTGCTATTTCGCTACTAATTTATGGTTCGTTTGCCATAGCAGCGGATATCGAGCCATGGAAACTCAAGAATACAGAGCAGTTGCTCAGTCGTATAGAGACTGCACCTAAGCTACCTCTTGAGATGTCGGAGATTGATCTACAGCTAACTAACTACAATGAGGAAATTGGAGTGGTATCATCAATTGCCGCCGGAGATGATGGTCTTTTTTATTTACTTCAACGCAATATCGAAGCTGATCCCGTTATAGTCATAAATAAAGATGGTGAAATTTTACGGGCCTGGGGTAAAGGCTTATATGCGATTCCTCACAGTATTCGCATTGATCCAGATGGAAACATCTGGACTGTAGATGCGGGAAATTCTCAAATATATAAATTCTCACGAGAAGGTAAAGAATTGCTACATATCGATGTCGGTGAGATACCTGAAATAAAGAGTAGATTCAAAGGAACAGCCGATATTGCTTTCGCGTCTGACGGTAATGTTCTAATAGCAGACGGTTACGGAAATGCTCGTGTACTAGAGTACGACCAAAAAGGACAACGTATTCGAGAATGGGGTTCTGCAGGAACGGGTCCCAGTGAATTTAAAATCGTCCATGCAATAACCATAGACGAAAATGATATTATTTATGTCGGTGACCGTGAAAATGGTCGCATTCAGCGCTTTGACCGTGATGGAAAATTCCTTGGAGTCTGGGATGGTCTCGGTAGAGTTTTTTCACTTTTTTTTGACGGTGAGCTAATCTGGGCAGGCATCACACGACTTGATCTACCGGGTGGTTCTGGTGGGTTTGTAATGCAAATCAACCGCGAGAGCGGTGATGTTGTTGGATTAGTTTCGGCACCAGCAGTTCACTCAGTAACTGTCACTAAGACAGGCGAATTTCTCTCTGGGCTCCGACCGAATCGCGTTATTTGGTTTCAACATATCCAAGACAATTAAACTTTGCATCCCGTTACGCATTTATTAGCCGGCTGGATTATTGCCGATGAATGTAAGTTAAAGGGGCGAGATCGTGCCCTTGTTGCATGGTCCTGTGTGATTCCTGATTTAGACGGAATTGGCTATGTGATCGATTTGGCTAATAATGCTTTAGGCAGACCAGCCACTGACTACTATCAATATTATCATCACGATTGGATGCCTGGACTACCCGCTGCTCTCTTAGTAGCCATAATCGCAAGTATTTTTGCAATTGAGAAACGTAAAACAGCCCTACTTGCTTTTGTTACTCTTCATCTACACTTGATAATGGACTTAGTCGGTTCTCGCGGCTCTAATCCTTATGATATTTGGCCTATTTATTACTTAGCCCCACTTTCTGAAAATCTGACATTCTTTTGGTCTGGTCAATGGCCGTTAACCAGCTGGCAAAACACAACCATTACCATTGTATTAATAGGGTATTGTTTCTATATCGCGGTAAAAAGAAATTATTCTCCGGTGTCATTATTTAGTAGACGTGCAGATCTGGTATTTATTGAAATATTGCAAGCACGTTTTAAAAAACAATTTTAGTTGAATTGATTAAGGTTGAGCCTCAAAGATGTCCAACGGCAGGATCGCGGTAACGTTAACGTTTGGCGCATCAACCACCTGCCCAATCCGCAAATCAACAGCAACACTGGCAATAATATACGCCTGCCACTGCTCATAGCCATATGTACTAACGATGTAATCAACTATCCCATCTAGCGCGTTTCTTGCAGCCAAGTTGATGTCTTTTGATAAGTTTTTAAGTCCAGCTACTTTTGCAGATCCCAAGTACACCATGTCTGGTGGAGTAGTTCCGGTCAGTTTAACCGGAATACCGGTCACCGCGTAAAATGTCCGCGAAGGTATATCAAGCATACGAGATGGTCCCTGATAATGTGGGCCGTACTTTAGATCGGGGCCATTTTTCAGTACCTCGGTCGTCACCCAAATGTCTGCTGACATTTCAATCGCTGTACCAGACACTTCACCATCGCCCTGGGCATAATGCATGTCTCCAATTGCAAGCCCACAACCGTCAACATTACAAGGCAGATAGACGGTGACACCTGTCTGTAGATATCGGATATCCATGTTACCGCCATGTTCACGAGGCGGCGCAGTGCGTAGACAGTGATCTTTTTCACTTCCCTCTTTCCCACATAGATCTTCAGGTACTGCCCCAATACTATTAGGCAATGAGACCGATCCACCCTTCTCACTGAGTGACAATTCACGTTCCAAAATTTCATTTAATTGCTCTGGACCGGGCAGTGTTGTGACAATACCGGGAAAGCTATTATTAGGAATACGAATTCCAGCGATGGCATCTGTCGTGGCAAAATTGGTATTCAGATCCCAAACTACCAGGTCTTGGCCATTTATCAGCTCGTTAGCAAAGTTGACTTTATTGTCCATTAGATCTACAGCAAAGCCGAAGGGTGCTACGAGGGAAAATCCATAGCGACCGGGTTGGATACCATTGATAGTCATGGCAATCACATCACCTACAACAGCCCCTTCTATGTAAACTGGACCTGTCATAGGATGGATATGTCCTTGGTTGAATCGCAGTTTTCCCGGTGTGCTTTTAGCTTGTGCGTCAACTGGTCCAAATACATCTGCGGCATCCCTGGTACGAAACTCTATAGTTTGGCCAGAGACAGCATGCACTGTCATTGGTATGGCTGAGTGCAAGCGGTTAAAACAACCAGAGTCGTCTGCACACTTTGCATTCCTATCACCAACGACTACGATGTCATCTGCACCAACTCTTGATAAGGGATGAATTAGGAAAAGAATAACAATTAAATGTACAACCAAAGTTCTTAATATCATGATCAATTTTCCCCTTTCCCACATTTTGTAAAAAACGGATACTTAAATACACGATACGGTACTAGCAAATTAATGTAAATCTTGTCCATTAGGAGATCAAGACTGCTAATTGAGGCAAAATTATGGTGTAATTACCTATGCACTTAAACACAACCTCCCGGCTACTTGTTTTTGCTATTTTACTCAATGCTGCTGCATGCCAGAATGACAACGGCGCAGAATACATCGTTGGTACGGTGGAACGTGAACGTATTGAGTTAACCGCAGAAAGCAATGATTTCATTACTGCTATTCATGTGCGCGAAGGTGACCAAGTCACTGCCGGTGAAATAATTCTAGAACAAGATCCATCACTATTCAGAGCAAGAGTGGATCAGCTCAAAGCGGCGAGAGACCGAGCAACACATAGTCTTGCCGAACAAGTTCGAGGGCCACGAATAGAAGATATCGATGCGGCCCGTGCGCGTTTACAAGGTACTGAAAGCAATCTTAAGATCCAGGAACGTAAATATGAACGGGTTATCCAACTGGTCAAAGAAAAGCTGGCTAGTCCTTCACTGCAAGACCAAACTCTTGAACTTCGTGAAGCTGCTCTTGCAGCTAGAGATCAATCACAAGCCCAATTAACTGCATTATTGGAAGGCACTACCATTGAGGAATTGGACCAAGCACGTGCTACACTAAATGAGGCCGATGCATCGGTCACCGTTCAAACTATATTGCTAGACAGGTTGCAGATTAAAGTACCGAGAAATGGTTTTGTCGACGTGCTTCCGTATGAAATTGGTGAACGACCCTTAGCGAGCAGTACCGTTGCAGTCATTCTGGCAGAAGGTCTTCCCTATGCAAGGGTGTACATTCCCGAACCCATACGAAGTCAGGTTATTCCCGGCGTAGCAGCGCAAATTAGTGTTGACGGTATTGACAAAGTATTTACAGGGAAAGTCCGTTATGTCTCGTCAGAATCTGCTTTCACTCCCTATTTCGCCCTGACCCCAAAAGATAGAAGCCGCTTGAGTTTCGCTGCAGAGGTTGATTTTACTGAAGTTGATGCCGAGCAGATCCCGAGTGGCGTACCGGTTGTTGTATCATTTCCATCCCTAGATAATCAATCTCGCTAGCAGATAATGGCAGCGACTGATGCCATTATCGCTGAAGGATTGACCCGAAAATTCGGCAGCGTGGTTGCCGTTGATAACCTATCCATGAACATACGATCAGGTGAGATATACGGCTTTCTCGGCCCGAACGGTTCAGGTAAATCAACAACGATACGGATGTTATGTGGATTGCTTAATTCTGATGGTGGATCAGTAGAAGTATTGGGACATTCAATGCCCCGAGATGCTGACAAAATACGCAATCAGATTGGTTACATGACTCAGAAGTTTTCACTGTATGAAGATCTCTCAGTAATTGAAAACCTGCAATTTATCTCCCAAATCTTTTCGGTACCCAGGAATAAACGAAAAAAACGTATTGATTTCATGCTTGAAAAATATCAGATATCTGATCTCAAGAACCAGCGTACCGGGACACTCAGCGGTGGGCAGAGGCAAAGGCTCGCACTTGCCGCCGTTACCTTGCATGCACCGCCACTGCTGTTGCTAGATGAACCTACCAGTATGGTTGATCCGCAAAGCAGACGTGATTTCTGGGGAGAGCTGTTTGAACTTGCCTCAGAAGGAACGACCATACTGGTATCGACTCATTTCATGGATGAAGCGGAACGCTGCCACCACTTAGCAATACTTGATCACGGGCAACTAGTCGCCTGTGGATCACCACGTGAGCTAACTGACGGAATTAATGCCCTAGTTATTGAAATCGAAACTAATGTGCCTGCTCATACACATCAATGCCTAAAAAATATCACCTGGATAAATAGCATTGCTCAACTGGGCACACGGCTCCATGTATTAATGGACAGGACAATTGATGATCCTGTCAGGAAAACACAATCCATACTCAATGAAAATAATATAACAGCAAATATAAATCTCATTCAGGCGTCGCTGGAAGATGTTTTTGTCTCAGCTACAGGGTTTAAAAAGGGATGACTTTGTTTTCCGTTAGCAGAATTTGGGCAATTGCAAGCAAGGAGGTTAAGCAGCTATTTCGTGATCGGATGAGTTTTGGCATGATCGTCGGTATACCACTGATCCAAATTCTTTTGTTTGGTTATGCCATCAACATGGATGTCCGAAATGTAAAGGCCGCAGTGGCTGATCACAGCAGTTCACAATTATCAAGGGCACTGATAGATGACATGCAAGCAAGCCAGATCATCGATATTATTCAGGATGCGAAAGATAGTAATGAACTGAAAAGATTCATTAATAAGGGTGAAATTTCGGTTGGTGTTTTCATACCTTGGGATTTTGAACGAAGGTTAATCGATAATAATCGAAGTGCAGTACAACTTATGATAGACGGTAGTGATCCAACTATCGCACGTATCGCCAGGGGTTTCTCTAACATGAAATTTCCAGATTCAAACAGTAGTCTGCGGACTGAATCTAGATTGTTTGAGATGAGAACCTACTACAACCCAGAAAATAGATCTTCTGTTTTTATTGTCCCCGCAATCAGCGGCATTATTCTGCAGATGACGATGGTTTTATTTACTGCCATTGCGATCGTGCGTGAGCGTGAACGTGGTAATCTTGAAATGTTAATCAGTACGCCTATCAGCAATACTGAACTAATGATAGGTAAGATATTACCCTACATCATTATCGGGCTTATCCAGGCAACTATAATTTTTACAACAGGCTTTCTGCTATTCGATGTTGTAATCCAGGGCAGCTTGGTAGATCTATATTTGGCCACCCTGCTATTTATTGCAACTGTTTTGTCACTAGGGCTACTCATCTCCACAATCGCCAATAATCAGTTCCAAGCAACGGAAATGTCCTTGTTTATCTTAATGCCATCAATCTTATTATCTGGTTATATGTTTCCATACGACGGCATGCCGGTAGTAGCGCAATGGTTAGGGAACCTGTTGCCAGTAAAACATTTTATCGATCTTATTCGCGGTATTGTGCTCAGAGGAGCACCCATCAGTGAATTACCGGATCAAGTGTTTGCCTTGTGTGGTTTTTTTACTTTCTTTCTTGTGTTGGCAATAAGGCGATTTAAGAAAAAACTCGACTGATATAAGCCTTTATTCATCACTTAACAATTTTATTGAAGTAATTATCACTGGCTCAACAGGGACATCTTGATAGCCATCCAATTCATGGGTTTCAACATCACCTATGACGTCTGCCACATCTAAACCACTGACAACCTTTCCAAACACGGCATAACCGTAATCATTAAATGTCCTCGCTCTGTGATTAAAAGATTGGTTGTTTTTCAGATTAATAAAAAACTGTGAATCGGCCGTATGCGGGTCGCGTAATCTTGCCATGGCAATAGTCCCACGCGTGTTCTTTAAGCCGTTGGTGGCTTCGTTACGAATTGACGCAAAAGTATCTTCGACGAGAAAGTCCTTGTCATAGCCGCCGGACTGAATAATCCAGCCACTTATTACACGGTGGAAGATCAGTTGATTGTAATATCCACTCTCGACATACCGTAGAAAATTTTCAACGGTTTTGGGGGCCCTTTTTGGGTATAGCTCTATCTGCATTGTCCCTTTTGTCGTTTGGATTTCAACCATTGGTGAGGCTAAAACGAATGCATCTGTCACCAACACTAAAAAACACAATAAAAAAATATTCTTCACAATTAATACCTACTAATAATGATAATAAGAAGATGCTTTGATTTACTTATCTATTTTTTCATCAACGCCCTAACGCGGATCGAGGCCTGACTATCTACCTTTTTTCCACTTTATCGATAATCTCATCCGGCTTGAAGCCTTTTAGTCTAATCTCCGTCAATACTTCTCGTATCTTAGTGTCAGATTTATTGCTCTTTAAAGATTGATACAATACTTCCAGTATTGTTTCTGTCCACAGAGTCTTCGCCGTTGTCATTGAAGTGCCATCATCATCTACCATATGTTAATTACCTCGCTTATTGTTATCGGTTGTATGGTACATACTATATAACTGGTCAAACTTGTACGTGTAATTGTTGATCCTGGGAGAAAAATCAGCAAGTATTTTCATTGCGGGAATAATTACATTAAAATCAACAATTACACTAAGAATAGGAGGAAGTGATATGAATGAAGACCACATTATTGCAGCTATACTCACGGCTGGGATGCTATCTCGAGGAAAAGACGATGAAATCCAACCTAAAGACGTGATTGCATTGTACGGATTGACGTTGACCGAGCTCATCGCTACCCAACGGGCACGACGAGATCTGCCTGAATCACAATAGTTTTTATTAGTCGGTAATCGTCTTAGTAGTGAGTGACCGATCTACGGCGCTATCCTGGAGAGGGTCCAATTGCCGCCGTTTTCCTGACGGTAGACCAATCGATCATGCAGGCGGTTTTCCTGACCTTGCCAGAATTCAAATAAGACAGGCCTAACGCAGTATCCGAGCCAGGATGTAGGCCTAGGCACAGATTGATCGTGAAATTGCTGCACTAATTGTTCCGCCTTCTTATACATAAATTCCCTATTACTAATGGTACTGCTCTGTGGTGCAACCAAGGTTGTTATCTGGCTGCCATGTGGCCGTGACCAAAAATACTCATCGGCCTTTTCCGAAGGCAATAACACCACACTGCCCTCGATACGGATCTGCCTGTGCATTTTCGACCAATAAAATACCAATGCAGCCTGCGGATTATCCTCTAATTGTTCACCTTTATTGCTAGCGCTATCAGTGTAAAAGATGAATCCTTCCTTGCCGTATTCTTTTAACAGCACATATCTGGCTGCCGGTTTACCGTGTCTGTCTGCTGTCGCCAACACCATAGCATTTGGCAACTCGATATCTTGGTCGAGCGCCTCCTGAAACCAGCCATCGAATTGTGCTACTGGATCTTTATGCATGTCATTTTCATGCAGAGACTTAGATATATAATCCTGTCTCAAACCAGATATATCACGGGACATTTATTAGGCCATCCGTTAAATACATTAAGGAACGACTTTATTAATTTCTATTTCATTTATAACGCTACCAGTAACTGATACTTCTAGTTTTTCACCGATCAAGTCTCCGGATTTCGGTATTGCATCACCTGATTTCGAGATCCGCGCCGCCAGCTTCACCTTGTCAAATCCGGACAGCTTGAGAGCAGGCATCATTGCCATAGAATCGTCGAGTTCCACAATAACAGGGAGATCACCAGCACGTAGCCGAACCACAGCTAGCGGCATAGGCGGTCCTTGCATGGCTTGTGCATAGACAAACAGAGTATCATCTGGCAATACCTGAATTTTAAAATCTGGAGAAAGCGAAACATGCATAGATATGGATAGAGCAATTTCGGATTCAGATTGGATCTCTACAATCTCAACATTTGCTTCACCATCATCAGATATAAATTGTTCGTTTTTACTTATAAGCTGATTTACAGTTTGTGCCAACATCTGATTATTTTGTAACAAAGGTAGGATCTTCTGATAATAATTGTTGGCGATACTATAATCTCCCTGCTCTTCCGCAGCGAGACCGGAAAAAAACAATGCTGTGTTGTTGTCTGGTTCAATTGCCAGGATTTTTCCTAACAGTTCGGTTGGTTTTCCTCTGAACAGTCCATTGTTGGCCGATACTAAGGCATTTATATAAATTAGCATGACGGTTGGGTCATCCCCAACCAATTGATACAGATGCTCTGCTGAATTCACAGCATCCTCGATTTGTCCTGCAGTCATATACACATTTATCAATAGCATCCATGCATTAGCATCTTCAGGGTTCCTTTCTAAATGTAACACCAAATTTTCAATCATGTCCTCGACAGGGGGATGTCCCTCATCGCTAACAACCTGTCGTGTTAACTGTTGCAGGTCACTAATCTGTGGGTTTCCTAAGTGCCAGTAAGCGGATATTGCCACGACCGAAAACAACATCCCTATGACAGCTGCAGTCGTTTTGTTAGTTCCGGATCGGTTCTCATTTTCGGTAGCAGGGATATTAATGTGCTCATCTAATTCAGTTAACAAAGAAAGTTCAAGTTCCTTTCTGACATTTACTAACTGATCGGGGCTCATCAATCCACGCTCATGCTCCCTATCCAGCTCCAGCAGGTTCTGTCTATATATAGCAATCCGCATCCGGTCATTATCGCCGGTCACTACTTGAACAGTAGAACTAAGCAACGGCCTCAGGATCACTCCCAGCGCTATCATTGTGGATAATAAGATGACGAACCAGAAAAGCACCTATGGTTCTCCCTTATCTCTGAGTATCCGGTTTACCCTGTTCTGTTCCTCCTCGGTGATATCAATTGCTTTAGTCTTGCGTGACCTTATGAACAGGTAAGCTGACAAAAGTCCGATCAGCAACAGCACAAAAGGACCAAACCATAACACCAGCGTAGTATTTTTCAATGGAGGCCTGTACAAGACAAAATCACCATAGCGTGTCACCATGAAATCAACGATTGCGTTATTGTCTTTGCCTTCTGCTATCATTCGGTATACCTGATTCCTCAAGTCCTGTGCCAGTTCGGCATGCGAATCCGCCAGTGTCTGATTCTGGCATACCAGGCAGCGAAGCTCCTCAAGCAAGTCCTGATAACGAATCTGCGTTTGTATGTCATCGAACTCCATCGGTACGTCAGCAGCGTAGACAAATGCTGAAAAGAGAACTAACCAAAGCGTCAATACAACCATTTTAATTACCGAATTTTTCATGAGGCGGGTTTTAGTGTGTTAATCAAAGGCAATATCGTCTCATTTAACGACTCCCTTGTTATCTGGCCTATGTGCTTATACTTAATAATTCCCTGCCCATCCACGATGAATGTCTCAGGAACACCGTATACCCCTAGATCGATACCAACGATTCCATGATTATCAAACAACACTTTTTCGTAAGGATTACCTAATTGTTCTAACCAGTGGATCGCGTTCTCACGGTTGTCTTTGTAATTTAATCCATAGATCGTAACATCGCTCGATTTTGCAAGGTCGACTAAGATAGGATGCTCATCACGGCACGGTATGCACCAGGTTGCCCATACGTTCAGCAACACGACGTCGCCCTCTAGGTCACTGGAACTAAAGACCGATTGCGGATCATGTAGCTGTGACACTTCGAAATCGGGGACCGGCATGTCTATAAACGGTGACGGGACTATCCCAGGATCGTTCTGTAGGCCGTAGAGCAACAACATTACCAGGCCGGCAAAAATCACCAGAGGGATAATATAGCGAAACATGACTAGCTCAGGAACTAGCCTCAGGTGACAATAACTGGTCCGCTATCGGTTCTGTTGCAGGCGCTGATACTCTTAAACGGTAACGTCGGTCGCTTGCGGCTAACACACCACCAAGCGCCATGAAGATTGCTCCTAGCCAAATCCATCTAACAAACGGACGATGGTATAAACGAATGCTCCAGTCTCCGTTATCCAAAGGTTCTCCAAGAGAGATATACAGATCGCGGAACAGGCTACCATCAATACCCGCCTCGGTCATGGCATCACCGGTTACGGTATAAAATCGTTTCTGGCTTGCGATGGTCGTCTCAACTTCAGTCCCTTTATAGATAGTAAAGACACCTTCCGTTGCCTGGTAATTCGGCCCCTGTAGTTCCCCTAATGAATCAAGCTGAAACCGGTATCCTGCAAATTCTACCGTATCGCCTACTTTCATGCGCTCGTGGGTCTCCGAGCTGTACTGGCTGGTGATGGAAATCCCGATAATTGTCAACGCAAAACCAACATGAGCAAAACACATACCAATAAAACCATACTGGAACGACACGAGTGCTCTAGAGATGTGACCAACGTTTCGCAACCTTTCGCGCACAGCTACCAGAGTCGCTAGAATAATCCACAAAGCCAGCCCAATTCCGATAACTGTCCTGAGTAAAAATGTATGGGCCAGCATGGCTACTAACAGGACCCCAAGGACGACACTGGCAACCAATACCATACGCAGGTGAACCCAAATCCTTTTCATTTCATCGGCACGCCAGCGTGCATTCATGCCAATCGCAATCGCGATTGCAACCGGAACCATTAACGGTACGAAAACGGCATTGAAATATGGTGTGCCCACTGACAGTTTGCCCATGCCGAGTGCTTCGATGACTAGCGGATACAATGTGCCTAAAAGGATTGTGGCCGTCGTCACTGACAGCAGGACACTATTAATCAATAGTAGGGTCTCACGTGATACCAACGCAAAAGAATTACTCCGCTGAATCCGAGGTGCGCGCCATGCATAAAGCGTTAAAGAACCACCAATGACAATCCCGAGTAACACCAGAATGAATATCCCTCTTGCCGGATCGTTGGCAAAGGCATGAACGGAGGTCACTACACCGGAACGTACCAGGAAGGTCCCAAGTAAACTTAAGGAAAACGCGCAAATGGCTAACAACACAGTCCAGTTCTTGAATACACCCCGTTTTTCCGTTGCTGATAGGGAGTGGATCAATGCCGTCCCTGCCAACCAAGGCATAAACGATGCATTTTCGACCGGATCCCAGAACCACCAACCACCCCAACCCAATTCGTAATATGCCCACCAGCTACCCAAGGCAATACCGAATGTTAAAAAAGACCATGCCACGATGGTCCAGGGTCTGGACCATCTCGCCCAAACGATATCGAGATTACCACCGAGTAACGCTGCAATTGCAAAACCGAAGGCGACGGAAAAACCTACATAACCGGTGTACAACATAGGAGGATGAATGATCAGGCCTGGATCCTGTAGCAAGGGATTCAGATCTAATCCATCCAGGGGTCCAGGAAACAATCGCATGAATGGGTTTGAAGTCAACAACATGAATAGCAAGAAACCAGTACTGATCAGACCGAGTACGGCGATGACCCGTGCAACGAAAATCAGCGGTAGATGCTTACTAAATACAGAGACAGCAAAGGTCCATATACCTAATATCAATGCCCATAGTAATAATGATCCTTCATGTGCGCCCCATACTGCGGATATCCGGTAAACTAACGGCAACAGGGAGTTGGAATTGTTCGCTACATAACTGACGGTAAAATCGTTATTAATAAATGATACAGTCAATGCAGCAAACGCCAGTGCGACTAACACGAACTGGACTTGCGCCGCCGTCCTGGCCATTGCCATCCACGCCGCATTCCCTTTTGCCGCACCGATCATCGGTACTGTTGACTGAACGATAGCCACACACAAGGCGAGTATGAGAGCGAAATGACCGAGTTCAGGGATCATTACTGCTGCCTATACTGACCATAATTCTGATCAACGCCATTATGTTCAACACCGGCTTTTTCTAATGCCTCGGCTACTTCCGGCGGCATGTAGTTCTCATCGTGTTTTGCCAAAACCTGATTTGCAGTGAATATACCGTCTTCCCCTATCTTGCCGTTGGCAACGATACCTTGTCCCTCCCTAAATAAGTCCGGCAAAATACCTTCATAATTCACGGTAACATTGTTCATTGTATCCGTTAGGATGAAACTAACCTGCAAGTCATCAGGATTGCGGTTTACACTTCCTGCCGTTACCAGACCGCCGATCCTAAAGTCTCGGTTGCTAGGCGCTTCACCTTTCTCAACTTGGGTCGGGCTGTAGAAATAAAGAAGATTTTCCTGAAATGCCTTCAATGCCAAGCCTGTTGCTGTGCCCATTCCGGCAACGATAAAGAAAACGATGAACATCAATTTTTTACGGCGTGGATGCATATTAACTGTTATTCCCTGATAACCTGCGCTTTGTAAGTTTTTGAAGTAGTCGTTTTTCCCGTTGAGCAGGAAGTAGATAGTTTATTAACAGGACCAAAAAGGTAACCCCGTAAGAGCACCAGACATAAAAAGCATAACCACCCATCTGTAAAAATTCGGAAATATTCATTAGCTTAATTTACCTTTTTAGAACCAATTCCTCTACCCACTTGCTGTTCCTCTCTTGATTCAATATTTCACTTCGTGCCCTGATCAATACCATCGCCGAAAAATAAAACATAAATGCCGCGATCATAATTAATAGAGGGATTAGCATGTCTATGTGTATAGAAGGCGCATCCAGCTTAGATATTGTTGCGCCTTGGTGCAACGTATTCCACCAAACAACTGAGTAATGAATGATTGGGATATTAACAATACCTACCAGGGACAGAACTGCACCGGCACGCGCTGCCATTCGTCTGTCATCTATAGCGGACTGAAGAGCAATATAGCCGAGATACAAAAACAACAAGATCAATTCTGAAGTCAGTCTGGCGTCCCATACCCACCATGCTCCCCACATCGGTTTGCCCCAAAGTGATCCTGTAGCCAGTGCAAGAAAGGTAAATGAAGCCCCCAACGGCGCACAACTACGAGCAACGGCATCTGACACCTTAGTTTTCCATATCAGTCCAGCTGCACCGGACGCGGCCATGACTACATATATAAACATCGACATCCACGCACTAGGGACATGGACATAGATAATACGGAAGCTCTCACCCTGTTGATAATCAGGTGGAGCATAAAACAATGAACCATATAGACCCAGTGTAAATAGTATAACTGCAAGCCAACCGAACCACGATGTAAAACGGATCGCCAGAAAATAAAAATTCTTCGGTGATGCAAATTGAGTAATCCAAGTATACATAGCTAATCAACCAAGCCTGATTCTTATTGATGAAATTACAGCAAACGGTGCCAGGGTCAATGTTATAACTAGTATCGCACCAAGAAAATACAACTCACCTAAAACAGACAGCCCTTTCGTGGCATTGTTCACAGCAGCTACTGAAAATATCAACAACGGCATGTACAGGGGAAGCGTTAAAAGCACTTGCAACATACCGCTGCTGCGCAGTCCCATCGTCAGCGCGGCGGCGATCGAACCGACCAAGCTAAGTACCGGTGTACCCAGCAATAATGTGATCACCAAGGTAATCATAGCATCGGTAGGCAAGTACAAAAGCATACTAGACATTAGCACAATTAATATAAGTGGTGCGCCGAACAATAACCAATGTGCGGAAATACGAGCGGAAATTAATAATAGCTTAGAATGAGGCGACAACATTATCTGTTCTAGTGAACCATCTTCATAGTCTGTGCGGAAAATCCCGTCTACCGACAGACTGGACGCCAACAACGCCGCTACCCAGATTATGGACGGTGCTAGTTGTTGCAGTGTTTCACCATGGGGACCAACAGCAAGAGGAAACATCGTAATAATGATGATATAAAATAACATCGGATTGGCAAGGTCGGAACGGTTGCGCAAACCTAGCAACAGGTAATCCTGCAACAAGGAAGTGTATACATGTAACGATGAATTAGTCATCCGCATTACAAGTAAACCCTCACGATACCACTAACATCCAGAGCAATATCGTCATGAGAAGTCATCACAATAATCCCACCGGAGTTCAAATGATCCCGGAATAACCCTTTGACCACATTCCTACCCTCATTATCAAGAGAGGTAAACGGCTCATCAAGTACCCACAGACGCGCTGCACAGATCGCCAGTCGCGCCAGTGCAAGTCTGCGCCGTAGGCCAGATGATAATAATTGTGCCGAGGTTTCCCTATATGCATCCAAGCTAAATAAATCTAAAACCTGGTCAAGATTGTCAATGTTGTTAACAGACGCCAGTGTCGTTGCCGTCTTCAGGTTTTCAATCACAGTCAATGCAAGCTTGATTCCGTTATGGTGTCCGACATAATTTAATTCGGCGAGATACTCTTTCATCATACTGTTGATGCGACTGTCCCGCCACAGGATTTCCCCCTCGTCTGGCTCAATCATTCCACATATTGTTTTTAACAGTGTAGTTTTACCGCTGCCATTCGGGCCTTCAATCAACAACAACTGGCCTCCACTAGTGCTGATTTCGAGCCCTGAGATTAAAACAACTTCATTCCTCGAACATGACAGATTACGCATCTTGAGCGATACGCTATGTTCAGTGGTTATAACATCCAGGGAAGAATTGGTCACAGCTTCAGTTCATTTAACATTCTGGACAGGTGTGTTCATTGCAGTTTAGTTTTAAAACCTGTTATTTTAGAGTACCTGGCCTGATGTAGAAGTGTAACATACGAAGCTTAGGCAGTTATATGTCGTCTTTCCAGGTTTGGTGATATTTTAACCCGGATAGGTAATAATTAAATAACCCTAGTAGCAGAGATCCGTGGAGCCGGCCGTAATGAATAATGAAAACTTGAAGAAAGACCTTGAGAAATTACGAGGCGAGATCAATAGCGTTGCGGGAAATGACCCTCACGCTAAGCAAAGGCTAAATTCACTGATTTCCAATCTGGAAAAGCGATTGAAAGACTCTGCGCTAACTGACGAAGATGACGGACTGATCGAAAACATCCGTGAAGAAATAGCCAACTTTGAAACCGAGCATCCGCGTGCCACTGCAATACTCAACGATATTATGGTGACGTTAAGTAATATGGGAATCTAAAGCAGTTACAAATTATATGTAATAGAGTATTACTAGCAAATATTTAATCTGCTGTGCCAAGCAACAACGCAACACCTAATCCAACGCCAATATAAACTCCAAGCGGTGCAACACTGCGTAGATCGGCTAATACGCCACTAATGTGTTCCTTTATGGTCAAACCATCATCGTAATCTTCGTCTTCTTCTTCGTACTCTTCTTCAGCCACGACATCAGTTCCTTCATCTATCTGCTCGTCCTGTATTTGCTCGTCCCCTATCTGTTCGTCGTTTTGCCGGTTGACCTTATACTTTTTTAAATAATCAGTCCAGGAGATATAGATTCCCTCGACACCGTGTTTATCCATACGTAAATCAAAGACGGCAGGTCGAGCGGCCAAATGCTTATAATCGATGGTGTGGTCAGGTGTATAAGTTACATTATCGAACCTGAGACCGAATGAACTTTTGCTTCTATTGGAATTAGACTCTCCCAAGGCGACCTTATAGTAGAGCATAAGGTGTGCCTCAGTGACGGTTTCGTAAGCTGAGGTATTGGCTGACTGAAATGATGTCAGAATGAATATAACAATCATTGAAATTCGCATCGATTTCCCCTTACATATCGGACTTCTTCCGGTCAAGAGTAGTCAAACTAGCTAACAATGCAAATAATAGACTTCAATATTGCAAAATCAGGCGTCTAGGAGTAACTGGAGTTGCAAATTAAAGTCCTCACATACATTGCCGCAAATAGTATATTCATCTGTTTGGCCTGAACAGCCCTGCCTATATCGCCGCCTTACGTAACCTCAACGCATTGGTAATAACTGAGACCGAACTAAAACTCATTGCGGCAGCCGCAATCATAGGTGATAGCAGGATACCGAAGATTGGAAATAATACGCCTGCAGCCACAGGCACGCCGAGCATATTGTAAATAAAGGCAAAAAATAAATTCTGACGAATATTACGCATGGTTGCCCTACTCAGTTTTCTGGCTCTTGCTATCCCCCGCAGATCACCTCGGACTAGTGTCACAGCTGCACTTTCCATAGCAATATCGGTACCCGTACCCATGGCGATACCCACATCTGCTAATGCCAGAGCAGGAGCATCATTTATACCATCACCGGCCATTGCGACCTTGTATCCATCTGACTTTAGCTCTTTAATAACTTCCGCTTTCTTGTCCGGCAATACATCTGCTATCACTTGGTCTATTCCTAGTTTATCTGCAACGGTTAACGCCGTCGTCCGGTTATCACCCGTTAACATGATGATCTTTATATTTTCGTCATGAAGTAATGCAATTGCTTCTGCTGATGATGATTTAATCGGATCAGTAACACTTAATATACCTGCAAGCTTGTTATCGATTCCAATATATACCACAGTCTGGCCTTCTTTCTGCAAGACCTCTGCTTGTCCAGTTAATGATTGATCTTCGATTGTTATTTCATTAAATAAACGATTATTACCGATGGTAACATGGTGATCATTGACACTACCGGTGACACCTTTCCCCGTAAGAGATTGAAAATCTACTACCTCAGCTAACTGAATTCCTCTTGCTTTTGCACCTTCAACGATAGCGTCAGCAAGTGGGTGTTCGCTGCCACGTTCAAGGCTTGCCCCAAGTTTCAATACTCTGTCGTCATCAAATCCTGGTCCTGCTATAACGCTGACTAACCGTGGTTTGCCTTCTGTCAGTGTTCCGGTTTTGTCCACAACCAAGGTGTTTATCTTCCCCATAATTTCAAGAGCTTCAGCATTTTTTATCAGGACACCACTCATAGCACCACGACCGGTTCCGACCATAATGGAAATTGGCGTCGCTAAACCTAGAGCGCATGGACAGGCGATAATCAAAACAGCGACAGCATTAATGACGGCATAGGCAAGCCTCGGCTCCGGACCCCATATACTCCAAGTGATAAAAGTAATCACCGATACCAAAACTACAATCGGTACAAACCATGAAGAAACGAGATCGGCCAACCGCTGTATCGGTGCCCGACTGCGTTGCGCTTCGGAAACCATACGCACGATCTTCGATAGCAAGGTATCACTTCCTACTTTTTTCGCCTGCATGATAAAACTACCAGTACCGTTAACCGTACCTACTATCAGACTATCATCCTGATGCTTCAGTATAGGAACGGCTTCTCCCGTCATCATCGATTCATCCACCGTCCCTGTTCCTTCCAGGACAACACCATCAACCGGAATCTTTTCCCCGGGCCGTATCCTTAATTTGTCTTCAGGTTGAACTTGCTCAAGCGGAATATCCGTTTCATTACCCTCAGTATCCATCAATCTGGCTGAGCTTGGTGTTAGACCCAATAATAATTTTATTGTAGCGTTAGTCCGGCTGCGCGCACGCAACTCCAGGACTTGGCCAAGTAGTACCAGCACAGTAATCACTGCCGCTGCCTCGAAATATACGGGCACAGTTCCATCGTGCATCTGTAAAGTGTGTGGAAACACCGAAGGGAATAACAAGGCCACCATACTGAACAGCCACGCTACTCCCACACCCAGCGAGATGAGGGTAAACATATTCAGACTGCGGTGAATGATCGAATCCCAGCCACGCTCAAAGAATGGCCAGGCACCCCATAACACCACCGGTGTGGCTAACAAGCATTCGATAAACTGTATTGTTTTCATCGATATGACACCTTCGAATACCTGCGTCATGTCCGTTAGCATTGCGATGATTAACACAGGTATTGCGAGTACCGTACATATCCAAAACCGGCGTGACATATCATCTAGTTCAGGATTGTGCTCGTCCTTTTCTACAGTTACCGGTTCAAGCGCCATACCGCAGATGGAACAACTGCCCGGGGCATCGCTCATGATCTCCGGATGCATCGGACAGGTATATTGCTGTTCGGTATTTGAAAGACGGTTAGTCATATCAAAAGTATGCGATCAATCGACCAGAGATGATCGCCGCTAGCCAAAATACAATTGAAAAAAATCCACCCAGTCTGGCCGACAGCGGAGGACCGATATCTTGATCCCAGGAATCGACATTACGAAAAATATCGAAATGAAATACTGCAATATTTACAAGTGCAATCGTAATTAAGATCAACTTGATCTTCAGTGCGGGATTGGCCCAGAATCGGTCCACATCCGAAAGAAATAGACCGGTACCCGATAGTAGCGCTAGCATCAAGCCCAATCCTGACAAAGGGATGATATGTGTGGACAGCTTTTTTACCGGGAAATTCTTATTGATACCTAGCAATCGCAGGTCAAGATAGATTATCGCACCAACGGTGAGCGAATGACCAGTGTAGTGCACAACCTCCATGGCTGGTAAAATCCATGTATGTTCGAAGACGAACCCATTGATCGAAAATATTTCCAACCATTCTCTAACAGACATTGTTAACTTCTCTCTGGATCATGTCGCGACACCCACCGCTATTTCACAAGGACGTTTAAAAAAGAGAAGGAATGCAACTCATGTGTGTATGCAATCAACCTGCCGGCAGTGAGTATGCCGAATAACATCACTAATGACAGAACAGCAGAAACTCTGGCACTAGCAGATGCATGTACATTGACTTTCCAGACAGATACATTTCTATAGATACGCAAATAAAAGACAGCAAAATTTAATAAAGCCAGTACTAGCAATATTAGCTTGATACGGAAAGCATTATTGACCCAATACCGTGATGCATCAGAAGCAAAAAAAGTTAAACCGGACAACAATGATATGATACAACCAGCAGTAAGCCACGGAAGAATATGTTCCATTAAAACATCAACAGGAAGCGTTTTCCGGCTCATTCCAAGTAGCCGCATATTCAGTATTACCAAGCCACCGATGATCAGAGTCATTCCTAGAATATGCACCAATTCTACAATAGGAAAACCCCAGGCTGATTCGAGTACCAATGAAGGTATGGGGGTACTATCCAACCATTCAAAAAAAGTCATGAAGATCGATACTCCTGTTCAAACTCTATAAGATAATTATTACCGGATATGCCATCTAGCCGATTGTATTCCAGCTATCCATACACTTTAGTTAACCATCATACACCCGCATTAACCCTTAATTATAAATAAATCAACAAGATACAATATTGTTGTCTACTAAAGCGATTCATCACGTAACTGAAATACACTATCAATACTTATATTAATCAAATATATGCTATACCTTGATTTGATGCCCCTAATCTTTATTAGGTCTGCGTTTCATAATTATTAACATACGGTAGACATGGACACGATTTTCTCAAAAATTATCAACCGCAAGATACCGGCAGATATAGTTTATGAGGACGATCTATGTCTTGCGTTTCGTGATGTCAATCCACAAGCTCCTACCCACATCCTTGTTATCCCGAAAAAACCAATACCGAAGTTGTCTGATGCCACGAATGACGATCAGGTTCTGCTCGGTCATTTGATGATGACCGCAAAAAAGATTGCTGCGGATGAAGGGATAGACGATGCATTTCGGTTGGTTATTAACAACGGTGAAGATGCTGGTCAGACCGTCTTTCATCTGCATGTCCATCTCTTGGCCGGTCGTTCGTTTAGCTGGCCGCCAGGCTGATCCTATACCTATTTAACTTATTACATCACACATAAAACACAATACTGAAGACCTTCGTATTGCCGAAATAAAGGCAGTCGCCACGCCAACGGAGATCTGCGAAGAGATACCGATCACTGAAACCGCGGCAGAAACAACCTATCTCGCACGTCAGGCAATACAGGACATCCTAAATGGAAAGGACGACCGGTTGGTAGTGGTTGTTGGTCCCTGCTCTATCCATGATACACAAGCAGCCAAGGAATACGCGGTTCGTCTGAAAAAACTCATCGGTCACTTGAGCGATGATCTCCTGATCATCATGCGTGTTTATTTTGAAAAGCCACGCACTACTGTCGGCTGGAAGGGGCTCATCAACGACCCGGATCTTGACGGTAGCTTCCATATCAACAAAGGACTGAGACTGGCACGGCAACTGTTACTGGCATTAAATAATGACGGCGTACCCGCCGGAGTTGAATATCTCGACGTCATCACACCACAGTACATCGCCGATCTGGTGAGCTGGGGTGCTATTGGGGCACGGACCACAGAAAGCCAGGTGCATCGCGAATTGGCTTCAGGCCTGTCTTGCCCGGTGGGATTTAAAAATGGAACCGACGGTACGGTGCAGATCGCGGTCGAGGCAAAATACGTGCTGCTTCATCACCACATCATCTGCTATCACTACGCAAGGAAGGCAGTTCGGCGATATTCACAACTCGGGGTAACAAAGATTGTCACGTTATCTTACGCAGCGGCAATAAACCTAATTTTGATGCAGATAGCATCAACAAGACTTCGGAACAACTGAAGAAGGCTAAACTAGTCGAGCGGATCATGGGGGACTTCAGTCATGCCAACAGCGAGAAGCAGCACATAAAGCAAATCGATGTCGGCAAAAATGTTGCCGAGCAGATCGCCAATAACGAAAACAGGAACTTCGGCGTTATGATCGAAAGCCATCTAATAGAAGGAAGGCAGGACGTCGTTAATGGGAAAAAATTGACCTACGGACAAAGCATCACTGATGCGTGCCTGGGTTGGGATGATACAGAAGCCTTGATCAAGAACCTGGCAAAGGCGGTACAGAAGCGAAAAGGAATTAACAGTTAGCGCTCTTTCCTACTTGCTAACTAAATGCGTCGTTAATTGACCGCCGAATCCAAGGTCACAGGCTCCTCAACCGGCTTACCATCTTTGATCTTCATCGCTTTACGCGCCTCATCCGGATCAGATGATGCCAACTGCTTCAATGCATTCCTGCAATAGATGGTGATCTCAATGTTAGAACCATGACCAACGTTCTGGTGGGCCACACCGCGCGGTATCACCGACATCTCACCTTCATTAATCCTGATATCACCCGTCTCACACTTGATGGTCCTGTCACCTTTGTATTGAAATACCCATTCATCCGCACCCATGTTACGGTGCCAACCGCCTTGCTCCTCATCACAATTCGTGATCTCGATGATGATGTCTTCATTCCCGTATACCGCTAATGGAAAGTAACCGTTCTCCATATCCACACCAGTCACCACGCCATCTTGAAATATATCATTGATCGAAATCTTCTCCATCTTCCGACCACCCGAAATCGCACCTTGCTGTAACAGCTCTTCATCACGCTCAACCACAAAACGAGACTCCAATCGATTGTCATTCCAATCTAATAGCGACGTGCCCCAATACGTGATGAATTCTTTGATCTTCTTACCCATTATCTAATGCTCTTATACCTAAGTAATAAACGGTTAATCGCGTACTCTATTATAACATCTTATTAAAATTAATTTCAGCCACCTCTGGGTAGTCCTGCAGAGCCATTAAGAGCGCGGCGATTAGCCCTATTCTCACTGTAGCACTTTTTTAATTTGACTCTTTGCTGCCTCGGCAGCTCTTCGTTCGTCAGCACGGGCTCCGGTAAGGCTATTTAACAAGCCGTAATTTCCCTCATGACAAGCGAATTCAAATATCGGGCCATTGGATGCCTTCATAGGAAGCTCTGCAGACCAGGGCTTAACCCACGTGGTTTCATCCTCTATTCTGAATTTGTAATCGATCGTGTCTGCGTCTACGCGAGTGAACCATTCTGTCACTAGCAAGTTCTCACCGGATGCTGGAGTCCCGAAGGGATTTGGCGGAAAAGGATTCTTGCCATTAAAATTTGTCGTTTCAACAACCAGTGTGTCGCCTTGCCAATGGCCACGTGAAGTTCCCTTCCACTGACGAACATTTGAATGAGGTTGTTCTCGCTCATCCAGAGGGATAATTCGAACATCATGGATCATCTCAACGAGGACCATCACGTACCCTGAAGACTGTACGATTTGATAGGTATCGTTAAGCGGTAGCATAGGGGGTCCGGCTGTTTGAAAAATAATGCAACGATGACTGAGCTTGGTGTTCTCTGCAGCGTCCCAGGTACTCCCTCTTCGCCGACTCTCCTCTTTACGTTCTGTAACTCTCTTCTTTCCCTCTGAGGTCAAAGGTGGAACTCGTCCGTCCGGAGGATCAAGAATCATCGACGTTCGCTGGCTCTCTGCTAAAACACCCTGACTTCGGGCCAGTCCAAACTGTGTCCTATCATAGTGCACATCTTGCGTAGTACCGGGTTCAGTCTGATGAAATTCGCGAGCGACTCGTCGTCTTCGAATTTCAGCTACTTCTTCTGGTGTGTAAAACTCTTTGCTTACGTTTTCAGGCCGCTGCATAGGCGTATAGGTGGTGATTCTCCAAAATCCCTGCAGATCCGGCTGGCCATCCACTGTACGTGGTGGTGTATAGGTATTCTCCGCGCTTGAATTTGGCTCCTGAGCAACGATAGGGTTTGCTGTTATTAATACGAACAGTATCGAATTGATTAACACGTTCAATTTAACGTAAAACGGGTTATGCATATGAAACCTCCAATTCATTTTTTTTGTAGTCCCTATTACCATCCATGAGGCTCATCTTACTACTCGTCTCTTTTGATTTTTGAAGCAGACCCACCCATGAATAGTCTTGACCCATCGGGTAATACAAAGTTTCTACCGACAGCTTTATTCGTCCCATCCCTGGCTTGATAACCCTCAATGATAAGTTCCGTTCCAACCGATATAGTTTTCTTGGTCACACCCATTCGGATCAATTGGTTCGGACTGCCACCTTCAACCATCCATCGGACGACCTCACCATCATCACCTTTCACATCCATGTGGAACCAGGAATGCGGATTTATCATTTCCCATTCCACGAGTGTCCCTTCCAGTTTCAGTGGTTTCTTCGCATCAAATTCAACTGAAAATGAGTGATGAGCATTGACAGGTATCATTACAGACAACAATACTCCTAAACTGACTACCACAATGCCTAACAGATTTCTCATTACAATTTCCTCTTTAATTTTAACTCTATGTTCTTAACTTAATCGTTAGTCCGCTGCTCTTCGGCCCTGATACCAGCCATGGTGTTAATCATGCTGTAATTACCCTCATGACAGGCAAATTCAAACATCGGACCTTGAGTTGCCTTCAAGTGGATCTCCGCAGACCACGGCCTGGTCCATGTTGTTTCATCCTCTACTGTGAATTTATAAAGTATTGTGTCCGCGTCAACGCGAGTATACAGCTCAGTCACACGCAAGTTTTCACTGGATGCTGGTGTCCCATAGGGTCGTGGTGGAAATGGGTGCTTACCATTAATATTTGTTGTTTCGACAATCAAAGTATCGCTTTGCCAATGACCACGTGAAGCTCCTTTCCACTGGCGAACTTTTGAATGGGGTTGCGCTCGGCCATCAAGTGGAATAATACGAGCGTCATGGGCCATCTCGACCAGGATCATCACATATCCGGGAGACTGAACGATTTGATAGTTATTGTTATAACCAGGATTAAGCATGGGTGGTCCTAATCCAGGGAAGACAATGCAACGTCTATTGAAGCTTTGAGTCTCGACAGTACTATAATAATCGCTGCTCGTGTCAAAGCGGTCACCTAAAAGCTGAAGTCTCTTCTCACGCTCAGTAACACGCGCCTGTCCTTCTTTAGATAATGGGGGAACCCGGCCATCTGGTGGATCCACTATCATCGACGTACGCAGGTTCTCTGTTAACAGACTTTGACTCTTGTCGAGTCCGAATTAAGTGTAATCATAGTGCACATCTCGAAAACTATTGGGATCAGTCTGCGCGCTTTCGCGAGCGTATGCTTGTCCTTGGAGTTCAGATAATTCTTCTAGCGTATAGTGAACCGCCCCGGGTATTCCTGAGACTCCATATCTTAAAAGGATGGAGTAATGAAAACAACAAAAAGATATTCCCCGGAAGTCCGGGAAAGGGCAGTACGGATGGTGTTTGATCCTCAAGGTGAATATGACTCCCCGTGGGCCGCACTGAATTCAATTGCCAGCAAGATTGGCTATACCGCTGAAACCTTACGTAAATGGGTAAGGCGCTCAGAGATTGATCAGGGTAAACGTGTGGGCATGACCAGTTCAGATCGTGAGCGCTTGCTGGAGCTGGAGCGCGACAATCGAGAACTGAAGCGGGCCAATGAGATATTACGTAAGGCAGCCGCTTTTTTCGCCCAGGCGGAGCTCGACCGCCGACCGAGGTAATGGTCCCGTTCATCGACGAACACCGGGCCGAACATGGGGTCGAGCCGATCTGTGCCGAGTTGCCGATTGCCCCGTCGACGTATTACGAACACAAGGCCCGGGAAGCCGATCCTGAGCGATTACCAGCACGAGTGAAACGTGACCTGGCCCTATCAGTTGAAGTGAAGCGGGTGTGGGATGACAACTACCAGGTCTACGGTGCGAGGAAGGTCTGGCGACAACTCAAGCGGGAACATATTGATGCCGCTCGTTGTACGGTGGAACGGCTGATGAATCGGCTTGGAATAGAGGGCGCGAGAAGAGGGGCCAAGTGCTGGACGACAATAAGCGATGATGCTCTGGCTCGCCCCGCTGACCTGGTGAACCGGCAGTTCACGGCCACGCGGCCGAATCAGTTGTGGGTAGCGGATATTACCTTCGTGGACACCTGGGCGGGTTTCGTCTACGTGGCTTTTATCATTGATGTATTTGCCCGCCGTATCGTAGGCTGGCGGGTCAGCCGGTCATTGCGTACTGACCTGGTGCTGGATGCATTGGAGCAGGCACTGTGGTCGCGTCAGGACACCGAAGGGCTTATCCATCACAGTGACCGAAGCTGTCAGTACTTATCGATCCGTTACACCGAGCGGCTTGCCCAGGCAGGCATTGATTCATCCGTTGGTAGTGTGGGTGATTCATATGACAACGCCCTGGCTGAAACGATTAATGGGCTTTACAAAACTGAAGTGATACGTCGCCGAGGTCCCTGGAAAAATATTGAAGACGTTGAATATGCCACTTTAGAATGGGTGGACTGGTTCAATCATCGTCGCCTGCTGGAGCCTATCGGTAACGTTCCACCAGTTGAATATGAAATGATGTATTATCGACAACTTGAAGAGTCAACCATGGTAGCTTGACTCAAACAAACGAGTCTCCGGAATACCCGGGGCGGTTCATAGAACTCTTTGGTGATACCATTGGGTCGCTCTAAAGGTGTGTAAGTATTGTTTGTCCAGAATCTCTGTAGGTCCGGCTGGCCATCCGCTGTACGTGGTGGTGTATAGCTACTCTCAGAGCTTAAATTTTGTTCTCGGGCAACAATAGGATTTGCAGATACCAATGCTATCATAATAGATATAGCTATTATTTCTCGTAATGGAAAGAAAAATTGATCACGCATTTGAGATTTCCAATTCATCTGCTCACTGGCTAGGCTGTTTACGTAAATGCCCATAGAGTAGGTCTTCTACAAATTCTACACATCGGAATTCCAAAATTTCCGCATTTGGTTCGACTCGGCGGTAGAGTGGCATACTCATCTTCCAAGGCTTTGTGTATACATTTGGATCTTCAATGGTGACTTCATACATAAGTGTATCTGCGCTACGAGCAGTGAATCCTTCAACAACGTGCAACGCCTTACTATGAAAATTCCCAGCCCGGTCAAACCAAGTTTTACCGTTGAAGCCAGTCGTATCAACAAATAATGTTTCACCTTCCCAGTGCCCATTCGACCAACCCATCCAGCTATCGGCAGGCGCTTCAGTTTGGTCCTTCATATAAATTGTGCGTACCGCACCGGCAAACTCATGGACAAACATAATGTGATCTGTGCTCTGGATAATCTGAAATGGAAACGGCATATATGTTGCGCGTGGTACTCCTGGTAAATAACACTTGATCACCGGATCTAATGCAAGTTGGTTTGCATGGTACTTATTTTTTATTGCTTGGGCCTCCGGTTTATATGGAATCTCGCCACCTTCCACGACACCCAAGCCCGGAGGAACAGCATCAATCGCACCGAGTTCTCTTACCTGTCCTTGCCTCGCTGAGTGAGGCTCAATATCCCAATTTGCCGTATTTATCGCTTGCCAAATGCCATTTAAATTTGGTTGCCCATCGGCTGTTCGTGGTGCTTGGTATGCCTGTGCTTGAATAGTGATTGGATTAACTGTCAGTAAAATACCAGACATCATAATCACCGTCACAACAACCCATCTTCCAAACCATTTTTGCATTTGTATTAGCCTCTCCTAGAAACTATTCGTTCCATTATGAATGTTTATTATCTTTGGAATAAAACACTTTCAAAAAGTTCTAAATCAAACGTTATTTATACTTTTCACATATCACTCTAGGTTCAAAATCCAATCAGCAATAATTCGTGCTTCTTCCATGCTAACGTGTTCATTCGGTACCATCGGTACCACACCCCAGTTGCCCGCCCCACCGATAATAATTTTATTCGCCAATATCTCTACCATGATCTCCTTACGTGCACGATGCAATGTCGCAATAGATTGATACGAAGGCCCGATTAGTGTCTCAGTGAGATTGTGGCAACCATAGCAATATCGCTCCTGAACCAGTGTCGGTCCATCCAGTTTAGGCGATGCCGCCCGCACAATTGATAGACAAGTCGCAGCAAAGAGTAAGGTGAATAATATTTTTTTTATCATCGTCTCATTTCTCCGTATTCAGTGAGACTTGGGATTGTTGTTTTAGCGCCTGATAGTTATCACCCGGATCGACTATTAGTGCCATCCGAGGACCCTTAACGGCTTCTGAGATATTGGCATAGCTTGAGACTAAGGCACCGGTGTCGTAATCAACCGATATCATCCGTAAAAAGGCCCCTTCCCTCGGCAAGGGGATGATACCAAACGATTTATCTTTCGGATCAAAACGATAAATGACATCGGCGTTAGACGTCGCCACCCAGACAATTTGGCGCACATTATCCCAAGTCGTCGCATATGGTGCGCTGGCGATGTCAGGAAGATCGTAAGTCCCGATGATTTGTCTGGTTTTAGTATCATATTCAACCAATTGCCCGGAACCATATAATGCAACATAGAGAATATCTTGATCACTGATGGTCATCCGCCGTGGACCCGACTGGTCATGCGGTAAAACTACCGAGGTTTCAAACTCCATGGTTTCAACATTGAAAGCACCAAAAACACCGATACCATATTGGGTATACCAGACATATTTTTGATCTGACGTCATTAATAAACCGTAAGGGCGTCCAATTTTGTTATTACGATCGGGAACGTCTGGGACTTTCAAAATATCTGATACTCCAGTTTTTGGATCAAAGTAACCAACGGCATTGTTGACGATATCTGAAAACCAAATCCAACCACGCTTATCCGCCATTAACTCATGATTATAGTCATAAGATAAGTCATGAATGGATACATAACCGCCAGACTTGGGTCGTAATGTCCAGGTCTCCCAGTCTTTAGTGTTTGGATCCAAGTGTGCAACAACACCATTAAAAACTGGCGCGATCCATATTGAATCATCACCACCACGAACTAAAGTATGCGGCCCCATATGTACATCGGTCGGGACTGTAAAAATATTTTGCTCACCGGTCTTAATATCGACTTCGATCATATTATCGGAGAGTACATCAGCAGCCCAAAGTTTTTTAGGATCACCGACCCATAATGCTTCACGAATTGTATTGGGCTGATCGACTTCATATTCACGAATAAGGGTGTCCTTAGTAACAACTAACGGTGCGCCGTATTGGTACCCCTTAATTACCTCCATACGGTCTGTAAAGTGTTGGCTAATTATTTTGGTATTGCTTGAGACGTCTGTATTTGAATAAAGTCTCTGTGCGACTACTAGAGGTCTAAATTCGTCACTACCTTTACTAAACTTCTTAGCCAACAACAAGGCCATATACTTTGTAACGGTAGCCCAGCTTTGTTCTCTTACGTCATGCGGATTACCAAACGCAACATCATCAACCACTCTGGCATAATTTCTGACTTCTGGAGACGGAAACTGATGACAATTCACACACCTTATTATTAACTCTGCCCTTTTCTCCTCATCTGCAATGGATTGTATCCATGCTGATGCAGGAACAGTGGCTGCTTGATTCGCCTTATGCTCCAAAATTATCGTGGCATTAACCGTGCGGTCCCTTCTACGTTTACTTACCTCAGAAGCCGTCTTCACTTGCTCGTAACCCAATGCTGATGCAAATATCTGTAACTCCTCGACACTCGCATCTATAAACGGTTGAGGAAATCGGAAGGCACCCGCGTCATCTGTGAAAACAGAGACCGCCGCAATCCCTGGTTTAGCAGCCTGTCGAGTTACCGTCACCATTGCTTGTGCGAGAGGTCGACCATTGAGATCAAACACATGACCACTAAAAGTAACATCCGCCTGTGCGGGAGAGAGAAAACTCGCACTCAGCAATGCTACACAGATGATTTGACGAAAATTACTAATAAGCAACAAAACAAATTTCATATGGGCTATCTCCAGCGAATTTTTCTTGGAAAGTGTATTACGAGACCTTAGAAGGAACAACACACTAATATTACGTAGTATAACCTACTTGAGCCCGTGTCGCGATTCCTTCATTGCCCAAGTTATGGTCACTTCTATAAGCATTCGCCATGCAAGATTTTACAATGTTGATAGATATTAATTATTCTCTCTCTTGTTACACTACATCATGATCAATAAAAAGGAAGACCGCCATGCAAGCCTCAGACTCTCCGAAAAATAAATTAGCACCAGCTCTGTTCTCACTCACAATTGCTGTCATTCTTGTCATTGTGGTGTTTGGCTACGACTCTGCTGCGGATACGCCAAGACGCGATTTCTACTTTCCCAATACTGAACCTTTAGATGAGTATGAAATGCGGGTGATGGTAATTGGGGTAGGAAAAGAATGCCTGTTCGCTTGTCATAATCAATTTGGATAGAGAGCACAAAACAAAAAGGGGTACTGACAAGTTGAGTCTCAAGCCTATAAGAGTTACCGCTTACCCATTCACTGCTTAATAGCTCTTTTATTTTAAATTTCATATTTTTTATAGTTTCAACGCTTTCTGGCGAGTGTCAGGCCATCAGCTATGGAAAGCAGACTTATATCAACCCTTGTGTCGTTAAATACAAATTCATTGAATTCGCGGATAGCAATTGTGTCTTCATCCATTTCCTTAGGATCGGCCGGATTGCCATTCCAAAGTACATTGTCTACAGCAATGACAGCTCCTTGTCGTAAAAGCTTTAATGCACGTTCGAAGTAATCCTTGTATTCCGGTTTATGGGCATCGATAAAGATAAAATCAAATGTCCCACTTTCCCCCATATCCAATAGGCTATCCATAGTCTTCGTAGCGGGTGCTAGTCGCAGTTCAATTTTTCTATCAACGCCTGCTTCTTTCCAGTATCGTTTTGCAATGGCAGAGGTTTCTTCATTAATATCGCAGGCTATTAATTTCCCATCATCCGGCAAGGCCATCGCCATACATAGACTACTGTACCCGGTGAATACGCCTATCTCTATAATCTTTTTTACATTCAATAACTTAATAAGTAATGCCATGAACTGGCCCTGATCCGGGGAGATTTGCATATCCGGATAATGTTGTGATGCTGTTTCTTCCCGTAGCCGTTGCAAGATATTAGCTTCTTTTAGTGATACGGATAGAAGGTAATTATAAACTTCATCGCTTAAATTGATGCTTTTTCTAGTCATACTTTTTCTAAAATTAAATATGCAGCCAAATTCGATATATAAAGTATAAAAAATACTGTAAAGAATTATAAATGATAGAAAAAATGCATCTCACACAACAAATCCAGATTCCATTAAAGTCATACAGATTACTAATTCCCATATATTTTCTGATCCTGAAAAGCGGTTTTGTGGTGTTGATGCCACAGAAACACTTGCTACCACAATTAATTGTATCAATGAATTAACAGAGTTGCCTGGGTACTGTCAAGTTAACTAATACAGTCCACAAGAATCCCCAAAGCAGCCACTCAATTTTAAATTAAGACGAAATAATTCTTCCCTAGTTGATGAGGCGCGTGTTAATCTTAATTTATGAAGCCCACATTATTCATTCTAGTAGTGTGTGTAATCGTCCTCAATCCAACCATTGTAATGTCACACCATGGTCGCTCTAATTTTTTATATGATGTCAGCATCACCTTGGAAGGTAAGGTCGTCGATTCTAAGTGGAGGAATCCACACATGTATATAGAAATACAGACGGCAAATGAGAACAACGAAACGGAAACATGGCTCATCGAAGGGGGAACACCTATCGCCTTACTTAGAACAGGATGGCAGAAAGATTCCATTAATGTCGGGGACAATGTTGTAATTACTGGAAATCCAGATCGAGATAGGGCAAGGAAATTTCTATTACTTGATAAAATTACGCTCGAAGATGGCGAATCATTTTCTGTATTTAATAGCAAAAGGCCAAATGCAGGTAACAAAATACCTGTTGGCAAACTACCGTCGACCACTAAACTAACAGTCTCACCTTCACAGGATTTCTCCGGTACTTGGAGGCCCGGACCAAGCAACTTTGTGACAGGCGATTGGTACAGGCCCCCAACCAATTGGCCGTTGACCAAGCTGGGTGAAGAGCAGGTTGCTGGTTTTAATCGCCTTAACAATCCATCATTTGAGTGCCTGGAAAGGGGATTGCCGTTTTTTCCTGTCAAGAATTATGACGTTTTGTGGGCACGCCTTGATGACCGAATTGAAATAATTCAACATCATTACGTATCGACCCGGACGATTTATTTAAATCAAGATAAACATCCCGATGAACTTAATCCGAGGGAGTTGGGCCATTCCATCGCACGTATCGATGACGATGGTAACCTGTTAGTGGATACTGTCGGTTTTCCTGATAGTGTGAAATGGGGACTTGCTCCCGGCCTAGAATCAAGTGCGCAAAAACGTATTAGAGAACGTTACACCCTTAACAAGGATGGTATTGGGATAGAGTTTACAATTACGATTGAAGACCCAATTTATCTGAAGAAGCCAGTGACGATTAATGGAAGTTACTTCAAAGTCGCTGATGTTCCATTTGAACCCTATGTCTGTGACTTGGAAGCGGCCGGCAGACACAAACCCGCAGCATTGAATACACCTTAGGGTACTGTCAAGTTAACTAATACAGTACCCTTGCTATAGTTGCCACGGCTATGGTGGTATGAGCCGAAATCTCACTAAAAACATTCCACTGTCTGATGGTGTGAGCGGCATACTGACTAGTGAAGATCTCTTTATCACCTTTCTTCGCCTCCGGGCAGAATTAAACCCGATACTCCCATCAGAACACATGCCTAATTTTGGTGATGATGCTTTGAGTGATGTGCAGGCAAAAGATATATATGCTTATATACAGACGTTCGAAGACGATCGCAAGAAAGCCGAAGACATCCCCACCATGATGAAAATACTAGAAGCAGCAGACGCTTCTAGCAGCACAGCCAATTAAAAAAGCTTTTGTTGAGTGCTAGGTTTTAACTGGTAGTAATTGTGGTGCGCGCATCGACCACATTGCTGCTGCTGCAATGAAGAAGGGAATTGATAAAACACCAAATAAGAATGCTTGCCCCAACCCGAGACTAATTAACAGACCACCAACAAATGGGCCAGCAATAGCGCCTATTCTCCCCAGACCAATTGCCCAGCCTATGCCTGTTGCGCGAATTTCCGTAGGATAAAGGCGGACTGCAGTGGAGTACAATCCCATAAATGCGCCGAGGGCAAAAAAACCTAAAGTGGCTGCCACTGACATAAGAATATATGCATTGGCACTTAACATGCCAAATACAATCATCAATACACCAGATAGGAAAAAGAATAATGAAATCATCGGACGTAGGCCCTTGGTTGCAGAGCGATGACCTAGCCATAAAGAGCCAACAAACCCGCCTGCATTAATCGAGATACCAACATATATTGCCTTGTCTAGCGGCAACCCTGCATCAAAGACTATTTTGGGTACCCAACTCAGTATAAAGTACATGCCAAATAAGGCAGAAAAAATGGCAGCCCAAAGTAGATATGTCCATTTCTTCAAATCTTTACTAAGTAACGATTTGATGTCTATTACCGATTTGGAATGTGATTCTGGGACACTGGGCCAGTTCTCGAGGGTGTCGCCATCAAGTTCCTTAATGATCTTATTTGCCGCAGGCAAACTACCGCTAGGCTGTTTATTGAGAAGAAAGGCTAACGATTCTGGCAATAGGAAAAATACAGGAATGAGGATAGCAAAGTTTAATATTGCCCCAATACCAAATACATACCGCCAACCGTAATCTTCGATAATAAAAGCAGCCAGTATTCCACCTAATACGGCACCGACACCGTAGGTAGCTTGAACGAAAGCGACTAAAAAGTTACGTCTTGAATCAGGTGAGTACTCTGCTGCAATAGCGGTAATACTGGCCAGCATGGCTCCAATTGCTAATCCTGTTATAAAACGATAAAACATCAGCATGCCGACGCCGGATGCAGTTGCTGTTAGCCCCATAAAAATGGTGGTGGTGACTAGGCTCGCTACAATAATCTTCCGCCTGCCGATATGATCACTTAAGCTTCCCAATGTGAATGCACCTATTGCCATGCCTAGATAACCGATGCTGAATACAATACCCAGTATGCTTGGTTTTAGGTCCATTTCTCCAGCTATCGGTGGGGCAGTGTAGGCGATGGCTAATGCATCGAAACCTTCAAAGATATTAATCAGTGCACATAAACTGATTGCCATAATTTGAATACCTTTTAATGGTGCTTCCTTGATATAGTCCATCGCCGGATTTACAGCATTCATATCTCTACCTCTCCCCTAAGTCTGTTTAATAAATGCAAGATATATATATTTAGGATTTGCAAGGTATCTCGATTCCGATAATTAATCCAACTTGTGGCCAATTTTGTGCGCCAAAAGTTTTCAAATCGTTGGTCAATTCGTCTGGACACCAGTCTAATAATGCCTGTTTGAATGTGGGCCTGGATTTAATATTCTCAAACCAATTCGCAACGTATGGCAATCGGTCATTTTTCCACATGCTGTTCATACTCAGCATATTTAATCGATTTATATATGGGGTAAATGCAATATCAGCGAGAGAAAAAGAATCACCAACTAACCACTTGTGGTCTTTTAGTGAATCTTCAGCCGTGAATAAAAGTTTATCAAAGAAACAAATAGTTTCATCTATACTCGGGGCATCAAAACCGAGTTCAATAATTTCCTGCTTTCTTTCAGGCCATTTATTAAGGGATGATTTATTGGGTGTACTTGCCTTTGTATTCTTGTTACCGTCATTTTCCATACGCAGCATAATATGACGATGACAGCAAACAAAAGTAAGTTCCCTGCAGGCAATGTGTATCTCATCATCCACCATTTTGGCCCACTGTCGCATTTTGGCTCGTGCATACGGATCCTCTGGCTTTAGAGACGGACCGGGGAATGCCTCATTTATGTACTCGCAAATGATTGTAGACTCGGTGATAACGTTTCCGTTGTGTACTAATGTGGGAACGACAGCCTTAGGATTAATGCGTAAATATTCCTTATTAAATTGTTCACCCTTGAAGATATCGATATAGTGGTACTTGTCAGGTTCTACTCCTTTTTCCGTTAAAGCGAATCGTACTTTAGCTGAGCAAACGGATGACCCATGGTGGTAAAGTTCTAGCATCTATATTTAGACTCTGTTTAATTTGTTTGGTAGCGAATTTTTCTTGGAAAGTGTATTACTAGACCTTAGAAGGAACAACACACTAATTTAACCTAGTATAACCTACTTGGGCCCGGGCCGCGATTACCTTCATTGCCAAAATTATGGCCACTTCTAAGGACATTTCCAGACAAGATTTTACAATGTTGATAGATATCAATTATTCTCTCTCTTGTTACACTACATTATGCTCAATAAAAAGGAAGACCACCATGCAAGCTTCAGACTCTCCGAAAAATAATTTAGCTCCAGCTCTGTTCTCACTCACAATCGCTGTCATCCTTGGCATTGTGGTGTTTGGCTACGACTCTGCCGCTGACACGCCAAGACGCGATTTCTACTTTCCCAATACTGAACCTTTAGATGAGAATGAAATACGAGTGATTGCGCTTGGGACCGGCAGTCCTAATTTCCGGCCTGCACAAGCCTCAGCAGGATGGTTGATTGAGTTAGGTAGTGGCGAGAAATTTATCTTTGATATTGGTACTGGCGCGGTCGCTAATTTAGGCGCACTCGAAATCCCATTTAATCATCTCAACAAAGTATTTATATCGCATCTTCATCTTGATCACATTGGTGATCTGGATGCCCTGTATATCGGTGGATGGGTATCACAAAGAACCATTCCGCTTGAGATTTATGGCCCTAGTGGTAGAGGTAAAAAATTCGGGATCGCTTATGCAGTAGAACATATGCAAGAAATGTTTAACTGGGATGTGGCTGGACGTAAGGGCGGAATATCGTCATCAGGCACAACGATAAATGTCCATGAATTTGACTATTCAAAAACCCACGTCGTCTATGACAATAACGGCGTAGTCATTAAATCTTGGCCTGCTATCCACACGATAGACGGCGCAGTAAGTTTTAGCTTGGAATGGAAGGGATTGAAGTTTGTGTATTCAGGTGACACAGCACCCAACCAATGGTTCATGGAAGAAGGACAAAACGCAGACCTACTGATCCATGAATGTTACTTCACGGAAGAGCAACTCATGCAGAAGAAAGATTATACAGCGGAACGTGCTCACACGGTGGGGAGTGTTCTGCATACATCACCGACAAATTGTGGAAAAATCTTTGCTGCGTTAGAACCCAGGTTTGCTGTCCCTTATCATATCTTCACGGATTTCGATATTGCCCCTGATGTTATTGCGGATATGCGCAAGAGTTACGGTGGCAAAATGGCGTTGGCTGACGACATGATGGTGTGGAATATTACTAAGGACGAAATTGTCGTCCGTATGACCGTCTACCCAGATGAAGTATGGCCAGCGACCGATGTTAAGGCAGGACCTCCCACCTTATCTGAACGCATTAAGCGCTCGGACTGGCTAGAAGCGGGTAGGTTAGATCTTGATAAGGATTAATTAAGATCAAAAAAAGAGGGCCGCAAGGCCCTCTCTCTTCAAACTATTTGCAATAACACAATTAGAACCGCAAACCGCCTTGTATCACCAATGATCTCGGTGGTTCCGTCATACTAAAATAGCTTGAACGTGCGTTATTGTCGTTGGCGAAACCGGCTGTTTGCTCGTCTCCCAAATTGCGGGCGATCAATGAAATATCCCAGTTATCTTCTGACGACAGCGTCAACCGGGCATCGACTTTGGTGAAACTATCCTCTAAGGTTCCGGGATCGAGATCCCCTGCCAGGAATTTCTCATCTTCCCCGTATACCAGGAACGCGCCAGTCACGTCTAAACCATTGCTAATTGGCCAGACATATTCGGCACCGAAAGAGAAATAGTAGTCCGCCGCATATTCGAGCGACTTGCCACTGAGGTCTTGTGTACAGGCGCCCGGACCAGCAAAAGCAAGAAGTTGAGGCGCCGTACAACCGGCAGTTGTAAAGCTATCATACTCTGCATCTAACAGGAGTAAGGAACCAGAGACAGTGAAGGCATCGGTCACAGCCCACTGTCCGTCAACTTCGAAACCTTGAGTAGTCGCATCCGCTGCATTTCCTATGGCAAAGGAAGCGGTTCCAACTAATGTGGAACGCTGCAAATTAGTAAAATCATTGCGGAAAGCTGTAAAGTTGAATCTGGCTGCACCATCAAGCAGTGTTAATTTCCCGCCGAGCTCATAGGCCTCAACTTCCTCGTCCTCATACTTAAAATTTGCCAAGGTGGTGGCCGTTTGAGGTCCGTTTAAGTTATGATCGAAGCCACTACTTTTAAAGCCTTTTTTCCATGAGCCGTAAAACATCCAATCGTCATTAGGGCGCCAAGACACGGTTACCCCAGGTGACAAATTGGATTCTCTTATACTATCGGTCAGATCATGTATGTTGGCCACTCCCGCTACATTCATTCCGGGAGGAGCAATTTGGTCTTGTCCAAAAACGAGTCCTTCATAAATAGACACTGGATGCTGTACGTGACGCGCGTCTTTCTCTTCATAGGTATAACGTGCCTCTAAAGCAACGTCGATAGCGTCATTCACATGCCAATCCAACTGCCCAAACAGGGACGCTGTCGTCCCCTCTTGAAACGCATACTGGTTACGCGAGGCCTGTAGAAAGGTAATGTGAAGAAATGTTTCGGAGTCAATCTGATTATCTTGGTAGTACGCACCCACAATGTAGTCGAGGCTTTGGCCGCCGAAATTGAGACTCTCATTAGAGGTAATCCGAAATTCTTGAGAGAATTGTTCATAATCTTCATTGGAATTAGCGGTGAATTGAGTAAGGTCATCTGTATAGGAGGTAATAATTAAATCCTGACCATCATATCTAGCGTAACCGGTCAGGGAAGTCAGGGTAGCATTCTCCAGCTCCCAATTGAGTGTTAAACCGACTGTTTCGGCATCTGTTTTCTGACCTTCAAATCCACCCGAATCACCTAAAACACGTTTGTCTGATGTACTGCGTGTTGTGTTCGTTGTGCAATCTTCATCAATTCCGTTCGCTACAATTTGAGCAAGTAAGACGGGGCTGCATGATCTTAATTGTAGGTTGCGTCCTGGACGGTCAATTTCTGCAAAAGCAAACTGAAACAACGCACTGAAATTTTCAAATTGACTGGGTTCAAATAAAAGACTGACACGACCTGCAATATCATCTCGACTTTGGTCATTAGTCCCTAACGTTGTGTTAGTAAGAAAACCATCCTTATTTTCATAGCGCAGGGCAACGCGGGCTTTCATAAAATCATCAATTACCGTGCCAGAAATGGCGCCTTCATACAACTCACCCTCGGCACCTTCAAACTCGTGATGGACATTGACATAAGCTTCAAATTCATCGGTAGGACGGGCTGTCGTGATATTGATTGCCCCTGCTGTATTATTTTTACCGATAACGGCACCTTGAGGTCCCTTCAATATTTCAACACGCTCTAAATCTAAAAACTGCAATCGACTAAGCCTGCTTCGGCCATAATAAAAACCATCAACTTGTACTCCGACAGATGTCTCAAAGGCTGAATTATTTCCAGGGCCGAGTCCTCGTAACGCGATAATATCACCGCCAGTTCCCTCAGAAACATGGAGTGACGGCATCATTTGAGCAAGGGATTCAATTTTATCAATAGCGTTTGCCCGCAAGTCAGCTCCCTGTACCGCCGTGACGGACACGGTGACATCTTGTAAGCTTTGTTCTCGCTTCTGTGCAGTAACAATAATTTCTTCTAATTGTTGCGCAAATACAACATTACAGCCCAATATGATAGGAATTATTAGAAGAAAATATTTTAAACGGCTTAAGATTAGGTTGCTCATTTCGCTTTTGCTCCCTCTAGATTAACTTTGATTATTTTGAATACGTAACCTTCGACCAGCAAATATACATACAAGCTGGTATTTGTACAACATAGCTAAGATAATTAGATAAACGTCCTCAATCCCACACCTCGTTTGCAACGTCGACTAGCAATTGTAACTTGGCGCGCTCATCATCAATCGTCAGTGGATTTCCCATGAAATTGCTGGCAAAACCACACTGTGGGCTAATACAGAGCTGGTCTAGCGGAATATATCCTGCTGCTTCTTCTATTCGGGATTTAAGTTGTACTGGATCTTCCGGAACGGGCGTCTTGGTAGAGACCAAGCCCAATACCACCGTCTTACCAGAGGGAAGGTGCCGTAATGGAGAAAAATCGCCAGCTCGGGAGGTATCGTACTCCATAAAGTAGGTTTCAATATTGACAGAGTTGAAAATCATCTCGCTGATCAGCTCATAGCCACCCTCGGCCATCCACTTACCGCGATTGTTGCCTCGACAGGTATGCATTCCAACTTTCATATCTTTTGGAACTGAAGCAAGAATGCGGTTCAGTACCTCGGCATATTGAGAGAACAAGGTTTCCGGTGTCTCGCCCCGAGCCTTGATTGCATCCACGGCCAGGGGGTCGCAAGCGACTGCCCATGTTACGTCATCAATTTGCAGGTACCGACAACCGACAGAATACAAAGCCTGAATCTGCTCGGTATAGACCCGTATCACGTCATCCCAGAACAAAGCTATATCGGGATACACTGCTGAATCGATCATATCTCTTCCGCCAAAGAAATGTAGCATGGTCGGCGATGGCAGAGAGACCTTGGCAAGCCGCTTGGTATTGCTGTGTAAGAATTTAAAAGCGTCGGTAAAGATATCATCTTCAGGACGAGATAGGCGACCGTCAACGCAAATCTGAACACCCGACGTTTCATCGACTTCCATTTCATTCTAGAATGGAAGCGAGCCCGTTCCCTTTCCTTCATCGGGATCAACATAGGCAATTTTGGTACCATTAAGCGCCATTACAAAATCATGCAACCATGAACGTCTCCGATACTCTCCGTCGGTCACCACTTGTAATCCTACGTCCTCTTGAAGTGCGATGGCCGCACGAATAGATTCATCCTCCAACTCCCGCAACTCGTCACTAGCCCTGCTCCCGGCCACGAGTTGTTTTTTTCTTTTTCCAGCGCCTCCCAGGCTTGAAATAATTTAGGGGGCGTAACATGCTACCAATATGCTCTGCTCGAAATACAGGATGGGCCATCGTTTACTCCTCCTTAAAACTTTTAACGTTACTCATTAAAGATGGGCATGCTAGCACAAGAAGTGGTCGTCTCCCGAAACGCCGGCAGGCTATCTCCTACTGAGATGAACTAGAAATTTACATCTATTAATATACTTGATAAATAATTGTATGAGAATGACCTAATCCCAGCTTGTAAAATGCTATTGGATATCAATAATTCTCTTTCTTGCTACACTACATCATGCTCTTCATGAAGGAAGACCACTATGCAATTCTTGGACTCTCCGAAAAATAAAGTTACCCCAACCCTATTCTCTCTCGCATTCACCACTATTCTTGGCATTGTAGCGTCTGTATGCGTCTCTGCCGCTGATGCCCCAAGACGCGATTTCTACTTTCCGAATACTGAACCTCTTGCCGAGGATGAAATACGGGTGATTGCGCTTGGAACCGGTAGCCCTAACTTCCGCCCTGCACAAGCCTCAGCCGCGTGGTTAGTTGAATTGGGTAATGGCGAGAAATTCATCTTTGACATCGGTACCGGCTCGGTCGCTAATTTAGGCGCACTGGAAATCCCTTTTAATCATCTCAATAAAATTTTTATATCGCATCTTCATGTTGATCATATTGGCAATCTTGGTGCCCTCTACGTGGGTGGGTGGGTATCACAGAGGACTGTTCCACTGGAAGTTTATGGGCCCAGTGGTCGAGATAAAAAATATGGGACCGCCTATGCAATAGACCGACTGATAGAAATGTACAGGTGGGATATCTGCATTCGGCTCGACCATCAATACTCATGAATTCGACTATTCAAAAACCAACGTCGTCTATGACAATAACGGCGTAGTCATTAAATCTTGGCCTGCTATCCATGTTATGGACGGCGCAGTGAGTTATAGCTTGGAATGGGAGGGATTGAAGTTTGTGTATTCAGGTGACACTGTCCCTAACCAATGGTTTCTGGAAGAAGGAAAAAATGCCGACCTACTAATCCATGAATGTTACTTCACGGAAGATCAACTCATGCAGAAAAAAGATTACACGCCGGAACGTGCGCACCTTATAGGAACTGTATTGCATACATCACCAACTGAATGTGGAAAAATCTTTTCCATGTTAGAACCCAGGTTTGCTGTTCCTTATCATATCTTCACGGATTTCGATATTGCCCCTAATGTTATTGCGGATATCCGCAAGAGTTACGGCGGTAAATTGGCATTGGCTGACGATATGATGGTGTGGAATATTACTAAGGAAGAAATTGTAGTCCGAATGGCAGTGTACCCAGACGAAGTATGGCCAGCGACGGATGTAAAGGCGAGGCCGCCTACATTATCCGAACGCATTAATCGTTCGGACTGGCTTGATGCCGGTAGAGTAGATCTAAATAAAAATTAAATCATATTTTACTGGGAAAGAGCAACATGGTACCTCTCTCATTAACAGACTAGTTGTAGTATAGTTTAGTCAACGTATTTAGAGTTTCTATCAGTCCTGATAACTGGCAGATGTAGCAGTCGGATTTAAGGAGATCCATATGAAATTTCTTACCTCAATTTTGATTTGGCTGTTTTCACTATCAACAGTCAACCTCACGTTTGCACAAACCGAAATGGAGCCAGCGGGACCTGACTCAGTGCAACCGCGGCCTGCGATGACCAACTTTGAAGACGCTAGCGAGGAATTACAGACACTCGCTAAGCGTGGTGAAACCTTATTCTGGTCACCCGCATCCTGCGTAACCTGCCATGGTGAAAAAGCCGAAGGTCTCGTCGGGCACTCGTTGGCATTTGGGCCCTCCCCCTATGACATTCATTATCAGCTCATCTCCAACGCACAAATGACGCCGCTGCGCAGCATACTCAAACCGACAAACAACGATTTGCTCAGCCTCTCGGTCTATGTCGCCGCATTGACCGGTACCGCTTTGCCCTCTGTCGAACTCGATAAGTACAAAGCGACGTTAAAAAGCATTCGACCCCCTGCGACTGTCAAGCCAGTGTTCTCGGCGCGCGACCAACTCGTCAATAAAATTCAAGACTTCCAGACAGTGCTGGATGATTGGCAAAGAAAATCCAAGACCGGTAGCATCAAACGGGATTATAAAGTGGTTGTCGCGGCGGAATATGACCCGGGACCGGTTATTTTTAATCCTGAACCGGGCAAGACTTATTTTTATGAAAATACCGGCACCACCGGAAGCATGAGTGGCGCAGCAAAGGTCAAGCTGACTGCAACTTCTGCTCAGATTATCGTGGGTGATGCCGAAACCAAGCAAATCATCACTTCATACTTACTACCAGAAACCTTGAAGGGATTGGTGCACACGACAGTGATGTCACCGGATGCCTCGCATATTTATATCGTCGGTCCACGACCTTATTCAGATCGCGGAGAAACAACCGGCAGTCTAAGCACACCGGCCTCGTTACTGAAAGCCGACGCGCGCACATTAAGACCGATTAAACAATTGGTGGTGGGCGGCCGTGTGCACCACGGACAAACCTTTCAGGATAAATATTTACTCATTGATACCTTCGGTAGTGATGCCGATGGCCTGGATGTCTTTTTACTGGATCCAAATACTGATGAAATTGTTGGTGGTGTGCGCAATGAAGAGCTAGGGGGTACTGCTTATACGTCATACAATGACGGTGAATACATCTATATCCTGATGCAACCATCCGGCTACGGGCCCGGTAACTTCCTTGCGGCAATGCGTATGAATACGGGTCGCTATACCACTGTACGGCCATTTTGGGTAGCCAAGATTGACCCCGTTAGCTGGGAAGTCGTCAGAGAGTATCCGTATCCAGGCTACCGCGCCGACTGGATCGTGTTTGACGCAAAAAATGAATACATGTATTTGCCTGTTGGCGGCTCTGGGACTATTTCCAAGATCGAACTTGCGAGTGGTAATGTTATCTGGACCAACTCCACTGGCCCAGGCCCTTATGGCGCCAGCCTGAACGTGGATGAAACCGAGATCTGGGTAGCTGATAAGGGAGAAACAACTGGTTTTATAGCACGAACTATTTCGGTGTTTAATGCCAAGACCGGCAAAGGACTGGAAACCTTGATTACCGGCTACCAGGTCGACCATGTGCTACTTGCGCCTAACGGCAGAGAATTCTGGGCCACCAGTAATGGTGAAGGACGCATCTATATATATGATGCTACAACACGCGAACAAACTCACAGAATCGATATGCCGGGTTTTGGTGATCCACACGGTCTGGTCTGGGTGCACTACGATGAAAATGGTGAAGGTAAGGTCGTACGTGACCAAGGCGGCTTTGCAAATGGGATCAATCCTGCGCTGGGTAAGTCGCTAGATTATCCTATCCATCCAATTAATGTTGCGACTGCACCGACGGGGTCGGTTAATGCTGAATATGATTTAACTAAAGACAAAAGCTGGCTAGATAAAATCCTCGGTGTTGTATTTGATTGAATCTTAATGATTAATTGCTCGAGCTTGTCCTCGAAACTAAACGCTGTTTATTACTGAAATATCAACGGCTTTTTCGAAATAGGTTGCCTGACTAAGCACTTCGATAATTTTTTACACGGGTAATTACTTACTCGTGGATACCAATTTCTATGGACCTAAGGTAAGATTAGGTATAACTAGCACTATAAAATAACGGTAAAAGTAAGGGAGATATATTTCTATGAATTCACTTAATTGTGGGCTAACGCGTTATAATATTTTCGACGTTTCTTTCATTCGTGCCATCGTAGCGTCTTTAGTTATTCTGACTTACGGTTGCACCACACCAATGGTGACAGATAAAGCGGGTGAATCTGCTGGTAACGAGACTATGGCAGTCCTGCCCAATTCAATTGCGATTTTACCTTTTGATAATCTAAGCACCGATCCAGAAGATGCCTACTTCTCCATGGGTATTCAGAAAGATTTAATTTACAAACTCAGCCTGATTCAAGACGTGGGCGTCATTTCACATAATGGCATCTTTGAGCTTGATAACGATGAAGTCATGCATGCAAATTATCCTAGCGATATAACAGTTCCCGAGATCGCTTCTAAACTTAATGTGGGCACCGTCATGAAGGGCCGAGTTCGATTGACGAATGATCGAGTTAATATTGCGGTGCAACTGTTAGATGCCTCTGGCGACAATGTACTGTGGCGCGAGATTTATGAGCTAGACATTGCTGGCATTTTTACTGTCCAGGCAAGGATAGTCGAAAATGTTGTCGCAGCTCTCGGAGCTAAAGTGACTGCGGCTGAAAAAGCACGCATAGAGAAACCACTTACTAGCTCGACTGAGGCATATAAGCTCTACCTAAAGGCGAACCTGGTTGTAGCTCACCTCGAGGCAGGAATGTCCGCAGAATTTTATGAAAACATAGACCACGCCATTGAGCTCGATCCCAATTTTGCCCACGCCCATGCTATCAGGGCAGCTGGTACTGGGCTTGCTCATACCTTCGGCAATCGGCTTAGGCTACCAAGTTTAGACGATGTCGATAGATTAACTGTCGCTCATGTTGAGAAAGCGTTAGCACTGGACCCGAACGACCCCTTTGCCCATATGGCACAAGCATTGACTCATTACAGTCATGGACGTAAAGAAGAAGGAAGGCAAGCGTATGAACGCGCGTTAGCATTAGGTCCGAATTTGGTGGAAGTGCTAAATGGATTTTCCCATTTCCTTTCGTACTATGGCGATGATGACAAAGCCATCCTTCTAGCAAGACGCGCTCAAGTATTAACGCCAAATATTGCTAACTGGCATGCAAGGCTTGCTATACCAATGTTATATGCAAATAAAGGAGAAGAGGCCGCCTATCATTTCCGAAAGGGACTTACATATCGAGAGTTTCCCTGGTTGCATCGATTGCTTGCACAGGCGGAATATATGGCCGGTAATAGAGCTGAGGCGATAAAAGAAGCACGTATCGCAGAGCAGCAACAGGCAGCAGCGGGCAGAGGGGCTGATCCACTAACAGCCTATACGTATTCATTACTCGGACTGCAAGATGATGCGAACCGATTAGTAAGCGAGATTGAAGAAAGAGTTGCTCAAGGGCGATTCATCACCCCGGTTAGCTGGACATGGGCAAACATAGCGGCTGGTAACTATGATAAAGCTTACGAAATCCTGGAACCAAACGTAAACAAAGGGGTTGTCCAATTACAGTATATTAAGGGTAACTTTATGAAAGACCCTGCGCTCGAAGTAGCTCGCTTTGCAGAACTACGAAACCAAATAGGATCCTTAAACTGATACCGTTACTGATTGTTTTCCTTAGGAGGGTTGTATGTTAAAAAACAATTCGATTAATCGTCGCGAATTTATCCGTCTGGCATCCACTGCTGGTGCAGCCATGTCACTCCCTCTGCAAAGTTGCAGCGCCATGGATGCAATACAGGGAAATAAAAATATGATGGAAAGACGTCCTATCCCTTCTTCAACTACGGGTGAACTTATGCCAGTAATTGGTTTGGGAACCTCAATGGGTTCATATGTGGTCGAGCCGCCGGAAGGAAAACAAAGATATATCGATGTCCTTCAAATATTATTAGATGCAGGTGGTCGCCTTATTAATACTGCAGTTTGGCCTAAAGCAATAGCAAAAGGCATTGATGACACTATCCTTGGACAATTAATTGAGGAGATGGGGATACGAGACGACCTGTTTATTGCTTCTATGATAGACCTCGGAATGGGCCCTGGTCGCGAAAATGGAATAGCACAACTCGAGGCGAATGACCGCGTGTACCGAAAACGACCTATGGATCTGATAGAGGTAGCGGGTATGAAGGATCTGGATACACAGTGGAAGTTATTTAAGGAATGGAAGGACGCTGGGAAAACACGCTATATTGGCATTACCACCATACATGCCAGTGACTATGACCGCATATCAGCATTTATGAAAAAAGAAAACCCTGATTTCATTCAACTTAACTATTCCGCTCTAGAATACACAGCGGAAGAACGTATTCTGCCACTCGCAAGCGATCTCGGTATTGCCATTATAGCCAACCGACCCTTTATGAATGGCCGTTACTTTGGGATCGTGAAAGACAAAAAACTACCTGAATGGGCCGCCGATTTTGATTGTGAAACCTGGGCACAGTTTTCAATGAAATACATACTCGCAAATCCATATGTCACTTGTATTATCACCGAGACCGGTAATCCAAAACATGCTTTAGATAATGTTCGGGGGGGAATGGGAAGAATTCCAAACGCTGAAGAACAACTTAGCATACGTAAACACCTGGAAGGCTTATAGGTACAACCATCTGAATATTTATCAGAATTGGTAATGTTAACAACATATCCAGTACTTGACCTGTATCTTTAGGAAACAACTACCCATATCGCAATCCATGCGAATATTTCTATGAAGTGTCTATGATTCATGACAATCCTACTGCCTTTGTCTTTATCATTTAACTAAAAATTATTTATTTTCACGTAGAATTGACAGCAGTCCCGCAGTGCTAATAAATTATTTAAGGAGGCTTTATGTTAGTAGGCCATACAAATAATCATCGCATCTTAGGAAACACGCTTGTTTACTTTCTCATAGGACTAGTTGTACTAGTCATTGCCTACCTTGCGATTGATAACACAATACTGACTAACGAACCTGAAGTGGTTGCAGAAAATGCAATGCAACCTGCCGTTGAATTAATAGAAAAGTCTAATGAACCTGTAGCTGAAGAGAAGACTGCTGTGCTTCGCAACTCTGTTGCCGTGTTACCGTTTGAGAATCTCAGCACCAATCCCGATGATGCCTACTTTGCCATAGGGTTCCATCAAGAGATACTGGAACACCTCGCAAAAATACGAGATATAAAATCGATTTCCCGTACATCAGTTTTACATTACGACAACTCTGTTACGTCAATTGCAGAAATCGCATCAGAACTCAATGTGGAAACTGTCATGAAGGGTAGTTTCAGTTATGCAGACAATCGGATTAATATCAACGTGGAACTCTTTGATACCTCAGATAAGAACCCGCTGTGGTCAGAGCAGTATGATCGCGAACTATCAGATATCTTTGCAATAGAAGCAGAAATCGTTGAGCGCATTGCGCTAATCCTGAGTGCTGAACTATCAGCTGATGAGCAGCAGCGCATTGAGAAAGCGCCAACACACTCACTTGATGCTTATGCGCTCTATTTAAAAGCGCACGCAGTCCCGTCAATCATAGGACCAGTGAGATTTCCTGAATTTTATCATTATCTGGATCAGGCGATTGCTTTGGATCCAGACTTTGCTCTGGCCCATTCAGTCAAAGCGCGAGGTTATGCATTCGCAAAAAGAAATGGTCGTCAAATTGATGGGCTATCGCCGGAAGAAATGGAAAAGAAAGCCATTGAACATTCCGATATAGCGTTAGCACTTGATCCTAATCTCATCATGATCTATATGGCACAAGCGGAACTTCATCGCAGCCATCAGCGTGAAGCAGATGCAAGTCTAGCTTATGAAAGAGCGCTGCAGTTGAATCCGAATGATGGGGAAATTTTGAGTAACTATGCCCGTTCTCTGTCAGCAAACGGAAAGCATGATGATGCCGCCCAAGTGTCGTTACGCGTGATTGAGTTGGATCCAAACGATGCTAACAATCATTACCTTCTGGCTGGAAGGCTAATGTATGCAGGAAAGCCTGTTGATGCGGCAGCCAAGTACCGACAAGCAATCTCTATGGAGCCAAATTTCTTCAGATATTTAAATCTCAGCATAGCTGAGATCCTCTCAGGAAATAACACCAAGGCACAAGAAGCTATACAACAAGCAGAACAATTAATAAATGATAACACCACGACTAGAGGTATCGCACGAGTCGCTTTTGTTTATTCAAAACTGGAACTCCATGATGATGCCTTGAGGGTGTTTAACCTGCTTGAAACAACCGTTGCCAATGGCAAATTACTAAAATCGCATGCCAGAGCCTTATCTTTTTTGGCCATTGGTGAAATTGATAAAGCCTATGATGTACTCAGCCAAAAACCAGTCGATGGATTAACCCCTTTACAAGAAATCAAATCCAATATGCTGAATGTTGCTGTATTAGAAGAACCTCGCTTTTTGGAGTTACGTAAATTGATGGGGAAAAGGTAGGAGATCAATATGAGATTTCTTACCTCGATTATGATTTGGCTGTTTACGCTTTCAACAATCAACCTGAACCGCCCCGGGTATTCCGGAGACTCGTTTGTTTGAGTCAAGTTGCCATGGTTGACTCTTCAAGTTGTCGATAATACATCATTTCATATTCAACTGGTGGAACGTTACCGATAGGCTCCAGCAGGCGACGATGATTGAACCAGTCCACCCATTCTAAAGTGGCATATTCAACGTCTTCAATATTTTTCCAGGGACCTCGGCGACGTATCACTTCAGTTTTGTAAAGCCCATTAATCGTTTCAGCCAGGGCGTTGTCATATGAATCACCCACACTACCAACGGATGAATCAATGCCTGCCTGGGCAAGCCGCTCGGTGTAACGGATCGATAAGTACTGACAGCCTCGGTCACTGTGATGGATAAGCCCTTCGGTGTCCTGACGCGACCACAGTGCCTGCTCCAATGCATCCAGCACCAGGTCAGTACGCAATGACCGGCTGACCCGCCAGCCTACGATACGCCGGGCAAATACATCAATGATAAAAGCCACGTAGACGAAACCCGCCCAGGTGTCCACGAAGGTAATATCCGCTACCCACAACTGATTCGGCCGCGTGGCCGTGAACTGCCGGTTCACCAGGTCAGCGGGGCGAGCCAGAGCATCATCGCTTATTGTCGTCCAGCACCTGGCCCCTCTTCTCGCGCCCTCTATTCCAAGCCGATTCATCAGCCGTTCCACCGTACAACGAGCGGCATCAATATGTTCCCGCTTGAGTTGTCGCCAGACCTTCCTCGCACCGTAGACCTGGTAGTTGTCATCCCACACCCGCTTCACTTCAACTGATAGGGCCAGGTCACGTTTCACTCGTGCTGGTAATCGCTCAGGATCGGCTTCCCGGGCCTTGTGTTCGTAATACGTCGACGGGGCAATCGGCAACTCGGCACAGATCGGCTCGACCCCATGTTCGGCCCGGTGTTCGTCGATGAACGGGACCATTACCTCGGTCGGCGGTCGAGCTCCGCCTGGGCGAAAAAAGCGGCTGCCTTACGTAATATCTCATTGGCCCGCTTCAGTTCTCGATTGTCGCGCTCCAGCTCCAGCAAGCGCTCACGATCTGAACTGGTCATGCCCACACGTTTACCCTGATCAATCTCTGAGCGCCTTACCCATTTACGTAAGGTTTCAGCGGCACAGCCAATCTTGCTGGCAATTGAATTCAGTGCGGCCCACGGGGAGTCATATTCACCTTGATGATCAAACACCATCCGTACTGCCCTTTCCTGGACTTCCGGGGAATATCTTTTTGTTGTTTTCATTACTCCATCCTCTCAAGATATGGAGTCTCAGGAATACCCGGGGCGGTTCAGCCTCGCGTTTGCACAATCAGAAATGGACTCGGCTGGATCCGAATCTATGGAAGCCCGGCCTGTGATGATCAACTTTGATGATGCGAGCACAGAATTACAAACGTTGGCTAAGCGTGGTGAAACCTTATTCTGGTCACCTGCCTCCTGCGTAACCTGTCATGGGGAAAGGCTGAAGGACTCGTTGGGCCATCGCTGGCATTTGGGCCCTCCCCCCTACGACATCCATTATCAGCTCCTCTCTAACGCACAGATGACACCACTGCGCAGCAAACTCAAACCAACCAACGACGATTTGCTCAGCCTCTCAGTCTATGTTGCGACCTTGAGCGGTACTGCATTGCCTTGTGTTAAACACGATAAGTACAAAGCGACACTAAAAAGCATTCGATCTCCTGCGACTATTAAGCCAGTCTTCTCGGCGCGTGACAAACTGGTGGATAAAATACAGTCCTTCCAGACTGTGTTGGATGACTGGCAGAGGAAAGCCAAGACCGGCAGCATAAAACGAGACTACAAAGTGGATGTCGCGGCTGAGTATGATCCCGGCCCCGTTATTTTTAATCCGGAACCGGGCAAGACGTATTTTTATGAAAATACCGGGACCACAGCGAGCATAAGTGGCGCTGCGAATGTCAATCCGACGGCAAAGTCAAACCAGATAATTGTCGGTGACGCGGAAACCAAGCAAATCATCACCTCGTACTTACTGCCAGAGAAAATGAAAGGCGCAGTACACACTACAGTGATGTCGCCAGATGCCTCGTATATCTATATTGTCGGGTCACGACCCTATTCAGACCGTATAGAGAAAACGACCCGTGAGATAAGCGCCCCGGCCTCATTATTGAAAGCCGATGCACGCACACTGAGGCCAATTAAGCAATTGGTCGTGGGTGGCCGCATGCACCACGGACAAATCTTCCAGGATAAATACTTACTCATCGATACCTTCGGTAGTGAAATTGATGGTCTGGATGTCTTTTTATTTGACCCGGATACCGATGAGATTATCGGTGGTGTACGCAATGAAGATCTGGGAGGTACTGCTTACATCGCATTCAATGACGGTGAATACATCTACATCCTGATGCAACCATCAGGCTACGGGCCCCCCGGCAACTACCTTGCGGCAATGCGTATGAATACAGGTCGCTATACTGCTTTACGTCCATTCTGGGTGGCTAAGATCGACCCTCTCAGCTGGGAAGTCGTCAGGGAATATCCATCCCCAGGTTATCGTGCCGACTGGATCGTCTTTGACGCAAAAAAAGAATACATGTACATACCCGCAGGCGGCTCATCAACAGTGTCTAAGATCGAACTGGCCACTGGCAATGTTGTCTGGACTAACTCCACCGGTCCGGGACCTTATGGTGCCAGCCTGAATAGGGATGAAACCGAGATCTGGGTCGCCGATAAAGGAGAAACTACTGGTTTTATAGCACGAACTATTTCAGTGTTTGATGCCGGAACCGGCAAAGGACTAGAAACCTTGATAACCGGTTACCAGGTTGACCATGTCCTGCTTGCGCCTAACGGCAAAGAATTCTGGGCTACCAGTAATGGTGAAGGACGCATCTTTGTATACGATGCAAAAACACGCGAACAAACTCATAGAATCTATATGCCTGGCTTTGGTGACCCGCACGGGCTGGTCTGGGTACACTACAATGAGAACGGCGTAGGCAAGGTTGTTCGCGACCAAAGTGGCTTTGCAAATGGGATCAATCCTGCGCTGGGCAAATCGCTGGATTATCCAACTAGCACTATCAATGTTGCCACTGCGCCAGCGAACTCAGTTAATGTTGGAAATGCTCCAGCAGAAGAAAAAAGTTGGTTGGATAAAATCCTCAGTATGGCATTTAATTAAATCATTCTCTAAAAGTAACGCGGATTCAACTTTGAAGTGCAACGTTGATGTTAAAAAAGACTTCATGTGGTGTTTTTGAATTAAGTGTTTTTCTGGGGCGGTGATTGAGTTTTTTCATGACCAAGTTTAACTGCTTTTGTGTAATCGTGCTGGAGTCCATTTTCTTTGGGAAGTACTGTCGAATGAGACCATTGATATTTTCATTTAAACCCCGTTCCCAGGAGGCATAAGGATGTGCAAAATAGAACCCCGCGTTCAATTGTTGAGCAATAACCTCATGCTCAGCAAATTCTTTCCCATTATCCGAGGTGATCGTGTGAACCGACGCCTTCATATTAGACAACAATCGCACGATAGCTTGCCTGACGGCAGAGGCAGTTCGTTGTTTCACCTGTGCAAATCAAGGTGTACATCGACTTGCGCTCGCTCAAGGTGACCAGCGCCTGTCGATGGCCTTTGCCGATGACGGTGTCCACTTCCCAGTCACCGATGCGTGTCTTCCTGTTCACAATGGCGGGACGCTTATCAATGCTGATCTGATTCACCAGAACCCCACGACGTTGATAACTACCATAACGCTTCTTTCGTTTCTTCTGGCAACGCAAGTACCGGTACAGCTCACCGCCGTCTGCCTTGTCCTGGTATATGTAGTGATATATCCATTCATGACTCAGAGCGATACCTTCTCGTTTATGCAACCAGTCACTGATTTGCTCAGGACTCCATTCGTCCCGCAGCCAGACCTCTACTCGCTCCCACAAGGTCGTGGTGAGTCGCTGTTGTTGGCTGGCTTCTCGACGCGCTTGCTGGAGCAACTGAGCTTGGCGGGGTCGATAGCCTCTCAAGCCACGGTTGCGTCTGAGTTCACGGCTAATAGTAGATTTATGCACGCCTATCAAGGCGGCTATCTCCGTTTGTGTATGTCCTGCTTTCATTAGGGCGTAAATCTGGTAACGTTGATGCTCGGTAAGCTGTGTGTAGTGTCTCATCTGTGCCTCTCTTTCTTGCTGGAACGAAAGGTAAGGATGCTACCGTAGCTTGCCGTTCGTGCCACCTAATTGAGTTGCACTTACAAATTGAATTCACGTAACAAGTGTAAATGGGCAATGTATATTTACATTATGAAGCCATTCCGTAATATACAACTAGCCTATTATTTAAGGTTCCAGTCAACAAAAAACTGATTGAAACACTCGATGAAATTATGGAGATCAATATGAAATTTCTTACCTCGATTTTGATTTGGCTGTTTACATTATCAACAGTCAACCTCGCGTTTGCACAATCCGAAATGGACTCGGCTGGATCCGAATCGATTGAAGCACGACCTGCGATGACCGACTTTGAAGACGCCAGTGCAGAATTACAGGCACTGGCAAAACGCGGTGAAGAGCTATACTGGTCGCCTGCCTCCTGTGTAGTCTGCCATGATGATAAGGCCCAAGGTCTCATTGGTCCATCGCTGGCATTCGGCCCGTCTCCTTACGACATCCATTATCAGTTCATCTCCAACCCACAGATGACGCCACTTCGCGACATCCTCAAACCGACCAACAATGATTTGCTCAGCATCTCGGTGTATGTTGCGACGTTAACCGGGACCTCACTGCCTAAAGTTGAACTCAATCGATACAAGGCTACGTTGAGTAGCATTCGTGCTCCTGTGATTAGAAAGCCGATCTTCTCAGCGCGCGACAAGCTGGTAGAAAAAATACAAGCCTTCCAGACGGTAATCGATGATTGGCAGAGAAAAGCCAAGACTGGCAGCCTCAAACGAGACTACAAAGTGGATGTGGCAGCTGAGTACGATCCTGGCCCCGTTATATTTAATCCAGAACCTGGCAAGACCTACTTTTATGAGAATACCGGTACTATCGGGATGCATCGTCGTTTTGCTAAAAAGAAAAGTACGCCACCAAAATCGACCCAGATTATTGTCGGCGATGCAGAAACTAAGCAAGTCATCGCTTCGTATTTACTGCCGGAAAACATGAGGGGTGCACCACACACTACCGTGATGTCGCCAGATGGTTCATATGTCTATATCATCGGTTCACGTCCCTATTCCGACCGCGGACAGACGGCCCGCGGCGTTAGCACACCGGCCTCGCTATTGAAAGCCGATGCGCGCACATTGCGACCAATAAAGCAACTGGTGGTGGGCGGTCGTATGCATCACGGGCAAACATTCCAGGATAAATATTTACTGATTGACACGTTCATCAGTGACGCCGATGGTCTGGATGTTTATTTAATGGACCCGGAAACTGATGAGATTATCGGTGGTGTTCGCGATGCGGACTTGGGTGGAAATACTTACACCGCATTTAATGACGGTGAATATATCTATATCCTGATGCAACCGGAAGGTTACGGTTCCACCACCCAATCAGCGCATCGTTCCTATATTTCAGGTCGAAATACTATGTTACGTCCCTACTGGGTAGCTAAAATCGATCCTGTAACATGGGAGGTCGTCAGGGAATATCCATACCCAGGATTCCGTGGCGATTGGATTGTATTTGATGCCAAAAAAGAATACATGTATATACCCGTTGGTAGCTCAGACACCCTTTCTAAGATCGAACTGGCCAGCGGTAACGTTGTCTGGACCGGCCGCACAGGCACCGGCCCTTATGGCGCCAGCCTGAACGCGGATGAAACCGAGATCTGGGTAGCCGATAAGGGAGAATCCACAGGCCAGTTCGGGCGTACTGTTTCGGTATTTGAAACCAAAACCGGCAGACAGCTGGAAACATTGTTTGGCGGTTACCAGACGGACCATATCCTGCTTGCCCCTAACGGCAAAGAGTTCTGGTCCAGTAGTAATGGCGAAGGACGCCTCTACGTATACGACGCTAAAACACGAGAACAAACTCATACAATCGATATGCCCAGCTTCGGTGATGCACACGGAATAGTCTGGGTACACTACGATGAAAACGGTGTGGGTAAGGTTGTTCGTGACCAGGGTGGCTTTGCTAACGGAATCAACCCGGCATTGGGTAAAACGCTGGATTATCCAGTCCACCCAGTCAATGTTGCGACCGCGCCGACTAACACGGTTAATGCTGAAGACGTTTCATCAGAAGATAAAAACTGGGTAGATAAAATCTTCGGTTTCGTTTTTGATTGATAGCTATTAGTTACAAAATTTTAGCAGGAGTACTGTAATGCGATATTTAAAAATCATTAGCATGCTCTCGCTGTTCTGTTTGTCTTCTATCACCGTTGCCCAGAGTAATAATGAGGATGCCAATCGTTCACAAACTGTGATGAAACATTCCATTGCAGTACTACCTTTCGAAAATCTAAGCCCCAATCCCGATGATGCTTACTTTGCAGTCGGGATCCATGAAGAGATACTGGGTCACCTCGCTAACATACATGACTTGAGTGTAATTTCACGAAACTCAGTATTGCGATATCCAGATACGAACAAGTCAATTCGTGAGATTGCATCCGAACTGAATGTCGAAACTATCATGAAAGGTAGTGTCCGTTATGCTGAGAATCAGATTACCCTTGCAGTACGGCTTTACAACGTTGCCAGTTTAAATCAGCTTTGGTTTGAGCGATATGAAAGTGAGCTATCTGATATTTTTACGATACTAGCTAATGTAGTTGATCACATTGCCCAGTCGATTGGCGCAACCCTATCCGCGGCAGAAAAAAAGCACATCGAAAGGATTCCAACTCAATCGCTAGAGGCGTATGCGCTCTACCTGAGATCAAAGATAGTCCCATCAATTATTGGAGAAAACAAGCCGGATATCTTTTATCAAATTCTAGACCAGGCGATTGCGCTGGATCCGAACTTTGCATTGGCCCATGCTTTCAAGGCTAGGGGTTACGCACTTGCAAAAAGATCAATCCGTCCTATTGAGGGATTAACACTCAATGAGATGGGAAGGGTGGCCCTGGAACATGTTGAAATTGCATTAGCACTTGATCCTAACCTCGGTATGGCCCACATGGCCCTGGCAGAAATCCATCGTAGCAACCAAGATAAATCAGGAACAAAACAAGCCTATGATCGAGCGCTGCAGCTAAGTCCAAGTAATAAAAACATATTGAATGCTTATGCCCGCTTCCTTTCAATTACTGGAGAACATGATGAGGCAGTTAGATTAGGACAGCGTGTGTTGGAGTTGGATCCTAACGATGCTAATAATTACTACCTTCAAGGTTGGACGTTAATGGATGCGGGTAATTTGGTTGCTGCAGCTAAGCATTACCGATTAGGTAATGCGATAGAGCATAATTTTTTTAGAAATATAAACCTCGCCTTGGTTGAGATAGCTTTAGGAAATAAGACTGAGGCATTGATAGCGCTACGACAAGCTGATCGGTTGATAGATAAAACTATTACGACGAGAGGCGTAGCACGTGTCGCTTATGCATACTCTAAATTAGGGCTACAGGAGGACGCAAAGAGATTATTTGATTTGATTCAGACGATGGTTGCCAATGGTAAACTGATAAACACAAGTTATTCGGCGTTAGCATATTTGTCTATTGGTGAGGTCGAAAAAGCTCGCGCTATGCTAAACTACGAGCCATATGATGCGTTTAATCCACTAAATTATATAAAGCCTGAGGTAGTGAACAATTTCATTCCAAAATAATTCAGCATTCAAAAGTTTATCCGAATTAATATTAATTCAGCTTAAGCCAGGTAACTGTAACAATAGTTTCAATTAGGGGGTGTCATTATGAATTTATTCCTTTCTGCACCTTATGATCGTAACTTATTCAAGGTCTTGATAACCGGTTCTATTGTAACGTGGTTAATTATTCAAATTCTAGTTGCAGCATCTCCCGCGTTTGCAATTGGGGTATCTGAAAAAAATCTTAACCCTGTTAGTAAAGAGACGAAAGCCTTACTGCATAACTCTGTTGCTGTATTGCCTTTCGAGGACTTAAGCCCCAATCCCGATGATGTCTATTTTTCAGCTGGGATCCATCAGGAAATAGTAAATCAACTCGCCAAGATCCAGGACATGAGTGTCATTTTTTATTCATCTGTTGTCCGTTATAAAGACACTGATAAGTCTATAGACGAGATTGCTTCCGAACTCAATGTTGAATCCGTCATGAAGGGCAGCATTCGATATGCGGATAATCAGATTACTGTTGCTGTACGGCTTTACGACGCTGCCAGTTTAAATCAGCTGTGGTCTGAGCGTTATGAACGAGACTTATCTGAAATTTTTGTAATACAAGCAGATTTAATTGAAAACATTGCTAAGGTTCTAGGAGCAAGAACATCTAAAGCTGAACAAGAACGCATAGACAAACCGTTGACCCGCTCTTCTGAAGCTTATGAGCACTACCTTAAGGCGATGCTATTGGCTACTAACTCTGGTTCAGTGAAACCTCCTGAATTTTATCAAAACCTGGACAAGGCGATTGCGCTTGATCCAAACTTTGCATTGGCCCATGCAATCAAGGCGAATGATTTTGGACTTGCTGTGTTAGCACGCGTACCTATAGGAATGGCGCATGGTGGACCGCAAAGCGATGCTGGCAATGGTTTAACGTTTGACTACATGGAAAGGATAGCCCTTGAACATGCTGACATTGCGTTAGCATTGAATCCGACCCTAGCTCTGGCTTATAAGACACGCACATCGATCCATCGAAGTCACCAGCGTGGTGCGGAAGCATGGAAAGCCTTTGAACAAGCAGTTCAATTAGATCCCACGATTATGTATATCTCAACTCATTACCTGCAGCTACTTGGCAAGACTGATGACGCCGTCGGGACAGCACAACGTGTCGTGGAGTTGGCACCGAATAATGCTAACAACCATGCCAATCTAGGTTGGATGTTAACAAATGCAGGTAAACCTGCAGCTGCTGCTGAGCAATATCGATTAGCGATTGCCTTAAAACCGATAACTGACATGCATTTATGGCTCGGGATGAATGAGATTCTGTTAAATAACAAAACTGAGGCATTAAAACAGTTACGATTCGTAGAAAAGAAGCAATCTGCAGGTGGGCGAGCGCCCGATTTACTAGTCGCATATGGCTATTCTAGGCTTGGCTTGCATGAAGACGCGATGAGAATAGTTAACGAGCATGAAATGAGAGAGGCCAAGGGCCAATTGATGAGGTCAGGTGCTAAGGCAATAGCGTATTTAACCATTGGCAAAGTTGAAGAAACGTTCGGCATCCTGTCCAATAATCCAAACGAAGGACTGCGCTATTTACAAGTTATCAAGTCCAATATTATGAATGATCCCGTGTTAGAAGAATCTCGCTTTTTAGTAGTCCGTAAGTCAATTGGAATTTAGGGTTACCCTAAAAATTATGGAAGATAAAAAAGCAATACGACATTTAAAATGCATAGGCCTATTCTGGCTATTTTGCTTTTCATTTTTTTCATTTGCCCAGAACAGCGATTCCGAAGTGGAGATGGGTAACAAGGCTTCCCTGAAAAACTCCATCGCTGTATTACCCTTTGAGAATCTGAGTCCTAGTCCCGATGATGCCTACTTTGCTGAAGGGATCCATGAAGAGATACTTTCCCAATTAACAAAAGTATGCAACATTAATCCCATTTCTCGTACTTCAATTCTACGTAATACTGATGATGGAAAATCCATAGCCGAAATTGCCTCCATACTCAATGTGGAAACCATCATGACAGGCAGTGTTCGATATGTAGAAAATCGATTCAATATTTCTGTTAGTCTCATCGATGCCTCCACAAATACCCAGCTTTGGTCCGAAGTTTACGATCGGGAGTTATCAGACATCTTTGTAACTCAGGCAGAGATAGTCAGGCACATTGTTACAGTCATTGGAGTAGAGGTTACTGCAGATGAACAAGAACGCATCGATAAGATGCCGACCCACTCGCTCGAAGCATACACGATCTATTTAAAAGCGAGGGCATTAATTCAAAATTTAAATCCAAGAATGCCGCCTAAATTTTATCTATATCTGAATCAAGCAATTGCGGTCGATCCGGATTTTGCGCTGGCCCATGCTGTCAAGGCGAGTGGTTATGGGATTTCCCATATCTATAACCGTCAACTTAATGGATTAACTTTTGATGAAATGGAGAGCGTTACCCTTGAACACGCCAAGATAGCAGTGGGTCTTGACCCGAACCTTAGTATGGCCTATATGGCACAGGCTTTTATTTACTATAGTAACCTGCACGGCACTGCAGCAAAGCAGGCCTTTGAACGTGCGCTTCAATTGGGTCCGAATGATGTGGATATATTGGATGAATACGCACTATTTCTTATCTTTTTGGGAGAAGATGAAGAAGCCGCCCGTATAGCAAAACGTGCAGTGATGTTAGCACCAAAAGTCGCTCACTATCTTAGTCATCTTGGTAATGCCTATATGTATGCAGGGAATCCAACTGCTGCTGCTGAACAGTACCGCCTAGCAATTCCAATTCAATCTAGTGCAGGTAGGCATCTCAGCCTTGGCTTGATGGAGATCCTTTTAGGAAATAAAACTGAAGCACTAAAAGAACTTCAGATAGCTGATCAATTGGAAAACAGTATTAACCCAAATGATGTAGCAAGATTGGCATATGCTTACTCAAGACTTGGGCTTAGTAAGGATGCAATGAGGGTTCATAATACGCTTAAGATTAGAACTGATAAAGGACAAATAATAAGGACGAGTGCTTGGGCATTATCTTTTTTGGCTATCGGAGAGATAGAAAAAGCTTTTGAAATAATTACCCAAAATCCGAACGAAGGAATACGATATTTACAAGTCATAAAGTCCAATATTATGAAAGATCCAATCCTTGATCAGCCTCGCTTTGTAGCGCTACGCAACCAAATAGGGTTTTTAGACTAGGCTTTCCGTACCAATAGCTAATAGTTAGCTATAGCATCAACTTTCTAACTTCAACCTGCTTTTCACAGCGATGGAAATGACATAAATAACGCCAGCTAGGATGATCATCACTGCGCCCGACGGCAAGTCTGGCTGATAAGAAATAGCCAGACCTGTAAACGTCAACACAATACTCAGGAGCACTGCAATAAACATCATTCTAGGTAAAGAATGGGAGAATTGTGCCGCTGTTGCCGCAGGTAAGATCAATAATGCAATAACCAGAATTAATCCCACTATCTGGATCAACAGAACTACAGTCAGTGCTATCATGCTCAACATAACAATATCAAATAATTGAACGTTGACCCCGCGCAGTCTGGCGTACTCCTCATCAAACGCTGTAGCAAGAAATTGTTGATAAAATAACTTTACAAAAATAATGATAACTATATCAAGTATAAGCATGCGTACCAGATCTAGGCCAGAGACCAGTAGAATATTTCCGAATAGATAACTCATGAGGTTGATGTTGTAGCCAGGCGTCTGCGATATAAATAACACACCTACTGCCATGCCAACAGACCAGAAGGCAGCGATAAGGATATCTTCATCTTGCTTCCATCGAAATTTAATCTGCGAAATAAGGATGGCAGACATCAATGCCATCACTGTTGCACCAATCATTGGAGAGCCACCGAAGAAATAGGCGATTCCCATCCCGGCAAGTATGGCATGCGCGATCCCGCCTGCCAGTGAACTGATCCGCTTAACGACAACAAATGATCCAATTATCCCACAACCAATACTTGCTAGTAGACATGCTAACAAAGCGTATTGCATAAACCGAAAGTCGAGGATAGCTTGAAAAAAATCAATCATTATTCTGTACTCTGCATCTGTTTCTCATTGCTGGTAACTAGTGAATATGATGTATCATCTTCACCGAACCCCCATACAATTCCTCAATTGTCTTGCCGCTGACATCCTCGGTAAAGTGGGTGATCAAGGTACGATTCAAGCACCCTACCCGATTCACGAAGCCTGAAATGAAGGCAATATCATGAGATACCACAATGATGGTCATGTGCTCGTTATACTGCTTAAGTAAAGTAAAGATATCCTCCTCCGCCCTAAGATCGATATTAGCTGTGGGCTCATCCAAGATCAGGATCTCTGGGTCACAGGCCAATGCACGAGCGATTAATACCCGCTGCAATTCGCCGCCCGATAAGGTACCAATCTGTCTGTCCTCGATCTCATTTACTGCTTCCAGTTCCATAGCTGACCGAAGTTTATCGTTGGCCTGTCCGCTATTAATGTAAGTACTTCCTAACTGGCCAAGTCTTATCACTTCACTAACTGTAATCGGGAAATCGCGCCGAAATGTAGAATGTTGGGGGACATAGCCAATACGATGGCGTACTTTTTGCGGTGACTGTCCCAATACCCGTATCCTCCCAGAATCAGGAGCCATGAGCCCAAGGATAAGTTTCAGCAGTGTACTTTTGCCGGATGCATTGGGACCAATTATGCCAAAAAACTCCTCCTCTCCTATTTCCAATGAGATACTCGATAAGACGTTAATGCTTCCATAGGAAAAGTTCAGGTCATCAATCTCAATTACAGCATTCATCTTATCGGACTGCATCATAGATCTGGCCGGCTATAGTACGCATATTTGTAAGATAATCCTCCTGCAACGGATCCAGCATCACGATGTCAGCATCCAGTTCCCGGGCAAGACTATTAATAAAAGGCGTCTTGTATTGCTCTTGTACGAACAGTGTATGGATCTCTTCCTGCTTAGCTAGATTGATCATAGAGGTAAGCGCCCTAGGACCACTCTCCTTTCCGTTCTTCTCCAAAGCTATCTGCTGCAAGCCATATGCCTCGGCGAAGTAACCCCATGCAGCATGGGAGGCGATAAAAAAATCCGTCCGTCGGTCAGCAAACATATTATGAATCGTATTATCCAGATCGGTTAGTTCTTTGAGATAGGCTTGATAGTTGGCTTCATATACTGATTGATGATCAGGATCGATCGCGATCAGTTCATCACGTACCATCGCAATCAACTGCTGCACGTACACGGGGTTAGACCAGATATGCATATCATGTTGATCAATTTGATGTGAAACAGTAAGCAACTGATCACAACATTTAACAATACGCATGTTCTGATTGACTGAATTGATTGCGTTGAACCAATAGGTTTCGAATGGCATGCCAATCTGAAAATATAATTGTGCATCTGAAAGTTCTGTCAATAACTTTGGGGTGGGTGAAAAGGTCTCTGGTGTTTGACCTGGAGGCAACATTACTTGCACCTTTACAAATTCTCCACCAACCTTTTCCACGAACTGCTTCTGCGGAGGTATACTCACAAACACGGCGTTCATCCCTGCTTCTGCATAGACTATCTCCGGACAAAAAACCAATAAAATAATGAAACGTCGAAGTAACACTCCAGCTACCTAATTATTAGCCCGCACTACATGCTGCACACAAACCTTGTACTTCGATAGTCTGGTGCTTAATGCTAAAACCGAGCTGGTTCGCCTTGTCGTTGATCATTTCACCTATATCCGGATCGTCCATTTCCGCTACCACACCACATTCACTACAGATAAGGAATTGGGCAGTATTGTTGTGGCCAGGCTCGCCACAACCAATATAGGCATTAAGGGATTTGATTTTGTGAACGTAACCCTCTTGCCGCAGGAAATCCAGGGCTCGGTATACCGTAGGAGGTACGGCTCGTTTCATTTCCCTCTGCAAGATCTCGAGGATGTCATAGGCTTTCACTGGCTCATGCTTGTCCCAAACCAGTTCCAGCACCCGGCGGCGGATGTCCGTCAACCGTACACCCTTGCGTGCACAGCCAGTTTCAGCCTTAGAAAGGGCTGATTCTAGACAGCGGGAATGCAAATGATCCGGTGCCTTAAATGGTGTAACTATTTGATTATCAGACATAAGATAAAGCTTTGGCTTAAATTGCAATGTTATATTATAACATTCTTTTAAATATGCAATGGATTATGGAGATGAATGCAGCTGACCCTATGTGTTTATGGAAGGTGAGTTCTCTACCAGTGATATGTCGCAAGGCCATGATGGGTAGATCCCCATCAAAGCATATCGATTATCAGTAACTGGAAATAAATTGGGCTAGTCCGTCGCGGTATAAATTACCACTTAATATAAAACCACCATTGTGGTCACCAATAATATCGTGAAAGACTTTTGGTTCCTTTGCATGCTGATACAAACTCTGGCCGTGTGAGTACGGCACGATTTCATCTTCCCTACTATGTATCACCAACAGCGGGGCGTTAATGTCCGCGATTCGATCCAGTGATGGGTACTTAATCCGGGTAAGCAATGATACTGGCAAATAGGGATAATAATGTTTAGCCATATCAACTATCGATGTAAAACCGGATTCTATAATTAACGCCCCTACCTGATTTCTGGCTGCGACCCAGGTAGCCACCCCGACACCAAGTGATTCACCATAAACTATAATATCATCCTTAGGAACGCTCTTATCTTTTGTTAAATATTCCCATGCCGCCTCGGCGTCACGATAGGTTCCTTGCTCGGAAGGTCTACCTTTGCTCATGCCATAACCTCGGTAATCAATAATAAAGACTGTCAAACCAAGCTCATAAAAAATCATCAGCTTTTCCAGACGGTGCGAAACATTGCCGCCGTTACCGTGCAGGAACAGCATAGTCGAGTGTGCTTGTGGATGTGGAAGATACCAACCAGATATATTTACATTATCACTCGTCGTCAACATCACCTCTTCATAGGATAATCCAATCGTTTCCGGAGTCGCTACTATGTTCTTCGAAGGAAAATAAACAAATTTCGGTTGAAACAGATACAAAAGCAGAGAAAGCAATACCAACACAGAAACTAAAATAAACAGGAGTGATTGGACCATACGCATTAGTGATAATCCCATGATTTTAAGGACGGGATATTAGAAGTATTGTGTGCTTACACAGATCAGGTTAGGGCCTTCTGTTATCTGAAGACCCCATAAATCATTACATTCGGACCTATAATTTATTTCCCATTAAGTTGCTGGATAAACCAACCCGCAATGACATTTACCAGTTTCGGATCCTGCTTAAATATAGCTGATCCGTGAGCTTTACCTTTATAGGCAATCAAACGACTTAGTGGATGGCTTGCATTTGAGAAAAGGTCGGTTGCACTCTGATATGCTGATTTATCACCGTCAGCAGCAATGAATAGTGTCGGTGTGGGTTCAAACGAATTGTATAGGTTCGTCAGTTCTTCACCGATACCGGAAGAAAATATCATTAGCGCGGCAATATCCCGCTGCCCGGCTAATATTACGGTTTGTCTTCCGCCGCAACTTGCTCCACCGGCACCCATCTGGACATCTTCGCCTGCACGTTCTCTTAGGTAGTCTGCCGCAATATTTACGTCAGACTCCCAATGTAGCCTGATTGGTTGGATATAAACCTGAGTAGCCTTTCTGTCGGTAGTAGAGTTTCGAAATGCCATAATATCAGCCTTGTCACTAGCGCTTCCTCCAAATCCACGGAAATCCATTGTCAGTACATGGATACCTGCATCAGACAGAAGTTTTCCTACGTCCTGGTACATTGAGCGATCTCCATTACATTGGTGCATGAGTACTACTGCAGGATGACCAGCTTCACCCTTGTAATAATCTGCCTTCAGTTGATAGCCATCCGCCGCTGTCAGTGTAATTTCTTCTGCGGAAAGTAAGGATGTTACGAATAGTAATACAATAGTAATCAGTTTTTTCATGTCAATTATCTCGTCTTATCTTTGATTTAGGTTATTAAGGTCAAAAAATAGTTTTTAGAATTAATCTTCCTATGCGTATATATGTATCCTTCTATTCATACCTGTACAATAAACATACCAGATCGTAATCGGGGAAAATAGTGATCGCAACAAGTATTAGTATAGAACATCAATTAAAGCGGATGCTGAGTATTTAAATGTCATTAAGTCTCCGAGATTGTCACAATTTCAAACAATTTCGCAAATTGGCTAGGCAACGGCTGCCGAGTCCGATATTTCATTATATTGACGGCGGATCGGACGACGAGGTCACCTATAGACGAAACACAGTAGCATTTGAAGATTGTGACCTAGTCCCGAATGTTTTGGCCGGAGTCGAAAATATTGATATGACTACAACGGTGATTGGGCAGAAACTAGAAATGCCTTTTTTCTTGTCACCAACCGCACTACAACGTCTTTTCCGCCATGATGGCGAACTTGCAGTAGGTAAAGCTGCAGAAAAATTTGTGACTACGTTTGCTATTTCATCCCTGGGAACAATAAGTATTGAAGAGATAGGGACAGCTATCAAGTCTCCCAAACTATTTCAGCTCTATGTGCATAAAGATAAGGGGCTCACCCGGAATTTAATCGATCGATGCAAAGATGCAAACTATGACGGAATGATCCTGACTGTAGACACCATTGTTGGGGGGAACCGTGAACGCGATTTGCACACGGGGTTTACCTCACCTCCTAAACTAACATTAAAAAGCCTATTAAGTTTTGCGACACACCCAGCATGGGTATTTAATTATTATTTTCATAAACGATTCGAACTTTCCCAACTCAAAGATTACTTCAAGGAAGGGACAAATATTGCTATATCTGTTGCCGACTACTTAAACACTATGCTTGATCAATCTATGGATTGGAAATCTGTTGAAGACATAATTAAACACTGGGGGAAACAGTTTGCTTTAAAAGGGATTATGTCGGTTGAGGATGCAAAACACGCAGTAGATATCGGTGTTACTGCAATTATGGTTTCCAACCATGGAGGTAGACAACTAGATGGATCACGTGCTCCCTTTGACCAATTAGCAGAAATTGTAGATGCAGTTTGGGATAAGGTTGATGTCATCTGCGATGGCGGCATTCGCCGCGGGACACGTATACTAAAAGCATTATCTGTTGGAGCAAAGGCCTGCTCTGGGGGGAGGTTATATCTGTACGCACTTGCTGGTGCTGGTCAACCTGGTGTCGAAAAAGCACTTACCAATCTCAAAATTGAAATTGAACGTGACATGAAGTTGATGGGCTGTAAAACTATTAGTGAATTAGGTCGTCATAATTTGAAATACCGATACTAGATTAACGATTGCTCAGCTAAAATCTTATAATGATACCGTTTAGATTCAGAATTATTTTCGTACTACTGGCAACCTTATTCGTCGCCGCATCTGCATATTCCCAGGGATTTTTTGGTGGAGGTCGAGGTTACAGGCGGGTAGTCGAACAAAATATCCCACCATCTACTGAGTTGATCGTCGCAAGGTGGCGATTTGGCACCAACGGCTGGTTTGGTCATATGGGCTGGTCACACAATTACCCATCATCTGATCAGAATCTGAATCAATTCATTGCCGGAGCAACTGGAATCAATATTGATATCATGTCATACAGCATCATCGAGCTGTCCAGTGACGAAGTATTCGACTATCCCTTCGCTTATGTTTCCGAACCGGGTGAGATGGCTCTGACCGATGAAGAAGTCAGAAACTTACGAGAATATATTGATCGCGGTGGTTTTATACTAATGGATGATTTTGACGGCCCTGAACAATTAGGAAACATGAAGTCACAGGTAAAACGTGCATTTCCCGATCGAGATTTTTTACCTATACCAACTGACCACCGTATCTTTACCGCCCATTTTGAACTCGATGACCTTGAGGGTATGTCACCCTATGTGCCCGGAGGAAATATCACTTATTACGGAATTTATAATGACAACGGCGAAGTTGCCATTGCCGCAGGGTTTAACAATGATCTGGCGAACTTCTGGGATTGGTATGATCAACCGAGGATGCCATTGAAACCGGCAACCGATGCTTTCCGTCTAGGTGTTAATACTATCGTCTATTCCATGATGCACTAATAAGATCAGTATTCCACCAACTCCACACCTCTGCTACCTAAGCTAGCTCTGTTAATAAATTTCTTATTTACTGACGGAAATCGATATTGCTTTCCATAGCGATATAAGAAAACAGAGTGAAAATCGCGGTGTTAAACTTCATCGCTTCTGTGTTAACTTTGTCCAGTGTGTCATTCTCTGTATGATGATAGTCGAAATATGTGGAACCATCGGGGTGAAAATTAATTGCTGGCATTCCAGCCTTACCCAGCACACTCATATCGGACTGACCCTTTGCTTCATTACCTGATCGCATCGAAATGCCAAGTGGTGCGACAATGGTCGCCACTTCTCGGATTAGATCCTGTGATTGCGGGCCGACTCCCGATTCCATTTCCAATATTCTACCAATACCGAAGTCCCACTCCACACCGATCAAATGATGGTCGAGTTCATCCTTGTGCGCTTCCAGGTATTGTTTGACTCCGATCAAGCCGACTTCCTCTGCCCCGAATAACACGACCCTTAGCGATCTCCTCGGGCGTCTTGGTAAGTCGAGCAAGTGTTTTCCCACGCTCATAACGATGCTAACACCGATACCGTCATCAACCGATCCAGTTCCTACATCCCAGCTATCTAGATGCGCACCTAGAATCACAAAATCATTCCCTGCTTCACGTCCAACTACTTCTCCAATTACATTGGCGGTCGTAATTATTTGATTATCATGGCGCAATGAGGTTTGTTTCAACTTGAAACGAACTGGTATACCACGACTGAGCTGACGCACTAGTAAATCTGCATCAGGATTAGACAAAGCGGCAGCGGGTATTCGAGGGACATCTTCTTCATAGTTCATTGCACCTGTATGAGCCAAGCGATTATCGTCCGTACCTACGGAACGCAAGATGTAAGCTATAGCACCTTTTTTTGCTGCCTCGATTGCACCTTGGCTTCGAGCCACAACCGCTTCTCTATAACCGCTGACATTAATTTCATGTCTCATTCTGAATGAAACAAAAGCGACTTTACCGGACAGACTGTCTGGCAGTGCCGCTTCCAGTGCGGCAAAATCTTCAAATTCAATGATTTCTGCTTCTATTCCGTCATTTGGAGTCCCCACTGAACCACCAAGTGCAATGGCCGTCACTCTCTGTGGAAAAGGTGTGGTAATTTCAGCCTCTATCATCCCCCGCTCCCAAAGGATATGAGTTACTGGTTCAGTCCATACTCGATCGTAACCCAGTTGCTTCATCTTACTCACTGCCCAACTTATTGCCTTTTTATCACCTGGAGTACCTATCATGCGTGGTCCAACTTCAGTACTCAGTGATTCATCGATTTCATAAGCTATATTTGATGATAGTGCTTTATTAAATAATTCGTCTGCCGTGTTATGCATTTCGGCTGTGATTATTTGTGCTTGGGAAACACTCAATAAGATAGAAAAAATCATTGTGGACCAGAACAGGATCCTAGGTAGGGCTAGCTTATCCAAGTTTATTCTCCTGACATTCTCTATAAATATTGCAACCCGCTATAAAGTTAACCATACTAGATATGAACTTATATTTCAGCGAATTTTCTAATCAATCATGACCGTAAATACGCCTTGTTTTAATGCGTTCAGCTTTCTTGCCACATTAATTATTTCAGTTTTAGCACAAGCCTGCTACGCGGAGCGATTTCACTCCGAACTGCATGACTACGAAGTTAATATTGTTGCTGAAGGACTGAACCAACCGTGGGGGATGGCATTTCTTCCCAATGGCAATATTTTAGTCACAGAAAAACCTGGGCGTCTACGTCTAATCAAAAATGGCCGTTTAGTTGAGCATCCTGTCGTCGTATTGCCCGACACTGTTTATAGGGGCCAGGGTGGCCTGATGGGGATTGCCCTGCACCCACAGTTTAGTGACAATAACATGATCTACCTTTCCTATAACGCTAAGGGAAAAGATGGACATGGTACTGAGGTGATACGCGGACAATTCAAGAACGATAAGTTAATTAATATAGAAATAATTTTTAGGGCCTTACCAAAATCCAATAGCCGTAGACATTTCGGATCCAGATTGGTATTTGCCCGAGATGGATCTCTATTTATCTCCCTTGGTGAACGTGGCGAAAACCCATCAAAAGGTTATCAACATGCAGCGCAGGATCTAAGCAATCATTTAGGTTCTCTGATCCATATCAATGATGATGGTAGCGTGCCATCGGACAATCCGTTTGTCAGCAATATGAATAATATGCCCGAACTTTATACCTTTGGTAACCGCAACATGCAGGGAATGGCTTTGCATCCTAATACTGGGGAAGTATGGACACATGAACACGGACCCCAGGGCGGGGATGAGATCAATATCATGCGGCCTGGTGTAAATTATGGCTGGCCGATTATTACTTACGGCGTAAACTATTTTGTGGGCACCAAAATTGGTGAAGGTACGCACAAACAGGGCATGGAACAGCCTATATATAAATGGATACCCTCTATCGCCCCTTCTGGTATGGTATTTTATACTGGAGACAAATTCTCAAATTGGACTGGAAACCTTTTTGTTGGGTCACTCAAATTCGGATTACTAGTACGACTCGAAGTCAGTGGGAATATTATTACTAGCGAGGAACGTTTGTTGAATTTTCAATATGGGCGGATACGTGAAGTCGTTCAAGGTGTGGACGGTTTTATATACCTTCTAACTGATGATTCAAACGGAAAGCTATTAAGAATGACCCCTGTGATTCAAGACTAAGCTGATTTACCTGCCCTGAATCCGGAAGACAGATTCAGTTGCTGCCACTCCTTTTACATCCGATTTTATGGTTTCCAGATAATTTACATCACACCAGGAACTATACAAATCATATACGTCATTTCTAGTAATTGAAAAAGGTGGCGGCGTGATCATCTTCTCATTGTATTCGAGCGTAATAAGTAGAATTAATGTCCCCGGATCTAATAGACCTTTTAAATAGTTAATATAATCAGTCCGTATATTTTGTGGTAAAGCGACGAGCGAACCGCGTTCATATACTGCGTTAATCTTTTCTGTTTGCTTTTTTGAAATTTTAAAGACATCGGCATTGATTAAGTCGATGTTTTGAGAATGGGATACATCGCCAATCTTATTTTCAATTTTCAGGTGATTCTCCTTAAAGAAGGACTCGATGGCAACATTACTAAGTTCTATACCTATCACTTGATGTTTCTGATCTGCAAGCCAAACCATGTCTTTTGATTTTCCACATAGCGGTACCAAGACTCGACTTTCAAAGTTCAATTTTAAGAGCGGCCAATATTTTACCAATAGCGGATGGATATTATCCTGATGAAAGCCTATTTGATTATCTACCCACTTTGAAATCCAGTATTCTGGTTCCATTCTATTCCCCCTGCTGCTTGTCAAATATCACAAGTTGCGTAATATTGCCCCTGTTCACCGTCGTATTCAATTTGTAAGTGCAACTCAATTAGGTGGCACGAACGGCAAGCTGCGGTAGCATCCTTACCTTTCGTTCCAGCAAGAAAGAGAGGCACAGATGAGACACTACACACAGCTTACCGAGCATCAACGTTACCAGATTTACGCCCTGATGAAAGCAGGACATACACAAACGGAGATAGCCGCCTTGATAGGCGTGCATAAATCTACTATTAGCCGTGAACTCAGACGCAACCGTGGCTTGAGAGGCTATCGACCCCGCCAAGCTCAGTTGCTCCGGCAAGCGCGTCGAGAAGCCAGTCAACAACAGCGACTCCCCACGACCTTGTGGGAGCGAGTAGAGGTCTGGCTGCGGGACGAATGGAGTCCTGAGCAAATCAGTGACTGGTTGCATAAACGAGAAGGTATCGCTCTGAGTCATGAATGGATATATCACTACATATACCAGGACAAGGCAGACGGCGGTGAGCTGTACCGGTACTTGCGTTGCCAGAAGAAACGAAAGAAGCGTTATGGTAGTTATCAACGTCGTGGGGTTCTGGTGAATCAGGGCAGCATTGATAAGCGTCCAGCCATTGTGAACAGGAAGACACGCATCGGTGACTGGGAAGTGGACACCGTCATCGGCAAAGGCCATCGACAGGCGCTGGTCACCTTGAGCGAGCGCAAGTCGATGTACACCTTGATTGCACAGGTGAAACGACGAACTGCCTCTGCCGTCAGGCAAGCTATCGTGCGATTGTTGTCTAATATGAAGGCGTCGGTTCACACGATCACCTCGGATAATGGAAAAGAATTTGCTGAGCATGAGGTTATTGCTCAACAATTGAACGCGGGGTTCTATTTTGCACATCCTTATGCCTCCTGGGAACGGGGTTTAAATGAAAATATCAATGGTCTCATTCGATAGTACTTCCCAAAGAAAATGGACTCCAGCACGATTACACAAAAGCAGTTAAACTTGGTCATGAAAAAACTCAATCACCGTCCCAGAAAAACACTTAATTCAAAAACACTACATGAAGTCTTTTTTAACATCAACGTTGCACTTCAAAGTTGAATCCGCGTAAATTAAAGTAGTCATCATTCTAGCAAAAGGAGATATGTCTCTTGACTGACGTAAGAAGTCTTATCGATGGTAACCGTATCACCTTTATGCAAATAGGCGTGATCGCCGTCTGTGTGATCATGAATATGCTTGATGGTATGGATGTCATGGTAATCAGTTACGCCGCACCGTCATTGTCGAAAGAATGGGACATACCATCAACATCATTAGGCTATGTGTTCAGTGCTGCACTTCTGGGGATGGCACTCGGTGCAGCCTTTTTGGCACCTCGGGCAGATATCATCGGTCGGCGTAATATCATCATCGTCTGTATCTTTATCATGGGCGTCGGCGTGTCACTCACGGCATTTGTTCAATCAATATCTCAGCTCATCATTTTGCGATTTTTCACTGGGCTAGGTATCGGCGCCATGTTGGCGAGTACTGTTACGTTGTCCTCTGAGTATGCGCCAGATCGACAAAGGAACTTCATCGTTGGAATAGTGTTGGCGGGTTATCCGATAGGCGCAACATTATCAGGACTGGTCGCGGCGCAGATCATACCGGAATATGGTTGGCGGGCTATGTTCATTGCTGCTGGGATAGCAACCATTATTACGTTACCTCTTGCAGTTTTTATATTAGTTGAATCTTGGGATTGGCTGGTTAAAAAACAACCCGCCAATGCCTTAAGCAAATTAAATATCATCCTCAATAAAATGGGCCATCCATCAGTCGACACTCTGCCTGAAAAAACTGATGAAGCAAAAAAGAAGCCCAGTGTTAAATCTCTGTTTATCTACGGACGTAGCGAGACCACATTAAAATACTGGCTTGCTTTCTTTATGGCCTTTGCCACGCTGTATTTCCTGGTCACATGGATCCCAAATCTGGCGCACAATACCGGCCTATCAATCAAACTCGCTATCTACGCGGGAACAGTTTTTAATCTTGGCGCGATATTCGGAACTCTTTCTCAGGGTTATTTATCCCAAATAATTGGGCTACGCAAATCGATCATATTATTTTACGTCATGACCATGATATTGATGGCTATATTCGGATATTTAGAAGATAACTGGATCATCCTCATTGCCTTTGGCCTAATTGGCTGTGGTGTATCGGGCGGTTTAATTGGACTGTGGATTACCGGCGCAAGAATATATCCGACTGAAATAAGAAATACCGGTCTGGGTTGGGCAGAAGGTGCTGGACGGTCAGGTGCTATTATCTCACCGACGGTTGGTGGCGCACTAGTGGGTGCCGGGTTCTCTCTGGCCACAAGTTTCATCATCTTTGTCATTCCACTTGTAATCGCTTGTATATCAATAGGGTTGATGCCTTCCAAGGAACTTAAAGGAATTCACACTCTGCACAATGTATAATCCTTCCTATGGCCAATACACAATCACGGACCGATCTTCAATTCGACCAACATTTAGATGCAAAAGGTTTAAACTGCCCGCTTCCAGTATTAAAGGCTAAGCTAATCCTTAATAAGATGGCGCCCGGCCGAGTCTTATTTGTTGAAGCGACTGACCCACATTCCAAAGTCGATTTTGAAGCTTACTGTGCGAGAACAGGACATAACATCCTGACAGCAAGAGAAATTGATAAGGTATTTGAATTTTATATTCAACGAGCTGAAAACCCGACCAAGAACTGACTCCCATGTAGTAAAAATATCCATTGGAAATGTATTTCTCACCGGCATACCTCAAAAAGGGGATATGAAAAGCGTTGAAAGCAGGTTATATGTGACCTTGTTTTCAGCTTATCACCCTTCATGAGTTGAGGAGATTTCCTGAATTATTATGCCTGCTAGCATCCTTATCGTAGATGACAGTGAAACAGCAAGCAGCTTGATTAAGTTGCATTTGCTCAATCTCGGTTATGACATTGCCGGTATTGCACAATCCGCTGAAGAGGCATTGCAACTGGTACAAGAACATACACCCAGCCTGGTGTTAATGGACATTTATCTAGGTGAAGGGATGGATGGAATTGAAGCAGCTGAAATCATCATGTCTAAATGCAAGACACCTGTTATATACGTCACATCGTATTCTGATAATGAAACGCTAAAGCGTGCTAAAAAGTCCATGCCTTTCGGTTTTGTTAACAAACCGATACGGGGCAGTGATCTGAAAGTCAGTATTGAGATTGCACTGACAAGATTTAAAGCACCAACACGTAACACTCTTGACAACAACCTGCAAGAGCCGGGCGCTCTCCCGGAAACACTGGATCATCTCGTTTCAGGAATAGTATTGCTCGATGAAAAATTGACTGTTTACTACAGCAATAAATCGGCTGAAAAGCTATTGAATGAACATCCCATACTGATGATAAAAAACAGTAGTTTAAATAGCGTCAGGCCGTCATTATTAACCGATATAAATAATCTGATACAAAGTAATTCGAGTAGGATCCTAACCTTGGATGAAAATGAACTAGTATTACACTTGTTGGTCTTTCCGCTTAGTGAGAAGCAGTTATATCAGGATGCTGGTGCACCTACTTCAGTACTTTTTCTGTTTGAGTCAATTAAAGATCCAAATCGTTTCGAAGATATTATCAGGACCCTGTACAAGCTATCACCCACAGAAGCAAAAGTAGCTTCGTAGCTTGTAGTCAATCCCTACTTAGCTGAAGTAGTAGCTTCGCTTGGGATAACCTACAACACAGCCCGAACACATTTGAAACGAATATACTACAAGACTGAAACAAATAAACTACCATCACTTGTGCAGAAAATTATTACAGGGCCGGCAGGACTTGTAATGCAAGCGACAGAATAAAATATTTCCTATATCTAAACCTACCTTAGCTGGTTTTACTTTCCACGATTTCATAGCTATGCGTAATCTTCGCCGTTTTTCCCAACATAATGGATGCAGAGCAATACTTATCTGCTGACAGTTTGATTGCCCGATCAACGGGTTTGTCTTTTAGACCTACACCAGTAAGAATGAAATGCATTTTAATATCTGTAAAAACCTTTGGATCGGTCTCTGCACGCTCTGAAGTTATCTCAAGCTTACAGTCTTGTACTTTATGATGTGCCTTTTTAAGAATTGACACAACATCACCGCTGCTACATGCCCCCATACCAAGTAATAATGTATCCATAGGTCGTGGACCGAGGTCACGCCCCCCACTCTCGGGTGGCCCATCCATTATTAACCTGTGGCCTCCAGGGGACTCACCGACGAATGCAACGCCTCCAATCCAGGTTAAACTTGTTTTCATAACGCCCCCATATGGTTGATTTGGAACAAAAAGAGTAACATAGTTAATATTGGTAGATATAATTAGTGAATTCAATTTGTAAGTGCAACTCAATTAGGTGGCACGAACGGCAAGCTGCGGCAGCATCCTTACCTTTCGTTCCAGCAAGAAAGAGAGGCACAGATGAGACACTACACACAGCTTACCGAGCATCAACGTTACCAGATTTACGCCCTGATGAAAGCAGGACATACACAAACGGAGATAGCCGCCTTGATAGGCGTGCATAAATCTACTATTAGCCGTGAACTCAGACGCAACCGTGGCTTGAGAGGCTATCGACCCCGCCAAGCTCAGTTGCTCTGGCAAGCGCGTCGAGAAGCCAGCCAACAATAGCGACTCCCCACGACCTTGTGGGAGCGAGTAGAGGTCTGGCTGCGGGACGAATGGAGTCCTGAGCAAATCAGTGACTGGTTGCTTAAACGAGAAGGTATCGCTCTGAGTCATGAATGGATATATCACTACATACACCAGGACAAGGCAGACGGCGGTGAGCTGTACCGGTACTTGCGTTGCCAGAAGAAACGAAAGAAGCGTTATGGTAGTTATCAACGTCGTGAGGTTCTGGTGAATCAGGGCAGCATTGATAAGCGTCCCGCCATTGTGAACAGGAAGACACGCATCGGTGACTGGGAAGTGGACACCGTCATCGGCAAAGGCCATCGACAGGCGCTGGTCACCTTGAGCGAGCGCAAGTCAATGTACACCTTGATTGCACAGGTGAAACGACGAACTGCCTCTGCCGTCAGGCAAGCTATCGTGCGATTGTTGTCTAATATGAAGGCGTCGGTTCACACGATCACCTCGGATAATGGAAAAGAATTTGCTGAGCATGAGGTTATTGCTCAACAATTGAACGCGGGGTTCTATTTTGCACATCCTTATGCCTCCTGGGAACGGGGTTTAAATGAAAATATCAATGGTCTCATTCGACAGTACTTCCCAAAGAAAATGGACTCCAGCACGATTACACAAAAGCAGTTAAACTTGGTCATGAAAAAACTCAATCACCGTCCCAGAAAAACACTTAATTCAAAAACACTACATGAAGTCTTTTTTAACATCAACGTTGCACTTCAAAGTTGAATCCGCGATAGATAAATAGCTAAGGTTATAATCCTAATTGTTAGGGGGTTCTGATGGGAGATCAGTCTTTTCCAGAGCATGACGATGTCATCAAGAAGTTTCTTGAGCACTGCCATAGTAAATCGTACCCGACAAAGCAACTGATCCTCCGGGCGGGTGATCCCTCGGCTGATTTGTATTACATAATCAGCGGATCGGTTTCAGTACAGGTGGAGGATAAGAAAGGCCGGGAAATCGTATTAGCATACCTGAATCCCGGTGACTTCTTCGGTGAACTGGGACTATTTGATAAAGAAAAAAACGGGGTGCGTTTGTCCGGGCTAAGGAAAAATGCGAGATAGCCCAAATCAGTTACGATCGGTTACAATGCCTACATGGCATGTTCCCTGATCTATTATTTTCTATTGCGTCACAACTTGCTATCCGATTACGACAGACGAGTCGCAAAGTCAGCGATCTAGCCCTAACGGATGTCAAAGGTAGGGTCGCCAGAGCATTACTGGACTTGTGCAACGACCCTCACTCCATGACCCATCCTGATGGCATGCTGGTCAAGATTACACGCCAGGAACTGGGTCGTATCGTCGGTTGTTCTTGGGAAATGGTCGGCAGGATGTTAAAGGACCTTGAGGAAGATCACCTAATTTCCGTCTCCGGAAAATCGATAGTGGTGTTCGGTACGCGTTGACTAAAGAGATTGAAAGAAATAATCGGAAGTTTCAACTAACCCTGTTCTTGACAAGTCAGACAACAGTACTAAAATCCCACTTTCTAACTAGTTTGTGTTCTTTTGTAATGCCGCTAGTGAAATTTTTATATATTTAATACAGAATTATAATCTATGGCTATGTAGCTCAGGTGAGCCGGAAAAAGAAAAAGACATTTAACATGTCTTTTTACCGGCGAACGGTTTGTACAGGATGATCAAACACGTGTCACTTTGTGAGGCCTGGATGGCCGAACTTAGTGACCAAGGTTAGTGAAACTTTTTAGATATCGAGAAACGAAATTATAATCTACGGCTATGTAGCTCAGTTGGTTAGAGCACGGCACTCATAACGCCGGGGTCGGTGGTTCAAGTCCACCCATAGCCACCAATCATTACAAATTCTTACCCTTTTACTTCATAGCGGCTAATTTAGATTGTGCCAATTTTGTGTCATTGGCCGTCTGCACAATCCGCTCGGCATAGGGAATAAGATGTTCAGCTGAGAAGTGCGCGTAACGCTGTACCATCTCTTGTGATCCCCAACCACACATCTCTTGCAGTACGTTAAGCGGTGTCCCTTCCTGCGCATGCCATGTAGCCCAAGTATGCCTTAAGTCATGCCAGCGAAAATCCGTTATTCCTGCTTTCGCTACTGCCTTTCGCCACGCCTTGGTGTTAACTTGCCAAACAGGTTTGCCCTTGTAAGTGAAAACAAAACGATCATGCTTGCCAATTTGTTCCCGCAATACCTCAACAGCATCCTTGTTTAATCCAACACCTATCGCTTTTTTTGCCTTGGCTTGATCAGGATGGATCCAAGCGACTTTATTTTGCAAATTCACTTGTGACCATTCCATCCGGCAGATATTACGTTGTCGTAATCCTGTTGCCAGTGCAAATCGTGCCATCGCCGCTTGGTGATCTGGAAGATAGCTGAGTAACCTACTCGCTTCCTTCCGTGACAACCAACGTATCCGTTTTCCCTTACACGGGTACATTGGCACTTTCGGGATCTTATCTAGCCAATCCCAATCATGCGCAGCGCAACGGAGAACCGCCCGTATGTGACCCATATACCGATTAGTCGTGGCCTTCGACGTTTCAATCTTTTTCGCCTCGGCAATCTCGTCTAACCGTTGACGGTTAATATCGGTCAACTTCACACCACGTAGATATCGATCCAGCCACCGAAAGATTTCCTTATCTTTATCAATTGATGCCTTATGGTCTTTTCCCTTCAACCATTTTACGACAGCATCATCCCCTCGGTATTCCGGGCGCTCACCAAGCTTTGCCATCCTCCATAACTCAGCTTTTAACCGGTCATGGTATTCCTTTGCTGCTTCCTTGTTTTCAATCCCAGTAGATTTTCGTATTCGCTGTCCGTTCGGAGCAGCGACATCAACCCACCAGGTTTTACTTCTTTTGTAGAGTGCCATAGTTCATCTCCTTTCTTTGAACCAGGACGCCCGTTGCAAGACATATAATGATCGACCCATGCATCTATTTCAAGTCGATCGAATGCCACTCCTTGGCGTCCTATTTTTATTTCCTTTAGTAAAAACCTAACTTCACTGTTAAAACGGTTTTTATCCATTCCGATATACCGAGGCGCATCTCGTAAACGAATGAGTCTTGGCAAAATGTAATAATCTGCCATATCAGGCAGCCTTTGGGGGATGGTCATCGCTAATACCACTGGGGGAAAATATTTTGCCCAATTGCGCACATTAACTGAGGCCGCAAACCAACTGACCTGATGTCCTCTCCCTAAACTCACCACACCATCGCTTTTAGGCCCGATATGCAAGCCTGCGTATCCTAGCACTCTAGTTAGCTTGCCCTTTGTTATAGGCATTTTACCAACCAGTAATTCCGTTAATACGAAGAGACCAAAGTAGTCCAAAAAATGGGACTTGTCTTTAACTTTCATTTCAACTGCATCTCCAGATTGCGTTTTGTTGCCTCTGATCCAAAAATTAGTCATACCAAATCACGACAGGAATAATGACATCGTGAGTTTTGATATTTTTGGAGTAATGCCGAGGCAGGGAGATCATGTGTCTGTCAGGCGTGGCTGCGAGTTATTGAACTTCTCAATATCGCGCCTCAACCATGCTGGACGACCAATACCATCGTCGATAGGGGCTGGAAATTTACCTTCTTTGACCTTACGCCAGATGGTTACTCTGCTACCGTAACCAAGGGACTGGAGATCACTGTAGCGATACCAATCGGGACTCGTATTTGAATTACTCATTAAAATTAATCCTCCTAATAGAATTTATAAATGCCCGAATAGAGCCGCCAGCCATATGGCCAGGACTTAAATTTCGGGATGATGGGCTACAGCCTATGTGTAGCGGTGCTAGTCTAGGAGGGGGATACCCTATGCGATCTTATGCGGTCTAAGGGAATGCGATACAAATAAAACTAAATACTTCTTATTTAGGTTTTTTCCGCTGTTGGGAATTTGCGCCTATCAATATGAGACAATAAATGTTGCAAAAAGTTCAATTATTTCGTGTTCATTATATTTTACTATTTTGAATATGCCAGATTTCAGCGTTCTTTGAAATCACGGGTGATAAATATTCCGGTTTCTTTTCAGGAGTTATATCGTTCTTATGTTGGTTGTTGGTTCCTGCGGTTATCGATTACGATGATTTTCTAAGCGACACTACTGATGATATGTAAATATAATATTGAGGAGAATATAAGGGCAGAGGACTACCCTTTTATACCCCCTTCGAAATTTACTCCCCGTAACTCACAAACCGGATCATATATTTAACCCATTGATTATTAAGAGAAATAACGCGTATTGTCCTTTTCGATAATCCTTTGATTTCACAATAAAAACTCCAAAACTAAGCTCTCAGTGAATAGAATTGGTCTATCGGGGGAAAATTACCCTGATATACGTCAGAAACACCTTTTCTGTTTATTCCTGTTAGGGCACGACATCATAACCTTAGCTGTATTTTTATTTAACTAGCTCCAAATACACTAGACTTTATAAATAATGGAATATCTATCACAACATGCAGATTTTCTACTTGGCGTAGGCGTTGGGGCTTTTGCTGTAATCCTGTTCTTTACATTTAATAAAAAACTGCGGATTCAACTTTGAAGTGCAACGTTGATGTTAAAAAAGACTTCATGTGGTGTTTTTGAATTAAGTGTTTTTCTGGGACGGTGATTGAGTTTTTTCATGACCAAGTTTAACTGCTTTTGTGTAATCGTGCTGAAGTCCATTTTCTTTGGGAAGTACTGTCGAATGAGACCATTGATATTTTCATTTAAACCCCGTTCCCAGGAGGCATAAGGATGTGCAAAATAGAACCCCGCGTTCAATTGTTGAGCAATAACCTCATGCTCAGCAAATTCTTTTCCATTATCCGAGGTGATCGTGTGAACCGACGCCTTCATATTAGACAACAATCGCACGATAGCTTGCCTGACGGCAGAGGCAGTTCGTCGTTTCACCTGTGCAATCAAGGTGTACATCGACTTGCGCTCGCTCAAGGTGACCAGCGCCTGTCGATGGCCTTTGCCGATGACGGTGTCCACTTCCCAGTCACCGATGCGTGTCTTCCTGTTCACAATGGCTGGACGCTTATCAATGCTGCCCTGATTCACCAGAACCCCACGACGTTGATAACTACCATAACGCTTCTTTCGTTTCTTCTGGCAACGCAAGTACCGGTACAGCTCACCGCCGTCTGCCTTGTCCTGGTATATGTAGTGATATATCCATTCATGACTCAGAGCGATACCTTCTCGTTTATGCAACCAGTCACTGATTTGCTCAGGACTCCATTCGTCCCGCAGCCAGACCTCTACTCGCTCCCACAAGGTCGTGGTGAGTCGCTGTTGTTGGCTGGCTTCTCGACGCGCTTGCCGGAGCAACTGAGCTTGGCGGGGTCGATAGCCTCTCAAGCCACGGTTGCGTCTGAGTTCACGGCTAATAGTAGATTTATGCACGCCTATCAAGGCGGCTATCTCCGTTTGTGTGTGTCCTGCTTTCATCAGGGCGTAAATCTGGTAACGTTGATGCTCGGTAAGCTGTGTGTAGTGTCTCATCTGTGCCTCTCTTTCTTGCTGGAACGAAAGGTAAGGATGCTACCGTAGCTTGCCGTTCGTGCCACCTAGTTGAGTTGCACTTACAAATTGAATTCACGAACGTAAGAAAAGCTTCAGAAGTGTATTTATTTGGTCAATCTTCTTTTTTGTATTTGCAGTTATCACTCTTGTTAATTTACCAATTAATAATCAGTCTAGGTTTGCCCCCTACCAAGCAGAGGCACAAATATATCAAGATTTAATTTTAACTAAGGTAAAAAATCGATTTTCATCCTTTTTTTCTAAGTCAATACCCCAGAAGCTTGCGGATGAATCTGGCGATATTCACTTAATCCAAGGGAGAGTCGTCGCCATAGCAGATGGGGACACACTTACCATATCAACGGATAAAAAAATTACACAATCAGGCTGGCAGAGATTGATACGCCAGAAAGGAACCAGCCATACGGTTCAAGAGCAAACTGGGTCTTATCAAGTTTAGTATGGATGAAAAGTGTTACTGCAGAAGTTCAGACTATAGATAGATATGATCGGTTTGTGGCTAGAATCTATGTAGGTGATTTGGATGTCAGCAGGGAAATGGTTAGGCGTGGGGCAGCTTGGGCATACAGACAATATTTAACAGACAGATCATTATTAGATGATGAAGCTGAAGCTAAAGGGCAATGCAGGGTATATGGTCTCTACCAAAATCTCAACAAATTCCACCTTGGGAGAGGAGAAGGGGTAGTAGGTAATGTCCGCTATTAACCCGAAAGCGGACAATCAGTTGAGTGGTCGGCGCTACGTAAGTAAATGTCTGCTTTCGACCCAAAGCGGACATTATCTGATCGAACTCAGCCAACGCCATTTACATTAATTAGCTCGTTAAGAGCCTTCATTTCTAGACTTAAACCAAGCTTTTTGCTAAAACATGTGTATATGTTGATACTCAGAAATGAGCGTATTCGCGCGATCAATGAGGCGCTAGCCACTCCAATAGCAGAAGAATTTGTTCCCTACCGTGGCGGCTATGTGCGCTGTCCCGTGATCACGCTTGGTCTCAATATCCCGTAATACCGAGTTAACAATGGGCGGCTTGCGACACGCCAGGCGGAATATCAGCGTAGACATATAGACGCGCCGTTTGACCTGTTTCAATTGCAAGAGGAAAACGCTGAGGTGCAAGGCCTGCAGCACAGCTTTCTGATAGATATCGCGCGTGAACCATCTGCTCCTATCTATCAAGAACTAGTACGCACCATAATCCAAACGGAACCGCTGTTGCTTACCCGCGACGGAGTGGTCGTTAACGGTAACCGCAGGCTCGCTTCCATACGTGACTTATATAAGGAGGATCCCTCCCGCTATAAGTCCTTTAACCGAATACGGACCACGATCTTACCTGCCGACGCTACCACCATTGATATTGAAGAAACTGAGGCGCGCTTACAAATGGAGCCTGATACCAAACTCGCCTACGATTGGCTCGATCGACGGCTTAAGCTACGTTATCAGCGCGAAGAATTAGGGTTATCAGTAGATCAGCTATGCGATGCCTACCGAATCGAAAATCCCACGCAGATAGATGAAGAGTTGACCGAACTAGGTATGGCGGAGGACTACTTGAATGAATATCGGGATTTACCAAATGATTACGATTCTCTGGTTCATTGCGAAGACTTTTTTATTGGGTTGCGATAGCAGCTCGCATACCTTGATGGACCTGAACGAGAAATCTGGCTCTACGCCGGTTACGCTATGATCATGCATACTAAAGATCTGGGCATGACACCGGAGCATTACTATCCATTCTGCAAACCCAAGCCATTCCTCGCAGCACAAGCGGCACTGGTACGCTTCGGCAATGAAGCCGAGCTCTGGTATGGTGATGAGAAACGCGATAATGTAAACCAAATCGCGAATACTGATTATACGGTCTTACAGCGCGCGCTCGCGATAGCGAAGGACGCTGAACGCAATGCCAGACTCTTGAAGAGAGCCTACGACAGTGTGCTAGCTGATCATGAGGTCCGAAATAAACCGAACGCCGTCAATGAGCGCCTGGAACAGGCGGAAAAAATTATTAACGCAATTGATCTCTCTCAACTTAATGAACAACAATACAGACGCATGCAGGGCAATGTTGCACTGATCACCGAATTACTTTCCCATATAACACCATTGGAATTTAATATACCGTCGCAGATCGGTGATGATGATGCTGTCTCCAGTATCCCTGACTCTGATGATCACTGGGTTGCTTTATTTTGTCTTGCAACAGCTATAAAGAGTAGCGACCGAAAATTACTTCGTGAGATTGACCTAGTACAGAAAAAAGTTGAACGAATGAAACGTTTTTTAACAATTGTCAAGAAGCAAAAGGCAGGAAGTATGGAGAATGGAGCATATTGGAATGTTCTCTTAGAACAGTTAATTAAGCTGGCTCAAAGCCGGTATGCACGTCTTGAACCGCCTCTGCCAATTTTGACGAATCAGCTTGTCTTGAAAGTAATCCGGACGTTGCACTGGCAGTTAAACGGGTTGACCGTACTTCCGGTTTTGAACATTACTACCTGTGTGGACGAAAAGAAGGTCGCTCCCGGCCCACCCGGCGATAGAGAATCCACCTCAAATCTACGAACCCCGGATATAGCTTAAATCAAACTTATCCCGTATCTTTCAATGTAAAATTCTTATCCAATTATTGGAAATTTAATGTCCGCTATTGGCACAAAGCAGACGTTATATTCAGGAGGACTTCTTAAATGCCATACCTATATAATAATATCTTCCTCTTTTCACCATATTACTTAGTTAGACGTCACCGACTGTCTTCTGTGCAACGTAAGGAGGTAATTGATCATGGGAACGAAACCGAAGGGCTATCAACCATCGCTCGGTTATGACTGGCTACTCCCGCTTTACGATCCGTTATTTAAATGGTTTCTACGGGAAGATTCGATCAAGCGACGACTGGTCGCTAAGGCGGGTATCCGTGTCGGCCACCGGGTACTGGATGTGGGGTGCGGCACCGCGACGCTCACGCTTCTGGTAAAGAGCCTCTATCCCGACGCGGAGGTTCTTGGGCTTGATGGAGACCCCAAGGCTCTTGCGATTCGACGACGCAAGGCCCGAAAGGCGTGGGGCTGGAGGTTACTCTTGATGAAGGTTTGTCTTACAAGCTCTCCTATCCTGATGGGTCGTTTGACCGGGTGCTTTCGTCCGTCATGTTACACCATCTGACGCGCGAGCATAAAATGCAGACACTCAACGAGATATGGCGCGTACTGAAACCTAGCGGAGAGCTGTATGTCCTCGATTTCGGGAAACCGAGTACTGTCCAATGGAGAGAACTCGCACGCCGCATCTTCCATCGGGGAGAGAGAGTTCGCGATAACATTGATGACGATCTGCTCACGTCTTCCGGGATGCTAGATTTCTTGACGTCAAGGAGATTGGCCAACAAGATTCGATAATTGGGAGTTTATCGTTCTACTGTGGATCCAAGGGGTCGAAGGAAATACGTCGGGGTGCCGTCTAAAAAGCCCATCAAGCCGACGCTCGTAAACTCGCGCGTCTTATTGGCGGCGTTAATGTCCGCTAATGGCACAAAGCAGACATTACAAATGGCTGAATAAATTGCATTTGTTTTAAATTGAGAGAGCCGAAGGAGTCCCGTACGTTATACCCAAGGGGGTGTGCCGAATAAACCCTGCCACAATTAAATCTTAAGCAAATCTGTATCGTTACTGTCTAATTAAGCCTCTTATATAACTGACGGCATTACTGACAACAAATTGATGGATATAAATCGAAGGAGACGAATATATAGCGTAACTTGTTGATTGAATGGTGGCCAGGGACAGAATTGAACTGCCGACACGAGGATTTTCAGTCCTCTGCTCTACCGACTGAGCTACCTGGCCATATCAGTAAAAAGATTAATATGGAATATTAAAACTTATGAACATCTCAAAGTGATACACACGCTGATATACAATGATCTAATTCAAAAGCAGGGCGTATTAAACAAACCTAAGAGGTATTCGTCAAGTTGAGTTATTTCTTCGGCGAAACAAATTCTTTTGGTTTTTCTGATCCTTCTCCGAAAAAATATTTTTCCATCTCACTTTCCAGGAATTCGCGTGCTTTCGGCTCGATTGGCGTTAAACGGTACTCGTTAATCAGCATAGTTTGATGCCCCAGCCACATCTGCCACGCCTGTTTCGAGACACATAAATATATACGTTTACCAAGGTCACCCGGGTAGGGTGGAGCCGCGAGGCCTTCTGATTCCTCACCGAGTTTTATGCATTTAACCATTCTTGCCATGCAATTTTCCTTATTATGTTACTGTTTTTGAGATTCTTAAGAGACTTCTAGCATTGCTCGCTCTAGTAACTTTTTAACCGGAGCAGCTAAACCGATCTTGACCTTCGTCTCACTGCCGTACCAGCAGTACTCTTGCTTATCTTTGATGCATTGAGTCTCAGATGCCAGTTTTGCTCTGATCGGAATTATATCTAGATGAAAATGACTAAATGTATGCCTTAACATGTCGCCCTTAGACAGATGCACCACTTTACTGCCAAACTCTGATTCGATCCATGCTGAAACGTCTGTCTGTTTCGGACATTCCGGAAAACTCCACAAACCGCCCCATATCCCTGCCGGTGGCCTCTTTTCTAATAACATTTCACCATGCGAATTTTCTATTATTGTGAAGTACGCCTCTTTAACCGGTAACGGTTTCTTTTTTCTTTTTGCCGGAATAAGCGATTGTAAGTCCTCTAAGTTTGCCACACAATCATTCGCCACAGGACACTGATGACATGTCGGGTTTGAACGCGTGCAGATGGTCGCACCCAAATCCATAATCGCTTGGGTGTATTCAGCAATATGTGTTCCCTGTATTTTATCACTGGCGAGACACCATAATTGCTCTTCAATTTTTTTATTCCCTGGCCATTCGCGGATACCGTGATAGCGAGTCAATACGCGTTTGACATTACCGTCGAGGATTGGATACACCTGCCCGAGGCTGAGGGCGAGGATTGCACCAGCCGTTGATCTTCCAATACCCGGTAAGGCCATCAGGCTATCAATGTCTTTCGGGAATTTCCCTTGATACTTTTCACAGACTATCTGTGCAGTACGGTGCAAGTTTCGCGCGCGCGCATAATAACCCAGCCCAGTCCACAAATGCAGCACCTCATCAAGATTGCTATTCGCCAATGTATCAATGTCGGGAAAGCGCTGCATGAATCGCTCATAATAAGGAATGACAGTACGGACCTGTGTCTGTTGCAACATGATTTCTGAGATCCATACACGGTAAGATGTTGAATCGACCTGCCAAGGGAGATCATGCCTACCAAACAGGCGGTACCACTTGATCAGTCTACTCGAGAACCGGTTCACTGTTTGCTAATTGCTCTATGGCTTCAATAATATGTTTGGTCGCGCTTAATACCTTACGCTTGATGAGTAACGGACCGATGATAGGCGGCACCCAGAACCTGGGCTGAAATCGACTATTAAACCGAATTAAAGTCTGCGAGTCTTCTAGCTCTGTCACCTGCCATTCCGTCATCCCGTATGTAAAATCGCTTTGTTCTGGGACAAACACTGTTTTGATTGTTTGGTCATCGACCTCGGTCACATCGTCGACGATAGTTACATCAAAACAGAAAAAAATATACAGGTTCTAGTTAGCATTTGGCGCCGTGTAATTTCAGCATCTATTGAACTGATTACCGAGGTTTCTACAAAGATACTGCTAAGTCGGTAGAATTGATCGTAATCCGTAACAATGGTGTAAACAGCTTCTTTTTTTCCTTCTATGACAACGGCGACATCCAGAATATAAGACTTATCTTTGAATTCAACTACTGCATGTTGAACCTCCCCCGATGGGACTTTTAATGAAATGCAAAGCAACAACCCTACCAGCATCAGCCGTGTCATTAGAATTTAAATATACTCTTCAGTCCCTTTTCCAGTAATTCTTGCCTTGGATCTACTGGTGTTTCCGTTGGTTGCTGCTACTGGGTTGGTTGTTCACCGGATTGCTGTTGTGTTTGGGTAGGAACAGGCACGCCGAGTGCGCGCTGCAGAACATTACCGATTTGTTTCTGCACCTCTTTCTGAATAAAAACCTTCACGATTTCACCCACATCTGGTGAACATGAAGGATCACTAACCTTGCCGCGGCACTTGATCGGGAGGGAGTTGCCGCCAATATTATACTGCTCCTCACCCCGCGTTGCCGTCGCCTGATCTGCAGAGGCGACCAGAACATATTTAATCTTATCATTATGCAAATTAATCAGTGTGCCCTTGCCTGTTACCCGGATGCCCGGTGCGGTCAACGTTAAATTATTGCTGCTAATCACGCCGTTTGTGACATCCAACGTAGCTGTAAAGTTATCAAACTGAGTTTCTTCTCCTCGGTCGACTTCAAGCAACCGCCTGGTTTCGATCATAATCTCCACTTGTGCAAGCACTTTGGCCACATCGACTCCCCGTAATATGCCGTCTTCAAAGCTAACTTGACCTTGCCCAGTCAGTGATTTTTTTAGCGCGTCTGTATCTGCACCGGTTGTAGCCAAGTCGAAATTAAAATTGCCTGTACCACTTATACTGGATGACCCCATGAAATCAGTTAGCAGTGGATCGGATTGCACACTAGTCAATGATGTGTTGACAGTCATCTTGGGAATTGACTCAGTTGCATCGAGCCTAATATCACCTGAATACTTACCTTGATAGAGGTTTGCTGAAAACGGTGCTAATGCCAATTTACCGTCCTTGGCATTCAAGTTGAGAATTACGTCTGCAAGTTTGGCACGCATAACAGTCAACTTACCGATCTTCATATCGCCTTTAATATTCAGGGACTGGATTAACTCTACCGGTATTTCCACCGCTGAATTGGCCGCACTACTTTCTGGGGTAACGGCACTGGTCTGCTTGCCAGTCTCTTTCGGCGTCAGGTAGCGGTCGGCATTAATCTGATCGATATCGATACCAAATTCGATTACTGGTTTATCAAAATCATTTGCTGATAGGTGACCGTTTAGCATACTGTCATCCATAACCAGTGCTAATTTACTGATGTCCATGTGTTTGTCAGAACCCGCAAAGGTCGTGGTTAACGACACCTTTCCCAACGTCTTTTTGTCGGCAGTATCCGGCACCTCTTGATTAAGTTGCCCCATTAGCTTTCTCAGATTAAAGGGGGCGACTTCCAGCTGGCCATTGAATTCCGGAGAGCTCAGCACTTTGCTCGCGTTCACGTCTCCCTTGACGTTCAGGCCCAAACCGGACAACGCCAAATTGTCCGGACAACGCCAAATTGTTTAGTGCTAAGGATTCACTATCTAGGTTTACTATCGTATTTGCACTGATCAAAAGATCTACTGGTGAATTTGGAATCTGCTTCCCTGAAAAAGTCAGTTTCAGATCCATCGGATTCAGGACCAAGTTACTGCGGGTGCCGCTGATGACAGCGTTAAAATTCACGGATTGCAAAACTTCTGCGAAAGTCTTCTGCTCTAGAGCTATCAACACCTCTTTCAATCTGCTAGCAGAAACCGTTAGCTTCCCTGACACACTGCCGTTGGATTTCTGCATCTCTTTCGCAGTTAAGTTACTTTGGAGCTTTATGCCAAATGCATCAATAGCCAAGGAGGGCAAATCGATGTTGCCGCTTTTCAGGTTTGAGTCAAAATCAGTATTGATAGTAAATGCTTTACTGGGGACACGACTTAATTGCTTACCATACTTGGAAAGAGAAGAATCGCTGCCTTGAAACTGGCCGATGACCTGCATAAGCATGGGTAAATCCGGACCAGCTGCATTCAGGGAACCCTTGAACTCAGGCGTTGAGGATTGGATATTTCTTGCGCTGACGTTCCCTTGAATGGTGGCGCCTAGCAATTTAGCGTTGAGTCTAGATATATCAACATCACCGCTAGACATGTCTGCGTCCAGTGACGTGACGATATCGAACTGTCGATCAGATAATTCGGCGATTTGCGAGGCCAGCGGCTCTATCCCGGCCAACTTGAGTAAGATCGACAAATCATTTCCCTGCATCTCTAAGCTAGCATTATATGACGGCGCAGTTGATTGAATATTTCTGCCTTTGATGTCGCCTTTAAAACTCGCTCCTAACAACCGGGCATCAAGTCCGGAGAGCGTGACATCACCACGTTGCATATCGGCGTCTACCAATGCGACAAGTTCAAATCGGCGATCCGGTTGATTTTCAATTTGCGTTGCCAGCGGTTCGATTTCTGCAACACGTACCCATGTAGCTAGATCCTCACCGGTTACGTTCATTTCCACCTTCAAAGATGGGGTTGTTGATCTAATGTTAGTTGCGTTGATTATCCCACTAATCTGAGTTTCGAGCGCATCGAATTCTAGAACGGTAATCGCCAAGGTCTCATTTTCTAAATCGATTGTGATAGTCGATTCCAGATGAATAGTTGCCTCGCCACCTGGAACGTTGGCCCCGGTGATAGTACTGTCAAATTGTAAAGGAGAAATGTCGTAGCGCTCATTATCTAGATCGTAGGTAATGGTGCTAGAGAGGGCCGTCGTTGAACTAAGTTGTGGTTTGGTGGAATTGGCATTAAAACGCAAAGTCAGTTGAACCGGTTCACCGTATACCAGTTCCCCGGTATTCATATTAAAGTCACTGATAACGTACTGTTCCTCAGTAGTCTGATCATCCCAACTGAATGACGCGTCCTGGATATCAACACCTCCAAATACCACGGCTGCTAGTGGAAGTGATGTACTGTCACGCTGCGCTCTAGTATCGGCTTCAGCTTGAACTAGGTCAGACCAATTAGTGACGCCTTCACTGTTCCTCGATAAATTGATCCGAGCGCCGTGCAACTTAACTGTATCAACTTCAAATTGATCGGACCACAAGGGTAATAACTTTATCCGCGCATTAAGATGATCTACATGAAAAAAAAGGCTGGTCACCAAAACCGGCTGCGTTGCTAATGGTGACACCGTTTGCCTGCATCCCTAGCCAAGGATAAAAGGTCATCTCAATATCGCCTTCAAGGGTGAGTGTCCTGCCTGTCTGTTCTTGAAACTTTGTCGATATCCAACCTTTGTAATCATTAGGATCTTTCGTAGAAAGCACAAAAGCGACCGTAATGCACAAAACCAGCATCACACCAACCAATGCAACCAATGATTTGACTAATATCTTCATATTTTCTATTTCCCGTGTCTTTAACTTTCGGATGCTAAATAGGCTATTGCATCCACCACAGCTTGCCTAACCTGCTGAGGTGCCGTACCACCGATATGATTTCTGGCATCTACTGAGCCTTTAAGTTCCAGAAAACCATAGACATCGTCTTTAACTTCACCACAGAAGTTCCCCAGTTCCGCTAGCGACAGATCCGCTAGCGCCTTACCCTTGTCTAGCGCATAACCGACCGTCTTTCCGACGGCGTTATGGGCATCTCTGAAGGGCATACCGTTTTGTACCAGGTAATCCGCAAGATCGGTTGCAGTAGAAAATCCTTTACTGGCAGCCTCAAGCATCACGTCACGATTGACGCTGATTACAGAAGCCATGCCGGAGTACACAGTCAAACAAGCGTGCAACGTATCGATTGTATTGAACAACGCAAGTTTGTCCTCCTGATTGTCACGGTTATAGGCCAGCGGTTGTGACTTCATTAATGTCAGCATTGCCATCAGGTCACCATACACTTGACCTGTCTTGCCACGAACCAATTCTGGAACATCCGGGTTTTTTTTCTGAGACATGATCGATGATCCAGTGCAATAGGAATCGCCCAAACCGATAAAACCAAACATGGGAGAAACCCATAACACCAGCTCCTCTGAAAATCGGGATAGGTGCATCATGGTCATTGATGCAGCAGCACAAAATTCAATGATGAAATCCCGGTCACTCACTGCATCCAGTGAGTTTTTCGTGACGCTGTCAAAATCCATTAGTCCAGCGGCATAGTCCCGGTCGATCGGGTAACTGGTACCGGCCAGCGCCGCCGACCCTAGCGGCATGATATTGATGCGTTTTCGGCAATCAGCAAACCGCTGATCATCACGCTTCAACATTTCAAACCAAGCGAGCATGTGGTGTCCGAAAGTGACTGGTTGTGCAATTTGCATATGAGTAAAGCCAGGCATAATTGTGTCTGCTTCCCGCTCAGCTAAGTCCAACAAGGCATGCATCAACAACTGCAATCGAGACCGCAGAGCGTCGACTTCTTCTCGTAGGTATAATCTCAGGTCAGTAGCAACTTGATCATTTCTCGATCGGCCGGTATGTAATTTCTTGCCGAGATCACCTAGCTTATCTATCAGGGCTGATTCGATGTTCATATGCACGTCTTCCAACTGCACATTCCAGTTGAAAGATCCCTTATCTATCTCTTGAAGAATGTCTTCGAGACTACCGGTAAGTGTGTTCACTTCTTTTTTTGTCAGCGTCCCAACCTTAGCCAACATCCTGACATGAGCAATTGAACCCTGAATATCATGCCGATACAGGCGATGATCGTAGGAGACCGATTCGGTGAACTGTTCCACAAATTCGTCTGTTGTCTCTTTTAGCCTCCCGGCCCATGGCTTTACGATTGTCTTCTTGGATGTCATTTTTATGTTAACCGGTAGTAATATATCGTTTTGAACAGTATAACCTTATCATTAGCGCGATCCATGGGGCTTTTGAGGATATGACCACCACCAACCAAAATATCAAGTCTTTTCTGCCTGATTTTTGTAGTGCGCGCACGGTTTTTGTCCTCATCATGATCGCCGAACTGCTTGCCATTATATTGACTTTGGCCCCACCCTCCTATATCCCGATTTACTTTACAGATCTGGCGACGAACTCTCTCTTTATACAATGGGTAACACTCGCTTGTATTGGCGTATTGTGTGCTTTCAGAAAGCAATTTTACAAATATAACGACCACTGGGTCGCGACCTTCAGCTATGGGATAACCATATTAGTAACGTTTGTTATTGCAGAATTAACTTGGTGGCTGGTCACAGTGAGGTCCATCGGCTTTAATTTTCCTCATGACGAACACTACCTTTTCCTATTTCGGGTTATGGGGATAAGCACCATCGCCTGGGCATTGGCCCTCCGTTATTTCTATATACAGCACCAGTACCGACAGCAGATCGAGTCAGAATCTGAGGCACGCTACCAAGTGCTGCAATCGAGAATCAAACCCCATTTTCTGTTCAACTGTTTGAATACCATCGCCAGCCTGATACGTAAGCAACCCAAACTGGCCGAGCAAGCCACTGAAGATCTCGCTGATTTGTTCCGAGCCAGCCTGCAGGATAACCAAGACAACCACACACTGGAAGACGAACTAACTATCTGTAAACGTTATTTACGTATAGAGCAACATCGTCTCGGTAATCGATTACGGCTTGACTGGCAGATATCATCCCTTCCTATCAACATCAAATTAACCGCACTATGTCTGCAGCCATAACTGGAGAATGCGATTTATCATGGTATTGAACCATTGCATGATGGTGGGACGGTTCTGATATCAGGCACAGTTGAAGAGGATCATCTGATGATTTCCATCCATAACCCAGCGCCAAAGCAAGATAATAATACACACCACGGAAACCGACTAGCCTTAGATAATATTCGGCAACGGCTGGAATCTTTTTTTAATAAGAACAATCTGCTATCAGTCGACCTAACCGAACATCAATATACAGTAACGGTTATCATTCCCAATCCCAAAGCATGAAAATCCTGGTCGTTGACGATGAACAGCTTGCCCGTGAAAGGGTGATCCATATGTTAGCGAAGATAGATAACCAGTTTACTGTGGTCGAAGCAGACAACGACCGTTCTGCTCTCAAAATTGCAAACAGCGATCAGCCAGACACCGTGTTAATGGACATCAGGATGCCGGTAATGGACGGACAGGAGTGTGCCTTTCACCTCGCTGCGCTGCCTACACCGCCCTTTGTCATTTTTATCACTGCTTATGAAAAACATGCGGTAAAAGCCTTTGAAACAAATGCAATAGACTACCTCCGGAAACCGGTGAGAGAAGAACGGTTAGCGAAGGCCATTAAAATAAATCGGACTAGCCTCGTAGCACTTCAGAAGTTAGGTCAAGGCAAAGCATACCGTAGCCATCTGAGTGTTGTCAGCCAAGGAAAGATCCAATTGATCCCTATAAATGAGGTCCGCTATTTCAAGGCCGATCTGAAATATGTAACCGTTTATTGGGAAGACGGCGAAGCCCTGATCGATGAGTCTCTAAAAGGTCTTGAGAATGAATTTGCAGAAACGTTCATTCGGGTTCATCGTAACGCACTCATCTCTATATCGCACACAGTCGCCATGAACAAAAACGCTGTTGGTGGCTATTACATTACAACTAAGGGTGACCAAGAAAAGATATCGGTAAGCCGCCGACTTGCTACAGAGGTAAAACAAAAACTGAAAAAATACAGCTGCTAACTGTAAACTACAAACTAACGGATTCCCTTGCCGCTGCGAGATTTGCCAGTCTTGCAATTACCCCGTAAGCATAAAACCGATTCCTATGGGTATTTGGCGACTTATCTTTGTCGGGCGATATGCAACAGTCATCGAACACCAAACGTTCAAAACGCATTCCTGGCGAATTAAGGTTTTCGTTTACACCTTTTTTCGCGTGGGCACGGTAAAAACCACCAACGACATTTTTGTCTATCATGTAAACAACGGGTTCGGCGACGGCGGTCTCATTTCCCCATGTTTCGTTGGTGAATACCCCTTCCTGTATGATTACCTTTGTGATCTTCTTCCCGTCCTTGGTAGTAGACATGCTTATGCGCTCCTTGCGATTCAATTCCAGCACATCATCTGGGCTTTGAACCGTCATTATACCCATACCGTATGTTCCTGAATCTGCCTTTACGACGACGTAAGGCGTGTCCTTTACTCCATATTCCTCATACTTTTTCCTAATTGCAGAAAGCAGAGTATCAACATGATTCTGCATGCAAAAAGTACCCTCTCGCTTCAAGAAATCGATCTCGCCGCAATTACGAAACATAGGCTCAATAAGCCAAGAGTCAATATCGACGTGATTTGCGAATTCAGTTGATATTTCCTGGTAATGTCCAAAATGGACTGATTTCAACCGGCTGGCCCAGCCTAGCGCAGGAGAAGGAACCACGGGTTGTTGCAAATCTTTTAGAATATCCGGCAGTCCTCCGGAAAGGTCATTGTTTAGTAGGACTATATCTGGGAGAAACCCTTCAGTTTTGATCAAATTATTATCTCGGATGACGGGATTCAGAGAAATGTCTGTGCCGTTATTTAAAGAAATAATTTTTACTTCTTTTAATTCGGTCAACAATGAACCAATCTGGACTTCAAACCCAGCTTTTTCAATTATCGTCTGCAAAAGACTGACGTTCTCAAGATAATAAAGATTCCTTGTATGACTCTCTGGGATGATGAGTATCCTGTCAACATTACTTGCCATATGATCTACAGCCAACTGCACCGCTTGAATGCACAAGGGTTCGAAAGCTGGATTAAGATTATTAAATCCAGCTGGGAATAGATTGGTATCGACCGGTGCTATTTTGTAGCCAGAATTACGTAGATCGACCGAGGCATAAAACGGTGCTGGTATCTTGCGCCATTGGTTGCGAAACCATGACTCTATACGAGTCTGGTTATCGAGCATCAGCTTTTCAACATGATGCAGAGGCCCAGACAACGCGGTCGTCAAATGTGGTACTGGCGGCTGATTCTTCACCATAAGTGACATGTATCTAATGTATTGGGCTTCATTGTACAACCAATCACAAAGTTTTCACTACAGCATTACAGATTTGTTATCATAATGAACAATATGACGAATGAGCAGAAAAAAAGTGTGGCATTTAATCGTGCCAAATTCAGTCTCGGACAACTGGTTAGTCATCTACTATTTGACTATAGGGGAGTAATAATTGACATTGACCCTGTGTATTCAAGATCAGAAGAGTGGTACAACCAAGTTGCGCTGACCAAACCACCCAAAGACAAACCCTGGTACCGCGTATTGGTTCACGATGCGACCCATGAGACCTACGTGTCGGAACGTAACCTACAAGCCGACACATCCGCTAAACCGGTTGAGCACCCTCTGGTTAATAACTACTTTAATGAATTTAACGGTGAATCTTATATCACCAGTAGACAGATCAATTAATCTTCAACTATCGGTAAATGATCAAAACCCTAAAAGATTATTTTGAGAAAAATTTCTTCCCGCATGAGGAACAGCCCGAATCCAAACACAGTTTAGAACTTTCTGCCGCTGTATTGATGCTTGAGATTGCCTTTGCAGATTCTTCGCTTGATGAAGTAGAAGAAAAAATGATACGAGAAGCGATGGAAAATCAGTTTCATCTTTCAGATGAAGAGGTTGAAACACTGTTTGAACTCGCAAAGCAGGAAGCTGATCACGCAGTGTCATTATATAACTTTACTAGAACGATTAATGACAACCTCGACCGAGATAATAAAGTAAAGATTATTGAATTGCTGTGGCGGGTCGCCAATGCGGATATGATAATCGACAAATATGAAGAATACTTCATCAGAAAGATATCGGATCTTTTATATGTATCGCATAGCGATTATATTCTGGCAAAGCATAGGGCATCTGAATCCATTTAAGATTCTCTATACAGGATATGGCTCTTTGTTTACTCCTATATTGACATTAATTGCTTAATTAGCTGATCTTCTAGATCCATCCTTAATGTTATGTGTTCGGCCAACTGTGAAAAGTCCTGTTGCAGGTTCGAAAGGTCAATTTTATTCTTGCTGGATCGGTATCGCTCATTAATACCTAAGGAGATCTGCGTTGATTGTTCTATTTTCGAGTAAATTTTTACTACAAAGTCGGCTACCTTTTTGCGCCTCTCTTTACCGTCAGTTACCCTCTGAAACAGGCCGAAATGACCTGCGGCGATATAATCGACCAGCGCCTGGCAAAAATCATCCAGTAATTTTCTGTCTCGTTTAGTAGTATTCTCGTGCTGAATTGCCGACACTTCCAACAGCATAGCCAGCAAGTGCTTGCTATCCTTCAACATACTGTTGATCAGATGGCCTGTTTGATTACGTCGTTCTGTATTTTCTGTCAGCTTAGTCATCGATTTACCCTTATCGGCCAGAGTAATATATTTTTACTGCCAGACATAGTGTAAATCCTATAAATTGTAGATACTAAAATACCATAAAATGGCCTTATAATTAGCATATGGAGATTCAAGGTTATAAAGTCGATAGAGAAATTGGTAAAGGTGGCATGGCCACTGTCTATCTTGCTATTCAGGAATCACTTGGTCGCCATGTAGTACTGAAAATCCTAGATAATGTCGATGCGGATGAGCCCGAAGACCTGACAGAACGATTCGTAGCTGAAGGCCGTATCCTCGCTTCACTTACTCACCCTAACATAATTACAATTTATGACATCGGGGTTGCCAATAATTCCCTGTATATCTCTATGGAGTGTGTACAAGGCGGAGACCTTAAACAACGGATGGAGTTACCAGTTTCAGAAGAAGAAGCTCTGGATATCCTCGCCAACGTTTCAAATGCATTAAATCAGGCTCATAAACACGGCATCGTTCATCGGGACGTAAAGCCGGCTAATATACTGTTCCGTAACGATGGTACACCGTTATTGACCGATTTCGGGATTGCGAAACAGGTTGATATCGAAACCGATCTAACATCCACCGGGATATTTCTCGGCAGTCCAAACTATGTCAGCCCGGAGCAGGCCGACGGGATGACGATCGACGGCCGCGCAGACATATACAGCTTGGGTTGTATTTTCTATGAGATGCTGACCGGCGAAAAACATTACACCTCACAGTCGGTAATCGATATCGTGATCCAGCACAAACAGGCTCCTGTCCCTGCATTACCTGCTGAATTACAGGAATACCAACCCTTGGTAAACAGCATGATGGCAAAAAACCGTGAAGAACGGGTGCCAGATGAGGAAACATTGGTTTCTAAAATTGAAAAATTACAGCGCAAGCATAAGAAACGAACCCAAGCGACCAATTTTGATATGACTGGCACTAGCCCATTAATCGACCCATCTCTATGAAAGAAACGCACCAACCAGATCCTGATCGGCCTGCTATTGTTGGGTCTGATAATGTACTCCAGTCTAAAATATGTTGAGATCAACCTTAAAAAGCCCAGCGTATCTGCTGAACGGGGTTCAACAAATACGGTCCTTGCTAGCACGACTATCCAGATACCTACGACAACTGAAACAAACGAGATTGCAGTATCAACCGACGATCCCGACCAATTACATGCTAAACCCATACAAAATGGACCCGCGCTTGAAGAAGTCACTAGTGCCCTAGTCTGGCTGGGAAATCAGAGCCTGGAAGAGTTCAAATTAACTTACCCACCACGTGACAATGCTTACTACTATTTCGACCTCTTACTCGAACTCGATCCCGGCTACAAGACAGCCGTTAATGGCATTCTAGACATTGCCGATCGATATGCGATCCTGGCAGAACAGTCTTTAGTCAATAATGAATTAGATAAAACAGCAACCTATGTTGACCTTGGGTTACGTATTAATCCAAGAAATGAAGCCTTGCTCTCAATAAAGGATCTGATCGAAAACCAGAAGTCAGGATTTATCGATATGATTAAAAGCTTATTTAAGTCTTGAAAGAAATTCTGCTCATCTAATTAAATCTGGATCCACTTTCTGACCACCCGGTAGCGCATTCTGTGTCGAAGAATCAAGCAATTGCTTAGCACTCTGCGTACGCATTTGTTCAAATTGCTCTATTAACGCTCGTAGTTCATCGACGTTTGGACCATCTTGTTCACTCTCAGGTGACTCTACTACTGTCTTTACTTCGATAGTATCAAGCTCGGCTAGCTCATCCTCCGTTTCCGTGTCCTTCTGCTGACTAGCAAGCGCTGCCTTCAACAATTCCGATTCAATCAACTTCTGCATTGCTTCCTGCCGGTCTTGTTCAGCAACTAATAATGCATGATTACGTAAACGCTCGCTTTCCTCGTCAGAAACAACGATGCCGGTATCATCAATCAATCTACCATTCTCGAAAACGAGTACACGGTAACCACCATCCTTACTTCGATACCACATGGGTGGTTTTCCAGACAATTGGGTCGTGTTGGAATCTGGGTCCACCCACTGGTACATCCGTGCATGCATAGAAATAGTCGTAAGTGACAAAATCAGGATGAATAGAATCGCCTTCATGATCTCCGCCCTATTTAATAATTTATATACTCTGTAAATTATAACATCCGTATTCAATCGGGGTTATATAGCTGAACCCACACACGACAGGTAAGCATCTTCAAATACACTTACCCCGTATTTCTCACAGCATTCATGTGGTGTACCTGAAAACTTGATCTCACCACCATGCAAAATCGCTACACGGTCGCAAACCCTCTCAACATCGGTCAACAAATGTGTGCTGAAAAACAGAGTCTTTCCCTGCTGTCTTAACTCTTCGAGACATCGTATCAGGTATACCCTGGCCCTAGGATCCAGACCACTCATAGGCTCATCAAGGGCCAGTAATCTTTTATCACCGAGGAAACAGGCCGCCAAGCCAAGTTTTTGTGACATGCCTTTTGACATTTGTCGTACCGGCTTGTCGAGAAATTCCGGATTGAAATCGAGGGTCACCAACATCTGTTTGGTCCGATTTGCATCGGAACTAACTCCATACATCCTTGCCATATATTCCAGGAAATCACGGCCGGTCAAATAATAGGGCGGGGTAAATTTTTCCGGCAAATAGGCAAGGTCTGATCTGGATTCAGGTTTGCCATGAGCCGTGCCATCAATAGTAATCGCTCCTGAAGTAATTGAGGTGAAGTCCAGCAAACATTTAATTAGTGTTGTCTTACCTGCACCATTGATACCCACTAACCCAATAAATTCACCCTGTTGCAATTCGAGTTCTATTCCATTCAACACTTGATGCATGCCGTAGTGCTTTTTGACATTACTGAAATGGATGATGGGATCAGTCATGCGGTAATTTCGGGGCCGTGAAAAATTTCGATAGCTCAGCGTAGCTTGTTTAAATTATACCCCAGAACCTTAAGTTAACAGGACAAATAATAAAGGCCCTAGAGCGGGCCTTTATTTTAACGTCCACTATCAAGCCTATTAAAACAGAAATACCCCGTTACAAGACTGGTTGTTACTGTCTACAAACCAGGTATCAATTACCGCGGGTGTTACACAGTCATTTGAGAGGCCCAATACATAATCCACTATCGCACCAAAGGCATCTGACACACCATCGACCGACGATGGAGCGCTCCTGAGCACACCCGATCCAGCGATACCGTCGTCCAGCTTTTGGTCCAAATCACGCAGTAGCGGTACAGGTATATTCCCACCGAAGGAATACGCCAAACGTGCAACCGTCGATCTGGCGGTATTATTCTGGTAACTGGTGGTGTGGGCGAGAAGAATGGGGCCTTGGAACGCATTCGGAGGAACCGCTCCATTTGCTACACCAGTCTGGTAATTTGCAGCTGCAAGCGTAGCACCTGAGAAAGTTCCAGTCAAAAAGCCGGCAACCGACATATGTGACCACACCGCGCCGGCCTCCGCTACAGTAGTTATACGACCATCACCGTTCCCACCTATCACAGGTATACCACCACACAGAGGATCGACCGCTGCACCAACTGCAGTACAGGCGTTAGCAGGTACCATATCACCCGGCAGGTTACGGAACCGGTCGATAAAACCGTAATAGGCCGCCTGGACACCGGAATTTTGATCTGCCAGATTCCTAACCCGCGCACTGTTAATCAGTTGTTGACCCTTGAGGATCCCACCCAGCAACAGACCGATGACGACCAGTACGATGGCTATTTCCACCAAGGTAAAACCCGATTGTTTTCTATTTATGTTCATATCCAACTCCTAAATAAATTACATGAATTATTGCGACTAAACTATCAAATGCAATTATCATGCCAAGATTATATCTTATTGATTTATAAGGATTATATTAAAATTGACTATAAATAATCGTAACTAAAATTGATGATTTTTCGTCGAAACTGTCGAATTTACAACATGTTATTCGTTCAATCCCAAGAATTCTCTCTCTAACCAAGATATTTCAGTCATTCAACAGAAACTGACCCAATACCTTCAAAAGTTTTTCATACCGTAGCTGACTGTTATACTGAACTATTAAAAAAACGATAACAAATATGGGACAACAAGCGGCATGCGCTGCTAATGAATCAGAACATCCTCCCGATGCGCGATAAGTTACTGCAGAATAAGATCCAAATCGCCATCCTGTTTACTGTCTTCGTGTTTTTCTTTTTAAATGGTATTGGTGCACTCGATTTTCATATTAAATCAGGCAATACCTTTAATATCAACCTGCGGACACTCGTATCGATTGCATCACAGCTTTTTCCAACCCGACCAATATCCTATCTGCAAATATTTTTTTAGTTTTAATGACTGGCATTATCCTGTCTATCTTACTTCCCATTCTTGCACCTATCTACGCCTCTTTGGCTACCATCTTAGTAGCAACCTTGCATCTCTATTTAAGTATAAGTACTAGTAGCCAGTTGTTACTGCCTATGGAATATAGTTTGTTAATTATTTTAATACTCTACTCAACTAATGCCTTAATTGTTTATTTTATCCAAACCCACTCAGAACAAAAAATTATTAATCTCTTCGGCCAGTTCGTACCACCTGAAATCGTCACAGAGCTAAGCAGTCAACAGGGCAAACTAGATATGGATGGTGAATCTAAGATTCTTGCCGTTTTTTTCTGTGACCTATGGAGATTTTCCAATGTGGCAGAACAATTAAATCCGAAACAACTAACCAAGTTACTGAATGAATATTTCGTTTCTCTGACTGAAATACTATATCGCCACGGTGCAACTATCGACAAATATATCGGCGATTCAATAATGGCATTCTGGGGTGCGCCACTACAACAACTAGACCATGCACAACGTGCGGTATCGGCATCCTTCGATATGCATAAGAAAATTCAACTATTGTCTGAGAGTTTTACTCGTCGAGGCTGGCCCGGACCAGCTATGGGTATAGGTATTAACACTGGGATGATGAATGTCGGCAACATGGGTTCAAAATACAGGGTGGCCTATACAGTAATAGGTGATGCCGTCAACATTGCCTCTAGGGTTGAAACCTTAACAAGAAAATATCAAGTCCCAACACTCGTTAGTGAATCCACCATGGCGGAATGTCCCAATTTTATATTCCGTTCCATAGACATCGTCCAAGTTAAGGGTAAACACAACCTAACAAAGATCTATCAGCCGATATGCAGAAAGTCGGAATTGACTGACGATTTGAGAACAAAAATTAAACTACACCAGGAAGGTATTGAATATTACCTGCATTCTGATTATGGAAAAGCGCGGGGTATTTTTACAGAATTACGAGATAGCTACGAGGATGATGGATAGTACCCTGCCATACTTAACATTCTAGATACTGGAGTAAGCAGTCACTAATTCATATTTCTTCACTTTTTCAGCCGTATCCCACTCATTTAAGGCGGGACATTAGGAATTCAATTTCGTGTTGGTCTGTAATTCCTCCACTTTCTATCAATCCCCCTAGTATAATCTGTGCTGCTTCTATCTCCCCCAACTCCTCCAACACAAATAACTCCATCTGCCTTGCCCAACCAGGGACTTTATCCGCTGAAGTGGAAGACCTCAGCTCACTTGCATATTGAAGAGCAAGGTCGAGATCGTGCAATTTATGCTTGGCAACATACACTGTGTGCGCCATCCATACCCATCGCTCATCAGGTCTTTGTATGAATTTTTTATGTACAAAATCGAGCATGGCCCGTTTTTTATCATCATTCGGCACCTCAGAGTATATTCGTGCTGCTGACAACAATGGATAATGACCGCGAGGATCGAGTAATAAAATATTATCCAACCAACCAATGACATTATCATAATTTAGGCTGTCAAAGGGCACACTAATACCGGGTTGGTTATCGAAGGCCTGAAGCCAGAGCATTGCTATCTTTGACAAAGTAATCGGTTCGCCAAATCCGGCGATTTGTAAATAGTGGCCGGTTACAGGCGCGGGGAGGTCTACCGCAAACGCAAGAGTAGCTGGCCTAGTAGCATGCAACAGTATCTGGAAAGCCAACCCTAGGCACAGGCAGGTTAAGACAGATTTGGGGACAGAGGTAAGGGCTCTTTCCCTCGTTGCTGCATTTTTTATAAGACGCGTAATCATGTTTACTGATTACTACAAGTTCTTGCGGCACAAATCAAATAGCCCAGCCGATATCAGCAGCAACAGATATATCACTGTCTGCAAAATAACAAAATATATAGCTCCTGCAGTCTGGCCATAGATTAACCACTCACTGTTAGTGAACTTATCGAGATCAGGCAAGACATAAGCAATTGATGCTAGCAACCCGTTCATAAATTGCTGCGTGAAATCATATGATTCCAGGATAGGACTCATACTGACTAACCGGATGGATTCAATGCTTCTTGATAATAGGTAGAATGAAGTTACGACGACGAATGAAACAGTGATATTACTAAACGTAAACAGACATAGCATACTCATGGCAATTATGATTGTTAACTCACAGATTAATGAGGCAAGCCATATCATCAAGTATTGTGATTCGGTATAAATAAATAAGAGGATGCCCACTGCAATAGAGATTACGAGAGAGATAGACAAAAATCCAAGAAATTTCCCAAAGTAAAAACTGATTTTCGACACTGGCAAAGATAGGATCAATTCAAAGCCTTTGTCATTGAATTCCCGTACCATACTTGTAATCACAAATAACGCTGATGTTAATATGATAAACCACCTTGCCATGGATGCGATTAGCACAACCTGTATCCCTCGAGTTTCGGTGATGGCCAGTTCACCAACAAACTCGGCAATTCCTAGCAGACAAACCAACCCAACCACTGTTAATGCGAACAACCTGTTTCTTAGTCCCTCGACAAAGGTGTAATAGGCAATTATTTTGATTTTATCAACCATATTCTCACGATTAACCATTTGCCTACATGATAATGTAATATAAGCCACGTTTTAATATTTTATTTAATGAATACGCTACTACTGAAAATCAGACAACTGCCTGAACCACTGGTTCTGGTATTTATGCTAGAACTGCTGCATTTTTCGATGTGGGTGGATTTTGTCAGCCCGCTATCACGCGCGTTATTACTCATACATCTCGGTTTTTTCCTGATCTGGCAACCGCTGTGGCATAAGGATGAGAAACTTCGTTTGTTAGATATATTTTTTCTATTCCTTCTAACCTACACGTTTATTATTGCTATGAACTGGTTGTTACTGTTCGCTTGGGTAATTTTGTTGATTGGCATCAGTGGAGGCAGAATCATTGTTAACAGTCAGGAGCGCATTATTTACATGCTGGTGCTGATATTTCTTGTCTCCGAACTGCTAATCCGATGCACGACCATGCTATTTAATATCGGGTTGTCCTCTACCACGATCAATCTTTTTGAGATCCTATTACCTATATTACCTCTCATCGCGCTTGTGCTTCCGGTAAGCAAAGATGAAAAGAAACTACAATCTGTTGATTTCATCCACGCTATATCTATTTCCACGCTAATCAGCCTTTTGGTCACAGGCACTTTGCTTACCATGTACCAGACGCAGACTGACTACCTAGTGGCCATGCTCCAATCCCTAATTGCCATTAGTATCTTTCTACTAGTTATTAGCTGGTTGCTGACACCTAGAACAGGCTTTAGTGGATTACCGCAACTTTGGCTGCGATCCATGTTGAATATCGGTACGCCTTTCGAAGCTTGGCTTTCTGAATTATCGATTTTATTCAGACAAAAATCTTTACCTGATGAATTCCTCAAATCGACTATGGATGAACTCGTGTTACTGCCTTGGATATCAGGTGTTGAATGGAATTCACAGGAAACGAGTGAGATCACCGGTGTCAAAACAAAAATTAAAACGGATATCATCACAGACGATTTAACGGTAACGATATACAGCCATACTTCGGTTAGCGGTGCGTTGTATTTTCATTGCAAATTACTTGTGCAACTGATTAACAATTTCTATGTTGCCAAATTACAAGAGAGGGAACATACCCAACAGACACACTTGCAGGCCATATATGAAACTGGGGCAAGGGTAACCCATGATATCAAGAATCTGCTCCAATCATTACAGGCCGTTACCAGTGTCGTTGTTCACAACAGTGACCAGGACAATTTCCTTGTATCACAACAATTATTAAAGCGCCAGTTACCGATGCTCACTCAACGATTAAAACTGGCACTCGACAAATTACAAGCTCCGAATAACAAAAATCAGGAATCGATTTATTTAAAAGACTGGTGGTCTGATCTAAAGACCAGAACAAACCTGGAAAATATTTCCTGGCAAGAAGTTCTGTCAGGCGATCCAATCATTCCTGTCGAACTATTTGATAGTGTGGTTGATAACCTATTGGAGAACATCCGGGGGAAAATCCAGATCGAAAAGGGTATTAGCATCAGAATCAGCCTATTCAGCGATACTCGGAATATTGTCCTCACCATATCTGATAGCGGTAAGGCTATTCCAGCTGAAAAGGTAAAACAGATACTGAAGGAACCATTGCAATCTAACAGTGGTCTTGGAATCGGTTTGTATCAAGCAGCCAAACAGGCAGAATCTCAAGGTTATACGTTAGCTTTGAAAAACAACTTAGACGGTAATGTGTGCTTTGAACTCCAGAACCAGAATAGCTCTCACCAGATAACCTTATTCTAGCAAGTAAAATCTAAATTAGGGTAGCTTCCCTACTACAACCATCCTATTAAACAGCACGTTAGGAGATATCTACATGACCAGCTCGTCGAACTGGGTAGAGGGTGTGAGGCTGGTATCTTTAGAATAATCGGTATAGATAAATGTATTATTAGTAAAATTAGCAGGGACATATGCCGGATTCAAAATGTCTGCCCCAGTATCTGGATTTTCCGGTTTACGTTCATAATTTTCTACTTGTTGATTTGTCTGGACAGGGTCATAAGTATCGGCACCATGTGATATAATGATCGCAGGAACATTCGTAGCCACCGTTGCTGATCCGACGTAGGGGTTAGCATAAGTGTTAAAAATTTGAATGTCGCCAGTTGAACATAATTCGAAAGAGACACCGATCGCCGCGGTCCCGCAAGGGACAGGGGCGCCGTCCTGAGATTCTCTTGAAAATTCCGCTGTTACCATATAGGTAAAATGCCGACCCCAAGCATCGTTTTCAGGAACCTGCAAGTCAACCCAAGGTAGGTTACCGATTGATGTAGCGCAGGTCTCTGTACCAGGGGCGCCGACGACGAGCCAATCTGCGGTTCCGTCATTGAGGTTTGTAGCGACAACAAGAGGGCATCCAGCTGCACCACCCACATTAGCATCGGAACAATCGGGACAGGGCAATCTGCCATTAACGACGGCAAAGCCCAACAAGGCTTCCTTGATCTCATCCTGTATCTCAATTGTCGCGTCACGGTTCGCCTGTTCTAACTTTGTCGACAGAGGCACCAATAAGCTACCGAGTAACAAGCTTACAATGAACAACACCATTGCTAGCTCGACCAAGGTAAAACCGCGAATGACGTTCAATTTGCCCAACATAGATTATTTGCGTTTGGAGCAGGACAGCTAACTGCAATTCGAATCTTGTCATTAAAATTGGCTGACTCAGCCAACCTTGTAAAATCTCTATCAGCATCCCTATTTTCCGCAAGATCAAAATAGTCACTCAGTTGACCATTAGACCAATCTTGAGCCAGGACTTCCTCGCCAGTAATCATCACAAGTGCACGAATATTATTTCTTATCGAAGTATTCACTGTTAATTCGAGGCAGTCTACCTCGGCTGTACAAATTGGAGTCGCCCCCGGGATTTCACCATTACTATAGGCTACGTAAACATATTGATACCATTTGTTTCGTACAAACCATTCTGGAATATCAGGCTTAATATCATTTGCATCGTCATAATCTCCATCACTATTCGCATCAAGTGCGAGCGAATGTAAATTATAGTCGATGCTGCTAATACGTATTCTGCCCTTAGGGTTACCAGTGCTTGGAATGGTTGCAGTGGTTGTTGAGACTTCATCACCATCTTTTCCATAGTCAATGATTTCTACAGTGGGGACGAAGCTGTCCCATTTATTAGATACAGCAGGTGGATTCATGCCCATAGGGCTCGCACAAGTTGCCTCGTAACCAATACATAGATCCCGCTTTCTGACACCATCTATATCCGCATAAACCGCGTTGTTAGTTCCTCGGAATCCTGTCCGGAATTGATACTCCCTACGGCTCACATGACCATGATATATCGTATAAGAATCACCAGCAGGTATAGTGTTAGCAACGCCGTAAAAGTTCGGTGTCCTGATCGCGGTTGCAATGACACCGTCTATCACACCGAATTCGCCTGTCGTAACGTTTTCAACAATATCACCCACTTCAACACCTTCAGTAATAAAATCTGCGGTAGCATCATTAATCACGATCGGTGGTGTGACATCGGTATTATCAGCGTTGCCCGACAGCACCTTCGATGCAGTTTTTATCCGGTAATACTCGCCGGCATCTAAATCAGGGCCAGCTACCGTCGATGGTCGAAACAAAGCTACTGTTATGGTGTCACTGCTGACTACAGTCGTTACCACCATATAATCGCCTTCCATTAATGAATAATTATCCCCGTTTACAAAGCTGATGGCAGATCCACCAGGGTAATCTTCTGCTACCAAGGTATCGTTATCAATAATTTCAATTACTGTACCCTGAACCCCCGTAGTATTATTCAAAACCAATAACTCATACGCCCCGGCAGGATCGTAACCGGTAAAGTTTGCGCCAATATCGGACAAGGTTGCCCCGCTGCTAGCCGCGCCCGCGGTTCTGGTTATAAGCGTCGTTTCATCATTCATGTTCTCGATTACATCACCGCGCTTAACGCCGTCATTAATAAAATCCTGAGTAGTATCGGTAAAGGTATCGGTACCCGGATAGCCTACACCGGTAGTTACTAAGCCAGAAACCGGCGCGATACTGATATCCACAATACCGTAACACTCTGCAATGTCTTCCTCTGACCAGGCACAGGCACCGTCAGTCTCGGCTATACTAAAAGTGGCCGCAGATGTTTGGACATCCTGTTGCACTTCAGCGCTGTACGTCGCATCAAGTCCCGGTGAGGTAGTAATGTCACACCATTAGCTTGCTGCAAGCCCCAATCGATATTAAAGGCCGTTTGGAACCATTCACCTTGCTGATGATAAGCCAGGTGCCCATCCGCTGTACCCGATACCGCATTGAATCGAGATATAATGTATGCATCAGTTACGTCGAAGTCATCGTCTGTGCCTAGGTCCAGCTTATCCACGGTAAGCGTTGTCGCACTAGGGACTGCACTTACTCGACCAAAGGAACCATCGCTAACATTTCTGATTAGATCACCGACAATAACACCTAATGATATAAAATCTCTAGTAGTATCTTCCAACAAATTGCCAACACTACCTGCAGTAGCTACTCCGAGATGGCTGTTTATTTGATAGCCTTCGACATCGTCAAAATCATTCTCAGTTCCACCGGTCAACGTATTCACAGTAATAGTGTTGGTTGTAACATCAGCAATGACACCGATAGAACCATCCGTGGTGTTTTCAACAATATCACCGGGCAATACGCCCAACTGCACAAAATCCTTCGTGGTATCTTCAAGTATTAGTCCACTGCTATTGCTGGTAGATGTCCCACTGAGATAGAGCGTGGGATAAGCTGCGGATTGGGATGATATGTAGTCTTCATCGTTAACACCAAAATCATTGTTAGTACCCGCAACAAGGGCAGTAACCGTCAAAGTCTGCTTGTTAGGGATTCCTACGCTGTTTACAAGACCAATAGAGCCATCTGAATAATTATGGACTTGATCACCAACCGCAATGCCCGCTAGAATAAAATCCATAGCGCTATCAACAAGTGTCGTCATTGTAGCGCCAACGTCAGCTTCGCCTTTTATTACAGGCGTGATGATTTTCGGATCAGCATAAGGACTGAGCCAAGGCAAGACACCATAAGTATTATGGTACTGACTTAAAAAATTTGTAGTTTCATTTAAAACACGTTTGCTCACCGCATCTATAAGATCATCAATCGTGACGTACACTAATTGATCATTGAAGACGTCACATTTTTCCAGTGTCGAACCCCCAGTAGTTAAATTTGAATTCGTATAGATAATAAAATCCTGATCGGCATCTGAATTACTGTAGGTCGTTCCACCAATTGTTACACTGTCAAGATAGTTGGCTGCGGCCGGTGCTGCTCCGCTCCTGTCTTGTCCTGCATAGACCAAAGCATCACAATTCGCATAAGGAGACAGGGCAGGCCCTGGTGCCAATACTACGAAGGCAACCCGATTGGAGATGACATTTCCGTTAACATCGCGGAGGGTAATCCAACCTGTAGGTTTATTGACGAGTGCAGGTGAAATAAAAGGATAAGCTGAGGTTTCGTATACCAGATTTACGGAAACTGCATACCACAAAACCCTGCCAAACTTATCCGTGTCGAGGTCGGTGGTGATCCCCGGATAAATCCTTAATCCGAATAATGAAGCAGCATCCTTGCACGGACCAGGGTAATCCCGCCATGGCAACCGCCCGAGCAATAGGTTATTACCGATGGGCCCACCGTTAAAGCAGTCACCGTCTCCGTCATAATCCCCATCTCCATTTCGATCTGGCATGGGTAATGTTCCCGGATTAAAGGGATGATTGACGGCCCATGATATCAACGCCTCTTTCGCTTCGTTCAATGACAGACTTATCTGTGGATTGTACGGACTATGTTTGATTGATGCATTCAATTTGGTTATCAGCAGGGTCGATGCAGACACTACTATTAGCAACAGGAAGACCAGCAATGCTGCGCCTGATTGCGAACGTAATCTGATAGAAACCAACGACATCGAAAACTTGGGTAGATACATTATCTTAACTGAAGATCGTTCACCAGAAAGACCTATTCTGCTGCCTGTACAGCGTCTTCCGTGATGTCATGCATCTCATTCGATATCACGTCATATCGCTGCCCGACTTTCAGTTGAATTTCCGTCTGCGTATCCAACTGTATTTTTACTTTGTCCGACGAAATACTTTTTTCATCTATATTTGTAAACTGTGTTTGTATGCTTCCTACATTGGTGCTGTTCTGGTTTATCCAGGCAGTATTTTTTCCATCGGTCCTATAGACCAACCCATTTAATATTATGCCTTCAACCGGACTTGTTTCAGCTTCCGGAGCCTGTTCATATAATATTTTGGTATCGCTGATATCAGGTGTGAAATCATTCCGCAACTTTTTGTCTCGCAATTCATTAAGCTGACTGCGTTCCCTTGGCGTCGTAAAAAAACGACCGAATTCATCCTGGGCAAAGACTATGTTGCAATAAGCTAATAAAACTAATGTAAAAAATATTGTAGACTTGTACATTATTAAATTTATACCTTGATAGTTTTCCCGTCTGCCAACCTAATCGCATACCATTGCATTTCGCACTGGACGATTACATTGGCTGCATCAGGGTTGTTCTCAATTTTATCTACACCGGAGCTAAGCTGGCAGGACGTCAAACTGTAAATTCCTTTTGCATTTTTGTCGAGTGAATCGAATATTTTCAGAAAATCACCTACATGCAATAATTGCATGTTCAATAGCATTTTACTGCTATACAACCTGTAGCTACCCAAAACTACCGGAAAGGCGGGAGTATAAGCACTCTGCGAATCAATATGGTATCCGAGCGATGACAAATGAAACTCATTTCCGGAATTTCTTAGTACTTCTATCCAGTTAAGACGCTGCTCATTTCCTATCACGCCATTTCCATATAAAGAAATGAATCGCGGAAGGAAGTTCTTGATAGCCTTTTCTTCCTCATCAATTGCTAGGTAACGGCTACTAATAGATCTGAACTCAGCATTTGCACGATTAAACTGAAGTTGCATTTGTTTTTCAAAATATAAACTGCCGAATATTAAGCCTCCACTCAGACTGATACAAAGGATAAAGGTAATTATCGACCCTCTCAGTACTTTCCAGTCTATATCTTCATTCTTCATGCTCTTATTCCTAGAACTAACCTGATAGAAAATTTTGCATCTCTCTGTTTTGACTCTGTATTTCCCTGCATTATTGATGTAGATCTGACATCCAATGGAAATGTAAGGATACTCACATCATGTACATTTCCCTTTTCCCGTAATATCTCGGCAAATTCGTTTATTAATGAAATTGCTTGCCTATAATTACCATCGAAATGTGCAACATCACAATCAATATTTGCAATCTGATAATACAAGTACCCAAGATCATCAGAGTTAACGTTACTAAAACCAACCACCCCTTGATTCACCGCCGACCGGGACGATCCAACTTTCAGATTGGGATCAATACTCGCAGCCCATCGAAAATTATTGAGCTTGATGGTAGGAAATTTGTTCAGACCCAGACTAACCAGCCTTATTGTTTGAAGTGGTGTTGATTTATAATTTGACAGATTATCATGCAACTCAACCGCCACTTTCAATCCTGCAGGTTCAACAGGTACCTCAGGCAAACCTTCCCTAGCAATCTGGTATCTTGTGTTGTAAAACTTCGATTTAGTCTCCGCCTGAATTACATTCTGTTTATGATCCAACCCACCCATGAAATTATATCCACCCCAGATAAGACTGCTGATCATCAGTATCGCACTTGAGACCAACATGACAATTCGCATATTCCTAAAGGTAAAGTAACGTCGTTCAGTTGAGGTCGCATAATAATTTGACGGCCTTTTCTTCAGTAATTGATATACAAAAAATAAATCACTAAAAGGTGAAGAAATTTTCCGAGCAGAGCCGGATTTCTGCAATAGCTCGTTTATATCAAAAAAATGGAAATTGATCGTACTCTGATCTTGATACTCATTTTTGAGCTCGTTTAATTCTTCCTCATTTAGCATAAAATAGGGATGCAACTTCTCTTCAGGCGTAGCCAACCTCAAACTGTTCAGGGATCGACGAACTTTATCAACTTCTTCTCTGATGTGAGGTGCATAGCGGGCTGTGCCGTAGCGTAGCATTGGGACTAATCTGCTTATGCGTAACTGATTGTTCTGAATATAAGTCTGCCTAAGCCCACTAATGCTTTGGAGACTGACAATTAGCATATGCGCCGATGTATCCGGTAATACACTCGCAAGTACTTCTGTAAGCAAGGATACGGAGTAAATCCAAGCCAATGGTGCCTTATGATTCTCTATCAATTCTATCCACGGTTTAAGAATCGCATCGTTGGTGATCGCAGTTAGCAAAATTTGGTCATCACGACGGCCTTCTTATTTCTACCTAGGATCTTTGAATAAAAATAGGGCGTATCCCGAAACAAACGTGATTTCTTTCTCTCTATAGTCGAGACACGATCAGCGCCGAACAGGTGAGGGATAGTATCGTGCTTAAACTCTTCTTCGAAGACATCTACTGGCAGGTAAATCGGCAATTTCAGTGTTTCACTCAAATATCTGTCAAAATATTCGTATCCCTCTTTATTCGCATCAAACAAATATTAACTTCCGACATCACCTTTATGCCAATGATAAATTGAAGCCTTGTGGGCACTAACGAAAAGTACCCGACTGTTATTTATATTAAATTTTGATGTTAGATATGAGATCATAAATTGGACCTAAAATTGAAAACATCACCCAACCTACTATTACACCTAAGATAACTGTCATTGCTGGCTCAATCATCGTTTGCAGCCTTTCGATAGACTCCTTAACATCACGCGTATAGAAATAAGATACATTTTCAAGAGATTCCTCCAAGGCTCCGGTAGTTTCACCAACTCTAATCATCCTCAATACCAATGGAGGGAATAGTTTTGTCTCCTGAAAGCTGTCACTCAAAGTTTGACCATCTGCAATCTGTTGGCCGACAGCACGCATGGCCATTTCCATGGACTTGTTTCCTGCGATACTTTCGCCAGTACGGATACAATCTATTATGGTAATACCAGACGAATACATCATGGCAAAAAACCTGACAAACGTGCAAGTATTAATTTCTCTAAGATCGGACCAATAACTGGAATTTTCAAAACTAATTTATCGACATTCAGTTTGAATTTGTCGCTCACTCGCACTCCAACTGAAATGCCTACGATGATAAAAACAGGAATTAAAATCATGACATACCAGAAATTTACAAACACATCAGATGTTGCGATCAAGATTCTAGTTTGAATGGGAATTTCTTCGCCCATCGTCTTAATAAAAGACAGCAATTCCGGAACTAGATAAGTCATAAGGAAAAACAAAACTGCCAAAACAACCGAGCCAACAAAAGCAGGGTAAAGCAAAAGTTTTTTGGTTTGTGACGCAAGCTCGTCCTGCCATTTCAGGTTTTCACCCAACCTATTAAAAATGACATTTATCTCACCCGTCTGTTCACCTGCCTTAACCAGATTGCAAAATACATTTGTAAAGACTCCCGGGTAATCATGCATGGCCTGTGATAGAGTTTTACCGCCCTCTATAGATTCATACATCGCGCTAATTACATCTTTCAATCCAGGGTTGTCTGTACTATCACGTATATCCTCAAGACTTTCTAATATGGGGACTCCAGCACGGGTAGTTTGCTACAAGTGAAAGCAGAACAGAATCAGATCTCGACGCTTAACACCTCGTCCAGTAGTATTCTGTTTAGACGCCTTAAGTTCCTTGCAATTGATGAGTTCGTAACCCATTTTGTGCAATCGCATTTCCAAGTCTGCAACATTAGATGCATCTGCACGGCCGATACGGACCCTGCCGAGATCATCTATTGCCTTATATTGATAAAATTCCATATCTCTAAAAATTTTTTAATCTACTTGTCAGATCAACCACCCGAGATATCTCTTCCAGACTGGTAGAACCGTCTAGAACCCGCGTTGCGCCAACATCTGCAAGTTGTTTAAATCCCTTTGACAGGGCCATGCGCAGCAACTCTTTTGGTGTGCCATTTCTTGCCAACAGTTCGTCCATATCTGCATCAAATTTCAAAACTTCCATTAGCGAAATTCTGCCTTTATATCCTTGATTTTCACAGGTTTGACAACCTTTTGCGCGGTATATTACTTGTTCTCTGTCAGTTGCCTTCAATCCCAAAAGGTTTCTTTCCAAGTCTTCCATTCGGTAGTCCTCCTTGCATTTTTACATAATTTCCGAAGCAGACGCTGGGCAATAATGCCTATGATATTACCTGCAAGGATATCAGGCTTGATCCCTATATCTAATAACCTTGGGATGGCACCTAATGCTGAATTGGTATGTAGTGTCGAGAATACTTGATGGCCTGTCATGGCTGCCCTCAGTGCCATAGTGGCAGTATCTTCGTCACGAATTTCTCCTACTAGGATTATGTCAGGATCCTGGCGCATCAAAGACCGTATCCCACTGGCAAAATCTAATCTAGATGTTTCATTCGCTGAAGTTTGTCTGATCATCGTTGTAGGATATTCAACCGGATCTTCCAAGGTCATAATATTGACTGACTCAGTATTCAGATAAGAAAGTATCGAATAAAGACTTGTGGTTTTGCCGCTGCCGGTAGGTCCCATTACCAATATTATTCCTGTCGGTCTGGCTACCATTAGCTTCAAGGTTGTCAGTTCCTCTTCTTTTAGACCGAGTGCATCCAACGAGATGATGCCTTTCTGTCGATCTAGCACGCGCAATACGATATTTTCACCATAAACTGTCGGTAAGGTCGATACGCGAAAGTCCACCTGCCTGCCCGAAAGGGATAATGATATCCGCCCGTCTTGGGGCGCACGTGTTTCAGCAATATCCATCCCAGACATAACTTCCAAACGAACAGCGATTGCAGACCAGTAATCTTTATGCAAACTCCGGATCTGACGCAACACGCCATCTATCCTATATCGAAATCGTAGGAATCCATCTTCAGGTTCAAAATGAACATCCGAGGCGCCGCGTTTGACAGCATCTGACAATAACGCATTAACTAGACGTACTACCTGTTGGCTATACTCATCACTCTCAGCATCTAAGCTCTGGTAATCGATTTAACCAGTCTCAATCTCACGTAAAATTCCATCAACCGACAACTCGAACCCGTAAAATTGATCTATCGCTTTTCCAATTTCAGCTTCACCTGAGAGCACAGGCTGAACTTCGGCAACTCCGGCAAGATGTGCGTTAAGCTGGTCGATTGCAACAACGTCGAAAATATCAGACATGGCTATAGTCAAGACTTTTTCACTGCTATTAAAGTTAATCGGTATTACCTTTAATCTTCTTGCAATGTCTTTAGGGATCATGCTGATTGCTTCACTGTCTGCTACTGCATGAGCAAGATCGACACTTTCACGACCTATTACACCACCGATGACATCGCTGATGATGGCATCAGTTGCAAAGCCGAGCCTGACTAGGATTTTTCCTAGGTGCACCTTGGATTTTTTCTGCTCTGTAAGAGCAATATTGATCTGATCGGTAGTTGTAACTCCCTTTTCGACGAGAATTTCTCCGATACGCATATGCTTGCCATGTGGGCCGGTCACTGTCAATTTTGATCCCTTGTTTCTAAAGTTCTTATCCGATTTGCCACTGTAGTAAAATTAAAACTGGCATTGTTATTTTCAGCTAATTCTATCGCGACATTATAATAATCAATTGCTGTCTCGGCTTACCGACGCGATCTAGGCTGATCGCAAGGTTAAGGGCATAGTCTGGGTTGGTCGATTGATAACGGTATGCATCAAAAAATGCTTGTTGTGCTTCAGACCACTTCAATTGTGATGCATAGAGATTACCTAGGGGAAAAATAATGAGGATTCTTCCGGATTATTATGGAGCATAGTTTTGATAGTGCTGATACTCTGCAATAAATCTGCATCAGACTGATAGTTCAATAAGTCTGCTCGCGCGATATTGTCCAGTGGATTCAACCTAATCAGTCTTGAATAATATTCCATAGAAATGTTAGTTTCTCCCTCAACAGTTGCGATTGCGGCAAGACCTAATAGTACGTCTCTGTTATCCAGCGTCTTCTCAAAGGCCTGCAGGTATTTTATTTTTGCCGTACTAAAATCACCGTCCTGATATGCGGTGAATGCCTCGTTGATGATCAACCCGTCCTGATCCGGTTTTCTAGACCGAGATATCTTTATTAGTGATACTGGCGCTTCAATAACAGTCGGCAAGACGTCTGCGATCTGATCCTGTTCCGCATCTAAATCGGCATCCTGATCTAATTCGTCTGAGGCTGATGCAATCTCCGTAGACTCATCCATCGTTGCAGTCTGTCCGTCACTCTCAATCGATGTTTCTGTAGTCGTCACATCTTCTGAGGCTAGAACTTCGACAGTATTTTCTGACTGCGTTTCAATGTTACCAATAGCCTCTGAAAAGCGCTGCGCTGACAGGACGTCGAGGTCAATATTTGGGAGAGAAGATTCCACACCTCTAGCAACTGCTGGGGAAGTAATATCACGGGATATGAAAGTAGTTGAAAAATAATAGACAATCATGGCTGAACTTACCAAAAGGGCAGTAATCGAAACCAATAACCATGTGAATTTCGATTATCTTTTGACTACCGTCCCGGTTGCGGTAAAAATCGTTGCCGCTGCGACCGGTGTAGGCTGATCTTCAGTACCGATATCCTTAGCCAGTTGTGCTGCCGGAACCCCGGGAAGGATTTCGTCATAGGATCGTGCAAATTCATTTGCCTTAAACGGTTCGCCCTTGATCGTATCCTCATACAATTCGGACGAAAAGGTTTGCTCAATATCAAGATTATGAAATGTCTGGTCAGGATCAAGATTGGCCTCAGGCTGCACTACATCCAATTTCTGCGTTGGTATTTCCTCGATGATTGTTGAATCACCATCCTTATTTTCAGGAGGTAATGGCTACACTTGAAGATTGCCAGCCGTAATGCTCAGCGTCTCGTCAATATTAGGAGACGCAACTTGCGCTGAACTATCTATTTGGTCAGTGGTGTGTGCCACAGAGGCCGTTTCTTGCGGCTGTAAATCTAACGATTCGAGAGAAAACTCCTCTGTGTAGGCGCATGGCTCTCGTCAGCGGCGGGCGTTACACTATGCTCAGAAGTGATATTTTTTGCAGATTCAGCGGTAAGCGTATCCGTTTCTCCATCAATACCGCCTACGGAAAGTGCACTGGCTTCACTATCCTTTGATTTCTGTGCAGCCTTTTTCTTTTCCTGCTCCGCCTTCTTTAAGGCATCTATCAACAGGCTCATTATTACTTCTCCTGCTTATCTGTGAGACCTGATCCCTTGCCGGCAGCATCAAGAAAGCCCCGGAAATTTTTTAGTTCACCACCCAAACTCGCATTCTTGACTACAATAGGTCTCAAAAAAATGACCAGCTCTGATTTTAATGATTCCTGATTCCGGGATTTAAACAGGTTTCCGAGAAGAGGGATATTGGAAACAAAAGGGGTCTTTTTATCTTGGTTTCGAAGCGTATCTTGCATGAGTCCACCAAGCACAGCTATCTGATTATTGTCTACCTTTAATATCGATTCCATCTCTCGAACTCGTACTACTGGGATCCTATTTTGCACCAACACCAGAGCTGGGTTCGGGTCGAGTTCTGTTCTAATCACAGAAGAGATAGTAGGTCTGATATTAAAAATCACGCTTTCATCTTCGCTGATCTGCGGTGTTACTGTCATGACCAAACCGACAGGTATCGTTTTTGCGGTGGTTGTTGTCGCTACCGTTGCAGTACCACCTAGTCCGTACCAGGTTCGATATCTTGTTCGACTTCAAAATGCACAAAATTTTCCACCACCTTTAACACAGCTGTGTGGTTATTCAATGCCATAATCTGCGGACTCGTTAATACTCGGGTATCTCCGAATTCGGAAAGCAAGCTTATTGCTATAGAGATTTGCGAGTTTCCAGCACTTTGGTTAATGGATTCCAGAACAAACGAAGAACTGGTGATAGGCGGACCCACCAGTGAACCTGGTGCACCACCTAACAAGGTTGAGGTAATGTTGAGTCCGATACCGCTTACATTAATAGCTGACCAATCGATACCAGCCTGGTATTGATCACTCAAGTCCACTTCCACAACTGTCGCCTGTATCAATACCTGTCGTTGAATACTTTCAATAATCTGATCAATTAGATTCTGTATTTGTTCGTGTTCGATTGTTGTTGCACGAACAGTGATAATTCCACTTTCTGGATTGACTACAACCGCATCAGCACTCTGATCGCCGGCAGATGAGATTATAGATACGATACTTTGTCGCAGATTATCCCAGAAATTGAAATTTGATTCTGAAGTGATAGATGTCGTGGATGTGTTACCCCCACCACCGCCACCGCCGCCACTTTCTCCTGAACTGGCTGAGGCAATCTGGGTAGAAACAGTGACAGAGCCCGACGTCTCCCTTGATAAATTCAGATAATTGACACTATAAGTACGAACAAATGCCGTGTCGGGCATGATAATCAGATTATCATCGTCATACTCATAGCGGAGTGCAACTTGTCTTGCAATACGGTTCAGTATTTGAGGTAAAGTCTGATCCACGGCATTTATGGTGACGACGCCATTAATTACTGGATCAATATCGACATTAATCACCGCATCACGGGCCAAGGCGAACAAGATCTCTTTGACCGGGACCTCGTTTACTACCACGGTATATTTTTCCAATTCGACAGCTGGTTTGGGTTGCGGTAGTAGGGAAGTTTGTTCTATCAGAGCAGGGATATTGTCTACATAAGGCACCGCTTCACTGGAAATGTGCCCAGAAGAGATCTCAAGGGGTTCAGGCTGTATTTGTGCGCAAGCGCCCAACATACACAGCATATATAATGTCAATATAATGTATCGCATAATGATTTAGTTTATCTAAAACAAGGCAAGAACTATACCTACTCCATTATTGTACTAATATAGGCTATCCAAGCCATTAAATTTTATAGTTTTTCAGTTACTAATAAGGGCCTATAGATTATAGACCAACATCGCTCACAAATGTCTTCATATAGTGACAAATCTTGTAAATCAGCGGCTTCTGGGGGCAAATTTTTAAGTTGACGTCGAAGGTCTATGCTCTCATTGAGTGTCAGATCTGATTCCCCGAGATCCTGAAACTGGACGACCGGAGACATCCCCAGCAATTGGGTTTCAGGGCTATTTTGCTCAGCTGAAGCGCTTTTGGCTCGATCCGATGACCTGATTTCCGGCGGAGAGTGGTCATTTCATCAGCATCATGGGGCACAGATACAATTTGGATATCCGCATCAGTCGCTAAATAACTATCTATCCTATCAACATTATCATCATATTCGACAATTTCAGCAGATACGCTCTCGGTGTTGTCTTTTACTTGACCTTCATCTGTTAACTCAACTTCATTTTCGAAGACCTCAACAGACAAATTTTCTACTACTGAAAAAGGCTGGACTGGGGTAATTTGTTCAGGCACCGAAACTGGGGCAACATGTTCAGGCTGGGATGCGGATTCACCAACATTATTTCCTGATTGCTACTGTCCAGGCCTGGTGGAGCTAACAATGATTATTATGGTTAGTATTACGACTAATAAACTGACCGCAATACTGATGAGCGCGGGTTTGTTAAACCACATCGATCTATTCAGAAATTCACTGTCACGTGCTGCATTTCGAGTATGGCTGCCGGTCACCCGAGAGCAATTATCAGCCTATGCGGCTAGCAACGATTTGTCAGCGAGAATATTTATCCACCGCAATAACCCTTCTGAATAGTGCTCAATCTGTTTTAATGCATCTCGTTCAAACAGATCGCCTGGTCGGTATCCACATGCGCGAATCCGAGTATTAATGTACTCGCGAATATCATCCGCCTTAAAAGGTGGCAGTAGAAAGCTGTAGGTGATCCTTTCCTTGAGCTGCCTAATTTCGGGCAAAGCAATTTTGTCATCTAACTCAGGTTGTCCAAAAAGTATTATTTGCAGAAGTTTACTCTGACTGGTCTCAAGATTACTCAGCAATCGGATTTCTTCTAACGTTGCTGCCGGCATACTTTGCGCTTCTTCAACAAATACGACTACCTGGCGATTCTCTCCATGGCATTTCAGCAAATAATCCTGCAGCTTGTTCATAACTTGCAATCGTGAGGTATCCTGTCCGATATCCAGTTTCAATTCAAAGGCGATGGCATGAAGGGTATTCTCTGGAGAGAGGCTCGGGTTCGCGAGATAGACAACCTCTACGGTTTCGGGAAGTTCTTTTTCGAGCATTCGGCATAGCATGGTCTTACCACTGCCGACCTCACCTATCACTTTGACGATACCCTCACCACTCATAACGGCATAAACCAAAGCATCAAGAATCGCACCCCTTTCGCCACCCGGGTAAAAGAGATTAGTATCTGGGGTGATCCTAAAAGGAGGCTGATTCAGACCGAAATAATCGTAATACATAGATTAACCAGTGTTTTTTATCGATAGTCTCTGAATACGGCTGTAAAGAGTAGTGCGATTAACTCCGAGTATCCTCGCAGTCTTACTCAAATTTCCACCAGTCATTTCAAGAGCAGCCGATATATACTTTTTTTCCCATTCGTTTATTCGCTCTTCAAGACGAAAAGATTTATCTATCAAATCCTGTTGTACACTTTCGTCATCTATGACTGACGTCCCATTAGCAAAGCTGGGAATACTTAACTCAAGCTCCTCTTCAAACTGTTTCAGGCTCACTGTTTTACCCGGATGTTTTGCACTCAAACGGATGACGATATTTCGTAATTCCCTAACATTCCCAGGGAAGGGATATTCTTGTATACACTGCTGGGCCTCTTGATCCAATTCAAATGGCTGATTATTAATCGCGTACATTTTCTTGAAATGATCCAGTAATATTAGACTATCATTATCTCGCTCACGTAACGGTGGCGTTTTTATAGTCAGCACACTGAGCCTATGATACAAATCCTGTCTAAACCGACCTGTTCGAATCTCCTCACGCAATTCACGGTTAGTTGCAGCGATGATCCTAGCGTTAGATTTTCTGACCTGCGTCTCACCGACTCGATAATATTCGCCATTTTCAAGAACCCTGAGCAGATTAGATTGTAGATCTGGGTGTAACTCCCCAATTTCATCTAACACTAAGCTACCTTCACCTGCATCTTCAAAAAATCCGTTATGGCTTTTCGTTGCCCCAGTAAAGGCACCTTTGGCATGGCCAAATAATTGTGCCTCAAGCAATTCCTTTGAAAACGCTGCACAATTTATTGTCAGAAACGGAGCACTAGCGCGATTACTTTTTTCGTGGATAAATTTTGCAACGAGTTCCTTACCGCTGCCAGACTCTCCTTCAACCAATACAGGATACGGTGTATCTGCAAATTGATTAATAACTGAATGTAGGGTCTTGATGGCTTGGCTTTCACCCAACAGGCTCTCACCGCTCGTTTCACCACCTCCTTGAGCATGCTCAGCCTCCAACATCATACTTTGATGATCCAATCGTGATTTCAGCAACGGTATATCACAAGGTTTAGGTACAAAATCCACAGCACCCAATGTCATAGCATGATGGATATTGGCCGTATCACTTTGTCCAGATAAAACCAAGATCTTGATATTCGGATTGAAGATTAGAAGTTCATTAATCAATTTAAAACCCTCATCCGGTGTATGTGGGAACGGCGGCAGACCAAGGTCGATAAGTGCGAGAGAAGGCGTATGACCTAACTTTTGTATCAGATTTTTAGTCTGATCGCGGCTTTCTGCGGAAAAAACATCAAACTCTTCCTGCAATACGATCGATAGCGATTCAACGATCAAGGGATCATCATCAATAAACAAGATCTCCCTTTTCTCGGCAATGATGTCATTTGAAACTGCCATTTGTAGTTGTTATTGCTTTCCAAGGAAATAAGACAAATAAAAATACATCCTTGTCGTTTAGTCGACAAGTACTGTATCAGTAAATTATTGAAAAATATGGATTATGAGTTGGACATCGAGGATTTTTTGCTATTTCAGCTGATTTTATTACCTAGGTTACGCCAGATTGCCACAGCTGATTCGTAGTTATTTATACTATATATATGTAACCCAGGGGCACCTCCATTCAGTAATTCGCTGCATAATTCCGTTGTTACATCTATACCAAACTGTCGAATTCCGTCGAGATCATCATCAAAATCCTGCAACCGCTTCAGTATCCATAAGGGGATTTCTGCCCCACACATATTCGAAAATCGTACCAATTGATCGCGATTGGTGATGGGCATAATTCCCGGAACGATGGATATATCAATATTTAATTTTTGGCAACTTTCAAGAAATCTAAAATAGGAATAGGGATTATAGAAATATTGGGTAATGGCACTGTTCGCGCCCGCCTCAACCTTACGTTTAAAATTCCGCAGATCTTTGTGTGCGCTGTTTGATTGAGGATGAAACTCTGGATAGCACGCTACATCAATATAAAAATAGTCCCCTTGTTCCTTACGTATCAACTCGATCAGCTCATTAGCATAATTTAAAGCCCCTTTAGCAGTTGAACTAGAAGGGTTGTCTCCACGCAATGCTACGATGTGGCTGAATTCATTTTGCCGATAGGTATTAATAACATTCTTAATTTCTTCCAATGCCAACCCGATACACGATATATGGGGGGCGGCCTCGATACCGGTTTCATCTCTGACTGCACATACCGTTTCAAAGGTTTTCTCACGTATACTGCCACCAGCGCCAAAGGTGACAGAAAAAAAATCTGGCTTTAATTTGGCTAATTCCTGCTGGGTAACTTTTAACTTCGCTTCTGCCTCAGGAGATCTGGGAGGAAAAAATTCGAAGCTGAATTTTTTCTTATGTGATTGTTGTGAAGTCATTCAATCATTGCTCAGCTTTGAATTTTTGTTTTAAATCATACCGAGACAAGACTTGTGACTAATATCTATAGTGGTCAGGCTTAAACGGTCCTTTTACATCTACTCCGATATAGTCTGCTTGCTTGGCCGTCAGTTCGGTTAGGTTTGCACCTAGCCTGGATAGATGTAGATGCGCCACTTTCTCATCAAGATGCTTGGGCAACACGTACACATCATTCAGATATTTATCTTCCTGGGTAAACAATTCAATCTGTGCCAACACTTGGTTTGTAAAGGAATTAGACATCACAAAACTGGGATGGCCAGTAGCACACCCCAAATTTACCAACCGCCCTTGTGCCAACAAAATAATCCGTTTGCCGTCTGGAAAAATGACGTGGTCAACCTGAGGTTTAATTTCTTCCCATTTATATTCGCTCAATTTGGCCACATCAATTTCATTATCGAAATGACCGATATTACAAACTATAGCTTGATTCTTCATTTTAGCCATGTGGTCATGGGCAATGACATTAAAATTTCCAGTAGCGGTTACAAAGATATCCACTTTGTCGCAGACTTCATCCATCCTAACAACACGATAACCTTCCATTGCCGCCTGCAGTGCGCAGATAGGATCGATTTCAGTCACCCATACTGTGGAACCCAAACCTCGTAATGATTGCGCGCAGCCCTTACCCACATCACCAAACCCGAGTACCAACGCCACCTTACCAGCAATCATGACGTCGGTTGCCCGCTTGATCCCGTCAACTAACGATTCACGACAACCATATAAATTATCAAACTTTGATTTTGTGACTGAATCGTTAACGTTGATTGCAGGAAAAGGGAGACTGCCATTTTTCTTCATCTGATAAAGCCGGTTAACTCCAGTCGTTGTTTCCTCAGTCACACCTTTAATGTTCTGTTTAATTTTGGAATACCAACCTGGGGTGGTTGCCAGTTTTTGTTTAATCGTTGCAAATAAGAATTTTTCCTCTTCACTTCCAGGATTAGCGATGACTGACGGATCGGATTCCGCCTTTGAACCTAGGATTACGAGTAGAGTGGCATCACCACCATCATCAAGAATCATGTTGGGTGTCCCACCATCATGCCATTCCATAATTTGATGAGTATATTGCCAGTATTCCTCAAGCGATTCGCCCTTGTATGCAAATACCGAGATACTCTGATCAGCGATGGCTGCCGCTGCATGGTCCTGGGTTGAAAAAATATTACAAGAAGCCCAACGGACCTCAGAACCAAGGTCAATCAGGGTTTCGATCAGTACGGCAGTCTGGATGGTCATGTGTATAGAGCCAGCAATACGAGCTCCCTTCAAGGGTTTTTTTCCTTCGTACTCCTTGCGTATTGCCATTAACCCTGGCATCTCGGTCTCAGCGATACGGATCTCCCTATGACCCCAATCAGATAGGGACTGATCGGCAACGTGGTAGTCGGTAAATACAGAATGGCTTGCATCGCTCATCTTGTTCTCCTCTAAACAATTTAAGCGAGCGCCGTTTGATACGTTTCATCTTGCCCAAGCCTGGCGGTTAGTACCGTCGCAACGCTCCTCGGGCAGAGGTTAAGTTAGTTTGAACTACAGAACAGGTGGGCAAGTATAGTATGACCCTATCAGTTTTTCCATAAAAGCAGTCTTGAAATTTCAGGCCGCGTTTGTTAATCCAGCTGCATCTCTTATAACATCAGCCTTATCCGTTTTATCCCATGGGAATTGCACGTCCTCCCTGCCGAAGTGACCATAGGCAGCACTAGCCCGATATATAGGTTGCAGTAAGTTTAATGTCTGGATGATGGCCTTTGGTCTTAAATCAAAATGTTCACGGATTAATGCGACAATATTATTTTCATTAATTTTGTGCGTTCCGAAAGTATTCACCATTAGACTTACGGGTTCAGCAACGCCAATAGCATAGGCCAGTTGCACTTCACATACGTCAGCCAAGCCAGCAGCTACAATATTTTTAGCAACATATCGAGCAGCATAAGCCGCGGATCGATCAACTTTTGAAGGATCCTTGCCTGAAAAAGCACCGCCTCCGTGATGGGCAGAACCACCATAAGTGTCGACAATGATTTTGCGCCCGGTTAACCCACAATCACCTTCAGGCCCGCCGATGACAAAGCGTCCGGTCGGATTAACTAAAAAACGCGTTTGTTTACTGATCATATTTGTAGGTATGACCGGTTTGATAATTTCCTCAATCACGGCATCAGACAATTCCTTTTGAGCAATATCTGGTGCATGCTGGGTGGACAAGACAATAGTATCAATGGATTTCGGTTTACCATCCTCATACAGAACCGTCACCTGGGACTTCGCATCCGGACGTAACCATTCCAGGATGCCGCTCTTTCTGATCTCGGATTGTCTTTTTACTAACCGATGCGCATAAGTGATTGCGAACGGCATTAACACATCAGTCTCGTTACAGGCGTAGCCAAACATCAATCCTTGATCGCCAGCACCTTGATCAAGATGTAGGCCTTGTCCTTCATTCACACCTTGAGCTATATCAACTGACTGCTTGTCGAGTGACACGTGTACCGTACAAGTATCGGCATCGAATCCCATGGCTGATGAGGTATAGCCGATATCACGGATGGTATCGCGCGCCACTTCAGCATAGTCCACTGCCGCTTTTGAAGTGATTTCACCAGACAATACCACCATACCTGTATTGATCATGGTTTCACAAGCTACGCGTGAAAGCGGATCTTGCTTTATCAATGCATCAAGTACTGCATCGGAAATCTGGTCTGCGATTTTATCAGGATGACCTTCTGATACCGATTCGGATGTAAAAAGATAGTTTTCTTGCATTAGTTTACCCTTGAATCACTATTTGGAATTGTTAAATTATCCTAATACTATAAAGCAGATGATTAATTAACAACCATGAAATCGAATTTTACAACTGCAACGATGCAAACAATAAAATTGCAATTATACGAGGAAAATTGTCAATGGCACTAAAAACAACCCCTATTTGTGACAGCAGCAACCAAGCTCTGGACTTCAGTTTGCCAGGTATTGATGGAAAAACCTGGTCTCTAGAAAACAGTCGTGGAGAAAATGGCACGCTCATTATGTTCATCTGTAATCACTGCCCCTATGTGCAGGCGATTCAGCAGTTGCTAGTCAGAGACACTCGGGAACTGCTCGGCCACGGGGTCAAAAGCGTGGCGATCATGTCCAATGATATCAACAGCTATCCCATGGATTCACCCGAGAATATGAAAAAAGCTGCTGAGGAGTTCGACTATCCCTTTCCTTATTTATTCGATGAAACTCAGGCGATTGCACTAGCTTATGGTGCGGTTTGTACACCCGATTTTTTCGGTTATAACGCCCATCTGCAACTACAGTACCGAGGTAGATTGGATCAGACCACACCCTCTAAAACCATCCCGGGGTCAAAACGGGAGTTATTTGAAGCCATGATTATGATTGCAAAAACTGGCAAAGGTCCTGACGCGCAGGTAGCGAGCATGGGCTGCTCGATAAAATGGCGTCAATGATTCTATACGCTTGCTCATAAAGACAGCCTGAGCGACAATATACCATCCGTGTATTAAGAGAAAATACCTACCTCCCTGTATCCGACGTTTAATCGAAAATGTTTTATTTGAAAGTGTAAACCTGGACATCACTTGGAAACGCTGTGCATAAGTATTCGGCAAGCCACCATTTATAAACATGTAATAATTGCAGAAATATTGCAATCAATTGGAGACCTCTATGCCCACAAGGCGTGATCTTGCCAATGCCATCCGTGCAATCAGTATGGACGCTGTTCAAAAAGCAAATTCCGGACACCCCGGTGCCCCAATGGGCATGGCGGATATCGCTGAAGTACTATGGAATGATTTCCTACGACATAATCCTGGTAATCCCGATTGGCCCGATCGTGACAGGTTTATAATGTCGAACGGTCATGGTTCGATGTTGTTGTATTCGCTATTACACCTGAGTGGGTACGACCTACCCATGACGGAAATAATTAACTTCAGACAGTTACATTCAAAGACACCAGGCCACCCTGAACACGGTATCACTCCAGGCATCGAAACCACCACCGGCCCACTCGGCCAAGGTTTTGCGAATGCCGTCGGTATGGCCGTAGCTGAAAGAACGTTAGCCGCACAATTTAACCAGGAACAATTTGATATTGTTAACCATCGCACCTACGTCAGTGTCGGCGACGGTTGTTTGATGGAAGGGATATCACACGAAGCGGCATCACTAGCAGGCACGCTCGGACTCGGTAAATTGATCGCAATCTATGATAGCAACGGCATTTCCATCGATGGTGATGTGGTGGGCTGGTTTACTGAAAATATCCCTAAACGATTCGAGTCGTATCGTTGGCATGTCATTACCGATATCGACGGTCATGACTCAGAAGCGATAAAAAAAGCACTGGAAATAGCGCACACAGTAAAGGATAAGCCCAGTTTGATTTGTTGTAATACTATTATCGGGTGGGGTTCACCTAATAAACAGGGCAAGGAATCCTCACACGGGGCAGCACTTGGTGATAAAGAAGTCGCTCTAGTCAGGAAGACTATCGGCTGGGAGAACGATCCCTTTATTATTCCCGACGAGTACTATAAAGCATGGGATGCGCGGGGAAGAGGGGCCAACCTGGAACAGCAGTGGGAAGAGAAATTCGATCTTTACAAGAAACAATATCCAACGCTTGCAAAAGAATACGAGCGCCGAATACACGGCAAATTACCAGACAACTGGCAAGACATTGTTTCCGGATTCATAAACGAAACTACAGATAAAGCAGAGAATATCGCCTCACGCAAAGCATCGCAAAACACTTTAAATAGTTATGGCCCTATACTACCCGAATTGATAGGTGGTTCGGCAGACCTTACAGGTTCCAATCTTACGTTTTGGTCAGGCTCAAAGACGCACAACATGAGCTCGGCGGAAGGTAATTACATTTACTATGGCGTGCGTGAATTCGCAATGTGTGCCATTAATAATGGCATCGCACTGCACTGTGGTTTTATTCCGTATGGCAGCACATTCCTAATATTTTCTGATTACGCACGCAATGCCCTACGCTTGGCAGCATTGATGAAACAACGGAGTATTTTCGTCTTTACCCATGATTCTATTGGCCTAGGTGAGGATGGACCGACACATCAGGCCGTTGAGCAAGCAGCCAGTCTTAGACTCATACCTAACATGTCAGTCTGGCGGCCTTGTGATACCGTGGAAACTGCGGTTGCTTGGCAAGCCGCGATAGAAAGAAGCACTGGACCAACTTGTTTGTTGTTTTCTAGGCAGACACTAAAACATACCTCTCGAACAAGGGAACAAATATCCCAGATTAGTAAGGGAGGATATAACCTTATAGAAGGCGGCGATATGCCAGATGCTGTTATTATTGCCACTGGGTCAGAAGTGGGCATTGCAATGGATGCTGCAAATCTAATGAATGAAGCTGGCCGCCAGATCCGGGTGGTATCCATGCCATGTGCTGATATATTTGACGCCCAAGATAAAAGCTACCGAGATACTGTACTACCAACGAATTGCCGCAAACGCATAGCGATAGAAGCTGGCATTCCAGATTACTGGGTCAAGTATGTCGGTCTCGACGGCAAGGTACTGGGTATATCTAGCTTTGGTGAATCTGCACCCGGTAATGACGTCTATCAATTTTTTGGCATGAATGCTGAAAATTTAGTAAAAATCACAAATTCAATATTGTGATTTATTTTATTCTAACCCTATAGACAAATGGAGTTTATGGAATGGCAATAAAAGTAGGTATTAACGGATACGGGCGCATAGGCCGTAACATATTGCGTGCTGTTTATGAATCAAACCGCACAAATGAAATCCAAATTGTTGCAATTAATGATTTAGGCGACGCTGAAACCAACGCACACCTGACTCGTTATGACACAGCGCATGGTAAATTTCCCGGGACAGTTGAAGTCGACGGCGATTTCATTGTGGTTAACAGTGATAAGATTCAAGTACTATCTGAACGCGTTCCAGAAAATCTGCCGTGGGGCAAGCTCGGCGTTGATGTCGTGCTTGAATCAACTGGATTTTTTGCCAGTAAAGAAAAGGCGTCAGGACACATCAACGGAGGAGCAAAAAAGGTCATCATCTCAGCTCCAGGTGGCAAGGATGTAGATGCGACTATTGTTTACGGTGTAAACCACGATACGTTGACTAGCCAGCATACGGTGATATCCAACGCTTCTTGCACAACAAACTGCCTAGCGCCTCTAGCAAAGGTACTGCACGATGGAATAGGGATAGAAAGCGGTATCATGACAACAATCCACTCATATACCAATGACCAGGTATTGACTGATGTTTATCATTCTGATTTGCGCCGTGCACGTTCAGCAACCATGTCCATGATACCAACCAAAACTGGCGCGGCTTCAGCACTAGGGTTGGTAATGCCTGAGCTGAATGGCAAACTCGATGGGTTCTCTATGCGTGTCCCCACCATAAATGTATCAGTGGTAGATTTAAGTTTTATCGCAAGCCGTGACACTACCGTAGATGAGATACATGATTTATTCAGAGCAGCTGCAGAAGGGCCGATGAAGGGTATTCTGGAATTCAATGATCTACCTCTGGTATCGATCGATTTCAATCATAATCTGGCATCATCAGTCTATGATGCAACCTTGACTAAGGTTATCAATAGTAAAATGGTTAAGGTTTTTTCCTGGTATGACAACGAATGGGGATTTTCCAACCGCATGCTCGACACTACGGTAGCTTTAATGAACGCAAGTTGAGTACGATGGCTGGTAAGCTGTTTGTAACACTTGACGACATCAATCTTGCCGGCAAACGGGCCCTTGTCAGGGTAGACTTTAATGTGCCGATGCGGAATGGCGAGATCGCCGACGACTCCCGAATAAAAGCCAGCCTGCCGACTATCAATAAAATCCTTAAGGCAGAGGGGATAGTCATCCTGATGTCCCATATGGGACAACCAAATGAAGGTCAATTTGAACCTGGATTAAGTCTGCGCCCAGTAGCTAACTATCTGGCTGAATTATTGGGCAAAGAGGTGGAGTTCTGCACTGATTGGCTAGAAGGCAAAGATTTCCCTGCACAACGAAAAGTAATACTGCTAGAAAATGTCAGGTTCTTGCCTGGCGAAAAATCCAATGATGACAAGCTGGCTCGGAAAATGGCACGTCTGTGCGATGTATATGTAAATGACGCATTTTCAGCAGCACACCGGATACAAGCATCTACCCATGGCGTTGCTAAATACTCGCCGGCAGCATGCGCGGGACTACTATTAGTTGATGAAATGGAGGCGCTGACCAAGGCCTTTAAACAGCCTGCCAAACCAATGACAGCAATTGTTGGTGGGTCCAAGGTGTCAAGCAAGTTAGGTGTGCTCAAATCCCTACTAGACAAGGTAGATCACTTAATCGTCGGTGGTGGTATTGCCAATACCTTTATCAAAGCCGCTGGTTACAACGTTGGTAAATCTCTAGTCGAGAATGATCTTGTCGATGAGGCAGCGAAACTGATGAAGAATACGGCGAAAAATGGAAAATCCATCCCGCTACCAGTCGATGTCGTCTGCGGTAAGGCGTTCAGTGAAGATGCTACCGGAACAACAAAAGCAATCGGCAGTGTAATGGATGATGATCTGATCATGGATATCGGGCCAGAAACGGCGAAACTATATAGCGAAATCCTGAATGAAACTGCAACTATTATTTGGAATGGTCCTCTGGGTGTATTTGAATTTGAGGAATTTAGCAATGGAACAAATGTCGTGGCCAACGCTATTGCAGACAGCCAGGCATTCTCGGTTGCAGGAGGAGGAGATACCCTGTCTGCTATATCCAAATTCCATGTTGCAGATAGAATCTCTTATATCACTACCGCCGGCGGGGCTTTCCTCGAATTCTTAGAAGGAAAAACCTTACCTGCCATTGCCATACTGGAAGAATGTGCGCTGGCATGGTGCGCGACAGAGCGTGAATGTTGATAGGCTAATCTGAAACTCAGCTTCTACCTAGCTAGTCATAAAACTTTCCCACAGGCGACAAAGTTATTAAAATCGACAATTAAACAATTTCACGACATTTATTAAACCAGTGGAGTCATGATATGAATGAATTTGCACTTGAATTAGAACAAACAGCGAAGGCGATGGTGGCAACGGGCAAGGGCATACTTGCTATAGATGAAAGCCATCCAACCATCGAGAAACGATTCAAGGCTATCAATGTCCAGTCGACTGAAGATAATCGACGCGCCTACCGGGACTTATTAATAACAGCGCCAGGCAGCAATGAATTCATCAGCGGCATGATTCTATTCGATGAAACGATACGCCAGGCTAAACTAGACGGTACACCGTTTACTAAAGTGCTACTCGACCAAGGTATCATGCCTGGCATTAAAGTAGACAAGGGCGCGAAGGAACTGGCGTGCCATACTGGAGAGAAAATCACAGAAGGGCTTGATGGTTTGAGAGACAGACTCGGTGAATACCGCGAACTTGGTGCCAAGTTTGCCAAATGGCGCGCGGTCATCACCATCGGTAATTCCATTCCTAGCATTGGATGCATTGAAGCCAATGCCCACGCACTTGCCCGTTATGTAGCACTTTGCCAAGAAGCTGGTATTGTGCCGATGGTAGAACCCGAGGTGTTAATGGACGCTGACAACACCATAGATAAATGTTACGAGGTTACCGAACAAACATTGCAGGCGTTATTCAGGCAACTCAAGGACCAACGTGTCGTAATAGAACACACTATACTCAAGGTCAATATGGTGATATCTGGTAAATTATGCCCGGAACAAGCAGACGTCCAGGAAGTTGCAGATAAAACCGTCAAATGCCTTCGTGAGTGTGTCCCTGCTGCGTTACCAGGAATCGTGTTCCTCTCCGGTGGCCAGAGTGCTGAGCTTGCCTCAGCACATCTTAACGCCATGAATGCTGGCTACAGCGATTTACCTTGGCCACTCAGTTTTTCCTATGGCCGCGCCTTGCAAGAGCCCTGCTTAAAAGCCTGGGCTGGAAACAAAAGTAATGTAGAGTATGCCCAAAATTCGCTATTGCATCGTGAGAAATGTAACAGCCTGGCTTGCCTAGGAAAATATTCCGAAGCAATGGAACAAGCTACTTAATCAGCAACAGCAGTTTATAAAAAGTCGAAGGGAATAATAACGACCGATAGTTATTGATCATCTATCGCTTGAATTGCTTCAGCCTGCTGTTTCGCTGCATCCTGAAGCAAGCCCTCTACTTGTTCAGCCTGAGAGATAGTATCAGTTTGTTCTTGCCAGACATGATCACCCGTAGTTGGCGTCTCATCCGCACAAGCTGTAACGATAATTAACAGAAAACTCAATAGAAATACTTTCATTTTTTCATCTCCACCGGGACGGTTTTATTCGGACAAGTATTGGTTACATAATTAATCTTTCTAGTATAGGTATATATACCAAGATCCGTTAGTTGGTTATTTTCTATTTTTACTGGTTCCTCATATACCGTGCCTTTATCGATTCCCTTTTCTCTTGTAATTTTGGCATCTATGACTTTTTTGCCCATCATATCAAGCGTACAAACAAGAGTTGCCTCTTTCTCGAATGCCTTATTCAATTGAACCCGCACTTCTCTGAAATAAACAAAATTGCCCCGCACAAAACGACGAATGACATCATCTGATGACAGTTGCTTGACTTCAGATTTTACCAACTCTGCACCATATTTATATTCACCCACTAGCTTGATCTCGGTAATGCCACAAATCTTTGAAATCTGATATGACACTACCGGTTCACTGAACAGCTCCTCGCTGCTGCAAGCCTTATTAATTGTCGGGGGTAACGGAGGGATCCACTCTTCTTCTACATATTCCTGCGCATAGCTTATTTGATTTGTTAAAATAAGGATCGCAATGATGGCCCATTTCATCATGACAATAGAATATCTCTGGCTTCCTTGTACTTCTGCGCAGTGTTGTTGATAACCTCCTCAGGCAGAAGAGGTCCAGGATCGGTCTTATTCCAGTCTAGTGTTTCTAGGTAATCACGGACATATTGTTTATCAAAGCTGGGTGGGCTGGTCCCTATCTGATAGGAATTGGCAGGCCAGAATCTTGATGAATCTGGCGTAATCACTTCGTCAATCAAATACAAAACATTGTCATTGTCGACACCGAATTCAAATTTGGTATCAGCGATAATAATCCCTCGTTTTTTAGCATAATTGGCCGCCTCTGAATAAATCTCGATACTCAAATCCCTAACCCTGTCAGCCATTTCCTTTCCAATTAGATCAACTGTGCGTTCATAATCTATATTCTCATCGTGTTCACCGATTTCAGCCTTAGTTGAGGGTGTAAAAATAGGTTCTGCAAGTTGCTGCGCTTGTTGCATACCTGTAGGAAGCTGAATACCACACAGTGTTCCTGTTTTCTGGTAATCCTTCCAGCCAGAACCGATTATGTAACCCCTAACAATAGCTTCAACAGGCAAGGGTTTCAGTTTTTTGACTATGATGCCACGCTCTTCAAATGGACGACGCTCGTCGTCATCCGGCAATATATCTTTCAATTTGATATTGCTGAGATGATTTGGCACCAATCTGCTAAATCGGTTGAGCCAGAAATCAGAAACAACCGTAAGCACAGCACCTTTTTCTGGAATTGGATCAGGTAGTATGACATCGAATGCCGAAATACGGTCCGTGGTCACGATTAACATATATTGATCATCAACATGGTACAAATCCCGTACCTTGCCCTTGTTTATCAAGGATAAACTCTTAACCTCTGAGCTGAATAAGCCTGACTGGGGAGCATTCATTTCCGACATATTTCTCAATTGTTTGTTTTCCTTGTATCGTTACTAAGACAAATATATATGGACGTAAATTTTTACTTTTATCCATGAATAGTCTGGTGTAAAGTTTTATCACGTTCATTACTAATTACTAAACATATACCATCAACAGTTGGGTTCGCCTATGGACAAGATACGATTACATGGCTTTAACAACCTAACTAAAACCCTAAGTTTCAATATCTACGATGTATGTTATGCCTTTTCTAATACGCAGATCAGAGAATACATGGATTATATAGATGAGGTCTACAATGCCGAACGATTGACCAATATTCTGCAGAACGTTTCCAATATCATCGGCGCAAACATACTCAATGTCGCCAAAGCCGATTACGAACCCCTGGGGGCCAGTGTCACCATGTTGATCTCAGAAGAGATGAAACCGCTTGAAGGCGTTACTAACAGCGAGACCCCGGGACCAAATCCAGAAGCCGTCGTTGCGCATCTGGACAAGAGCCATATTACAGTACATACCTACCCTGAAAGTCACCCAGATTTTGGTATTAGTACGTTTCGTGCTGACATTGATGTTAGTACATGCGGCAAAATATCACCACTGAAAGCCCTGAATTTTCTCATACACAGTTTCGAATCAGATATAGTCACCATTGATTATCGCATTCGAGGTTTCACACGTGATATATCTGGCGACAAGCATTTTATCGACCATGAAATAACTTCCATCCAGAGCTATATTGCTGATGACACCCAGGACCGCTACCAGATGGTAGATGTTAACATTTACCAGGAAAATATCTTCCACACCAAGATGCTACTCAAGGAATTCAAGCTAAATAACTACTTGTTCCAAGTGGATGCTGATGAGCTTGAATTAGAACAGCGGTTATCAATCGAAGAACGTCTTAAACAAGAAATGGATGAGATTTTCTACGGCAGAAATATATAGCAGCCTGCGTCATTAGGTTTTTTTATAAATTAGTTTCACGGTGTTTTCACTCTGGCTTTATTCCAACTGTCTTTCAGTGTGACTATCCTGTTAAAAACCGGATTATCAGGACGATGCTCAAGCTTGTCTGCACAGAAATATCCTAACCTCTCAAATTGAAAATGATCTCCTGGACTGCAACCTGCTAGGCTAGGTTCAACAAAAGAATCTTTAAGGATTTCAATTGACTCTGGGTTGAGGGTCTTTTCCCAGTCAGGTTCACTTTCAGGATTCGGTACTGTAAACAAGCGATCATACAACCGGAACTCTGCGTTGATCGCCCTCGAAGACACCCAATGCAAAGTTCCCTTCACCTTTCTGCCATCGGTTGCATTTCCTCCCCGTGTTTCAGGATCATAGCTGCAACGCAATTCGACTATCTCCCCTTGTTCGTTTTTAATTACCTCTTTGCAAGTAATAAAATAAGCATAACGCAACCGTACTTCTTTACCAGGAGACAACCTGAAAAACTTTTTAGGTGCATCTTCCTTAAAATCATCACGCTCTATGTAGATAACCCGGCTGAATGGTATTTTTCTGCTACCTTGCTCCGGTTTTTGCGGATGGTTTAGTGCCTCGAGTTGCTCCTCACCTGTCTCTGGGTAATTCTCAATCACTACCCGCAGTGGTCTTAAAACTACCATGTCTCGCTTTGCCCTGTCACCGAGGTCATCCCGCAACGCATTTTCCAACACAGCCATATCGATATGCGTGTCATTTTTGGTGACTCCAACAACTTCACAAAAATTTCTGATCGACTCGGGTGTAAACCCTCTGCGTCGCAGACCTGAAATTGTTGGCAGCCTGGGATCATCCCAACCATCTACCAGCCCTTCATTTACCAACTCAATTAACTTGCGCTTACTGAGTACAGTGTAATCAAGGGTCAATCTTGCAAATTCATATTGGTGGGGACGCGAAGGCGTATCAAGATTATCAAGCACCCAGTCATACAACGGTCTGTGATCCTCAAACTCCAGTGTACAAATCGAGTGCGTAATCATCTCGATGGCATCAGACAAACAATGGGTATAATCATACATGGGATAAATCTTCCACTTGTCATCTGTCCGGTGATGGATAGCATTTCTGATACGGTAGATAACAGGATCACGCATGTTGATGTTTGCAGAAGCCATATCGATTTTCAAGCGCAGGACATATTTTCCTTCTTCATATTCACCATCTTTCATACCTTTGAACAAATCCAGGTTTTCATTGATCGGCCGGTTTCGAAATGGACTGTTTTTGCCTGTGTCTGTTAAGGTGCCCCTGTATTCCCTGATTTGATCGGCATTTAGTTCGTCAACAAATGCCTTTCCTTGTTTTATTAGATCTACTGCGTAGTCATAGAGTTGGTCAAAATAGTCAGATGCGAAATAAAGTCTGTCTTGCCAGTCATACCCCAACCACTGAATATCCTGCTTAATCGATTCGACAAATTCCACTTCCTCCTTTTCTGGATTAGTATCATCAAACCTAAGATTACATTTGCCTTGATATTCAAGTGACAGTCCAAAATTTAGACAAATGGATTTAGCATGTCCTATATGTAAAAAACCATTAGGTTCAGGAGGAAATCTGGTATGAACACGACCACCAGTTGTGTCATCTTTCAAATCATTATCAATAATGCGTTTGATAAAATTTGGCGACGTTTGCAAATTCGATTCTGTCATCGGCCACTCATCAAATAATAGATTGCCTTACAATATTCGGAATATCACCTTCTACTCCCATGGCTCGGAGCATAATCTGACGTTTCAAATAAGGCAGTGCATTGGCAGTACTTAAAGCAAATCCGCGAAGATTTCTGACTACATCACCTTGGTTCTCGAACACGTATTTAAATCCTTCAAGGATCATCATGATTTGGTAGTTTTCCCCTTTGCGCCAGCGCTCATATCGACGTAATACCGAACGTGAAGCTATATCTCTTCTTTTATTGCGGGCATCCACAATGACTTCCGACAGACTGGCAGCATCGAGTATACCCAGATTAGCACCTAGGCCAGCGAGTGGATGGACATTGTGGGCAGCATCACCGATCAATGCGAAACGATCACTGCAATAACATTGCGCCTGTGCCCTAGTTAATGGAAAGTATGACCTGGGCCCGCTTTCCTTTACTTCGCCAAGTTGATTCTCAAACGCTGATTGTAGTTCTGAATTAAATTCATCAATTGTCATACTCGTCAATTCAAGTGCGTGCTCAGGATTTGTAGACCAAACAATTGACGAGGTATATGGATCTGCCATGGGCAGGAATGCCAGTGGGCCATTATCGAGAAACCGTTGCCTGGCAATTTCTCCGTGAGGCTGTGCCGTTTTTACGATACAGGTTACAGCCTGTTGATGATAGTCGTGTACCGTGTACTCTATTCCGGCCACTTGCCTCGCTGTCGAATTTGCACCATCTGCTCCAACCAACAATCGTGCTGTCAACTGGCTACCATCAGTCAATTGCACATTTGCATAATTATTATCAGCGATATATGACGATATCGTACAACCCTGCACTATTGATACCCCGGCTAGTCCATCTATTGAGTTTCTCAGCAGCTCCTGTATCAGTGATTGTGCAACAATGTATCCCATAACTGGCTGACATATGTCTGCACTATTAAAATGGATTTCCCCTTTACTATTCTTGTCCCAGACGTACATTTCCTTGAAATGGCCAATTTTATCTTTAGGCAACATCTGCCAAATACCGATAGCAGTTAAGATCTGAGCGGTTGCTACTGAAAGTGCGAGCACCCTGGGATCCGTCGTATTTTTATTATCTTTTTTGGCGTCTTTTTGCAATTCAACCACGGTACAAGTGATGCCATTCCGACATAACAATGCGGCCAAGGTAAGCCCGACAAATCCACCACCGATGATGATCACGTCGGAATTGGTCGTGGTCATAGTGCTATAGACTCAATCCGCGTACATTTCTGGGCTGTCGACCATGGATTCCGACTGCTTGTAGAGTGAACGACTCTTTCCGGCCAGGAATGATATCTATTAGCAACATAGCTAGATTTCGAGTAATGACTTTTACAGGATGATTATTATAAAAGAGCTGCGCGGTTCGATCGGTGAATTTCATGACCCGTTGCTGGTCATCTTTCCTCGCCTCAACATACGCACTCAAAATTGAATTGCTTCCTAAGTCCTCACCGGACTTGACTCCATCAAGCAGCGTTTCTACAAGTGCTGCCGCATCACGTAGTGCCAGGTTAAACCCCTGGGCACCATTCGGATGGAGGGTATGCGCCGAGTTACCTAGTAACACAACACGTTCTGAAAATTGCTTGTCTACTTTAAGCTGCACGATAGGATAAGTTTTACTCTGTCCTGCCTTGAGTAGATGTCCCAATCGTCTACCGAACTGTTTTTCGAGTACTTGTAAATATTCAATTTCTGACAAATTAGAAAATTTCTGTTTTTGTGAAGTGGGAACCGTAAATACAGAAACACTCTGTTTATCTGAAAGTGGGAGAAATGCAATCGGCCCGCTTGCTGTGAAACGCTCATATGCGGTGTTGTCATGGTTTTTTTCTGTACAAATATTGGTAACTATCGCCGTTTGTTTATAATCCTTAATTGTTGCCGTGATTCCTGCCTGGCCACGCAGTGATGAATGGGTTCCATCAGCAACAACCAGTAATCTACAACGTATTGAAACCAGTTTGTCTGCTATCGTTACATCGATTATCACCCCGCAGTCTGAATTAACAATTTCTGTCACCGTTGCTGGGCATAACATATCAATATTTTCAGCAGTGTTAATGCTCTGCATTAGCGCTCCACCCAAGGCTCTTGCTGTCACAATATATCCCAAGGCACTAAGGTTCAGATTTGACGCATGCAGCCTTGTAAAACCAAAATGTCCCTGATCACTAACATGGACGTGTTTTACTGGGACAGGCTTGCTCTGTAACTGCGGCCAGACCGAAATTGATTGTAAGATTCGTTGTGAGGATAGAGACAATGCCAGGCCACGTTCATCATAACTTGGCTGGTCGCTCGATTTTACTGGGACAGCCTCAATAATGGCGATACGAACCGGCTGATTCGCAAGACAGCAGGCAAGACTTGCACCCACCATCCCTCCACCAACGATTACAACATCATATTCTTCATTCATTTGAATAACTATTAGTGCATATTGCCATTAGTCGCGATGACTATAAGAAATGGAATAGTTTTATTATTGTTCAACGATAAGATGCTTTTTTAATCTATAACAATAGACTTAATTCATCTCTTTGTGCCAATTAAACCAATGTAGATTAAAAGAGAGTTAATGCTACTTAATTCATTGCCATTATGTTTTCTATCTCGTCGATGGTTTTCGGGGCATCTCTCGTCAACAGTTCATGGCCATCTTTAGTAACCAACACATCATCCTCGATTCTCACACCAATATTCCACCATTTTTTAGCCAAGCCGCTATGTGGCTTCATATACAATCCTGGCTCGATAGTCGTTACCATGCCTGGTTCCAGCACCCGCCATTCTCCATCAAGTTTGTAATCTCCAACATCATGAACATCCAAACCTAGCCAATGTCCTGTCCTGTGCATAAAATATTTTTTGTAGGTCTGCTTCTTTATTAGGTCGGGTACATTGCCTTTTAATATCCCAAGAGATACCAAGCCTTCTGTGAGAACGGCTGTGGCAGCTTCATGGGGTTGATTCCAATGATTACCCGGATTCACTGCATCGATGGCAGCAAGGTTAGCGCTCAAAACAACTTCGTATATCTGCCGTTGTTCTTCACTGTACTTACCATTCACTGGAAAGGTACGGGAGATATCACTTGCATAGTTTTCATACTCCGCCCCAGCATCTATCAACAACATCTCCCCATCAACTAATTCAGACGAATTTTCAACATAGTGCAAAATGCAACTATTTTCACCACCACCAACGATAGAGGTATAGGCGGGGCTTCTGGCGCCAAGATGCATGAATTCGTGAAGTAGTTCAGCTTCAATCTGATATTCCATCATCCCCGGGCTACATATGCGCATGGCACGTTTATGTGCACTAGCTGCGATTTTCGCAGCCTTTCGCATCAGCTTGATTTCCGCAGTACTTTTGAACAACCTCATTTCTGGCAGCAGATGATCCAGCGAAACAAATTCATCGGGTGCGTTGAAACCAGTACGTACTCGTTTACGGACCTGATTGACCCAGCTTAATACACGCTGATCAAATACAGGATCATTCCCTATGGTGTAATAGATACGTTCTCGGTCTTCCAAAAGACCTGGCAAGATGTCATCCAGATCGCCTATAGGAAACGCATCATCCGCCTCGTGAATCTTACACACTCCTTCAAGGCCCGCCCTGCGTCCATTCCATGTTTCCATTTTTTCATCACGTTCACGACAAAACATCACAAACTCACCATGACTACGATCCGGTATCAACAAGGCAACGGACTCAGGCTCAGAAAATCCCGTAAGATAGTAAAAATCGCTGTCTGGTCGAAAGGGGTACTCCGCATCGCGATTACGAATATGAACTGACGCGGTCGGGATGATCGCGATGCTTTCGTTTCCCATCAAATCCATCAACCGCTTGCGTCGTCGGGAAAATTCTCGTTTATTCACTATCTTATAATCTCCGCATTTCCATCATGAACATCAAAAAATTGTGACCTTTCATATGTAAAATTCGCTCCAAGATGGGCATCATTCTAACAGTTAAAAACACCGCTTGTTCTGTTGCTTCATCGCTGTCTTGTCAGACTCCTTTATGGCAACCCCTGCTGAATTTCTAAATGAGGGAGATTTTAATCATTAACACGGAAACAGGCACAAAAAAATCCCCAAAAGTCTCCGATACAGGTGTCCTCCAACCACTAAAACAAAAAATCACTTAACCCATTATATTCCAACATTAAATATTCCTAATTGGGGAATCAAGATTGGTATTTTGCAGAGCAATATCATCTAGTTTCAAGCACGAAATGTAAATCCCTACCTTCACCTGTTGACCGTTTTATGGCTCCACACTATATTGACTACCTTATATGGCACACAAACTTGTACCATCCAACAATTTAATGATCGGCTGACTTATGAATAATGCTAACGATGAAAACAATGATCTAACGTCACTGGAAGCACGCGTAGACGAATTGATCCAAACTGTTGATAAATTAAAGACCGAGAACTCTGCGCTCCGAACCAACCAAGATCACCTTGTTAGCGAGCGATCTATACTAATAGAAAAAACTGAGCAAGCGAGATCACGTATTGAATCGATGATTTCCCGGCTGCGTGCGATGGAAACCCGTTCGTGACAGACAGCAAGCCTGTTAACGTTACGATACTAGACAAAGAATACCTGATTTCATGTACTGATGACGAGCATGAAGAATTACACACTGCCGTAAGCTTTCTGAACATGAAAATGAAAGAAGTCAAAGATAGCGGGAAGGTGATAGGCTCAGAAAGGGTCGCTGTTATGGCAGCCCTAAATATCGCTCATGAACTTCTAGCTTACAAACGAGAAAATGCTGACTATACTAGTTCTATAGACACAACTTTAAAGCGTTTAAAGAGCAAGTTGGACCTAGCTCTAGCCAACGGCACTCAGCTGGAGTTGTAGTAGATAAACACAGTGGTATTAAATACAGTAATTTATCAGTTCAAGCTTGGGTATCTTCTGAAGTATTTGTGATCAGACTGGTGTAACTTGAGCCTAATTATTACACGCAGGGGACTAGATAATAGCATTGTTGTGCACGCCCTCACGGGAAGCCTGATTTGCTACACACAGTTCCCACTTGAACTTACCGGTTCAAGTTCAAAGTTTGCTACGATATGACGGTTGATACCCTCTTCATTTTTTCATTTCTTGCTGCTTAATATTTCAATTTGACTTGTCACCAATATCTTCAATAGTTTAATGAACTACTGGCTGATGAAATCCGAACCCGATTTGTTTGGAATTGACGATCTAAAAAACCGTCCTGGCAAAACTGAACCATGGGACGGAGTGCGTAACTACCAGGCAAGAAACTATATCCGTGATGAGTTAAAAAAAGGTGATTTAGCCTTTTTTTACCATTCAAATTGTAAAATTCCTGGTATTGTCGGGGTCATGGCAGTTGCAGATTCCCCTAGCCCTGATACAACCGCATTCGACAAATCTAGCAAGTATTATGACCCGAAAAGTGACCCAGCCTCACCTAGGTGGCTCCAAGTAACGATGCGATATAAGCGAAAACTGAAACGGACGATCACCCTCGAGGAATTGCGCTCTCACAAGGTCCTTGGAAAAATGAAATTGCTGCAACGTGGGAACCGACTGTCCATCATGCCAGTTACCGGTAAGGAATGGGACTACATACTGACACTGGAATAATCTTCCAATATCTTAACTATCACCTGAAAAATCAACGTTGTTTGAGTGTGCCGAATCTTTAACCGCTATCTAAACTTGGTCACATTACACAAGTACTATATCTATACTTAGTTGTGTATATTCATTAAGCATCATCATAAGATACTATTTAAGCTCAGGTAAGAATTAAGGTCAGATAATGAATCAAGACGATAAAAAGAAACTAGTCGGAGAATCGGCTATACAATATGTCGAAGATGGCATGATTGTTGGTGTAGGGACAGGAAGTACGGTTAATCATTTTATAAACAGCCTAGCTGGTATTAAGCATCGAATCGACGGGGCGGTTGCCAGTTCAGTCGCCACAGAAGAGTTATTGAAGCAGCATCACATACCGGTAATTACCCTCAATAGTGTGGATGAATTACCTATCTACATCGACGGCGCTGATGAAGCGACCCAGCATCTAGATCTAATTAAAGGTGGCGGAGGGGCGTTAACACGTGAAAAAATTGTTGCGGCAGTCAGCAAGCAATTCATTTGTATTATTGATGATTCCAAGCTGGTTGATGTACTCGGACAGTTCCCGTTACCAGTCGAGGTCATCCCCATGGCCAGCAGTTATGCCGCACGCGAGATTGTCAAACTAGGTGGAACACCTGTGATACGGGACGGATTTACTACTGACAATGGTAATATCATACTCGATATACATAACATGAAGTTACTTAAACCAGTGGAAATGGAGCGTCAACTTAACCAGATTACGGGTGTAGTGACCAACGGTATTTTTGCTGCCCGATCAGCAGATGTCTTATTGGTAAATGAGCAAGATACAGTCAGGACCATACCTAAATAAACCCACTTGGATTAATTAATCTGGAAATTCTCGAATTTATCATTTAGTTTTCTTAATCGAGGGCTAAAACCTCAAACAATGCCTGCATAGCCCATAGTTAGAAATTAGCATTCATACGGGATTAATTGGTGAAATTTATATTAACCGAGGAACAATCATGATTTTTTATATTGTATATGCTATTTCAATCATAATTTTAATTCTGCACTTCACCGGTTTTCTCGAGCGACGAAACATAGAATGGTTAGTACTCGCCGTAGCAATCACATTATTTGCCGTGAATATCCTAGATTACATGAATATTATCTAACCAGAATCCCTTCCGTGATAGGCCTCATACAACGGGTGACAAAGGCCCGAGTAGAGGTCAGTAATCAGATTATCGCTCAGATCAATGCCGACCTTATGGTCTTGATAGGAGTTGAAAAGCCCGACTCACCTCAATCAGCCGATCGATTACTAGAACGTGTTCTGGGATACCGTATATTCACCGATACCGAAGCAAAAATGAATTTAAGTATTAGGGATGTCCAAGGCGAGTTACTACTCGTTCCCCAATTTACACTCACAGCTGACACTAGCAAGGGAATGCGGCCGGGATTCAGCAGTGCGGCATCGCCAGCGCTTGGAGAGGAACTGTTTCAATACCTGCTGACAAAAGCAATTACAAAATACCAAAACGTGCAAGCTGGTCAATTCGGTGCAAATATGCAGGTGACGTTAACCAATGACGGACCGGCAACATTCTGGCTACAAACCTAGATAACAAATCCGTAGCGTGATTTAGTAAGTCACTCAGCTAACCAGTCTTTAGGCTGTAAAAATTGCTCATATAAGCGCGCTTCTTCACTTCCGGAGTCTGGATGCCAGTCGTACTTCCAATTTACGCTGGGAGGCAAAGACATCAGGATCGATTCAGTTCGTCCTCCTGATTGCAAGCCAAACAGTGTCCCCCTGTCATACACCAGATTGAATTCGACATAGCGACCCCGCCGGTATAACTGGAAGTTCCGCTGACGGTCTCCAAATTTTGTACTACTGCGTCTTTCAACAATGGGTAGGTAAGCTGGGAGGAAACTGTCGCCTATACTGCGCAGAAAAGAAAAACTATGGTCAAATCCACACTCGTTCAAATCATCAAAGAACAAGCCACCTACTCCCCGTGGCTCCTGACGATGATGGATAAAAAAATAGTCATCGCACCATTTCTTATAGCGTGGATAAACATCATCACCGAATTCCTTGCAAGCATCCCTAGCCGTACTGTGCCAATGCCGTACGTCTTCCTCGTACCCATAGTACGGCGTCAGATCATAACCACCACCGAACCACCAGATCGGCAATTCATTTTGTTTTTCCGACGTAAAAAATCGTACGTTCATATGCGTAGTTGGAACATAAGGATTTAGCGGGTGAATTACCAATGAGATGCCTAGAGCGCTAAATTGCCGTCCGACCAATTCTGGACGCTTGTTGGTAGCCGAAGGCGGCAGTACATCGCCATAGACATGAGAAAATGAGACGCCAGCTTGCTCAAATATTTTGCCCCCACTGAGTACACGCGATCGACCTCCACCACCCCCCTCACGTTCCCATTGATCTTCATGAAATCGCTGCCCAGATTCAATCGTCTCAAAGCTCTGACAGAGATGATCTTGCAACTGAAACAGATACTGCTTTACTTTGTTTGAATCAATAGTTTCGGACATATTTAAAAATCTCTCTAATTTGCTGATCAATCCGATATGCAGGATATACTGGTATGCGTATTTATTGCATCATATGATACTGTAGTTGATCATTAAATCGAATGAGATAAATCAATGACAACAAAACGGGTTGCCTCTATAACTCGGGATACTCGGGAAACGAAAATCTCAGTAGACCTGGATCTGGATGGACAAGGACAAGCCACACTGGAAATGGGTGTGCCGTTCCTGGAGCATATGCTGGATCAGGTTGCCCGCCATGGCATGTTTGACCTAACTATCAAAGCAAAGGGAGACCTTGAAATCGATGCTCATCACACAGTCGAAGACGTGGGTATTAGCGTGGGACAGGCATTCATTAAAGCCTTGGGTGACAAGAAAGGCATAAGACGTTATGGCCACGCCTATGTCCCGCTGGATGAGGCCTTGTCCCGGGTAACGGTAGACTGTTCAGGCAGGCCTGGAATCGAATATATCGTGGATTACCCCCGTGCTAGAGTGGGTGATTTTGATATAGATCTGGTCTATGAATTCTTCCAAGGGTTTGTAAATCATGCCCAGGTAACTTTGCACATCGACAACATTCGTGGCCGAAATTCGCATCACATTGCCGAAACCATCTTCAAGGCATTTGGTCGCGCCCTGCGCGCAGCAGTAGAACTAGATCCAAAAATGGAAGGCATTACCCCATCAACTAAAGGCTCACTTTGATCGCCAAAACTGATCTTTATGCAAACCATTGTCGTCATCGATTATGGGCTGAGTAACCTACGTTCCGTTTCCAAGGCCCTTGAACAAGTTTCATCGGGTCAGCAGCAGATCATCGTCAGTGATATGCCGGAACAAATCCTTAAAGCGGACCGTATTGTTTTTCCGGGGCAAGGGGCCATCGGTCAATGCACGGCATCTCTTAAGGACAAAATGCTCGATCAGGTACTACTTGAATGTCTTGGGTCAAAACCCTTTCTTGGACTCTGTCTAGGTCTGCAAACGTTACTCGACTTCAGCAACGAAGATGACGGTACCGTTGGACTTGGCGTCATCCCTGGACAAGTAGATGAGTTCCCAAAAGGAAACAAAGACCAGAATGGTAATGTCTTTAAGATTCCTCATATGGGATGGAACCAGGTCGATCAACTACAAGAGCACCCTCTTTGGAACAATATAAAATCAGGCGAATACTTTTATTTTGCCCACAGTTACTTTGCCAGGCCTTCAAACAACTCTGACATCGTAGCTACATCAAACTATATTTTTGATTTCACCTCGGCTATCGCAAGGGACAATCTGTTCGCCGTCCAATTTCACCCAGAAAAGAGTCACCGGGCGGGTTTACAACTATTGGAGAATTTCCTGAAGTGGGAATAAAAAATGGCCGTTTTCGTAGGAAAACGGCCATTAGAGATATTCTACTAATACTGATATTTAAGCAACAGCGTCCTTAAGTGCTTTAAGCGCAGTCGCTTTTACACTGGTTGTTGCTGGTTTAGCCTTAATCATGATTTCCTCGCCGGTAAAGGGGTTGGTTCCTTTGCGGGCCTCGCGAGCAGCCTTAATCACTCTGCGTAATTTTATTCCCAATGACGGAACGGAAAATTCACCTGACCCACCATTTTTCAAATGGGCATGAGCAAGTCCAGCAACTTCATCAAGGACTGAGGTAACTTCTTTTTTTGATAATCCCGTGTTGTCGGCAATAGTGCTGAGGATTTGAGATTTTGTTTGTTTAGTCGAAACTGTCTTAGCCATTTTGTCTCCTCATGATATGCATCAATAAAAATTATAATTCCTAGTACCGTGTACTAGCTCCTACTACTGAAACTGGATTACCGCGATTTAACCCCTCCCCCCCCCGAGTCGGCAATTATGCTATGGAAAGCATCTTATGCCAACTTTATATAGCAATTTTATGAAGATTTAAATGAATTTTATTTGGAGTGACTCAGAGAAAGACAAGGGCACATGTTATACATTCCTTGAAGTATTGATCACTAAGTTTTTTATTCTTAACTCTTTTATAGGTTTTATTGTTGTTCTCTAGCGATCGCGCAGTATCCGATATCATTCCTAAATAACATACCTTCCCAACTGATCTTTTGTATTGACTGAAGTGCAAGAGTCTGGGCAGTTGTCACATTTTCAGCTAACGAGGTAACACACAGAACCCTACCGCCTGAGGTTACCGTATCATCTCCTTGTGTAGCAGTACCTGCATGGAAAATTTTGACGTCATCATGATGACTATCTTTTAGGCCAAGAATAACATCACCTTTTCTGCTACTGCCCGGATACCCATCTGTAGCAAGAACAACTCCAACAGCGGCCCTATCATCCCATTCAATAGACGCCATATCCAACCTCCCTTTTATGGCAAGTGAACATAATTCAACTAAATCGCTCTTAAGACGCATCATAATAGGCTGTGTCTCAGGGTCACCAAAGCGGCAATTAAATTCCAGCACCTTGATGCTGCCATCGGAAGCAATCATCAGGCCTGCATAGAGAAAACCCAAATACGTTCTCCCATCTGCATCCATTCCAGAAACTGTAGGCTCTATTACCTCCGTCATAATACGATAATGGACTTCGGTCGTAATGACAGGGGCAGGCGAGTAAGCGCCCATCCCACCTGTGTTTGGACCTGTGTCCCCCACATCACGTGCCTTATGGTCTTGTGAACTGGCTAGGGGCAGCATATGCGTGCCGTCACACATAACGATGAAACTGGCCTCTTCACCTTGCAGGTACTCTTCGATTACCACGCGGTGGCCTGCATCGCCATATTTGTTGGCGACCAACATAGAGTCGACTGCCCGGTATGCTTCGTCTATCGTACCTGCAACGATCACGCCTTTTCCTGCAGCAAGACCATCGGCCTTAATGACAATAGGCGCCCCTTTCTGTCTGATATAGTCTCTAGCCGAATCAAGATCGGTAAAAACCTGATAGTCAGCGGTTGGGATATTATGACGCTTAAGAAAATCCTTGGTAAAGGATTTCGACCCTTCAAGAGCAGCTGCAAGGCGTGTAGGACCAAAACAGGCTAGACCCGCATCGCGAAAGATATCAGTTACGCCATTTACTAGGGGCCGTTCGGGTCCGATTATCGTCATGTCGATCGCATTATCATGAGCAAAGCTAACTAGAGCGTCAATATCGTCTGCAGCAATAGCAACATTGCTCACTTTAGCTTCCATGGCCGTACCCGCATTACCCGGCGCAACATAAACAACGTCGACATCTTTAGATTGAGCCACCTTCCAGGACAAAGCATGTTCTCGTCCCCCGCCTCCGACGATTAATACTTTCATTGATCGTAAGGAAAAGCAGTAGAGGTGTAATAGCTGAAATAAAACAAAAAGAAATAATTCATAAACCTAACATCGAAGATATTTATTTAGTTAGTTTGACGCCGACCTAATGTCTGAAATGTCTGATCCCGGTAAAGACCATCACCAGTCCATGTTCATCTGCCGCTGCTATAATGTCCTCGTCTTTGACTGAACCACCCGGCTGAATCACGGCTTGAATCCCAGCCTTTGTAGCCAAATCGATTCCGTCCCGGAAAGGAAAGAATGCATCAGACGCCATGACAGAACCTTGGACTTCCAGACCTTCATCTTCTGCCTTGATTGTGGCAATGCGCGCACTATACACACGGCTCATTTGTCCGGCACCAATTCCGATAGTCTGTCCATCCCTAACGTAGACGATCGCATTAGATTTTATGTATTTCACCACCTTCCATGCCAACAACATATCATCTAGTTCCTTCTCTGTCGGCTGGCGACGGCTAACCACTTTCAAATCAGACTGACTGATTACGCCATCGTCGCTATCTTGAATGAGCAATCCGCCGCTTACCCGTTTAAACTCAATTTGCCTAAGCGCCTGATCCAGTACACCAACTGACAAGACCCTGATATTGGGTTTTTCTGCCGTCACTAATAATGCGTCTTCATCAATGTTTGGCGCAATAATCACTTCAACGAATTGACGTTCAATTATGGATCGCGCCGTATCCGCATCAAGATTACGGTTAAAAGCAATAATACCGCCGAATGCAGATGTGGGATCGGTTGCATAGGCCTTTTCATAAGCCTGTAGATTTGATTCTCCGACAGCCACACCGCAGGGATTAGCATGCTTGACGATGACGCATGCAAGGGCACTAAAACCGTTAACGCAGTCCAGCGCAGCATCAACATCAGCAATATTGTTATAGGAAAGCTCTTTTCCTTGACGTTGCCTAGCATTAGCTAGCGTTCCTTGGGCAGGCTGCCCCTGCTTGTAAAACGCAGCCGTTTGATGAGGATTCTCGCCATAACGCAAATCCTGCGACTTTTGAAATTGCATGGTATAGGTCAGCGGGAAATTCAGATGGCCCTTTTCATCATCAATACTGCCCAGATAATTTGAAACAGATGCATCGTAGTTGGCTGTTAGAGCAAAAACCTTTCTCGCTAAATAAAAACGTGTAGCCTCGCTCAAGCAACACTTGTTTTCCCTAAGCTCTTCGATAATACGCTCATGATCGCTGCCATCAACTAACACGCCGACATGCTCGTGATTTTTCGCAGCGGCACGCAATATGGTCGGACCCCCTATATCAATGTTTTCAATTGCTTCGACCAATGTGCAATCGGAACGACTGACTGTCATTTCAAATGGATACAAGTTAACTACGACTAGATCAATAGGGCGTATTCCATGTTGACGCATAACCTCATCATCTTGGCCACGTCGGCCCAATAGCCCGCCATGGATAAGTGGATGCAGAGTCTTAACCCTACCATCCATAATTTCTGGAAAGCCTGTGTAGTCCGAAACATCAGTAACATCAATTCTGTTATCCTTAAGCAGTTGGGCTGTTCCACCAGTGGATAAAATACTGATATCTAGCTCGATCAGTTCTCTACAGAATTCAACGATACCAGTCTTATCAGAGACACTGACTAGGGCTTGTTTTACTTCCGACATAACCAATGATCCTATTATCTTCGAATGGACCAGGTATCATTTACCATACCCAGTTTTTGATTAATAGCAGGACTGCTACTCAAGTCCGTATTTCTTGAGACGGTTCCTCAATGTCCCTCGATTCAAACCTAGAACGCATGCAGCACGTGATACATTTCCCCTGGTGTGATTCAAGACAGTTTCAAATAACGGCTTTTCTACCTGGGAAATGATCAGATCATGAAGTTCTTTTGGGTCATGGCCATCTAGGTCATTGAAATATTTTTCCATTGCTAAGCGTACATTATCACTCAAACATTTTGGCGCAGCGGTTTTCTGGATACTGTTTTTCTTTACCTTTGTGGGCGTCATGCAGCAAGTGCCTCATCTTCACAATGGTTAAAGTAATCGGTGACGAGTCGCATTTGCATGTCACATCGACCCTCCCGATTAATAAGGGAACGAGTCAGGCTGAATCCGGGTAAGTTACGACCGTACCAGGCGATATGTTTCCTTGCTATGCGAACCCCTGTGTATTCCCCATAAAAATCATGTATTTGGCGCAGATGGGAAATTAGCACTCTGCCAATTTGCTGAGATGAAGGCCTTGCTAATAACTGACCTGTCATAAGATAGTGATTAATTTCAGTAAAGATCCATGGGTTACCCTGTGCCGCGCGCCCTATCATTATCCCATCAGCACCGGTATATAGCATGATACTCAGTGCTTGTTCGGCAGAGTTGATATCTCCGTTTGCTATAACAGGAATAGAAATGTGTGATTTAATTTCCGCGACAGTGTCATGCTCTGCATTTCCCTTGAAGCCACATGCACGGGTCCGTCCATGCACTGTAAGTAAACTAATACCAGATTGCTCTGCAATGTATGCTATCTGCAAAGCATTTTTGTGATCCTGATTCCATCCAGTTCGTATTTTAAGCGTAACGGGTACAGTGGATCTTTCCACAACATTGCTGAGAATTGCTGCAACAAGCTTTTCATCTTTCAGTAATGACGATCCGGCCATGACATTACATACCTTTTTTGCTGGACATCCCATATTAATATCAATGACTTCCGCCCCGCGGCTAATATTAAATACTGCAGCATCTGCCATCATTCGTGGATCCGCTCCTACGATCTGTATCACTCTTGGAGTGGACTCATCAGAATGATTCATACGTAGCTGTGTTTTCTTGCTTTGATATAACGCAGGATTCGTACTAATCATTTCAGACACGGTTACGTGTGCTCCCATCTTACGACAGATATCCCGGAATGGTTTATCCGTTATTCCTGCCATAGGGGCGAGATAAATTTTGTACTTATTGGAATGGGAAATAATGTTCATCCTGTTTTACCGCTTCTGGTTTTTTTAAACGGCGGTTAATTAAATAAACATAGTAACGAGGTTTTGAACAAGAGAAAAGCGTTGTGTAAAAAATAAAAAACTACGTTAAAAACTATTTTGAATCTTACAACACAAGTATGTGCGTTAACTACTTCTATCGATTAAAAATTATTTATTATCTTACCCTTAATTTCATGAAACTCTAGATAAACTGAATTTCAAAACTCACTGCCTCTTCAGTAGACATGGTAAGTTCAAATACGAGATGCAACGGCTTATTCGGCATCATCCCTTCTTCCATATTAATGCTTTGATCAAGGTATTCTTTTGGACTGAATTGACGATACCCAATTAACGTTCCCTGTGAATCAAATAAAGTTAACAGAACTTTAGGATAAGGCTGGATGCGTTCAGATTTATTTTCCATCGTTGCATTAACCAACAGTGCGTCTTTGTATCTCGGATGATCTCTAACATCGCGATTCACTAACACAATGGAGGATAGTGAAGTTTTACGAATTAAATTACATTGTAAGTGCTCACACAACTGCATGGCATACGGCAAAAATTGTGGGTATTTGCTCAATAAATAATCACGGTTGAACCAGCCTGCTTGTGCCGCTAGTACAGCCATCATGACGATAAAACCAAGGGACCACATCACAGAACTCATGCGGCCTAATCTTGACCGGACGGTCTCTAGCAATCCCATATCAATTGCTAATTGATTATGTGTAAGTGAATCTTCGGACTCTGACACCTCAACATCAGTTTGTTGAGGTCTGTGACTTTGTTCTTCATCCGCCTGAAGACCTGTCTCACTGGTCACATCAGGTATGAAAAACTGAGGCTCTTCTGCGATCTTGCTATCTTTAACGTCTTTCTGTCCGTATACCCCCTCAGCTTGAGGTACGTCATACAAACGCTCTAACGAGTTAAACTGCTTACCGCAAAATCCGCACTGGACCATACCCTCGGCTGCAGACAATTGCTGAGAATAGATATGAAACTGTCGAGTGCATGAAGGGCAATCTGTATACATAGCCAGCCTATTTCGACAGATTGCAGATGCCGGACATCATTACCCATTCATCTTTGAACATTGGTTCATTAAAGGCAACCCAAGAAGAATATACCTGCAGGCAACGATCAAGCTGATTTGAGAGGATTCCGGACAGGACAATTAAGCCACCAGGCCTGACCATAAGCATGAACCTGTCAGATAGGCTGAGTAGCGGATTTAACAAAATATTTGCCATAAGTATGTCTACCGGCAAGCTAATATCGTCGTCTATCTTTTTAATTTCGATTCTATCAGCAAGTGAATTTCGCACAGTATTGTTTTTTGTCGCTGTAAGGGCCTGGGGGTCGTTATCAATTGCATAAACACTTGCCGCTCCCAAGCTAGCCGTAGCTAATGAGAGCACCCCTGATCCACATCCGTAATCTATAACTCTTTTGTTTGTGACTTCGGCCCCAGCTAACCATTCCAAGCATAACGCCGTTGTCGAGTGAGATCCTGTTCCGAAAGCTAGGCCAGGATCCAGGATTATGACGGCCGCACTCTCCGGAGGTTTATTAGCCCAACTAGGACAGATGCATAAACGACCGTTTCCGAAGACCATGGATAGGGTTTCTTGTTTGTGAGTCTCTATTCAATTCTCGTCTCTGACTATCTCTATATGGTGATCAATAATATTTTCAGTCCCGACCAGGTTTCGTGCGCAAGCCAGGACGATATCCATTTCGATATCCTCGGACAGAAGGGCGGAAATTGATGTTTGATTCCAATACCCTGGAGCTTCTTCGTTATCTGCAAATACCGGCTCCTTAGTATTCGGTAAAATACTGACTGATAGTGGTTCAAACTTTTCCAGAAAACCGACTAGATCATCTATGTAACGCGAATAGCTGACGAGAGTTAATCTTAGCCAGTGCATGTGTAATCACTTCTTAAGATTCAGCTTTTTTTCCAGAAAATGAATATTGGTTCCACCTGAGATGAAAGCAGCGTCACTGATGAGCCTACGATGCATGGCTATGTTGGTTTTGATGCCGTCGATTACTATTTCTGACAGTGCCATGGACATGCGTTTGATTGCCAATTCCCTAGTCTCAGCATGCGCAATTAATTTTCCAATTAATGAGTCGTAATGCGGTGGGATGCTATATCCCTGATATACATGAGTATCGACACGAATCCCCGGCCCACCAGGGGGATGATAGTGATCTATCACGCCCGGCGAGGGTGTAAAATTATCAGGATCTTCAGCGTTGATCCGACATTCGATCGCATGCCCACGGAACTGTACATCTTGTTGCCGGTAACCCAGTTTTTCGTCTGAGGCTATTTTCAATTGTTCCTTGACGATATCTATCCCCGTAATCAGTTCAGTAACCGGATGTTCTACCTGAACTCTAGTGTTCATTTCTATAAAATAAAAATTATCATTTTCATATAGAAATTCAAATGTACCGGCACTCCTGTAACCAATCTTTTTGCATGACTCAACGCATTGCTCGGCAATCTTGCGACGCAGCTTGTCCTTAATCTTGATGGCAGGCGCTTCCTCCAACACTTTCTGGTGGCGTCGCTGCATAGAACAATCACGTTCGCCTAAATGAATAGTATTTCCATGGTTGTCAGCCAATACCTGTATCTCAATATGCCTGGGATTTTCGAGATATTTTTCTAGATAGATCGTGTCATTGTTGAATGCCGCCGCCGCTTCAGATCGGGTTAACGATACTGCGTTGCGTAGCGATGCCTCACTGTGCACGACACGCATACCCCGACCTCCACCTCCCTCCGCCGCCTTGATGATTACCGGATAGCCGATGTCCTTTGCTATCGCGCTAACGTCGTCGATATCATCAGATAACGGGCCGTCGGAACCTGGCACACAAGGTATTCCTGCTTCCTGCATGGCGTTACGAGCCGATATCTTGCTGCCCATTAACCGAATTGTTTCAGCCCGAGGCCCAATGAAGACAAAACCGCTTTTTTCCACTCGGTCTGCAAAATCTGCGTTTTCTGCAAGTAAGCCATATCCAGGATGGATCGCAACGGCATCTGATATCTCCGCTGCACTGATAACTGAAGGTATATTCAGATAACTATCGGTAAGCTTTGCTGAACCGATGCAGACAGCTTCGTCCGCGAGTAGAACGTGTTTCTGATTCCGATCAACTTCAGAAAAGACTGCGACAGTTTTAATCCCTAGCTCATGGCACGCGCGCAATATGCGCAATGCAATTTCACCGCGATTGGCTATGACGACCTTTTCAAGCATTAGATATTACCGGAATGATTAACTTAGTTGGCGCTGCAGATACAAATATAAATCATGATTCACGGATCACGAATAGCGGTTGTCCATATTCAACTGGGGCCCCGTTTTCCACCATGATCTTACTGATAACTCCGCTAACATCCGATTCAATCTGATTCATGATCTTCATCGCTTCGATGATACATAAAACATCACCAATTTTGACTTCCTTGCCAAGTTCGACAAAAGCCTGCTTGTCGGGAGCTGCAGCTTCATAAAAGATACCCACCATAGGAGCTCGAACTATATGCCCTTCAATTACGGGTTCGTCTTTTTCTATACTGGTCTTGGTTGCCTCCTCGACTGAGGCCATAGCTGCTGGTGGATGATTGTCGGTTGACGAAGGGACATCGTAAACGGTTTGAGCAGGTCCCGTTGTGGTGCTGTTCCTGCTGATACGGACAGATTCCTCACCTTCATGAATTTCGATCTCTGAAACTTTAGACTCCTCTAACATCTCGATGAGTTTCTTTACTTTACGTATATCCATATTTTATTCCTCCTTGATCCGTTGAATAGCGGCATGCAATGCGAACTGATATCCCTGTGCTCCTAGGCCGCTGATCACTCCCACCGCAATGTCAGACAAAAAAGAATGTTGACGATAAGTTTCTCTGGCAAATACATTGGACAAATGGACTTCAATGAAGGGGATTTTGACGCCTAACAGCGCGTCACGTAATGCAATGCTAGTATGGGTAAACGACCCCGGGTTGATAATAATGAAATCTACCGCTTGTTCCTGTGCCTGGTGTATACGCTCTATCAGTCCATGTTCTGCATTCGTCTGAAAAAATTGTAGCGTATGACCTGTCGCGTTTGAGTCCGACTCCAGCATGCGCTCTATATCGTCCAGTGTGGCGGTTCCGTAGAGCTCGGGTTCACGCTTTCCTAACAGATTGAGATTTGGTCCATTTAAAACCAGTATAGTGGCCATTTGCCCCCAGATTTGACGTGGAAATCCTTGTATATTTAATATTTTTATTTCAGGAGTTCACAACTAATCGCTACAAGTTAACAGAAAATGGGCGGAATTACGAAGGATTTATATACAACTGTGTCTACTTTACAACAAATGACTTATGACTGCTTCAACTTCTACTCCGGTCACTGTTCCAGGTTTAACAAACACCACCATGCCCTGCCTGTCGATAATGGCAGTGTAGGGTAGTGCCCCTATGGTATTGCCGTAGTCCTCTGCTACCTTGATAACAGGTAGTTCATCGGCGAGGATCTGGTAGTTCATTTGTAGATCATCAACGTAGCCAATAATTTCCTCCGGCTTTTGCAAGGCGATACCAATTATTTGCAATCCATTGTTAGCATGACGAGATTGCAGAGCAATAAATTCCGGAATTTCTTTTCGACAAGGGACACACCAAGTTGCCCAGAAATTGAGGATGACTACTTTGCCATTCCACTCGTTTATATGGCGCATATCACCTTGCAGGTCCGGCAAAGAAAAATCCGGACGATATTGACCAGTTATATCTTCTACATGGCTATTTGGATACTGGGTCGATTTCTCTGCAATGACAGGCTGTGTGGTTTCCTTGTCTCTCAATGTACTCTGCTGAATTGCAATACCCGCAAATACCGAAACAGCCGCCACAATGGCTATCACTAAGACTCTTGTTTTCACAAGCTGACCGCTTGTCTGACGTGATCGGCAAATTCTTCTGCTTCAACGAAACCAAATAATCGGTATGGTTGTCTCTCCTGGCTATCACTCCCAAAAAACATGATGGCCGGCGGTCCATAAATACCGAAATGGTTTAACAGGATTTTATCTACCTCATCGTTATCTGTAACGTCCGCCTGTAACAGGACGACGTCATGAAGGGCATCATGGACTTCAGCGGTGGTATAGGTGCTCAATTCCATCCTAATGCATTCAACACACCAGTCTGCATAAAAATCAAGCATAACCGCCTTGCTTTGCTTGCTCGCTTGCGCAAGCTCCAGATCCAGATCAGCAACGCTCTTGATGTTCTTAAAACTTAGGTGATCCTTGTTTTCAACACTAGAGCTTAGTCTGCCCACCAAAGAATCCAGTGGCCTGTAGACGTTTCCACTACCTGAAGACGCCCCGATGACCAATATTACACCGTAAGCCAACATGATCAGTCCCAGCCCTTTCCATAACCTCGCCCAACTTGCGTTCTTTTCAAGTTGATCGAGTGCACCCATATAGATTGCCGTAATGATTAATAACGCTGCCCACAGATACAACTCGACTACAGCTGGGATGACACGCGCCATGAACCAAATTGCTAGTGCGAGCAAACCTACGCCGAATACTTTCTTTACAGTCTCCATCCATTTCCCAGCCCGCGGCAGCAATGACCCCGCTGACCCGCCTATTATCAATAATGGAATTCCCATCCCTATTCCCATAGAAAACAGGGCAAGACCACCTAATAGCTGATTGTCGGTTTGACTGATATAGACCAGGGCACCAACCAGGGGAGGAGCGACACAGGGACCGACAATAATTGCGGAAACTACACCCATGATGGCTGCCCCGAATAGCGTGCCACCTTCTTGATTATTGCTGATACTCACCAACTTGTTCTGCACACTAGCAGGTAGTTGAATGTCATAAAATCCGAACATGGAGAGAGCAAGTGCAGCAAATACCAAACAAAAAATGCTGATTACCCAAACATTTTGGGCAGCGGCTTGGATGTTGATATTCAGCATAGTGGCCAACACGCCTATAACAGCATAGGTCAATGCCATAGCCAGCACATAGATCAGTGATAATGACAGACCTCTCATCTGGGTTATCCTCTCACCCTGTCCTACAAGGATACCGGACAAGATAGGAACCATCGGAAAGACACAGGGTGTAAATGACAATAATAAACCTGCGCCAAAAAAGAACAGGACATTTCCTAACAGACGTCCTTCTATCAGTTTTTGTGTAATTGAATCCTGCTCAGAGACCTTGGGCGTCTGTTGTGCAGCGATACCCTTGGCGATAGAGGTGTCCGAATTTATGTCTTTAGTATTTACTGCCGGCAGAAGCACGGATACTGTCTTCTGAATAGGTGGATAGCAAAGCGTATCTTCCTTGCACCCTTGATAACCGACGTTTAGGGTTATTGTGGTCTCATCGCTAGTCTGTCTAAGCAATGGCACATCAACTGCAGTTTCACCGACATTGACTTCAACACTGCCGAAAGACGGGTCTTCCTTTATCTTTCCATCAGGAATAATAATACGGTCCTTATCTATACTGACATCACCACTATCGATCTCGAAATTAAATTTATCGTGATAAAGATAATGTCCTTCTGCGATTTGCCAAACAACATTAATCTGATCTGGTGTGCTAGCAGATGCCGATAAGACAAAAGCCTGGTCCGGGTGCAGAATTTCGGATTCTTGCGCTTGATCGCCGATGTTAAAAATATTTTGTAGACGTTCACTAACTGACTGTGCGGATAGCCATGGTGTAGCCGTTAGACAGACTATGGCCAAAAAAAATGATGTCGGTTTCATACTATTACTGATAAGCAGCGCTAGTTAATGGCTGGAGAACTTACAAGCATGTGAGTCTGGCTTACTCTTGGGTATGGGTGTCTATCCAGTCCAAATATTTATCAAAGCCACCAATGATAGGGACTGAGATAATTTCCGGAAGTTCATAAGGATGTAACGCCTCAATCCTTTTTTCCAGTGCTTTATAGCAGTCCGAGGTGGTTTTGATCAGTAATAACACTTCTTCCTTATTATCCACCTTACCCCCCCAGCGAAAATAGGACTGTACACCGGGAAAAATCTGCACACAGGCGGCTAGCTTTTCCATGACTAGGAAATTTGCTATCTTTTTTGCCGTTATTGTGCCCGGGCAGCTGCTCAAAACCAGTAGATGTGGTGACTGTTTTGCCATATTTCCCCTTAAATTCCTAATAATTAAGCTTGAATTATTCTATTTTGCCAATACATTTAGTATTACGCCATTTTTCTTTCTAATCATTTAACGATTATTCATGTTTAAAATCCTATTTATTTCTTTTCTCACTGTCCCGTTGATTGAAATCTATTTTCTCATACAGGTCGGTAGTGTCATCGGTCCCCTCCCCACAATAGCACTTTGCTTATTTACGGCGGCACTAGGAGCATTCTTAATCCGTGAGCAAGGGACACAAACTCTGCAACGTGTGCAAAATAAAATTAATCGTGGTGAAATGCCAGCGTCGGATGTCATCGAGGGATTTATCCTGCTTATTTCAGGCCTGTTGTTACTGACTCCTGGACTAGTAACTGACCTCATCGGTTTTCTTTGTACCATACCGCGGCTTAGAACCTGGGTCGCAATTTCTTTCCTAGGCAAACTAGTAAAGCAATCTAGGAATAATCCGCACGATAACATGACCATCATTGAAGGTGAATACTGGGAAGATGAGAATAAAAAATTGCGATAATTAAAAACGCCGGCTCATCAAAATTAGTAATACAGATTTATCAGCTTATCCTAGTCCAATTTTTTTGAAGACTAGCAAAAACGTTAGCCAACATCTCTTTGTTAAAAATTTTTTACACAGTTACACCATAAATTCAATATATAAGTATAATAGTCGGTTTATGGTTGGAAATAATAAACGGGAAGAATGATGACAAAAAGAAAAAGAATTAAAAAATCAAAAGAATCCAAACCTACACTGGCAGAAAGAGCTGACAAACATGTTCTGTATGAAGATTCCGTTCAATGTGTTGAATCCGAGATTGATTTCATTGATGACACCTTTAAGGAAATCCGCAACCGGAAAGCCACAACATTAAGGGAAGATTTTTGCGGAACCGCTAATACTTCATGTGAATGGATACGACGGCGCAAGACTAATATAGCATACGGGGTCGATATCAATTCATCAGTACAGGAATGGGGGCGCGGGCATCATTTATCCAAGTTAACAACTGGGCAACTCAATAGATGTAATCTTATTGCTGATGATGTTTTGAAGGTTAAGACCCCGCCTGTTGATATTGTGCTTGCGATGAATTTCAGTTATTGGATTTTTAAGAATAGAAAAATAATGACCCGATATTTCAAACGGGTTTATGATTGTCTGAATGAGGATGGTGTCTTCTTTCTCGATAGTTTCGGTGGGTCAGAAGCATTCCAAGAAATGGAAGAAAGTACTGAAGAGAGTTCTTATACCTACATTTGGGATCAGGCTAAGTACAATCCGATAACAGGCGATGGTCTGTTTCATATCCATTTCACATTCAAAGATGGCTCTCGGCTCGACAAAGCCTTTACCTATGACTGGCGTGTATGGACCTTGCCTGAATTGACAGAAATGCTTGCAGATGCCGGCTTTAAACCCTCAGTTTATTGGGAAGGAACAGATGATGACGGTGATGGAGATGGCGTTTTTACCCGTACTACCATTGGCGAAGCCGACCTGGGTTTTATCGCCTATATTGTGGCTGAAAAATAACACCAAGAGACAGCATTACAATTCTTCTGGCGTCATCAAGACCTCAAGTATCGACGCAGGTTTGCGGGTATTTATCGTCGCCGCACTATAGTTCAGTACAGCTAAAGTTGAAGTTGCCATAGATTTTACATATTGGTCGTCGTCTTTTTTTAATTCTGTGAGGTAACAAAGCAAATCTTCCAGACCAGGATTATGACCAATGAGCAACAAGGTATCTGCGCCATACATATGCTGTTCCAGTACATCCAACAGATCAGCCCTTGAGGCGTTATACAAAGCCTCGATCGGTATCACGTCCAATTCCTTCATGCCTAGCTCATTCGCCACCAGGTGTGCTGAATGTATCGCCCTATGTGCAGGGGAGCTAATAAACTGATCAGGAATTAGGCCCTGGTCTTTCAGCCATCTTCCCATACGACTAATATCTTTTTCTCCACGAGCAGTCAACGGCCGGTCAAAGTCTGACGCCACATTTGACTCCCAATCAGCCTTACCATGGCGCATCAAGACTAACCTGTGTTGTTTTTGATCAGTACCTTGCATATAAAAAGTAATACATTCGAAGTATATAAATTGTGACAACCATTACAGACGAATCCTACATCGCAATCGATATAGTGAAAAGCCCCGATATTTTTAGACTTAATATGTCCCCTTTTTGAGGTATGTTCCATTTATGATCATGAATCGTTACTATTCATGTGCGGTTTAAAAATGGAAATTAAAGGAGATTCAAATATGGATATTTTAAGGAAAATGTTAGTCGTATCGTTATTCTGTTTAACCTTCCAAGGATTTGCAGCTGGCACGATAGATATCAATACAGCCGATAAAGAAACATTGATGGCCGTTAAAGGTGTTGTTGAAAAACGTGCAGACGCAATCATTGCATTTCGTGAAGAAAATGGTACGTTCAAGTCTGTTGAACAATTACTGCAGATTGATGGAATCGGCCTTTCCACACTCGAAAATAACCAGGAGTTATTAACGATAGGACAAAAGTAACTGATTATTAAAGTCCTCCGATAACGGGCCTTGAATGATATTCCGGCCCGTTTTTTATGCTTCATTCCACGCTGACCTGTTCGTCACAATCACCCTGCTGTATGCTTGCATGCTGAAAATTTACACCTTACGGCAGTTGATTCATGGAAAATCACTACGATCCAATATCTATAGACACTGAGGTGCAAAAACGCTGGCGCGAGACTGGGGCGTTGTCTGTTACCGAGGATCCAGACCGTGAAAAGTTTTATTGCCTGTGTATGTTCCCGTATCCCAGCGGCAAACTGCACATGGGCCATGTCCGCAACTACACTATTGGTGATGTCATATCCCGTTACCAGCGCATGCGAGGGAAAAACGTACTGCAACCTATGGGATGGGACGCATTTGGGTTGCCTGCCGAAAATGCTGCCATGGCAAATAATGTCCCGCCCGCCCGCTGGACATATAACAATATCGCCTACATGAAAAAACAACTCGAGGCGCTGGGTCTTGCAATAGACTGGGACCGAGAGTTGGCCACATGTGACCCAAGCTACTACAAGTGGAACCAGTGGCTTTTTCTGCGCATGTTGGAAAAAGGACTAGTCTACAAAACAAAAGGCGTTGTGAACTGGGACCCGATAGACCAAACCGTTCTCGCTAATGAACAGATTATTGATGGTAAGGGCTGGCGTACTGGGGCGGTTGTAGAAAAACGTGAGATCCCCATGTATTACATGCGCATTACAAGCTATGCAGATGAATTACTATCTGATCTAGACCAATTATCGGGTTGGCCAGAGCGAGTCAAGACCATGCAGGCCAACTGGATAGGCAAGAGCGCCGGCGTAGAAATCAGTTTTCCATACGCAGACGGGAGCGGGAAGCTTCAGGTATTTACCACACGCGCTGACACCTTGTTTGGCGCAACTTATGTCGCCATCGCTGCAGAACATCCTCTCGCTCAAAAAGCAGCAAAAAACAATTCTGAATTAACAGCGTTTCTAAAAGAGTGTCGCCAAGGTGCAGTCATGGAGGTGGAACTCGCAACGCTAGATAAAAAGGGAATGGATATCGGATTTTCTGTTCTTCATCCAATAACAGGTGAGCAACTTCCTATCTGGGTCGCCAATTATATTCTCATGGAATACGGTGAAGGTGCAGTGATGGCCGTACCGGCACATGATCAGCGAGATTTTGAATTTGCAACACACTATCAGCTGCCCATCCGTTATGTAATCAACCCAAAAAATACAGATGAACAAGCTCCCACCGATCAAGCCTATACCGAACATGGGGTCACAACCAATTCTGGATCGATGTCAGGATTAAATTTTGACGATGCCGTTAATGCTATTGCATCGACATTGAAAGATAAGGGTCTAGGACAAAAACGTATTCAGTATCGACTTCGCGACTGGGGAATATCCAGACAACGATATTGGGGATGCCCAATCCCAATTATCCATTGTGATGATTGCGGAGACGTTGCGGTCCCTGATGAACAATTACCCGTTGTTCTGCCTGAGGATCTGGTTCCGGACGGTTCTGGAAACCCACTGATAAAAAATTCGGACTTCTATCAATGTAATTGCCCTGTGTGCGGCAAAGCCTCCAAAAGAGAAACCGATACCATGGATACCTTTGTGGATTCATCTTGGTACTACCTTCGTTATGCTTGTACGGATCAACAACATCACATGACAGATGATAGGACTTCCTACTGGATGCCGGTTGACCAATATATCGGTGGGATTGAACACGCTATTCTACATTTGCTGTATTCCCGCTTCTGGACCAAGATCATGCGTGACCTTGACTTGTTGAAAATCGATGAACCTTTCGACAACCTACTAACACAGGGCATGGTTTTAAACGAAATCTTTTATCGAAAAAATGATTCAGGACGAATTGAGTATTTCAATCCTACCGACATCGATATTCTCAACAATGACCAAGGGCAGCGTGGCGGTGCTGTGCTGAAAGCCGATGGACTGGCTGTCGAATCAGATGGCATGGGCACCATGTCTAAATCAAAAAATAATGGTGTAGATCCGCAATCTATCATAAGCAAATACGGTGCTGATACAGTCAGACTTTTCATGATGTTTACGTCACCTCCAGAACAAACCTTGGAGTGGTCCGACTCTGGCGTAGAAGGCGCATTCCGTTTTTTAAAGAAACTATGGAGATTCTATTCTGACAATACAGTCAGCGGCGATTTGCCTGATTGTATTAGCAAGAATTTTACGGATAAGCAGCTAGCAGTTCGACGTAAAATCCATGAAACGATAGTAAAGGTAAGTGACGATATTGGTCGCCGTAATACATTCAATACAGCAATAGCTGCAGTGATGGAATTAATCAATGCCTTGTCTAGGGCCGAGGATACTTCTAATAACGGGAAGTCAATCATGCGGGAAGGACAAAATACTGTCGTTCTATTATTGTCACCTATCGTTCCGCATATCACTCAAGTAATTTGGGAAGGGCTCGGGCACACTGACTTGATAATGGATGCAAAATGGCCTGAAGCCGATGCAGATGCCCTGCAACGAGATGAGATCGAATTGATCGTGCAAGTCAACGGTAAACTTAGGGGCAAAATTAATGTCCCGGTTGAGTTTGACGAAGAGCGCATTAAGTCGGAGGCGTTGGCTAATGAAAATGTTAGCCAGTTTATTGGTGATAAGACGATCAAAAAAACCATCGTTGTCCCTGGACGTCTGGTCAATATCGTGATTTCCTGACTTAAGTGCGCATTATTGTGCTGGGGATTCTCGGCCAACTCGTTTATTATGTCTTTATTGTTAGCTGAATAAACACACTTTTCGGTAAAGCCCATTTGATGAAATCAATATTATTTTTACTTCTCTTGTTACCCGTTATTACTGCATGTGGATTCCACTTACGCGGATCACAGACTGATGCTGGCAGTGAAATTGAACAACTCTACCTGCAAACGGCCGGAGCAACCGGAATAGCAGATGAGGTCAGATCACAATTGCAAGCTTCGGAAACAACCATTTTAAATTCAAGTGAAGGGGCAGAGTTGACCTTGAACCTGGCCAATCAATCGCTGGCTAAAACCGTTCTGAGCGTCTCTTCTGTAACTGGGAAAGTCGAGGGGTTTCAGCTAACCTTGTCGGTATTGCTGAGCGTATTCGATGCGGAGAAAAATGAACTTATTTCTAACCAGACAATACGCGTAACACGTGACTATACCTTTGATGAAAATGCCGTGCTTGGGACAGTGAATGAAGAAAAAGCATTAACTGAAGAATTAACACGGCAAGCTGCTACGCAAATCATTCGGCGCCTGAATGCAGTAACCCGCGATTAGTTCCCTAGGCATGCGCCTTCGTATTGACCAGTTACCCAACCACCTCAACCGTCCAGAGCTCGCGCCCATATATTGCCTGACCGGCGATGAACCGTTACAACTGCTGGAAAGCGCAGACGCAATTCGCCAACGTGCGCGCGATCTTGGTGCTGAAGACAGGACAGTATTAAATGTTGATAGTAGCTTCGACTGGGGAGAATTATCCAGAGAATCCGCAAACCTATCACTATTCTCCGAGACGCGACTGATTGAATTGCGTCTTGGTGCATCTAAACCAGGCAAAAAGGGAAGCGATGCGTTTATTAAATATACCGAATCACCAGCATGTGAAAATAATATCCTGATCATCACCACTGATAAGCTTGATAAACAGGCCCAGCAAACTAAATGGTTCAAGACACTAGAACGAACGGGCGTGATAATTCAGATCTGGCCTATTGAACCAGCCCGGTTACCCAGCTGGATTATGCGGCGTTGTAAAAAAATGCAGAAAACTATAGATCGTGATGCTGCTGAGTTTATAGCCCATCGCACCGAAGGCAACCTTCTGGCTTGTAACCAGGAACTAGAGAAACTTGCTCTGTTAGTAAAAAAGGACGCTATTACGCTCGATGACACCCTCGAGGCAGTGATCGATAGTACCCGATATGATGTCTTTACGCTGATTGAACAAGCATTCATGGGCAGTACTCGCCGAATCAGTGAGATGCTTCGTGGCTTGCAACAGGAAGGAACTGCGCCCATCAGTCTGATGGGCGCGATCATGTGGGAGTATCGCAGGATTTGTTCCATTGTCGCTGACATTTCTGAGGGCATACCAAAGGAAAAATCGTTTGCTGCACACAGGGTATGGAACCAGAGACAGGCAGCCATCAATACCGTCATCAATCGGTACAACCAGGATACAATCAACCGAATTCTTGCCCATGCCACTACCATAGATAGGTCGCTAAAGGGTGCAACAAAGCAAAATGCCTGGGAGTTAATTGAAATTTTCCTATTTGAAATAGCTGGCATCAAGTTACAATCTTCAGCATGGGAATAACTTTACAGTATGAAATGATTAGAAACGGATACCTGAAATGAATATCGGGCAATATATACAGACTATTGGAGAGCGTGCTAGGTCAGCATCGCGGCTAATGGCACATGCCGACACCGCGGTAAAAAACCAGGCATTGAATCTCATCGCCCAGAACATCCTCAAGAAAGCAGATCTTTTGATCAAGGAAAACGCGAAAGATATATCCGCAGCTAAGGACGCCGGACTTGAATCTGCATTACTGGATAGACTGGAGCTAACGCCGGCTGGTGTCAAAGCGATGGCAGACGGGTTAATCGAGATTGCTGCACTGCCTGATCTTGTGGGAGAGATAACTGATTTGCGTTATCGTCCCAGCGGGATCCAGGTCGGGAAAATGCGTGTCCCCTTAGGTGTCATCGGTATCATCTATGAATCGAGACCTAACGTCACTGTTGACGCAGGATGTTTGTGCCTGAAATCCGGTAATGCGGCAATACTGCGAGGCGGCTCTGAAGCGATTCATTCCAACCAGGCAATTGCCCAGTGTATACGCGATGGATTGAAATCAGTGGAGCTACCAGAAGATGCGGTACAGGTAATTGAAATAACCGACCGTGAGGCAGTCAGTGAATTATTGTGCCTACCTGAATTCGTCGACGTGATTATTCCTAGAGGCGGCAAGGGTTTGATTCAACGTGTCAGCGAAGAGGCACAAATGCCAGTTATCAAACACCTGGATGGAATTTGCCATGTATACATAGATGATGAAGCAGATATCGATAAAGGTGTTGCTATCGCCTATAACGCAAAAACTCATCGATATGGTGTATGTAACGCCATGGAGTGTTTGCTGGTAGCGGAATCAATCGCGGAAACTGTATTGCAACGATTGTCACCCATGTATGAAGAAGCGGGTGTTGAGATTCGTGGCTGTGACAGATCTAAACAGATCCTCCCTAATATTAACGCGGCCACAGATGAAGACTACGGCACAGAGTATCTTGCACCTGTACTTTCTCTAAAAGTCGTAAACGATGTAAACGAAGCCATAGACCATATTGGCAAATTCGGATCGAAACATACTGACTCAATAGTTACGGAAAATATCAGTACAGCTCGCCAATTTTTAGCTGAGGTCGACTCGAGTTCAGTAATGGTAAATGCCTCTACTCGGTTTGCGGATGGATTTGAGTACGGCCTAGGCGCAGAGATTGGTATCAGCACCGACAAATTTCATGTTCGTGGACCTGTTGGCCTTGAAGGACTCACATCACAGAAATTTATCGTTTTCGGTGATGGACAAATCAGAAAGTAAAATTACACTTTACTGATGACCAAGCCTGTAGGAATATTGGGTGGAACGTTTGACCCTATCCATCACGGTCATCTACGCCTTGCCATAGAATGTCTCCACGCAGCGGACCTGGCTGAAATTCGGTTAATACCGGTTAACTCGCCTCCGCATCGTGTAACTGTATCTGCATCTGCCACGCAACGTATGGACATGCTTAATCTGGCGACAAATACGGTAGACGAATTAACCGCTTATGATATAGAAATAACCAGAGGAGGCGTTTCGTATACAGTGGAAACTGTGCAAGCCCTTCGAGAACATTATGGGGACACGCCTATTTGCCTGATCATGGGCATTGATGCATTTAATAGCTTTGATCAATGGGAACAATGGGAATTGATTTTGGACTATGTCCATATTATCGTTGCAGACAGGCCTCATACTGAATCAACAATAACTAATAACGGCGTTGCATCACTCTATTCATCAAAATCAGAAAGACATCCAACTGACCTACAACAATCGCCAGCAGGACGAATATTAATGGTTAATATCCCTATGCTTTCCATTTCATCAACCTACATTCGTCATCAGTTTGCGATCGGACAGATCCCTCATTCTCTAATACCTGAAAACGTCCTCGCATACATAACTAAAGAAGGGTTATATACCAATACAACATGACAGTGAAAAAAATCATACGGCTGCTAACTACCTCGCTGGATAATCTGAAAGCAACAGATACTAGAATACTGGACGTACACAAGCTTACGACAATCGCGGAATGCATGATTATAGTCAGTGGTCGATCCAATCGCCAGGTCAGGGCGCTTGCAAACAATCTCGTCGAAACAGCAAAGGACAATAACCTCACCCTACTGGGCATAGAAGGGATGAAAGAAGGCGAATGGGTATTGGTAGACCTAGGTGATGTAATCGTACATATCATGCAACCAGCAACTCGCGAATACTATCAACTGGAAAAGTTGTGGTCGCAGGATGATATGCAGATGTCAGTATCACCTTAAGGATGCACGTCACCATAACCGCTATTAGCAATCGCTTGCCTAAATGGATCAGTACCGGACTGAAAGACTATATCAAACGATTTCCGCCCGACATTAACCTCAATATAAAAGAAATATCACCGGCAAGACGAACTAAAAACAACAGCACAGACCGTATATTGCAGGGAGAGGCCGCAAAGATACGCTCTATCATCACCCGCGATCATCACGTAATCGCACTGGACGAAAAAGGCACACGCCGAACTACGGCACGGCTATCACAGCAGTTGCAAGATTGGAAGCACGAACGCAAAAACATCCTATTCATTATAGGTGGGCCAGATGGTTTGGATGAATCTCTTAAACAGGATGACCTCGAAATGTGGTCACTGTCAGATTTTACCTTACCTCATGCCATAACCAGGCTATTATTGGTTGAACAGCTTTACCGTGCCTCATGCATACTCAGAAACCATCCTTACCATAGAGAATAAGAATACACTCATCGTTATAGTGACATCGCATTACTATGATCTACCTCGCTTCCAAATCCCCACGACGCAGCCAATTGCTAAGTCGGCTCGGTATTAGTTTTGACGTAATCGATGCAAATGTGGATGAGCAATGGGGCCAGCTTGAACCCGCAACTGACTATGTCCAGCGCATCGCATTATTAAAAGCCAAGACTGCCACACACATGGTAAATGATATCCGACCAGTTCTTGCTGCAGACACGATAGTCGTGCTTGACGGTTTGATACTGGGCAAACCTGTAGACAAAAAAGACAGCTTGGATATGTTGAAAGCACTGTCTGGTAGAGATCATCAGGTCTATACCGCTGTCGCGTTAGTTCAATCTACCGAACAAATTTTGATCAGCCAAAATCTGGTCGGTTTCAGACAATTAACCTCTGAGGATTGCGAAAGTTATTGTGATAGCGGCGAAGCAAGTGACAAGGCTGGAGGCTACGGCATTCAAAGTCTAGCCGCCTGCTTTCTCACCAGGCTAGAGGGAAGTTATTCTTCGGTGATGGGTCTGCCGCTACACGACACGTCAAAAATGTTATCGCAATCCGGCATCACGACAACGACTCTCTAACATTCGTTCTCTTACAACAAAGGTACAATTAACAATGCGACGATATTGATAATCTTGATCAACGGATTAATTGCAGGACCCGCTGTATCTTTGTATGGATCGCCTACTGTATCACCGGTAATGGCTGCTTTATGAGCGTCACTTCCCTTGCCACCAAGATTTCCATCTTCAATATACTTCTTGGCATTATCCCAAGCACCACCACCGACGGTCATAGAAATAGCGATAAATATACCAGTAATGATTGTGCCGACTAACAATCCACCTAGCGCACGGGCACCAGCACCATCCCCCATTAAGGCTTCCATACCGAAAGCCACAATGACAGGCGCCAACACAGGCAACAGGGATGGCACGATCATTTCTTTAATCGCAGACCGGGTTAACATATCTACCGCCAGTGAATAATCCGGTTTAGTCGTACCTCCCATGATGCCCGTAATTTCCTTGAACTGACGACGGACTTCAATGACTACCGATCCCGCCGCACGACCTACTGCTTCCATGGCCATGGCGGCAAAAAGATAAGGTATCATTCCACCAATAAATAGACCGATGATCACCGCAGGATCACTTAGACGAAATTCAACTATAGTGCCCGCTGCTTCCAGGCTGTGGGTAAAATCGGCGAATAACACCAACGCTGCAAGACCTGCAGAACCGATGGCATATCCTTTAGTCACCGCCTTGGTGGTATTACCGACAGCATCCAGCGGATCGGTAATATTTCGGATCTTCTCATCCAGCCCAGCCATTTCTGCTATACCACCGGCATTGTCGGTGATAGGACCGTAGGCATCCAACGCCACGATAATTCCAGCCATTGACAACATTGCTGTTGCAGCAATCGCGAGACCATACAACCCAGACAATTCATAAGCACCGAAAATACTGGCACATACAAAAAATACAGGTAACGCGGTAGATTTCATGGAGACACCTAACCCAGCAATGATATTGGTCGCATCGCCAGTCGTAGATGCCTGAGCAATATGTTTGACCGGTGCATACTCGGTACTGGTGTAATATTCAGTGACCAATACCAAGGCTGCCGTCAGTACGAGTCCGATAACTGTGCAACCGAATAACGGCATTGCATAGTTACCCATCATCTGAGTTGTGACGAAGTAAAAAGCAATCGTTGCGAGCACGCCTGCAACAATCAAACCTTTATAAAGCGCTCCCATAATGGAGCCCCCTTCTTTGGTTTTGACAAAATAGGTACCGATGATCGACGCAATGATGGAAACACCGCCAAGTACCACTGGATATAATATGGCATTGGCTCCTACATCCTTCATCATTAAGCCGCCAAGCAACATGGTCGCAATCACAGTAACAGCATAGGTCTCAAAAAGATCCGCTGCCATGCCAGCACAGTCGCCAACATTATCGCCAACATTATCAGCGATTACAGCAGGATTACGTGGGTCATCTTCTGGAATACCCGCTTCCAACTTGCCCACGAGATCGGCGCCCACATCGGCGCCCTTAGTAAAAATACCACCACCTAACCGTGCGAAAATCGAAATAAGTGAACCGCCAAAGGCAAAACCCACTAGCGCATGTAAAGTATCATCCGTCGACAGACCCATATTGAGCAGAATGGCATAATACCCAGCAACACCGAGCAACCCCAATCCGATGACCAACATGCCAGTTATCGCACCACCACGAAATGCGACGGTCAATGCAGCGTTGACGCCCTTGTTAGCCGCTTCGGCTGTTCTCGAGTTAGCGCGTACCGATATATTCATACCTATATATCCTGCGGCACCTGACAGAATAGCGCCGATCAAAAAACCAATGGCTGTGGGCCAATCGAGTGCAAATCCTAGCGCCACAAACAATACCACCCCTACGATACCTATAGCGGTGTATTGTCTATTTAGGTAGGCAGAAGCGCCATGCTGGATCGCAGAGGCAATCTCGCGCATACGTTCATTACCTTCCGGCTGCTTCAGAATCCACAATGTCGACCATCCGCCGTAAGCGATCGCCAGTCCGCCACATATCAACGAAAATACTAAAGGTGACATATCAAATTCCCCTCTTGGAATGTGTATTTAATAAAAATCAGGGGTACTACTACCCCTCTTAATGAAGAGGCGGCTAGTGTACTTATCAAACTGATGAAAAACCAGACTTTGAACAAGTAAACTACCTGGAAACTCATATTTCAAAGGTAGATTTCAACTTTTTTTCTACTGGTCGATTGTTAAGCCTGACATATTGGGGCAAGCCAGCATTGTAGGGCGGATAATCCTCTCCCTGTATCAATGGCGCTAAATACTGCCTGCAGGCATCGGTAATACAGAAGCCATTTTCACTAATGTATTCCACAGGCATTAATTTTTCCCTATTAGCCACCTCTGATAATGCAACGCTACCAATTCCCCATTGGTAAGGATCATCCGATAATCTAACGATGGTCGGCATGATCGCACTCTTTCCTTCCAGGGCCAGATCAACGGTGGCCGTTCCAAGCGCATATGCCTGTTCCACATCCGTTTTAGACGCGATATGGCGAGCAGCTCGCTGCAAATAATCCGCCACTGCCCAATGATATTTATACCCGAGTTCGTCCTTCACCATATTCGCGATAACAGGAGCAGCACCGCCTAATTGAGCATGGCCAAACGCGTCCTGTGTCCCTTGCTCTGATAAGAATCGACCATCTGGCCATTGTGCACCTTCGGACACTACTATCGTACAGTAACCAAAGTTATCTACATTAGATTTTATTTTTTCAAGAAACCGCTTTTGATCAAACTTTACTTCAGGAAATAAAATGACTAGAGGAATGTCATTGTCCGCATCTGCTGCCAATCCACCTGCCGCGGCAATCCAGCCTGCGTGACGCCCCATTACTTCCATGACAAATACCTTAGTGGAGGTCTTAGCCATAGATTGAACATCGTATGATGCCTCACGCGCGGATACCGCAATGTATTTTGCGACTGATCCAAATCCCGGGCAGTTATCCGTTACCGGCAGATCATTGTCTACTGTCTTAGGTATGTGAATAGCCTGTATGGAATAACCCATCGTTTCTGATAATTGAGAAATCTTGTGACAAGTATCAGCTGAATCACCGCCACCGTTATAGAAGAAGTAAACGATATTATGCGCCTTGAATACGTCAATCAGTCTTTCGTATTCAGCCCTATTTTGATCCAATCTCTTTAATTTGTATCGACACGATCCAAAAGCGCCTGAAGGGGTATAACGCAACCCTGCAATCATCTCATCACTTTCTTGGCCTGTATCAATCAGGTCTTCGGTTAACGCACCAATAATGCCATTACGACCTGCGTAGATATTGGTAATCCGATCAGGGTGTTTACGTGCAGCTTGTATGACCCCACAGGCTGTGGCATTAATGACTGCAGATACACCGCCGGACTGTGCATAAAAGGCGTTTTTTGTTTCTGGCATTGCTTAATTCCCCAGTATTATCATAGTTGATGCCATTTTTACTATGTTTATCATGCTAAACTGTACTCCCGAAAAACTTAAGTTATTCATTATCGTTGAATGAAAAAACGGAACCAGTCAGCGACACATTAACTCTTACTATTATCATGTTAATTCATCATTTTGTGAAAAAAATACTGTTGGTAGTTATCGTAGCGATAACATTGTCCGTAACACACTTGTCCGCGGTCACGACCATTGATTTACCCGATATCGGGGATTCCACCGGAAATATACTTAGCCCGGAGTATGAAAGACGATTAGGTCAGGCATTTTTGAATCAGATCCGGCGACAAACAGACATTATCAATGATCCCGAGGTGGAATCCTACATCCAATCCATTGGATATCGCTTGGTCGCGCAGAGTGATAACAATAGTCAGCTGTTTACGTTTTTTGTCATTAATAACTCCCTCATAAACGCATTCGCTGCACCCGGTGGCATCGTGGGCATAAACAGCGGTACGATATTGAACTCCGATTCAGAAAGTGAATTGGCCTCGGTAATGGCACATGAAATTGCCCATGTAACCCAGCGTCATATGGCACGCTCTGCAGAGATGCAACAAAGAATGAGTATCCCAATGATGGCTGCCATGCTAGGTGCAATCCTCATTGCCTCACAAAGTTCACAAGCAGGTGCGGCTGCCATTGCGGCTGTTCAGGGTGGCGCAGTACAAGCCCAGATAAATTTCACCCGCTACAATGAAGAAGAGGCAGATCGCGTTGGCATGCAATTGCTTCAACGATCTGACTTCAATCCATATGGGATGCCAAACTTTTTCAAAAAATTACAACAGAATTCCCGTTACTCCGCACAAGCTCCAGAGTTTTTGCGTACCCATCCTATCACCACCAACCGCATTGCAGATGCAGAAGCCCGTGCTAGTACATCCAGCGTCGGCGATAACTTTGAAGAAAGCACAACCTATCAATATATTCGAACCAAACTGTCAGTCCGTTCATATAGCAAACCGGCCGATGCTGTGAATTATTTCCAGAGTCTCGTTAACCATAATCAAGGGACTAATAATATCGCCATCCTTAAGTACGGTCTTGCTTTAGCCTACTTAGAAGCAAAGGACTACGATAGTGCCCGTTTATTACTAGATAAGCTATTAGCAAATGACAGGGAAAACACGTCTTTGATGTTGGCAATGGCTGACCTAGAGGTACGTCAACAACATTACGATAGTGCGATTAAACTTTACGCAAAAATGCATAAATTATTTCCGGACTATCGACCATTAATCCTATCCTATGCCGAGACCCTACTAACAGCAAAACGCTCTGAACAGGCCAGGATAATTCTGGAAAACTACGGTAAGTTCCACACCCCAGACATTACTTATTATGAGTACCTAACACGCGCTGAGGCGGAGTCCGGCAACATTATTAATTCAAGCATGGCCAATGCTGAATATTATTTTCTGACCGGGGAAACAAGAGTTGCCATTGAACAATTGAAAAGTATCCTGCGTCAAAACAGAACTAGGCCAGACTATTATCAGGAACAACGCATACTCTCAAGAATTACTCAGCTTGAGCAGGAACTGCAAATAGAGCGGGATCTGAAATTGGCACAGTGAGTATTTGTTAACCAATTAACCACGATTTCTAATTCAACATTGCCTGCGTTTTTATTTTTTATTTTTTATTTTGCTGCAATATTATTTGCCGGCGCACTGTTCTCGTACCCATTCTATGTCGTTATCAATTTGGTCATTGACCGTGAATACAATGAGATCATCATGGATACAACGAAGATTTGTGGTCTCGCCTTCAGTTTTTTTTACCTTTACCTAACTGACACACTTAGCCGTGCTAAGTCCGGATTAGTATGGATCCCTCGGGTTTCGTTGGCAAAATTTGCAAGAGGTTTTGCCGGGGGGTTTGCCATTATTTTAATGCTCATGACCAGCCTGTTGCTAATAGGCATATATGGATTTGATGCTGACAGAGAATTCAGTACACAAATTATAGCTACCTTATTAATCAGCTCTCTTGTTACTGGATTGGCGGTTGGCCTGTTTGAAGAGACTATTTTCCGTGGCTGCTTGTTCAGCGGCCTTAGCAAACAAACTAACGTTTATGTTGCACTAATAACTATCAGCCTAGTTTATGCCGCTGTTCATTTTATAGACTACCCCGCTGTAACTGAGACACCAAACTGGATGACCGGAGTTAAGCTCTTTGTCCCCGCACATTCTATGTTATTCAGCCTAGAAACGATCGATGCATTTGCTGCTTTGTTCATGCTTGGGATATTACTGACTCTGGTACGTATCCGTAATGGCAACATCATCCAATGTGTCGGTTTGCATGCTGGGTTGGTGACAGGTATCAAAATTGCGTGTTTTATCACCGAATACATACCAGGCAACCGTTTCGATTTCGTCGTCAGTAGTTATGATCGCCGCTTAGGTTATCTAGCATTATTGTGGACGGTTATTGCGACCTTGTTCTATTACTTCACATCCGTGCATAAGCGGACTCAAGTGGTTAGTTGAATCACGGAACAGATCCTTATTAACTGACAATAACCACCTGAGTAAATTTTCATGTCCGCTTTCAACATAAAGCGGACATTCGCATCAGCCTATTAATAAACCATTTGTGTTACTTTGTAGTGTATGATGACTTGATTGACGTGGGTGAAGCATTAAATATTTCGCCGCAGACCGTACAGCGACGGATTAAAGAGTATGGACTGCCAACTTGCACACGTGCTAACAGCAAGTGCATTACCAATCCGCAAAACACCGTTTGCTTATTTTAGGAGATATCGTGGCTATATTGAGTTGTTGGGTGGGAAGTGAGGACAGAAAATGAACAGGAAGTCATTGAGGCAAATTACAAGATTCATCCACAGTTAGAGGAACTACTATCAGTACTCTCTGACATCTTTAACTCCGGTAATATTGAATACTGGATAGACCAAGGCACCCTTCTAGGTGCTTGTCGGAACGGAAAATTCATCGCACGTGATTCTGATATAGATATTGCGATTAGGAATGAAGAGCAGTTCGAATCTCTCTATGAACTATTGAAATCTAAACTACCGAATAATTATGATTGTGAGAGAAAAGGAAGCCATTGCAGAGGCTACCGGATCTGGCTGAAGACTGGTGGAACCTTCAAGGGAACTTTCGAGGGGAGAGAAATCCAATGGCCATTGGTTTGCTGTGATGTGATGTTTTACCAATACAACAAACAGGACAAGACCTACGTTCAACAATACCATGGATTCGGTGTAGATACGTTCTTCATTCCGGATATAGTGATCTTCCCACTCGACCAGACTGAGTTCGAAGGAAGCATGTATCCTTGCCCAGCCAGCCTACAAGAATATTTGGAAATTCAATATGGTTATATCGGAGAGGGGCAAGTTGGGATCCCGAAATTAATAGGTGGATCAAGAGTTGACGCTGTTACTTCTGTATCCAACATCAACCACTCAAAGCCACACTGAAATAAAAATTTACTTCACTCTCTGTTGAACGTCCGCTTTTGGCACAAAGCTGACACTTTAACTATGATCATCAAAAGGAATAATCTAAAAAAATAAATATAAAGAATGGAAAAAATTGAAGAATTATCAGCTGCATTCGCAAACATAATGTGGGGAGTGCCGCTGGTGATATTGCTGGTGGGAGGTGGTGCTTTTTTAGTAGTTTATTCACGATTACTGCCTTATCGCTACTTTAGGCATGGCATCGATATCCTGCTTGGTAAATACGATGATCCAAATGATGATGGACACATCCCACATTTTCAGGCACTCACTACTGCATTATCTGGCACCCTGGGAATGGGCAATATCGCCGGAGTCGCTGTGGCAATTACCATGGGAGGCCCCGGCGCGATCTTCTGGATGTGGGTGACTGCGTTGGTTGGTGTTGCGACAAAATATTACACTTGCACATTATCAATTATGTATCGTGGGTGTGACAGCTTGGGTGTGTTACAGGGTGGTCCCATGTACGTAATTCGAGAGGGGTTGGGCCCGAAATGGCAACCGTTAGCAATACTATTTGCAATTGCTGGACTATTTGGATCGTTACCACTTTTTCAGGTTAATCAGTTAGTTCAGATCCTGCGTGATGCGATTGCAATTCCTGCCGGTTTTGCCAGCGATCAAAATCATTTTGTTTTTGATATAGTTACTGGATTAGTTATCGGGACAACCGTTCTTATTATCATTATCGGTAAGATTCAAAGAATAGGTAGAGTCACCGCTAAAATTGTTCCGAGCATGGTGCTCTTTTACATGCTTGTAACACTGAGTCTATTATTTATGCATCCGGCTGAAATTCCCGGAGCTTTTTATCTTATTATCACTGATGCCTTTAGCGGCAATGCGGTCGCTGGTGGAGTTATTGGTACTGTGATTATGATGGGAGTTAGACGCGGGGCGTTTTCAAATGAAGCCGGAATTGGAACTGAGTCTATGGCACATGGTGCAGCTAGAACCAATGAACCTGTACGGGAGGGTTTGGTGGCAATGCTGGGTCCTGTTATCGACACCTTGTTGGTTTGCACTTGTACCGCTTTGGCGATATTGGTTACCAATGCTTGGCAGGGTAGTGCTGAGGGAGTAACTCTCACCGCCCAGGCATTTGAATCGGCACTACCTGGTTTCGGAATTATTTTTCTAACAATAATGGTAATTTCCCTTAGTATGAGTACTGTGGTTACCTACTGGTATTATGGAAGTAAATGCATGGGATTCCTTTTCGGAGCAAAGCACCAGAATTATTTCATCTGGATATATGTAGTGTTGGTGGTGATTGCGGCGGTTGTTTCTCTGGAAATTGTAATAGGATTTATTGATGGCATGTTTGCCATTATGGCAATACCAACTATGATCTCAACACTGTTACTAGCCAACAAGGTGAATATTGAATCGCGTAGATACTTTAATCTGTAAACGTCCGCTATTGGCACAAAGCAGACATTTGGCCCGCATAGATTATAAATATTCTTAACAATATCTATTACAATCTTCTGAAATCGAGCAAAGCTACGATGAAACAGATTTATGATGATTTATGGCAAACCAAGCTCGAAATACCTTTCGGAAGCGTTCATACCCATGCTTATTTTTTGAAGCGTAATGAGAGTAATGTCCTTATTTATAATACTAGCCATGATGAGGATATTCAGCACATTGCTGAACTGGGCGGTATTAATTATCAATTATCGAGCCATCGCGATGAATCTGGAGTATCTCTAAAAAGTATCAAGGAAAAGTTTAACTCTATACTGTGTTGTCATGCTAAAGAAGAACCATCTATTTCACCTATATGCCCTATCGATATTTCCTTTACAGAAAACGTCACAAATTTATCTGGTATTAAAGTAATACATACGCCAGGACATACTGATGGTGGCATTTCGTTTATTAATGTCTCTCCACTTGGGCGCACTTACCTTTTTACAGGAGATACTTTATTTCAAAGGAATGGGGTCTGGGGGACAATTGTTTTCCCTAGTGACGGTGGCAGCACAGAAGCGTTAATAAGTAGCCTAATGGTCTATCGGGAGCTTAGCCCTGATGTTGTCATATGGAGTGCATCAGGTGCTGGAGAGCCACATTTTGTTGAGCTAACTAAAGATGAGTGGATAGGCGTTATTGACGATACTATCGAAAGATTAAGTAATTAGATTTCGCGGATTCAACTTTGAAGATCCGGTTTATCTAACAGAGCCAGTGACCATTAATGGCGGTTACTACAGAGTGGCTGATGTTCCTTTTGACCCATTCTTCTGCGACTTAGAGGCTACACAGAGGAATGACTCCCTAGATAACCAATACATCCTAATAATGTCCGCTATTGGCACAAAGCAGACATTAATTATTCTTTCGAAAAATATTAGGATTGGCAGAGCTGTCGTTAACTAGTTACATAAGGGGGGTGCCCTTCTACATTCTGACGAAATTCTTTCAAGCTTGTGTAACGTGTTTAGTATTTTTGAATTTAGTTACATATTAGCAATATCATGCCAAATGTTACCTATATGTTACCTATCGGAAATCAATAAATTACAAGAATTTTTCTTGTATATATAACTTGTTGATTATTATATAAATAAATGGTGGGCCGTGCAGGAGTCGAACCTGCGACCACCTGATTAAAAGTCAGATGCTCTACCAACTGAGCTAACGGCCCACAAGAAAACTTAGCTATTGGAGTCAAATAATATAAGTATGTCGTGTACTACCGAAACTTTCTGCTCTTTAGCTTTAAACAACTGACCTTCAATTTCCTCTATCAGCCGAAACTTGAAGAGGGGGCGATAATACCGGAGTTTCATTAGAGGATAAACCTGGTTTGCCGCAATACAATCGATTTCACTCCACTTGATACAACAATACTAAAACTAACCCTTGATTTTAATGTTTATCGCCTTTATTTTTCTCCAATCAGACCGAAGAGGGATATGTAGTGCCAATTCATGAATATCAATGCAACTCCTGCAACAATAAGTTCGAATTCTTACAAAAGATTAATGATGATCTTTTGACCGAATGTCCGGAATGTAACGAACATACCCTGCGGAAACTGGTCAGTGCGGCTGCGTTCAGGCTAAAGGGCAGCGGCTGGTGCGAGACCGATTTCAAAGATAAAAAATCACAAAAAAACGATGGCGCAAGCAACGAAAAAACTGACAGGGTAACAGAAAAATCTACAAAAGAATCTGCCACATCTGAGAGTGGAACAACAAACAAAACCACTGCTACCTCGGATAAATCAACTAACGCAAAGGAAAGCAGTATATCGACAACTTCAAAAGCGGCAAAACCCACGACTGACTAGGAAATCATAACGATTTACGGCATTCTGTCAGCATGATGTCCACACTGCGTAAATATCTCATTGCTGGGCTGCTAGTCTGGATACCGCTTGCGGCAACCTTCTTTATAATCTAACTCGTCATTGACTTGATGGATATGTCTATCCTGTTTCTTCCTGACAGATTCCAACCAGAAAACCTGTGGGGTATCACTATTCCAGGATCCGGGCTTATCCTGGCGTTAGGGGTAGTCATCATTACAGGCGCACTGGACGCCAATTTAATTGGAAGGCAACTGATGGATATATGGGAGAAAATACTAGGCCGGATTCCGCTGGTCCGTAATATTCATAATGCAATCAAGCAGATCACCCCCACTTTATTGGCGTCTGACAATAAATCATTTCGTAAGGGGGTCCTGATTGAATTTCCGAAAGAAGGTTTATGGAGTATTGGCTTTTTGACTAACCCTAGTATTGATCTCGACATTGAATTATTAAATAACGAAATGGTAGGTGTGTTCGTATCAACCACACCAAACCCGACTACCGGATTCTTTGTGATAGTCCCAAACAGTCAAATTATCGAGCTCGATATTAGCGTCGAAGAAGCATTTAAAATGATCATGTCCGTCGGCGTCGTGGTGCCAGGCAAAACCATAAAAGAGGCTCTAGTTACAAAGAAAGTTGCAGAGTTTGTGGCCGACTCGTAAGATGCCGCCTCTTTGTTAACCTAAAACTATTATGCGCAGCATTTATTGCGGTCAAATTCGTACTAACCATATCGATCAAGAGATCGAGCTGTGTGGCTGGGTACAACGTCGTCGTGACCATGGCGGGGTTATTTTTATCGATCTGCGTGATCATGAAGGGATCGTCCAAATAGTATTTGATCCCGATCGCTCCGAGCCTTTTGCTATAGCTGACTCTGTCAGAAATGAATTTGTGATACGCGTTAAAGGATTGGTCCGTAATCGACCACAAGGCATGGTCAACCCAGAACTACCTACCGGCGAAGTCGAGGTCCTGGGTCATGATATTGAAATTCTAAACAAGTCCCTGACGCCTCCTTTCCAACTTGATGATGCACATGTTAACGATGACATACGACTACGCTATCGTTACGTCGATCTGCGTCGTCCGGAGATGCAGCGTAATATTCGTCTCCGCAGCCAGATATGCCGAACACTCAGAGAGTATCTCGATGCTAATGACTTTCTGGAAATCGAAACACCCATGTTGACCAAGGCGACACCTGAAGGCGCACGAGATTATTTAGTTCCAAGCCGCACACAACCCGGCGAGTTCTTTGCTCTTCCTCAATCGCCACAATTATTTAAACAGATCCTGATGATGTCTGGCATGGATCGTTATTATCAGATCGTGCGCTGTTTTCGTGATGAAGATTTGCGAGCGGACCGGCAGCCTGAATTCACTCAGCTTGATATCGAAACATCGTTTATGGACGAGGCCTCCATCATCAGCTTGATGGAAAATATGGTTCGAGAGTTATTCAAAAAAGCCATCAATGTGGATCTTCCCGATCCTTTTCCAAGTATGACCTATGCCAAAGCCGTTAGTCGATTTGGCACTGACTGTCCTGATTTACGCAATCCATTGGAACTGGTCGATGTGGGCGATCTGATGAAACAAGTGGAATTCAACGTGTTTTCTAGACCGGCAAACAAGGAGGATGGGCGAGTTGCTGCTCTATGTTTGCCGTCTGGTGGAAAACTCACCCGTAAGGAAATAGATGCCTGTACTGATTTTGTCAGCCAATACGGGGCAAAGGGATTGGCCTATATCAAAGTTAACGATGCCTCAAAAGGCAAAGACGGACTGCATTCACCCATACTTAAATTTTTACCTGATCAAATCGTTGATACAGTCTTGCAACGGACCAATGCACAGTCAGGTGATATGATTTTCTTCGGTGCAGATAATGCAAAAATAGTAAACGATTCCTTGGGGGCATTACGGACCAAGCTAGCTACAGAATTGAACCTCTACACCGGAGATTGGCAACCATTGTGGGTCGTGGATTTCCCCATGTTTGAATACAATAAGGATGAGGATCGTTGGGATTCTTTGCATCATCCATTCACTGCCCCGCAGATCGATAACATCGAACAGCTAGAAAAAGATCCGGGGACTTGTTTGTCCCGCGCCTATGATCTTGTTTTGAACGGTACGGAACTTGGTGGCGGTTCTATCCGTATCCATCGCTCGGAGTTACAGACAGCCGTGCTGCGCTTGCTAGGGATGAACAAAGATGAAGTTAAAGAAAAGTTTGGGTTTCTTCTTGGCGCGCTCGACTACGGTTGCCCGCCCCACGGTGGGATTGCATTCGGGCTAGATCGCATCGTCATGCTAATGGCAGGAGCGGATTCAATACGTGACGTCATTGCCTTTCCTAAGACCCAGTCAGCTAGTTGTCCTCTCACCTCAGCACCGTCTTCTGCCTCTGACAAGCAGTTGCTTGATTTGGGGATACGCCTTAGTAAACCAGCAAAACCCGAATAAATAGCTTACCAACCTTGATTTAGTGTATAAAGCACACTAAGCTTTAAGTGTACCTAGCACACTAAGTAAATTATGTATCAATACCAACATCCTCATCCTGCAATCACGACTGATATCGTCATCTTCACTATTCACGACGAGAAACTTAAGGCCCTGTTGATCAAGCGGGCTGGCGAACCTTTTAAAGGTGCTTGGGCGTTGCCTGGAGGATTTGCTGAAATTGATGAAGATCTGAAATCCGCTGCGCTGCGCGAGCTAGAAGAAGAAACCGGTGTAACCGGAGTCTACCTTGAGCAACTGTATACCTTCGGCAACCCAGACCGTGATCCTAGGGAACGTGTCATTACCGTAGCCTACTACGCACTGGCACCCATGGACCGTATCCATGTTCGTCCGGCTAGTGATGCAAGAGATGTAGACTGGTTCACTTGTAGCGACCTACCGCCGTTGGCATTCGACCATGACCAAATTATAAACATGGCGAGAAAACGTCTTTCATCAAAACTTGACTACTCAACTATTGCCCTGCAATTCATGCCAGGAAAATTTACCTTAAGTGAGTTGCAAAAAGTTTATGAAATAATCATGAATAACCTATTGGATAAACGGAACTTCAGGAAACGCGTTATAACGTATGACTGCATAGAGGATACAGGTGAAAAAAAACGTAACGGCAATCACCGACCTGCACGGCTATATACATTAAAGTCTCCCGGCACAGTCGAGTTCTTCAAATAGAACCGAACAATGAATAGCCCTATCCCCTTAATGCAAGACTACAGGCTACCGCCTGAGCGTATCCCTGATACGGTAGTAGAAACACTAAATGACGACGAACGCATTGCCCTGATCGACCAAATAAAAATTTTATTGAAAAAACAAAATGCCGTACTGATTGCACATTACTATTCCGACCCCGATCTGCAATTATTAGCTGATGAAACTGGCGGGCACGTTTCGGATTCGCTCGATATGGCCAAGTTTGGTAATGAATCGACTGCCAGTTCGCTAGTGGTATGCGGCGTCCGTTTTATGGGCGAAACGGCGAAAATTCTCAATCCGGAAAAGCGTGTGTTAATGCCAGATCTGCTGGCAGATTGCTCACTCGATATCGGTTGCCCTCCCGACCAATTTTCGAGCTTCTGTGATACTTACCCTGACCACACAGTAGTCGTTTACGCCAATACCAGCGCAGCGGTAAAAGCCCGTGCGAACTGGATGGTTACTTCAGGTAGCGCGGTGGATGTGGTCAATCACTTAACGGATAACGGTAAAAAGATTATCTGGGCCCCTGACAAATATTTAGGTGAATATGTTCAACAACAGACCGGTGCTGACATGATATTGTGGCAAGGAAGTTGTATTGTCCATGAAGAATTTAAGGGCAAGGAACTTACCGAACTCACAAAACAATATCCTCATGCGAAGGTGCTGGTACACCCAGAGTCTCCGGCTTCCGTGATAGAACTTGCTGATGTAGTGGGATCGACTTCCGCTCTAATCAAGGCCTCGACCGATCTCAACGCTGATACATTTATCGTCGCCACCGACAAGGGCATATTTTACAAGATGCAACAGGCCTCCCCTGATAGGTTGTTCATTGAAGCGCCGACATCGGGCCACGGTGCGACGTGTAAAAGCTGTGCACATTGCCCATGGATGGCCATGAACACCTTACATAAGCTGGCCGACGTGCTCGAATCCGGAATGAACGAAATCCATGTCGATAAAAACATTATCGAACGTGCCCGAATACCTATCAACCGGCTCCTGGAATTCGCCACGCAACATAAGCAAACCATTTACGGAAACAATGATGCGTGAGAAGTTAAAAAAAGAAAACCTTTAATTCTTTTTACTTTCTTCTCTGATTAACTCAAGACCCCGACACTATGAATCAAGAAACCATAGTCCTAGTACACGGCCTGTGGATGAATGGTTTAGAAATGACTCTACTTCGACACCGGCTCACACAAGACGGCTATCATGTGGAACGATTCAAATATAACAGCATGTTGCTTAACCCAATAGATAATGCTGCTCGACTTAATCAGTTCGTGTCAGAACTAAATGCCAAGGTTATTCATTTTATCGGCTACAGTCTGGGCGGTATTGTTATACGTCATTTATTTTATCGATATCCTGACCAGAAGCCCGGACGCGTGGTTACCATGAGTACACCACACAAACCCAGTTATTCTGCTTACGCACTAGCAAAGTTTCCTCCTGGCAAATTGATACTTGGACAAAGCATTATTAACGGTCTGCTAGGCAACGCCCCGCCCTGGAGTAAGACACATGATCTCGGTAGTATTGCCGGCACCTTACGTCTTGGATTGGGTATGTTTATATCTGGGTTGGCTAGACCGAATGATGGAGCAGTCGCTGTGGATGAAACTCGGATTGATGGCATGAAAGATCATGTCGAGATCAGAGCGTCGCATTTTGGTCTGCTACTTTCTGAAAAGGCGGCCAAGCAGATCCTTTACTTCCTTAAAAATGGTATGTTCCATTAAAATTTAACTATCTTAAAATTCTGACAGGGTATTAAACAATGGCAGGACACAGTAAATGGGCAAATATTCAGCACCGTAAAAACCGTCAGGATGCAAGGCGCGGCAAAATATTTACCAAGCTTATACGTGAAATCACAGTTTCCACAAAAATAGGTGGTGGTGATCCCGATGCAAATCCACGACTGCGTGCTGCCATTGATAATGCCTTATCAAATAATATGACTCGTGACACTATCGACCGCGCAGTCAAACGAAATGCCGGCGAAGGAAAAGACGAACAAGACGAGGAAATTCGTTACGAGGGATACGGTCCAGGGGGGGTTGCTGTCTTGGTTGATTGTATGACTGACAATCGAAACCGCACTGTGTCTGAGGTGCGTCACGCCTTTACCAAGTGTGGTGGAAATTTAGGTACAGACGGTTCTGTTGCCTACCTTTTTACAAAGGTGGGACTAGTCTCCTTTGAACCCGGCAGTAATGAAGATGTCCTGTTGGAAATTGCAATTAATTCAGGGGCGGATGATGTTATAACTTCTGATGACGGATCGATTGAGATTCTGAGCAGCCCCGAGCAATTTCTTGCTGTAAAAGACGCGCTGCTAAACGCTGACCACAAACCGGAGGCAGCAGAAATCACAATGCGTGCCCCGATTAGTTGTTCTGTTGATGTAGATATTGCGAAATCGATGATTAATCTGCTGGATATGCTTGAAGATCTGGATGACGTCCAAAAAGTATACTCAAACGCGGATATATCAGACGAAATATTACAGCAACTCACATAAATTGATATTACTGTAGTACATCTGGAAATAAATAGTGAGAACATATCTAAATTCCGTAGGTGGAAGGCGGTTATTAGTTGTTTGTCCTTGTATAATATCAGCTGTATCCGACTACCGACAAATGGTGACATTTATAATGATACGCATCCTTGGCATCGACCCCGGTTCCAAGATAACAGGATATGGCGTTATCGATATTGAAGGTAACCATACTGTCCATATCGCACATGGGGCAATCAAACTAAAGGGAGAGGCACTCTCGGATAAACTGCAACTTTTGTTCAGGGAGATAAATAAAGTCATAAACGAATTCCATCCAGCTGAAGTTGCAGTTGAAAAAGTCTTTATGCACAGGAACGCTGATTCGGCCCTAAAGCTAGGGCAAGCTAGAGGCTGTGCCATTACGGCCTGTGCACAAGAGGATCTCGCTGTGTTCGAATACAGTGCCAACCAAGTAAAACAGGCAACCGTTGGTAAGGGGCACGCGACTAAACAACAAGTACAACATATGATTAGAGTCTTGCTATGTCTGCAAACAAGTCCTCAAGTAGATGCAGCAGATGCATTGGCTATAGCCTTATGCCATGGACATTCAAGAGAGGGATTGATGCGTATGGCTGGGGTAAAGGGTATTCGCAAAGGAAGATTGCAATGATAGGTTCACTACGGGGACGACTGGTTCACAAACAAGCCCCCGGTCTACGGCTAGATGTCAGCGGTGTCGGTTACGAGATAGAGGCCCCGATGACCACCTTCTATAAATTGCCATCAGTTGGTGAGAAGATCCAATTATATACTCACCTTGTAGTCAGGGATGATGCCCATTTACTGTTCGGATTTGCGACCGAGCAAGAAAGATTACTGTTCCGAACGTTAATAAAGGTGAACGGTGTTGGTGCAAAAATGGCATTGACCATTTTATCTGGTATTGAAGCTGACGAATTTGCTAGATGTGTAGCGAAAGGTGATACGGCGAGCTTGGTTCACTTGCCTGGCGTCGGCAAAAAAACCGCTGACCGACTTGTCATAGAGATGCGTGATAGGTTGCGGGATTGGCAGACAGATACACCCACATCAGCTAACAGTACTGCAGACACCACGCCTACTAAAGGCGCAACGGAAGAAGCGGTCAGTGCGTTGATCTCACTCGGTTACAAGCCGAAGGAAGCCAGCCGTTTTGTCCATAATGTGGCAAAAGAAGATATGGACAGCGAGACAATTATTCGTGAAGCACTTAAAGCCTCAGTCCGTTAATTAAAGCTTTCTTATGAAAAAATCATACTATTCCCAATATACCCCATACGAACCCCAGAATTGACAAGGTAAGGTGGTATCAAAGCGCTAAACAAGAGACAATTATTGCCAGAAAAATGTCGACGTCGAATCCAGAGATATCACCTGCCAATACTGCAGAAGACACTGCTGCAGATAATACTCTGCGCCCGAAAGTTCTGGCGGATTACCAAGGCCAGCTTGCTGTCCACGAGCAGATGGAAATCTTTATAGCTGCAGCACGCAATCGCTCTGAATCACTAGATCACGTCCTGATATTTGGACCGCCGGGTCTAGGCAAAACCACTCTGGCACATATCATCGCGAATGAAATGAATGTAAATCTCAGGCAGACGTCCGGTCCTGTGCTCGAACGACCTGGCGATATCGCGGCATTATTGACCAACCTAGAACCACATGACGTCCTGTTCATTGATGAAATTCATCGCTTGAGTCAAGTCGTTGAAGAGATACTGTACCCTGCCATGGAAGATTATCAGCTAGATATCATGATAGGTGAAGGACCTGCCGCGCGCGCTATCAAGCTCGACATTCCTTCTTTTACATTGGTCGGCGCCACAACACGAGCCGGTTTATTAACCTCACCACTACGCGACAGATTTGGCATCGTACAACGACTCGAATTTTATAGCCGCGATGAATTACAAAAAATAATCATTCGCTCAGCAAATATCTTAAATGTACAAATAGATAACAAGGGAGCAGATGAGATCGCTTCACGGTCTAGGGGCACCCCGAGAATTGCTAACAGGTTGTTACGGCGGGTGCGTGATTATGCAGAAGTAAAAGGTGATGGGATTGTTTCATCACAAGCTGCAACCAAGGCTCTGGACATGCTCAATGTCGATGAACACGGGTTTGACATGATGGATCGTAAATTGCTACTCGCCATCATCGAAAAATTTGACGGCGGCCCTGTGGGTCTAGACAGTGTTGCAGCGGCGATTGGAGAGGAACGAGATACAATTGAAGATGTAATTGAGCCATACCTCATTCAACAAGGATTCGTGATGCGCACTCCAAGAGGAAGGGTGGCGACCAAAACAGCTTGGCTGCACTTCGGATTTGATTTGCCCAAAGGCATGAATAATGAACCTGACCTATTCGAAAACAAAGACCCGTCTTCGAAGTGAAGACTCCAACAACGATAAATAAGGAATTTTCTTGGCCGGTTAGAGTCTATTATGAGGACACTGATGCTGCAGGCGTTGTTTATCATTCAAAATATCTAAACTTCATGGAACGTGCGAGGACAGAATGGCTACGTCAAATTGGTTATTCCCAGACCAGATTGGCTAATGAGGAAGGAATTGTTTTTATTGTATCCGATTTGAATATAAAATATATAAAGCCGGCATACTTTGATGAACTTCTAGATGTGAACTCAAGGACTATTGATGTTGACGGTGCAATATTAAAATTTGAACAATCAATAATTAATCCGTCAAATGAATTAATTTGTCAGGCCAATGTAAGCATTGCATGTATCGACACAAATTCATTTAGGCCGAAACGCTTGCCAAGCTCTATGAAGGCAAAATTCGATCATGTCAACTGATCTATCTATAATCCAGTTAGTATTAAACGCAAGCATAATCGTTCAATTGGTTTTGTTGGTTCTCGCACTAACATCACTGATGTCATGGACAATAATATTCAATAAGCGAATCGTCCTGAATGCCGCACGAAAAAATGCTGATGAATTCGATACCAAGTTCTGGTCTGTTGAGGATCTTAGTCCGTTATACAATAAAATAAGCAACGACCACTACCAGCCTAAGGGTATGGAAAAAATATTTGTATCTGGCTTTAAGGAATTTGCCCGCCTTCGAAAACAACCAAATATAGACGAAGATTCAGTGCTGGAAGGCGCTCAACGAGCAATGCGTATTGCAATGAACAAGGAAATTGAATTCCTGGAAATCAATCTGCCCTTCCTAGCTACTGTCGGCTCTACCAGCCCTTACATCGGCTTGTTCGGCACGGTATGGGGAATCATGAACAGCTTCCGTGCACTGGGTAACGTTCAACAAGCAACGATTGCGATGGTTGCTCCGGGAATTTCAGAAGCACTGGCAGCAACAGCAATGGGGTTATTTGCAGCCATACCAGCTGTTATTGCTTATAACCGATATTCAAATGATGTAGAGAGGCTCATCAACCGATATGACACATTCATGGAGGAATTTTCGGCAATTTTACATCGGTATGCACATGCTTAATGCAATTGGAATGTATGAAATTTTTATCGAAATAAAATAAAGATATTAGCTCAATCAACGAACCAGAATCCCGACTCCAAAATAATGCGCCACAGAATAAAAAAACGACCTATATCCGAGATCAACGTTGTCCCCTATATCGACGTCATGCTGGTTTTGCTGATCATATTCATGATCACTGCTCCGTTGCTCAGCCAAGGGATAAAAGTGGATCTGCCTCAGGTGCCTTCCGAACCGCTACCGCCGGCAGAAAACGAACCTTTATTAATAAGTATGGACATCTCGGGTAATATTTATATTAATTATGGTGAAAATCAGGATCAGCCACTAGACCCTCAAACACTGATCAACCGTGTTGCTGCACTGCTAAAATACCAACCGAAAATATCGGTGTTCTTGAAAGGAGATACAAATGTCCCCTATGGTCGCGTGGTAGAGTTAATGGCTTTATTACAAGGTGCTGGCGTAAACGGTGTGGGGCTGGTAACAGAACCGCCGGAAGGTTAATTAGCCACATCGTGCACTACGCTACTCCCCGTTCGATTTTCCTTTCCATTGTGCTGCATGTGTTTGCTGGCGGGCTGCTGCTTTTTAGCCTTGACTTCGATCCGCCTCCAGTCCAGCCAGACAAACCACGAATCAACGTCATCGATGCAGTCACAGTTGATAATAAACAAATTGAAGCTGAACTTTCGAGGCTGAAGGAAATCGATAAACAGAAAGAAGCCGAGCAAATAAAAAAACAAAAGGATCTAGAAAAGAAACTAAAAAACCTGGGGGAAAAAGCTGCCGATACCGAAAAGAAACGGAAACAGGAAGAAAAAAGATTAGCTACCCTGAAAAAAAATCAGGAAGGGGGAAAAAAGAAACGTGAACAAGAGGAGCTTAAACTTGCTGAGGCAAAAAAACAGCAAGAAGAACTTGAGATTAAGCGCAAACAAGAGGAAGGACGACGTAAACGGGATGAACTCAAACAAAAAAAAGAGGAACAGAAACGCAAATTAGCTGAAGAAGCACTAATGCAACAGCTGGCAGATGAACAACGGCAACATGAAGAAGCTCAAGCAAAGCAGGATCTGAGTGTTATCGACCAGTACGTTGCTCTAATAAAGAATGCAATTGAACGTGAGTTCAATACGACTGGACTGCAACTAGGGCTTTCCTGTGTGTTTCGGATACGTATGATACCCGGAGGCGATGTTGTCGAATCTCAGATTATTAAATCCAGCGGGGACGCGGTGTTTGATAGTCGTGCTGAGACTGCACTGAAGAAAGCGTCGCCATTGCCCGTTGCCGATAACCCGCGGATCTTTGATAAGATGAGAGTGATCCGATTTACATTTGAACCTAAATAAAAAACCATGCCGAAGAAAATGAAACACCTCACCTTGCTGATGGGAATGCTGCTGACATTTAATGTCACAGCCGTGCTTGATATTCACATTACTCAAGGCATGGAAGAGGCCCTTCCAATTGCAGTCATACCGTTTGAATGGGAAGGGCTACCAGATGCCCTGCCTCTGGATATGCACATTACTATTGCTAATGACCTCGCCAGAAGTGGTCGATTCAATACCATGGAGGTAAGGGACTTACCGCAATCTCCGGTACAGTTTAGCGAAATCAACTTCAGGGACTGGCGCTTGCTAGGCATTGAAAATATTGTTATCGGTAATATCCGTCCGCAAGTAGAAGGAAACTATGAGGTCGAATTTCGTATTGTAGACGTTTATAAGGGAGCACAAATTGCCGGGTTTCGAATTTCAGCAACCCGTGAGCAGCTACGTAGAACGGCACATCGGATCAGCGATATTATCTTCGAACGGTTAACGGGAGTACGCGGAGCATTCGATACCCAAATCTCCTACATCACTTTTAAAAAACTCGCAAACGACGGTAAGCTTTACTCACTACATATATCCGATGCGGACGGGTTTAATCCCAAAATACTGCTTGAATCAAATGAACCACTGATGTCCCCAGCTTGGTCGCCTGACGGGAAGAAGATAGCCTATGTTTCTTTCGAGGATCGGAATTCATCCATATTCATACAGGATATCCTCACGGGGAACCGCGAACAAGTTGCTGCCAACCCTGGCATCAATAGTGCACCGACCTGGTCCCCAGATGGTTCCAGACTTGCCATGACCCTGTCCAAAGAGGGTAATCCGGAAATTTACATCCTCCATCTTGCGAGCGGTAACTTACAGCGTCTCACCTACAACAGAGCAATAGATACAGAACCAAATTGGTCCCCCGACGGTAGTAACCTGATCTTCACTTCTGATCGTGGAGGCACTCCACAGATTTATCGGATAAGCATACAGGGTGGCAAGGGAGAACGACTGACCTTTTCCGGTAGCTACAATGTACGGCCGAGGTATTCTCCTGATGGTAAATTCATTGCCATGGTATACGGCGGAGACGGGTTGTATCGAATCGCAACGATGGACTTACAACAGAATTACATGAACATCCTTACTAGCACACGTCTAGATGAATCACCTAGCTTTTCGCCCAATGGCAGTATGATAATCTACTCCACCAATCGCGGTTCCGGTACGGAACTGGCGGCTGTATCTTCGGATGGCCGTATTCACCAACGACTTGCCCTGCAGAACGGAGAAGTACGTGAACCTGCCTGGGGGCCGTTTCTTTCCACACCCTGACGATATTATCAACATAACCGGCAATGAATGGTATGCTTTCACTATCAGTCACGGTCGCAATGGAGAGGCAAAAATGATTTTCAGAATGATCTTCGCAATTGTAATACTAGGTTTTCTGTCTGCCTGCGGTTCAACAAGTGAAAGGCAAGAATCCGCAACGGTTGAAGACCAATCGGTAACGACTCAAAATTCAACAAGAACGTTTGGGATGGACAGTAATTCAGCAGGCAGTATCAGCCCTCTTAATGATCCCAATAGTTCCTTGGCGGTAAGGATTATTTATTTTGAATACGACAGCAGTGCAGTACTTCCTGCCTACCGAGAAGCTGTTGAAGCCCATGCACAGTACCTTGCGCAAAATCAAAACGTCACGGTTACCCTCGAAGGACACGCAGATGAACGTGGATCACGCGAATATAATCTTGCCCTTGGGGAGAGACGGTCGCAAAGTGTGAAAAGACAGATGATGTTATTCGGCCCATCATCATCACAAATACGTACCACGAGCTACGGTGAAGAGCGGCCTGTGATCGATGGTCATGATGAACAATCATACAGCCAAAACCGTCGAGTTGAGATTATTTACTAGCGTAAGTAATAACATGGCTGTAACTAACCGACATAGACTATTTCTAACCATCTGGTTGCTGATGCAAACTGCTGTTGTCTTTTCACAGGCCACCGTTTCCGATTCATCGAAAAGCAGTATCGATCAACGTCTCAAACGTATAGAACAGATGTTACAAGGCCAGGGCCTTTTGGATATGTTACATCAGCTCGAACAATTACAAGCGGAAATAAGTCAGCTTAGAGGAGAAATCGAAACACAGAACTATAATCTCGATCAGTTGAATAAGCGTCAGCGAGATTTATATACAGATCTGGATAAACGCATCCAGCGACTAGGGAACGGAACTACTGCATCAGCAACCGTCAATAGCAATAACGTGACGAGTCGCGTTGACGAAAACCCACCTCTTGAGACCCTTTCAGCAACGTCTAATTTTTCAGGCAATGCAAACTTAATGCCTTCAGAAAGCTCGTTGCAAGTTGAGATTATCGATTCTGCGAACTTGCCGCCTAGCTCCAGTGTTACGGGAAGTCCTACTGGAATGGTCACAGCAAGGCCTGATACAACGCAAGTAATTACCAGCCCTGTTGCAACAACAACAGTCGTTGCAGCTGATCCTGTGCAACTGCAAGCGGAGTATCAACAAGCATTCAACTTGCTTAATCAATCTTTGTACGATCAAGCAATAAAAGCCTTTCAGAAATATCTGACAGCACACCCGAGTGATAAATATTCAGACAACGCACAATACTGGCTAGGCGAAGCCTATTACGTTAAGCGAGAATTTCCGTCTGCAATCGAAAATTATAACAAGGTCATCAACAACCACCCCGAGAGCCAAAAAGTTGGTGATGCGCATCTCAAGATTGGCTATTCGTTATATGAATTAGGTGACTTGGATGCAGCAAAAGCTCAACTTGAAGGTCTGATTCAAAGAAGACCAGATTCCACTGCGGCACGTCTGGCAGATGAACGATTAATTCTTATTAACACAGCGCTACGATCGAAAACTACACTCGCAAACTAGTCCGCTTAATGTCCTCAACTTTAACCGTCCGCCAATCTGCAACGGATGTGCTTGCAAAAACCCTAAAAGTAAATGAAATATTCCTGTCCTTGCAAGGTGAGACAACAAAAACAGGATTGCCAACCGCCTTCATTCGCTTAACAGGCTGTCCGCTACGCTGCCATTACTGCGATACTGCATATGCCTTTTATGAAGGGAAACCATGGACCATCGACCGCATATTGCATGAGATTGCTGGTTATCGTACAACCCACGTTACTGTAACTGGGGGCGAACCCCTGGCACAAAAAAACTGCCCTGATTTACTGTCCCAATTATGCGATGAAGATTATCAAGTCTCACTTGAAACCAGCGGAGCCATGGATATAAGTTCTATTGATCCACGCGTCATCAATATCCTCGATATTAAAACCCCAGACTCAGGAGAATCGGACAAAAACAGATATGATAATCTGCAACATCTCCATCTACATGATCAGGTAAAATTTGTTATCTGTAGTCGTGAAGACTATGACTGGTCAAAAAAATTCTTATTCGAGCGACAATTAAATGAACATTGCGAAGTCCTGTTCTCCCCTAGTCATGATGATCTTGAAGCGAAACAACTAGCTGACTGGATAATTGAAGATAAGTTACCTGTCCGTTTCCAGATCCAGTTACACAAATATGTCTGGGGCAATGTACCAGGAAAGTAGATTGCTGGGTTTGAGATGATGTTTAAAAGTATTAACAGTTAAACTTTTAGATTCTAATCACGCATCCTCTATAACTATGAACCGCAAAGCGATAGTCTTGGTGTCCGGTGGCCTGGATTCAGCGACCACACTTGCAATTGCACTGGAACAAAATTTTGATTGTGACGCATTGAGCTTCGATTACGGCCAAAGACATATCGCGGAAATTAATGCAGCTAAGCGTATTGTTGAATCATTCAAAATAAAGAACCACAAGATACTGAATATTGATCTTACCCAGATAGGCGAATCCGCACTTACGGATACAACTATCGATGTGCCAAATACCCCGACCGAGGTTATACCTGTGACCTATGTCCCAGCACGCAATACCATCTTTCTTTCTTTGGCCCTAGCCTACGCGGAGACCCGACACGCCTTTGATATTTTTATTGGCGTTAATGCAGTTGATTATTCCGGCTATCCAGATTGTCGTCCTGAATATATCGAGTCGTTCGCCCGTACTGCAAAATTGGCTACCCGTGCTGGTGTAGAAGGAGCAAGTTTCACCATACATACACCCCTGACCAAACTAAATAAATCCGAAATTATTAAAAAAGGAAAGCAGCTGGGGGTAAATTATTCACTGACTGTATCTTGCTACCAGGCCGATGAACAAGGCCATGCTTGCGGAGTCTGCGATTCCTGCCGCTTTAGAATACGTGGTTTTAATGATGCAGGTATTAGCGATCCGACACCGTATCAAACATCTTAACTTTACTTGTCAATAGAAACGCTCATATCTAGCGAGGCAGCAAATGAGAATTTTAGACAAATCATTACATCATTATCCGTTAATACTGCGACCATTTTTCTGGTATCAAATACGAAAATACGGTGAGACTCTGAAACCGGCTTTATTATGGGCGCGGATTCCTCTGCTTTTTACTACTGTGGCTTTACTCTGTGGTGTACTTGACAGAAAAAAGTCACCACTGACCCGGTATTACGATCCCTTATTACTGTCAGAGTATCCCAGATCAACTGGTGCCGCTTTTGTGTCGATATCAATTCCGCCACACTCGCAGCGCGCGCAGGCTCCATGAACAAAGTCGAGCAGTTAGATCGTTGGAAGGAAAGTGATGTTTTTAATGACAAAGAAAAAGTTGCAATTGAATATGCTGAAGCAATGACTTATTCAGACCAACAAGTAACAGACGAACTAATGGGAAGATTGAAAAAGTTATTTGATGATGACAGCATCATCGAGATGACCGGACTTATTGCTTTTCAAAACATGTCCAGCAAATTCAACAGTGCGCTTGATGTGCCTCTACAAGGAATTTGTAAGGTCTGAAATAGAAAATTAATAATGGCTATCTTTCTTCAGCTTTTTCGGATAGATGCGCAGCGGCCTTTATTGACTGGGTAAGTTGCATGTAATTATTGTAGAGTGTCTTGATCTCTCTCACATAAACGACTGTCTGACCACATCGACAAATACGAGTCTTCACCCCGTCTTTGAAATAAGGCTTCGCTAATCGGCGCATGGCTATTTCAACATTATTGAACCAGCGGTTGCTATCAAGACTCATCTTCACCGCAAGTTTTCTTGACTGACTGACCCTACTATATCCCGCGTTATATGCTGCCAAAGTAAACCAGATATGTTCTTCAAGCAGTACGTCGTCTTTAAAAAGATTTCGCAAATAATCGAGATATCGAATACCACCGGCGATATTGCTTACAGGATCAGTTATCTCCTTGGCCCCCATCATCTCAGCTGTTTCCGGTAACAGCTGCATCAAGCCCTCTGCTCCAGCGTACGAAACTGCCCGTGGGTCAAAAAGACTCTCTTGATACATCTGTGCAATGATCAGGCGCCAATCAGAACTGTAGCGATCTGCATATTCATGCACTATCTCATCATATGGCGATAATGAATCTATACGGGTCAGCAAACTTGAATCGGCAATAACGGGATTTGGGTTATCTATGTATTTTGAGTAAACCACATTATAAAAACCCTTGCGGTATTCTTTTTCTATAAAACCATTTAATGCAGACAACAATAATGTGTTTGTATTACAAACAGCCCATACTAACGCTGGGGGTCGGTAAGAGTGAAGTGAGTCTTTACATTTAATTGCCTTGTAAATTCTGCTTTTATTTCATGGCTACCAATAACGGTCAGATCATAAATACCCTGTGAGATGCGAAATAGAACTGCCTCAGTATTTTCGTTTGTCTTGGATGCAACAATTGAAAAATTGAAGCCGGAATCTTTAATTCTTTGCAACGCGGCCATGTGCGGACTTTCATCAGGCAGTTGAATTGTCCTACCTTCGGGTTCTCGAAAATCGCTAATGACTTCATCATCTCTACCCACTAGTACTGGTGAAGAGTAATTAGAAGCCTGGGTAAGTCTCAATCCAGAGATTGGAAGATACGAACTTTCTGGCAGTGATGCAGCAATGACATCGCCCTTACCTGATATAAGTTTGTCCTGCATCTCCTGCTGTGTATTAGCGATTACAACTTCGACACGCATGTTGTAGAACTCTGCAAATCGTTTCACTAATTCATATTCAAACCCTTTGAGTCTCCCATGTTCATAATAATAATTTACCGGGCTTCGATAAGTTATCAGCCTGAGTAATTTACGCTGCTTTAATAAAGGCAGGTCTTCACGATAGGATTGCGACAATTCAGATTCAAGATGCTTTCTATCCAAAAATTGGTTTAATGATTTTCGTAATGCGATTGATGTAGGGCGCACCCCCCAGCTTACAAATACGTCATCGGTCAAATCGACGACACTTAAAGATTCAATTCATGCATCAAATTATCATTTAGAGACAGTGAGTCCGCTACGGCAAGGTCATATTGGCTTGTACTCACCTTTTTAAGTACATCAACCAACGCAATGTTCTCAGGCGTCTGAATTAACTCCATGCTAAGATTCGCACTAGCCTGTTTTGACAAATCATCCCAAGTAGCTGAAGACTTTTTAGATGCAACTTGCCTCACTACTAGATCTATACGCGATTTAATACTTGAGCTGCCCCGGCGCGAAATGACCTGTTGTCTGGACACAGCCCACGGAATTGTAAATTCGACTTTGTTGGATACTCGGTCAATCGCCATATAGGGCGAGGAAAGAATGATGTCACTGGCACCTTTCTCAAGTCCAGTTAATAGTTCCCATTCGTCTTGGACACGCTTCCATTCCAGGATCAGTTTATGTTGAATGGCAAAGTCATTTAACAGTTTCTTTTCATCGGAACTGATATTGAATTCTGGTCTGGCCCCCAATGTCAGCACTCTTAACTGGCCGGACGATAATATTGCATCGAGATCACCGGTATGTTTGAGATACAACTGACTGGCCTGAATGGAACTCGCGGAAAGCTCATGACCGCTTATTAATTGAGGATCGATGATGGACGATTTGCTATCGAGTGAAGGTAGCCGAGCAAACCCCAAAAGAATGAGGGTAGTCATTATCACTGCAGCAATAACAGCAACGGGCTTGGCCTGGATCAGCAAGCGTTCTATCCCCCTACCTGAAATTGGACGCTACTATACGGATAAATCTCTAATATATCTATATATAGTGCTTACCTTTCAAGTAAACTACTAGATATAGGGTATTGCGCCGCAATATACTGAGGGACTTCAGGTCTGTTACATCGACCTGCTTATAGCGTATATGGACTGACTTTTGCTGTATTAAGCGCTATTAATTGACTGCAGGCGATCTGACGTGCCCACATCACACCAGACTCCGGCGTAATGTTCTGCGCTGACACGATCCTGTTGGATAGCTGTCCTTAGTAACGGTCCAAGTTGAAAAACTTTTTCCGACATATCCGCGAACAAAGCGTGGCTGAAGACACCGATACCGCTGTAAGTTAATTTGGTATCGCCTATTTCCTTCAGACGGTGTCCGCTCAGAGAAAAATCACCCTGCGGATGATGTGCAGGGTTGTCCACCATCACCAGGTGAGCGAGATCATTGACCGTATCCGGCAACTGAGACATGTTATAATCAGTCCAGATATCGGCGTTCACCAGGATAAACGGTGCATCACCTAAATAATGCAATGCATTTTTAATGCCTCCGCCCGTCTCTAACGGATTATTTCCTTCAGCAGAATAGGTGATGTTTACATTGAAGACTTCCCCTGACCCGAAATATTTCTCAATCATGTCTCCCATAATTCCAGTATTAATTACTATGTCAGTGACAGAAGCGGCGGCGAGAGCTTCGATATGGTATTGCAACAACGGCTTGCCCCGCACCATTAGCAGTGGCTTTGGTATGTCGTTAGTCAGAGATTTCATTCGCGTCCCTCTGCCTGCAGCGAGAATCATTGCATACACGTGAGCATTGCCCTCATTAAATGAAAATACGGTCCTGTATACAGGGGAAAACAAGCTGTACCAGACGGGTTTCTTTATTTCCGGTCATATTATCTGGCATTATCACTAAAAACCTATAAAGGATGCACATGTTAATTGCCTGGTTACAAATTATCGGAGGACTATCCTGTCTGGTTTATGGTGCTAACCAGTTTATAAACGGTGCTGCGCAAATAGCCCGCGCTATGGAAATCCCCCCTCTAATCATCGGCTTGACTGTTGTAGGCATTGCAACTTCCGCACCAGAAATACTTGTTGGTTCCATCGCCGCTTTCGACGGGAATACCAATATCGCTATCGGCAATGCCATAGGCTCGAACATTGCGAATATCGGTCTAGTCTTGGGAGCAACAGCAATTTGCAGCCCACTATTCATAGCTTCTGAAACCCTGCGCCGTGAATACTTTATTATGTTTGTGACCATGCTTGCAGCGTTGCGTCTTATGCTAGATCTGGCGCTGAATCGTATGGATGCGACACTGCTACTGCTGGTCCTGGCAGGTTCGATATGGTGGGTTATAAAAATATCCCGACAATCTGCCAAAGCGGATCCGCTAGCAAAGGAATTGGCAGTTGAATATAAATCGCAGACTCCTGTCGGCAAATCACTGTTCTCACTAACAATCGGTTTGATAATATTGCTGGTCGGTGCGGAATACCTAGTCAGAGGATCTGTGAGTGTTGCCACGTCACTTGGGTTAAGCGATCTAGTCATCGGACTCACCATAGTCGCTATTGGTACAAGCTTACCGGAACTAGCTGCCTCGATTACAAGCGTTCTCAAAAATGAAAGCGACATAGCTATTGGAAACATAATCGGCTCAAATATGTTCAATATGCTGGCTGTTATTGGTATCCCCACCTTGATTAACCCTAGCCGATTCGGAATAGACGTCATATTCCGAGATTTTTCAATAATGTACATACTAACTATACTGATAGGCTGTATGGTTTTCCTACGTAAAAAGGGCAGAATTGCTCGGTACGACGGTGCGGTTCTTTTGTCATGCTTTATCCTTTATCAGGCCTGGCTCTTTACAGATATGAGCATTTGATTATAGTCATCCATCGACTACACCGGATTTAAAATGAAAAATACAGTTACCCCACCCAAAGCCAGCCCGCAAGAACGTAAAAAACTTCTGCAATTGGGTCGAGCAGTAATCAAAACTGAAACTGCTGCCATAGCTGATCTGCATGAACGAATAGATGATGAATTCGTTACAAGCTGCATGATAATCCTTAATTGCCGTGGACGAACAGTAGTCACCGGTATGGGTAAATCAGGACATATTGCCAATAAGATTGCTGCCACACTCGCCAGCACCGGGACCCCGGCTTTTTATATGCACCCCGGTGAAGCAAGCCATGGTGATCTCGGGATGATTACCGTAGATGATGTTGTAATTACGTTATCCAATTCCGGTGAGACTGACGAAATCATAACTCTATTGCCTGTTATCAAACGCTTAGGGTTACCGTTAATCGCTTTAACCGGAAACCCTGGATCAACAATAGCTAAAGATGCAACCGTCCATATCGATATCAGCGTAAAGGAAGAAGCTTGCCCTCTGGGATTGGCACCAACATCAAGCACCACTGCAGCCTTGGCTATGGGTGATGCGATTGCCATTGCGCTGCTTGAGTCGCGCGGATTTAGTAAAGAAGATTTTGCCTTGTCACATCCAGGCGGATCACTGGGCAAAAAATTGCTGTTGCGGGTTAATGATGTCATGCATACCGGACTGCAGATTCCCAAAGTTACTGCGGATACATTACTTAAAGATGCCTTAGTTGAAATGACCCGCAAAGGACTGGGTATAACAGCTATCGTAGACGACAATGACCAGATGCTAGGCGCCTTTACCGATGGTGATCTGCGCCGGACCTTGGATAATGAAATCAACATTCATCAGTCGACTATTTCTGAGGTCATGACGTCAAACTGTAGAACGATTACCGAAACGGCGCTAGCGGCAGAAGCAGTTAAAATGATGGATGATTTCAAGATAAACGCGTTGCCCGTTGTTGATGAAAATAACCAGCTTATCGGATTATTAAATATGCATGACCTGCTGAGAGCGCGGGTAGTCTAAATGGATAATCTTTTGACCAAAGCGTCAAATATACGACTCGTCGTATTTGATGTTGACGATGTAATGACCAACGGAGACATCATTGTAAATAGCAATGGGGAAGAGCTGAAAATATTCTATGTACAGGATGGTCTAGGCCTGCAAATGTTGAAAAAATCAGGCTGCCAGGTTGCTGTTATTTCTGCACGTTCATCGAAACCGGTCGTTAAACGTATGGCTGAACTCGGCATAGAGCACCTTTATTAAGGGAAAAAGGACAAGCGCGCTTCGATGTTGGCAATCCTCGAGGATTTGAAAATCAAAAAATCTGAATCAGTGTATGTCGGTGATGACCTGATTGATCTGCCGGCCATGAATGAGGCGGGGATTGCTGTCACCGTAGCCAATGCACAACCGTTGGTCAAGTCACGAGCTGATTGGGTTACGGAAAATCAAGGGGGCGAGGCGCTGTACGAGAAGTATGTGAATTTATCACCAAAGCTCAAGGTAAACTCGATCAGATCTACAATGAATATACGCAGAACTGATTTTTGGGCAAGGCCATTACGTTCATAAAGCCTGAAAAACGGAAACACCATTCCTGATACCAGCATGACAGGTCGTATCATACTTTTCCTGATATTAATCATCGCGGTAACGTTCAGTGGCTGGCTGATGAATAAGATATTAGATTCCGAAACTGATCGCAGCGTAAACCCTTATCCAGACCCTGACTATTTTATGCAAGACTTTACAACAGTCTCCATGGGCAATGACGGTCTTCCGATCAATAAACTTTATGCCGTATATATGGAACACAACCCCATCAATGACACATCTGAACTGTATGAACCAAAACTCGAAATCTACCGTGATGACAATGGACCATTCTATATCACAGCTGATAAAGGCTGGGCGACTGAGGATAACGAGGTCATACTGTTACGAGGCAAGGTAATAATATGGGAAGAAAATATTGATGGAAATATAACCATGAACATTGAGACAACTGATCTTAATGTATTATTGGTCGAAGAATATGCCGAAACTGATCAGTTTGCTACCATAGATACCAACACAACAACGGTTACAGGCAAGGGAATCCGTGCACACTTTGATAACAGTCTCGTGGAAATTTTGAATCATGAACAAACGATTATCGTTCATCCTGACAAGATTTAGTTTGTTACTGGGGTTTGCCTGTTTTGCTCCGATAACAAGCGCATTGTCGACCGATAAAGACCAAAACATCGAAATAGAGTCAAACTCGGCAATGCTGGATGATATAAAAAATATCAGTATCTATACTGGGAATGTTACGGTAGATCAAGGCAGCATGAGGATAACAGGAAACAAAATGACGGTTTATTATCATGAAAACAATGATCTTGAACGAATAGTGGTTGAAGGCCAGCCTGCAAAATTCCGCCAGCTGCCAGATAACAATAGTGTTTATGACGAGGCTGAGTCACTTGTTATAGAGTTCCATCAATTTGTAAACTTAATCATTTTGATCGACAAGGCATTTGTAAACCAGGCAGGGACTCTGCTGACCGGTGACAGAATTGAATATGACACGGTCGCAAGCAGGATCAAAGCAGACAGAACTCAGGCAACAAAAAAGACCGGACAAGGTGCTGGGTCGGAAAAGCAAGACAACCGCGTTAAATTAATCATCCCGAAAAAGAAAACTGACAACCCTGGTACTGCAACGGACAAATGATACTAGCCGCTTGATTCAAAAAAACCGACCCTGAATTTCTATGAGTGTATTAGTCGCTTCCCATTTATCAAAACAATTCCGTCGCAGACAAGTTGTTAGTGATGTAAATATAACTGTTAACAGCGGAGAAATAGTCGGCTTACTTGGCCCAAACGGCGCTGGCAAAACAACCAGCTTTCATATGATAGTCGGATTAATCCCGTGTGATAACGGCAAGATTCACATAAATAATCATGAGATTAGTCACCTGGCTATGGATAAGCGGGCGCGCCTAGGACTAGGATATCTACCACAGGAAGCTTCTATTTTTCGGAAATTATCTGTTGCAGACAATATCATGGCCATACTTGAAACACGCTCTGACCTAACAGAAGACAAGTCTAAGGATATCCTGGATGCCCTGTTAAATGAATTTAACGTTTCTCATTTGCGTGACGACCTCGGCATGAGTCTGTCGGGCGGAGAACGCCGACGCGTAGAAATCGCACGTGCATTGGCAACGGATCCTGAATTTTTGTTATTAGATGAACCATTTGCCGGTATTGACCCCATTTCAATTACTGGCATTCAACAAATGACTCAGTATTTAAAGAAGAAAGGCCTGGGGATCTTGATTACAGATCACAATGTCAGGGAAACGCTTGGATCATGTGACCGAGCCTATATAGTGAGCGAGGGACACCTCATTGCCGAAGGGGTCCCAGATCAAATCCTGGCGAACGACCATGTTCGCGACGTCTATCTCGGAAATCAGTTCAGGATGTAAAATATTTTATATAATGGGCAAATCTGGCATGAATTTTGCGATAAACTATAAATATGAAGCCCTCTTTACAACTACGTATCAGCCAGAACCTGGCTATGACGCCACAACTACAGCATGCAATCAAGCTGCTACAGTTATCTGGTGTGGAATTGCAGGCAGAAATTCAAGAAGCGCTCGATTCAAACATGATGTTGGAACTTGATGACGGTGCTAGCGAAGAGTCAACAGAACCTTCCGAGCAGGAAGTTGAGACAGAATCACAAATTGAATCGGATCCTAAAATTGCCAATGACGCGCAAAATATTCCTGATGAATTACCGATTGATACGGTATGGGATGATATTTACGACGGCAATTTTACCGTTAAGACAGCGTCATCGACGGTCAATATGGAGCAATCTGGCTTCAATATTTCGAAAGAGGAATCCATCAAAGAGCACCTGTTATGGCAATTAAACCTAATGTCTTTGTCAGAAACAGACCGGGCGATTGCCGTTGCAATAATTGACACGCTTGATGCTGATGGTTACCTGTCTAGCCCTCTGGAAGACATTCTCCCTACTATCGGTGATGATCATAATGTAAGCACAGAGGATGTTGAAGCTATCCTGATGCTAATCCAGTCCATGGAACCTACTGGAGTTGGATCGCGCGATCTCAAGGAATGTTTGATCCTTCAGCTTCAACAGCTTGATAAGGAAACTCCCTTTTTGCAACAGGCTGTGCATCTGGCTACCGATTATCTAGATATAATCGCTACACGAAACTACGATCAACTGATACATGCGACGAAACTAGACCACACTGAACTTGTGGAAACAATATCGTTAATTCGATCCTTGAATCCCAGGCCGGGAAGCACCCTACATCAAGACAACATTGAATATATTGTTCCAGATATATATGTCAAAAAGGTTAATGATACATGGAGGGTTGAGCTCAATGCAGAAACGAATTCCAACCTTAAGATAAACAGTAACTATGCTGGGATGGTCAAACGAGCAGACAATAGTGAAGAAAATAATTCCCTAAAAGCACATTTGGAGGAAGCCCGTTGGTTGATAAAAAGTCTTCAAAGTCGTAACGAAACCTTGCTTAAAGTTTCCACAAGCATCGTGGAGCGACAACAGGCGTTTCAAAAGCACGGCGAAGAGGCGATGAAACCACTGGTTCTGCATGATATTGCTGATGCCCTAGGCATGCATGAATCAACCATTTCACGGGTAACAACTCGCAAATATATGCATACACCTCGGGGCATATTCGAACTGAAGTATTTTTTTTCAAGTCATGTCAGTACGGAGCATGGCGATGCCTGCTCTTCAACTGCAATACGGGCAATGATAAAAAAGCTAGTAGCCGAAGAAGATTCAAATAAACCTCTCAGCGATAGCAAAATAACTCGCTTACTGGCAACCCAGGGAATAAAGGTTGCAAGACGGACAGTGGCGAAATACAGAGAGGCAATGACAATCCCCCCATCCAATGAAAGAAAAAATTATTTTAATATAGAACTGACACGGAGATATCAATGCAAATCAACCTAACAGGCCATCATTTGGACATTACTCCCGCACTGAGATCATTTGTTCATGAAAAATTTGCACGACTAGAGAGACATTTTGACCACATAAACAATATTCATGTAATTTTAACGGTGGAAAAAGACAGGCAACAAGCAGAAGCCACTATACATGTAAACCGAGGGGACTTATTTGCTGAGGTCGAGCATGACGATATGTATGCGTCGATCGATAGATTGACAGACAAACTTGATCGCCAGTTAATAAAGCACAAGGAAAAGCTGACCCGCCATCACAAAAACAACAACATGAAAGGCAAGGAATTTGTCTAAGCAACCAAGCATTTATTTTTAAACAATTGTGAATATTCTTAATATTCTCTCACCGGAGCGTATCGCCTTTGATACTGCATTGAGCAGCAAAAAGGCAGCTCTAGAAAAACTGTCAGCATTGATCGCATCCGGTGATACTGGGATTACTCATAATGAGGTCTTTGACAGCCTAATTAGTCGTGAAAGACTGGGCAGCACCGGTCTCGGACAAGGTATCGCTATTCCCCATGGAAGGAGAAAAGGCGGAGCAAAAACTCTGGGCGCATTTTTGAAACTTGAAACTGCTATTAACTATGATGCCATCGATCAAAAGCCTGTTGACTTGCTATTTGCGCTAATCGTACCCGAACAATCAACGCAAGAGCATCTTGATATTCTATCTAAACTTGCTGAGATGTTTAGTAATACGGACCTCGTTAATAAGCTGAGAAATGAACCAACTCCCCCGTCTATATATGAGATTCTTGTTGGAAACACATCATGAGAAATTACTTTCATTGAACAACGGCAACAATTGAATGCCTAAAAAAGCAGCTGACGAGTCCAAGCACAGGCTGATTTTTGTCTGCGGTCTATCCGGTGCAGGCAAGTCTGTTGTATTACACGCCCTTGAGGACCTCGGTTATTACTGTATTGATAACCTGCCTATCAACCTGCTGGACAAATTGTCCGACCAGATTGATCAATTTCCAAAAAAAATAGCAATAGGAATAAGCACACAAAATCAAGAAAATGAACTTTCAACACTGTCAGAATGTATCTCCACGCTGATCAGCAGAAATATAATTTCAGAACTTCTGTTCGTCGATGCCGATGTCGATGTCCTTACCAAACGTTACAGCGAGACTCGCAGGAAACACCCACTATCTACTGACAAAGTGTCACTCAATGAGGCTATAAGGAAAGAACAAAACCTCCTTGCATCTTTAAACGAAATAGCCGACCTGACTGTCGATACTAGCAATTCCAATGTACATGATCTACGCAAAATAATTCATGAACGGATCAGCGAAAAATCAGAAACAACATTATCAATACAATTAATTTCCTTTAGATATAAGCACAGCGTTCCTAGAGATGCTGATTTTGTTTTTGATGTCAGATGCCTGCCAAACCCATACTGGGAAAAGACGCTTAGAAAATATTCAGGCAAAGATCAGCCAGTAATCAATTTTCTAGAACAACAGCCACTGGTTGAAGAAATGTTGGAACACTTAAACTCATTCCTGTTTAATTGGGTACCAAAGTTTGAAGCAGACAATAGAAGTTATTTGACTATCGCTATCGGCTGCACAGGCGGTCGGCATCGATCAGTGTATTTAGTAGAAAAATTGGCAAATATGTTTGCCGAAGCAGAGAAACAAGTAATTATCTCCCATCGTGATTTATAGGGATTAGTTAGGTGATTAGAAAAGAGATGATTATTACCAATAAGCTAGGGCTACATGCACGTGCTGCAGCGAAATTTGTTCAGAAGGCATCTACTTATGCCAGCGAAATTCATTTAATTCATAAGGATAAAAAAGTCAGCGGCAAAAGTATTATGGGCATCATGATGCTAGCCGCTTCGAAAGGAACCAATATTGATATAGTCGCATCCGGTGAAGATGAAAAGCTGGCAGCGCAAGATCTGGAAAAGCTTATAGTGGACAAATTCGGAGAAGCAGAATGACCGTTAAGCTTTATGGAATGGGCGTATCACGTGGTATAGCCATAGGCAAAGTACATGTCATCCTCAGTGATCAAGTTGATATCCTCGAACATTATATCGATCAATCTCAGATAGAGTCGGAAATCAATCGTCTTCAGCAAGCAGTCGAAAAAGCAAAAACCCAATTAAGCGCCGTACGTGATCAGATACCTGAAACGACATCAGCTGATATTGTCGGATTTATCGATGCACATTTATTGATGTTAAATGATGCCATCCTGATTAATGAGCCAATACGGAAGATCCGCGAAAAACTTTATAGCGCCGAATGGGCGCTGAAATTACAACGCGATGCATTAGTTAGTATTTTTGAAGAAATGGATGATTCCTATCTTCGCACCCGAAAAGATGACATTGAACATGTTATCAACCGAATTTTACGCATTCTACTTAACCATTCGACCCTAGCCCATGAAAAGTCTGACAACAAATTAGAGGGTTATGTCGTCTTAGCAGACGACCTCACTCCAGCTGATACTGTGTTAATGCAACACAATGGGATTTTAGCGTTCGCCACTGAATACGGTGGGCCTACATCACATACCGCCATTCTCGCTCGCAGCATGGGCATACCGGCCATCATCAGTTTGCGACAGGCAGTGCGATCTGTCGAAGAAGATGATCTCGTTATTGTCGATGGCGAAAAAGGAATATTCATAATTGATCCGGATGAAAAGACACTAGCTTTCTACCGTCAAGAGCAGGATAAGTTTAATAATTATTATGCAAGCCTAAACAATCTGGTTGATACCTCAGCTAGCACTATTGATAGTACAACCATCGTATTACAGGCCAACATTGAACTACCACGGGATTTCGAATCAGTAAGAAAAGTTGGTGCGGCCGGCGTGGGTTTGTATCGGACCGAATTCCTGTATATGAATAGGGAATCTCCACCAGACGAGGAAGAACATTTCCAGACCTATCGCAAAGTAATCGATATTCTGGATGGCTTGCCGTTAACTATCCGCACTCTGGATCTTGGCGCAGACAAACAAGTAGATGGGGGTAGATCGAGCGGGCCCGTTCAATCCAATCCTGCTTTAGGCTTAAGGGCGATTCGGTTATGCCTAAAAGAGCCTGAATTGTTCCGACCCCAGTTACGCGCCATACTCCGAGTTTCAGCTCATGGGCCGGTCCGCATCTTAATACCCATGTTGTCTAATGTGCAGGAAATTGAACAAGTATTTCTGATGATTGATGAAATCAAGGCAGAATTAAAAACTCAAGCAATTCCGTTTGATAGTAGTGTCGCAATAGGTGCAATGATAGAAGTCCCTGCTGCGGCAATCTGTGCAGACATCTTTGCAGAAAAATTGGCCTTTCTATCTATCGGAACGAATGATTTGATCCAGTACACCATGGCTATTGACCGCGTAAATGATGAAGTTAATTACCTCTATGAACCCTTGCATCCTGCAGTTTTAAGGTTAATCAAGATGGTTCTAGATGCCGGAAACAATGCCAATATCCCGGTCTCTATGTGTGGAGAAATGGCTGGAGATTGTCAATTTACCCGTTTACTGCTCAGTCTTGGTTTACGAGATTTCAGCATACACCCTGCTAACCTGCTTGAGGTCAAACAAATAATCACTCGCTCAGATCTACGAAAAATGGCGAACATAGAAACAGAATTACTCGGTGCTAAAAGTGGCGCAGATGTCTCTAAAATACTCGAGAATATTGATAACACATTGCACTAATTCCCGTCTCGGCAACTTTGAAGATTTATGCCGATTTACCTACACTGATATCCATCTACTACTGTTACACTTGTTACCATGACAAGAAATCCCGATGACATGAGTGATATTGAACAACAAGAAAAACTTTTGGCATCTATCAGTGCCGGTCAACTTGACGAGGTAAGTAGACAATTATCTCAGATTCATCCTTCTGAAATAGCTGACCTGTTGGAAAGCCTTCCGGCCAAAGATAGGGAATTGGTGTGGGATCAAGTTGGTCCCGAACTGGAAGGTGATGTCCTATCCCACGCCCAAGAATCTGTCAAGATTGGGCTATTAGGGCAAATGCAACCTGAAGAAGTTGCCCAAGTCACAAGGGGTCTTGAGGCTGATGATGTCGCCGACATACTAAACGCATTGCCCGATGACATTGCTGACAGTGTATTGCTGTCCATGGATACACAAAACCGGGAGCGGCTAACATCTGTCCTCTCCTATCCCGAAGACACTGCAGGCGGACTAATGAACCTTGATGTCGTGTCTGTTAGGGCCAACGTAACACTAGATGTAGTCGCTAGGTATTTACGAAAAAAAGGCACTATACCAAATCAAACAGACAGGTTAATGGTAGTAGACCGTGAAAATACTTGCCTCGGTGTACTGCCGCTTGCCGATATCCTAACCAAAAAACCTAAAGCAACCGTCGGCGAAGTTTTAGTTTCAGAATTCATGATAGCGGCGGATACGTCAGCACGCGAAGTTGCAAAAATATTCGAACAGAGAGATTTATTCTCTGCCGCCGTCGTTGATACTGAAGGGAAGTTACTTGGCAGGATTACAGTCGACGATGTGGTAGATGTCATTCAGGAGCAGGCCGAGGCAACCGTACTTAACATGGCTGGTCTAAGTGACGAAGATATTTTTGCACCCGTTCTAACCAGCGCGAAACGCCGTGCTGTGTGGCTGGGAATTAATTTATTAACTGCCTTATTGGCATCGTGGGTGATCGGTCGATTTGAAGAGACTATTCAAGAACTGGTTGCGCTAGCGATATTGATGCCAATTGTTGCAAGTATGGGCGGTATAGCTGGCAGCCAGACTCTGACACTCTCGATCAGGGGACTGGCCGTAGGCCAAATTAACAAGCGAAACGCGCGATCACTAATGAATAAGGAACTCGCAGTAGGAATCTTTAACGGGGCAATCTGGGCGTGCGTGGTTGGCACGGTATCCATATTTTGGTTTAACAGCTACCCCCTTGGGATAATCATTGGCCTTGCGATGCTGGTAAATCTCAGCGTCGCAGCACTTGCGGGATCAATGATCCCAATCATACTGAACCGCCTGGGAGTTGATCCCGCTATTGCGGGAAGCGTTTTATTGACGACAGTTACAGACGTGGTGGGCTTTATGACATTCCTGGGACTTGCTGCGCTTTATCTTGGCAACTAGACCAATGAATTTTTAAATGTTGGGCTGTGTGTTATTAAAGCGGAAATAATCTAGATTACCAGCTGAACATGACCCATTGAGGAACAACATTATTACTACCAAGCCGGTTTGTCCTTGATTCCATCTGACCGTCACCGTCGTTATCGATCAAATAATAGGGTATGCCTCCGACTGGGGTAACTTTAACCATATAGAGCTTGCCATTAACCCTGTATTCCTCAGTTATAGAATCTTCCTCGCGGATTATAGTGACTTGAGGCTCGATGGGCTGTCCACTCTCAAGCGTATCTGGGATGTCTGGCGGTGGCGGCACCGCTACAAAGTCATTCTCAGCATCATGTGTATCTTGAGCAAATAAAGGTAAAGCCACAAAGCAAATTACCAAAATCAAGTTTTTCATAATTGTTTCCCGTGTCTATTCAGTTTGTAATCTTTCCGGCTGTTTGAAAAGATTATCATTTTTGCCCTACTTCATAATAGCTTAAAATTGACCTGGCTACCTGCTCGGGATCGTCAATTACGGTAAACAAATCCAAATCTGCCGGTGTAATTGTCCCTTGCTTAATCATATCGGATCTGAACCAATCCAGTAGTCCCTGCCAAAACGCTGACTCTACCAATATAATCGGAATACGCCTGCCCTTACCTGTCTGCATCAAAGTCAAAATCTCGGCTAATTCGTCGAGCGTCCCAAAACCCCCAGGCAATACCACATAGGCTGACGCATATTTTACAAACATTACCTTACGAACGAAGAAATGATTGAAGTTGAGTGTTAAATTTTGATAATGATTTGCTTCCTGTCCTCGTGGTAATTTTATATTCAATCCGATACTCATAGCCTTGCCGGAGTATGCGCCTCGATTAAACGATTCCATCAGTCCCGGCCCACCGCCTGAAATAACACTGTAGCCAGCATCAGAGAGTAATCTCGATATTTTCATTCCGGTTTGGTAATAACGATGTTGGCGGTTTATACGGGACGATCCAAACATGCTGACGCATGGCGTGAGCTTGGACAAGGTTTCATCACCCTGAATGAATTCGGCTGTAATGTTCGAAATCAAAACAGGTTCCTGCATAGTCTCAGTTTCGCTCATTGTATGATGGGAAGATTCATTAATATCATTCATAATGTTATCTGAATCTTGCTTTGCCACATAAATTCATCATGCAAAATCAATCCCTAGTATTAGTTGACGGCTCATATTATCTGTTTCGTGCATTCCATGCGATGCCAGAATTCACCAATTCTACAGGGGAACCGACTGGGGCAATATATGGTGTGGTTAACATGCTGCATAAATTACTGGACGAGTATAACCCCGATTACTTTGTTGTTGTTTTTGATGCAAAAGGCAAAACCTTTCGCAATGATTGGTATCTAGAATACAAGGCAAATCGCCCTCCCATGCCGGATGATTTATCTATTCAGATTCAACCCTTACACGACATTATCAAGGCTGAAGGATTTCCGATGCTAATAATTGACGGTGTTGAAGCCGATGATGTCATTGCCACTCTTGCCGTTAATGCAGACAGACAGGGCCTTAAGACAATTATCTCGACTGGCGACAAGGACCTTGCACAAATTGTTAATGACAACATCAACCTAATCAATACCAAAACAAATATCTTACTTGATCCCCCAGGTGTAAGAGAAAAATTCGGCGTCCCCCCGGAACGTATCGTCGATTACCTAACTTTAGTTGGCGACAGTGTGGACAATGTTCCTGGCGTTCCCAAAGTGGGGCCAAAGACTGCAGCTAAGTGGCTACAGAAATATGGATCGTTAGATGACGTTATTGATCATGCTGAGGAAATTGGCGGGAAGGTAGGAGAATATCTACGTGACAGCCTATCAACACTACCACTTAGCAAGAAGCTGGTAACGCTAAAATTAGACTTGGAACTTAATCTGGATATTAGCGATCTGTCTCGCACTGATCCCGATCTTGATTCACTTTCAGACTATTTCAAGCGATGGGAATTCAAAAACCTACTTGCACAGTTACCCATAGACAGCAGTACAAAGAATAACGAACATAAAAATGACAATGTCAAAAATAATGTTTATGAAACCATCTTTACTGAGGATGCGCTGACAAATTGGATTGAGGCAATTGAAGCATCCCAGTTGTTTGCTTTTGATACCGAAACGACAAGCCTGAATTACATGCATGCTGAGATTGTTGGGTTATCTTTCGCTGTTGAAGCTGGCAAGGCAGCTTACATACCTGTTGCTCATGACTACACCGGTGCACCAACTCAGCTCTCACGCGAACATGTCCTATCAAAGCTGAAACCGATACTATCTTCTCCTGACATTTACAAGGTAGGACACAATATAAAATATGATAAACACGTCTTGGCCAATTACGATATCGATCTAGATGGAATAAACCACGATACCATGCTGCAATCATACGTACTCAACAGCACCGCATCGCGGCATAGCATGGACAGTCTCGCATTAAGTTATCTTAATCACACCACCATTCATTTCGAGGACGTGGCTGGAAAAGGATCTAAGCAATTAACCTTTAATGAAGTGCCGATTGAAACTGCGTCTGATTATGCAGCAGAAGATGCCGATATAACCCTACAGTTGCATAAAACATTGTGGCCAAAGCTTTCAGCTATTCCAGAGCTGAAAATACTGTACCAAAAAGTGGAGATGCCGCTGCAAAGAGTGCTCGCAATGATGGAGCGCAACGGTGTCCTTATTAATGCAGATATGCTCAAGCTGCAAAGCACTGAGCTATCAAAGCGAATGTCTGTAATCGAGACAAATGCATATAAAGCGGCCGGCAAGGAATTTAATATCGGATCACCAAAACAGATCCAGATGATACTGTACGACAAGATGAAACTACCGGTATTAGCCAAAACGCCAAAGGGACAACCGTCAACAGCCGAGTCCGTGCTTCAAGAACTCGCAGCCGAGTATGAACTGCCCAAATTGATACTGGAGTACCGTAGCTTGAGCAAACTCAAATCTACCTATACGCAAAAGCTACCAGAACTAATCAATTCGGATACTGGGAGAGTGCACACATCCTATCACCAAGCAGTAGCAGCGACTGGCAGACTGTCTTCATCAGACCCGAATTTACAAAATATTCCCATCAGATCAGCTGAAGGCAGGAAAATTCGCCAAGCTTTCGTTGCCCCGGCTGATTATGTCTTACTAGCAGCTGATTATTCACAGATTGAATTACGGATTATGGCCCACTTGTCCGAAGACGCTACGCTTATTGACGCCTTTGATAATAATGTGGACATCCACCGCTTAACTGCGGCAGAAGTATTTGGCGAAAAACCGGAATCAGTAACTGATGATCAACGAAGAGCAGCTAAAGCGATTAACTTTGGATTGATATATGGTATGTCTCCATTTGGACTATCAAAGCAACTTGGGATCGACTTCGGTGAAGCAAAACAGTATGTTGAACGTTACTTCGAGAAATATCCGTCTGTAAAACAGTACATGGATACAATCCGGCTAACTGCGAGGGAGAATGGTTACGTTGAAACTGTATTTAAAAGACGTCTTTACCTCCCTGAAATTAATTCCCGCAATGCAACACGACGTCAATATGCTGAACGTACTGCCATCAATGCCCCCATGCAAGGTACTGCAGCTGACATCATCAAACGTGCAATGATTGAAATAGAACGGAAAATCCTCCAACAATCAGAAAGCATTAAAATGATCATGCAGGTGCACGATGAACTGGTATTCGAAGTGGAACAAGGGACGACTGAGGAAGCAATATCGCAAATACGGGAAATCATGGTAAATGTCCCTGAACTCAGCGTACCATTGCTTGTCGATATAGGCACTGGCCCCAATTGGGACGAAGCTCACTAATATTAGAGACTTAACTGCGCATATTTTTTCTAGCACCCTGCTGAGATTGTGCTAACATTTATTTTACAGATACTAAATTCCTGCTGTGGACTACTCCAAACCTTAATTCTGATCAAGTAACAACGACCCATGCTGTTAATCCCTGCTATTGATATTAAAAATGGAAAATGCGTCCGCCTGCGCCAGGGGGACATGAATGACGAAACAATTTATAGTGAGAACCCTCTAGAAATTGCAAATAGATGGGTCAAAGAAGGGGCTAAACGCCTACATATCGTCGACCTTGATGGCGCCATTTCTGGCAAACCTGTTAATACAGATATCATTCACAGCATTGCTGAAGCACATCCGGACATTATGATTCAAGTTGGCGGAGGCATACGCGATGAAGATACCATACAAACTTATTTAGATGCGGGCGTTAACTACGTCATCATTGGAACAAGAGCAGTAACTACGCCTCACTTCTTGTCAGATGTTTGTCTTGAATTTCCTAGTCACATCATTGTCGGACTTGATACCAAGGACGGCAAGCTTGCGACTGAAGGCTGGTCAAAACTATCTAATCACGATGCTGTTGATATGGCACAGAGGTTTGAGGAAGATGGTGTCGAAGCCATTATCTTTACCGATATCGGTCGGGACGGCATGATGAACAGCGTCAATATATCTGCGACTGTGGACTTGTGCCGACAAATTACTATTCCCGTAATTGCTTCAGGCGGAATCAAAAACATGAATGACATTAAAGCATTATGTGAAATTGCTAGTGAAGGTGTTGATGGGGCAATTACCGGACGTGCGATTTATGAAGGGACTATTGATTTCGAGATGGCTCAAAAATTTGCAAACGATTTCACCGAGAGCAACTGAATCTAACATGGGCCTTGCAAAGCGAGTGATACCTTGTCTCGATGTCGATGCTGGCCGAGTTGTAAAAGGCATAAAGTTTGTTGATATCAAGGATGCCGGTGACCCCGTCGAAGTTGCCAAGCGTTATAATGAGCAGGGAGCAGATGAGATAACATTTCTTGATATCACCGCCAGCAGCGAAAACCGCGATATCATGGAAAAGGTAGTCAAGGACGTTGCAAGCCAGATTTTTATCCCTTTGACGGTTGGTGGCGGCATTCGGACTATTGATGATATTCGAAAATTACTTAATGCTGGCGCAGATAAGATTAGTATTAACACTGCAGCAATCATCACTCCATCTTTGATCAAGGAAGCGTCAACAAAATTCGGATCGCAGTGTATTGTCGTCGCTATCGACGCAAAGCAAGCAAGCAACAAAGATGGAAGCAAACGCTGGGATGTCTATACCCATGGTGGACGTCAAAATACCGGAATGGATGCCATCGCCTGGTCACAACAAGCAGCCGAACTTGGCGCAGGCGAAATCCTTCTGACTAGTATGGATCGAGATGGTACTAGGGATGGCTTTGATGTAAATTTGACCCGAGCTGTAACTGAGGCTGTATCAATTCCAGTTATTGCATCTGGAGGAGTGGGCAAGCTACAACATCTTGTGGACGGTATCTTGTTGGGCAAAGCTGAAGCTGTACTTGCTGCGAGTATTTTTCACTTTGGGGAACACTCTGTTGCCGAGGCAAAAGCCTTGATGGCAAGCAATAACATTTCGGTAAGATTGTAGATCAAATGACTAAAGAGACTAAGTGGCTAAATCAAATCAGCTGGGACAGTAATGGTTTGGTACCTGCCATTGCTCAAGAAAAAGAAACTGGTAAAGTTCTAACCCTTGGGTGGATGAATCAGGACGCGCTTCAAAAAACCGTGTTAGAAGGTCGCGCAGTCTATTGGTCTCGTTCAAGAAATAAGACCTGGCGCAAGGGCGAAAAATCAGGACACATACAGTGGGTAGACGAGATAAGGATCGATTGTGATAAGGATGCCATACTGCTGACCGTCAGACAGGATGGTGGGATCGCCTGCCATACTGGAAGACATAATTGCTTTTATATGAAATTACATAAAACCGAGTGGGATATTACTGACCCGGTAATAAAAGATCCGAAAAAAATATACAAAGATAAATAAAATCATCTAACCAGTATCACAATGACAGAGCTTTTTACAAGACTTGCGTCGATTATTGAAGATAGGAAAAATAAAGATCCTGCGGATTCCTACGTCGCCGAATTACATAACAAAGGCATGGACACCATTCTAAAAAAATTAGGCGAGGAAGCCACAGAGGTCGTAATTGCCGCAAAAAGCCAGGATAAACAGGCAATTATCCATGAAATGGCTGATCTTTGGTTCCACTCACTTGTGCTTTTGTCCAGCGTAAATTTGCAACCTGAGGACGTAATTTCCGAACTTGAACAACGATTTGGCACTTCCGGACTGAAAGAAAAGGCAAGCCGCACCAAATAATGCGTATAATTAGCTACATGCATTAAATAATCAGATTTTCCGGAGGTATTAAATGGGCATTAGCGTTCCACAATTACTAATTATTCTTTTGATCATTGCTTTACTGTTCGGAACCAAAAAGCTTCGAACTATCGGCAACGATTTAGGTTCAGCATTAAAAGGCTTTCGAGGTGCAATTAAGGATGATGAACCAGAAACGGTTAGCCAAAATCAGGAAAGCAACGAAGGTGATGTTATTGAAGGTGAGGTACAGTCTAAAGAAGACAAAGTTTGAAAAGGCATAACAGCACCCTAGTCTCTCACATTTAATTTTCCATCCAGCAGGCTCTCGTTCGATGTTCGATATCGGTTTCTGGGAATTGTCATTAATTTGTATTGTTGCTCTGTTAATCGTCGGGCCAGAAAAGTTACCTGGACTAGTTCGCGAAGTCAGTCGCTGGGTAAGAAAGATACGGCGATCAATAATTGAAGCTCGTTACGAACTTGAGCGCGAATTTGATTTCGAAGAAGAAAAAAAAGATTTTGAAGCTCAAGGAAAAAAACTGCTGGGCAAAATTGATGAACTAGATGACCTAATGGAAATCGCCCCAGATAGGGAACCGAATACTAATAAAGATCCATCCTCCTAATAGATAGCTAGTCTACCAACATTAATAATGACCGATCATGATAATGAGGCGGAAGCGGACACAGAACAGCCGCTAATCGCACATCTTGCTGAGTTACGCACACGCTTGGTAAACAGTCTGTATTGTGTGCTACTAGTGTTTCTTCCGCTGGCTATATTTTCTAAGGAGATATATCACTCTATTGCCACACCATTGATAAACAAGCTGCCTGAAGGAACAAATATGATTGCTACCGAAGTGGCTTCCCCCTTCCTTGTGCCGTTCAAATTGACTGTCTTCGTCGCTGTATTTCTTTCCATGCCCTACCTGCTCTATCAAACGTGGGAATTCATTGCGCCTGGACTTTACAAGAATGAAAAACGATTTGCCATGCCCTTACTGATCACTAGTGTCTTTCTGTTTTATGCTGGTACTTGTTTTGCTTTTTTTGTTGTATTTCCTTTGGTGTTCGGATTTTTTACTGCGGTTGCGCCTGATGGCGTCGCCGTTATGACTGACATCAGCCATTATCTGGATTTTATCCTGAAAATGTTTTTTGCGTTTGGCCTTGCTTTCGAGATGCCTATTGCAACAATTTTGCTCATTTCTTCAGGCGCCTTGACGATTGAATCAATGAAAAACAAACGGCCATATGTAATAATAGGCGCCTTTGTTATTGGGATGCTGTTGACTCCGCCGGATGTAATTTCTCAATCATTACTGGCGATACCTGTGTGGTTATTATTCGAATTGGGATTAATGTTCAGCAAATACTTTGTAAGTGAACCACAAGAAGACGCCGAAGAAAAAGATGACTAATAAAAATCGGGTAGTTTAATATATTTATGGAATTTTTAAGTTTGCTGCCAAGGAAGTTTGTGATTTCGCCAACCGTTGATTGTTCCCCTATGCTGATCAGCGTCAAGATCGCCCTCAAACCCTTCGACAACATTAAACACCTTCTTAAACCCACTATCTATCAGTACTTCACCCGCTGCAGCAGATCTGCTGCCGCTTCGGCAGATAGTTAACAAGGTCAAGTCTTCAAGCTTGTCTTTATTTGGGTTCAGTTCTTTTAATTGTTCACAAACTTTTTCGACAAATTCTGGCTCAATTTGCCAAGATGGGGGCTCTTGCCAAGGTATATTTATTGCACGAGTGGGATGACCGACATAGTCGTATTCCATTTTAGACCGAACATCGATCAGTACAACATCTTGTTCGGATTCAAGGATATTCCAGGCTACAGTTGGTGTAACCTCTGGTATCATGTTTTGCCTCGGGAAAATAAATTCGAATCATTATATCAAAGTAGCACACTGTGGTCACAACTGCCTATAGTAAGTTTAGGGCAAAGATATGCTCAATCATAAAACAAGGATAACAATTTCTATCATCACACGGCATCTATTTTCTATCATTGATATTTGGCAGAAACCACTGAAATGTGGTGGAATACCCAACTTGGGATAATTTTCATTTAACAGGAGAAACTCTATGTCTATGGATGACCGTGACGGCGTCATCTGGCTTGATGGTAAATTGTGTCCATGGCGGGACGCAAAGGTCCATGTATTGACACATACCCTGCACTACGGAACTGGCGTGTTTGAGGGAATTCGTGCCTATAAGACACCGAACGGAACAGCAATATTTCGCCTGCAGGACCATATCGACCGTCTATTTGATTCTGCCCATATCATGTGCATGAAAATAAGCAACAGCAAGGACGAGCTCATTAAAGCCTGCATCGAGGCTGTGAAAGGAAACGATCTTGAATCGGCTTATATTAGGCCTGTTGTTTTTTTTGGTTCTGAGGGAATGGGTTTACACGCAGAAAATTTGAAAGTTCATATTGCCATTGCAGCATGGGAATGGGGCACCTATCTCGGAAATGAAGCCTTAGAAAAAGGAATACGCATCAGAACGTCTTCCTTTACCCGACATCATGTCAACATAACCATGTGCAAAGCCAAAGCAAACGGCCACTACACAAACTCTATGTTGGCAATTCAAGAGGCGCATGACTGCGGTTATGATGAGGCATTGTTACTAGATAATGAAGGCTACGTTGCTGAAGGCAGCGGTGAAAATATTTTTATGGTCCGCAATAATGTCATTTATACGCCAGACCTAACGTCGGCAATAGAAGGGATTACCCGCGACACGATTATGACGTTTGCCCAAGAATGCGGAATTACTGTCAAGGAAAAGCGCATTACACGTGATGAAGTATACATTGCTGACGAGGCATTTTTCACGGGAACTGCTGCAGAGGTCACGCCCATTCGTGAGCTAGACAATAGACAAATCGGCACAGGGGGAAAAGGACCTGTGACTAACCGCCTACAGAAGATGTATTTTGATACTGTCAATGGTGAGTTGCCTGACCATCCTGAATGGTTTACATACGTTAATAATTAATTCTGGCAGATTTCAAACATGTTAAAACCTAACAGCGGTACCGAAACACCGAACGACAAGCGCATTCACGAAGTATCAAGTCAAGATTTGCCGCTTCATTGCCCGTTGCCCAGCATGAGCCTATGGAATTCACACCCGCGCGTTTACCTACCAATAGAAAAAACTGGCAAAGCTAAATGTCCGTACTGTAGTACCGATTTTGTTCTCCAGGAATGAGCGGAACAATAATTGGATGCTAGCAACAATCAATCCAGAACACTAACAATCTGGCGGTTTAGTGATGGGAAAGCTGGTCATGACTCTCAAAGTGTCGGGCTAGTCCAGGCCTTGTCTGGCTTGACCTCTTGTACACAACTTGACATTCGTGTGCCGCCGTTACTCAACACCCTAGCCTGCTTGGTCGGCGCGGGTTACTTAACGACGAAAACGTTTCCCGATCCAGATCTGATTATTGGTGCCGGTCATGCTACACATTTACCACTACTGTGCGCGAGAAAATACAGAGGCGGGAACACTGTCGTAATTATGAAACCCTCGCTCCCAACTAGTTGGTTTGATCTCTGTCTTGTCCCCGCACACGACGACCCTAAATTGACAAAAAATATTGTACTTACAAAAGGCGCAATGAATACGATCAAACCAGGAAATACTCATCAATCAGACAAGGGATTGATACTCGTCGGCGGCCCATCAAAACACTTTTCATGGAACACCGAAGATGTTTTGAATCAAATTAAAACACTGATTGATGCAGAAATTCAGGACTGGGTGATCACCGATTCGCCTCGAACACCTGGAGAAACGAGCAACGCGCTTCAGACATTATCATCAGACCGAACACAGTACTGTCCGCATGACTCTACCAACAAAGGATGGCTTGCTGAACAGCTCTGGATTGCGGGGTCCGCTTGGGTAACTGAAGATAGTGTTTCTATGATTTACGAAGCACTAACATCAGGGGCCTCAGTAGGTCTCCTGCGTGTATCACCCAAAAATAGTGGACGAATTCAAAAAGCGATTAAACCACTCATTGAAGAAGGGTATCTCACACGCTTTGAAAGTTGGCGCACCAACCATAAACTGGTCCACAAAAAAGGGGATTTTAATGAAGCTGTCCGTTGCGCCGGACTCGTGCTAGGCCGGTTTTTCCCTCTGCCTGACGCAGGCCGTAGCTGACGCCGAGCATCACTCATGATAACGGTTTTGCAAGCACTTCCATCCCTCGAATTTGGTGGGGTCGAACGTGGCACAATTGAGGTTGCTGAGGAACTCGTAAAACAAGGGCACCGCTCACTGGTCATTTCGGCGGGAGGCCGTCTGGTCAAACAGTTAGCTGAAAATGGCAGCGAACATATTGAAATGCCTATAGGCAAAAAATCACTACTCACTTTCCGACATGTGCGTGTATTGCGTAAATTAATCGTGGACAACAACATTGATATCGTACATGCCCGGTCTCGATTGCCTGCCTGGATTTGCTATCTTGCATGCCGGGGCATCGCACGTGAGCATCGGCCAGGATTCGTCACGTCAGTTCACGGACATTACAGTGTAAACCCTTACGGCAAGATAATGACATACGGTGACCGGGTCATCGCTATCTCGGAATTTATCAATCAATATATACTTAAAAATTATCCTAACATTGCTCCAGAAAAAATTAGTGTAATCCCGCGTGGTGTTGATCCTAATTATTATCCCTATGGCTTTAAGCCGCCTGATCCTTGGATTCGATCATGGAACGAGCAATGCCCCCAACTTAGGAATAAGTATCTTTTAACACTTCCAGGCAGGATATCGCGCCGCAAAGGTCATGAAGATTTTCTAAACATCATCTTGGCTCTTAAAAACAGTGGTGCAAATATACACGGATTAGTAGTCGGCGGCGCCCAACCAGGTAAGGTAAGTTATGAAAATGATATAAAATCTAAAGCATCATTACTGAACATAAATAATTCAGTCACATTTTTAGGACACCGTGATGACCTTCGAGAAATTTTAAGCGTGTCAAATATTGTACTGTCACTCTCGCAAGAACCTGAAGCATTCGGCAGGACGGTGCTCGAGCCAGTCTCTATGGGTATACCAGTAATTGCCTATGATCATGGCGGGGCATCAGAGATACTCAAGAAGATCTTTCCCGAAGGACTAATTACAAATGGTGATATAAATGCTGTAGCTGAACGAGCTCTCAGTTTTATGAAGTCTGCACCATCCGTCCCTGACGCTAATCCGTATACGCTCCAGCGCATGCTTGAAAATACCTTATCTTTATACGGTGCTATAGCCTCTGTCAGAAAAGCGAACAGCAACGGATTCAGATAACACTAAAACAGCATGAATAATCTAATAAAAAAAGATATTGCTGTATCACTAAATTCAGGGGGCCTGTGGATTAAGTCAAATATTGCTGTCGTTCTAGTGTTGACGACTCTGGCGTTATCAGTCAGTAAATCACTATTTAGTATTCCTGTTAGTCTTATGGCGTTGATGGGATTGTCCCGTATTCTAAAATCGCCCAAGGCGATCTTAGACGATACTGCCGTTCGCGCCGTATGCCTGTTGTTCCTATGTATCTGGCTGCCCATGCTCATTTCCATGACTGATGCCGTAAATCCTGGACGTTCAATAGAGACTGTCTTCCCATACCTGCGTTTTCTATTCATGAGTATTTATCTGGTGCATGAGTTAGATGTCAGAAAAATAAGAGCCATTGTGTTGGGCACTGTCTGTATATTGACATTCTGGTGTGTCGATGTAGTCATTCAACTCGTATTCCGCGCAAATCTGTTTGGTTACCCCTATGAATCTGGCCAGGCAACTGGGATGTTTTATCCCCGAAATATTCTAGGCCATCTTTCTGCTGTGCTTGCACCGCTATGTTTTGAATGGATACGCACCCGCTATCAGCGACATAAATGGCTTATATGTCTATTACTCCCGCTATTCATGGCCCCACTACTCAGCGGTAGACGTGCAGCTTGGGTGATGATGGGAGTCAGTGCAGTCGTTTATCTTTTCTATTTGATAAGACAGAATACTAATCGAAATCGTTTGTTAGGAGGGATCGCGGTCGTTATCACAATGATTGCCTTAAGCTCACTTTTTGCCTTCAAAGCAAATCCTGACCTTATGCGCAGAGCTAACATGACGACTGATCTTTTAAGTTTTGATTTTGAAAGAACCGATGTTGCTTTATCTCGTAGGCTTTCTTTGTGGAAGCCGTCTACTCGAATTATTCAAGATCACTGGATAAACGGAATAGGGCCTCGTGGCTACCGAGATTTGCTTCCGGAGTATACAAGTGTAGATAGTTATTGGCATGGACTTGGGACGACACACCCTCACATGCTTATTTTAGAAATAGTCGCCGAGACCGGGATAATTGGTTTCGTAGGAATAATATTTTGGGTCTGGTTACTTCTGCGCTTTATACGCAGCAAACTATTGGTGACAGATATCTTTCCTTGGGTACTAGCCCTGTTTGTTGCTGTATTGCCGTTAAACGTACATATCTCATTTTACGGTTCATATTGGGCAACAGTCGTATGGTGGTTAGTTGCAATCTTGTTTGCTTCTGTAAATATTCAATCTAAGGAAATTCCACAGCGTGAAAATCCTAATCATTAAATTAGGTGCACTAGGTGATGTAATTATGTCGACTCCTATCATCAAGCGAATTTCAGAACACCATCAAGGCGATAATATCTATCTTTTGACATCTCCAGCTTACGTTAGTCTTTTCAAAGACTGGCAAATTAAACTGCAGCTCATGCCTATCTCCAGAAATGGGCCGCTGTTGCTATGGCGCAATATAAACAAGATACGTAGTCAGAATTTCGATCGCTGTTATGATCTACAATCAAATGATCGAACGAGCCTTATTTGTGCCTTGTCTAGCATACCTGTTAGGGTAGGCAACCACCCAAGATTTCCATATCATATGCATCCGCTGGAAAAATATGTTGGTCAATGCCATTCTCAAGAGCGTTTAAAACAGATTTTATCCAGTGCCGGAATAGAGCCAAGCGATGAGCCGCCTTATCTGCCGGTCAGCAACTCATCAAGAGAAAAAGTGGCCGCATGGCTAAAACAAAATAATCTGCTAGAGAAACAATTTGTGGTCATGCATGCAGGGTCGAGCGCAAAACATCCACTAAAGAGATGGCCATATTACCAACAGCTCGCTACCGAGCTACAAAAATGCGGTTTGAAAACAGTCTGGGCCGGGGGAAAAGAAGATTCTGATATTAACAGACGGCTGTCTGCAAATATTGGGATCGACTTAACTAGTATATTCAATATCCCGGAAGAAGCAGAACTTGCCCGTCATGCAGCTTTTGCGGTAACCAACGACTCAGCGCCCATGCATATATTTTCGTGTTCTGGCATTCCGGTGTTTGGCATATTCGGGCCCTCAAACTGGCGCCGTGCTCACGCCGTCAGTCAAAAAAAAAATGTTATTACATTGGGTGCCGAAGAAAATAAAAACGACCGCACCTTTGTTGCTGCTGATATCAAACAAATTTCTGTCGCCATGGTGATGGACAAACTAAAACAAGCTAATGTAATACCATGACATCGGCCATGCTTACGCCTTTACACGACTAACAACACTATGATTGTAATTTCAACCCAGTGCTATCCGCCAAAAGTTGGAGGCATCGAGTTTTTGATGGGTGGGCTTAGTGCTGAGCTGTCAACTTCTGGAAACGATGTGGTTGTTTTTGCAGATGGGGCAGGAAATAAAGAGGAGCGTAAATTTGACACAAAACAGCCTTTTCCTGTTTATCGACATGCTGGAATCAAACTATGGAGGCGCAGAAAAAAAGCGAAGGATATCGCCCATTATATTGCTAACCACAAACTAAAAAATTTAACATTGCTAACAGATTCCTGGAAAAGCCTTGAATTAATAAATCCATCTCACTTCAACAAAGTACTTTGCTTAGTTCATGGTACGGAGATCTCGTCGCAGCTGTCTCGAAAAACCCCCATGCGCATACGTGAGGCCCTTGCAAAAGCAACTCACATAATTGCCAATTCCGAATATACCGCCAATCGCATACGTCCACACATAGACACAGAGGGAAAGCTTCAGGTAATTTATCCTGGGATCAATGTTCCGAAAAAAGACATGGCTATTAACGAAAAAGTTAAACGACTACTCGTTGATCATCGTCCTGTATTGATTACAGTGGCTAGATTGGAAAAGCGAAAAGGTCATCACCATGTATTAGAATTAATCCCAAGATTAATTAAGCAGTTTCCTAAACTGATCTATATAATTCTTGGCAAGGGCTCCCAAAGATCTGCGCTTGAATCTACCATTCAGTCTTGTTCTCTCCAAAATCATGTATTGTTCATACAGACAACAAATGAAGAAGAGCGAAATGCTTATATTTTCAACAGCGATCTCTTTATCATGCCGGGAGACATTGTTGAAAACGATGTGGAAGGTTTTGGTATGGCCTATATCGAAGCTGCAAGCTTCGGGATCCCGTCTATTGCCTGCAATGTCGGCGGGGTTAATGAAGCTATTGTACACAACGAAACGGGGCTAGTTTGCTCGCCTGGAGATCAACAACAATTGTATAGCTATACTCTAAAAATGCTTGAAGATAGTGAATTTCGAGAGAAACTCGGGATCAGTGCTCAGAAAAGATCCGTGAATTTCCTCTGGCCTGAACAAATCAAACAATACAAAAAATTGCTACATAGCCGATCTGACTAGAAACAATATTAATTTAGTTCTCGTTGCATATTTCAGCAAGTAATTAGGGTGCTGCTAATTGTTCACAGAACATAATTGCATTGCCTACTTGTAATCCTTATATGATTTTTCTTCGACCAATACGGACCCCGATTTTTGATTAATCTGTTTTTTTTTTTTGCTCTTAAATCATTAGTATTATAGACAGCGCGTGCCAGCTCAACAAATACTTGGTCAAACTCCTTCCTGGACTCCTTGTCACGAATATCATCTTCAATGTCCCACAGTTTCAAGTTAATCTCATATAGTGATGATATTTCATCCTGCAAACTTGATTTATCATACGACGTCTTGTCCCATCCCTTCATTAAGGTATTTAGTTCTAAGTTTATATTGGCGAGCTTATCCGGGTCTTTAATCTTCGCCTGCTTGATCTGCAATATTGTTAACTTATCAAGAAATTCGCCTACTGATATTTTAGTGTTTATACTCATTTAAATTCCTGTTTCAGTTTCATGCGCCAGCAAACAATTGGATAAGGATGCCGGCTTATTTTCCTATACAAAACCGGGAGAAAATTTCTTCTAGCAGACCCTCTGCGTTAAACCCTCCGGTTATCTCTGCTAGTGCCTGTTGCGCCAAAGAAAGCTCTTCGGCTATGAGCTCTGGCGAGCCATTAGAATCAAGCATGCGTATTCCTTCGTCTATGTGATTTTTTGTCTTCTCAAGTGCCTTTATGTGCCGACCTCTTGCAAGCACTACGTCCTCGCCCAAATTATTTAGTCCGGACACTTGCATTAATGCCTCTCGAAGTAGATCCATGCCCTCGCCCGTTTTTGCCGACAAGCAAACATGTTTTACTCCGTTAAGTGATTTGCATTCGGCTTCAGCGTTATGGAGATCGATTTTATTATGGACAACAATGGTATTATCCGTCATCGGCACAATGCCTTCTAGCAACTGATCGCCGTTTAGTTGGTCTGAACTATATTCGGCAACAAGTATAGCTATGTCCGCATTATCAAGCTCCCGCAACGATCTCTGAATTCCTTCATGCTCTATCGTATCGTTCGGATTTCGTATGCCGGCAGTATCGACAAGATTTATCGTTACGCCTTTGATGAGAACTGCATCTTCAATGACATCTCTCGTAGTTCCTGCAATTTCAGTAACAATAGCGCGGTCGGAGCCTGAAAGTCTGTTTAACAAACTTGATTTTCCAGTATTGGGTTGGCCGACAATTACCGTCCTCAAGCCTTCTTTTAATTTTCTGCCGTTTCGTGCGCTTACTAGAATACTATCAATCTCAGATGATACATTGTTGATCCTTTTCAATAATTGTGGGTGCTTGAGAAAATCAATCTCTTCTTCAGGAAAATCCAACGACCCTTCAACATAGACCCTTAACTCTATCGTCTTTTGCTGCAGGGATTTTATTTTACAGGAAAACTCACCTTCCAATGATCTCGCAGCACTGCGTGCCGCCTGGGCAGATCCGCTGTTAATCAAATCGGCAACGGCTTCTGCCTGAATAAAATCAATTTTTTCATTTAAGAAAGCGCGTTCTGTAAACTCGCCTGGCTTAGCAAGTCTTGCCCCATGCTTAATAACCTCATCCAACAATTCGTGCATTACCACCTGACCGCCATGACCTTGCAATTCGGCGATATCTTCTCCGGTAAAAGAATTGGGCCGTTTGAAGTAAATCAATATCCCTTTGTCGATGATCGCCCCACCATCATCACGGAATGCACAGTAATAAGCCCGGCGAGGCTCTGGCCGAATCCCCGATATTGCATAAGCAACATCAAAGCTCTTATTGCCAGATATTCTTACGACGCCGATTCCGCCCTTCCCCGCAGGCGTAGATATTGCTGCGATCGTGTCATTACGAACGGACATGGTTTTCAAAAGTTAACTGGGTTTTGGTCCCAGCCCGGCTTGTTCGATACTCCTTGTTATCATCCATTGCTGTCCTATAGAAAGCGTATTATTGGCCACCCAATAAAGCACCAGTCCTGAGGGAAAGAACCCAAAAAAGATTGTAAAGGCAAATGGAAGAATCATCATGACCTTGGCCTGCACCGGATCGAGTGGTGCAGGATTGAGTTTCTGTTGTATAAACATTGTTAAGCCCATAAGTATAGGCAAAACCCAGAAAGGATCCGGGGTTGATAGATCATCAAGCCAGAGAATAAAACCTGCCTGCCTCAATTCGACGCTCTCAAGCAACACCCAGTACAGAGCAATAAAAACGGGAATCTGTATCAGTATTGGAAAGCAGCCGCCCAATGGATTGATCTTTTCTTCCTTGTAAATCTGCATCATGGCCTGATTCAGGCGTGTTTTGTCATCCTTATATCGGCCACGAATAGAAACTATACGCGGCTGGACTCTTCTCATGTTTGCCATGGATCTATACCCTGCCGCGGACAACTTATAAAAAAGAACCTTTAACAAAATAGTAATCAGTATTATTGACCAGCCCCAGTTGCTAGTGACCTTGTGCACTTCATTCAGACCCCAGAATAGCGGCTTTGCGATAAACCATAAAACACCGTAGTCTACAGTTAGATCCAATCCTTCTGCGATAGATTCAAGCGTCTCCTGATCTTTTGGCCCGATATAATACTGTAAAATTATTTCCTTTTTTTCTCCCGGCAAAACTTCTACTGTAGGGGTAATCGCCCCAACGGCAAACCGGTTGTTTGCGAGCGCCTTGGTATAGTAATGGTGCGTCTTCGATTTGTCCTCAGGGACAATCGCCGTCAGAAAATAATGTTGTATCATCGCCGCCCAACCGTTTTGAACATCCCTGTCAACGGATTGATCGCTGATCTCATCGAAGTCGATTTTTTCATAGCGGTTTTCAGGGCTAGACAACACGGCGCCAGTGTAGGTATAGATGATGCGGCTACTGCGTCCTGGATCGTCACGTTTAAATTGAGCGTATGATTGCCCCACCCAGCTTGTATCAGTATTGTTGCTTACTTCGTAAATTACCTTGATCAGATGGCTGTCCCGAGTAAACCTGTATGTCTTGGTAACCTGTATGCCTTGGTCTGACCAAGTAAACGGAACTTCTAATGTCTGCCTGCCCGGCTCAAGCGAATAAGCATCTCTGGCAGATTGAAAAAAGACGTCGTGAGTTGCTGCTGGCTGCTTACTCAGTAATCCCCCCTGTAATATATAATGCAACTGTTCGCTTTCATCCATAAGCACGAAAGCTTCGTCTTGTTGGTCAACCGAGACAGGGAATTTAACAAGCGCAGCATAGTGGACCCCTGCCCCGCGCAGGCCTATCTTCAGATGAAACATATCTGTATATACATTAACTGGCTCGCGTGTTGGCAACGTTTCAGTCGTGAGATCTGAAAACAAATCAGCGCCCGCTTCACCTCTGGGCCTTGGAGTCACATCAGCATCTCTTTCGTCTCTGAGCTCAGGTATTTCGTTCGGGTCATAATCAGTTTGGTTGTCCTGCAGAACGTTGGTCTCCTCTGCCGGCTTTGGTCCGTAACGTATCTCCCACTCTGTCCAGAGTTTTAGCGTCACCAGAACCAGGGACGTGATGAGTATGAGTCTGAGAGTATCCATGATTAGCCCGGCACAGGATCGTGACCACCGCGGCAAAACGGGTGACATTTTCCAATTCTCTTCACGGCCAGAAAAACCCCTTTCATAGCGCCATGACGATCAATTGCCTCGCAAGCATAACTGGAGCAGCTTGGAACAAACCTGCAACGAGGCCCCATTAAAGGGCTGATAAAATAAGAGTACAACTTTATGGTTTTAACCAGGAGGTTCTGCACTTGGCGACCTTTCCCCAATGAGATTCTAATGAATTTCGCAAATCCTGCCGACTTGTCAACAAGATTTGTTTTTGCGGCACGACAACCACATCCAGGCCAGCCAAAACCACACTGTGTTGCCGGAAAATTTCTCTAACTAATCGTTTTAACCGATTTCTCGATACAGCCGTTTTTATTTTCTTTGCGGATACCGCCAAACCAAGACGCGCATGCTTCAAGCCATTCTCTCTCGCAAGAACGAGAAAATGGCGATCTGATGATCGTGTTTTTGTGTCAAAAACGCGCCTGAAATCGGATGGGCTTATTAATCGATGCTGTTTTGTAAAACAACCGTTCACATATTATGCGGTCAACCGTTTCCGTCCTTTTGCCCGTCTTGACTTTATGACCAGGCGGCCACATTTAGTGCTCATCCGCGAGCGAAACCCATGCCGGCGTTTTCTTTTTAATTTACTGGGTTGATATGTTCGTTTCATGGTAATGGCCTGATTACACTGTCAATATGTTCTGGGTTTATAAGGGCTCGACATATTACTTTCCCCTTCTTCTTAATGTCAATTTAATACGATGTTTTTTAATAATTATTGTGTGTAGATAAGTCCAGCAAACAAGTATACACTCTAGGTCCTCTTCGTATTTTTTAATTACTAGTCTTTTAAAGGAGCCCGTGCTTGGGGATGTCTATCTGGCAATCTTGTCGCGAACGTTTGGAAGGAGAGCTTTCACCGCAGCAATATAACACTTGGATTAGGCCGCTGCAGGCAGTCGAAGAAAACAATAGTATACGTCTACTCGCCCCAAATCGTTTTGTGCTGGACTGGATCACGGAAAAATACCTTGATCGTATTAACGTGCTTCTTGAAAAGGATTCAAACGCAAACAATTGTCTGCTTGTTATGGGAATTGGTAGCAAGCCTATATCCCCTCAACAATCAAACAAACCGAAGGCTCGACAAGAACCTGCCCCAAAGCAGCGGCATTATTCCAACTACCTGAATTCCTTATTTACCTTCTCCTCCTTTGTCGAGGGGAAATCAAATCAACTCGCTAGGGCTGCTTCAATACAAACAGCGGAAAACCCCGGAACTTCATACAACCCGCTTTTTATCTATGGCGGCGTCGGATTAGGGAAGACACACCTGATGCACGCAATTGGTCATGCCATAACGGAACATATGCCGGGGGCAAACATAGCCTATCTACACTCAGAACGGTTTGTTGCAGATATGGTTCGTGCCTTGCAACACAATGCGATTAATGAATTCAAGCGCTACTATCGAACCCTTGATGTCCTGCTGATCGATGACATTCAATTCTTCGCTCGCAAGGAACGCTCCCAAGAAGAATTTTTCCATACTTTCAATGCCTTACTAGAAGGCCAACATCAAATTGTATTGACATGTGACCGTTATCCTAAGGAAGTTAATGGTTTGGAAGAAAGGCTGAAATCTCGGTTCGGCTGGGGACTAACTGTTGCCATTGATCCGCCTGAGCTCGAAACTCGAGTTGCTATTATCAACAAGAAAACAGAACAAACTGAAACCAGTGTACCAGAAGACGTTGTTTTTTTTATTGCCAAGCGATTTCGTTCAAACGTTCGGGAACTTGAAGGAGCGCTGAATCGTGTAATCGCAAATGCCAACCTGACTGGACAGCCAGTTACCCTTGATTTTACCCAGCTTGCACTTAAAGACTTACTTTTAATTCAAGACAAGCAAATTACATTGGGGAACATCCAGAAAACCACTGCAGAATACTATAAGATCCGTATTGCTGATTTACTATCAAAGCGACGCAGTCGTTCGGTAACTAGGCCGCGGCAAATCGCCATGGCATTAGCAAAAGAGCTCACAAACCACAGTCTCCCGGAAATAGGCGATGCCTTTGGAGGGCGTGATCACACAACCGTAATACACGCATGCAAAAAAGTGGCAGAGTTAAGAACAACAGAAAAGCGAATAGAAGAAGACTATAAAAATATATCGAATATCCTGAACAGCTAATTGTGTATAACATGTTGGAACTATAGGGACCCTACTAATTGGTTAAAGTTATTCACAGAAACGCTAAAGTTATGCACAGGCATAAGGCCCAGATACCCGGCGTAACAAACTGAAAAATAACATTATTTAACTTATACCCGCTAAACTTATCACTTATAATAAACATAAGTATATATATTATGAATATTATTATTAAAAGAGAGAAGCTTCTTCCTTTGATACAGGCGGTTGTTGGTGTTGTAGAGCGGCGTCAATCTCTCCCTGTTCTATCTAATTTGTTGGTGATGCTGGCAAAAGGTGAAATTCGACTAACAGCAACGGACATGGAGGTGGAATTGGTGTCGATAACGAAACTCGCGGAGAGTAGGGATGCAGAGTTTACCCTTCCTGCAAAAAAGATTTTAGACATATGCCGCGCTCTTCCCGCAGAAGCGGATATCAATATCTCTTTTGACGGTGATCGAGCACAAATATTGTCAGGAAAAAGTCGTTTTACTCTCGCAAAAGTGCCAGTACAGGAATACCCGATAATTGAGATGCAGGATACTGTAGCTGAGTTTTCCATTACTGAATCAGCGTTTAAAGACTTGCTTGAAAAAACAGCATTTGCTATGGCGCAGCAGGATGTTCGTTATTATTTAAATGGCCTGTTACTGGAAGTTGAAAGCGACAAAATACGTGCCGTCGCTACGGACGGCCATCGCTTAGCCTTGCATGACATTGAAGGCAAGACAGGCGTCGAGTCTACCGCTCAAATTATCGTGCCGCGTAAGGGTGTTATGGAGTTGGTCAGATTACTTGAGGGAGGCGAAGATGAACTGAAGGTTCAGCTCAGCCATAATCATATTCGAATTGTGTTATCTGATCTTGTTTTTACCAGCAAGCTCATTGATGGAAAATTTCCTGACTACGACAGAGTTATTCCTGAACCAGGAGACACGCCGATTTTTGCTGATCGCGAACTACTAAGACAGAGTTTGACCAGGGCCTCGATCTTGTCCAATGAGAAAAATAAAGGGGTGAGAATTCAACTAACAAAAGGAAAATTAAACGCATTAGCTCATAACCCAGAACAAGAAGAGGCGGAAGAAGAAGTAGAAGTTGATTACCAAGGGCAAGAGATAGAGATTGGATTCAATGTTTCTTACCTACTAGATGCGCTCAACGTTATTAAGACAAAACAAGTGAAGATAAACATCCAAGACCCAAATAGCAGCTGTCTGCTGTCTTCAGATAAGGATGCCACCAGTAAATATGTCATCATGCCTATGCGCTTGTAAGTAGAGATCCACGCGCTTGGAATTATTGCAGGTTAGCAAAGTACGCAATTTAACCGCTGTAACTATCACCCCCGGCCCAAACTTGAATGTTCTTGGTGGGCCAAATGCGAGCGGGAAAACAGCCACACTCGAATCTATTTGTCTTTTGGCAAGAGCGCGTTCTTTCCGGACGGCCCGCATTCAAGATGTCATACAGCATGGGAGCCAGGTGTTGCGGGACAGGGGTGAAATCTTAAAAGAAAAGCAGGGGAAAATTAGTGCGGGGACAGAAAAGAGGGTGGGCGAAAGCAAGATACGCTATAACGGAGAGACGGTTAAGTCTGTGTCGGAACAGGCGAGAAACACCCCCTGGTTTTATTGAACCCAGATAGCCACATTATTGTGTCCGGAAGCCCTACACAGAGGGGGCATTGGCTTGATCGGGTAATGTTCCACGTGGAACCAGACTGTCTGTCTAACTGGAAGCAATATTTCAAGGCGTTAAGACACCGCAGTTCGCTTTTAAAAAGAGTGGTTACGGACAGAGAAAGCTATCGTGGTTGGGAGCACGCAATGGTAGAATCTGCAGCTGTTTTACAAGATTCGAGAGCGGATTTTATCCGGATGTTGTCGGGTTTGGTGAAGCAACTGACCGGTGATTTTTCCCGGAAAATATCGCACTAAAGTTCGATTCAGGGTGGTCGAATGTGGTGAATTTTGAGGGCAGCTTGAAGTGGGCTTGGAGCATGGATAGAGAGGCTGGGTTTACAGGGGCGGGCCCGCACAGGGCAGACATCACAATAATGATAGAAAACAATAAGTTATCGTCTGTTTTTTTTCAAGAGGGCAGATAAAATTGTTTGTGTGTATATTAATGCTCGCACAGGCAAAGGCCTTATACAGTAAAACAGGCATAAAACCGGTTAATTTGCCAGATGATTTTAATGCTGAGCTTGATCCTGTTTATAGTGAGTGTTTACTGTCTTTGTTGTATGAAGAGAATTTCCAGGTATTTTAAACGACTACTGACACACAATTGTTGCAGTTAACAGCCGATCGATGTCGTTGGTTTCGTGTGAAACAGGGTTTGGTACAACCTGTATCACAACAAACTTGTTCTGATATAAATTGAGAAAAAATGACACAAGACAATAAGAGCTACGATTCGACAAATATTAAGGTTTTAAAGGGTCTGGAGGCCGTCCGAAAGCGACCAGGCATGTTTATCGGTGATACAGACGATGGCACTGGCTTACACCACATGGTGTTTGAGGTCGTCGATAACAGTGTGGATGAGGCGCTGGCCGGCTACTGTACAGAAATCAATGTGATTATCCACACGGACAATTCAATTACCGTGTCAGACAATGGCAGGGGCATTCCGGTTGATTTTCACAAAGAAGAAGGGCGATCGGCCGCCGAGGTTATCATGACTGTCTTACATGCCGGCGGAAAATTTGACGACAACTCCTATAAAGTTTCCGGAGGCTTGCACGGCGTGGGCGTTTCGGTTGTTAATGCCTTGTCTAGCAAGCTGTTGCTCACGATACAGCGGGATGGTGGTTGTCATAAGCAGGAATACCAGGACGGAAAGCCAACGACCAGCCTGAAAAAAGTTGGCCCTTCTGACGCTACAGGGACGGAGATCCGCTTTTTCCCTAGCATAGATGTGTTTACCCATGCTGATTATCACTATGACATCCTTGCCATGAGGCTGCGTGAACTGTCTTTTCTGAACTCCGGTGTAAAGATTAAATTAACTGATGAGCGCGGCAGCAAAAGCGATGTTTTTGAATATAAAGGGGGCATCCTTGCCTTTGTTCAGCATCTCAACCGAAACAAAACGCCATTGCACGAAACGGTAATTGAGATTAAAACTGATCGGAATGATGTCACCGTACAATTAGCGATGCAATGGAACGACACTTACCAAGAAAATATTTTTTGTTATACCAATAACATTCCCCAGCGAGATGGCGGCACCCACCTGGCCGGACTGAAAGGCGGCCTCACCAGGACCTTAAAGACCTTTATTGAAAACAGCGGGCTGGCTACTAAGGCGAAAGTCTCCGTTACTGGCGATGATGTTAGGGAGGGGCTGACGGCCGTGCTCTCGATTAAGGTCCCTGATCCGAAATTTTCTTCCCAAACAAAAGAAAAACTGGTTTCAAGCGAAGTGAGACCAAAAGTTGAGTCGAGCGTGGCAGAGAAGCTGCAGGAATTTCTGGCGGAGAAGCCAGCGGAAGCGAAGGCGGTCTGTGAGAAGATTATCGATGCAGCCAGGGCGCGGGAAGCCGCGAGGAAAGCAAGAGAATTGACTCGCCGCAAGACTGCCTTAGACCTTGCCGGTCTGCCAGGCAAGCTTGCTGATTGTCAGGAAAAAGACCCAGCAAAATCAGAGTTGTTTCTAGTAGAGGGTGACTCCGCAGGTGGCTCCGCGAAGCAAGGAAGGGATAGGCATAACCAGGCAATATTGCCACTGAAGGGAAAGATCTTAAACGTTGAGAAGGCGCGGTTTGATAAAATGTTATCTTCAGCCGAAGTTGGCACACTGATCACCGCGCTTGGATGCGGTATCGGCAAGGAAGAATTTAATATCGAAAAGTTGCGATACCACCATATTATTATTATGACGGACGCCGATGTAGACGGTTCGCACATCCGCACGCTGTTGCTGACGTTTTTTTATCGACAAATGCGCTCCCTGATTGAAGGTGGACATGTTTATATTGCTCAACCGCCGCTTTATAAACTGAAAAAGGGAAAAAAAGAACGCTATCTTAAAGACGATCTGGAAAGACAATCATATTTAATTGAGATGGCGCTTAAGGATGCATCTATCGTTCTCGGCGCAGGCGAGCCTCCATTGCCAGGAGAACAGCTAAGGGAGCTGTCTGAGTTGTACCTCCGCGCAAACAAAGAAAAGACGCGGCTGGAAAATCGATATAAACCCGCCATCCTGGCAGCAATCCAGGCAATGAGCCCCTTAACCGAACAGACGCTTGAAGATCGAACACAAGTTGCATCTTGGTTTGAAACGCTCAGGAACAATTTGGCATTAGACCCGGAGGATGGGGCAACCTACAGTGTTGAAATCTTCGAAGTGGGAGGGCAGGAATTTGGCGGCAAGCTCATAATTAATACACACGGATCAGAATCAACCAACATTTTTTCTCCAGATTTCTTTCGATCAAAAGAACATGAAAACCTCATCGCTATCGAAAACAAGCACACCATAAAGGAAGGCGAAGTAAGAAAAGGAGAAAAGACCTTTCCGGCAACTACAATGAAACAAGCCTTCGATTGGTTGATGGATGACGTTGCACAAGGACTGAATATCCAGCGCTATAAAGGATTGGGCGAAATGAACCCCGATCAATTGTGGGAAACCACAATGGACGTAAAGACCAGGAGGATGTTACAGGTGAGAATTGAAGATGCGATTGCTGCAGATTTAATCTTTACGACGTTGATGGGAGACCAGGTAGAACCGCGTAGGGAGTTTATTGAGCAGAATGCATTGTCAGTAGAAAACCTTGATACTTAACAATTAGTCCGCGCGTTCCAGCGCCCATAGTTCGATGTGCTTAACGCCGGCCTGTCTATATCGCTTAGCACTCTCGTTGCCGGTAACGCCGGTGGTAATGATATCGTCCACTATGGCAATCGATCGGTAACTTACTGGTTTTTTAATGCGAAAAGCCCCCCCAGATTATTTTTACGTTGCTGGGGCGTAAGTTTGTATTGAGGTGCAGTAGCGCGCATGCGTTGCAATGAATGCCCCTCCACAGAGACATTTAACGCATTGCCGACTGTTTTTGCTATGTCTAGTGCCTGATTGAACCCCCTCAAATAATGACGCAAGTAATGCAAGGGTACGGGGACTATTACCTGTGGTAGGGCAGTTGACTCATTATTTATACTACAAATGAGCGTGTTGATTAACGGCCGGACAATGCTAAGATCTTGTTTGTATTTATATTTTTTAATTATCCGGTCAACCGGATAGCCATAACGATACGCTGTTAGAACCTTGTTTAGTTTAGGCGGTTTGCGTTGACACTTGCCACATACGCCCGGGTGTAGCATGGAGATGCCGCAGAGTTTACAGGCCTCCTTGATAGCGGGCAGATCAGCGAGACAACCCTGGCAAATGACATGAAGAGACTCGGCACGTTTTGGGCACAAACAACAAAATGTAGGCAGGAGTGTTGTTACAAAATGCTTAAAATTTACCATCTGTAAACATACTCTCCCTGTATACAGTTGACAGCGCCAATCCCTAACATATCATTCCACTATGTCCTTAGACAAGAACCCAAATACGGCGAATTCACTCACAACTCAAGACCAAGCTGATGATAATTTTGAGGCCAGCATCCGTCATGATTGGTCCCATAAAGAAGTGCGCCAATTGTTTTCTCTGCCATTTCACGATCTGATCCATCATGCACACTCTGTGCACCGACGCTTTTTTGATCACAATGAAATTCAGTTAAGTACGCTATTAAACATTAAGTCCGGCGGTTGTCCGGAGGACTGTGCTTATTGTCCGCAAAGTGTGCGGTATAAAGCAGGTGTCGAAGACACACCCCTAATGGAAACGGATGAAGTTGTTGAGGCAGCAAAACTGGCGAAAGAAAAAGGCGCCACACGATTTTGCATGGGTGCAGCTTGGCGCAGCCCTAAGGATAGGGACATGGCAAAAATTGAGGAAATGATAACCGCAGTTAAGAAGCTGGGTCTTGAAACCTGTGTCACGCTAGGAATGTTGAACAATCATCAGGCGCAGCGACTAAAATCTGTCGGCTTAGATTTTTATAATCATAATCTCGACACCTCTCCAGAATTTTATAAACAGATCATCACAACCAGAGATTACCAAGACAGACTAGATACGTTAGAGAATGTACGTGATGCAGGAATAAATGTTTGTTGTGGAGGGATAGTTGGGATGGGTGAAGGCGCAGAAGACCGAGCGTCATTACTGAGACAGCTTTCTAATATGAAAACTCATCCTGAGAGTGTGCCCATAAACATGTTAGTAAAGGTAGCCGGTACTCCGCTTGCAAGCGCGGAAGGGATCGACCCATTGGAAATAGTCAGAACGATTGCCGTCACCCGCATCATGATGCCGGCTTCCTATGTGCGATTGTCTGCAGGCCGTAACGAGATGTCTGAAGAGTTGCAAGCGCTATGCTTTTACTCTGGTGCCAATTCAATTTTTTATGGCGAAAAATTACTAACCACTGATAACCCACAGCAGCAAAGGGATATGGCCTTGTTTGAGAAACTAGGCATACGGGTTATGCAATAGCAAGATTGGGTCCGCAAACTTGACAGCATTAAAGTGTTTGGAATAGACGCTGGCAGTCGGCTGAAAAACCTCACTGACATGGGGTTGTTTCGACACGTCAACGTTTACTCATCAAAACAAGACGCTGAAATAGTCGTTGATGGCAGACGATATATTAATTTTTGTAGCAATGACTACCTTGGCTTAGCTAAACATCCGCGCGTCATTAGCGCATTTCAACAGGCTAGTGCTACATATGGTGTGGGCAGCTCTGCTTCACCAATGATATGTGGTAAGAGTGAGGCGCATGAATTATTGGAACAGCGTCTTGCTAAACGGCTAGGGCGTGAGCGGGTAGTTTTGATGTCATCAGGTTATATGGCAAACCTGGCTATTATTTCGGCGTTGATTACATCGCGTAGCCACAGCGTATATATGGACAAATTATGTCATGCCTCAATGGTAGACGGAGCCGTATTGTCACGAGCGAGGATAAAACGATATCGTCATGCTGACCCAGATGCACTAAAGGCCTTGTTTGCAACCAATCAGGCGGCCGTAAAGTTAGTGCTTACCGAGTCTGTATTCAGCATGGATGGTGATATTGCCCCCCTTTCTTTATTGGCAGAACTTTGTGGCGACTATCAGGCATGTTTGATAGTAGATGATGCCCATGGATTTGGTGTGCTAGGTGACAATGGTCTTGGTGGGCTTGATTATTTTTGCTTGGGAGAATCTGATGTGCCTCTGCTTATGGGGACTTTGGGCAAGGCATTGGGGGTATATGGTGCCTTCGTTGCGGGCCCTAGTGAAATGATCGAATTAATCGTGCAGCATGCTAGGCCATATATTTACTCCACAGCATTACCTGCTGCTGTTGCTGCAGCTGCGTTAGAAGCATTGTCCGTACAGGAACAAGAAACAGCGCTTCGTGAACACCTCTTCAGTTTGATAGGCAGATTCAGAGCAGGCCTGGAAGCAGCGGGGATCTATCGATCATTATCTACAACACCTATTCAACCTCTAATCATTGGCAGCATAGACAAGACCTTGAACCTTAGTCAGCGACTACAACAAAATGGGATCTTTGTAACAGCAATACGACCACCGACAGTCCCACAAAACTCTTCTCGATTGCGCATTACATTATCTGCCAGCCACACTAAGGACCAGGTGGATTATCTGCTTGAAGTATTATGCAAACATTTTCCAGAGGACCGAAGATAAAACTAATCCCACCATGACCGATAATTTTTTACAGGACCACACCAAGGAAAAGGCTGACATTATCCATAGCTTTAATTCGGCGGCCGTTGGTTATGATGTCGTGTCCGTATTACAGAAGACGGTGGGCGAGAGATTGCTAGACCGGCTTGAGCTGATGAGAATAAGCCCGCAGTGGATACTGGATACCGGTTCGGGCACTGGATTGATTTCTCGCTCCCTGAAAAAGCAATACCGTCGTTCTGCTGTCTTACAGATGGATATTGCTGAAAACATGTTACATCATTCTCGCAAACAATCTCGTTGGGCGTTTTCAAAAAACCATTTTCTATGTGCGGACGCTGATCAAATGCCTTTAAGTTCACAAGCCATAGACATGATCTTTTCTAACCAGATGCTTCAATGGGGTAATGATCTTGATCATTTGTTTGCTGAGACGTTTCGAATTTTGAACAATAAGGGGCTGTTTATCTTTTCCACTTTGGGCCCTGATACCCTGTGCGAGTTGAGGGAGAGTTGGAGCCACGTTGATGATTACACGCATGTTAACCCCTTTATTGATATGCATGATGTGGGCGATGCATTGATTAGGGCTGGTTTCACAGATCCGGTAATGGAGCTTGAGTATATAAACATGAGTTATAAAAGTGTTTACGACTTGATGCACGATCTTAAGAAACTAGGGGCTCACAATATTAATTCAGGTAGACAACGGTCCTTGACCGGAAAGAACAAATTCAAGCAGATGGTCTCGGAATATGAAAAGAAAAAAGTCGAGGGCAGACTTCCCGCCACCTATGAGGTGATCTATGGCCATACGTGGGCGCCTGATGCAAATGCTCGTATGAGCACAGACGGCCAAACTGCAGTAATTCCTCTAGAAGTGCTAAAAAAGAGCTTGCGCGTGAAAGCTGACTAATCACCCAGGGTAGCTATGGCAAAAATAACTTATTTCGTTACTGGAACGGATACAGGCTCAGGAAAGACGTGGTTGACGCTAGGCTTGCTATCGGCCTTCAGACAGCGCGGTAATTTGGCCTTGGGTATGAAGCCAATCGCTAGCGGTTGTAGCCGGATCGATGACGTGTTGGTGAGTGAAGATGCCGAATTAATCCGGAAATACAACAGTACCAGCTTGCCATATCAGCTGGTAAATCCGCTTGCTTTCGAACACGCTTGCTCTCCGAATCTCGCTGCACAGATGGAAAAACCCGAGGTTGCAATAGAGCCAATCTTAAATGCCTACAAAGAGGTATCCGAACAATGTGATATTACTGTATTGGAAGGCATTGGTGGTTGGCGTGTGCCGTTTTCAGAAAAACTTGATGCTGCCACTATAGTTAAAAGTATAAATGCGGAAATTATTATGGTTGTTGCTATCAGGTTGGGTTGTATTAATCATGCTTTTTTGACGCTGGAGGTAATAAATAGTGATGCTGTAAAACTTGCTGGTTGGGTCGCAATCTGTACTGAGCCGGATTTTGATTTTTCAGATCAGACCGTGGAATTCTTGCAAGGGAGTCTTAATTTACCGCTGCTTGGCGTCATTCCGTTTCTGCAAAAACTTGATCCGCCTACGATAGGATCACACCTGGATCTTGATCTGCTTCGATTATGAAAATACCGGTTAAAATTGCAGCCTGGACAGGCTTGCAACCACCTATCAAAATAGGCATATTGACTAAGGGGACACCGAATCTGCGATCATCAGGTATAGGCCTGATTTTTAACCATTACTGCACCAGGAATATGAAAATCTCATACAAACACGGTCATGTCAGTTACTAAGTTAAAATCGTTTATATCCACTTTTATAGCATGCTTCGGTCTGACGTGGTGCGGTAGCGTCATGGTGGACTACAAGCTGAATTTGACTCAGGGTGCCACTACCATTAGTAGGGAAGTGTATTACCTGCACATGCTCGCCTTGTGGGTCGTATCTGACATCGGCGTTATCGTTTTCGGCCTGATGTTTTGGTCTATCATATTCCATAGAAAATCAAAAGGGAGCCCAGCAGCCCAATTTCATCACAGCACAAAGTGGGAAGCGCTATGGACAGTAATACCGATTTTTATACTACTCTCCTTCGCAGCACCATCTACTAGAACCCTTATTCTGATGGAAGACACTGAAGATTCGGAGATGACGATCAAGGTCACGGGGTATCAATGGAAGTGGCGATATGAATATTTAGATGAAGGCATTAGTTTTTTCAGTGCTCTCGCGCCGGAACATAATCAGGCGATAGAGAAAAATTCCGGCGTGGACGCAACGTAGATAGAGAATTACTTGCTTGAAGTTGACACTCCGCTGGTCATCCCCAAAAAAAAATCCGCATCCTGACTACGGCCAACGATGTTATTCACGCATGGTGGATACCAGAATTAGGTTGGAAGCGTGATGCCATCCCTGGCTTTATCAATGTTAACTGGACCAGGCTTACTGAACCGGGAATATACCGTGGCCAGTGTGCAGAATTGTGCGGAAAGGATCATGCTTATATGCTTGTTGTGCTTGAAGCGGTAAGCGAAAGTGATTTCGCAGACTGGGTTGTACGAAAAAAGCGTGAATTGGCCGAGGCTGCTGCGGGCGCTGACAGGGATTGGACGATGGCAGAACTCATGGAACGAGGTCAAAGGGTTTATACTTCCACTTGCATAACATGTCACCAAGCGAACGGTCAGGGTTTGCCTCCAACCTTTCCAGCGCTTACCGGAAGCGCAGTAACGACCGGCCCCTTGCAGGAACATCTTAATGTCGTGCTTAATGGTCGACCCGGAACCACCATGCAGGCGTTCGGACAACAACTAAATACAGTGGATCTAGCGTCTGTCATTATCTTTGAGCGTAACGCGCCAGGAAGCAGTGTCGGAGACATGGCTCAGCCCTTAGAGGTTAAAGCCGCATTTGGAAATTAATCGAAAACAGCAAGTAACCATTTGAGGTAACGACGAATGAGCGAAGTAGTTATGCAAGATGATCATCCCCATGATGCGCATCCAACCGGATGGCGGCGTTGGTTGTTTACAGCCAATCACAAAGACACAGGCACATTATATTTACTGTTTTCTTTGCTGATGTTTTTTGTGGGCGGTGCAATGGCTTTGGTTATTAGGGCAGAACTGTTTATGCCGGGGCTGCAAACTAGTCGAACCTCAATTTTTTAACTCCATGACGACCGTACACGCATTAGTAATGATATTTGGTGTGGTTATGCCAGGTACTGTTGGTTTCGCAAACTGGTTGTTGCCACTAACGATAGGGGCGCCAGACATGGCTTTGCCTCGCATGAACAATTGGAGTTTTTGGATCTTACCCCTTGCATTTTCGCTCCTCTTTGTAACCTTTTTCCTTCCAGGAGGAGGGCCTGCAACGGGGTGGACTATGTGCCCGCCGCTAATGCTACAAACTGATCAGGCTTTGCCGTTTGTAATATTTGCCATCCATTTTCTTGGCGTGTCATCCATCATGGGCTCAAAAAACAACATCGCGACAATTTTAAATATGCGCGCACCAGGCATGAAATTAATGAGTCTACCTCTGTTCGTTTGGACCTGGTTGGTGACGGCGTTTTTGCTAATTGCGTCTGTCCCGGTACTAGCCGGCGCTGTAACAATGTTGTTGACCGATAAATTTTTACGAGCTTTTTCAACGCGGCTGGAGGAGGAGATCCAGTATTGTTTCAGCACGTATTCTGGTTCTTTGGACACCCTGAAGTCTATATTTTTATCTTGCCAGCGTTTGGCATCGTTTCTCAGATTATCCCGACCTTTGCACGTAAACCTTTATTCGGTTATGTGTCCATGGTCTAGGCAACTTGTTCTATTGGATTTCTGTCGTTTTTAGTTTGGGCGCACCATATGTTTACTGTTGGCATGCCGTTGGCTGCTGAGCTGTTCTTTATGTATGCAACAATGTCAATTGCGGTGCCGACAGGCGTTAAGATATTTAACTGGGTTGGCACTATGTGGAGAGGACGCATGACATTTGAAACCCCCATGTTGTTCGCGCTTGCATTTGCAATATTGTTTACCATCGGTGGATTTTCAGGGCTTATGCTAGGTATCGCCCCGGTTGATTTCCAATATCATGATACCTATTTCGTTGTTGCGCATTTTCACTAGCGTTGGTGACGGGGGCCATATTTGCAATGTTGGCAGGTGTCTACTACTGGTTACCTAAATGGACTGGTCATATGTACGACGAATTTTTGGGTAAGACGCACTTCTGGCTGGCTGTTGTTTCAGTCAATGTGCTGTTTTTCCCTCAACACTTCCTGGGTTTAGCAGGCATGCCTCGCCGCATACCAGATTACTCAATCCAGTTTTCAGAATGGAACACAATATCAAGCATTGGCGGTTTTGTGTTTGGATTTAGCCAACTAATTTTGCTATGGGTCATTATCAAATCGATCAGGGGCGGTGAGAAGGCTACCGATCAAGTTTGGGAGGGTGCGCGCGGGCTTGAATGGACTCTGTCGTCGCCACCGCCATATCATAGTTTTTTAACTCCGCCTGTAATCACCGATGGCACAGCGCATTCATAGCTTGGCCATGGTGAGACATGACCATAACGGTAATATTAAATTGAACGAAGAGCTGTCTCGCAAAAACAAGAGACTGGCAATAATGCTCGGGTTTTTTTCGTTGCTAATGTATCTGGGATTTATTTTGGCTTATTCTTAAAAAATGCAACAAGATCGAAACAAAAAAACCGTCTTAAGCTTAGCGCTAATTGCTATAGCGATGTTTGGGTTCGGGTATGCATTGGGGCCCTTGTACGATGTTATCTGTGAGATAACAGGTTTAAATGGAAAAACAGGAAGAGTGACGGAAACACAAGCTGGGGCTAGTCAGTTAGACCAGGACAGATTAGTCACCATCCAATTTGACACCAATGTAAATAGCGAACTTCCATGGAAGTTTGGTTCCATGGTCAAGAAAATGCAGATACACCCAGGCGAGTTGAACGAGGCCGTGTTTTATGCAGAAAATCTGTCGTCACAGACAATTACCGGGCAGGCCGTTCCCAGCGTTGCATCAGCCGAGGCATCCTTGTACTTTAATAAGACCGAATGTTTCTGTTTTACTCAACAGTCGTTGGAGCCAGGAGAGCGTATTGAAATGCCGGTACGTTTTATAGTTGATCCAAAACTGCCAGAACGTATCAGGATGCTGACTCTGTCTTACACCTTTTCCCGTGTCCAGAGCCAAGTCACATTCACGGTCTCAGGCTATAGTGGTACATAGAGATCATGAGCACCCATGTAACGGAGAATGACTATGTCTGAATCAAATACTTCATACTATCTGCCGGATCCCAGCCACTGGCCTATCACCAGTTCGATCGGACTGTTCACAATTTTTGTCGGTGGTGCAGTTTGGCTCAATGGGTTCGGATCAGGTCCTTGGATCCTTATAGCGGGCATTGCGGTGTTTGTATATATGCTGTTTGGTTGGTTTGGTATTGTTATTCGAGAAAGTGAAGGCGGGAAATACAATGATCAGGTAGATGATAGTTTTCGCATGTCGATGATCTGGTTTATTTTTTCTGAGGTCATGTTTTTCGCATGTTTTTTTGGCGTGCTATTTTATGCTCGGCTTTTTCTATTCCTTGGCTAGGCGGAGAAGGTGCTGGTGTCGCTACCAATTTGTTTCTGTGGCCTGATTTTGTTGCAGAGTGGCCGATTAATGTCATGCCTGATCCGTCAGGATTCAATATTTATACGGAATTCATGCCTGCATGGGGTATCCCTGCCATCAATACAGTCATACTTTTGGCGAGCGGCGCCACAGTGACTTTTGCACATTGGGAGTTAGAGGAAGGTAATCGATCGGGGTTGTGCTGGTGGTTAGCCGTGACGGTTGCTCTGGGTTTTGTATTTGTTTGTATGCAGGCGTATGAATATGTACACGCCCATGAAGAATTGAGCCTTACTATGCATTCTGGGATTTACGGGACGACATTTTATATGTTAACAGGTTTTCATGGTGTGCACGTGTCCCTGGGCGCGACTATGTTAGCGGTTATTTTAGCCAGGGCGATGAAAGGCCATTTCAGAGAAGTTCATCATTTTGCCTTCGAAGCCTTTGCTTGGTATTGGCATTTCGTCGACGTCGTATGGTTGATGTTGTTTATTACAGTCTACTGGGTTTGATAACCAAATCATCGGTTTAATTTTTTCGGAGCAGGCCGATAATGGAAGCCACTATTTTGTCAGTACCGGTTTCGTGCTGAGAGAATCGATCAAGCACCCGACGAAACACCTGATCTTTCATGTGGTGGCGTCCGAGGTATTCAATTCGAGGATGTAACCCGACTGTTTTTCTTCATATTTGTATACTGGTTTTAGATGTATCTGCTTATAAACCCTATCCCCAACAGAACAAGCAACAGGACAGCTAAAGCTACCCGAATGCTCAGTGAAATAACAGTTCGCTCCGTCTTGCCGTGGTCCCGCACCAGAAAATAGAGACCGCCGCCCAGACTGACAAGAATTCCAAACATCACAAGTATAATAAGAAGGTTTAACATTTTGTTACGGAGCGTGATGCGGCTTCAAAGAATTAAGGACACAGAATGGTGTAATGAATTATCGAAGTCAAACTGACCGTTGCCCCTTAGGGCGACAGCCACCAGCCACACTCGAAATACCCGTAGATTTGATTGACTCACACAGTCACCGTATAGGTCAGACACCAATTATGCTAACGATCTGAAGCGCGAAGCAACCGCTTTAGATCATCGAGTGCGCCATGCCCGTCTTCACTAGGGGGATAGGTCAAAACGATGCGCCCCCGATAATCGACGATGAGTAATGCTATATTGAGCTGCGGCTCGCCCGTAGCGCGACGCAGTGCACCGATGAGCTTGCCGTCTGTAGGCAATAGCCAGGGTTGCCCACGCGGGATTTGCGCATCGTCTTCAGGGCCGAGCGAGACCAAGGCAACACGGTTTATGTCGCGTCCCACCGCGACCTGGATACGCTCGGCAATCTGCAACAAGGTCTGACACGGCTCAGTGCAGTAGGCATCGTGCAACACCACTAGAAACCAGTCGCGTGCGGCAGCGTCCACAGTGAGCTCCGCACCAGCAGCGTCCATGACACCATAAGATTTCAGGTGTAACGGCGGTTGTAATAGCATGCCGTGATTGACGGTATTTACCGGGCGCCAGTCGAGTGGCCCCACAGCAAATAGCCATGCGAGTACTATCGGTAGCGCGAACACCGTTACGATCACCAACAAGGTGCGGCGCCCCTTCGTTTGCACTTCCTGTTCCGGCGCGTTCAAGGCGTGATTGCTTTAGCGCTAAGTAGCGTGACTCCGCCGACCAAAGCAGTTAGTGGAAAACCGATTCTCGGCACTTTTCGTCGCACTATCACGTGCGACTATGGGCGGATGCTGGTACGGTCCGGATCGCCGTCGAATGTTCCAGCCGTGTCGGGCCGCAAGTTTATCTCCCAGTATGAGAACAGGGGTAATCGCCTGGCGAGAATAACAACCATAGCAAGGAAACCGGCCAACAGCCCAATCGACAGGCCCACGTTCAGCAAATTATCGAGCGGACGATCATTGGGTGAGAAAACCGGAATGACCATCAGGTACTTGTTTATCCAGATACCCAGGTTGATGCCGAGTCCGATGATACACATCGCCAATAACGATCGATTAAAGATGGCGAAAATTAAGGCGATAAAGGGGACGAAGAAACAGCCGGCCATCATGGTCCAATAATAAGGCGCGTAATGTCCGTACATTTGGCGCCACAAGGGTTCGGTTTCGTGGGGCAGGTTGCCAAACCAAATCACAAAGAACTGAGCCCAGAAAAAATACAGCCACAACAGCATAAAGGCGGTGATCAACATGCTGAGTTGACGGATTTGGCGGGGTCCAAAGTAGGATCCCGCTGTTGAGAAACGGCCAAGAATCACCGGGATCACCATCAGCGCAGCCGTCCCCGCATACAGGTTACCGAACCAGAAGTGAATCGGAAACACGGTACTGTGCCAGTGTGGAATAAGCATCATGGCGAAATCCCAGGCAAAAAAAGTGTTACAGATTACGAAACTGATCAGAACCAGAGGTGACAATAAATAAAGTTGGCACGCTACTTCACGATGGTCGACATCATGCGATCCCGCAAGATCGGGCCGTATGGCCTTTACAACGTAGACTGTACTCAGTCCGTAGAACAATAACAGGCCAAAGAGTTGCCTCAACAACAACCAGTTACTGTTCAACCATGGACTAAGATGTTCGTCAGGGGAGGCCGAGAGCCAATAGAAGAGATCTTCTTTGGCGTAGTAATAAATCAGCAGGAAGCCCAAGATGGCGAACGGGAAAAACGCCATGGTGCTGAGCTCGGCGACCCGATAGTAAGGCTTGGACCATTCTGCGCCGACCAGGCGGCAGATGGCGCAAAATACAACGCCAGCCTGGCTCACGCCCATGAGAAATAGAAACGAAACGATAAGCAAACCAAACTCGGGCTGAATAGTCTCATTAGTCGCCCCGTAAACGGGACCTGCAAATCCTACAAGGGTCAATGCGATTAGCGCCCAATGCGCAACATTGCCTCGTTGACGTGGCAGAGGGTGCTGGACGATTACTGAGGACTGTTCGGCGCTCATTGGTTCCCAAACTGGTGTTTAACGTAATTGATGACGTTCCACCGTTCCTCCGCGTTTAACGCGTCACGGTAGAACGGCATCAGCTCCCGACCGCGCGTGAGCGTAAAGAACATCTGCCCGTCGGCCTGGTCCTGAGTATAGTCATCATTAAAGTCCACCGGGGCTTTGGTGATAAATTTTTTCCCGACCGGTCCTTCGCCTCGGCCTTGTGGGCCGTGACAGACTAGGCAGTTCATCTCGTAGAGATACTTCCCCCGGGCCAGTGATTCTACGGTCGCGGGCACTGGATTTGGCACTGCCGCCGCTGCATCCTTGGCCTCGTCCATGCCGACATTGGTCGTTGGCGCCGGCAGGGTTTCGCCGCCCACGATGGGAACCGAACCGGGCTCCGCGGGCGCCGGTGATCTCTGAGGTTTGGCTCCCGGCTGATCGACCATGTCCTGATCCCAGGGATAGCCCCAGCTGAGACCCGTCTGGCCTAATAGCAGCAATACCGTGATAGCACGGATAAACCTCTTTACAGCTTCTCTCATCAATTCTCCTCCACCATTTCCCGGACCTGTTCAGCGCCGGCCTCACGCAGGATGGCTTCAGCGTGTTTGAAGTGTTCGTCGTCGTAGGCCACCATCACTGCAAATTTGTCGACCGCCGTTTCCGGCGCGTAGACGCGGTTGCGGATAGCGGGCAGCCGTGAGCTGATAAAAAAGCCCAGTACCGTAAACACGATGCCGAACAAGATGGTCATTTCGTAAGTAATAATCAAATACGGAGGCAAGGTAATGATGGGTCGACCACCGGTTGGGTGCGGATAGAGCACGGCGGTGCCCGCTGCAAGTACAAAGCCCGATATGCCGCCGATCAGTGCACCAAAAAATGTAAAGTGCTTGATCACGGATTTTTTCTCACCGAGCACTTCTTCCACACCCTCAACCGGGACCGGCGACATAAGCTCCGGGGTGGCAAAGCCGGCGCCTTTGAGCTTGCCCGCCGCTGCCAGGGCCGAGCGAGGTTCGTTAAAGAGTCCTAGAGCAATGTTTGTCATGCAGGACTCCGATGGACGGCGGCCGTGGCCTTGGGGGTGTCCATGGTTTCCTTCACTTCGTACATAGACACACTGGGAAATATCTTGACGAACAGAAGAAACAGCGTCACGAATAGCGTGAGAGACCCTACCAAAATCGAGATCTCAACCAGACTGGGTACGTACAGGCCCCAGGCGTCCGGTAGGTATTGCCGCGACAGCGAGGTGGCGATAATGAGGAAACGCTCCGTGTACATGCCGATATTAATTGCAATCGACAATATCAGCATGGGCACGAACGAGGTTCGAAAGCGCTTGAATATGCACAGTAGCGGCGCTACCGCGCAGAACGCAATCATCTCCCAGTACAATGGGGCGTAATAACCGAATAATTTATACCTCAGCGCTTCGTGCTCGGTGGAAGTGCCGCTATACCAGCCGGTAAATAGCTCGATCACATTGATATAGGTCCAGATCAACGAAAGCATTAGCAACAGTTTACCCAGATTGTCGAAATGGATTTTGGTGATGTATTGTTCGAAGTTCATATATTTTCTGAGTACGAACATCACCGTGACGATACCGGCAGTGCCGGAGTAGATGGCGCCGACCACGAAATACGGTGCAAAGATGGTCTGGTGTAGCGCCGGCACGATGGACATGGCGAAATCCCAGGAGACGATGCTGTGCACCGAGACCGCCAGTGGAATGATGAGGACCGCGAGAAACGTGTAGGCCCAATGTAAGCGGTGCCATTCCTTGTCAGTTCCACGCCAGCCCAGGGACAGCAAGGTATACATGTGGTTGCGCCAGCCGCTGGTGCGATCTCTGACCGCGGCGAAATCTGGGATGGAACCCATATAAATGAAGATTGAACTACCTGTCAGATAGGTGGTGATGGCCATGACGTCAAACAGCAATGGAGAGCGAAAATTAGGCCACATTTCCATTTGATTAGGATAGGGCAGTGCCCAATGAATGAACCATGGACGCCCAACGTGCACCATCACCATGGTAGCAGCCACCATCAGTGAAAAAAGCGTCATGGCCTCTGCGCTTCGATACATAGCTTTACGCCAAGAACTATTGGTCAGGTGCAGAACGCAGGACAGCAAAGTGCCTGAATGGCTGAGGCCTATCCAAAAGACAAAGCTGGCGAGATACGTTCCCCAGACTCCGGGGTGATTCATCCCAGCCGCGCCAATGCCATAATAGAGCTGATAGAACCAGGGGAAAAAGAAGCACAGTAGGGTTATGCTGCCAGCGATCGCTAGCGTGACATAATAGTTGGGACCCGTTTCCAAAATGGACCTTACAACGTCCTGGTGGACGTCGGCGTACTGCAAGTCGTTCGTTTTAGCCATAGTTACACTTTTTCGTCAACTTTTTTCAGGTAGACGATGGACGGGTCGGTGTTCAGCTCGTCCAACACTCGATAGCCGCGTGGATCATTCATCGATTTGGAAACTTGACTTTCTGGATCCTTGCGATCACCGAAGACCAAGGCTTGGGTGGGGCAGGTCTGTACACAGGCCGGTTGAACCTCGCCGTCGCGCACTCGCCTACGGCCGTCGTCTTTGGCGGTATCTTTGGCCTGGCGGATGCGCTGGATGCAGAAGGTGCATTTCTCCATCACTCCCTTTTCGCGCACAGTCACGTCGGGATTCAATTGCTGGTCCAGCGGGCTGTCCCAGTGATGATCGTTGTAATTGAAGTAACGGACCTCATAGGGACAATAGACCGCACAAGAGCGGGTTCCAATACAGCGATTGTAGATCTGGGTGTTGAGACCGTCCTGGTTGTGATAGGTGGCGCTTACCGGACACACCGTCTCGCACGGCGCCGAATCACAGTGTTGGCATAACATCGGGATGAAGCGAAGCTTGACGTTAGGGTACTCCCCCTCCCAGTAGCGTTCGATCCGGATCCACTTCACCTCTCTGCCCTTGGCGAACGCCTTCTCGCCGACGATGGGTAGATTATTCTCAGCCTGACAGGCGGTCACACAAGCCTCGCAGCCGGTGCATCGATCGAGGTCGATGGTCATCGCCCAGTGGTAGTCGAATTCGTCGTAGTAGCCGGGCTTTCGGTATTTCCGCCAGCTGTTGGTAAATCGGTCCAGTAAGCTCATGTTGATACCACCGTTATTGGGATACTGTTCAGTTTAGCGCTAGCATTCTGGCGAGTTGTGCCACCAGTTGTTGGCACGATCTCTCTGCCCAGTTCGCGCGAGTTACCGCCGGTCTTCACCAGATCGACCCGGCGCCCGGTGGCAACGATCTTCACCCGCGTGGCGCTCGAAGCAAGTCCGCCCGTGTGTGGTTCCATCTGCGGGCTAAGGATTTCAATCGGGTTGGCGCCGCGGTCTTTAGCATAGCGGCCGTATTCGCTGTGACCTTGTCCAATAGGCATCGCGATGACGTCGGGCATGATGGCTGGATAAATGTAAACCGGCGCACGGATCTGCCCGTGTTCGGACTCAATGTCGACCAAAGCCCCCTCCGTTAAACCTAGCTGCTTCGCAGTAGCCGGATTAATTTCCACCCAGGACCCGTAGACCACGCTGGTCAGAGGGTCCGGTAGTTCCTGCATCCAGGGCAAATTAGCAGCACTGCCATCATGCAAGGCAGTTGAAAGATAAGGGTGCAGGATAAACGGATACTCTTCAATTGACCCAGAAAATTCGGGGGGCTGGACGCCAATGCTGTCAATGACACCTTTGTCTATGGTAATTGATGACTCGCGGCGTGTTGTTTCTCCCCATACGCCGGCCTTTAGGATCGCCGTCCAGAACAAATCGAAACTTTCCGTACCTGTTTGTGGACCACCGCGCTCGTAGATCTGGCGCCAACTGTCCTTTATATAATCTTCCATGCTGCTCCACGGGATTGCGTTACTTAAGCCCAGCTGTTGCGCTAGACTCAGGATAATGTCTCCGGTCGCTCGGGTGTTGTACAGGGGCGATACTACCGGTTGCGAGACGGCGCCGATGCGGAAACCCACACCCGGTTCCGGAAAGTCGTCGCCCCAGCTTTCCAGGTAAGTGTGGCTCGGTAGGATCAAGTCTGCTAGCACCGTGGTTTCATCCAGGAAACTGGACAAGCTGACAACCAGCGGTATCTTAGTCAGCGCCTCTTTGAACCCGACCACCAATGGCATAGTAAATACCGGGTTGGTGTCATTGAGGATCAAAACCTCGATGTTGCCCTGCTGCGCATCCTCAGCGAGTTCGAGCATCGTACGATAACTGGCTTGGCGCTGGTGAGAGACCTGGCCTGCGGTTACTGGGTTGAACACCAGCCCACCTGTCTTGCCGATGTTGTCAACCAGATAATTGAGTGCATTGACCGCAACCAAGTTGTCGACACCATTGGTATTGCTACCCGCGCCTCCGCCGCCAATGGCAAGGCTAGGGTCGGTGTGAAAAAACGTGTCGGCCAACCGGGTGATGGTGGCCTCCGGGACGTCGGTCTGTTCGGCCACCTTGGGAGCCGAGTAATCGGCAAGTATAGCTACCCAGTCGTCGTGATCGGCTCCCTGGTAGAGGCCTTTGGAGACTATATGGTGGGCCAGGCCCAGGGCCAAAATACCCTCCGTGCCGGGTCTGCTAGCAATCCACTCATCTGCAGCAGCGCCGCTTAGAGACATCCTCGGTTCGATCTGAACAAACTGCCCCCTGATATCGGGCCGGCCCTGGCGGCTGTCGCCATAGCCGAGGCTGTGATGCACGGGGGAAATCCAGCTTCCGAGGAAATCGGCCCCGAAAGACAGCAGAAAACGGGTATTTTTTAAATCGTAATAAGGCAGGTTCTTCTCACCAAAGAATCGGTTGTTGGCCTCATACAAGGTATGCGGATGGTCAAAATCGTAGTGCAGCAGACGTTCGGAGCCCAGTTGGCCCATAAATCGTTCAAATAGTTGCGCCAGATTTCCGCGGACACCCTGGCTCAGCAAACAAACGCGGTTGCCCCGCCCTGCAGCTACTAACAAGTCCAGGCGCTTAGCGAGTTTGCTTAAGCCCTCTTCCCAGGTGATTTGCGCGAAGGACATGGAGCCGCGCTCTGCAGTTTGTTGCAACGGACCAGTCAATCGATCTGGGTTGTACAAGACTTGAAGTCCTGACTGGCCCATGGCGCAAAGCCGGCCCTGGTTGACAGGATGCGAAGGATTGCCTTCAATCTTTTTGGCGCGTCCTTCTCGGGTCCGTACGGAGATACCACAACCAGCCGTACACATCTGGCATACTGAGTTATACCATGTGGCGATTCCAGTGCTGAAGTCCTCGGGCGCCATCACATGAGGGATCAGATACTCCGTCGGGTGCTTGATTGATTCTCTCAGCATGAACCCGGCACCTGCCCCTACGCCTGCGGCGCCAACCAGCTTGAGAAATTCTCTGCGTTCTATATTTGGCATAACATTCTTCTCTTACTTATGACAAGTCCAACAATCCAGGCCGTTCTCTACCTCATGTTGCTTGTGGCAGTTGAGGCACAAACCCATTTCCCAAGGACTGTCCAGCTGGATAGATCCATCAATTGCCCTGCTGGTCACATGAATTTTGTCCATGGTTTCAACGGGTCCGTGGCAGGTTTGGCACTCAATGCCTGCCAATACGTGGCGTTTATGAGTGAAGTGAACGAAATCTGGCAGATCATGAACTTTGATCCAGGGGATGGGCTCTTTATTGTCCCAGTAGCTGATTAGTTTGCGTATCTGTGGCCGCTCCGTTGCGACCTCGTTGTGACAACCTACACATTTTGAGACGCTGGGGACCCCGGCGTTTATGGAACGGCGCGCCTGGGTATGACAATACATGCACTGGATCTCATTGTCGCCAGCGTGGACCTTGTGGCTGAACGCGATAGGTTGTTCCGGGCTAGTGCCCGGAAAGAACGCCGCGTTTGCCCAATAGCCTCCCACCAGACCGAGCAATACGGCGGTGGTTACCAGTGCCGCTGGCTTTAGTACTCTTAATGCCGGGACAATTGAAACGTTCATCTATTCCGCGCTCCGAGTTACCAAACCCAGGGTTTCTCCAAACCCGTCACCGAACTCGTGGATCGAGCTGGCCATGTCCGCATTCTTTGTTGCCCGTAAATAAGTGTCAGCCATCTTATGAATTACTTGGTAGAAATAGAGGTTCATGTCGTCGACGGTCGTATCTTTAATCCATAGATCGATCGCGGCAGTCGTCTTGTTTTCGTTGTCCCAGACTGAAAGCATCATCGACTGACATAAAACCGGGCCGTTTTCTTGCCCCTCTGAGGCTTGCCATTCGATTCGAGTTGGCAAATCGTCGCTGTCAAGGTCGACGGTCAATTTGATTTCTGCAGTTCTTGACATTAATTTTATTCTATTCGCTTGTTTTTAACGTTGTGTTTGTAAGCAGATTCTTCTAAAACCAGTATACAAATGTAAAAAGAAATAGCCATATCACATCCACGAAGTGCCAATACCAGCTCACAGCTTCAAAGGCGAAATGGTTTTCCGGGGTGAAATGGCCACTGAAACAACGCAGCAACATGACAGTCAGCATGATCGTTCCCATGGTTACATGCACGCCGTGGAACCCGGTCAGCATAAAGAAGGTCGAGCCGTAAATTCCAGCTCCCAGATTCAGGCCCAACTCGTTGTAGGCATGGATGTACTCAACGGCCTGCAAGGTCAGGAAGGTCGCGCCCAGAACTACGGTAATAGCTAGCCAGATTTGTAACGGTAATCTTTGGTTTTTTCTTAGTGCCCAATGAGCAAACGTGACCGTGACGCTACTGGTGACCAGAATGACAGTATTGATAAAGGGCAGACCCCACGCCTCCATCGCCTCGGTAGCATCGCCGCTGGGGGTCATAAACAGCGGCCAGGTATCTGCGAAGTTGGGCCATAACAGCACGTGTGTTTCCAGATTATTGCCCGCTCCGGCCAGCCATGGTACAGAAATGATCCGGGCGTAAAAAAGCGCACCGAAAAACGCGGCGAAGAACATGACTTCTGAAAGAATGAACCAGGCCATGCCCATGCGATAGGTACGGTCGAGCAAATTACTGTTCATGCCTTTGACAGATTCCCTGATGACGGTCCCAAACCAGCCGAACATCATGAACGCGACCAGGGCCAGTCCGGTGTAGAAGATCGGTTCCCCGTAACTGCCATCGGCTGTGACCTTTTCAGTGCTCTGGTGGATGAAGGTGGCGCCACCGAAGGCGGTCACAAACAGCGCAATAGACCCGATAATGGGCCAGGGGCTGGAGTGTGGGACGTAGTAGCGGGGCGCTTCACTCATTGCTGATCACTCGCAAGCATCGCAACAGTGCTCGTGGTCTGAACTGTAGGCACCTTGTACAGGGCATAAGACAAACTGAGGGTATGGATCTCCTTCGGTAGATCGTCGCCGATATAAAACCTCACGGGCATCCGCCGATCTTCACCATCCTCTAGGAGTTGTTGAGTGAAGCAAAAACATTCAATTTTATGCAGATACTCAGCAGCGTAACCCGGCGCCACGCTGGGCACGGCTTGTCCAGTCACCGCCTGAGTGGCGAGGTTACGGGCGTAGTAGTCAGTGCTGTTGATTTCCCCCAGTCGAACCCGCAGCTGATTTTCTGTTGGCCGAAACTCCCATGGCATGCCGTTACCGACGTGGGCCAGGAACTGGATCGTCACTTTGCGATCAGAGATTTGCGAGACTATGGCGGGGTCAGCCGCGCGCCCGGCGGTTTTGCCGTTCAGCCCGGTCACCTCGCAAAAGAGCTCGTAAAGCGGCACCAGGGCGTAAGCAAACCCAAACATACCGAAAGCCAGCAAAGAAAGCAGAATTACATGCTTACGCTGATTGTTGCGTGTCTCAATCATCGACAGGCGTTCCTGTTCGATGATACGGGGGTTCCCCCGTTGACCACGCATCCATAATCGGAGGGAATGGCGGTGGCGTCTCGAACGTGTGATGTGGTGCCGGAGACGGCACTGTCCACTCCAAACCGTCCGCACCCTCCCAAACCTGGGCGCTTGCCGGCTCCCCGCCGCGTATGGTCTTGATCACGATGTACAGGAACAAGACCTGTGTCAGGCCCAGCAGTCCGGCGCCGACGCTGGAAACCATGTTGAAATCCGCAAATTGCAGGGAGTAATCTACAATCCGCCGGGGCATGCCGGCAAGCCCCGTAAAATGCATTGGGAAAAAGGTCAGGTTGATCGCGATCACCGCCGTCCAGAAGTGAATCTGGCCCAGCCGCTCATCGTACATGTGGCCAGTCCACTTGGGTAGCCAGTAATACACCCCCGCCATGGTGCCGAAGATGGCGCCGGGATATAAAACGTAGTGGAAGTGTGCCACCACAAACATGGTGTCGTGATATTGAAAATCGGCCGGCACGAGGGCCAGCATAAGCCCGGAGAAACCGCCAATGGTAAATAATATGACGAAGCCGAGGGCAAACAACATGGGTGTTTCAAAGGTCATGGAGCCGCGCCACATGGTGGCCACCCAGTTGAACACCTTCACCCCGGTGGGGACGGCGATCAACATCGTCGCGTACATAAAGAACAATTCAGCCACCAGTGGCATGCCGGTGGTGAACATGTGATGCCCCCAGACAATAAAGGACAAAATTGCGATCGAAACAGTCGCGAACACCATGGAATGATAGCCGAACAGCTTCTTGCGGGCGAACGTGGGGATGATCTGTGAGGCGACGCCAAAACCCGGCAGGATTAAGATGTAGACCTCCGGGTGTCCAAAGAACCAGAAAATGTGCTGAAACATAACCGGATCGCCGCCGCCCGCCGCATTAAAAAAACTGGTGCCGAAATGACGGTCGGTGAGCATCATGGTGACCACCCCGGCCAACACCGGCATGACCATGATGAGCAGGAAGGCAGTGATTAACCAGGTCCAGACGAATAGGGGCATTTTCATCAACGTCATGCTCGGCGTGCGCAGATTGAAGACGGTGATAATGATGTTGATGGCGCCCAGTACCGATGAAACTCCCATCATGTGGACACCGAGAATAAAGAAATCGGTGCTCGGCGGCCCATAGGTGGTAGATAGGGGTGCGTAAAAAGTCCAGCCGAAATTAGGTGCGCCGCCTTCCATAAAGAGCGACGAGAGTAACAGGGTGAAGGCGAAGGGCAGGATCCAGAAACTGAAATTATTCAGCCGCGGCAACGCCATGTCGGGCGCGCCTATCATCAACGGGATCTGCCAATTGGCCAATCCAACGAAGCCGGGCATCACTACGCCGAATATCATGATCAGCCCGTGCATAGTCACCATCTGATTGTAGAAAAGCGGGTCTGTGAATTGGATTCCGGGTTGGAACAACTCCAAACGGATAACCATCGCCATTGCCCCGGCAATAAAAAACAGTGTCAGACTGAGACACAGATACAGAGTGCCGATCTCCTTGTGGTTGGTGGTCAGTAACCAGCGGGCGAGAAACGCCAGCAGCCGAGAGCGATGTGGAATTACGTCTTCTGCGTGTGTAACCATTAGTAAGTCACCTTAACGGGCCGCGTAAATGGTTCTGGGTTGAACGACATCACCTATATTGTTACCCCAGGCATTGCGCTCATAGGTAATCACGGCGGCGATGTCGCGATCGGATAACTGTGGTGCCCAGGCTTGCATCTCGGTATCGGCCAAACCAAACATAACGCGATCGAGATGCGCCGCTAGGGGTCCTGTGGGGATCTCACCGCCGGCCAATGCTGGATACGTGATGCCCTGGCCCCTGCCATCTGCCTCATGACAGGTCGAGCAATGTTCCAAAAAGACCTGCTCGCCGATCACCATGAGCTCCGCCATATCCCATTCCTTTGCCCGGTCGGCCACCGCTTGTCCTGAGGCGAGCTCCTTGGCGATTCGTTGATCTTCGATCCACTGATCGAATTCGGCCTCCGGTTTCACTTCCACGACGACTGGCATAAAGGAATGGTCTTTGCCGCAGAGTTCGGCACATTGACCCCGATACAGCCCCGGTTCTCCGACCCGTGTCCACGCCTCGTTGATATACCCTGGAATCGCATCCTGCTTTACAGCAAAGTCCGGCACCCACCAGGAGTGAATGACGTCGTTGGAGGTCACAAGGAAACGAACCTTCTTATTAGTGGGCAGCACCAGGGGATTGTCCACCTCAAGCAAATAGTTCTCGCCCTTGGGTTCGAGGTTGTTGATCTGTGCCTCAGGCGTAGTTATGTTGCTGTAGTAACCGATGTCCGCTTCAATATATTGATAGTGCCATTTCCACTGAGAGGCGGTGATGAGGATGGTGAGATCCGCATCGCTGTTGTCTTCGATGTCTATTAGCGCCGTGGTCGCTGGTATGGCCATGCCGACCAGGATCAAGACTGGGATTACGGTCCATATGACTTCCGCTACGGTGCTCTCATGAAAGTCAGCGGGTTGTGGGTGCCTCGAGCGCCGATGGGCGAAGATGGAGTAGAACATGGCGCCGAAGACAATGACACCGACAACTACGCAGATCCACAGACTCAGTTGGTGCAGCCTCTGAATAGTCTGGCTCATTTCGGTGACACCTACACGTAAATTGTACACGGCGGCTAAGACGGTATGGGAGTAACCCCACAAGAGACAGAGCATCAGACCGCGCTTGAGCTTGTTGGTGATAGGACTCACTTTTCTAGCCCAATTGTTATTTATTATCAGCATTAAATTAAGGCGACCTTTCAACGTCTCAATTGGGCCGGTGTTCGTAGCTGATTTTCACCCTTCCAATCACGGTAGCGGATGGCGGTCACACGTTCGGCGGCGCCTTTCCAATCACCTCGATGGGCCAGCAAAAACGTGTCCATGTCGATTTTCGCCTGCCACGGCCTGCCTTCCCAGTCGATAAACGCCAGGCTGGCATTGGCATGGCCGCTCCATTGTCCTTCATTCTGAGGCCGTTGTTCAAAGGCATCATCACGAATCCAGGCAGTCCACTTTTCACCGTTCCAGGACACAAACTCCATTGAATTTTGTGCCCACGGTTGGTTAGCAGGCCCGGCTCCAGTGTCGATCGTTGCATCGAACGTCAGCTTAGCCGCCACAATAGTCGCTAGCACAGCCAGCGACAGACCCAAAACAACTTTGATCATTGAACCCCCAGATCACATTGGCATGCAAGGTGCCGAGCTTGGTATTGATGCATAGAGTTGCCGCAATCGACAGCATTCTTTTGTCGCCACGACCAGTAAAGTACTGTTGGGAAGCGCTCAGTTCTGCCAGAATTGCAGTCTCCACATCATTTTAAGCAGGGTAGGAAGGTAACTGCAGTTCGTATCCAAGTCAATAATTTCATTAAATTAGCGGATCTAGGTATTTAATCAAAACTTAACGTGAGATATTTCCCTTAAAAAATACGCCTAAATGTTGATATTATTCAATAAGTTTTAAAACTGAATACTGCTTCGGAAACCAAACGGATTAATGTCAGTAATCTTACAAATTAAGTTTGGACAGGTAATATTCTAAGGTTGGGAAGTGTCGGCCGGTATCGGAAATAGCCCATGAGGTTTTATCAATCCGGTAGCATAACCAAGTAACAATAGCAGGAAAAGACTGATCGATAACACCACACGTGTGGTCAAAGAATAGATCGTCCGTTTTGATTTACCTTTGTCGTTTGCGAGGAAGAACAGTCCGCTTGCTAATGATGCTAGGATAAGCATAAAAATAAGAAAGATTAATAATTTAAATAACATATTGGCAATCATAGCCGATTTTTCTCCGAGAGCCGATTGTGACTATGAAACAGCGAACTATACATCGATGTCCAGACAAGTGATATGCAGATAGGCACATGGTTTTTTCGGCCAGGATGGATGCCTACCATTACTACCGTGGTCTTGTTTCCCCTATTGATTTTGTTAGGAAACTGGCAGTTGGATCGAGCGGATCAAAAAGTAGCTCTATATGAGTTATATCAAAATCGAGGGCTGTTAGATCAGGTTAACATTAATCAATCACCATTATTCCTGAACAACCACAATGAATTGTTATGGCGAAAAGCTCGCGTGACTGGTCAGTATGTTGAAGACAAAATGTTTTTGTTGGACAACCAGGTCGTTAATGGTGTTGTGGGCTATTTTGTGTATTCTCCAATTAAACTAGAGCAAGGAACTAAAAGGCTGTTGGTAAACAGAGGGTGGGTCCCGGCAGGCTCTTATCGTAACGATGTACCGGTTATTGAGATTTCATCAGGCAATGTGACGATTAATGGTGTAATTAAAGATCCTCCCCTAACAGGTATAGTATTGTCGGATAATATTGTTGAGGATATGGGTAACAGAATTGTTCGGCTGCAGAATATTGATATTGATAACATAGGCAAGTTACTAGGAACACCTGTTTACCCTTTTGTCATGCGGTTAGAGCCATCTTCTGCGACGGGATTTGTCAGAAACTGGCCTCAGCCAGGTTCGGGCAGTGAGCGGCATCATGGCTATGCTTTTCAATGGTTTACCATGGCTGCGATATTGTTAATCATTTTTATCGTATTAAACAGCAAACGACATAGAACTGATGAGCGATGATGACCCTATAAAAGACGGGAAAAAATAGACTAGTGTTAATAACATTGGTTGTCGTATGCCTATTGCCTTTGTCCAGTTCATGGTTGATGTACCGGTTTACCGACATTGGCAAGAGTGGCAGTGGTAGTCATGGAAGTCTGAATAATCCCCCAACGCCGCTAGCTGACGTAGTCTTGCTTGATCCTGTGGCCGGAGTTTCGAACCATAGGCTATATGGTAAATGGAGCCTGTTGTATTTGGTAAAAACGGAATGCAATATTGAGTGTAAGAACAACCTAAATATTATGTACAGCCTTTGGATAGCGTTGGGTGCCGATACGCCACGTTTGCAGAGAATATTGGGCGTATTAGACATTGATGACCTAGGGCGGATACGAAATTATATACAAGATTATCAAGGTCAATTGGTGCTAATGATGGACAAGTCTGATCCAGCAAATATTTTCCGCCCCCTAGATACAGAAGAAGGTGATTTTCCTTTCACCGTAGGCGGGCTATATTTAATTGATCCTTTGGGCAACCTGATGATGTTTTATCCAAGCGAGACCGACCCAAACGGTATTTTGAAGGATCTGATAAGACTACTGAAGTACTCGAGAATTGGATAATAGCTGATTACAGAAAAAAATTATGTTTGCAGATAGATTGTTTTTAAATCTGACAAAATTAACGATAGCTGTCGCTTTCGTTGTTATTGTTTTGGGTGCTTACACGCGTCTGTCGCATGCCGGATTGGGATGCCCAGACTGGCCTGGGTGTTATGGCAGGATGCTGTTGCTGGCCGATGAGACAGAAATTCTGAGCGACGCAGTGTTATATCCTGAACGCCCATATGAACAGGGAAAGGCATGGAAAGAAATGATACACAGGTATGTTGCAGGGGCCTTAGGACTGTTAATCCTCGGGTTGGGATTTATGGCGTGGTCACGACGAAAGACCAATGGACAATCAGTTTTAATACCTGTCTCGTTGATTGGATTGGTCATATTCCAGGCGTTGTTGGGAATGTGGACAGTGACATTATTATTAAAGCCGATCATTGTAATGGGCCACTTGCTAGGCGGAATGACGATCCTGCTGTTATTGGTTTGGGTATTGTTACGTCATCAAGTTGCCATGAAAGGCGGAAATTATCCAGGTGAATCAGGCAGACTATATCCGTGGGCAATATTGGGCTTAATCATCGTCTACCTGCAGATTTCACTCGGTGGATGGACCAGTGCCAATTATGCGGCGTTGATTTGCCCGGATCTCCCAAGCTGTCAAGGCCAATGGTGGCCAAATATGAACTTCAGGGAAGGATTTAAGCCTTGGCGGGGTTTGGGCGTCAATTATGAATTTGGCGTGCTTGATACACAAGCGCGTACCGCTGTCCATGTTAGCCATCGTATAGGGGCGGTATTGACACTGTTTATTGTAGGCGCAATTGCGATTAGCTGTTTTCAAGATTCAAACTTGAAAATAAAACGTACTGGAACAGTGTTGCTTCTCGTGTTGTTGACCCAATTCAGTTTGGGCATTGCAAATATCTTGTTCGTATTGCCAATAGCTGTTGCAGTAACTCATAATGCAGCAGCTTCTTTGCTGCTGACAATTATGGGTGCTTTATTATTTTATACCAAACATTCTATTCGATAGATGGAGAGGGTTTAAAATTCGACATATGGAACTAATGTTGATAAACAAATGGCAGGATTATCTGGCTCTTTGTAAACCAAAGATTGTCGCTTTAATTGTTTTTACCGCTATTGTCGGCATGTTTCTCTCAACACCAGCATTAGTGCCGCTAGACGTGCTTGTATTTGCGACGCTCGGTATTGCCTTTGCAGCAGCATCTGCCGCCGTGATTAACCATGTAGTTGATCAGAAAGTTGATGCGGTAATGATAAGGACTAAACGTAGACCGCTACCACAAGGCAACTTGTCTATGGATGCGGCAATACGGTTTGCGGTGTTATTAGGTGCAGTCTCAATGAGTATTTTGATGATTTATGTGAATACGTTAACCGCAGCATTAACATTGGGCTCATTGATCGGTTATGGCTTTATCTACTCGATGTATCTGAAAAGGGCAACGCCACAAAATATTGTCATAGGTGGGGCGTCGGGCGCAGCGCCTCCGGTATTAGGTTGGACTTCTGTAACAGGCTCATTGGACCCTAATTCATTATTGTTATTTTTAATTATTTTTGCTTGGACTCCGCCTCATTTTTGGGCGTTGGCAATCTGTCGACGTCACGAATACGAAAAAGCTGCGATACCCATGTTGCCGGTTACGCACGGCGTTGAATTTACTCGGTTACATATTCTGCTTTATACAATTGTGCTTTTTTTAGTTAGCATGTTGCCGTATGTTTTTTACATGAGCGGAGAGATGTATCTATTCGGGGCTATAGTGCTGGGAGGTGGGTTTCTATACCTGGCAATCAAGATGCAGAAAGATCATTCAGACAGACTCGCTATGCAGACATTTTCATATTCAATAGTCTACTTGATGGCATTGTTCGCTTTTTTGTTGGCAGACCATTACATGCCTTATGTTATCCAGAGCATCCATTCAGTGAGATGATTAGTCTGGTCTTTGCTAAAAGACCCAGTGTGTAAGTGTTTCCTAACTGTGGTTTTAGGCTATGGAAAGGCTGGTATCTCGATACCGTGATCTTCTGCGTCCGGGTAATGGTCTTTTATAATCTTCCGTACATCATTAGCCCGCTTTGTTGGAATGTCTAGAATCAACAGTATGTGTCCTTCCTGCATAGATTTTTGATATTCCTCTAAGTGGACATTGGGAGTGCTCGATCCGATTAATGGGCCGGATATCCATGCACCCACTACGGCGCCTATGACAATAAATATGAATATGAGATATGGCTGAATCTGCATATCTATGAAATCGGGATTCATGTAGGCATATAACCCTGCAAGCGCTCCAGTCAGGCTGCCGGTAATGAGGCCAATAACAATTCCATGCAACAGATCAGTTTTTTGTGCGTGGGAAGCCACCGGCAGATCCTTCATATCTGTTCCACGTTTGCCAAGAAAGTGCATGCGTTTCTCTTCAATGCGGGCCAGCAGAAGTTCTTCTTCTACCTTGGTTGCCGTATCAACATCCGGGAGGATGAAATAAAGCCTTCTGGACATAGCTCGCCTCCTAATTAATTAGGTAGTTGTTAATTTAATAACGCGGATTCAACTTTGAAGTGCAACGTTGATGTTAAAAAAGACTTCCTGTGGTGTTTTTGAATTAAGTGTTTTTCTGGGACGGTGATTGAGTTTTTTCATGACCAAGTTTAACTGCTTTTGTGTAATCGTGCTGGAGTCCATTTTCTTTGGGAAGTACTATCGAATGAGACCATTGATATTTTCATTTAAACCCCGTTCCCAGGAGGCATAAGGATGTGCAAAATAGAACCCCGCGTTCAATTGTTGAGCAATAACCTCATGCTCAGCAAATTCTTTTCCATTATCCGAGGTGATCGTGTGAACCGACGCCTTCATATTAGACAACAATCGCACGATAGCTTGCCTGACGGCAGAGGCAGTTCGTCGTTTCACCTGTGCAATCAAGGTGTACATCGACTTGCGCTCGCTCAAGGTGACCAGCGCCTGTCGATGGCCTTTGCCGATGACGGTGTCCACTTCCCAGTCACCGATGTGTGTCTTCCTGTTCACAATGGCGGGACGCTTATCAATGCTGCCCTGATTCACCAGAACCCCACGACGTTGATAACTACCATAACGCTTCTTTCGTTTCTTCTGGCAACGCAAGTACCGGTACAGCTCACCGCCGTCTGCCTTGTCCTGGTATATGTAGTGATATATCCATTCATGACTCAGAGCGATACCTTCTCGTTTATGCAACCAGTCACTGATTTGCTCAGGACTCCATTCGTCCCGCAGCCAGACCTCTACTCGCTCCCACAAGGTCGTGGGGAGTCGCTGTTGTTGGCTGGCTTCTCGACGCGCTTGCCGGAGCAACTGAGCTTGGCGGGGTCGATAGCCTCTCAAGCCACGGTTGCGTCTGAGTTCACGGCTAATAGTAGATTTATGCACGCCTATCAAGGCGGCTATCTCCGTTTGTGTATGTCCTGCTTTCATCAGGGCGTAAATCTGGTAACGTTGATGCTCGGTAAGCTGTGTGTAGTGTCTCATCTGTGCCTCTCTTTCTTGCTGGAACGAAAGGTAAGGATGCTACCGCAACTTGCCGTTCGTGCCACCTAATTGAGTTGCACTTACAAATTGAATTCACGTAACTAGCTTATTACTGACTACAGGATTAAGTCTAGAAGGTCTACTATATCTTGTCGAATGGTTTGTAAGCAACCACTGTCAATACAGAGTGTTGACTATTAGCTCGGGGTCAGATCACGTTTAAGATTTTTTAGTGCATTTTGTTCAAGCTGTCTGATTCGCTCAGCCGACACACTAAATTTCAGGGCTAACTCTTGCAAAGTTGTTTTGTCAGAATTTAACCATCGTCGCTGGATAATTTCCTTGCTGCGATCATCAAGAGTACGTAACGTAGACACAAGCCGCACGTGGTCAACAGCTTCAGTCTGCCTATGCTCAATTTCTTCTTCCGGGCCAGGACGTTGATCCTCAAGATACGCAGCAGGTGTGAAAGGTATATCATCATCCTCGGTCAAAGGGCTTTCAAGCGACGCGTCATAAGACGCCATTCTTTTTTCCATCTCTAGTACATCACGAGTTTGAACGCCGAGATCCTTTGCGACAGATTCAACTTCCTCGCTATTTAACCAGCCCAGTCTCTTCTTTGTTGATCTAAGGTTGAAAAAGAGTTTTCGTTGAGCCTTGGTAGTGGCTATTTTGACAATTCGCCAGTTACGCAAGATATACTCGTGCATCTCTGCTCTGATCCAGTGGACAGCATAAGAAACCAGTCTTACCCCATAATCAGGATCAAATCGTTTAACTGCTTTCATTAAGCCGATATTTCCTTCCTGTATCAGATCCGCCTGTGGTAGTCCGTAGCCACTGTACCCGCGAGCCACCTTGACCACGAAACGCAGATGAGACAAAACAAGCTGACGAGCCGCCTCCAGGTCACCTTCATCCCGAAATCGTCTGGTCAATTCCTGTTCCTGCTCAGCAGGGATCATGGGAATAGAGTTAACCCCTTGTATATAGGCTTCAAGTGAGCCGCTGGGTAAAGCTAGTTGTAAGTCCATGATAGTAATCCGGTTGTTTGATTTATATTGTTAATATTAGCACTCAACGAGTTAGAGTGCTAATAAAAAATTGAGTTCCCTATGTCCAGGTTATTAATTAAATAACAATAACTTACATAGGTTCAACTTCACGTAGGTGTCGTTGGACTGCTAACCAGGAGCCAAACAGGCCTAATCCACCCCCGCAGGTCATGAGAATACCCATTTCTCGCAAGCCTAGACCGGTCAGGGAAAAATCGCTGTTATAAAGAGTTGCCAGCTGACTGATAGGCCCGTGCATGATCATGATGGAGGTAATCAATATCAACCATGCAAAGATACTCCCAGTGAGACCATATAGTAATCCGGTATACAGAAATGGCCGTTGGATAAAAGAATTTGTAGCGCCGAATAATTTATTTATTTCAATTTCTGTACGCTTGTTAGTTATAGAGAGCCTAATTGTGTTGCCAATAATAAGCACTACAGCAATAGACAATACACAGGCGAGTATAATGACAGACCTTTGTAATATTTTGAGTATTACTAATAATCGACTGACCCATTGACCATCAAACTGAGCAGATTCCACTTCCTCTAAACCGCTTAAATAATTAATTAAGATATCGCCCTGTTGTGTTGATAGTGCATCTGCACGAGGTTGTATTAGTAACAATGATGGCAGTGGATTTTCTTCAAGTGCATCGAGTGCTTCTGCGAAACCAGAAAGTTGCTTAAATTCTTCCAGAGCTTGATCTTTTGTAATTATACGAGTGGTATCTATCATTTCATGCTCGGATAATTTTTTAATTAGTGAGTTAGCTTGATCACTATTTACGTCTGAATGTAGGTATAGAGTGATTTGAATCGTCCCTTCCCAGCCTTCCATTACTAGTTGAGCATTGTCGAGCATGAGATAAAATCCTGTTGGTAGAGCCAGAGATATACCGATTACGGCTATTGAAAAAAGACTGCCGACAGGATTTTTTGATAACTGACCAAGACTAGCCAAAAATGATCGGACATGATGTGATATCCATATTCTAATAAACATTCCAGCGCTGGAACTGTTTTTCTTTGTTGTTCGTTGCTTATTCATTAATCTGTACTGTCTTCAGTGCTGGTCAAGATTCTGCCGTTTTTTAGTGTGATTATCGGCTTTTTCATTTTTCTGATCATTTCGAGATCATGGCTTGCGACTAATACCGTTACACCTACCTGGTTGAATTGTTCGAACAGTTTCATGCTTTCCCAAGACAGTGCGGGATCTAGATTTCCGGTTGGTTCGTCAGCTAACAGAAGCGGAGGCCGGTGAACAACCGCCCTGGCTATCCCCACTCTCTGTTGTTCTCCACCAGACAAAGATAAGGGGTAGGATTTTTCGTTGGGCAGTAGCCCCACTTTGTCGAGTGCTGCATGGACACGTTTGCGAGCTTCCTGGTAGGAACAGTCTGCAACCACCATAGGTAAAGCAACGTTATCGAATACAGTTCTATCATTTAATAGTCTGTGGTCTTGAAACATGAATCCGATATTTCTTCGAAAAAGTGGGATGCGATTTCCTCTCACTCGCTCTAGGTTCTGGCTGTTGACAATTATTTGTCCTCTGGTGTGGCGTTCGATTAGAGCTATCAATCGCAACAGAGTTGTTTTGCCCGCACCAGATCGCCCAGTGACATAAACCATAGCTCCTTGTTCAATTTCAAGGTTCATTCTTTCTAGCGCTTCTTTCCCTGTTCGATAGCGCATATGGACATCTGTAAAACGGATCATAATTCTCTACCCAGCAATGCATTGACAAAAGGCTTAGCTTTAAACGGATTCAGATCAGTCATCTGTTCTCCTGCCGCAATATATCGTATTGGGATGCCAAGTTTGGCAGCCAACGAAAATATTATGCCTCCTTTGGCGCTACCGTCTAATTTAGTAAGGACGATACCTGTAATACCTATCGCATCATGGAATTGAATTGCTTGGGTTAGGGCGTTTTGACCGCTACTCGAGTCGAGTGTCAACATGACTTCTACTGGCATCTCCGGGTCAAACTTGGTCATGGTACGGCGTATTTTTTTAAGTTCTTCCATTAGGTTGCTTTTATTGTGAAGCCGGCCCGCCGTATCAGCAATAAGGATGTCAGTATTATTTTTGGTGGCAACTTGGAGTCCGTCAAAAATGACTGCAGCTACATCACTCCCCTGTGGATGTGAAATTACGGGTATCTTGTTTTTCTCTCCCCATGCATTTAATTGCTCAATTGCTGCTGCACGGAAAGTATCTCCCGCGGCAAGCACCACATTCATGCCATTGTCGTTAAAGAGATTAGCCAATTTTCCTATCGTAGTCGTTTTTCCTGCTCCATTTACACCTACCATGAGAATAGTGAAGGGTTTGGGTGAGTGGGGGAATACTAATGGACATTCAACGGGCTCAAGCATGGCGACCATCTGTTTATGCAGAATCTCGAATACTTGGTCAGCAGAGCTGACCGGATTAGTTTTAATTGCTTTTTGCAATGCTTCAATTAATTGAAGTGTTGAATCAACTCCTACGTCAGCTAGTAGTAGTCTTGCTTCTATTTCTTCCAGCAGTTCATGATCTAGCTTATGGCTTTGGTTGATTAAACTGCCGAGATCCTTAAATAACCCATTCCGTGTTTTCGCCAGCCCCTGCTGCAGACGTTGCCAGAAACTAGGTCTGCTATCTTCATTGCGATTTTTATCTGCAAACATAACACCGGTCAATATCAAGCTGTAGTTAATACTATCGTATCATTAACTCGGTAATTACTGCTAAAATGCTCATAATTGAATTGATTTTAATAAATCACGGAGATCTTTTTTTGAAAAATGTAATGGTGTTGTTGATTCTGTGTCTTACCATCACCCCGGCTAGTGCAGAAGTTCATGAATATGTGCTAGATAACGATCTCAAGCTATTGGTCAAGGAAGATCATCGCGCACCGGTAGTTGTATCCCAAGTGTGGTACAAAGTCGGATCTAGTTACGAATACGACGGTATCACCGGAATTTCACATGCCCTAGAACATATGATGTTCAAGGGCACAAAAAAGCATGGTGAAGGTGAATTTTCTAGAATCATCGCTGAGAATGGCGGTAATGAAAATGCATTTACCGGCGCTGATTATACTGCCTACTTTCAAACTCTCGAAAAATCCCGCTTACCCATCAGTTTAGAGCTTGAAGCTGATCGTATGAGAAACTTAGTCTTGTATAAGGAAGCCTTTAGTAAAGAAATCCAGGTAGTAATGGAAGAACGACGTTTGCGTACTGAGGACAATCCCAATTCATATCTTTATGAGACTGCCAAAGCCACCGCCTATCTAACCAGCCCCTATCGACAACCTATTATAGGTTGGATGGCTGATTTACAAAACATGAAAGTTGAGCAGCTAAGGGATTGGTATAAACTTTGGTACGCGCCTAATAATGCAACAGTCGTTGTTGTCGGCGATGTTGTTCCAGGCGATGTATACAAACTCACAAAGAAATTTTATGGCAATCTAAAACCCGAAAGCATTAAACCTCCGGCGGACAGACCTGAAGTGATGCAAGCCGGAATGAAACGGATTACAGTAAAACGTCCTGCAGAAGTTCCCCAATTATTGCTTGCCTATAAAGTTCCTGGTTTACAATCCACAATAGGCACATCCGATATAGATTTATGGGAACCTTATGCGTTGGAGGTTTTGTCAGGAATTTTAAGTGGCGGTAGCAGTGCTCGTTTTGAATCAAGATTAGTACGCGGCTTAGAAGTCGCTACCACGGTTTATGGTAGTTACACAATGTCAGGCAGGTTGGATGGATTGTTTACCATTACTGGAGTACCGGCACAGGGTAAATCAGTAGCTGAGCTGGAGTCAGCAATTAAAGCGGAGGTGGCAGAGCTCCAACAAAAAGATATCAGCGATGGAGAATTACAGAGAGTAAAGGCGCAGGTTGTTTCCAGTGATGTCTATCAGAAAGATTCTGCTTTTTTTCAAGCCATGATTCTGGGCATGTATGAAACTGTTGGCCTTGGTTGGCGAGTTGCCGAAGAGTATGTTGAGCGGGTTCAGGAGATCAGCGCAGAGCAGGTGAAAAGAGTTGCTCGGAAATATTTAAATGATGACAGGCTTACTGTTGCTGCGCTAGAGCCTGTTGCCACATCAGGCAAGATGGATTAAATAAATTGTTTGCTTGGTAATCATGAAGGAAATAATGCACATAGGTTTGTTGTTATTGATAACGATGTCGGTGCCGGGGTTCGCGGCGCCTGAAATCATAAACTGGAAAACATCAAGCGGAACGAATGTTTATTTTGTTGAAACGCATAATCTGCCAATAGTTGACGTACAAGTGGTATTCGATGCTGGCAGTGTCAGAGACCCGGGTGATAAACGAGGGCTATCATTGTTGGTCAATAGTTTGCTTGAGCTGAGTGCAGATGGATTGAATGCAGACCAGATAAGTTTTGAATTTGAGCGATTGGGTGCGGAATATAGCGGGCAATCAGGTTATGATTCTGCATCAGTCTCGCTTCGCAGTCTTTCAAATCAATCAAAATTAGCAAAGGCAGTTGAGATGTTGCGCAAAGTTTTAGCGTTTCCAGAATTTCAACATAAAGATTTTGAAAGGCAACGTAACAATTTATTAGTGAGTATTCAAAGAAAGCATCAATCACCAAGATCAATTGCAAAGGAACGCTTCGATCAAGAAATATATCAAGGTCATCCTTATGGATATGCAAATGAAGGGTCGGCAGAGACACTAGCGCAAATTACCCGGAAGGATCTCCTCAATTTCCACAAGCGATTTTATACGACAATGAATGCCATGATTTCAATAGTAGGCGATATTGAAAGAAAAAGTGCTGAAAAACTTGCTGAAGAACTACTTAAGTCGTTATCTGAAGGTCAGGCAAATAAAACAATTGCTGTCGTTCAAGACCTAGAACGAGGGAAGATCATCAAAATACCGCATCCCTCTACACAGGTTCATATACTCACTGGGCAGCCAGGAATAAAATACGGAGACCCAGACTATTTCCCGCTATATGTTGGAAACCATATTCTAGGTGGCGGCGGAATGATGTCACGCTTGTATGAAGAAGTCAGGGAAAAGCGAGGTCTGTCGTACAGCGTTAGCAGTTATTTTTCCCCAAGACGCGTTGCTGGTCCGTTTATGGCAAGTGCACAGACTCGCGAAGATCAGGCTGATCAGGCGTTAGCAGTACTTATGGTAACGATCACGGAATTTCGTGACAACGGGCCAAGCAAGGCAGAATTAGCTGCAGCAAAAAAAAATATAACGGGTAGTTTTCCTTTACGTACTGACAGCAACAGAGAAACTTCCAGATATATTTCGGTTATCGGTTTTTACGGATTACCGATTGATTATCTGGATACATTCAGCGCAAAAGTAGAGGCTGTTACGGTAGAAGATATAAAAGCATCATTTCAGAATCGGATGGATGTTGATCGATTCATTACTGTCATGGCCGGTCCGGTCGACGCAGATCAAGGCGGGACAGCAAACTGATACGAGTCGCAGGGAAGCAAGGTAAACTGCGCATTATTGGTGGGATATGGCGCGGGAGAAAATTACATATTGCGGATGTTCCAGAGCTCAGACCTACACCAGACCGGGTGAGAGAGACCCTTTTTAATTGGTTGCAACCTTATATTGAAGGTGCGAAGTGCTTAGATTTATTCGCGGGGACCGGTGCGCTAGGTTTTGAAGCCTTGTCACAAGGCGCAGCGGAGGTCACTATGATTGATGTACACAAGGGTATTACTGAATCACTCCGACTGCATGCCAAGACACTCGGCGCAGAAAGTCTCGAGATAATATATGCAGATGCGCTACCATGGTTGGAACTTCACAGTAATGTGTACGATCTCGTTTTTCTGGATCCGCCATTCTCACAGAATTTGTTAGGAAAAGTTACAAGTCAGCTAATAGACACGGGGCACCTTCAAAAGGGCTCTATAATATATATAGAAAGTGATGACAATTTTGAATATAAAGGACTACCTTTAAGAATGTTGAAAAAAAGCAGGGCGAGCAATGTTAAATACATGTTACTTGAATATCTTGAGAATTAGTAATCAATGAAAACGACTGCAATTTACCCCGGAACATTTGATCCAATAACGCACGGCCATACTGATATTACAATAAGGGCAACGCAATTATTTGAAAAAATAATTATTGCGGTGGCGGAAAGTACAATTAAAAAAACAGCATTCAGTATTGAAGAACGTGTTGAGATGGCAAAAAAAGTGTTGGTCGGTTATGAAAATGTTGAGGTCTGCTCTTTCAATGAATTAGTGACTGCTTTTGCCAGAAAACAGAAAGCAACAGTTATTATTCGTGGTCTGCGGGCTGTGTCTGATTTTGAATATGAATTTCAAATGGCCAGTATGAATCGCCAGTTGAGCGAGCAGATTGAAACCGTTTTTCTGACGCCTTCAGAACATCTTGGATATATTTCATCGGGACTGGTTCGTGAAGTGGCTTCTCTGGGAGGAGACGTGAGTAAGTTCGTTCATGAGGACGTCATGAACGCACTACAAAAGAGAATGGCAAAATAACTCTTACCTATCTTGAGCAGGCTATAAAACTAGCCATTAGTAAAATTTCTGAATATCACTGTCAACAGATTAAATCAAAATGTATCTCTAAAAAATTACTTCGAATGTAATTATGAAAACGATAATAAATATACTTGTAATCTTTAGTTTTGCATTTAATTGCTTTGCTGAATCGCCGCCAAATGCAGCGGTTGCCAGTGCTCGATCTTTATCGACTGAAGCAGGCATAGAGATCCTAAAAGCAGGGGGCAACGCCATAGATGCAGCAGTAGCTATCTCTGCTACACTGGCAGTAGTCGAGCCAGCCTCTTCGGGACTGGGTGGCGGAGGCTTTTGGTTGATACACAGGGAAAGTGATGGAAAACAAGTGATGATAGATGGTCGTGAAAAGGCGCCGGGTTTTGCATATCGTCAGATGTATTTAGATGAAAATGATGAAGTACGTCGTAGCGACTCTTTAAATGGCCCGAAGGCTGGCGGAATACCAGGTATCCCTGCCGGCATAGTATATCTCGCATTGAATTATGGACGATTGTCATTACAGAAAAGTCTTGCGCCAGCAATCCGTTATGCAGAAAAGGGATTTCCTGTTACACCTGATTATCAGGCACAGGTGCGGCGCCGCGCAGAAGTGATAAAGCAATTTCCATCAAGCGCAGCAATTTTTTTACAAAACGGACAAGTTCCCAAAATAGGCTATAAGATCGTGCAATCAGATCTGGCTAAAACGCTACGGTCCATTGCAGCGCATGGTATTGATGGGTTTTATTTCGGACCGTTGGCAAAAAAGTTAGTTGGCGGTGTCCAGCAATATGGCGGTATTTGGCAAACCAAAGATTTGGAAGATTACCGTGTCCTCGAGAGAGCGCCGTTTACTATGAATTATAGGAATATCAAAGTAGTGACAGGCTCACCTCCATCTTCAGGTATGGTAATTGGACAAGCGCTAAAGATACTTGAGCATTTTAATCTGAGTGGTATGGATCGGGTGGCACGAGCTCATCATGTAATTGAGGCGCTAAGGCGAGCAAATCGGGACAGGGCAGTTTTTTTGGGTGATCCTGATTTCGTTAACATTCCCGTGAACAAGCTGCTCGATGAAAATTATATAGATGGAATGGCAATTACCATCGATCCGCAGAAGGCAACATCAAGTGACGAGCTGGGTAATACCCCAGGATTGGATCAGTCGGGCACATCGACAACGCATTTTTCGGTAATTGATAACGAGGGTAACCGTGTAGCTGGGACATTAAGTATAAACATCTCATTTGGATCAGGGTTTGTGATTCCGGGAACTGGCGTACTTGTTAACAACGAAATGGATGATTTTTCTAGCAAGCCAAACACGCCTAACGCCTATGGATTAATTGGATTTACGGCCAATGCAATTGAACCCGGCAAACGCCCGCTTTCAAGCATGTCTCCTACCTTTGTTGAATCAGATGAACGTATCGGCATATTGGGTACGCCGGGCGGAAGCCGAATAATTTCTATGGTTCTATTGGGCATACTGGCCTTTGCCGATGGGCAATTACCAGAGTACTGGGTTGATCTCCCTAGGTACCATCACCAATATCGACCCGATGTTGTCCAGTTTGAACAAAATACATTTACTGAGCAGGAGAAAGCTGAGCTTGTCAGTCGGGGACATAAATTAAGCAATAGGACGAGATCTTATGGTGATATGCACGCCATAATGTGGGACAAGCGGACGGGTCATGTGTATGCAGCGTCAGACAAACGGGGAGAAGGTGTTGCTAAGGTAATTGTATCCGATCCCTAGGCCGCTATTTCTGGCATACCGGACAACAATAGGTCGACCTCTGGTTAAGCTTATATTTTTTAATAAGGTTCCGGCAGTTTTTGCACGGCATGCCATCCTGCCCATAGACGCGTAAGGTTTGTTGGAAATATCCGGGATTACCTTCGGTATTTACAAAATCTCGCAGAGTTGTTCCTCCCTTTTTTACCGCTAGTCTCAAGACTGTCTTGATGCTATTAGTAAGCTTGTTATAGCCTTCAAGCTTTATTCTGCCTGAGATTCTACTTGGGTGAATACCGCTCTTAAAAAGTGCCTCGTTGGCGTAAATATTTCCTATACCAACGACAATACGGCTGTCCATGAGAAATGTTTTTATGTTCTGCTTTCGACCCCGGGATAAATTATACAAATATTTGCCCCTAAATTTTTTCTCTAGCGGTTCGGGGCCTAGATTTTTTAGAAGTTTATGTGTGTGGGGGTCGTCGTAAGTCCAGTGTATCGATCCAAATCGACGAGGATCTCTTAGCCGTAGGCTATTGCCCGGGGTAAAAACTAAATTAACATGATCATGAATGGTGGGCGGGATGTTATCAGAAACAAATCTTAAACTACCAGACATGCCTAAATGGATAATCAGACAACCATGATCGAAGTAGATCAGGATATATTTTGCTCGCCTTTCAATATCGCAAACTTTGTGTTGCTGCAATATAGCATTGAGATCTTCTGGAACAGGCCAACGAAGTCGTCTATTTCTCACGATAACACGGCAGACGGTTTTATTTTTTATATGACCACTAATGCCTCTGCATGTAGTCTCGATTTCTGGTAACTCTGGCATGTGCGCTATCAATAATAATTTTTAGTTAGCATCGTCGCAGGCCGTTGTGAGACAGGAAGTTAATATCGGTTTCGTCGCCACCGGATAAATAGCCCTGCCGCTAAAAATAGTGATGGTAGTATGATCAGAAAAACGATTCCGATAATTCCTAATACAAGCGGTGATGTCGTAAGTTGTGTATCTGCAGGGACAGCGATTGGAATATCAATGAGGTTATCGTCATGACTTAACCAGCTGACCAGTCTATTGCCTAATTCCATATTGCCTGAATTATTAACATAGGTGTTCGAAAGAAAATCACCATCACCGACGACGATAATTCGTCGTGATATGGCGGTGTCATTTTTATCAACGATGTCACGTTCAAGACTCAAACCGATGACGAGAGGGCCCTTTAAATCGACATGTTCATCGAACCGGATGTTGCTAGTTAAGTCGCCTCTCTCAAGCCAAGTATGATTTGCTGTAGTTAGTAAGCTACGCGTCATCCATTTATTATTGCTACCGGGTTTAAGTGATAGCGATCCGGGAAAATAAGCAGTGAATTTTAAATCTCTAAGGGCGGGATGCTTCCCGTAAAGGCTTTCGGTAATGACAGTTATTCCCGGATCATCAAGACCAGTAATCTCAGCGCTTTTGTCTATCACGGTACCTTGTTCCATGATGATGCCGAGTCGGTCTGCGACAAAAGCAAGATGTTCATTGTTATCAGGGTCGACCAGCCATAGCATATTGCCACCGTTGTCAAGATACTGTAGCAGCATTTGTATTTCACCAGGCAACAAGGCAACCAGCGGGCTAGTCAGCACCAATACTGATGTATTGTCAGGAATAATAGTTACTTCTGCCAGATTGAGCGGTTGTAGTGTGAACCCGCTATGGCCCATCTGTTGTGTCCATACTCCCAAGTCATGATTAGCCTTGCCTAACGGATTTCTCTCGCCGTGGCCTTCAATAAATACTATCCAGCGCTCTGAATTTTTTGCCAATCGTATCAGAGCGTTGCTAAAGTCATTTTCAGAAGTTTTTTGTACATGCTCAGTTCTGCCTTGGTAACGGAGCAGCATTTCACCATTGACTGTTATCCCCAGATTTCGTATTTCATTAGGAATGCCATCTGGGTTGATGAAATTGAGTGAGATATTGGGCTTAACACGACGGTATTTGGAAATAAAATTTTCGATGTCTTCACGCAATTCTGCATGTTCGCGTGCATAAGCAGTAACGTTGAGCTGTTCAGGTAATTGATCTAGCACGGTAATGCTTGCAGTCGTCAAAGTATGGCTGCCGGTGTGTGTCAAATCAGCCTGTAAAGAATAACGAAAACTCAATATAGCGAACAAAACGCTGACAGCAATAATTGCTACCAGCGATAGCATGCTATTAAATAGGTAGCGTATTCTTGATTTGGAAGCATTAGCCATGGCCATTTGTTACCAGGGATAGCTGCGCATGGAATCAATACGCCAGATGCTTAACGCGGTGAATGTAGAGATCAGTATCATAAAATATGCTACGTCTACAGTGCTGAACAGTCCTTCAACTAGCTGGTTATAATGGCGAAGTACAGAGAGATAATTAAATATCAAGATAGCAGTTGATTGTCTGTATATGCAGCAATGTGCACAACCCAGAACATGAGTATAACGAAATAGGTACTAGCTGCAGCTGCTGCAGGAAATTGAGTTAATGTCGAAATAAATAATCCGATAGACACGAAGCTAGCAACTAGGCACAGCAGACCAAACGACGTAATTCATTGTTTGCGATAATAAAGATTTTCATGACAGATGGCCCTTGTTAGCGACATCATCATGTGTGAGACGTAGGAATAACTCTTCAAGTGAACCAGTTTCGGGGATCAATTCAAATAGCCCCCATCCTTTCATCGTTACTGTCTCTACTAATGTGGCCACGACTTCAGGGTTATTATTACAGGATATTCGAAAATGATGTTTACTGATATGGATTGCATTTAACATGCCAGGAATTGCTGTAATTTCTTCAGGCTCAGGAGCGTTGTGAAATGCTATTTTCATTGTATGCTGCTCGTTGTTACCGCCAATCGAATCTAGATCTCCGTCCAACATAATTTTTCCATTATTCATGATCAAAACACGAGTACAGGTGCTCTTTACTTCTGGCAATATATGGGTTGATAAAATCACACTATGATCATCTGCTAGTTCTCGAATCAGGCTACGTACATCTATAAGTTGTTTAGGGTCCAGGCCAGAGGTGGGTTCGTCGAGTATAATTACCAATGGTGTATGTATTATCGCTTGGGCGATACCGACACGTTGTTTGTAGCCTTCGGAAAGGTTACCAAGTAGATGCCTGCCGACCTCAGTTAGGCCGCATCTGTGCTTGCAATTATTGAGAGCGTCTGCAAGCTTATCATTAGGGACGTCGTGTAAACGGCCACAGAATATTAAATATTCATCAACTGTCATTTCATTATAGATAGGCGGTTGTTCAGGAAGGAATCCGAGATGCTGCTTTGCAATTTTATCTTCGCCTATAATGTCATGACCGACTATGGAGACAGAGCCGTGTGTTGGGGCAAGTACACCAGAAAGGATTTGCATTAAGGTGCTTTTGCCAGCACCGTTAGGTCCGAGGATGCCCAGTACTTCACCTCGTTCAATACTGAAACAGATGTCGTCAACGACACGATGGCTTCCAAAGTATCGTGAAACATGATCTGCACGAACTAGTAATTCTCCATTCATAAGCAATACAAGATTTCTATTATTGATGCGTTATTAATGATGAGTCGTTATCTGTAACCAATCATAGCCATACAAGTGGGCTAATCCAATAGTTTAATATGCCACTTGGCAAGACATATGTCTTGTTAAACAGTAATAGCCGATAAATATGTTAGACCGTTCTAATTTTCTCGGTTAGGATTAGCAGGCCGATAACCAACAGGAGACAGTTATGTTCCATGAATTGCCAATCTGGGCTTACTTAATGATTGTGCTGGGGTTGACGCATGTAACTATTGCTGCAGTAACTATCTTTTTGCATAGGAACCAGGCCCACCATGCTTTGGAATTGCATCCTTTTTGTAGTCATTTTTTTCGGTTCTGGCTATGGTTAACGACGGGGATAGTTACCCGTGAATGGGAGCAATTCATAGAAAACACCATGCTAAGGTCGAAACGATCAACGATCCACATAGTCCCCAGCAGGCAGGGATAGCAAAGGTGTTACTGCAAGGCGCAGAATTGTATCGATCTGAGGCAAGCAATCAACAGACACTGCAACAATATGGTCATTAAACGCCAAATGATTGGATCGAACAAAATATTTATTCAAAATTTAGCTATGCTGGTATATTTTTCATGTTGTCAGTAAATATATTTATGTTCGGCGCGATCGGCATCACCATTTGGGCAATACAAATGATTTGGATACCTTTATTTGCAGCTGGGGTGATTAACGGCGTTGGTCACTGGTGGGGATACCGAAACTATGAATCTGCTGACGCTTCAACCAATATCCTTCCTATTGGAGCCTTAATTGGCGGCGAAGAATTACACAACAATCATCATGCGTTTGTCAGCTCGGCTAAGTTTTCATCAAAGTGGTACGAAATGAATCTGGGTTGGATGTATATTTGCTTATTACAAAAACTCAGATTGGCTAGGGTAAAGAAGCTTGCGCCCAAACCGATAATCGATATTAATAAACAGCACATCGATTTTGATACTTTGAGAGCAGTTGTCAGCAATCGCTTCCATGACATGTCACACTATGCGCATGATGTAATTAAGCGAGTCTATAAAGAAGAGAAAGCTAAGGCTAATTCAGCAACCCGAACGCTTTATTCCAAGGGCAGGAAACTGCTGATACGTCATGAGCTTTTGATGGATGCCATGGCAAGACACCGTTTAGCTGTAATGCTCGAGGAAAGTCAGAGGTTGCAGATAGTTTATGAATTCAGTCAGAAATTACAGCAAATCTGGCAAGAAAAATCAGCAAGTCAGGAGAGTTTGCTCGAAGCTCTACAGGATTGGCGTTATCAGGCTGAACAGACCGGGATTCAGGCTTTACAGGAATTTTCACAGTCTATACGGAGCTATAGTCTGCAAACGGTATAAATGATTTAGAAGTTGACTACTTGATTTTTGCTTCTTTGTAGATTGTATGCTTTCTTGCTACGGGATCGTATTTTTTGATCTCCATTTTGTCAGGCATGTTTCGCTTATTTTTTGTCGTTGTATAGAAATGCCCAGTCCCTTCGGATGAAACAAGTCGAATCTTTTCTCTAGCACTGCCAGCCATGATTTACTTCCTAGACCTTAACGCCGCGGGCGCGGACATCAGATAAAACGCTATCAATTCCTTTTTTGTCAATATAACGTAGACCTTTGCTACTAACGCGCAGTTTGACCCAGCGATTTTCACTTTCAACCCAGAATCTGCGGATGTGCAGATTAGGCAAAAACCGTCGCTTGGTTTTATTATTGGCATGGGAAACATGATGTCCTGACATGGGCCGTTTCTCGGTAACTTGACATACTCTTGACATAATTCGTGCTCAACAGACATCTAAAAGAGGGCGAATTCTACATGGATTCACTCCATTCGCCAAGCCTGACTCGTATCCATATTGGCAGCTGACGGTGAAAATTCAGATTAGAGTCACATTTTGAAGCAGCAGATTGACATTGGCTAACACCTCATTTTATATTGGCACTGTCAACTTTCAAGCCCGACTTAAAGCCTATTAAAAGCCTGGCTAGACCTTGACAAAAGTCAGCTGGGAGTTGAGAAGGGTTTCCGCGATTGACGAGATATCGAAACGATAGCGTGAAGCCCATGATGTTATCTATATCATCCAGGCCTTATTCGGAGAGAATCCATACGGATAATGAGTATGATGTAGTTAATTTCAAATTTCTTATGGAATCGCTATCGTAATAAAATTAGTATTAAATCTTTATAGGCAACGAATCCATCTTCGGCAGTCATGGACACCAGAGATCTTTAATTACAATTGAATCAGAAAATGCCGTTATTAAATTTTAGTTATCGCCGTTTAAAATCTAGCCGGATATTGCAAACATGATTGATAACGTGTTGGTATTTTCTATCGCCACCAATGGGTACAATTACTTCTATGATTTGTGCATTAAGACGCAGAAAGAATACGCAAATAGAAATGGCTACGATTACATTGTCGTCATGCGTCCATATATTATCTGGAAATACTCATTTCATGATAGTGCTTGGCTTAAGATCCCGCTAATCGTTGCTACACTAACAAAAGGATACAAGTGGGTTTTTTATTGATGCAGACTGTGAAATAGGTGTTTCGTGCCCAAGAGTAGAGAGCGTCGAACAACCAGGCAAATCTTTTTACGCTGCAAATGGTTTTTCTGGCAGACCAAATTCTGGCGTCATGCTTGTCAAGAACACGGCTGAGGCCATGAAGTTCTATCACCATCTATTATCGGTAGGCGATTCCTTGGATATTCCTCCTGAAGATCAGGCGCCTTATGAAAACGGATATTTTATACATTTTTCAAAGATATGTAATTTTTTTCACACTCTTGATTCGATCTGGAATAGTAATGAGGACCTCACACAGAGTGACTACGTTCGCCACTATACCGGACCTTTGGGAAGACACTATCATGCCGGAATAATACAGAAAACTATATTCAAGGGAATTCACACTATGATCCAGACACAGAATAAACTCCTTGTTCTCATGAATCGGAAGCGGTTCACAACTGTAAATATTCAGGAGCGTTTGCAGCGAATATATAAGATTAGTTGTAAAGCATACGCACAGTATTTTGATTCGCGGATTCAACTTTGAAGTGCAACGTTGATGTTAAAAAAGACTTCATGTAGTGTTTTTGAATTAAGTGTTTTTCTGGGACGGTGATTGAGTTTTTTCATGACCAAGTTTAACTGCTTTTGTGTAATCGTGCTGGAGTCCATTTTCTTTGGGAAGTACTGTCGAATGAGACCATTGATATTTTCATTTAAACCCCGTTCCCAGGAGGCATAAGGATGTGCAAAATAGAACCCCGCGTTCAATTGTTGAGCAATAACCTCATGCTCAGCAAATTCTTTTCCATTATCCGAGGTGATCGTGTGAACCGACGCCTTCATATTAGACAACAATCGCACGATAGCTTGCCTGACGGCAGAGGCAGTTCGTCGTTTCACCTGTGCAAATCAAGGTGTACATCGACTTGCGCTCGCTCAAGGTGACCAGCGCCTGTCGATGGCCTTTGCCGATGACGGTGTCCACTTCCCAGTCACCGATGCGTGTCTTCCTGTTCACAATGGCTGGACGCTTATCAATGCTGCCCTGATTCACCAGAACCCCACGACGTTGATAACTACCATAACGCTTCTTTCGTTTCTTCTGGCAACGCAAGTACCGGTACAGCTCACCGCCGTCTGCCTTGTCCTGGTATATGTAGTGATATATCCATTCATGACTCAGAGCGATACCTTCTCGTTTAAGCAACCAGTCACTGATTTGCTCAGGACTCCATTCGTCCCGCAGCCAGACCTCTACTCGCTCCCACAAGGTCGTGGGGAGTCGCTGTTGTTGGCTGGCTTCTCGACGCGCTTGCCGGAGCAACTGAGCTTGGCGGGGTCGATAGCCTCCCAAGCCACGGTTGCGTCTGAGTTCACGGCTAATAGTAGATTTATGCACGCCTATCAAGGCGGCTATCTCCGTTTGCGTATGTCCTGCTTTCATCAGGGCGTAAATCTGGTAACGTTGATGCTCGGTAAGCTGTGTGTAGTGTCTCATCTGTGCCTCTCTTTCTTGCTGGAACGAAAGGTAAGGATGCTACCGTAGCTTGCCGTTCGTGCCACCTAATTGAGTTGCACTTACAAATTGAATTCACGAGCCGTTATAGGAATTCTTTTTAGCTGATATAGGAATTCTTTTCAAAACCTGTATGTTATTATTTCTTAATGCACCAATCTTTAAGGGATTATTCGTCAGCACAAATACAGACTGAATTTTAAAGTGTTTCAGAATCGCTGCTGCTAAATTATATTTCCTAGAATCATTAGGTACCCCCAGTTGCATATTCGCTTATACCGCGTCTACTCCTTGCTCTTGTAATGCGTATGCTTGTAATTTGTTAAACAAACCGATTCCTCTTCCTTCCTGCCTTAAATAGATTAATATCCCAAAATTTTTTGATTGAATATATTTCAGTGCTAGTCTAAGTTGCTACTCACAATCACAGCGTAATGATAGAAACGTATCTCCTGTTAGACATTCGGAATGAATGCGTACGGGCACTTTACTCTGACCCTCAATATCCCACTTATAAACTATTAAATGTTCAGTTTTATCATTATCTATGGCAACACGGTCACGGAAATCACCGTAGGCAGTCGGCAGAAGTATGGAATTAGAAATTTCAAATGTGTTGTTTGAAGAATGATTCATTTGTAAATATTCCAGACTTAATTTCAAGCACTAAGCAGCTAGTATGTAAAAGCAACCGTATCAATCCTCAGTTCATCTCAGATAATTTGCGCATATATATTGAAATTTTAAATAATATTTTAATTATTACCTATTGCTCAATAAATTATCCCAACGACCATGATAAGTTCCTCTATTGCTTAAATCAATTTGTGACCAATATGCCGATTTTAGAGATAAAAATACGGTCTTTCCCTGTGCTGAAATTATCTATTAAACTGGCCGCACGTATAACTAAATCGATTATCTTGAAAATGAATTTCCATACCCAGAAATTGGACCCGATTAGCATTTAACATCATATCTCCAATACCGCCGTATACGATCAACAATGGGAACCCTGTCAAAATACTGCCATATTGTACCGACATCGCTAAAAAAAGCCAAACAACCTATGTTCTGATAATACTTCCCGAAGTCAACCCACATGTGTAATGTAGTGGGGTTATTATTGGACATGGATTGAGCGCTTTGCTACCAATGCTACCTGTGAATGGATTTTGAAAAATCCAAGCCACGCGAAGTTTGTGCAAAAAAATTTAGAAGAATACATACCGTACGAACGTTCAATCCAAAATTTTTCTAGAATCAGAATTAATAACGGAGAGATTGCCTGAGAGGAAAATCAATTGAAGATTAATTCATTAATATCACGAGAAAATACCAGAAATCGCAACACAAGCGATTGCTCCCCAGAAGAAGAACTTCTGCTCAACTGTACACGTTTCCATAATGACGCTTCTACAGCGGAAAATATTGCAAAATTAGTAGAAGAAAAAATTGACTGGTCATATCTCAATAAAATGGCCGTCCATAATAAAGTAATTCCACTTTTGCATAATGGTTTAATCAGCACCTGTCCAGATGCGATACCCAAGAATTTCCTGGATGATCTTAGTGATCGTGTAAAAATGATAACTGCTCATAATCAAAGCTGTATCGGTGAAATGTTGGATATATTGAAATTATTCGACAAAAATAATATACCTATGATTCCCTTCAATGGAGTCACATTTTCACTTTTTGTTTATGGTAATGTAAATCTACGTCAGTGTGGTGATATCGATTTATTAGTTCGTAGATCAGATTTTCTAAAAGCAAAGGATTTACTTGTCCGCAATGGATACCACCATATGTATTTTGGGGTAATCGAAAGCTCTCATGTTCAGGCTCAGCTAATGCGAGATGACAAAAAATTTAGTTTGGACCTTCATTATGGTCTTACACCGCATTATCACCATGCAAACATTCAAGAAGCCCGAATGGGCAAACGGTCCAAAAGTGGGGATTGGAACAGGCTTGATACTGATGCGACGAATTGGTTTTTTTCTTGGACACTGAGCCACTGTGGGACCGTCTTGGTACATTAAAAATTGCAAACACTTCTGTCCTAATTTTATCGCTGGAAGATTTATTAATAGTGGCAGTAATCAATGGTGTTAAAGAAAACTGGCGAAATTTAAGGCGTATTAGTGATATTGCAGATCTTGTACGTGTACAGCCAGGAATGAACTGGAAGCAGCTTATAGAACAAATGAAAACATTACATTTTGAACAAAAATTCTATTTCGGGCTTCGATTAGCTCATGAACTCCTAGATATGCCACTTCCAGAGGAGCTATCTCACCGAGCCATGGATTCACCAATACTAAAATCACTGACTATAGATATCCGAAAGCGAATCTTTCAAGTTAAAAATTGTGAAGATTCTGGGGTGTTTAAACTCATTTCTGACCTGTTCACAATGGACAGAACGAGAGATAAATTAAGATATCTTGCATATATTACTCGGAGATTAAAAAAAATACTCAAACACCTATCCCTACTCTATCTTATTTTAAATTCATTCGAGAAATACTTCGGCGAATTTTGCTTATTTCAGTTTATAAATTTAGGTTGGCTAAGTGACTATATAGAAGGATACTCAGTAGCAAAGTTCTGAATTTGCTCAGATGCTCAGTTTGAATAATCTCCACCACTCGTAATCGACATCCCAATTATTGGAGATGCAGGGTCTCGAAAATCAAGATTGAGTTCTTTTACCCAATTATTATGGGCATCTCAGGAAATAACAGCGAGACTTAACAGGATGAGACTAATTAAAAATTCAGCAATGTATCCCGCTACGAAGGGAAACGACCGATAATTCAGCATCGGACAGGCTTTCGGGGCCACTGCTCAGCAGCTTTTCCCGTGGTGTTTCGGAGTTTGGCCAGCCAGCAATGCTCATAAGAACCTCCGTGTCCATGAAATGGCTATTTTATATCATCTTTTCTTAGTAAAGATAACGTGAAAAATGAAAATTAAGGTAAACTTGGCAATTATGAAAACACTTGCTCATAAAAGAATATTGCTTGGAATTACCGGTGGCATTTCGGCATATAAATCTGCAGATTTGGTTAGGCGGATGAAGGAACGTGGTGCTGAAGTTAGGGTGGTAATGACCCAGGCAGCATGTGAATTCGTTACCCCGCTCACCTTTCAGGCATTGTCTGGCAGAACTGTGCATACAGAATTACTTAATCATGATTCGGAATCTGGGATGGGGCATATTGACCTCGTGCGATGGTGTGACATCCTGGTTGTTGCTCCTGCAACAGCAAACTTTATTGCACAAGTGACACATGGTATGGCGAACGATTTGTTGACAGCCTTATGTCTGGCGGCAGATGTTCCTGTAATGATTGCGCCGGCAATGAATCAACAGATGTGGGCTAATCCTGCAACACAAAATAATATTAAGACAATTGGAGGACGGGGCATATCCGTGGTTGGGCCTGCTGAGGGAGATCAGGCTTGTGGAGAAACCGGGCCAGGACGGATGCTCGAACCGGCTGATATTCTTATTGCAATTGAAAGTAGCTTTCGAACCACCCGTTTGACAGGAGCAAAGGTATTGGTTACTGCAGGGCCGACCCGGGAGCCTATAGATCCAGTGCGCTATATTAGTAATCACAGTTCAGGAAGGATGGGTTATGAGGTTGCACGTGCTGCAATGGAAGCGGGTGCCGAAGTAACATTGATATCGGGCCCGGCTTCGATAGAAACACCTGACAGGGTAAAGCTAGTTGCCGTGAATACGGCAGAAGAAATGCGCCTAGTGGTGTTGGAGGCGCTTAGCGGGACAGATATTTTTATTTCAGCTGCCGCTGTTGCAGACTATCGTTGTTCGAACACCGCCGACCATAAGATAAAGAAAGACAGCGATATCGTTTCATTGGAACTAAAGAAAATCCCAGATATTCTAGCAGAGGTAGCAGATTCCAAGAACAAACTATTTACTGTTGGATTCGCCGCTGAAACTCAGCATGTTAGAGAGAATGCTTTAGCTAAATTGGCAGATAAAGGCATCGATATGATTGCTGCAAACCTGGTTGGAAACGGCATTGCTTTTAATGCTGAGGAAAATGCACTTGAGGTGTTGTGGAAGAATGGAGATATTACACTTGAGCAATCGCCGAAACATAAATTAGCAAGAAAATTAATACAGATCATTGCAGATCAGTACCATGAGAAAAATACAAATAAAATCCATTGATCTCATCTGCTATAGACGTTCCCTCATTTTTCGGCAGTAAGTTTGGGGCACTGGTATGTTTAATGGAGACTAAGGAATTAGATCATGATTGAAGGTCCGGTTTCAAACAGGCGATTCAGCCGCAGAATTGTCAGAAAGGTGATTATCTCTGCCATAGTCGCTGTGTCAGTATTAGCGCTTGTGATTGCAGGCTGGTATTTCTATCAGTCAACCATGACATCAGTTAAACAAGCGGATAAACAGCAGCAAGAAGAACAAGCCCGATCCAATTCTCAGCAAATAGCGTTACGAATTTCAGAAATTAATACGCAGATGGCACAGTTTGCCGAAGACCCTGAAACCAAAAGCTTGTTTATGCAGGGCAGCGCAGAGCAATTACAAAATCACGCAGAAGGATCTGTAGGTCGCTTTGATTCTGCCTTAAAGTTGAGACTGATAAGGCCGGGTGAATATAGCCTTGATAATGAAAATCCACCGTTGGGTTATGGTTCGCTGGATCTGCTCGGTAAGGCGACAGAGACTAACGGTGCAATCGCAGCCGAAGCTTTTTTATGGGACAGAAAATCAACATATCGTTGTTATCGATCGGGTGAAAAATCAGTCAGACCAGTTAATCGGACTTATCCATTTAAGTTTGGATATTGCATTGATTCAACGGACTTTGTCGGCGCTTGATGTAGGAAATGATTATCTCGAAATCAGGCAATCGGTTGGTGGAAAGCCAATTATTTTGGCTAAAAAGAGTGGTGTGGTGCCTAGTGGTATTGAACCTGTGCTGACGGCGATACTAGGGACGCGTTGGAATCTAGCTTACTGGCAGATCGAGAGTGCTACCAGTACCGGTTCCGAGGGGGAGGGCGGCATGATCGGGAACCTCTTGGTGGGTATCGTTATTGTTCTAATTTTGCTTTCGGTAACCGTGGCGGTATTTTTTCGTTTCAGAAAGCCTTCGAGCATGGGTGAAGCTGTAGTTCACAGTGACATAGTCTATGCTGGTGCTGTTCAGGCGATTATGGATGGAGTACACCCGGGGATGGAGCAGTTGATCCCTGACCTGCCGGGAATTAAAAAGAAGACATCAACTCCTCCGACGGTGTCGACAGTGTCGAAGGAAATGACAGGAGACGATATTACGTCTTTTACGAAAGCAGAAGATATTCAAGATGTCGTTCCAAGCAATAAAGGCCAGGATCCGACCAATAAAAAAAACGATGACACACTGCAGAAAGCCAGTCAGGATGCAACTCCAGAGGTGCAGACAAAAACCGAATCACTTGAAGTCTTTCAAGTAATATTCCGGAAATATGATATTCGAGGAGTAGTTGGTGAATCTTTAACAGTAGCGATAGTTGAGAAAATTGGTGCTGCTATCGGGTCGGAAGCGCTTGAGCTAGGACAACAAAAGATTGTAGTCGGCCGGGATGGCCGCCGTTCCAGCCCCGAACTAGCTGAAGCATTAATCAAGGGATTGCAATCGTCTGGGAGAGATGTGATTGATATTGGTATGGTCCCGACACCGGTGTTGTATTTTGCAACACATTTTCTTGATGCTCATAGTGGCGTAATGGTTACAGGTAGCCATAACGGTCCTGAATATAATGGATTAAAGATTGTATTAGCGCATAACACATTGTCGGAAGACGCGATTCAAAAGATATATGCCCGCGTTAAGAACGATGATGTATCAAGTGGCCAAGGCACACTTCAAAGCAATGACATTATCTCTGAGTATGTTCGTCGGATATCAGAGGATATTCCAGTCGCATTAGGTGGCGCATTAAAAATTGTTATTGATTGCGGTAACGGTGTTGCCGGTGTTGTGGCCCCACAACTATTTAATGCACTCGGGCATGATGTCATTGAATTATACTGTGATGTAGATGGATCTTTTCCAAATCATCACCCAGACCCAGGTCAGCCTGAAAACATGCAGTCCTTAATAGCTAAGGTGAAAGAAGTTCAAGCTGATATCGGTTTTGCTTTTGATGGAGACGGCGATCGTCTTGGGGTAGTGGATGGAACCGGAAATATTATTTGGCCAGATCGTCAACTTATGGTTCTTGCTAGAGATGTGCTATCACGGAATCCGGGAGCCGAAATCATTTTTGACGTGAAGTGCAGTAAGCATCTGAAAAAAATTATTGAAGATAATGGTGGTAAACCATTGATGTGGAAAACTGGACATTCATTAATTAAGAATAAAATGAAAGAAGTGAGTTCTCCACTGGCAGGTGAGATGAGTGGCCACATATTTTTTAAGGAGAGATGGTACGGTTTTGATGATGCAATGTATTCCGGGGCTCGCCTTCTTGAAGTGTTAGTAAATGCTAAGACCAAGCCAGCCGAGCATTTCTCAGCCATACCAAATAGTGTAGCAACACCTGAGTTAAAAATTAACCTTGCTGAGAGTGAACATAAGGCTTTTATGGGTCAGCTGGAATCGAAAATGAATATCGAAGGGGCAGAGGTTATTACTATTGATGGCTTTAGAGTTGAGCTTGATGATAGCTGGGGACTGATTCGGCCTTCCAATACAACCCCCTGCCTGGTTGCAAGATTTGAAGCAGATAACCCTGAAGCATTGAGTAAATTGCAAAGCAGGTTTAAAGAAATACTCCATTCTGTAAAATCGGATCTACAAATCCCGTTTTAAACGCTTTTTACAAGAAGATAATTTTCAATTCAAAATTCTGAAAATAACGTGGCCAGTATTCCCGAACACGCGAAAAATATTCATAAATCAGACCAAGCAAAAGAAATTGCTGAGGTTCTAACTGAGGCATTGCCCTATATAAAAAGGTTCAGCAACAAAACAATAGTGATTAAATATGGTGGTAATGCGATGTCAGACGAGCTATTGAAAAATGATTTTGCTCGAGACGTTACCTTGATGAAACTTGTAGGGATGAATCCGGTAGTAGTGCACGGAGGCGGTCCGCAAATCGGTGACTTATTAAAGCGACTGGGCAAAGAGACCGAGTTTGTTCAAGGCATGCGCGTTACCGATAGTGAAACTATGGATGTGGTTGAAATGGTACTCGGTGGCCTCGTCAACAAGGAAATTGTTAATCTTATAAATCGTACTGGTGGAAATGCAATCGGATTAAGTGGAAAGGACGGTGGGCTGATACGTGCGCGTAAACTAGTTGTCTCGTGCAAGACTCCAGAGATAGAGGTGCCAGAGATTATTGATATAGGACATGTAGGCGAAGTGGAAAAAATAGATGTCTCTGTTATCGATATGCTGATAAAGCAAGATTTTATCCCTGTTATCGCCCCCATTGGAGTAGATGAAAAAGGGCAATCCTATAATATCAATGCCGATTTAGTGGCGAGCAAAATGGCACAAGATCTAAAGGCTGAAAAGCTGATCATGCTAACCAACACGGCTGGCGTGCTTGATTCTAGTGGGAATGTACTGACCGGTCTATCAAATGATGCAGTTTCAAAATTGATTGAGCAGGGCGTGATTAGCGGTGGGATGCTACCAAAAGTAGCTGCTGCTCAGGATGCAGTCAGTGCTGGAGTTAATTCAGCCCATATTATAGACGGTAGAATAGACCACGCTGTGATATTAGAAATCTTCACCGATCAGGGCGTGGGCACTCTGATAAACAGTGACAATTTGTAGGCGGATTCGGTAATGACAGCTAGAACACGACCAGATAGACGTCAGCAAATTCTGCAGGTGTTAGCGGGCGAGTTGGAATTGCATCCTGGAAGCCGAATTACCACAGCATCCTTAGCAAAGGCAGTGGGTGTTTCAGAAGCTGCGCTTTATCGACATTTTGCTAGTAAGGCAAAGATGTTTGAAGCTTTGATTGATTTTGCCGAAGATAGCGTGTTTTCCTTAATTAATAAAATAATGGAAAAGGAGTCTCATGCCGATACCCGATGCGATCATATTACTCAGCTGTTATTGAAGTTCTCTGAACAAAATCCAGGAATAACAAGAGTGTTACTGGGGGATGCTTTGGTTGGTGAGAATGAGCGCTTACGTACCCGGGTATCAAAATTTTTTGACAGGATCGAGATGCAACTGAAACAGATACTGCGCGAAGCGAATCTGGGTGATGGTCCGCGGGCTATTCAAACTATCGATATAACGGCTAATCAGATTATGGCCTTAATTGAGGGCCGCATGAGTCAATTTGTTCGCAGCAATTTTAAGAAAAACCCTACAGCTTTTATGGAAGACCAGTGGTCAGTCCTCAGGACGGGGCTGTTTAAGTAATTACGATCTATCAGCTCCCTCTTAATTCATTGAAGCGAGCAATTTTTGCATCGTACTCTGATTTGGTTTCTTCTTGCTCCTTACGCTTTCCGTCAATGTAGACACTATTTGCTTTGATCCGTCGTTGGAGGGATTCAATGTCCTTCAACAGAGCTTCATTGGGTGATTTACCTGCCCGCTCCGCATCTGCAGCGGCCTTCATTCTCTTGTCGAGGTCTAGTTGTATAGTCTCTGTTCTTTTCTCAGTAACCTTAATACTCGATTCGATGACTTGTACGCGTTCTTGCTTGACCATCTCAATGTCTTCGACCTTAACGTAAGTTGCAATCAGTATCCTATCTTCATTTTTTCGTTCTTGCTCGAGGCGTTTTTCTTCTGCAACAAGTTCTGCTGCTTTAGCTGCTTCTGCTAATTCCTCTTCAGTCTTCACCCGCTCCTGTTCATTAATTACCATTCCCTGCTTGCTTAATTCCTTATGTCCCTTTTGCGCATACTCTGGCGGTACAGTTTTACCAAACTCGCGTACGCCGTCTTTATTAATCCAAGATTTAATCTGTGCCTGTGATGAAATACTGAATGTTGCAAGCAAGACCGTTGATAGGAGGATCTGTAGAAATGTCATGGTGCGCATCGTCATTTCCTTTTTTGTTAGAGTGTAGGGAGTAAGTGATTATTTTTCATCTATAGTACCGGATTAGCCGTCAATTATCAGCATTTCGAGTATCTATTACACATTAAACGCCGTAGCTTTCCTGATATTTTTGAATAGTTTCAAGATGTTGTTGGAATTTACCGGTCTGTTCCACATAATCAATCAATGTCTCCAAGGTGATGATACTAAATACCGGAATACTGCTTATTTGTTCGATTTCCTGGACCGCAGATAGTTCACCGATGCCCCGTTCTTGTCGATCTAATGCGATTATGACCGCTGTCGGATTGGCGCCTGCAGATAGGATTAGTTCCATCGATTTATTTATAGACGTTCCTGCAGTAATGACATCGTCAATAATTAAAACCCGGTTAGATAACGGAGCGCCAAGAATTATTCCACCTTCACCGTGATCCTTCTCTTCCTTACGATTAAAACTATATGGCACGGAACGTCCAAGTTTACGGAACAGCGCGATTGCGAAGGAGGATGCTAACGGTATGCCTTTATAGGCAGGCCCGAAGACCATATCAAATTGAACATCCGTTGTTGTGATTGCCTCAGCATAATAACTTCCCAGCCGGGCCAAGCTTTCACCATTGTTAAATAGCCCACTATTGAAAAAGTATGGGCTAATTCGGCCTGACTTGAGTTTGTATTCGCCAAACTGCAGGACATTCTGTTCTATTGCGAAATCGATGAATTCATGTTGATAAGGCAGCATAATTATAAAGAATGCCTAAGTAAGTGATAGAGAAATAGGTTGTAGATAGTATACGGCATAACTGTGTCCAACAGTCATTATATGGTAAAAAGGGGCTATGATTAAGGCTGTACGATTTAACAATGCGATATGTTATTTTCCGTTTACTAAAGATTATTTTTCTTATGTTAATTTCTTATGAAAATTGTTAGCGTAAATCTTAACGGGATCCGTTCGGCACACCGTAAAGGATTTTTCAAATGGATGCACCGGTTGCAGCCAGATGTTGTTTGTGTTCAGGAAACTAGGGCGCAAGTTAGCCAATTGATTGATGAGATACTTGCTCCTGCTGGTTATTTTGCGTATTTCAGTGACGCTGAAAAGAAAGGCTACAGTGGAGTGGCAATCTTTAGCCGTAAGCAGCCGAAACGGGTAGTAAGAAAGCTGGGATGGCCTCATGCAGATACGGAAGGCAGATATTTACAAGCCGATTTCGATAAACTGAGTATTATATCCTTATATTTACCATCTGGAACGTCAGGCGAAGAAAGACAAAAAATAAAATTTGAATTCATGGATCGTTTCTCACCAAAATTAAAGCAGATTCGTAAGAAACAGAAAGCCACTATCATATGTGGAGACTGGAACATTGCCCATAAGCAGATAGATCTGAAAAACTGGCGAGGCAACCAGAAAAATTCAGGATTTTTACCTGAAGAGCGGGAATGGATGACAGCTGTTTTAGATGAAATTGGCTTAGTTGATGCTTTCCGTATCGTGAATCAAGAGAGGGAACAATATACTTGGTGGTCAAACCGTGGCCAGGCGTGGGCTAAAAATGTCGGTTGGCGAATTGATTACCAGATAGTTACCCCTGCATTAAAGAATAAGATCAAAAATGCAGAAATTTATAAAAGGCAACGCTTCTCCGATCACGCTCCCTTGATAATCGATTATCAAGGCAAATTTTAGTCAGTTACTCAGTAAAGAATTGCTGCTGAAAAGAAAAGGTATAAGTGTTTTCCTCGCCATCGGGAGTCACGCTGAGGTTGAATTTTAGCGTCTCACGGTGATTCACAGGTATCTCGGCTATATAATATATTGCCCCCTGCTCACTTAATTCACGGATTTCAAATTGTTTCAATTGCGAACTCAGATTAGTTGCGCTAGCAACTACTTTTGCCCTGACGGGCTGGGAAGATGTACCCATTACACTTTTCAGTATCGAAATATTCAACAATGCTCGATTTTTGCTGCGGGTCAAGTTATAGGATTTAGCCACTTCCGGTGACAATATGTCTGTCGTGAAGGCAACGTAATGAATCGAATAGTCACCGAAGTTCTTAGCCTGTTCCGCGTTGACAGGAATTGCAATTGTCAATATTAGTAAACTTATAAAATGCATGAAGCATCTATTCATGGTATCGCTCCTATTCAGCTAGGATTATCATTAATTCTAATTGCAATATAACAGAGATATTCTGTCACAGAATATCCAATACTTTTATAGTCCGATTAAAATCAAGGGCCTTAGTTCAACTTTTCCTTTACTCAAACTGAATTCTCGCTATCTGACTCGCTTGCTACCTATGTTCATAAATCTTTTATAGACATCGTTATTAATAGACGATTCCGGACAGTGATAGACCAAGATGAGTCAGTGGTTTAACGAGCAGAATGATTAAAAGTTGTAGAAATACGAATACGAAAATGGGTGATAAATCCAATCCTCCTGTGGGCGGCAATAACTGCCTAGCGGGTTTGAGTAAAGGCTCTGTCAACCTGTAGAGAATTACTGTGGCAGGATTGTATGCACCGGGACTGAACCAACTGAGTATGACTTTTATAAAAATGGCAATGATGAAGATATAAATAATCAGATTGAGTACCTGTGCAAGGCTGAGTACTATTAATCCTGAAAATGCCGGATTGCGCCCGCCGATTATTAAAGCCAACAGCATTATTTCTATTATCTTCAGACATATCATGAGTGTAATCGCGGACAAATCGATATTCCGGTAGTCCGGGATGATGTGTCGCAAAGGGCGCAGCGTTGGGTTGGTAATCTTCACCAGAAATTGAGAAATCGGATTACAGAAATCAGCCCGCACCAGTTGCAGGAGAAAACGCAGGGCTACAGCAAGTATGTATAGATCAAAGACAGTTCGTAGTAGAAAACTGAAAGCCTCCGCTATGTAGCCGGAACCCATTATGTTTTTTCCTGAAGCTCGGCAAGTTCTTCTGAGCGTCGCTTGGCAACGGTAAGTGCTTTCAGGAACAATTGATCGATCTGACCTTGTTGTAAGAGTACATCCAATGCCTGTTCGGTCGTGCCACCGGGAGATGTTACTTGGCGTCGCAGCGTCGTAGCGTCTACGCCGCTTTCCAGTGCCAATTTAGCTGCACCGAAAACGGTTTCCAGCGTCAGCAATTTAGCTTGATCAACTGGGAGTCCAAGACTAACGGCCGCTTGTTCCAATACTTCCATGATCAAATAGATATAGGCCGGGCCGCTCCCAGATAATGCAGTGACCGTATCCATCAATGACTCATCATCCAACCAGATTAGCGATCCGACTGCGCGCATGATCCCTTCGGCAATTTCACGGTGCTTCGGTGTCGTTGCATTGTTTGCAAAAAGCGCAGAAATGCCTGAGCGGATGATCGCAGGTGTATTAGGCATTACCCTGACGATTGGGTGGTCCTTGTCGAGATACTTTTCTATTGTTGCAAGGCGTACTCCGGCGGCAATCGAAATAACTATAGAGTTATTTAATTTGATACTATCAGCAATGTTGGACAATGTAGCCGCAAACATTTGGGGTTTGACAGCAAGAATGACCGCATCTGCTCCGTCAATTGCTTCTGTATTCTTTTCAAAAACGGTAGTCTTATATTGCTTATAAAGTTTGTCTCGTTGTATAGGATCGGGGTCCGCACCACGGATGGAATCAGAATCATGGCCGTTCGCAATGAGACCACCGACTAGGCTAGTCCCCATATTACCGCAACCAATTAATGCAATGATGGTATGTTTCATTAACTAATCTATTTGACGAGGACTGTTTTTGAATAAAGTTTTGTTAGATGGCTACTTCCTGAAGAATACCATGGAAAAGCAGGAAGCAATTTTTTAAGGCAGTTTACCAAGACATGCTCAGTGTTAAATAAATTTACGCATGTCTAGGACCAAATATGGCCGTACCGAGTCTAATCATAGTGGAACCTTCAGCTATTGCAGCCTCCAGGTCATTACTAGTCCCCATGGATAAAGTGTCCAGTTTAAAGTTTTCTTTGTTAAGTGATTGAAAATACTGATTTACTAATTTGAAAGATTGCCTTTGTTCGTCGGTGTCTTTACTTACGGCGGGGATTGCCATTAGTCCACGCAAGCGGATATTGGGAAGTGTGGATATTTGTCGTGCAAGATCCAACAGCTGTTGTGGTGCAATACCAGATTTGCTTTTCTCGCCGCTGATATTGATTTGGATACAGGCATTCAGAGGTGGGCTACTGTCAGGCCTTGCATCATTTAATCTACGGGCAGTCTTAATCCTATCGATACTGTGCACCCAGTTGAAATTTTCGGATATTAATCGGGTTTTGTTTGACTGAATCGGTCCAATGTAATGCCAGATTAGCTTTGGGTCTGCTAATGTTTTAATTTTTTGTATCGCCTCTTGCGCATAATTTTCACCGAATTCTTGTAGTCCTGCTGAAGCTGCTATCTTGATGTCGTCAGCAGAAAAGGTCTTGCTGGCAGCCATCAGCCTAATAGAATCGACAGAACGGCCATATTTTTGCGCTGCAGCATGAATTCGTTCCATTACTATTTTCAGGTTTTCACTAAAATCATTCATAGATTACTAGTAGGCTATTCCCCAAAAGATCAGTACCACAACATCCCATCCGTAACAGAATTTAAATTATAAAAAACAAGGATTAGTTAGGGTTTTCTATATTAAGCCAGTTTAAATAATATGCTGTAAGACTCAAACTGTTAATCTTGTCATTTGCTTTATTTACTTACCAGGAGGTCCTAGATGGATATCGGTGAATTACTTGCATTTGGGTGTAAAAACGGTAGTTCCGATCTGCATTTATCCGCAGGCGAACCACCCATGATTCGGGTGGATGGTGATATGCGCAAGATCAACGTCCCGGCCATGGATCATACAGAAGTACACGATATGGTTTATGACATCATGAACGACAAACAACGTAAGGATTATGAAGAATTCCTGGAGTGCGACTTTTCATTTGAGATCCCCGGACATGCCAGGTTTCGGGTCAATGCATTCAATCAGAACCGTAGCTCGGGTGCGGTATTTAGAACCATACCCTCCGAAATACTGTCATTGGAGCAACTAGGTGCACCAAAAATATTTGAAGAGATCTCAGATACTCCCCGCGGAGTGGTACTGGTTACCGGCCCTACTGGATCAGGTAAATCAACCACATTGGCGGGGATGGTTAACTACAAGAATGAGAATGAATACGGCCATATCCTCACCGTTGAAGACCCGATAGAGTTTGTCCATGTCAGCAAGAAATGCCTGATCAACCAGAGAGAGGTCCACCGCGATACCTTAGGATTTAATGAGGCACTGAGATCTGCACTACGCGAAGACCCTGATGTCATATTGGTTGGTGAAATGCGCGATCTAGAAACCATACGACTAGCCTTGTCCGCAGCGGAAACTGGGCACTTGGTGTTTGGAACCTTGCACACCAGTTCTGCTACAAAGACCATCGATCGTATTGTCGACGTATTTCCCGCTGAAGAAAAGGACATGGTGAGGGCAATGTTGTCAGAGTCATTAAAAGCAGTTATCTCACAGACCTTACTGAAGAAAAAAGGCGGGGGGCGCATTGCTGCTCATGAAATCATGATAGGGACACCAGCGATCCGGAATCTTATTCGTGAAAATAAAATCGCCCAAATGTATTCCGCAATCCAGACGGGGCAACAGTTTGGCATGCAAACGCTGGACCAAAGTCTGCAACAGATCGTGGCAAAAGGGTTAGTGGATAAAGATGAAGCTCGATCCAAGGCCGCGAATAAGGATAACTTCTGATATGAGAATATTGAATTAACGGGAGGGACTAATGGAGAGAGAACAAGCCATAAAAGTCATGCGTGATCTTCTCAAGTTGATGATTGAGAAAAAGGGATCGGATTTGTTTATTACTGAGGGCTTTCCACCGGCCATGAAGATATCCGGAAAAATGACCCCGGTATCAAAGACCCCATTGACGGCAGAAAACACCAAAACCATGGTGTACGCAATCATGAATGACAGGTAGCTTAAGGAGTTTGAGGCCAGCAAAGAATGTAATTTTGCAGTAGCCCCGGTCGGTATCGGCCGTTTTCGAGCCAATGCCTTTATACTACAAGGCTTTTGCGGTTTGGTGTGTCGGGTTATCGAAACAGAAGTTCCGAATATTGATAAGCTCAAGTTGCCCGAAGTTCTCAAGGAAGTGGTAATGGTCAAAAACGGCCTGGTTATTATGGTCGGAGGTACAGGCTCTGGTAAATCCACTTCGCTTGTAGCCATGATCGACTACCGCAATGAAAATACCTATGGGCATATTATTACCATCGAAGACCCGATTGAGTACGTCATCCCCATAAGAACTGCGTGATTATGCAACGCGAGGTCGATGTAGATACCGATGACTGGGAAATCGCCCTGAAAAATACCCTTCGTCAGGCGCCTGATGTCATCCTATTAGGTGAGATCCGTGACAGGGAGACGATGGAGTTGGTATCGCCTTTGCCGAAACGGGCCACCTGGCCATGGCAACCCTTCATGCCAATAGTTCTAGCCAGGCCTTGGACCGTATAATCAATTTCTTCCCAGAGGAACGTAAGCAACAGTTGTTGATGGATTTGTCTTTGAATCTGAAAGGAATTATTTCTCAGCGCTTGGTTAAAACGGTTGATGGCAAAGGACGGGCTGCCGCCATCGAAATCTTACTCAATTCACCGCTGATTTCAGATCTAATTCTCAAAGGTGAGGTGCATGAAATCAAGGTCATCATGTCAAAATCGAGAGAGTTAGGTATGCAGACTTTTGATCAGGCACTTTTTGATTTGTACGAAGCGGATAGGATCGGTTATGACGACGCACTCAGAAATGCGGATTCCGTAAATCAACTCAGGCTGAGGATAAAATTGGAAGGCAAGGATGCAAAGGATTCCAACAAGCTGGAAGGACTGGACCATCTTAGCTTAGAAGAGGATGAAGAAGAATCCGGGATGATGAGATAATCAGCGCTATATATCACTTGGCAGGAATTTAAAGGAGACAGAGTGTATGGATATCATGCCGTATCTGAAACTGGTAATTGAAAAAAGTGCATCAGACCTGTTTTTTACCGTGGGTGCACCGGTAAAAGTTAAGATCGAGGGGGCAATTACTTCTGTAGGAAAGACCATGCTCGACGGCGAACTCACCAAAGCTGCTGCGTATGGCATTATGAACGATAAACAAATAGCGCAATTCGAGGAAGAATTCGAGCTTGATTTCGCTATTGCGATGCCAAACGGATCTGCCCGTTTCCGTATCAATGTGTTCAATCAACGCGGTGAAGTCGGTATGGTACTCCGGCGTATTCCTACTGAGATCCCGACCATTGAACAACTCGGTGTCCCGGAAATTCTCAAGGACCTGATTACTTCTAAGCGTGGTCTCATATTGATGGTGGGTGCTACCGGCTCAGGTAAATCTACTACCCTCGCCGCAATGATCAATCACCGGAACGAATCTATGGCCGGGCATATCCTGACCATTGAAGACCCAGTCGAATTCAGTCACCCAAATAAGAAATCTATCTTCAACCAGCGTGAAGTTGGTGTGGATACCAAATCCTATCGAAATGCGCTTAAGGCATCTCTGCGTGAAGCGCCAGACGTCATACTTATCGGCGAAATTCGTGAGCGGTAAACTATGGAAGCTGCACTGGAACTGGCCAACACTGGGCATCCTGCCATTACAACATTGCATGCGAACAACGCCAATCAGGCTATGGAACGGGTGATCAATATGTTTCCGCAAGCACTACACAAGCAGCTATTTATGGATCTCTCACTTAATATTCGCGCAGTGATCTCTCAACGACTGGTACTTGCAGTTGATGGCAAGCGCTGTGCAGCGATAGAAATCCTGATTAATACACTACATATTTCTGAGTTAATCCTCAAGGGTGAAATTGATGGGCTTAAGGAGGCTATGTAAGAAAGCGGGCAGAAGGGTATGCAGACATTCGATTCAGCATTATTCAATCTGTACAAGGAAGGTCAAATCACACTAGAAGAAGCACTTGCTAATGCTGATTCATCCACCAATCTCGAGGCCAAGATCAATTTTGGCTGATCGTCCGTCTTTTCCTACTTAGAAGCAGTGACACCAAATCTCTTGGTGCAATCACCAATGCACGCGAGTAAAAAAATCGCTAGTAGCTTGGCGCGCCTCATTATTTTAGCAGCGCTATGCAATCAGGTGAAGGCCGCTGAAATGTTTCCCATGGAGGACTTACTATCCGTTTAGGATATTAATCTGTCACTATCAAAATCTGTTTTTTTCAGCAGGGTGGTTATCCACTATTAAACACTGTACTGGCTTCAAACACTGGGCCATCCACACATACCCGTTTCATTGCAGGCCCCTTTCCCGTCTCCACCTGTACCGTACAACCAGCGCATCCACCAGTTGCGCAAGCCATGGTCTCTTCCATGGATATCTGGCAGGGCAGATTGAAGTCGTGGGCGAGTTTGGCTACTGCTTTAAGCATCGGCGTCGGTCCGCAGCTGAAAATTTCTATGGCTTCAAGTTCAGTCGTATGGAATTGTGCAAGCCATAATCGCGCTAGATCGGTCACATAACCTTCATGGCAACCTGTATAGCCCTGTAGGCTGGTCAGTCTGCAGGGTATTTGCCAATCTTCCATTAGCGGAATGGTGGCAATGACACCCTCTGGGATACTCGGAATCATGATCCTAGAAGGCATAGGCTTGAAAGGAAACGGGATCTCTGAACCCATTATCATTAACGGTTTGATTGGCTTTACGTTATTTTTTAGATATTCAGCAAGAAATATCATGGGAGGTATGCCTACACCACCACCAATCAATAGTGGTTGTTTTCGGCAATTGTGAAGATTGAATGGAATACCAATGGGCCCGAGTAGGCTGATAGATTCACAAATCTGGCGAGATGCCAGTAGTCCAGTCCCCCGACCATGTGCTTTATAAAGGATATCGATCCAACCTTCTGTGGGGCTGGCCCGCATAATTGACATGGGTCTGCGCATCAACAAAGCAGGATCGCAGCGAATGTGTATAAAGCTTCCAGGTTTTGCCTCTTTAGCAGTATGCGGTGCATGCAATCTAAGCAGGTATTGATCTCCAGAGTAGGACTGGTGCGACAAGACCTCAGCGTTTTCGAGATTGATAGTATTTCGAGTATTAGGATCGTGCACTATAACGATCTCATATAATAGTTATTTGGTTTGATAAACGACCTGGCCTTTATAAATTGTGTGAGTGACCTTACCAAACAATTCCCATTCATCAAAAGGTGTATTTTTCCCAGTGCTTAACATTTGTTCTTTAGTGAAACTCCATGATTTTTCTGGATCAATAATCGTAATATCTGCAATCTTGCCAACGGCTAAAGAACCGGAATCGATCCCTAGTATGCGTGCAGGATTGATCGTCAGGCATTCGATTGCCCTGACAGGTGATAATAGATCCTTACTAACTAAATCAAGCACCATGGGTAATAATATTTCAATCGTAGATGCTCCCGGTTTGGTTAGACTAAAGGGTGCGGTTTTCGCGTCTTCATTATGAGGTTGATGATCTGAGCAAACAGCGTCAATTGCGCCGCTAATCAGTCCCTGTATCAATGCATTTTTGTCTTCCAGCGTACGAAGCGGAGGAACTAAGTGACAATTGGTATCGTAGCCATCTACATCCATCTCAGTTAGATGTAGGTGACATATGCTGACATCAGCTGATACAGGAAGCCCAGCTTTTTTTGCTCTTGCGATCATTTCCACAGATTTGGCAGAAGAGAGTCTGCAAAAGTGTGCCCTTCCCTTAGTTTGCTCTACTAATAGTAAAGCTGTGCTGACAGCGACAGTCTCTGCTGTTTCTGGTATCGGTGGCAAGCCCAATCTTGTACTGATTGCCCCTTCGTTAACAACACCATTGTTAGCGAGGAAATGATCTTGGGCATTTATAAAAACTGTCAAGTCTGTACTCGCCGAGTATTCCATGGCGCGACGTAAAACTTCATTATTGGGGACAGCTTGGTTTGCGTTACTTACTGCAATACAACCTGCCTGTTTTAGTGTATATAGTTCGGCTAGCCGTTCACCTTCAAGTCCATTTGTCAGCGCAGCAATAGGGTAAATATGTGTGCGGTTAGCCTTTTCAGCACGTTGATGAATCAGTTCAACAACAGCAGGTGTATCGATGACTGGCTGGGTGTCGGGAGGACAGCATATCGCCGTGACCCCAGCACTGGCCGCAGCATTTGATTCGCTTTCGATAGTTGCTTTGAACTGCTGTCCGGGTTCGCCGAAACGGGCACATAAATCGATAATGCCGGGACAGACCCATTTGTCACTGGCATCAATTTCAAGATCTGGCTTGAATCTTGCGAAGGGTTTTCCTGCAGAGATAATTAAACCGTCTTTTATACAGATTGATCCCTTGCTATTCAGTCCATTAGCTGGGTCAATAAGCTTGCCGTTATTAATCCGAATTTTCATTATTGTTAGAGTTTTTTCCCGACGGTCCGCCCATGGTGATGGACATCACCGCCATTCTGATTGCTATGCCATGACTGACTTGTTGCAGGATAACCGAGTGCTCACTGTCTGCGACATGGGAGTCAATCTCAATTCCTCGATTAATCGGTCCCGGGTGCATAACGATGACATCGGGTTTTGCGGTTTGCAGTTTGTCCTTAGTCAAACCGTAGCGGACGAAATATTCATTTTCGCTCGGTATGTGGGCGCTGAGCATACGCTCCTTTTGCAGGCGTAGCATGATGATTACGTCAACATCTTCAATACCTGATTGCAAGGAATCATATACTTGAACTCCAAAGGTTTCGATTTCAGACGGAATAAGCGTCTTCGGCCCAACAACACGGACATCATTGACGCCTAGTGTCTTAAGCGCATGAATATTTGAGCGGGCAACACGAGAGTGCATAATGTCCCCAACAATCGCTACTCTGAGATTTTCAAAATTCTTTTTATGTCTGCGTATCGTAAACATGTCTAGCATCGCTTGAGTAGGGTGAGCGTGGCGTCCATCGCCGCCATTTATGACACTGATGTGTGGCGCAACGTGTTCGGCAATAAAATGAGCAGCTCCGCTGTTAGAATGTCTAACAATAAACATATCGCAGTGCATCGCCTCAAGAGTATGCAGGGTGTCGAGTAAAGATTCTCCTTTGCTTGTGGAAGATGCAGACATGTTGAGGTTCATTACATCGGCAGATAGCCGTTTCGCAGCCAGATCAAATGTAGTTCTGGTGCGTGTGCTGGGTTCAAAAAAAAGATTAACGATCGTTTTGCCTCGTAGAAGAGGGACTTTTTTAACTACACGTTGTCCGACTCCTGCAAAGGATTCGGCATGGTCCAGTATATCAATTAGTAACTGGCGGCTGAGGCCTTCGATAGATAGAAAATGTTTCAGGCGGCCATTTTGATCGATTTGAATATTGTCAACCGTCATTCTTGGTATTTAATTTCCAGAGCCATGGGTTCTGGGCCAGAGAGTTTAACATGTTCGTCCGGTTTTAGCGTTATTGTTTTTCCAACCACATCAGCATTAATAGGAAGCTCTCGACCTGTTCGTTCAATCAATACGACAAGGCAAATACTGGCAGGCCTGCCATAATCGAAGATTTCGTTCATTGCGGCACGTATCGTCCGACCAGTGTGCAATACATCATCGACTAGGATGATATGCCTGTCTTCAACATCAAATGGTAGTTGGGATGGAGTGACATGAGGATGCATCCCTATACGGCTAAAATCATCTCGATAGAAAGCAATATTCAGCTCTCCAAGTGGGATATCCGCCCCTAGACGATGCTTTATTTTATTTGCAATCCAGAGTCCTCCGGTTTGAATTCCGATGATTAATGGCTTTTCGCGCTTAGATTTTATAAGTAGCTTACCAAGTCTTGAGCTTATATCGTCCAGCAGTTGGTCGATTTCCTTATTGTCTAGGTTCATACTTTCTATCGATGAATGAGTGTTAGTGGGTATTGGTCTCAACATGTTCAGTTGAATCAGCGCGGTCAGACAACCATGTTTCTAATATGGCCTGGGCGGCAACCGCATCTAGGTTGCGAGTAGCCTTGAGTCTTGATTTTGCCTCAAAGGTTGAAAGTCGTTCGTCAATTCGATAAATGGGGAGTTCAAATCGATTCATAAGTTCTCGAACAAAATTATTACACTGTTTAGTGACAGCTTGCGGAGAGCCGTCAGTATTCACAGGCTCGCCGACCACAAGTGCTTGAGGATGCCATTGTTTCAGAATTCCGGTAATACTATCCCAGTCAATAGCGCCATTTGATACGTGTATGGTGTCGAGAGGGGTGGCGGTGTTGGTAAGGGTTTGGCCGACAGCAACACCGATTCTCTTCTCCCCATAATCGAAACTGACTAAGGTAAGCGGCTCGGTCACGCGTGCCCTATCTGGGAGGATAATCTTTCTAGATCGATACCCAACAGAGCAGCAGCCGATTCCCAGCGACGGTCAAACGGCGCATCGAATATGATTTCAGATCCTAATGGTGCATTAAGCCAAGCGTTATCTTTTATTTCCTGCTCAAGTTGCCCGGCTTGCCAGCCTGCATATCCCAGTGCAATGAATGATTTTTTCGGCCCTCTTCCTTCTGATATGGCCTTAAGGATATCCATAGATGTGGTCACGCTTATTTTATTGCTGACGTTTATTGTTGATTGCCACTTAGCGTTTGGTTCGTGCAGTACGAAACCCCGATCTGTTTGCACCGGTCCTCCGTAATAGACAGTCGTATTGTTAATCTGATTATTGCTGGTCTTAAGATCCATTTGCATCAACACTTCTCCTAGATCCAGCTCCAGAGGGCGGTTAATAACGATGCCCAGCGCTCCATATTCGTTATGTGAGAATATATAAGTAACAGTATGGAAGAAGCTAGGATCATTTAACCCAGGCATAGCTATTAATAGCTGGTTTGTTAGGTTTGTTGGTTGCATTGACTAATGTTAAACATGAAAATTAAATAAAACTACAAGATTCTCCAAATTTTAGAACAACTTCTGTTTCGGAGGTCGAATTCTTTATGATAATAAATGATATATTATTAATCTCTCTTGTTATCTGAACCCTTTGTTATTGAGAAACTGCCAAGTTCGGGTGATATGTAAGATATCAAATTCCGAGCTTATATTTTTCGGGAAGGGGGAATAAGGTGCTGCGAGATTAACTATCCTTATAGCTGCATCATCGAGTATTTTGTGACCAGACGATCTCCTAACGATAATTTCGTTAATGGATCCATCCGGGTTCAGTGCAACGTCAAGTATTAGATTTCCAGATAAATTCTGCCTGCGGGCTTCATCTGGGTAGTTTAGGTTACCTACACGTTCAACTTTGGCGCGCCACGCTTCCATGTATGCCGCGTAGCGATATTCTCTGGTGCTCGCAGAGATAAGTTTTCGGCGAGTCCGCTCTGCTTTAGCCTCCAGCTTGCGTTTGATCTGTGCGCTCAAGGCTGCAATTTTGAAGCTGTTAGTCAACAAGGTAGATGCACTTGGCATAGCCACATCAGGTTTTTCAACTGTTTTAGAATCTTCAGATATTTTTTCTTTAACGTTAGTCTCTTTAGGTTTTTTGACAGCTTGATCTTCGGTGGCGGCAGCCAAAAGTTCAGTTGATTTACTAGCCTCAGTCATAGTGGGTTGGCTATCCGATTGAGGCGGCAATGTAATGTCGGGTTGACTATCTGGAAACGGCGGAGGCGTCGGTGTGGCAGGGATATCTTGTTCTACAGAATTTCCTCCACCTTCAAGTGCAGCTTGTGCAAGCAGCTTAGCATCATCTGGATTCGGACTTTGTTGCTGTACAAGGACAACTTCCATTGTATTGTAGTTCTGCCTGACTTTATCTTCTTCGGTAAAGGTAACGCCTAAGACTACGACACCGTGGGTAATAATAGCTAGGCAAAGCGTCATTCCAAGCCTGTCGTCAGGTGTGATTTGTGGGCGTTTGATGTCAGCCATAATCTTTTAATTTCCCGCTGGCATATGTGATTATAGCCTCAAACTTGAATTAACTCCTGCGAGCATGGATTATCGATTCGATAGTTTTCATGAGATCACCGGCAATGTCTATATTATAAATACTATCGAGCTCTCTAATACAGGTTGGGCTGGTAACATTTATTTCTGTCAGATAGTCACCGATAACATCGAGCCCGACAAACAGTAAACCACGCTTCTTCAATGTCGGTCCTACCTGCTCACATATCCATCGATCCTTCTCGCTTAGCTCAACTCCTTTCCCAGTTGCGCCAGCAGCCAGGTTGCCGCGTGTTTCTCCAGCCATAGGTATGCGTGCCAGCGCATAATCAACGGGCTTTCCGTTAATTAACAGTATCCGTTTGTCTCCATCAACAATGTCCGGTATATATTTTTGTGCCATTACGAATTGTGTTTGATTACTGGCCAATGTTTCAATTGTAACGTTTGTATTTGGGTCGCCGTTTTTTATCTTGAAGATAGATGCGCCGCCCATGCCGTTAAGTGGTTTCAGCACAACTTCTTCGTTTTCGCTTATAAATGTCTTGATAATGTCTGGGTTTCTACTGACAAGCGTTGGTGCAATACATTGCGGGAAAGCATAGATGAACATTTTTTCATTTGTGTTACGCAATCCTGCTGGGTCGTTGACAACAAACGCGCCCTCATTTTTGGCTAAATCTAGAATGTGGGTAGTGTAGCTATATTCAGTGTCAAATGGTGGGTCCAAACGCATGAGAATGACATCAAGACCTGAAAGCAAAACTGTAAGAGACTGCTGTATCTGATACCATTTCGCTTTATTATCTTGTACCGAGATTATCCTGCAATTCGTCATGGCCTTATTGTCTTTGATAAAAAGATCGCTTTGTTCCATATAATACAGTTCCCATTCCTGAGATTGGGCAGCAAGTAACATGGCAAATGTACTGTCTTTTTTAATATAGATCCCATCTATGGGATCCATAATTACGCCGAGTTTCATATGCTTGAATCTTTTTAATGTGCCAGTATTGAGAGCAGATAGTGTATCTATAAGAACCTGGAAAAGATATATTTTGAATTTATCATCATGTCCAAATTAATCAGAATTGTAACAAGGGAAAGCCCCTTGGCTCTGTGGCAGGCGAACCATGTTAAAGAACAGATTTCGCTTCTCTGGCCAGATCAGGTAATAGAAATATTAGGTATCAAAACACAAGCTGATAACTTTATGGATATGCAACTCGCATCACTGGGTGGCAAAGGCGCATTCGTTAAGGAATTACAACAAGCATTACTAGACAACAAAGCTGATCTGGCGGTACATTCGATGAAGGACGTTACTGTTGAGCAGCACGAAAATTTATACATCTCTGCGATAATGGTTCGCGAAAGTCCTACAGACTGTTTCATCTCAAATAAATACAGCAGCATTAATGATCTGCCTTCAAAAGCTCGTATCGGTACTTCCAGTTTACGACGACGATGTCAGTTAATGGCCATACGGACAGATTTGATCATTGGTGATATCCGTGGAAACGTTGGGACTCGTTTAGACAAACTAGACGATGGTGATTTTGATGCCCTGATACTAGCCACTGCTGGTATGAAACGTCTGGGTTTTACTGATCGTATTACACAGGAACTACACTATGAAATAATGTTGCCAGCTATAGGCCAAGGTGCATTGGGCGTGGAAACACGCCGTGACAATCATGAAACTCTGAAATTTGTTTCACCCTTGAATGATACCGAAACGAATTTGTGTGTCACTGCAGAACGTGCTGTAAATCAACGCTTGTATGGCGGGTGTCACTCACCAATTGCTGCGTACGCACGTATAGAACATAACAATCTAAAGATTGCTGCTTTGGTAGGGATGCCAGATGGGTCGCAACTGATCAGGGCCGCCAGTACCGGTTCGATCAAACAGGCTGAGACTCTTGGCCATGATTTAGGGGATGAGCTTCTGAATAACGGAGCAGACGTCATTTTGCAGGAATTACGTGATGAAAATTCCGGATAGTTTTACCTTGTCGGATTACACAGTATTGATTACACGCCCTGAGGGTCAGGGTGATAACCTTTGTCAATTAATAGAATCAGCAGGTGGTAAGGCAGTTTCTTTTCCAGTAATACGAACAGCAATAACAGATAATGTTGAAAAGTGTCTCAACCAATTCAAATCGTTGACGGATTTTTCTCATTTTATATTTGTTAGTCGCAATTCAGTAATTTATATCCAAAAATTAGTAGTCGATATATTCGATCAACTACGAAACGATAATATTTACGCCGTTGGCGCGGGTACGGCGGAAGAATTGAAGAAGTGTGGTGTAGATAAGGTGTTTTACTCTGAGGGTAACTCAGGTAGTGAAGCATTGTTAGATCATGAAGGGCTTCAACAGACAGAAGTTCAAGGCTCAAACATTCTCATCGTCCGGGGAAATGGGGGTAGGGAACTGCTGAAAGAAACGCTGTGGAAACGGGGTGCATCTATACACTACACGGAAGTATACAAGCGTCTTAAACTAGATGTACAACCTGACGCCATCAGTTACATTTGGCATGAAGTTCAGCCCCAAGTAATAGTTGTCACCAGTGTAGAAGGGTTAGATAATCTGGTAGAAATGACAGCTGAACAGGATATAAAACGTCTTTTTGATACAAGGTTGGTAGTTATCAGTCCCAGGTTATTGCCTCAGGCACAGAGTTTAGGATTTACAAGCAATCCTGTTGTGGCCGGAGAACAGTCCGACTTAGGACTATTGAAGGCCATTTTGCAATCGGTAAATGAGAAAGATATTGGCCACTGAAAATAATGATCCGGAACAATCCGGGACGAAACCTAAAACTGCGATAGTAGCCCAGCAGAAAGTAGCCTCAACATCAGGCCGTAAGCTGGCTACGTTCATTGCATTATTTGTTGCCATAGTGGCACTGGTATTGTCGACGACTAACTATAGCCAATTAAAAGATACAGTCACCCTTGATGTTATTGATCAATTCGATAACAAGCTCGATAACCTCCATGATGCTAATGATGTGATCGATGCTAAGCAGGATGGAATAGGCATACTCATAGGCGAGTTGTCCCAGAGGCAGCAACAGAATTCAAAAATACTAATAGAGCTGTATGAGCTGCAACCGGGTGATACCAGCGATTGGGTAGTCGCGGAAATTGAACATCTGATCGTCATTGCCATACACCGTCTTGTCTTAGAACGAGATGTCAACAGTGCGCTTGCTGCGATGCAGGTGGCAAAGAACCGGCTGTCTACCTTAGTTGATCCGGTACTGGATGCTACCAGGAATCAATTGGATATCGATATCCTTGCTTTACAATCTGTTGAAACCCAAGATATTAGCGACCTGTCATTGTTCTTGACAGATCTGGTTACACGTGTGGATACGTTGTCTTTGCAAACTACGCCGTTCATTAGTGAGCAAGGCGAATCAAAAGAGACAGAGGAAGAATTTACAGTTTTGGAAAAATTAAAGTCGGGTGTATGGGCGGAAATAAAAAATATGTTTGTTATTGTTCGAACTGGAGAGGGGGTGAAGGCTAAGCTTTTGCCGTACGAGAGTTATTTCCTCGTTCAGAATCTGCGTTTACAACTTGAAACTGCAAGATTCGCGATTTTTAGAAGAGACACTCGCAATTTCCAGGTATCGATTGAGCTGGTTATTGAATGGTTGAAGGAATATTTCAATCAAAACGACAAAGATGTAATAAACACTATTGAAGCATTGGAAGTAATGAAGAGTGTCGATCTTGAGCCGCAACTGCCTAATCTCAATTCATCTCTGGTGGCAGTGCGTGATTATATTAAAGACCAGATGAAAACCAAATTACCTGATTCTGGATCCGAGCCAAGGTGAAATTATTAATATATGTTCTGCTATGCCTACTGCTGGTGGTTTCCGCAGGGATCTTGTTGTCAAATGAGTCCGACTATATTGTTCTAACCTTTTCAGACTATGCGATACAAACTAGATTCGACTTTTTTGTCATTGCAATCTTTGTCTGCTTTACTATTTTCTATTATATCATTCGGTTTATTGCAGAACTATTCAAACTGCCTGGTAACTACCAGAAATGGAAAAAGCAACGAAATCATCGTAAGTCTGAATTTTTTATGTCAAAAGGTTTTCTAGCCCTTACGGAAGGAGACTGGGAAACGGCGGAAAAATTGCTAGTCAAAGGAGCTACATACAGCTCTCTGCCGGTTGTAAATTATGTCGGAGCTGCAAGGGCGGCTCAACAACAGGGAAAGATACAGCGTCGTGATCAATATTTGAAACTAGCCCATATAAATGGTTCTCAGGCAGAATACGCCGTGGGTATCACCCAAGCGGAATTGCAGATGAAACAAAATCAGATCGAGCAAGCCTATGCAACGCTTAGGCATCTCGACTCAGACTGGCCCGGGAAAGATCAGAGCAAAATCATGATGCTTGATACGAGTACGGAATTAAAAGACTGGGATCAGACTTTACAACTGCTAAATGATCTAGAACAAAAGGGCACTTTACCGCTAGAAAAGATCAGGGCTAAACAAATGCAGGCTTATGCCGGTGTTCTCACGCGTGCCGGGAGCTCAGGCAAAATTAGCGAACTGAATGATGTATGGATATCAGTTCCGGCCAAGCTGCGTAAAGAATTCTATATCATCGAAATCTATGTACTTGAGCGCCTGAAATTTCCTGATACTTCAGATTGTGAACCGTTGCTACGGAAAATAATCAAGAAAAACCAAGATCCTGCATTAGTCAGATTGTATGGATTAGTCGAGGGCAGTAAACCTGAAAAGCAACTTGATTTTGTAGAAAAATTACTAGGGAATAATCGACATAACGGCGTTGTGCTTCTTACGGCCGGCCGATTATGTACCAGGCTCGGATTGTGGGGAAAGGCAAAATCCTATATGGAAGAAAGTATTAAAATCGAACCTTCGCCGGAAACGTATTACGAGCTGGGAACGTTACTCCGTGGACAAGGTGAGAATGAAAGGGCAAATGAATGTTTCGAGCAAGGATTGTTACTTGTTACTAAATTACGAGATGCCCCGGACTTTATGGCCTGGCCACAATCCGAAGTTGAGTCCAACGATTATCCTAAGTTGGGGGCTGCCAAGCCATAACAGCGCCTAGCTGAAGTCATATAAACGAGTTATGTTAGTCCGGCATACTGCGGGCACTTGATAACCAGCTCATCAACGGTTTCCATTGCTCCCGGTCATAAGCAGTTTTCGAAGGTGCGAATTCAAAAATACTTAAGCCCTTTTCAGCGGCTTTTACATAATTCTGGCTGTTTCTGAAGACAGTTAAAAACGGCAATTTGCTGCCACCAGGAAATTTCATTTTAGTCAGATAATATTCGAGTTTTGCTGCAGACATCGTGTCTTCACGTACTCGATTGGCAACAGTAGCGAGCTTTATCTTACGATTGATCAATTTACGTAGAGAGAATAATTCTCCAATAAACCGTTCAGCACTATTCATATCCATTGATGATGGCAGCAGGGGCATCACCATGGTTTGGCTAGCTTTAGCGAAATTCGCTAATTTTTTTCCATGTACAGAAGCTGGAGAATCGATCACCATAATTTCAGTTTTCCGTGGCGCTTTAAGCTTTCCTGACCTTAATGTTGCACTGAATACTTCGGCAGCGGTTTCCGGCCGTCGGGTTAACCAATCCTTGGATGATTGCTGCGGGTCTAGGTCAGCAATAGCGACGTGTTTACCTTTGTTTGCAAAGTACCCGGCAATGTTAGTTACTATGGTACTTTTTCCGCAGCCCCCTTTCGGGTTGAGTACGAGTATCGTTCTCATGTTATGTCCTATTGGTTGCCCGTAACGAGGAACCTGTTATTAAAAAGTAAGTGTATTGATTGTCAAATATTTATCAATATTTTGCAATGCACAAAATACGACACAGTTCATTTTCCCGAGGATTTATCGAAGTCACCTGAACTCATCATCCGCATTATCACGGGGCCAATGATAAGCTGCAATGCAAAAACCTTTTTTCCAGCAGGGACCACAATAGTGTCGGGTGTAGACATAAACGAACCTTCGAGCCTTTCCAACAGATAATTGAAGTCGACTTGCAGCTTTTTAAGGTTACGTACATGTATGACGGAGAAGCTTTCATCATCAGTGGGAATACGGTCCACAGCAAATGGATTTGACGTATCTACTGTAGGAACACGCTGGAAATTAATATCGGTTCTTGAAAACTGGGGAACGATGTAATGCGCATAATCATGCATACGCTCGAGTATCATATTGGTAGCATCTTCTGAGGAATATCCCCGGGTGGCTTTATCACGATGGATTTTTTGCATCCACTCCAGGTTAATTATCGGTACAACACCTATTAGAAGGTCAACATATTGGACGATATTGTGTTTGTCTGTTACCAGCCCGCCATGTAATCCTTCATAGAATAATACAGTAGTATCATCCGGTAGGGGTTCCCAGGGTGTAAGTGTACCGGGAGGCGAACTGTGCTGGGCTGCTTCGATTTCATTATGGATATAATGGCGATGACTACCCGTACCGGATTCAGAATATTCTAGGAATAATGCTTCAAGATCATCAAATAGGTTTCCCTCAGGTCCGAAATGAGTAACGAATCTCCCTTTACTTGCGGCTTTTCCCATGGCAACGTCCATTTCTTTGCGGTTGTAGCGATGGAAGCAGTCTCCCTCAATGATCGCCGGCATGATTCCCTCACGGAGAAATATCTGTTCAAATGCCGTTTTGACATTTGATGTGCCGGCTCCTGAGGATCCGGTAACAGCGACGATGGGGTGCTTTTTCGACATGCCAGTTTAGAATAGCCGTATTAAATGTATAACTAGTAAAATTGATTTTTGATTTTAACCTAATATCGTCTCTTGGTTTGAGATGTTTGTATTAATAAAAACTGACGATAGTTAATGAAATATCTGTAATATAATCCTGAAAGTACGACATAAATATGATCCATTCTTCAGGTTCACCTAGGGACACCCAGTTATACCTTCGGCTCCTCGCCTATGTTGCACCATATCGCCTGTTATTTCTTGTTGCAATAATCGCGATGGTTGTACTTGCAACGGCTGACGCGGCGAAAGCGGCCTTACTAAAACCAATGTTGGATGGCGCTTTTATTGAAAAGGACTCTGAATTGATGGTAACTGTCCCACTTTCTCTGGTTGGTCTGTTCGTGATCAGTGGGATAACGACATTTATTTCATCTGCATCACTCTTATGGGTTGCAAACAAGGTGATAATGGATTTGAGAGAACAGATGTTTTCAAAGCTCCTTAGTTTCCCCAGCAAGTATTACGACCAATATAATTCTGGCAGCATTATTTCGAAGTTTACTTATGACGTGACACAGATTAAGGAAGCATCTACATATGCACTCACTGTGCTTGTCAAAGATACCTTAGTGATTACAGGATTATTCGCTTGGATGTTTTATCTTGATTGGCGGATGACACTAATAATTCTGTTGTGCACACCACTTATTCTGCTAATCATTTTTTATATACGTCGACGACTACGGAATATGAGCCAAAAGGTCCAGCAGACTATGGCAGATATAAACCATGTGTTGACCGAATCAATCAATGCTCAAAGAATTATAAAATTATTTGGTGGACAGCAGCAGGAGCATGAAAAATTTCACAAGATCATAAATGCCAACCGTCATTACACAATGAAATTTTTAAATGCATCAATTAGTAGCGGTCCGGCAGTACAGCTGATTGCCTCCATAGCCATGGCAGTGATTATCTACTATGCAGCAAAACAATCTGAAATCGGCATGTTAAGTGTAGGTACTTTTGTTTCTTTTTTTGCAGCACTCGTCATGCTCCTAGATGCGTTGAGGAGGCTTGTAAAAGTAAATGAATTCATACAGAGAGGACTAGCAGCTTGCGAGAGTGTTTTCAGTATGTTGGATGAGCATATCGAATCAGACAGCGGCACGGAAATACTAGAAGAAATAAACGGCGTAATAGATATAGAAGATTTAAGTTTTCGTTATGGTAGAGGTGCACAAATACTGGATGGTATCTCATTGCATATAAACAAGGGAGAAACAATTGCCCTAGTCGGTGCATCCGGGAGTGGAAAAACAACCCTAGCGCATCTTATCCCCAGATTTTATCAGCACTCAAACGGTAGAATTTTGATCGACGGTAAAGATACCAGGGATATTACGCTGGACGCGTTACGTAGGCACATCGCTCTTGTAAGCCAGGACACAGTGCTTTTCAATGATTCCATACGAAATAATATCGCCTACGGCAGTTTCAGAGAGGCTAAAGATGAACAGATCAAGCAAGCCGCCCATGTAGCTCATGCAATGGAATTTATTGATAAGCTCCCAGATGGTATCAATACGTTACTCGGAGAACGCGGCATAAAATTATCTGGAGGCCAGAGACAAAGGATATCGCTCGCACGTGCATTATTGAAGAATGCGCCGATTCTTATACTCGATGAAGCAACATCAGCATTGGATAGCGAGTCAGAACGCAATATTCAGTTGGCACTAGAAAAAATCAGACACAAGCATACGTGTATTATCATTGCCCACAGGCTGTCAACAATTGAATCTGCAGATCGTATCATAGTTCTTGAACATGGCAGAGTGGTTGAGTCCGGTAGTCACAATGAGTTGATAAAAAACAGAGGATTATATGCTCACTTCTATTCGAGCAAAGATTTTTTCTGGAATAGCAACGCGTCCTAATCAGGCAGTGTTTCTAGTAGACGGCTTGAATTGTTTTCCCTGTAATTCTAATTCTTCAAATTTTTCTCTGTGGCCTGCATAACGGATCTGAACGTAAGTTTCGGTGATATTGCGAATAGCATCAGCAGGATCAGTGCGAAGTCTGATTGCCCGTCGCGAAAAATCGACTGGGCCTTCGTGCTTGTGATTGCGGATACCACATTTTGAAAGTCTTTTGAGAAATTTATTATACCAACCTTTTGCTTTGTCGATATTCTCCTTGTCCTGTTTGAATATGCTAAAGGCAATGATGCCTAGGAAAATAAAAACAATGATTATTAAGCTGGTCATTAGTTCTCTGTAATCTAGATCGTCAACTCCGAATCTGTTCAGTAATCTCGATTGCCGCCTTCTGTCATAGCCTAGGACCCATTGATTCCAGTTATTGTTGATTGCATCAATTGTGTTGTTGAGTCTACGCCATATTCCCCGCGCTATAGAATTGCGATACAAGCCCATAGGGATATTAATAATGCTATTTGGCAATGCGCTTTCGATTCCATCTGTTACGCGTTCAGGTGACACAGCAGATGTCGGGTCAATTCTAGTCCAGCCTAAATTATCGCCAAGCCAAACTTCAGTCCACGCATGTGCATATCGCTGGTAAACAATAAGGTAGTTACCAATAGGATTGGTGTAGCCTCCTTGATAACCGGTAACGATTCGGGCAGGGATCCCCGCGGCCCGCATGAGGATGACAAAGGCAGAAGCATAGTGTTCGCAAAAACCCTGTCTTGTTTCAAATAGGAATTCATCGACAGTATCATTGATGAGTAAAGGAGGTGTGAGTGTGTAATAGAATTCCTGCTCGTTAAAATATTGCAATGCCTTTTGAACAATTTCGCGATCCTCTAGCATAGCATCACGCCAGGATCTGGCCAGGGCAATTGCTTGTGAATGGTACTTATTTGGAAGTTGCAACGTATCCTCAAATTCATCTGCATTATCGGATACGAGTCGATAGTCGGTATATGAAGTAAGTTGATATCGTGACCGGATTGTCACAGGTCTTCGTCTTTTAATCTGCAGATCATGGCTGAAGAAACTGTTCTCTGCAGGTCTATCAGGCAGGGCCCGGCCATATAGCCAGTTCTTGTCAGTTGGTTCTAGTGTGACAGTGTATTTCACCGGGTTGCCGTAAGGGAGGACCAAAGCAGTTTTTTTCTTGGGCTTATCTGGGACCCACTTGAAGCCGTCCGTATACCAGAGCACTGGCCCGCGCCAGTATAGTTTTGACTTGTCAGGTATCGTTCCTTCAAATTCCACGCGAAATGCTACTTCATCAGACAAGATCAATTGGCTTATCGACCCCGGTGACATTTCGTCATCAATTCCTGTAATGCCTGTCTGTGCATCTTTTGGTAAACCCCATAACGGACCAGATACTCTGGGGAAAAGAAGGAATGCTATCAACATCAAAGGAAAGGCCTGTAGGAACAATTTGCCTGCAGTTCGCAACCATCCCTGTATGCGCATGCTAGCGTCATTATCATTGAAACAGATCATTGAACCGATTATGACCAGTATCGAAATAGTCATATATAAAGTGGTCAGTACACTTTGTGAATAGAAAAGGTTAGTCAGGATCAACAGAAAGGCAATATACGCCGAAATATAATAATCTCTTTTATTTTTAATTTCCGTCAGTTTCATACCTGCAAGCAAGATAAGTAATGCAACCCCAGCGTCACGACCGACAAAGGTTCCAAAGTTCACGAAAATGCCAATTAAAATAATCATTGCAAGCATGATTCTGAAAATTCTTGAAGTGATAATATGAGTTTTAAGAGACTTAGAATGTGGGTTATCAGTTGTTGTAAGCCGGACTACAACCAGAACACCGAACACGATCGATACCCAGATGGGGACGTGTAGTGCATGAGGTGGTGCCGCGAGAAATAAACCGGTCGATGTCCAAATCATGACCGGGGATGCTTTTACCACATCAAAGCTAAATGCTTTTGTCCTCGAGACCATATGTAGCTAGCAATTTTAGGCACAGATGCTGTTGAATTTCGCCATATCCAATCTCAACAGCGCTGTCTGGCATCTCCAACCCGTATCTAAATCCGTTCGATTCAACTTCAATCATCCACAAAGATAATTGCGACAACCTGGTTTCAACATCCTGAAGATGAGATGTTTGGCTCCAGCTTAATACCAGCTGCTGAGACCCGCTTCCACTAAATTGTTTTATTAATAATCCTTGCTCACGTGCCAGAATCTTCCAGTCTATGTTTCTGATCGAATCGCCCGCACGGTATTGTTTGAATCCAGTAAAATCATCAGTTCCGGTACGATTTCCGGATTGATCTTCTTGTTGGTTTTCTGTTAATAGTGGTAATTTGGAAATGCCGATTGGTTTTGGATAGACAATGCAGGTATTCGAACATTCCATATAAGACCAAGCACGAAACAGACCTAACGGATAAGTAGATCTGATCCGTAATCGGCTTAGTTGTAGATAGCCACGTCTTGCGGTAGGCACCCTGATAATATTTCTGTACAATTGATCTTCCTTTATGTTGACTATCAGGTCTTGCTGTCTCGATGAGTCTGATGTTTTCGTCCACCACCTGCCATATGGAGCGATCGTTATGCCCACGCGCTCTGGGCCACTGCGGTTATCAAAAGTAATCGGAAACAGTGCATGGTCATCGGCGAATACAGGAGGCGCATCAACTGTACTAATGACTAACCCTCGCAGATTGCGATAAGTATGCAGCATACACACCATAAACAGGCTGCCTAACATAAAGGTTAGCAAGTAAGCCATGCTGTTGGTGTAGTTGACAGCCCCTATCAACATTACTAACAGCAGTATGGTGTATATGAAGCCTTGCTGAGGAGGGAATATGTAAACTCTTTTTCTCTTGATTCCACCTGCTGAAGAAACATGATTGGTATTAATCGCGTGTTGTTCAAGAATAATGGTGTTGGACATAATCAGGGGATCGGAACCTGTTTAATGGTCAGGTCGGCAGCAGAACTAGGTGTTTTATCCAGTGATTGTTCGGCGTATAACAGACGATGACTGATAATACTTGGAAATACTGCCTGTACATCTTCCGGAATGACATGGCGACGACCATGCAACAGTGCCCAGGCCTTGGCGCAGTGAAGGATAGCGAGACCGGCACGTGGTGATAAGCCGCCATTAAAAAGAGGAGAAATCCGGCTGAATTCCAACAAGTCCTGCAAGTAATCCAGAAGAGCGTCAGCAACTACAACTAATTTTACTTCAGATTGCATGCCAACCAGTTGTTCTGGTGTGATGATAGGCATGATTTCCTTAAGCATCTCTCGTCTGTTCCGACCCTTTAACAATTCGCGTTCTGCGCGATTGTCTGGATAACCTAGACGCAAGCGCATCATAAATCTGTCAAGTTGAGATTCTGGTAGTGGAAATGTTCCTACCTGGTTAGACGGGTTTTGCGTAGCGATGACAAAAAAAGCTGGGGCAGTAAACGCGTTTCACCCTCCAGGGTAATTTGGTGTTATTCCATTGCTTCGAGTAACGCACTTTGCGCCCTTGGGGTCGCACGGTTGACTTCATCAGCCAATATAAATTGAGAAAAGATAGGGCCCGGGTGAAATTCAAATGTCCCAGATTTCCGGTCGTAAACCGAGACACCAAGAATGTCAGCGGGAAGCATGTCGCTGGTAAACTGGATCCGTTGGAAACTGAGACCGAGTAACTTGGCCAGTAGATGTGCCAGAGTTGTCTTACCTACACCCGGAAGATCTTAAATCAGCAGATGACCGTGGGGAATCAGACAGGTAAGTGCTAAGCGTATTACCTTTTCTTTGCCAAGTATAATTCCATTCGCCGAATTAATTACCTGTTCTAGGTTTGATCTGGCGTCTGGAATGCTTATCTTACTTTGAGGTTGATTCATAGTTTCAATATTTTTCCAGATTAATCCTACCTTCTACTTAGTCTGATGCCAAATTAAGTTGTATCAATTTGACTAAATTAGTTTCCAGCAACAGTCATATTTTCTACCAAAACTGATCCGGTGCGGATGTTAGTACGGTTGTCGACATCCGATCCGACTGTAGCAATGTTTTTATACATTTCCTGAAGATTGCCGGCAACGGTAATTTCCTCAACCGGATACTGGATATCACCATGTTCCACCCAGAACCCGGAAGCTCCGCGTGAGTAATCACCTGTAACTTGATTTATCCCAAATCCTATCATCTCGGTAATCAAAAGACCCTTGCCCATTGATTTGATCAGTGTTTGTAGATCCTGATTACCGGGTTCAATAATCAGATTGTGAACGCCACCTGCATTGCCAGTCGGTTTCATGTTAAGTTTTCTAGCAGAGTAGGCGCTTAGAATATAATTTTGTAAAACACCGTCCATGATAATGCTCTGTTTCTGGGTTGCCATGCCATCAGCATCGAATGGTGCGCTACCCATTCCTTTTTTGAGATGGGGCTCTTCCCAAACGTTTAAATATTCTGGAAAGACCAACTCCCCTTTTTTGTCTAGAAGAAAGCTGGACTTGCGGTACTGCGATCCACCGGATATAGCATTGACAAGAGCGGAGAACAAGCTTGTTGCAACAGGTGCTTCAAAGATTACGGAGACTGACTTGGTAGATAGTTTACGGGATCCGAGTCTGGCTAGTGCACGGGTTGCAGCGGTTTGTGAAATAAGGTTTATTTTATCGAGATCAGAATAATCGCGACTCCTAGAATACCAACCGTCTCTGTGCATATGCCCATCTTGTTGTGCAATTACTGTGCAATCAATAGAGTGGCTAGACCATTCCCATCCTCCTATAAAGCCATGCGTGTTTCCATAAAAATGGCTACCACTATAAGTATTGACAGTGGCACCTTCCGAATTAGTAATTCGTTTATCAGTTTCTCGGGCCTCGTTTTCACATTCAATTGCTAGCTTGATTGCGTCTTCTGGCGATATGCCCCAGGGATGAAATAAATCGAGATCGGGCACATGCTGCACTAGATTCTCCTTGTCCAATAGACCAGCGCAGGAATCCTCATTTGCATTTTTAGCGATTGTGCATGCGGAAGTCACTGCATCACTGAGTGCATCATTATTAAAGTTTGTAGTACCTGCGCTGCCTTTTCTGTTATTAATGTATACGGTAATGCTGAGTCCTTTATCATTCTGATGTTCCACGGTTTCCACTTCTCCCATGCGAGCAGTTACCGAAAGTCCATAGCCTGTGCCAATATCTGCTTCTGCTGAAGTCGCACCTGTTTGTGTCGCCAGATGCAGTATTTGTTCGATAATTTGGTTCAGATTATTATTGGCCACTATGCAGATTTTCCTTTGATGAATATGATTACTATTCTATCACTGTCATGGACGTTAAAATGGAATAATGGATATATCAAATATTCTCGATGAACTTAATGAGGAACAGCGAAACGCCGTTGCGGCAGATAACGGTCATCTGTTGGTGTTGGCTGGTGCAGGTAGTGGAAAAACACGTGTCTTGGTACATCGCATAGCTTGGTATATTCAGAAAGAGCGAGTGAATCCTTATGGCATCCTGGCAGTGACATTCACCAACAAAGCCGCTGCTGAAATGAGAGGCCGAATCGAAGTGCTCCTGCAGCAACCTATCGGCGGCATGTGGGTCGGTACATTTCATGGGATAGCACATCGGCTATTAAGGGCACATTGGCAGGAGGCGGGCCTACCTGAAAACTTTCAAATTCTGGATAGCGACGATCAGTATCGGACCATCCGCCGAATATTAAGGATGATGGAGCTGGATGAATCACAGTTTCTGCCGCGGGAGATTCAGTGGTTTATTAATGCAAGAAAAGATGATGGTCTGCGATCTCAGCATATCGAAACTCATGGAGATCGAAATACAGAGCAACTGGTCAATATATACAAAACCTACCAGACAGTTTGTGATCGAACAGGGTTAGTTGATTTTGCAGAACTGTTGTTACGCGCACATGAGTTATTCAGAGACCAAAAAACAGTTCTTGCCAAATACCAGCAACGATTCATACATATTCTGGTTGATGAATTTCAGGATACTAACGCACTACAATATGCATGGTTGAGGCTACTAGCTGGGAATACAGGTTCCGTTTTTGCTGTAGGTGATGATGACCAATCGATCTACAGCTGGCGTGGTGCGCAAATTGAAAATATGCAGCGATTTCAAACGGACTTCCCAGGAAGTTCATTATTAAGACTTGAGCAGAATTACCGTTCAACGGCAAATATACTACAAGCAGCTAATTCTTTAATTTCTAACAATACGTCGAGACTGGGCAAAAAACTTTGGACGAAAGGCATTGAAGGAGACAGGATTGGAGTTTATACGGCATACAACGAACACGATGAAGCACGTTTCGTCATTGACCAGATTGCATCCGCGCAACATCAGGGGCAAAGTTTTAGTGATAATTCTATTTTGTATCGGGTCAGTGCGCAGTCTCGGGTTTTGGAAGAAGTGCTTATGCAGTCTAACATCCCATATCGCGTGTACGGCGGCATGCGTTTTTATGAACGTGCAGAAATCAAAGATGCGATAGCTTATCTGCGTCTCGCAGCGTTCAAAGACAACGATGCGTCATTTGAGCGCGTTATAAATCTACCAACTCGCGGTATTGGTCAGCGTACGATGGAAGAATTGCGTTCTTTAGCCAAGCGCGAAAATAGTTCTCTCTGGGAGGCTTCACAGAAGGCACTATCAATGAAAGATGCTCCCAGCAAGAGCCTTGGGGCACTGGAGCAGTTCCTGAAACTCATTCACATGATGAGTGAAAGTGTGCTTGAATTGCCATTGGGTGAGGCGATGGAAAATGTAATTAACAATAGCGGTCTGATTAAACATTATCTAAAAGAGAAAGGTGAGAGAGGGCAAGCAAGAGTTGAAAACATTGAAGAATTGATCACAGCCACAGGGGAATTCGAGGTAGATAAGGATGAATACGGTGAGATGAACCCTCTAACTGCTTTCCTTGGACATGTTGCACTGGAATCTGGTGAAAAGCAGGCTGGCGCACATACTGATAGCGTAAATTTAATGACGCTACATGCATCTAAAGGACTGGAATTTCGAAATGTCTACCTAGTTGGTTTCGAGGAAGGGTTGTTTCCGCATCAGCGTAGCAGTGGCGATTTGGTTCAACTTGAAGAGGAACGCAGGCTTTGTTATGTGGGTATTACGCGCGCACAGCAAAAATTAATTATTACCCATGCCCAGCATCGGCGTTTGCACGGTAACGAATATTACCCCCAAGCTTCCCGGTTTCTGACAGAATTACCACGTGAACTACTAGCTGAGGTGCGAATCGGAACAGGAGAGAATCAGACGCTGCCAATAGAAAGCACGGTTACCACTGAAAATGATACTGGCTTTAATCTTGGGCAACGCGTAATTCATGCAAAATTTGGCGAAGGTGTTGTATTAAATCTAGAAGGTAAGGGCAGTCAAGCACGCGTACAGGTTAATTTTGAGCATGTAGGAAGTAAATGGTTGGTACTGGCCTATGCAAACCTGCAAACTGCATGAATGGTATAGCCATTAGTGCTTAGGAATAAAAAATCTAACAACACTTTCATTTGAAAGAAGGAGAATAACATATCGTGAATTCAATTTGTAAGTGCAACTCAATTAGGTGGCACGAACGGCAAGCTGCGGTAGCATCCTTACCTTTCGTTCCAGCAAGAAAGAGAGGCACAGATGAGACACTACACACAGCTTACCGAGCATCAACGTTACCAGATTTACGCCCTGATGAAAGCAGGACATACACAAACGGAGATAGCCGCCTTGATAGGCGTGCATAAATCTACTATTAGCCGTGAACTCAGACGCAACCGTGGCTTGGGAGGCTATCGACCCCGCCAAGCTCAGTTTCTCCGGCAAGCGCGTCGAGAGGCCAGCCAACAACAGCGACTCCCCACGACCTTGTGGGAGCGAGTAGAGGTCTGGCTGCGGGACGAATGGAGTCCTGAGCAAATCAGTGACTGGTTGCATAAACGAGAAGGTATCGCTCTGAGTCATGAATGGATATATCACTACATATACCAGGACAAGGCAGACGGCGGTGAGCTGTACCGGTACTTGCGTTGCCAGAAGAAACGAAAGAAGCGTTATGGTGGTTATCAACGTCGTGGGGTTCTGGTGAATCAGGGCAGCATTGATAAGAGTCCCGCCATTGTGAACAGGAAGACACGCATCGGTGACTGGGAAGTGGACACCGTCATCGGCAAAGGCCATCGACAGGCGCTGGTCACCTTGAGCGAGCGCAAGTCGATGTACACCTTGATTGCACAGGTGAAACGACGAACTGCCTCTGCCGTCAGGCAAGCTATCGTGCGATTGTTGTCTAATATGAAGGCGTCGGTTCACACGATCACCTCGGATAATGGAAAAGAATTTGCTGAGCATGAGGTTATTGCTCAACAATTGAAGGCGGGGTTCTATTTTGCACATCCTTATGCCTCCTGGGAACGGGGTTTAAATGAAAATATCAATGGTCTCATTCGACAGTACTTCCCAAAGAAAATGGACTTCAGCACGATTACACAAAAGCAGTTAAACTTGGTCATGAAAAAACTCAATCACCGTCCCAGAAAAACACTTAATTCAAAAACACCACATGAAGTCTTTTTTAACATCAACGTTGCACTTCAAAGTTGAATCCGCGTATGAAAACAAGCAGGCTAATGATCATTATGCTGGTTTATTGGTTGGTTTCGGCATGCGGTGTTCAGGTAGACGAGCAGGTCATGAATACCAATTCCTACCAATCAGACACGACAGTTTATCACTGGAAAATGGTAACGACCTGGCCGCCAAATTTCCCAATATTTCAAGAAGGGCCGCAACGGTTTGCCGATGAAGTTAGAAAAATGAGCAATGGCCGTTTAGATATCCAAGTATTTGCCGGTGGCGAATTGGTTCCTGCGTTGCAGGCCTTTGATGCAGTCTCCCAGGGGACAATCGAAATGGGGCATGGTGCATCCTATTATTGGGCAGGTAAGGTTCCTGCAGCCCAGTTTTTTTCAACTGTGCCTTTTGGAATGACGATCAAAGGTCTTGAAGCTTGGCTATACCAGGGAGATGGATTGAAATTATGGAATGAACTTTACCGTCCATTCAATTTGATGGCGATCCCGATGGGTAATACCGGTATGCAAATGGGAGGTTGGTTCAACAAAAAGATCGAATCGATAGATGATTTGAAGGGTCTTAAAATGCGCATACCTGGACTAGGGGGGAATGTCCTCGATAAGGCAGGCGGGAATCCGATATTGATGTCTGGCGGCGAGATCTATACTGCACTTGAAAGAGGAATTATTGATGCGACAGAATGGGTAGGGCCGTTCCACGATTTGCGTCTCGGTCTGAATAGGGCGGCTAAGTACTACTACTATCCTGGGTGGCATGAACCGGGAACGGAATTGGAATTGATTATAAATACCGAAGCTTGGGAAAGACTGCCCGAAGACTTGAAACAAATTGTGACTGTTGCAGCTGCAGCTACGAGTAACTGGATCTATACGTCGATGGAATTTCTAAATAGTAAATCACTGCAAGAAGTAAGACAGAAACAGAATGTACAGATACTAGAATTCCCAACAGAGGTCCTGACGGAACTAAAGCGTTTGACTACCATTACACTACAGGAACAAGCTGCAGTTGATGCTGAATTTAATCGAGTTAATGAAAACTATCAGTCGTTCAGAAAAGAGTATGATCTCTGGGACGAAGTGTCAGAACAATCATACCAACGAAGTTTGCTGCAATAACTAGATCTTATTTCGGTCTGTAATTATTGGCTTGTAGCAATCATGTAGTCCACGGCTGATTTCACTTCATCATCCGTTAACGTCGCGTTACCACCTTTAGGCGGCATCGGCATACCGCTGGCACCAGTAAATCCACGTATGGCATGGTCATATAATAACCCAGTACCTTGTGCAATCCTGTCAATCCACTCAGCTACACTACCGACCTGAGGAATATTAGGCAGGCCTGTACCATGACATGAGAAGCAAAGCCCATTGTAGATTTTCTGACCGATATCCACCGGTCCAGCTTCTGCGTCGATAACATCAGTCTGGCTGCTAGCAGTAACGCCTGTTGTTCTCCCCGCAAGTCGGACACTGCCTATAGGTCGGGTTTCTTCAGCTATCCTTTCAGCACGTTGTTTGGCAATGGTTACTTCTCTAGTACCCAAGGTTCTGGCTATGATCACAAAAATAGCAATCATGCCTAGCAGCATTACCAGGATGATAATAAAGTTCTGGACAAAAATCTGATCCTGTTCTTTATTCATTGAGTTATACCAGTTAGCAAACTATCTAATCCCCGAGAGTGAAAATTGGTTTTGAAAGTAGTAGTAGAGAGTATACCGATTGTCGATATCACTGGAAACTTCTGCCGGTATGAAAAAGCATTGGTCGAACTATTCCCCGTAGACAGATGAAGTAGCAGCCATAATATCTAACAGGAAAAGCCTGAAGTACTGAAATGGCTTGTTTCCAAGTTATCGGTAATCCACGATATTGATTTTAAATTTTCGAATCTGGCAGAATTGAACTATTCTTTGGAAAAATAAGCACTAAATGATAGAGCGTTTCTCCAGATGTCGCTTAAAAGAGACAGGCCAATTCGAAAAGTGTATTATGTTTTTCCCGTTCGGCTAATTTTTATCAAGTAACACTTTAATGTCAAAGATTACGCCCGTAGCTCAGTTGGATAGAGTGTTGGCCTCCGAAGCCAAAGGTCGTGAGTTCGAATCTCGCCGGGCGCGCCGTCTTCTCTCGTTATTAAGGAAAATCAACTTTAAAACTCAATGTCCGCTTTTGACCCAAAGCGGACGTCGGTACTAATAAAAATTACTACTGATTTTTAGTTAAAATAGAAAAGTCCATTGTTGATATAGATAAGAGTTTTGGTACTATTATCGAGCAATTCATCTGTTATTGATTACATGGAGTAAAAGTGGAACGAGATGTGTAGATTTGTCACTATATTTAATGAAAGCAGATACCTATGCCTTGCATAACCAGAGGATAACACATCATGATAAAAAACTTCCTAACTGTAGCGATCATCGTTGGTTATCTATTTTCCTCACAAGTGGTCGCTAGTCCAGAAAACGTCGATATCTTCTTCATCCAGCCAACTCAGGATGATCCAGCCAATGCGAATTTTTTATCTGTTTATGATTTAACTACAGTCACAGCACCGACGCTCGCCACGGGAAAGGAGCATTTCACTCTCGAACTTGGTATATCACATTTTTATATCGGCGATTTAAAAGACTTTGGTGATAACGACGGGGTACTCACCATATCGATTAAAACTGACCAATCGATAAAAGAGAGATTAGGAATCGGGGGAGAATTGAAATGGATAAAAACTTTCACAGAATCAGATGATAGTAGAGTGGTTGGATTCAATGCAAAAGATGTATTCAAAGAAGTTCCTATTGTGAAAGAATTGGTTCTAAGAATTGACCTATATGAACAGGATGGAGATAAGTTGCAAGAGCTCAACGATATTAAAAATTTAATATTCGATAACAAAGATCCTGTTATAAGCGTCGCCAATGGCAACGAGTATATTTCGATTGCAACTGGTGTCTTTAAATTCGCATTGCGCAATTATCAAAAAGATGATTCCAAATGGGAAACAACGGACATGAGTTTTGATATATCGCCAAAAGAGGGTTTTCCATTCCTTAGACCTGGCAGGTGGTTAATCATTACAGATAGCGATGATGAGGATTATAAAGTTACGACAAGTGACTATAATTTTGATTTTAAAAAAATGCTTTGGTGCTAACCGATGAAGCAGATGAAAATGGGAAAGATTTACCCACCTATGTCATTTTGAGTATTTCGATGGAGTAAAAATAAGAAGCCCTAAAATACTTTAATTGAACCTAGAATGAAGGGGGTGGGTATGCATCTAGCTTTAGTATGAAGGTGTCTAGTACCACTCTCTAAATTCAAATCAGATTTTAACTCGTTATAACATCCTAAGATAAGTAGATGTGCTGAACGTCCGCTATTGGCACAAAGCGGACATTAAGGCATAGATTTGGGTATGATTGGTTCAGGCAGGTAATTTGAGGCGCTCGATCCAGTGCCCACTTTTATCCTTCCGGGCGCGCTATCTTCTTCTCATATTGAAGAAAATATTTTAGTCTGCTTTCGCCTAACAGCTGACTGTGGCCACTACTAATTCTTTTTTTAAAGGAATAGGGTATCATTATCCGGCAATTCAACCATTATCGGTCTCATGGTACAAAGGAGGAGAGAGAAGATAGTTATGCTTCACAGAATTGGGTTTATTCGTGAATTCAATTTGTAAGTGCAACTCAATTAGGTGGCACGAACGGCAAGCTGCGGTAGCATCCTTACCTTTCGTTCCAGCAAGAAAGAGAGGCACAGATGAGACACTACACACAGCTTACCGAGCATCAACGTTACCAGATTTACGCCCTGATGAAAGCAGGACATACACAAACGGAGATAGCCGCCTTGATAGGCGTGCATAAATCTACTATTAGCCGTGAACTCAGACGCAACCGTGGCTTGAGAGGCTATCGACCCCGCCAAGCTCAATTGCTCCGGCAAGCGCGTCGAGAAGCCAGCCAACAACAGCGACTCCCCACGACCTTGTGGGAGCGAGTAGAGGTCTGGCTGCGGGACGAATGGAGTCCTGAGCAAATCAGTGACTGGCTGCATAAACGAGAAGGTATCGCTCTGAGTCATGAATGGATATATCACTACATATACCAGGACAAGGCAGACGGCGGTGAGCTGTACCGGTACTTGCGTTGCCAGAAGAAACGAAAGAAGCGTTATGGTAGTTATCAACGTCGTGGGGTTCTGGTGAATCAGGGCAGCATTGATAAGCGTCCCGCCATTGTGAACAGGAAGACACGCATCGGTGGCTGGGAAGTGGACACCGTCATCGGCAAAGGCCATCGACAGGCGCTGGTCACCTTGAGCGAGCGCAAGTCGATGTACACCTTGATTGCACAGGTGAAACGACGAACTGCCTCTGCCGTCAGGCAAGCTATCGTGCGATTGTTATCTAATATGAAGGCGTCGGTTCACACGATCACCTCGGATAATGGAAAAGAATTTGCTGAGCATGAGGTTATTGCTCAACAATTGAACGCGGGGTTCTATTTTGCACATCCTTATGCCTCCTGGGAACGGGGTTTAAATAAAAATATCAATGGTCTCATTCGACAGTACTTCCCAAAGAAAATGGACTTCAGCACGATTACACAAAAGCAGTTAAACTTGGTCATGGAAAAACTCAATCACCGTCCCAGAAAAACACTTAATTCAAAAACACCACATGAAGTCTTTTTTAACATCAACGTTGCACTTCAAAGTTGAATCCGCGATTTTTAAATACCCACCGAATCTTACAAAGTATATCAGGACCGTTACTGCGGTAATCTGCGTCGTGGCCTCTTACTCGCGCCGCAAGGTGCGTACGCAGGGAAAATAGAGAAAATGGACTGGCATGTATGGCAAAATGTCTTTGCCGGGGTTGAAAACTGGGTTCGCGATATAATCGGGGCTGGTAAGGTTGCAACGGGGTTCCACCATTTGCGCGTTTTGGCTAACACCGATGATGATTGTACTTTTTCATCGCATGGCGGAGACAACTCGAAGAGCTTTGATAGCGTTTGGACCGGGTTAGACTTAACGAAGAGCCGACCCATACTCAGTAAGAAAAAATCGGAAAGTTGCGCGGATAACGCTCGCAAGGTTGATTGTGTCGCCTACACGTCAGAATACAAGCAGTACGTCGGTATCTCAATGAAGGGCTTCGACCTAAGCATAAAACTCGCAACAAGCTCTTATACCTTGAAAGTTTGCGCTGATGGTACTAAATCGATTGAGGACGAAAACCATGACCCGTAAAAGAAAGACAATCATAGCAATCGCAACCATTGTCGTCATCGCACTGTCGATATCGCTCCAGCCCGTTGATCCGAACTTCGCTAATCTACCCTCCCTATCGTTAGTTGCTCAGCTCATTTCAGGTCTTAGCCTCCTGGCGGTAGTCGTATTAGTTGTCTCAACAATCGTATTGTTAGTGAGAAAGCTAATCAACTAATTAAATCATCTCTCTTGCTTTAGCTAAAACAAAAATACCCAGAAATAAAGATGAGGCTATTAATCAAGATATTTTTTTAACTTTATTAGTCGGTATTCAACCAGACAGGCAGTGCCAGATATGTCCAAACTCGAACGTCCGCTTACGAGGGTGAAGCTGATTGTCGTACTAAAGATGTGTGACAGTCCGCTGTTAGGCGAAAGGAGACATTAAGACGAGAACAAATCTGACTATTTTGTCTTGTCGAATACCGACTAATAATGTTTAAATAGGGAGTCTTACGCGCTCAATCCAGTGCCCACTTTTATCCTTCTTGGCGCGCCATTCATAGATGAGATACTTTCTAGACTAGCAGATGTCGAATCTTATTAATGATAAGAGTCCATTTCTGCATACAGGCATGAAATCCACATCTGGTTATCTAAATCAAAGTATTTTGCTATTTTTATTTTGCGCTTTGGTAGCCTGTGCTTCAGCTCCACCGCGAGAACAGGAAAATCTTTGCTCGGTCTTTAAACAGAATCCAGACTGGTATGATTATGCTAAGTTGTCTGAAAAGAAATGGGGTGTTCCGGCACATATTCTTATGGCCTTTGTTAAGCATGAGTCCAGTTATCGCCATGATGCGAAGCCGGCATATGATTGGTTTTTATTTATTCCTCTCGGGCGACCATCTTCTGCCGAAGGCTATGCACAAATACAAGATCCTGCTTGGCAGGATTATAAGAAAGAAACTGGTGGATTATTTAAGAGTCGTTCGGATATGGAAGATGCCTTGGATTTTATAGGCTGGTATAACAACAAGAGTAACAAGTTGCTCGGCATTTCAAAATGGGATCCAAAGCAGCTTTATCTTGCTTATCATGAAGGACATGGTGGATATAAACGCGGGAGCTACCGAAAAAAATCCGATCTATTGATGATAGCTGATCGTGTGGATACAACAGCACGGGAATATGGCGCTCAATTACGTCAATGTGAAGACCAATTTAAATGTCAAAAATGGCACCAAGTCTGGCCGTTGTGCAGATAAACAAGTTACTCTTAATGTTTGAGACTTTAATAGGACCTGAAGGTAATTTGAGTTTTTAGATAATAAAGAACACCGCGGTGGTGGCGTAGCAGTGTTTTATAAAAATCGTGTGCTTGATTTAAATTCCAAATATTGCCTCTGATAGGAATGCCCGCTTTCGACCCAAAGCAGACATTCGCTAAATCAGCCATTTCATAGCTATGCCTCATATATAAATGTAATTTCTACCCCACACTGAGCTAAAATTAAGTCTGGCAGGTCGCTAAAAGGCATTGATAGGGGATAGGGAGATGGCCCAGAATCTTAAAATATTCTGGATTTAAAAAGTTAATTTTTAAGAATAAAGACCTGACTCCACATATACAGTTAAAGAACTATGGAGGTGAGCATGGCTGGTAGTACAAATATGATCTGTCCTAGCTGTGGGACCTTTCAAGATCTGGCAGAGGTATGTAGCAAATGTGGTGTTATTATCGAGAAGGTTTTGAATGCTGCTGTTAATTATGCTGATAAGAAATCAGCTGAGTCTGAAAATAACAGATCCTTGACAGCCAAAATTGCAGTGATGTTACTGATCACCATTCCTGTTATCGGATTTATACTATTTTCAGGAACAGATAATGGCCAGGAAACGGTCGGAAATTCAAACGATCAAGAAAAAACAGATAAGCTACAATCAAGTGAAAGGATCGCCGCATTTAATCCCGCCATTGCAGAAAATGTTCAGCGTACCAACGTAAAAAGTAAATTACATTCGATTAGAACGAATTTGAATGTTTATCTGGTGGAGGGAGGCGACCCGCCAACAAATGAAGAAGGGCTGCAGTTATTGGTAGACAGCGGTTATCTGTCGCAAGCTGAAATAACTGATGAATGGGGTAATATTTATGAGTACCGGCTGGAATTGGATAAAGAGACGCCATGGGGGCAGGAATACAAGATCTTTGTGCATTCCCGTGGACCAGATGGTGTCTCTGGTAACGCAGATGATGTGGGTATTTAACACCTATTAGTAATTTGTGTTATTGAACTGCTGGCCTTGCTCCAGTTGCTTTTTTATCTCGGGGTCAAGATTCGCTCCGCCGCCATATTTAGATTGTATGGCTGACTCCAACATTTGATTTGCCATATTATCCTGTACCTGTTTAAGCATTGCCTCACTTTGCTGTTGGGCATTGGCCTCCGCTGCCGCTTGTCGTTCTTCTTCAACAGCTGCCTTTCTGCCGTTGTAAAGATAAAATACCAGTCCAATGCAGCCGAGTATAACCAGAACTTTGACAAGTCCAATACCATTACTGGCGGATCTCTTGAGTGCTTTCATTCTGCCACACCTTCATTATTGATATTAATTAAATAGCATAATAACAAATGTAATGTCCGCTATCGACCCAAAGCGGACATTCGATACATAAGCCTTAGATATATTCAATAATTCTTAGAAGTGAGAGCATTGCCGTTTTTTATTTATTACTTAGTCTCTGTTGCTTCTCCAGGTCCACGCGCAACTTGGCAATTTTAACAGTAGTAAAGTTCCCTGACCTGTTCACTAGAAACAATCCTATAATAGCGGCAAGTCCCATGAGGTTACGGTTTTCGGCATAGAGAATAGCATATATCCCAACGGATATTACGGCGATAAATAGTAACCAATCCACCGCTTGCATTAGGAAGATTTTATATTTTATTTGTCCTTCATTCATACGGTAAAGTATATAACCATGGTTTATAGTTGTAATACTGTTAAATACTCTTATGGGAAGTTTATCACAACGAAGTTAGACAATTAACGCTAAAAACTGTGAGCTTGTTGTCAGCTCTGAATGTCCACTTTTGGCACAAAGCAGACACTAGTCCTAGGATTTTTTGCGTCCCCCCAAACTCAATTCACCTGGCCCTACAGCTAAGAGAATTAGTAAGCCTCCAATCATAGAAATTTCCTTAAGAAAAATGCCGGTTTGCAAATTAAAAATAAATGCAGTGCATATTGTAAAAATGATCAGGCAAAATGTAGCAAACCTGGTTTGGAAGCCAATTATAATAGCAAGTCCTGAAAACAACTTAACTGTTAATGCTATCCAAACTAATAAAGCGGGGACACCTTTTCTGCGGCCATTTCAATGGGGACAACAGGTCCGATAAGTGGGTTGAAATTAAAAATAAAATTAATATAAGCCCACACCAACAGGACGCGGCCAAAAAGCAAGACATACTTATTATTGTCTACAATATTTACCATAATTATTTCTCCCAAGTATTAAAAGATCTAAAAGTAGGGCTATTGATCAGAGAGTATTAGCTGCTTGCTATAGGATGCAGTTCATCGAGTGCGATGGAAAGGCCGTTAGCCATGACTATCCTTGCATGGTAACGCCTTAACTGACGTGGTTCTTTGACCCCACAAGAATGTGCAATAGTACCTACTTCCTTGATCATATTTTTTGCATAATTGTAGACACGTTCTGATTTTTGGACTGAGTCTAGGCCCTTTTGTAATTTTTTACTGTGCGTTGTTATCCCTGTTGGGCATGTATTCTTATTACACTGAAGTGCTTGTATACATCCCAGCGCAAACATAAAGCCCCTAGCTGAGTTAATAAAATCCGCCCCAATACATAAAGCCCATGCGACATTTGTCGGTGTGATGAGTTTGCCAGAAGCAATTACTTTTGTTCGTTCCCTGAGTCCATAAGCATGTAACTTATCAATGACCAACGGTAGACTTTCTTTTAATGGTAAGCCCATATCATCCATAAGCGGCATCGGTGCCGCGCCTGTGCCACCGTCAGCACTGTCTATAGTGATAAAATCCGGTGCGCTTTCGATTCCTCTTTCCTGAATTTCTTTAAACAGACTATCAAGCCATCCATAAGCACCAATGACAGCCTTCATGCCTACAGGCTTCCCAGTGACTTCCCTTACATGTTGTATGAAATCAAGTAATTTAGTGACATTGTTAATTTCTGGATGGCCGTTAGGACTAATTGAATCACCACCAATTGGGATGCCACGAATTTTGGCAATTTCAGCAGTGACTTTGCCGCCTGGTAATATTCCACCCTTACCGGGTTTAGCGCCCTGGCTCATTTTTATTTCGAACATCTTGACTTGATTGTGACTCGCAACTTCGCGCAATTTATCATCGCAGAGAGTCCCTTCTTTATCACGCACGCCATATTTAGCCGTACCAATTTGGAAAATAATGTCTGCCCCTCCTTCTAGATGATACTGTGACAGACCACCTTCGCCTGTGTTCATCCAACAACCTGCCTTGCGCGCGCCATTCGATAGTGCAAGGACGGCGGGTTTTGATATAGCGCCAAAACTCATGCCAGATATATTGAACAGAGATGACGTCGTATAAGGGTTCTCACAACACATCCCGATCGTGATGGGGCTGGGCTCAACTATATCATTTCCCAATGTTGGAAATGGGCAATTAACGAAAAGGACAGTTCCAGTTGGCGTCAGGTCTCTCGATGATCCGAATGCAATAGTATTATCAATGTTTTTTGCTGCTCTATACGCCCATGAACGTTGCGCCCGATTGAATGGCATTTCTTCACGATCCTGAGCAAAAAAGTATTGGCGAAAGAATTCGCCCAAATGCTCGAAGATATATCGAAAATGACCTATTACAGGATAATTTCGTCGAATCGCTTGTTTCGTTTGTGTAACATCTAATATAAATATAACTATAACGGCCAAAAGACTTGCCCCAACGACGAAAATAAAAAGCACTGCCATAAATTCTAAAGTAGACAGTAGAAATGATTGAGTTTGATCAGATAGCATAATCGTCTATTCTCTTTAAGTTTTTATTTATATTTCGTCGTATTTAGAAAACGCGGATTCAACTTTGAAGTGCAACGTTGATGTTAAAAAAGACTTCCTGTGGTGTTTTTGAATTAAGTGTTTTTCTGGGACGGTGATTGAGTTTTTTCATGACCAAGTTTAACTGCTTTTGTGTAATCGTGCTGGAGTCCATTTTCTTTGGGAAGTACTGTCGAATGAGACCATTGATATTTTCATTTAAACCCCGTTCCCAGGAGGCATAAGGATGTGCAAAATAGAACCCCGCGTTCAATTGTTGAGCAATAACCTCATGCTCAGCAAATTCTTTTCCATTATCCGAGGTGATCGTGTGAACCGACACTTTCATATTAGACAACAATCGCACGATAGCTTGCCTGACGGCAGAGGCAGTTCGTCGTTTCACCTGTTCAAATCAAGGTGTACATCGACTTGCGCTCGCTCAAGGTGACCAGCGCCTGTCGATGGCCTTTGCCGATGACGGTGTCCACTTCCCAGTCACCGCCGTCTGCCTTGTCCTGGTATATGTAGTGATATATCCATTCATGACTCAGAGTGATACCTTCTCGTTTATGCAACCGTTCACTGATTTGCTCAGGACTCCATTCGTCCCGCAGCCAGACCTCTACTCGCTCCCACAAGGTCGTGGTGAGTCGCTGTTGTTGGCTGGCTTCTCGACGCGCTTGCTGGAGCAACTGAGCTTGGCGGGGTCGATAGCCTCTCAAACCACGGTTGCGTCTGAGTTCACGGCTAATAGTAGATTTATGCACGCCTATCAAGGCGGCTATCTCCGTTTGTGTATGTCCTGCTTTCATCAGGGCGTAAATCTGGTAACGTTGATGCTCGGTAAGCTGTGTGTAGTGTCTCATCTGTGCCTCTCTTTCTTGCTGGAACGAAAGGTAAGGATGCTACCGCAGCTTGCCGTTCGTGCCACCTAATTGAGTTGCACTTACAAATTGAATTCACGAAATATCAATTAGGAAATTTATATAACTATACCGCATTTCTATCTGTTTTGTTCTATCAGCACAAGAGTAATTTATACATTAATGGCTAATTTAAAAAATCAGTGCAACCACTATTAGGAGGTGAAGGTGACTTCATTTAACTATCGATTATGGAGAGACGCCCTAAGAAATTTAGGGTTGCTGGCCGTTTGCCTATTGTTGCCGGTAATCAGCTGGGCCGCTGACACATCTGCCGCCCGGTTATTAGAAATTGCCAATGGTAAACATCGAACGGATAAACAAATTGCAAGAAATGTTCATCGGCATCCTGTAGAAACCTTAGTATTTTTGGGCATCAGCAATAATATGACAGTCATAGAGATCACACCCGGAAGTGGTTGGTATACTTCGATACTGGCGCCTTTTCTGCGAGACAATGGCAAACTTTATGCGGCTGGCCAAGACCCTGATTCAAAAAATGCAGGGCGCATACGTCAAAATATTGCCTTGAAGAAATTATTAGACGAACGTCCAGATATTTATGACAAAGTTATCACGACGGCAGTAGCACCAGGCAGATATGAAGTGGCACCTGCCAGTAGCGCAGATATGGTGCTGACTTTCCGCAATATTCATAATTGGCAGTGGGATGGCCTTGGTCGGGATGTCTTCGTTGAAATGTATAATGCATTGAAACCTGGCGGTATCCTTGGGGTAGTGGAACACAGGGCTGATCCTGGGATGCCATCGCCGGAAACGAGAGGCGTTGCTTATGTTAGTGAAGAGTACGCAATAAAGCTTATTGAATCCGCCGGATTCAAATTCCTAGGCAAATCTGAGATCAACTCCAATCCCAAAGATACCAAAGATTACCCTCGTGGTGTTTGGACACTGCCGCCAATATATAGGTTAGGGGATGAGGATCGGGATAAGTACACTGCCATCGGCGAATCAGATCGATTTACAATGAAATTCATGAAACCCGTAGAGTAGTAGTGCGAATGTGATAAGCATTACTGATGTAACTATAGTAAAGTAGCCGCCAATGAAATCCATTTTATTAACAGATGACGACCCAGAAATTGTAGAGTTAATTAAAATTAAGCTCTCTGATTCTGATTATCAATTGGTAATAGCGAGTGATGGTGAGGAAGCTGTCCGCATAGGCTTAGAACAATCCCCAGATCTGATCTTAATGGATATCAATATGCCAAACATGAATGGTTTTGATGCTACACAAACTCTACGAAGCAAAGGATTTAAAAATCCGATAATTATATTGACAAGTTCTGAGTCGGAATAAGATCGAAAGACAGCCGAAGATTTAGGTTGCAATGGGTATATTTTGAAAACACGCGACCTGACCAATGTCAAAAGTTTAATAAATATGGCCCTTCTCCATTATTTGGAGTTCTGAGTCAGTTCATAAATCTTACAGAAGTGTCAATTACCAGTTTTGCGCTCTTGCTCAACTAAATAATCGATAATCGCTATTAAATTATCAAACGATTTAGCCAACGTTGCTGTTGACAAATATTTGCCGTTTACCATCACGGAAGGTACGCCAGTCAGTTTGTAATTACGGGCAGTGAAATAGGCCTGTCTAATCTTTATATCTAATTCGTTAGAATTGAAAATTTTTCTGAACTCGTCTTTGCTGACACCGTGACTAGTAAAAAATTTTTCGAGTTCGGCCTCAGTGTATAGCGGTTTTTCATCCTTATGAATTGCATCAAACAATGGGTTATGGATTTTGTCTACGACACCTAGTTTTTCTGCAACAAAATATGCCTTGGCTTGGGGAATCCAACTCTGGTTAAGAACACCCGGAATGCGTATGAACTCAACGTCATCAGCTTTAGTCTCGAGCCATTTATCAATGTAAGGTTCGAAAGCATAACAATGCGGGCATCCGTACCAGAACACTTCTATGACCTCGATTTTGTCACCAGTTTGTGTGGGTTGATTCGGTTGGATTAATTGAAACTTGCCTTCATGTTCTTGAGCGCTAATTTGAGTAGATAAGAATACTGTGAAAAACAGTGTCGCCAGCACTTTAATTGTTTTTGTCATAAAGGTAGTCCTTCTCAGATAGTCCTGATAGTTTTTGCCGTACTGTGAATTTAATACTTTAGATAGGAAAATGTGCGTAGTGTTCCTGAACTCACACTAAATTAACGTTACTGCTAATATAATCCCTGAATATATAAGGATACAGCTTCTATTCCCTCGTTTGTCATCTTAATGGCGATATCCCGCATAACCTTGTTGACGTCATTGTCGCGGGTTTCTGATTTAAACGTTTTTAATTGAGTAGCGGTATAGTCCGCGTATTGACCGCTTAATAGTGGGAAGAGTGCCGCTGGATTACCCGCAGCGCTTGGACCATGGCACGCCATACATGCGGGTAGGCCGGATGTGGCATCGCCTGCACGGTATATTCGCTCACCCAGTTCTACCACTTTATATTCAACAGTTCCGGGTACTTGAGAATCAGTTGTTAATTCTTGTAATGCATAATAGGCCGAAATGTCAGCCATATCCTGTTCACTCAAGGGCATTGCCATGGGTGTCATCTGATCATTCTTCCTAACACCGGACTTGAATTCCAACAGTTGTTTAAAGTTATATTCTTCGTGCTGTGCAGCAAGACTAGGCCAAACGGAATTAGTGCTGTTTCCATTTGGACCATGACATACGGCACATGTTTGTATCTTCTGCTCGCCTGCTAATGGATCACCTGCAGCACTAATTTGGTTCGAGACCCAAAATATTACAAGACTAAAGGCGCATACGTAATTGTTTACCATTCGGTGTATCCTTTGTTATTTATTAATTACTCAGGTTTGCCAGATATTGTAATCATGACATATTACCTAATAATTCAGAAAAAATGGATGAATATCTGGCGTAAATTTCAAATAGTTGCTGGTTTTACGCCTTCCTATGTCAGATGATCCTTACCGGGAAGCGACTTATCTCCTGAGTGCTCACACACTGGATCAATTGCCGGATGATACTGGACATGAAGTGGCGTTTTTTGGTAGGTCAAATGTCGGTAAATCCAGTGTGATAAATGCAATTACAGGCAGAAGAGCCTTGGCAAGAACCAGTAAACTTCCTGGCAGGACTCAACAATTAAATTATTTCCTGATAAATGACGATGTACGGTTGGTCGATCTGCCAGGATATGGCTATGCAAAAGTTCCCAAGCAACTGAAAGCGCAATGGTCAGAATTGATTAATGGCTATTTTAATTTACGTCAGTCCCTAGCCGGACTGGTACTCATTGTGGATATTCGACGTGATATTACTGAGCAGGAGCTGACTATTCTGAACTGGTGCGAGACAGTGGAAATTCCAGTCCATCTGTTGGTTAATAAGGCTGATAAGCTGGCCTTTGGCGCAAGGGAAAAGGCTCTAGACCGGTGGAAACGTCCGGCGGCAAAATCCGGATCGGTACAGTTATTTTCAGCCACCCGTAAAACCGGAATTAGTGAGCTTATAGCAGCGCTGGATGAATGGTTGTTTAAGTAAATCTAGAGAGAAAAAGGTTGGCCCCGGCTTTGGTCTGGGGAGAGATTTGTACGCCGAGGCCAGAATAACCCGGTTTGGGGGAACCGGGTCGGATGCCCGTCCTTAAGGGTAGAACGGGTTATCTTGGGGTGTATTATTATGACAACAGTAACGGCGTTTTGTTCCAGCAAAAGGAGAAGTGATGCGAGGTTTATTCACAGATGGTGCCGGACTTTGGATGATTTCCCGATATTTTTCGATGAGACACCCCTGAAACCCACAGAAGTAGGTATATCTATTTGTTATTTATACTATTTATTTTGATGTATAAATTTTAACAAATTTGTTTCAAACGTAATATGCAAGCCATTCTCAGCTCGGTCTGCTCATTTCATCCACAGAGATACCCACAAAATTTGTGGATAAAAAACGAACTCTTTTCACAGCACATAGTTAAGAATTAATTTCTAGAAAATTCATTAAAGATACTAGCTAACATCCATTCAAATCCGTCGTCGCGGGAGCCCCCATAGTTCATAATTTTATCGTACGAATAGCAGATCAAAGTTTGTTGCTGCCTAAGCAAAAAACGCCCGGATAGGGCGTTTTTGAGCGAGTGATCCGTATTAATTAAGTGAATTTATGACTGAATGCCATATTTACGTCGGAACTTGTCAACCCGGCCAGCTGTATCGAGTATTTTCTGTTTGCCCGTGTAAAACGGATGGCAATCAGAGCAAACCTCGATGTGGAGATTCTTTTCACCAAACGTTGATTTGGTATTAAACGAATTACCGCAACTGCAGGTTACGGCGACTTCGCTGTATTGGGGATGTATGTCTGCTTTCATGATGCTTTCTCTATACTCTCGAATCCCTAATTTTAGGGGCCAAGAAGTGTATGTGATTATTCTTGCACGTGCAACATCAGTCCTAGTCTAAATAGCCATGCCCACAATCTTAGCTTGTTAAAGGTCGAATTCTGCAAATACGGGAACATGGTCTGAGGGGCGTTCGAGTTTCCTCGGTGCTTTGTCAATTTGACAAGATAGGCACAACTTAGCCAATTCGTCTGAAGCCAGGATATGGTCAATTCTGAGACCCCGGTTGCGGCGAAATGCAGCTGCACGATAATCCCACCAGGAGAAATGACCAGCCTCTTGGTTAAATATCCTGAAGCAATCTGTCATCCCAGCCTCAATCAGCTTGAAATAGGACTCTCTTTCGAGTTCGCCGCATAGAATTTTTCCTTCCCATTCAGCTGGATCATGTACGTCCTCGTCTGCGGGTGCGATATTGAGGTCCCCAAGCAGGATGCAGAATTTGTGTTGCTTTATAAGTTGTACTAAATAGGAATGCAGATGTGATAACCATTCTAGCTTGTATTGATATTTTTCCGAACCAACTTCAGAGCCGTTTGGTACGTATAAATTGAGCACACACAGTTGGCCATATTGCACACATAATATTCTCCGTTGCGGGTCTTGATAGTTGGGAAAACCCGTGGCGATTATGTTGGCTTGCTTCTTGGTGAGAATAGCAACACCGTTATACGTTTTTTGGCCTGAAAAAACGGATTGATAACCAATGTCTGTAAATTCTGATATCGGGAAAGATTCATCTGGCAGTTTTAATTCTTGTAGTGCGAGGACATCAGGGCTTTCTGATTTTATCCAATCAATGACATGTGATTTACGTACTCGCAGTGAATTGACATTCCACGTTGCAATCTTAAGCATAGCTAATCAAGGTAACTTCGTCGCCTAGCCTATACTCTGAACCCACTGTGTCTTCGTCTGTTTATGACATCCATCAGGTAAATGCCTAGTACCATTCCTGCCATTAGCGCTATCGACAGAAAAATTAACAGATTACGCCAGTTAAATGGCTCATCTTCTATCAAGTCATCAAGAGTGATTTCCCAATCCTCGAGGCCTGAACCTTCAAGTATTTGGGCGAGTTGTACTTCAAGTTGCTTGTTTTGGCGAGATAGCTGGTCAATCTTTTCGTACAAGGAATCATTACTGCCTCCGTCTCCCCGTCGTTTTTGCAGTTCTAATAATTCAACTTGTAGTTCCCCAGTTCTGACCTTCTCGGATTTGTATTGCTGTTCGAGATCAGTATTTTCGTTTTGAAGTTGTGTGAGAGTTGCATTTACTCCAGCTGGGTTTTGTTGTTTAGCTTTGGACAAGGATTCTTCCAGCGCCTTAATCCTGGCTTCTGCATTCTTGGTTGTAGCGGGAAGCCCCTGTTTTACCAGATAGCTGTTGTCTATCCAGCCACTTGCTCCCCCTGGCTCCTTTACGAAGGAAACATTGTTTTCAACCTTGATTATTTCCAGAGGGGTGCCGGTGGTTATGATTTTAATAATGGGACTGTTAACGGACTTATTTGTATGAAGCCCAACCTTTAGCTGATCAGTTACGTACTGGGTTTCAGCTGTTGCTGAAATAGATATTGCAACTAAGATGAGAAAAAAAATGCTGGTTAGAAAGCGGTTGATCATATTTATATTACCGAAGGTGGTTGTGGCTCAATTCCAGCATGCCTTAACAGTGATTCAATACTAGGCTCGCGTCCACGGAATTCCACGAATAGATCCATCGGGTCACACGCTCCGCCTTGTTCGAGAATAGTATGAAGGAATAATTCACCAGTTTCACGATCGAATACGCCTTTTTCTTCAAATTTCGAGTATGCATCGGCCGATAATACTTCTGCCCATTTATAGCTATAATAACCAGCTGCATAACCGCCTGCAAAAATATGGGTAAAACTGTGTTGAAATCGATTGTATTCAGGCGGTATCAATACTGAGATTTCAGAACGAATCTCATCAAGTAGTTTTTGTATTACGTCCTGACGATAATCATTGCAATTATAGTGAAGTTGAAAATCAAATAATGCAAATTCGAGCTGCCTGACCATCTGCATCCCACTCTGGAAATTTTTTGCCTGGATCATCTTATTAAATAATTTGTCTGGAAGGATTTCGCCGGTCTTGAAGTGTTTACCCATGATATCGAGTAGTGGACGTTCCCAGCACCAGTTCTCCATAAATTGACTTGGTAATTCTACGGCGTCCCAAGGGACACCGTTTATCCCGGAGACTGCAGGATAGTCGATCCGGGTTAGCAGATGATGAAGGCCGTGTCCGAACTCATGAAAGAGAGTCGATACTTCATCATGTGTTAATAAGGAAGGTTCCTCACCTATGGGTGGTGTGAAGTTGCAAGTGAGATAAGCAACTGGGATTTGTAGTACTGATCCGTTTTTCTTTCTTACTCTACATTCGTCCATCCATGCTCCACCACGTTTATGAGGTCTCGCATAGAGGTCTATGTAAAAGCTGCCGCGGTGATCTCCGGCAATATCATAAATTTCAAAAAGCCTAACGTCAGAATGCCAGCCGTCGATTTTATTTTTTTCGACAATATTCAATCCGTACAATTTATTTACCAAAAAGAATAATCCGGCTAATACATTTTTCACAGGAAAGTACGGTTTTAGTTGTTCCTGACTAATATCAAATTTATATTTTCTGAGTTTCTCTGAAAAGTAAGCGACATCCCAGGCATTAAGTGTCGTGACCTGGAATTGGTCTCTGGAAAATTCGGTTAATTCATTAAACTCGGCTTTTGCAACGGGATAGGATTTCTGTGCCAAACCCGAAAGAAATGATAAAACTTCATCCGGTGATTTTGCCATTTTGCGAGCAAGCGAATAGTCAGCATAATTTTCAAAGCCGAGCATATTTGCTTTTTTTGTTCTCAGCGCAAGGATTTGTTCCATGCTAAAGCTGTTATCAAATTCGTGGTTTCCGGGGCCTTTGCTTGATGCGCGTGTGACATAGGCTTCGTACATTTGCTTGCGCAGGGATTGATCTGAGGCGTACTGCATGACAGGGAGATAACACGGGAAGTCGAGGGTAAACATCCAGCCATCCTGCTCCTGCTCTTGTGCATTATTCGCGGCAAGTGAGATAATTGCTTCAGGTATTCCTGACAACCTTTCCTTGTCGGAAATTACTAATGACCAGGCGCGAGTGGCGTCGAGTACATTTTCCTCAAATTTTGTCTGCGCTCTTGAGAGGTCCTGCTGTATCTTTTTAAATTCTGCTTTTTCCTCTGGGTTGAGGGCAACTCCAGACAGTTTGAAATCGCGAAGTGCATTATCAATAATTTTTATTTGGGCGTAGTCTAGATTCGTAAACTGTTCGCTTTCTGCAATCTGCTTGTACGCTAAATACAAGTCATGGTTTTGTCCAACTTCGGTAGAGTAGTCAGTTAATTTCTCTAGGCATTCGTTATAAACACTGCGCAGCGCATCGTTCTCTGCAACTGAATGCAGATGACTAACTGGCGACCAGGCTTTGTTTAATCGATCTTCCTGTTCCTGCAATGGATATACTAGGTTACCCCAGGTAAAGGGCTGGGTGCTTTTCAAAATTTCCAGTAACTGTCGGCGGTTATCAGCCAGGATTGCATCAACCGCTGGCACCACGTGTTCTGGTTTGATTTTGCTGAATGACGGGAGGTCATCTGCTTTAAGTAAGGGGTTAGTCATAATGTCAGTTTATACTAACCCGGAATGTTCTCAAGTCTTTGATTTAAAAAGAAATGCATTGTGAACGATGTCACATAAAAATAGATACGATATTCTAGTTGTTAATAATTCTCATTTGTATTATGATTGTCAATAGAATTAATTGTCTAGGATATATGAAAACAAAATGTATATATGTGCTTGCAACGCGGTAACTGAAAAACAAGTTCAACAAGCTATTGAAGGGGGCGCGCAGTCTGTCGGGCAACTCAGAGAGAAGCTGATGGTCGCACGTTGCTGTGGTTCATGCCTTGATTCCGTAAAGCAGTGTCTCCAGCAAGCGGCCACACCGCAAGCTGCCTGATCCAAGCAGTCTAAGTCCGTCCACTAATGCAAGTGCTTACTTGCACTGATTTTTTGTCCTAAGCTCATTTCCTGATCCTCAAAATGTTATACTTAATATCATAAATCATTATTGATAATGATTCTCATTTAGATTATATTTTCGCTTTCATCAGTTAATCTTTACTCATCCATTTTAATAAAAGGAATCCAGTATGTTTTGTGTAGTTAATCCGCGATCAAAAATTTTTGTTTTCATCACCGTCCTGGGCATATGCTCGACTTTGTCTGCGCAAACACCGACACATGAAGAGATATGGCAAATCGTTCAGCAACATCAAAAGACCATCGATACGCTACAAACGAAGCTTGATGAAACACAAAAGAAATTAGATGAAGCACTGCTAGCTGTAGAGACGACTGCAGATGCGATTGAGGCCGTGTCTATAGAGAGTAAAAAAATTACAGGTGGTGATCGTACATCCAAAGGTGGCTATGGTGAATTGCACTATAACAATCTGAATGATGACGCCACAGCGGACGGTGATGATTCCGTCAACAGGGCTGATTTTCACCGGTTTGTTTTATACTTTGGACACGAATTTTCAGATGATGTCAGATTCTTTTCTGAGCTAGAACTCGAACATTCACTTGCTGGAGAGAGTACCCCGGGTGAAGTGGAACTGGAGCAGGCTTGGATTGAACTAGACTTGAATCAACAACACCGGATACGCGCAGGTTTGGACATCCTACCCATAGGAATACTTAACCCTACACATGAACCGAATACCTTTTACGGGGTTGAAAGAAACCGAGTCGAATCGGAAATTATTCCCGCTACCTGGTGGGAGGCCGGTATAGGCCTGAATGGTGAAATAGCTCCAGGATGGAATTACGATTTTGTATTACACAGTGGCTTGGTGGTACCGGTCACTGGGAGTTCTGCCTTTCGCCCCCGTAGCGGCCGACTGAAAGTAGCAGAGGCTGATGACCAGGATCTAGCAACGACGGGTCGTATTCGCTATACCGGAATTCCAGGGTTGGAAGTCGGCGTATCAGCACAATATCAGGCTGACATCACCGGGACTGCAGATGCTTTCGATATCAGTGCATCATTGTTAGAAGGCCATGTTGATTGGAAACATCATAGTGGCTTTGGTCTGCGTGCGCTTTATGCCCGTTGGGACCTCGGCAATGATGCTGGTCTGGACCCAGCGGTAGTCAATGCCAATAATCTTTCTGGATGGTATATCGAACCGTCTTATCGATTCAAAGCGGGGAATCAACGATGGAATGATTTCGGTGTTTTTACTCGATACAGTATGTGGGACGAACGAAACCAGATTGCCGGGTCGCATCGATACGAAGAGTTCGGTCAATTTGTCGCAGGTTTAAACTGGTGGCCTCATAGTAATCTCGCTTTTAAAGTTGATTTCCAGTGGGAAGATGCCGACAGAACTGTGGACAGAGTGTTAGATGGAATCAACCTTGGAGTCGGTTATCAATTTTAAGATGGTCTTTAAAACACGATGATGGGTTTACAGATAATGTGCCGGCACCCGTTTTTAAACAAATGAATTCAGTCAAATTAATTTTATCCGTTTTCATACTCGCCGTTCCGGTTGTTGATATAACTTATGCGCGGGGCATATATCAGGAGCCTGTAGAATTTCTGAATGAAGTATTCAATGAAAATCCGCCTGATCCACACAAACTATGGATCAGGAAGGAACTGACGCCACAAATCAATGAAATTCTCGGCCATGACCTAGCCGTATTGCGGGTTAGTTACTGGAAGAGTGATGGTCGAACTGCTTGGATCATAGATGAGGTTGGTAAAGATCAGCCAATTACCACGGGGGTAGTCATTAGGGATAACCAAATCGAACTTATCCGGGTTTTGATATTTCGCGAAACACGTGGTTGGGAAATCAGGCATCCTTTTTTTACTAATCAATTTAACAATGCCATGCTTGTACAAGGTGTTGAGCTTGATGTTGATATCGACGGTATTTCAGGCGCAACACTATCGGTAAATGCAATGATAAAATTGGCGAAGTTGGCGTTGTTATTTCATAAACAAGTTATGGATCAGGAATGAAGTTACTGGACCTTGTAATTTGGCATAAGTGGTTGGGTGCAATCGCCACTATCTTCATCATCATTCTCTCGATAACGGGTGTAATGTTGATACACACGTTAGATTTAAATCTACAGGAGAAATTTGCAGATAGTAATTGGTTGCTGAGTTGGTACAATATTTCACCTAAAAACCCTCCTCGCTCATATGCAATTGATGATCATATCTTCACTCAAATTGATGGGCAGTTGTATCTTGATAACATGGAATTGCCAGGAAACGAGGAAGAATTACGAGGGGTTATTCAAGTCGATAATGAATTTGTTATTGCATTTGATAACAGCTTGTTTCTACTAACAGCGGAGGGAGAATTGATCGAAAGACTATCCTCTCTACAGGGTTTGCCTCAGGGCCTGCTTTCTATCAGTCTCAACTCAGATGACAGGGTAATCATAAAAACTTCACAGGGTTTATATGTGGCGGATTTAGATTTGTTCGAGTGGCGAACAACCGAGGAGGATAACATTAGCTGGTCCGCTAACACTGAGTTGCCCGTAGAATTGCAAACAGAATTGTTAGGAAAATATCGAGGCAACGGACTCCCTGTTGAAAGAGTCATTGTTGATATGCATAGCGGTCGCTTACTTGGTAAATACGGAATATGGATTATGGATCTCGCTGTGATAATTTTTCTAGCCTTATCGATAAGCGGGTGGTGGGCATGGTTTAAGCGCCGTGCATTGCAGAAAGAAATAGACGCCGACGGGTAAAGGCGTAAACGAATAGACTAGCACAAACCTTAGATCTTAAGGGTTATCCATTTCACCAAAATGGACCTGAATATTATTTCCCCGGATAGTTATACGGGCACGAGTGCCAGGCTGGGCAACCCGGTTTCCGTTTTCGTTCTTTGGCAGGAAGCGCCATTTTGATACAGTATCCAGAGCAGCTTTGTCAAAAGTATTAACTGGTATTGACTCAATAATTTTTGGATTTGTTACTTTACCGGTATTTGTAACATTGAACTCAAATAAAATCGTTCCCTGAAGTTGTTCATCATCTAAAGAGGGAAGTAATGGTTTAATAATGAACAAGGGTTGTGCAGCAGTCTCTTCGGTCTTTATTAGAGCGATAACCTTGTCAGCGTGATCTGAATACTTATCGTTTTGTTGAGTTATATAGAATTCAGCAAGTTTTGCGTGAAGAGATACGATCCGCGGATCATTCTCATCCAGTTTTTCCTCGAAAAGTTTCAGCGCCTGTTGGTAAAGATTTTCGGCATCCGTAAAATCATTTTTATTGAAGGCGATATCGCCGAGTGAGATGATTATCGTTGTTGCACTTGGATCATTTGCACCATAATTTTTTTCGACGATACCGATTGCTTGAATCAATAAATCTCCAGCCGAATCAAATTTGTTTTCCGCCACATCAATCTGGGCTTGTGACCTTAATAGATTTATGATCTTGGGATCATCTGCGCCCCTGCGCAATTTTCGAAGATTAATCGCCTTAATCAATGCACGGCGTGTGTTTTCAACGTCTCCCTTGTTTGCATATATCGCGGCAAGATCTCCGTGTACCGTAATAAGCGATTCATGATTAATACCAAACTTTTCAACTATTATTTCCTCAGCTCGGCTTAGGTAGCTTTCTGCTTCATCGGCTTTTCCAGAAAGGACCAGTACGTGTCCAAGATTAATCATCAAAATGGCAGATTTGTCATGATCCTCGCCGATACTTGTTACCGCCATATTCATGGCTTGCTTCGCTAGAGTTTGTGCGACTTCCAAATCATTATTGTTAAAGGCTTCTTCATACGACCGGTAGACTTCTTCGAATTCATCAGGTAGATCTTGGGCGGGGACATGCACGGCATATAAGGTCAAAAACAATACCGAAGCTAAGCTGTAAAAATTCATGCTATTTGTACTTTATAGTGCAGTTAATTCTATTTATGAACAGGGATTACTGTTATGCCTTTATACCGCATACAGGGCATTCTGGATCTTTTCGAAGTTTTGCCTTACGCATTTCCATAGTCAATACATCTACTAAAAGTAATTCTCCTTGTAGAGTTTTACCGAGCCCCATGATGAGTTTCATTGCTTCGGTTGCTTGGATGCTTCCAACGATACCAAGTAGTGGTGATAAAACACCATTCATAGTACATGTTTCATCAACTTGGTTGTCTTCTCCATATAGGCAGCGATAACACGGAGATTCTGAATCACGTGGATCAAACACGCTAACCTGAGCTTCAAACCGGATTGCTGCACCTGATACCAGCGGTGTTAGTGTTGCTACACTCGCCTCGTTTATCATAAAACGTGTTTTAAAATTATCAGTTGCATCGATTATTACATCGGCACGACGGGCATTTTCGGTAAGACTGTCAATTTCAATCGCTTTGTCGATAAGTGATAGCCTTACATCTGGATTTAGTGCTAGCAATCGATCATGTGCAGATTCTACTTTTAGCCTGCCGATGTCGCTTGTTGTATGTACAATTTGTCTTTGAAGATTTGAAAGGTCTACTTTGTCGTAATCAACGAGTATGAGATGGCCTACCCCCGCCGCGGTTAGATAAATCGATATAGCAGAACCCAATCCTCCCAAACCAACCAAAAGCACTGTGGATTCTACCAGCTTGAGCTGGCCAGCTACATCAATCTCCGGCAGCATAATCTGCCGGCTATACCTTAATAACTGATCATCATTCATGTCGGGTAAATTATTTATTTTTGTTATTATCTTTTACGTATTTTTGCCACATCAGTTTTTTATGTTTTCTTTTGTCTACTTGACGGCTGTAGTAATTAAAAAAAATACTCTGTGTATAGTCATCCCATCCACAGGGAAAATTCAAATGATCATGTTCGTTGTCTTCTATGTAGGCTTGAAGTGAATATATTAATTTTTTGGCAAAGCTGAATGATTTCGAGTGAATAGCATTGGATACGATCTGCCAAATCTGGCTGAACCTTGCGGTAGCTAAATTATAGCCTAGTTTTATCATTCGGTTATCTAGCTCGATTTCCAATAATGGATCAATTGCCAGTATTTGCTCTTGTATTGTGCCCTTTTCCATATCGGTAATTTGGCCAGGGAATACGATTTCGGTCGTCCTAGTTTTATTGACAGCAGTGTTCACTTCCAATAATCGCCGTAAGTAAATCTTTCATGCCCAGAATAATCCGTTTCGGTCCGAATATTCTGGTAGTGATATTGTTTGAATAACTCTCTGACCTGGAGTCCTTGATTATATCCATGTTCGATCAGTAAACAGCCATGCGAGTTTAGATATCTTGCCGCAGTGGGAACGATATGATTCAAAGCGTTCATCCCTACAGGTCCACCATCCAAAGCAATTCGAGGCTCAAAGCGGATTTCTCCCTCAGTAAATCCATTGTCATAGGACTCTACATAAGGGGGATTACTGACGATGACATCGAAAGTTTTATTACCAATCTCCGAATACCAGTCTGATACTAGTAAACAAATGTTCTCTATTTTATTCTTCTGTGCATTTTCTCTTGTCATTTCCACAGCCTCGGGGCTGATATCGACTGCAGTAATTCTAGTGTTCGGTCTCTCCTTGGCGAGTGCAATCGCAATTGCTCCGCACCCCGTCCCTAAATCAAGAATTTCCGCCGGGCTGTCCTTATCAATCAGACCTAAGACTTTTTCAACTAATAGTTCAGTTTCGGGGCGAGGTATCAACGTACTACTGTTAACCAGGTAGTTTGTTGACCAAAATTCTTTAATACCGGTTAGGTATGACACCGGGTATTTCTTGGACCGTTTTCTAGTCAGCGAATTAAAATCACAGACCAAATCGGGTGGTAATTTTTGCTCTGGGTATGAATAGAGGTGTTCACGAGTGCATTGTAATAACGAACTCAGTAATACTTCGCAATCAGTGCTAGCAGATTCGATTGCGTTAAGTTGTTTCTTGGCTGAATTAAGTACTGATTTTATGGTGTCAGTCGATTGCATGGTTTTTAGTCTGCCAGTGCTGCTAGCTGGTCTGCCTTGTGTTCGTTAATTAATGTGTCAATAACCGAGTCAAGATTACCATCCATGAATTCTTCAAGTTTATATAAAGTTAAATTAATTCTGTGGTCTGTAACTCGGCCTTGAGGAAAGTTGTAGGTGCGGATCCTTTCTGATCTGTCTCCACTTCCGACAAGGTTGCGTCTGTTTTGAGCCATATCTGCAGCTTGCTTATCTCGTTCGGTACTCAACAATTTCGCTTTTAGTAATGACATGGCACGAGCACGATTTTTGTGCTGAGAACGTTCATCCTGGCATTCAACGACTATTCCAGTAGACAGATGTTTAATACGGATCGCCGAATCGGTTTTATTAACATGTTGGCCGCCTGCTCCTGACGCGCGATAGGTATCTATACGCAAATCATTTGGGTTAATCTCAATTTCACTGATCTCGTCAGCCTCAGGTAAAATTGCCAAAGTGCATGCAGAAGTGTGAATACGACCTTGGGATTCTGTTTCAGGCACACGTTGTACACGATGTACACCGGATTCAAATTTTAAGCGTGAGTAGGCACCTTCGCCGACAATACGAGCGATGATCTCGCGGTATCCGTCCAGATCACTCCATGCGGTACTGTGTACTTCGATTTTCCATCCCCGCAGTTCGACATATCGTGAATACATTCGGAAAAGATCCGCCGCAAACAACGCCGCTTCTTCACCGCCAGTGCCGGCACGAATTTCCAGGAATAAATTGCTGTTATCCGCTGGGTCAGTTGGAAGCAGCAATTTCTGCAGTTCAAGTTCGAGATCCTTAAGGCTAGTCTGCTTTTGATGTATCTCTTCTTCTGCCATTAATCGAATATCTTTGTCCTCATCGTTCAGTAGTTCCTTAGAATTTTTTATGAAGGCAAGGTTGCTCTGGTATTTGTGATAGCACTCCACTACAGGGGTTACCTCAGAGACTTCGCGGCTCAGATCCCTAAAACGATTCTGGTTTTTGATAACAGCTGGATCCGAAAGGAGCGCGTGGATTTCCTGTTGTCTCTCGGCCAATTTCTCCAGCTTAAATTGAAGGCTTTGTTTTAACATGGGTTCAGATTACAAATTGCATAGTTATCGTAATGATCATCTTTGTGTAGCCAGGCGAGACTACTTAGTTGTGATCAGTATTTGATGAATCCATGGGAAGGTTAAATAATTCTCTCGCTACCCGCAGTAGCTCGTCTCGTCTATCTTCACTGATGTTACGCAGTTGTGCACTGGGCGAATGAATAAGTTTGTTAGTAAGGGTCCTAGCCATTTCTTGCATTACCATCTCAGGTTCTTCACCTTGCTTAAGTCGTTTTGTTGCTAAATTCACTACTTCCTGTTGTGTCAACTCCGCCTGATCACGAATTGCCTTGATAGTAGACGTGGCGTTTAGAGAATTTACCCAGTCCATAAAATTTATTACTTGTGTGTCGATAATTTTCTCAGCATGTATTGCAGCTTGTTCACGATTGCGAATATTTTCTTCAATGACATACTTCAAATCATCCACTGTATAGAGATAAATGTCATCTAGCTCACCTGCTTCGGGTTCGACGTCCCGTGGAACTGCAATATCGACAATATAAATTGGTTTATGCTTTCGTTTTGTTATGGCGTTTTTTACAACATCCAATGTAAGAACAAATTCTGAGCTTCCAGTAGAGGTGATAACGATATCTGCTTCATCAAGATGTTGCGGTATATCGTCCATAGTGATTGCATATCCAGAATATTCACCTGCAATGTGCTGGGCTTTTTCAAGCGTACGATTTGCGATAATTAATCTATGTAAACCTTTTTCGGATAAATACTTTGCAGTGAGTTCAATTGTTTCGCCGGCCCCAATTAGCAGTGACGTTCTGTTAGAAAGATCACCAAAGATCTGCTGCCCAAGCCGTACCGCCGCGAAGGCGATCGATACCGGGTGGTTGCCGATTTCGGTATTACTTCTAATTTCTTTGGCTACTTTAAATGAGTGTTGGAACAACCTACCAAGTAATTGGCCGATACTGCCGGCATCCACGGCAGTTTTATATGCCGATTTCATCTGACCTAATACTTGTGGTTCACCCAGCACCATGGAGTCCAGTCCGCTAGCAACTCGCAGCACATGCTTTACAGCATTTGCATTGGGATACGAATACAAAAACTGATTAATATCCATGAACTTCAGACTGTGAAAATTTGACAACCAGTTTATTAGTGATTGTTGGGCATCATTTTCTAGACTGCAATAGATCTCTGTCCGATTACAGGTAGACAAGATAGCGACTTCATCGATACCCATTTGGCGCCGCAATTCAATCAAGGCATCAGGCAATACTTCACCAGTGAAAACGACTTTTTCACGGATCTCCACAGGAGCAGTAGTATGGTTCAATCCCAGTGCCAGTAAGGTCATTTTGTCTGTCAGCTCACGTGCTTATAATAAATAGCGGTTATCAGTAGCATTATAATTAAATAAAATACCTATAATTCAATGACTTGAATAAATTCTTCCTATAATCAGATATTTGACAGGTTTCAGTCGGTCGCATCGTAGATTTAAACCTGCGCATTTTCACCTTCAATATACATTTTTCAGATGAACCTATCGTTTGCATTTACTGTCCATTTAACTAAAAATTCACTATGTTTAATTCTAAGCGAAAATAAGCCAGGAACCAGAAATTGCGGGTATATAAAGCACGATATCTGTTCGAGGTCGTATTATACGCTTCACTGGTAGCAGGTTGCGCAACTACCGGTGTAAATCCGGGACAAGATGCGACGACGTCATCCAACTCAGCAGAATCAAAACCACAGCCTGAACCTAGAATCATCAGGGTAGAGCCTACCAGGCCTAAAATTGAGCTGACCGACGACCTGCTCTATCGCATCTTGGAAGCCGAAATTGCTGGCCAGCGTGGGCAGCTGGAGATTGCAGTTTCAAGTTACCTTGATCTTGCACGTACAACACGTGATCCAAAAATTGTCGAAAGAGCATCGCGGATTGCCGTTTTTGCACGCAACAATAAAGCAGCAAAAGAAGCCGCAACAATTTGGGTTGAACTCGACCCACGTAATCCTGATCCGCACCAGATCCTCGCCCTTATGGCAATTCGGGAGAAAAATATTGACGATGCTCTACTCCATTTACAAAGTATTCTCGACTACACATATGGGGAAGTTGACAAAAAATTACTGATGATTGCAAACCTTGTGAGGCGTGAGTCAGAAAACGACCTAATCATGGATGTAATGGAAAAGCTGGTCATGACACGCGCAGATTCTCCCAAGGTATTGTTTGCATTCGCTCGTATTGCAACGATCTTGGGAAATTATGATCGAGCAATCGAGCTGTTAGACAAGACACTGAAACTAGATCCTGAAAATGACAATGCGGCGATCAGTTACATAACAATCAAGCGACGCCAGGAGAAATTAGACGAAGCAATTACTTGGGTTGAAAGTTTTTTACAAAATCGTGGTGATGATGATTTTAGTCTGAGACTTAGTTACGCTCGTTTACTAACGGATTCCAAGCGTTACGAAGATTCAAGACAGCAATATGAAATCCTCGTAGAGCAGGCGCCTAATAATGTAGATATATTATTTGCCCTTGGGCTACTTTATCTTCAAGAAAACCGGCTGAACGATGCAGAAGGTTATTTCAACCGATTATCAAAACGCGGGAGTTTCAATAACGAAGCAAATTATTATCTGGGTCGTATTGCTGAGGATCGCAAAAAATTAGATCAGGCAGCGATCTGGTATCAGGGTGTGCAGAAAGGACAAAATTATTTCGATTCACGGGTAAGGCTTGCTTTAATCTTGGCCAAACAAAATCGGATTGATGGCGCAAGGAAACACCTGAACTCAATCATTACCCAGAACGATGTGGAGCGGGTAATCCTAATCCAGGCTGAAGGTGAAATCCTGGTAGAAGAAAACCGGTTACAAGAAGCGATGGAAGTTTATAACCTAGCAATAAGTGACAGTTATAACCAAGACCTATTGTATTCGCGCGCAATGCTGGCAGAAAAAATGGATAGGCTAGATATCTTAGAAAGTGATCTGAAACAGATTCTGACCCACGATCCGGATAACGCACAGGCTCTGAATGCACTTGGCTATACCCTGGCAGATAGGACCAATCGATATGATGAAGCACTGAAATTTATTAATCGCGCGCTGGAACTGAGCCCGAACGATTATTACATTCTTGATAGCAAGGGCTGGATACTCTTTCGATTGGGTAAGTTGGATGAAGCCATCGACTATTTGCAAAAGGCATTGGAATTGAGACCTGATGGGGAGATTGCCGCCCATCTTGGAGAGGTTCTCTGGGTCAAGGGGAATACTAAGCAGGCAAAAAAAGTCTGGGAGACCGCATTAAAAGCGACCCCAGGCAATCTCATGCTACAGAATGTCATACAGCGGTTTAATCCCTGATTCAAAAGAATACCGCATACACTCTAGAACTCGGGGCCAGATTGTCCGGGGCTGATCTCCCAACATTATGAAAGCTACTTGCATGGATTTGCGCTGTATTACATTCAACTCAACTCTGATATTTTTACTTGTCATAAGTGGATGTGTATCTAAACCGCCTGTATCTGATCAGTTTAAACATGATCAGTGGCAACTGCATCAGCAGAGACTCGCAGAATTGAGCGAGTGGGAACTCAGTGGCAGGATTTCGTTTCGAATAGATGATGATGCATGGACAGCGAGCCTAATATGGATCCAGAATCAACAGAATTTTAATTTTCGTGTTATCGCTCCGCTAGGCCAGGGATCATTCGAGTTCAGCGGGAATGAGGAATTTGCTGAACTCAGGACGAGTAAGAATGAAGTTTTTACTTCCAAAAATGCTGATGAGTTATTGCGCAATCATCTTAATTTAGATGTTCCTGTAACTGGTCTTCTATTTTGGATAAAGGGACTCCCGCAGTCAGGCATTAGATCTGACACACTGCTCTATGATGATAGTGGCAGAATTACTGATTTAATGCAGGCAGGTTGGTTAGTAAAGTATGACGATTACATCAATGCACAGGGTTATGATGTTCCCACCCGTTTAACAATTCAACGTGACAAAATCAGACTCAGATTAATCATAAAAAACTGGAAGATTACGTCGTGAGTTCACGCCCGTGGCCAGCACCTGCCAAGATCAACCTTTTTCTGCACGTAGTCAGTCGACAAGAGAACGGTTATCATCATCTTCAAACTGTGTTCCAGTTTCTAGATTACGTGGATGAACTAAAATTTGACCTGACCAAGGACGAGTTAATTTCACTTAATAGTAATTACACACAAACAAGTAATGACGACGATTTAATCCTTCGTGCTGCACACGCCCTGATGCAGGCATCCGGCGTTAAAAAAGGTGCAGCAATCTCTATAATGAAACATATTCCCATGGGCGGAGGGTTGGGGGGAGGTAGTTCGGATGTAGCGACAACATTGGTCGCATTAAACGAATTATGGCATACTGGATTTTCCGTTGATGAACTGACGAACCTTGGTGTAAAGCTCGGAGCGGATGTCCCGGTATTTATTCGGGGTCATTCGGCCTGGGCAGAGGGAATCGGTGAAATATTGACACCCATCGAACCGGATGAGGACTGGTTTGTCGTTATCCACCCCGGCTGCCATGTGCCAACTGCCCAGATATTTGCCGATCCTGATTTGACACGTAATTCTCCACCTATCACAATACGCGACTTTGTCTCTGGTGCCGTCCATAATGACTGTGAGAAAGTCGTTTTTAGGGAATATCCCGAGGTAGCTCGAGCTGCGAAATGGTTAAATAACTGGTCAGAAGCAAGAATGACAGGTACCGGCTCCTGTGTTTTCGGAAGATTTAACAACAAGTTGCGGGCAGATGAAGTACTGAAGCAAATGCCAGCTGATTGGCAGGGATTTGTTGCTCAGGGGATAAATTATTCACCTTTAATGGAAAGACTGGCGCTGGAAAAGCAGGACTAGGCTGGAACCTGCTTGGATGGGGATTTTTGAAATTTTGGGGTGTGGCCAAGCGGTTAAGGCACAGGGTTTTGATCCCTGCATTCCCAGGTTCGAATCCTGGCACCCCAGCCATATGCTAATGAAATTGATAATTAACTGTTTTAACTAACAGACTACAAACCTGGTTAAAAAAATGTCCCTGGTAAACTTAATGCTCTTTAGCGGTAACGCCAACAGTAAACTGGCGTCCGATATCGCAAGTCATCTGAATCTGCCACTTGGAAAGATCACTGTCGATCAATTCAGTGATGGTGAGGTCACGGTGGAGATCGGGGAAAATGTCAGGGGTCGCGATATTTTTATCGTACAGTCATTGTGTACGCCGACCAATGATAACCTCATGGAGTTGCTGATTATAACCGACGCCATGAAGCGAGCATCGTCTGCCAGGGTGACCGCAATCATCCCCTACATGGGTTATGCTCGGCAAGATCGCAGGACTCGGTCAACCCGCGTACCAATTTCAGCTAAAGTTGTTGCCAACATGATCGAAGCAGCTGGTATCGATCGGTTATTGACGATTGATCTACATGTTGATCAGATCCAAGGTTTCTTTGATATACCATTAGATAATGTATACGCCTCCCCGGTGTTGTTGGGAGATGTCTGGAAGCATAAGTACCCAAATCAAATGGTAGTTTCACCTGATATAGGAGGTGTGGTTCGCGCACGCGCATTAGCAAAGAGGCTTGAAGACGCCGACCTAGCTATTATCGATAAACGACGGCCGAATCCCAATGAGTCAGAAGTGATGAATATTATTGGTGATGTTAAAGATCGCTCATGCATTATTATTGATGACTTGGTCGATACGGCTGGGACCTTGTGTAATGCAGCAGCAGCACTGAAGGAGAGGGGTGCGCAACTTGTAACTGCTTATTGTACCCATGCGGTATTGTCCGGCAACGCATTAAGTAACATTAACGGATCGCAACTGGATGAATTGGTCGTTACGGATACCATCCCGCTGAGCGAAGAAGCATCTAAGAGCTCACATATACGACAACTGAGCGTAGCTGCAATGTTGGCAGAAAGTATCCGGCGTATATCGGAGGGAGAGTCGTTAAGTTCCATGTTTATTGACTAAGCATTTGCAGGCTTAGTTTGGTGCAGAAATTATAGTTAGCTAGAAAAAAATAAATAATTTATAACCGTCGTTTACTGGTCGCAAGTAAACGGCATTTTTTATATCAAACCAGGAGTAGTTACATGCAACAATTTGAAATAACCGCAGAGTTGCGGAAAGACATAGGTAAAGGTGCGAGCCGCCGCTTACGTCGTTCCGGCAACGTCCCCGGTATACTTTATGGGACAGGTAAAGAATCCGTGTCGATTTTTATGAATCATAATGATCTAATGCACAGCCTTGAGAACGAGGCGTTTTATTCACATATTCTCACGCTAAAAATAGGAAAAGATACAGAAGAGGTTGTGCTGAGAGACCTGCAAAGGCATCCATACAAGCCAAGGCTGCTGCATATTGATCTGCAACGGATCAAGGCGACAGAGAAAATTACTATGCGGGTACCAATTCATATTCTTAACGAAGCTATATGTCCTGGAGTCAAAACTGAGCGCGGTATCGTTACCAGTCTTATGACTCAGTTACACGTTATTTGCCTTCCTAAAGATTTGCCCGAATTTATCGAAGTTGACATTGAAGCCTTGCATGTCGGTGACGCTTTTCATGTTCGTGATCTGAAGATACCGAAAGATGTTGAGCTAGAAATACTGGTATCGGGCGGTGACCCTGACCAGGCAGTTGTACTGGTACATGCGCCACAGGTTGAAGAGGAACCGGTTGTAGAGGAAGAAGAGGTTGCACCTGAGGAAGGAGATATTTCAGAAGAACCTGAAATGGGCAAAGATGATTTCGATTCCACTGAATGACGATAGTGGGCTCCTAGGCCGTTACCATTGAAACTCATAGCTGGTCTCGGCAACCCTGGATTGAAATATACAGAAACCCGGCACAATGCCGGGTTCTGGTTTGTGAACCGTCTAGCATCAAACAATCAGTTGTTGTTCAACCTCAATTCGAAGTTCTTTGGATATTTAGCAAGATATAACGCTGGTGAGATAGATTGTCGTTTGTTGAAACCAGAAACCTTCATGAACGAGAGTGGCAGAGCAGTATTGGCAGTTGCCGGTTATTACAATATCGAGCCTGAGGAAATGCTAATCGTACATGACGAGATCGATCTCGATGCAGGTGTCATTCGCCTAAAAAAAGGAGGAGGGCACGGCGGTCATAACGGGATTCGTAACATTATGGAGCAATCAGGAAACGGTGACTTTATGCGAATGCGGATCGGTGTTGGACATCCCGGTAACAAGGATGATGTCGTACAGCATCTCCTGTATGATAAACCGAGCAGTGATGATCGAAGTTTGATTGATAGTGCTATCGAAAGAGCCTTGGAGGTTATGCCTCTAGTCTTCAATGGAGAATTGAATAAGGCGATGACGAAACTCAACGTGAACAATAAACCAAAATAAACTTGCGACTAGTAACAAGGAGTTATCATTAGTGAAAATTTTTTATTCCTTGTGTTTAACAGCAATTTAATAGCAGCTTTCTTATAATGGGTTTCAAGTGCGGTATTGTCGGTCTTCCAAATGTAGGCAAGTCTACATTATTTAATGCTTTAACTAGCTCACACATCAGCGCCGAAAACTACCCATTTTGCACAATTGATCCCAACATAGGTATCGTTCCAGTACCGGATCCACGCCTGTGGGATATTGCCGAAGTTGCTAAACCGAAACAAGTCATACCAGCGCATATGGAATTTGTTGATATAGCTGGTCTAGTGGAGGGTGCATCTAAGGGCGAAGGCTTAGGTAATAAATTCCTATCTTATATCCGTGAGACACAAGCGATCACACAGGTTGTGCGATGTTTTGATAATGAAAATGTCGTCCATGTAGCTGGTAAGATTGACCCGCTGGCGGATATAGAAGTCATTAATACCGAGTTATGTTTAGCAGATCAGGAAACGCTGGACAAGGCAAAGCAAAAAGTAGAAAAGGCGACCCGAAGTGGTGATAAGGAATCGAAAATTCATCTCGCCATGCTTGAGAAAACCAATTCACATGTAGATGAGGGGAAACCGGTTCGGTCTCTCGCATTGACAGAGACGGAAGAGGAATTTATTTCCGATCTGCATTTACTGACTGCAAAGCCAACTATCTATATTGCCAACGTGGAAGAAGATGGGATGGAATCCAACCAATGGTTAGAAAAACTGCAGCGATTGGCAGATGCAGAAGGTAGCCAAGTGATACCGGTTTGTATCGCACTAGAATCAGAAATCGCAGAACTTGATAAGGCAGAGCGTAAGAGTTTCCTCTTGGAACTGGGCCTTCAGGAACCTGGATTGAATAGGATAATACGTGTCGGTTATACACTGCTGGGATTGCAGACGTATTTTACTGCAGGACCGAAAGAAGTCCGTGCCTGGACAATTAAATTAGGTGATACAGCGCCAACAGCGGCAAGTAAAATTCATACTGATTTTGAACAAGGGTTTATTCGGGCTGAAGTAATTTCCTACCGTGATTACATCAGCCATGGGGGTGAACAAGGTGCAAAGGACGCAGGTAAATGGCGACTTGAAGGGAGAGACTATGTCGTCGATGATGGAGACGTCATGCTGTTCCGTTTTAATGTATGATAGTTAAGATCATAGTTTTCTTTAAACTCTGTAAATTATAAAACCAAACATGATCAATCTGCCGCTCCGTAGGGAGATTATTAAAGCAGCGCAACAGTTCAACTCGACAGGATTAAGCGCAAGTACATCTGGAAATCTAAGTGCTAGAACAAAACACGGTTTTTTGATCACTCCTATGGGTGTTGAATACGAAAAACTACAACCCGGATCTCTCGTCGAACTCGATACCAATGGGAAAAAGATAAATGGCCGATTAGAGCCGTCTTCTGAATGGCGATTCCACAAGGATATTTATGATAAACGCGCTGAATCCCACGCGATAGTTCACGTACATTCACCCTTTGCTACAGCCATTGCTTGTACACGTAAGCCTATCCCCGCATTTCATTATTTGATAGCACTTGCTGGCGGCAACTCAATACGCTGTGCACAGTACGCTACTTTCGGAACGCAGGCTTTATCAAGAAATGCCTTAAAGGCCCTTAAAGGCAGGTCCGCCTGTTTGCTGGTGAATCATGGGCAGATTGCTATTGGCGATTGAGTTGCGTCTGCGCTCAACATGGCAAAAGAAGTTGAGGAACTCGCCAAACACTACTGCTTATCGAATATGGCGGGCAAGCCGGTTCTACTAAATAAAAAAGAACTATCCGAGAACCAAGAAAAAATCATGACAAATAGAAAGAAAACAGACTAAATGGAGCTTTGGCAAGGCATAATTCTGTTTACTATCGGATGCATCGCCGGTTTTATTAATGTTGTAGCTGGCGGGGGATCACTAATCTCCGTTCCAGTTATGGTGTTCCTTGGGATGCCTGGTCCAGTTGCAAACGGCACCAACCGTATAGCGATACTTGCACAAAATATCACTGCTATTACTACCTTTTTCAAAAAAGGCTTTTCAGATTTTCGGCTTAGTCTGTCACTTTCAGCAATGGCTATACCTGGCGCAATCGCAGGCGCGTTTATCGGTACTCGACTGGAAGGTGTATGGTTTAACCGCACTATTGCAATCATTATGATCTTTGCCATGCTGATGATGATCTTCGACAAGAAACTCAAAACCCCAAAGAGTAATGGAGTAATTTCGCGCAAACGGATGATCATCGGTCACTTGAGTATGATCGCAATCGGGTTTTACGGTGGATTTATCCAAATTGGCGTTGGTTTTATTATTATGCCGGTTCTGGTTCGTGTAATAGGAATTGATTTGGTGCGTGTGAATATGCACAAGGTGTTTATTATAGGTAGCTATACAGTCGCATCACTCATTGTGTTTGCTTCCCGGGTAGAGATTGCATGGTTGCTTGGTTTATGTTTGGCGGCCGGTAATGCACTAGGAGGATGGTTTGGCGTACACTTTTCGGTTACTCGTGGCGACAGAATCATTAAGATAGTACTGAATACGTTATTTGTGATCTTTATAATTAAGTTGCTGTTTTTCTGAAATGAATCTTAAGAGTTACTCAATAATATGAAAGCATCCGATCTTTCCTGCTGGAAATGCGGGGCATCACTTACTGATGTGCCAATGCCACTTTCTCGGCTTGCAACATGCAAGGCGTGTCACTCTGATTTACACGTTTGTCGCATGTGTAAATTCTATGACACGTCAGTTGCTAGTAGTTGCGCGGAACCGGTCGCGGGAAAAGTCAATGACAAACAACGTAAGAATTTTTGCGGTTATCTTCAACCGAATCCGAATATCAGAAGAGAGACCGATAATATTGCTAGTAAGCAATCGAAACAGCAGCTGGACTCCTTGTTTGGTATTGACTCAGACGGTAGCGGAGTAGATTCGATGTCAGGAGAAGAGCTGTCCGAAGAAGAAAAGTCTCGTCAAAAATTAGAAAACCTTTTTGGTACGAAAGAGGGCAAATAAGCTAAATACGATTCCCTAGCTATATCTTATTGCTTTCCTGCAACTAGCCACATATTGTCACTAAACGGTAATTTATCCATAACGCCAAAGCGACGCACGGTAAACCCAGCGTTTTCGCACATCGTTCGTAGTGTATGCGGTGTGAAATAGTTCAAGTGATCTGGAAATCGGAAGCCAGACCATTTATCACTTAGAACGACTCGGTTCAAACAACCGTAGTTTGGTACTTTAATAATCGCAACACCATTTTTATCCAGCACGCGATACGTTTCTTCAAGGACTTCCCTTGGATAAGCTTCGTGCTCTAAATAAGAACGCATGATTACCCCTGATGCAAAATATTCCGGAAATGCTTTAAGACCCTCTAACGCCGACTTATTAACAATACCGCCATTGCGATTTTCTGCATGAGTAACGGCATATGACGCTTCAGCTTCAGAGATCTCTATCCCATAAGGCACGTATGGTGCAGGGAGGCGTTTTAATTGATCACCTTTACCACACCCAATATCTACTACATTACCTGAAGTGACATAATGCTTTAAAAGATGTTCTACGTGCTTTTTCTTAATGATGTGTAGTCGCCATCTTGTCTTTTTGCTTAGCCAATACATGATAGGAAACTTATCTTTTCTCTTAACTTGTCGGTCCGCTGCCGTTTTCTCCCAGGAGAATTCACTGACCAATTCTTCATAGATAGGGGCTGCGACTAAATAAATAAAATTGCATTTAGCGCATTCGTTCATGTGCCAAATGGAATCAGAGTATTTACTGCGTGTGGCAGAGGAAGAGGAAGTCCCACAAAGCGGGCAATTGCGTAATATAGCCTTACGCTCACCTATGCTTACTGTAGTTGAATGTGTTTCCATTCTCGATAAGTTCGTTGGTTCAAAAGTCCATTAGCCGAACAGTTCATTTAGTTTTTCGCCTGGATCATCAGCCGCAATTAATGCTTCCCCAACTAAGAAAGCGTTTACGCCATGCTTACGCATCAATGACACATGTTCCTTTGAGTGTATGCCACTTTCAGTAATAACCGTGCGGTCTGGAAAGACATCAGCCAATAAGTTGATCGTCGTATTTAGATCAGTGTCGAATGTATGCAGATCGCGGTTGTTGATGCCGATCAATGGTGTCCTTAGTACTAGCCCGCGTTCCAATTCCTCTCGATTATGTACTTCAACTAGGATGTCTATATCTAGTTCTTTAGCAATTTCTGTCATTTCTTGCAGTTGACTATCTGACAGTGCGGAGACTATCAGTAGAATGCAATCGGCGCCTATCACTTTTGATTCGTATATCTGATAAGGATCGATCATGAAGTCTTTACGTAAAACAGGGAGTTGGCAGGCGTCCTTTGCTTGTATGATATGTTGATTGTCACCTTGGAAAAAGTCTTGATCAGTTAAGATAGACAAGCAAGCGGCACCCGCATTCGCATACGAAGTCGCTATCAACGACGGATCAAAATCAATACGCAATACTCCCCGGCTCGGAGACGCCTTTTTAATTTCGGCAATGACGGCTGGTTTCCCCGCTTCAATTTTTGCCATAAGCGCCTGATAAAAGCCTCGTGGCGAATCGCTATCCTCCGCCATTTTTTTGAGATCTATCAAGCTTACTTTATCTTTTTGCTCCCTAACTTCCTCTTTTTTACGCGCTAGGATCCTAGTTAGAACATCAGCTACAGGTGTCATGTCGGATCCTTTTAGTGAGTTACTTTGCAAGCTTTGTTGTTAATTTGATCAGCTCATCTAGCTTCTGAGCAGCGCTGCCATTGGCAAGAACTTCATCTGCTTTCGCAATACCGGACTCAATGTCGTTAGTAAGGTCAGCTGCATAGATAGCCGCACCCGCATTCAGACAAATGATGTCTCGAGCTGTTCCAGGATCATTGTTCAATACAGATAGCAAGAGATCTAAACTGCTTTCAATACTGTCAACGGTGATATCAGCACTGTTGCCGAGCGCTAAGCCATATTGTTCCGGATTAATGTTGTACGTCAGAATTTCTCCTTGTTTCAGTTCAGCAACATGAGTTGTGGCAGATATACTAATTTCATCCATACCATCTTCCGAATGGACGACCAGTGAATGCTTGCTGCCAAGTTTTTGTAAAACCTCTGCGAATTGGATCACTAATTCCTGTTTGTAAACACCGAGTAGTTGGTTCTGAACCATCGCAGGGTTAGTCAGTGGTCCAAGTAGGTTAAATATGGTTCGAGCCCCCAGTTCCTTTCGCGGCCCGGCGGCATATTTCGTTGCACTGTGGTGGGCCGGTGCAAACATGAATCCGACGCCTACCTTATTTATACATTCGGCTGTCTGTTTGGGGGGGAGTCCGAGAATGACGCCGGCTTTTTCCAGTACGTCCGCACTACCACTGCGACTGGATACCGAACGGTTATTGTGCTTTGCCACCTTGCCGCCAGCGGCAGCTACCACGAATGCAGAAGTGGTCGATATATTAAATGTATGTGAACCATCTCCGCCAGTGCCGACGATATCAACCAGATTCTTGCCACTGACTTCAACCTTTAAGGCAAATTCGCGCATGACCGTTGTTGCTGCTGCGATCTCTTCCACAGTTTCGCCTTTCATCCGTAATCCGATGAGAAAGCCACCAATCTGTGCGGGTGTCGCTTCTCCGCGCATGATGATACCCATTACCGATTGCATATCATCACTATCCAGATCGATATTATCGATGACTTGATTTATGGCTGATTGGATATCCACTATGTTTTCAGATCCAGAAAGTTTTTTAATAGGTCATGTCCATGTGCGGTGAGGATCGATTCAGGATGGAACTGCATGCCGTAGACTTGATATTCTTTGTGTCGTAATCCCATGATCTCGTCAATACTGCCGTCTTCCGAGGTGGTCCAAGCGGTGACCTCCAATTCATCCGGTAATGATTCTTGCTCAATAACCAGTGAATGGTATCGTGTTGCAGTAAATGGTTTAGTAAGTCCTTTGAAGACGTCGGTATTGTTGTGATGAATATCTGAAGTTTTGCCGTGCATTATCTGTTTCGCGTGCACAACTCGACCGCCGAAGGCTTGTCCTATGCATTGATGGCCGAGACAAATACCAAGTATGTGGATCTTTCCCTTGAAGTTTTCGATGACATCAAGTGATATGCCACCTTCATTTGGAGTACAAGGTCCAGGCGAAATAACAATACGTTCAGGTTGCATATTCTCGATACCACTTATAGTGACCTTATCATTTCGGAACACGTGCACGTCTTCACCCAGTTCACCAAAATATTGCACCAGGTTATAGGTAAAAGAATCGTAGTTGTCGATCATTAAGAGCATAAATAATGTAACCAATTGTTTATATTAATATTAGTAGTGCCTTACATGTATAGTAATGTCCGCTTTGTGCCATTATACACCGGCCAAGATGACGTAGACGATAAGTCCCATTGACAATACACCAATTATTAAAAAAGCATAAGGCGCAGCATACAATGAAAAAAATGAATATGGTGTATAGGATTCTGGATTATTGGGGTCATAGAGAATGACAATTTGCTTTCCAATTTTTCGTGGAAAACTTGACTGAACGTTAGGCCTAGCAATGAATTCTTTATTATTTATTTTAAATTTCACTATCTCACTGTAAACAGCGCTATCCTCATCAGAGCCGTCATCATGTTTTATGATAACCGCTTTTGTTTTCGTCCAATTCCGAACTCGATAATGATTGACTGATAAAAAAATGTACCCCCCAACACAAAATATAATGGAGAAGAAAAACAGAAATAAATATCCAAAAAAGTTCACCATTACTTATGATCCGTTTGACTAGACGAAACGGGTGCGACAACATTTCCTGAATTTGCCCTAGCGCGTTGCATATATGGACTGTTTATATACTTCGTATAACCTGTTATGGCTATATCCAACGATAAAATCAAAACTGCTCCTCAGAAAATTTGCGTCTTCTTGCTAGCTAATATAGTCGGAAAAAGAACAAAAATTACGGCAGTAGCAGAAAATGTAAACTGTGCTTCAGAGCAGTCGCAGTTACCCCTAATCCATTCATGATTAGGGCAAACCAACATAGTGCCGATGCAGATTTTGGATTTATAGCCATATCTTTTTAACTATTTCATTTGGATGTCCGCTTTGTGCCAATAGCGGACATTAACTCTCCTGTTTAGCCTTCTTTGCTACAATAAATACTGCTTTGTTTTTACCAGGTTGCCATTGGTGGTCAATCTCAAAACCGGCATTGGATAAACTATCTGCCAATTCATTTGTAGTAAAGATCTTGATTACTGGCATAAGTCTAAAGAATTTTCCAATCGGTGCGATTATCTTAAAAAATTTCATGGAATCACCGATGCATGCCGTGCTGGTTATGAAAATGCCGGTTGGTTTAAGTATTACATGAACTCTGACGATTATTTCTTGCCAGTTGCCTAGTAAGTGCAGAATACTGAGCCCTAATACTACGTCCAAAGATTGTTTGGGCACACTAAATTCGTCAATTGTAGAACATTTAAAAGTAATATTTTCGATTTTCTCCGCATCAACTTTGCCTTGGGCGATGTCAATCATTTTCGACGATATATCAATTGCATGAATATGCTTCACGTAAGGCGCATGCATGATAGCTGTCGACCCTGTTCCGCAGCCTAACTCAAGTACGTCCATACCTGGACGAAGGTATTCACGTGTGACCTGCAACTTTTTTTGGTAAGCGGCTTCATCAGCAACGGGTCGTTTTGAATAGCGCTCTGCAAGTTTGTCCCAAAATTTTGCTGACTTATCCATTGCAACTACGATACTCTTCAAAGTCTGAATAATAGAATTATTAACAAGGCAGATACCAAGCACGCAAAGGCCGTCCTTATTAAGTTCCACTGATTCCAACGCGGTTCAAAATCTTTACGGGCCGCTTTTTGCTCTGTTTCATTCATAGTGTCGACATCCAAAGTTTGTAATTTGTTATTCAGCGGAATGTTAATAGAGATGGTCGGCAGTTGGATGCCGAGAAAGTAGATAAGTGTGGCGAAGATTATGAGCAGCTGCCCAACTCCGTCCAATTGACCAATGCTAAGAACAGCCGAGGTCGCCAAAGCCAGAACAGAACCGACCCATACCAATACAAAAATTGGTTGATTATTCTGGATAACGCCATCCATTACCTGAAAAGCTCGGATAAAATCCCGATCATTTAAACTTCTTATGCCCGGCATAACTACTATGGCAAAAGCAAACAGAAAACCTGCCACTAGGGAGCACAGAAACGTAGCCAAGAATAATGAAACCTGGAAGATTCCTGCTGTTGACATGGAAAAGTCTCCTTTTTGTATTAATGCAGCCTAATAAGAAACGCCAGGTGTCATACGTAAGTAGCTATCGTCTACCAGCTGAGTCAGTATGAAATCGGCAACGTCAGCACGGGAGATTTTTAGTTTGAGTCCTTTTTCAGTTCCCGGAAATCCATGCTTATAACTACCCGTGCGTTTGCCGTCGGTGTATGCCGCAGGCCGGACGATCGTCCAGTCCAGCCCGCTATGTATCACATAGTCTTCCTGAGAGATGTGATCTGCGTATGCTGCACGTAGCAACATGCCAAACATGATGTACTTCCAAAAGAAATTCAGATTGTCACAGCTGTCACCAACACCCAGGCTTGAGAGACAAACAAGGCGCCGTACATCGCTTTCTTGCATTGCCCGGACAATATTGCAAGTACCCGTCGAGCGAACTTGACCTGACATACCTGCACCCAGCGCAACCAGGACAGCATCATGATCTACAACCGCCTGATCGACGGGTGCCGTATCCATGACATCGCCTTCGATAAATTTGAGACTGGCGTGATTAATCGCCAATTTCGATTGATCGCGGACAAATGCGGTAACTGTATGGCCCTTTTCAAGTGCTTGAGTCACTAGCTCACGACCGATTGTGCCGGTTGCGCCAAAAATTAGAATTTTCATCTTTCTTTCTTTCGGTTAAGAAATGGAGATATTTAAATAAAGAGAAAACTATTTATTTAAATGTCTGCTTTGTGCCATAAGTGGACATAATCATAAAATGATTTTGCTAAACAAGAACCACCTAAATTACATTTCTTATTGGAAATATAGAAATTGTACAAATCGCTCTGGGTCCCCCAACCGAACCCAAGCAATCCATATTCATGCGAATAGATATATAGAGTGTTGCAATCTGCTTCATTTTCATCAGCTTTATGTTCACAGATATTGTGTGTTTTTTTGATTCAATAACAAAGTAATCCGCTATATTCAATCCAAGTAAGTTGATATTTAATTTTTCTTCTTGTATGCGGAAGTTGCCGCATCCAGATTCCCACGTATCAGTAAGTTTCTTTGGCATCAAGATGTCAAACTGGAGTGTTCCTAAACATAACGTAACATTATCATTGTCACAATCAATCTCTTCTATTGTTACATCTGCGAGACTCAAGTTCACTGAATCACCACTTGACCAGAAAATATAGTTAGAACCAAATCCTATTACAGACTGATACACCCAGACATTTTCTTTCTTGCCTTCATCTTCAGGGAAACAATTAAATGAAATTATATAACACAGCATGATAAAGGTTTTCTGGTAATGGTTTAGCATATTAATATCTTATTGCGCGGATTCAACTTTGAAGTGCAACGTTGATGTTAAAAAAGACTTCATGTGGTGTTTTTGAATTAAGTGTTTTTCTGGGACGGTGATTGAGTTTTTTCATGCCCAAGTTTAACTGCTTTTGTGTAATCGTGCTGGAGTCCATTTTCTTTGGGAAGTACTGTCGAATGAGACCATTGATATTTTCATTTAAACCCCGTTCCCAGGAGGCATAAGGATGTGCAAAATAGAACCCCGCGTTCAATTGTTGAGCAATAACCTCATGCTCAGCAAATTCTTTTCCATTATCCGAGGTGATCGTGTGAACCGACGCCTTCATATTAGACAACAATCGCACGATAGCTTGCCTGACGGCAGAGGCAGTTCGTCGTTTCACCTGTGCAAATCAAGGTGTACATCGACTTGCGCTCGCTCAAGGTGACCAGCGCCTGTCGATGGCCTTTGCCGATGACGGTGTCCACTTCCCAGTCACCGATGCGTGTCTTCCTGTTCACAATGGCGGGACGCTTATCAATGCTGCCCTGATTCACCAGAACCCCACGACGTTGATAACTACCATAACGCTTCTTTCGTTTCTTCTGGCAACGCAAGTACCGGTACAGCTCACCGCCGTCTGCCTTGTCCTGGTATATGTAGTGATATATCCATTCATGACTCAGAGCGATACCTTCTCGTTTATGCAACCAGTCACTGATTTGCTCAGGACTCCATTCGTCCCGCAGCCAGACCTCTACTCGCTCCCACAAGGTCGTGGGGAGTCGCTGTTGTTGGCTGGCTTCTCGACGCGCTTGCCGGAGCAACTGAGCTTGGCGGGGTCGATAGCCTCTCAAGCCACGGTTGCGTCTGAGTTCACGGCTAATAGTAGATTTATGCACGCCTATCAAGGCGGCTATCTCCGTTTGTGTATGTCCTGCTTTCATCAGGGCGTAAATCTGGTAACGTTGATGCTCGGTAAGCTGTGTGTAGTGTCTCATCTGTGCCTCTCTTTCTTGCTGGAACGAAAGGTAAGGATGCTACCGCAGCTTGCCGTTCGTGCCACCTAATTGAGTTGCACTTACAAATTGAATTCACGCTATTATTTTTTCTAATTTTGCATTAATATCTATTTTTGAAAAAACTTATGATAACGATTCATCCAATTCTTCAAAGCGAATAATATTATCTACCAAAATTTTATTATTCTCTGTTAGAAAATACATTTGGTCATAGAAGTAAAAGTAATCCCGAGTGTTAATATTGACTTTATCCTTGTAAATCATTTTTACCCAAGTATTAAAATCAAATTTCATAGCATATACACTGGCCTCTTTAGGACTCATTATTCTTTTAAATGCTAAATTGTTATTTTCAAGTACATTCGATGGCATATAAAAATGCTTCCTCAAATGTTCGTAAAAGATACTACTTGATCCCACGGATTTCTTACTACAGTAAAAATAAAATAATTTGAAAACTCTCCAGCTAATATTTTTTCAAATCTATAACACCGCCATGATTTCTTCCAATATTTTTGGCATCGTCTCCTGATAAAACATTTTTTATACTAGTACCTGCAGTCTTTGGGATATGCACGAAAGCGTATTTCTTCTTATGATTTATATACATATATATTTAAAATTAAGAAATAACCAATATTTATACGCAGTATAATTTTTTCTTTGTTTATCTTGTCTACGTCTTATGTAACAGCTAAGACGGTAGAGTATTGAGAAATATGTACGTGAATTGGCCTAATTCCAAGGATATTTCTGAGAAAATACAAGAGTCCGCTTTGGGTCGAAAGCAGACGTTATCTAGCAGTGCAATAAATTCTGGTTTTAGTGTCCGCTTTGGATCAAAAGCGGACATTACGGAGTTTGATCTGCTTAGTTTTAGTTAGCCCTTTTTCTGCCATAGTAACGGCACGAAATATGGCACGACCTTTATTCATGCTTTCTTCCCACTCGTTAAGTGGGACAGAATCCGCGACTATCCCACCACCAACTTGAATGTGCAGCATGTCGTTTTTGATAACAGCGGTGCGTATGGCGATTGCTGTATCCATATTTCCTGCCCATGACAGGTAACCTACAGCGCCAGCGTAGATCCCACGTTTGACCGGTTCGAATTCATCGATGATCTCCATAGCACGAATTTTGGGAGCACCAGATACGGTGCCAGCAGGGAATGTCGCTCGAAGTACATCAATTGCGGACATATTATCTTTTATCTTTCCAACTACATTGGAGACTATATGCATAACGTGTGAATAGCGTTCGATGATCATCTTTTCTGTGAGCTTGACACTCCCAGTTTCGCAAACTCTGCCGATGTCATTGCGCCCGAGGTCGATTAACATTAGATGTTCGGCAATTTCTTTCGGATCTGCCAATAGCTCCTGTTCTAATTTTATATCTTCTTCCTCGGTTTTACCGCGAGGTCGTGTTCCAGCGATGGGACGTACAGTAATAACGTCTTCTTCTTTTCTGACCAAAATTTCAGGTGAGGTACCTACGATATAAAAATCGTTTAAATTGAAATAAAACATATAGGGAGATGGGTTTAGTGTCCTCAGTGCACGGTAGAGATCGAGCGGTGGTCCGTGATAGGGGATGGACAACCGTTGCGACGCCACTACCTGCATAACGTCACCCTCGACTATATAATTCTTGATCTTATCCACCATCTGTTCATATTTTTCTTTGGTAAATCCTGAGACAAAATCGCTTTCACTCACTGTTCGTGAAGTATTGCTCTTCTTATAATCCACCGGTGTTGAAAATAATATCTGTTCCAGTTTGTCGAGGTCGTCTTTGGCGTTTTGATAAGCGTTTTCATGCTTTGGGTTAGCATGGACGATGAGGATCAATTTACCGCTGACATTATCAAGCACCACGATACGATCAGATACTAGCAATAGGATATCTGGGCAGCCAAGTTGGTCTACTTTGTTACTATTTCGTAAGCGCGGTTCAATATAGCGTATGGTGTCGTAGCCAAAGTACCCAACCAGTCCTCCAGTGAACCTTGGTAGTTCTTTGATATTCGGCACACGATATTGTTGTTGAAATTTTTCAATTTCCTTCAGCGGGTCTGCTGACTCATTACTGGATATTATTTTGCCATCTTTCTCCACCGTCACCTTGTTGTCAGTAACACGAAAAATAGTCCTCGCTGGCAGACCGATGATGGAATACCGTCCCCACGTCTTTCCGCCTTGAACAGATTCCAGCAGATAGGAGTAGGGGCCCATTGCAAGTTCGTAATAGGCGCTAATCGATGTGTCTGAGTCCGCGGGTAGTTCGCGTGTTACCGGTATGTGGTTATAGCCCTGTTCGGCGAACGATTGGAATTGAGTAATTGATATAGCAGACATGATTCAGAGTGATTGTGACACTGATTGACGGCAGAGAAGGTGCTTTATTTGTATTAGCCTAATTTGCTGCGCATGGCGCTTATAGTCGCGGTGTAATCCGGACTACCGAAGATGGCAGAGCCTGCAACAAATGTATCTGCACCTGCGTCTGCGATTTCTCGAATGTTGTCGACTTTAACGCCACCATCAATCTCTAGTTTGATATCCTTACCGGAAGAGGAAATGATTTCTCGCGCTTTTCGTAGTTTGTCCAGACTGGAAGTAATGAAGCTTTGACCACCGAACCCTGGATTAACGGACATGAGCAAGACCATGTCTATCTTGTCGATGACATGTGTCAGGTAGTCAAGCGGCGTTGCAGGATTAAAAACTAATCCAGGTTTGCAACCGCTGTCTCTGATTAATTGCAGTGTTCGGTCAATATGATCCGATGCTTCAGGATGAAAAGTAATATAGGTGGCCCCAGCATCTGCAAACTCAGGGATAATACGATCAACCGGTTTAATCATCAGATGGACATCCATTGGTGCCTTGATGCCGTGGTCACGCAAGGCCTTGACGATGACAGGTCCGAACGTCAAGTTCGGGACATAGTGATTGTCCATGACGTCGACATGGATGATATCTGCACCTGCAGTGAGTACAGCCTCGACTTCTTCGCCTAGCCGGGCCATGTCTGCTGACAGGATAGAAGGTGCGATGATAAAGTTAGTCATGTTTAGCCATTACATCTGTAATATTCTCAAGATGTGCGCACTTTAACCGATTAGGGATTGCATCGCCAATACCGACATCGTTAAAGTGACTCATATGAAGAGCCTATTTCTATTGTTGCTGATGTTTTGTCAGAATATCCTGGCAGAAGAGGCGGTTTCGATGCGTTATGAAGATGAAGTCGCCATGACCCTGAACAGGGCAGACATCCCAGGGGAGAAGGCCTGGCTGACGTCCGCCAGCGGGACATTTCTGCCATTGTTCATTGATGAAACGCCTGGCTATTCTACCCGAGCTGTCATTATATTACCTAGTATGGGCAGTCATGCTGACTGGCCGGAAATCATATCACCGTTGCGTACCGGATTGCCTGAGTACGGTTGGACGACGCTTTCAATCCAATTACCGTTGTTACCTCCCCGGGTTTCACCATCTGAGTACAGTACCACCTTTATAGAAGCAAACGCCCGGATTCAGTCTGCCGTTCAATACCTATTAAGTCGGCAGTACCAGGATATTGTCATTGTCGGCTATAGTTTCGGTGCGACCACTGCTTTAAATTATCTGGCAGAACCTACGACAGAAATCAAAGGTGTTGTTGGGATTAGTTTGCAACAACACCCTTTTTTAAAATCGGGCGTTGACCTGTTTTCCATGCTGGGTAAAATGCCTGTCCCAGTACTTGATATCTATGGCAGTCTTGATTATTCAGAGGTTATTCGTTCAGCGCCCGACAGACGACTGGCCGTAAGTAAAAATGGTATTACTGATTATTTGCAGCTGATGGTAGACGGAGCAGATCATTATTTTACCGGGAAGAGCAATTTACTGACTAATCACATAGTCGAATGGTTAGACAATCTAGTGCCAAATGTGGAAGATGATCCGATAATAGATATTTATTCTAATGGGAGTATTGATTAAAGATCGCGGATTCAACTTTGAAGTTCAACGTTGATGTTAAAAAAGACTTCATGTGGTGTTTTTGAATTAAGTGTTTTTCTGGGACGGTGATTGAGTTTTTTCATGACCAAGTTTAACTGCTTTTGTGTAATCGTGCTGAAGTCCATTTTCTTTGGGAAGTACTGTCGAATGAGACCATTGATATTTTCATTTAAACCCCGTTCCCAGGAGGCATAAGGATGTGCAAAATAGAACCCCGCGTTCAATTGTTGAGCAATAACCTCATGCTCAGCAAATTCTTTTCCATTATCCGAGGTGATCGTGTGAACCGACGCCTTCATATTAGACAACAATCGCACGATAGCTTGCCTGACGGCAGAGGCAGTTCGTCGTTTCACCTGTGCAAATCAAGGTGTACATCGACTTGCGCTCGCTCAAGGTGACCAGCGCCTGTCGATGGCCTTTGCCGATGACGGTGTCCACTTCCCAGTCACCGATGCGTGTCTTTCCTGTTCACAATGGCGGGACGCTTATCAATGCTGATCTGATTCACCAGAACCCCACGACGTTGATAACTACCATAACGCTTCTTTCGTTTCTTCTGGCAACGCAAGTACCGGTACAGCTCACCGCCGTCTGCCTTGTCCTGGTATATGTAGTGATATATCCATTCATGACTCAGAGCGATACCTTCTCGTTTATGCAACCAGTCACTGATTTGCTCAGGACTCCATTCGTCCCGCAGCCAGACCTCTACTCGCTCCCACAAGGTCGTGGGGAGTCGCTGTTGTTGGCTGGCTTCTCGACGCGCTTGCCGGAGCAACTGAGCTTGGCGGGGTCGATAGCCTCTCAAGCCACGGTTGCGTCTGAGTTCACGGCTAATAGTAGATTTATGCACGCCTATCAAGGTGGCTATCTCCGTTTGTGTATGTCCTGCTTTCATCAGGGCGTAAATCTGGTAACGTTGATGCTCGGTAAGCTGTGTGTAGTGTCTCATCTGTGCCTCTCTTTCTTGCTGGAACGAAAGGTAAGGATGCTACCGCAGCTTGCCGTTCGTGCCACCTAATTGAGTTGCACTCACAAATTGAATTCACGGATACATATTAGTGGCAATGTTGTTGTAAGGCCCACTGTACATGTTCACGGACGATTTCTGATGAATGCTGTTCGCGGCTTTTGAGCGCGTCTACTATGTCCATGGTCGTTGGCGCATTACCCAGTGCGACGGCGATATTGCGTAACCAGCATTCATAGCCTATCCGTCTTATTGTACTACCTTCGGTCTTTTTACGGAACGCCTGTTCGCTCCAGTTAAATAACTCTACCAACGTTGGGGCATCCAGTCCATGTCGTGAATTAAAGTCCTTTTCGTTTGTGCTAGTGGCAAATCGATTCCACGGACATATCAGTTGGCAGTCATCACAGCCGAAGACTCGGTTGCCTATCATGCTACGATACTGCTCCGGAATCGAGCCGCGGAGCTCGATGGTTAGGTAGGAGATACATTTTCGTGCATCCAGTTGATTTGGTCCGATAATTGCTCCGGTTGGACAGATGTCTATACATGCCTTGCACTTACCGCAATGATTTTCAGTAAATGGAGGATCGATTGGTAACGGTAGGTCGGTGTACAGTTCACCTAGGAAAAACCATGATCCCGATTTTGGGTTTATTAGGTTGGTATGTTTCCCTATCCAGCCCAATCCGGCGTTGCGTGCCAATGCCTTTTCCAGCACTGGTGCGCTATCAGTAAATGCGCGGTAACCAAATGGACCTGCGTAACATTCAATTTTGTCTGCGAGCGACTGGATACGTGATCGAATTACTTTGTGATAGTCGCGGCCGGTAGCATATCGAGATATGTAGCCGAGTTCTGGATTATTAAGAACTTTCCATGGATCTTCAGTTTCCGGAGGTGAGTAATCCATGCGCAACGAGATGACGCGTAAAGTACCAGCTACCAATTCATCGGGACGGCTCCGTTTGGTGCCATGTCGAGCCATATATCCCATGTCGCCGTGCATATCTTGATCTAGCCAGTTGAATAAACGCTCCTCGTCATCAGATAAATTGATGCCGGTGATACCGATCTGCTGGAAACCAAGTGTTGCACCCCATTCTCTGATTTGTGAGGCTAGTTCAGGGTAGTTAATTTCATCTTGTTTCATGGCAGAAATGACTCGGTTTTAATCCTGACCTGATTAGTGTATTTTGTTAGCTCCGGTATCGCATAGTAACACGCACTTTGTCCATCTATTAGGCAATGTCCGTTGCATCAATATGATGGAATCCCGGTTGACCAAGGGGATATAAGCAATGTTTGATTTTTTACAATCATGGTATAGACGCTACTTTACCGATCCTCAGGCGGCCTTGTTGGTTGTGCTGCTGGTTATGAGCTTTGTGATCATATACTTCATGGGGAGCATGCTGGCTCCGTTGTTAGCGGCCATTGTCATTGCCTATATGTTGGAAGGCTCGATTGCACAACTCGAGCGCCGTAAGATGCCGAGGATGCTTGCTGTAAATCTCATATTTATCTTGTTTATCGCATTTCTAGTTTTCCTGGTAGTCTTTTTACTGCCGATAGCGTCAAGGCAGGCAAGTGAGTTTTTCCAGGAGTTGCCGAGGATGATAAACAATGGGCAGGTCCTGTTGCTACAATTGCCACAGAAATATCCTGATATTATTTCGGAAGATTCTGTACGCCAAGTCATTACTGCTTCCCTTACCGCTATAACTGAAATGGGGCAAGGTATCTTATCGATCTCACTTTCTTCCATCCCGGCAATAATTGCAGTATTAATTTACTTGGTACTGGTACCGCTATTAATTTTTTTCTTCCTTAAGGACAAGGCCATTGTCCTCAAATGGTTAAGTGGCTTTCTGCCAACTGAACGGCGTTTGGTTACAAATTTATGGCATGAAATGGATGCGCAAATTGGAAATTACATACGCGGCAAGGTTTATGAAATTATTATTATAAATCTCGCGTCCTACATGATTTTCAAGTTTTTCGGTCTCAACTATGCTTATCTGCTAGCGATCATCGTTGGATTATCAGTGCTCATTCCCTATATCGGTGCAGCTGTGGTTACCATTCCGGTCGCATTTGTCGCTTTTTTTCAGTGGGGTCTGGGGTCTGATTTTGCTTGGTTGATGTTCTGGTATTTTTTCCTTCAGTTTTTGGATGGAAACGTCTTGGTACCGTTATTATTTTCTGACGTGGTCAACCTGCATCCGATAGCAATCATTGCTGCGATATTGGTGTTTGGCGGATTATGGGGATTCTGGGGGATATTCTTCGCCATCCCGTTGGCGACTTTGGTAAAGGCTTTACTTAACGTTTGGCCCATACAGATTGAAGGCATTGAGAAACTAGAAACCGTTAGCGAGTAACAAATCAAAATCTCGAATTTCGTAGTAGTATTAGTTTTTAACTCGTCAGTATTATCATCATAAATCGTTTACTTTTTAATGACTATTTTGCAGGTTCCATTATGGCATCCAAGTTTAGCTGATCGCAAAAGTCCATAAAATCTGAGCGAACTGATGATATGGAACTGTCAGACGGAATACTGATGAGCATATGCATTGAGAACATGGTCGACTCTGTTTGAGTTGCTACGTAAGTATTGGTATGCATATCATAGATGTTGATTTGGTTTTCGACGAAAAACCGTGTTACATCATGGATCACGCCGACCCTGTCACTGCAGACAATTTCGATAGCGTATGGCATTCCCTTGTTATTCGACTGAGGCTTGTTAGTCCGCTTGCTTGTAATCTTCACATCAAGTTCGGATTCCAACTTTGGCAAGATACCTTCAAGCTTTGCAATGGTATCCCATGTCCCCGATAAGAAAATTAGGATTGACAATTCAGTTCCCAGATTCGTCACGCGGCTTTCGATAATATTTGCATTACAGTCACGTATGGACTTACTAAGTTTTACTATAAGCTGAGGGCTGTAACTGCTAAGCACACTCAGGACAAGGTGATGTGACATGATTTGTGTTTTTCCTATTCGGGTATTCAGGAATTTTCCGGGTTTAGTATAGGTTGCGCAAGCATTGGATGTCACAAGGTATTTTTAGGGTTTATCTTGTCATGCCTATGGTAGACAAGTACCATAATGTCTTTAATTTCCAATTTTTGTAAAAATCCGGTTTTCAATTCACGCTAAGTGAGATTCATTAACTTTACAACCTTATCTTACAATAAATTACGGATGTATCATGTTTAGAGGCAGTATTGTTGCATTAGTAACTCCCATGAAGAGTGGTGTGAGGCCGGATACGGAGCTGGACTGGAATAGTATGGAACGCTTGATTGAATTCCATATTGAAAACCATACGGATGCTATTGTTGCCGTCGGCACAACGGGAGAATCGGCAACATTAGATGAGCAGGAACACTGCTTGGTGATTCGGCGGATTGTTGAAATGGTTAATGGACGTGTTCCCTTGATAGCTGGAACCGGTGCTAATTCAACGACGGAAGCCATCAGTCTGAGCCAATGTGCCAAGGATGCTGGTGCGGACGCTTGTTTACTAGTCACTCCTTATTACAACAAGCCTACTCAAGAGGGGTTATATTTACATCACGAGGCGGTTGCAGAAGCGGTATCGATCCCTCAGATTTTATATAATGTTCCGGGCAGAACCGCGTGTGATATGTTGCCGGAAACCATCGGCAGGTTGGCCGATGTGCCGAATATTATTGGCGTCAAAGAAGCGACAGGGGACCTTAGTAGAGTTGATGAAATAAGGAACAGGTGCGGGGATGATTTTGATATAATAAGTGGGGACGATGAAACTGCCTGTGAATTTATATTACGTGGTGGAAACGGTGTTATTTCAGTAACATCTAACATTGCGCCAGACGCAATGTCAAAGATGTGTAATTACGCAATCGCAGGAGAAAAAAAGCAGGCTGAGGAGATTAATGCTAAGCTAAGCGGCCTGCATAAAAACTTATTTTTGGAATCTAATCCTATCCCTGTTAAGTGGGGAGTATGTCGCCTAGGGTTGATTGAGGATGGAATCAGGCTCCCGTTAACATGGATGTCGCAGAAATACGATGATGATGTGGAAAGTGCCATGCGTAGTGCAGGCGTTTTATAAACCTAGAAGAACTATGAAGACATGAAGAAATTTCTAACATTATTGTTGATATCAACTTTTATAACAGGCTGTTCCACTCTGGATAAAGTATTTCCTGATACACGTGAGGAATACAAGAAAAGTGAGGCACTTCCGGATCTTGAAGTTCCACCTGATTTGACAGCGGGTGCGGCAGAACAGCAGATGACTATCCCTTCTGAAAGGGGGGGATCATCAGCGGCACAAAACCTACCTACTAATCAGGTTGTCGATCTCGCGATACCAGAGAAACAAGCGGAGCTCCAAGATATTAGTTCCGATAAAAAACTATTATCCATCCCAGATGAATTCGCCGTCGTCTGGAATGATCTAGAAAACCTGTTGATAGCTGTAGGCATAAAGGTTGATGGGAAAGATCAGTCTAAAGGGATCTATTCAGTATCTTATGTAGAAGATACAGGTAGTGAAGAGAAAGGATGGATGTCAAAGTTAACATTCTGGGAAAGCAGCAAAGAGTCTTACCAAATCAGCCTGACTGGTGTCGGCAATAAAACCGAAGTTGTAGTTTTAAATGCCGACGGCGAATGGGAGTCGAATATCAATGCTGATAGGATATTATCAAAAATACGGACCCAGTATAACGCCAACCAAGTGCAGTAATCACTAGCTTGGAATTACTAAAATAGTTCCACGGGTATGTGTTTTATCTGTAGCGGTAATTACTTCCCTGAGTGTTTAATTAATCTTTTACGTTTCTGAAATTGCTTTTTTGTCAGCACGTTTTTTCTGTGCTTATACGGATTATCACCGTACTTGAACTGGATAAAAACAGGTGTTCCAACGATGCGGAGCCGCTTACGATAAAAATTTTCCAAATACCGTACATAGTTGGCTGGGATCCTAGCTGTCTGGTTACCATGAATTATTACACGTAGTGGGTTATGACCTCCAAGGTGCGCATAGCGCAATTTTATCCTTCGACCGTTAATGACATGCGGCGGATGCATTGTTGTAGCTTCAGTTAATATAGCGGTCAATGCAGAAGATTTTATCCTTAGTTCTATTGACCTAGAAATACTATTTATGGAGCTGAATATTTTTCCAATACCGCTTCCTTTTAGTGCAGATATATAGTGTAGGCAAGCATATTCGACGAATGTAAGTTTCCTGTTCACCTGACTTCGAATACTTGTCTTTTGGTCTTTTGTCAGCATGTCCCATTTATTGATCGCGATAACCAGAGGCTTACCACTTTCTGCAGTAATTCCTAGTAGGTAAAGATCCTGGTCAGTTATCGCTTCTGTCGCATCAAGAACTGCAATGATGATCTCTGCACTTTCGATCACCTGTAGGCTTTTCAGAATACTTAGCTTTTCCACTTGGTCTGTTACGCGAGACCGTCTACGGACGCCAGCCGTATCGACCAGTTCATAATGCTGGCCGTTTCGTTCAAATGGTATTGTTATACTATCGCGTGTCGTACCTGGCTCATCATAGATAAGCATTCTAGGCTCGCCTAACACATGGTTTATGAGTGTTGACTTCCCCACGTTAGGACGGCCGATAATCGAAATTCGAACCCCATCGTTTTCACTTTTGTTGGCTGATTTGCTAACAGGTAATCCAGCCAGCGCCAGATCCATGATGTCGGAAACGCCATCCCCATGTGCCGAAGATATCGGTAGTGGAGTGCCGACCCCTAATGCATGGAAGTCAGCACATACTATGTCAGCTGGCATGCCTTCCGTTTTGTTTATTAATAAAAACATCTTGGAACAAATGGTTCGTAATTTTTCGGCCAGTATTTCATCTGTGGTCGTTAGACCGTTGCGTCCATCCACTAGCCAGAATACAATATCGGCTTCGTTAATTGCGAAAAAGGATTGTTCCGAAACTTGATCGGCGAATGGAGTGGTATCAGTTTCGTAGTTACCGATACCACCGGTGTCGATTAGAATGAATGATGTGTCATTATATTCGCCGAAGCCGTAGCGACGATCTCGAGTAACACCGGGACGATCTGCTACAAGTGCATCACGCGTGCGTGTTATTCTGTTGAATAATGTTGATTTGCCGACGTTGGGTCGACCGACGATGACGATTACTGGAGCCATGATTCATTTCAACTATTAAAGTAAAGGCCAGTAGTTCGTTAACGGTAAGTCAAAGCTGCAAGTTTACCGTCGCTAGAATAAGCATAAAGTATCCGCTCATCAGAGATAGGCGCAGATATAATCCGCTCATCAGAAAGTTGAGTCCGTGCTACAAAAGCACCATTGGTCTTGTACATCCAATGCAGATAACCTTCAAAATCGCCAACGACAATATAGTTTCCGATATTAACCGGAGCAGTTGCAGCGCGATTGTATAAATTATCTTGTTTCCATAAGGAGCTACCTGAGTAACGATCGAATGCCCAGATGATGCTTTTATCATCAGTTACATAAATATTCTGCTGATCGATAGAGAATCCTGCATAAGATGAAATGTCTCTGGTCCATAGGATCCGACCAGTGTCCAGAGTCATAGCAGCAAGTTGTCCCTGGAAGGTGACGACATAAATAACACCGTCGATAATAATTGGATCAGAATCGATGTCGACCATCCGTTCCAGTTCATCACGTCCCCTGGCTGTAGTAATATCAGTTTCCCACAATACTCTCCCTGTGGTCAGCTCAACAGCTGCTAGTCGACCGCCGTCAAATCCGCATATTACGATTCCCTCATAGATTATCGGAGAACTTGTGCCTCGTAATGTCAGCGAAGGGACCGAACGATCATATGTCCAAATCAACTTGCCATTATCACCGTTCAGTCCAAATAGTCTACCGTCGAGGGTACGTACGATGACAATGTCTCTCTGTTTCTGTGGTGTTGATAGGATTTCACTACTGACTTTGGACTTCCATAATTCATTACCATCATCAGCATCGATCGCAATAACATCACCTTCATTGGTTCCGACGAGAATTGTATTTTCCCCGTAACCAGGACCCCCGGTGATTTTAATTTGTTCACCTGATGACCAAAACCCGGATTTCCCGATTTTTATTTCGTGCGTCCACAATTTTTTTCCATTGCTGGCATCGATGGTGATTACACTCCCTTCAGCATCTGCAATGTACACCTTCTGTCTTGCAATGATCGGTGCTAGTTTTAGATACTGATCACTAGTGCCACTGCCTGTATCTAGTTTCCAGAGTTCGACAAGTTCCAGGTTTGGTTTAAAGTCGATAAGTTCGGCCGGTGGGTCAACTTCTTCATCCTTTGAGAACCAGCCGCCGACTGTCTCACCCATGGCGCATCCTTGGGTGAGTAAAAATATGGAAGGCAATAAGTAACGGTATATCTTCATATCGAACAAACTAGCGTCCCAAATCATCCAGCTTCATGTTTAAAAACGTCAGATCGACGGATGACGAACTTGATAGTTCGATAGCTTGCATGTAGGAAGCCCGCGCTTCGTTTATCTTTCCTTGCAAGACAAAAATATCCCCCCTGAGTTCTTCGTATACTGACTTAAATACTCCCTGATTTGCTAATGTCAGTAATGATAGTGCCTCATCAAATTTATTCTCTGCTATATATACTCGGGTGAGGCGAACACGTATTTCATGCAACAGTGATTCATTCTGAGTATTGTCTAGTGCCAAGCGTAAGTGTTCTTCTGCTTGACTATAATCATTGTCGGCAACAGCAAGTTGTGCAAGGATCAATCGATTGAGGATTGCATAGCCAGTGTTCTCGTAGTTCCGTACAATCTCATTGGCTGGATCTTTTGCTTCTTGTGATTGGTTCTGTTGTAGCGAGACGATTACTTCTTGAAAAAGATCTGAGGCAGTTATCGACTGGTTAATTTTATAGGACTGCCACTCACGCCAGCCGAAAATTGCGGCGAGTCCGAGGACTATGCCGAATATCACTGCTTTACCGTTTTCGGCCCACCACCTGCGGATAGCTTCAACCTGCTCTTGTTCTGAACTGTATACGTCCACTACTATCTCCTGATTTTGCGCTGATATCTGGTTTTCAAGTTAAAAGGCCGGGCATTATACCCTTGATGTGAAATTATGGCATTCCTAACTGTCCAACTGTTCTCGGACAATGTCGACTATGTTGCTCCACTGAGCCATGATTTGTTCCTGATCTTGTCGTAGTGGCTTGATTCCGACAGTTTTTTGCTCAAGTTCCTCCTCACCTAGTATTAGGGCTAATTTGGCGCCAGAATTGTCAGCCCGTCTGAACTGGCTTTTGAAACTTCCTCCACCGCAATGCACGATTAACTTAAGTCCGGCTAAATTGTCACGGAGTTGCTCTGATAGTATCAGTGCATTAGGCATTGCTTTTTCTAATGCAACGATGAAATAGATATGCACACCTTCAGAATTCGTATGGTGGTTATCCGATTCGATCAGACTGACGAGCCTTTCAAGTCCCATCGCAAAACCAATAGCAGAGGTGGGCTTCCCGCCAAATTGCTCTACTAAGCCGTCATAGCGGCCACCAGCACAGATCGTACCTTGTGCGCCTAATTCTTCGGTAATAAATTCAAATACTGTGCGATTGTAGTAATCAAGACCTCTTACCAGTCTCGGATTTACGGTGTATTTAATTTGTAGTTCAGCCAGCAGAGATTGGACTCCCGCGAAATGATCAGCGGACTCATTGTCGAGCGTATCGGTTATAGTCGGTGCCTTGCTAATCAAATCTTGCATCTCTGGGTTTTTGCTATCCAGTATCCGCAATGGATTTAAATGGAGCTTTTTCTTGCTGTCATCGTCGAGCTGATCCTGAGAATCTTTGAAATATTCAATTAGGATTTCCCGGTAGGTTAATCTGGCTACCGAAGAACCCAGAGAATTTATCTCAAGTTTCAATTTATCAAGCCCTAGATTTGCCCAAATACGTTTGCACATGATAATCAGTTCGGCATCGATGTCTGGTCCATTCATTCCGAAAGCTTCAACGCCGATTTGGTTAAACTGCCTTAGGCGGCCTTTCTGTGGGCGTTCGTGTCTAAACATCGGTCCCGAATACCATAGTCTCTGGGCAGGGTTATGAAACAAACCGTTTTCGAGGCCTAACCTTACACAACTTGCTGTACCTTCCGGACGAAGTGTCAAGAGTTCGCCGTTTCGATCACTGAAGGTATACATCTCTTTTGAGACGATATCAGTCGATTCCCCTATAGATCGTTTAAATAATTCCGTTTTTTCGATTACTGGCATGCGAATTTCCTGGTAACCATAAGTCTGTAGAATGTCCCTAATACACTGCTCCAGTTTTTGCCAGATAGGAGATTTATCTGGCAGGATATCGCGCATCCCTCGAATCGCTTGTATTTGTTCTACCAATTAATTTCCCCGGAGTAGTAGATAATCATTGTCGTCAGCCTCATGCAGATTTATTGCGTGTGACTAGTAATTGTGTCTTGGATAAACAGCCTTATTGTTCAAGTGTAAATCTTGCAATACCTGCCCGTGAGTACGGGGCAGGATCAAAAGGGCTGTCGTTTAATTTAATATTCACACCCTGAGCAAACCCTAATAGAACCGAGAATGGTGCAGTACCGTACAGGTCATAAGTCTCTCCCCTACGACCCAGACCGATGAACACTCTGTTGTTATCTACGTCGATTATTTCAATCCATGAGTCGGCAGCCAATGTCAGATTGATCGTATCAGGCCCTGAGGCTTCCAAAGTAAATTTTCTATTGTCTGGCTCGATATTGGCATCTTCGCTCAGTTCATTTATTGTTGAAATCGTTTCTTCTATGATGGGCTGATTGTTCTCAGGTAGATCAATGTAGCCTAGATCTGTGGAAAATTCTGGGTCTAAATTATCCTGGTCCGTTACAGTTAGCGGTGTATCAGGTGGAAATAAATCTTCATATTCTTCCAATATTACAGCTTCTGGTAATGCTTCAGGTATGACCGGTTCACTTATATCAGTTATCACAGCTTGTTTGGGTACTCGCACAACAAAATTTCCTTGCCACCAAGCAATCAGTAGTATCACTAGCACCAAGGTAAGCAAGTAAGTAAAGGCTTTAACAGGTTTGTCGCTACTACTAGTCTGTGACGGATGCTTGATTTCAGGAATGATCTCCGGCTCATTAGCTATCCTCTGTCTGTCATAAAGTTTCACCAGCGCGTTTGCGTCACCGCCAACAAATTTTGAATAATTGCGTATGTAACCACGGACATAAATCGGGTCAGGAAGTTTTTCATAATTATCTTGTTCCAGCGCTTCTATAACCTTGGTATCGAGATGGAGGTTGTTGGCGATGTCAATAGTCCCGAAGTTTTTCTGCTCTCGCAGCGATTTCAAAGTATCGCCTACGGATGGCAGGCTTTCCTGATATTCGGGTTCGGTCATTTGATTAACTGTCGGGCTACAGGTTTTCCTTTGCTTCCATTGAGTCTGGGAATTTATTTCTTAATAGTAACTCATAACTGGAGACAGCATTTTTGTCGTCCAGTTCTTCTTCAATTTTAATCCCGAGAGCTAGACTGGTAGGCGTATGTTTGCTGACTTGAAGGAAGCGTTGTAAAAATCCCCTGGCACTCATGTATTTCTTCTGATCGTAAGTAATTTGTGCCATTTGTATCAGTGCGGCACCTACCTTAGGATTACGTGATAGTGCGCGCCTGAAATAAGTTTCTGCGAGATCACTTTTATTTTCTCTAAGGGCACAAGTGCCAGCATTAGTAATAGCTACTTCTGGCACATTGTATAAAGGGTTGTTGGCCGCAGATAGAAATATTTCCTCTGCTTCATCATAACGACCAGCTTGGCACAAAAATAGGCCATAATTATTTTTCGATGCCGAATCATTATTATTTAAGGCAATAGCCCTTTTAAAATGGCGCTCGGCCTCGGCCGGTTTTCCTAATCGCTCGTATAGCAGACCATAAGCGTTGTGTGTACTGTAGTAATTCCGATCAGCATCGTAGGCCTTGTTCAGTTTCTCCAGAGCTTTTTCAAAGTTGCCAATTCGCAAATATTCGACGCCGAGATTGAGGTTAATTTTGGCTACTTCGTTGGTTACGGTACTAGGCTGCAGGGAACCGGTTTTATTGGCCGATGTGCATCCAGCCAGTAAACTAATTGTTATCAATATTATAAAGAAGTTTTTCATAATTATTCTTCTATATGTCACACTACCTGATGGCGTCTAGCCTTGGGTTCGATCTGGCCTACTAGTTGGCCACAAGCGGCATCGATATCATCTCCCCGTGTTTTGCGTGTGATGGTAAAGATACCTGCATTTATCAGTGTATCGCGAAATTTGTCTATCGTCTTTTTCGAGGAGCAAGTATAGCCTGAATTTGGGAACGGATTGAATGGAATTAAGTTTATTTTGACTGGAAATCGCCTCAGCAGTGAGGCCAGCTGTCGTGCTTCGCTATCACCGTCATTAATTCCTGAAAGCATAACGTACTCGAACGTAATTGGATCATTATTATTGGCTAGACTGTAGCGTTGGCATGCGTCTATAAGCTCTGTAATCGGGTAACTCCGGTTAATAGGCATAAGGCTGTCACGTAGTTCATCATTCGCAGCATGCAGTGATATTGCTAGGCTAACACGTGTTGCGGTAGCTAGTTTATCGATGGCAGGAACGACACCAGCTGTACTCAAGGTAACACGCCTACTAGCCAAGCCAAAACCCAGATCATCTTTCATTAGGTCCATAGCCTGAACAACGTTATCAAAATTCAACAACGGTTCACCCATCCCCATCAGTACGATGTTAGTTATGATACGGTTTTGATTTTTAAAATAACCTAGTTTCTTATTGGCTAGCCAGACTTGGCCGATGATCTCATGTACGGACAGGTTTCTGTTGTATCCTTGTTTCCCGGTCGAACAGAATTTGCAGTCCAGTGCGCATCCAGCTTGAGATGATACGCATAGAGTGCCGCGATCAACTTCTGGGATAAAAACGGTTTCAATTGAATTAAGATTATCAACACGCATTTTCCATTTCCGTGTGCCGTCAACTGAGATTTGCTCTGATATAATTTCTGGTAATTGGAATGAGGTTGTAAGTGCGAGCTGTTCCCGGAGCTGCTTACTGAGGTCGGTCATTTTTTCAATTTCGACTTCACCTTGATTGTACATCCATTTCATCAGTTGTGTGGAACGGTAGGGCTTCTCACCTATAGAATTGAAAAATTCGCGCATACCGGGTTGGGTGAGATTAAATAAGTTGGTATCCAGTTTCATAATACTATTAGTCGCAAATTTAGATCTCTATAGGGTCAAAGAAAAAATCTATCTCCAATTGCGCAGTTTCACTGGCATCTGAACCATGTACTGCATTTTCGCCTTGGTTACCTTTCGGGTCACAAAAGTCTGCACGAATAGTTCCTTCATTTGCATCTTTAGGGAATGTAGCGCCCATTAATTCTCGGTTTTTACTTATTGCATTTTCTCCTTCTAAGACTTGAATCATGACAGGCTCGGATGACATGAAGTCTATCAATTCTTGGTAAAATGGACGTTCGTTGTGTACTTTGTAAAATTCACCTGCTTTTTCTTTGCTTAATCGCATCATTTTCGCAGCGATGATTTTTAACCCTGCCTGCTCAAAGCGTGTATAGATTTCACCAATCACGTTCTTTGCTACGGCGTCTGGTTTTATTATTGATAATGTTCGTTCAATTGCCATTCTTAGTCCTAGGTTTCGACTTCGTGTTAATTTGAGGGCTCGATTATACGTGTAATTTTATCTTGATAAAACAATCGGATAGGAAGTAATAGGTTAATAATCGTTACTATCGTTAAGGAGCTGGACTAATCCTTCATGTATCCTGACCGAGAAGCACCGCAATGGATCGTAGGCCGGTGGTGTTAACGCATCACCGGTGCGAATACAAAACCGGGCGCCGTGCCGTGGACAGATAATTTGGTCGCCCTCAATCAGGTCCGCAGGATCCAGTCCACATCCCAGCATAGGAGAACCGTCGTGGGTGCAGACATCTTCAATGGCAAAATATTCCCCTTCAAGATTAAAGACTGCAACCATAACGTCATCGACATCGACTAGACGAGTTTCGCCGTGTCCGAAGCTCTCATCGGAATCGATGTTTATCCAATCAGACATTTATTTTCTGTACCGCCTAGTAGTACATCCCCGTTTCTAATTTCGCTGCATCAGACATCATTTCCTGATTCCAAGGCGGATCGAATGTCATTTCAACATTGATCTCAGTTACATTCGGTAGCATTTGAACTTTATGGCGGACTTCTTCTGCAATAAAGTCTCCCATACCACAACCTGGTGCGGTCAGTGTCATGAGGATATCGATACGGTTACCTCCACCATCAAGTTTAGTAATGTCGCATTTGTAAATCAGGCCAAGGTCAACTACATTAATTGGAATTTCTGGATCATAGCATGTGCGGATTTGGTCCCAGACCAATTCTTCATCGACTTCGCCAATGTCGCTCACTTCTGATTTGTTGATTTGACTTGACTGATCAACTTCAAAACCCAATGCATCTGCATTTTGTGATGCTATCTGTGCAAGGTTGCCGTTGATGTTTACTGTATAATTTCCACCGAGTGCTTGGGTAATATAAACTTCACTGCCTTCCGGTATAGTGATCTGGGTCCCTGACGGGATCAGTAGGGCATCAACATCGCGCATCAAAGTAATCTGTTCGTTAGCTTGCATTATTATTCAGTTGAAACCGGTTGTTCATTTCCTTCAAGCGCACTGTGTAGTGTATGCCAGCAAAGTGTCGCACATTTGACTCGTGTCGGATATTCACGGACACCGGCTAAGGCTCCTGCCTTCCCAAGTGCTACTATATCAATGTCTGATTTATCATTAGTCAAGAGTTGATGAAAGTTTTCAAAAATAGACTGTGCCTCGCTAATACTTTTGCCTTTCATTAACTCTGTCATTAATGATGCCGAGGCGACTGAAATGGCACAGCCAGAACCATCGAAACTGATGTCATCAATTTTTCCAACTTTCATCACTAAGTAAAGTGTGAGCCGGTCCCCACAAAGTGGATTGAAGCCTTCAAGCATACAATCGGCTTTATCGATCTTACGGAAGTTCCGTGGACTGCGGTTGTGATCGACTATGATATCCTGGTAAAGATCCTTGAGGTCGAACATTAGGAAAATACCTCTTTGGCATGTTCGATGCCTACTATCAGTTTATCGATCTCCTCCGTCGTGTTGTAGAAGGAAAATGATGCCCTCGCTGTAGCCGGAATTCCGAACCTATCCATGACTGGCATGGCGCAATGGTGTCCGGTCCTAATTGCAACACCGTCATGATCCAATATGGTGCCAATATCATGTGGGTGGATATCATCTATCACGAAAGATAATATTGCTGCTTTTTGTGCAGCAGTACCGATCAGTTTCAAGTCTTTTATCGTTGATGCTGCATTTGTTGCATATTCAAGCAGGTAATGTTCATATTCAGCAATCGCTATTAAGCCTATCGTATTTACGTAATCGATGGCAGCACCCAATCCAATTACACCAGCTATGTTGGGTGTGCCTGCTTCAAACTTGTATGGCAGGTCGTTGTAGGTGGTCTTGTTAAATGTAACAGTCCTAATCATGTCTCCTCCTCCTTGATATGGAGGCATATCTTCTAGCAGATGTTGTTTGCCATATAGGACGCCAATACCCGTCGGGCCGTATAATTTATGGCTAGAGAAACAGTAAAAATCACAATTGATGTCCTGCACATCCACCAGACAGTGCGGTGCAGCTTGAGCACCATCAAGTATGGTAACAGCCCCATGTTCGTGTGCTTGCTCTATGATCATCTTGACCGGGTTGATTGTACCTAGTGCATTCGAAACGTGGCCTATGGAAACCAGTTTTGTCTTCTGTCCGAGTAAATTATGGTATTCTTCCAGGTTCAATTCGCCGTCATCATTAATGGGAATGACACGAAGTACTGTCCCAACTTGTTCGCACAATATCTGCCAGGGAACGATATTTGAATGGTGTTCCATTTCTGATACAATAATTTCATCACCAGCTTTCAACATGGAACGACCGTAACTTTGGGCAATGAGATTGATACATTCCGTAGTGCCACGGGTAAAGATAATCTGGCGTATTGATTGAGCGTTGATGTAGCTTGATACTTTTTTGCGTGATTGCTCATATGCAGTAGTCGCTTTCTCGCTCAAGGTATGTACACCCCGGTGAATATTTGAATTGTATTCCCGGTAGTATCGATCTACAGTTTCAATTACCTGTCTTGGTTTTTGTGAAGTAGCTGCATTATCAAAGTAGACCAATGGTTTGCTATTGATTTGGCATGACAGTATAGGGAAATCAGATCGGATTCTGTCTATGTCATGAATCAGCGGCACCATCTTGATTTCCTCGGCGGTATTTTTGCTGCTCATTGTATAAAGTCCCGAATGATATTGGCATCAGGGAGCTTACCAACGACAACTTGCTCGAGGCGATGGCGAATGGGTTCTAGTTGTATCTGGTTGATAACGTCTTCTGCGAAAGCAAATGTCAGTAGACTCTTCGCAGTATCAACATCAATGGCTCGTGTACGAAGATAATACAACATATTATCGTCAAGCTGGCCTATGGTCGCACCGTGACTGCATTTCACATCATCTGCATAGATTTCAAGTTCTGGTTTGGTATCAACTTCTGCATTCTTAGATAACAGTAGGTTTGCATTTGATTGTTGGGCATCCGTCTTTTGAGCATCTTTGTGTACAACAACCTTACCATTGAACACTCCTCTGGCACGACCAGACAAGATGCCGCGGTAGTTTTCTTTACTGACAGTGTGAGGTGAAAGATGATCAATGCGTGTGTGATTATCGATGTGCTGTTTCTGTCCGGCGATGTACAAACCGTTTAGTGTGGTTTCAGCTCCCGGCTCTGCTAATTTAATATCGATATCATTCCGTGCCAGCCTGCCACCAAGTGAAATCGAATGTGATAACAACCGGCTATCCCGCTTTTGCTGCACTTGGAGATCACCGACATGGTAAGCACCAGGACCTTCATGCTGCAATTTGTAATGTTCAAGCGTTGATCCTGAGCCAAGGTCAACTTCGGTTACAGTATTAGTGAAATACTCTACATTATCTTCACCACTATATGTCTCGATGACTGTTGCACTAGAATTTTTGCTCAGTATGATAAGATTTCTGAAATTGTATACATAAGATTGCACATGTTGACTGGATAGATAAATAATATTGATAGGTCTGGAAAGAACTGTGTCTTCCGGAAGGTAAAGCATAAAACCGTCGCGAATAAAGGCTGTATTTAGGGCAGCAAAGCCGTTTTTGTCAGGTGAGGCATAGCGAGTAAGGTGTTCCTCAATGATATTTGGGTGCTTATTAATAGTTTCTGATAACGGTTCAAAAATGACGCCAGTCGGAAGGCCATTAGTGACGGACATGTCGGGTATATAACAACCATTAATAAAAATTATTTCTTGGCAGTTTAGTTCTACAAACTTAGCTTTATCTACAGCGGATGTGTCAGGATGATCTGGCTGGTCAGGGTTGACGATAAATCCGCGTTTCATGATCGAGCGGACATCGGTATATTTCCATTCTTCTTGGCGAGTAGTTGGGAAACCCGTCTCCTTGAACAATTGGATAGCATTATCCTGCCGGTCTTTTAACCAGGATGGTATGGCAAAAGATTGCTGTCGTGTGTGCTCCGCAAGATAATGATTAACAGCAGTATCACTCATGCAGCTGATACCTCTTCCTTTACCCAATCATAGCCACGTTCTTCTAGTTCTTGTGCTAGTTTGTGATCTCCAGATTTTACTATTTTACCTTCGTATAACACATGCACCTGATCCGGGACTATGTAATTAAGTAGTCTTTGGTAATGCGTTACTAGAATTATCGCTCGTTCTTTCCCGCGCAGAGTATTAATGCCTTCCGCAACCGTTCTTAATGCATCGATATCTAATCCAGAATCTGTTTCATCAAGGATAGCTAACCTAGGTTCAAGAATTGCCATTTGGAAAATTTCATTTTTCTTTTTTTCTCCACCTGAGAATCCTTCATTGACGGAACGATTTAACAAGTCTTCTTTCATCTTTACAATCTTCAGTTTTTCCCTCACCAGTTCTAGGAATTCGACGGCATCCAATTCCTGTTCACCACGATATTTACGAATAGCGTTGAGTGCAGCTTTCAGCAGATAGACATTATTGACACCGGGCATTTCCACAGGATATTGGAATGCAAGAAATATCCCTTCACAGGCGCGTTGTTCTGGAGCCATCTCGATAAGATTTTTGCCTTCATAGCTGATAGAGCCGTCGAGGATGTCATAACCGTCACGTCCGGCCAATATATTCGCCAATGTGCTTTTACCGGAACCGTTCGGTCCCATAATGGCATGTACTTCTCCTAGTTTAACCTCGAGATCGATCCCGTTTAGAATTTTTTTATTTTCAATGCGAACGTGTAAATTATTAATATTAAGCATTATATTTTTTGTTAATTGTGAAAGAGGCGAAACTATCTAAAGTTACAGAGGCTATATACGCGGATTCAACTTTGAAGTGCAACGTTGATGTTAAAAAAGACTTCATGTGGTGTTTTTGAATTAAGTGTTTTTCTGGGACGGTGATTGAGTTTTTTCATGACCAAGTTTAACTGCTTTTGTGTAATCGTGCTGGAGTCCATTTCCTTTGGGAAGTACTGTCGAATGAGACCATTGATATTTTCATTTAAACCCCGTTCCCAGGAGGCATAAGGATGTGCAAAATAGAACCCCGCGTTCAATTTTTGAGCAATAACCTCATGCTCAGCAAATTCTTTCCCATTATCCGAGGTGATCGTGTGAACCGACGCCTTCATATTAGACAACAATCGCACGATAGCTTGCCTGACGGCAGAGGCAGTTCGTCGTTTCACCTGTGCAATCAAGGTGTACATCGACTTGCGCTCGCTCAAGGTGACCAGCGCCTGTCGATGGCCTTTGCCGATGACGGTGTCCACTTCCCAGTCACCGATGCGTGTCTTCCTGTTCACAATGGCTGGACGCTTATCAATGCTGATCTGATTCACCAGAACCCCACGACGTTGATAACTACCATAACGCTTCTTTCGTTTCTTCTGGCAACGCAAGTACCGGTACAGCTCACCGCCGTCTGCCTTGTCCTGGTATATGTAGTGATATATCCATTCATGACTCAGAGCGATACCTTCTCGTTTAAGCAACCAGTCACTGATTTGCTCAGGACTCCATTCGTCCCGCAGCCAGACCTCTACTCGCTCCCACAAGGTCGTGGGGAGTCGCTGTTGTTGGCTGGCTTCTCGACGCGCTTGCCGGAGCAACTGAGCTTGGCGGGGTCGATAGCCTCTCAAGCCACGGTTGCGTCTGAGTTCACGGCTAATAGTAGATTTATGCACGCCTATCAAGGCGGCTATCTCCGTTTGTGTATGTCCTGCTTTCATCAGGGCGTAAATCTGGTAACGTTGATGCTCGGTAAGCTGTGCGTAGTGTCTCATCTGTGCCTCTCTTTCTTGCTGGAACGAAAGGTAAGGATGCTACCGCAGCTTGCCGTTCGTGCCACCTAATTGAGTTGCACTTACAAATTGAATTCACGATATTTTATTAATGATTTATTCTCTGTTATTAATTAACCGACGGCACCTTCAAGGGTGATGTTCATCAACTTTTGTGCTTCCACTGCAAACTCCATCGGTAGTTTTCTAAACACCTGTTTACAGAAACCATTTACGATCATATTTACAGCATCTTCTTCAGATATGCCTCGCTGTCTGCAATAGAATAACTGATCATCGCCAATCTTAGAGGTAGTGGCCTCGTGTTCAATAACTGCATTGTTGTTTTTGGTTTCTATATAAGGAAAGGTGTGTGCGCCACATTGATCTCCCATGAGTAGCGAATCACACTGCGTATAATTTCGAGCATGATCAGCACCAGCTGCCACTTTAACTAAACCTCGGTAGGCGTTTTGGCCATGGCCGGCTGAAATTCCCTTGGAAATAATCGTACTTCGTGTGTTCTTGCCGATATGGATCATCTTGGTGCCTGTATCGGCCTGTTGATAATTATTAGTTACGGCGACCGAATAGAATTCACCTATGGAATTATCACCTCGCAATATGCAGCTGGGATATTTCCAGGTAATAGCTGAGCCAGTTTCAACTTGAGTCCAAGATATTTTCGAATTGATACCCCGACAATCACCACGCTTGGTAACAAAATTATAAATTCCGCCGACGCCATTCTCATCACCGGGATACCAATTTTGCACAGTAGAATATTTGATTTCGGCATTGTCTAGGGCAACAAGTTCTACTACAGCGGCATGTAATTGATTCTCGTCACGCATCGGCGCTGTACAGCCTTCCAAATAGCTGACATGGCTTCCTTCATCAGCAACAATTAGGGTTCGTTCGAACTGCCCTGTATTTGCCGCATTGATACGGAAATAAGTGGATAACTCCATTGGGCAGCGGGTATTTTTTGGTATGTAGCAGAAAGAGCCGTCAGTAAAGACAGCAGAATTAAGCGACGCAAAATAATTATCGCTTATGGGCACAACGGTTCCCAGATATTTTTTTATCAGTTCCGGATGATTTTTGACAGCTTCAGAAAAGGAACAGAAAATTACCCCTGCTTCTGATAATTTTTCCTTGAAGGTTGTTGCTACCGAGACGCTATCGAAGACAGCATCAACCGCAACACCAGCTAACATCTTCTGTTCGTGTAGAGGTATACCCAGCTTTTCGTAGGTCTCTAATAGTTTCGGATCGATTTCATCTAGGCTTTTGGGGCCATCCTCCTTTTTTTTTGGTGCTGAGTAATAGGAGATAGACTGATAATCGATGGGGTCATGATTAACATGCGCCCATTTTGGTTCCTTCATTGTCAGCCAGTGGCGGTAAGCTTTTAGACGCCATTCCAGCAGCCATTGCGGTTCTTCCTTTTTTGCAGAGATCAACCGGATCACATCTTCATTGAGACCTGGGGCGACGGTATCGGTATCAATATCAGTTACAAAACCGTGTTTGTATTCTTTATTAACTAAATTTTCAATGTGTTTAGACTGCGTTGACATCGTGAATATCCTTAATTATGTTTGATGGGCCAATTAGCTTGTTTGTTCGCTAATGGTAAAGCTCTCTCCGCAGCCGCAGGTTTCCTGGACGTTTGGATTATTGAACCTGAATCCTTCGTTTACACCCTCTTTGATATAATCAAGAACTGTCCCGGTGAGATACGGCAGGCTTTGTGAATCGATTACGATATTAATGCCTTGAGATTCGAAAGTATTATCATCGTTTTCTGCTGAATTTGTTGTCTCAACTACGTATTTATAACCGGAGCACCCTGTAGGCTTGATAGCGATCCGTAAATCAGATGCTTCTCCTTGTTTAGCAAGGTATGTCCTGACATGATCCGCTGCACGGGCAGTGAGTGATATAGTTGAATTATTCATGGCGTGATGCTTGCTGTACTATTTGAATAGGTATGGAATCTTGGCGCTGGGATACTAACTTAACTGTACGTTGTTCAATAAGGTCGCTCAAGGTAACCCCACGTAAAAAGCTGGTGATCTGTTGACTTAGTTCTTCCCAGAGATCATGAGTAAGGCAACGGTCGTCTCCCTGACAATTCTTCTGTCCTCCGCAACGTGTAGCATCAACAGATTCATCGACAGCATTTATCACATCGGATACAGAAATTTTTTCTACACTTTTGTCTAGTGTGTATCCTCCGCCTGGCCCACGGGCACTGGCCACCAATCCTCGTCTACGCAGTTTGGAAAAAAGTTGTTCGAGATAGGATAGGGAAATACCTTGCCGACCAGAAATATCAGAAAGATTTATGGTGCCTTGGTCTTGATGTAAGGCGAGGTCCAGCATTGCTGTCACTGCATAACGACCTTTCGTAGTTAGCCTCATAGTTAGTTTCCCGCAATTTAGGTTGAATTTATGTAGAAATATTACATATCTGAGTAATTTAGTCAAGTATATGCCTGATTAAATTCCTTGGTTATTATTCGAGAAGAAAGTACAGGAATCTAACGCCCTTGATAGAGACAGTTAATTAGGAATATTTGTATCTGGCTTACTAGCTAGTGCGTCGCCTTCTAGATAGATCACGCAAAACTAACAGTAACTGGTCTATGCCACCGACCTACTGAAGATCAGGATTTGTTTTTCTTCGACTCCAACTGCTCTAGCTTCCCTGTGGCTAGGGACCATTCTGGTCGCAATTCAATTGCTGTTCGGTAGTCCATTTCAGCATGTTCCAGATCGCCGAGTTTCTCGTAAGCCATACCCCGGTTTAAGTATGCAATATGATCTTTAGTCAGGTTTCTCTCGATTGCCTGCGTGTATTCATCGATTGCCTTGTCGTAGACTTTACCCATGAAAAATACATTACCCACATTTACGTATACTTCACCAAAATCTGGAATGAGTTTTTTTGCAGTTTGATAATCCTTTATTGCATGTTCATACTCCTCCAGCGCCATATAGATAATTCCTCTGTTTACCAGGGTAGCAGCACGATCACGCAATGAGAGGTTTCCATAATCGAGCGCGTAGCTACAATTATCTGCATCACCTCGGGATGAGTAATGAATTTGCGTAGCTATGGTAGCGGCATGATAACAGGATGTAGATTGTGAACCTCCGCCTATAACTGTCATTGAACCCGCTCTGGTAGATCTGTAATTATTTGCTTGAGCACTTGAAGTAACTGGCAAGAGTATTAAGGCTGCAATAGTAATAAAGTTTAAAACTGAGAAAGGTTTCATGGTGCGTTACCTCCAACTGAATAATACTTATACAACTAAGTTTAGGTGAGAAGTAGGTTGATTACTAGGCTAGCTAACAATTTGAAATGCTAATTTTTAGTATCAAAATACTACAGAGTGTTATCGAATGTACTCTGTGCTGCACAATATCTTCAGCTACGGGATAGTGTTAAGAATCTGGAAATTAGACATCTTTCCCGTGTATAATCAGGAATGATTCTCATTTATATTTATAGTGTTTTAATTTCAATAAGTTAACAACCTTGTTGTTCACAATTTCCGAAAGAAGGTCATCATTCATGAAGCATTTTACGTTATTTTTGCTACTAATCTGCGTTAATCACGGTGTGATTGCTGACGTCAATACGCTGTTACAACTGGCTGATTATATGGGTGTGGACTATGCCGAAGCTGTAGACAACGGCAATGTGATCAATACCTTCGAGTATTCAGAGATGGAAGAATTTTCTAGGCGTATCCATTCAGAGATCGAGCAACTGGAAATAAAAGCTGTTACTGCTGAATTAGTGGAATTGTCTGATGAGTTGATTACAGATGTTTCAAATCTAGTTGAATCAGCTGTGATTGTATTAACGACTCAGAAGATCAGGCGTCTGGTTATGGCAAGTTACAATGTAGTAATGACACCGAGACAAAAACCCGACTTGCAAACTGCGGTGCTTCTATATGAAAAACAGTGTGCATCTTGCCACGGTGAATCTGGATTTGGTGACGGTATCGCAGCACAAGGTTTGGATCCAGCGCCGACTGATTTTCATGATGTAGATAGAGCGAAGCAACGAAGTGTATTCGGCTTATATAATACAATTACCTTAGGAGTCGATGGCACTACCATGATAGGTAGGCCTGATCTTCATGATTTGGATCGCTGGTCACTAGCTTTCTACGTCGGTGGGATAATTAACGACATATCAGATATAGAAAAAGTTTCTATTGATTTGCAAAAAAATCCTTTGTCACTGCACGATGCTGTGACTATGACACCCGCAGAACTAGATAGTGTTAGGGCAGGAGGCGCAGCGATTGCGTTTTGGGTGAGAAAAAATCCAGATATTTTATTCGATTCGGTTGCTGGGCCGTTGGATATTGCCGAACAGAATTTAATGAAAAGCTTGCAGTTCTATATTGATGGTGATATCGCAGAAGCGCAAGAGTTTGCGGTGACTGCATATCTTGAAGGTTTTGAGTTGATCGAAGCGGCATTAAGTAATCTTGATAGAGAACTGCTACAAGAGACTGAGCAAAGCATGATGGCGTTCCGTAACGCCATTTCACAGGATGTGACAATTGAGAAACTAGATTTGAACTACCAGCAGGCACTGTCATTATTAGGCAAGACCAGAATTGTTTTGTCCGAACGGTCTCTGTCGCCCTCTATGGCCTTTTCAGGATCGTCAATCATCCTACTGCGGGAGGGATTGGAAGTGATACTGGTGTTGGCTGCGATGATAGCTTTTGTGATTAAGTCGAATCGTACCGATGCCTTGAAGTATATCCATGCAGGTTGGATAGTCGCATTAATAGCAGGCATTGCCACTTGGGCGTTTTCGTCGTTTCTGGTTACTATTAGTGGAGCGACTCGCGAAATCACTGAAGGCGCAACAGCATTATTAGCTGCAGTAATTCTATTATATGTTGGGTTTTGGATGCATCGAAACGCCAATGCCAGGCGCTGGAATCAGTATTTGCAAGGAAAGATGAAGTCTGCACTGGATACTCGTACTCTATGGACGCTGGCATTAATCTCATTTCTTGCCGTGTATCGTGAAGTGTTCGAGACTATCTTGTTTTATCAGGCGCTCTGGGCACAGGTATCGGTGGAAGCACACAATGCTGTTTTTTATGGTGCGCTTGTAGCGGCATTGATATTGGTTTTTGCAACTTGGCTCATGACCCGTTTCGGAATGCGATTACCGTTAAAGCAATTTTTCACTATCAGTGCAGTATTGATGATTGTGCTTGCGTTTATTTTTACAGGCAAGGGGATTACTGCATTACAGGAGGCTGGAAAATTACCGTCCAGTCCGATTGATATTCCCACAATAGAGTTATTAGGGATATATCCTAATATGCAGGCCCTCCTCAGCCAGTTATTGGTGATTATTGTTGCGGCTGGTGTTTTGATACGTGATAATTTAACAAACGATAGTCAAAATAAATTATAAGAAACAACATTCTGGTTTAATTCACAATCGACTCTCTAAATTTTGCTGGCATAGTCAGGTCAGAAGGATCCCGATAACGGATTCGAAACGGCTTGCCTTTCGATGCCAGTGATGCGACAAAGCCCACATCAGTATCAAGGTCTCTCATGATCCATTGTGATTTTTCATTCGGGTCCCAATGGGTGTGTAGAATTTCTGGGGGATCATCCGGGTGAATAGACACATCAAATTTATTAAGCCCGTATGCGATACCTTTTCCTGTTGCTTTGACGACTGCTTCCTTGCGGGTCCAGCAGGTATAGAAAACCCGCGATCTAATGTCATCATGACATTGATTAAAGCAATCGTATTCTAATGATGAAAAATATCGCTTTGCGAGCTTGTTATGATCTATGTCATCACGTTGTTTCTCAATATCGATCCCGACGACTCGATCCAGAGTAACTGCAATCACGGCAATATCATGAGAATGGCTTACATTAAAGTTTATTTGCTTACCGGCGCTGCATTCCTGCACATAAGGCTTGCCTAGCTTTTCATAGTGAAATTGTAAACTGCTCGGGTCCATTGCCAAGGTTAAACCCAGTATTTGCCGGAGCAGGCCGCGACTGATTACAAACTGTCGGTACTTGTCTTCGATTTTGAATTTTAAAGCACGTTGCTGTTCTTTTTTATCTAGAAGGTTGAAGTATTCAGAGATAATATTGTCAGCAAGGTCAAGCCGCGTCTGCCAGACATCGACATATTCTTCAGTTAATTCTGACAGCTTATCCATCATGCATGATCAGGCGTCAGTGAACGATGCAACCTTTCCATGCCCTCATCGATACTTATGCGTGGTTCATATCTGAGGTCTTGTCTCGCTGCACTGATATCATACCAATGAGCACAGCTTAGTTGTTTTGCAACAAAGCGAGTCATCATAGGTTCACTATTAAAATTTAATATCCTATAGATCCATTCAGATAGCTGGCCTATGAGATAAAGTATGGAAGCAGGCGCTGTTTTGCTAATTGCAGAAATACCTGCCGCTTTCAGAATACGGTTAATCAAATCTGACATCGGGATGGGCTCGCCATTAGTAATGAAATATACTTTTCCCGCACAGCTGGATCCAATATCGATATGGTCAGCGGCGAGTAGATGGGCATCGACGGCATTGTCAATGTAGGTGGTATCAACTCTGTTCAGTATTCCCTTAACTAGTCTTAGTTTGCCTGTCTTGGCACGATCGATAATTCTTGCGATCAAATGTGGATCGCCTGGCCCCCAGATTAAATGCGGACGAAGCGCAACAGTGGCGAGACTTTTGCTATTTGCAACCAGTACCATTTTTTCCGCTTCTGACTTGGTACGCTGATAATGGTTAAAATAATGTTCGGGGTAGGGCATCGATTCGTTGACGTTTTCTTCATCACTGCCATCGAAGACAACACTAGGGGAACTGGTATAAACTAATTTTCTGATCCCATTATTCAAACAGGCCTCAATGACCTGTTTGGTTCCAGTGACATTAGTATGGTAGTAATGATTATACGGTCCCCAGATACCAGTTAATCCAGCAACATGTATAATCATTTCACAATCTTTACTGGCATTTGCGACGATGCCTGCTTCAGCAATGTCGCCTTGGTGCATGTCTACACCAAGTTGGTTTAGATGAGGATATCTGCCACGTTGTAGGCAACTGACCTGATTACCTCGTTCAACCAGCGCCGTGACTATGGCACTACCAAGGTATCCGCCACCACCTGTAACTAAAACTTTCATGAAGTTAACTTGGAAGCCCACATGGACAGCTTGATCCGGTCGATCTTTGCATTGTGACGGATGTCGACTGGAAAGGCTGGGTGGAAAAACACGTCCTTGATTAATCGAGTATGCTTATACTGATTGCCGGTCTCTAGCAATTCATTTTTAATTTGGTTTTTATCTGCATTTGTAATACTAGGTTCGAGTTCAACACAAATCGCTGGAAGTACCGTACCGTCTCGATTCAAGACTATGAGTGCACTCCTGTAGACCATGGTATGTGTATTGAATATACCTTCACAACAGATACTGTATAGAGTTGTATCATCCGTTATAACTCGATGGCTAACGCGCCCACAGAACCACAAACGGTTGTTACTATCAATATAACCGGTGTCACCCATGCGGTGAAATATTTTGCCATCAGCACTATGCATCTTTGCCATACGGGTTGAGGACTCGCGGTTATAATAGGATTCTGTTACCTGAGGCCCTTGAACGACAATTTCCCCGATCTCATTTAATCCTAATGCCAGGCTATCATCCCAGCTTGTGATTGCCTCGTCTGTAATGGTCATAATCTCTACTCGAAGTCCAGCTACTGGCAGGCCAACACATATGCCCTTTCCTTCAGTAGTCATTTCCCGGGTTTCTTCTAGTATCTCATCACTACCAATTGAGCTGACAGGTAGCGATTCTGTGGCACCATAAGGTGTATGAATTTGCGCATTTTCGTTTAGTAATCCATTGAAACATTCAATGATATCCGCAGAAACAGGTGCGCCTGCAGATAGTACCCGCTTGAGTGAAAATATTTTTTTGTCTCTACTCGTCGCCCATCTACCAACACGATTCAATAGGGCAGGTGAGCCAAACATGGTGGTTGGATTATATGTTTCTATCGCATTAATTATTTTTTCCGGGTTCACTTTTCCTGGTTTAGTAAAATCCATGTCTGGGATAATAGAAGTCATGCCCATCGCCGGGCCGTATAATGCAAACAGAGGAAATGTGGCTAAGTCTATCTCGCCCGGCGTGATGGTATACATTTTTTTCAATGATTCTAGTTGGGCATTGAAGTTTCCATGAGTATAAACCGCCCCTTTTGGTATTCCAGTGCTACCGCTAGTAAATAATATTGCCGCCGTATCTTCAGTTTTTGTATCGATCGAAACAACCCTATCTGAACGTTCACCCAATGATCGGACTTTCTTTAGACTATTTATTCCAGGATACAAACTAGTCCCAGTAGTTATGTTGATATGCACAGTGTGCTTTGCCCATCCCAAAACTATTCTGGCGAGATGCGCCGCTGGTATCCCAATAAATACCTCTGGTTGTGCTTCTGCTAAGCATTGCTTTAAATTCTTAATGCCCATACCGGGATCTACCGCAACCAGTATGGCACCGGTTTTAAACAGAGCGAAAACCAGAGTGAAAAAATCAAATCCAGGTTTAACCATCAATGCGGTACGGGTGCCTTTTTTTATTCCGAGCTGAGTAAAACCACGGGTAATGCGATCACATGCTTCATCTAACTCCTGATAGCTATAGTGCTGAAATTTACCAATACTCTTTTGAATAATCATTGCCGGTTTGTCCGGATATTGGTTTGCCATTAATGGCAAATATGATGCAATATTTGCTGAATTCATTATTTATTAAGCTATTGAATTCAAAGAGAGGAATTTTACTATCAATGGGATAATTTCGTCTGATACATCTTCCAGGACATAATGACCGGCATCATGAAATCGGTGGACTTCTGCATGGGGAAACCTACTGATCCATTCATCAAGAAATACTTGATTAAATACAAAATCCTTCATACCCCAGCAGATCAGCATCGGCAACTCCGTCAAATTTTTCAACTTCATTCCGACTTCGTTGACGATACCGTAAGCTTTATCCTCGGGTCTGAGTGGAATGTCTTCCACGAATCTTCGCACTGCCAATCGAGTATCCCAACTGTTATAAGGAGAAAGATAAGCGTTTGCAACTTGATCAGGCATGGGTGCTCGGCTGACACAATGTTTGACCGCACCACGGCAGAAGGCATTGAGACCTTGGTTAAGTAATCTGTTTAGATAAGGAATCCTGCTCAACCGTAACGATAAAGGTATGGTTGTTCCATTAGGCAAAGGAAACGCTGCTGTATTTAACACTACCAGGCGTTTGATCCGTTCTGGATATCGTATTGCATATGCCATTCCAATCATGCCACCCCAGTCATGCACTATCAGGGTAATATCCTTTTTAATATCGAGATTGTCCAACAGCGATATCAGGTCTGACACACGCCTTTCAAGGGTGAAATCATATTGATGTTCAGTAGGCTTTTCTGACAGCCCCATACCGATATGGTCGGGGACGATACAGCGGTAGCGATTATTCAGCGCTGTCACTAGAGCGCGGTAGTAATAGCACCAACTAGGGTTGCCGTGGAGCATGATAGCTACTTCTGCATCCCGATCTCCTTCGTCAAGGTAATGCATTTGCATTCCTCCCACGGTGGAGAAGTTTGGAGAAAAAGGAAAGCCAGGGTATTTCATTTTTTACAATTGGGAAAAGTAATATTATTTTTAATAATTTGATCCTGTGATATATTTTATATTACTACAATCAAGTTCACGTGAAGCTTAAGAATAAATGAGTACCATAACAGAGGATATATCTCTCCGTTAATCCAAGGGTCTTACAAATTAAGTGATTTTGAGAAGTCTTACGAAGGTAAACGATAAAAATAAATGAGGAAATAGCGAGGTGCTAGAATCAAGATTGTCTTACCACTCCCATCCCAGCATCAAGCAATTCAGGCCGCTACCGATTCCAAGGAACCCTACCTTGTCGCCGCGCGAGAAGAAGTTTCGTTGCTCAGCTATAGCTGCAGTCATCGGCAGTGAAACTGTACCAATATTACCAAGGTATTTAAAAGTGCTGAAATCCTTTTCCGGAGTGATGCCCAGTTCCTTCAATATAGTATCGCGATGTCCTTCACCTACCTGGTGACAGATAACCTTGTCTACGTGTTCTCGCGCCCAATTCATTCTATGCAGAAATGCTCCCCAAGTTTTGACACCGAGTTTCGCGCCATGCTTAAGTACTGATACTGAATCAGTAGACATGAATTCCGATAGAGCTTCCGGTAATTTTTTTGAAGGCATCAGCTTAGCTAGTGCAGGTGGAAGCTTATCGCTAGTCATGATCTCTTTCATCATCGTAGGTAAAGTCTCTGGTTCCATAATCTCGTCAACCGCTGCCATGAGCTTATTGGGGGATAACATAAGTTTACCGAACTCTGCCGGAGTTATGGTTACACCCCAGCGGCACAGCTTATGATGTTCTGGTGCAGCCATGCTTGCATCACCTATCAGTCTGTGTGAAACGTCATTGTCGAATGTACCATCAGTGAGTAAAACTGCTGCTGCTCCAGAACCGCCAGTCAAAGTAGCAAGGGAAGAGGCATAGATATCCATGGTCTTTTCTTTTAGCATGCGGTCTATCATGATATCGATAATTTCCCTAGAGGATTCACAGGAAACGACCATACCCGCACGAATCTGCTTCAATTCAATTCGATTGGCAATGTCGATTATGCCGTTCAACACACCTAAGCAGGCGTTAGATATGTCATAAATATAGGCGTCAGGGCTAATCCCCAGTTTGGCGGCCACAGCACATGCAGTGGCTGGTTCATAATTTTCTCGGCAGACACCCGCATAGATAAGGACGGCAATATCCTTCGCCTGTACGTTTGATTGGCTCAACGCTTTTACAGCTGCGGTATTTGCCCCGTCTGATAATGAATGTCCCTCGTCCCACCAGCGTCGCTCGCTAATCCCGGTTAAGGCTTCTAGTTGTCCTGCCGAGATGTGTAGCTTGTCGTACAAAGGCATCAAGCGTTGCTCGAGATCATCTGAAGTCACCACCGTAGATGGTAGCTCATAGCCAATAGACTCCATATGTACGCGTCGATAATTCATCGTTCCCCAATTCTAAGGGTAAAATCTCTCATCTGATAGATGATTCTGCCATCTATTATCAAAAAACCATCGGCTTTCAGTAATTTTTGCGCATCATCGCTTTCGGTAATCGCTGCCTGCACCGTTACTTTATGAGCACCTGGGATAATCTGGCCACGATATATCCAAGTATGCGGCTGGTTCTGTGCCATGGACTCAAATTCCCATTCTGTGCTGCTATCCTCTGCTCCCCAACGTTTCAAGGCAAATATTTTCAGTAACTGGATAAAAGATTCTAGGCCGAGAGATCCAGGCCACACAGGATCCTGGTAAAAGTGAGCCTCAAAAAACCAAGCACTAGGGTTCACATTTGCAGTCCCTTGAATAAAGCCTAGGCCCTCGGATCCGCCATTATCGCTAACCATTTCGACTTGGTCGATCATTTGCAATTTTTTTTGAGGGAAAGGTGAATGATCAGGGTAGAGGAAACTGCTAGCTTGTAATTGCTCCGCGTCAGCAGGCATATACAAAGCAGCCTCTCTTATGCCTACTTGGTTTGCCAAAGCTTGCTTCGAAAAGAAGCCAAAATTGGTGTCACCTGAATAGATAAGGTCATCATTATTCCGAACTGTAAAATCAAAATTCTGGATTATCATGCCTGCGGATTCTACGACACTAGTGATTTTGACCGTAGTTATAAGAATCCCTGTATCTTCGGTAACCTGTTTATGCTGAATTGCGTTGCCTCCCAGATTGCGGAATGATAAATCTTTGTCGGATTTCAGGGCAGAACCGAGATATGCAGCCAGCCAGCCGCAGGGTTGTAGTGCGATTTCGAGCAGTACTGAGAACGGCATAGATCGTTGCCGGTTTGCAGCAAAGTACCAGGCATCGGCTGGTACATCATATTCGGCTTCGATTATTCCGCCCGCTTTTAATTCCCATGGAGCACAATCTTGTATAGAGACGATTCGATCAAGAAATTTATAAGGTGGACCGGGTAGGCGAGCAATGACTCTATGCTCATCAAAAATCCTATAACGATCACCGAAGGCTTCTGATGGTTTCCCAGTTGCAAAGGCCAGTATGCTGTCACTATCAAATATGGCTGGTCGTCCCGTATCAGTCGTAGTAGGTGTATCTTTATGCTTCCAAAGTTTTTCCAGGTTGTTACGAGTTAAACCGTTAAGTTGTAGTGACATGTTGCTCATTTGCACAATAGCGCGATCATCGGCATACATAAGTGCATCAGCAATAGCGTAAGGTGTCCCATCATTCTTATAACCCAATTCCTTTACGCTAATTTCGTATTGCACCTTATTGGTAGTTTCAATGACCTGTCCACGGCATTTTAATTTACTAGTCACATTGGGAACTGGCTCATATATGACCTTTCCTTTTTCGCCAACCCAACCTAGGCGCATCAAAAAGATCCGCAAGGTATGCAAACAACATTCATACATCAATGTTCCCGGCATGACTTGATCATCTATGAAATGACAGGTCAAAAACCAATCTTGTTCATGAATATCGGCCTCTCCAGTGATCATCCCTAGGCCAAATCGCCCACCAACCGGGTCAATTTTGAGAACACGATTTACCAGAGTCAAACGTTCTCCTGGTAGGCAATCCAAGTTTTGTAGTGGCAGGTTGCTAAACGTGCTACCAAAACAAGCGATTAGATTACCGCTACGCAGAGCAGATAATTGTGTTTCGCTATAGGATTCACATTTCATTGGGACAAAATCTATCCAGTCATCTCGACGCTTTCCAGAAACAGATTGGGTATCCATTCCAGTTAGGACGATCCCTTTACCGGCATCCAGTTCTGACTGAGTAAAAAATCCAGCGCATCCATTTTTCATAGTCAAAAGAGGGACGCTATTTACGGTTCCTTCAAAGTTAAAACGGAACAGCCAAGTTTGTCCTTGTCTGAAAAAGTGATCAATGTGGATATCGTAGCGAATAGTCTGACCGGTGCCTGGCATCGGGTTGTGAAAAGTGATTTCTGCATCGAGTAAACGGTAAACGGCTAATCCCTTTGTCTCTAGGTCGATACCCAGATACCCAGATAAAAAAAGATCCGCTTGTCCGGCTTCTACCGCAATACATGTCGGGATCCGCCCTGCATCAAGATACCATGCACCATCATGGATATCGTGTTCAGTGATGACACGGCCCGAACCCATAGACAAGGCATCGCCTTCGATAGACACAATACGATCAACCAACATCAGTGGTTCGTCAGGTAGCCGTACGCGGGTTGGATATTCATCAATAGGAGTGAATGCTGGGCCGAGAACTCGCGAGATTTTCCCTACCGCAAATTCCAAGCAAGATTTTCGATCTAAGGCAATTATTGGTGATACGTGTTCTATTAATTCTGCTGTTGATGAATTGGACACTAGTTGACTGCCAGGAATGGACTGCAACAATGATAATTGTAGAGACAACGCCTCACCGAGAGACTGAGTAATTCCATTGGCTACGCGTAGATAGGTTTCATGTGTCAGAGATTTGATGGTCTCAATTCTTGCCAGCTGTTCTATCGGTAGATTGCCAGTCAATTTTCTTGCCGCAACTGCAGGGTGGGTTATGACTTCGGCTAGTTCCGGTTTTATCATTGATGTTTCAATTTCAACGCGTGGTGGCGTTGAATCTATTTCAGGAAGTGGTGGGATTTTCACAGGACCGTGCCCAGTTTGTACAGAAATCATCGAAGGTACTATTACAGGATAAGTGGATTCTGATGTTTCTTTATACAGTGGAGATGTATCGACATCAATCCGATGTGTCGTCAATAGTGCCAGTGTTCGCAATATGGAAGAGGGTCCGTTTTGTCCTTTAGCGCATACGCTAGTAGCAACGTGAGGTTTGTCCCCAAGAATAGTGTCAATCATTCGAGTACAGGACATACCAGGTCCCATTTCTATAAAGAGTCTTATCCCTTCATCATAAGCAGTGTCAATAACTTTAGTGTAATCAAATGGCTCAATCGCTTGATTAGTGATGGAATCGGCTGCACTATCTCGGTTCACATCGTATGCTCTACCTAAGATACCACTGTAAAAAGAAATGTCTGTTGGTGGTGTAGTTTCTAACAGGTGAAGATCACGATAAGCTTGTTTCACTAAACTAGCGATCTCACAATGTACGGTTATTATGCCTTCGATCGGTTTGAAATGGCATTTAAGATCTATTACTAGGTTGCACACTGCAATGCGGTTGCCACCGATTACACATTCTCCAGATGTATTGATTATCAATAGGTAAACCCAAGGGCGGTTTGATAGTGCCTTAAGTATAGTTTCCGCTGGACACTGAATCACGCCTACCTGCCAGTCCACATTAACATTTTCTGATAGTGCCCAGGTTTTACGAGCAGCTGTACAGATCCCGGCCAGATCGGTCTTAAATAGGGAAGACTTCTTCATTCTCTGTAGCATCAGGTCTCGTTCGGTCCAGGTACGGGTAGCAAATAAGCCAGTAGTTTCTCCCAAGCTGTAGCCGATTATGGCATTTGGTTTAACACCATGGCTGCTTATCACATCACTAACCAGTGTGCCTAACCAAACCTGTGCAAAGATAAGATCGATGTGATTGAAATGTGAGGTATCTTCAGCGGTCCAAAATCGTGAGTCAGCAAATTGACTGGCTAGATACTTATTCTCATCTTCCAAGTGATTTAGCACCTCTGGCCAACGACGAGCAATATCTCGGCCCATGCCGATAAAGTGATTTCCAGAGCCAGGGAAGACATAAGCCAGCTTGCCAGTAGCACCCAATGGTTCCGGGGTAAAAAATATGCGATTATTTAAAACGGTTTTGCCGGATTCAAATATTTGGCGTGCATCGTTCAACAAATTCGATAATTGGTGTTTGTCATTAACGACCAATGAGAGAGCGAGTGGAATCATTTTCTTGTTGCAGTTGGCTTCATGCCACCGACAGGCTAATTGATTTAGATTTTGATCCTTGTTCTGAGTACTGAATTCTTTGAGTGCTTGAACTTTTTCTAGTAGTCCGTGAATATCCTCTGCTTCCAAGGACAATAGGGTTTCATAATCAGAATTTGCATCCAGCATGCTTGTGACAGAACTATGAGTCGTTACCGGTTCGTTGTTTGCCTCAAGGATTGCATGGGCACAGTTTCCTGTAGTGCTGATTGTGCTAATCATGGCACGACGCGGGCCATCAGCTGCGTTATGTAGCCAATACTGCGGTGTCCCTGGTGCATATAAATTCAAGGGTGGCGATATTTCATCGCGTAAGGATTGACTATTTCGTAATGGTGGTAACGTTTTATGGAATAAACATAGGCTGGCCTTGACGAGAGACGCCAATCCAGCTGCAGCACCGGCATGACCGATGTCGGCTTTCACACTGCCTATCGGTCTAGGTATGCTGTTATTCTGTTCTTTAAATAATGTATTGAGTGCAATTGACTCTAGCGTATCTTCTTCAGTATGGCCGCTACCGTGTGTCTCTATATAGGAAATATTTCTTGGAGCTATACCCGCTTCAGCCATCGCTAGTCGTGCTGATGCTTGATAAGCTTTCTCTGTAGGGATGGTGTCATTAACCTTTCCGCCACTAGCACTACCTAGGCCGGTTATCAGAGCGTAAACGCGATCACCGTCACGCAATGCGTCATCATATCTTTTTAAGATTACTGCAGCCGCTCCTTCTCCGATTATGCTGCCGTTAGCTTCTTTGTCGAAAGGTTTGATTCGGCCTGTCATTGAATATTTATGAAATGCATTTTGTCCACTTACAGCACGTAGGTCACCAGTAAGGTCCACTGCACCAACGATAGCGATATTTAGATCACCTTGCTGTAGGCTACGAATACCGATTTCCAATGCGTGCATAGAGGAACACTCTTCGCTAGACAGGGTGAACCCAGGGCCACCAATATTAAAAGCTCGGGCAATGCGGCTGGCGACAATTCCACCTAACGCACCCATGGTACGATTAGCACTTAAAGGTGGCCCGGCAGATTCCTTGAGTTGAGCTATCCAATCTTGCAATGTCTGACTGTCTATAGGATGTCCTGTTTGTTTAGCCCATTGCTTAGCGGTGTTTAGTAGGTTCCAGCGTATATGAAAATTGGTTGTATTGAGGTCCAGTCCGATACCGATGAACACGCCAGCATCCGTCATGGATTTATCGGCAGCTGTTTTAATTCCACCATCCATTAGTGCATTGGCTGCCACCTGTAACATTAATAACTGTTGTGGCAGCATATCTTTTAACTCGTTAGGAGGAATTCTGAATCTCCCCAGCGGTATCTCTACATTGTTTATCAAATGCCCACGTATGTGGGAATGAGTATTAAGACCCCACCAGTAAGCTGGATTCTCCGGTTCATGAACACTATCATCACCGAATATTCGTTTACTAAAATCTGCGAGCGTATTCCACGGTCCGAATTGGGCATCCATCCCGACGATAGCAATAGCCGGATTCGTTTCAGACGCTAATATTGTCTTTTTTTGTTGTGGTGCCGGAGTTCGAAGCGCTTCATCAGGGCTCCATTCTTCAAGCAATACGTGGGCATTGATCCCACCAAAACCAAATGCACTGACTGCTGCGCGACGAGGAGTTTTTGCAGATCGGCGTGACCACTCTACAGCTTCGTTGAGGATAGAAAATGGACTGTTTTCCAGATTAACCCCATTTGGTGGCGTAGAAAAATTGGCGGTAGGTGGCAGCTTTTTATATTTTAGGGCTAATAACACCTTTATTAAACTTGCCGAGCCTGCTGCAGTTAAAAGGTGACCAATATTACTTTTAACCGATCCGATGGTACATTTTCGGGTGGACTTATCCGATTCATTCCAGAGCGTGGAGAGGCTATTGAATTCCACATTGTCTCCGACCGGGGTCCCGGTACCGTGACATTCAATCAGGTCGATATCAGTTGGTTGCCAGTTCGCCTGTTGGTAAGCCAGACGCATGGCACGAAGTTGCCCTTCTGAATCCGGTGACATGAGGTTGCCGTGTATATCATTAGATAGCCCGACACCTTTAACGACAGCATAAATATGGTCCCCTTGTGCAATTGCATCATCAAGACGTTTAAGTATGACAATTCCACAACCTTCCCCAACGACTAGCCCGTCTGCTTTACTATCGAATGGTGAACAACATCCTGAAGGTGATAGCGCACCGAGTGTAGAAAATCCCATTTGCGTGTAAAGACTGTCAGGTCTTGATAATCCGCCACACAAAACCGCGTCCAGCCGGCCTGTACGTAGTTCATTAATCGCGTAGTTGATGGAATATAAGGATGAAGCGCATGCGGCGTCTAAAGTGTAACAGTTACCGCCGAGCCCAAGTGCCTTTGCAAGTATCCCGGCAGGCAGTCCGGCTACATAGCGGTTCGCTGGGTGTGTTGCATTTTGTACGGTCGATGATGATAGAGGCGGGGTAAACATATCGAACGCAGGTCCGAGAATCTCAGCAGCGTACGCTGACGCGCTTGCTGTCGGTAGGACAATATTGCCAATGATAGTACCGGTTCGCTCTTTGTTCAAAGACGAGGTAACCGTATCTTGCCAGGCTTGTCTGCCAGCATATAACAGTAATTGAAACATTGGATCGAGTGACGCTAGAAAACTCTCATCTATCTCCAGTCCATCACGTTCACATTTGAAGTCGTCAATAAAGCAGGCTTTTTTGGAGTACACTTTGTCAGCGGCAGGAGCAGGATCGTAAACATCATCTACAGAAAGTGACCAGCGACCTTTGGGTGGTTCACAAGCGCTGTCTTTGACCTTAATTATATTGTTCCACAGTTGTTCCGGATCGGCGGCATCAGGAAATACCCCCCCCATCCCAACTATGGCAACAGGTAAGTGATGGTTCAGGTCAGTACCCATATGTTTTTCATGAATTGAGAACCGTCGGCAGAGATTATGCCTGTGGTTCTTTTAGTAGGCAGTTATCTATAAAAGCTTCATTCAACGAGGCATCGGTGACACATTCGTAATTCTCGATTTGTGCGATCATCTTGCCCCCATCATCCAGAAATTCGATGTTTGCTGTAACAGAGTGGCTAAATTTATCCAGTATTCGTAATGAAATTGTTGCGCCGTTCTTTGGAAAACTACGCTGGAATTGTCGGTATGTGCCGATTCGTGTAGGAAGTGATCCTGTGCCAAGGTATTCAAAAGTCCACAGTATCATTAGCTGAAAACTAGTGTCTATTATCAACGGATCGGACAACCATTTGCTGCGAACTGGCCGCTTCATCCATTGTGCAGGTACAGGCGCAGATTTTACTTTAGCAATTATTTCTGTATCGGTGCAGCCAATGACTGTTTCTATACCTTGCATTTCTTTGCCGTGAAACAATCGTCCTGTTGAATATACATCATCGCCTTTATAAGGATGCAAACTAGAGCTTGTATTAATACTGACTGGCTCATGTTCCGAATAATTACTACCTAGCAGAATGTTTGCACTGGCATGCAGATAATCTTTGCTCCGCAGCTCAACCACGACATGATCATTTCCTTGTGCAGTCTGTATTTCGCTGGTGTTTATCTGAAGGACGATACGGTCGTCTGCACCAAGGCTAACTCCCTTAAACATCTGCAGATCATTTAGCCCAATAAATATTAACCCGGGATTGTTGTGCAGGGCACCGTGAGCCATCCATTCAACAATCAAAGCTGCGGGTAATACGGCACTGCCTTTCATGACATGCGAAACCAACAGCGGATGATCCTCTACTGTTACTGCACGTTCAAATGCAGTATGCATAGTTGGATTTTCGTTTTCTTCAATTTGGCTATGAACTTGGCACAAATCATCTGCAGGTGCTGAACCAAGAACGACAATCTCTACTGGTCCATTTGAGCATATTTCTTGTACAAGATAATTCGACCCAGAATTCAGAGGGATAACACCTACGCCTTCGCTCTCGAATAATTTTTTTAGTTGTGGAGTTACCATTCCTCCATCCCAAGGCCCCCAATTAATACTTAGAACTCGGCATTGTGATCTCAGCCTTTGTTGTTGTTGGGCAATCTTGTTCAAGACTTCATTCGCAGAGGCATAATCTACCTGGCCTATGCGACCATATCTCGCGGTTGATGACGAAAATACTAATAACAATTTTAAATCATCATCTTCACTCGCTGCCAACATTGAATTTAATCCGTCTACTTTTGTTGAGTAGACCAGATCGAATTGATCAGTACTCTTATCTTCAATAGCCTTGTCAGCAAGTACGCCTGCTCCATGGACAAGACCGCTGATCGGGCCTGAAGACTTACGGATTTCAGTAAAAATATCTTTTAATTGTTGCCGGTCACGAATGTCTACAGCGTAATAGCTGGCCTTGACACCTTCAGCTTGGATACGCTCTATGTTGTGCTGCACTTCGCGGTTCGACATCCATTCTCGGAACGCTTCACCCACTTGTTTCGGTGTCAGTTCGACAGGGCTGTTACTTATAATAGCTTTTTTAATCTCGGTTTCATTCTGAAGTTCCTTTAACCATTTTGGCTCAGGCTTGGGGGCAGCTGTTCTGCCTAACAGCACGACTTCAGTTTTGTAGGTTCGTGCAAGTTGATAGGCAATCTCTGCGGTGATCCCTCGTGCACCGCCACTGATAACTACAATATCACCTGATGATAAAGGTGAAGCAGATAGCTTAGAATCAGTAAGTGGAGTTGGTATGACAACGGGTGTAACCCGCAGTTGTCCATGGATCCCTACTTCTATCGGGCCTTTCAGAAATAGTTCCTCTGCGATCGAGTCCGACAATCCGTTGAGATCGTCTGTCGAAGTATCTATATCGATGACTTTACAGTTAGCCTTGTTCCATTCTCTTGAGGCAGTTTTGATTAATCCTGCTATTCCTCCTGAAATGGGGTCTGCACTAGATAAGTGATCAATCCCGAAATTACCACCCAGCCGGCTGATACTTGCCAACAAGCCACCTTTGTTTTTGATACTTTTTCCTATTCCCTGGATTAATTGAAATGCGTCGCGATTGAACGAACTACCTGGATTCTCCGGGGCAATGATCACTAACCCTGTAAGGGCTGTATCGATATTGTCATGCAAAGAAATGATTTTTGTTTGTGCTCCGCACTTCAACAATGATTCAGATAGGTGATGGGGCAGGTCGCTACCGTCATCCGTTATTCCGACTATCAACTTATTCGATATTGAAATTTGTTCCCTTTGTTCAGTCCTGTCGCATGGCGCCAATGTAACAACTCCCCGCCACAAGTTACTACCTGCAGGAGGCTGTATTATGGTTGGTATTGGGTCAGTTTTTTTATAACCAGTTGAGAGCGTAGTATTTCCATGCATGAAGTCAACGATTTGACGTAGGGTCTGTAAGGAAGCAAGATCTTCCGGATTAACTGCAGGAGCATCGGGTAATAATTCCTGGAAACCAGAAAGGATTTCAACCCGTTTGATTGAGTCTATCCCTAAGTCGGTATCGAGGTTCATGTCAAGATTCAGCATTTCTGCCGGATAGCCGGTCTTATCAGCGACCACCTGCATTAGCACATCAGTATATTGTCCGGTCTGTTGTTTAGGCTCAGTTGGTGACAGAGTTTCTTTTTCTACAGTAGTACTGCCATTGTCCATAAAGTCTATTATCTGTACTAAGGTCTGCAGGTTGGCTAGGTCTTCAGGATTCACGACAGGTGCATTTGTCATTTTTTCCTGAAACGCAGAAAGGATTTCAACCCGTTTAATAGAATCAATGCCCAAATCGGTATCAAGATTCATATTAATGTCTATCATTTCTGCGGGGTAACCTGTTTTCTCTGCGACGATTTCCAGGATCACTTGTTTATTTGTATTGTCAGCATGGACACTAGGAGTAGATTGTTGATCTGATGTGCTGGTATTTTCGGTATCGGCACTAACTACCATAAATTCAACAATATGTTTCAACAGTTGGAATGTACCCAAGTCTTCTGGTTGTATTGTTTGAAGACCCGGTAACTTTTCCTGCAAGCCTGATAGAATTTCGACTCGTTTAATAGAATCAATACCTAGATCAGTGTCTAGACTCATATCCATACTAAGCATCTCTGCTGGATATCCAGTTTTATCAGAAACCACTTCCATTAATATGGTTTCCAACTGTTCGTTGGCCAGCGAAGGTGGTTGAGATACGGCATCGACGGTATTAATGGCTTCGGTAGGCTGTTGAGCAGTGTGGCTGATCTCGCTAGGAACAACGGGTTGTTCGACGATCTTTTGATTTATTGCTGAAGGATTTTCATGCTTACTAGGAACGGTGGCGGTGAATATTTGTTGCTGTTCTAACAGCAAGTTATTAATGGTTTGCTGTGCTGTCTCTTGGCTCAGTAGGTATTGCCGATGAAGCTCCGCAGTTTGTTCCTGCATTTTTTGCAGAGCCAGTATGCTTTGTTGAGTTGATTGTAAAAGGCCTTGTACTGTGTCGGGGTTGTTCGGTAATTGTCCTTTAAATTGTTGCTGTTTCGATGCTGACAGTTGGCTTACTTGCGATAAGTCATTAATTTTGTTTGCTGTAGTGTTCTGTATCACAGCTTGCTTATTAATTTTTCCGGCACCACGCGCAGCTTTAATGTTCTTTTTGGGTTTAACGTAATTGGCACCGTTCAATTTGATCGTCAGACCCGGTTTTACTAGTGGAGTTTGGACATAATTTGCCAAGTAACTGCTGTCCCATTTGCTAAGGTCAACCTGGTAGCCAAGAGAACTCAATCTAGCAAGGACCAATGCGAGATCATGCTGACCGTTACGATTACCTTTTGATGAGTCTACTGAAATTACCGTATGCGCTTTGTTTTTAAGTATTGACTGTACCAGCCCGGCAAGTACATTTCCGGGTCCTGTTTCAACAAAGGTATGGATTCCTGCCGCATACATATTTTCTATCTGTCTGACAAACTCAACTGGCTGTGCAAGTTGTTCAGCCAATAAATATTTAGCTTTGTTTGTGTCAGCCGGGTAGGGTTCTGCAGAAGTGTTTGCGAATACTGCAACCTTACTGTTTTTAAATTTGGTCGACTTTGTGAATTCGGAAAAGGATTTTTTTGCATCATTAACAAAACTACTATGGAAGGCAGCCGATACAGCTAACCTCTTCGCCTTGATTCCTCTTTTATCAAGTACGTCCTCTGCTCGTTTAATTTGGCCTGTTGCTCCTGACAGAACAACTTGGCTGGGGGCATTATGGTTCGCAATAATTAAGTCGAGCTGTTCCCATTCCATGATCTCGTGCAACACAGCAGCTGAGGCATGTACAGCTAACATGGAACCTCGGTCCCCTTGATTAGCTTGCATTAGACTACCTCGTTTGCCTGCTAACTTATGCAAACTTTCTTCATCAATACGCCGCGCTACGCATAAAGCCGTTAGTTCGCCAAAACTATGCCCAGCAGTAGTATCGGGATGAACAGTGAAGTGCTCAAAGATTCGCAACACTCCCAAACTAACTGCACCAATAGCAGGCTGCGTATTCTCAGTTGCTTGTAGTTTTTCAACATCTAAGGCTTGGGCCTTATCGGTAAATTTTGGTATAGGATAGATTAGATCGCTTAATCGGTTATCAGTTGGTTCACTAGAGAAAGTACAATCTGCTTGGTAGAGGACGTTCTGCATTTGTGGGAACTGGCAAGCGAGATCCACCAGCATGTTTGGATATTGGCTACCCTGTCCTGGAAACAGCATTGCTAATTTGCCGGGTGATTTTCCTGAGCCATAATATGCCCCATCAGCCGTCATCCAATGCGACAATTTTTTATTTTGTACTAACAGCGTTCGGCAGTTGCTTATAAGCTTGTCAAGATTTGTTTGTTTGCTAATTACCAGTATCAATCTACATGACAGTTTCATTTGAAATGTTTTCAAACTTTGAGCTGCTGCTAAGCGAAGCGATTCCCAGTTTGTTGAGAGATCAATTTTATTCAACTGATTCTCTATCTCCTTGGTAGATTTTGCAGAGATCGCTATGATTAATACATTACCGTCCCATTCGATGTCAGGTTTTTCTGTTTCTGCTTCTTCTACGACGCAATGAAAGTTACTTCCACCAAACCCAAATGCACTGATTGCTGCACGTCGCGGATTGTCTGGTTTTGCTATCCAAGGTCGTTTTTTGGTATTGACGTAAATTGGTGCAAGACCCGGCTCAAGTAGATCCAGAGGCTTATCAACCTTAATGGTAGGAGGAATGACCTTATGCTGGAGCGCCATGATAATTTTGATAAGGCCTGCTATACCCGCTGCGGCCTTGGTATGACCGATCATTGATTTAACAGATCCGAGGGCGCACCATGTTCCTTCGTTCCGATCTTCTCGATAGACAGAAGCTAATGCCTTGGCTTCTACTGCATCACCTACCTTGGTACCAGTACCGTGAGCTTCTACTAATTCAATGGTGCGTGGTGAGACACCCGTTTCAGTATAAGCATCCTTCAAAGCTCTGGTCTGACCTTCTGCACTTGGCGCATATATCGCATTGCCGCGACCATCACTGGATGAACCGATCCCACGTAGGACGGCATATATCTTGTCGTTGTCTCGCTTAGCATCATCCAATCGTTTTATGATGATTGCGCCCAAGCCTTCTCCTAGTATGGTGCCATCACCATTGTGGCTAAATGGACGACAGTCACCCGTCGGTGAAAGTGCTGGGGTTTTGCTGAAACACATATACATAAAAATGTCATTGAAGGTATCAAATCCACCAGTGATAGCCATGTCTGATCGACCGGAATAAAGCTCCATTGCTGCCATGTGGACAGCGCTTAATGAACTGGCACAAGCTGCATCAACAACACAATTTGTTCCGCCTAAATCAAAACGATTAGCGATTCGACCGGCTGCAACATTACCCAGCAGCCCAGGAAATGAATTTTCTTGCCAAGGTACATACCCATCTGAAATTCGTTGGATAACTTCTTCAATAATATTTTCATCCACACCGGATTCAGTTAGAGCTTTGCGCCAGAGTGGATGTCCTAAGCGTGCACCCAACGGGATGACTAGTTCTAAGGTGCCGGTGACACCGAGGATGACCGAAGTACGATTCCGATCAAAGGGTTTACCATCTTTGGAATCTTGGTTAGTAGAATAGCCTGCATCAAGTAGAGCCTGTCTAGCCACAGCCATACCTAGTAGCTGTGTTGTGTCAGTTGCTTCTATATTATTTGGACTAAGACCGTATAACAGCGGGTCAAAGTCGATTGCATCTATAAAGCCGCCTCGTTGTGCATAGGTCATATCAGGCGTACTTGCATCTCCATTATAATAATCGCTGGGGTTCCAGTGTGTGTCAGGTACGTCGGATATGCAGTCGACTCCATCACGAATATTAGTCCAGTAGCTGGTTGGATCGCCTGCTTTTGGAAACATGCACCCTATACCGATGATGGCCAAAGGCACTGGACCGGTGGTGTGCTTCTCTGTTTGCTTGGGTTTTTTATTTTCAGGCACTGATACGGTTCTCGATTTCAGATAATGCCAAAGGTGTGACTTGGCTCATTTTAGATGATAGATTAATACCTTGTGTACGTAGCATGTTCAGCCGAGTGACTTGCGCCGCCCCGTACATGATATTCATTGCCACTGTAACGACCTTGCGATTTGACGGGCTTTCTAGAAATGAACTATTACTCCATTCATTAAATGCGCCCATCGATGGTCCACACCATATTTGGTAATCGACTTGCCTTGATGGTTCCCCAGAATTAGCCCATCTTGATGACAGTCCTAAGTACCAGCGGAATATCAGTGACATTTTATATTTTTTATCTTTCTCAGCCCTAGTTATCTGTTCAGGGTCACCACGCTCCATGAAAAATTCTTTTGTTTTTAACCAGATTTCATCCAGGGTTGCCTTAAAGATTTGTGTTTCTATTTCATTTCGTTGTTTCTGAGGGATCTCCCCAATCGATTGGTAACTACGATACAACTCATACAGTTTGTTTCCCCGCATCGCAAACATTGTACCCCGTTTCAATACCTGTAGCTTTACACCCATTTCAAACATATCCACTGCTGGTGCCATCGTAACATCGGCTTGTTTTGCTTCTGTCAGCATTTGTCTTGCCAAGTCACTGCTGCCAGATTCAATACAAGCTTGATTGATAGTGCCAGTCACAATATAAGCGGCACCAAGGGCATATGCAGCGGCGGCTGATTCTGGTGTCGCAATACCACCGGCTGCGCCTATCCGTAACGACGTGCTGTAGTTAAATTTTTTTTGTAAACGATTTCGTAGGGCAATCATGGTAGGTAATAAAGTGATGGCAGGTCGATTGTCGGTATGGCCACCTGAATCTGCTTCAACAGTTAAATCTTGTGCCATTGGTATTCGTTTGGCTAATTCAGCTTGCTCATGTGTTATTTCACCGTTTTCTAATAATTCAGTTATGAATTTATCCGGAGGTGGGCTAAGCCATCTACTTGCAACTTCAACTCTTGACGCTTTTGCAATGATTCGATTAGGTGTGACGATATTGCCTAGGTCATCAAGGTGTATCCCGGCTAAGCGGTAATGTACTACTGGTAACGTAAGTGCCATATAAGCTGATGCTTCTACAAAACGAATGCCATGCAGTAAGTATAGAGCCACTACTGCTAGTTCATGACTTTTTTCATTCGGGCTGTGGATCAGATTGAAACAATAATTTTTTTCCGGAAGATCTCTCTTGAGTTCAATGATAGCTTGTTCTATTTGTTTGATAGTCAGTCCTGCAGCTCCGAAAGAAGCAAGCAACCCAGCTTTGGCGACTGCTATAACTAGTCTGGTAGAAGCGATGCCGTTAGCCATCGACCCAGTCATATAGGGGAGGTCAATACCGTAATCATTGCAGAATGAAGTGTCACCAAGTTGGCTTAGGGACATTGGAGGCAAATAGCCGATTAGTGGTAAGGCATCGTCTGGGTAATCAGTAGTTCCAAGATTGGCTGTTCCTTGAGAAGCAAAGACCATGGCACCATCTCGATTAAGCACATAAACAGGGCGTCGAATATCGCCTAGATTGTGATCAAGAGTATCTGTCTTAGCTTGTTGTAGACCAGTAGCGTCATCTAGCCACCAACCGATTGCACGAAAGCCACTAGCGGGTTGTGCGATCGCCGGTTTAGTGTGCGCCAAAGTAGAGGGCTTAGTTACGGTGTTCACTTAGTCTGAATATTGTATGAATGAAGAGGGTTAATTCCCATAATCCTTTATAATTCAATTTATTAGGGTTATTAATAAAGGAATTTACCCTAAAACAGACTGTACATAAGATCTGGTTGATTTTCCAGCAATAAAACAGCATTAATTCAAAAGGATGGCGGCATCAGAGGAGATGTAGAGAGTTATCGGTGATTCAGCTTGTTAATTACCTGGTTGAAGCGGTACTGCGGCCCGAATTTCGGCTGGATAGTATAGGTAGATGGGATGCTTCAGTCTTTGTTAATTTTCTTTTTTAGTTCATCCATTTCCGTATCTACTTTATGCATATGATCCAGCATAGCATCAAGCGCATTCTGGACTGGGTCAGGCATGTCTTCGCCTGTTCCATATGCATTGAAACCAATTTTTTTTGCCATTGCTTCTCGTTGTGACAGTTGGTTCCCTTTGTCATCGGTTTGCTTTGATGAAACGACATGTCCGGGTATACCGACAACAGTCGTTCCTGGAGGAACATTTTTTACCACGACAGCATTTGAGCCTATGTTTGACTCAGCACCAAGTGTTATTGGCCCAAGTATCTTCGCACCTGCACCTATGACGACGCCGTTCTCTAAAGTTGGGTGACGTTTCCCTTTTTCCCAACTGGTTCCGCCGAGTGTGACACCGTGGTAGATCGAGCAGTCATCTGCTATTTCGGACGTTTCACCTATCACGATTCCCATTCCATGGTCGATAAAAAATCGTTTTCCTATCTTCGCACCTGGATGGATTTCAATTCCGGTTAGGAAGCGGCTGATATGAGAGCCGATTCGCCCGAGCAGAAACAGATTGTGATTCCATAACAAGTGGTTTATTCGATGAAACAAAATTGCATGCAAGCCTGGGTTAGCGATCAATGTTTCCAGTGCAGAACGTGCTGCAGGATCGCGATCAAAAACCACTTGAATGTCTTCTTTTATTGTCTTGAACATGGTTAGGATTACCGGTCTAGTAATTTTTTATAAACAAGCTGTTGCTTTGTCAAGGTTGTTATCATCATTTCAGTATCAGCCAGCCGTTGTCGTTTGCCTTCGACAACTGTTGCCGGTGCTCGTTCAACAAAACTTTTGTTATTTAGCTCCTTAATTAACCGTTGCTTCTCGATATCCAGCTGACGTAGTTCGTTGTCATTCTTTTTGAGCTCTGCTTCTGGATTTATTATGTCTGCAAGAGGTACTAGTACGGTCATCTCTCCAGCCATGGCTACCACCGCATCTTCTGTTTCGATGTTAACCTCTTGTATTGATTCAATTCTAGCAAGACTTTTCACATAATGATTGTTTTTATCCAATCTGGACTTTTCATCTGCAGTTCCTCCCCTGGTCTGAATAGCAAGATTTTTTCCGGGAGGGATGTCACGCTCTGATCGGATGCGGCGTACCGCGAGGACAAATAATTTTAACCATTCCATCTCCGTTATACTTGTTTCATCACTGTTCAATTCTGAAGAATCAGGATATTTTTGTAGCATGATAGTCTCGTTGCCTTTGTCGAGCAGAGAGGCTATGCGTTGCCAGAGTTCTTCAGTAATAAACGGTGTAAAAGGGTGCATCAATCGCAACAAGATCTCCATCGTATTTATTAATGTGTAGAGAGTGCCGCGTTTTTTCTGTACCGAAGCAGTAAGATCTGTCAGCGTCGTCTTGGATAATTCCACGTACCAGTCACAATATTCATCCCAGGCAAATTCGTAGATTGCTTGCGCTGCAAGGTCGAATCGATAAGTGTTAATACATTCAGCAACTTGATTTACAGTTAGCGCAAGTCGCGTTGCGATCCAGCGTTCGGCTAGATCGAATTCCAAATCACCGTTATTAATGTCGATTTTCTGCGCTTCTATATTCATCATGACGTAACGACTAGCGTTCCATAGTTTGTTGCAGAAATTGCGATATCCTAAAATACGGCCTACATCAAAGTTAATCCCTCGGCCTTGGGTTGCTTGCGACGCGAATGTAAACCGCAAGGCGTCTGTACCGTAGGCCTCGATACCATTAGGGTAGTGTTTGCGGGTTGCCTTCTCGATACTGATTGCATCTTGTGGACGCATAAGTTCGGAGGTGCGCTTTTTAATTAATGAATCCAGATCGACACCATCAATAAGATCCAGCGGATCGATAATATTTCCTTTGGACTTTGACATTTTTTGGCCTTCTGAATCTCGTACGAGACCATGGATATAGACTTCACGAAATGGGACTTTACCCGTGAACTTTAATCCCATCATGATCATGCGTGCTACCCAGAAAAAGATAATATCGAATCCAGTGACCAGCACACTGGTCGGATAAAAGGTCTTGAGTTCATCAGTGTCGTCTGGCCAGCCTAGCGTAGAGAACGGCCAAAGAGAGGACGAGAACCAGGTATCGAGCACATCCTCATCCCGGGTTAGTATTATGTTTTGATCAAGTTTATTTTTTTCTCGAATCTCCTTTTCACTTCGACCGACATAAACTCTCCCTTTATCGTTATACCAGGCGGGAATCTGATGGCCCCACCACAGTTGGCGGCTGATACACCAGTCCTCAATATTTCGCATCCATTCGAAAAAGGTCTTGGCCCAGTTTTCTGGAACAAACTTGATATCACCATTTTCAACTGCTCGGATAGCAGGATCAGCTAGCGGTTGTATCTTAACGTACCACTGGTCAGTCAAATAAGGTTCGATTACAGCATGAGATCGATCACCTCTTGGCACCTTGAGTTTGTGTGCCTCAACTATTTCTAAAAAATTTTGCTTTTCCAAGTCGGCAACAATTTTTTTCCTAACCTCGAATCTATTTTTTCCTTGATAATCGACAGGAATAAATTCCAGTGTTTTTATAATTTCCTGCGCCAGCTCCAAAGTAGGTTGATTACTGTTTGCAACATTTGGGTTCTGCTCATCAACAGAAAGATTAGAAATAATTTGTGCACTGTTATTCATGACATTAATCAGTCCACCATGCAGTATTGTGCTTAACTCATCTTTATGCCGTAACCAAATACTGTAGTCATTAAAGTCATGCGCAGGAGTAATTTTGACACAGCCGGGACCGAACTCAGGGTCTACATATTCATCGGCAATAACTGGAATTGTCCTATTTGTAAGCGGTAGTATTACCTGAGTGCCTATGAGATCTTTGTATCGGTCATCATCGGGATGAACAGCCACGGCGGCATCTCCAAGCATAGTTTCTGGTCGGGTAGTGGCTACCACCAAATTGTCTTTACTATCAACTCTGGGGTATCGAATATGCCAGAGATGACCGTCTTCTTCTTTTGATACGACTTCTAGATCTGAGATGGCAGTGTGTAATACGGGGTCCCAATTAACCAATCGTTTGCCTCGATAGATAAGTCCTTCATCATAGAGACGGATAAAGACTTCTGTTACTGCATCAGATAATTTTTCGTCCATGGTGAAGCGTTCCCGCGACCAGTCCATGGAGGTTCCCAAGCGTCGTGATTGGTTAGTGATGGTATTGCCGGATTCCTGTTTCCATTTCCAAACTGCATCTGTAAATTTTAAGCGTCCAAGATCATGCCGTGATTTTCCCTTCTGTTCGAGTTGTCGCTCAACAACCATTTGTGTAGCGATACCAGCATGGTCGGTACCGCATTGCCACAGGGTTTTTTCTCCGTTCATTCGATGATATCGAACGAGGATGTCCATTAGTGTCTGCTGAAAAGCATGGCCCATATGTAAGCTACCGGTGACATTAGGTGGCGGCAGCATGATGCAATAAGCTCGATTCCCAGATTTTGGAGCGAAATAGCCATTTTTCTCCCAAGCCTGGTACCAGGCCAGTTCAATGGCATTAGGATTGTAAGTCTTTTCCATATTGAAAATTAAAACTCGTAATGTTTACGGATAGGAATCATTCAAGGAGAGATTATGCCGAAATGCGAACGGCTTAACAGCAAGAAAGTAATAAATATTTTATTTTAGTAACACTAGGTTTGCTACCAAAGTATACTTAGCAGCATGAAGTTTCTAGGAGTTTAATCTTCACTTTGCGGATTTTCTCCTTGTTCTTTTTTAATTTGGCCTTTCAGTTCAGTCATTATGGTTTCTTTCAAGGTGACCTTTAATACGTTTACTATTTCATCTAATTCTGTTGTTAATTTTTCCTGAACACGATCGGCCAAATCCTGCATATGTGGTTCTTGATCTGCAACATCGAGGTGGTCATCAGGAGTTACTAGTTCATCCAGGATAGGAATCTGTCCACTTATATTGTCTGCATTATTGAGCTGTTGACGGTTTTCGTCCGAGGTAGTGGAATCGATCAGTGATTCGAGTTCGTCAATTTTTTTATCGAGAACCTTGTCTTGCTTATGTTTGTTGTCAACCATGCTATTGCTCCCTGCCTATATCATGGCTGAAGAGTTCAAAGCCAAATCCTCTGTATTGTTTATAACGTTCACGACCCTGTTGGCGTGCGGACGATTCTGAAGGGATGATTTCGATAATACGCGAAAAGGAAGCAACATTTTCGGGCACCTGATCTGTTAGGTTAATAAGTACGTCGAATTCTGCCGGTTCAGTACCGGGCCAACCAATAATGACAGGTATCTGGTTAGGACCCGTATCAGCTAGTGCATGAGGGATAAAACTAATATCGTGATAGGTCCACAATAAATTGTCGATTTTATCTGCTATCTCATGGTTCGGGACATCTATGTAAATCGAGTGGCCCTGTTTGTATACCTTATTTGTAATCGTACAGGTAAATTTTGACTCTGCGGTTGTTTCATCGAGTATGTAAAAATCAGCTCGGGTCATTGTGACTTATGTTAATTGAATTTTTAGCCAGAACATTTATTGAGTATATATTGAACCAATAATCTAACCGGTCGGCCAGTAGCGCCTTTTTTGCTGCCGCTTAACCATGCCGTCCCTGCAATATCCAGATGGGCCCAACGATATTTTTTAGTAAAGCGAGATAGGAAACACGCGGCAGTAACAGTGCCTGCTTCTCTTCCGCCTATATTCGCCATGTCAGCAAACGGGCTCTCAAGCTGTGATTGGTATTCTTCCCAAAGCGGGAGTTGCCATGCCTTATCGCCTGCGTATTCTCCTGCTGACAACAAATCGTTTACCAGCGGGTTGTGATTGCTCAGCAGACCAGTTGCGTGTTTCCCGAGTGCAATGACACACGCGCCGGTTAGTGTTGCGATGTCAATAACAACATCAGGATTGAACCGTTCACAGTAGGTGAGGGCATCACATAAAATCAGTCTTCCCTCTGCATCGGTATTAAGAACTTCAATCGTTTGTCCAGACATGCTGGTGAAGATGTCACCTGGTTTAGTGGCTGTGCCACTGGGCATGTTTTCTGTCGCCGGCACTACACCCACAACATTGATAGGTAATTTCATTTCAGACACCGCACATAAAGTACCTAGGACAGATGCGGCGCCGCACATGTCATACTTCATTTCGTCCATTGCAGGTGACGGTTTAATTGAAATGCCGCCTGTATCAAAGGTCACGCCTTTGCCCACGAGTAGTATCGGCTTTTTATCTTTTATTCCACCGCTATATTCCAAAATGATTAATTTCGCTGGTTCGACAGATCCAGCGGTTACCGAAAGCAATGAGTTCATTCCCAATTTTTTTAATTCGGCTTCTTCTAATACACTTACCTTTAGGTTTTTATAAGTCTTGCCTAGTTGTTGTGCTTGCATTGCTAGATGGGTAGGGGTACAGATGTTGGCTGGTCTATTTGCGAGATCACGGGTTAACTTAATCCCCATTGATAGACTCTGTCCTTCAGAAATTGCTCTGTCACCTGAAGACAGATCTCGGCGTGAAGGGACAGTTAATACAAGTTTGTGCAAAGATTTTCTTTTACGACTTTTTTTGCTTTTGAATTCTGTAAATTCATATAGGGCGTGGTTAACAATTTCTACGGTTTGCCTGATTTTCCAAGATATTTCGCGGCCCTTGATTGGAAGATCCGCAAGGTAACAAACGGCCTCAGATGCGCCTGTCTTGCTTAATTGTCTTATGGTGTTTTCGATAATTTTCCTGAATTTCTGATCATCGAGATCCCGTTCTCTACCACATCCAACTAATAATACCCTGTCAGCTAATGTGCCTGGTACGTTGTGCAAGACCAATACTTGGCCTATTTTCCCGTCAATATCTCCGCGTCTTACCAAGTTGGAAATATGCTTTTTGCTGACAGCATCGATGGCTTTAGCTGCACTGGTCAGGCGACGTGGTTCTGTTACACCCAGAATTAAACAGGCTGTGCGCTGTTTCTCAGGGTTTCCACTTTTGATGATGAATTCCATATTCTTCTGTAGTATCTGGCTGAAAGGGTAGTGTTATATGATTGTAATGTTAAATAATGGTAATCAAAACTTCGGTATCCTAGTGTTCCCGGATGTTTAACTGCTAGTCTAGCATGTGAATTTATTTTTATATAATTAGACAGACGACTAATTCGAATCGATAGAGCAAATGATACTTGAGCGATATATTCACAGGGAAATCCTGTCGAAACTGGGATGGTTGATCGGCCTACTAGTATTGATATTAGCCAGTAACAAATTTGTCGACTATTTGGCCGATGCAGCGGCAGGTAAAATACCCGGAGATTTGATCCTACAAATGCTAGTGATGAAGATGATGGCATTGTTGCCTCATTTAATGCCGGCCGCTCTATTGCTCAGTGTCATTTTAGCAATGTCGAGACTGACTCAGGATCGTGAGTTGATAGTTATATCCAGTGCTGGAGTTGATGGACGATTTACGATACTCACTATTCTGAAATTTTCATTAATGTTTTCTTTTTTTACTTTCATTCTCGGCTTCTATCTTGCTCCATGGGCAGAAGGCAAGATGAGAGAACTCAAGAGCCGAGCAGAAGTCGAGTCTGATATTGCCGGAATAGCCGCAGGTCAATTCAAGGAATTTAACAAGGGTGACAAGGTTGTATACGTACAGGAATTATCAAACGAAAATGATTCGATGGCAGATGTATTTTTACAAATCAAGCGAGATGAGAATCTCAGTGTGCTGAATTCAAAGAGTGCACGATATACTATTAAGGAAGAAACGGGGAGTCGCTATGTATTATTTGAAAATGGTCGGCGGTATGTTGGGCAACCAGGTATGCAAGATTACCAAATTACCCAATACAGTAAGTATGGTGTGTTATTGGAGCAAGGTGATACAGCATATATCGAAAGACGACTAGAATCAATTCCAACCTCGGAACTATGGAATTCGGAGTTGTCAATATACAAGGCTGAATTCCAATGGCGTTTATCAATTATAATCGCGTCAATGTTGTTGCCAATGTTTGCATTTGCTCTGAACCGTTTCTCTGTAAGTGAGAGTCGTTACATCTCAATCTTTGTGGCGATTCTGGTATACTTGATCTATAGCAATTTACTAAGTTTATCGAAAAATCTTGTGAAGCGTGATGAGCTGCCAGCATATATCGGGTTGTGGTGGGCGCACATTTTGTTGTTTCTGCTGATTCTGACAATGTTGAATTGGCCCATATTCCGACGTGTTTTAATCGCAAATTTCAGAAAGCGAATTCCGGCTGTCACCAAATGAGAATAATCCAGCGATATATAACTTCGAGCATGATTTGGTCAACACTGCTGGCATTATTCGTTCTAATATCGTTGTTTTCCTTTTTTACTTTAATTGATCAACTCGGGGATACAGGGCGCGGAAAGTACGGTGTGCTGCAGGCTATCACTTATGTCTTGCTCACTGTGCCTAAATTGGCTTATGAACTATTTCCCATAGCGGCCGTGATCGGCAGTATGACAGTGTTGGGGATACTGGCACAAAACAGTGAGCTGGACGTCATCCGTACTTCCGGCGTGTCAAAGTTTAGTTTGACATTATTATTGTTGCGGTCTGCTGTGGTGCTTGTGGTCTTAGCTGTGATTATCGGTGAAGTAATTGCTCCCATTAGTGAAGAAAAGGCACAAAATCTACGATCTATGGCATTAACCGAACAGATAGCAATGAGGACTAAAAATGGTTTCTGGATACGAGATGGGAACAGTTTCATAAATATTCGCAAACCGTTGCCTGACAATAGGGTTGAGCAGATATATTTCTATGAATTTGATGACGATGACGTTTTACGAAGCAGTTTATATGCCGAAAGTGCAGTGTATTCAGATGGCCAATGGCTGATGGAAGATGTTGAAAAATCTATGATCTCTGATGATAAAGTTGAGAAACGAGTGTTAAAGCATGTCGCATGGGAATCACTAATAAACCCAGAAATGATCAGCATAGTAACAGTAAAGCCACAATATTTAACCTTAGTAGGCTTGGCTCGCTATATAAATTTCCTGAAAGGCAATAACCAGAGTACGCTATTATATGAGCAGGCATTATGGAAAAAACTAATCACGCCATTTTCAATATTTGCCATGATAGTACTCGCGGTACCCATGGTTCAAGGTCACTCTAGATTCACAGCAATCGGCCATCGAGTCTTTTTAGGGGCACTGGTAGGTATCATCTTCCGTCTTTGTAATCAATTATCTGGAAATCTCGGCGTGGTATACGGAATTAACCCCGTACTCAGTGTTACTTTGCCTACGATATTACTTATTGCACTGATCTGTTACTTAGTGCGCGATTAACCCGGGCTTTTATCTGCTTAGATCTTTATGCTTGGTTCATGAACCAATTTGGTATGTGAATAACGGTCGTGGAATGCTAACTTCTCTGGATCAAATATACCCCATATAAACCCAGCGCCGGCAGTGAGCCATGATATCAATGCAAGTAGAAATCGTTTACTTGCTGTCATCCAGTTGACGTATTGTCCGAGATTGTCCACTAGCCTAACCTTCCACGAGCGCATTCCCAAGGTTTGACCACCATGCGTCCATTGCCAAGTGAAATAGACATAACAGCAAGACAGCAAATACAAAAAGTACAGCATGTTTCCATTGTTGATAGCCATACCGCCAGTAATAGGGAGTAGGATAGCAGTCGCAAGAAACAAGACTGCAACCAGCAGAATAATGTCGTAGAAAATAGCAGCGAACCTGCGAATGAAACCACAAGAAGTTTGCATATCTATTTTTTATCAAAATGATTTTGTCTAGAGACTTATTATTACTTGAACTCTGCTGTGTGGTAAAAGCGGACATTCACGTTTTAGCTAAGGGCGCACGTGTTATTAATCTCTTATCTAAATATTAATTGTTCATAGTCGGCTAATAATTTATGACATTTAAATTTATTTTCTAAAATAATATCTTCATTTCTTAATTTAAAATGTGTATGTAATTTGACTTTAATCTGTTCAGTATTGCTATCAGAAATATCGTAGGCACTACCATAGCATTTTACTTTCCTTGGCCGTTTTAACTCTTCGGGTGACGGAGCCAACAATTCCAGATTTATATCCATATAAGAAAATCCTAGAAAAATAATCATATTTGCATTAGTCATTAAATATTTAACTTGACCTATATTACTAGTTGTTGGATCAGTGCCTTCACTAAATGTTTTGATGTTGCCCATCATATCTAAAAGACTACCTTCACTTATTTCACTTCCAAAATCGATTTTATAGCTATTTAGTGACCTCGGATTTTCCCAGAGCATGTCTCCAACTTTTCCATACGGATGGATTATTGTCATGCTATTTACTAAACCTGCTGATTGATCATGTGAGAAATCAAAATATGTCATTAGTGCATAATAAAGGTAATGTTCAACACATCTATCATAATTAAAAATAATTAACGCAATACTCTCTAATCTATTTTTAACTTGATCGAATTCTTTATCGAATGGTGTAATCAGTTTTAGAGAATTACGACACCAAGTTTCTTCAAGGGTTTTCTTTTTGAAGATAATCCTATTGTAAATATTACTAGTGTCTACTTTTATGTAAGAGCCACTTTCAAGTTTTAGAATAACCTCAATAATTACTAACTTCGCACAAACCTCAATTGCTCGATCACCTTTATGCGTTTTAACGAAATTATCTATAGATTCGGAGAGTGGCATTGCATAGCAAATTAAGCGAGTTGCTCTAATACACTCATTTATATTCGTCTTTTTAGCTTGAGACAGCTGACGGAGAACTCGGACAATTACTTCGCTGCCCTCTTTGTCGAAACTCTTCAGTGTTGAAATTTAACTTACTAGCTATCGCACTCATAAATTTTTTGCCACATAGAAAATTTACTTCGTCGCTAGCGCCAGCATCAATAATGAAAACTTTTTTCGCCTCAGTCATTCCTCTTGCCCTTTTAATCTAGAAATCTTTTATAGCACATTATTTTATATAAGATCGCGGATTCAACTTTGAAGTGCAACGTTGATGTTAAAAAAGACTTCATGTGGTGTTTTTGAATTAAGTGTTTTTCTGGGACGGTGATTGAGTTTTTTCATGACCAAGTTTAACTGCTTTTGTGTAATCGTGCTGAAGTCCATTTTCTTTGGGAAGTACTGTCGAATGAGACCATTGATATTTTCATTTAAACCCCGTTCCCAGGAGGCATAAGGATGTGCAAAATAGAAACCCGCGTTCAATTGTTGAGCAATAACCTCATGCTCAGCAAATTCTTTTCCATTATCCGAGGTGACCGTGTGAACCGACGCCTTCATATTAGACAACAATCGCACGATAGCTTGCCTGACGGCAGAGGCAGTTCGTCGTTTCACCTGTGCAATCAAGGTGTACATCGACTTGCGCTCGCTCAAGGTGACCAGCGCCTGTCGATGGCCTTTGCCGATGACGGTGTCCACTTCCCAGTCACCGATGCGTGTCTTCCTGTTCACAATGGCTGGACGCTTATCAATGCTGATCTGATTCACCAGAACCCCACGACGTTGATAACTACCATAACGCTTCTTTCGTTTCTTCTGGCAACGCAAGTACCGGTACAGCTCACCGCCGTCTGCCTTGTCCTGGTATATGTAGTGATAGATCCATTCATGACTCAGAGCGATACCTTCTCGTTTAAGCAACCAGTCACTGATTTGCTCAGGACTCCATTCGTCCCGCAGCCAGACCTCTACTCGCTCCCACAAGGTCGTGGGGAGTCGCTGTTGTTGGCTGGCTTCTCGACGCGCTTGCCGGAGCAACTGAGCTTGGCGGGGTCGATAGCCTCCCAAGCCACGGTTGCGTCTGAGTTCACGGCTAATAGTAGATTTATGCACGCCTATCAAGGCGGCTATCTCCGTTTGCGTATGTCCTGCTTTCATCAGGGCGTAAATCTGGTAACGTTGATGCTCGGTAAGCTGTGTGTAGTGTCTCATCTGTGCCTCTCTTTCTTGCTGGAACGAAAGGTAAGGATGCTACCGTAGCTTGCCGTTCGTGCCACCTAATTGAGTTGCACTTACAAATTGAATTCACGAATTATCTAAAAGGGAGTTATTGAAACCAGAGTCGGACTCTAACCGGCAAAACTCTTACGAAGAGGTAATCAAAGCTCATGAATTCATGATATTGAATAAATTATGGTATCTACCTAAAACTTATCTAATTATAGTTTTTCTGGATTATAAACAACCTAGATAGCTGATAATTATGGCGCTCCCTAGGGGACTCGAACCCCTGTTACCGGCGTGAGAGGCCAGCGTCCTAGGCCACTAGACGAAGGGAGCTAAATTAATTCATGCGCATTATAATCTGAAATACAAGAGTTTGTTGATTTACATTTTTCAAAAGCCTATTGATGAATGTAGGGATCTAAAATGGGTAAGCAGGTGTTATGATAGAGAGAATATACATGCCCATACGGGCATAAAAGATTTAGCATGAAACAAAATAACAACCAGACTAATATTTCACATCTTCGGCCCAAGCCTGTGGTGATCCCACGGTCTGATCACATCATTTCCCGAGATCAGATTAGTGAAAATGCACTGAAGGTTTTGTATCGGTTGAAAAACGGTGGTTATAGTGCATATCTCGTAGGAGGAAGTGTCCGTGATATGTTGCTCGGCAGGGAACCAAAAGATTTTGATGTTGTAACAGATGCACTACCAGAACAGATAAGGGAATTATTTCGAAACAGCAGGCTGATAGGAAGACGGTTCAGATTGGCACATGTTCGATATGGTGGAGAAGTGATCGAAGTGTCAACATTTCGCGCTCATCATAATTCCGATACCACTGAGGGGAATAGCGTTGAAAGAAGAATAATACGTGATAACGTTTATGGCACTATCGGCGAAGATGTTTGGAGACGAGACTTAACTGTAAACGCCCTTTACTACAATATAGAAGATCACACTGTTGTCGATTATGTTAGTGGTATGGCTGATATTAAATCTGGTCAAATTCGTCTAATCGGTGATCCTACATACCGATACACGGAAGATCCGGTCAGGATGCTCAGGGCTGTAAGGTTTGCTGTTAAGTTAGGGTTCAGGATCAATCCAGCTTCAGAAACTCCTATACGAAAACTTAACGGGTTATTGTCTGATATACCTTCCGCCCGATTATCTGAAGAGTGTTTGAAATTATTTTTAGGCGGAGATGCGTTACAGTCATTTGAATCGTTAAGGCATTATGATTTATTCCGGTTTCTGTTTCCGCAAACTGATGAAGTATTAAGTCAGCAGGAAGGCGGTTTCCCACAAACCATGGTTATACATGTTTTGCGAGATACAGATAACCGAATTGCTAATGGTAAGCCTGTTACCCCAGGATTTCTGATTGCCGCATTTTTATGGATACCCATGATTAATTTGGCGAAGCAATATAAGCAAAATGGGGGGCCACACAATGAAGCAATCACCCTTGCTAGTGATGTTGTTATTTCCAAGCAGGTTAGTTGTACTGCTATGCCAAGGCGGTTCACCCAAATGGCGAGAGATATCTGGCAAATTCAATCCAGGTTGGAGAAAACCAGAGGCAACTGGCCGCATCGTTTATTAAGTCATCCAAGAATCAGGGCAGCTTATGACTTTTTATTATTAAGGAATAAAGCAGGCGAAAACGTGGATGAACTGGCTAGTTGGTGGACAGATTTTATCAATAGACCGGAGACAGTTAAACTCTTGGCTAAGAACCATAAGATTGGGAGAAACACTCACCGAAACCGACATCACAAGAAGCAAAAACCTGGCCATAAATGACAGTTGTATATATTGGACTGGGGAGTAATATTGATAACCCCACTGCGCATATTTCGACGGCGTTTATCGAGATAGGACAGATCCCTAATTCGGAGCTCAAACGTCAATCATCTTTGTACCAAAGTAGCCCAATGGGGAACATAGACCAGCCGGAGTTTATAAACGCGGTTGCGGAATTGGATACAGAATTATCTGCTACTACATTACTTGGGCACATGCATAAAATCGAGGAAGCGCATGGCAGGATCCGGACCCAACACTGGGGCCCACGGTCACTGGATCTGGATTTACTGCTATATGGGGATCATCATATAGAAGATAGGAAGCTAACAGTTCCTCATCCCGAGATAAATAACAGAAACTTTGTGCTCTGTCCGCTTCTGGAAATAGCACCTCATATTGTCATACCTGGAGTTGGGCCGGCAAAAAAAATACTAGAAAATATTGGATTTAACGGACTGGAAAAATTGAATCGTGAGTAAGGTAGTCCCAGAATATATTGTAGTTGAAGGACCAATCGGTGTAGGCAAGACGACACTGACTAACCGTCTTGCCGATACACTTGTTAGTGAAACATTGCTTGAATTAAGTTCAGAGAATCCTTTTTTGCCTAGATTCTATGAAGATCCGAAATTGGTTGCTTTACCAACACAGCTCCACTTCTTATTTCAAAGGGTGAGGCAAATCGAAATTCTGCGCCAGGCAGATATGTTCAAATCAACATGCGTGTCAGATTTTCTAATGCAGAAGGACAGGTTATTTGCCGAAGTTACCTTAGATAGAGATGAACTCGATCTTTATTATCAGGTATATAACCGACTAACACTCGATGCTCCAGTACCAGATTTAGTAATTTATTTACAGGCACCGGTCGAGTCTCTCATGAAACGTGTATATGATCGCGGATTAGATTATGAAAAGCGGATAAGTGAGGAATATCTGACAAAAATTTCAAATGCCTATATAAAATTTTTCTACGATTATGATTTATCGCCATTACTGATTGTTAATATAGCTGATTTTAACCTTGCAAACAACGACAAGAATTTTGAACTTTTGATGAATTATATTCAGGAGCTAACACCAGGAAGGCATTACTTCAATTTACAAAATTGATGACAAACAAAATTAAAAGTTCTGATCTCATCAAAATGAAGGTAAGAGGTGAGAAAATTGCATGTCTCACTGTTTACGATGCCGGATTTGCTAAGATTCTCGACAGTGCTGATGTAGATGTGTTGCTGGTTGGCGATTCTCTAGGAATGGTGCTACATGGAGAAAGTAATACGCTGCAGGTAACGGTAGATGACATGGTATACCACACAAAAATCGCTAAAAAAGGAATCGACCGTGCTTTACTCGTAGCAGATATGCCAAGTAATAGTTACAGCAATGTTACACAAGCGCTGAAAAACGCAGAAAGATTAATTGAAGCAGGTGCAGAGATCGTCAAGCTTGAAGGTGGTAGCGAAATATTAGAAATTATAACTAGTTTGCATAGCCACAGCATTCTTGTTTGTGGTCATTTGGGATTACAACCGCAGTCCATCGAGCTTTATGGCGGTTATAAAGTGCAGGGTAAGAATAAGGAAGATGCGGAAAGAATATTGAACGACGCAAAAGCGTTGGAGCAAGCAGGCGTTTTGATGATAGTGCTTGAATGCATACCTCAACAACTTGCTGAGAAAATATCATCAGCGATTTCTATACCCACTATTGGAATCGGTGCCGGTATTCATTGTGATGGCCAGGTCTTAGTGTTGTATGACCTTATTGGCGTGTCAAGTTATATTCCACGTATGGCGTGTGACTTTCTCAGGAATAATGGCACTATTATAAATGCCGTCAATGAATATATCAGAGTAGTTAAGGCTGAAGAATTTCCAACAGCAGAACAGAGCTTCAATTGATGATCTATCTCGACCATTTCCATTTAGTTTTCTAGCAAGTCTCTATCCCGACATATAATTATGGATACATTGTTTGATCTTGTCTCACTGCGCCAAGTAATTGCTCAATGGAAAAAGGAAGGAAGAAAAATTGCATTTGTCCCCACCATGGGGAATCTGCATGCTGGTCATCTTTCCTTGTTAAAACATGCACGCTCGCTGGGCGACCGGACCATAATGAGTATTTTTGTAAATCCTATCCAATTTGGCGAAAGTGAAGACTATCAAAGCTATCCCGATACGCACGAACAGGATTCAGAAACGCTCAAAGAAAATTCGCTGGATGTGTTATTTGCACCTGATCTTAAAGAAATTTATCCAGGTGGTATGGATGTAGATACACGCTTAACCGTTCCCGGTTTGTCATCTATATTATGTGGAGAATTTCGGCCGGACCATTTTCCCGGCGTGGCAACAGTTGTTACTAAGCTGTTGATTAATATCGAACCGGATTACGCGCTTTTTGGTGAAAAGGATTATCAGCAACTGTTAATTATACGACGAACAGTTGAGGATTTATGTTTTCCAGTGGAAGTGATCGGGATGCCAGTAGTAAGAGAGAAAGATGGTCTGGCGATGAGTTCCCGCAACAGCTACCTTGATGACGAACAGCGGGAAATAGCACCATTAATTTATCAGACCTTGACTAGTGCCGCTGAACTGTTAAGCAAAAACCTGGCTGATATTTCAGCTATTGAATCTGAAGGTTTAAAACAACTTGAGTCTGTAGGGTTCAGGCCAGAGTATTTTAGTATCCGCCGCTCTTCTGATTTGATGCCGGCCGGTTCCGATGATAAAGAGGTGTCGATTTTGACGGCAGTTTGGTTGGGTTCTGCGAGACTAATAGATAATATTAAGGTCGTTTTATGATGATAGCTCAGATGTCATGAGAAATATATCTAGTCCAACCGCTATTGTTATCATCATTGGAAATGAGATCTTGTCTGGCCGAACCCAGGATGCAAATCTATCATTTCTTGGAAAACGATTTGATGAGCTTGGTATCCTTCTGAAGCAGGCGATAATAATCCCTGATGTAGAAGAAAAAATCATTGCCGCTGTCAATGAATCCCGTCACGAAGTGGATTATGTTTTTACGACAGGTGGTATTGGGCCAACCCATGATGATATAACCATGATGTCAGTTGCAAAGGCTTTCAGGGTCGAAGTTGAAAGAAACCAAGAAGCAGTAGACGCGATGAACAAATATTACGAACCGGGGAAACTGAACGAAGCACGATTGAAAATGGCTGATATCCCAAAAGGAGCGACACTAATCGATAATCCCATCAGTGGCGCCCCAGGTATACAGATAGAGAATGTATTCGTATTCCCTGGCGTCCCTTTGATTACACAAGCGATGTTCGACGGTATTACTGATCGACTGATAGGCGGTTTACCTGTTTTGACTGAAAATATTGCAACCAATCTTACTGAAGGCAAACTTGCGGAAGGGTTGGGTATGATCCAGGATCGATATGATGACGTCAGTATCGGTAGTTATCCGTATTTAAAAAAAGGAAAACTCGGCGCAAATCTGGTTATGCGTTCAACCGATCGGATAAGGCTTGATAGTGCTGGTATTGAAATTGGAGTTCTAATTAAAGATCTCAATGGGAAAATTTTGAATAAATAGGTTGATCCCTGACGTACTATACAACGTGGCTATATTTATGGCGTTGTGTGTACGACAATAATTTATGACTCTTCTGTAGTTTTTAAAGTTAGATTTTCACCGCGGACTAAATCACCATCTATAACTGGTTCTCCATTAATAAGACCAGTGCCGCGTGTGACGTAAGATAGAAAAGGTCCATTAACTGAAACAGTTTGGTTGGTTTCGAGCAACCCAACATCAATTAAGGTTTGACCATCGAATGTTTTATCTTGATCGGTTGCCCCACCGTAGATGCGGGTCATTTCACCCAGTTTCGGTTTATAAAATTTGTATCCGGCTGGTTCTCCAGAGCGTTCAGGCAATACCCATAGCTGAATCATTCGATTTTCAGTGACGTCAGGGTTAACCTCGTTATGAGAAAATCCTTCGCCACCGGCACGTTGTACTTGAATATCGTTATTATTCATTTCTTGGCCATGTTCCAATGATCCTTCGTGAGCGACCCGACCTTCTACCATAACTGATATAACATCGATCTCCCGATGGCTGTGCATTTGAGTTTCTCCATGAGGGAGGAACCGAGCATCTGCGAGATACACAAAATTGCCAATACCATCCCAGGTTCCCGGCTCACGAGGGGGACCAGCCACCTTCGATCCTATCCCCAGGCGATGTTCGCGTAGACCTGCGAATCCGCCAAGTGGTAAATCTTCGCGGTGTAGAATTTCCATAGTTATTGAAAGTATAAGAGAATGGTTTAAATATTATATGCTGACTCTTGATTAGAAAAGCTGTGATTGGAGATAAAGGAGGCTTATTGAAACAGGCCTTTTATTTTTCCGCCCTCCTCCTTACCTTTATCCAGTACCGAACTCGCACCTTCTTTAATGGTGCCACCGACATTTCCTAATACTTTATCCAGATTCAATGTGCCGACGGCAGAACCGACACTGGATTTTACGCTGCCCATTATTTCTTTGGCCACTTCAGCGGGTGATGCACCATCATCTTTTTTCCCGATATCTTCCAAATGGATATCAGGCATGTTGGCAGACAGTTTTTTCCTTTTAACAGACTATGACTGACGCTAACGTTGCCATCATTCATATACAAGTCCTCAATCATTAGTTTTGGTCCAGCATCAGCATTTTCCTGTTGCTCACCCTCTTGACCAGTAAATGCAATAATATTATCTGTTAAGGCATCAATGTTGCTGCCTCCAGAAGCAAGTTCATATATTACAATCGGCCCCTGGACTAAAATTATCTTTGATGATAATTGTTTCTTGCATAATTGAATCCAGATCCATAATGACCTTCACCTCGTCTAGTTTCATGGCGAAGTCGGTGTTAAAACCTTCTGGATTCCCAATAAATAAACCTTGTGGTGACGCTTCACCTTCAGTCATGTTTAATGTAACCTCATCAAGATGCACATCAGTCTGTGTTATTGCCGGGCCATATTTATTAACTGCCGATACTATTATTTGATCAAGTGAACTCAGTGTTTTATAAACAATGATGCCAAAACCGAAAAACGAAAGTAACACTACACCAATAATTATCTTTTTTTCTTCATATTCATCTCGTATTTATTAAATGATTAGAATTCAACGATATCTTGTACGTTAGATATCCGACCAAATTGCATACTCATTACCATTGGGATCACTAAAGTGAAAACGTCGGCCACCTGGAAATGAAAATATGGGTTTTATAATTTTACCGCCAGCATTTTCTATTTTTAGCTGCGTATTCTCGAGTTCCTTACTATAGAAAACGATAAGTGCGCTACCAGTTTGAGTGGAAACTGATAAGTCAGATTTAAAAAATCCACCGTCAATACCTTCATTAGAGAACGCTGAATATTCCGGTCCATAACCGACAAATGACCATCCAAATACAGTAGTAAAAAATGCTTTTGTTGATTCAATGTCTTTAGATGGAAACTCTACGTAATTAATTTTTTCATGTTCATACATTACAGAGTGTTCGTTAGGCTGTTTATACGTTTGTTAGGCTTTCCCCAATGCTTGCTCGATATCATTCATAATGTCATCAATATTTTCGATACCAATAGACAATCGTACTAGGTCCTTTGAGACGCCAGCAGTTTTCAACTCATCATCCGAGAGTTGTCTGTGTGTCGTGGTCGCCGGATGACACGCTAAGGATTTAGCATCGCCGATATTCACTAGGCGCGTGATTAATTCCAGCGAATCGATAAATTGGGTTCCTGCTTCAAGTCCTCCTTTGACACCGAAACTAAGAATACCCGCAGCACGACCACCACAGTATTTCTGCAGTAACTGATGGTCTTCATTGTCAGGTAGGCCGGCATACTTCATCCAGGTTACCTTAGGATGTTCTTTCAGATAATTTGCAACTTTAATTGTGTTTTCGCAGTGCCTATCCATACGCACCGGTAAGGTTTCGATACCTTGCAGAATTAAAAACGTATTCATGGGTGAAAGGGCGGCACCCATATTTCTTAGTGGAACAACCCGAGCTCTACCGATGTAAGCAGCCTCACCCAACGCTTCTGTATATATAACCCCATGGTAAGAGGCGTCAGGTTCGTTCAATTTCTTAAATCGTTCTGCATGTTCAACCCAGGGAAATTTGCCGGAATCCACCAGTACGCCACCAATACTATTACCATGGCCGCCCATGTATTTGGTGAGTGAATGAACAACGATGTCACAACCATGTTCAAATGGTCGGCATAGATAAGGAGTAGGGACGGTATTGTCTACGATTACTGGAACACCTTTGGCATGAGCTAATTCTGAAATTTTACCAAGGTCTGCTACATCGCCGGCCGGATTGCCTATTGATTCACAAAATATCGCCTTGGTATGATCGTCGATCTTGGATGCCATCCCGTCAAAATCTTTAGCGTCGACAAACCGTGTTTCTATACCCAGTTGTGGCAGTGTGTGAGCGAATAGATTATAGGTCCCACCATATAATGTGCTAGTGGAAACAATATTGTCACCGGTTTCAGTGATAGTCATGATGGCATAAGTAGTTGCAGCCATGCCCGATGCGAGGCCCAAACTACCTACGCCGCCTTCCATCTCAGTTACTCTCTGCTCTAGAACTGCCGTTGTTGGGTTCATGATGCGGGTGTAGATATTTCCTTCAACTTTAAGGTCAAATAAGTCAGCCCCGTGTTGGGTATCATCAAAGGCGTAGGATGTGGTCTGATAAATCGGGACTGCAACGGATTTCGTAGTAGGTTCAGGTGAATAACCACCATGGATAGCAATGGTTTCAATTTTCATAGTAATTTCTTCCTTATAGGTAATATTTTAGATTATTCGGTTCGGATACATGACATCGTATACATTATTATAAGCCAGCTAATAATACCTAAAAAGATGGAATTTAGAAGCATCTTTCTAAAATTGAATTGGGTCCAACATGCCAAGTTTGGAAGATCTGTGCAACATTTTATACTTTGAAACGTATAGTAGTCATTTCAGGTAGTTACTAAGAACTTTAACTTCTTTCACCAGTCTGAAATCATACCCATCTACTTCATCTTTACACTTTCCCACATGATAAATTTATTTAAAGACCTTCCAAAAGGTCTCGTCTATTCACTGCTTGCCGCAATGCTGCTCATTTCTATGGGAGAAGTTAATGCAGAATCCAAGAATGGATTTGACTTAACTGACAGTTTAATTCCAATTGAAAAAATAATGCAGGGTGGGCCGCCAAAGGATGGCATCCCGGCAATCGACAATCCAAAGTTCATTTCCGCAGATGAAGTAAAATTTATTAAATCCATAGACAGAGTGATTGGCGTCTTCAGAGACGGTGTTGCTAAGGCCCACCCAATCTCGATCCTCAATTGGCATGAAGTCGTCAATGATCGTATTGGTGGACATTCGATTGTTGTTACATATTGTCCTCTGTGTGGAACCGGCATGGTATTTTCTTCTGAGACTTCAGACGCACAGATAAGATTTGGTGTTTCAGGCTTATTGTATAACAGTGATGTGCTTCTTTATGACCGTCAAACGCATTCTCTGTGGTCCCAATTACTCAGTAAGGCAGTAGCTGGCCCGCTTAAAGGAACTAATCTCGATATGCTGCCTGCCGCACATACTACTTGGCGTGACTGGAAGCGTCGACATCCGAATACGATTATTCTTTCTACCGATACGGGTTTCAGACGAGATTACAGTAAATCGCCTTATTCTGGCTATCGTCAAAGTAACCGGCTGATGTTTCCGGTTGAACATAGCAACCAAAAATATCGAAATAAGGAAATGGTTCTCGGGGTAATAATCGATGGTAAGAGTAAGGCACACCCATTTTCTGAACTATCTAAATACGGTAAAGAGCAATTCACTGACGTGATCGCAAATAAAAAGATAATTGTTAAATGGTCAAAGAAAGACCAATTCGCTCAAATAATAGACGAGTATAAAAATGAAATGCCAAGCGTACTGGTCTACTGGTTTGCTTGGTATGCTTTCTATCCTGAAACCCAAATATATCAAGCCAGTCCTTAAATTAAGAGGTTACTCGTCCTCATCCCTATCCGGTATAGCCGCACCGACTACTTTACCTGTTACTTTGGCTGCGCCAACAGTAGCACCTACTGCCGTGCTTGCCGTAGTGTCGACAACCTTTACGACGGTACAGCTGCCCAAGAAGAACAACAATGGCAATAAGACGCCAAATACGTATTTTGCTAATATAGAATTTCTAAGCTTCATAGTATAATTTTGTCTTCATTAACCTGATGATAGACCAGCGCTCACATGATTATAACTCTTATTTTTCAATGAATTTATTAATTTTTCGTGAATTCAATTTGTAAGTGCAACTCAATTAGGTGGCACGAACGGCAAGCTGCGGTAGCATCCTTACCTTTCGTTCCAGCAAGAAAGAGAGGCACAGATGAGACACTACACACAGCTTACCGAGCATCAACGTTACCAGATTTACGCCCTGATGAAAGCAGGACATACACAAACGGAGATAGCCGCCTTGATAGGCGTGCATAAACCTACTATTAGCCGTGAACTCAGACGCAACCGTGGCTTGAGAGGCTATCGACCCCGCCAAGCTCAGTTGCTCCGACAAGCGCGTCGAGAAGCCAGCCAACAACAGCGACTCCCCACGACCTTGTGGGAGCGAGTAGAGGTCTGGCTGCGGGACGAATGGAGTCCTGAGCAAATCAGTGACTGGTTGCATAAACGAGAAGGTATCGCTCTGAGTCATGAATGGATATATCACTACATATACCAGGACAAGGCAGACGGCGGTGAGCTGTACCGGTACTTGCGTTGCCAGAAGAAACGAAAGAAGCGTTATGGTAGTTATCAACGTCGTGGGGTTCTGGTGAATCAGGTCAGCATTGATAAGCGTCCCGCCATTGTGAACAGGAAGACACGCATCGGTGGCTGGGAAGTGGACACCGTCATCGGCAAAGGCCATCGACAGGCGCTGGTCACCTTGAGCGAGCGCAAGTCGATGTACACCTTGATTGCACAGGTGAAACGACGAACTGCCTCTGCCGTCAGGCAAGCTATCGTGCGATTGTTGTCTAATATGAAGGCGTCGGTTCACACGATCACCTCGGACAATGGAAAAGAATTTGCTGAGCATGAGGTTATTGCTCAACAATTGAACGCGGGGTTCTATTTTGCACATCCTTATGCCTCCTGGGAACGGGGTTTAAATGAAAATATCAATGGTCTCATTCGACAGTACTTCCCAAAGAAAATGGACTTCAGCACGATTACACAAAAGCAGTTAAACTTGGTCATGAAAAAACTCAATCACCGTCCCAGAAAAACACTTAATTCAAAAACACCACATGAAGTCTTTTTTAACATCAACGTTGCACTTCAAAGTTGAATCCGCGTTTTATTCTTACTGTCGTATTTAAATAAACATTTTCATTAGGTCTACAGAAGGAGAATATAAATGGCTCGTATTTCTAAATTAAAGGTGCTTTTGAGTTGGGCGATTTTAGGAATGATTGTCTTACTGTCCACTCCCATATATGCATCCAATGAAGCCATGCTTGAACTACTCAAATTACTTAGGGACAAAGGCAGTATCACAACATCTGAGTATGAACTGCTTAAAAATACTGCTGAAGCTGATGAAGAAAAGATTGAAGAGAGCGTTAGCGAAATTAAACAAGATGTTGAAGAAAATATTAGCGTGGCAACAACGGCCATGGATAACTCAGGATGGGCATCAAAGATTAAGTTAAAGGGCGATATCAGATTGCGTTATCAAACCCAAAACAATGAGCCAGGTGATGATCGAAGTCGGGGACGTTTCCGTTATCGCTTAGGTGTGATTGCACAACCTACTTCTGGATGGGAGGTGGGCTCAGGCCTTGCTAGTGGTGGTTCTGACCTTCGTTCAAACAACCAATCGTTTACTGGCACCTTTTCAACAAAAGCAATTAACCTCGACTACGCCTATGCTCAGTACATAATAAACGACAACCTCAAGGTCATAGGAGGCAAGTTTAAACATGCTAGTTACTTGTATGCACCTTCTGATTTAATGTGGGATAGCGATATTAATCCTGAGGGATTTTCTGCAAAATTCACTCACAACTCCGAGCTCGGAACCACGTTTGCCAATAGCGGTGTTTGGGTATTATCCGAGAGTAGTAGTGGCGATGACGATCCTTATATGATCTATGCCCAACTGGGACAAAATTTCGGATCAGATAATTTATTGGGTAGGGTTGCTGGGACATATTACTCGTTTGAAGACATTACTGCTTTGGGGGCAATTGCTACAGATGGCTCTAACTCTGATTTCAATTTCGGCGGGATCTATTCTTTGTCAGGTGAAATTGGTTTGAATAGCTTATTTAACAGCAACATTAAAGCCAGCATATTTGCGGACTGGGTTTCAAACAGCGATAGCGTTACCGACGAAGACAACGGTTACTTAGTTGGGGTGAAGGCATCAAATGGACCATGGGCAATAAGATATTCTTATGCTGATCTAGAACAAAATGCCTGGCCCGATATTCTCCCAGATTCAGATCGGTTTGATGGACTCACTGGTATCCAGGGACATGAAATCGGTTTTTCTTATAAAATCTTGAAAAATGTTTCCCTCGATCTTGATTATTATGCAGTCGAGAGTGACGTATCATTTGAAGACCAAGATCTGTTGCAAATGGATGTGAGTGTAAAATTTTAGATCATAAATTCGTTGCTGACCTAGTTTGATTTATCAAACTAGGTCAGCAAGATTGTAATTCTTGTATGAAATATTATTTTTCCTTTATCGTTCTTCTGTCAATTTCCTGTAAACATCAATGATAAGTTGGTCTCTTCTCTTAAGTTCTGTTGGTCTCCATCTTTCATCACGAGATATTCGCTGCTCATCGTAAGCAACAGTAGGTTTGGCTACAATAATCTGTTCGAGTGATTTACCCTCACTGATCAGTTTGCTGATCCGATCATGAATATCCAACAGCATGTCTCGGTTCTCAATCACTTCAGTTTCATTTGATACATTTCCGTGCCCAGGGATGATTACAGTAGTCGTGTTTGCAATCTCAATCACTCTATTCAGCGCGTCAATAATTCCTTGAAATCGACCTCCATTATGTTTGTCGATTATCGGATAGGTAGTTGACATATAAACGTCTCCGGTATGAAGTACGTCAGAATTGCTGAAATAAATAAGCGAATCCCCATTGGTATGGGCTGGAGCGAGATGAATGATCTGTATGGCTTCACCATTAATATACAGATTCATTTGATCTTGGAAAGTAACGACGGGTTGTGCAATTTTCGGTGCGGGAGGAATCTGGGCGCCGTTCCTCCTATCTATCGTGCCCTCATTGAAAACCTTATGGACATTTTCATGAGCAAAGATTAATACGCCCATCTTTGCAAAATTTTCGTTGCCTCCGGTATGATCACCGTGAAAATGGGTGTTGACTAGAAATCGAATTTCCTTGTCGGTGATATCACGAACGGCTGCAACGATCTTATCTGTTAATTCTGCAAACTGATTATCTATGATAAATGCGCCATCCACACCAACTAAAAGGCCGATATTACCGCCTAAGCCTTCCAGCATGTAAATAGTGTCACTTACTTTATGGGTTTTGATTTCGATTTTATCGAAATCGAATACAAGCTGTGCTTGAGAAGTGTTTAAACAGAGGCAGAGTATAAATCCAGTGAACACGAGTATCGTTTTGTTATAAAAAATATTCATCAGGCCCCAAGTAATCTTCAATGATTCTATCGAATATAATTTAAGAATAACAGTATGCGGATATTATCTTAAAGAAAAAAATATCCTTATTAAGAATCGTGAATTCAATTTGTAAGTGCAACTCAATTAGGTGGCACGAACGGCAAGCTGCGGTAGCATCCTTACCTTTCGTTCCAGCAAGAAAGAGAGGCACAGATGAGACACTACACACAGCTTACCGAGCATCAACGTTACCAGATTTACGCCCTGATGAAAGCAGGACATACACAAACGGACATAGCCGCCTTGATAGGCGTGCATAAATCTACTATTAGCCGTGAACTCAGACGCAACCGTGGCTTGAGAGGCTATCGACCCCGCCAAGCTCAGTTGCTCCGGCAAGCGCGTCGAGAAGCCAGCCAACAACAGCGACTCCCCACGACCTTGTGGGAGCGAGTAGAGGTCTGGCTGCGGGACGAATGGAGTCCTGAGCAAATCAGTGACTGGTTGCATAAACGAGAAGGTATCGCTCTGAGTCATGAATGGATATATCACTACATATACCAGGACAAGGCAGACGGCGGTGAGCTGTACCGGTACTTGCGTTGCCAGAAGAAACGAAAGAAGCGTTATGGTAGTTATCAACGTCGTGGGGTTCTGGTGAATCAGATCAGCATTGATAAGCGTCCCGCCATTGTGAACAGGAAGACACGCATCGGTGACTGGGAAGTGGACACCGTCATCGGCAAAGGCCATCGACAGGCGCTGGTCACCTTGAGCGAGCGCAAGTCGATGTACACCTTGATTGCACAGGTGAAACGACGAACTGCCTCTGCCGTCAGGCAAGCTATCGTGCGATTGTTGTCTAATATGAAGGCGTCGGTTCACACGATCACCTCGGATAATGGAAAAGAATTTGCTGAGCATGAGGTTATTGCTCAACAATTGAACGCGGGGTTTAAATGAAAATATCAATGGTTTCATTCGACAGTACTTCCAAAAGAAAATGGACTTCAGCACGATTACACAAAAGCAGTTAAACTTGGTCATGAAAAAACTCAATCACCGTCCCAGAAAAACACTTAATTCAAAAACACCACATGAAGTCTTTTTTAACATCAACGTTGCACTTCAAAGTTGAATCCGCGATCTTTTATAATCCCTCGTATAATTAAGAAGCAAGTCTTAAAAATTTAAATCATGGTATCATTTAGGTTCGATATTTTTTAACGATATTTATGAGAGGGTTAAGCTGTTCTTCAAAATGCTTCCACCTTGCAACTGAAGACTTATAAATTGGTTGCCTTACTTGAGCAACGCTTGCAGTCTTGACTAGACGTTTGTTTTTATAGAAATCCAGACAGTTTTCATCCCACGGCAGATTGAGATGCTCCAGTATTTTGCGTGTTTGTGATCCCATGTTGTCAACCAAATCTTCATAATGGACATTTAATATTTTGCCTTCCGGCAAGACCTTATGCCAATGTTCCATGAGTTTCATATACCGAACATAATAATTACCTAGAGTTGTTAGATCATAGGTGAAATCCATGGTGTCTTTAAATAAACGTGTATAACAGGAAACACAAGAATCTAAGGGATCACGCATTGAGTGAATAATTTTTGCATTTGGAAGCATTAGATGAATAAACCCAATATAAAAGAAATTGGCTGGCATTTTGTCTGTTACATGTTTTGAATTTGAATCAACATTGCGTATTTCATGCAAATAATTTTTAGCCATGGCTTGAAAATCAAAACCGGGAAGACCTGGTTCAGATTGATTGAATATTCGTCCCTTTCTTATATCAGATCTAGAATTGATAATTACTTTATGTAACTCTACAAGCTCTCCTGCTCCATATATGCTATCGTGGCTTGCCAAAATTTGCTCAATCAGAGAAGTTCCTGAACGCGGCATGCCAACAATAAAAATAGGTGTTGTATCGTCACAACCTAAACCCTTATTGTTAAAAAATAATTCTTTGGTAAATATCTTTTTTATATGGGTGATAACAGAATTTGCCTGACTTTCGTTGATGTTAAATTGTGAAAATTTTAGTTGATTGCCTCGTTGATAAGCATTAAAAGCATTTTCGTATTCAGCAATATCTTCGAAAGCCTTGCCTATAGTAAAGTAATAACGAATCTGTTCGTCAATTGATAGGTTTTCATTTTCCCTCCTTAGATTTTTTAGATAAGTAAGTTCAGGGTCGTTAATAGTAAAAGTTTTTAGTGATGATAAATTATAATAAGGTTCTATGAAGTCAGGTTTTGCCCTGATGGCAGAAGAAAAACACTCATTTGCTTCTTCAAGTTGACCCAGTTCGCTGTAAATCGCACCGAGATTATTTTGTGCCTCGGCATGATTTGGATCCAACTCCACAGCTTTTTCGTAAAAAATTAAAGCTTCATCAATTTGTCCTGACTTTTCCAGTGCGGCGCCCAGATTATTACACGCAAGTCCGTGATCAGGTTTGATTAATAATAAATCCTTATAACATTCAACTGCAGATCCTAAATTCTGGTTTTCCGCATAGGCCAATGCAAGGTTGTACATAAAGTTCGGATTATTCGGTGCCAACATTATAGCTTTTTTACCTTCCACGATTGATTCATCCAACTTGCCTGCGCGCCGACACATTTCACAGAGGTTGCTGTGATATAACGGCACCTTCTCATTGAGCGCGATAACATGTTTTATCAAATCAATAGCAAGATCAGCCTTACCTTCTGAGTAAGCCAATAAACCCAAACTATGGTAGGCTGGATGAAAATCAGGTGATTTGGCGATGATTTGTCGAAAGGCTTGCTCCGCTGATGCAAGATCACCACTCTCGCGTAGTTGCTCAGCATCCAAATGGATTTGTTGCAGTGTTTTAGTTTGTGGCTGGATATTAAATTAAAAAATTTATCTCTATCGTATAGCGATCATTATAGAGAATAGTACAATCTGATAATATAAAACATAGTAAGGAGCCTGGAGATAGGACACATGAAATTAATTTTGTTGCTTGTTTGTCGTTTCCGTCAATTCTTTTTCATCGCAACGCTGAGTGCGTGTGTTCTTACTCCCGCGCAAGCTGTTGTCACTTTTGGTGGTCATGTGTTTGATCTAAATGGACGTCCACTGGCACAAGCGATGGTGACGGTAACACGGCAAGCTGCCAAACCCGGCATTGCGGCGATCTCTGTTTTCACAGATGAGGCGGGTGTTTTTCGTTTCAACCAGCCGTTTATCGATGCCAGTATCGAAGAGTTGGAGCTATCTGCCTCAGCATTGGGCTATGTGCAGGTGAATAAATCTTCCGAAGTGAGTAAACGTTGGAGGGACCGCGCTGTTGATGCCACGATTATTATGGAGAAGCAGGCAAATCAGGCAGCGACTGTGCCTGCATCAGCCTGGTTGCACACCATTGAAGACCCCGTAGAGCGGGCACAACTAATTACTAATTGTGTCAGTTGCCATCAGTTTCCATCATCGGAGGTCAGAGCGTATGCCAGAGCCATTGATGATGTCGCGATTGGGGATCCACAAGCAGTTAGAGAACAAAGCTGGGCGGCCATTGCAAAATACATGCGCCTCCTAATGGAAAATAATTCTGTCTTTCGCAGGGGCGATGAAAAGTATACGGACCCGACGAATGTAAAGCGGATCTACTCAACGGGTGCAGCTCCAGTCAACACCCGATTATTGGGCAAGTACATGAAAGGTCGATACGATGTCATGAAGGGTTACCAATACGGCGCACCCTTAGCGGTGACGGCTAACACCTTGATACGTGAATACGCAATCGATCAGCCCAATACCATTCGTGAAGCCTTACTTGCTGGGAATCCAAAGAAACTTTGGGTTGCGGATGTTTACTCGGATGGCATGATCGAAGTGGATGTTGAGACAGGGGAGCAAAATATTCATGCCATAGATTCAGATGTCTACGTGGGACCAAAATCGATATTTCATGGTGAAAATGATGCTATCTGGATCTCGCCGTTATCAGAACGTAATAATATTGTCGCCAGATTGGATCTGAATACCAAAGAGTGGGAAACCTGGGTATTACTAATTGACCCAAGTGCTAAGTCAAACATGTTTGACTTAGCAGCTGATTCGAATCGTGAATTAGCGATAGACATACATGGACGGATCTGGTTTTGTGATGTTCGGGCAACGGCACTCGGTCATTTCAATCTCGAGACAGGTGAATTAAATAGAATTAGCATCCCTGATGTTGCAGGCCATAAAGAAGGATGGGGTCGTGCTACCAGTCTGGTTATGACATCAGATAAAAAATATGTCTGGTATACACAACATGGAATTGGTGTATTTGGTGCTTTTAATGTTGAAACCATGGAGTTTGAAACTTTCGAGCAATTACCGCTAGTCAATTCTTATCCACGGCGACCAACTATCAGCGATCAAGATATTCTATACATTCCTCTATTCACCTCCGGGCAACTTGTTGAATACGATACTAATACTAGACAATTGATCGGGATTTACGATCTCCCTGACACCACAAGCGCACCTTTTGCGGCGACTTGGGATAATGTTCGCCAAATTGTTTGGGTAACGACTACTAATGCCAATGTCATTTATCGTTTTGAACCAAAAAATAAGTCGTTCAGTATTATTCCCCTTCCTAGAGAAGGCGCTTTTCTTCGAATGATATCGGTTGATCAAGACACTGGCTTCTTGGTAACTAGCTACGCCAATATATCTGAGGCCGTTAAGGGTCCACGTATGGCTCTGATTATTGATCCCGGCGATAACTATCAGCTGCTTAAGCAAAAATTAAATCTCTAAGAAGAAACTTATTAATATTTTTTATAAAAACGATACACGTCTTCACGGGACTTATTCTCTGCATCTGTTTAAGCACTTCTCAGGCACCATATCAATTTAATTCGTTTGCTCTGTAAAACTATTTACTGGTGAATTATACTCTTCGCCTAATTGCCATGCATTCCGATCATAAATGCTGCCATTAATAATAAACTCCTGAATCGGTGCGGCATATTCCGTAACATACTCTTCACGGGTCCAATGATAATAATAATGCCTTCTGGTGCGGTTATTGGTTGTGTCTAACTCGAACATTGACTTGCCCGGAAAGTCCTGGTCGAACCCTAATATTGAATTTATTGTTTCTGCAGTGTCCAACATTGAAGTTGGTGCATTTGACACTTCAAGCATTCCTGTTTTATTTGGTAATTTAATCAACATTAATGGCGTCATCTGAGCCATTATCCAGCCATTCAAATCGAAATGATAATCTTCGTTAGTTCCTATTCTTGAATCATATCTAAGAGGAGTAACTTGAGCCCCGTGATCACCCATAATAATAATAAGTGCATCATCATATATACCCAACTCCTTCATTTTATGAAATAACGTGATTACCACGTCCAATGTGCATTGCATTTGCCAAGTAGCTGTTTCTCGTTTAATTGAGAGCGATCCGCCTGCATAATTACAATTTCCGTCAGATCCATCTATAACAAAAGGCCAATGTGTGCTCATTAAATGAAAATATTTATATGTCGGGGTTTCTCTTCTTAAATTCATGTTCTGAGCTAAATCAGTTAAAAAACCATTGTGCGAAAAATACCAGAATATAGGGTGTTGGTCGTTATATAAGATCGATTGAAAATACCATTGGTGATCATTGTATATATGCTTCTTTAAAAAATGAGGCGTCAGTCTGAAAAATGATAAATCGAGTAATTTAAATGTTTCGTCAATATAGCTCACTTGTTTAGATACGCGGATTCAACTTTGAAGTGCAACGTTGATGTTAAAAAAGACTTCATGTGGTGTTTTTGAATTAAGTGTTTTTCTGGGACGGTGATTGAGTTTTTTCATGACCAAGTTTAACTGCTTTTGTGTAATCGTGCTGAAGTCCATTTTCTTTGGGAAGTACTGTCGAATGAGACCATTGATATTTTCATTTAAACCCCGTTCCCAGGAGGCATAAGGATGTGCAAAATAGAACCCCGCGTTCAATTGTTGAGCAATAACCTCATGCTCAGCAAATTCTTTTCCATTATCCGAGGTGATCGTGTGAACCGACGCCTTCATATTAGACAACAATCGCACGATAGCTTGCCTGACGGCAGAGGCAGTTCGTCGTTTCACCTGTGCAATCAAGGTGTACATCGACTTGCGCTCGCTCAAGGTGACCAGCGCCTGTCGATGGCCTTTGCCGATGACGGTGTCCACTTCCCAGTCACCGATGCGTGTCTTCCTGTTCACAATGGCGGGACGCTTATCAATGCTGCCCTGATTCACCAGAACCCCACGACGTTGATAACTACCATAACGCTTCTTTCGTTTCTTCTGGCAACGCAAGTACCGGTACAGCTCACCGCCGTCTGCCTTGTCCTGGTATATGTAGTGATATATCCATTCATGACTCAGAGCGATACCTTCTCGTTTATGCAACCAGTCACTGATTTGCTCAGGACTCCATTCGTCCCGCAGCCAGACCTCTACTCGCTCCCACAAGGTCGTGGGGAGTCGCTGTTGTTGGCTGGCTTCTCGACGCGCTTGCCGGAGCAATTGAGCTTGGCGGGGTCGATAGCCTCTCAAGCCACGGTTGCGTCTGAGTTCACGGCTAATAGTAGATTTATGCACGCCTATCAAGGCGGCTATCTCCGTTTGTGTATGTCCTGCTCTCATCAGGGCGTAAATCTGGTAACGTTGATGCTCGGTAAGCTGTGTGTAGTGTCTCATCTGTGCCTCTCTTTCTTGCTGGAACGAAAGGTAAGGATGCTACCGCAGCTTGCCGTTCGTGCCACCTAGTTGAGTTGCACTTACAAATTGAATTCACGAATTATAATTACCCCTACATCGACCTTATACATTAATATATGGACCAATAAAATTGGTTGATTTTACAGCACTAAACTAATGACCAAAGATAAAAAGCAAAATACAGTCCCCCGTTTCAACTGCCCGATGAGCCAATCGTTCCGGGTGGCGGTACTCGGCGCCAGGCATGAATTTACATCAGGCTATGCAGCAGGCGTCTCAACTCCAGATACAAGGTCAACTACAAGAGTCAGAAGGGATCTTAAGACAAGTACTTAATGTGCAGCAAAATTTTGCACCGGCGATACATTTGCTTGGTGTAATTGCCACCAGTGCGGAAAATTTGAAGATGCCATAGAGTTGGTAAGTTGGGCGGTATCCATTAATGACAACATTGGATTGTTTCATGCCAATTTTGGGGAAATGCTCCGCAAGCAGGGGCAGATAGATAAAGCGATTGTGCATGGAGAAAGGGCTGTAGAGCTCGAATCCAGCATGCCTGGTGCGCTGAGTAATCTGGGCATTGCCTATTATGATAAGGAAGAATTTGACAAGGCTAAACTATGTCATGAAAAAGCACTGGCTCTCAACGCCAGCCTACCCCCTTCATTAAATAACATGGGCAGTATCATGCGTGAATTTGAAAAACCTGATAAGGCCATGGAATATTACAATCGGGCTATAGCGGCAGATTCGAAGTATTTGGAACCGTTAAATAATTTAGGTCTAGTGTTAATGGAAGAGGATCGCCATGCTGAAGGAATTGCGCCGCTGACCAATGCAACCAATCAAAACCCAAATTATGCTGATGCTTGGTGCAACTTAGGGTGTGCATACACCGTTCTCGAGCAACTTGATAAAGGACTACATGCTTATCAGAAGGCGGTTGAATTAAAACCGGATTTTTTGGAGGCTCATCTCGGCAGTGCACAAATACATAAGGAATCAGAAAATCTGCCTCAAGCTGAAGCTTCGATAAAGCGGGCATTGGAGATTAATCCGGAAAAGGCAGAGGCTTATAGCATGCTTGGCGGTGTTTATAACGAAATGGTCATGTTGGATAAGGCAGAAGATGCCTACAAAAAAGCACTGGAACTAGATGCTGGATTAGTGGGCGCCTATCTTGGACGCAGTCATTTGCATATGGAAGCTGGAGACTTTGAAATTGCTGAAGAATGTTTAAATAAAGCATTGGCCTTAGATAATGAAGAGACCCTTGGTATCCGTTTCAGATTTACGCAATTGGGGAAAGTCAAAGAAGACAACAAGCATTTCAAAGCTCTCCAGGAGTTAAAAAATGCAGATGATTTAAAAGGCAACCAGGCAATCCACTGCTATTATGCAATGGGCAAGTGCCTGGATGATATTGGTGAGTATGAACGGGCTTTCGAATATTATCTTGCTGGGGCAAAGTTAAAGCGCGACACGATTAGTTATGACCCTAAAGCCAACACTCAAAGTACGGAAACAATTAAAAAAATATTCAACCGCGACTGGACCAAGCAATTACACGGACACGGCAATCCGTCCACGGTACCTATATTTGTCCTGGGAATGCCGCGATCCGGTACTACACTCACTGAACAAATTATTGCTAGCCATCCGCAGGTATATGGAGCAGGAGAATTAAAAGGCCTAAAACATATTGCCGGACAGTTAGTTTCGCCAGCAGGTAGAAAATATCCAGTGAACCTCAGTGGATTAGACCAGCAAGGTTTAAAATTAATGGGTGAGGAATACGTAAAACGGTTGGTAGAGAGAGCCCGACTCACCCTATATAACCGACAAAATGCCAGGAAATTTTAATATGCTCGGTTTAATACACCTGATATTGCCTAATGCTAAAATTATTCATGTTAAGCGTCATCCATTGGATACCTGTATTTCTGGGTTTACCCGTTTATTCCGCAACCACCAGAACCAAAGCTATGATCTAGAAGAACAGGGTATGTTCTATAAAAACTATTATGATCTTATGCAACACTGGCGCGATGTTCTGCCGGAGGGCAGTTTTTATGAAGTTCAATATGAAGAATTGGTCCAGGATAATGAGAACCAGGCCAGAAAATTAATCGATTACTGTGGATTGTCTTGGAATGACGCCTGCTTGGAATCTCACAAGACCAAAAGAACAGTCAAAACCGCGAGTATTACCCAGGTGCGCCAGCCAATTTATACCAGTTCTCTGGAACGGTGGCGGCGGGTTGAAAAATACCTGGATCCACTGAAAGCGGGATTGGGCGACGTGCCCCTACATTCTGTTGTAGGAAGTTAAGCGCTTTACACTGTTTCGGTCGGTAGACTGGGGGCATGATTGTTACCTGTTTTCTAGTGACATATGGCAAAATCTCGATTTTATGTGGAATACACTAATATTTTCTGATATTGCCTTGAAAGTACGCTAGTATTTATATGTGCTTTTCGCAAAATTAGCTGGCAAACAGTTGATTTAAAAATAACAACAATATCTGGGGTAGCATGAGCAAGAATAAACGCCGAAATTCTTAGCAACACCAATATAGCAATCGCCGCGTCAAGCCACTCGCCCAGGCTGTCTCTGTAATTTGTGCAGGTATGGCGATGAGTTCCTTCCAGCCTATATCTGCAGATGAATGTGAAGATGCAGATGCAGTGTCCGGTACTATAACTATCTCTACTCCGACCAGCGGAGTTTGTGTATTAGGAAATGAAACCGTAGATGATTCGCTTATCGTTGGCACCGCGGGTCATTAACGGGCAGTGAGTCAGCTGTCTATGTTCCAATAGGGGGCAGCGCGGGTTTTATCACCAATTCAGGGGTTACCACCGGGACCGGGGGCGTACTCACTGGATACAGATTTGGTATAAAGATAGATAGTGGCGCCAGCCTCAGCGGTGCTATCACAAATAATCAGGGCGCCATCATCCACGGTGGAAGTACTGATAATTCTTCAGGTTGGGGTATCTATAACTCCGGCACCATCACTGGCGGCATAATCAATTCAGGTACCATAGAGGGCACAGCAGAATATTCTTACTCTGTTACCGCCTATGGTATTCAGAATCGTAGCAACGGTATCATTAATACTGGCATCACCAATAATGCCGGTGGTTTGATTTTAGGTAGCGTTGTTGCAACGGACTCTTCATCCTCTTATTACGCTACAGGAATTTATAACTCGGGCACCATCTCAGGTGGCATTATCAATACGGGTACCATCCTAGGCCAGATTGATATGAGTAATTATTCGATAGATGACTATACCGCCCGGGCCGCTGGAATTTATAACACGGGCACCATCTCAGGCGGCATTATCGAGGGACATGTGGAAGATAACTACTCTTCGGTAGATACTGCAATTTTTGCCTACGGTATTTACAATTCGGGCACCATCACGGGGGTATTACCAACGCGGGCGATATTATCGGTGAAGCGTATGGGGCCACCTACAGTTCGTCGACTGAACTGTCTGGCTACGGCATCTATAGCGACGGCACCATCACGGGTGATGTCAATAACGAAGGAACGATTAGGGGTATTGGCTACCGATCAGGTTACGATTTGGGTGCAGGTATTTTCCTCGATTCGGGTTCGGTCGCGGGCAGTATCACCAATAAGTCCGGTGGTCTGATTGAGGGTCTGGGTTATACCACGGGTATCGGCATTGCGGTTGAGGGCGGCACGATCAATTCCGGTATCGACAACACGGGTACCATCCGCGGCTGTAGCGCCAATTTCAACAGTCGATGCGGTGTATCAGATTCTTATACCTATACTGGATATGGGATCGCACTACTTAGCTCAGCAACGGTCACCGGCGGTATCACCAATCACGGTGACATTAAGGGCATGGCCGCTGGCGAATCTGGTTATGGGATCCTTGTCAGCGCATCTTCCGTTGTCACTGGGGACATTACAAATACCGGTACGATTGAAGGTATTGCTGGATCCGATTCTGACTATAGCGCTTTTGGTATCAAATTTGAAAATGGTGCCACCCTTAACGGCACCATAAATAATTCGGGCATGATACGGGGGATTGCTTGCGACAGATATTACTATTGATGCCGGTGGTACCTTAACCCTGACTAATCAAGGTAACGGCATCATTGACGGGGCAAGTGCCGGGGTCGGTAATTTAGTCTTTGACGGTAACTATGATACCGATTCCGCTATTGGTGGGACATTCAGTCTGGCATCGGTGACAGTAAATGCGGGGAGCACCTTAACGCTGGATCAAACATTGAATGCAGGAACGTTAACCATTGGGGGTGTGGTTAGCAAGGCAAGCGCGGACACCCTGACTGCGACTACTACCATCAATGATGGTGGTCTGATGTTAGTGATGATGGGCTTTAATCATACTGGAAACTTGACTGTTGGTGGCGGAACCAGCGGTACCCTTAATTTGACCAACTCCGTTGTTAATGTGAACGGGACATTTGATCTACAGGCCGGTGCAACATTAAGAACAACCGTAAACAGTGGCGCGACTGATGATGCGGGCAGAATTACGGTCACTGGCGCCACAACGGTCTCTGCCAATGCCATTGTGGACGTCGTGGTGTCGGCACAAATGCAGTTGTTGAAGACGGTATTACCTACACGATTATTGATGGACCAGGTGGGGGCGGTGGCGTGGCTGTGCCTTTGACCCTCACAGATGACAGTGCGGAGCTGAATTTCATCGCGAGCTCTGATGGTGATGATCTCGTTCTAACCGCAGCATTGGCGTCAGAACTTGGTGTGGAGTTTGTTGATGGTCTGTCACCCAATGCACTCGCAGCATTTACCAGCCTTGAAGAGTTACTCGGTAGTAATCCCGAGCTGGCAAATGCATTTGCCGGGATCACTACAGTCGAGGAATTTGAAGCGGCGCTGGAATCCCTAGCGCCGGATATAAGTGGAGCAATTATAAATTTAACGTCGAGTGTCGGCCGATCAGCAATGGTTACGGTGCTGAATCGATTAGTTGCCTTACGGTCAGGGGGTCATGGTGTGACAGGCTTGGCGGCGGGTGATCCGTTCCAAGATGTGGGGGTAGGGGTACAAGGATTTGGTTCTACTATTGATCAAGATAATCGCCAGGGTATTGCGGGCTTTGATGCAGACACACTTGGTGTGACCTTTGGTGCAGATACGTTGTTTTCAGATAATATGCGTCTCGGTGCAGCGTTTAGTTACTCAGGCACGGATGTGGATACTAAAGGTTTAGCGAATACGTTGGATATCGACAGTTATCAAGGCACCGTCTATGCCAGTTACCAAATGGATTAGCATTACGTAGATGCCAGCATTTCATATGGAAAGAATCAATACGATAGCAGGCGAAGGATCGCAGTCGGTGCGATTAACAGCACGGCAGTAGGAGATTTTGAAGCGGATCAGATCATTATCCAGAGCACTTATGGACGTGAGTACAACTATGGCGAAGACATTTATCTCAGTCCTTACGCCGGACTTTTTTATGCCAACATAGATATTGACGGCTATACCGAAACGGGTGCCGGTGCGCTTAACCTATCGGTGCAAGGTGAAACACACGAATCGTTGGAATCGGTCGTTGGGATTAGTGTTCGTAAGGAGATGGAAACAGCGAAGGGCACCAGTGTCGTACCGGAGGTACATGTGTCATGGCGCCATGAGTTTCTGGATGAGAGGCAAGTCAATACGTCCACCTTTACCGGTGGGGGCGCATCGTTTACCACAAATGGATTTGATCCAGCCAATAACAGTTTTAATGTAGGCGCGTCATACTCGGTCTATCAGGAGAATAACATTGATATCCAGGTTAGTTATGATTATGAGGCAAAATCTGACTACAGAGGCCATTCGGGCATCCTTAATATTCGTTACAATTTTTAGTAGATCTATCATTTATCAAATTAAGCCCCTACACAGGGGCTTTTTTATGTGACATCCTTTTTAAATGATCCAAACATTCCTGAAAGCGATAGCTGCACTTTTAGTATTTACAGCATGCAGTAGCCCTTCAATCCGCACTGAAAATGTTGAAGCAATGGCATTGGCGGGTGGTTTTACCAAGGCGATTATCAATACATCACAGTTTCAATTGCTCAGTTATTATCGACTAACAGATGATGAGAGTTCAGTTACAATTTACATTGAAGGTGATGGCTACGCCTTTGCAGGCCGACATCGAATATCCCTAAATCCCACTCCAAAAAACCCAGTCAGTTTAAAACTTGCTTTACTGGATGAATCGGCAAATGTTATTTATATTGCGCGCCCATGTCAGTACGTCCCACTAAAGAATAATCCAGAATGTCAATCAGACTGCTGGACTATAAAACGCTATGCGCCGGAAGTGATTGAGGCGATTAACGAGGTAATTGATGATTACAAAAAAATTCATAACTTTAAAAATATTCGTTTAGTCGGATATTCCGGTGGTGGAACCGTGGCCGCCATTCTTGCGGCTCAACGAGATGATGTATTGGATCTGCGAACAGCGGCAGGCAACCTAGATATCGAGATGTTTGTCCGTCAACATAACGTAACGCCATTAGCTGGATCACTTAACCCACAGACTTTGCTAATAAACTCATATCCATTCCTCAAATTCATTTTATCGGAGAGAAGGATGACGCCATTACCATGACCATCGTCGACAGTTATATGTCCGCGTTAAGAAAATACGATTCAGAATTGAATTGCATTAATAAACAAATAGTTAATCAAGTAACGCACACCAGCGGATGGGAGCAGTTTTGGAAGCTACACGCAGATGAGCAAGTTAGATGTAAGTAATAAATGCGACGATTGCAGATAATTTCTCCGTTCTGCGGGTTATAAGGACAATCTATATAAATGCCAATAAAATTACTGGTGCCGGAGAAGGGAATCGAACCCCCACTCAGTTACCTGAACCAGATTTTGAGTCTGGCGCGTCTACCAGTTCCGCCACTCCGGCAATTTGATGAAAACGAAAGGGCGCAAGTATAAGTAATCATTGACCGTGGATAAACCTTTATCCTCAGTTCTGCCAGAATTATTCTGGTAACATTCGTGTATGCAGCGTAGTCAATTTAGCTATCATCTGCCTGACGATCTGATAGCGCAATACCCCCCAGAGAATCGCGGTGATAGTCGGCTGTTGTGTATCGATCGAAAAACTGGCACATATAGGGATAAGCAGTTCTCGCACTTACCCGAATTATTGCAACCTGACGATTTACTGATATTCAATGATACCAAGGTTATAGCTGCGCGACTGCATGGCGTGAAAGACACCGGCGGCAAGGTTGAAATTCTAGTGGAAAGAGTTATAGACGAGAAAAAGATCGTAGCACAAATACGGGCCAGTAAAGTTCCTCGGCCCGGAACTACAATAGAATTGGAAGGAGGTCATCGTCTCGTTGTTCAAGAAAAGAAAGAAGATTTTTATTTCTTAACTGTCACAGGCGAGTTGTCTATATTTAATATGTTGGATCAGATTGGTCGTGTACCATTGCCTCCTTATATTCGTCGGGAACCTGATCAGGCTGATGGCGATCGATACCAGACTGTCTTCGCGCGTCACTTGGGCGCAGTTGCAGCACCAACTGCGGGCCTGCATTTTTCAGAGGATATGATTGAAAGAGTAAAGCAAAATTATGTCAGTATTGGTTTCGTTACTCTGCATATCGGTGCTGGTACCTTTCAACCGGTACGCTCTGATGACATTGAAAATCACCGTATTCACACGGAATGGTTCAGTATAGATAGTTTAGTGTGTAAACGTATTATGGAGGTTAAAAATAGTGGCGGTCGTATCATTGCAGTGGGAACAACAGTTGTACGCTGCTTGGAATCCGCTGCTGAAAATGGATCACTCTCACCTAAAACGGGCGAAACCGATATCTTTATTTATCCTGGCTATGAGTTCCAACTTATAGATGGATTAATTACTAATTTCCATCTCCCGGAGTCGACATTATTAATGTTGGCTTGTGCCTATGGCGGCACGGAAAATATTTTAAATGCCTATCGTCATGCTACATTAGAAGGGTATCGTTTTTTCAGTTACGGTGATGCCATGTTTATTGCGTAATATATAAGGTGTTTGGGATTTATGATAACACCCATCGAAGTTAAAAAATCGAGGTTAGAATTTGGAATTTGAGTTAAAAACGACAGACGGAAAAGCGCGACGGGGTCGTATGACATTTGCCCGAGGTACGGTTGAGACGCCGGTGTTTATGCCGGTCGGCACTTATGGGACAGTCAAAGCCATGACCCCAGAGGAACTGAGGGAGGTGGGTTACGAGATAATCTTGGGAAATACTTTTCACCTATTGCTAAGACCGGGAACAGAGATCATAAAGCAGCATGGTGGGTTGCATGAATTTATGCATTGGAAATTTCCCATACTTACCGACTCTGGTGGGTTTCAGGTATTTAGTCTGGCTAAGACTCGTAAGATCAGTGAACAAGGAGTTGATTTTCATTCGCCGGTTGATGGTAGTGCGGTATTCCTTGGGCCGGAGCAAGCAATTGCTGTACAACACGCTCTGAATTCAGACATCGTCATGATATTTGATGAATGTACTCCCTATAGTGTGGGTATGGAACAGGCAAGATTATCTATGGAGTTGTCATTGAGATGGGCGAAACGGTCGCGAGAAGCACATGGTGATCATCCAAATGCCTTGTTCGGGATCGTACAAGGCGGCATGTACCCAGCGCTCCGAAGTGAATCGCTGGCAGGTCTAATAGACATTGGATTCGATGGTTACGCGATTGGCGGGTTATCAGTAGGGGAGCCAAGAGAAGAGATGTTAAATATATTAACTCATACATCAGAACATATGTCGGTCGATAAACCACGTTATCTAATGGGGGTTGGCACACCTGAAGATATAATTCAGGCAGTCCAATGTGGTATTGATATGTTTGATTGCGTGTTACCGACTCGTAACGCTCGAAATGGTCAAATTTTTACTCAGATTGGTACAGTCAATATTCGTAATTCGGAGAATAGAAATAACACGTCACCATTGGATGAGGATTGTAGTTGCTATACTTGCAGAAATTACAGTCGTTCATATTTGTATCACCTAAATAAAACCAATGAAATTCTAGGAGCAAGGCTTAACACGTGCCATAACCTATATTATTACCAAAACCTGATGGTTGAGATTAGGGAGGCAATCGAAACTAATCAATTTGATAAATTTGTGAAATATTTTTATTCGCGGCGGGTAAAAGATTAAGCGCCGATGTTGTGAATTCAGGGGAAAGGATTGCAACTATAATTCCAGAAATATCCTTAATTATTAAATATTTATATTGAAAATAATGGATTTCATTGGGGAAATTTTTGAGGACTTGAATATTGATGTCTTGCGGCGAATGGCAGGCAAAACTCTGCGTCTATGGCATAATGGCGCGCTTTCCTGGACAGTGGAATATAAATGATTAACTTTTTTATAAATGATGCTTGGGCACAGGCAGCGCCACAACAAGGCGGCGGCAGTTCCTTGCTGGTCATGATGGTGTTGTTTTTTGTGATCTTTTATTTCATGCTCATTAGGCCGCAGATGAAGCAGACCAAGGATCATAAAAAAATGGTGGTCTCATTGAGTAAGGGTGATGAGATTGTGACAACCGGGGGGATGTTGGGCAAAATAAACCAGATTGGCGATAACTTTATTGTATTGGAGATTGCAAAAGATATCGAAATCAAGGTGCAGAAGCACGCCGTATCCGCATTGATGCCAAAAGGAACGATGAAAAGTTCTTAGTTCAACATACACAGGAAAATCACTATAAATGAATCGCTATCCCTTGTGGAAATATATCCTTATCGTTGTAATTATTGGCGTCTCGATAATTTTTGCGTTACCGAACCTATATGGCAAAGACCCAGCAGTACAAGTTTCTGCATCTCGATCTGGCCAGTTAAATGAGCTCATTACTTTTGATATTGAAGAAGCATTGGAGAAAGCTGGTATTAGCTATAAGCGTATCGATTTTGACAATTCTAATTTGATTGTCCGTTTCGAGAACGAAGATATTCAATTAAAGGCACAGGATGCCATCAAGGAAGCATTAGGCAATGCTTACATTGTTGCATTGAATCTTGCTCCAGCAACGCCTGGGTGGTTACGGAAAATTGGGGCAGAACCTATGTTCCTTGGACTGGATCTTCGTGGTGGTGTCCATTTTTTACTCGAGGTTGATATTGATGCTGCTATTGAAAAGGCAGAAGAACGTTATGTATCCGATATTCGCTCCCAACTTCGCGAGGAAGATGTGCGTTACAAGACTATTTCCCGTGATAGCAATGGTGGAGTGACCATACGTTTTCGTGATAGCGAACAGCGTGATCAAGGGATTTCGATTGTAAAGAAGAATTTTATTGAACTGGATGTATCAGAAGTCCAAGACATTTCAGGTGAATTCCCTGCTAATGCCCGTTTGAACCAAACTGCTAGAGAAGATACTAGGGTAAATGCCGTCCAGCAGAATATCACAACGTTAAGAAAAAGAGTGAACGAGCTCGGAGTCACCGAACCCGTTATCCAGCAACAGGGACAGAACCGCATAGTTGTGCAACTACCAGGCATTCAGGATACGGCACGTGCAAAAGAGATTCTCGGTGCTACTGCTACACTTGAATTTCGTATGGTCGACCAAGAGCACAGTGTACAAGATGCCCTCGATGGTCGGGTGCCGCCTGGGTCGAAGCTTTACTCTACTCGTGATGGTCAGCAGTTACTCGTAAAAAAACAGATCATGCTAACGGGTGATTACATTATAGGTGCATCTTCCGGGATTGATCCAACTAGTGGTGGACCTGATGTCAGTATCACTCTGGATGGTAAAGGAGACAGAATATTTCGCCGTGCCACATCTGAAGAAGTCGGTAAAAACATGGCGATTATCTTTATTGAAAACAAGACTGAGACCATAGAAAAGGATGGAGAGATAATCAAGAAAAAAGAAATAATCGAAGAGGTCATTAGTAATGCAACGATCCTCCAGCAATTAGGTAAGCGGTTTCATATAACAGGACTGGATTCGACGCAAGAAGCTCGTAATCTCGCTTTACTATTGCGTGCGGGTGCACTGGCAGCACCCATCGAAATTATTGAGGAACGAACAGTGGGTCCGAGTCTAGGTCAGGAAAATATTAAACAAGGATTCAATTCTGTTGTTGTAGGGTTTGTGGTGGTGCTGGTATTCATGCTTTTTTATTACAAGTCTTTTGGCTTTGTTGCAAATATCGCGCTCGCGCTGAATATGGTTTTGGTCGTTGCGCTATTGTCATTACTACAAGCAACACTGACCCTTCCGGGTATTGCCGGTATTGTGCTGACGCTAGGTATGTCAGTTGACGCAAATGTTCTGATATATGAGAGGATTAGAGAGGAAGTCCGTAACGGAAATTCGCCACACGCTAGTATTCAAGCTGGATATGAAAAGGCATTCTCAACAATAGCAGATGCAAATATTACAACGTTGATAGCAGCTCTAGTATTGTTCGGTTTTGGTACGGGTCCTATTAAGGGATTTGCAGTAACTTTGTCGCTCGGCATTATCTGTTCGATGTTTACAGCGATCATGGTAACTCGGAGTATTGTTAACCTTATCTATGGGGGACGCCGTATCAAGGCATTATCAATTTAGGCAATGATTCGGTAATCAATCAAGAATATGGAATTTTTTAAATCACCCCTTAATATCAATTATCTCGGCCAACGGCGGAAAGCCATGGTCATCTCTGTTGTCCTGATCATTTGTTCAATTGCATTCCTACTGACTAGGGGGCTGAACTTCGGCGTTGATTTTACCGGCGGTACGGTTGTTGAATTGGGTTACGCTGGCCCTGCTGACTTGAATGAAATCAGGAGCACACTGCAAGGTTCTGAGTTTCAAGGCGCCGTTGTGCAATATTACGGTTCATCGCAGGACGTGCTGATCCGACTTGCCCCTAGGGAAGATCTGAATAGCGCCGAGATCAGCAATAAGATTTTAGGCTTACTTGAAAATGATGGTCAGCAAATCGAGATGCGTAGAGTAGAATTTGTTGGAGCACAGGTTGGTCAAGAACTGACAGAAAGCGGTGGACTGGCCATGCTGTTTGCCTTGTTCGGGATTCTAGTTTATGTCGCCTTTCGGTTTCAGACCCGGTTTGCACTCAGCGCAATTGTTGCACTGGTGCATGACATAATCATAACCATCGGCTTCTTTTCCTTCGTACAGATGGATTTTGACCTCAGCGTTCTCGCAGCAATTCTTGCGGTCATTGGATATTCACTCAATGATACGATAGTCGTATTCGATCGTGTCAGAGAAAATTTCAGACGTATGCGCAATTCAACACCGGATGAAGTGTTTAACAGGTCTATCAACCAGACCATGAGCAGAACTATTATTACGGGTGTGACGACACTGCTAGTGCTATTAGCCCTGTTTTACTTGGGCGGAGAGATCATTCATGGTTTTGCCGCCGCGCTGATATTTGGAGTATTAATTGGAACCTACTCATCTATTTATATTGCCAGTCCGGCGGCGTTGATGATGGGGGTCAGTCGGTCTGATTTAATGCCTGTGGAAAAAGAGGGTGCAAAACTTTCTGATAGGACGTAGCTCCGTTGTACCGATTGCTTACTGGATGCGGGAGATCTCATTTAGTCAATTTTACCTTAACGTTGACCGTTCACTCCGAATTAATTTGACTATTTCTAGTTGATAGGATCAGTGATGAAAATTGTCGCAGATCAATCTATTCCTGTCGTTAAATCATTGTTTGACACGATGGGAGACGTGCACCTAGTCGATAGCAGGAACATCAGTCAGGTGGAGCTCGTTGATGCAGATATCCTTATAGTCAGAACAGTGACTCAGGTAAATAGGGCGTTATTAGAAAATACAGCTATCAGATTTGTGGTAAGTGCAACTAGCGGAATCGATCACATTGATACGGAATATCTCGACCAGCAGAGTATTGGTTTCGTCCATGTAGCAGGATGCAATGCACGATCCGTAGCCGAATATGTTCTGAGTAGCTTGTTTGTATTAAAGGATCAGAATGGATTTAACCTCGAAGATAAAACAGTAGGCATTATAGGATACGGACATGTTGGCTCGATGGTTAGTCAATTCTTACAAGTTCTTGGTATTAACTGTTTGATAAATGATCCGCCGTTGCAACAGAAGACAGGTGAGCCTGGATATTGTGGCCTGGATGAGATTGCTGGAGCTGACATTATTACTCTCCATGTCCCCTTGTCATCTGCGGGTGTGTATCCTACTGCTAAATTGATTAGTGAATCATTCTTATCTACTTTGAAATCCGATGTCACATTGATTAATACATCGAGAGGTGGTGTGATAGACGAAGATGCCCTGTCTAAATTTTTAGAAATAAATCCCGATTCATCTATCGTGCTTGATGTCTGGGAAAATGAACCTGTAATCAATACATCATTGTTGGACAAGATTGATATTGGAACCGCACATATCGCCGGTTATAGTTCTGATGCGAGGGTAATAGCTACTTGGTCAGTATTTTGTCAGACTTGTAAATTTTTTGATCAGAGTGTCAATGATGAAATGATGCCTGTCTTATCTGAAAGGGATAGTATTACGCTTGCTGGTGACGGGTCAGATATAGATAGCATACAGATGGCAGTTCTTTCTAGCTATGATGTGCGTAGTGATGACGCAACAATGCGGGATATACTAGATATAAATGAGGGTGAACGTAGTGCATTTTTTTCAGAATTACGAATCAACTATCCAATCCGACGGGAATTTTCAGCAATGAATGTATGTATTAAAAAGGGTTCTAATTCATTAACGCACATGCTATCTGAACTTGGGTTTATTGTTACTGCAACTGGATAACTGACAGAATGAGCCTGAAAAACTTGGGTTTCCTCGCGTCTCATAGTGGGACAAATATGCAATGTATTATCGATGCCTGTAAACAGGGGAGGATTCAAGCGGACCCTGCTGTCGTTATAAGTAATAACGGCGCATCCAGTGCACTGGATCGTGCAGAGCGTGAGGGTATTCCTGCATTTCATATCAGCAGCAAGACCTTTACTAATCCTGATGAACTCGATCGTGCCATCAGAGATACGTTGATCAAGCATGAGGTATATTTAGTCGTATTGGCAGGGTTCATGAAAAAAATTGGGCCTGAAACGATCAAAGCCTTTAAAGGTCGTATTATCAATATACATCCTGCATTGTTACCGAAATACGGCGGTAGGGGTATGTTTGGCAAGAATGTGCATGAAGAAGTCCTTACCTCAGGCGACAAGGAATCAGGTGCTACCGTACATCTGGTAGATGACGATTATGATACCGGCCCCATCCTTTCGCAAAGGAGAACACCGGTGATAGAAGGTGATACTGTTGACTCTCTCTCTAAACGTGTGCTAGCGGTGGAGCACGATATATATTCGGAGACGATAGGCAAATTTCTTAAAGGTGAAGTCGGCTAACAGCTTTGATTCACACCTTAAATATTACTTGACCGTAATTGTAATTTTATCTGACATTATTGGTGGATCGTGCGGTGTATGCACAAAGTCACCTAGCAATAGCTGTAATGTATGTTCACCCGGTGTTAATTCCAGCGTCGTTTCAGTGTTTCCCTTGCCGAAGTGGCGGTGGTTATCATCTGTCGGAATCAGTGTATCTAGAGGTGGTAGGTCAGTGTCTACAAGTAGGTGGTGATGACCAGTGTTTGGGATATTTACACCAGCAGGCGCAACTCCGATATTAACTAATCCAAATTTGATTGTGACAGGACTAGTTAAAACGTCTCCATTTTCTGGTTCGATAAAATAGACTTTAGCACCCTCTGCCGCCGGAGTTGCAGCGTGGCCAATGTTGGTCAAGAAAATAGAAAACAACAGGATAATTGTTTTGTTCATAAACTGTACCTTTGTAGATTTTATTAGGAAGACTCGCGAGTTTATCATAACTGATTCGGATGCTGAGGTGGTAAGTATCTTTATTTTATCGGAATAATTTGATATTTAAGTTGACGAATATAGCACTCTGAAAGAGAATCTTAGTTTTGATCCACTAATATCCCTGTAACTGAGATCAGGTGATATGAAAATTTTGTAACAACGCCATAAAAATAACGATAATACTACAATGTTAGCTGTTATAGCCGAAACTTATAAGCGTATTATATTAGGTAATCCAAAAATTGTATTGCTGACGCTCGCAGTACTGAGCGTTTTCTTTATCTATCATATGCAGGATTTTAAACTGGATGCCTCAGCGGATTCGTTGTTGCTTGAAAGTGATGAAAGTCTGCGTATCTTTAGGGAAGTTAGCGAGCGATTTGGAACCCAGGATTTTCTATTTGTTACTTTTACTCCGATTGATGATCTATTTTCCGATTCTTCACTTCAATATATTTCTGAGTTACGAGACGAATTTGCCAGACTAGCTATGGTTGATTCTGTGACATCTCTGGTTGATGTGCAGTTGCTAAAATTAGAAGATGGTAAGTTATCCGATGTGGCAAAAAACTATCGGACGCTAAGCGACCTGGATGTTGATCGTGAAGTGGCTAAAAATGAGCTATTAAAGAGCCCAATCTACAACAATTTGATAATCAGTGAAGATGGAACTACTACCGCGTTACAGTTGAATCTAAAGAGCAACAATACATACGTTGATCTGCAAAAGAAAAAAAACCAGTTGATGATCAAGAAGAGCAGTGATGGATTATCTGAAGTTGAGGAAAGAGAACTTGAGCAGGTTTTGTTGGACTATGAGGCAGTTAAGATTCGCTTTGACTTTGAAAATCACGAAAACATAAAAAACGTCAGGGAAATTATTTCCAAATATCAAGACTACGGTACCCTGCACTTAGGTGGGTTGACCATGGTCGCTGATGATATGATTAGTTTCATTAAGAATGACCTTGTCATTTTTGGAATTGGTGTTGCTGCATTTTTGATTATGATGTTGTCTGTAATCTTTAGGCAGATGCGTTGGGTTGTTCTGCCGTTATTAAGCTGTACTTTTTCCGGGATGGTGATGCTTGGGTTGCTGGGATATTTTGGCTGGGCCGTGACAGTTATTTCATCAAATTTTATTTCGTTGATGTTGATATTGACTATGTCAATGAATGTTCACCTGATAGTTCGCTTTCGTCAATTGAAACGAGATAACCCTGAGATGTCTCAATTTGAATTAGTTTTTAATACAACGCGGAGAATGGTTTGGCCTTGTCTATATACAGCCTTAACAACCATGATAGGATTTGCTTCGCTAGTCGTCAGTGACATTAAACCAGTAATTGACTTCGGTTGGATGATGACACTGGGTTTGGGTGTGACATTCCTGACATCCTTTATCTTATTCCCTACTGTGCTTGTCAGCTTGGACAAGGTTCTAGAAACCAAGACTGAGAGTGACGAAATACCATTTACTGCAGCGTTGGCACGTTTTACCGAAAAACATGGTAACAAGGTCATGCTTGTATCAGTCATACTTGCAGTTGTTAGTATATTTGGGATTACACAATTGAAGGTGGAAAACAGTTTCATTAATTATTTCAGCAAGAGAACAGAAATTTATCGTGGTTTTCAACTGATAGACGAAAAACTTGGAGGAACTACGCCGCTAGACATCGTAATTAAGTTTAACCCGATTGAGGAATATGGTGAGGACTTTCTTGCTGAAGATGATGAAATGTCAGATCTGGATGCATTATTTGGTGAAATTGAGATCGATCCGGCAGACGCTTGGTTTACATCGTATAAACTTGATCGAATCAATGCTGTCCATAATTATTTAGATAACCTTAGCGCTGTAGGAAAAGTATTGTCTCTTAGTTCGGTTATTCAACTAGCGGAAGAACTAAATAAAGGAGAAGAATTAGACGCATTTGAATTGGCAATAATATATAAACGCATTCCGCAAGAACTGAGAGAAAGTATTATCGACCCATATATATCCATCAGCGAAAATGAAGCGAGGATATCTACACGTATTGTCGATTCTATGCCGGATCTTCGGCGAAATGAGCTCTTACTTAAAATAGCTGATGATTTAGAGAAGCAATTACAAATTAATGCTGAAGATATTCAGATAACCGGGTTGATGATTCTGTACAATAATATGTTGCAAAGCCTTTTCAAATCCCAGGTCCTGACGTTGGGAGTTGTCATGATTGGTATAGCAGTCATGCTTTTAGTATTGTTTCAGTCGTTTTCGCTTGCAGTCATCGGGATTATCCCAAACATTCTAGCCGCAACTACCATACTCGGCTTGATGGGCTTAGTAGGTATTCCACTCGATATGATGACCATTACTATTGCAGCCATTTCTATCGGCATCGCCGTGGATAACAGTATTCATTACATTTATCGGTTTCGAGAGGAATTACCAAAAAGGGGCGGTGATTATGTTGCTACCTTGCATTATTGTCATGCCAGTATCGGCCGAGCGGTGTTTTATACAGCACTTATCATCATTATCGGATTTTCTATACTGGTATTCTCTAACTTTATACCGACAATTTATTTCGGATTATTGACAGCATTGGCGATGTTCATTGCCTTATTGGCTGCATTAACATTACTTCCTCGCTTAATTCTCGTTTTGAGACCGTTTTAATCCCCTCATTCCGGTTGGGCGGGATGTCAAGCTGCTAATATAATTATTGCTTATCTATCAGATAGATATCATAAATTAATAACCAGAAGATAATAAAGTGGGAACTTTATATGATTGAGGCCTTTCTCATTACAGCAAATATAATTAAAATATGGTGTACCCACGCAACGGTGAAGCATTCTTGCAACACAAGCTTCGTCCAGCTTGGCAGATATATAAAAATAATTACACGAATCCCGGAGATATAGAAAATGATGTATCGAGCAGTACTCACGATAATGATAGTCACAGGATTTGCTTTTCAATCGTCGCATGCAGTTAGCCCGACTGCGGGGGAAGTTGTAAAAAATACATCGACCCAAGTCATTGAGCGGCTTAGATCAGAAGAAGAAGAGCTGAAATCCAATCCTGATCGGATTTATTCATATATAAATCAACTGGTTATACCTCATTTTGATTTCTATAACATGTCCAGATGGGTGTTGGGAAATAGTTGGAGAAGGGCAACGGAGCAACAACAGCAAGTTTTTATTAAACAATTCAGGACGCTACTGGTGCGGACCTATGCCAAGGCACTGTTAGAATACTCAGATGAGGAAATTCGCTACTACCCCGAGCAGGTCAGTCCGAAATCAAATACCGTTGTCGTGAAATCAGAGGTCAAGGATTCAAGTAGTGCCAATACAGTCCCTATCCATTACCGGATGCATGTTATTGATGGTGCATGGAAGGTGGTTGATGTGTCAGTGGATGGAATCAGCCTAGTTTCGACATATCGAGGCTCGTTTGCCTCTGAAATCAGGGAAAACGGCCTGGATTCATTGATTGCTAAGCTCGAAGACCGTAATGGAAAGTTGGAAAATACGCTCGATTAAAAATGCTATTGCAATAGGTATCCGTCTCTACTCGTCTCACGTTACCTCAATACTATAATTATTACTCAGGTCTCTGGTAAATACCTACAGAGACCGGGATAATCACATCTTTTCGATTAGCACATCGGAAATTCCAGATAGAAATTATTCTGAGCTTCCTAAATCAACCATTGCAGGAAGTGGCTGCCATTCAGGGGGAAGAATGCAAATTAATGAAATAAAAAGTCTCATTGAAAAGGCGATGCCATCTGCCATAGTAGAAGTAGACGGGGATGGTACACATTTTGGTGCTATCGTTGTGAGTGAAGAATTTTTGGGCAAGACAATGGTGCAGCAACATCAACTGGTCTATAAGGCGTTAGGATCAAAAGTAGGGAACGATATTCATGCCCTTACTGTCCAGACCTATACACCAAAAGAGTGGGAAGAGAAAAAAGGCCTCAAGATTATTTAATAATATTAAAATTTGAAGCTAATGGATAAACTTATTATCACAGGGGGCCATGCGCTGCATGGCGAGATTTCAATATCTGGCGCCAAGAATGCTGCGCTACCGATCCTCGCTACGACTTTATTAACTGAAGAACCAATGATCATAGGTAATGTGCCGCATTTGCACGATATTACAACAACAATGGAATTGCTTGGGGGGATGGGTTCTGATTTGATGATCGATGAGCGGTTAAACATTGAAGTAAAGAACAATAATATTAAAGACCTATTTGCTCCCTATGAACTTGTTAAAACAATGCGGGCATCTATACTTGTGCTGGGGCCGTTGCTGGCTAAGTATGGTAGGGCCGATGTGTCATTACCAGGCGGCTGTGCGATCGGTTCACGGCCTGTAAATCTTCATATCGCAGGGCTGACTGCAATGGGTGCTGATATTCGTGTTGAGGGAGGTTACATCCACGCTAAGGCGAACAGGCTGAAAGGTATTCATATCACCATGGAAATGGTTACTGTTACCGGAACAGAAAATCTGATGATGGCCGCTGTCCTAGCGGATGGGCAGACGATAATTGAAAATGCAGCGCGCGAACCAGAAGTTATCGATCTTTCAGTATGTCTTAAAAGTATGGGGGCTAAGATTGAAGGAGCTGGAACAGACAGGATTGTAATTGAGGGTGTTGAGTCTGTGCATGGGGCAAAGCATAGAATTCTGCCTGACCGTATCGAAATGGGGACGTTTCTGGTAGCTGCAGCTATGACCGGTGGCAAAGTGAAATTAAAAAATACCAGGCCGAAATTAATTGATGCGGTATTGTCAAAACTCAGAGAAGCCGGTGCAAATATAGATGCTGATGAGCATTCGATTACATTGTCGATGCCAAATGGCCGGCCTCAAGCTGTAGATGTTCATACATCACCTTTTCCCGGATTCCCGACAGACATGCAGGCACAATTTACAGCACTGAACTGTATTTCAAAAGGTAGCGGGACGATAACCGAAAATGTATTTGAGAATCGATTTATGCATGTGCAAGAACTGCAAAGGATGGGCGCAAATGTAAAATTGGAAGGGAATACGGCAATTTGCATCGGTGTTGAGGAACTGGTCAGTGCACCCGTTATGGCAACGGATCTTCGAGCATCAGCTAGCCTTGTACTCGCCGGGCTGGTTGCCCGAGGAAAGACAGTCGTTGATCGGATTTATCATATAGATCGAGGTTATGAGACGATTGAAGAAAAATTGCACCAACTCGGAGCAAAGATAAAACGTGTACCTTCTTAACAGGTGTAATAGTTATAGTAAGTAGAAAGCTAAGACATAAATTTCAATTTCTCAATTAGTGAATAACAGTGCAGGATAAATTAACAATCGCAATTTCCAAAGGCAGGATATTTGAAGAATCACTGCCCCTGTTGCAGAAGATGGACATTGTTCTTGAGGAAGATCCGAATACCTCTCGAAAGTTAATTTTCGAAACCAACCAGCCCGAAATCAGGATTCTTATTATTAGGGCTACTGATGTCCCAACCTATGTGGATTACGGGGCTGCTGATATCGGAATTGCCGGAAAAGACGTGCTGCTTGAGTTCGACAGCAACGAGTTGTACGAGCCTTTAGATCTAGGAATCGCGAAGTGCAAATTGATGCTTGCTGAATTAGAGAACGCCAATTTGGGGAGCGAACAAAATCGAGTTGCAACGAAATATACTAAGACAACACGAGATTATTTTGCCACTCTCGGTGTCCAGGTGGAAGTCATTAAGCTATATGGATCTATGGAGCTTGCCCCGGTAATGGGTTTGTCAGATAAGATAGTTGATCTTGTTGATACGGGAAGCACATTGAAAGCAAATGGTCTGATTGCAACTGATACAATTTGTGAAATCAGCTCCCGTTTGATAGTCAACAAGGCTGCCATGAAGTTGAAACAAAAGCGTGTTAAAAAAATAATCAATCAACTATCCGATCTGGTGAAAACGTGATTCCCATAAGGAGAATTAATGAAAGTGACCCAGACTTCGAAAGGCAGTTGGATGAGCTATCTGATTCCACTAATGTTGATGATTCTGTATTGACCCGTGAAGTCTCAGAAATCATTGATGCAGTAAAGCAAAGGGGTGACGATGCTCTGATCGAATTTACAAATAGATTTGATCAACAAAATATAAAAATAGATGACTTAGAAGTACCTTATGGGCGATCAGAAGAGGCAACTGGCAAAATTTCGTCCGAATTACTGCAATCACTGACGTTTGCAGCTGAACGTATTCGAAGCTTTCACGAGCATCAGAAAATTGAGTCATGGAAATATCAAGACAAAGAAGGATTTGAATTAGGTCAACAGGTAACCCCTTTGGATCGGGTAGGTGTTTATGTTCCTGGCGGCAAAGCGGCTTATCCATCAACGGTATTAATGAACGTTATACCAGCAAAGATTGCCGAAGTGAGTGAAATCATCATGGTTGTCCCTATGCCACGTGGTCAATTGAATGAAATGGTATTGGCATCCGCGTATATATCAGGTGTAGATCGTGTCTTTACGATAGGTGGGGCCCAGGCAATTGCAGCAATGGCTTTTGGTACAACCACAGTCCCAAAGGTGGATAAAATTGTCGGCCCCGGTAACCGCTATGTTGCAGCAGCTAAGCGTCTAGTTTTCGGTAAGGTTGGAATAGATATGATCGCTGGTCCTTCTGAGGTGTTGATATTAAATGATGGCAGCGGTGATCCGGACTGGATTGCAATGGATATGTTTGCCCAGGCTGAACATGATGAGGATGCGAGGGCTATTTTGGTGGGAACCAACAGCGAATTTATCGATCAGGTATCGGATAGTATTAACAGGTTGCTCCCACAGATGGAGCGATCAGAGATTATCAAGAATTCCCTTGAGAAGAATGGTGTCATAATTCAAGTGGGTGATCTTGATTTAGCAGTAAAGGTGATAAACAAGCTAGCTCCAGAGCATGTCCAGTTGCCTATCAAGGATCCTCAATCTATTGTATCTAAAATCAAGCATGCTGGTGCAATCTTTTTGGGTCACTATGCAGCAGAATCACTCGGGGATTACTGTGCTGGTCCCAGTCATGTCTTACCAACTTCAGGAACTGCCAGGTTTTCATCACCATTGGGTGTCTATGATTTCCAGAAGAGAACCTCAGTGATTAAGTGTGATGCGGATTCCGCCACATCGGTTAATCAGGCTTCGTCTACATTGGCACGAGGGGAAGGATTAACCGCCCATGCTCTTTCTGCAGAATATAGGATGACCGGCCAGAAAAAATAGTCTTTACCTAAGTTAAGACAAAATCTCTGGGCGACTATGAACCGTAAGTAGAGTAATGAGTAGATTCATTTATTGAGAAAATTTTGGCCGTTGTGATACTTCGTTGCTAAGTATTAATTTCCTCCATCCAAGCAGAATACTGAGATTAATTTTTTCGCTGGGTTGAAGCTGGGAAATCTGTTGAATTGTCTGCTGTGAGTCCAACAATGGTTTACCATTAATTTCAGTTATGATATCTCCTGGCATAATTCCTGCCTTTGCAGCAGGGCTGTTGTTAAATACCCCCATCACTAAAACGCCTGCATCATCAAGATTTGCTGCTTTTGAAATGTCCATAGGAACTGGTTGTGCTTCAATACCTAACCAGCCGCGGACTACAAAGCCGTTGCTGATCAGTTGTTGCATGACCGATATGGCTAGATCGATGGGTATGGCAAATCCGATACCCTGGGAACCACCTGAATTAGAAAAGATTGCAGTGTTGATACCGATCAACTCTCCTTTTGCATTAATCAAAGCACCACCTGAGTTTCCTGGGTTGATGGCGGCATCAGTTTGAATAAAGTCTTCGATCACAGAAACACCTAATCGACTTCGTCCTGTTGCGCTCACTATTCCTTGGGTGATGGTTTGGCCAAAGTCGTACGGGTTGCCTATTGCTAAGACGATATCGCCTACCTTGAGAAAGTTCGAGTTGCCGATGGGGGCATATGGCAAATCATCTAGATTGATCTGCAGGACGGCAAGATCTGTTTCTTTATCAATCCCTACGATTTGTCCCTTAGACTGCCTTCCATCGCTCAGCGTAATGAGAATATCACTAGCATTCTCAATGACGTGTGCGTTTGTCAGCACATGTCCGGATCCATTAATAATGACACCTGATCCCAGGTTATTATTACGTTTCTGATCCGGTATAGGATCACCGAAAAACCGTCTGAAAATAGGGTCATTTAACAGCGGGTTTGTTTCACGCGTCAGGATTTGTGTAGCGTAAACATTTACCACGGCAGGGGCTACTGAAGTAATGGCATCGTGATACGATACAACAGTGTCTTTTGGTTTGTCTGGTTGGCTAGTTGTTACAGAATTTGTATGGGGCTGAGGGAGGAGAATACCCGGAAAGAAATACACCAAGAAAAGGGCTATGATTACCCCGCTCAATACGGATTGGACCACGAATTTCTGCATACTTTTGATTTTAATTCTGTTTAGCTAATAGTATGGCTCAAGTGGTGGTTATGACGCTACCCATATACGATAATCTGTTTTTCGTGAAACAGCCTGATTTTCGCTTATACCCTCGATTTATCATGTTATAATTTCATGCCCATTAGATTTTAGTCTTCGACAATTGGAGAATAACAATAATAATTGTAGATGGAGTTGATGTCAGTAGAAGGCGGTTTTTGACAACGACTGCCACCGTAGTCGGCGGAGCGGGTGCTGTAGCAACCACAATACCGTTCATTTCTACCATGACTCCGAGCGCAAGAACCCGGGCCATTGGTGCACCAATTGAAGTTGATATCGGAGAACTGAAGGCCGGCGAGATGATGGTCAAACAATGGCAGGGTAAACCGGTCTGGATCCTGCGCCGTGACTCGTCATCGTTAAGCGGTATCGAAGCCCTTGAAGATGAAGTCAGGGATCCCAATTCCGATAAGGAGCAGCAGCCTGAATATGCGAAGAATGAGTATCGCTCGGTCAAGCCTGAGTACCTGATTGTCCTCGGTCTCTGTACGCACCTCGGGTGTTCTCCTAAATATGTGACTCATGATGAGGGAGATGCATATAGCCTGGGAAGTGACTGGAATGGCGGATTTTTCTGCCCTTGTCATGGCAGCAAGTTTGATTTGGCTGGTCGCGTTTACAAGGGCTTTCCCGCACCCACGAACCTAATAGTACCGCCGCATCAATACCTGAGCGAAACCCGTGTATTGATTGGTGTTGATCCCGAATATCTTTCATGAACACAGCTGTTAAATATCTCGTTGCGTTCAGAGATTGGATCGATGCCCGTTTTCCATTAATGGAAGAATGGAACAAGCATGCAGGAAAGTATTATGCACCGAAAAATTTTAATTTCTGGTATTACTTCGGCATACTAGCAACTGTTGTTTTTGCCATCCAAATTGTGACCGGGATCTGGTTGACGATGAACTATAAACCCGATGCCGATCTTGCCTTTGCATCTGTTGAATATATTATGCGAGACGTGGAATGGGGCTGGTGGATCCGTTACATGCATTCCACAGGTTCGTCTGCCTTTTTCATAGTCGTGTATCTACACATGTACCGTGCACTTCTGTACGGTTCCTACAAACATCCACGGGAATTGGTATGGTTAATCGGGATGTGTATTTATTTTACCCTCATGGGGGAGGCGTTCTTTGGATACCTATTACCCTGGGGGCAGATGTCATTTTGGGGGGCGCAGGTCATCATATCTCTATTCGGTGCTATTCCTGTTATCGGCGACGACCTGTCATTGTGGATACGTGGTGATTTTGTAGTATCGGATGTTACCTTGAACCGTTTTTTCGCTTTCCATGTGATTGCCCTGCCACTAGTGCTCTGTGGTCTGGTGGTCGCGCATATTCTGGCACTGCACGAGGTCGGATCGAACAATCCCGATGGAATCGAAATAAAAGAGCACAAGGATGCTAATGGCATACCGTTGGACGGCATACCCTTCCATCCATACTACACGGTAAAAGACACGGTTGGGGTGGTCTTTTTCTTGATCCTGTTCAATGCTGTTGTGTTTTTCTGGCCGGAAGTGAACGGTTATTTTCTGGAGCACAACAATTTTATCCCAGCTAATCCGTTGAAAACACCCGATCACATTGCACCGATATGGTATTTCACCCCTTTTTACGCAATCTTGCGCGCAATACCTAACCAGTTGGGGGGAATAATCGCAATGGGCCTGGCAACAATCTTGTTCTGTTTCTTGCCCTGGCTGGATCGCAGCCCTGTGAAGTCCATACGCTACCGTGGGTGGAAGTACAAGATCGCGCTGGCTACCTTCACCATCAGTTTTATTTCACTGGGATGGTTGGGAATGCAGCCTGCTACGGAAACATATACGCTAATGGCACGGTTTTTTACATTTATCTATTTCTTATTCTTTTTTCTAATGCCGATTTATACAAAAAACGATAACGATAAGCCAGTGCCTGATCGGGTGAGATATCCATGATGCGTTTGTTTATATTGTTGTCGGTTTTTCTTTACAGTCAGGTTTCACATGCAGCAGGAGAAGGTGAGCTTATGCATTTCACACCTGATCTTTCGGATCAGAAAGCATTGCAGCGTGGGGCCAGAACTTTTGTCAATTATTGTCTGACTTGCCATTCAGCCGCCTATATGCGTTTCAATCGAATTGGTGCGGATCTGGGTATTCCGGACAGTGTGCTGATGGAAAACTTCATGTTTGGTACAGACAAGGTTGGCGATACTATGACAGTTGCTATGACCAATGATGATGCCATGAATTTTTTTGGTATTGTACCACCAGATCTTTCGGTAACGGCGCGTTCGCGAGGAGCGGACTGGTTGTACACATATTTTATGACCTTCTATCGAGATCCGTCGAGACCTTTCGGTGTCAATAATCTGACCTTTAAAGACGTTGCCATGCCACATGTCCTTTGGAAGTTACAGGGTTGGCAGGAAGCGGTGTATGTAGAAGAGACGGGTGAAGACGGGTTGCTCGTTAAAAAAATAGATCATCTGGCACTAGCAAATTCCCGTGGTACAAAACCGGTTGCTTACCAGGAAGAGGAGTATGAGCAAACGGTCAGTGATCTAGTCAAGTTCATGGTTTACCTTGGAGAACCGATTAAACTACAGAGGTATTCATTTGGCATCTGGGTAATTGTTTATCTATTCTTCCTGCTAATCATCGTCTATTGCTTGAAAAAAGAATACTGGAAAGACGTTCATTAGTAGCTTCATAATCCATTCTTTTATTAAATAATTCATCGAATACTGAGGGAGATAATCTTTATGACGGGTGTATCAAACAGACGCTCAGTCATGGTCCTGTATTCCGACAGCACGAGCCCCATCGGCCATGCTGTCAGGATCGTATTGGCAGAAAAAGGTATTAATGTAGAGATTAATTATGTCGCAGGAGATGAAGACTTACCGGAAGAGATTGTAGAGATAAATCCCTACAATTCGATATTAACTCTCATTGATCGTGAATTGGTTCTATATGATGCACAAATAATAATGGAATATCTGGATGAACGTTTTCCTCACCCGCCACTAATGCCGGTTGATCCAGTGACACGTGCTAGTAACAGGCAACTCCGATATAGGGTCATGAGAGATCTGTACTCATGTGTAAATGAAATGACTAGCGAAAATGAAATAGCTGTAGCGAATACCAAGAAAACCATTCGTGACCAACTGACTTCAATTGCAGTCGCATTTACTCAAAAACCGTTTTTCATGTCTGATGACTATTCGCTAGTGGATTGTTGTATGGCCCCGTTGCTCTGGCGTCTGGATTTTTATGGGATAAAATTACCTTCGTCTGCCAAGCCTATGCTGCAATATGCAGATAGGCTATTTAGCCGTGATGCTTTTCAAAACAGTTTGTCTGAACAAGAGCGTGAATTAAGGGCAGCCTAATCCGGTACTCTGAATATCAACGTTAAAATGACGGCTAACAGACCATACATTATACGTGGATTGTATGACTGGATTATTGATAACGACATGACTCCGCATCTTATGGTTGATGCAGGTTATCCAGATACACATGTACCTGAAAAATATATAAAGGATGGTAAAGTTGTTCTGAACATTTCAACTGCTTCTGTCAAAGAACTGGATTTGGGAAACGAATTAATTTCATTTAATGCAAGATTTGCCGGTCAGCCGGTCAAAATCATGGTGCCGGACAATGCTGTGATGGCCATTTATGCAAGGGAAAACGGCAATGGAATGATCTTTACCGAGGAAACCTTAACGAATGCTAGTACCGTTGCAGATGACAAAGCGTCTGCGATAAAAAAACCCTCTCTGAAAATAGTTAAATAATTTCGATCAATCTACGAACTGAAACAGTTTAACTACTTTTTGAACACCCCCGGTTTGCCTAGCAATTTCTGTTGCTCTGTCTGCCTGTGCTCTTGCTGATAAGCCCATCAGATAGACTACACCCTTTTCGGTAACGACCTTTACTTCTAGTCCTTTTACTTCTTTTGATGTGAGTAATTTTGTTTTTACCTTTGAAGTAATGAGGGAGTCACTGCTTCTGGATATAAGGGAACTAGGTGCAGCGATGGTAATTTCATTGTAGACATGTGTTACCTTTTCAACATTCCGTACCATTTCCACGGTGCGTTGACGCAGTTCTTCATCTGGTGCTTCACCAGTTATCAGAACGTAGGTGTTGTAACTAGTGAAATTAAAATGGGTTTTTTCATTTAACTCTTTGTCGGCATATAAAGCCTGGGTGGCTTTTAATTCAATGCTCTGATCTTCAATGACAGTACCAGTCGTTCGTTTGTCTATTGCTACGGATGTACCGGTCGCAATGCCAGTAACAGCCACCACGGCACAACCCTGAAGAAAAAGTAAACTGAGTAAAAATGTGTATTTTTGAAAAATGTTTTTCAGCATGGTTTTAGCCCTCTATTCCCAGTAATTGATGATCAATTAGATCGCACAAACAATGGATAATCATTAGATGTATCTCCTGTATCCTTGCTGTTGACCAGCTCGGTACCCGAATTTCAATTTCATTTTCTTGTATCAAATCTGCTACCTGCCCACCTTCTCGGCCTGTCAAAGCAATAATATTCATCTCCCTGTCATGACCTGCATCAATAGCATGTATTATATTGTGTGATTCACCACTAGTGGTAATGACAATCAGAATATCACCAACCTGTCCCAACGTACGCACTTGTTTGGAGAAAACATCTGCATATTGATAGTCATTAGCTATTGACGTTAAAGTGGATGTATCTGTAGTGAGAGAAATAGCAGGCAACCCTGGCCTTTCCGTTTCAAATCTGTTTAATAATAGTGCAGAAAAATGTTGTGCATCTGCCGCCGAGCCGCCGTTGCCACATATTAATATTTTTTTTTCATTTAAAAGGCAATTTGTAATCAATTCTGCTGCCTTTGCAATACTTGGCGCTAGCAATTCACTCGATTGCATTTTTACGTCAATGCTTTGCTTAAAATTTTTCTGTATACGTATAATTGGATCCATAATGGGTATTTTACTAGTTCAAAGTAATTAACTGAAATCAGGCCTCGAATGCATTTTTATACCAGTTTATTTCCGGCGATAGCAGATTGCCGGTCAATGTCACTATATCAAACCGACATGAATTAATATGTTTATGATGTAATTGTAGGTACTGTTGGCTGGTGTAAATAATTTTTTTAAGCTTTTTTATCAATAGTTTCAATTGGATCTAGAAAATCTGAAGATGACCGGTAACGTACCTCTATAAATACTGTAATTTGGTTGTCTTCCATTATCAGGGCAATCTCTCCTGATCGGGTTCTATAGTTTCGGTGCATCAGTATAAGATCATTTTTTTCAAGGAAAGCAAGCGCCTGGTCTTCAGATAGTTTGCCGCGTTCAGACGTTGTGTTGGTATCAATCAAAAAGTATTGCCGATATCAATGATTTTTGGTTCTCCATTAATAAATTTTGCCCATAGTAAATTTCGATGGATGACGCCATCATCTGTCATAAATAATTCTCCAGTTGCTCCGGTATAACGATTGGTGCGATCAGCAGCCATTTTACCGAGGTTGGTAATGATCCGGAATGAATCAACCCCGAATGCATAGTAACGTGGGAAGGTCGTGCTTTGTGACTTCCAGCGACTATTTATTAATAACTGAATATCATCTTGTTTTTCAGTTGGTTGAAGTACCCAAGGAATATCGACTAACTCTACCCCGTTTAGATCACTGTCACTCTGAGGATTAGGTTTCCCGCGATAAATATGAGAGATGGAATAAATTGGCAATTCACCCGCACGGAAAAACCGTAATTGCGGAACAAGCTGATTTGCAGGAAGATTGTTAGCAACCATGAATATGAAATCTGCATCTTCACGTACACGACTTACACCATTCATGTTCCTACCAATTTTTTGCTTTAATGCGTTGATTCTGTATTCACTGCTTTCGATGTTAAGTAGAGATTTCACGGGTGCGATAAAATCTTTGGATGAGGGGTCATAGTTAACACGCTCTAGAACGATGCCTCCCATCTTCTCCCATACATTATTGAAAGCATTGAATATCCTATTCCCCAATTCGTCTGCTGGCGTGATGATTAATACTCTATTATGGCCTTCAAATATGCCGCGTTCTGCTACTTGTCTTGCCTCATCTTCTGGTAATAAACCAAATTGAATCAGTCTTGCAGGGGATAAAAGTTGATAGTCACTGTTAACAAAATCGTCTTTTTCAATTTGGTTCAGAGCCAGCGTCCTTACCGGCAATGTCCCTCGATCATATAATGATCTAACAGCCTTTTTTTCCAAAGGACCCACGATAAAGTCCGCTCCTTCTTCGACTGCCTTATCGTATATAGTATTTATATTGAGAGAATTGGCATTATAAATTCTGACTTTTGGTTTGTACTCTTTTTCAACGAACCAAGCCGCAAGGAAACCGTCTCTGATTCGCTCAGAATATCTTTCAAAGCCACCCGTTAACGGTAGTAATAATGCAATTTGTTGAGGTTTGAAACTGGATACCATTGTCATTTCCAGAATTTGAGAAACTATGGACAAATTTGCAGGGTGACGAGGATAGTAATCCTGCCACGCTCCAACAGCGTTTTTCAATTCTTCTGGTTTGGAGGCCAGTGTCTTGTTGATAACGGCCAGTTCTATCCACGGATTCAGATCTGATTGGCTAGTGATCTCCAATTCGATCATTTCCTGGGCATCAATTTTATTTAGGTTTCTCCATATGAGTTGCAGGTTTTCAAGTTTTTCAGATGCATCTTGAATATATCCCTGCATTTCCAGCCGTTCCTTAGTTGCTTGCAGATAAGCCATTTGTTTGTTGAAGAGACTTGCCCTTAGTCCATGGTAAATCAGAATAAATTCATCTGGTAATTCGTGTGAATTACTGATCTCTTCTAGTAGGTTCAATGCTTTAATAACGTTGCTCTGGAATAGGGCCAGTTTTGCCAGAATAATATTTTTTTGCGATAGCTGTTGGCTGTTTCCAGAATTAATTTGTGTATCGTTGATCAATTGGATAGCTGCCTCAGGCCTACCGTCTTCAATAAGTGCATTAGCGGCCATAAGTTGATATTCAACCATACGAGCAGGGTATTGCTGGGAGAGCTGTATATATTCTTCAGCTGCCACAGCAAACTGTCCTGTATGCAGCAATTGTTTCGCCTCAAAGGCAGGATCGATGGCGGGGCCTTTGAATGTAGTGACAGCGCTACACCCATATAACATAAATAGGGTAATGATTAAAAAACAGAGAAATCGCATAATTAGATTATAGTATTTACAGATAGATATTCGACCAGCCTAACCAAGTGGAGTTTAATGTGTCAAATGATACTGGTACCCTTTTTGTAGTAGCAACACCGATAGGTAATCTCGATGACTTGAGTCCAAGAGCGGTACGTACTTTGAAAAAAGTCGATTTCATTGCTGCTGAGGACACACGACACAGTAGGAAAATACTGGTCCACTATGGAATTGAAACTGTGCTCAAGTCTTACCATGAGTTCAGTAATAAGGAGACCGGGAAAAATCTGATCACTGTATTGGAAAAAGGCAAAAGTATTGCCCTTATCAGTGATGCAGGAACGCCACTGATCAGTGACCCAGGTTTTAGCCTGGTCGTCGCAGCACATGAGCGTCGGATCCGAGTCGTTCCCATTCCAGGCCCATCTGCATTAATCAGTGGGTTAGCCGTATCTGGGATGCCGACGGATAAATTTATTTTCGAAGGCTTTCTTCCGACTCGTAGCCATGCCCGGCTCAACATCTTGAATGGACTCAGAGATGAATCCCGAACGATAATTTTTTTTGAAGCACCACATCGTATTGATGACTTTTTAAATGATGCTATCAAGGTATTTGGCCCCGATCGTCCTGCGACTATTGCTAGGGAAATGACAAAAGTTTTTGAAACTGTCCATAAAAATAACCTTGAAAATTTACTGTCTTTCGTAATTGATAATCCGGAACAGCGTAAAGGTGAATTTGTTGTAATAGTCCAAGGTAACAGCAATAGTGACAATGAAATAACCATGCATGATGAGAAATTACTCGAATTACTCTTACAGGAAATGCCGTTGAAAAAGGCAGCAAATATCGTCGCGCAGCATTCCGGGAAAAGTAAAAATCAGTTGTATAAAATTGGACTAAAACTTAGGGAGAAAATCTAATAATCGCTTGAAAGTCAACCATATTTCAAGTTAACTAGTCTATGAGTCGGTCGGACAATCGCCCCTTTAGGGGAGGAAAGTCCGGGCTCCGCAGGGCATGACGCCAGGTAACACCTGGGCGGCGTGAGTCGACGGAAAGTGCCACAGAAAATATACCGCCAATCAAAAGGGGTCAGAGTCATTTGATTTTTCAGTCTGACTTAAAGGAAATCAAGCGACTCTGACCTCTTGGGATGGTAAGGGTGAAATGGTGCGGTAAGAGCGCACCGCGTATCTGGCAACAGAACGGCATGGTAAACCCCGTCCGGAGCAAGGCCAAATAGGGGGACAGATGATGTGGCCCACATCGTCCCCGGGTAGGCCGCTTGAGGTGTATGGTGACATACATCCCAGATGAATGGTTGTCCAAGACAGAACCCGGCTTACAGGCCGACTCACTAATTTCTTCCCTCAGAGCTCACACTGCTAAGTATCGGTAAATCTCATCATTCATTTTTCATGAGATTTGGGAGTTTTTAAGCCGATTGTAGCCATACTTGCCTCAATCCTACTGTTAGTAACCAATTACTATCATTATTCTGTCAATTTACATCAACTATATTTCTTAACCCGATGAAATAAATAGAGTTAATTTTTTGGTTATCATTAACCAATTCTCGATACCCATAAAACGAGCATAAGTATTTGTAATTAAAGGCAGAATCCCTCCAGAAAATCGCAAGATTTGCTTGACACATTACTTTAGAACTTCCTATAGTTCGCCTGGTGGGGAATTATGGGGAAAAGTGGTTTTTTATTATAAAAACAGGGGTATTTAATTGTTCCGAGGAATCAGTACCGTCAGCATTGATAATAAGGGTCGCATAGCCATTCCTAGTCGCTATCGTGACCGGTTGATGGGTATAGCGGACGGTAGCCTAGTACAAACACTCAATCCACTCGATCGGTCAATCTGGATATACCCACTATCAGAATGGGAACTCATCGAAACCAAGCTCGCCTCATTGTCAGATTTTGATAAACAAAGCCGCAGGACCAAACAGATGATGCGTGGCTATGCCTCTGATTGTCAAATGGATGCCCAGGGACGGATCCTGCTTCCAACGGAATTGCGTCAATACGCGGAGATGAAAAAGCAGGCAGTCATTCTCGGTCAGGGTAACAAATTCGAAGTTTGGGATCAGGAAACCTGGGAGCTCAAACGTGATCAATGGCTCGATACGATTGTTGATGATCAAAGTGCACCATCTGAAGCACTGAAACCGTTGTCACTATGAGCCATGGTTAAATTTATACATTTGATTAATGAAACCTAATGATTTCTTACATACACCAGTATTGCTAGATGAGGTAATTAATGGTCTTGAAATCAGACCTAATGGTTTTTATGTTGACTGTACATTCGGGCGTGGCGGCCACAGTAGAGCGATACTTGACCGGCTCGAGAATGAAGGCAGAGTGCTGGCTTTTGACAAGGACCCAGTTGCAGCACAATACGCAGAAAGATTATCAATTGCGGATTCTCGATTACAGTTTATCCACACAACTTTTGCACGTCTTGCAGAAACACTTAAAGCAGCCGATAGTTTTGGCCTTGTTGACGGGATACTACTCGATCTTGGTGTCTCATCACCCCAACTTGAAGATGGTGACAGGGGATTCAGTTTCAATTGTGATGGGAAACTGGATATGAGGATGGATAATACTACAGGAATTACCGCAGCTGAATGGGTTAATAGTGAGCCACAGGAAGATATAGCTTCTGTCCTGAAGCAATACGGCGAAGAGCGTTATGCGCGTCGAATCTCAAACGCGATAGTTAAGGCGAGGGCTACTCAGCCGATTAACAGCACGTCTGAACTGGCTTCCGTAATCTCATCAGCTGTTCCTGTTCATAAAAAAAATAAGCATCCTGCAACACGATCGTTTCTGGCGATTCGAAATTACATCAACAATGAACTAGATGAGCTTGTCTCCGGACTTTCACAGGCATTCGACGCCATAAAAATCGGAGGAAGAATACTCGTAATCAGTTTTAATTCGCTTGAAGATCGTATAACAAAACGGTTCTTGCGAGGTTATTCTCAAAACGATCCGTTCCCTAAAAATATTCCGATTACCGCAAATACCATTAAGCCAAAAATTAAAATTATCGGTAAGATCATTAGACCTAGTGAGGATGAAGTATTGCAAAATCCTAGATCTCGAAGTGCAGTATTACGTATTGGAGAAAAGTTATCTGCATGAAGGCATTTATTACAATTTTTTTCAGTATTACGGTATTCATATCTGCAATACAGGTAGTAATCGTCCAGCATGAGGCTCGCAAGACTTTCATAGAATTGCAGAGACTGGGGGAAACCCGTGATGAATTAAACGAAGAATGGGGAAGATTACTGCTCGAACAGAGTACATGGGCAACAGATGATCGAATTGAAATGCTTGCCAGAACCAAGTTAAAGATGATTGATCCTGATTATGAAACTTATGTCCTTTTAGCTAAATGAACGAGACAAAATCATTGACTACGTATCCTGCTAGACGATGGATGCTGATATTTATTTTTATAATAACAGCATTGCTTTTGGTTTGGCGTGCTGTCTATCTGCAGGTACAAAACAAAGATTTTCTACGTAATCATGGAGATGCACGTTCTCTGAGAGTCGTAACCATCCCGGCTCATAGAGGTGTGATTACAGATCGCAATAACGAATCACTGGCTATCAGTACACCCGTTGACTCCATATGGGCAAACCCGAAACGGGCACTCAAAAATATGGATAGCCTAGGAGAATTGGCTCAATTTTTGAAGCTTGACAGTGATAGTTTGATACAGACTTTACAAGAACGAAGTAACAGAGAATTCGTCTATCTGAAACGACATATTTCACCAGATCAGGCTCTGGCGATTAGTGCACTGGATGTTGATGGCATCAACCTGCAACGAGAATACAAACGTTATTATCCAGCGGGGGACGTTGCCGCACATCTTATTGGATTTACTGATATCGATGATTCCGGGCAGGAAGGAATCGAACTAGCATATGATCAGTGGTTAAAAGGTGTTCCCGGCGAAAAGAGGGTATTGAAGGATAGGTTGGGAAGAACTGTACAGAACATAGAAAGTATTCAGTCATCAAGTCCGGGCAGGTCTCTAGCGTTAAGTATCGATCGCCGTGTGCAGTACTTGGCGTATCGAGAATTAAAGAGGGCTATTGAAAAATACAATGCGCGTAGTGGATCAATAGTAATACTAGATTCAAAACTGGGGGAAATCATCGCGCTCGTTGTTCAGCCGTCATTCAACCCAAATAATCGTACATGGGCCAGGAGCGAATATTTTCGCAATCGTGTTGTAACTGATGTATTTGAACCTGGATCGACGCTTAAGCCGTTTACGGTAGCTACAGCATTGGTGTCCGGAATGTATAAACCTGAGACGATCATCGAAACTAGACCAGGATTTTTAAAGGTCAATAATCATGTAATCGAAGATGTATCGAATCTTGGCACGATTGATGTTACAGGTGTTATTAAAAAATCGAGTAATGTCGGTGCCAGTAAAATTTCACTTTCGCTTGGTCCAAAGCCACTTTGGGAGCTTTACAGAGATGTTGGTTTTGGCATACAGACCAGCAGTGGCTATCCCGGAGAGTCACCTGGTATTTTGTCTAGCTATACAACATGGTCTGAACTTGAACTAGCAACTATTGCATTCGGTCATGGTATCGCTGTAACCAGCCTACAATTAGCACAAGCTTATTCTGTCATTGCGAACTACGGAATTCTGAAGCCTGTTTCATTTCTGAAAGTAAATGAAGAGGAGCAAGGTGTCCGAGTGTTACCGGAAGTGGTAGCAAAGCAGGTTCTAGCGATGCTGGAGTCCGCAGTTAATCAGGGAGGGACGGGGCAAAGAGCAAATATTCCCTTGTACCGAGTTGCGGGAAAAACTGGTACTTCCCACAAAGCAACGGCCGGAGGTTATGCTGAAAATAAGTATCTGTCTCTGTTTGCCGGAATTGCACCTGTAAGTGAACCACGGTTGGTCATGATTGTGAGTATTGATGAGCCACAGGGACAAGTTCATTTTGGTGGTCAAGTGGCCGCACCAGTTTTCTCAACGGTAATGGAGGGTGCATTACGAATACTGGATATTGCACCCGACGATCTCCATTCAATTGAAAAAAAGATGCTCATGGCATATAAAAATGGGAGCAATCAGTTCAGATAATATGATGGCTAAACGAAATTATAGTCATGGTCTGGATTTATCTTATTTGATAGAAGGCTTTGTCGATCCTATCCCAGATATTAATGTGGCTATAACTGGGGTTAGTCTTGATAGTCGATCAATCAACCCAGATGAATTATTCATCGCCATTGAGGGAAATCAAACTAGCGGGTCGAAATTCATTGATGACGCTATTAGAAAGGGCGTAGCAGCTGTACTTGTAGATGACAAAAACCAAGCTCGAACAGGAAGTAGGGCATTGCCAGTTATATATATTCCCGATCTCCGTATGCGGGTGGGAATCATTGCAGACCGGTTTTATGGTGAGCCTTCGCAGGAATTAAAGGTAATCGGTGTTACAGGGACTAACGGAAAGACATCAGTGTGTCACTTCATAGCACAAGCATTATCTAATCAGGGAGAAAGAATTGTAGGTGTCATCGGAACTTTAGGGTATGGCGGTTATGGAAAACTGGAAGCTGGATCAAATACCACGCCTGATGCAGTTAACGTCCATAGGTTGTTGTCCTGTTTCCGGGATAAAACTGCCGAATATGTGGTAATGGAAGTTTCCTCGCACGCGCTTGAACAGTACCGTGTTTCAGGAGTCAGGTTTGATACTGTCGTTTTTACAAACTTGAGCCATGATCATCTGGATTATCACGATGATATGGATGCTTATGCTAATACAAAGAAAAAACTGTTCCAGATGGAAGGTCTTAAAGGTGCAGTAATAAATATTGATGACCATCTTGGAAAGCAGTTGGTGTCAACATTAAAAGGTAATGTGCCAGTAATCAGCTATGGGGTAGCCAAAGATAGAGGTGATGGTCTATCACCTGAAGTGAAGGCCATTGTAACTAATGAAGATACTCATACGCTGACACTCGATATCACCAGTCCCTGGGGTGCGGGAGAGCTTTCGGCCAATCTAACCGGCTCATTTAATGCTTATAACTTGCTTGCTGTCTTGAGTGTTATCTGTCAGCAAAATATTCCATTTGCAGAAGCATTAAAACGGTTGTCTCGGGTTACGTGTATTCCTGGACGAATGGAATGTTTCAACAATGCCAATTCAGCTAGCATTTTTGTTGATTATGCACATACTCCAGATGCCTTGCAGCAGGCTCTTGTATCATTGCGAAAATTGTGTAGCGGTAAGCTTATTTGTGTTTTCGGGTGCGGAGGTGATAGGGACAAAGGAAAACGGCCGTTGATGGGACAAATTTCAGAGTCTTTTTCGGACAAAGTTATTCTAACGAGTGATAACCCTAGAAGTGAACCACCGAATGAAATCATTCTCGACATCCTCACGGGTATTCAAAACAAGGATTTGGTTGAAGTTGAACCAGATCGGGACTTGGCAATACAGACTGCTGTTAAGTTGGCTCATGTTAATGACATCGTTTTGATTGCAGGAAAAGGCCATGAAACCTACCAGGATATAAATGGAGTAAAGATTCCTTTCAGTGATCGTCAATTAGCACGAAATATTCTGGAGTTACTAGCATGATTTCTATGCGTTTGTCTGAAGCTGCAGCTAGAGTTGAAGGCGAATTGTCTGGGTTAGACACATTATTTACTGGTTGTAGTATAGATAGTCGTTCAATTCGGAATGGTGAATTATTTATTGCATTGCATGGCAAGCATTTTGATGGTCATTCATTCATCCAATCCGCAAGAGATGCAGGAGCTTCTGCCGCACTGGTAGAACAAAATGACACGACTGATGATCTGCCGTATGTGATCGTAAAGAATTCGAGAGCGGCAATGGCAAAACTAGCAAGTCAGTGGCGTGGTGTCTTCAGTATTCCCGTGATTGCAGTGACTGGTAGTAATGGGAAAACCACCGTTAAAGAAATGATTACCTCCATCCTGAATATTTCTGCACCGGTACTGTCAACTACAGGTAATTTGAACAACGAGATTGGTGTGCCGCTGACATTATTCGGTTTAGATAATAAACATAGATACGCTGTTATCGAAATGGGAGCAAATCACCCCGGTGAGATAGCATTTTTAAGTAACATAGCCAGGCCGACAGTCGTATTGATTACCCAATGTGCACCGGCACACCTGAAAGGTTTTGGCTCCATCGAAGGAGTTGCACAAGCCAAGGCTGAAATATATTCAGGTCTGACAAAGGCAGGGATCGCTGTAGTGAATGCAGACGATCATTATGCAAACATCTACAAAGATTCAGCAAAGTACAATCCGCAAATCAGTTTTGGAATAAAAAAACAGGCGGATGTTTCAGCAGATAATATTATTTTCGATCATGAATATAGTAAAACGAGTTTCATGTTGCATGCCTCAACGGGTTCGATCAGCATTTCTTTATCACTTCTTGGACATCACAATGTGATGAATTCGCTCGCAGCAGCGGCATCATGTATTGCAATCAACATTCCACTCGAAACGATTCAAACTGGCCTTGAAAAAGTGTCAAGCATAAAGGGGCGGATGTATCTGAAAAGTTCAAAGAACGGCATACGCATATTCGATGATACCTATAATGCAAACCCTGGTTCTCTTAGTGCTGGGCTGGAAGTACTTTCAAGATATCCAGGAAGAAAATGGCTGGTATTGGGTGATATGGGAGAACTAGGTACTTCAGAAAAAGAGTTGCATCAACGGGCAGGAGAAACCATACGTAACTATGGTATCGAGAGGTTATATACATTGGGCGAGTTAGCTCGGTTTTCTTCAGAAAGTTTTGGTAGCGGTGCAATTCATTTCGATCATATTGATCAACTCGTCAGTTCATTGAAGGATGATCTGCCAGCAGAAACTACGTTGCTAGTTAAGGGTTCAAGGGCAATGGAAATGGACAGAATTGTATCTAACTTAACAGAGGGGAGCGATTAACCCATGTTATTGTGGCTATCAGAGTACCTAGTCCAGTTTTATAGCGGATTTAATGTATTTTTATATATAACACTGCGCACTATCCTTGGAACGTTAACTTCTTTATTCATTGCACTAGTAGTAGGTCCGTCGCTTATTGCGAAACTAGGGAAATACAATGTTGAACAGGTAGTCCGAGATGATGGTCCTGAAACACATTTGATTAAAGCAGGGACACCTACCATGGGTGGGGTGCTGATTATAATTTCAATAGCATTTGGCACGTTATGCTGGGCAGACCTATCCAATCGATTTGTCTTAGTGGTAAGTGCAGTAACCTTAGCATTTGGGGTCATCGGATATATTGATGACTACAAAAAAATTGTCAGGCGCGATCCGACAGGGCTACGGGCCAGATGGAAATATTTTTGGCAGTCTATAGTTGGACTGTCGGCCGCACTGTTTTTATTTTATTCCGCTCAGGTATCTACTGAAACTCAGTTGATATTTCCCTTTATTAAAAGTTTCAATCTTGAATTAGGGTGGGTGTTCGTGATCCTTGCTTATTTCGTCATCGTTGGTGCAAGTAATGCGGTAAACCTAACTGATGGTCTTGACGGTCTTGCGATACTTCCCACGGTGATGGTAGCTGCTGCCCTAGCAATATTTGCTTACGTAGCAGGTAATGTCAGGTTTGCAGATTATCTTGGAATCCCTTATGTCCCTGGTGCCGGAGAAGTTTGTGTAGTTTGCGGAGCGATAGTCGGTTCGGGTTTAGGGTTTCTGTGGTTTAACACATATCCCGCACAAGTTTTTATGGGAGACATCGGTGCGCTGGCATTGGGTGCGGCACTCGGAGTCATTGCGGTTGTTGTGCGGCAGGAAATTGTCTTGTTTATCATGGGTGGCGTTTTCGTTATTGAAACAGTTTCCGTTATTTTACAGGTGGGCTCTTTCAAACTGACAGGTAAAAGATTGTTTAGAATGGCTCCACTGCATCATCATTATGAATTGAAAGGGTGGCCAGAACCGCGAGTAATAGTACGCTTTTGGATTATCACTTTTATTTTGGTATTAATCGGTCTTACAAGCCTGAAAATCCGTTGATATTAGCATCATGAGTGCAAAAACAATTTTAAAATTCTCTACGGATATGAAAAGCAAACAATTTGAGACGATCATAATTGGACTTGGGAAGACCGGGTACTCATGTGCGCAATTTTTAGCAAAACAGGAGAAATCATTCGCAGTAGTTGACAGCCGCACACAGCCGCCCAACTTAGAGAGGTTCAGGGATACTTATCCAGATATACCGTTATATCTGGGTGATTTTGACGGCGGAATTCTAGCTGCTGCTGAAGAAATTATAATCAGCCCGGGTGTTTCACCTGACAACCCAGCAATTCAGTCTGCACTTGCTAGTGGTACTGACATGATTGGTGATATTGAGTTATTTGCTAGAAACGCTAAGGCACCCGTTATTGCAGTTACTGGTTCGAATGGAAAGAGTACGGTATCGACACTAGTTAGCATGATGGTAGAAGAATCAGGCCTGAAGGTTTTGCTGGGTGGAAATATTGGAATGCCAGCACTAACTCTTTTAGATCAAGACATCCCAGACTATTACGTCCTTGAACTGTCAAGCTTTCAACTAGAAACAGTAAAGTCACTAAACGCAATAGCAGCCGTGATACTGAATATCAGTGCCGATCACATGGATCGGTATCCGAATATCACGCGGTATGCTGCTATAAAGGAAAAGATATACCAAGGTACCGGCTATACAGTTATCAATTACGATGACAGTCTAGTTACAGGGATGCAGCGTAACGAAAGAAAAGTCATCGGCTATTCCCTAAATATACCAGACACCGACAAGTTTGGTTTAACGGTATCTGGGGCCACAGAATGGTTAAGTCACGGTAATCAGTTGTTATTACCGGTAACCGAATTGCAGATAAAAGGCAGGCATAACTACTCAAATGCTCTGGCAGCGCTGAGTCTTGGTCACGCTATCGGACTGCCGATTAATAATTGTATAGCGGCATTAAAAAAATTCTCAGGTCTAGCACACAGGTTTGATTTGGTTAAATCTATTAAGGGCGTTGATTGGATAAATGATTCAAAGGCCACTAACCCGAATGCTTCCTGCGCGGCGATTGAGGGATTGAATGCGGATAATAATCTGATATTGATAGCTGGTGGCGAAGGAAAAGATGCGGATTTTTCTCCGTTAAAGGAATCAGTGAAAGGTCGTGTCCGCGAATTTATTTTAATTGGACGTGATGCAAAGAAAATAGCCGCCGCCCTGGAGAAGCAAAGTAATATTTGTTTTGCAACCACTATGGATGCAGCAGTGTATTCTGCAGCCAAGCTAGCGCGGCCAGGCGATAAAGTATTGTTGTCGCCAGCATGTGCAAGTTTTGACATGTTTAGTGATTATCAGGATCGCGGAAGGGCATTTATAGAGTCTGCAAATAAACTTGAAGAAAAGGATTTCCACCATGATTAGAAGTCAGGCAAGTGTAATAGAGTATCCAGCCTCAAGAAACCACCCTGAATTTAGATATGACATATTACTTATCTCCATTAGTATTTTGGTTATCATGATTGGACTGATATTAGTTGCCTCGACATCAATAACTATTGCTGAAAGTCGGTTTTCTGACCCCCTTTATTATTTCTGGCGACAATTAATATCTGTATTAATAGGTTTTACGGCAGCATTTCTGATTATTAATACGCCTCTGGATGTATGGCAAAAGCTGAGCTTTTTATTTCTTATTATTGCAGTTATTTTTTTGATAGCTGCTCTCGTGCCAGGGATAGGGAGGGAAGTAAATGGCAGTATGCGCTGGATTAAACTTGGACCGATTAATATTCAAAGTTCAGAGGTCGCAAAACTCTGTGTCATTGTGTATTTGGCAGGCTATATGATTCGACATGGAGAAAATATTCGTACCAGTTTTGCGGGGTTTATCCGACCCATTCTAGTTTTGACGTTTGTTTCAGGATTATTACTACTCGAGCCTGATTACGGCTCAACTGTTGTTATTTTTGCGACAGCCCTTGGAATGCTATTTATGGGGGGTGTTCCATTGAGTCGATTTTTTGTATGGGTTGCAATGGCTACTACTATCCTCATCAGTCTAGCAGTTCTTTCGCCTTATCGAATGCAGCGACTTACCAGTTTTCTTGATCCCTGGCAGGATCCTTTCAATACTGGGTTCCAGTTAACGCAAGCATTAATTGCCTTTGGAAGGGGAGATTGGTTTGGAGTTGGTTTAGGAAGCAGTGTTCAGAAATTATTTTATCTTCCTGAAGCACATACCGATTTCGTATTCGCGGTTTTCGCAGAGGAGTTCGGGCTTGCGGGTGTCACTCTGATGGTGTCGATTTATTTTATTATTGTTTGGCGGGCATTCCTCATTGCTCAATTTGCACATCAAGCAGGAAAACTCTTTTCTGCTTATCTAGCGTATGGGATCGGGCTAGTTATAGGCATACAGGCATTTATTAATATCGGTGTAAATATGGGTGTGCTACCAACCAAAGGACTGACTTTGCCACTCTTGAGTTATGGTAATAACAGCATGGTTGTAACATGCATGTTAATCGCGTTGTTAATACGAGTTCAGTTTGAAAACCAAGCGTTAAGAAAAAAATCATTACCGGTCAAGGCCAATAAATATGACAGCTAAACCTGTACTAATAATGGCAGGCGGTACGGGCGGACACGTGTTCCCAGCGCTTGCGGTTGCCGAATATTTGCGCGACCAAGGTATAGAACTTTTTTGGTTAGGTACTAACTCTGGGTTAGAGTCAAGAATCATTCCTGAAAAGCATATTCAGTTTTTGACGATCAAAATCAGTGGTCTACGTGGTAAGGGTTTAGCCCACCTGCTAATGTTTCCAATAATTTTATCGATTGCATTCATTCAGGCATTTAAATTGCTTACCAAGTATCGACCCTGTGTTGTGCTAGGTATGGGCGGTTATGTGAGTGGTCCTGGTGGAATTGCCGCCTGGTTGTTACGCATCCCACTATTGATACATGAACAAAATTCAGTTGCGGGGTTGACCAACCGGATACTGTCACGGTTGGCAAGAACAGTCATGCTAGGGTTTCCCGGAACGCTACAAGGAAAAAAAATGCTGACTACCGGTAACCCGGTACGCCGGGATATATTAGATTTACCGTTACCTGAACAGCGGTTTATGAATCGGGGTAGCCAGCCTCTTCGGCTACTCGTTCTTGGCGGAAGCCTTGGTGCGAGGGCTTTCAACGAAATCATACCCAGTATGATCAAGCAGATGCCCGAGAGAGTGAATATTGATGTACTGCATCAAACGGGAAAGCAAAATTACAATTCAACAAAATTATTGTACGAGGAACATCATTTAGATACAGAAAAAATATTGCCGTTTATTGATGATATGGCCCAAGCCTATGAATGGGCTGATGTTGTTTTATGTCGTGCTGGCGCACTAACCGTCAGCGAACTAAGCGTTGTTGGTATCGCTTCCATTCTGGTCCCTTATCCTTATGCGGTCGATGACCATCAAACATTTAATGCGAGATATCTGAGTGATTACGATTGTGCAATTCTCATAAAGCAGTCTGAGCTGAATGAAACAGGCCTGATAAAAGTGCTTTCTGAGTTTCATGATAGACGAATTCATTTGCTGGAAATGGCTAATATGACACGTAACCGGTCTTATCGCGATGCGACTATGGATGTAGGTGATGCCTGTATGAGGTTTGTCAATGCTTGAGCGTAGCGACAGCATGATGACTAGAGTGCGGAATATCCATTTTGTTGGGATAGGTGGTGCAGGGATGTGTGGGATAGCAGAGATTCTACATAACCTAGGTTACGAAATATCCGGCTCTGATATCACGGAAAGTAGTGTTACAAGGCACATGCTAACGCAGGGTATTGACGTCAAACTTGGCCATGATGCCGGGCTGATCAATGGCGCTGATGTAATCGTTGTATCCAGTGCTGTATCTGAGACTAACCCGGAAGTGATTGAAGCGCGCAAAAAGCGAATACCGGTAATTCCACGTGCTGAAATGCTGGCAGAAATAATGAGATTCCGTCTCGGTATAGCTGTAGCCGGAACCCATGGTAAAACTACCACAACTAGTCTGATTGCAAGTTTACTTGCCGAAGGAGGCTTAGATCCTACCTATGTAATTGGTGGGCAGCTAAACAGCATTGGGTCAAATGCAAAATTGGGTAGCGGAAAATATCTAGTCGCCGAAGCAGATGAAAGTGATGCATCATTCCTTCACCTGCAGCCAGTCATGGCTGTGCTGACAAATATTGATGCCGATCATCTTGATGCATACAAAGGTGATTACACTTTATTGGAAGAAGCTTTTTGTAATTTTTTATTACGCCTGCCATTTTATGGAATGGCGTCGATATGTATCGACGACAATGGCGTCAGGGATATTGTAAAAGACATGACCAAACCGTTCATCACATACGGTATTGATCACCCGGCGGACTTCACTGCAAGTAATATCAAATATCAATATTCTCAATCTTCTTTCACTGTCTCTAGCCCGGAGCAGAAGGACTGGTTGGAAGTGAAACTGAACCTACCTGGCAAGCATAATGTAATGAATGCACTAGGTGCGATTACAATTGCCGTTGAACTTGGTATTTCGAAAAGTGCGATTATCAAAGCAATGTCAGGATTTCAAGGCATAGGTAGGCGTTGTAATCTTCTTGGTGAAATCATAATTGATTCGAGAAAAGCTTTGCTCATTGATGATTATGCTCACCATCCGAGTGAAATTAAGTCAATTTTAAATGCAGTGCATACTGGATGGCCTGGTCGTCGTACTATTGTGGTTTTCCAGCCACATCGATTTACACGGACTAAGGATCTGTTTTCGGACTTCTGCAATGTCCTTACCGATATTGAAGTTCTCATTCTATTGAACATCTACCCGGCGGGTGAAGATCCCATTCCCGGTATAGATAGCCAATCACTTTGCAAGGCGCTATCACAGGGGGATGAATCTGATCCAATTTTAATTGATGATCGGAAAGATATTTTTTCTGTGTTACCAGGCCTCGTTAATGACAACGATATTTTACTCATTATTGGAGCTGGGGATATCGGCAATCTTGGTCCTGAGCTTGTTGCTAAATATGGTATGGCTGTTCATTGAGAGATCTTAATGATTTGTCAGCAAATTCAAAAAGAGAGAATACTTAATACAGATATGATTGATTCGTTAGTTATAAACAATGTTCGAGGCGAATTAAAATATGACGAGCCAATGTCTAGGTATACGTCTTGGCGTGTTGGTGGTCCAGCCGATCATTTTTTCAACCCTGCGGATGTTGATGACCTTAAAAATTTTTTACAGCTCGTCCCGGGAAATGAACCACTAGTATGGATAGGACTGGGGAGTAATTTACTGGTAAGAGACGGTGGTATACGTGGCACGGTGATCACACTCAAGAATATTGTCGCTAGCATAGAGTCTTTATCTCCGGGTAGTTTTCGAATTGGAGCGGGTATCCCCTGCGCAAAAATTGCTAGGCATACCGCGAACGCTGGCTACACAGGAGCAGAATTCTTGGTTGGCATACCGGGAACTTTTGGTGGTGCCTTAGCAATGAATGCCGGCGCATTTGGATTTGAGACATGGGATATCGTAAATCAAGTCCTAACAATCAATCATAAGGGAGAGGAAGCCATTCGCGTTAAGGACGACTTTCGCATCGGCTACCGAACAGTCGACCAGCCACATATAGAATGGTTCTTGTCAGCTGATATTCAGCTCGCAACAGACGAGGATAACTTAGCTAATGAAACAATCCGCGAGCTTTTGGCAAAACGTAGCGAGACCCAGCCTATGGGGGAATCAAGCTGTGGTTCGGTTTTTAGGAACCCCGAAGTTGGAGATGTAGCGGCAAAGTTGATTGAATCATGTGGCCTCAAGTGTAAGCAGATAGGAAAAGCAATGGTTTCAGATAAGCATGCCAATTTCATCATCAATAAAGGTGATGCAAGTGCGAAAAATATCGAGGATCTGATCCTACATGTTCAGCAAACAGTTTATGAGAGGACCACAATCAGGCTGGTCCCTGAAGTTTGTATACTCGGAGATCAGGATTGAATGACTATGATCAGTAATTTCAAGAGTGATAACAGTACTTTTGATTTCGGCAAGGTGGCAGTTTTGATGGGCGGAATTTCCGCAGAGCGTGAAATATCAATAATGTCAGGCAAAGCGGTTCATGCGGCATTGTGTCGTCGAGAGATAGACGCACATGTTTTTGATACTAGAGATAATTCACTATTTCGACTAGTCGATGAATCGTTCAGTCGTGTGTTTATCGCGCTTCATGGTCGTGGAGGTGAGGATGGCGAGATTCAAGGAGCATTACAATCACTAGGTATCCCATATACAGGAAGTGGTGTTCTTGGTTCCGCGCTGGCGATGGACAAGATACGAAGCAAACTGATATGGCGTTCCCTTGGGCTTATGACACCGGATTTTGTAGAGATAAATGAAAAAGACGATCTGGACAGGGTGTCACAACAGTTTAGTTTTCCGGTAATGGTTAAACCTACTCATGAAGGATCAAGTTGCGGGATATCTATGGTGACCAAAGAAGAAGATCTATATCCGGCATGGGCAAAAGCTAATGCTTTAGATAGCAGCGTTTTAATCGAAGCATGGGTACAGGGTCCTGAATATTCTGCTCCAGTTCTAGGGAGTGATGTCTTACCTATAATCAGAATTGAAACCCCCCGGGAATTTTATGACTACCAAGCTAAATACCAGGATGATTCTACAAGATATATATACCCGTGTGGCCTGGAGGATGAGCAGGAGAGGGAGATTTCAAAATTAATACTAATGGCATTTGAATCAGTATGTGCGAGTGGTTGGGGAAGAGCTGATTTCATTATCGATAGTGAAGGGATCATCTGGTTATTCGATATTAATACCGTACCGGGAATGACTAGCCACAGCCTTGTCCCCATGTCTGCGGGGTATGTCGGTATCGAGTTTGACGATTTGGTTTTTAAAATCCTGGAAACCAGCATCACTCATGATGAAAGTATCCGGAAATCGGCCTAATGAATACTCAAATTTTGAAATTTACTGATCAACACTCCTTTGAAGAGCCAGACAATGTGAGGAATCCACATTTTCTTATTGGGGCGATTTTTATTGTTTCGTTGCTGGCAGTTATATCTATTTCAGGTATCTGGCTAATGGACCCTCTAACCTTGCCCATTAGGCAGGTAAGTATAAATGGAAAATTTCAACACATGTCTACTGTTAGTCTGGAACACAGGGCTGTTGAAGTCGTCAGCGGAGGTTTTTTAAATGTAAATGTTGACGAGATTCGGTCAGTTCTACTTGATGAACCCTGGGTGCACGAAGTCTCTGTGAAACGGGTTTGGCCCGATAGGCTATCGGTAAATATCCAAGAGCAAGTAGCTGTGGCCAGATGGGGTGATCAAGGTCTTTTAAACATGGGAGCTGGGATTTTCAAACCAGAACCTGACACGTATCCAGAAAGTCTGCCATTGATTAGCGGTCCGTTTGATTCTCACAAAGGGGTGCTAGCGACATATCAGCAACTTCAACAAATATTACCTAAAGGACTAATGATAGCCGAGTTGAGTCTTAGTGATAGACGATCATGGGAGGTCAAATTGAATAACGGTTATTTAATTAGGTTAGGTAAACATGACATTGAAAGACGGCTCGAGAGATTTATAAGGTATTTCCCAGGTGTAACACAAAACTTAGTAGAACGGATTCAATATATAGATTTACGGTATACAAATGGTTTCTCGATTAGCTGGATAACAGACAGTGATAAGGATTCTGAAATATGATGAGTAAAAAAACAGATAAAAATCTGATAGTGGGACTTGATATAGGTACATCCAAGGTTGTAGCAATTGTCGGAGAGATATCGCCGTCAGACGAGATAGAAATAATCGGAATTGGATCATGCCGCTCAAGGGGTTTGAAAAAGGGTGTGGTTGTTAATATCGAATCGACAGTTCATTCGATCCAACGGGCTATTGAAGAAGCGGAGTTGATGTCAGGTTGTGAAATACATTCTGTTTATACTGGAATTGCCGGGAGCCATATCCGTAGCTTGAATTCACATGGAATAGTAGCAATTCGAGATAATGAAGTATCTCTTAGCGATGTTGATCGTGTAATCGATGCCGCACGGGCTGTCGCCATCCCAGCAGATCAAAAAATGCTACACATTATGCCGCAGGAATTTGTCATTGATAGCCAGGAAGGTATCAAAGAACCGGTAGGCATGTCAGGTGTACGGCTTGAAGCAAAGGTACACATGGTAACTGGTGCGGTTAGTGCGGCTCAAAATATTGTCAAGTGTGTTCGAAGGTGTGGCTTAGATGTTGACGATATTATTCTTGAACAACTTGCTTCTAGTTATGCAGTTTTAACTGATGATGAAAAGGACCTGGGAGTGTGCCTAGTAGATATAGGAGGGGGCACGACAGATATTGCGATTTTTACCGATGGATCGATTCACCATACCGCAGTAATACCGATTGCCGGTGATCAGGTCACAAACGATATTGCTGTGGCCTTGAGGACGCCGACACAACATGCGGAAGATATAAAAGTCAGATACGCATGTGCTCTGACACAATTGGCTAATCCAGACGAAACAATAGAAGTCCCAAGTGTTGGAGATCGTCCCGCTCGCCAATTGGCACGACAAACATTGGCTGAAGTAGTTGAACCTCGTTATGAAGAGTTATTTACCCTGGTAAAAGCTGAATTACAGCGTAGTGGTTATGAGGATTTAATTGCTGCCGGCATTGTTCTAACTGGAGGCAGTTCAAAGATGGAAGGCGCAATTGAATTAGCCGAAGAAATATTTCATATGCCGGTCAGGGTAGGGGTGCCCCAATATGTGGGTGGTTTATCCGATGTCGTAAAAAACCCAATTTATTCTACTGGTGTAGGCATGCTGTTATTTGGGCGGCGTCAAATAAGTGAAGCAATTACAGGCATGCAAACCAAAACGGGTTTACGTGGGGTATTCGAAAGAATGAAAAGTTGGTTTCATGGTAATTTTTAATTTTGATTATTAATATCTAGGAGGGTAAATATATGTTTGAACTAGTCGATGCTGCGAATCAAACAGCGGTTATTAAAGTAATAGGGGTGGGCGGTGGCGGAGGGAATGCTGTTGAACATATGCTTCAGGCAAATATTGATGGAGTAGATTTTATTTGTGCCAACACTGATGCCCAAGCACTAAAAAAATCAACTGTAAAAACCATCTTGCAACTTGGGAGTAATGTTACAAAAGGTCTCGGAGCAGGTTCTGATCATGATGTCGGTCGGCAATCAGCGTTGGAAGATCGAGATAGGATCATGGATGTGCTGGAAGGCGCTGACATGGTTTTTATTACAGCGGGTATGGGCGGAGGTACAGGTACTGGTGCAGGCCCGGTAGTGGCCCAAGTGGCAAAGGAAATGGGGATACTTACCGTTGCAGTAGTCACTAGACCGTTTGCATTCGAGGGGAAGAAACGTGCTTCTGTTGCTGAAAATGGCATTACAGAACTGAGTCAGTTTGTAGATTCATTGATCACTATCCCCAACGAAAAGCTGATGAGTGTTCTTGGACGAGATGTTAGTTTGCTGAACGCTTTTGCTGCAGCAAATGATGTGCTGCTTGGTGCAGTACAAGGTATAGCCCAGCTAATTACTTGTCCTGGTCTGATAAATGTTGATTTTGCAGATGTTCGTACAGTTATGTCTGAAATGGGTATGGCAATGATGGGATCTGGCAAGGCTCAAGGTGAAGATAGGGCAAAAGTTGCTGCAGAAGCTGCAATATCGAGTCCGCTTCTTGAAGATATTAATCTGTCTGGTGCTAAAGGTATCCTTGTCAATATTACTGCTGGCTTGGATTTTTCAATCGGTGAATTCGACACTGTTGGTGTTACAGTAAAACAATTTGCTTCTGAAAATGCCACGGTCGTTGTAGGTACAGTAATTGATCCTGAACTTAGTGGTGAACTCAGGGTTACTATAGTCGCTACTGGTCTAGGCTATTCTCCGAGTGAAAGTCTGTCCAGGATCAAACTAGTAGAGGATGCCAGTGCTAGGCAGGACTATAAGGAATTCGATCGCCCAACAGTAATACGCAAACAGACTGATACTGGCCCTGATAAATTGCCTCAAGACTCTGATTATCTGGATATTCCAGCGTTTTTACGTCGTCAGGCCGATTAGTTATAAATTAGGATTTGTGACGGAGGACATTGAATGGTAGTCTGACCCTAAAACAAAGCCAAAATTCGCCCGTAAAACAGTATCTTGAGAGAACATCGGGCAGGCATGTCTAAGGGGAAAACTATCAGTGATCAAACAAAGAACGCTAAAAAATGTTATACGGGCAACTGGGGTCGGTCTGCATACAGGGAAAAAGGTTTACCTGACTCTACGTCCTGCACCGATTAATAAGGGAATTGTATTTAGACGGGTAGATTTAGATCCGGTAATTGAAATTCACGCAAAACCCGAAAATGTCGGTGATACCCAGCTTTCTACTACGTTAGTTAAAGACGATGCCCGAATATCAACTGTCGAACATCTTTTGTCTGCATTAGCCGGATTCGGTATTGATAATGCATTTATTGATCTGAGCGCTGATGAAGTTCCTATTATGGACGGTAGTGCTGGACCTTTTGTTTTTCTTATTCAATCATCAGGTGTTGTCGAACAGAATGACTCTAAGCAATTTATTAAAATAAAGAAATCTATCTGCGTTGAAGATGGAGTCAAATGGGCAAAGTTCGAGCCATTCGATGGTTTCAAAGTCGGTTTTACTATTCAATTTAGTCATCCCGCATTTAATAAAAAAAATTGTGTTGCTGAAATTGATTTCTCAACGACTTCATTCGTTAAGGAAGTGAGCAGAGCGCGAACTTTTGGGTTCATGCGTGATGTTGAATTACTGCGTCAGAACAACCTAGTTTTGGGAGGGAGTCTGGATAATGCGGTTGTGGTTGATGACTACAGGGTATTGAATGAAGATGGTCTTCGCTATGAAGATGAGTGTGTAAAGCACAAGATTCTAGACGCCATAGGGGATTTATATCTGCTTGGGCACAGTTTAATTGGTTCATTCAATGCTTATATGTCAGGGCATGAGTTGAATAACGCGCTCTTGCGAGAACTAACATTGACTGAAGATGCTTGGGAACTTATCAGTTTTGAAGATGAAGTAGATTTGCCAATTTCTTTCATGCAGCCAGTAGCTGCTACTTAAAAGTAAAGAGAGATGAGCTTATCTATGCTCTGATAACCGAAGTAAGGATACTCGTAGCTCAGCGTCGTTGATATTTTCTGCTACTGTCCGAAGTAGGTCAGCTGTAGAGCTTGAAATTGAAATGTTGTCACCTTGTTTTGTCTGGTGTTCATTTAGAGGCGTTACTTTAATGCGAACTGTTTGCAAATTCTTCAAGTCTGGCCAAGTTCGTGCAAAAGTTAGAATATCAGCTGATTGAAATCGTAGTCTTGCAGCCCATGCGGGACTATCGGTTAATACAACAAGACAATCGTGATTAAAGTTTGCTACAGATAAATGCTTATTTAAAGGGCTTCCAAGTTTCTTTCGAATGGCATTCTGTAGCTGAATAATGGCAAGTGAATGATTATATATACGGGTAAGGACATTATTGCCGGTGAGTGCAATATTCCCGATTGGCTCATATTTTTGAGACGACTTAATTGGCATTAGATGATTGTAGAATAAGAGTTAATGAATATTATATTAATATCAAATGCACGTAAACGCAGCATTAATATCAGTTTCAGACTTCTGACTGTACCTCTGATATTTGTATGTGTCGTTTTCCTTGGTTCAGTTGTTTTCTACTCAGGCTATCTTTATTCACAGAGCAAAACTGCAGAACTATTATTTTCGATCCGCAATCAGACTTCATCCGTTTGGGACACTGATATTAGTCAACAAAAGGAATCTCTTTCACAATTGAGAAGGAATACTGAAAAATCACTTGATGCAATCTCCAGCAGATTGAGTTTGTTACAAAGTTTTGTTATGCGGTTGGATGCACTGGGTTCCCGTCTTGCAGTGATGGCTGACTTTGAGGACATCGAGTTTGGTATTGACAATCCACCAGGTCTCGGTGGACCCGCACCCGAAATGGCTGAAAGTAATCCATCTATTACCAATTTGTTTAGAACATTTGATGAGTTGGAATTCAAGTTGGTGGACCGCTCAGAAAAACTGGCAGCAATGGAGTCTATGCTGATTAATCGTACATTACAGGAGCAAACTTCTCCTGGAGGGAATCCTTCCTTGGGCGGATATTTGTCATCTAAATTTGGTTATCGGACTGATCCTATGACCGGTAAAGAAGAATTCCACGAGGGACTTGATTTTTCAGGAAAAGATGAAACTTCAATTGTTGCTGTAGCAGCCGGGATCGTAACATGGTCTGGGCTCCGATATGGTTATGGGAACCTGGTGGAGATCAATCACGGTAATGGTTATTTGACTAGGTACGCACACAATAGTAAAAACTTGGTCGAGATCGGTGAAAAAATTAAAAAAGGTGAAGTCATAGCATTGATGGGTAGTTCGGGTCGGAGTACCGGAACGCACGTCCATTTCGAAGTAATTCTCAACGGCAGACATGTCAATCCAAGAAAATATCTAGCCCTGAAGTAAATTCATTCCCCTTTCTTGAAAGTTTTCGTTTAAGATTTACGCTTTAGTTCGACTAAGCATTGGTGTATTTCACGAATTTTCAATTATTACGTCAATATTATGTTTAAAAAAATTGTTACCAAAATATTTGGCAGTCGTAATGAAAGAGTCCTCCGTCAAATGGGTAGGGCTGTATCTCTCGTCAATGATCTAGAAGAGCAGATTTCGGCTTTACCTGCGCAAGCCTTTAAGGAAAAAACAAATGAGCTTAGAGTCAGATTTAACCAAGGCGAGACTTTGGAGGAATTATTACCCGAAGCTTTTGCACTTGTTCGGGAATCAGGTAAACGAACACTGGGATTGCGACTTTTCGATGTTCAGATAATTGGTGGAATGGTTTTGCATGAAGGCAAGATCGCTGAAATGCGCACTGGTGAAGGAAAAACATTGGTAGCTACTCTTCCGGCATACCTGAATGCACTGTCTGGCAAAAGTGTCCATATTATTACCGTTAATGATTATCTTGCGAAAAGAGACGCCGATTGGATGGGTAGTATCTATTCATATCTTGGAATGAAGACAGGTGTGATTGTATCAGATTTATCTAATTTGGAACGTAAAGAGGCATATAGTTCAGATATTGTCTACGGAACTAACAATGAATTCGGATTTGACTACTTACGAGATAACATGAAGTTCCAGAAACAGGAGCAAGCACAAGGTGAATTGAATTATGCAATTGTTGACGAGGTTGATTCTATACTGATAGATGAGGCTAGAACACCTTTAATTATATCTGGAATGGTGGATGATAGGCCGGATTTATATATCCAAATTAACAAAATAATTCCTCGTCTAAAGTTGTCAAAGTCTGAAACAGATCCGACCGGAGACTATACTATTGATGAAAAATCAAAACAGGCTTATTTGACAGAAGAAGGAAACGATAATGTTGAGAAAATTCTGATCGAAAGCGGGATAATTAAACAAGACCAGAGTTTATATGATCCCGTTAATATACCTGTCATACATCATTTGAATTCAGCTTTACGTGCCTATGCTCTTTTCCATAAAGATGTCGACTATATCGTCAAAGATAATGGTGTTGTTATTGTAGATGAATTTACCGGTCGTACGATGCCAGGTCGCCGGTGGTCGGATGGATTACACCAGGCAATCGAGGCCAAGGAGGGAGTAACGATCCAAAATGAAAACCAGACGCTTGCGACGATTACGTACCAAAATTATTTTAGACAATATAATAAACTCGCAGGTATGACCGGGACTGCTGATACTGAGGCATTTGAATTTCAGCAGATATACGGATTAGAAGTAGTTGTAATTCCTACACATAATAAAATGATCCGAGAGGATCAGGCTGATGTTATATTTTTAACAGCTAATAATAAATTTGAAGCCATTGTAGAAGACATTAAAGATTCAGTCAGTAAAGGGCAGCCAGTCCTTGTAGGTACAGTATCAATAGAAGTTTCTGAACATCTATCAGAGTTTCTTAAAAAAGAAAAGATACAACACAAGGTCCTAAATGCAAAATATCATGAAAAGGAAGCAGAGATCATCATGCAAGCAGGGACTACCGGCCAAGTTACCATTGCAACGAACATGGCAGGTAGAGGAACTGATATCGTCCTTGGTGGAAATTACGTAGCCCAGATCAAGCTTATGGGTAATCCTAGTGATGAGGAGGTAGCTCGCTTAAAAAACGAATGGTCACAACTCCATTACAGCGTTATTCAAAGTGGCGGGTTACGAATAATCGGTACGGAAAGACATGAATCGAGACGAATAGATAATCAGTTAAGAGGTCGATCAGGTCGGCAGGGGGATCCTGGATCAAGCAGATTTTACTTATCGTTAGAGGACAATTTGATGCGAATATTCGCGTCAGAACGTGTTGCAGCAATTATGCAGAAGTTAGGAATGCAAGAAGGTGAAGCAATAGAGTCAAATCTAGTAAGTAAGGCGATTGAAAATGCTCAACGAAAAGTGGAGGCACATAATTTTGATATTCGTAAGCATTTGCTGGAATACGACGATGTTGCCAATGATCAGAGAAAAGTCATATATACATGGCGAAATGAATTACTAGATTTCGATGATATATCCGATGATATTAAAGGTATACGGGAAGATATTGTCGACAATATGCTTGATATAAATATACCACCCGAAAGCTTGGATGATTTGTGGGATATCAAAGGTTTGACAGATAGCATTGAACATCAGTTCGCCATGAAGTTGGATATTCAAAAATGGATGGGTGAAGATGCAAATATTAGTGAAGAAGCGTTAAAACAAAAAATAAGGGATGCGATTGAAGAATTTATCAGTTTGCGCGAGAAAGAGGTTACCGTTGAACTGATGCGCAGAATTGAAAAAGATCTATTACTTGATGTGCTTGATAGGCACTGGAAGGAGCATATTGTTGCAATGGATCACCTTAGACAGGGGATAGGCCTTAGGGGTTATGCTGCAAAAAACCCGAAACAGGAATATAAACGCGAAGCATTCGGCATGTTTAGCGAAATGCTAGATAATATCAAGAAAGATATAATTGAAATTTTGTCGAAGATACATATTAGAACTGATTCGGACGTTCAAACTGTAGAAAGAAAAGAGCAGCCAAATAAAATACAATATAGTCACCCCAGTGCGCCTAATGCATTATCCAACGACGATGCAAAAAGTGAACAAAAGCCTAATACTCCATTTGTACGAGGTCAGAAAAAAGTCGGCAGAAATGAACCGTGTCCATGTGGTTCAGGAAAGAAATATAAACAATGCCATGGAAAGTTAAATTGATATCAGTCTATATTAGGACGCGGATTCAACTTTGAAGTGCAACGTTGATGTTAAAAAAGACTTCATGTGGTGTTTTTGAATTAAGTGTTTTTCTGGGACGGTGATTGAGTTTTTTCATGACCAAGTTTAACTGCTTTTGTGTAATCGTGCTGAAGTCCATTTTCTTTGGGAAGTACTGTCGAATGAGACCATTGATATTTTCATTTAAACCCCGTTCCCAGGAGGCATAAGGATGTGCAAAATAGAACCCCGCGTTCAATTGTTGAGCAATAACCTCATGCTCAGCAAATTCTTTTCCATTATCCGAGGTGATCGTGTGAACCGACGCCTTCATATTAGACAACAATCGCACGATAGCTTGCCTGACGGCAGAGGCAGTTCGTCGTTTCACCTGTGCAATCAAGGTGTACATCGACTTGCGCTCGCTCAAGGTGACCAGCGCCTGTCGATGGCCTTTGCCGATGACGGTGTCCACTTCCCAGTCACCGATGCGTGTCTTCCTGTTCACAATGGCGGGACGCTTATCAATGCTGCCCTGATTCACCAGAACCTCACGACGTTGATAACTACCATAACGCTTCTTTCGTTTCTTCTGGCAACGCAAGTACCGGTACAGCTCACCGCCGTCTGCCTTGTCCTGGTATATGTAGTGATATATCCATTCATGACTCAGAGCGATACCTTCTCGTTTATGCAACCAGTCACTGATTTGCTCAGGACTCCATTCGTCCCGCAGCCAGACCTCTACTCGCTCCCACAAGGTCGTGGTGAGTCGCTGTTGTTGGCTGGCTTCTCGACGCGCTTGCCGGAGCAACTGAGCTTGGCGGGGTCGATAGCCTCTCAAGCCACGGTTGCGTCTGAGTTCACGGCTAATAGTAGATTTATGCACGCCTATCAAGGCGGCTATCTCCGTTTGTGTATGTCCTGCTTTCATCAGGGCGCAAATCTGGTAACGTTGATGCTCGGTAAGCTGTGTGTAGTGTCTCATCTGCGCCTCTCTTTCTTGCTGGAACGAAAGGTAAGGATGCTACCGCAGCTTGCCGTTCTTGCCACCTAATTGAGTTGCACTTACAAATTGAATTCACGGGATGAAGTAATTTATGACCAATGAATTAAAACCCGCAAGTTCTCTTTTCCCTGTAAAAGGCATTACACTGTCTTCGACAAGTGCTGGAATCTATAAAAGAAAGATACGCAATGACGTAATGTTAATCGGAATATCTGATCAATCGACAGTAACAGCAGTTTTTACGAAAAATGCTTTTTTTGCGGCCCCAGTTGCTGTCGCACGGAAACACTTACTAAGCTGCACGCCACAGTATTGCTTGGTTAATGCTGGAAATGCCAATGCTGGTACTGGTGAGAAGGGTATCGAAGATGCATTCGAAACATGTAAAGCTGTTGCAAATCTTGGAGGATGCCCCCCTGAATCTGTCTTGCCATTTTCCACTGGTGTTATTGGAGAGGAATTACCCGTTGACAAGATTTCAGCTGTTATACCGGAACTGATTGAGAACCTTTCTGAAACTAACTGGAATGCTTGCGCGGAAGCCATTATGACGACTGATACCGTACCCAAATCGATATCAAAGCAAGTCGAGATTGAGGGCAATACAATAACCATAACAGGCATCACTAAGGGCTCGGGCATGATAAGACCTGACATGGCAACTATGTTGGCATTTATCGGGACAGATGCATGTGTTGAGCAACCTGCACTAAATCTGCTTTTGAAAAATGCTGTAGAAATTTCTTTTAATCGGATATGTGTTGATGGCGATATGTCCACAAATGACGCTTGTATTTTAATTGCAACCGGCAAATCTACTCATCAGGCTATTAGCGATGACAAGGGTGAAGCATACAAAATACTCCAGGCAGCGATTAACGAAGTGTGCATTTTTCTTGCCCAGGCGATAGTTAGGGATGGAGAAGGTGCAACTAAATTTATCAGCATAACTGTAGACAAAGGTAGGACCAGAGGGGAATGTTTGTCAGTTGGATATGCAATAGCAACTTCATCTCTTGTAAAAACGGCGTTTTTTGCATCTGACCCGAATTGGGGACGTATATTGGCAACGATTGGCAGGGCAGGGATTGATGATCTGGATGTGAATAGAGTGTCGATTTACCTAAATGGCTGTTGTATTGTGAAAAATGGTTCTGTAGATAAAGATTATACGGAAGAACAAGGTATGAAGGTTATGTTAGTTGAAGATATTGATCTCAATATTAGCCTGGATCGTGGTGGAGAGAATGAAGTGATATGGACCTGTGACCTGTCCCATGACTATGTCAGTATCAATGCTGAGTACCGGACCTGATAGAGGTTGCTTGCTGGAATTACACATTAAGACTCATGCCTAACGGTCCACACCATATCGTCGTAGGCATCGTTTATAATAGTTTTCGGGACAGGATTTTAATCACAAGGCGTGATTTGGGTGCTCATCAAGGTGGATTGTGGGAATTTCCAGGAGGAAAAGTAAGGCAAAGAGAATCAGAATGGCAAGCATTAACCCGGGAATTAATTGAAGAAGTTAATATTTCTGCAAGCCGTGGCCACCGGTTAGTTCGATTTATACATGAATATCCTGATGTAAAATTATTACTGGATGTTTGGATGATAGACGAATGGTCGGGTCAGTATGCCAGCAATGATGGTCAATTAGTCGAGTTTGTAACATATCAGGAACTCATGTCTAGGGAGTTTCCCCCTGCAAACGCTAAAATACTTAGGTTGATTCATTTGCCACTTCTATACCTCATCACGCCAGATTTGATTCGATACGATGAAGAATTTCTGAGAATGATAACAAGAATGATTGACAGTGGCTTAACCTTGATTCAGTTTCGAAGTAAAAAGGCTCCTCTGGACGAACAATATAGTCTCGTGCAAAGGCTAATCAAGATTTGCAACAATGGTAACTGTGAATTATTGTTCAATGGGACTGCTGAAAAAGCTTTGGAGTTGGGTACACACGGCGTGCATCTGCCCGGCGAGAAACTAATGCAATTAGATAATCGCCCACTTCCAGAAAACTGCTTGGTAGCCGCGTCCTGTCATAATGAGACAGAGCTTATGCATGCTTGTAAAATCGGTATAGACTTTTGTGTTCTGGGTTCGGTCTATGATTCCAACACTGAACCTTTTAAGTCTGGGATGGGTTGGGAGCAATTTCAATCACTAGTAATGAAATCAACTATCCCTGTTTATGCATTAGGCGGTATAAACGTAAGTGATCTTGGTATTGCGCAACAACATGGTGCACATGGAGTAGCGATGATAAAGGGCGTATGGAATAATAGTGACCCACTTTCTGCCGTCAGGAACCTGAGCAGACAGAGTTAATGCGTGGTTGATTTATTATCCTTATCAATTGGTATATCCGAATGATCCGAGGGTATTTTATGCTCCTCGTTTAGCCACGCACCTAGGTCAATCAACTTGCATCTTTCAGAACAGAAAGGTAACCACTGCGTATCTGTGAAAGTGGTAACTAGTATGCTACAAGAAGGACATTTTTTCATAAAATACAGCAGTGCAATTCAAAATCAACATCTGAATCTACCTGGCTAGGTCTGGCAGATGTGTCAAGTTGCTCCATCATCCGAACGGTAAAACGATGTTTGCCTGCACTGATTTCTGGGAAACATATAGAATCAGGTTGTAATATTATACGGATCAACTGGCAGTTTATATTCTGTTCGAGTGACTTCTGAAAAAATCCCTTATTGGCTTTTTCATATGACGGATTAGTGCTGTTACGAAGTAAGCCCAATGAAAGATCAAGGCTGTGTTTAATTATTAGTAAGTCTTTTTGCCAATCAAATAATGACTGGTGTTTTTCTTCGACTGGCCTGTGTAGCCATTGGTGATAGGCAGGCAAATCAAAGTTACATGATCCGCCTAAGATCGCGTTACGCTGCTTGAGTGAACTTATTAATTCACTTTGTCGTAGTGATTGTCCTGGTTGACAGTTTTTATCTCGCAGTTCTTCTAGATAGTTGCTGATATCTATGAGAATGTTATTTAATCTTTCTATATTAACCCCTGGATTTTTATTGAGTGCATTTAAGGTTGATGAATGTGTCTCCAGATCCTTGATTAAATCAAGTTTAATGTCAGTTCTGCTGAGTAGTTCTGTAATATCGAGGAGAGAGTTAAGGGCGGAGCGCGTACCCCACTCGCTCAAGTCCTCTATATAATGATCTATTTGATTAATCAAAAATTCCATTCTGAGAAACGTTCTGACACGTTCATTTAATGGCTGTTCGTAAACTATTCCTGAGTGCACAGTATTCGATCAAGCTTGCTGTGTTTTCGTCAATTTATCTAAATAATTAAGATGTAGAACCTGAACTTGGTCTGATAGTCGATTTATATCATCATTGCTAATTATATTATCCGCTGCTTTTAGGCGATCATGTCTCGTTACCTGAGTCTTTATTATATCTCGTACATGCTCTTCAGACATCCTATCACGGTTTGCCACTCTTTCGATTTGGCTAGGTTCATCACAATCAACGACTAGAACGGTATCTACTTTGTTATGAGCTTCGGTTTCAAGTAGTAAAGGGATTATAATTATGCAATACGGATATTTAATCTGTTTGATTTTATTATCAATTTCAGTATAAACAAGCGGGTGAATAACAGATTCAAGTTGAACACGTAATTCATCGTTTGAAAAGACGATCTCCCTCATTACATCTCTTGACAAAGTCCCGTCATGATTAAGGATTTGTTTTCCGAACAAGTTGATTATTTTATTTAAAGCAGGTTTACCTGGCTCCACAAGTTGATGGGAAATTTTATCAGCATCAATTACTGGGACCCCAATTTTAGAAAATAACGCTGCAACGGTAGACTTACCGGCGCCAATTCCGCCAGTTAGTCCAACGCGGTAAGAAGAAGTCATACTTAGGCGACTGCCCAATTGTAATATAAGGTAGTCAATTCATTGCCATAAATTAAAGCTATCCAGCCAGCAATGGCGAGATATGGCCCGAAAGGAATCGGTTTGCTTTGTGAATGATTGTAAAAGAAGATTAGTCCCAATCCGACAAGTGCTCCTGCTATCGAGGAGAGTATGATGATCAGCGGCAACATCTGCCAACCTAACCAAGCACCCAGCATGGCCAGTAACTTGAAATCACCGTAACCCATACCTTCTTTGCCTGTAACTATTTTAAATACCATATATACAATCCAAAGGATCAAGTATCCAAATATTGCGCCAAGCAGGCTTGAATAGATATCAGTGAATGTCCCGAACATATTGGCAATAATACCTAACCACAATATCGGCATCGTAATGTCATCCGGTAACAATTGGCAGTCATAATCAATCATGGTCTGGGCAATTAATGTCCATGTTAATACAATAGCTAAAATAAACTGCATGGTAACGCCGAATGTTGCTACTATAACGAGGCTGAGAATACTAGTACTTATTTCAACAGCCGGGTAACGAATCGATATCTGATTATTACATTCTGAGCATTTGCCGCCGAGAATCAGATAGCTGATTACAGGAATATTTTCAAGTGCTGATATTTTATGGTTACAATGTGGACAGGCTGATCGAGGTAGAATCAGATTATATTTTTCTACAGGTTCATCTTCATTTTTGACGTCAAGAATTCTGCGACATTCCTGTTTCCAGTCTCTCTCCATCATTTTTGGAATTCTGTGTATGACAACATTGAGAAAACTGCCGACAACAAGCCCAACTATTCCAACTACGAAGTAAAAGAATATGATATTGGAATGAAAAAAGTAGATAAGATACATTTTCGCTGGACTTCATTCGAAGTGCTACGAGAAAAGTTAGTTTAAATAGTGACCGCTCAGTCCTAGGATAGCCAAATTCAAGCCTGCAGATTTTTTATACCACAGCGCCCATTTTGAAAATAGGCAGGTACATACCAATGACAATTCCACCAATAACAACACCAAGAAATGCCATAATCGCCGGTTCAAGTAGACTGGTAAGTGCATCGACTGCATCGTCTACTTCTTGTTCGTACCAGTCTGCAACCTTACCTAGCATGGTGTCGATTGCGCCTGACTCTTCACCGATGGCTCCCATTTGTACTACCCATATTGGGGAACAGGCCTGTCTCACGCATACTCGCTTGTAGCTGGGTACCGGTCGAAATCTCGTCACGCATTTTCATACAAGCATCGTAGAATACGATGTTACCGCATGCCCCTGCCACGGAGGTCATCGATTCAACCAGAGGGGTTCCTGCGGCAAACATGGTCTCCAATGTTCGGGCAAACCTGGCAACAGCAGACTTTTCAAGAACTTCCCCGATGATAGGTAGTTTCAGGGAATAACGGTCCATGAATTCAGCAAATTTCTTTGACCGTTTTTTAAATTCTAATATTGTATATATAGTAGCTCCGATCACAGCAAATATTATATACCAGTAGTCCACAAAAAAATTAGAAGAGTCGACCAGGAACTGGGTCAATGCAGGAAGTTCAGCTCCAAAGCTTGAGAACGGTTCGGAGAATTGTGGAATCACGAAGATCATCAAGATAGTAACAACGATGAAAGAGACGGCAATCACCGCCGTCGGATAGAACAGGGCTGCTTTAATTTTTGATTTCAGTGCCTCAGTTTTTTCCATATAAGTAGCGAGTTTATGGAGTATGGCTTCGAGGATACCCGCATGTTCCCCTGCTTCAACCAGGTTGCAATATAGCGAGTTGAAATTAAGCGGGTATTTTTTCAGGGCTTCTGTCAGCGAATTTCCTGCTTCGACTTCTGCTTTTATTCCTAGGATCAGATCCTGCATGCCAGCATTTTCGTGGCCGCGGCCTACGATTTCAAACGCTTGAACGAGTGGGACGCCGGACGACATCATGGTTGCCAACTGGCGACTGAAGATGGTGATATCTTTCGGGGTAACCTTTGGTGTTGAGGCACCTAGCAACGGCTTGCGTTTTTTCTTGATCTTACTAGGATTAACGCCCTGTCTTCTCAAAACAGCCTTGACTAGGGCTTCAGATTGGCCACTTATTTCACCTTTGACTTTTTTACCTGTTTTGTCTGTCCCTTCCCAGACAAACATGTCAGCTTTTGCTACTTTTGCCATAATAATTACTCTACTGTTACACGGTTAACTTCTGAAAGTGTGGTGATGCCATTTTTTGCCTTTTCCAGACCAGAATGGCGTATGTCCCAGATGCCTTCTTCGCCCGCCTGATCAGCCAATTGGACTGCATTAGCGCCTTCAATAATCAATCGTTTTAATGCATCTGAAACTGGCATGACTTGGTAGATACCGCACCGGCCTTTATATCCGGAGTCACAGTCCTCATTACCTGTGACCGGCACAAAAAGCTTGATGCCTTGTTCAATCTCTTCTTCTGTATATCCCTCCTTCAGTAGCGCCTCTTTAGGCATATCCAGGGGTTCTCTGTATTCTTTATGGAGCACGCGGCATAATCGTTGTGCGGTGATGAGGTTAATACTGGTTGCCACGGCAAAAGGAGCGATACCCATATCTTGTAATCGGGTTAGGGTCTGTGGAGCATCATTGGTATGTAACGTAGACATAACCATATGGCCGGTCTGAGCAGCCTTAACAGCAATCCCTGCTGTACCCAAATCTCGGATCTCACCAACAAGAATGATATCCGGATCCTGACGCAGGAAGGCTTTTAATGCTTTTTCAAATGTCATGCCAGTTCGTTCATCTACTTGAACTTGGTTGACACCAGGCAGGTTAATTTCAACCGGGTCTTCCGCTGTAGAAATATTGATATCCACCTGGTTCAGGATGTTTATTCCGGTATATAGTGAAACAGTCTTTCCGCCACCAGTAGGTCCCGTAACCAAAAACATGCCATAGGGTTTATGCAGGTTTTCCATAAATGTTGCTTTTTGATGATCCTCATAACCCAGTTGATCAATTTGCAGTGCAGCGGCATCGGAATTTAGGATACGCATTACGGTTTTTTCGCCAAACAGGGTGGGGCAAGTACTAACGCGAAAATCAATAGACTTGGTTTTAGATAACTTCAGCTTGATGCGACCATCCTGAGGGACCCGACGTTCAGAGACATCGAGCCGTGACATGACCTTGATACGCGTAGCCATTTTACCCGTTAGACTAATAGGTGGTTTGGCCACTTCCATAAGTACACCATCAATACGAAATCTGACACGAAAAAATTTCTCATAATGTTCAAAATGCAGGTCAGAGGCGCCATTTTTTAATTGCGTCCAGCAGGACCTTATTGACAAACTTTACGACAGGCGCATCATCTATTTCAGTATCATCATCACCTGCATCGGGTTGCCCTTCATCAGCAACTTCCAAATCATCTAGATTATCAAACTCATCATCATCCATTGCACCGAGCCCGCCTTCCATTTCCTCAAGTGACTTTTCGATGACTTTGGCGAGCTTGTCTTCTTCTACCAGTATGGCTTCGGTATTTGTACCGGTCGCAAATTTGATCTCATCAAGGGCAAGAAGATTAGTGGGGTCGGATACTGCGATATACAGTCGCTTACCACGCTTGAAAATAGGCAAGGAGTGGTGTTTTTTGATCAAGGTATCCTTTAACTAGTTTAACCGTGTCGATATCAATATCCATGGCGTTGATATCGAGTACGGGGACGCCAAATTCTTGGGAAGCAGCAACGGCTATATCACGGCTGGGAACCAGATTATTTTCTACCAAATACGGGACGAATGCCTTTTTCTTGCTCAAGGCTTTTTGATGGTGATCGGCAGCTGCGGCTTCCTCTAGCAGGCCATCCATCACCAGCTTTCTGGCGAGGCCGCTTAGACGGACTTTGTTTGCGGAAACAGCCATAGTTGAATTACTCTTCCTTCATTTAGCTTGACGGCTAAATAGTAGATTATATTGTGAATATTACCAATACTTTTCTCGATATTGCAACGCACAAATAACGTCAAGCGCATCATTAGAGAATTATACTACTTGTTCCCCTGTTTAGGGTGGACGAATTAATCAGGGAAAATAGCTGAATTCTGATTTTTAACGAAATTTTATAACAGCGGGTCGATTGGGTTGTAGCATTTTTTATCAGTGCCCGAAATGCAAAAGATACTTTAGCCATACACTGCCATGCGTGTTTTTATAAGGATAACATGACAAAACGCATCGGGCGGTTCCCATCTTTGAGGAATTTAATTCACCGCTGTGTGTGGCACACTACTTAAATCGTCTTTTGTAAGAAACACTAAGGAATCATTTTTTACATCAACAACTAGGACCACACCCGGGGACAGCTGTCCTCCAAGAATTTCTTTTGCGAGTGGCGTTTCCAGATGCGTTTGAATTGCTCTTTTGATCGGGCGCGCACCATAGACCGGGTCAAATCCGGCGCGTCCCAGAAAATCTTTGGCCGCCTTTGTTACTTCGAGCTGAATATCCTGTTCCTGTAATCGATGTACGACCCGCATAACCTGGATGTGAGCAATAGTTCGGATCTGTTCCTTGCGCAATGTATGAAATACCACCAGGTCATCAATTCGATTGATGAATTCCGGCCTGAAATGTAAGGATACGACATCAAGAACCAGTTTCTTCATTTCTTCATAATCTGCATCATCATTCATGAATTGAATACGATCTGATCCCAGATTCGATGTCATAACGATAATGGCGTTACGGAAATCGATAGTCCGACCCTGTCCATCGGTGAGGCGGCCATCATCCATTACTTGTAACAGAATATTAAAAACGTCCGGATGTGCCTTCTCGACTTCGTCTAGCAGGATAACGCTGTAAGGTCGGCGCCGAACCGTCTCAGTGAGATGACCGCCTTCTTCGTAACCAACATAGCCTGGTGGTGCGCCTATCAGTCTTGCAACGGCGTGTTTCTCCATATATTCGGACATGTCTATCCTGATAATGGCGTCTTCAGTATCAAACAAAAATTCTGCCAAAGCTTTGCAAAGCTCAGTTTTACCCACCCCAGTTGGTCCGAGGAACATAAAGGATCCGTTAGGCCGGTTGGGGTCTGACAATCCAGCACGGGATCTTCGAATTGCGTCAGCCACTGCAGAGACGGCTTCATCCTGGCCTACCACGCGCTCATGTAATGCCTTTTCCATTCTCAACAGTTTATCCCTTTCACCTTCGAGCATTTTCGAAACAGGGATCCCGGTCCATTTGGAAATGACTTCTGCAATTTCGTTGTCCGTAACCTTATTGCGTAATAATTTCATGTCACTCATATTTGCTAGGGAAGATGATTCGAGTCTACGTTCAAGTTGAGGAATGATGCCGTATTGCAGTTCAGACATCCTCGTCAAATTACTTGCCCTGCGAGCTGATTCTAGTGCGAGATTGGCTTGCTCGAGGTTTTCTTTAATGGAATGGCTTCCATGCAAGACTGCTTTTTCTGATATCCAGATTTCTTCTAAGTCGCTGTATTCTTTTTCGGTATCTTTGATATCACTTTTAAGTATTTTTAGGCGTTTAGTTGATGCATCATCTGATTCTTTCTTCAATGCTTCGCGTTCGATCTTCATCTGGATCAGACGTCTTTCAAGCCGATCCATTACCTCAGGCTTAGAATCGATCTCAATACTGATGCGGCTGGCTGCTTCGTCTATGAGGTCGATTGCTTTGTCGGGAAGCTGTCTGTCGGATATGTATCTGTAAGAAAGCGTGGCCGCTGCGACAATGGCCGGATCGGTAATCTGCACATTGTGATGGACTTCATATCGCCCTTTCAGTCCGCGTAATATGGCAATTGTATCTTCAACACTGGGCTCATTGACCATAATTCTCTGGAACCTGCGTTCTAGTGCTGCGTCCTTTTCGATATTTTCACGATACTCGTTCAGAGTTGTAGCACCAATGCAGTGTAATTCTCCACGGGAGAGTGCCGGCTTTAACATATTTCCGGCATCCATGGATCCTTCCGCCTTTCCGGCTCCTACCATAGTATGTAATTCATCAATGAAAATTATGATCTGACCCTCTTGTTTACTTAACTCTTTGAGAACTGACTTTAAACGTTCTTCGAATTCACCTCGGAATTTTGTACCAGCTATCAATAGCCCTATATCCATCACAAGCAGTCGTTTGCCTTTGAGAGTTTCCGGAACTTCACCGTTGATGATTCGTTGTGCTAACCCCTCAACGATTGCTGTTTTTCCCACGCCGGGCTCACCAATTAATACTGGGTTATTTTTAGTCCTGCGTTGAAGTATTTGGATGGTTCTACGGATTTCGTCATCACGGCCAATCACCGGATCAAGTTTTCCTTGCTCTGCACGCTCGGTCAAATCAATTGTAAATTTGTCTAGTGCCTGCCTATTATCTTCGCTAGCTGGGTCATTGACGTTTTCACCGCCACGAAGATGATTGATAGCAGATTCCAATTTGTTTTTATCTGCTCCTGCGACCTTTAACAAACGTCCTAGCTGTCCAGTGTCTTGTAATGCTGCCAGGAAAAACAGTTCGCAGGATATGAACTTATCATTCCGTTTTTGCGCGAGCTTATCAGTAATATTCAAGACGCGTTCTAGATCCTTAGAAACATGGATTTCACCTTCTGCACCATGGATTTGAGGGAAGCTGTCAAGTACGCGGGTCAATTCTTTATGTACATGTGCTCCATCCACACCTATTGATGCCAACAGATTACGGGTGGTACTGTTGTCCTGGTCCAGCATGGCCAAGATGACATGAACAGGTTCAATGAACTGATGATCATGACCCAAGGCAAGGCTTTGGGCATCGGCTAGGGCCATTTGAAGCTTATTGGTCAATTTGTCATGGCGCATTATTCACTCCCACTAATCTTAGATGCATGATTTAAACATAGGATTGAATTTGGATATTTCAAGTGAATTTACATAAGAATTATGCTTATTTTGGCATGATGAGAGGAGGAATCGGGAATCGTTTCCTGTCGTAAATCAATAGTGGTTAATATGGATATAGTGATAGATCGGTTTCAATATATTCCAATGTCGAAATAGGAACGAGCAATTTTACTGATCGCAACTACGTACGCCGCTGTCCGAAAGTCTTTTACTTTTTCATTACTTTGCAGGATCTCACTCATTTCCTGATAGGCATGTCGCATAGTGTCATCTAAGCCGGAGCGTACTAAATCCAGTTCGTCTGCACCTCTAACTACTTCTTTCTTAATCCAATCGGGCGCTTCTTTTTGAGTCATGGATTCCATTGCCGTAATTATGTGTTGTCCGCGCAATTCATCGAATCGTCGTTCCATACGTCCAAACCGGATGTGTGATAGGTTTCTTATCCATTCAAAATATGAAACGGTTACACCGCCGGCATTAACGTAGGCGTCTGGCAGGATGGTAATACCTCGTTCCCTGAGAATTTCATCTCCCTCAAATGTCACTGGCCCATTAGCCGCTTCAACGATAAGTTTTGTTTTAATTTGGCCAGCGTTATCCTTTGTAATTTGTGCCTCCATCGCTGCCGGAATCAGTATGTCACATTCTAGCTCCAGCATGGACTTGCCGTTTTCCGTGAAGGCTACATCTGGATAATCTTTGATTGTTTTGTTGGCATTGATATATTCCCTTACACGTTGTACTGATAGACCTATCTTGATCAACTAGGGCGCCATCCTTTTCAATAATCGCTATAATTTTTGAATCATCTTCTTCATCTAATAGCTTTCCCGCGTAGTATCCAACATTTCCTAGGCCCTGAATGACAATTCGTTTGCCGGCTAGCTCACCAGTCATTCCTGTTGCTTTGCTATCAGCTGCATGTCGGAAAAATTTTCGCATGGCATAGACAGTCCCACGACCTGTGGCCTCAACCCTGCCTCGTATTCCACCATGATGGACAGGTTTTCCGGTAACGCTGGCCGCATAGTTAATATTTTCAGGATGTAAATGCCTGTAGGTATCTGCTATCCAAGCCATTTCACGTTCACCTGTTCCCATGTCTGGAGCAGGAACATTTGTTGAGGGACTGATGAAATCCTTGCGGATCAGTTCACGTGCGAATCGCCGTGTTATTAACTGGATTTCGTCACGACTATATTTAGATGGATCGATAAGTAGACCACCCTTAGATCCGCTAAATGGCACATCTACGATTGCACATTATATAAGTCATAAGTGCGGCAAGTGCTTTTACTTCATCTTGGTTGACGATAGCGGCATACCGGATGCCACCTTTTGAAGGAAGCCTGTGAGTGCTGTGTGTTGCGCGCCAGCCAGTGAAGACTTGTATCTTGCCTTGAATGTTGACAGGAAAATTTACTTCAATTATTGCATCACATGCCTTGATAGCACTAGCTACACCCGGGTCCATATCCATTACAGCAAATGCCCGATCTGCCATGAAGTCAACGCTTTCACTGAAAGATAGCGACGTTTTCTTATTAGCAGCCATAAGCCATCTCCTGATTATTTAAGGTTATTTATTTTTAATTATTACCAGCTTAGCCTAACTATTGATATTATTCATCCAGATCAGGCTTGCCGTGCGTCCCGTTCGGTTCTCACGGCGATATGAGAAATATTTATCTGAATGCTCATATGTGCACTCATTGGCACATGAGATATTAAAGATACCGATAGCCTCCAGAACTCGCTTAACTAGTGCACCTAGATTTGCCTGCCAACGACCTGTTGGATTCATAACGAAAGCCTCAGTCAGACCGTCTCTATATTGAAGACAGGCGTCTCGTACATCATTACCTACTTCGTAGTGTAGTGAGCAGATATGTGGTCCTATCCACGTCGTTAAGTTTTCATTGGAACCGAACATAGTCACCGCGTTTTCAATTATTCCCGCTGTGAAACCACGCCAGCCCACATGTACAGCTGCAATTTTGGTGCCTGCCTCGTTACAAATTAACAAAGGAATGCAGTCTGCTGTTAGGACGGCACAAATCACTCCCTGTCGTTCTGTATATGTACCGTCTGCCTCGGTAACTACACTAGCATGAGAATCTGTTATCTTACTGCTATGCGTTTGATGCAGCCAGATAGGTTCAGCTGGTAATTTGAGGTGTTCGCGAAGTCTCCGGCGATTTTGTTGTACCTCTTCGATATTATCGTCAACATGAGCTGCCAGATTTAGTGAGTCGTAGGGTTTGTTGCTAACACCATGATTGCGGGTACTAATACCGGCATGTATCCATGGGGCTCCCTCCCAGTTCGCTGCCTGCTAAGCATTAGTAAGTTCAGTCATTTTCTGCAAGCGATTTAAGCAGACCTTTAATATCATCTGGCAAGATAGATTCAAAAATCATCGGCGACTGCTTTATCGGATGCATAAATTCTAGTTTACTGGCATGTAATGCTTGTCGTGGAAATGACTGTAACGAAGTACGTAGGGACTCTGTTGAATTCTTTGGTAAACGTTGTCGTCCACCATAGACAGGATCGCCAACTATAGGATGTTTTTTATATGCCATATGGACTCTGATCTGGTGGGTACGACCGGATTCGAGTTGTACCCTGACATGGGTATGTGCCTGGAACTTCTGAATTATTTGGAAGTGAGTTGTAGCCGACTTGCCGGTTTCCACAACGGCCATGCGTTTACGTTTAAGTGGATGGCGTCCTATTGGTGCTGTTACCGTGCCGCCAGTCGTGGGAACCCCTGAAATAATTGCTTGGTATTCACGTTTGATTTCCCGTTTCTGAAGTTGACGGACAAGCTGAGTATGTGATGTCGGTGTCCTAGCGATAACCATCAATCCTGATGTGTCTTTGTCTAGACGCTGAACGATCCCAGCCCGGGGCACCATTTCTAGATTGGGGACATGATAAAGCAGTGCATTTAATAAGGTATGTTTCTGGTTTCCTGCTCCTGGATGGACGACAAGTCCGTCCGGTTTATCCACTACGACAATGTCATCGTCATTATAGATGATATTTAAGGGAAGGGATTCCGGTATTGGTGCAGATTCAGGCGATGCTGACTCCGCAATAATCTTGATGTTTTCTCCGCCATCGAGGATGTCGCGCTGCCTGGGTGTTTTGTTATTAACTAAGATAAATCCCAATCTTATCCAGGCCTGTAGTCTTGATCGGGAATGCTGGGGACATAATATCGCCAGAACCTGATCTAGTCGTTTACCTTTCAGGTCTTGGGTAACAATAAAATTAAGCTCTTCGTAGGCCATCGCATTTTTTCAAATTGTATCAACAGATGATTTAATTAAGTCGTTTTGCGCTATCTTGTTGATTGCTATAATCTGCATACCATGAATAGGATACTACTAATTACACTGTTGGTCGTAACATCTGGATGTTCAATTTTTAGTAAGGATAACGAAGATACCACTAGGAACTGGACGGTTGAGCGTCTCTATGGCGAAGCGAAAGATGCTCTGGAAGCCAAGTCTTATAATAGGGCTGTAGAACTCTATGAATATCTGGAAACACGGTTCCCTTTTGGTGTTTATGGACAACAATCATTATTGGATTTAGCGTATGCGTATTTTAAGATTGGGGACCATGATTCATCGATCACTTCCTGTGGCAGATTTATCAGGTTGTACCCTCAAAATCCACATGTCGATTATGCCTATTACTTGCGAGGCCTGGTAAATTACAACCGCAGGACCAGCATTACTGATCGCATCATACGTACCGATTCATCTCAGCGGGATACGTCTGCTGCTTATCAGGCATTTCAATATTTTTCAGAATTATTAGAAAAATTCCCTGACAGCCAATATGCAGAGGATGCAACCCAGAGGATGGTATATTTGAGAAACTTACTTGCACAAAATGAAGTTCATATTGCTCAGTATTACTTGCGTAGAAACGCTTATATTGCCGCTGTAAACCGGGCTAGGTACGTGGTAAACATATTTCCAAGAACACCATCAGTACCCGATGCACTTATCATTATGTCCAGGGTATATAAAATATTGGAAATGGATGATTTATCAAGTGATGCGCTGAGGGTACTGGAAATGAATTATCCCGATCATCCAGGGATCGACGAAGTCCGGAGGGTAGTAATCAAATAATGAGTGAAAATTTGCTAACCCTCTCTGTAGCCTGAAGTGATTGGATAACGCCGTTCCCTGCCAAAAGCCCGTTTACTGATCTTTACGCCGGGTGCAGCTTGGCGCCGTTTGTACTCATTTAAATCAACCATCTTAATTACTCGATACACATCTTTTTCATTAAAACCCCCTTGGATAATTTGTTGGGGGCTCTGATCACGCTCAATATAACGTTCCAATATCGGGTCTAAAACATGATATGATGGTAATGAGTCCTCATCTTTCTGGTTGTCTCTCAATTCTGCAGTAGGTGGTCGACTAATGATTCTTTCAGGGATAACTAGCTCTTGTTTATTTCTCCATTTGGCAAGCTGGTACACAAGTAATTTTGGTATATCTTTTAATGGAGCATAACCGCCTACCATATCGCCATACAAAGTTGAGTATCCAACGGCCATTTCACTTTTGTTACCTGTAGCTAATACAAGTTTATGTGATTTATTGGAGATGGCCATGAGTATGATTCCCCTGCATCTTGCCTGTATATTTTCCTCGGTAGTATCTTCAGGTAAATTATTAAATACTGGTTTGAGAAGCTCCACAAATGAAGAGAATATGTTATCGATAGAGATAACACGATGAGAAATATTGAGGTTATTACTTAATTGTACAGAATCATCCATACTCATTTCTGAAGTGAATCTCGATGGCATCAAAATAACCTCGACGTTTTCATCTCCAAGTGCATCACACGCTATACAGACTACCAGAGCTGAATCAATTCCACCTGATAATCCTATTACTACACTATTAAATCCGTTTTTATTTACATAATCTCTAACTGCTAATACTAGTGCATTATAAATAATCTCTTCATGCGATAATTTTTTCACTGTTTGCTTGGGTATAGAAATTTCTAATAAATTTTCAGCTTTGTAAATTTCGGCAACGAAGAGGTTTTCCTCAAAATAAGGTGCTTGGAAAATTACTTTTCCTTTTTCATCCACGATCATAGACGCTCCATCAAATACCAGCTCGTCTTGACCGCCGATTTGGTTTACGTAGATAATTGGGATGCCATTTTCTTTAATTCGATCTTGAAGTATTAATATTCTTTCATTAATTTTATTTTCATGAAATGGCGAAGCATTAATATTGATGATTAATTCTGCGCCAGCTTCTTTCGCAAGTTCTGATGGTTCTGATGACCAAATATCTTCGCAAATGGTTAATGCGGTTTTAATTCCATTTAAATCAACTAAACAAGGTGATGAACCGGGGCTGAAATATCTTTTTTCATCAAATACACCGTAATTGGGTAAAATCATCTTGTCATATGAGCTTACCCGTTTTCCATCACTCATAACTACACAACTATTATAAATTGTATTTCCTTCTAGTCTGGGGTAGCCAAAAATAAGATTTATATCATTCGTTTTTTTTGAAATAGTATTCAGTGTATCATTGATTTTTTTATGAAATGCTGGCCGATACAATAGATCTTCAGGGGGATAGCCAGATAATACGAGCTCGGGAAAAATTATTGTATCAAGCTTAAATTTTGAGCGGCCTAGTTCAATATAGTCGATAATAAGAGATACGTTTTTATCAATGTTACCTACATAAGAGTTAACTTGGGCTAATCCTATTAGCATTTTATAAATATATTGTTTTCTGAGATTCGGTTAATTTTAATTATTTATATGTGTCATTAAGTTCTAAATTGAGTAAAAAATTAGATACAGGCAGCGCTGAATCTGGAAAGTGGTCATCAGGTTAGCCAAAAGATATAGGTTGCAGATCTGACAATTTTATTTTTCAAAAAAATCACATTGGATACAGAAGAGTTAAAGAGAGTCTGCGATAGTGCTACCAAGAATAGCAGGTGAACGAACTGTCTTAACACCTGCTGCTTCCAGAGATGAATATTTATCATCAGCTGTGCCTTTGCCGCCTGAAATAATTGCACCAGCATGTCCCATCCTTTTTCCTGGTGGTGCAGTTACACCAGCGATATAAGCAACAACCGGTTTTGATACATTGGACTTGATAAATTCAGCCGCTTCTTCTTCAGCTGTTCCGCCAATCTCTCCAACCATGATGATCCCTTTTGTTTCATTATCCTCTTGGAATAGTTTCAGACAATCAATAAAATTTGTTCCATGTATTGGATCTCCGCCTATACCTATACAGGTACTTTGCCCAAGTTTTGCCAAAGTTGTTTGATGAACTGCTTCATATGTGAGTGTTCCTGAACGAGACACAATGCCAATGCTACCCGGTGTATGTATATTGCCAGGCATAATTCCGATTTTACATTGTCCTGGTGTGATGATGCCTGGGCAGTTAGGTCCAATAAGGCGTGTATCTGGATAGCAGTCTAAGCTAGCGCGTACTTTTAACATATCAAGCACTGGTATTCCTTCAGTGATACAGACAATAAGAGTGATACCCGCTTCCGCTGCTTCGATTATTGCCTCTGTAGCAAAGGGTGCGGGAACCATAATCATGGTTGCGTTAGCACTAATTTCTTTTACCGCATCACAGACAGTATTAAAAACTGGTTTATCTAGGTGAGTTTGCCCACCTCTGCCAGGTGTAATGCCACCTACAACCTGCGTACCATATTCAATTGCCTGTTCAGCGTGAAATGTCCCTTGCTTTCCAGTAAAGCCCTGAACAATCAATTTTGTATTTTTATCTACCAATACTGCCATGATTATTGTTTTCCTTTAGACGCATTAACAACTGAATTTGCAGCATCAGTCAGATCGTCTGCGGCAATTATTTTCAGGCCACTTTCGCCCAGTAATTTTTTTCCTTCATCAACATTTGTTCCCTGTAACCTGACAACAACTGGAACATTAACGCCAACATCCTTTACAGCATTAATAATACCTTCCGCAATGAGGTCACATCGGACAATGCCACCAAAAATATTTACTAGTATTGCTTCAACCTTAGGATCTGAAACAATTAATTTAAAAGCCTCTGCGACTCGCTCTTTTGTTGCGCTACCACCAACATCAAGAAAATTTGCTGGATCACCACCGTGCAGCTTGATAATGTCCATCGTTGCCATGGCAAGCCCTGCACCGTTAACCATGCATGCAATATTTCCATCTAGAGCGACGTAATTCAGGTCAAATTGTTTCGCTGCATTTTCTGTTTCATTTTCCTGGGATTCATCACGCAATTTTTCAAGGTCAGGGTGTCTATACATTGCGTTATCATCTACTGATAATTTTGCATCCAAGGCTTCGATATCTCCAGCTTTGGTTATAATTAGGGGATTAATTTCAACTAAACTTAAATCTTTATCAATAAAAAGTGAATAGAGTCCCTTCAAGGTAATAGATAGCTGCTTTCTTTGTGTGTCGTTTAAATCAAGATCAAATCCCAATTTTCGACTTTGAAATTCCTGGATACCTAAAACTGGGTCAATAAAAAAGGAATATATTTTCTCAGGTTCAGTATCAGCAACTTCTTCGATATCCATTCCGCCAGCACGGGATCCCATGACTACAATTCTGCGTTTACTTCTGTCTACTAGCATTCCTAGGTATAACTCAGACTCTATGTCGGACATACTTTGAATAAGTACACAATTAATAGGGTTTCCTTCAGGGCCAGATTGTTTGGTATACAAGCGGGAACCCAGCATCTCTTTGGTATATTGCTCAACTTCATCAATGCTATTTGCCAGCTTGACACCACCAGCCTTACCTCTGCCACCGGCATGGACCTGGGCCTTAACTACCCATCCTTTCCCTCTAAGCTCAGATGCATTCTGTGTTGCATCCTTTATAGTGTGGGCAGGTTTCCCAGGTGAGACAGGAATGCCATATTCGGAAAATAGGTTTTTGGCCTGATATTCGTGCAAGTTCATGGGGGTTCCTTATATTTAATGTGTGTAAATTTATCATCGTAAAATATAACCGAGTTGGTGGCATATAGAAAATAAAATTAAGATAATTGCTGCCCACAAGGGGAATTTGTCCCTTATTGTGGAACATGAACCTTTTTTATTTGTATTTCAGACTATTTTTTATAAATCCGATACCGAAGAAGCAGTATATTACGGGTTTAGAATAGCGTGTAACTGCTTGTAATATATTCTTTCGATTGGACACTATGTTTGTCATTTCAGTATATATTTCAAATCAGGAAGTTATTCTTTATTATATCCCTCTATCAGTAAGTAAATGTATCGTAGGCAACGGTCCTTGATATGTACCAGAAATTAAAGCTCATCTCCGCCACTTTACCGCGCGAAAGCAACTGGAAAGCACTAGTATATTTTAATTTATACAGATTTTTAGTTGCCTTTTTATTTGTATCGCTGTACTGGATAGGTCAATTACCTGATCCATTAGGGGTAGAAAATTCAACGCTGTTCTCCGTTACTACTCATTTTTACCTTTTTATATCCGTTGTCCTGTATCTATTCACCCAGATAAAAAAGCCACCTTATCTCTACCAGGTCATTTCCCATGTCCTGACAGATATCATCGTGATTATCCTGCTTATGAATGCTAGTGCTGGCTTAAACAGCGGTTTTGGGATGTTACTAGTAATCACAGTTGCCGGCGGCAGTATATTAACTCCAGGTAAAATCGGAATACTCTATGCGGCTATTGCCGCAATTGCAGTATTGGGTCATGAGGTTTATGTCCAACTAAACCAAGTTTTATTTCTTCCAAATTATACCCATGCTGGTTTTTTAGGCATAACGTTTTTTTGACAGCATTTGTTTCTAATATCTTATCAGAAAAAGTAGAACAATCCGAAAAGCTAGCAGAACAGCGGGCTATCGATCTGGAGAATCTCGCTATTTTGAATGACCATATAGTCCGCAGATTTCAGTCAGGAATAATGGTAATAGATGAAGGGTTTAAAATTATATTAATGAATGACTCGGCAAAATTATTATTGAATATTGATAAAAATATTAGCAACATATCATTAATTAATCATTTTTCAGAATTGACTACTTCAATTCGCAAATGGTTAGACATGGAAGGTGAACGGGCCATAATCCTGAAATCGGGAAAGATTGGTTTCGATTTCCAAGCTTCATTTAGCAAAATCAGCCATGGTCAAAAATTTGAAATCCTAATTTTCCTGGATGATGTTTTAACAATTACGCCAGCGTGCTCAACAATTAAAATTAGCTTCACTCGGCAGGCTAGCTGCGAGTATTGCACATGAGATTCGAAATCCATTAGGTGCAATCAGCCATGCAAGTCAATTGCTGTCGGAAGCAGAAACGCTAGCCCAAGAAGATAGACATCTAATCTCGATAATTGAAGACCAATCGAAAAGGGTAAACAACATTATAGAAAATATAATGCTTATAAGTAGAAGAGAACAGTCGGGTACTACCTCGATTGAATTAAATAGCTGGTTGGAAGCATTCAATGATGAGTTTATTATGCGGAGTAACCAAGAGAAAAAGGTGATGAAAATCTCGACCTCAAATAATTCCATGTATGTCCAGATGGATCCGAACCAGCTACATCAAGTAGTTTGGAACCTGTGTGAAAACGCCATGCGTTACAGTAGATATGACCCTTATATAGAAATACAATCCGCTGTGAAGATCGAATCCAGTCGACCTTATCTAGATATTGTGGATAACGGACCTGGTATTGACGCTTCAAATGAAGAACAATTATTTGAACCATTTTACACTACTAGTGTGAAAGGTAGCGGGTTGGGCCTGTATATTGCCCGTGAGTCATGCGAAGCAAATCAGGCATCATTAACATTGCATTCAAATTCCGATGAAGGCTGTTGCTTTCGAATAAATTTTTCGCACCCAGAAAAACAGCACGTATTAGAATAATGAAAAATTACAGCGCATTAATAATACGTGAATTCAATTTGTAAGTGCAACTCAATTAGGTGGCACGAACGGCAAGCTGCGGTAGCATCCTTACCTTTCGTTCCAGCAAGAAAGAGAGGCACAGATGAGACACTACGCACAGCTTACCGAGCATCAACGTTACCAGATTTACGCCCTGATGAAAGCAGGACATACACAAACGGAGATAGCCGCCTTGATAGGCGTGCATAAATCTACTATTAGCCGTGAACTCAGACGCAACCGTGGCTTGAGAGGCTATCGACCCCGCCAAGCTCAGTTGCTCTGGCAAGCGCGTCGAGAAGCCAGCCAACAATAGCGACTCCCCACGACCTTGTGGGAGCGAGTAGAGGTCTGGCTGCGGGACGAATGGAGTCCTGAGCAAATCAGTGAACGGTTGCTTAAACGAGAAGGTATCGCTCTGAGTCATGAATGGATATATCACTACATATACCAGGACAAGGCAGACGGCGGTGAGCTGTACCGGTACTTGCGTTGCCAGAAGAAACGAAAGAAGCGTTATGGTAGTTATCAACGTCGTGGGGTTCTGGTGAATCAGGGCAGCATTGATAAGCGTCCAGCCATTGTGAACAGGAAGACACACATCGGTGACTGGGAAGTGGACACCGTCATCGGCAAAGGCCATCGACAGGCGCTGGTCACCTTGAGCGAGCGCAAGTCGATGTACACCTTGATTGCACAGGTGAAACGACGAACTGCCTCTGCCGTCAGGCAAGCTATCGTGCGATTGTTGTCTAATATGAAGGCGTCGGTTCACACGATCACCTCGGATAATGGAAAAGAATTTGCTGAGCATGAGGTTATTGCTCAACAATTGAACGCGGGGTTCTATTTTGCACATGCTTATGCCTCCTGGGAACGGGATTTAAATGAAAATATCAATGGTCTCATTCGACAGTACTTCCCAAAGAAAATGGACTCCAGCACGATTACACAAAAGCAGTTAAACTTGGTCATGAAAAAACTCAATCACCGTCCCAGAAAAACACTTAATTCAAAAACACCACATGAAGTCTTTTTTAACATCAACGTTGCACTTCAAAGTTGAATCCGCGATTGATGATGAACCGGATATACGGGAATTACTCAAAATTACGCTTGTCCGGATGGATGTGAATTGTCTGTGTGCTAAAAACCTTGAAGAAGCGAAATCTTTACTGAATGACAATGTCTTTGATATTTGCCTTACTGACATGCGTTTGCCTGACGGTAATGGTGTTGAGTTTGTGTCATACACACAAAAGTACTACCCGTTGATGCCTATTGCGGTAATTACGGCGCACGGAAATATGGAAGCAGCTATCCAGGCATTGAAATCGGGGGCATTTGATTTTCTTTCAAAACCGGTGGATCTGGAGCATTTAAGGCCGCTAATCAAGAATGCATTAAACCTTTCAAACAATCCTGCTGGGTCAGACAAGAAACTCTTAGGCAATACAAGACATAAGAGTAACGATATCTAAATTGGCAAGAAGCCAAGCGCCAGTTTATATAAGTGGTGAGTCAGGTGTTGGGAAGGAGCTGGTAGCTAAAATGATTCATGAACAGGGCCCTAGAGCGGAACGGCCGTTTGTTCCAGTAAATTGTGGGGCCATACCTCATGAGTTTATGTAGAGTGAGTCTTTCGGTCATAAAAAAGGCAGCCTTACTGGCGCTGTTTCAGACAGTAAAGGATTGTTTCAGGCCGCGGACGGCGGTACTTTATTTCTCGATGAGGTTGCAGAACTGCCTCTAAATATGCAAGTAAAATTGTTACGCGCGATTCAGGAGAAAAAAATTAGGCCTATTGGCGAGCAAATTGAAATTCCGGTTAACATTAGGATTTTGAGTGCTACACATAAGGATCTGAATCATCTCACCACGCTTGGCAGTTTCAGAAAGGACTTGTTTTACAGGTTCAATGTAATTGAGTTACATGTGTCTCCGTTAAGGGAAAGGCGTGAAGATATTCTTGTGTTGATCGAAAGTTGCATCCAAAATTTATCTTCTGATTCAGAGATGACTGGGATTCTGACTACGAAAGATGCACGACAAGCTCTACTTGAATATTCTTTTCCAGGTAATGTTAGGGAGCTGAAAATATACTCGAAAGAGCCATTACACTATGCAATGGCAAGGACATTACATTGAGTGATCTACAATTGCCCGGCCAGCAAGGCACATCGGATTTATCTGAACATCATGACGAAAGTTCCGGCCTCGATTCCTACATTAATGTAATCGAGAAGAAAAAGATTATTGAAGCTCTCGATAAGTCTAGATGGAACAAGACTGCGGCGGCAAAAATTCTTGGAATCAGTTTCAGAGCGCTCCGGTATAGGCTGGAGAAGTTAGGTATAGAATAACTTAAATATCAATCACAAAAATAATCCGGTTGCTACATTTTATTTAGTATGGATTTGCTATTGGAAAATTCGGAAATGTAAAAGAATCCTGCTTATTTTATAAACAGGTATATAGCCAAATTTTGGTGCAGTATATGAGCGTTTCTTTAGTGGTGTGTTCTACTCTTTTATCTTTATAATCCCATATGAACCACAATATCGACCAAAATCGGGGTTTAATGAGTTTGATAACTGCATTTGTAAGGTCGTTATAATTCAAACATATTACATGAGAATATTATTTTCATGTTGCTACTAAAACAGTTTATGAATGACTACAATAATTTAAAGGTTTGTGATAAAAAACCTGTTCTTCAAAGGGTTTATCATGATTTTTATAGATTAATTGATTCAAACCTTCAAAGAAATTTAAAAGAGGCTATCGTTGAATTAGGCTCAGGAATTGGAAAAACAAAAGATATTATTCCCGATTGCATATCTACGGATATTTACGATTATCCATGGATAAATCAAGTTGAGAATGCATATAATTTAAATTTCAAGGATTCATCAATTTCAAATCTAATATTGTTTGATGTATTCCATCATCTTGAATATCCAGGAGAAGCGTTGAACGAATTCAAACGTGTGTTGGTTCCTTCGGGAAGGGTGCTAATTTTTGAACCAGCATTAAGTATTCCGGGATTTTTGGTATACGGGTTAGCCCATGCTGAACCGATTTGGCTCACAATAATAATAAATTGGTATATGCCTCCAGAAGTAAAAAATTCAAACCAGTTTAAATATTATGCTGCCCAAGGGAATGCAACAAGAATTTTTTTAACAATAAATGGATACAGCAAAATGATGAGTGGAATATTGTTAATAAAATCAGACTGTCTGCAATATCGTATGTGACTTGTGGGGGGTTCCCCGAATTCAGTTATATCCTGAAGGATTTTATAAATACATGAAGAAAATAGACAAATTATGTGACAATTTTCCATTGCTATTTGCGACAAGAGTACTGGTTGTGTTAGAAAAGATCTAATAAATTTTTAGCTATTTCACTGAACAAAGTTCATCTACGAGCTCTAACGAGGGGGGATCCAGACGGTTACTAATTTTACGTAATTCACCTACCGCAAATATACAAAGTTCTTGCTTATTAGCAGTGTCAGAATCAAAAAATCTTTTAAAATATTTAATTGCTTCGTCGGGAGAATCCAGCAAAACTAATACGTGGCCGGTATATAGTAATGCTAAATATTTATATTTTTGATTAATATGACTTTCAACTGGAGAGTTTGTTGCCGCAATTAAAAAGTTCAGGGCAGTATGTCGTCTATTTTGATCCATTGATTTTTCTGCCATAAAGATCAGTAATTTTATGTCTGGTGGACCGGTATTGATAATCTTTTCATAATATTCCCATGCTATATCTATATTTCCTTTAATAGAGTAAGCAATACCTAATTGGAGAGCATGATACGGATCATTTTGGTCAAGTCTGTATGCTTGTTTGAATTGTTGTATGGCATCATCAGTTTGTTCTGTATCTAGGTAGTAGGTTCCAAGCATGTAGTGTGCAAAAGGATTGCCATTTGATGTTTTTATGGCCTGTGTCCAAAGCGTCTCGCTGGTTTTCCAGTGTTTTGTTTGTTCCCAGCTTGATATTGAAAGCATCAAGATTATGAGAATAGTTAAAATTCTAATATAAATTTTCTTACCAGGATGTTTTTCATAATAGCAAGTTACAGTCCAAATAATACCTGCAAAAAACCCGATATGAGCAATATATGTCCATCTATTTGCAATAAAAACACTTTCACCAGGCGAAATAATACCAACCATTGGGATTAGTGTTACCAGAAACCAAAACCATCCGAAATTTAATTGCGGAAACTTTTTTCTACTTAAAATACAAATTGACGTTATAAAAGTTATTAATATTATAGAAACAACAGTGTTCCATATAGGTAATTCTATATTGGGATAGGGCATGAAAACCGGAAAATTAACAGGGTATATTGTCAGAAATGAATATGTAATATATACACTAAATGAATTTATAAGACGTTAAATAAAGGGTAATGATTCAGCAGAATTTGATACACCCATGTCTGATAAATTTACCGAATATACTGAGTAAAGAATTATTGTAGATAGGAAGAAAGCAATAATTATGAAAGGGATCTTCTCTATAATTACAGTTCTGATCGATTCATTCCTAAATCTTTTCAGCGGCCACCAGTCAATTAATAGAAGCATACCCGGCATCATGATCCATGACGGTTTTGCAAGAAGTGAAATAATAAAAAATAAAAGCGACATGAGATATACATGAGAATAGCTTTCATTAGTTGGCAATTTACTTGCGTAAGTCACATAAAATATTAAAGACAATAACCCGAAGAATGAGCTTAAAACTTCCTTTCTCTCTGCAATCCATACAAAAGCTTCAATATGTTGCGGATGTATTGCAAATATTATCGAAGTAACAATGCTGAATAGTAAATTATTTGATAACAACCAAAATAAATATAGAACAAGTAAACAATTTAATATATGTAGTATCAGGTTTGACAAGTGAAATCCCCATGGATCTATTCCATGGATACTTGAGTCAATTAAAAATGAAATCTTGGTAAGGGGCATATAATATGAACTTTCAAAAGTTGTAAATGCCCATTTTATACTATCGAGAGTTAACCCTTGATAAATAACCGGGTTAAGAGTTATATAGTAATTGTCATCTATATTCAGAAAATCTAAAATTTAGACTTTGCAAGAAAATTCCAGAACATAATAATATAATTATCAGAGCTCAAAATATTAGGCCGTAAAAATTATTTTTCATGTTATTCATCTGCAAACCAAGATTATATATAATTCTCTATCTTTATCACTCATATATAAAAGTATAAGCGTGCATATATCAAATAGAAAAGAAAAAATACAAAATCTTTCACAAGAGTTTGCTGATACCCGTTTAAGGTGGAAAAAAAGAATAATTATTTCCATCTAGAAGATGAAAAGTATCTTTCCAATTTAATACCAGAAGGTTCCGACATTCTTGATCTTGGATGCGGGACTGGTGATTTATTAGCATCCCTCAAGCCTGCAAGAGGTGTTGGTATAGATTTTAGTAGTAATATGATCAGCATAGCAAAAAATAAATTTCCCCAGTTGGAATTTCATGTTGCAGATATTGAAGATGAGGCTGTTATTGAATCATTAAGCGGGACTTTTGATTATATTATTCTTTCAGATACGATTGGATCACTCGATGATTGCCAAAAAATCTTTTTGTCACTGCACTCGATTTGTCACCGTAATTCACGAGTTATTATTTCGTATTATTCTTGCCTGTGGGAGCCAATTTTGAAATTGGCTGAAATTTCCGGTTTTAAAATGAAGCAAGTTGAACAAAATTATTTGATGACTGAAGATATTATTAACTTTATGAGAATTTCCGATTTTGATGAGGTCTTTTTTGATTGGAGATAATTATTACCAATACGCGCTGGCGGTGTTGGACCTCTAATTAATAAATATATTGCAACGCTTCCAGTAATTAGAAAATTTTGTTTAAGGAACTACGTGATTGGTCGGTCTTTGCATCATAAAAGCCTGGATTATAATTCCTGCTCAATTATTGTTCCGTGCAAGAATGAAAAAGAAACATTGAAAACGTAGTGAAAAGAATACCAGATATTTGTAGTAATACAGAAATAATTTTTGTAGAAGGCTATAGTGAAGACGGTACTCTTGAAGAAATTCGCAGGATAAAAAACGTTTACTCAAACCGGAACATTAAAGTTATAGAGCAACCCGGGATCGGTAAAGCAGACGCTACATTTGCAGGATTTAACTGTGCCACGGGCGATGTTCTCATGATTCTTGATGCAGATTTAACCGTCCCTCCTGAACAATTGACCAAATTCTGGAATGTAATTATAGAGGGCAAAGGCGAGTTTATTAATGGTAGCAGATTGGTTTATCCTATGGATAACCAGGCGATGAGACTCCTGAATTTAATTGCCAATAATTTTTTCTCAAGAATTTTCACCTGGCTTTTAAATCAAAGGTACACTGATACCTTATGTGGTATAAAAGTATTGAGGAAGGATGATTATCTAAGAATAAAGTCATGCATGAATGATTTTTTTGAAAAAGATCCATTTGGTGATTTTTATCTTATTTTCGGTGCGACTAAATGTAATTTCAAATTGGTTGAAGTTCCAATTACATATAGTTCAAGGCAATATGGCGAAACACAGATCCACAGATTTTTACATGGATGGCAGTTAATTAAAATGGCGTTTTATGCATATAAAAAATTTAAAGCAATATGATTACAAACAATACTATCTCTATTTATATTGAATAAATAATATAGGGAGAATGATGTATCGCACGGGGAAATCACTCCGTATTATGTAATATCAAACTTGGTGAAGTGCCGTACATTGTCAGGTATTGACCCAAAATGATAGCGATTACCGCCTATATATTTTAAACAATTATGAACAAATATCTCTAACCTACTAATTAAACTGAATTTTATATTTGTTGGTATGATGATTGCAGTTTATTTTGGGCATAATGATGTGTTCGTTAGACTGATTCATTAGGAGCTTGTGATGTTAATCAGGTAGAATACAATTACTAGCCTGCATTACGTCGCAAGTTAATATTGTTATGTAAATTTTACGAGGAGAATTATTAATATGAATAAACTACAACAAGGCTTCACGCTTATTGAATTGATGATCGTGGTAGCCATTATTGGTATTCTGGCAGCAGTCGCCATTCCTTCCTATCAGGATTACACAGCACGTGCTCAGGTCACTGAAGCGATGTCATTAACCTCATCGTTCAAGACCGGGCTGGCAGAGTATTATTCGGACTCAGGTGCTTGGCCCGCCAAACTAACGGCTATCGGCACTACCACTGCAGGTAAGTACGTAAATGACATTGCCTTAGCTAGTGCTGGTGCAACTGTAACCATGACAGCCACCATGAAGGCCACGGGTGTTAATGCGAGTATTGCAAACGGGACTTTTATCATGGGATCCACCGACGGTGCCTTGAACTGGACCTGTAATGGAGGCACTATAGCAAGTAAGTACCGGCCTGGTGCTTGTAAATAGTAGTTATTTAAGCATTGTATTGAGAAAGGCCGCCTTCGGGTGGCCTTTTTTTTAAGTAGAGTTAGGACAAGCCGATGTCAACAAGACTCAACTTAAATCGATTTTTCGAGGCGAGTTCCCTGCTGGCATTATTGTGCACTACGGTATTAGTATACGGGCCAGGTCTCGACAGCCGCTTTATTCTGGATGATTTGTACAATCTGAAGGACCTCCCCGATATTAGTACATCCGGTTATCTTCAATATATTTTTGAGTCCGGTTTCGCCGGTCCTACGGGGCGGCCGTTGTCACTATTAACCTTTGCACTTCAATATGAGAACTGGCCAGCCAATCCTTTTGCATTCAAGCTGATCAATCTCTTATTACACCTTATCAACGGTGTTCTGATTTTTTATATGTCGCTTATTGTCCGGCATAGTCTTCAGCAGTATTAGGCAAAGACAGTTTTTCTGCCTCGCGACAGCTGGGTTTTGGTTGTTACATCCTATTCAAATTTCTACTACTTTATACGTTGTCCAGCGTATGACTCAGATTTCAGCTTTGTTCTCATTGCTGGGCTTGCTTGGTTATCTCCATATCAGGTTAAGAGTCAATATGGTTGATAATATTAGGCAGTATATCCTTCTGGCACTCATTGTATGGACTGCAACTTTGCTTGCATTGTTAGGTAAGGAAAATGGTGTGCTACTTCCACTATTAATACTCATAGCTGAGTTTACTTTACTTATAAATCTTCCCCGCCCCCCAGCTTGGAACAAATGGTTAGCTGTGGTTCTTGTTATGCCTATGATCATCCTATGTCTCTATCTTTTAGCGGGGATAAATGAGACGCTATCCGGATACCGGATCCGAGATTTCAGTTTAATTGAGCGGTTATTAACCCAACCCAGAGTACTACTGGATTACATTAAGATTTTGATACTTCCGATCCCTTCAGCATTCGGTCTGTATCATGATGACTATGTAGTATCACGTGGACTAATTGATCCTCCATCAACAATTATTTCCATTTTGGTATTGTTTGCCATCATTGTTACCAGCCTCAATTTGCGAAAACGATCATCGATTGTCAGTTTTTCAATATTGTGGTTCTTTGCAGGGCATATACTCGAATCCAGCTTCCTGAATCTGGAACTTTATTTTGAGCATAGGAACTATCTGCCTTTATTTGGTGTATCTGTTTTTATTAGTTGGGCAATGATAAAAGGTACCGAATTAGTAAAGAATAAAGTTACCATTTCATCAATTTTCTCACTATATTATGTACTGGTTATTCTAGTAACTGTGATGGAAGTCCAGTTGTGGTCTAAACCGGAAATACAGATTGTTGAATGGGTAAGATTACATCCTCAATCATTCAGGGCCAAAAATGACCTGGCAGGCTTGTATGTTGCAAACGGGAATTATGATAATGCGAGATCTGTTTTGAGCGATATTCATTACATTAAACCCGAGAGTCTTTACCCGGTTATTCAGGAAATCAATATTACAAGTTGTCATCTGGATAGGGAAGTGACGGAGGGTGATTGGTTAAGGTATTATACTGAGGCCGAAAGCAGCGGGAATGGTGATCTGAATACTATTTCTGCTCTGGATATCTTAGTACTTGATGCCGCTAAGGGGAAATGTAGAAAATTAGATTTAAATAATTTGTCATTACTGATACAGATTACCAGGTCTAACTCAAATTATTTGCCATACCACCATTATCTAGATGAATTCATGCAATCAGTTAACATCCGCGGATTCAACTTTGAAGTGCAACGTTGATGTTAAAAAAGACTTCATGTAGTGTTTTTGAATTAAGTGTTTTTCTGGGACGGTGATTGAGTTTTTTCATGACCAAGTTTAACTGCTTTTGTGTAATCGTGCTGGAGTCCATTTTCTTTGGGAAGTACTGTCGAATGAGACCATTGATATTTTCATTTAAACCCCGTTCCCAGGAGGCATAAGGATGTGCAAAATAGAACCCCGCGTTCAATTGTTGAGCAATAACCTCATGCTCAGCAAATTCTTTTCCATTATCCGAGGTGATCGTGTGAACCGACGCCTTCATATTAGACAACAATCGCACGATAGCTTGCCTGACGGCAGAGGCAGTTCGTCGTTTCACCTGTGCAATCAAGGTGTACATCGACTTGCGCTCGCTCAAGGTGACCAGCGCCTGTCGATGCCCTTTGCCGATGACGGTGTCCACTTCCCAGTCACCGATGCGTGTCTTCCTGTTCACAATGGCTGGACGCTTATCAATGCTGATCTGATTCACCAGAACCCCACGACGTTGATAACTACCATAACGCTTCTTTCGTTTCTTCTGGCAACGCAAGTACCGGTACAGCTCACCGCCGTCTGCCTTGTCCTGGTATATGTAGTGATATATCCATTCATGACTCAGAGCGATACCTTCTCGTTTAAGCAACCAGTCACTGATTTGCTCAGGACTCCATTCGTCCCGCAGCCAGACCTCTACTCGCTCCCACAAGGTCGTGGTGAGTCGCTGTTGTTGGCTGGCTTCTCGACGCGCTTGCCGGAGCAACTGAGCTTGGCGGGGTCGATAGCCTCTCAAGCCACGGTTGCGTCTGAGTTCACGGCTAATAGTAGATTTATGCACGCCTATCAAGGCGGCTATCTCCGTTTGTGTATGTCCTGCTTTCATCAGGGCGCAAATCTGGTAACGTTGATGCTCGGTAAGCTGTGTGTAGTGTCTCATCTGTGCCTCTCTTTCTTGCTGGAACGAAAGGTAAGGATGCTACCGCAGCTTGCCGTTCGTGCCACCTAATTGAGTTGCACTTGCAAATTGAATTCACGATCATAAAGAAGTCTGGTTTATCCGAATAATATGGGCAATCTATCCATTATTTTACCCGCTATGAATGAGGCGAAGGCCTTATCAGATTTGTTACCGGAATTGACAAAGATATACCCTGATGCAGAAGTAGTCGTTATTGACGATGGTTCGACTGATCATACAGCCGAAATCTGTAAGCAGTATAAAGTAGTCCTTATTACTCATCAATACACAATGGGTAACGGAGCTGCGGTAAAATCAGGAGCGCGTGCAGCAACAGGTGATACCCTCGTTTTTATGGATGCAGACGGGCAACATCAACCAAAAGATATTTCAACATTGCTTGAAAAAATTAATGACGGTTTTGACATGGTAGTTGGTGCTCGATCTAATAAAGCACAGGCTAATATACTTAGATTGATTGTAAATAAAATTTTTAACAAGCTGGCATTCTGGATAACAGCACATCCAGTTATGGATCTCACATCCGGGTTTAGGGCAGTTAGGGCTGTAAAATTCAGTGAGTACCTCCATTTGCTGCCCAATGGGTTTTCTTATCCCACAACAATTACCATGGCTTTTTTTAGGGCTGGATACTCTGTTTGTTATATTCCTGTGAGCGTCCAACCAAGAATTGGCACGAGCCACATTCGCCCTCATCGAGATGGCATAAGATTTTTATTAATTATTTTTAAAATTGGCACGCTTTACTCCCCACTTAAATTTTTCGCACCAATCAGTTTTATGATATTCATGGCAGGTCTTTCATATTATGGCTACACATTTATAACATTGGGCAGATTTACCAATATGAGCGCATTGTTATTTACTACATCAATACTAGTATTCTTTATCGGGATAGTATCCGAACAATTAACAATGTTATTTTACAGAGATAGGGATAAGCAGTAGTGTCGATGGGAATATCACTGTAAAAGCTTTACATTATTAATTCAAACATTGCGTTATCATCAACTAATTATGTGCATCTATTGAATCATCGCGATGGTAGCCGAATCTAGTGAAAATAAGTGAGATAAAAAAGCCATCCATTTTCTTTCTAATACACCATTCCACCCTCAATGGTTAATTAATGGCGAAAAGGGGAAGTTTTTACGGGATATAACTGAGTCATTACATGGAACTGTTCTTGATATCGGTTGTACCGATAAATTTGTCAAACAATACTTAAGCAACGATGTGCAATATATAGGACTTGATTATTTCACTGCATTAACATTATATAATAGCAAACCAGATATCTATGGTAATGCTGAACAATTACCCATCAAGAAAAGTTCAATTGATGCAGTATTAGTCTTGGATGTAATTGAGCATGTAAAGGATCCAGAATCATGTATTCAGGAGATAACAAGAGTATTATCAGAAGGAGGTAAATTAATTTTAAACGTTCCGTTTATGTACCCAATACATGATGCGCCACATGACTTCCAGCGCTGGACAATTTGTGGCCTTCGAAACTCACTAGAAAAAAATAATTTGACTATAGAAAAGGAAGATTCTCTAGGGAACTCATTTGAAACATCCGGCTTGTTATTAAATCTAGCGATGTGCAAGACAGGTTTTACATTATTTGAAAACCGACACCCAGGTTGTGCAATTATTTTATTGTTTCCAGCATTTATCCCGATTATTAATATATGTGCTTTTGTCTTTGGAAAATTATTTAAGCAGGATGATTTTATGCCTTACCGTTATCATCTAACAGAAGTTAAAAAATTTAGCAACTAATAATTAGTTTGGAAGATGGGATTATGCGAGTTCTAGTTGTTACCTCAACATTTCCAAGATGGCATGCAGATACAGAACCAACATTTGTTTTTGACTTGTGTCAATTTCTGCACAAAAAAGGAATACAAGTTGAAGTACTTGCCCCACATGCCCAAGGCGAAAAAAAACAAGAAACACCAGAAGGATTAACTGTATATCGTTATCAATATTTTATCAGCTTTCTTCAGAAGCTGACTTATTCCGGCGGCATCATGGCAAACCTTAAAAAAAACCCATTGAATTATATACTCATACCTTTCCTGCTATTTTTCCAGACAATAGCAGTATACAGGCGACTGAAGTCAGATAAGTATCAATTAATTCACGCACATTGGGTAATTCCTCAGGGATTTATCTGCGCAATAGCAAATGGCTTACCTGGCGTGCAGGCCACACCTCTTATTTGTACATCGCATGGTGGAGACTTATATACGCTTGATAATTTTATATTTAGAAAAATAAAAAAATGGACAATTAATAGATGTGATCAATTTTGTGTAGTTAGTAATGCCATGAAAAAGAAGTTGACCTTAATGGGGATATTAAAAGAAAAAATAAATATCATGCCTATGGGGGTTGATATGGATAATCAATTCAGGCCAGTATCAGGCCTCAGAAGAGATGATAACAGACTGATATTCGTTGGACGCTTAGTTGAAAAGAAAGGTGTAGCTTACTTGCTTGAGGCAATGGTCGAAGTTATTAAGGCAATCCCTAATATTAATCTATTGATAGCGGGTGATGGGCCATTACGAGCCTCACTTGAAATGAAGTCTAGGAAATTAAATTTAGATAAAAATGTGAGGTTTTATGGTAGCGTCCAGCATCATGAACTCCCATATTTGTATTCATCGGCAAGTATTGCTTTGGTTCCTTCAATCATTGCTTCATCGGGAGACCAGGAAGGACTGGGGCTAGTCACTATTGAAGCGATGAGTTGTGGATGTGCAGTCATTGCATCGTCTCTTGAAGCAATCAAGGATGTGATAGACACGAAATCTGGCATATTAGTAACACCAGGTAATGCTTTAGCACTTTCGAAAAAAATATGCTTTCTGATCAATAACCCTGTGCAGAGAGGACAGATGGCAGCTAAAGGCCGTGAAAAAGTACTTTTGCGTTTTAATCAGAAAGTTATTGGCGAAAAATATTTCCAGCTAATTCACAAACATAAGAATTCTTAGATACATTCCCGGTAAATTTATTTATATGACTAATTATTTCATTGACCGAATCGAGTCAGCTGGAGTCTTATCTCTCGCCAGTTTCAAGTGATCCCCACTTAATTGCCCATTCATTACCTCTAGATGGATTATCGAGTGTTATAGGCTTAAATCCTGATCGGGATAATGCCTTGTAGGTACGACTACCAATATAACCAGCACCTCCGGTGACAAAGATATTTCGGAAATTAGTGCTATTAGTAGCTAAGCAAGCCTATATTTATCAATTAGTTATGAGATTATTCTAGATATTCTTTTTTTCAGATAAATGAATGTGGTACCAGTCACAGCTATATTCAGAACTTATTGATGATTCAAAATAAATAGTATGTCGTTCTATTTAATAGAACAAACTAGATTGATGCCCATGTCTATTTTCGATGGCCTAATTACCTCAAAAATGCGTATTCGTATCCTGATGCGATTATTCCTCAATCCAGGAGAGCGAGCGTATATCCGAGAATTGGCCAATGAACTAGAAGCCTCATCTAGTCAGGTCAGTGAGGAATTGAAAAAACTGACTGCTCCTGGATTACTTCATACTGAAAAAGAAGGGAGGCAGATTAACTACAGAGCAAATCAGGATCATTCGCTCTACCCTGAACTGCATTCAATGGTAGGAAAGTCACTGGGTATGGATCGCATACTGGATAGCATTATAAATAGATTGGGTGATTTACGACTAGCCATGCTACTAGGTGATTATGCCCAGGGCAAAGACACAGGATTAGTCGATTTGGTATTAGTCGGTGATATAGACCGTGAAAATCTGCAAGATCTAGTTGCGAAAACAGAAAAATATATAGGAAGAAAAATTCGCACTCTGGTTTTGAATGAAACCGAATTTAATAATATGGAACATCTGTTTAAACAGAAGCCCAGTTTATTGCTATGGCAATCACAATAAAAACATAATAGATACTTTCAAATTAATAAGCCGTCATGTGGCTATTTTATGCGAAACTTTAGATGGTATTGCAGGGCGGTAGCGTGGTAAAAATTTCTCTATATTTAATATGAAAGAAAATGATAAAAAAATTGGAACAAGGTAATCAATTCAAAAAGGAACTTGCTAGAAATTAATTTTAAAGAATTATGGAACTATAGAGATCTCCACTTTATGTTTGTGAAAAGAGATATTATTACAGTTTATAAACAAACAATATTTGGGCCAATTTGGTATTTCGTTCAGCCTATTTTAACCATGTTAGTTTATATTGTAATATTTTCAGTAATTGCAAAAATTCCTACAGATGGTATTCCTCCACCGTTATTTTATTTAGCGGGTATAATTATGTGGAATTATTTTTCTGAATGCTTCGGGCAAACATCTGACACCTTCTTTCAGAATACTTACATTTTTGGAAAAGTATATTTTCCAAGGCTGATAGTTCCGTCATCAAAATTCATTTCTGCATTTATTAAGCGTATAATTCAGTCATTATTATTTTTAATGTTGTATTTTTATTTTTTTAATAAAGGGATAAATTTTAAACTAAATATAATGTTATTAATTTTAATCCCATATCTTGTAATTCTTATGGGGTTGCTAGGATGCGGCGCAGGAATTATATTTAGCTCATTAACGACGAAGTATCGGGATTTAAAATTTGTTATAAAATTTGGTGTTCAACTTATGATGTATGCAACACCAATTATATATCCATTGAGCATTGTCCCGAGTGAATATCGGATATTAATTTTATTGAATCCAATGGCGCACATTATTGAGGCATTTAAGTATATTTTACTTGGGTCAGGTGAATTTACTTACCAAGGTATTTTTTATTCAACTTTTGGCACAATAATTCCGCGGATTCAACTTTGAAGTGCAACGTTGATGTTAAAAAAGACTTCATGTGGTGTTTTTGAATTAAGTGTTTTTCTGGGACGGTGATTGAGTTTTTTCATGACCAAGTTTAACTGCTTTTGTGTAATCGTGCTGAAGTCCATTTTCTTTGGGAAGTACTGTCGAATGAGACCATTGATATTTTCATTTAAACCCCGTTCCCAGGAGGCATAAGGATGTGCAAAATAGAACCCCGCGTTCAATTGTTGAGCAATAACCTCATGCTCAGCAAATTCTTTTCCATTATCCGAGGTGATCGTGTGAACCGACGCCTTCATATTAGACAACAATCGCACGATAGCTTGCCTGACGGCAGAGGCAGTTCGTCGTTTCACCTGTGCAATCAAGGTGTACATCGACTTGCGCTCGCTCAAGGCGACCAGCGCCTGTCGATGGCCTTTGCCGATGACGGTGTCCACTTCCCAGGCACCGATGCGTGTCTTCCTGTTCACAATGGCTGGACGCTTATCAATGCTGCCCTGATTCACCAGAACCCCACGACGTTGATAACTACCATAACGCTTCTTTCGTTTCTTCTGGCAACGCAAGTACCGGTACAGCTCACCGCCGTCTGCCTTGTCCTGGTATATGTAGTGATAGATCCATTCATGACTCAGAGCGATACCTTCTCGTTTATGCAACCAGTCACTGATTTGCTCAGGACTCCATTCGTCCGGCAGCCAGACCTCTACTCGCTCCCACAAGGTCGTGGGGAGTCGCTGTTGTTGGCTGGCTTCTCGACGCGCTTGCCGGAGCAACTGAGCTTGGCGGGGTCGATAGCCTCTCAAGCCACGGTTGCGTCTGAGTTCACGGCTAATAGTAGATTTATGCACGCCTATCAAGGCGGCTATCTCCGTTTGTGTATGTCCTGCTTTCATCAGGGCGTAAATCTGGTAACGTTGATGCTCGGTAAGCTGTGCGTAGTGTCTCATCTGTGCCTCTCTTTCTTGCTGGCACGAAAGGTAAGGATGCTCCGCAGCTTGCCGTTCGTGCCACCTAATTGAGTTGCACTTACAAATTGAATTCACGTAGGTATATATCAGCTTCATTTATAGCTTTAATGTAATCAATGTGTTCTTTCTGAAATAATATTGATGAAGAATTGTTTTTTTCGTTATGCCAAGTTATTTTAGGCAAAGAATGCAATTTTAAAATTCGACTTATGTGGCTAAAATTAAGCAAAAAATTTTCCTGTATACCAATAGCGACACAGTATTTATACAATTTATTAAACGCTAATTCAGCAGCCTCATTGTCAGGCATGTCTAGTTGGTCTGGGAATTCTCAGTTACCAAATATCAATCGCGTTTGGTCATTACATAATTCAGCATTTTCTGAATACAGAAATGACTCTATTGAAAATTTTTCGGGTGGTATTGTTCTAACAATTGAGGGCTTTCCCCTTCACTGACGAGCTGACAAAAAGACATAACGCGTTCTACTGGGTCTCGTAAAAATGTAACTGTAGGCAAAACGTCGATAATATCAACCCCAGTCAATAGGGGTTGATGCCCGCGTATTCCGATAATGCAGTTTTTTTCATATTCATTTAGATTTTTAAATCTTATTAAGTCATTTTCTATATCCCCTGAAAATTTAAACCAATTTCCTTTGTAAACATTTGATAATAAAGATGAAAATGCGGTGCCAGCCGTTTTGGGAATATGGACAAAGCGTATTTTCATATGTAAATGAATTAAATTATTAATATTGGTGCTGATTAAGCATTATTATATATAGCTATTTACATAAACTTATATTAAGAATTATATAAATGTCTGAAATACGAATATCAATTATAACTGTTTCTAAAAATTCTGAAAAATATATTGAATAAACGATCCTTAGTGTTAAAAATCAAACATATAAAAACAAAGAGTTTATTGTGATTGATGGTAACTCTACTGATAAATCATTAGATATTATAAAGCACCATGATTCAACTATAGATAAATGGATGTCAGAGCCAGATGGAGGAATTGCTGAAGCAATGAATAAAGGAATCGATATTGCGACAGGCGATTATATTCTGTTTATTAATTCTGATGATTATTTAATAAATAATACTGCCCTTCAAAGAGTATCAGAACATCTCGAAAATGGTATTGATATATTTATATTCAAAGTATTGTATTCTTATCCAGATGGTAGAGAATTAATTTCATTAAATCATGCATTTGGAAATATAACAAAATACAAAATGGGATCATGCCATCAAGGACAACTTATCTCCAGGAAACTTTTACTTAAGCCTGGAAAACTAGATGAATCATTCGGGATTTATTTTGATTACGATTTAATTTTACGTGCTTATAATTATGGTGCGAGTTCTAGATCAGTTGATATTATTCTTTCAGTAATGCGCCAAGTTGGTGTAAGTTCGATTAGAGATTGGATGGGTTTTAAAACCCGATATGATGAGGAACGATTGGTCCACTTCAAGAATTGTTGTGGAATTCTATGGTATTTAATTTATAAGCTCTATTGGTTATTTTATATTCCTTATCGACGCACTATATACGAGTTAATTTTTTTAAACAAAAAATATTTAAAAAACAAAACAATTAAATTTATTCAATAAGACAAGCTATAGAATTTAAAATATTGCCGGGGATATACTAATAGAGATTATGATAATATTATTGTTGGCGTAGGAGATAGGAATAAAATCTTTTTTATAGTATAAAAAGAAGAGTAGATCGTGAAAACACCGGAGATTAGTGTAGTCCTTGCCAGCCGAAACCGGGACTTATTCATAAGAAAATTTCTGACCAGCATGGAATCAGTGGTCTGTGAGGTCCCTTTTGAAATTATTATTGCTGATAATAGTACTATCGATCGTACAGAAGAATTATTGGATAGTTTTAGACATCGATTGCCGTTAAAGGTGATACATGTAGCAGATAAGGGCAAGAGCCGCTCATTGAATCAGGCCATATTGGATGCGAAGGGAGATTTGATTATATTCGCTGATGATGACATCGTGCCTGATAGTAATTGGCTGAATGCCTTTTATGATGCGGCGAAAAGCATGCCAGAAATAAATATTTTTGGAGGCAGGATACTGGTTAATGATGACATAATTCCAGAATGGATCAGTCGGTCCTTTAACCTGAAAACTATTTTATTGTCAGAACAGGATTTTGGTGAAACAGAGATAGTATTTGGTGTGAATGAGTATCCTGTTGGTCCGAATATCGCGGTGCGTACAAAACTCCTGAAATCAATTCGGCAACCATGGCCAGAAAATGCTGGTCCAGGCACGAGATTTCCAGTTGGTGATGAAGCGGTGTTCCTGCAAAAATTAAGTGGTCCTATATCGAAAGACAGAATGTATCTGCCATCAAGTATTGCTTATCATGAATATAACAAAAACAATCTCAGGTTTAGCAATGCAATACGACGTTGTTGCCTTGGTGGGTACACAGCCGGTGTGCATCAGAGGTATGTTGACAAAAACTTTTTGAAAAAGGAGATGGGACTTTTCAGTCTAGTTCGTTCTCGGATACTTTCTTGCAACAGTATTCGAGAATTCGTATGTATAACCGCCAGGGCAATAGGGTATTACATGGGGGTGTTTAGATCAGTGTTAAATGCTAAATTATAATTTGCAAGTGTATAAAATTTTTACTTTCCTTCAAAAGCATTGAAAATCTTATTTATCACCAAGCGTCTGTATATAAATAAAGACTTGCTAGCTGATAGTTATGGCAGGTTTTATGAATTACCATTGCACATTTCAAATGATGAAATGCAATTAAAGTGTATTTGTATCAGTTATCGAAAGGTTGATAATCCCGAATTACGCGTTACGTTATCGAGTAACATTGAGTGGGAATCATACTTTACCGGGTTTAACCCATTAACTGGATTAGTTAGGCATTACCATCGGTTGTCTAGAGTAATTACTTCCTTCAGACCTGATTTAATCGTGGGAGCATCTGACCTGTTTCATGCAATACTAGCCTCACAGTTAGCACGGAAGCACAAACTGCCATATTGTTTAGACTTGTATGATAATTTTGACAGTTATCCGGCAATGAAAATTCCCGGAAGTAAGATTCTGTTCGCTAATGCCGTAAAAAAAGCACGATCGATCTCAGTAGTATCAAATGAGTTGCAGCGGTACATTGGTGCCAAATATAAACCAGAAGAGAAAGTGACAGTTTTAGAGAATGCCGTAGACTTGGATATATTCAAACCAGTTGATAGTACCCTTGCTAGAAATAAACTAGGGCTGCCTGAATTGGGGTTTTATATCGGTACGGCAGGAGCACTGCATCGAGACCGAGATGTTGGTACGTTGTATCGGGCCTTTGAAATACTTTCGAACGAATATCCGGACGTTAGACTACTACTCGCCGGCCCACTAAATGAGTCTATCTCGCTGCCTGATATGGATCGGGTCCATTATCTGGGAAACCTTGATTATCACATGGTCCCATTGTTCTTCAATTCGCTTAATGTAGGAGTAATATGTAACAAGGCTACTGAATTTGGAAAGTATTGCTTCCCACAAAAAGCGTATGAAATGATTGCTTGCGGTATCCCAGTCATTTCAGCCAATGTGGGTTCGATGGCACGGCTTCTGTCAGGGACGAACAGTTTATACGATTCCGAAGATCCACAAAGCTTAGTTACGGTTATTAAAAGCAAAATGCACCCCTCCGAAATTAGTAGAATTAAATGTCCTTCATGGCGAGATCAAGGCAAGGTTTTTGCAACTATGCTGAAAGCATCGCTTGACCAAACTTAATATCGCAGAAAAAAGCCAGTCATGGTAATACTGTTTTTCGAATATGATGCATGATTAATATCAACAGAAGCAAAACAAAAACGCTTGAACAGGTCCCATGTCATGAGGGCCGACCCTGATATGTTATGCATTAATCATCAATCTGAATCGAATCAGAATAAGAACTTAATTCAATTATGCATCGTTACATTACTTGTATTTCAGTGATATCTATCATTTTTGTTATTGCCTATTCCCCAGCGATGCAAGGAGGGTTTATCTGGGATGATGATCTCTATCTGATTAATAACATCACATTGCAGAGCTGGCATGGTTTGCTGGATATATGGTTCATTCCGAAGAACAATCCTCATTATTATCCGATGCTGTTCAGTGGTTTTTGGCTGGAGTATCACATGTGGGGACTGGAGCCTTTGGGGTATCACATTAATAATATTCTGTTGCACATGGCAGGCACATTCGTGCTTTGGCGTGTACTGCGTTTACTGTGTATCCCTGGTGCTGGTATGGTAGCAGCATTTTTTTTACTGCACCCGGTCCATGTTGAGTCTGTTGCATGGATTACTGAGCGGAAAAATGTCCTTTCTGGTTTTTTTATCTTTCTTCAGTGTACATGTTCCTACGCCACTACGGTTTCAGGGAAGAAGACCCAATATCATGCAATGGTACATTGCTGATTAAAAAAGCTTGTTATTTTGCATCGCTGTTGCTGTTTATATTTGCTTTGCTAAGCAAGACCGTAACCTGCACATTGCCAGCGGTTTTGCTATTGTTATTGTGGTGGAAGAATAGACGGGAATCTGCTGATCAAGTTACTACCATTCTTTTTAGTGGGTGCCAGCCTAGCAGGAATGACCGTTTGGGTAGAGCATACTTTGGTTGTTGGTAGTACTGAGGTGGAATGGTCATTGTCAATGTTGCAGCGGTTTGTCATGGCCGGCTGGGCCCTGTGGTTTTATCTCGGCAAATTGCTCATTCCGATACAGTTAAGTTTTGTCTATCCGATCTGGGATATTAACGATTATCTGTCGTTGCAACTGCTCATTCCTGTGAGTTGTATCATGTCACTGGTGGCGCTATGGCTCTTTCGTCAAAAACTTGGCAAAGGTCCCCTGGTTGCCATGCTGTTTTTTGCTGGAACCTTGCTACCAGCTCTGGGTTTTATCGATTACTTTACGATGAGATATACATACGTTGCAGATCACTTTCAGTACTTGGCAAGCATCGGCCCAATTACTCTATTTGTTGCTGTTGCTACGAAACTGTCCGCTACTTGGATGAATCAAAGTAGCATGGGTACGGGAAGATACCTATCACAGAAAATTTTGAGCTTGCCACTGATTTTATATTGCATATTAGTATGGAACCAGAGTCATATTTATAATGATACAATTACCTTGTGGAATGATACTGTGAGCAAAAACCCGAATGCATGGATCGCACATAATAATCTGGGTGCAGAGTTTGTTTTACGTGGTGATTATGAAAAGGCTGTCTTCCATCTCAGGCAGACTATTCAAATAAAGTCTGACTACATCGCGCCATAGATTAATCTCGGCATTGTCAATATGAGGCTTAAGCCGTATGAAGAAGCGATACAATATTTTATAAGCGCATTGAAAATCAACCCAGATGATTTCGATGCGAACAATAACATTGCTACTGTTTACATGAGCTTGCAACAATATGACGTAGCAGTGACATATTGGGAGCGTGTTGTCGATCTGTGGCCTAACTCATCTGAAGCCCATAATAACTTAGGAATTTGTTATGCAAACAATGGTGATACCGAGTTAGCTGAATTTCATTTCCGAAGAGCAATACAGTTGCAACCTGGCAATATGGTGGCCATACAAAAGCTGAAAAAAATTTACAACTCTAAATAGTTTCGGGATGCAGACTTGCGACTACCGTACTGGTGAAATTTAACTCCGATTGATTATATCGAGTAATGTAGCATGTAATTTGACATTACTTGCGATTACACTTCCTTCGTCCAGAAAACTCTCGCTTCCTGAGATATCGGTAATAAAACCACCAGCCTCGGCGACCAGCAATGCGCCAGCTGCAATATCCCATTCCTTTAAACCAAGCTCCCAGAAGCCATCGAGCCGACCACAGGCAACATAGGCAAGATCCAAAGAAGCCGCACCTGCTCTTCGGATTCCTGCAGTCAGCGGAAAAATTGCTCGAAATGTTTGGACAAAAGATTCAAGCTTATCGCTATCCCCAAACGGAAATCCTGTTCCTAATAAGGCACCATTTAAATTCTTTCTGTTGCTTACACGAATTCTTCTATTGTTTAAATGGGCTCCATTACCGCGCGTAGCAGTAAAAAGTTCCTGTCGCAGGGGGTCATAAATAATTGCTTGTTCAAGTGTATTTTTATGTCTAAGTGCAATAGAAACAGCGAACTGGGGAAAGCCGTGTAGATAGTTGGTTGTGCCATCTAATGGATCAATAATCCACTGGTATTCTCCGCTTCCTCGCTCCCCACTTTCTTCCGCTATTATGCTATGTTCAGGATGGAATTTGAGGATGGTATCGATGATTGCTACTTCAGCTATTTTATCAATTTCAGAGACATAGTCATTGAGTCCTTTCTCATTTACAGGAACGTCTGCAACCTGCTCCATGTTACGAATTATAATATCTCCAGCCGCATGTGCTGCCTGAATACCGATGTTTAACATTGGATGCATAATATATTCGCCTCGTTATTAAACTTTGTTAACAGAATGCTTTCTGTATTGTATTAATGCATTCGTATATCATCTGTAAAAGAAATACTTGAAAATATTTTTATAATGATTAGTGCTTGAGCTTCTTAATGTTATTTTGCAGGTAAAACTTTACCGATATTATTATTGATGCAGGAGATTACATAATCATTGTAACAATAATAATTAATATGTTCTTATGAATATGATGAGAAACTCTTTAGAGTTCATTAAGATCGTTTTAGTTGAAACAACCCATCCTGGGAACATTGGCGCTTCTGCTAGGGCAATGAAAACCATGGGCTTTTCAAGATTACATCTTGTTAAACCCAAATTATTTCCCAATGCTGAGGCTACGGCACGTGCTGCAGGTGCTGACGACATTCTTTCTTATGTCCAGGGGCATCAAAGCCTGTCTGAAGCAGTGAATGATTGTGTATTAGTTATTGGAACAAGCGCAAGATTACGCAATTTGTCCTGCCCGGTATTGCCACTTGACATAGTTATAACTGATATCCTGGAGTGTGTCAGGAACGAATCACAAGTAGCAATAGTATTTGGCCGGGAAAGCTCAGGTCTATCAAACGAAGAACTGGATATTTGTAACAAAATGATACTGATACCAACGAGTGATGATTTTTCCTCTTTAAATCTTTCTTCAGCTGTACAAATAATTTGTTACGAGTTATTCAAATTTAGTAAAGCTAATGATAGTGCTAACCAAAAATTAATTGATATGTCAGAAACTATCACCAATGAAGAATTAAATAAATTATATAAACATCTCCAACAATGTCTTATTGAAATCGAATTTCTCGACCCTGAAAAACCAAGAAAGTTAATGCGCCGGCTGAAACAATTATTCAATCGGTCAGCACTGGACCAGAATGAATATAATATCCTCAGAGGAATTCTTTCTGCAGTTCAGGAAAAGGTCAGGCAAAAGTAACTTGAGGAGAGTCTGAATCTTCTCTGATGTTGACCTCGCCGAGCTTCCATGCGTTTTCTCCCTGTTGGCTTAAAAGTTCAATCACTTCATCACAAACAGAAGTATCAACAATCAAGATCATTCCAATCCCGCAATTAAAAACAGTGTACATTTCGACGGTAGAGACATTCCCGGATTTTTGCAACCATTGGAATATTTCTGGCCAATCCCATGTGCTGGTATCAACATTGACTTGTACATTTTTTGGAAGGATCCGAGGTATATTGTCAATTAATCCCCCTCCAGTGATATGTACTATGCCATTTACGTTAGAGTTTTTGAGTAATTTTCGTACCGGCTTAACGTAAATGCGGGTAGGTTCCAATAATGTATCGACTAACCGTCCACCACCAATTTGATCCGTTATGGTGGTGTTTGTTTCTGATAATATTTTTCTTATTAATGAAAAACCGTTGGAGTGTACACCACTTGAACCCAGTGAGATAACGGCATCGCCTGATTTGATATTTGATCCGTCGATGATCTTATTTTTTTCTACTATACCGACACAAAAACCGGCCAGGTCGTAATCTTTGCCATGATACATCCCTGGCATCTCGGCTGTTTCACCACCTATTAGCGCGCAATCGGCTGAACTGCAACCCTGAACAATACCTTTAATTATGGATTCGGCTACATCTACATCCAGTTCACCAGTTGAGTAGTAGTCTAAAAAAAACAGAGGCTCTGCGCCAAGGACAAGCAGATCGTTTACACACATGGCTACCAAATCAACACCAATTCCATCGTGTTGATTAGACTCGATTGCTAGTTTTAGTTTTGTGCCGACACCATCTGACCCAGAGACTAGGACAGGGTTTTTATAATTCAATTCAGATAAATCAAATAGGCCACCGAATCCCCCAATACTGCCCATTGATCCGGCTCGGTCTGTACTTTTTGCAAGGTGTTTAATTCGCTCTACCAAAGCATTGCCACGCTTAATACTAACGCCAGCATCGGAATAGCTTATAGGTTGATTAATCTTGTTTGCCATGAAAGATAATAGTATAGAGCAAGGCGTGATGTAGCAATCCTTGACTTGTGACACTCAGTTGAATAGTTTGCGAACTATGAAATTGCGTTGCCTGATTATCGTTTTTACCCTGATACTCATGCCGGTTACCGCAACGGCGGTTAAAGTGCCCGGTTTGTATGAAGCACAGGTGCCAGTAGCAAATCAGCAGGTAGATAGTCGTCAACAAGCCATAAAATTCGCCATGCGAGCGGTACTAATAAAATTAACAGGTGACCGTAATGCCCCTGGCCGGTTAGCGTTATTACCGATCATCGATCGTGCAGAATATTTTGTGCTTCAATATCGCTACCTGGAGGATAGGGGTGTAGTGGACGAATTAGGTAATATACCTATTCGATTGAAACTCGGTGTGCAATTCGATGAAGCTAATTTGAATAACACCCTGCGTGATCTTGGTATACCGGTTTGGAGCAGGGAGCGACCATCGGTACTGGTGTGGATAGCCATGCAAGACGAGACATCCAGACAAATACTTGACCTGGAGAACAATCCTGAGTTTTTCAGAACACTTGATGATATTGCTAGTGCAAGAGGCATAGCGCCGATATTTCCGTTGTTCGATCTGGAGGACGCATCAAATATTCGTGCAAGTGATATCTGGGGTGGCTTTACACTACCGGTATTCGAAGCATCGCGTCGCTATCATGCAGATTCGATCTTGGTTGGTCGGATTGAATTATCTGCTCCCGGCATTTGGGAAGGACGCTGGACAGTTTTTATTGGTGAGGACAGTACAACTTGGACTACGGAAGGGGCGTATACTGAGGCATTGCTCGAAGAAGGAATTAATGGTGTTACTGATATTCTTGCTTCCCGTTTCGGCCAGAGTGCAGTCTATACTGAATCGGGAGAGCTAGATGTAACGGTCATTGATATTTTTACAGTTGATCAGTATGCGCGGACACTGCAATACTTGCAGTCACTGAGCACTGTAAATAATGTGCAAGTTACCCAAGTCGATGAGGGTAGGGTTGATTTCAGAATAACTGCACTCGGAGGAGAACGGTCAGTAGCTCAGGCAATCAACTTCGGACGTATTCTGGAAGTTGTCAATCAGGCTAGTGGAATAACTTACCGGTTATTGCCCTAATTCACTTTATAATACGGTGACATGGCCAAACAGATCCCTTTACCATTTGCAAATTTCGATCGGTTTAATTTCGATCTATTTTTGCCTGGACCTAATAGTCAGATTGTTAATCATCTAATTCAGATCGCAGAGGTAGGAACGGCTGATAATCTATATCTGTGGGGAGGGCAGGGCACGGGCAAGAGCCATTTACTGCAGGCGCTTTGTACACTGGCATCGTCTCTGCATAATTCGGTCATATATATTCCACTGAAAGAAAAATCTCTCATTTCTCCTGAGCTACTGACTGGGATGGAAACTATGGATATCGTATGTCTTGATGATGTGGATCAGGGGGCATTAGATCGGGAATGGGAAGTAGCGATTTTTAACTTGTATAATGGGATACAGGAGAATGACCATACTCTAGTTGTATCTGCGTGTAATAGTCCGAAAGGTCTCGCAATAAACCTGCAGGATTTGAAATCACGACTTGCGTCTGGTGTTACCTATCACGTGACTAGTTTAGACGAAAAAGACAGGTTGCAAGTATTGCAACAACGAGCAAAGAGTCGAGGTATCGAATTATCTGATGATGTAATTGCGTATTTATCGAAACGGATTTCGCGGGATATGTTCAGCCTATTTGACTGGTTAGACAAGATGGATAATGCAAGTATGTCTGAAAAGAAAAAGTTGACTATACCTTTCGTTAGGAAATTGTTAGATGAGGTTAGTTAAGCACTAGTTTATCTACTTATTTATGATCAGGCAGGTTAGCTCGGCCAATCTTTTGCCTAAGGCAAAACATAATTGCTTCTCCTCATTGCTAAGCTGCGCATTATTATCCTGTCCGCTTACATGGCTTGCGCCATAAGGTGTGCCACCAGAAGCGGTGTTCATCAGCGCGGGTTCAGAGTAGGGTAGCCCGACAATAATCATCCCGTGATGTAACAATGGGGTCATCATTGAGAGCAACGTCGACTCTTGGCCACCATGCATACTAGCTGATGAGGTAAACACTGAGGCAGGTTTGCCTATCAATGAACCCGATACCCATAAGTCAGAAGTCGTATCGAGAAAATATTTTAGTGCTGCAGACATATTACCGAAACGAGTAGGACTCCCGAGTGCAAGACCTTGGCACTCTTTTAGGTCTTCATGGGTAGCGTAGGGTGGTCCAGAATCAGGAATAGCTGGTTCTATAGATTCGGCGACAGTCGAGACTGGCGGCACCGTACGGATACGTGCGATACATCCTTCCACTGACTCGATGCCCCGAGCAGTTTGATTTGCCATCTCTGCCAAACTGCCGTGGCGAGTGTAATATAAGACAAGGATCTCGCTCATGCTTACAGGATTTTTAACACAGACTCGGGCGGCCTGCCGAGCGCGGCTTTTTTGTTAGCAATCAATATCGGCCGTTCAATTAAGATAGGATTTTCAATCATGGCCTCAATCAGTTCATCGTCCGTCAAAGTAGGATCATCGAGACTCTTTTCTTTGTAGATTGGTTCACCCTTGCGCATCAATTGCCGAGGCGACAGATCCAGCAGCTTTAGGATCGTCTGGATTTCGTCGGTTGTCAGTGTGTCCTTTAGATATTCAATGATCTCGGGTTGTATACCTTGTTCCTGGATTAGCGACAGTGTTTGGCGTGATTTAGAACACCGTGGATTGTAATAAAGCTTGACTGGCATTGACACCTCCTGCGGATTATTGATGTTATTCTATCCTATAGACCGAGATTAGGTTTTATCACTTTATCTTTATTCTTCTATCTTGTATTTATGAATATAAAATACTTACGGCGGGTTCAATTGGGAATAGAATGGTTATTCTTCTTTATCCGCTATTTTCCGGCAATTTTATGGACAGCGAGGATTGCAGATCGCCTCATCCCTTGCTTATGCCACACTTTTATCCCTGGTGCCATTGATAACAGTGATGTTTGGTTTTCTCGGTGGGTTACCGGTGTTTGATCAACTCGGTGATAAGGTGCAGTCCTATATATTTAGTAACTTTGTCCCTTCTTTTGGCGAATCTGTGCTGGATTATATCGGCCGCTTTTCTGATAAGGCATCTCAACTCACAATCACTGGTTTGACCATGTTATTCATAATTGCATTGATGTTAATGGCTCCCATTGATAACGCACTTAATTCTATTTGGCATGTGCGTAATCGACCTAACCCAGTATCTCGTTTCCTAGTATATTGGGCAATCTTGACCTTGGGACCGCTGCTTGTGGGTATCGGTCTGTTTTCATCTTCGTATATTCTGGCACTACCTGCTATAAGCGGGGTTGATTCTAGCTTCGGTTTGAAAGAACAATTGTTGTCGTGGTTGCCATTTCTAACTACTTCAGCTGCGTTTACCATTTTCTATGTTCTAATTCCGAATTGTTTTGTCTTACGAAGGCATGCGCTGATAGGTGGCGTGATTGCTGCCATCCTATTCGAGCTGGCAAAATATGGATTTGGATTTTACGGCAAGGCCATGCCCGGTTTTCAAACTATTTACGGAGCGCTTGCAATAATTCCGATCTTCTTGATCTGGATATATGTTTCGTGGGTGATATTGTTGCTCGGGGCGCACATCACCTTTTGTTTGTCATCATTTCGGTTTGCTTCAGAGCGGTCAGGCAGGAAGGATCATCAGTGGACTTTCGAGGACGTCTACCAGATTATCAATTTGTTATGGGAGATGCAGAAGATAGGTAAGACGCTGACTTACTCCAATATGCGCAAACATGGAATTAAAACACCGCAATACCAGGTCAATGAAATCATGGGGTACCTACAGTCTGCACAATGGGTGCATGGGACTAATAACGACAATTGGATACTAGCTCGTGATATGGATCAGGTTACAGTGTTGGATTTACATCGGATCATCCCCCGGCAATTACCGAACAAGGCGAGTCGCGACAATTCAGATGCTTCACTAGAAAAGTTAAATGATGTGCTGGATTGCTACCATGAATATACCGAAAAAAGTCTCGCCGTCCCGATTGCGGAAATAATAAAAGCAAAATAAAACGAGCCCATTAATTTGGAGGAGCTATTTTTGATTTATTGCAAATAATTCGAAGCCAGTTGTTGATTCAATAATGTTCTCTGCAAGTATTCTGGTACGGGTGTTGTCATCGACAATTTCTAGTTCGCGACCCTGGATGTACAGCCCTTGGCTGGTGACTAGGCTAGTTTTTTCTGGGCTTTTTGGATCGCTTATCAGTATTCCTCTGCGATATTGAGTATCGATTGCGCTGCCACTGCAGGATCGCACAGCCACAGGATTAGCCTGTGTAGTGAGTGTTCGCACACCAACCTTGAAAACCTTGCCATCTCGGATCATCAGCCACCGGATTACCCCGAGTATCCACTGGGTACTCTTTTTTTCACCTTTCTTACGAATACTGATAGCGATTAGGTCACCTACCCTGACACTGTATGCTGGCTTAATATCCTTGATGACTGCAAATCCCTGTGAACTTTGATCCACCAGACCCCATTTCTCGGGCATATAACTCGTTTGTAACGTATCAGACACGGGGCACTGTATTTCAGTCTCACCGGCGATAATTTCGTCTTGTGATTCTGTTATCGGAAGGACAAATTCTTTTTCATGATTAATAAAATAATAGACAGCATTTAACCAACAGGTCATCGATACCATCCCTTCTTTTTCCTTACGCTGATTCAGGCGCTTGGCTGGCAATCCCCAAGACCGAGACATATGTCCCAATATTAATTTGGCAAAATAGGGTGACAATATAACTGTGTCATCTAAGCTCGTGCCTTTGTTAATCATTGATAGGTTTGTTTGAACTAGGTTGGTAATTTTGCTCGCATCCAACAGGCGATGCTTTTCTTTTGCCTTTGCGGCATTAAATTTTGAATAGGGTATGGGGCTAGTGTCACTATTCAAGTTCATGATGAAATGACTAGCCGGTTCACTCGGAGTAGAAAATTTGCCGATAGTGGATAGTTCTGCCCAAGTGAACAATTGTTCATAGATTTCCCAAATCGCACCGAACGGCAAGTGGTATGGATCTGCCAGCGAAGCAAGTACGATTCTTTTGTAGGCCAAAGCGATGGTGGCCAGGATACGTTTCTCGCTGCCCTTAGGTATCGATAGGGTTGTATTTTCCTGTCCGAGAGATTCTGCGAAATCATAGATAAAATTTAACTCTTGCCACACGCCCTTTGGTGTCGGAGAGTACTCTAGGTAGCTAAAGATGAGTGCGTGAGAAAGGTAGTTGAAGGAAAGATGCAGACTGTGTAATGGTGGTTTTGTTTGCTTCCACAATGTCTTTTTTTTCATGGACTCATCTGCTGCAATCTTACAGGCCTTACCGAGGTTGATCGCGATCTTCTTCAATACCTCAATCTGCTGCTGCATAGTCTCTATCGATTGCAAGGTGTGTTGAGCACCAGCCCTGATCTGCGAGTCGATATAATATTTGTAGGGTCGATTGTACAGCTCGACCAGTTGTAGTCGGATTGTCGACTTTAGCGATTTCTGCTCGTTGGTTGCACGGGTGGCCTCAAACAGTAATTGACTCGTCTTTTTGATATCGACATAAGGTAAGGAATCCAGCCATTCCTCGATATAAAGCGGTCGTGTCTCGATCTGGTCTCCGGCAGATGAGGAGCGAATAGGTAGCTTGTGTGCATCATATTTCATGACTGTTCCTTATTTCTCCCTGGGACTATTACCCAGCTAAGCATTGCCTTTCGCAATGAAATGACTCGAAATTAGGGTTATTTCGCAATCTCTGTTCCAAGTTATTGTAATTTTTATAATATTGTGACCGACTCGACATAATCATAAACAGGTTAATGCAGTCTCGCGTTTTAAGGTAAATTAGTAAATTACTATATAAATTAATAAGATACATTAATAAATAACAAATTCGACCTCCGCTGAATTGTAATTATTTCGTCTATAGTTATTGTGTCCAGAACGAGATATACTTAAGAAATCAGCTGAAAGTGTCACTTTTTAACGACATCATTCTTAACCGTCCATATTATGAATAAATCGGTACATTTTACGGTTCCCGGCAGGGCCCAAGGTGTCTTTTTTAGGATGGCAACCAAACTTCAAGCAGATCAGCAAAATGTCAAAGGTTGGGTATGCAATCTGGCTGACGGACGAGTCGAAGGCGTCGCTATGGCTGAGCAGGCGAGTCTGAACTCATTTATCGAATGGCTAAACTGTGGGCCGGAATTGGCTAGAGTATCGAAGGTTGAACTGAATGAAATAGAGATTGAAGATTTTGACGGATTTGAAATCAGGTAGTAAGTGAATAGTGAAATGTAGTAACTGTGGGTTATATTACTTATTCTAGTTAATCTTGCTCTTTATATATTCAACGACACCTTCAAGTGGAATATCTACACTGTCTGTGTCCCTCCTACCTTTATATTCTAGGGTGCCGCTATCCAGCCCCTTTTCACTGAATACGATACGGTGCGGAATCCCTATCAATTCTATGTCAGCAAACATAACACCAGGACGTTTGCGACGATCATCCAGTAGCACTTCTATTCCTGACTCGATCAGTGACGAGTAAAGCGTCATGACTGCATCGCGTAGACGCTTAGACTTGTGCATGTTAATTGGTACTATAGCAAGCGTGTAGGGTGCGATAGATAGGGGCCATATAATGCCGCGAGCATCGTGATTTTGTTCGATGGCTGCAGCTACGATTCGGGTGACACCGATACCATAACAACCCATAATCAATGTGACAGATTTACCTTTTTCATCAAGGCAGGTTGCATTCAGTGCCTCACTGTATTTTGTCCCGAGCTGGAAAATATGTCCGACCTCAATACCACGGGCGATCTTCACAGGACCTGAACCATTGGCAGGAGATTCGCCCTCGGTGATAGCTCGGAGATCAGCACATAATGGCTTTGGCAAATCCCGTTCCCAATTTACCCCGGTAAGATGAAATTCCGGCAGGTTCGCACCACAGACAAAATCGGCCAGCACAGATGCACTGTGGTCGACAATGATGGGTATCTTCGAATCCACTGGCCCGAGCGATCCGATATCACACTCGGTTGCCTTACGGACGTCATCACTAGAAGCAAACTTCAATGGCTTTAGGACCATCGCTAGTCGTTCGGCTTTCACTCGGTTTAATTCATGATCACCTCTAAGCACAAGGGAAACTAACTTGTCATCAGTGCCGTATACCACTAGCGTCTTGACGCACTCTGAGGGAGCTACCTTTAGAAAGTTGCATACCTGCTCAATGGTATGTTGTCTGGAAGTCGCCACCTTCTCCATTTTTTTTGAAGCTGCGGGCCTCTCTGTTTGTTGCTCGTCCAAATCTACCAGCTCGATGTTAGCAGCATAGTCACCGTCCTCGGTGTAGACGATCTGATCTTCTCCCGAATCAGCAAGCACGTGAAATTCATGAGACTTTTCACCACCGATATTTCCGCTGTCGGCGATCACGGCTCGATAGTGTAAACCTAGTCGATCAAATATCTGGCAGTAGGTCTTGTACATCTGTTGATAGGTATCCTCTAGTGATTCATCAGTCAGATGAAAGGAATAGGCGTCCTTCATAATAAATTCGCGCGCGCGCATAATACCGAATCGGGGCCGAATCTCGTCGCGGATTTTAGTCTGGATCTGATAAAAATTGGCAGGCAATTGTTTGTAGCTTCTGATTTCGCGTCGTACCAGGTCGGTAACGACCTCTTCATGAGTCGGCCCGAAGCAGAATTGACGTTGATGGCGATCTGAGATTCGCAATAGTTCCGGCCCGTACTCTGTCCATCGTCCCGATTCCTGCCACAGCTCTGCGGGTTGCATGGCCGACATTAGAATTTCCTGGGCACCGGTGTGATTCATTTCCTCGCGGATGATGTGTTCCACTTTACGCAATACCCGCAGACCTAAGGGAAGCCAGGTATAGATACCAGCGGCCAGCTGTCGAATCATCCCTGACCTTAACATCAGTTTATGGCTGATGACCTCCACATCTGCCGGCGCATCTCGTAATGTTGCAATAAGTAGATTGGTTGTTTGCATAAGATGTACTAGTGTTTTGGTTCGTACCTGAAAGTCGTGTATGTTACACCGATACGGGTTGGGAAGGTCGAAGTTCCTCCATCATTTCTCCGGCGACTAAGTTAACTGTGTTTTGTGCGAAGCACAACTTGACCTCTGTTAAGAATATCAGTAAGTTACAGGTGCTTACCAACTAAATATAAGCGGGTCAATGAATTGAGTAATCCAACAGAAAATTTACGTGGTGCAGACATCTTTGTTCGGGCATTGAAAGATGAAGGGGTGAAACATCTTTTCGGTTATCCGGGCGGTGCGGTTCTGCATATTTATGATGCATTGTTTAATCAGACGGATGTGGAACACATCCTGGTCCGTCACGAACAGGGTGCTACCCATGCTGCTGACGGCTATGCGCGTGCGACCGGGAAACCCGGTGTTGTGTTGGTGACATCTGGTCCCGGTGCAACCAATGCTATCACTGGTATTGCTACCGCCTATATGGATTCAATTCCATTGATTGTATTCACGGGACAGGTCGTAACCGAAATGATTGGTAACGATGCCTTTCAGGAAGTGGATGCCATCGGTATTTCAAGGCCATGCGTTAAGCATAATTTTCTAGTTAAGGATGTACGTGATCTCGCCAATACAATTAAGAAAGCATTTTATGTTGCCATGAGCGGCCGACCGGGCCCCGTATTAGTTGATATCCCGAAAGACGTCACTGCAGATTCATGCCCGTATAACTATCCTGCTGAAGTTGAGATGCGATCCTATCGGCCGGTCACTAAGGGTCATCCTGGGCAGATCAAAAGGGCAATTAAACTTATCCAGTCTGCAAAAAAGCCGATGATCTATTCAGGTGGCGGAGCCATCCTCAGTAATGCCAGCGAAGAACTGACTGAATTTACTCGAACCCTTGGTTTTCCGATTACCAATACGTTGATGGGATTGGGTGCTTATCCAGGAACTGATAGACAGTTTATCGGTATGCTTGGTATGCATGGCACTTATGAGGCAAATATGGCTATGCATCAATGTGATGTGCTCATTGCCATAGGGGCACGATTCGATGACCGAGTCACAGGTGACCTGAAACAATTCTGCCCGTACGCAAAGATTATCCAGATCGATGTGGATCCGGCTTCAATTTCAAAAAACGTCCCAGTAGATATTCCTATTGTTGGTGATGTGAAGAGTGTGTTGACAGATATAAACAACCATTTCAAGTCTTCTACTATGACAACTAACAAACAAGATGTGGATTTGTGGTGGCAACAGATCAAGGAATGGCAATCAATGAATTGTCTCAGATTCGATCGCGATTCTGATGTGATCAAACCTCAGGCGGTCCTCGAGACTCTGTACGAATTGACCAATGGCGACGCTTACATTACGTCTGACGTCGGCCAACACCAGATGTGGGCGGCACAGTTTTATAAATTTGATAAGCCAAGGCGTTGGATCAATTCTGGCGGGTTGGGGACCATGGGATTTGGCATGCCTGCTGCGCTCGGTGTTAAGGTGGCGTTTCCAGATGAGGTTGTTGCCTGCATAACTGGCGAGGCCAGTCTGGTCATGTGTATACAGGAACTGTCTACCTGTCTGCAGTATGGTCTACCGATAAAGATTATCAATTTGAACAATCGTTACATGGGCATGGTTCGGCAGTGGCAGGAATTCTTTTACGATAAACGTTATTCTCATTCTTATATGGAAGCCTTGCCGGATTTCGTTAAACTGGCGGAAAGTTTCGGCCATACAGGCATGAGGATAGAAAAGACAGGTGACGTCAGAACAGCGCTGGAGGATGCTTTAGCTACGAAGGAGAGCCTAGTGTTAATGGATTTTATTACTGACCAAACTGAAAATGTTTATCCTATGATTGCAGCGGGTAAAGGTCACCATGAAATGCATCTCTCGTCAGAGAGAGAACTCGCCTAGCACTCATGCGCCATATTCTCTCCTTGCTCGTTGAAAACGAAGCTGGCGCGCTGTCGAGAATTTCAGGCCTGTTTTCTGCCCGTGCATATAATATTGAGTCGCTTACTGTCGCCCCGACTGAAGATGAGACTGTATCGCGAATGACCATCATTACGGTTGGATCCGATGAAATCGTCGAACAGATAACCAAGCAGGTAAACAAACTGGTTGATGTTATCAAGGTGGTTGATCTCAGTGGCAGACGCCATATAAGTCGAGAGCTGTTGTTGATAAAAGTGCATGCTAATATTGAATCAGGTGAAAAGCTGAAGGATCTGATTGAATGTTTCCATGCCAGCATCGTCGATGACAGTGAGGATACCATTACGGTTGAGCTGTCTGATGAAAGCAACAAAATTGATGAATTTATCGAGGCTGTTGAAAAGGAATTAATCATTGAGGTAGTTCGTTCGGGTGTGATAGGTATTGCTGTTGGTAGTAAGGCCATTTAAAGTTAACTGTTAAAAAAACAAAAGAGAGAGAGTTGGAATGAATATTTATTATGACAAAGACGCAGACCTGTCTTTGATAAAGGGTAAAAAAGTCACCATCATAGGCTATGGTTCACAAGGTCATGCTCATGCAAATAATTTAAAAGACTCGGGTGTGAATATATGTGTAGGTTTGCGCGAAGGGTCCTCATCCGAGAAAAAAGCAAAGTCTGCCGGTATCACGACTAAATCGGTAAATGATGCTGTCGCCTGGGCTGATGTAGTTATGGTACTTGCGCCGGATGAACATCAGGCCACGCTATATAATGAACAGATCCAGCCGAATATTAGGCAGGGTGGCGCCCTTGCATTTGCCCACGGCTTTAATATTCACTTCCAGCAGATCGGCCCGCGGGCTGATCTAGATGTGTTCATGATCGCACCGAAAGGTCCGGGCCACCTGGTCCGTTCGACCTATACACAAGGTGGCGGAGTTCCGTCTTTGATCGCTGTGCATCAAGATGCCTCAGGGCAAGCGAAAGACCTTGCCCTTTCCTATGCCTGTGCGAACGGTGGAACACGTGCTGGCGTCATCGAAACCACCTTCAAGGAAGAAACCGAGACGGATTTGTTCGGTGAGCAAGCAGTATTATGTGGTGGCATCACGGCATTGATTCAGGCCGGTTTCGATACCTTGGTGGAGGCCGGATATGCCCCTGAAATGGCATACTTCGAATGCTTGCACGAAACGAAGCTGATCATCGACCTGATTTATGAAGGTGGTATCGCCAATATGCGCTATTCAATTTCCAATACGGCTGAATACGGTGATTTTACTCGTGGGCCACGCATTATCACCGATGAAACTCGGCGTGAAATGAAAAAAATATTGAAAGAAATTCAAACCGGTCAGTTTGCTCGTGAATTCATCCTTGAAAATCAAAGCGGCACACCGGTAATGAAGGCTGAACGTCGGATTAGCAAAGAACATTTGCTCGAAAAGGTCGGTTCAAAATTACGTTCTATGATGCCGTGGATTTCGAAAAACAAACTTGTCGACACGGAAAAAAACTGATTCGAATTCAATTAGCTAATAATTTTGACTAAAGATTTATTTTATGTTCGTTTGAGTTTGGTTATCGCAAATTGAAAAACAATGGTCAGCATCTAGTCGCTAGGGAAGGTTGGTTGCCGGTCGGTATAGTTCTGGTTTTGAGCTTCCTAGGCAAGATTTATCTCGGTTGGTTCGCGTTTATTATTCTATTTATCTTCTTCCTAGCTCTCTGTTATATATTCCGTGATCCTAAACGTACGATACCTTCAGCACCGTTGGCTGTGGTTAGCCCGTGCGCTGGCGAAATTGTCGCAGTGGAAACGGTGACTGACTCCTGGTTGAACCGTCCAGCAGTAAGATGTCGCATACGCATGTCGATTTGGAATGTGCATATATTACGTAGTCCCATTGAAGGCAAGGTGATGGATCAGTGGTATTCAGATGGGAATGAGCCTGGCGTAAGAAAACGCTATTCATACTGGATCAAGACAGACGAGAATGATGATGTCATTTTGTCATTGGCGCTAGGGCGTGGTGCGTTACTCGCAAAGATGAGTATTCATTGCGGAGAACGAACAGGTCAGGGTCAAAACAGTGGATTTTTATATTTCAGTGGACTAGTAGATGTATTGGTGCCTGAAAATGCGCGGATAGAAATAAAAGAGGGTGACTATGTCTTATCCGGTCAATCAGTATTAGCTCAATTTATCCATACTAGCGGCTAAACTAACATTGGACGTGTCTCCTAATAATCGAATACTGGTTACGAAGCAATACCTCCGGTATCCTTTGTCTATGAAAATTAGATTTATTGGAAATCAGTAATGGGTCGGCGCCGAGGGATCTATCTGTTGCCGAACCTGTTCACTACTTCGGCATTGTTTGCTGGGTTTTATTCTATAATTGCTTCCATCAATTACCGGTTTGAAGCTGCTGCAATAGCGATATTCGTCGCAATGATACTCGACGGTATGGATGGCAGGATTGCGCGCATGACTCATACCCAGACCGACTTTGGCGTCCAATACGATAGCCTGTCTGACATGGTATCTTTCGGCATTGCACCAGCATTGGCAATCTACCAGTGGTCGTTATTCGATCTAGGCAAGCTCGGCTGGTCTGCTGCGTTTATCTACACTGCTGCTGCTGCTCTGCGATTGGCTAGGTTCAATACCCAGTCAGGTACTGAGGACAAGCGATATTTTCAAGGTCTGGCCAGTCCACCGGCCGCCGCGCTGATCGCGGGAGTAGTGTGGCTTGGTAGTAGTTATGATTTATCAGGTAGCACAACCATCCTGGTTGCAACACTGCTGATTACTGTGATTACCGGAATATTGATGGTCAGTAATATTCGCTATCATAGCTTCAAGCAACTGGATCTCTCGAGTAGGGTTCCGTTTATCGCGGTGTTAGTGGTTGTGCTGGTGTTTTTCTTTTTCTCTAGCAATCCACCGGTAGTTTTGACAGTCGTAGCACTTGGTTATGCTTGCTCGGGGCCGATCTTTACTCTAGTAATGTTGCGTAAACATCGCGCTAGCCGAAAAGTAAACGTAGATTCGAGTAGTCAGACCGATTAATTACTTGGTAAATCACGCGGATAACGATATAGTTTATGCTATGAAAGTTACTCATAATCAATTTAATAACTGTTTTTCAGCGGATAAACTTCCGACGAGGCTATCCTTACGCCTATCTCTGCGCCTGCCCTGCTAGGGCAGACAACTTCGAACTACATCATTTTCACCCGAATTTTTACGAATAATTATCGCCATCCGGCGTTAATTTAGGTATATGTTATTGTTTGCTGGAGCAGGAACATGAAAGACAAATTAATTATATTCGATACGACATTACGGGACGGTGAACAGAGTCCCGGTGCCTCAATGACGCGTGAGGAAAAGGTCATGATTGCCAAGGCGCTTGAAAAAATGCGAGTCGATATTATCGAGGCAGGTTTTCCAATCGCCAGTTCTGGTGAGTTTGAAGCGGTTAAGGCCGTTGCATCTGCCGTTAGTGATAGCACAGTGTGTGGATTGGCGAGGGCCAATGACGCTGATATTGATGCTGCGGCTAATGCACTAGAATCTGCAAGCTCTGCTCGTATCCATACTTTTATTGCCACTTCATCTATACATATGGAACATAAGTTGCGGATGAATCCAGATGATGTGGTAGCTGCCGCCGTGCGCGCGGTGAAACGTGCAAGGAATTATACTGATGATGTGGAATTTTCACCGGAAGATGCTGGTCGGTCCGAGTTGGAATTTTTATGTAGGGTGATTGAGGCAGTAATCAATGCTGGCGCGACCACTATCAACTTTCCGGACACAGTCGGTTACAGCGTTCCGAAACAATTTGGTGAAACTATTCGTCAGCTGATGGAAATGGTACCGAATGCTGACAAGGTTGTCTTTTCTGTTCATTGTCATAACGATCTAGGATTGGCTGTTTCCAATTCTTTGTCAGCAGTGTTGAACGGCGCCAGGCAGGTCGAATGTACAATTAACGGACTCGGAGAACGAGCCGGTAATGCCGCGTTGGAAGAGATCGTCATGGCCGTGCGTACCCGGAAAGATTATTTTCCGTGCGAAACCAATCTAGATACAACGGAGATTGTTAATTGCTCGAGACTCGTGGCAAATATCACAGGTTTTCCGATCCAGCCAAACAAGGCTATTGTCGGTGCCAATGCATTTGCCCATGAATCAGGTATCCACCAGGACGGTATAATAAAAAGTCGGGAAACATATGAAATCATGCGCGCCCAGGACGTAGGCTGGCAGACCAACCGCTTAGTTCTAGGGAAACATTCCGGTAGAAATGCCTTCAAGACTCGGTTGAAGGAATTAGGACATGAATTTAAAAATGCTGATGAGCTAAATGAGAGTTTTAACCGATTTAAGGAGCTCGCTGATAAAAAGCATGAAATATTTGATGAAGACCTGCAGGCACTTGTTGCTGAAACTCTGCAAATTTCGAATAACGAAAGGGTAAAGCTTTTATCATTAAAAGTAATTATCGAGACCGGAGAGATCCCCTCGGCCCAGATTACCTTGTCTGTTGATGACAAGGAAGTTAACGGCAATGCCACTGGGGATGGACCTGTTGATGCGGTATTTAGAGCAATAGAAAATATCGTAGACAGTGACTGCGTGTTGAAGCTGTATTCTGTCAATAATATAACAGGCGGAACCGACGCACAGGGTGAAGTCACTGTGCGCATCGAAAAACAAGGCCGGATTATTAACGGCCGTGGATCGGATACCGACATAATTACAGCGTCGGCCAAGGCCTACATCAATGCAATCAACCGCACCTATGAAAATATCGATCGCGCTCATCCTCAGATATGAATTTGTCATCCAGACAATGTGAATATTTGAGATTGATGGGCATTGATGTTTGGGTGAGTCGCGAACAGTTGTTGCCTGTTGAATATGATGGCCCGATTACTTCTGAAGCCTTTGTTGATAATTCGGGCGCGGGTGAATGGGAAACACTGCGCAATCAAGTCTCGGTCTGTCAAAAATGTAGTTTACATCAGGGCCGGACCCAGACTGTTTTTGGTGCCGGTGATATTCATGCAGATTGGATGATTATTGGTGAAGCTCCGGGAGCGGAAGAAGATCGAAAAGGAGAGCCATTCGTCGGTAGGGCGGGAAAATTACTGACTGCTATGTTTCAGGCGATTGGTCTAGACCGTAACAAAGTATTTATTACTAATATCCTGAAATGTCGTCCTCCTTCTAACCGTGATCCGCGGCTAGAAGAAGCTTCTGCCTGTGAATCCTATCTCATGCACCAAATTGCATTGGTGAAACCTAAGATTATCCTTGCTGTAGGCAGGGTGGCAGCGCAAAATCTTTTGAAGACCGATACACCAATTGGGAGAATGAGGGGTAGGCACTATGAATTTTCAGAAATGAAAATCCCAGTTGTCGTTACCTATCATCCTGCACACTTGTTAAGATCGCCGAAAGAAAAACGAAAATCGTTACAGGATTTGCAAAGAGCAGTGGACATATACAGGCAAGGCTAATATGAGTGTGGTTATTCAACATAACAACCAAAAATTTCGACCAATGGACGAATCGGATTTGACTCAGGTCATGGTGCTTGAGCATTCAGCATATGAATTTCCTTGGAGCAGGACCATATTCCGTGATTGTCTACGCGTTGGTTACAGCTGTTGGGTCGTAGAACGCGATATTTTACTTGATGCTTATGGCGTCATGTCGGTTGCCGCTGGTGAAAGTCATATCTTGAATCTTTGTGTCAGAACGGAATTACAGGGTTGCGGCATAGGCGGGCAGATGTTGGAATTTCTGTTAGATGTTGCTAGAAAGCATCGGGCGGATACTGCTTTTCTCGAAGTTCGACCGTCGAATGAAAAAGCCTCGCGGTTGTATCTTCAGTCCGGATTCTATGAAGTAGGAATCAGACGAGATTATTATCAGGCCAAATCCGGTCGTGAAGACGCCACTATCATGGCCAGATCGATTAGCTAAGCTAATATAAAAGTAACTTATCATCATGAAAACGACAAATCGTTGTTCGACAATTGAAGATTGTATCGGCAATACACCCCTAGTTCGTTTGCAGAGAATGGTCGGTGATACCAGCAATATACTGTTAGCTAAATTGGAAGGCGATAATCCTGCTGGTTCAGTAAAGGATCGTCCTGCAATCAATATGATTAAACAAGCCGAACTTAGAGGCGAGATCAAACCCGGAGACACTCTGATTGAAGCCACTAGTGGTAATACTGGAATCGCGCTGGCAATGACAGCAGCAATCAAGGGTTACAAGATGATTTTGATCATGCCAGAACACATGAGTGTGGAACGAAGGGCAATGATGAAAGCATTTGGTGCTGAGATAGAACTTGTATCTAAGGAAGGAGGCATGGAAAAGGCACGAGATATGGCTGAAGCTATGCAATCACAAAGCAAAGGCAAAGTGCTGGATCAATTTGCCAACCCTGACAACTCACAAGCGCATTACATTGGAACAGGACCAGAAATTTGGCGTGATACTAATGGCGAGGTGACTCATTTTGTCAGCGCAATGGGGACAACTGGTACTATCATGGGTGTATCGCAGTATCTAAAAGAAAAAAATCCTAATATTTGTATAGTTGGTGTACAACCAGTAGGGGATGAGAGTATTCCTGGGATAAGACGTTGGCCTAAAGAGTACCTTCCGAAAATTTTTCAGAAAGAGCGAGTAGATCAAATTATTGATATTACACCAGGTGAAGCTGAAGAGACCACACGACAACTGGCGGCAAAAGAAGGTATTTTCGCCGGCATATCTTCAGGTGGTGCAATCTACGCTGCATTGAAATTATCTCAGGAAGTTGATAATGCGGTTATTGTAACTATCATCTGTGACCGAGGTGATCGCTATTTATCAACGAATGTCTTTCCTTCTTAATAAATATATTCAAGATAGAGAGAATTCACTAATCATTATTATTCTCTGTATAAATTATCTTTAACGGATGAATATACTCACATTTGATATCGAAACAATTCCAGATGTCGCTTCAGGTAGGCGATTGTATAATTTAGATGGACTGTCTGACAAAGAAGTTGCCGAAGTTATGTTCAGCCGCCGTCGGCAGGAAACCGACGGAGCATCAGATTTCTTGCGATTGCACTTACACAAAGTTGTTGCCATATCGGTATTGCTCAGCACTAATGAAGAGATCAATGTTTGGTCTCTAGGAGATATTGATTCTGATGAGGCAGATATTGTTAAGCGATTTTTTGAAGGCATAGAACGGTATACACCAAGGATAGTTTCATGGAACGGTCGTGGTTTTGATTTACCTGTATTGCACTACAGAGCGTTACTGCACGGTGTACAGGCAGCACGCTACTGGGAAACCGGTGATGATGATCAGAGTTTCCGCTGGAACAACTATTTGAGCCGTTATCATAATCGTCATATCGACTTAATGGACTTAGTGGCAGGATATGAATACCGGGCAGTAGCACCGCTGGATCAGATTGCTGTCATGCTCGGTTTTCCAGGTAAATTGGGTATGAGCGGTGATCGGGTATGGGATACCTACATGGCAGGCGATCTAGAATCTATCCGCAATTATTGCGAAACAGATGTTTTAAATACCTATCTCGTCTATCTGAGATTCGACCTCATGCGAGGGAATTTGACAAAAGCAGATTTTGACTCAGAGTGTGATCGTGTGCGGGCAATATTGGAAGCTGACTCAAAACCATACTTGCTGGAATTTCTTGAAGCATGGCGAAGCAACTAATCCGTAATGGAAAAAAAACGTTACTCCCTGAAGATTGATCTTTCACAGCAGAAATTGTATTTACAGTCCGGCAGCACTGAAATCAGCAACTATGAAATTTCTACTGCCAAGAACGGTGCTGGCGAAAAAATCGATAGTGAATGTACGCCACGCGGCCGACACGTCATTGTTGAAAAGTTCGGAGAAGACTGTCCTTTAAATACCATATTCGTTGGTCGCGAACCTACCGGAGAGATTTTTAATGATGAAATGTATCAACAGCATCCTGGACGTGACTGGATGTTGACTCGAATGCTTCGGTTGGAGGGGGCCGAACCAGGAAGAAATAAAGGTGGTGATGTAGATACCTTCAATCGAATGATCTACATACATGGGACCCATGATGAAGTGAAGATGGGTATCGTAGGTTCACATGGCTGTATACGCATGCACAATGCTGATGTTATTTATCTTTTCAATATATTAGCGCATGGCGATATTGTGGATATTGTCGAAAAAGTCTAATTTAAGGATTTAAAATCTGCTTTTTCCCTAAGAATGTAAACCCATTCTCTACTTGGTCGTTTTAGCTTATGAAGAAACAATATTTAGGCATTGGAGGAGTTATAAAATGATTACACAAACACTAAAACTTACATCAACTCTAGTACTCGCTATAGTCTGCCAAGTAATGGCCATGCCAGTAATTGCGCAGGATAGCGGAGAGGCTGACCTAACCCGAGAGCAACGAATGGAAGAAAGGCGTGCTGAAATGGAGGCACGACGGGCAGAGTTTGAAGCCAATAATCCAGAAACTGCAGCTTTAATGAAAGAAAGACGTGCTGAAATGGAAACCCGCCGCGCCGAATTTGAAGCCAACAATCCGGGCGTGGTAGCTGAAAGAGAAGCCCGTCGCGCTGAAAGAGATGCTCGTCGTGAAGAGTTTAAGGCCAACAATCGGGAAATTGTGGCAGAAAGAGAAGCCAGCCGAGCCGAATTTGAGGCCAATCATCCAGAAGCTACCGACCGAATGAAAGATCGCGCGCGTATGCAAAGATCCCGCGGCGGTTTTAATCGGGACCAGTCCCCGGGCAGATTGGGCCCAGTGAAAGTCAGTAATCATTTATATTGCTAAACAACCGTTTCTAACAGGCTCGGTTGTAATATTCATCCTAGGTGGATGCCAATCAGATTTAAATTAAGTTCTTTAAAATCAAGCCTTTATCTTCTTTTGTCGTGCTCTTAACAGAAATTCTGTTCAATATGTCAACCTGCCACTACCTCCACGTTAATCATTGTGTAGGGATCTGTCCCAAGAACACATGAGCCTGAATGAAACTGACGAAAAACTTTGGCCAAGGTGATGAATACAGACTTGATTTTCAGATTTATGGTTCCGGAATCAACAAGTTTGATGTTAATTCTGAAAATACTTTCTAATTATTTGCCGGATTGATGATGAACTGATAAAAGTGAATCTGATTAATTTAACAGGAATACAAGGGGATAGACTCTGGCTAACGAGCAGGAACTTGGGCGTTTCTTTGAAAGTGTTGAAAAGCGCGCATTTAGAATGGCCCAGATTGCGACTAGCAACAGCGAAGATGCCTTGGATATTCTTCAGGATGCTATGTATAAGCTGGTTCAGAAATATGCTGACAAGGACCCGACAGAGTGGGGACCATTATTTCATACTACTTTACAGAGCCGTATCAAGGATTATTACCGGCGGAATGCTGTCAGGAATAAATTTCGTGTATGGTTTGGTAAACCGGGCGATGAAGATGATAACGATCCGATACAATCCGCGGAAGATGTGTTCGGTAGCAGACCGGATGATGAAATTGACAGAGCAAGAAGTATGGATAAGTTAGATGAAGCAATACGCCAGTTGCCAGCTCGCCAGTAGCAGGCTTTTATGATGAGGGCCCTGGAAGGTTTGAATGTTGCACAGACCGCAGAGGTCATGAAATGTTCCGAAGGAAGCGTGAAGACACATTATTTTCGTGCCCTGACAGTATTGCGGGAAAAATTAGATGAGTATCAGCCATGAATGAAATTGAGTTAAACATATACAGTGAAAATTTAAAAAAGCAGTTTGATCAGAGTGTTGATTCAATCGATGCTCAGACTTTATCCCGTATTACCCAGATACGTTATACTGTACTGTCGGAATTAAATAATAAATCTGGTTGGGGCATATGGACGCCAGCCGGGGCAATCGCTACTGCTTGTCTGGCGCTGGTAATTTACAGCTTAGTCCCACAACAGCAAGTTGAAAACAAGGCAATCATTGAAGAAATTGAAATTATTTCAGAACAGGATTTATATGAGAATCTTGAGTTCTATGCATGGTTTGAACAACACGAGCTACCTACCTAAGTGTCTAGTACTAATTATGAGTATAGTGTCATTAAATGTTTACGCTGATACTGACAATGAAACCGATTTGCCTTCTATGGAACTACTGCAATTCCTGTCAGATTGGGAAACCGATGATGGCCAATGGTATGGTCCCGTACAATTTGCAGATGATTCTTTCGACCAACTTTATGAAGGCGAAGATGTTGTCAATGATGTTACTGAATCTAAATATGCTGATGAATAGGTTAATATTAATTTTGACCTTAGGGCTTTTGTTTGCACACCAAGCAGCTGCACAGGATGTGCCTGCTTGGGATCAGTTGAGCTTGGAACAACAACAGATTTTACAACCATATAAGCAGAACTGGGGTAGCTTGTCGTCAGATAGAAAATCCTCCCTGCAAAGAGGTGCGGATCGTTGGAGTAAAATGTCAAACGAACAGCGACAGCAAACAAAAAACAATATGAAGAATTGGAATTCTCTGGCACCTGAAAGGCAGCAGAATCTACGAAATCGTTTTAACCAGTTCAACAATCTGTCTTCGGCCCAGCAGCAGCAGTTGAGACAGCGACAGCAATGGTATAAAAACCTGTCACCTGATGTGCGGAATACATTAAGAAAACAATGGGACTCTATGACTCCAGATCAACGTGCGGCCATGAGACAGGGACCAGTTGGTATTAGCAATTCGGACAGGGAACGGTTAAGGGAACACGTTCGCGAATTACCTGAAGATAAGCGTAAGGAGTTGACGGAACGATGGCGGAAAATGTCGCAGGAGGAACGCAGTGCAACTATTGATAATGTCCAGAGACAACGGAGACAACAGCAACAGGATCAGAGGCCTACACAAATCCGGCAAGGATTGGATAGGCAGCAAGGGCGTCAGTTGCCACCTCGTCAACAGAGGACACCCAGGCAAATTCCTGATCGGAGTCAAACTGATTCACCAGTGAGACGCTAGAGTACTTATCGTTTGTAAAGACGCTGTTTGAATGTCACTATCTGTCCTGATCGGATAGATTTGGTATTTCAGTCCTGAAAAAGTTATCAATTAACACTACACGAGGTGACATTTGAGCATGGGTCCTATCATGCTTGACTTGCGAGGTCCTAACCTCGAAGAGGATGAAAAGGAGGCATTGTTACATCCTTCAGTCGGTGGTGTGATACTTTTTTCCCGCAATTATCAGGAACCAGATCAGCTCAGGGATTTAAACGCCCAAATTCATAGATTGAGAAAACCACCTTTATTAATTGCTGTCGACCATGAAGGTGGTCGTGTGCAGCGATTTCGGAGTCAGTTTACCCGCATGCCTGCATGCCGACTATATGGACAACTCTATGACACGGATCAGTCACTGTCTTTAACAGTAGTTGAAAAGGCCGGTTGGTTAATGGCGTCAGAATTATTATCCGTTGGGATTGATTTCAGTTTTGCTCCTGTCCTTGATATAGATACTAGCAAAAGCAAGGTCATTGGTGACCGTTCGTTTCATCATGACTGTGAGGTTGTTACAGATCTAGCGAAAATGTTTATTAAGGGAATGAAGTTTGCGGGGATGGCTCCAGTCGGAAAACATTTTCCAGGACATGGTTATGTAAGTGAAGATTCGCATGTCGCTATCCCGATTGATAACAGGCCTTACCAAGATATCATGATGACAGATCTGATCCCGTTTGAACGCCTAGTTAATTCCGGACTGGCCGGCATTATGCCAGCACATGTTATTTATCCTGTGATAGATGAAAAGCCAGCGGGCTTTTCAAGCATATGGATGAATGATGTATTACGAACACGAATTGGATTTCACGGCGCCATATTCAGTGATGATATCAGTATGACCGGTGCTGAAGTAATAGGTAGTTACATTGATCGCGCTCAGGCTGCATTAGACGCGGGTTGTGATATGGTATTGGTATGTAATAATCAGGCTGAAGCATTTAAAATTCTGGAAGATCTTGACGTAGAAAAAAATCCGGAATCCCAGGTACGATTAATGCGCATGCATGGCCAAAGCATGGACAGAACACTTAAGCAACTGAAACAGGATTCAGAGTGGAAATCAGTTGTAGAAGAACTTGCTTCCATGGAGAAATCACCCGAGTTGGATTTGAGTGATGATGAAATACATTCTTAGATATTCAGTTGTCGTATTCTTTGTTTTTGGAATTTGTCTAGCACCACGAGCTGAACAACTTCAATGCCGTTCCTATACCATTACCGATTCAGTATTCGATGGGCCTGAAAAATTTGGAAAGGGGTTGTTATGGAAAATAGAACGGGATGGTATTTCTCCTAGTTACATTTTTGGCACGATGCATATCGGAGATAAAGATACCGACGATATTGCACGTATGGTTAAACTCAGCCTGGATGAGAGTAAGATATTTGTAATGGAAGCTCTACCGAATCCGGAAGACATGCTGGCACTTTCTATTTTGATGTTCAATATAGACGGCAGCCGGTTGGATACAATGATACCAAAATTTATATTTGATAAGACGACTGAGATTTTGAATCAGTACCGAGTGCCGGAAGCTGTGGTTGCTAGAATGAAACCCTGGGCAGCCTATATTACCATGAGTTATCCTTCTGGATCGGATACGATACTCGATCTGAAGTTGCTGGAAATGGCACAACTAAATGGTGCAGAACTCATCGGTTTGGAATCTCTGCAGGAGCAGATAAGCATCTTTAATACGATGGAACAGGATGATCAACTGAGGATACTGATGGATACTGTTTGTCATTATGACGTTGTTCAGCGGGATTTTGAGGTGATGAAATCCATGTATATCCAACGTGACCTTAAGGGCATGTATGTTTACGGCCAACGATATAGCTTTGGTGAAGATGCCTTGTATGAAGAATTGACGCAAAAGCTCATATCTGAACGTAATCGAACAATGGTAGAGAGACTGGAGCAGACCATGGAAATGGGTAACGTTTTTATAGCAATAGGGGCAATGCACTTACCAGGTGAAGTAGGTGTTCTAAATCTCCTTGAACAGCAAAATTACAAACTAAAACGATTGTACTAGGTTAATACGGTATGGATTTTAACGCTTACTTTACAGACACTATAAACTTTTTTGTTTCCAATACATGGATCTTACTGGTATTCCTTATTGTATTTGTATCCTCGGTGCTAAATTGGAGACAAAGAAGAGTGCTTAAAAAATTGCACACTAATTTACTCAAAACGGAAACGTTTTGGGACGATGCGCTGCTTGAGTCCTTAAATGGTCCAGCTACCGCATTGATTTGGTTAGTAGGGCTGACACTCGCTGCCCACGTAATCCGCAATCAAACAGCAGCTGTTATTTTCGATGTAGTGGATCCAGCCAGCAAATTCGGTTTTATCGTGATTGCTACATGGTTCTTGGTGCGTTTTATCAACAACGCTGAGGAGAACCTGATAAAGAGAAACCAACAGTCAGACGATCCCATTGATCGAACTACCGCCGATTCAATTGCAAAATTACTGAGGATTTCAGTGATTATTACTGCTTTTTTAGTCATCATACAGACGCTTGGTTACAGTATTTCAGGTGTGCTTGCATTCGGTGGTATCAGCGGTATCGCTGTTGGGTTTGCAGCAAAAGATCTGTTGACGAATTTTTTCGGTGGTCTGATGATCTATCTAGATCGCCCGTTCTCGGTTGGAGACTGGATCCGGTCTCCGGATAGAGAGATTGAAGGTACCGTTGAACACATCGGTTGGCGCCTAACTCGTATACGTACATTCGACAAACGGCCGCTTTATTTACCTGATGGTATTTTTACAACAATATCAGTCGAGAACCCGTCACGGATGAGCAACCGCAGGATCTACGAAACCATCTGGATTCGATATGACGATGCCGGGAAAATGGAAAAGATAATAACTGAAGTCAAACAAATGATACTAGACCACCCTGAGATCGATCCTAATCAGACTTTGATCGTTAATTTCAACAAATTTGCAGCTTCCTCACTTGATTTCTTTGTATATACATTCACCAATGCCTGCGAGTGGGTTAAGTATCATGATGTCAAACAGGATGTCATGTTGAAAATTATCAGGATTATTGAAAATAATGGAGAGGAATGTGCCTTCCCAACCTCGACTATCCATATTCAGGATGGCGTCGATGTCAGTTGATTTTATTTTATACCTGTCAGTCTACTTAATTAACGTATCCTTGATTCATACAAGATTTCTATTAATCTTATCATAATAAAGATAAGACGATTTCAATAAATCTCAAATCTTACTTTGCAAGTAAGCCGTCACACGGTAACCTGTCAGTATTATGAATCTGAATTTCACAAAAATGCACGGCTTGGGCAATGATTTTGTTGTTTTAAATGGTCTGGAAAACAAAATCGAGATTTCCGCTAATCAGGCACAATTAATTGCAGATCGACGTCTTGGAATTGGATGTGACCAGCTTTTATTAATACAGCCGAGTTTAGATAATTCGGCGGATGTACGTATGCTCATCTTTAATAAAGATGGTAGCGAAGCAAGTCAATGTGGAAATGGCACTAGGTGTGTTGCAGATTATCTCTATAGAAGTGGTGTACTAAAAAAGAATGAAATAAATATTGAGACTATAGGCGGAATAATATCTGCTTTTCGCGATAGTGATGAAACGATACGTGTTGATATGGGCATACCCCGTTTTGAGCCTAAAGCGATACCTATTCTGGTAGAGAACCGTAATCTCAAATACACAGTTGATCTTGATGAAGAGTCAATTGAGGTGATCGCACTTTCCATGGGAAACCCACATGCCGTAGTACTGGTAGATGACATTGAAACAACCAGTGTTGAAGTAACGGGTCTGAAGATTCAGAGACATAAACTATTTCCTGAGAGTGTTAATGTCAGTTTTCTTCAGATTATTGATCGTCAACATGTGAGGTTACGAGTATATGAGCGCGGCGCGGGGGAGACCCTAGCCTGTGGAACGGGTGCCTGTGCAGCCGCCGTTGCAGGTATTTTAGACCAAAAGTTGGATAATGAAGTGGTTGTATGTTTTAAAATGGGTAACCTTGTTATTCGCTGGGAAGGAAATGAATCACATGTTTGGAAAATTGGCCCGGCCGCAACTGTATATGAGGGACAAATGACATTATGAGTGATACAAAAAAAACAGATCAAAAAAGTCATGTACTCAATTCAGAGATGGTCGCTGATTTTCTTCGTGAAAATCCAGATTTTTTTATTGGTTACTCGGAGTTGTTAACCGAGATCCAGGTGCCGCATCTGAGTGGTGAGGCTGTGTCGTTGATTGAAAAGCAGGTCTCGATACTACGTGAGCAAAATAAACATACACGCAGACAACTACATGAGCTAATCGAGGTCGCTAGACAGAATGAGGAACTTGCACGACGCATGCATCAGCTGAGTTTGACCCTAATGGATGCAGCCGAACCAAAAGATATATTCAAAACGCTTTACGATAATCTGAGAAAAAACTTCAAAGCAGATTATGTTGCGGTACGGCTTTTTGCACTACCAGCGTTTGTGGATACCTATGCTGGTGTCGAATTTGCCGGTGTGGAAATTCATGAAAAGGCATTGTTTAAATCTATAATTGAAAAACGTTTGCCTATGAGCGGATTGCTAAAAATGCAACAGCAAGTGTTTTTATTTGGTGATGACGGTGATGAACTTGCTTCGGCCGCCATGGTTCCATTACATGGGGCAGGTTGGGGAGGAATTCTAGCGATAGGCAGCAAGAACTCTAATCGCTTTACTGAAGGCATGGGTGTAGAGTTGCTAGCAAACCTAGGTGAATTATTTAGTTTCATTATTAAACCATGGGTTAAGGAGAGTTAATGAACATGAGGTTGACACTAGTTAGAAGACAGAGGAAAAGGGAGTTTATTAAACTAAGGTATTAATTAAGCATTATTCAAACAAACGTGTACTGTATACATAATTTATGAAACAGACAGACATAAAAAAGCTCAATGAATTTATCGGTTCATTGCATCATTTGTCTGGTCATACACGTGAGGCTTATCAACGTGATCTCGCCGTCCTTTTAAAATTTTGTGATCGACAAGAAGTGAGATCATGGAAAAAGCTTGACGATAGACAGGTTAGAAGTTTTATTGCGGAAAGGCATAGACAGGGGATTGGAGGAAGAACATTACAACGGAACCTCTCTGCGATTCGGGCTTTTTATCGTTATCTCATCAAACAAGGAAATGCCGGCCGCAATCCTGCAGTGGATGTTCCAACACCTAAAATGCCTAAGAGACTTCCAAAAACGCTCGATGTTGACCAATCAATTCAGCTGGTTGATATTGATAGTACCAACGATCTATCGATCCGTGACAAGGCAATTTTTGAATTGATGTATTCATCGGGACTTCGATTATCAGAATTGGTGGGACTGGATATTTCTAGCATCGATATTGAGGATTCTATCGTCACAGTCGTCGGTAAAGGTAATAAGACTCGCAAGGTACCAGTCGGTAGGCATGCAATTAAATCTATCCAACATTGGTTGAAAGTACGACCTTCCACAAATCTGGATCATGAAAGTGCGCTGTTTGTTAGTCGGCGTGGAACACGGATCAGTACAAGGTCAGTTCAGCAGCGCCTAAAAAAATGGGCAATTAGCCAGGGGTTAGCAACCCATGTTAACCCACATATGTTGCGACATTCATTTGCAAGTCATATTCTCGAGTCCAGTGGTGACCTACGCGCGGTACAAGAATTGTTGGGGCACGCCGATATAAGCACGACTCAAATATACACACACCTAGATTTTCAACATCTAGCAAAGGTATATGACAAGGCCCATCCTCGGGCAAAGAAATCCTGATTTACGCTGATTCTTTCCGCTTCAACATGGGTGATCCTCATTATTTCTGATCTGATCGTGTACAATAGCGGTTTGGATTTTATTTAGGAGTAAAAGTCTTGGGTCAATTCAAGGGCACGACAATCCTCTCGGTTAGACGGAACGGTACCGTCGTAATTGGTGGAGATGGACAAGTTTCATTGGGTGATATCATAGTAAAAGGCAATGCTAAGAAGGTCCGCCGTCTATATCAAGACAAGGTATTAGCAGGTTTTGCCGGAAGTACTGCAGATGCATTCACATTGTTTGAACGGTTTGAGGGAAAACTTGAACAACATTCAGGCAATCTTACCCGATCTGCTGTTGAACTCGCAAAGGACTGGCGAACAGACAGAATGCTTAGACGTCTCGAAGCCATGTTATGTGTAGCTGATCGGACAGCGTCGCTAATAATTTCTGGTAATGGTGATGTAATAGAACCGGAAAACGAAATTATGGCGATAGGTTCAGGAGGCGGTTATGCAAATGCGGCAGCTAGTGCCTTACTTAACAACACAGAATTGAGCGCTAGAGAGATTACTGAAAAAGCAATAGCTATTGCAGCCGATATCTGCATCTATACTAACCACTCTTTGGTTGTCGAAGAATTAAAATAAAAAAATATTACAAGGTTACATACTAATTATGATGGAACTCACCCCTCAACAGATCGTATCTGAATTGGACAAACATATAATCGGACAGGACGATGCAAAACGGGCTGTTGCAATTGCACTTAGGAACCAATGGCGTCGACTTCAAGTAGACGAAGAGCTTCGGGGTGAAATCACGCCCAAAAATATCCTGATGATCGGGCCAACGGGAGTAGGAAAAACAGAGATCGCTAGGAGGCTTGCGAAACTGGCGAACGCACCGTTTATTAAGGTCGAAGCAACTAAGTTTACCGAGGTCGGGTACGTCGGTAGGGATGTGGAATCAATAATTCGAGATCTTGCAGACGTGGCTGTGAAAATGACACGTGAACAAGAAATAGAGAAAGTTAGGCCCAGGGCCGAGCAGGCTGCAGAAAATCGTGTACTAGATATATTGTTACCGACTGCCAGGACCGTGGATGATCAAGAGATCTCTACAAGTGCTACACGTGAAAAATTTAGGGAAAAGCTGAAATCAGGGCACTTGGATGATAAGGAAATTGAAGTGGAAGTCACTTCCCATGCTATTGGGGTAGAAATTATGGCACCGCCGGGAATGGAAGAAATGACCAATCAGTTACAACGTATGGTCCAAAATGCATCTGGTGGCAAAAAGCGAATGCGAAAACTCAGTGTACCAGAGGCATTAAAAGCCCTAGCAGAAGAAGAGGCGGCCAAACTTATTAATGAAGAAGATATTAAGAGCCGTTCAATAGACAGTGTAGAACAGAATGGACTTGTATTCATCGACGAAATAGACAAGGTAACCAGAAGAGGACAATCTAGCGGGCCGGACGTATCTAGAGAAGGAGTTCAAAGGGACTTATTACCTCTTATCGAAGGATGCACTGTCTCTACACGCAATGGTACAGTCCGTACAGATCATATCCTTTTCATAGCGTCTGGTGCTTTTCATTTGTCAAAGCCATCGGACCTGATCCCAGAATTGCAGGGTAGATTGCCAATTCGAGTAGAATTAAATGCACTGGGTGTAAATGAATTTATACGGATCTTGACTGAACCGGATGCCTCATTGACAGAACAGTACACAGCTTTATTAAAAACCGAAGATTTTAATCTTAGTTTTTCTGAAGATGGGTTGTCACGCATAGCAGAGATCGCTTGGCAGGTGAATGAATCAGCGGAAAATATCGGTGCGCGAAGGCTACATACCGTTATGGAGAGATTGTTGGACACATTATCATTCGAAGCTTCGACCCGGAGTGGAGAAAATGTGGTTATCGATGCCGAATATGTTGACGAGCAGTTGAGTAAGTTAATTAAGAATGAAGATTTGACAAGATATATATTATAAAGGGCCAAGTTGCTCAGAAACCAAGACTTGATCCTTAAATTAATATGTCTCCCCATCCTGTATCTATTAAACTGCAAACAAAATCCCACAAGCTCAACATTGAGTTTGATGATGGTTCAAAGTTTGAATTAAGCTGTGAATATCTACGGGTATATTCGCCTTCTGCTGAAGTGAAAGGACACGGTCCAGGCCAGTCAGTACTGCAGATAGGTAAAGAAGATGTCAATATCAACCAGATAGAGCCAGTTGGGAATTATGCAATCAAGCTAATTTTTGATGATGGTCATAATACTGGTTTATATAGTTGGAACTATTTGTACGAATTAGGTAAAAATAAGGAAAAGAAGTGGGACAAATATATTACTGCACTCGACGATGCTGGCTATAAGCGGAAAAGCAAATGAATCAATCGCATAATACTAATTTTGGGTTTGAAAAAGTTACGCCTGAAGAAAAAAAACATCGGGTTAACCAAGTATTTACGTCAGTTGCTGGCCGGTATGATTTGCTGAATGATTTAATGTCATTCGGAACACATCGGTTGTGGAAACGTTTCGCTGTTTTTTTGTCCCCTTTGAGGTCAGATGCAAAAATTCTGGATTTAGCTGGGGGAACTGGCGACATGGCCGAGCTTTATCGACATTCAACCGGTCCATGTGGACAGATAACCCTGTGTGATATCAACCAAGAAATGCTGATAGCAGGTAGGGATAAACTGGCAAACAAGGGTATAAGCTCTCAGGTGCACTATGTCCAGGCGGATGCAGAGTCGCTTCCATTTGCTGATTGTTGCTATGATTTTGTCGGTATCTCTTTTGGGCTTCGTAATGTAACTGACAAACCAAAGGCATTAAAGTGTATGTTTAATACGTTGAAATACGGTGGTTCTGTTATTGTGTTAGATTTTTCGAAAGTGATTCTTCCCTTGTTGAGCAAATTGTATGATCAATATTCATTCGGAGTGATTCCTCAGTTAGGAAAATATTTTGCAAAAGATAAGGACAGTTACCAGTACCTGGTTGAATCAATACGCATGCATCCTGATCAGGAATCATTAAAAACAATGATGGAGGAATCAGGTTTTTCTAAGGTGTGTTACTACAATCTTTCAGGCGGAATCGTTGCAATTCATAAAGGATATAAAATTTAAATTACTCATGAATTACCTACCGTCATGAAGTCTGTAATAGCAGATAATATTGAGAGTTTAATAAACTATCTCATCTCACTTGATGATGAAACGTCGGGAAAATTATCTAGTCTGAATGGACGTTCGGTCAAAATTGAATTTATTAATACATCATTGAATGTACGTTTATTGATAATCGATGGCGGTATTTACCTGTCAGAAGCTACAGACCACGAAGTGGATGTAACAATATGCGGCACACCGACTCAGTTGTTAAATTATTTAGTGGCACAGGGAAGTAACGATAGTCGTTCTGGCGCATTCGAGGTGATAGGTGATGTGGGCTTGGCGCAGAATCTCCAGAATATACTAAGGAACCTGGAGATAGACTGGGAAGAACAGTTATCACACTGGGTAGGTGATACAGTTGCTCATAAAGCAGGATACTTTACCGGAAAGACAACAAAGGCATTTGTAGAGGCGAAGGAAACCCTGAAAATGGATATCAGTGAGTACCTTCATTATGAAACGGAATCCCTACCTATTAAAAACGACGTCGATGATTTTAACCAGTCGGTCGATAAATTACGCAATGATGCACAAAGATTGAAACTGCGGGTCGATCGGCTACAAGCAATCCACTTGACGAAATAATACTATGCTGACACCGGGACAATTTATAAGGTTACTGTATATCCAACGTGTGCTAATTCGTTACGGATTGGATGAATTCATCTTCAAGATGAACCTGTTCAGGCCGATCAGGTTTCTCCAGTATCTACTACCATGGAATTTAATTCGGCGTAGCACTCATTCAAGGGCAGAGCGGTTGAGGATGGTGCTGGAGGAGCTAGGTCCGATCTATATCAAGTTTGGACAGATAGTCTCAACGCGTCGAGATATGCTGCCTGAAGATCTTGCTGTTGAACTAGCCAAACTTCAAGACGATGTACCACCTTTCCCGGGGAGCCTGGCAAGGGAAATTATTGAAAAATCTTTTGATAAGAAGATCGAGGATATATTTCTTGAGTTTAATGAGCAGCCTTTGGCTTCTGCGTCTATAGCACAAGTACACACTGCAACACTTAACGACGGCCGTGAAATGATAGTTAAAGTCGTCCGTCCTGATATTGAAAAAAATATCCACCGTGATTTCGGCCTATTATATATTCTTGCTGAAATGGCAGAAAATTATTCGGTAGATGCGCATAAACTTAATCTTACCGATGTAGTGAAAGAACTGGAAAAGACGGTAGTCGATGAGTTAGATCTGATGCGTGAAGCAGCAAACGCATCACAATTACGTAGGAATTTTGCAAATTCCGATTTGTTGTATGTTCCTCAAGTGGTCTGGGAGTTGACCACGCGTAATGTAATGGTTATGGAACGTATTTCGGGTATCCCGGTGAATGATATTGAGGGACTAAGAAATGCCGGAATTGATTTTAAGTGGTTAGCAGAAGCGGGGGTTGAGATATTTTTTACTCAGGTGTTTCGTGACAATTATTTTCATGCAGACATGCATCCGGGAAATATTTTTGTCAAATCGGAGCCAGGCAAAGCGCCTCAGATTATGGTTGTAGATTTCGGCATCATGAGTTCACTAAGCGACTTCGACCAACGATATCTGGCAAATAATTTTAATGCTTTCCTCAAAAAAGACTATCAGAAAATAGCAGAACTACATGTTGAATCCGGATGGGTGCCAGCTGGGACCCGGGTAGATGAATTTGAGTTTGCAATACGTACCGTATGTGAACCTCTTTTTGATCGCTCAATGCAGGAAATTTCCTTTGGCACGCTACTGCTCAGATTATTTCAGACAGCTCGTCGCTTCAACATGGTGATCATGCCGCAATTATTATTACTACAGAAGACCCTTGTAAATATAGAAGGTCTAAGTAGAGAACTGTACCCTGATCTAAACATTTGGATAACGGCAAGACCTGTTTTGGAAAGATGGATGAGTGAACGGGCAGGGATTCGCGGTTTAGTAAGTGGAGCTAAGGGAAATATGCCACAATGGCTTGATAGGTTACCGGAATTACCAGGAATGACTATTAATTTGATAGATCGGATCCGCGACGGCAAGTTCCAATTTGAATGGAAACAGGACGAGTTGAAAGCACTGCGGCATGAAGTTCAAAAAGGTAATCGGAGAAATGTTCTTGCGATTATCGGTTCATCATTTCTTATAGGGTTTTTTATCCTAGTGGGTATGAATTCACTAGGAGATCTGCCTTCAGAGGCATCTGTATTAAGATTGATCCTCGGCGCAATTGGGCTCATCATAATAGCTTTTGCAATTCGAGGGACGGGCAAAAAATAATTCTCAGTCGAAGCTTGTCTTGACCAAATTAGGGTCCTGTCTTTGGATCATCTCGCCCACACCGATTAATTTTACACCGTAACGGTCAAGCTCGGGTAAAATCCTGGAAAGCGCTGTAATTGTTTGTGGATGTGAATGACCAATCGCAACCGCCTTACCTTTCCGTTTGGCTTTTTTAATTAGTTCGTCAAATTGTGAATCGTGAATTCAATTTGTAAGTGCAACTCAATTAGGTGGCACGAACGGCAAGCTACGGTAGCATCCTTACCTTTCGTTCCAGCAAGAAAGAGAGGCACAGATGAGACACTACACACAGCTTACCGAGCATCAACGTTACCAGATTTACGGCCTGATGAAAGCAGGACATACACAAACGGAGATAGCCGCCTTGATAGGCGTGCATAAATCTACTATTAGCCGTGAACTCAGACGCAACCGTGGCTTGAGAGGCTATCGACCCCGCCAAGCTCAGTTGCTCCGGCAAGCGCGTCGAGAAGCCAGCCAACAACAGCGACTCCCCACGACCTTGTGGGAGCGAGTAGCGGTCTGGCTGCGGGACGAATGGAGTCCTGAGCAAATCAGTGACTGGTTGCATAAACGAGAAGGTATCGCTCTGAGTCATGAATGGATATATCACTACATATACCAGGACAAGGCAGACGGCGGTGAGCTGTACCGGTACTTGCGTTGCCAGAAGAAACGAAAGAAGCGTTATGGTAGTTATCAACGTCGTGGGGTTCTGGTGAATCAGGGCAGCATTGATAAGCGTCCCGCCATTGTGAACAGGAAGACACGCAGCGGTGACTGGGAAGTGGACACCGTCATCGGCAAAGGCCATCGACAGGCGCTGGTCACCTTGAGCGAGCGCAAGTCGATGTACACCTTGATTGCACAGGTGAAACGACGAACTGCCTCTGCCGTCAGGCAAGCTATCGTGCGATTGTTGTCTAATATGAAGGCGTCGGTTCACACGATCACCTCGGATAATGGGAAAGAATTTGCTGAGCATGAGGTTATTGCTCAACAATTGAACGCGGGGTTCTATTTTGCACATCCTTATGCCTCCTGGGAACGGGGTTTAAATGAAAATATCAATGGTCTCATTCGACAGTACTTCCCAAAGAAAATGGACTTCAGCACGATTACACAAAAGCAGTTAAACTTGGTCATGAAAAAACTCAATCACCGTCCCAGAAAAACACTTAATTCAAAAACACTACATGAAGTCTTTTTTAACATCAACGTTGCACTTCAAAGTTGAATCCGCGAATTAATATAATCGATATCCTTCGTATTATCTAAGAACACATCGCGCTTTAAATAGGGAAGGTTCATTTTTTTGGCAACTGAGCCTGCAACGGATAATCGATTTGTCACGCTGTCGACATAAAAAATATTGTGTGTATTGAGATAACGCATAAGCCACTCCATTCGTCCAGTATGCATAGTCAATAGACTTCCCACGTGATTATTTACGCCGATGATGTTAGGTATGGATTCAATATTGCTGGTCAAAGTTGTAATAAACTGTTTTTTATTCATCTCTAATTTCAATGCACCGGGTCCGAGATAACGATTATCTTTATTTTTGATTGCTTCCATAGGCAGATGCAGAATTATGTCCCTACCTGTTTTAGTTGTCAGTTTAGAAATTTTCTCTGCATGGGGTGAATGAGGCATGATCGCATAGGAAATTTGCCCTGGGAGATTGACTGCAGCTAAATCGTCATGGTGACGGTAGCCGATATCATCAATGATGATACTGATAATCGGATTATCAAATGGTGCTGCAGATAAATAGCTAGCTTGAATAAATACAAGTGCAGTAGTGAGGATTAAATTTCGAATGAGCGTTTCCTTTCTCATTCGTATATTAATTAGCCAGATTTTTTTGTGATAAAACCATTCCTTTAAGGACATTCAATGCTTCATAAAGTGCGTAGTCAGATTGGACCAGTGGCACTTTCTTTGTACTACTGTTACTTTTTTCTATATTTTTATCTATAGGTGTTACATTTGAATCATTAGTATCGTTGACTAGGTGGCCGCTGAGATTTGCCTCGTTGACTGCCAGGATATTTCCCCCGATTTTTTCAATTTTTACTTTATCGATAATGATGTCAGGTTCTATTCCTGAGGCCTGTATAGACCGTCCGGATGGTGTGAAATAGCGGGCTGTCGTGAGCTTTAAAGCGGATCCTTTGGCCATAGGCAAAATGGTTTGCACTGATCCTTTGCCGAAGGTCTTCTGGCCCATAATGATAGCTCGTTTATGATCTTGCAGCGCCCCTGCGACTATCTCTGATGCAGATGCAGACCCGCCATTTACCAGTACAATCAATGGCGCGTGGTTGATAACGTCAACAGGTTTTGCGTTGAATTTAAGCATGGAATCAGTCACCCGACCTTCGGTATAGACGATTAGGCCTTCTTCCAGGAAGAGACCAGATATAGCAACGGCGCCGCTTAAAATTCCTCCGGGATTATTTCTTAAATCTAATATCAGGCCTTTCAATTGGCCTTTGTTTTCAAGTTTAAGTTTTTCGAGTTCCCGCATTGCATCCTTGGTCGTATTGGTCTGGAAGTTAGAAATTCGCAAGTAACCGAATCCCGATTCCAATGTTTTGACTGAGGCGCTTTTGCGGGTAATGGTATCCCGGGTTATCGTGAGTGTCAGAGGCCCTTCTTCACCTTCTCTAGCGATAGTCAAAACAATGTCGGTACCCGGTTTTCCTCTCATCAACGCTACAACTTCGTTAATATTCATTCCCTTAACCGGTGTGCTGTCCAGACGGATAATCTGGTCACCGGATAAGACACCTGCACGTTGTGCCGGAGTATCATCAATCGGGGAAATAACTTTTATAAAACCATCTTCCATACTTATTTCAACACCAAGACCACCGAATTCCCCAGTTGTCCCTTCTTGTAGATTGCGATAAGAATCCTCATCCAAGTAAGCCGAGTGGGGATCCAGACCTTCGAGCATTCCACGAATTGCGTTCTCGAGTAATGTACGGTCACTAACTTGCTCAACATAATCATTTTTGACCTTGGCAAAAACTTCTGTGAATGTCCTGATCTGGTCAAATGGTATTTCGTCCGTCGTAAATCCACTGTGCGCGTTAGTTTCTGGCGATTCTGGTTGTTCCTCCTGCAGGTAAGCAACAGGAGAAATCAAAATAGTAGTAATGAACAGAATTAAATTTCGATATACAGGTTTCATGAATTTTTGGTCGCTATATAGTTATAGTAAGTATTCGGACAATTATATGGGCTTAAAATTCAAGCTATTGGTATAGGTATTTTGAGCGGAATTAATCTTAAGCATACAGGCGTATTACGGCGGCTGACAAGTGATATCAGCGTTTGCACCATAACGCCGGATCCAGATGATTTCCCTGTTGACGGATCTCGAAATACAGGGCGGTTTGAGTTTGCCCACCTGTATCACCCACTTTGGCAATCTGCTCTCCTGCACTAACGAAATCACCTGCTTTTTTCAAGAGCCTTTCATTATGACCATACAGGCTCATATACCCATCTCCATGATCGACTATGGTTAGTAGGCCCATATTGCGGAACCAGTCAGCAAATATAACTTTCCCTGCACTGATTGCATTAACGTCCTCGCCACTCTTCGCGGTTATCCTTACCCCATTCCACTTCAGTTTTCCGCCTTTTTTTACTGATCCGTAACCGGTGATTATCTTACCGTCTACTGGCCACTTAAGTTTTCCTCTCAGCGTGTTGAAATGAGTCAGCTCTTCATACATTTCAATGACTGGTTGGGAGTCCCTTAGATCATTTAGTAGTTCTGTAAGATCTTCTTCATTTATCTGTAGATCCTCCAGTTCCCTAGCCTGATCAGTTATGTATTTTTGCAAATTGGCAATCAGTAACTCTCTAGAACCACGATATTCCTGATGTTCATTAAGACGTTCAATTTGCTCGTCACGTAATAGCGCAAGTTCGAGTGATTCATTATCGATACTGAACTTTAGCTGGCTGAGGTTCTGTAGGCTGATAGTTACATCGGAAATCCGCTTCGTTCGCGCCTTGTTGTATGCATCGTGATAAGCCATCATCCTGTCGATCAGTGCGGGGTCTTCCTGGTTCAACAGCAATTTGATAAAGTCATTATGACCTGTTTTATACGCAACACGGATTTGTGTGGCAAGTTGTCTTCGTTCTATTACAAGTGATTCCTCTTGCTCACGCTTTTTTTGATTGAGTTGGACAAGAGTAATTTCGTGGTCTTTAATTTTCTCGTCAATTTCAGCAAGTTGATTTGAGATAAGTATCGTAGCCATTTCGATTTCTTGAATTTCAGCTTGGTAAAAACTTGTATTATTTCTTGCCTCGCTAATATTGGACTGAACATCTTTTATTCGTGCACGAACTTCTTCTAGTTCAACTTCCTTTTCTTCTAATGGTGGGTTTTGGGCATGCCCAATGTTAGATATGTTAATAAAGACCAGCATTACTAGGCCGATAAAACGACTTGCCCATCTACTGATTATTAAAAATCTTAGGGGTTGATTAATTATTTGCAATTGCCGGGCTTTTATCTTCACTTAAATTAAAAAGACATTTACCTGTCATTTCATCCGGCTTGTCAAATCCCATAATTTGCAACATGGTCGGGGCAATATCACACAAGGCACCATTCCCAGGGAGAGCCTGAGCAGGGCGACCGATATAAATAAACGGGACAAGGTTCATTGTATGAGCTGTATGCGCATGCGCCTTGATCTTTTCGGTAATGCACGACTTCATTTGTTCTGCATTGCCATGGTCTGCGGTAATGAAAATTTCACCACCGATTTTGGTCGTCGTGTCAACGATTCGACCTAGGCATTCGTCTATTGCTTCTATAGCCTTGACGGCGGCGTCAAAATTACCTGTATGACCGACCATATCAGCATTTGCATAGTTGCAAATGATGATATCATATTTTTCACTGTTAATTGCTGCTATCAGCTTGTCAGTAACTTCAAATGCAGACATGTCTGGCTTCAAGTCATACGTTGCTACATGGGGAGACTGAACCAGTATTCTGTCTTCATTTTTAAATACACGTTCTTCGCCACCGTTAAAGAAAAAAGTGACGTGGGCGTACTTTTCAGTTTCAGCAATACGCAATTGTTGCAGTCCTTGGTCAGCAATATATTCTCCCAGACTATTTTTAATTTGTTCAGGGGGAAAGGCAGTTGGAAAATTGAAGTCAGCCTTGTATTGGGTCATGCTGATAAAAGATTGTAGTTTTTTCATTTTACCGCGAACGAATTGATCAAAATCAGGATCGGCGAATGCCTGTGCAAGTTGTCGTGCGCGGTCAGATCGGTAATTAGCAAAGATGATGATATCGTTATCATTAACAATCACAGGTTTTTCGCCTGCCCGTACGATGGCTGTCGGTTTAATAAATTCATCAGATTCGCCTCGCGCATATGCCTTATCAACGGCAATAAACGCGTCCTCTGATTTATATTCCGCTTTGCCATTGGCAATCAGATCATACCCTAACTTGGTCCGGTCCCAGTGCTTGTTGCGGTCCATAGCATAATAACGTCCCATGATACTGGTGAACTTGCCTACTCCCAACTCTCGCATTTTTACTTGCGCGTCATGCATATATTCCTCAGCGCTTCGAGGTGGTGTATCTCGGCCATCAAGGAAGGCGTGGAGGTAAATCTTTTTTAGTCCGAGTTGGACAGCAAGTTCCATCAAGGCAAAGATGTGATCTTGATGACTGTGTACACCACCGGGTGATAATAGTCCGAGTATATGTAGGGCTTTGCCTTTGTTCGCTGTTTTCTGTAAAGCAGGATACAAAATCTCGTTTGTATTGAAATCCCCATCTTCGATTGCCTCAGTAATCCTAGTGAACTCCTGGTTTACAATGCGACCGGATCCGATATTCATATGTCCGACTTCCGAATTACCCATTTGCGTACTCGGCAATCCAACGTCGATACCCGATGCATTGATCAGAGTGCGTGGATAATTCTTCCAGATATTGTCCCAGATCGGTTTTTTTGCACTGTGTATCGCATTGAAGATGGTATTCTCAGAATGTCCCCATCCATCTAAGACGATCAGAACATAGGGTTTATGTGGTAAGGGCATCGGTATGAATAGTAAAAATGCAATAAAAATCCATCAGCAGTAAAACTGGTTTGGATCAAGCTCAAAGCAATCTATGTGTACGTCTGATGTGGTCATATAATATCGATTAATTTACAAGTCTACTAATATTGTCCTACCCGGATATCGGGGCGAAGTGTAGCACGAAAACGCCAAACTGCCGATAGATGGGTTTTGCAGTTAAGTCATAAAAAATCTCTTCCACCCTGTCTCCGGTTGTTTGTATTCACCGATATATCACGTATGATCCCTTTTTTGCTATTACGCATGAGCTTCGGAGTTTTTAATATTGAATTACCATGGAAAAAATAATTGAATTTGCAGCCGAAAATATTTTTTGGGTATGTTTGTGGTTTGCCTTGCTGATGTTGTTGTTCTGGAATGTGTTCAGCGGCCTAATGTCCGGGATTAGCCAAATTGAGCCTATGGAAATGACACGCCTAATGAATAACGATAATGCTGTTGTCGTTGATATTCGAACGACATCTGATTTTAAAAATGGACATATTCTAGATTCGATTAGTATCCCTGAATCCAAATTTCAAGATAAGAAAAAAACCCTCGTGAAACACATTAAGAAACCGTTGATAGTCTATTGTGAAAATGGAACCTCTTCTCCAAAAATTGGGCGTCTATTAAAAGCGGAGGGATTTGATCAGACACATACATTAAAAGGTGGATTGATAACATGGAAAAATGCCAATTTACCCTTGTCGCATAATGCAGGATAAGTCGGGAGATCGTCTATGACTAGTGATGAGGATACCAATAAGGAGAAAGCAACTGAGGCTGAACAGGGCAAGTTTTCAATCGAGAAATTATACACAAAAGATATTTCATTCGAGACACCGCATTCATCACAAATATTTAAAAAGAAATGGGAGCCTACAGTCGATTTGAATTTGGCTAATGCTGCAACTGTAATGGAAGAGCCATATTACGAGGTTGTCTTATCATTGACCATAACTGTAAAAATTGCAGATGAGACTGTCTATCTTGTCGAAGTTCAGCAAGCAGGGATCTTTCAAGTTGTTGGTTACTCAAATGATATCAAAAGTCGCATGTTAGGGACTGTTTGCCCAAATATTTTATTTCCGTTTGCACGAGAAGTGGTTTCTGATCTGGTTACTCGGGGTGGTTTCCCTCAATTATTGCTTGCACCCGTAAATTTCGAAGCCCTGTATTTGCAACAACAAGCAAACCAGTTGAACAGCAAAAAGCATTAGTAAAAATTGCCTTATCAATTGTCCTAAACTAGAACTGTTAATTATAGAAAACGAACAGAGGTCATTTTTGCACGATAAACCCGTCATGGTGGTAGGTGCAGGATCGTGGGGAACGGCATTGGGGATGGTCCTTGCTCGGAACGGTAATTGCGTCTATTTGTGGGATAGTAACCAAGAGCATATTGAAAATTTAATTGTCGATTCCTGCAATCAACGATATCTACCAGGAATTGCATTTCCTCAAGGGTTGGAAGTTATTAAATCTATGACGCCACTGCCAGATGGAGTGGAAGACGTCGTTTTAGTTATCCCCTGTGAGGCACTCAAATCAGTATTGACAAGTCTTGCGTCAGCTAGAATAAAAAAAATCAATATATGTCTAGCATGCAAGGGGCTACAGGCCGATCCCATCTCACTTAATCACGCCGTCGTACAGCAAGTTTTGGGTGATGTATCAGTTGCTATACTGTCTGGTCCCACGTTCGCGAAAGAAGTTGCTTTGGATTTGCCAACTGCCCTTACTATCGCCTCTACCCAGCGAGATACAGCTGGAGGGTTTGCTGAGTTGTTTCATAACGATACATTTCGTATATATACCACTGACGATGTTATTGGGGTTCAAATCGGCGGGGCCGTAAAAAATGTGATGGCCATTGCAGCAGGCATATCCGACGGCCTGGGTTTCGGTGCCAACACACGCAGTGCATTGATCACACGAGGTCTTGCGGAGATTATGCGGCTTGGGATTGCAATGGGAGGTAAACCGGAGACCTTCATGGGTTTGGCGGGTTTGGGTGATCTTGTGCTTACCTGCACTGATGATCAATCGCGAAACAGGTGCTTCGGACTTGCGCTTGCACAGGGAGCAACACTGCAACAGGCACTAGAAGAAATTGGGCAGGTAGTAGAAGGAATGAAAACCGCTGGACTTGTAAATAAACTTGCACTGCAATATAAGATTGAAATGCCTATCAGTGAGCAGGTACAGGCCGTGATCGAGAGCAAAACGGATGCTCGTACTGCAGTGCAGTCATTATTGTTGAGAGAACGTAAGTCAGAATCGGATAACTAAAATACCAATCCAGTCAGGCTGTACTGATATTTTATAGTATTGAAATAATGTCATCCGAGACTAAAAGGCTACTTGAGCAATATTGCCGGAAAGGTGATCAAGGAGCATTTGCCACTTTTTATCGACATCAGGCGGATCGTTTGTGGCGCTTTCTTCGTGCACGGGGTTGCGATGAGGAAACCGCGCATGATTTGTTGTCTGAGTCGTTTCTGAAATTCATACAGGTCGTCTGTAATGATCTTCGTTACCCAGTAGCATTGTTATATCGTATTGCTATCAATAAGCCTATTGACAATTACCGAAGACAACAAGCCTCTCCGGTGGAATTTGATTCTGATCAGGTCGAGCAATATAAAGAGCCTACATCAGATGCTCGAGATGAACGGGAATATGTACGTGCTCTGATTAAGACCCTGCCAGAATATGAGCAGAATCTGTTGTTGCTTCGTTACTGGATCTGACTGACCCACAAAGAGATCTCATCCATCCAAAATTCCCCTGAAGGGACAATCAGACGGCAATGTGCTGAAGCAATGAAAAAACTAAAACAACGTTGGTTAGATGATACTAATTAATAAATAATCCCTACCGACTGATGTGCTTGGCTTTGGGAAAGATCAAGACAAGAAAGCCGTAGCATCAAATAACGAATAGAATCACCGACAATTTATCAACCCAAAATTTTTCGTAGCTTTATTACTGCCTCTCAATGAGAGTAAGTATAAACTAACTAACTTTCTCCAGACTGATACTCGGTATAAGTTAGTATCTCGTAATATGCCAAAACTTGGGACTATATAGCGAATACCCGGCTTTCTCCGATTAAGATTTTGATCACATCCTGAGCTATCCATAAGCAGAAGGTATGGCTAGAAATATTATTAATAGAAACAGTTAGTTATAACATTAAAAATCTGTCCCCGATCTTAAATAACCATGAAAATACACTGCAATTATCATTAACTGGCATAGAGCTTGCGTTATTTAGTTGGAACTGACGAAACCTACATGTTGGAAATCTAAGTAAATTTCCATTGACAGTAAGGAGTTAGGATGAATAACTTATGTTATATATTAATAATTTGGAATACATAATGTCGCTTATTAGCGACATATATTTTGGTTATCCGTGAAACCATAAAAAATTGGTTAGATGGAGTTAGTTGATGTTGGGGCTAAAAGATGTTGGGACGAATTGAGATATCGGGACTAAAGAAGATGTTGGGACTAAAAAAGAAAATTAATCCAAATACCATCACTGCGGTTTGTCCCGATCAGGGGGGGATTTCTATAGCCAAGGTTCGTCAAGGAAAAGACATACCACCCATTCTAGAGTTGTGTACTTTTCAACATCATGATGATACTCAGCCAGAAGAAAATTTACTGAAGAAGATTTCGGAAGATTACGATCTTGAGAGCTTTGCTTGTGTTAGTACGATGGAATTGGGTAGTTATAGTCTGTTAATGGTTGAAGCGCCGGATGTGCAACCTGAAGAACTCAGGGTAGCAATTCGATGGCGAATTAAAGATCTTATTGATTTTCATATCGATGATGCAGTCGTGGATGTATTTGAGGTTCCTGATACCAAAGGGGCGGCTGGCCGGAACAAGATGGTGTACGCCGTTGTCTCCCGGACAGCATCGGTAAAATCTAAAATTGATAAATTACTGGATGCCGAATTAAATCTCACAGTTATTGATATACCTGAATTGGCATTACGAAATATCGCCTCACTTTTACCCGAGGATGTAGGTGGGGTAGCTATGGTCTATTTAGGTGAGGATAAAGGCCTCATAACCATTACCCGACAGACGACTTTGTTTTTATCGCGCAGAATTGACAAGGGTTTTAGCTCATTACCAGATTCATTCATGCAAGATAATGATCAAGAAGTCACCAGGGATTGGCTAAACAGTATCATTGTCGAGGTACAACGATCACTGGACTATTATGAAAGCCATTTTTCCAATTCCCAGATAGCAAGTATTGTGCTAACGCCACTACCTCGTCAACTGGATGGCGTTACTGAATATATATCAGAACAATTGGGTATTCCGGCACGGATCCTGGACGTAAATTCACTAATTGATGTCTCTGAGAATATAGACCAGCAGTTACAATCAGAGTGTATTCTTGCAATAGGGGCTGCCTTAAGGAAGGAGAGTAAGGCCCTGTGAACCAACAGATCAACCTCTATCAACCTATCTTCAGAAGACAGAAAAAGGTCTTCTCATCTATGACTATAGTACAGATAAGTGTACTTTTCTTTTTCGTTTTTGCTGCTATTTGTTTTTATGGTGAAATTAAAATACAACCTTTCAAACAGCAATTAGTTTCATTGGACAAGAACCTTGTCATGCTTATTGGAGAGCTGACAAAAATTAAGCGGCAATTGCCAAGTAGTTCCGGGAGTCAATTACTGGAGAACGAGCTCGCACGATTGACTAACGAGCTATCAAAAAGACAGCAGATACAAAACCTGTTGACGAACCGAACCGGAGGTAATACAGAAGGGTTATCATCCTATCTGGAGGCATTCGTCCGTCAACATGTACAAGGGACATGGTTGACAAAGATATCCGTAAATCAAGGCGGTAACAATTTTGCCTTGGAAGGTAGGACGTTAACTTCAGAATTGGTACCGGCATATATTTACGGACTTGCCGGTGAATCGATACTCAATGGGATGGCGCTCAATGTCATGGAACTGAGTAGACCAGACGAACCAGCAAATTATTTTAATTTTCTCTTGAGTACTAATTAAAGATATACGCATGGAAAAGATAAAGGAAATAATGGAAAAGATTGATGCGCTGACTATCCGCGAACGGGGGATTATTCTTGCAGGTATTATTTTTATTATGTTTGCAGTTTGGGATACATTTTTCATGCAGCAACAAGCGCTAGATGAAAAAAAGATAACTACCGATTTGCAAATGAATCGTGCGGAACAGGCTGCCTTAAACATACAATACCAAGAATTATTAAAGCAGCTTCAAGGAGACCCTGATGCAGAGAATAGAAAAAAGTTGGCAGCCTTAAAAAGTCAGCTGGCATCCATAGAAGCGGATGTTCAGGAATCAACAAGTTTCCTCGTTTCACCTGAAAACATGGCCGGAATTCTAAGAACCATTTTGAATAAATCAAATGCATTGGATTTAATCGAGATCAAGGGACTGGGTGCGAGTCCATTACTTGCCAGAAACGATGGGCAAGCATTGGAAGATGAAGATGAAATCTCAAATAATCCTAGTACCAGTCCAACAGCAGAATCGGCGAGTGGACTGGATAACGCCTATAAACATGGATTAATGATCGAGTTTGAAGGGGGCTATATGGCTACCCTTGGATTTATACAAGAAATTGAATCTCTTGAATGGGGCTTTTTGAGACAAACTCGATTATGAGGTGTTGGATTATCCCACCAGTCGAGTTGTGTTAACTTTGTATACCTTGAGCCTAGATAAAAACTGGATTGGTATCTAGATGAGATCAATCAATAAAACAATGATGATATTATTATTAGTAACCTATTCATTCCCAGGTAATACACAGGCACTGCCAGATCCAACACGGCCTGCAGAATACCAGGCTACCGTGGTTGCAAAGGATCTGCCCAAAGAATTGATAGATTGGAAATTGAGTGCAATCCGAATATCTGACAATGATAGAAGTGCCATCCTTAATGGGAAAATAGTCAGGGCGGGTGATGTTGTCGGACCAGCAACCATACTGAAAATTCAGCCTTTACAGGTCTTGCTGGATTATAACAACAGACAGGTAGCCGTCCGACTTTTTAGTGAAGTCGTACTTCGAAGACAGGCGAGTAATGCACTAAACACAGAAAAGCCAATCAAATGAATTCGTGAATTCAATTTGTAAGTGCAACTCAATTAGGTGGCACGAACGGCAAGCTGCGGTAGCATCCTTACCTTTCGTTCCAGCAAGAAAGAGAGGCACAGATGAGACACTACACACAGCTTACCGAGCATCAACGTTACCAGATTTACGCCCTGATGAGAGCAGGATATACACAAACGGAGATAGCCACCTTGATAGGCGTGCATAAATCTACTATTAGCCGTGAACTCAGACGCAACCGTGGCTTGAGAGGCTATCGACCCCGCCAAGCTCAGTTGCTCCGGCAAGCGCGTCGAGAAGCCAGCCAACAACAGCGACTCCCCACGACCTTGTGGGAGCGAGTAGAGGTCTGGCTGCGGGACGAATGGAGTCCTGAGCAAATCAGTGACTGGTTGCATAAACGAGAAGGTATCGCTCTGAGTCATGAATGGATATATCACTACATATACCAGGACAAGGCAGACGGCGGTGAGCTGTACCGGTACTTGCGTTGCCAGAAGAAACGAAAGAAGCGTTATGGTAGTTATCAACGTCGTGGGGTTCTGGTGAATCAGATCAGCATTGATAAGCGTCCAGCCATTGTGAACAGGAAGACACGCATCGGTGCCTGGGAAGTGGACACCGTCATCGGCAAAGGCCATCGACAGGCGCTGGTCACCTTGAGCGAGCGCAAGTCGATGTACACCTTGATTGCACAGGTGAAACGACGAACTGCCTCTGCCGTCAGGCAAGCTATCGTGCGATTGTTGTCTAATATGAAGGCGTCGGTTCACACGATCACCTCGGATAATGGAAAAGAATTTGCTGAGCATGAGGTTATTGCTCAACAATTGAACGCGGGGTTCTGTTTTGCACATCCTTATGCCTCCTGGGAACGGGGTTTAAATGAAAATATCAATGGTCTCATTCGACAGTACTTCCCAAAGAAAATGGACTTCAGCACGATTACACAAAAGCAGTTAAACTTGGTCATGAAAAAACTCAATCACCGTCCCAGAAAAACACTTAATTCAAAAACACCACATGAAGTCTTTTTTAACATCAACGTTGCACTTCAAAGTTGAATCCGCGTCCCTATTTAGAACCAGAAACCTTATTATTTTCTATAGCTGATGAATTGGGCCTTGAATACGATGAAAAAATTGGTCAACACCATCTATTAAAAAGCATTACAGATAAACTTTTTTCACTCCATCGCCAAGGTAAACAGGTAGTTTTATGTTTGGACGAAGTACAGGCTATGCCCATAAAGACCCTGGAAACGGTCAGATTGTTAACCAATCTTGAAACTGAAAAACGGAAGTTATTACAGGTTGTGCTGTTTGGCCAACCAGAATTGGATGATCTGCTGGAACAACCTTCTATTAGACAACTTAAACAACGAATCACTTTTTCCTATCGCTTATTGCCGCTTAATAAGCTTGCATCTACTGCTTATCTACGCCATCGACTTGCTGTTGCAGGATTTCGAGGTAAGGAATTATTTACCTCACAAGCCATGGATTTTCTGCATCATGTTACTGGAGGAATCCCCCGGTTAATCAATATAGTGGCCAATAAGGCATTGATTGCCGCGTATGGTGAAGGGGATATGATCGTAAAACTTAAACATTTGCGCAAGGCATCGAAAGATACGGTAGAAACACAAAATATTAAACCCTCATTATTTGACTTCTGGCTACCTGCATACTCACGTTGGGTATTTGCTGCAATAGGTATCATCGCATTAGTCATAATATTCTCAAATCAACAGTTAACAGGATTATTTTCATGAGCTTGATTAATAACATGCTTACTGATCTGGAGGAAAGGCATGGTAATTTCAAGGATGAGAATCAAGTTGTATTTGATGGCCTGGCAGCTGTAGCCGATACTGGGTTTTCGAATTCAAGAATTCCTTTTAATTTTTTAATTGTTTTTTTAGTGTTTTAGCCTTTAGTTTTGCGGTCTACAGTTTTTTCGAAAGTTTAAATACTCAGCCGTTTAGTATGGTTAGTTTATCTGCAAATGATGTGCCACTATCTTTTAAATCAGGAAGAAAAGATGGTCTAATTTCTAATCTGATTTCTTATGAAGAAAAAATCTCACAAAAAGCCGAACGTCAAGAAATGTCAGTATTTAGGCTTGATTCATCGCTGCCTCAGCAGTCTAGTAAAAATCCTGAATCGGGAAATAAGCTAACTACTATGAATACTATTGCTATAAATGAATACATTGATATTGCAAGTAATGAAGAAGTTCTAAATAACACAGATTTCCCAAATCCCACATTAGATCGCGAGACACTGGATTTATCAACGAAGATAAACACTGTTGTCCCCATTGAAAATGTATCAAGTAATGGACAGATGGATATCAGCCCCACCTCAGGTGATTCAGGGATAAACCTTGACCGATGTTTGGCAGAAATAAGATTCATGTATTCTGAGAAAGACTATGACAAAGCGGATGAGGCCATTCAGTCAATATTACAAAAACATCCCTTAAATGTTGAAGCGAGACTCCTATACGCTTCAACATTAATTAATCGAAATAACATCAATTCGGCATTACAGTTGCTTGCTTCAGGATTGAATCAGGATCCAGATATATCGGATTGGGCAAGCCTCTATGCTCGGTTAATGGTGGATCAAGGACAAGCCAACACAGCTCTTGTTGTATTAGAGAGAGCACTACCAGAGATAGCGCAAGATAATGATTATTATGCCTTGTATGCCGCCTTATTGCAGAGAGAGGCACGTCATGAAGAGGCCATAAAGAATTACAAGGCGTTACTGGAACATAATCCAGAAAATGGCCTATGGTGGATGGGGCTGGCCATTTCTCAAGATGCATCAATGATTCAAGTGATGCACACTACTCTTACAATATGGCCCTGCAAGGTCAATCTATTAATTACGAATTACGCCAATATATACTCCAGCAGATCCAACGGCTGTCTAATTAATACAGTCTATGAATATCAGAATAAAGATCCGGCTTGGCGACCTTCTGGGTGAACAAAAATTTATTTCCCAGGCGCAATTAGGAGAGGCGCTTGCGGCACAAAAGTCTAGTGGCAGAAAGCTTGGCCATACCTTAATTGAGAATGGTTATATCAAGGAAGATGATATGTTGCAGGTACTGTCGCAACAATTGAAAGTGCCATTTATTGATCTCATGCGTTATGACTTCAAGAGTGAAATTATAAAACTAATCCCAGAGATACAGGCACGTCGTTTCAGGGCATTGACATTGGCTGAAGAGGATGACGGCATATTGGTTGGTATGGCTGCTCCAACCAATATCTTTGCCTACGATGAGTTATCCAGGATATTACATAAATCGGTAAAATTGGCCGTCGTTAGAGAGGCAGACCTGTTAAAAACTATTGATGCTGTATATCGAAAAACAGATCAGATATCAGGATTTGCCGAGGAACTCAGCGATGATCTTGCTGAAAGCGATATTGACCTCTCTTCCATGTTGTCATCAGCGGATGTAGCAGATGCACCAGTCGTTAAATTATTGCAGTCACTATTTGAGGATGCGGTGCAAATAAATGCATCTGATATCCATATCGAACCTGATGAGACGGTGCTGCGTATTCGTCAACGCGTCGATGGTGTATTGCAGGAACACGTTATGGATGAAATTCGCATTGTTCCTTCACTGGTAATACGGTTGAAGCTCATGGCAAATCTGGATATTTCAGAAAAACGATTACCTCAGGACGGAAGGTTTTCTATCAAGGTTCAAGACCATCTGGTTGATGTGCGTATGTCGACTATGCCTGTACAGCATGGCGAGTCGGTAGTTATGCGTTTGTTAGATCAAACCAGCGGAATACTGGAACTGAATGATTTAGGTATGCCCCTGGACATTCGTAGTCGATTCGTCAATGTCATCAAACGGCCACACGGGATGATGTTGGTAACCGGTCCAACTGGTAGTGGTAAGACTACTACCCTATATTCAGCACTAAATTTATTAAATACACCTGAGAAGAAGATCATCACAGTGGAAGACCCTGTGGAATATCGGCTCCCCAGAATAAATCAGGGACAGGTCAAGTCAGCAATAGGATTGTCTTTCTCAGCCGTTCTACGGTCCGCATTACGTCAGGACCCGGATATTATACTCATCGGTGAGATGCGGGATGAGGAGACTGCTGAGATTGGTATACGCGCCGCCATGACCGGCCACATGGTTTTGTCCACTTTGCATACTAACGATGCCCTCGGCACAGTAACTCGACTATTGGAAATGGGGATTAAAAATTATCTACTGGCATCGTCCCTTCACGCCATACTTTCCCAACGTCTGGTCAGACGAATCTGTAAAAGTTGTTCTGATGAGCATACTCCGGACAATCAGCAGTTTGCATGGATAACAAAGCATGGTGATGATAAATATACCAAAAGAAAGTTTCACAAGGGTAACGGTTGTCCCCATTGTAATTCCACAGGCTATCAAGGTCGGATCGGAGTCTATGAGTTTCTAGAGCTGGATCAAAAATTGAGTGAGACGCTGGCCGGAGGAGACAGTTCAGCATTTACAAATGCTACCCGTGATACAACGGATTTCAAGACCCTAAGTGATGTTGCCTTGAAATACGCTGGTGAAGGGATTACCACACTGGATGAAGTGTTACGCATTTCATCAGATGTTGAGGATATTGCCGATCCTTCCATTGATCAACCCGTGACGAATGTTGCCGTTTGATGCCCTATTATAGTTACAAAGGAAGAAGTATTCGGGGCGCATTGGTACAGGGTCAGCTGGAAGCAGCTACTATGGATGCGGTTGCGACCCAATTATTTAATACCGGCATTACCCCTATCGATATTATTGAAAAGGCAGATTCAGGTAAATCTGATTCTGTGCTATCGAGATTTGGTGCAAATCGACCTGGACTGGACGACATTATTTTGTTCACCCGGCAAATGTACACCATGATGAAATCCGGGGTGCCTATTGCCCGGGCCATGAATGGCATTATTACGTCGACGCGAAATGTATATCTTGTGGATGCATTGAAAGAGTCCCTTAGCTATCTTGAATCTGGCAGGGATCTTGCGAGTTCATTAGGACGTCACCCTGATATTTTCCCAACACTTTTTATCAGTATGGTGAGAGTAGGTGAGGAAACCGGCCAACTGGACGAGGCATTCAATCGAATTACTGAGTACTTGGAGTTGGAAAAGGAAACTCGGCAACGGATTAAGGCAGCTATCCGATACCCCATTTTTGTCTTTGTTGCTATTGGTGTTGCTATTGCGATAATAAATATCTTTGTTATCCCTACATTCGCTGCGCTATTTGAAAAGGCTGATGTGGCATCACCCTGGCAAACACAAATGGTAATGTTTACATCAGCTTTTTTTGTAGCCTGGTGGCCAGTCATTCTGGGCGGAATTATAGGTTCAATATTTGCCTTTAAATCTTATGTCAATACTGAAAACGGTCGGTACTGGTGGGACAAAAATAAATTAAAGATACCAATCATCGGAGGCATTCTTCATCGTGCCACCCTGGGTCGATTTGCCCGCTCATTTTCATTGGCCCTCATCTCGGGTGTACCCTTAGTGCAAGCTCTGACAGTCGTCTCTCGGTCCGTTGATAATGAATATATTGGTGAACACATCCTCAGCATGCGCAATGGTATTGAGAAAGGCGAATCACTGACTCGTACGGCAACTATAACCAACCAGTTTACGCCATTAGTACTACAAATGATTAGCGTCGGTGAAGAGACCGGTGAAGTTGATAACCTGTTAATTGAAGTGGCGGACTACTATGAAAGGGAAGTGGATTACGACATAAAAAATCTGAGTGCAAGTATCGAACCTATACTCATTGTTGCAATAGGGATAATGGTGGTAATTCTGGCACTGGGAGTATTTCTGCCTCTGTGGGACCTCGCAACGGTAATAAACTAATTTATGTATATTGCGGGTCGATGGGCAGACCGTCAGTTATCGAGGCTAGAATTAGTAGTTGCCGTAACTATATTAAGTGTAATTGTTTTTATATTGATGCAACAGATGTTAAAGATCTTTGCTCAGGCAGAACGGAGTTTAATGACTAATACCGTGTTGAACATAAACACAGCAATGCAATACAAGGTGGCGGAACATGTTCTCAGAGGAGAATACAGTATTTTTGATGAGGTGCGTGGATCCAATCCGATTATGCTGGCAAGTCATACTGCTGATTGGTTAGAAAATTATACTCCAGATTGGTTGGATGATAAAGGATCTAGAAATTCAATGTTAGCAGAGGCGATCATAGCGACGATGACTACTGGAGTACCTGGAAATTATATTGGCGAATTGGAAGATCCGGATCCAGCCAGTATTAATGGCGGGCAATGGTATTTTAATACTGTAGACAGAACCTTGATGTACCGGGTTGATAATACCGAGTATTTTTATACTGACCTGACAGGCCCCGCGAGAGTGAAGTTTAATATTGAAATTGACTACGATGACAGAAACAAAGATAACCAATTCGATCCAGCGGTTGAAGAATATAGAAAAATTCGCCTTAAACCAGATAATGAATATTCCTGGGAATTTTAGTATAAAAACATAAAGAGCAGGAAAATGGACTACAATACAGAAATGCAGAGGTGGATAGCAAACTCCTTATTTATATTAGGTGTCCTTATATTTTTGATTGGACTTTGTTTAATCATACAGCCGTCGAAATTTCTCCAGTTTGGTCAATCTATGGGTAAATGGATATCCACAGAAAAATATTTTAACTCTCTTGATAGGCCACATTACCAGGAAAGATTTATATACAAACATCATCTTATCTTTGGTAGCCTGATTATTATTGGTGCTATTTATACGTTATATATGCTGGTGTTTAATGTGACCGTAAGTATGATTCTGGTTAGTTTGCCCGAGGTCATTAATTATTTTTGGTCAGATTGGTTTTATAGTACGGCTTATTATTTGTTCATAGCCGCGAAGACAATTGCGTTAATAGTAGGAATAATTATTTTAATCCGCCCCAGTTATCTCAAAGGGATAGAGACATATTTGAATAAATGGATCATATCGGATGATAAATTAATGGGCTTGGATGAGGCGCATGAAATTTCAACAAATATATTACCAGGAAGCCCACGCTTGTTCGGGTTGGCCGTGGTCCTAGGCGGGCTCTATATCATGCTGAGCATGGCAATAATGATGATATAGCGTTCAATAAAACAGGAAATAGTTCACAATTTGGTGATATATCATTGTTTAGCAGATAATTTTCGTAAAAATTGTTAGATTAACTAATAGAGATGAAAGATAATTGGTTTGTTGAATTGAAGAGAAATTTATCCAATAAAGTTTTTTTGTTGTACAGCTTGGTAGACAGGAATGCTATCAATTAAAATCAGTTGCCGGGAAGATGGACGTCTAACCATTCGCTGCGGCGATATGGAAACGGTGATTAACTAAAATAGGCTGCGGCCTAAAAAGAGGAAATGAAAATGAAAAAGTAAAATAGTGGTTTTACATTAATCGAACTAGTTGTAGTTATCGTCATCATCGGGATACTGGCTGCGACAGCGGCACCTCGGTTTGGAAACTTGACAACACAGGCAAACACGGCAGTCGCCGAGGGCGTAGTCGGGGCTGTATTATCCGAGGCGGTCATACAGGTTGGGCTTCTTAGTGGCGTAGCTCCAACGTGGACTGTTATATCGGCTGCAGTAGATACCGATGTTTCTTCAACTCCCTTTACAGCGAGTGTTAATGGTGGTGGCGCAACTGCTTGGCCGTCGGCCGCGCAAACCTGTGCAGCCGCTGGTACTTCAGCTTTAGTAATCGTAGTTGGTCTAGGTTCGGCCTCTGCAACAATCCCTCAAGCATTATGCGCTAACTAATCTTCTGTAGGATAAATATATTTTATTTTTTTAATAAAGAGGGCCTTCTGGCCCTCTTTATTTATTTTAGCAATAATTTCTAATTCGAATTTCAATTATATAAAATTGTCTTGAAGGTATAATGAACAATATTATTCCTGTTCAGTATTTAAGAGAGATGAAATTATTTGGTGGATATTCTCTGTTTGAGCTAATTATTGTTATCCTGTTGATCGGTATTCTTGCAGCATATGCTGTCCCACGATTAGAAATAGATGCCTTTCAATCCAAAGGCTTTTTTCAGCAATCACTATCATCAATCCGTTTTGCTCAGAAGCAAGCTATTGCGACAGGTTGTAATGTGCAAGTACAATTTGATTCCGGCGATTCCGATATCTGTGAGTTGATGTAGAGCGGCTGTGCGGCCAATGCCAATATCGTTAATCCGGGCAGCAGCGATATAGATTTTTGTGCCAGTAGTACCCCTATTGGTGCCGTGCCGGTAGTAAACTTTACCTTTGATCGTATTGGCTCACCGTCTGCGGCACAGTCATTTAGCATTGATAGCCGTACCATCATAGTTGAGGCCAATACCGGATTTGCCCATGAATAACCGCGGCTTTACCCTTATCGAACTTGTCCTGTTAATCGCTATTCTGGGTATTGGACTGTCCGCATTAACCCTATTAATGAATACCACTACCGCCAATAGTGTTGATCCCCTGCTTAGGCAACAGGCCCACGCCGTGGGCCAATCTTACCTGGAAGAGGTGTTACTTAATTCTTTTTGTGATCCGAATTTGTCAACCAGTTGCCCAACGTTTTGTACCGGGCCAGGGGCAGCTATCTGTTCCACCTGAGGTGGTACCGCCAGTCCTGCCCCGCCGGAATCACGTGCCAATTTTGATGATGTGTGTGATTACAACGGAATAAGTGATATAGGAGCGAGAAACCAATTTGATGCGGCCATTGCTACATTGTCAGATTATAACGTAACGGTAACTGTGGATGATGCGGGTGGTGTAGTTGGGACTTTGGATCCGGATCTGGGTCAGGTAGTCAGGGTCGATGTAAATGTTACCCATGCTACCCTACCTTATATTGACGTTACCTTTAGCGGCTATCGTACAAACTTTCAATGATATATAAGTCTCGTACAACGATAAGATTATTGTCAGGATTTACCCTGATAGAAATGGTGGTTGTTATTATCATCATCGGAATTTTGTCGGGAATTGGATTAACAATTCTTAGGGCACCTATGTAGCAGTTTGTTCAAGTTGAACAACGTGCAACTTTGGTAGATGTTGCTGAGACAGCATTACAGCGGATGACCCGCGAAATAAGATTGGCCCTGCCAAATAGTATCCGAATTGCGAGCAGCGGTACGATAACGTCCATAGAATTTCTTAGGTCACTGGACGGTGGTCGTTACAGGCGTAGACTCGACGGTACTAACTTTGATCAATGTACTGCGCCCGATAGAGACAGGTTAAGGTTTAATCGTAGTAATGATTGTTTTGAGATACTGGGTACATTGACCAACTTGCCTGCAACCGGCGGTGTGGGGACGACCTCCCAGTCTACCTGTTTGCAGGGTGGGTCAGATTGCCTGGTCATATTCAATACTGGTCAGACTGAGGCCAATGCCTATGCCGCTAATAATATTGCCGGGATTGAAGTGGCATCAGCCAACTCCATTGCCTTTGATATTTCACCTCTACCAAGATTTCCTCGTAGTTCACCTCGTCAGCGTTTCCAGATTGCGGACACGCCGGTGAGTTTTTTATACGATACCAGTACAGGGGAGATACTGAGGTTGGATGAATATGATGTCCTCGTCACACAGCCGGTAGACCCACCACCAGGTTCGACGGACTTTACCGCGACCTCAACGACGAGAAACAGTGATCTGCTAATGAATCAGGTCACTGCCTGTAGTTTCAATTTTTCTCAGGGGACGGCAACACGTGCGGCATTGGTAACTATCCAGTTAACCATTAGTGACACTAATCTTGGAAATGCAGTCACCTTGTTACAGCAGGCCCATGTGGATAATCAGCCATGAATAAAATCAGTAAACAGCGGGGTATTACTGCCATGATGGCGGTGATACTTATTGTTCTTTTTTCATTACTGGGAACATGCATGGTAACCATGTCGACAATTAGCACGTTAAACACGATCCAGTCTGGGAGTGCAATGCAAGTTTGGTTTGCCGCTCGATCAGGAGTGGAATGGGCGGTACGCCAATCCATAGAGGCCAGTAATCCTGGTGTCTGTACTTGTGCAACCGATTGTTGCGCCGGAATTAATGGTCAAGCCCTAAACTTTACTGAGGTTGGTTTAAATGGTTATTCAACAACCATTACTTGTACCGACCAAGCTTATACAGAAGCAAGTTTTAATTATTGTGTTTTTAACTTGGGAAGTGCTGCAACCAATAATAGCGCCACACAACTAACCACCGTAACCAGGACTATAAACTTGTCGATATCAGATAGGAATGCACCTTAATCAATTACTACCTTTGAATTGAAAATCGTTTTGCCTCAGGGCTTCATAAATAATGACGGCCACTGCGTTAGATAGATTGAGACTGCGACTATTTTCTTGCATGGGGATCCTCAGAATTTTTTCATCTGGGAAAGTCGCCATGGTTTGTTGCGAAAGTCCTCGGGTCTCCGGGCCGAATACAATGGCATCCCCCGGAATAAATTGAATACTGGTGTAAGTTTCCGTTCCTTTTGTTGAAGCTGCGTAGATGTTGTTTGGATTATTCTTAGTTATGAACTCATCCAGTGAATTGTATTCCTGAACAATAGCAAACTCGTCGTAATCTAGCCCAGCTCGTCGAAGTTGTCGATCATTAAGATCAAATCCCAATGGGTGCATCAAATGCAAACCAACACCGGTATTGGCGCATAGGCGAATAATATTACCTGTATTGGGCGGTATTTCCGGTTCAAATAATACAATATGAAACATGAGCAGGTTAAATATGCATTCGGTATTTTTTATGTTAACTAGGTGTTTATTGTCAGTGTGTTTATAATGGCACGGTAGAAAATTATATTTCTGATAGATGACGCAAATGGACAAACAAACTTCACCCTTAGTTCTCGATTTCTGTGGAATGCAGCTAACCAGTCCACTGGTATTATTATCGGGATGTGTCGGCTTCGGCGAAGAATATACGAGGGTAAAAGGATTCTCAAATGAGGATGTGGGCGCAATCTGTCTGAAGGGGACCACCCTAGAGCCCAGGCTGGGAAATCAACCGCATCGTTTGGCGGAAACCCATATTGGTATGCTGAATTCAATAGGGCTACAAAATCCAGGGGCTAGGGCGGTAGTAGATGAGTATTTACCGAAACTGGATTTTACTGAAACCCGGTTTATTGCCAATATCAGTGGATCCACCATTGATGAGTATGAAGAAGTAACCCGTATTTTTGATGACTCCCCGATTGATGCCATGGAGATCAACATCTCTTGTCCTAATGTAAAGGAAGGTGGTGTAGAGTTCGGAAACTATCCGGACATGTCGGCGAAGGTCGTGGCTGCGTGCCGTAAGGCTACCAAGAAACCACTGATTACCAAGTTGTCACCCAACCAGACTGATATTGCTGAAAACGCCAGGTGTTGTATTGAGGCGGGGAGTGACGGATTTGCCGTTATCAATACTGTTATGGGCATGGCAATCGATGTTAAGAGCCGTAAGCCGGTGTTGGGTAATATCCAGGGCGGGTTGTCAGGACCTGCAATCAAGCCGATTGCCCTTTTACAGGTACACCAAGTCTACCAAGTCTGTAAATCACATAATATTCCGATCATTGGCCAAGGGGGAGTTACCAGTACAGAGGATGCCCTGGAATTTATCATAGCTGGCGCAACGACGGTGGGCATAGGGACCGCATTATTTTATGAGCCATTAATTTGCCCAACAATAAACAAGGGAACATCTGATTACCTGACCGCAAACCAAATGGACAATGTATTTCAATTGATAGGGACGTTACAGTTGCAATAAATGCAACTGAATATGAATAACTATTTCTTCATTGTCACTTTTTGCTAAGGCGCTTTAAAAAAACGTTCATTTCCTTAGCTGTTTGCTTGTCACCTTTCGTTTCCGCTCTATTTATACCTTTCTTATAGACGTCAATTGCATCATTTATTCGACCACTGTGTTCGAGCGCCTTGCCGTAGTTCTTCCATGCTGCAGAATAACTTGGGTCCATTTCAACGGCTTTGGCAAGGTGTTCAATTGCTTGATCATACTTCTGATTTTGCATAAAAGCGCTGCCCAACGTAAAACGTATCAGAGCATTGTCCTGTCCTAATTCAAGCATGGATTCAAGAGAATTGATTTCTACCATGTTTGATTCAATTAAGAGGTCACTGTATCAAATGTTCCAGCTAGTTACTTGCGCCAGAAAGCAGGAGAGAGCAGAACTAAGAAAGTAACTATTTCCAACCGTCCCATCATCATCGCAAAGCACAACGTCCATTTTGCAAAGTCATTAATATTGCCGTAATGCGCACTGACGTCACCCAGTCCAGGCCCCAAATTGTTAAGGCAGGCAACGATGGCTGAAAAAGCGGTTACTTGATCAAGACCAGATGCCATTATCGCTAGCATCAAAATCAAAAATACAACGACGTAGGCAGCAAAGAAACCCCACACAGCATTGATAATGGATTCTTGAACCGGCTTATCTCCCAGCTTGATGGAAAATATCGCACTTGGATGTATCAGTTTTTTTATTTCGCGCATACCCTGTTTGTACAGAAGAACGACCCGTACGACTTTTAGACCGCCACCGGTGGAACCGGCGCAGGCACCCATAAAACTGGCAAAAATAAGCAGTACCGGTAGAAATGTTGGCCATGTTTGGTATGTAGTTGTCGTGTATCCCGTGGTCGTGGCAATGGAGATTGTTTGGAAAATTCCGTGAGTGATAGCCAACATATTATCCTCATATACATTTTCATAGACGAGATAACCGCAACAGATCACACAGACTCCAAATAAGATCCGCAAATACGCCCTGAATTCCGAATCCATGAAATAACCGCGTGTGCTCATAGAGCGCCATGCAAGAAAATGAAGCGTAAAGTTTATTCCTGCGATCATCATGAATACGATGGCAACAGCATCGATAAATTTATTATTGAAGTAACCCATGCTCAAGTCATGGGTTGAAAATCCGCCGATAGAAACAGTTGAGAAACTGTGGCTGATGGCGTCAAAAAAATTCATGCCAGCAAGCCAATATGCAAGGGCACAGACTACTGTCAGAGACAGATAGATATACCAAAGCGCCTTAGCGGTTTCTGTGATTCGTGGTGTTAATTTTGAGTCCTTCAGCGGACCTGGCGTTTCGGCACGGTAAAGCTGCATACCACCAATCCCGAGCATCGGAAGAATAGCGACCGCAAGTACGATGATTCCCATACCACCTAACCACTGTAGTTCCTGTCGATAAAATAGGATGGATTTCGGAAGATCATCAATACCTGTGATTACAGTCGCCCCTGTGGTCGTTAATCCAGATAATGATTCAAATACGGCATCAGTAAATGACATAATCGGGTTATCAGATAGAAACAAAGGTACTGAGCCGGCTATTCCTAGTCCTGCCCAAAATAGAACGACTATGACAAATCCGTCTCTTAAGCGTAATTCTTGTTTATGATTTCTAACAGGTACCCACAGAATGATACCTATCGTCAGAATAAGAGCGTATGCACTGAAGAATGCGTCGGTCGAACCGTCTCCTGACCATAGTGAGATCAACAATGGAGGCAGCATAGTGATGCTAAACAATGTCAGCAGCATACCGACTATCCGTTGAATAACGGGATATTGCATGATGTTACAGAAAGGTAATGCCGACCTGGAACAACCGTTCGACTTCAGGAACCCTGTGCTTATCTGCAACCAGCAGGATGACATGATCATCTGCTTCTATGACGGTATCATGATGTGCCATCAAAACTTCATCACCACGGACTATTGCTCCGATGCTGGTATCGGGGGGTAGAGGAAGTGACTCAATACTCCGGCCAACCACATTGGACGAACTTTGGTCACCATGTGCTACAGCCTCAATCGCCTCAGCGGCACCACGTCGCAATGAGTGAACGACCACCACATCACCTTTGCGGATATGCGCGAGTAAACTGCCTATGGTCGCTTGCTGTGGCGAAATTGCGATATCGATTACATCACTTTGGACCAGATCGACATAAGCGGCACGGTTTATCAGCGCCATTACTTTATTTGCCCCCAAACGCTTTGCAAGCATACATGAAATAATATTGGCTTCGTCTGCATTGGTCAGGGCGCAAAACACATCTGTATCTTCAATGCCTTCTTCAATCAACAGTTCTCCATCAGCTGCATCTCCCTGAAGTACGATGGCACGGCTAAGTGATTCAGAGGCTATCTTCGCGCTGGTTGGGTTCATCTCAATCACTTTTACTTGGTATTGATTTTCCAGTGATCGTGCCAGATTAACACCGATATTTCCGCCACCTGCTATCATGAGTCTTTTAACTGATTTATCCGTTTGCTTGATATCTTTTAGCAGTTTCCTAATCGTTTTAGCTGCAGCAATAATAAACAATTCATCATCTTGCTTGATAACGGTGTTTCCATTAGGAGTAATTCCTTTACCTCCACGAAATATTGTAACGATACGATAATCCGCATTAGGGAGATATTCCGAAAGCTGTTCGATAGTCTTGTCTAGTAGTGGACTGTTTTTGTTCATTCTAACGGCGACCATCTGCGCCTTGCCATCGGCGAAATCCAGGACCTGTAGCGCACCAGGAAAACTAATGAGTTGCTCGATATGTTTTGTGACCAATTGCTCAGGGCTGATCAGGACATCGATAGGCAGGGCTTCCTGTGCAAAGAGTAATGCGTTATTCAGATAATCGATATTTCGAACTCGGGCTATCTTGGTAGGGGTGTGGAATAGGGTGTAAGCGACCTGACAGGCGATCATATTAGTTTCATCGCTGTTGGTCACTGCGAGGATCATGTCCGCGTCATCTGCACCGGCCTTGGCTAGAACGGAGGGGTGAGAACCACTTCCATGTACCGTCTGCAGATCATACCTTTCGCTCAAGATTTGCAGGGATTTAAGCTTGATATCGACGACTGTTATGTCATTCGCTTCGCTGACCAGGTTTGTTGCAACTGATGATCCAACCTGACCTGCACCAAGGATAATAATTTTCATACCTGATTATATCGGGCGAAGTCTAATCAAACAATGGAGCACAGGTCTATCAGGAAAAGGTTGTTAATTTTTGATTTCAATTCCCAAAGATTTCAGCTTTCTGTATAGGTGAGTCCGCTCCATACCAACAATACGGGCGATTTTACTGACGCTGCCGTTAGTTTGTTTCAGCTGGTATTTGAGATAAGCTTTTTCAAAATTTTCCCGAGCTTTACGCAGAGGAATATCGAAATTTTGCAGATCGTCATCGGCCCGGTTTACTGGTTGATCCCCTAAGGAAACTATAACTTCATCTAGTTCAACCGTGTTTGAATGACCGAGTATCAACATGCGTTGAACAAAATTTTTCAACTCGCGGATGTTTCCTGGCCAGGGATACTGTCTCAACCGGTTTTGGGCCGAAGTAGTAAAATGCCGGTACTGAAGGCCTTCCTTTCCCACGAAGAAATTAACAAAGTATTCGAGCAAGTCTGACACATCTTCAATGTGATCACGCAGAGGTGGCAGATAGACAGGGATTACACTGAGTTGGAAATACAAATCATCGTGAAAGCTACCTTCTTTTACTACAGTATCTAGAGGCTCAAGTGTTGCAGCAATAACCCGCACGTTCATTGGTGATGCATTTACATTCCCTGATCTAGTAATGGCTTTTTTCTCAATAGCAATATGCAATTTTGCCTGTGTATTATAATCTAAATTTAGAATATCTTTTAAAAACAGAGTGCCGCCATCAGCATCATCGACATAGCCTGTCTGGACTTTTCCATCAACAACTTTTCCAAATAATTCAACAGATGCATCGTCTGGTGATAAGGCTGAAATATTCACAGTAACGAACGGCTCCTCTCGTCGATGGCTATTGTTATGAATATACCTCGCGACAGTTTCTTTATCTGATCCAGGTTCTCCTATTACCATCACGGGTGTATCCAAGTCAGCAATCTTTTTAATCTGTTCACGAAGATTTTTTGTAACTTCACTTTTTCCAATTATTTCATTTGAAATATGACTAACATTCCTAAGCCGACGGTTTTCGTTCTGTAACATCGTGGCTTCGATTGCATTTTTGACTGTAAGAATAAGTTTGGCCAATGAAAGCGGTTTTTCCAGGAAATCGTAGGCTCCAAGTCGCGTTGCTTCTACTGCAGTTTCGACCGTCCCATGACCCGACATCATAACTACGGGGATATTAAAATCATTGAATTCTTTCCATTCTTTCAACAAGGAAATACCGTCTATATCAGGCATCCAGATATCGAGTAATATCAGCTGAGGATCTGAGTTTTTTAAAAGTGTGGTGGCCTTTGAACCGTTTTCAGCAATAGTGACCCGGAACCCTTCGTCTTCCAGGATTTCCTTCATTAATGAACAAATATCGGGTTCATCATCAACAACAAGGATGTTTTCACCAATCATATGACTTCCTTATTATAGTTGTTTTGAATGACAGGATTTTCAGCTGATGTCGCAACTGGTAATCTGATTACAGCACATGCTCCTGGATCTCCAGTATTGTTTTCAATCCAGACAATTCCACCATGTTCTTCAATTATCTTCTTCACAATTGCTAGCCCCAATCCCGTTCCCTTAGGTTTACTAGTCACATAGGGCTCAAAGATACTACCCATTATATCTTTAGATATTCCAGCACCGGAATCCTTTACTCTGATTTCTATAAAATCCAATTCCTTTTCAGACACTCGGTTAGTCATTATCTTAAGAATAGTCTTATTCTTGGAAGATGTCGCATCAAATGAATTATTGACTAGGTTATTAAATACTCTTTGCAACCGACCTGGGTCCGCTTTTACTAGAGGCAGTTTTTCAGTTAATTCAAGCACGATTGGCGTGTTTACAGCCAGAGTACTGTAGAGGTCGGCAAATCCCTGAATCACTTTGTTTATGTCGACATATTTTTGGGTTATGGCGGGTGTATATGCATATTCGGAGAAGGTATTAACCATATCCTTCATTGTTTCAACCTGCTGAACAATTGTATTTGTCAATTTGTTCAGTGCATCGGCTTGATCAGAATCCATGGTTTCTAGAAATTTATGCCTTAATCGTTCAGCAGCTAGTTGTATAGGGGTTAACGGATTTTTAATTTCGTGTGCGAGCCTGCGTGCCATTTCACTCCATGCAGCCTCCTTCTGGCCCTGAATTAGTGCAGTAATATCATCAAATACGATCATATGCACAAGCGAATTTTCTTTCAGAGATAGTGACAATGAAGTTCCTCTGCACATCAATATTTGTCTGCCACTGGTCCCAAATAAATTCACTTGTTCTCGCCAATCATTGGTATTTTTTTCAATATGAGAGGCTATGATGTTTAACATAGGATCAAGATAAAAATAATCCTCACGTATCTCTTCTAATGATTTTCCTATAAGTGAGGAGATTTCAATTCCTAGAATTTGCCTGCTACTTATATTACTAGTTCTGAGTTTTTTGGTTTGATCGAATACCAACACCCCCGATGACAGTCTTCCGAGTATTGCTTCTAAATATGCATGTTGGGCTTCAGTTTCAAGCTGGCTATCTCTTGCTTCGTCTCTGGCCGTCGCAATTTTTCTTGTCATTTCATTAAATGAGGTAACAAGGAAACCGAGTTCATCATCACTTGGTACCGATAACTGTTTGCCATAGTCTCCTTCAGCAATTGATTTTGTCCCTTCTGCAAGATCGCGTATTGGCTTTGCAAGTCTATTTGCGAAATAGAATGTAGCCCATAAAGCTGAGAAAATGCTGAACAAAAGGACTAAGGTGAGTATCACGATAAATCCGAGCTTAAGTTGATCTCTCAAATACGAGAGTTCTTGGTACTTTAGATAAGCGAATTGAACATTGTCGGCAAGAATATTTATCCGATCAGCGATAGGGTAAATTGCCTGAACGATGCGAGATTCTGCTTCTATTCCTGAATCGGGTATATTTACAACAGCATGTATCGCGAAGCGGTCTTCGCTGATTGAATCTACACTGACGTAATTACTTCCCTGCTGTAACTGAAACAGGATAGTTTCATTAGGGCGGTTTGGAATCAGATCATTTGTATTGCCGAAACTCGATGCAATAAAACCGCCGCGCTTATTCATGATGGTTAGTTCTTCTGCACCACTTCTTAATCTGTAGTCATCGATTTCAAAAGGGACAACGAAATTCGAAATCTGAGCAAAATCCCGACTAATTTGTTCCGTCTGTTTCAGGAACTCCTTCATCCGATCGTCTAGGGAGATCTTACTCAATTCGAGAGAGTCATCGAGGGCTTGTTCAACCCTGAGATCAAACCAGCTATCAATGCCCTTGTATAAAAAATCTAGGGAGAAGTAATAATGAATCAAAATTGGCGTCACTGACAGAACTGCAAACATGATAACTGTCCGGAATGTCATTTTTGCACCCGGCGCCTTGATTTTTAATTGTTTAATAAGGTCCCTGATATTGGCGACTATCAGTATCGCGAGTGTGAGAAGACCCAAAGTATTGAAGAGGAGTAGTACTGAATAGTATTGTCCAAACCGCGCTGAATTTTGTAGAGCATCACTCATCATGAGCAATGAAATAAGAATGAAAAAGAATAATACTATTCCTGTAACTAGTATTAACTTTCCTTTGTTGCCTGGTATTTTATCTAACTGTCCACTCATGCCAATGACTTTTAAGATGCCAAGATGGTGTTACATAGGCAATCGGTTGTAGGGGTAGTGGCAACGTGCTGATTTTAAGCTCGGCCTTGATGAGTCCTGCATAAGATTCGTCAGCTTTAAAAATTTCATTTGGAATGAAATTGTAGTTATTAATTGTGCCAAGAAACTTCAGTGCTTCATCCAAATTTGGAAGTTGCTCACGACTACCCGAATTTTGGTTTATAACCAGGTATCGGTTAATCAGAGGTTGATATTCCATCTGAAAATTTATTACTTCTGTTTTGATTGATTTGTCCCACATGAACTTTCGTTCCTCAAGGATTTTCACTGTTACATCAAAGTCTAGAGTAATGCCGTGTTGCATAGCATCTATGACTTTTTCACCTAGTTCATATTTAATCCGAGCTCCAATAAGATAGCTGTTGTCTTTAACTCTGCCAGATGCTCGCTCAATACTGATTTCATCAGCATTGACTGCCATAGACAGCAATATGCCGAAAAGGCCGATTAAACACTTAAGAGCTATGGTATGAATTTTCATTATCAAGGTCTTTTTATAAGAACAGAGTAATAAAATCCATCACTTTCGTCATGTCCGGGGACGGTATGTCGCCCGAAATGGCTTGCTGCCCCCCAGTCTGCATCGATTGGAACTATCTTCACATCAGTATTTCTAGTTGTAAAAATTTCAATCTGATCATCACATTCTTCTTTTAGTAACGAGCATGTGACATAAACTAGTCTTCCACCGGGCCGTAGCAGTGGACATACAGATTGCAAGATTTTCTGTTGAGTGATCATTAATGAATCGATATGTTCGGGCAATCGTAGGTATTTTATATCCGGATGTCTTCGAATTACACCAGTAGCGCTACAAGGTGAATCAACAAGGATACGGTCAAATGGTGTCCCGTCCCACCAACTGTTGGTGTGTGAAACATCAACATGGATAATCTGTGACTTAATACCAAGACGGTTTACAGTATCTCGGAGTAATTGAACTCTTTTACCTTCACTCTCAACAGATACCAGTTCAGCTAATTGAGGTTCATTTTCGTATATATGTCCGGTCTTTCCCCCAGGTGCAGCGCAGGCATCGAGTACCCTATGGCCTGGTAAGATTTCAAGAAGTGGTACCGCAAGCTGTGCGCCAAAATCTTGTACAGTAAATTCGCCTTCACTAAAACCGGGTATATCGTCAACATTAACCGGTTGCCGAATCAAAATACCTGTGTCAATAAAGTTTGCAGGCACTGCATCAATACTCGTATTATTAAGTATATCGATATACTGATTAAGTGGTCTTTCAAGAAGGTTGGCTCGTAGATGTAGAGGAGGGTGCTCGTTGTTCGATTGGACTATTCCTTCCCAGTGATTAGGCCATTGTTGGTACAATTTTTTGAGTAGCCATTCTGGGTGTGAATGTAACGCTGACTCGGTCTTTGAAGTAGCGTTGGATATGAGATCTTTTTCACGTTGGTAACGTCTAAGTATGGCGTTGACTAATTCCGTTGCCCAGGCCTTGTTGATTGCTCTAGCTGTTTCGACTGTCGTTGAAATGGCAGCATGATCCGGAATTCGCATAAAAATCATCTGATATAAGCCGGATAATATCAACACGAAAACGTCGGCATCCTTTTTCCTTAAAGGCTTGTCGAGTAATAAATTTGTTATACATGTTAATCTAAAATACCAACGCATCGTTCCATAACAAATTTCCTGTGCCAACTTCTTATCTTTTATATCTGTTGCTGTACTCAAGTATTGAGTTAGTGATTTATCGAGATGCTGTTTTGACTCGATTACATCGGTTAATGTCTGAACCGCGATGACTCTGGCGTTCATAAGATGGATAATTATCTAGATTCGATAGGCTCAGTCGCAGAAGTGGGTGTTACCATTATAGAACTCCCGGCAATCTAAAACTTTCTTGCCAGGTAACTGTAGTTTGAGAATACGTAATACTTTGTCACTTGTATTGATATCGAGTCCCGTGGCTGAATAACCTGCAACGGTTCCCGGTGGTTGTGTTTCTGTTGATCTATTCTCAAGTATTTCAGATTGCCAGATTCGAATTATAGATTTATTTATCTCAGCATATGCTATCGGTGCTGGATTATATGCCCTGACCTTTCGTTCAATGAGTTCCGCCGGTTGCGACCAGTCTATCAATGCATCTGTTTTCAGTATTTTTTTTGAATAAGTGGCATTATTGTTATTTTGTTTACGGGGATTTGTTGTTGTTTTTTCAATCAAGTCCAAAACTGTTAATAAACATTCTGAGCCGATTACTGCGAGTCTATCTCCCAGTGATTTGGACGTTTCGAATGGCTGAATCTGGCAGGATTTTTGAAATAATATGTCGCCTGTGTCGAGCCCAGGATCCATTTGCATAATAGATATACCAGTTTCAACATCACCGGCAAGGATTGCATATTGTATCGGTGCAGGCCCGCGCCATCGTGGCAACAGGGAGGTATGGATGTTCAAGCAACCAAAAGTTGGTCTATTTAATATCGATTTAGGGAGTATCATTCCATAAGCAGCCACTATCAACGCATCCATTTCCTTGAGATTCTGATCAGCCTCCAGTTCTACCTTTGATTCAGGTTGCGCAACAGGTAGTCCATATTTCTGTGCCAGGATTTTCACTGGGCTTTGCTGAATTTTTTTATTACGACCCGCGGGGCGGTCAGGCTGTGTATAAACATGACTGACTGTATGATGAGTGTCCTGTATCAGGGTCTCCAGTGCGGAAGTAGCCAATTCAGGCGTTCCGGCAAACGCCAGACGCAGACCTGTTAATTTTTTCTTCACAGCACTTTGGCTTGAAGTTTTTCCTGCTTATCTAGTTTCTTGACTAGCCTACGGCGTTTGAGTGGTGATAAGTAATCAATGAATAATTTTCCATCTAGATGATCAATCTCATGCTGAACACAAACTGCGAGCAATCCATCAGCATCAAGTTCCGTTACTAGACCATCGAGCTGAAGATAGCGAAATCTAATTTTCTCCGCTCGTTTAACGACATCGAAAACCTCAGGGACAGAAAGGCAACCTTCTTCCATTTCTTCTTCACCTTCTTTTGAAACAATTTCAGGGTTGATAAGTATTTTTGGTTCGTTCTTATCAATCGATAAGTCGATAACCACAACCCGTTTATGAACATCAACCTGGGTAGCCGCCAGTCCAATACCATTTTCTGCATACATGGTCTCTATCATGTTATCAGCGAGGGATTTTATCGAGCTATCGACCTGTTCAACTGGCACTGCTTTTTTCCGTAATTGGGGATTGGGAAAATGTAAAACTTCCAAAATGGCCATCTGTTACTTACTCCGAAATATTGGCTAACTTACTGATAGTATACAGGAAAATAATAATATAAGGTGAAAATACGTAAAATATGGTGTGAAAGCAAACATTCGGCTAGACTTTTTGTTAATTTACATTAAAGGTTTTTCGTAAGGTATGGCTTATGCTACATAAAATTCTACTAATCCTAATTCTGATAAGTGTCGGTACCAACCTTCCAGCACAGCCAATCCAGCTTAATCCGGACCACCCTGAAGATTACATAGTCCAGAAAGGAGATACCCTGTGGGAGATATCTGGACGGTTTTTGGAGCAGCCTTGGCGCTGGCCAGAAATATGGGAAGTCAACGCGCAAATTGAAAATCCACACCTTATATATCCGGGTGATATTATCCGTTTAAGTTATCAGGAAGGATCTCCGATCTAGACGGTAGAACGAGGGGTCAGTAGTACAGGTAGCGTTACATTAGGCAGTAGCGTTACATCAGGCAGAAATGTCAAATTATCTCCTTCAATACGAACGCAGGAACGAAGCGATGCAATTCAGTCTATTCCGATAAATGTCATCAGGCAGTTTTTAACTTCGCCACTGGTGGTAGCAGAAAATGAAATGGATAACTGGCCTTATATTGTATCCAGCTACGAACAACATCTGGTAGCTGGTCCAGGGAATGAAATTTATATTAACGGATTAGATTCTAGTTCCAAAACACAAAATTATTCAATCTATCGCAAGGGACCTGAATACCGAAGCCGTTCAGGTAATACCGAAACGGTTTTGGGATACGAAGCTATTTATGTGGGTGAGGCAACCGTAAAGAAAATTGGTAACCCGTCTATTGCAGTTGTAACACACGCAGAACGTGAAGTACTAAACGGTGATCGATTAATAATTCAACCATCGGACATAGTGAGCTCGGACTTTATTCCATCCAGTCCAGTTAGTCAGATACAGGGCAGTATTATTTCTGCACAAGATGTTTTGTCTGAAATCGGACAGTATCAGGGAGTCGTACTTGACCGGGGGGCAACTGAAGGAGTGGAGGTTGGAAATGTTTTCGGTGTTTATCAGACAGGCAGAGAAGTAACTGACAAAGCGACAGCTAGTTCAGGTAACTGGTTCAATAATTCTGCATTTGTTGAATATCTTGGCAAGTTCAAATCCTCGGGTACTCAGGTTTCATTACCAGAGGTTTATGCGGGCGTAGTCATGGTATTTAGAACCTTCGATAAGGTAAGTTATGCCCTGGTCATGGAGGCTGTCAGCCCAGTCCATTTGTACGATAGTGTCAGGAGTTTCTAATTAGTTTAAATTAGCTGTATTCCCCGATGTAATTCACGTAATATTTTACGTGCCGTATAGCCTGATCTATTAATTAAAATAAATCTGGAGATATTGTTCTAACAGTTGTAGTAACTTTATATGTTACTGATCCTTGTTTCTGAGAGGAAAATTTCATGGATGAAAAACACTCAGACCAGAATTTGGTCAACTGGCTCACGTTGGTGCGAGCGCCTGCTATTACTCCAGCCAAGCTTACAAAGCTTCTTGATTACTTTAAAGAACCTGAAAACCTGATCGGTGCGAAAAGTAAGGATTTGCTTACCCTGGGTGTTAAAAGATCAACAGTTGATTTTTTAAAGCATCCGGACCTGAAGTCTATTGAAGATGATCTTAAGTGGCTGGAATCAGGCAATAATCATTTTATTTCAATTCAGGACGAAAATTATCCTGCGTTGTTAAGAGAATTACCAGTAGCGCCAATCGCCTTGTTTATTATCGGTGATCTGAAAATACTTAATTCAATCCAGACATGTATAGTTGGTTCAAGGAATCCGACACCTGATGGGAAGCGAACAGCAAGGGAGTTTGCTCGGGAATTAGCAGGTGCTGGGCTAGTTATTACTAGCGGTTTAGCTATCGGTATAGATAGCGCGGCACATACAGGGGCACTGGATAACGGATCAGTTACGCTAGCGGTACTTGGAAACGGGTTGGATACGATATATCCCACAACTAATAAAGTGCTTGCTGGCAAAATACTTGAAGCCGGCGGAGCCCTTGTATCGGAATTTCCGATTAGGGTAAAATCCGTGCCATTAAATTTTCCTAGACGAAATCGGATAATTAGTGGTTTGAGCGTTGGTACTGTCGTTGTGGAAGCAGCTATCAGAAGCGGCTCATTAATTACGGCACATTGTGCTGTAGAGCAAGGGCGAGAAGTCTTTGCTATACCAGGCTCCATACATAATCCGATGTCTCGTGGATGTCATGCATTAATTCGGGAAGGGGCTAAATTGACTGAAAAAATAAAGGACATCCTTGAGGAGGTTGGTCAGTTGGAGTCGATAGTCAGAAATTCAGAGAGAGTGTGTCGATCAAAGCATAATCCAGATCAAACACTTGACGAACCGAGTAAAGTACTGCTTGATAATATAGGATATCGGCCGGTCACCATTGATTTATTGTTCGAAGAGACTGGAATTCCGGTAAAACAGCTCCATTCAATGTTATTGTCACTTGAATTGAATAAGCTGATCGAATCTGTGCCGGGTGGCGGATATATACGACGAAATTTAGGATGAATTGTATGAAAGAAAATGTTTTTGATGTATTAATGTACTTATATGACAATTATCTGACTGACGATAATGATATAATTACGAATGAAGATTCATTAAAAAATATTCTGACTCACGCCGGATTTGGTGATATCCAGGTAGACAAAGCATTCGAATGGCTTGAAAGTCTGACGCCGAAGAACGAATCAATTCAAACTGATATGTCGATGAGTACTATTTCGCACAGAATTTTTAATAGTCAAGAAATGGAAAAGTTAAGTACTGATTTTCCGAGGGATGCTTGCGTTTCTGGAACAAGCGAAGATTCTCGATGCTCAAGATAGGGAATTGGTTATCGATAGGGTAATGGCTCTGGAATCAGGTGATATTGATTTGTATCAGCTGAAATGGGTTGTATTAATGGTTTTATTAAACCAACCAGGAAAGGAAGAAGCGTATGCATGGATGGAGGAAGTTGTGATGGATCAGCAGGCAGCAGCTTTACATTGAAATAAGGACACACATAAAAATAATAATTAGATACAGGATTAATCAGCACTATGGGGAAAGCGTTAGTTATCGTTGAATCACCTGCGAAATCTAAAACATTGGAAAGCTACCTCGGTAAAGGGTTCCAGGTTATGGCTTCATATGGTCATGTTCGTGATTTGTTACCTAAATCGGGCGCAGTAGATACTGATAATGATTTTGAAATGCAATATCAAGTCATCGAGAAAAATCAAAAATCAGTTGATGCAATTGTAAAGGCGCTCAAAAAGGCAGATACCTTATATCTTGCAACTGATCCAGATAGAGAGGGTGAAGCAATTTCATGGCATTTGCATGAACTGTTAAAGGGAAAAGGGGTGTTAGAGGGCAAGGACGTTAAAAGAGTTGTTTTCCACGAAGTTACAAAATCTGCAATTCAGGAAGCAATGAAGCATCCAAGTAAACTTTCCGCCGATTTAATAAATGCACAGCAGGCTCGAAGGGCACTAGATTATCTTGTTGGATTTAATCTCTCGCCACTACTATGGAAGAAAATTAATCGCGGCTTATCTGCAGGCCGAGTACAAAGCCCTGCATTGAAAATGATCGCTGAACGTGAAGAAGAGATCGAGAACTTTAAAAAGAAAGAATACTGGACTATTGAGGCAGATTTAAATCACGGTAAACAGGATTTTTCTTCAAAATTAATCGTCTTTAATAATGAAAAGTTGAAACAATTTAGTATCACAACCACTGATAAGTCAGAGTCAGTTACGCAGGAGTTGTTAAAACAGGTTGATGGTGTATTAACTGCAGAAGAAATTGAAAAGAAACAGCGTAAACGTCAACCTGCTCCTCCATTTATAACTTCGACCATGCAACAAGAGGCTGTCAGGAAGCTTGGTTTCACAGCTCAACGTGCTATGCGCACAGCACAGCAATTATATGAAGGAATTGATACTGGAGAAGGATCTGTTGGTTTAATTACTTACATGAGAACGGATTCAGTCATTCTTGCAAAGGAAGCTGTGTCGGAAATCCGAGATTATATATCGAAAGAGTATGGAAAAGACTACCTACCAAAACAAGCTAGAGAATTTAAAACAAAGTCTAAGAATGCTCAGGAAGCCCACGAAGCAATCAGACCTACTTCTATTGACCGTGTCCCGAAGGAAATTAAATCGAAGTTAACACCTGATCAGTTTAAGTTATATCAACTTATCTGGAAGAGAGCGCTTGCATGTCAGATGCAACATGCAACGATTAATACGGTGTCTGTAGATTTAAGCTGCGGTGATGGAAATATATTTCGTGCCACAGGATCAACAGTAGTCGAGAAAGGGTTTCTAGCTGTATATGAAGAAGGATCTGATGATGAGAAAAAGGCTAAAACTGACAAAATGCTTCCTCCAATAGATGAAGGAGACAAAGTAAAATTAAAGAAAATCAGGCCGGAACAACATTTTACCGAACCACCGCCAAGGTACTCTGAAGCCAGTCTAGTTAAAACACTTGAAGAATATGGAATTGGTAGGCCTTCCACTTACGCCTCAATAATTTATACCCTACGTCAGCGTAAATATGTCGATATTGATAACAAGCGATTTATCCCAACAGATGTCGGCAGAACTGTAAACAAGTTTCTGACTCAACATTTTACTGAATATGTTGATTATGACTTTACGGCTAAATTGGAAGACGAGCTTGACGCAGTTTCGAGAGGTGAAAAGGAATGGGTACCATTAATGCGTGAGTTTTGGATACCTTTTTCGAAACAGGTGAAAGATAAGGAAGAGAATGTGAGTAGAAGTGAGGCAAATCAGGCTCGGGAATTAGGTAAAGACAAGAAAACCGGACTTCCGGTCTCCGTTCGTATGGGGAGGTATGGCCCATATGTGCAAATTGGGACAAAGGATGACGAAGAAAAACCGAAGTTTGCCGGACTGCGACCGGGGCAGCGTATAGAAACCATTACCTTTGAAGAAGCCATGGAATTGTTCAAATTACCTCGTGATCTAGGACAAACCGAGGAAGGTGAGGAAACAGTAGTCAGTATCGGCAGATTTGGTCCCTATGTACGATATGGGAGTAAATTTGTTTCGCTTAAAAAGGAAGACGATCCCTATACCATTAACCTGGAACGGGCCTTAGAGCTAATTAAAGAGAAGAAAAAGGCGGATGCTGAAAAACAGATTAAAATATTTGAAAAGGAAGGAATTTCCATTTTAAATGGCAGATACGGGCCATATGTAACCGATGGGAAGAAAAATGTGAAAGTGCCGAAAGACAGTGAGCCTGCCAGTCTGACACTGGAAGAATCACAAGCACTATTGGAAAATGCGCCCGCTAAGCGAGGGAAAAAGCGTTTTTCACGTAAGGCTGGGTAAACAATTTAACCGCGAGTTCGAGATATCAATTCCTTACAAAAACTGGGTATGAACTAAATGGGTAGTAATAAGCAATTTGTTGCAGTAATGATGGGATCGGATTCCGATCTGCCGGTGATACAGAGCACATTAGATATTCTCGATAAGTTAGGCGTTACTCGAGAGGTGAAGATAACCTCAGCTCATCGCACTCCAGAGGCGACCCATGCCTATGTTAAGGATGCTGACGAACGCGGTTGTGCAGTTTTCATCGTTGCAGCTGGAATGGCTGCCCACCTTGCTGGAACAGTAGCTGGATTAACGATAAAACCGGTAATCGGAATCCCAATTGATGCCGGACCGCTAGGTGGTATCGATGCCTTGTTGTCCACGGTGCAGATGCCTGGAGGGATACCGGTGGCATGTGTTGCTATTGGCAAAGCGGGTGCTAAAAACGCTGCTTACCTGGCAGTACAGATACTCGCGCAAAGTAATCCATCTCTCAATGAGGCACTCCGCAAAGATCGCGAAGAGAATGCACGTAAGATTCTGGATAAAAACAACCTACTGTAGAAAACGACCCACTAGAATATTTTGAACTCCCGGCATATTAATCACGCCGTTAGAGTATTGAAACGTGGCGGAATCATTGCTTATCCGACTGAGGCAGTGTACGGAATGGGTTGTTGTCCTTGTTTTGAACGCTCTGTCTTCACAATTTTACAGCTAAAATCCCGAAAAATCAGCGAAGGCTTGATCCTAGTGGGTTCGGATTTCTCCCAATTTCACTCTATGGTAGATATCGATAGGCTTAGTAATAAATCAGAAATACTCGCTAGCTGGCCAGGTCCAGTGACTTGGATTTTACCGACAAAATCAGGTGTACCGCCATGGTTTACAGGAAAAAACGACACTCTGGCAGTCCGTATTAGTGATCATCCGATAGTGAGAGAATTATGTGATTCCATAGGGATACTCATTTCAACAAGTGCAAATCCTGCAGGTTGCCAGCCTGCAAGGACAACGAACCGAGTAAGGTCATATTTCGGTAATAAGCTGGATTATATTCTCCCTGGATTGGTTGGTGACAGACTGCAACCGACCGAAATTAGGGAAGCCAGTACCGGAAAAATCTTGCGTAGTGCAAATTAAGACAGAATTTTAATGTAGCTCTCTTGGTCACAGTAGAATTCAGGCAAAAACCCACGGTACTTAATTTGGCAATATTTGTGCATAAAACAAGGAGTTATTGTTGACAGCTAGCGGAGATTAAATGAAAATGTGCGGCTTGCTTATTTTTGGAGGGGTACCCAAGCGGCCAACGGGGGCAGACTGTAAATCTGCTGGCAATGCCTTCGTAGGTTCGAATCCTACCCCCTCCACCAATAGATACAGGTGGAGAAAATAATCAAGATTGATTAATACATGTATTTTGTGTGGGATTTTTATTTGAGCAGTTATGAATGCTGAGTTCAAGATTTAATTTTTTGGAAAATTCAGAGCCGGATTTATACAGAGTTGAACAGCGAATTGGAATGACGCAGGCTCGAAGGGCAGGTTGTATGGAGTAAGCCCATCACAATTGATGGGAATCAGGTTGGTTGGGTATGCACGAGGCGGGTGTAGTTCAATGGTAGAACCTCAGCCTTCCAAGCTGATGGTGTGGGTTCGATTCCCATCACCCGCTCCAGATAAGGTATTTAAAGTTGAAAGTAAATTTAAAATTTGATCTTTCTGCTTTATTACTTTCATGCCCATATAGCTCAGTCGGTAGAGCACTTCCTTGGTAAGGAAGAGGTCACCGGTTCAAATCCGGTTATGGGCTCCAACAGAAGTGGCGAGAACAGTAGATATTGTTAAATATTTGTAAAGAACTGATATATATAAATTACGTGAGGAGATACTTCCGTGTCCAAGGAAAAATTTGAACGAAAGAAGCCACATGTAAATGTCGGGACGATCGGTCACGTTGACCATGGTAAGACGACGTTGACAGCCGCGATCACGAAGACGATGTCGGATAAATTTGGTGGTAACTTTGTTGCGTATGATCAGATAGATAACGCACCGGAAGAGAAGGCACGTGGTATCACGATAGCGACGGCGCATGTGGAATACGAGAGCGACGTTCACCATTATGCACATGTAGATTGCCCCGGACACGCGGACTACGTGAAGAACATGATTACCGGTGCAGCACAGATGGATGGTGCGATCTTGGTGGTCAATGCCGCAGATGGTCCGATGCCACAGACACGAGAACATATATTGTTGGCACGTCAGGTCGGTGTGCCGTATGTGGTGGTGTACCTGAACAAGGCAGATCAGGTCGATGACGCGGAATTATTGGAATTGGTCGAGATAGAAGTGAGGGAGTTGCTGGACAAGTATGAATTTCCAGGAGACAAGACACCGGTGGTGACGGGGAGTGCCTTGAAGGCATTGGAAGGAGACACGAGCGAGATAGGGATACCATCGATAGAGAAGCTGGTAGCGGAGATGGATAAGTATATTCCGATACCAGAGCGTTCGGTGGATCAGCCGTTTTTGATGCCGATCGAGGATGTGTTTTCGATATCGGGACGAGGGACGGTGGTAACGGGCCGAATAGAGCGCGGGATAGTTAAGGTCGGTGAGGAGATTGAGATAGTTGGGATAAAGGACACGGAGAAGACGACGTGTACGGGTGTGGAGATGTTCCGGAAGCTACTGGACGAAGGTCAGGCGGGAGACAATGTGGGTGTATTGTTGAGAGGGACGAAGCGTGAAGACGTGGAACGTGGTCAAGTCTTGTGTAAGCCGGGTTCGATCACACCGCATACTAAATTTGAATGTGAAGTCTATGTGCTGAGCAAGGAAGAAGGGGGACGACATACTCCATTTTTCAATAATTACCGGCCGCAGTTTTACTTTCGGACAACGGACGTGACAGGTGCGGTGACGCTGCCGTCGGGTACTGAGATGGTGATGCCGGGAGATAACATCAAGATGACGGTGGAGTTGATATCACCGATTGCGATGGAAGACGGGGTACGCTTTGCTATCCGAGAGGGTGGTCGTACTGTGGGTGCTGGTGTCGTTACAAAGATTATTGAGTAATTGTAAAAACTTGAATATCACCACCTGTTGCCAATATTGGCATACTTGCAAATGTATCGCTTTCTATTCTTAATTTCATGAATGATAAAGATCAACGTGGATTCCAGGTGTTGAAAATGGCAAGTCGTGCTTGAAAAATTTTATGTAGGCCAGTAGCTCAATTGGCAGAGCGGCGGTCTCCAAAACCGCAGGTTGGGGGTTCGATTCCCTCCTGGCCTGCCAGTATCTAAGGTCATTAAATAAAAGTTGTTAATATTTAATTGGATGTTATGAATTTAAATACCGAAATGGTGAACGCGAAGTTCGATACCATTAAACTTGCCATGGCGGTATTAGTTGCGGTCCTGGCAGTTGTAGGTTTTTACTATTTTATCGATCAGTCACTGTGGATACGTCTCGTTGGCTTGCTGGTGTGTGCGGGTATAGCTATATCAATCTCTATGACGACAGAGAAAGGTCGTAACACTTGGAGTTTTTTTCAAGAAGCACAGACTGAAGTCCGAAAAGTAGTATGGCCAACCCGCGAAGAGACCGTGCAGACGACGTTGCTGGTCATTTTAGTCGTAATCGTGATTTCAATTATTTTATGGATCTTGGACATCTTTCTTGGTTGGTCAATTCAATCATTGATGGGACAGGGCTGATATGTCTCTTCAATGGTATGTAATCCATGCTTACTCAGGATATGAGCAACATGTGATGAGAACGTTGAATGAGCGAATCAAGCTCTATGGAATGGAAGATAAATTTGGAGAAATTCTTGTTCCTACTGAAGAGGTTGTTGAAATGCGCGATGGGGAGAAGCGCAAAAGTGAAAGAAAATTTTTCCCGGGATATGTCCTTATACAGATGGAAATGAATGATGACACATGGCACATGGTGAAGGAATCGCCAAGAGTTTTGGGATTTATTGGTGGAACTTCCGACCGCCCAGCTCCTATCAGCGATGCGGAAGCAAATGTAATCTTACAGCGAGTTGAAGACAGTGCGGATAAACCAAGGCCAAAGATTGTGTTTGAACCGGGCGAGGTTGTCAGGGTAAATGATGGCCCCTTTACAGATTTTAATGGTGTGGTTGAGGAGGTTAACTTCGAAAAGAGCCGGCTTCGGGTGTCTGTATTGATATTTGGACGGTCCACACCAGTCGAATTGGAATTTGGACAGGTAGAGAAAGAATAATATTTAGGTTATTTGCAGGAGAAAGTTAGTGGCAAAAAAGATTGAAACTTATATTAAATTGCAAGTACCTGCAGGACAGGCAAATCCGAGCCCGCCTGTTGGTCCGGCTCTAGGCCAGCATGGCCTCAATATTATGGAATTTTGTAAAGCATTTAATGCCCAGACCCAGAGTATGGAACAGGGTTTGCCCGTACCTGTGGTAATTACGGTCTATTCGGATAAGAGCTTTACGTTTGAAACTAAAACCACACCAGCGTCTCATCTGTTGAAAAAAGCTGCAGGTATCGCCAAAGGTAGTGGCGTTCCCAATACCAATAAAGTAGGCAAGGTTAGTCGAGCTCAACTTGAAGAGATTGCGAAGACGAAAGAACCCGATTTGACTGCAGCAGATCTGGACGCAGCTGTACGTATAATCGCGGGGACGGCTCGAAGTATGGGTATTGAGACGGAGGGTGGATAGCCATGCCAAAATTATCCAAGCGTAAAAGCACTAATTTAGAAAAATTGGAAATTGGTAAACACTACAGTATCAATGAAGCTCTGCAACTCCTTAAAGATTGCGTCAAGGTTAAATTTGATGAAACAGTGGATGTCGCCGTCAACCTCGGAATAGACCCGCGTAAGTCTGATCAATCGGTAAGAGGCTCAACCGTACTTCCACAAGGCACGGGTAAGACCGTAAAGGTAGCTGTATTTACCCAGGGTGCCATGGCTAAGGAAGCGAAAGCCGCCGGTGCTGAATATATTGGTATGGATGACTTAGCGGAACAAGTACAAAAAGGATTATTAGATTTTGGCGTCGTCATTGCCACACCAGACGCAATGCCTATTGTCGGTAAGTTGGGCAAGGTGCTTGGCCCCAGAGGGCTCATGCCTAACCCAAAAACAGGCACAGTAACAAAGGATGTTAAACAAGCAGTAGAGAATGCGAAAGGAGGGCAGGTCAGATACCGCACAGACAAGAACGGTATCATTCATTGTCCAATTGGTAAGGTTTCATTTGACGTTGAAGCATTGAAGGAAAATTTACAAACTTTATTGAATGATCTTACTAGAGCAAAGCCTAGCTCATCCAAGGGCATCTATATGGAAAAGGTAAGTGTTTCGACAACCATGGGTCCGGGATTGATTATCGATCAGGCCACATTGGCGAATTAATATTTAGTCATGAAATGTAGAATAAGGAGGATATATCTCCATGTGTAACATTCTATATTTCAGTTTTAAAACTTTGGGTTGGTGAATGGATTTTTACTGATAGTCAAAGACTGCAGATGTGAGGTATGTATTCTCAATACCTGACTTAATGTGACTTTGAGTCTATCTGCGCAGACGGTGTGCCCATACAGGTTTTTCCTGAATCGGGCACTGTGAAACTTAACAATGGTGCTAGCTAAGGATAGAAGAGAAAAATAACTTTTGGTTATTTATCTTAATGTACCTTAATCGTAATTGAGGAACTCACAGTGAGTCTTACTCTTGAACAAAAACAGGCAATAGTTTTAGAAGTTGCCACAATTGCCGCCGAGGCCCCTAGCTCAATTGCAGCGGAATACAGTGGGTTGAGTGTTGCTGAGTTGTCAAAATTGAGGAACTCAGCGCGTGACGCCGGTGTATTTCTAAAAGTTGTCCGTAATACTCTGGCAAGCAGGGCGCTGGAGGGGACAAATTTTGACTGTATGCGTGAAGGTCTGGTGGGTCCTTTGCTATTAGCATTTTCCAATGATGAACCTGGCACTGCAGCCAAGGTCATTCGAGACTTTAGCAAAGAAAATGAAAAGCTGATCGTTAAACTGGTCGCAATTGAGGGCAAATTGCTGGAGGTTGGTGATATCAACCGACTTGCTAATATGCCGTCATTGTTAGAGTCACGATCGATGTTTCTGAGTGTATTGCAAGCGCCAATAACTAAACTTGTGCGGGTGCTTTCCGAGCCGGAAGCTAAATTCGTACGGTTATTGGCTACAAAGCGCGATCAGCAACATGCGGCCTGAATCAGGCAATACTAATTTTTAACAAGATTATAGAGAGGAACAAAAAATGGCTGTTTCACGAGATGATTTAAAAGAAGCACTTGGCAAAATGCCTGTTATGGAACTAGTTGAATTGATTAGTGAATTGGAAGAAGCATGGGGTGTATCAGTAGCGGCACCCGTTAGCGTCGCAGTTGCTCCAGGCGCAGGTGAAAGCGCAGCTGCAGTAGAGGAGCAAACCGAGTTTGAAGTTGTAATGAGCAGTTTTGGTGAAAACAAAGTTGGTGTAATTAAAGTTGTCCGCGCAATCACTGGAATGGGTCTTAAGGATGCAAAGGATCTTGTCGAGGGTGCACCTTCGACGATTAAAGAGGCCGCTCCTAAAGTCGAAGCCAAGGACATTAAGAAGCAACTGGAGGAAGCAGGCGCTTCAGTTGATATCAAATAACGTAAAACTGTTGAGCGTAAAATCAATTTTAAGAGCTAGGCTGGTGGAAAATTTTACCGGCTCGGGCTCTTATACTTATATTAATCGTCGTTATTTTTGTGAGGCTCTGTAATGACCTATTCCTTTACCGAGAAAAAACGTATTCGAAATGATTTTGGCAAGCGGGTGGATATTCTAAAAATTCCATACCTTCTTGCTACTCAGATCAACTCTTATCAGGAGTTTCTGCAACCGGATATAGGGGCGGGGAAACGGCGTGAGACCGGTTTACATGCTGCAATAAAATCGGTTTTCCCTATAGCGAGTTATTCTGGAAACGCTGTGCTGGAATATGTCAACTACAAACTAGGTAAGCCTGGTTTTGATGTTAAAGAATGTCAGCTTCGTGGTATGACATATGCTGCATCCCTGCGTGTTAAAGTTCGACTGATAATCTACGATAAAGAAGCAGGATTGAATAACAAGGTTGTTAAGGACATTAAAGAACAAGATGTTTATATGGGAGAAATTCCGTTAATGACAACCAATGGTGCTTTTGTGATCAATGGTACCGAGAGAGTCATTGTTTCCCAGTTACATCGGTCGCCTGGTGTATTTTTTGAGCATGATAAAGGAAAAACTCATTCATCAGGTAAATTGCTGTATTCAGCAAGAGTAATACCTTATCGCGGTTCCTGGCTGGACTTCGAGTTTGACCCTAAGGATATGGTTTATTGCAGGATTGATAGGCGGCGAAAAATCCCTGCAACAATACTATTGAGGGCTCTCGGTTATACGACACAGGAAATCCTTGATATCTTTTTTGAGATGAATAAATATTCTATCATCAAGAAAGAGATTTTTCTGGACTTAATCCCAGAAAGACTAAGAGGAGAAACTTTTGAATTCGATATAAAGGACAAACAGGGTAAAGTCATTGTCGAAGCGGACCGCAGGATAACTGCAAGACATGTCCGCTTACTGAAATCTAAAAAACTTAAAAAATTGTCTGTACCAACCATTTATCTCATCGGCAAGATATTGGGTAGGGATGTTGTAGATACTAAAACTGGTGAAATACTCGCTGAAGCAAATTCGGTAATTAGTAATGAACTTGTTGAAGTCTTGTTGGACAAGCCTGGTATACGCTTTGAGACATTGTTTATAAATGATCTCGATCATGGCTCTTTTATTTCAGACACACTTGCAATTGATGCTACAACGAATGCACTGGAAGCACAGATAGAAATATATCGAATGATGCGGCCAGGCGAACCACCGACTAAGGATTCTGCTGAAAATCTGTTCAAGAATCTGTTCTTCAGCCCTGATCGGTATGATTTATCTGCTGTAGGTCGTATGAAGTTTAATCGTAGGGTCGGTCGCAAGGACGTAATCGGTCCGGGTGTTATTTACGATGGTAAATTTTTTGGTGAACGAAGTGATGAAGTATCCAAGTCACTCTTCAAGGACCTAGGAAAAAGTTCAGATGTAATCGAAGTTCTAAAAACGTTGCTTAATATTCGTAATGGTAAAGGGTCCATAGATGACATTGATCACTTGGGTAATCGCCGTGTCCGAAGCGTTGGTGAAATGGCAGAAAATCAATTCAGGGTGGGACTAGTCCGGGTTGAGAGGGCAGTGAAGGAACGTCTGGGACTTGCCGAGTCAGAGGGACTAATGCCACAAGAGATTATTAATGCCAAACCGGTGTCTGCGGTGATCCGAGAGTTTTTTGGGTCAAGTCAGTTATCTCAATTTATGGATCAGAACAATCCTTTGTCAGAAGTCACCCACAAGCGCCGTATTTCCGCATTAGGCCCTGGAGGACTTACTCGGGAACGTGCTGGTTTCGAAGTTCGTGATGTCCATCCGACTCACTACGGTCGCGTATGCCCTATTGAGACTCCTGAAGGTCCGAATATAGGGTTAATAAATTCACTTGCAGTATATGCACGTACCAATGACTATGGATTTTTGGAGACCCCGTATCGGAAAGTAGTCAAGGGTAAGGCGACTAACCAGATCGAATACCTATCAGCCATTGAAGAAGGTGATTACATGATCGCCCAGGCCAATTCAACCCTAGACAACAAAAATCTTCTGGTAGATGAATTGATTTCCTCAAGACATAAGAATGAATTCACAATGTCGACACCGGACAAGATTGATTACATGGATGTTTCGCCCAAACAAATCGTGTCAGTGGCAGCATCTTTGATCCCTTTTCTTGAACATGACGACGCCAACCGGGCATTAATGGGTTCAAACATGATGCGGCAGGCTGTGCCTACACTAAAAACGGAAAAGCCGCTGGTGGGAACCGGTATGGAGCGCACGGTGGCGATAGACTCAGGTGTGACAGTCATATCTGATCGTGGAGGAGTAGTCGACTCAGTTGATGCCGGTCGAATTGTAATCCGCGTGAATGATGAAGAAGTATCGCAGGGTGATCCCGGTGTAGATATTTATAACCTGACTAAATATACAAGATCCAACCAGAACACTTGTATCAACCAAAAACCGTTAGTTAAACCGGGTAATATTGTTGCGAAAGGGGATGTGTTGGCGGACGGCCCGTCCATCGATATGGGCGAGTTGGCTCTTGGTCAGAACCTCATGGTCGCATTCATGCCCTGGAATGGATATAACTTCGAAGACTCTATATTAATTTCAGAACGTCTGGTGGAGGACGACCGTTACACGTCCATACATATTGAAGAGCTGACCTGCATTGCTCGAGATACTAAGCTTGGACAGGAAGAGATATCTGCTGATATTCCGAATGTAAGCGAAAGCGCTCTGAATAAGCTTGATGACTCAGGTGTAGTCTTTATTGGGGCAGAAGTGAACGCTAGCGATATTCTAGTTGGTAAAGTTACTCCAAAGGGTGAAACACAACTGACTCCAGAAGAAAAGTTGTTACGCGCTATTTTCGGTGAAAAGGCCTCTGATGTAAAAGATACGTCGCTTCGTGTCCCGTCCGGAATGAACGGAATCGTCATTGATGTTCAAGTGTTCACCCGTGACGGTGTTGAAAAGGATGCACGTGCACTTGAGATTGAAGAGGCGGAACTAAATCGCGTTAGAAAAGACTTGAATGACCAGTTGCGAATCATGGAGGATGGTGTTTATCAACGTATTGAAAGGCATTTGACATCCAAGGTTGCAGATGGTGGTCCAGGTGACTTGGCAAAAGGTAGTAAGATTACAAAATTGTATCTTTCAGAAATTCCAAGGGAAAAGCGGTTCGAAATCAGACTGCATAATGAAGATGCAAACCGAGTACTCGAACAAACACATCAACAACTTCTGCAGTTGCGTAAGGATTTTGATGAGCGATTCGAAGAAAAGCGCAGCAAGCTGACGTCTGGGGATGATCTTGCCCCTGGCGTATTAAAAATGGTGAAGGTCTATCTGGCAGTGAAACGCCGAACTCAGCCTGGAGATAAAATGGCTGGGCGTCATGGAAATAAAGGAGTTATCTCAACGATCATCCCAGTTGAAGATATGCCATACATGGAAGACGGTACTCCAGTGGATATTGTATTAAATCCATTGGGTGTCCCTTCTCGAATGAACGTCGGTCAAGTATTGGAAACTCATCTGGGATTAGCGGCTAAAGAGCTAGGTAAAAAAATAGGCATCATGCTCGCTGAACAATCCAATGTCAGAAACATCCGCAAATTTTTAGATGAGATATACAATGAAAGCGGCAAAAAAGAAGACATAAAATCATTCACCGACGATGAAGTCATCGAGCTAGCAAAAAACCTTGTAGAAGGCGTGCCTATGGCTACTCCCGTATTTGACGGTGCAAGTGAAGCAGAAATTAAGCGGATGCTGGAATTGGCAAATCTGCCGACGGACGGTCAGACTAGATTAATCGATGGCAGGACAGGAAAATATTTCGATCGCCCGGTTACGGTTGGGTATATGTATATGCTCAAACTGAATCATCTAGTAGACGACAAGATGCATGCCCGTTCTACTGGTCCGTATAGTCTAGTTACCCAACAACCTCTGGGCGGGAAGGCCCAGTTTGGAGGTCAACGATTTGGTGAAATGGAGGTTTGGGCACTGGAAGCATACGGCGCAGCATATACTCTTCAGGAAATGCTCACAGTCAAATCTGATGATGTCAACGGACGGACCAAGATGTACAAAAATATTGTGGATGGCAATCATTACATGGAGGCTGGCATGCCAGAATCCTTCAACGTTCTACTTAAAGAAATTCGATCACTCGGGATTGATATCGGACTTGAGCAAAAATCATGAACATAATTGAAAAACACCGTTCAGTTTTACGCGGAGGTAGCGTACTTTGAAAGACTTACTTAAACTTCTAAAGCAACAAAGCCAAACAGAGGAATTTGATTCAATCGCAATTGGTCTTGCTTCGCCTGAAAAAATTCGTTCCTGGTCATATGGTGAAGTTAAAAAACCGGAAACAATTAATTATCGTACATTCAAACCTGAACGCGACGGTCTTTTTTGTGCAAAGATTTTTGGACCAGTTAAGGATTATGAATGTTTATGTGGTAAATATAAAAGATTAAAACATCGCGGAGTTGTGTGTGAGAAATGCGGTGTAGAAGTTACCCTTTCAAAAGTTCGCCGAGATCGTATGGGTCACATCGAGCTTGCAAGCCCGGTTGCACATATCTGGTATTTAAAGTCTCTGCCATCTCGCATGGGGCTGTTACTGGATATGACACTACGCGAAATCGAACGTGTACTCTATTTCGAAGCATATGTTGTAGTAGAGCCAGGCATGACACAACTTGAACGCGGGCAGTTATTAACTGAAGAGAATTACCTTGAGGCAGTTGAACAGTATGGCGATGAATTCACAGCGAAAATGGGCGCTGAAGCCGTCCACATACTATTAAAATTAATTGATCTCGAATCGGAAATAGCAACACTTCGTGCCGAAATACCCGAAACAAAGTCAGAGACTAAGCTCAGGAAAATATCAAAACGTCTAAAACTACTTGAAGCGTTTTACAAATCTGGAAACAAACCGCAATGGATGGTAATGGAAGTCTTGCCAATTCTGCCTCCAGAATTACGACCTCTGGTTCCACTCGATGGTGGCCGGTTTGCCACGTCCGATTTAAATGATTTATATCGTCGTGTTATCAATCGGAACAACCGCCTCAAACGTTTACTGGACCTCAATGCGCCTGACATTATTGTCAGAAATGAAAAGCGTATGTTACAAGAATCAGTTGACGCTCTACTTGATAATGGTCGACGAGGACGTGCAATTACTGGTACTAACAAATTACCTTTGAAATCACTTGCTGACATGATCAAGGGTAAACAAGGCCGGTTTAGGCAGAACCTGCTAGGTAAGCGAGTTGATTATTCAGGTAGATCAGTAATTGTCGTTGGTCCAAAATTAAAGCTGCACCAGTGTGGCCTTCCAAAGAAAATGGCACTTGAGTTGTTTAAACCGTTTATCTTCAGCAAGCTTGAATTGAGAGGGTTGTCGACGACTATCAAGGCCGCGAAAAAATTAGTGGAGCGAGAAGGACCGGAGGTTTGGGACGTACTGGAGGAGGTAATACGGGAACATCCGGTATTACTTAATCGGGCTCCTACACTACACAGATTAGGCATACAGGCATTTGAACCTGCCTTAATCGAGGGCAAGGCAATTCAGTTGCATCCTCTTGTCTGTACCGCATTCAACGCCGATTTTGATGGCGACCAGATGGCTGTTCACATCCCGTTGTCGGTTGAGGCCCAGTTGGAAGCTCGTGCGCTTATGATGTCGACTAATAATATTTTGTCACCGGCTGATGGTATGCCGATTATTGTCCCAACTCAGGATGTTGTGTTAGGCCTCTACTATATGACCCGGGAATCAGCTGCCGCAAAAGGTACAGGTATGATATTTGCTGATGTGGATGAAGTTCAACGCGCATATGAAGAAAAAGCTGCTGAACTTCATGCTTCCCTCCGAGTAAGGGTCAAGGATGTTGAAGTTTCTGATGAAGGTGAAAATAAAGAAGTATACAAAATTGTAGAATCTACAGTAGGTCGTGCAATTTTGTCGCGAATATTACCAAAAGGAATGGCATATTCTGCTGTGAATATGACAATGACAAAGAAGTCGATCTCCAATTTAATTAACATGTGTTACCGGAACCAGGGACTGAAGGCGACAGTCGTCTTTGCAGATAAATTAATGTATATGGGGTTCAATTATTCCACGCGTTCAGGTGTATCGTTTGGTATAGAGGATATGGTAGTTCCATCTAATAAGAGCGACATCATCCACAAAGCGGAGGCTCAGGTTAAACAGTTTGAACAGCAGTATACATCTGGTCTGATTACAGACGGCGAACGCTATAACAAGGTTGTCGATATCTGGTCACATACTAATGATCAGGTAGCAAAGGCCATGATGGACAAATTAGGGACAGAGGATGTTATTGATAAGGACGGACATACCGTTAAACAAGCGTCATTTAATTCAATATTTATGATGGCGGATTCTGGGGCGAGGGGCTCTACAGCGCAGATAAGACAGCTCGCAGGAATGCGCGGGTTAATGGCTAAGCCTGATGGGTCGATTATTGAAGCACCAATTACTGCAAATTTCCGGGAAGGACTGGACGTACTGCAATATTTTATTTCTACACACGGTGCGCGTAAAGGCCTCGCTGACACAGCATTGAAAACTGCTAACTCAGGCTACCTAACAAGACGTCTAGTTGATGTTTCGCAGGACTTAGTTATTACCGAGGTAGATTGTAATACTCAAAAAGGGTTTACCGTTACATCGATAGTCGAAGGTGGTGATGTGATTGAATCACTCAGAGACAGGGTATTGGGTCGTGTTCTAGCGCTAGACGTACACAAGCCTAATACAGAAGAAATCATCGTTCCCGCAAATACTCTGCTTGATGAGTATTTGGTTGAAAAACTTGATGAAGCCAGTGTTTCTGAAGTAATCGTACGTTCCGTGATTACTTGCGAAACACGATTCGGTGTTTGTGCGCATTGCTATGGGCGTGACCTGGGGCGTGGACATATTGTAAATCTTGGTGAAGCGGTCGGTGTTGTTGCGGCACAGTCAATCGGTGAGCCCGGTACACAGCTGACGATGAGAACGTTTCATATCGGTGGTGCAGCATCCAGGGCAGTAGCCGTTAGCAATATTGAAGTTAAATATGGCGGCACTATACGCTTACATAATGTCAAATTATTAGAGCAGGAAAGAGGTACCAGTATCGTCGTATCCCGTTCCGGTGAAGTGTCACTACAAGATGAAGTAGGCCGTGAACGTGAACGATACAAGATTCCTTATGGTGCTGTTCTGAAATATGCAGACAGCGATTCTATTGATGCAGGAATTCAGTTGGTAACGTGGGATCCGCATACACATCCGGTCATCACGGAAGTTGCTGGTAAAGCGGTATTCAGTGATATCGTTGAAGGTGTTACTGTTAACCGGCATATGGATGAAATTACTGGTTTGACTAATATTATCATCCTTGATCCAAAACAGAGACCGGTTAGTGCTAAAGATATGCGGCCGGTTATAAAACTGGTGGATAAAAAAGGCAAAGATTTAAAGATACCGGGTGTAGACATGCCTGCTCATTATCCTCTGCCACCAAAAGCAGTTATTACTGTTGTCGACGGTAATGATGTAAAAGTTGGCGATGTTATTGCAAGACTGCCACAGGAATCATTAAAAACCAGGGATATCACAGGGGGGTTACCGCGAGTCGCTGATCTGTTTGAAGCAAGAAAACCGAAAGAACCCGCCGTACTTGCAGAAATTTCTGGGACAGTCAGTTTTGGGAAAGATACCAAAGGCAAACAACGTCTGGTTATTACCGATAAAAATGGTAACCAGTATGAGGAGCTCATCCCAAAATGGCGCCATATTAATGTATTCGAAGGTGAGTCTGTCGAAAAGGGTGAAGCAGTAGTTGATGGTCCACCCACACCGCACGATATTCTCCGACTGATGGGTGTATTCGCACTAACATCCTATATTAGGACGGAAATTCAGGAGGTCTATCGATTACAGGGTGTCAAAATCAATGACAAACACATAGAGGTAATCGTTCGACAAATGCTTCGTAAAGCGGAAGTGACTGACCCGGGCGACACTGATTTGTTGAAGGGAGAGCAAATTGAGCGCTCGCGAATACAGGAAATAAATGAGGAGATGGAAGAACAGGGTAAGGCCCCTGCCGAATACGAACCTGTACTACTGGGTATAACTAAGGCCTCATTATCTACTGAATCGTTTATTTCAGCTGCTTCATTCCAGGAGACCACACGCGTGTTGACCGAGGCAAGTGTCAACGGAAAGCGGGATAATCTACGTGGATTAAAGGAAAATGTGATAGTTGGGCGGCTAATCCCAGGTGGCACAGGACTGGCTTACCATGCGGAACGGCATCGAAAATTACTAGAAAGCGCCCAATTACCGGTTGAAGACATAGATTCGGGCGAAAATACTGAGGAAATTGCTGAGGTAACGGTCAATTCTATTGAAGTAACAGATGCTTCCGTGACCGAAGGCTCTGCAAGTGCTTAATTATTCGGATAAGTCTTTGACACATAGGGATTAAAGCAATAAAATCGCGCCTCTAAACAGGCTGGGGATGCCCCCAGCCTGTTATTGTTTTAGAATTAGGAAATATTAACAGAGCAGGGGATTCTGCCTGTTAATACCTATAACCAATAATCCCTTACCACCAAAATCACCGTAGACGCTACTCTCGCGGGCGGTTAAGAATCGGTGCGTTCGGGTTTTTAGACGTATTAAGACACAACGGATTACTAAGATACATGGTTACGATAAATCAATTAGTACGTAAATCGCGCAAGCGGCAAATTGAAAAAAGTAACGTTCGCGCACTCGAAAGTTGCCCACAGAAACGGGGTGTGTGTACTCGTGTCTATACTACCACGCCAAAAAAGCCGAATTCAGCATTGCGCAAGGTGGCTCGGGTAAGGCTAACAAACGGGGAAGAAGTGACTACTTATATAGGTGGTGAAAGCCATAATCTTCAAGAACACAGCGTTATCCTAATTAGGGGCGGTCGTGTCAAAGATTTACCTGGTGTTCGCTATCACATTGTCCGGGGTACTTTGGACACGTCAGGTGTTGGAGATAGGAAACAAGGAAGGTCTAAATATGGCGCAAAACGACCGAGATCGTAATCAAGAAAGTTAATTAGGCACATTTATGTCACGAAGACGAGTTGCAGAGAAGCGCGGAATACTACCGGATCCCAAATACGGTGATCAGGTTTTAGCGAAATTTATAAATATGGTTATGCGTAGTGGCAAGAAATCCATAGCAGAAAAAATCGTTTATAGCGCACTGGATGAGATGACTAAAAAAAGCAATGAAAATTCGCTCGACGCATTCAACAAGGCATTAGCAAATGTTAGGCCGGTAGTTGAAGTTAAATCACGACGTGTAGGGGGGGCCACATATCAAATCCCTGTGGAAGTACGTAATGATCGCAGTATTACACTAGCGATGCGATGGCTGGTTGATGCATCAAAAGAACGTAGCGAGAAAAATATGGGCCTTAGACTCGCAGGAGAATTGTTGGATGCTTCCGAGAAACGTGGTTCAGCCATAAAGAAGCGTGAAGAAACTCACAAAATGGCCGAAGCGAATAAAGCTTTCTCTCATTTTCGCTGGTAAACATTGATTAATAATAGCGAGACTATCAGTGGCAAGAACTATTCCGATCGAGCATTACCGAAATATTGGCATCATGGCTCATATCGATGCAGGTAAGACAACTACAACCGAGAGAATTCTCTATTACACAGGTGTTTCTCATAAAATCGGTGAGGTACATGACGGTGCGGCAGTAATGGACTGGATGGAACAGGAGCAGGAACGCGGCATCACAATTACCTCCGCTGCCACCACTTGTTTCTGGAAGGGGATGGAAGGTCTCTATCCTCAGCATCGTATCAATATCATCGATACTCCTGGCCATGTGGATTTCACAATTGAAGTAGAAAGATCGCTCCGAGTACTTGATGGTGCTTGTGCTGTTTTTTGTGCAGTAGGTGGAGTTGAACCACAAACCGAGACTGTCTGGCGTCAGGCAACAAAGTACAAGGTACCGCGCATTGCATTTGTAAATAAAATGGATCGTGCTGGTGCAGATTTCCTGCATGTAGTTGACCAAATTAAAAACCGCCTAGCTAGTACACCAGTCGTTATTCAGATTCCAATAGGTGCTGAAGATAATTTTGAAGGTGTTGTAGACCTGATCAAGATGAAAGCAATCTACTGGGATAATGAAAATATGGGTATCAAGTTTGAGAAAAAGGAAATTCCTGCAGAATTAATTGGTACTTGCAAGGAGGGGCATGAAAAAATGGTAGAAGCTGCTGCAGAAGCAAGTGAAGAGTTAATGGATTTCTATCTAGAAAACGGTGAGCTCAGCGAAGAAAATATAAAGAAGGGGATTCGTATTCGTGCCCTTAGTAATGAAATCGTTCCTACATTGTGTGGGTCTGCATTTAAGAACAAGGGTGTTCAATCTATGTTGGATGCCGTTGTTGATTTTTTACCTTCACCCGTAGATGTTCCCTCGATAATGGGAATTATGGATGATGAGAACGAAACAAGTGCCGAGCGCAAACCAACAGATGAAGAACCGTTTTCATCACTGGCCTTTAAAATAGCCACCGACCCATTCGTGGGGACATTAACATTTTTCAGAGTCTATTCCGGAGTATTGAAATCAGGGGATACATTATATAACTCGGTAAAGAGAAAAAGAGAAAGGATAGGTCGGATCTTGCAAATGCATGCCAATAGTCGTGAGGAAATCAAGGAAGTACGAGCAGGGGACATTGCCGCGGCAATCGGTTTAAAGGACGTTACAACGGGTGATACTTTATGTGACCCAGACCAAATTATAACATTAGAAAGAATGGAGTTTCCGGAGCCAGTAATCGCTGTCGCTGTCGAACCGAAGACCAAGCCTGATCAGGAAAAAATGGGTATAGCCTTAAGTAAATTGGCACAGGAAGATCCATCATTTCGTGTGAAAACAGATGAGGAATCTGGCCAGACTATTATTTCAGGAATGGGTGAACTGCATCTTGAAATCATCGTTGACCGTATGAAACGTGAATTCGATGTAATAGCCAATGTCGGTAAACCCCAAGTTGCGTTCCGAGAAACAATTCGAAAGATCAATGATAAGGCAGAAGGCAAATTTATACGCCAGAGTGGTGGCAGAGGTCAATATGGTCATGTAGTCATGAAAATAGAACCACAACCATCAGGCAAGGGTTATGAATTCGTAAACGAAATTGTAGGGGGAGCGGTCCCAAAGGATTATATATCTTCAGTTGATAAGGGCATCAGGGAGCAATTAAAAAATGGTATCGTTGCCGGTTATCCCGTAGTCGACGTCAAGGTAACTCTCTATGACGGTTCTTATCATGACGTTGATTCAAGCGAAATGGCATTTAAAATTGCTGCATCTATGGGTATTAAGGAGGGTGCGTTAAAGGCCAGTCCTGTTTTACTTGAGCCAATAATGAAAGTAGAAATTGTGACACCGGAGGACTATTTAGGGGCGGTCACTGGTGACCTTAATCGTCGCAGAGGCATACTTCAAGGTACCGAGGATTCAGCAGCGGGAAAGATTATCCGTGCGGAGGTTCCCTTGTCGGAAATGTTCGGTTATGCAACTGATTTACGTTCTGCCACACAAGGAAGGGCGACATATACGATGGAGTTTGAGAAGTATAATCAGGTGCCTCCGAATATTGCAGAAGGCATTATCAGTAAAAACCAATAATTAATAAGTTAAGAGGTAATAACACGTGTCCAAGGAAAAATTTGAACGAAAGAAGCCACATGTAAATGTCGGGACGATCGGTCACGTTGACCATGGTAAGACGACGTTGACAGCCGCGATCACGAAGACGATGTCGGATAAATTTGGTGGTAACTTTGTTGCGTATGATCAGATAGATAACGCACCGGAAGAGAAGGCACGTGGTATCACGATAGCGACGGCGCATGTGGAATACGAGAGCGACGTTCACCATTATGCACATGTAGATTGCCCCGGACACGCGGACTACGTGAAGAACATGATTACCGGTGCAGCACAGATGGATGGTGCGATCTTGGTGGTCAATGCCGCAGATGGTCCGATGCCACAGACACGAGAACATATATTGTTGGCACGTCAGGTCGGTGTGCCGTATGTGGTGGTGTACCTGAACAAGGCAGATCAGGTCGATGACGCGGAATTATTGGAATTGGTCGAGATAGAAGTGAGGGAGTTGCTGGACAAGTATGAATTTCCAGGAGACAAGACACCGGTGGTGACGGGGAGTGCCTTGAAGGCATTGGAAGGAGACACGAGCGAGATAGGGATACCATCGATAGAGAAGCTGGTAGCGGAGATGGATAAGTATATTCCGATACCAGAGCGTTCGGTGGATCAGCCGTTTTTGATGCCGATCGAGGATGTGTTTTCGATATCGGGACGAGGGACGGTGGTAACGGGCCGAATAGAGCGCGGGATAGTTAAGGTCGGTGAGGAGATTGAGATAGTTGGGATAAAGGACACGGAGAAGACGACGTGTACGGGTGTGGAGATGTTCCGGAAGCTACTGGACGAAGGTCAGGCGGGAGACAATGTGGGTGTATTGTTGAGAGGGACGAAGCGTGAAGACGTGGAACGTGGTCAAGTCTTGTGTAAGCCGGGTTCGATCACACCGCATACTAAATTTGAATGTGAAGTCTATGTGCTGAGCAAGGAAGAAGGGGGACGACATACTCCATTTTTCAATAATTACCGGCCGCAGTTTTACTTTCGGACAACGGACGTGACAGGTGCGGTGACGCTGCCGTCGGGTACTGAGATGGTGATGCCGGGAGATAACATCAAGATGACGGTGGAGTTGATATCACCGATTGCGATGGAAGACGGGGTACGCTTTGCTATCCGAGAGGGTGGTCGTACTGTGGGTGCTGGTGTCGTTATAAAGATTATTGAGTAATTGTAAATGGCAGAGAAACAGATAATCCGTATACGCCTCAAGGCATTTGATCATCGATTGATCGATCAATCTACGCGGGAAATCGTGGAAACAGCGCGTCGTACAGGCGCACAAGTAAAGGGACCTATCCCTCTGCCTACTAAAAAAGAACGATATACGATTTTGATTTCACCACATGTGGACAAGGACGCAAGAGATCAATACGAAATTAGGACGCATAAAAGATTAATGGATATTGTAAATCCAACTGATAAAACGGTCGATGCATTGATGAAGCTTGATCTGGCAGCTGGTGTGGATGTCCAGATAAAATTAAGTTAATAGAGCTCCAGTTATGAATAATTATTTAAGGTTAGTGAAACGATGATTGGGATTGTCGGACAAAAGCGTGGAATGACTCGGATCTTCACAGAGAAAGGTAAGTCTATCCCTGTAACGGTAATTGAAGCGTCTCCGAATAAGGTCGCAAAAGTGGCGAATACTGAAAGCCAAGGATATCGTGCGATACAGGTTACGTGGGGAGAGAAACGTAGAAACCTTATTAGTAAGCCAGTTGCAGGAAATCTTGCTAAAGCAGAAATTGAATCTGCAAAAGGATTTGTTGAATTTAGACTATATCACGACGATAAAGAAGAGTTTATTGCAGGTCAAGAAATTAAGGTTGAATTATTCGAGAGCGGACAAAAGGTTGATGTAACAGGTACTACAATTGGGAAAGGTTTCGCTGGAGTTATTAAACGTCATAACTTCAGTCATCAAAGAAACACTCATGGAAACTCAAAAGCACACCGTGCACCAGGTTCGATTGGGCAGCATACGTCACCCGGTAGAGTATTCAAGGGTAAGCGTATGGCTGGTCATATGGGTGATGTCCAGCGGACGATACAAAATCTAGAGGTTGTAAGGGTGGATGCAGAACGGAATTTATTGCTGATAAAAGGTGCAATACCGGGCGCAAAGGGCGGCAAAGTTATTGTTAAACCTTCAATTAAAGTGCGGGGGAAAGGGTCATAATTGTGGAATTGACACTACATCAATCAGGAAAGAAAAAGCTGTCTAAGCTCAAGGTTTCTGATTCTGTTTTCGGTGTCAGTTTTAATGAAGCACTGGTACACCAAGTGCTGAATACCTATATGACACAAGCAAGGGCAGGGACAAAGGCACAGAAAACCCGATCAGAAGCCCGAGGTGGTGGTCGTAAACCCTGGAAGCAGAAGGGACTAGGTCGTGCCCGGTCAGGGACGATCCGCAGCCCATTATGGCGCGGAGGGGGTGTGACTTTTGCAGCTAGACCGAAAAATTATTCAAAAAAGTTAAATAAGAAAATGTATCGGGGCGCAATCCGATCAATCTTGTCTGAATTAGCCCGTCAACAAAGATTGACGTGTATTGATGAGTTTAAACTAAATGAAACGGAAACGAAGCATGCCAAGGAAGCATTACATGCTTTGGGATTGAATGACGTATTGATTATCACAGACGACGTTACATCGGAATTGCATCTTGCAACAAGAAATATTCCGAAAGTCGATGTCATTGATACTTCGGAAGTCAATCCTTATTCGTTGATCGGTTCTAACAATGTACTGATAACTAAAGCTGCCATGGAAAAGATGGAGACATGGTTATCATGAACCAGGAAAAATTAATGAATATTCTTTTGTCACCGAGAGTGACGGAAAAGAGTTCGATGATCGGCGACAAACACAGGCAATACGTATTTAAGGTATTGAAAGATGCAACCAAGCCTCAGATCAGGCGAGCAGTAGAATTGATGTTTAAAGTTGAAGTTGAATCAGTGCAGGTTACGAACGTCAGTGGTAAATACAAGGCGTTCAAACAAACATTAGGAAAGCGATCTGATTGGAAGAAGGCTTATGTCAAACTTAAGCCAGGATTTAATATTGACTATATGAGTATGTAGAGAAATCGAATAATGTCTTTATATAAACCAAAACCAACAACTCCTGGCCTCAGAGGTACTGTACGAGTAGTCACGCCTGACTTACATAAAGGGAGTCCTTTTGAACCTCTATTAGAGATACAGGGTAAAAAATCTGGTAGGAATAATCATGGTCGTATAACAGTACGTCATCGAGGCGGTGGTTCGAAACAGCGATATCGAAGAATCGATTTCAAACGAGATAAAGATGGAATTCCTGCTACTGTGGAAAGGATTGAATATGATCCGAACAGGACAGCACATATCGCCCTTCTGGTTTATGCTGACGGAGAACGACGCTACATCATTGCGCCAAATACTGTGAAGCAGGGGACAGTGGTCGTTTCCGGCGTGAAGGCAAGTATTGAAGCAGGGAATACCCTGCCTCTCCGGAATATACCTGTTGGTACTAACCTGCATTGTATTGAGCTGCAATCAGGTAAAGGTGCACAGCTTGCCCGCAGTGCAGGCGCCAGTGTCCAACTAGTTGCACGTGAGGGTAGCCATGCGACGCTTCGATTAAGATCAGGTGAGTTGCGTAAAGTACCAATTACATGCAGAGCGACGATCGGTGAAGTTTGCAACTCAGAGCATTCACTTAGAAAGCTTGGTAAGGCCGGCGCCAACCGCTGGCGCGGAATTAAACCCACCGTCCGTGGCGTAGCGATGAATCCTGTAGACCATCCGCACGGTGGTGGAGAAGGTAGGACATCCGGTGGGCGTCATCCCGTTTCACCTTGGGGGATGCCGACTAAAGGGTATAAAACTCGTAAAAACAAGAGATCGGATAATATGATTGTCCGTAAACGAAAAAGTTAACCGGAGCATTTGTGGCAAGATCAATTAAAAAAGGGCCGTTTGTCGATCATCATCTATTGAAGAAAGTAGAAACGGCAGCAGCAAATAATGATAAGCGACCAATTAAAACTTGGTCACGTCGGTCTATGGTTCTGCCTGAAATGGTCGGTTTAACAATTTCTGTACACAATGGTCGGGATCATATGCCTATTTACATATCAGAGAACATGGTCGGCCATAAGCTGGGGGAGTTTGCAGGTACTCGTACATTTCGAGGTCACTCAGCAGATAAAAAAACTGAACCGGCTAAAAGAGGTTGATTAGTTCAATGTCTACATCAGCAACATTACGACACACAAGGATAGCGCCGCAAAAAATGCGGTTGGTGGCTGAACAGATTCGTGGGAAATCTGTTGCTACTGCATTGGATATTTTGGTTTTTAGTAATAAAAAATCTGCTGCTGTAATTAAAAAAGTGCTTGAGTCAGCAGTTGCCAACGCAGAGCATAATGATGGATCTGATATTGATGAGTTGAAGGTCGTTGAAATTTATGTTGACTCTGGCCCTATACTTAAACGACTTCAGCCTAGAGCTAGAGGTCGAGCTAATAGAATTTTAAAACATACAAGTCATATAACGGTGAAGGTAGCCGAACAAGAGTAGCGAGTAGACTATGGGACAAAAAGTACATCCTACGGGTATACGTTTAGGAATAATCAAGGACTGGACATCCACCTGGTATGCCAACTCCAAGGATTATCCAAAATATTTGCAAACTGATCTTAATGTTCGTGAATACCTAAGAAAGAAATTGGCACATGCATCGGTTAGCCGTATACAAATTGAGAGGCCGGCTAATAATGCCCGTGTCATTATATATACTGCCAGACCAGGAATAGTAATTGGCAAAAAAGGGGAAGATATCGAACGTATACGTTTTGAAATCTCTAAGATGATGGGCGTTCCGGCGACTGTCAGTGTCGAGGAAATCCGTAAACCAGAGCTTGATGCGTATCTTGTAGCTGAAAGCGTTGCCCAACAAATAGAACGGCGAATCATGTTCCGACGAGCCATGAAGCGAGCAGTAACCAATGCCATGCGCTTAGGGGCCCTTGGAATAAAGATACATGTATCCGGAAGGTTAAATGGTGCTGAAATTGCCAGGTCAGAGTGGTATAGAGAAGGAAGAGTCCCATTACATACTCTGCGTGCCGATATTGATTACGGCGTAGCCGTATCTAATACCACCTATGGTGCGATAGGTGTAAAGGTTTGGATTTTTAAAGGCGAAGTTTTAGGCTATGAAGAGCCAGAGGAAGAATCCGCTACTGCAGTCACTTCCGCAAAAGTTATTGGGAACTAAACGTGCTACAGCCAAAGAAAACAAAATATAAAAAACAGTCGAAAGGTCGTAACAAAGGACTTGCGACAGTTGGCAATAAGGTAAGCTTCGGCGATTTCGGACTTAAAGCAACGTCGCCTGGCCGTATTACGGCCAGACAAATCGAAGCAGCCCGTCGTGCAATCACAAGATATGTAAAGCGCGGTGGAAAACTTTGGATAAGAATTTTTCCTGACAAACCTATTACCAAAAAGCCGTTGGAAGTACGGCAGGGCAAGGGTAAAGGTGACGTTGAATACTGGGCAGCAGTGATCCAACCAGGAAAAGTTTTATATGAAATTGAGGGTGTGCTGGAAAATGAAGCACGTGAAGCATTTGAGCGCGCTTCTGCAAAATTGCCCGTTAAAACGACATTCGTGCAAAGGACAATATTGTGATGAAAGCTTCTGAGTTAAAGAAAAAGACAACAGAAGAACTGCAGAACCTGTTGTTAGATCTGAACAGAGAACAGTTCAAACTGCGCATGCTGAAAGGGTTAGAGCAGCTTGCCAAACCAAGTCAGATGAAGCACGTAAGAAGAGAGATTGCCAGAATCAAAACAGTATTAACAGAGATGAAAAATGGGCAAATCGCATGAGTGAATTAGATAAAAAAAGGACGATGACAGGTAAGGTCGTCAGCACAAAAATGAACAAGTCCATTTCGGTTTCTATCAGTAGACAGGTAAAACATCCTGTTTATCAGAAATATATTAGACGCACAACCAAATTGTTGGCACATGATGAAAACAATGAATGTAATGAAGGTGATGTTGTCATAATCGAGACGACTAAGCCGCTTTCAAAAAGAAAGGCATGGCGATTACAGCAAATCGTCACTAAGGCACAATAGTATCTAGATTTAACCGCAGGAATAGTGGAGAACACACATGATTCAAATGCAGTCTACATTACAAGTAGCCGACAACAGTGGTGCGCGCCTACTTATGTGTGTGAAAGTACTTGGTGGTTCGAAACGACGCTATGCTGGTGTAGGGGACATTATTAAAGTTAGCATAAAAGAAGCTATCCCTAGAGGGAAAGTAAAAAAAGGTGAGGTGCATACTGCCGTAGTAGTTAGGACTAGAAAAGGAGTTCGTCGTGATGATGGCTCGTTAATCAGGTTTGATACTAATGCAGCTGTATTGTTGAACAACCAGCTTCAGCCAATTGGTACCCGTATATTTGGACCAGTAACGCGGGAACTGAGAAGCGAAAAATTTATGAAGATCATATCACTTGCCCCGGAAGTTCTGTAACTAGGCTGAATTGATTGGACATACTGACAGATGAATAACATTAAAAAAGGTGATGAAGTGGTTGTTCTTACCGGGAAGGACAAGGGCAAACGTGGTGCCGTTCTTTCAGTGCTACAGGAAAAGCAAAAAGTCATTGTTGAAAATATAAATATGGCTAAACGACATACTAAGGGTAATCCCACCCAAGGCTCTCCGGGTGGCATCATCGAGAAGGAAATGCCGATCCATGTTTCAAATGTAGCTATTTGGAACCCGGTTACGAAAAAGTCTGATCGCGTCGGCATAAAATTTTTAGAAGATGGACGTAAAGTCCGTTTTTTCAAATCAAATAGTGAAGTTGTAGACATTTAAGCGAGTATAAAAAGCAACAACATTGAATGAACATGAGTAGGTTACAAGAATTTTATAATAAAACTGTTGTTTCACAGTTAACTGAGGAATTTGGTTACAAGACACCTATGCAGGTGCCGCGTATTTCCAAAATTACGCTTAATATGGGTCTTGGTGAAGCGATAACAGATAAGAAAATTATTGAACATGCGGTTAGTGACATGACTAAAATTGCTGGTCAGAAACCGATAGTAACCAAAGCAAGCAAGTCAGTTGCAAATTTTAAAGTCAGACAAGACTACCCGATTGGATGCAAGGTTACCTTACGCAGAAAGCAGATGTATGAGTTTCTGGACAGACTAATTTCAATAGCCATTCCGCGAATTCGTGATTTCAGGGGGTTAAATCCTAAATCTTTTGACGGCCGTGGAAATTATAGCATGGGCGTGAAAGAACAGATCATTTTCCCTGAAATAGATTATGACAAAATTGACACAATCCGCGGTATGGATATTACCATCACAACGACCGCCCGAACCAACGAAGAAGCGAAAGCATTACTGGCTGCATTCAGTTTCCCGTTGAGGACATAAGGAAGAAATATGGCTAAATTATCAGCAGTAAATCGTGAGCGTAAACGGTTGCGTTTAGTCAATAAATATGCGCAGAAACGGAATGAATTAAAAGAAATTATTAAAAACATGACGCTAAGCAATGAGGAAAGGCAGCAAGCGAAAACTAAGCTTAATAAGCTGCCGCGGGACTCCAGTCCGTCAAGAATACGGAATCGTTGTGCGTTGACTGGCAGACCTCATGGATTCTACCGGAAGTTTGGGCTGGGAAGAAACAAACTGCGCGAAGCCGCAATGAGGGGTGACATTCCGGGGTTAGTGAAAGCGAGCTGGTAAAAAAACACTCGCTGAAAAAAATATATGAATATAAGAATAATCGCAAATTACAAACAGAGAATTATATGAGTTTACAGGATCCGATTGCAGATATGTTGACATGTATACGTAACGCTCAGGCACGTTCTAAGCGTGAAGTGAGTATGCCATCGTCAAAACTAAAAGTTGCTATCGCTGAAATACTTAAAAACGAAGGCTATATAAATGGGTTTAATACAACCATGTCGGGACCCAAGACAACCTTGACCATTGAGCTGAAATATTTCGAAGGTAAGCCAGTTATTGAGTTGCTGCAACGTGTGAGCCGACCAAGCTTACGTAAATATCGCGGAACAAACGATATCGACAAAGTGATGGATGGATTGGGTGTAGTCATAATTTCAACATCAAAGGGTTTGATGACAGATAAAAATGCGCATGAGCAGGGTATAGGCGGCGAAATCATGTGTATTGTTGCTTAGTGAGAATTTAATATGTCACGAATATCTAAATATCCGGTACCTATTCCTAAAGGTGTGGAAGTTAACATCGAGGGGAAATTGATTCGCATTAAAGGCAGTAAGGGTGAAATGACTCATAATGCCCATACACATGTTGATGTTGTTGTTGAGGATAATGCAGTTAAGGTTAAGGCAAACAGTAATTCTAAATTTGCAAAAGCGCTGTCAGGCACTACCTGTGCATTATTGAAGAATAATATTGTTGGTGTTTCTGAAGGTTATCAAAAAAAGCTCGACATAATTGGTGTCGGTTACCGCGCGCAGTTACAAGGAAAAAATCTTAATCTGACGCTGGGTTATTCGCATCCGATTGGTTTCACTATTCCAGAAGGGATAACGATTGAAACCCCAAGTCAGACTGAAGTTATTGTTAAAGGTATTGACAAGTGTAAGGTTGGCCAGGTTGCAGCAAATATACGAGCATGGAGATTACCTGAACCCTATAAAGGTAAAGGTGTGCGTTATGCAGATGAACAAATTATTCGAAAAGAAGCTAAGAAAGCCTAACTAGGCAGATAAATGAACAAGAAAGAATCCAGATTGCGACGTGCAAGAAAGACAAGGGCGAAGATAAAACAGCTCAGAGTTAATCGTTTGTGTGTATGCAAATCACCGCGACATATCTATGCTCAAATTATTGCACCGAATGGAAGTCAAGTGCTTGCAAGTGCATCTACTTTGGGAAAGGACGTAAAAAAGAGTATTAAATATGGCGGAAATTCTGATGCAGCTACCGTTGTAGGTAAATTTATCGCGAAACGTGCAAAAAAGGCTGGTATCACCCGGGTCGCATTTGATCGCTCTGGTTTTAAATATCACGGTCGAGTTAAGGCGCTTGCTGAAGCTGCCCGTGAAAATGGTATGGAGTTTTAGGAACGATATATGAAGATGACAGAATCAATAACCGGTAACGAAGAACTATTGGAAAAACTGGTTTCGGTAAACCGTGTAGCCAAAGTTGTTAAAGGCGGAAGAATTTTTGGATTTACAGCGCTGACTGTAGTAGGTGATGGTAAAGGCCGTGTTGGGTTTGGTCGAGGTAAGGCAAGAGAAGTGCCAATCGCAATCCAAAAGGCGATGGAAAAGGCTCGAAGGGATATGATTTCTATCACGCTGAATAACGAGACACTGCATCATCCGATCAATGCGCGCCATGGTGCTGCCAGGGTCTATATGCAGCCGGCATCGGAAGGAACAGGAATAATTGCCGGTGGCCCTATGAGAGCAGTTTTTGAATGCGTTGGCATACATAACGTATTGGCCAAGTCGAATGGTTCGACTAATCCAGTGAATGTAGTGCATGCAACAATCAAAGGATTAAATTCAATGAATTTGCCGGAGCGGGTTGCAGCAAAGCGTGGCAAGCCAATTGAAGATATAAAAGTCTAGTTATGGCGAAGAAAAAACCAAAGCAGATTAAGGTCACGCTGACCAAAAGCACCATCAGTAAGCTTGCTGCACATAAGGCATGTGTTGCTGGTTTGGGCTTGCGGCGTATTGGTCACACTGTATCTGTAGATGATACCCCTGAAAACAGAGGTATGGCTAATAAGGTCTCGTACATGGTTTCTATATTGGAAGAGTAAAATGCACTTGAATACACTTAAACCCGCTGCCGGTTCCGTAATGAAACACAAACGTGTTGGTCGCGGTATCGGATCTACCCTAGGCAAAACAGCAGGACGTGGTCATAAGGGTCAAAAATCCCGTTCTGGTGGGTTTCACAAGGTCGGATTTGAGGGTGGCCAGATGCCGCTTCAGAGAAGACTGCCAAAGATTGGCTTTCGATCATACTTATCTCGTGTGACTCAGGAAATTCGGCTGAGTGAACTGGAGAGTGTTGTAGAGGAAGTGATTGATATCCATGCCCTCAAAAAAGCGAACCTTATAAATAAAAACTGTAAGATTGTGAAAGTATTCTGTTCGGGACAAGTCAATAAAGCATTAACACTCAAGGGATTACGGGTGAGCAAGGGTGCACGCAGTGCAATTGAAGCTGCTGGTGGGAAAGTAGAGTAGCTGATATGGCAACTATGAACCAAGCATTACCGGGCGGTATCGGTGGATTGGCACAGTTGAAAGAACTGCGACAGCGTTTATTGTTCTTGCTGTTCGCATTATTTGTATTCCGGGTATGCTCATTCATTCCCGTTCCTGGAATTAATCCGGTTGCATTTCAACAATTATTTAATCAACAGAGCGGGACCATCCTGGATATGTTTAATATGTTTTCTGGGGGAGCATTGGAGCGCTTGTCGGTTATTGCACTTGGAATTATGCCATACATATCTGCTTCGATTATTATGCAATTGCTAAGTTTTATCGATCCAAAACTGAAGCAACTGCGCAAGGAGGGTGAATCCGGGCGTCGCAAAATCACCCAATATACTCGCTACGGTACAGTTGCACTGGCAATGTTCCAGGCATTTGGTGTATCGATTGCCTTGGAGGGCCAACAGACTGGTGGTATGTCGGTGGTTATGGATCCCGGTTTTGGATTCCGGTTAACAACGGTTACATCTCTGGTAACGGGAACCATGTTTTTAATGTGGTTGGGTGAGCAGATTACTGAACGCGGTGTAGGCAACGGTATATCCATGATTATTTTCGCTGGGATAGTTGCTGGCTTACCAGCTGCCGTTGCTGGGACCATCGAGCTTGCACGTACCGGAGAAATTAACATACTGATGCTGTTGGCACTGTTTGTGTTGGCCATTGCGGTTACCGGATTTGTAATATTTGTGGAGCGGGGTCAGCGAAGAATCACAGTGAATTATGCTAAACGGCAAGTCGGTCGGAAAATGTATGCAGGTCAGTCTAGTCATCTGCCGTTGAAATTAAATATGTCTGGCGTGATTCCACCGATTTTTGCTTCTAGTATCATTCTATTCCCGGCGACATTGGCCGGATGGTTTGGACAGGGAGATGGAATGCCTTTTTTACAGGATTTTGCAGCGGTTATGCAGCCAGGACAGCTAATCTATACATTAAGTTATGCAGCTGGTATTGTCTTTTTCTGCTTTTTTTATACAGCCATCGTTTTTGACCCGAGAGAAACGGCAGAAAATCTTAAAAAATCCGGTGCATTTGTCCCGGGTATGCGTCCAGGTGAGCAGACTGCACAGTATCTAGATGGAGTACTAACCAGATTGACACTGGCCGGGGCAACATATATTACTCTTGTGTGTTTATTGCCGGAATTCTTGATCCTAAGGTTCAATGTCCCGTTCTATTTCGGCGGAACCTCATTGTTGATTATAGTCGTGGTCGTCATGGATTTCATGGCACAGGTACAGGCGCATCTGATGTCACATCAGTATGAAGGCCTTTTGAAAAAGGCTAATTTGAAAAGCCATGGTCGACGTAGATAGAGCTGTGGTGGGAGAATAAAATGAAAGTCAGGGCATCGGTAAAAAAAATGTGTCGAAATTGTCGAATAATCCGGCGTAAAAGGGTAGTCCGTGTGATATGTTCTGACCCGCGTCACAAGCAGCGTCAAGGATAATTGAGAGATAGCATATGGCTCGTATAGTTGGTGTAAACATTCCGGACAATAAGCATTTAAACATTGCCCTTACTTATATATATGGTATTGGTTTGACGCGTTCAAAAAAAATCTGTGAAGCTGTTGGTCTTGACCCGAAGATAAAAGTAAGAGACCTGGACGATAGTGCATTAGACAAGATACGCCATGAAATTACTGCTTACGAGCACGAAGGTGATCTCAGGCGTAATATCTCCATGAATATAAAACGTTTGATGGATCTAGGCTGTTATCGTGGCATACGCCATCGTAAAGGGTTACCCGTCAGGGGCCAACAAACCCAGACCAATGCCCGTACACGCAAGGGTCCACGTCGGGCTATAAAAAGATAAGACTGGATAATAAATATGGTAAAAGTACGCGCTAGCCAAAAGAAGGTGAAAAAGACGGTCCTTGACGGGATAGTCCATATACACGCTTCATTTAATAACACGATTATTACGATATCGGACCGGCAGGGTAATACGCTATGCTGGGCAACTTCTGGTGGTAGCGGATTCCGTGGTTCTCGCAAGAGTACACCGTTTGCTGCCCAGATTGCAGCCACTTCCGCAGGGGAAAAGGCTAGGGAATATGGTGTTCAAAATCTAGACGTCAACATCAAGGGTCCGGGCCCAGGGCGTGAATCAGCTGTCCGCGCACTAAACGCATTGGGATTTAAAATTACCAATATTACCGATGTTACACCTATCCCACACAACGGCTGTAGACCGCCAAAACGGCGTCGTGTCTAACGGAGAATAATTATGGCACGATACCTAGGACCAAAATGTAAACTAAGCAGACGTGAGGGAACAGACCTATTTCTAAAAAGTCGTGCGAGACAGATAGAATCGAAGTGCCAGATCGATAAGACCCCTGGCCAGCATGGTGGGAAGGCAAAACGTCTGTCTGATTATGCGGTGCAGTTACGCGAGAAGCAAAAACTGAGAAGAATATACGGTATCCTAGAAAAGCAGTTTCGTCGGTATTATAAGGAAGCCGCCCGCAGACAAGGCTCCACTGGTGAAATCCTGTTGAAATTGTTGGAATCAAGACTTGATAACGTTGTATATCGGATGGGCTTCGGTAGTACACGGAATGAAGCACGCCAATTGGTTAGTCACAGAGCTGTTTTGGTAAATGGTTCCAGCGTGAATATTCCATCATTTCAGGTAAAGCCAGAAGACAAGATTGAAATACGTGAAAAAAGCAAAAGCCAGTTACGAATACAAGATGCGTTGAATGTAGCAGAACAGTATGGACTTCCGGAGTGGGTTGAAGTCGATATTAAGAAGATGGTAGGTGCTTTTAAAGCAGTACCTGATCGAAGTGAATTACCATCTGAAATAAACGAACAGCTTGTTGTTGAGCTCTATTCTAAATAAGCAGATATAGGACTAGTATTATGCCGTCAACTTTTAGTGAATTATTAAAACCTCGTCGTGTCGATGTTGAAACAATTAGTGATACATTGGCTAAAATTACAATCGAACCTTTAAACAGAGGGTTCGGACACACTCTTGGTAATGTATTGCGCCGTGTCTTACTGTCATCCATGGCAGGATGTGCGGTGACAGAAGTAGAAATAGAAGGTGTTTTGCATGATTACACCACAATAGAAGGTGTGCAGGAAGATGTGACCGAAATCCTGTTGAACCTTAAAGGGTTGGCAATAAAGATGAATGCTAAAGACGAAGCAATTCTCACCTTGAAGAAAACTGGTCCTGGGGAGGTGCGTGCAAGTGATATTACCTTGGATCATGATGTCGAGATCGCACAGCCGGATTATTTGATTGCCAATCTGACTAAGGCTGGTGAATTAAATATGATTATAAAAGTTGAGCGTGGTCGTGGTTATCGTCCGGTAGTGATAGTCGGTACGGAAGAGAGCGAACAATCGATCGGGAAATTGAAGTTAGATGCATCGTTCAGTCCGGTAAAGAGGATTTCCTATGATGTTCAGAGTGCCCGTGTAGAACAGCAGACTGACCTGGACAAGCTGATCATTGAAATCGAGACTAACGGCACAGTTGACCCAGAAGAAGCGATTCGTGAATCTGCAAGAATTATGCGTAATCAGTTATCTGTTTTCGTAGATCTAGAAGCGGAGGAAGCTGAAATTGCGGCAGCCAAAAATGAACCGGAGATTGATCCTATTTTAATAAGACCAGTTGACGATCTTGAATTGACAGTAAGATCAGCAAACTGTCTGAAAGCAGAGAGTATTTACTATATCAGTGATTTGATACAAAGGACTGAGGTCGATTTACTGAAGACACCAAATCTGGGTAAAAAATCTCTAACAGAAATAAAGGACGTACTGGCTTCCCGCGGACTGTCCCTGGGCATGAGACTAGAAAACTGGCCACCACCTGGATTAGGTAAAGATAGCAGGGAAAGAGTACTGGTCAGATAATCGACAATGATAAGTAGAAAACAAGATGCGACATAAACAGTCAGGACGGAAATTAAACCGTAATAGTTCTCACCGGAAGGCGATGTTCCGCAATATGGCGGTATCGTTAATGCAGCATGAGGTGATAACGACTACAGTGCCAAAAGCAAAGGAATTGCGTCGGGTCGCCGAGCCTTTAATTACGTTGGCAAAAAATGACTCTGCCTCAAAGAGACAGCTTGCATTTTCACGTTTGCGTGATCGTAGTACAGTCACAAAATTATTTAATGAACTCGGTCCTAGGTATAAAGATCGCCCGGGAGGATATACACGTATCCTTAAATGTGGATACCGTACGGGTGACAAGGCACCTATGGCTATGGTCGAACTCGTTGATCGGCCAGAAACAGAAATGGAAGAAGATAATAAGAGCAAGGAAGATTAATAACTAGAATAATAAAGCGGTAATGAATCAAAGGTCAGTTAATCTGGCCTTTTTATTTTCTGAAACATACTTATTATCTCAAGTCTTCGTTGAAATAAATTCTCTTCTACTTCGAACAGTAATCGACTCTTTCCACTTTCCGTTTTAAACTTACTGCATGATTGTCTTGTTTACCGACTTTGGTGTTGCGGGGCCGTATATCGGGCAGATTGAAACGGCGTTATACCAAAATGCGCCTGAAGCGAAGGTAATCAATCTGATTACTGATGCTCCGAGAAATAACCCGAAGTACGCTTCCTACCTATTGGCAGCCTTGTCAGGAAATTTCCCCGAGGGGACGATTTTTTTCTGTGTAGTGGACCCTGGAGTTGGTGATAATGTTAGTGCGCCAGTGGTATTGTCGGTTGATGGCAAGTGGTTTGTGGGCCCGGATAACGGTCTGTTCGACAAGGTTGCGTTGCAAGGTGAGGACGTGAGCTACTGGGCAATTAATTGGAGGCCTGAACAACTGTCGGACAGTTTCCATGGCCGAGATTTGTATGCGCCAGTTTGCGCCATGCTATTCAGGCAAGAATCACCTCCTGGTGACAATATAAGCTGGCAGGACAAACATGGCTGGCCAGCAGACCTGTCAGAAGTGATCTATCTAGATCATTTCGGTAATGTCATGACAGGAATTCGTTACAGCAGCATTAAAAAATCGAAGGTTTTCATTGTTGATGGGACAGAAATTCACTACGCAAAGACTTTTTCTAGTGTGAATATCGGAGCACCGTTCTGGTATGGAAACTCGATAGGACTAGTGGAAATAGCCGTCAACCAGGGTAGTGCTGCAAGTCAACTCGGTCTGAATATCGGTGATTCAGTCTAAACGCAAACGGTACACCTCAAACTTTTTTACACTAGTTTTTGTTTTAGTAATTTATTGACCTGCACTGGGTCAGCTTTCCCTTGGGATCGATTCATAACCTGACCGATAAAGTAGCTAATGAGCTTGCCCCTCTTTTCTTCAGGGCTACTACGGAACTGTTCTACCTGTGAATGGTTATCTGCAATGACGTCATCGATAATTTTCTCTAACTCACCTGTATCAGACACCTTTTTTAATCCCTTAGTCTCAATAATAGAATCAGCATCGCCTTTGCCGGCCCACATATCTTCAAACACTTGTTTTCCCATCTTTCCGGAGATAGTGCTGTCGGTAATACGTTTAATCATTCCCCCCAGCATGGATGGTGTCACCGGGCTTTGATCGATATTAAGAGTATCTTTGTTCAAGGCAGCTGAGAGATTGCCCATGATCCAGTTAGCGGAAAGTTTCGCTTCACCTCCTGCACTATTTGCTGTTTCTTCAAAGTAGTCAGCCAGGATCTTGTTTGTCGTAAGATAGTTACTGTCGTATTCAGAAAGATTATATTGCTGGATAAAGCGATTGCGTTTTGCATCTGGCAGCTCTGGCATTTCGTTTCGGACTAAATCGATATCTTTTTCAGATACATTTACAGGTAATAGATCGGGGTCAGGGAAATAACGGTAATCATTCGCTTCTTCCTTGCTTCGCATTGGCCGAGTTTCATTCTTGCCGGGATCAAATAATCGGGTTTCTTGGACAATCTGTTTTCCTGATTCATTCATCGCTACCTGTCGTTCGATTTCGTAATTTATCGCTTGTTCGACAAATCGAAACGAGTTCAGGTTTTTAATTTCTGTCCGTATACCTAGGGTAGTCTTGTTCTCTGGTCTGATGGAGACATTAGCGTCACATCTAAATGATCCCTCCTGCATGTTACCGTCGGAGATACCGAGATATCTAACTAGGGTGTGAATTTTTTTCATATAGATGACAGCTTCCTGTGCGGAATGCATATCTGGATCGGAAACAATTTCAATTAACGGTGTGCCAGCTCGGTTTAAATCGATACCTGTGCTGTCTCCAAACTCATCGTGTATGGATTTTCCGGCATCTTCCTCTAAGTGGGCTCGGGTAATACCAATAATCTTGCTACTGCCATCATCAAGCTGGATTTCCAGCTGACCCTGCTCAACTATCGGCTGTTCAAATTGGCTGATTTGATAGCCTTTAGGAAGATCAGGATAGAAATAATTTTTTCGTGCAAAGATGGATTTTCGCGCTATCTTGCCATTTACTGCCAGCCCAAATTTAATTGCTTTGGTGATTGCCGCCCCATTAAGAACTGGTAGTACGCCCGGTAACCCAAGATCAACCCCACACGCCTGTGTATTTGCAGGGGCACCAAAGGTAGTTGGTGCCCCGGAGAAAATTTTACTCTTGGTATCCAGTTGGGCGTGAATCTCCAAGCCTATAATTGGTTGCCAATCCATGGTTAGTTGTATTCCTTTGGTATCTGTTTGTGCCAGTTGGTCATTTGTTGAAAACGGTGTGCCGCATTCAATATTTTTGATTCTGCAAAATAATCCCCGATGATCTGTAAGCCAATCGGCAGACCTTCTGCAAATCCTGCCGGAATTGATATTGCGGGTAATCCAGCCATATTGGCTGATACCGTATAGATATCAGACAGATACATGCTGACTGGATCATTTATCCGGTCATTTAATCGGAACGCTGTACCCGGTGTAGTCGGTCCGACGATAACATCAACCTTACTGAATGCTTGCAGATAGTCATCACGAATCAACCTGCGTATCTTCTGTGCTTTAAGGTAATAGGCGTCATAGTAACCTGCGGACAGAACATATGTACCAATCATGATCCGCCGTTTAACCTCATCGCCGAACCCCTCGCCACGTGAACGGCAATACAGGTCAGCCAGGTCTGTTGGTTGATCACATCGATAACCAAAACGAACTCCATCATATCTGGATAAATTGGAAGAAGCTTCGGCCGGCGCAACAACGTAATAAGCCGGTATAGACAGATGCATATTTGGTAGATCAATGCTCTGAATCTTAGCACCAGCTGCTTCAAACTGTTTCACCGCTTCCAAAATAATGGATTCCGTCACAGGATCGGAATTATAATTGAAGTATTGTTCCGGTAATCCGATCTTCAAACCCGACAAGTTATCATCGATTTTTGTATTGAAATCTTCTGGCGCTCGCTGGCTCGAAGTTGAGTCCCTAGGATCAAATCCAGTTATAGCAGTTAATATCATCGCGGCATCTTCCGCAGTTTGAGTCATAGGACCGCCCTGATCGAGGCTGGATGCGAAAGCGATCATGCCATAGCGGGATACTCGACCATAAGTAGGTTTAAGGCCAGTGATCCCACATAATGCAGCCGGCTGTCGAATTGAGCCGCCGGTGTCTGTACCAGTAGCAACCGGCGCGAGACGCGCTGCGACCGCAGTGGCTGATCCTCCAGACGAACCACCGGGCACGAATTCCTGGTCCCAAGGGTTCCTTGTCGGACCGTAAAAACTTGTTTCAGTGGATGATCCCATAGCAAATTCATCCATATTGGTTTTCCCCAGCGTTACCATGCCAGCTGAATCTAGTTTCTCAATCACGGTGGCAGAGTAAGGTGCAATAAAGTTATCGAGCATTCGTGACCCACAACTGGTCTTTATTCCCTCGATGCAAAAAATATCTTTGTGTGCAACCGGTATACCTGTTAGTGGGCCTGCATTACCCTCTTGAAGTCGTTTATCTGCAGCACGGGCTTGTTGTAATGCCTGTTCCGGACAAATTGATATATAGCAATTTAAGGTAGGATTATTTTCTTCTGATCGTTTTAGGTAGATTTGCGTCAGTTCTTCACTGCTAACCATACGTTTATGCAGCAGACCAGACAATTCAGCCAAAGTGTGTTGATACATGATAGGTTAGTTATTTATGGTTGAGAGTAAGCAGAGGCACTCGGGCAGTTACTCAATAACCTTGGGAACTAGGTAGTGGCCATTCTCCACCTCAGGAGCAATCTGTTGGAACTTGTCTCTTTGATTATCTTCTGTCACCTCATCTTGCCTGAGACGAGCATAAATCTCCTGGGTTTGTGCAAGCGGGTCGATATTAGCGGTGTCGATCGAATTCATCTGTTCAACCAGATTTAAAACATTGCCTAATTCCCGCTGATAATCAGCAATTTTGTTCTCATCTAGGACCAAACGTGCCAGCCAGGCAATTTTCTTTATTTCATCACTATCAAGGGGCATCAAATTTGTCTTTTTTTAGTTGATATGTAAGGTTTTATGATATCTGATAACTTGCCCAATATACCAGCCACTGTTACAGTTACACACTTAAATCAGGCAGTTGTAGGCTGATCTTGCAGGAGATTGGGAAAGCTCGTGGCTGCAATATTAATAAGGCTGAAATTTTTCGGGGGCGCCACAATAATTAGATTTCTATGACGCCTTTTCATGAAATAAATTATCAACACCATATATGTCTTTATCTCTCCAATTACTTGTTGTGAGGATTGATTAAATTAAATGTTTAGCAGATTAAGAGGTCTTTTTTCAAACGATTTATCTATCGATCTCGGTACGGCCAATACGCTGATATACGTTCGTGGTAAAAGTATAGTTCTTGATGAGCCTTCAGTTGTTGCAATAAGGAATGAAGGTGATAACGCAAATTCAAAATCGATCATAGCGGTCGGTATCGTAGCGAAACGGATGCTGGGGCGAACGCCAGGGCACATAACTGCGATCCGACCATTAAAGGATGGTGTTATCGCCGATTTCACTATTACCGAAAAGATGTTGCAGTATTTTATTCGGAGAGTGCATGGTGGAACAATATTCAAACCAAGTCCACGAGTGCTCGTTTGTGTTCCCTGCGGATCAACTCAGGTGGAACGGCGCGCCATAAAGGAATCGGCATTAGGTGCAGGCGCGAGAACAGTTCATCTGATACAAGAGCCGATGGCTGCAGCAATCGGTGCTGGTATGCCAGTGAGTGATGCACGAGGTACGATGGTGTTGGATATCGGCGGAGGGACTACAGAAGTAGCGGTTATTTCTTTGAATGGAATCGTTTATTCCGATTCCGTACGGATAGGTGGTGACCGTTTTGATGAAGCGATAATTAATTACGTCAAACGTAATTATGCCACTTTGATTGGGGAAGCGACGGCCGAACGGATAAAACATGAAATTGGTTGTGCTTATCCTGGAAATGAAGTGAGAGAAATGGAGGTCAGGGGAAGAAACCTTGCTGAGGGGATACCTCGCAGTTTCAAACTGAACAGTAATGAAATACTTGAGGCGCTACAAGAACCTTTATCAGGGATAGTTGATGCCGTTAAGAATGCATTGGAGCAGACACCACCTGAACTCTGTTCTGATGTAGCTGAGAGAGGTATGGTGCTGACAGGAGGCGGAGCTTTGTTACGGGATATTGATCGTTTGTTTATGGAGGAAACTGGTCTACCAGTTTTCGTTGCTGAAGACCCGCTTACTTGTGTTGCCAGGGGTGGTGGTAAGTATCTAGAAATGATTGATGAGTACGGGACAGATATATTAACGTCTGAATGACAGCTTACTTATAATGCCGGGTGTAGGTTATCAAAACACTCTTCCTAAAAGGCCCATCCAATAATGTAAAGGTTGTCATATTTATATTGGCGTCCATATTTTTAATGGCTGTTGATCATAAGCAAAGCCATCTTAAGTCCGTTCGCTCCATTTTGTCTACGCTGGTTTATCCTTTGCAATATGTTGTAAATATCCCGGTCAGGGTCGGTAACTGGATGTCGGAATCCTTGGTAACGCAAACAAATTTGCTTGAAGAAAATAACCGACTTCGCGATGAACATCTATTATTAAGTTCTAGATTACAGAAATTCAATGTCCTGGAAGAAGAAAACAAACGCTTAAGGGAATTGCTTGAATCATCTGTACGATTAGGTGAAAGGGTGCTAATAGCAGAATTACTCGCTGTCGAACTGGAACCATTCAGGCGGCAAATTGTGATTGATAAAGGTCAACGTGAAGGTGTATTTGATGGCCAACCGGTAGTTGATGCGACCGGTGTTATGGGTCAAATCATCCATGTTGCACCATTTTCCAGTACAGTTTTGTTAATTACAGATCCAAAGCATGCGCTACCGGTGCAGATAAACCGAAATGGTTTGCGTGCTATCGCAGTTGGAACCGGCCAGGACAATATGTTGTTGCTAGAAAACGTGCCTACCAATGCTGATATTATAAAAGGCGACCTTGTAATATCGTCGGGACTTGGGCATCGGTTTCCACGTGGGTATCCGGTAGGAACAATTACAAGTATCAATATGGTACTCGGGGAAACTTTTTCAAAAGTTGTTTTGACACCGAGTGCACAACTGGATAAAAGCAGGGAAGTGCTACTTGTCTGGCCGCATGAAGAGCCAGATGACAAACTTCCAGATAATAATTTAGTGATAAACGAATGATAGCTAGGCAACACAATGGCGGAGCGGTAATAGTTTTCAGTTTTATCATCGCCTACATGTTAACGGCTATGCCCCTGCCGGACTGGGCAGCTAATTGGCGCCCGGCATGGGTTACCATGGTACTTATTTACTGGTGCATGGCATTACCGGAAAGAGTAGGTATTGGTATAGCGTGGATGTTAGGTGTTTTGCTTGATGTACAGCAAGGGACAATATTTGGCCAAAATGCATTGGGGATGGCAATCATCGCTTATATCATTATTATGTCACATCAACGTGTCCGTGTATTTCCCCTTGCACAGCAAGCAATGCTTGTTTGCATATTCTTATTATTGTTCCACTTATCCGCTTTGTGGATCCAGGGAATTTTGGGCTTCCCATCTAAAGACTGGACATTCTGGACACCGGCATTGACCAGTATGATTATATGGCCATGGCTATTTATTATTCTGCGTGACATCAGGCGTAAGTTCCACGTATTTTGATTTCAAAATACAACTTATGCCAATCCAATTTAAGCTAAAAAACCTTGATCAGGAAGCAAAGTTAATTGGTCGACGTACTACCATTGCATGTGGGGTTATATTCATATTAGTTCTCCTCATAACATGGAGGGTGTTTTATTTACAGATTGCCTTACATGATCACTATACGACACTTTCCCAGTCTAACCGCGTCAAGATTGTGCCCATCCCGCCGACCCGTGGCCTTATATTCGGTAAAGATGGTGTACTGCTCGCGGATAACAGGCCCTCCTTTAGTCTGGAAATTATTCCGGAGAAGATTGAAAACCTGGATCGAACTATCCTGCAGCTCTCTAAAATTATTGAGATTGACGAGGTAAGTATTGAACAGTTTAGGCAAAGGCTGAAAAAAAATCGTCTGTTTGAAAGTGTGCCACTCAGGTTTAATCTCAGTGATGAAGAGGTCGCTAGGGTATCAGTTAATTTGCATGACTTTGAGGGCATCGATGTCGTTGCGAGGCTGAATCGAAATTACCCTTTAAGTTCCAATACTTCCCATATTATCGGCTACGTCGGAATGATTGATGAGAACGATTTAAAAAATATAGATACAACAAATTACAGTGCGACCAGTAATATCGGAAAAATTGGTGTTGAAAAGGCATATGAGGATTTATTGCACGGGAAGGTCGGCTATCAACAAGTTGAAGTAAACGCACAGGGAAGGGTAATCAGAGTACTTGATCGTACCCCGCCAATACCAGGTAAGGATATCTATCTAACGTTAGATACTACATTACAGAACCTAGCAGTTCAGGCTTTAGAAGGCAACCGTGGTGCTGTTGTCGCGGTCGACCCTGCAGACGGCAGTATCCTGGCAATGGTTAGTTCACCTGGCTATGACCCTAACTTGTTTGTAAATGGCATTGACAGCCAAAGTTACAATCGACTAATTGAATCGGTTGATAAACCACTACTCAATCGAGCGTTAAAAGGAAATTATCCTCCAGGATCCACAATAAAACCGATGCTGGGGATGGCGGCGTTACACTATGGCATCCGAGGAAGCGCTGATGAGACTTGGTGCCCAGGCTGGTATATTATAAAAGGGACGGATATCAAAAAGGGTGACTGGAAAAAGGAAGGTCATGGAAATACTGATCTAAGAAAGGCGATCGCCGAATCATGTGATGTGTATTTTTATTCGCTTGCTAACGATTTAGGCATAGACAAGATTGGTGATGCTTTGTCACAGTTCGGATTTGGGACAAAAACCCAGATTGATATTGGCGGTGAATCTAGCGGGCTTGTACCATCTAAGGAATGGAAACGGAAAGTTTATAATGAAATTTGGTTCCCTGGTGAAACTATCAATGTTGGAATCGGCCAGGGGGCATTGTTGGTCACTCCAATGCAATTGGCCGTTGCTACCGCAGCGGTAGCGAACCGGGGAAAGGTACTGAAGCCTCATCTATTTTCAGAAGCGCGTGATCCGCTTTCTGATGTCATGCATCTTAAAAATACGACAGAAGAATTAAAGGTTGTGAATGAATTAGATGCTCATTGGGACATAATTGTTTCTTCTATGATAGATGTTGTTCACGGCGCACACGGAACAGCTCGCGGGGCAGGTCAGGGTGCAGTGTATCAGTTTGCAGGAAAATCTGGCACGGCTCAGGTAATCAGTCAGGACAGTGAAGAAGAATATAATGCAGACGAAATCAAAGAGGAATTACGAGATCACGCCGTGTTTGTCGCATTTGGTCCGGTAGAATCATCGTCTATCGTTGTGGCGATCATAATCGAGAATGGTGGAGGGGGTTCCACTACGGCGGCACCAATTGCCCGTTTGTTATTTGACTACTATCTAAACAAGAAACTCTCTATTGAAGGATAATATTTAATGAAGGAAGAGAGTTTCACGCAACGGTTACATCTTGATATTCCACTAATCCTAGGCCTACTTCTTACCTGCGGATTGGGAATAGTTGTGCTCTACAGTGCAGCAGGCCAAGATATCACGATAGTTTATCGTCAGGGCATACGTATTGCGATTGCTTTCTTGTTGATGATGTTAATTGCACAAATACACCCTATTCGGCTTTCGAGAATTTCAGTGTGGCTGTTTGTAACAGGGATAGTACTGTTGATAATTGTGCTTACCAAAGGGTATGTTATCAATGGTGCTCAACGATGGCTTGATGTGGGGTTGTTCCGCTTTCAACCATCCGAGTTGATGAAACTATCGGTTCCCATGATGTTAGCCTGGTATTTTTCAGAAAAATCCCTGCCGCCTACAGCGCTCCAGATTATTACAGCAACCGCCATTATATTATTGCCAGTTTTATTGATTGCAAAACAGCCAGACCTCGGTACTGCAATATTGGTCGCTGCAGGTGGAATTTCAGTATTGTTTATCGCTGGTATGAGTCTTAGATACTTGATTGTATTCGGAGTTCTCGCATCGATGTTCACCCCGGTTCTGTGGTTTTTAATGCATGACTACCAAAGACAGCGAGTATTGTCATTCCTAAATCCTGATCAGGATCCACTAGGGGCAGGCTATCATATTATTCAATCTATGATAGCCATCGGTTCAGGTGGCTTGTACGGTAAAGGTTGGTTGAATGGTACACAATCACATCTGGAGTTCCTGCCAGAAAGTTCTACTGATTTTATCTTTGCTGTTTTATGTGAAGAATTTGGATTTACTGGCGTATTATTATTATTATCGCTTTACACTTTTATATTTCTCAGAGGGATATATATCTCGATTAATGCACAACAATTGTTTGGAAAGCTACTAGGGATAAGTTTAATACTGACCTTTTTTGTGTATGTAATTGTTAATATGGGAATGGTAACAGGACAATTACCAGTTGTTGGGGTGCCGCTTCCCTTAATCAGTCACGGAGGATCGTCCATCGTTACATTGATGGTTGGTTTTGGGATATTGATGGCAATTCATACGCATCGTCATTACCTGTCACCTTAATGTAATGTTGAATATACTGAATAAGACGGTCGTTCTGTGCTTTCTGATGAATATCCCTTTTGCGCATGGCGACATGCTTGAGAAGGAAGAAGTCAGGATTTTTATGACCGAAATGGTCAGAAAGCATGGTTTTACATTGGAACAGCTTAATTCCTTGTTTGAGCAAGCTGAGATCAGCTCAACTGTTCTCGAAGCCATTTCCCGCCCAGCAGAGGACATGCCATGGTATAAGTATCGCCGGATATTTATCAGAGGTGACCGGATTCGTTTAGGTGTTGAATTTCTGGAAGAAAACAGCGAGATTCTTATGTCTGTTGAAAAGACATATGGTGTGCCTGCAGAGATCATTGTGGCGATAATTGGTGTTGAAACAAGATTTGGACGAAACGCTGGCAACTACAAGGTAATCAATTCCTTGGCAACTCTAGCGTTTAATTACCCAAAGAGAAGTAAATTTTTCCGTAGTGAATTGGAGCAGTTTTTATTATTGACGCGTGAACAAAAGCTTGAGCCCTTAGCTGCCAAAGGTTCGTATGCAGGCGCAATGGGAATCCCACAATTCATGCCTAGCAGCTACAGGGCCTATGCGGTTGATTATGATAAGGATGGATTTATTGACATATGGAATAATCCGGTTGACGCAATAGGAAGTGTTGCAAACTATCTGAAAGTTCATGGTTGGCAACCAGATGAAAACATTACCTGCCAAGTTACTTCAAAAGATGACAAATATAAGAAGATTTTAGCTGGTGGCCTGAAGCCAGACATGAATTTATCGGAATTACTGGACTATGGCATTACTACCGAATTCAATATGGAATTAGATAACAAGGCAAAGCTCCTGAACTACGAGATAGAAAACAGTAATGAGTTGTGGCTAGGATTTGAAAATTTCTATGTCATTACAAGATATAATCACAGCGCGTTATATGCGATGGCAGTCTACCAATTATCTCAAGAAATAATGAAAAATCGTAAAAATCAGACATATTCTAAACAACTAATGCCGAATCACAGAGAATGCGTGAAACAAAATTAAAAAGATCCAGGTTGTATTTTAGCTGGCCAGCAAATCTCATTTTTCTGCTACTAGTCCAAGGTTGTTCATCTTCACTTATCACCATTAAGGATAGTGGGCCTTCTCCGGGGAGTATTGATGTGTCCCGCATTCCTGATGCAATTCCCAGGCTTGAACCGAAAAGTAAATACGGAAACCCATCCTCATATGTTGTATTTGGTAAACGCTATTATGTTATGGAAAGTGGGAAGGGTTATGTCGAAAGCGGAATTGCATCATGGTATGGAAAAAAGTTTCATGGTCGAAGAACATCAAGTGGTGAGACTTACGATATGTATGCAATGACCGCTGCACACAAAAGTCTTCCTCTTCCGACATATGTCGAGGTCAGAAACCTTAATAATGGTAAAAAGGTCATTGTTAAAGTCAATGATCGTGGTCCATTTTATGAAAATCGGATTATCGATCTATCTTATACTGCTGCAACCAAGCTCGATATTATTGGCAAGGGTGCTGGATTAGTAGAAGTTCGCGCAATTGGCCCAGTCTTATATGCAAAAAGTGGAGGTACTACATCCGGTGCACCTGTAAAATCAACTTCTCGAATAGAATCAGTTATTCAAAATACCGGTTTCTATATCCAGGTTGGTGCGTTTTCTCAATTAGGTAATGCACAGAAGTTACTTCATCAGCTTGGGTCTTTGGGTACCGACTTGATAAAAATCAGCGAAACTATCGTCAGTGGTAATCAACTATATCGAGTTCGAATTGGCCCACTTAATGATATATCATTTGCAGATAGTATAGTTTCAACTTTGATTCAATACGGCATTACCCAGTACCATATAACAATTAATTAATCGATCGAATCAAAAGGCGTTTACTTCCATGTATTGTGAAATATTCAAAAAATTATTTCTGTGCTTGATAGTTTTTTCATTCAGTTGTAATGCATATTCAGCAATAGTCCCATCGCCTCCTGCGTTAAATGCGAATTCACATATTTTAATGGACTATAACAGCGGTAGGATCCTCGCACAGAATAGAATCAATGAAAGGATTGAGCCAGCCAGTATGTCAAAAATGATGACAGTCTATGTCATTGCGAGCGCACTAAAAGAAGGACAAATAAAATCGGAAGACATGGTTACAATCAGCGAAAAGGCTTGGCGCATGGAAGGCTCAAAAATGTTTATTGAGGTAAACAAGCAGGTATCCGTTGATGATTTACTGAAAGGGGTGATTGTTCAATCAGGTAATGACGCGAGTGTTGCACTGGCCGAATATATCGCTGGCACGGAAGAAGTATTTGCGACGATTATGAATCAATACGCTGCAGAATTGGGATTGAAAAATACCCATTTTACTAACAGTTCCGGATTGCCCGATGAAAATCACTATTCGTCTGCATGGGATCTTGCCGTAATTGCTTCGTCACTGATCCGAGAATTTCCTGATATTTATACATACCATTCGATTAGAGAATTTACTTTCAACGGTATCCACCAACATAATCGAAATGATATTCTTTCTAGGGACGACAGTGTAGACGGCATCAAAACTGGATATACCGAAAGTGCAGGTTATTGCCTGGTTGCATCGGCAAGGCGGGGAGATATGCGTCTGATTTCTGTTGTTGCTGGGACTCCGAGTTCCGACGCGAGAGCGAGTGCAACACAGTCATTGTTGAACTACGGCTTCCGTTTTTTCACAACTGAAAAAATATTCAGTGCCGAGCAATCTGTCGTGTCTGCCCGGGTATGGAAAGGGGATTTAGACAGTATAAATTTAGGTACTGCCCGGGATTTATGGGTTACTGTACCGAGGGGAAAATCCAAGGATTTGGATAAAAATATCGAACTGCAACCAACCATTATTGCGCCAACTCTAAAAGGGGCAATAATTGGACACATTAATATATCATATGATGGTGAGGAACTTGCGGTACGTCCACTTATTGCATTGGAATCTGTCCAACAAGGGGATTTGTTAGACAGGATTATGGATGATATAAGACTTCTATTTCAGTGATTGATTCTAATTCGATTGTTTTTTTAAGTGGTGAATACAAGCCACTTGCTAATGCCATGGTCTCCGTAATGGATAGAGGATTTTTGTTCGGTGATGGAGTGTATGAAGTAATCCCAGTATTTGGAAATTCTATTTTTCGCATGGCTGAGCATCTTGCAAGACTAGATAACAGTCTTTCCTCCATTAATATCAGAAACCCGTACACCACTGGTGAATGGGAAGATATTTTTGACGAAATATTAAAATCGAACGCTTCTTCCGGTGATCGTGCTCTATATGTCCAGGTAAACCGTGGCACTGGTGAGCGAGAACATCTCTATTCTGAATTACTAGAACCGACCGCTTTTGTAATGTGTAAGCAGGTCCCAGAGAGAAATTACGGGGCAGGTATCAGTGTTGTTACTCATGAAGATATAAGATGGCAATATTGTCATATTAAGGCGATTACACTATTAGCGAATGTATTAATGAAGCAATACGCATTACAGACAGATGGCTCAGAAGAAACCATCTTGATCAGGGATGGGGTTGTGACAGAAGGTAGTTCGAGTAATGTGTTTGTTGTCAACAATGGAGTTATTTTCACACCAGAAAAGGATCAAACGATTCTTCCTGGAATTACGAGGGATTTGGCAATCGAACTCATGCAAGCATCGGGAATCCCTTTTAAGGAAACTGAGATCCGGGAACTTGAACTTTATTCAGCGGAAGAAATTTGGATCATGGGATCCACGATAGGAATTGCGCCAGTTATCAAGCTGAACGGTAAACCCGTAGGTGTAGGGGTGCCTGGAAAACTCTGGTTAAGGATGAACGGGCTTTACGAGGAATTCAAGGTACGTGTTTCACATCAGAATGGCGTTTCAGCATCATGATGCAGATTTTTAAGGAATTCAGGATAGAAGCAGCGCACCTATTGCCTAATCTGCCTGAAGGTCATAAATGCAGAAAATTACACGGTCATTCTTTTCGGATTGCACTGTTCGTGGAAGGTGATGTTGATCCAGATCTAGGTTGGGTGATGGATTTTGCAGATATAGCCAGGGCCTTTCAACCATTATTTGATCTTTTAGACCATAGCTATCTTAATGAAATAGATGGGCTAGAGAATCCTTCCAGTGAGAATCTAGCTCAGTGGATTTGGTGCAGACTACATTCGGTACTGCCGGGGCTGTCGGCCGTTGAGGTAAAGGAGACCTGTACAGCGGGTTGTAAATATAAGGGTTAAGTACGGCGAAACATTTTTTACACACAAGTATTATTAGATAAAAGAGAGAGGTAGAACAGAATGAGCACTATTGAAGTAACCGAATTACTGGGTGACGGTATTGGTCCGGAATTACGAGAATCAGTCAATAGTGTTACAGAGGTGTTGCCGCTAGAATTCAAGTTTATCCCTTTTGATCTTAGTGTTAAAAATCGTGAATCAGGTAATAGAGATCTATTCAACCATCTTTATGAATCAATGAACTCGACTAAGTTAGCGTTAAAATATCCGACCATCACAAGGACCCAGAGCCCAAACGCTATAATCAGGAGAATGTGTAACTTCAGTGTTATATCAAGACCAGTTATATCCATTAAGGGAATAAAATCTAACTTCAAGGAAGAGGTTTTCCTACACATCGTTCGGGTTGCAATGGGAGGGACTTACGACGACCCAGGTAGGATGATAGGAAAAGACGCTGCAGTATCTATACGCATCGTTGAGCGCGATCCATGCAGGCAAGCTGCAAAATTCGCCTTCGAATATGCGAGAAAAAGTGACCTGTCAGTTACATCATCTTCCAAACACACTATCCAGCGTGCAACGGACGGATTTTTCCAGACCGTCGTGGAAGAGGTGCATTCAGAGTATCAAGATATCAGTCACAGCATAGAATTGTTTGATGCTTTACTAGCCAAAATTATATTGAAACCAGACGATTACCAGGTTGTACTTGTCTTAAATGAATACGGCGATTTTTTATCTGACATGGCTAGCGGATTAATTGGAAGCATAGGTACTGGTGCAAGCGGCAATTTCAGTTTCACCAATGATGACAAGATTGACATAGCCATGTTCGATCCTTCTGGTGGGACGGCACCAGATATCGCAGGTCATAACAAATGCAATCCGACTGCCATCCTGCTCGCATTAGCCATGTTGCTGGATCATATCGGCCGTTATGATGTCGGTCATGAATTGCGTCTCGCATTGCTCTCATCAATAGCCGATGGTAAATGCACGGGTGATATTGGCGGTAAACTAGGAACCCGGGAGTTTACTAAGGAAGTTGTAGATCGGGTAAAGGACAAATTTTAACTCTTAATTCCAACTCCCCTCTGTAACAACATTAGTGAAAACATAGTAAGACCTGCGATAAATAGCAAAATGATAAAAAACGCGTAGGTAATGTTTATATCAGATACACCTAGTAATCCGTATCTAAATGCATTAACCATATACAGTATCGGATTGACCCTGGAGACTGATTGCCAGAAGTCAGGCAGCATGTTGATAGTATAGAAAACGCCACCAAGGTAGATTAACGGGGTCAATACAAAAGTTGGTATTATCGAGATATCATCGAATTTCTGTGCATAGATCGCATTGATGAATCCGCCCAGCGAAAACAATATTGCTGTAAGTATTACTACAGAAATGACAATGAAATAATTATAGATATGCAATTTGGTAAAGAACAGGGCAACTATAGTCACAAAAAAGCCGACAACTAAGCCTCTTGCAACGCCACCAAGGACATAACCGGCTAGTATTACGAAATTCGGGATAGGGGCGATGAGCATTTCCTCGATATGTCGTTGGAATTTTGCGCCAAAAAAAGAGGAAACAACATTTGAATAACAGTTGTTTATTATCGACATCATGATGATCCCGGGTGCGATAAACTCCATGTAGGTGAATCCATCCATATTGCCGATCCTCGGTCCAATTAGGCTACCGAAGATAATGAAGTACAGAGTCATACTGACAGCAGGAGGCAGGATAGTCTGCATCCAGATCCTTAAAAATCGGCTTACTTCCTTGTTAAGAATAGTGAGAAAGGCAATAAAAATCTTTTTTGGACTCATATTAATTCATTGTCTGTTGGTTAGATAATAGCCGGATAAACAGTTCTTCCAGGCGGTTGGATTTTGTACGCATGCTGCATACTCTAATATTATTCGAGCTAAATGTTTTGAATAATTCATTTAGATTTTGGTGCTTGTATATTCCGACCTCTATAGTTAGCTGATCAATTTTCTTTATTGTAAAACCGCCAACATTTGGTCCTCCTAAATAAGGCTCCTCTAGATCCATGACAAATGTCTGAATATTTAACTTAGAAAGCAATTGTTTCATTGATGTGTTTTCGATGATGTTTCCCTTATCTATGATTGCGATATTCTTACAAAGGTTTTCTGCTTCTTCTAAATAATGTGTGGTTAATATAATTGTCGTTCCTGCATTGTTTATTTCAGTCAGGAAACTCCACATCGATCTTCTTAATTCAACATCGACACCTGCCGTTGGTTCATCGAGAATGAGCAATCTGGGTTCATGCATTAACGCTCGCGCAATCATCAATCGCCTTTTGAAACCGCCAGATAGAGTACGTGAGCGGTCGTTTCGCTTTTCCCATAATCCTAGTTGGGTGAAATATTTTTCCATTCTTTCATAGGCTGGTTTCCGAGGAATCCCGTAGAAACCAGCTTGGGTGATAACAATTTCCATGCAAGTCTCCCAGAAAGAGAAATTAATTTCCTGCGGTACCACACCAAGGCAAGATTTTGCTTCATTTAGATGTGTATCAAGGTCGAAATCAAAAATTTCTACTTTACCTCGAGTCTTAGTGATCAATGATGAGACAATGCCAATTATCGTTGATTTCCCCGCGCCGTTAGGTCCCAGTAGGGCGAAAAAGTCTCCCTCACCCACTTGTAAGTGGACACCATTAAGCGCCTGAAATTGGTTCGAGTATACTTTTTCGAGATTATTGATTTGCAGTGCAAACATTTAGCGTAAGTTAGTAATGGTTAAATCAGTCAGGCAGGATTAAATTTGTCATTTCTGACAGGTCAACTTCGATTTCAATCCCAACTATGGGTAATAATTCTACCTGTTATTCTTCTTTTTACTCTTTGCGGGATTCAGCAATATCGCTCAAAGCGGGAGCTAGCGAACTATCGCGGTTTAATATTAGCCTGAAGTAGGCTTTGGGAACTTTGACTAACTTGGATTTGTCGTCGGTCCTGGCATAGGCGTTACGCTTGCCAGAACTTCCTGGTAGTAATGCCTGTTCGCCAAAATAATCACCCAGTTGAAGTATGCCCTGAATCGAAATTTTTCCATCATCATCCATGGTAAAGATTTCTACCTTTCCATCGAGTATGACGTAAAGGCAATCCCCCTTTTCGGATTCTTTTACAACAAAATCGCCCGGGCCTACCTCAATAACTTCAGTCCACGTACTTACGGTGTCGAGCTCGCTTTCTTTCAGACTTTCGAATAAGCGCATCCCACGCATCAGATTACGAATTTCACCGTCCTGTGGCGCTGAGCGTGGTTCGGTGAGGTCTTCTGATCCTTCAAAACCACCCTTGAGAGTGAGACGGACATATTTTTTATCGACCTTGAACAGTTTCGCATTATGTAAAGAGCGAACAGTGGCATTGCGTCGACCGGTTGCATCGGTAATTGTTAACGACTGTTCGCCAAAGAAGGCACCTTCCCGCAATGTTGCAATGGTAATATCCCGGCCTAGTCCGCCGCCAGCACCGCGGATTGAAACTTCAACTGCACCATCAAGGACTATGTACATACAATCGCCGACTTCTGATTCCTTGATAATTATCTCTTTCGTCCCATATTCCGAAATCCCGTTCTCAGGCGCATTCATGACTTGGGTCAATTCCTCATCAGTCAGTGCGCTAAAAATGGGGATCTTTCTTAAAATATTCGTGTCGATTTTTTCTTCACTCACTGAAAACTTCTCCAATTAATTTTAAAGTGTATTTACACCTCAAAATATAAGACATCTAAGCATTAACCATTTAGTTGTTTTTACCCTTGTATGCATTCAGTGCTTGTTTCCATAGATCAGCAACAGCAGTTTGCGCATCAACAACACTATTATGTACTTTGTTTACCCGTTGTTTTATTTCTACTGATGTATCATCGCTATCAGTATTATTCGCGCTATCTAAACATTCAAGAAATGCATTACCAGCGTCCATATAATCTTTCACTTTCTTTTGGTTGGCTATCATCTGTGCTTCGGTAGCATTCCGACCATTAATAACAGTGGGTGTTTGAGGATAATCACATTCTCCCATAAGTTCGGTTTCAGACTGGCCAAATGAATGTGTAGAAGTTGTAAACCCCATTACAACTATGAATATCCAAGCAAAACTTTTCATTATTTTCTCCTATCATCTAAAAAAATTATGGATACTTGCTCGATGCAATAAAGGCCGCATGTTCATTTGCCTCTATGATCTCTATACTATAAACACATTTATGTATGGTACATTTTTTACTGAATATAATGAATAGATTATTGTCAACTAGCCATCAAATATGGAAAAAATGATTCTGTGACGCCGATTATCACCAAATGGCTAGGTATGTCTGATTATGACCGGATCTATCGACTCCAGCAGCAGTTTACTGATCAGAGGAGATCCAAAACGGTTGATGAAATCTGGTCTCTTGAGCACCCGCCGGTATATACGTTGGGTTTGGCAGGAAAGACTGAACATATCTTGAATGCCGGCACGATACCCGTTGTCAATATCGACCGAGGTGGTCAGATAACCTACCACGGGCCAGGTCAGCTAGTTGTCTACCCGATGTTGGATCTTCGTCGATTGAGTATTTCCATTAAACAGTACGTTCACACCTTGGAGCAGGCCGTTATCGAAATGCTCGAACATCTGAACATTATCGGGACTAGACAAAACAGCGCGCCTGGAGTTTACGTCTCTGACAAGAAAATAGCATCACTGGGTATACGTATGCGCAAAGGATGCTGCTATCATGGTCTGGCTGTGAACGTTAATATGGATCTTTCACCCTTTAAAGAAATTAATCCTTGTGGAATTGAAGGACTGGAAATAACCCAGTTGAGTGAAGCAAGTATCAATCTCGCTACTAGCGAGGTCAATTCCTTACTCTTACCAATTATTCTGAGGTTGTTGGGTTATGAAGAGATTGAAAAAAGCAGTATTAGTGACAACAGTGATACAGCTGATGTCATATGTGAAGCTACATAATTCCTGTTGAGAAAAAAGATGTCGACAAATTTAGAACAGGACAAACTGCATAAAGATGCACGAGGTAAGCTCAAGACCTCACGACCAATAAAGGTAGAGCGCTATGAAGGACCGCTACCAAGGAAACCGAAATGGATCCGGGCGAAGGGGCCAACTAACCCGAAGGTAATCCATCTGAAAAAGTTACTTCGGGAGAAAAATCTACACACAGTTTGTGAAGAGGCAGCATGCCCGAATCTAGGAGAATGTTTTGCTAATGGTACGGCAACTTTCATGATTATGGGTGATTTATGCACTAGACGATGTCCATTTTGTGACGTAGCCCATGGTAGACCTAAACCACTGGACAAGGATGAACCAGAAAATCTAGCAAAGGCTGTTGAGATGATGAAATTACAGTACGTAGTGATAACCTCTGTAGACCGTGACGATTTGCGTGATGGTGGTGCGGGACATTTTTCCCATTGTATTAGCGCGCTCCGGTCTCGCATGCCCGGTACACGCATCGAAATTCTAGTACCTGACTTCCGAAGCAGAGCTGGAATTGCATTACAAAAATTATCTGCGTCACCGCCGGATGTTTTTAACCATAATCTTGAAACTGTTCCCAGGCTTTACCGTAAAGCACGTCCAGGTGCAGACTATCAATGGTCTCTTAACCTTATTAAACAATTTAAGCAACGTCACCCAGAGGTGCCGACAAAATCTGGTTTGATGCTGGGCCTTGGAGAAGAGATAGAAGAAGTCAGGCAAGTATTGCAGGATCTACGTGAGCATGATTGCGATATGTTGACTCTAGGACAGTATTTGTCACCTAGTCGATATCATCTCAAAGTTGAACGATTTGTTAACCCTGATGAATTCAACGAACTCGGTCACTATGCTGAGAGTCTCGGTTTCAGAAATGTCGCTAGTGCGCCTATGGTACGTTCGTCCTATCATGCCGATTTGCAGGCAAAAGAAGTAGCATCCATCTAAATAGTTTGTAGGATCACTGGATTTACCTGCCTTTAATCCAGGGTAGTGTTTGATTCTATACTTTTTACCTAATAAAAAAATTCGGGTCTACCGAAGTCTTATTCATGATAACCCCCCAGTGCAAATGAGCACCGGTTACCCGGCCGGTTTTCCCAACTTTGCCTATGATTTCTCCTCGGTTTATGGTTTGTCCGACAACGACATTAATCTCGCTCATATGACAGTACATCGTAATTAAGCTTTGCCCATGATCAATAAAGACGGTGTTGCCATTAAAAAAATATTCACCAGTATTAATGACACTGCCTGCGGCGGCGGCGATGATGGGTGTACCTTCGGTGGCGACTAAGTCGAGCCCACTATGCGGATTCCGTGGCTGGTCATTGAAGTACCGGCGCAAGCCAAACGGGCTGCTAGTTGGGCCTGATACCGGCAGATCCAATTGCAGTGGAACATTATCTTTTGGTGTCCAAGTAGATTTAGTTTGATTAATTAATTTAGATTCACGGTTTATCCGTTCTAGGTTTAGTAGAGTAGGGTTGACCATACCATCGTCTTTAATAGTGATTCTTTGTTCTTCATATTGTTTTGGGTAGACTTGGAAAGAATAGTACTCAATTTTATTATCATTTCGAATTTCCAACTTATGTTGTCCTGGCTTAGTTGATAATGACAGTCCAACAAAGGCTCTCCAGTTGCCTGGTTCTCCGACAACCATAATAGGTTTTTTATTGTAGTAAACGGCGGGTCTGTCTGGGACATTCAAGTTAACCACGGCTATTCCACCAGGGACACTTTCAAAATTGTTATCTACTTGCGAGTCGATACTGTAGCTGTATGAATTAAAAAATAATAAAATCAATAATCCTAAAAATCTATTCATTTTTGTCGATCTTGGTAATGGTCGAGTGAAAAAACCCGTTAGCAAGTCTGGTCCTGACTTTTTTGCCGCATTTAATTTCCTTTATGCTACGGATGATGTGGTTTTTATCATGGGCAGTTACAATAGCATAGCCTCGTTGGAGAGTGACCAAAGGACTAACAGTGTGTAAAGTATGAGACATATAATCCAGCCTGCTTCTTGCCTTCTCCAGTATGAATGACATGTTTGTCGTCAGTTGTTCCTCAATATGATGGCTTTTCTCCTGATACAGCTTAAGAGTTTGGAATGGATTAAATTTATTTATCCCGGCTCCAGACTTGAATATTAGAGACCGCTTTATTTCTATGGATGAGCTGATTGCACGCTGCAACCTGAAACCTAAGTCATCTATACGTTGGCCGAAATCATGCAGTCGTTTTACCGGATCTGGAAGACGTCTTTCAAAATGATTTAACTCTTCGAAAAAATTGCTCATTATCCGACGCATGCTGAGTAGCAAGGATTTTTGAATACCGTTAACCTGCTCAAATAAACCAAGCTGGTCCGGGCTGACCAATTCAGCTGCCGCGGAGGGTGTGGGCGCCCTCCTGTCAGACACAAAGTCAGCAATAGTAAAATCCGATTCGTGTCCTATTCCTGTCACTATCGGGATTTTGCTGTGATAAATTGACCTCGCTACAGTTTCTTCATTAAATGACCAAAGATCTTCAATTGAGCCGCCACCACGGGTAATAATAATGACGTCGCACTCATTTCGCGCTTCAGCCTTTTCAATGGCTGCTGAAATTTTCGAAGCAGATCCTTCTCCCTGAACCGGGACAGGATAGATAATAATTTCTGCACCGGGATATCGCCGTTTCAATACATGTAATATGTCTCTAATTGCGGCCCCAGCAGGAGAAGTAATCACCCCGATAGCCCGTACAAACCGGGGGATAGTTTTTTTTCGGCCCTCATCAAACAAACCTTCCTTCTGTAAGCGCTCTTTCAGTTGTTCGAACGCCAATTGCAAGGCACCGACACCAGCTGGTTCAAGCTGCTCTACTATCAACTGGAATTCTCCCCGTCCTTCATACAGGCTGACCGCTACCAGAGTAATTACCTCCATGCCATTCTCAGGCACGAACTTCAGCGATTTATTCCGGTTTTTGAACATTGCACAGCGGATCTGCGCATGCTTGTCTTTCAGGGAGAAATACATATGACCAGACGAGGGTCTGGCAAGATTGGAAATTTCACCCTGTACCCACACAGGTGGGAAACTGCCTTCGAGTACCGCCCGAACCTCACGGTTCAAACGCGTCACATTGTAGATGTCACGGGTAAACTTTGCCTTTTCCTGGTTAATTTTCATGGAATCTTATCGGTCGACTTCAATTATTGTAATGTCTGATTTACCCGGATGCACTCATTAGTCTATAATGCTCGGTTATTTTATAACCGGACCACTCTTTAGACATGCGTATTGCTGATGAAGCCCTCACATTCGACGATGTATTGCTCATTCCAGCATACTCTCAAGTCTTGCCTCGCGAAGTAAATCTGGAAACCCAACTTACCCCCAGTATAAAACTCAATATCCCGATCCTGTCGTCAGCAATGGATACAGTCACCGAGGCGCGGACGGCTATTGCAATTGCACAGGCTGGCGGCGTCGGCATTATCCACAAAAATATGAGTCCGGAAGAACAGTCTCTCCAGGTCAGGCAAGTCAAAAAATTCGAAGCAGGGGTCATCCGAAACCCGATAACAGTCTCTCCCAAAACGAGCATTCAAGAGGTTCTGGAATTGACTCGAAACAGTAAAATTTCTGGCGTGCCCGTAGTTGAGGGCAAAGAACTGGTCGGTATTGTGACCAGCCGGGACCTGCGTTTTGAAACACACTTTGGCGACCCTGTGAAAAATATCATGACTCCGAAAGATCGTCTGGTAACAGTACAAGAAGGTGCTGAAACTGATGAGATTAAAACGTTGTTACATCAGCATCGCATCGAAAAAGTACTGGTAGTCAATGACAATTTCGATTTATGCGGTTTGGTAACTGTTAAGGATATTTTTAAGTCACAGGATTTTCCAAACGCCTGTAAGGATGAACAAGAAAGTCTACGCGTTGGTGCTGCAGTCGGTGTTGGAAAAGGAACCGATGAGCGCGTTCATGCACTCGTTGAAGCAGGTGTAGATGTACTGGTCGCGGATACCGCCCACGGTCATTCCGAGGGTGTGTTGTCTGTTGTACGTCGGATTAAGAAAGACTATCCGGACACTCAGGTCATTGGTGGTAACGTAGGAACCGCTGAAGGCGCTAGGGCGCTTGTTGATGTTGGAGCAGATGCGGTGAAGGTCGGTATCGGTCCCGGATCAATATGTACGACACGAATCGTCACCGGTGTCGGTATGCCGCAGATAACTGCTATTAAAAATGTAGCGCAAGAATTGAAAGGTACCGGGATCCCCTTTATCTCAGATGGTGGAATTCGTTATTCAGGCGACATTGCTAAAGCGATTGCCGCTGGATCGTATTCAGTCATGATAGGTGGACTATTTGCCGGGACTGAAGAGGCACCAGGTGAAGTAGAATTATTTCAAGGTAGATCCTACAAGACATATCGTGGTATGGGATCGCTCGGTGCTATGTCACAAAAGCAAGGTTCATCGGATCGTTATTTTCAGGAAAATGACGAGATTGAAAAACTGGTACCTGAAGGAATCGAGGGACGTGTCCCCTACAAAGGCGTGTTAAGTGCAATAATTCATCAATTGGTGGGTGGCTTGCGTGCTTCAATGGGTTACACAGGGTGCCAAAATCTAGATGAAATGCGTACTAAACCTACGTTCGTGCGCTTGACTACAGCTGGCGTCCGCGAAAGTCATGTTCATGATGTAACGATAACCAAGGAGCCGCCGAACTACCGGGCATGAAATGGAAAACATTCTAGTCCGGAGTAGGTAGCGTCTAAGAAGTATCGAATTTTTATTTAATGATCACAAATGGCTGATATCCACTCAGGAAAAGTCCTCATCCTAGACTTCGGTTCCCAGTACACGCAATTAATCGCACGGCGTGTTCGTGAGGCGAACGTATACAGCGAAATCCATCCATATGATATCGATGATGAGGCGATTAAAGATTTCAATCCACAGGCGATCATTCTATCTGGTGGCCCAGAATCCGCTACCCAGGCGAACGGTGCACGAGCACCAGAGCTTACCTTTAAGCTGAATGTACCGGTATTGGGGATATGCTATGGCATGCAGACTATGGCAGAACAAATGGGTGGAAAAGTGGAGCAATCTCGTTTGCGTGAATTTGGTCACGCCAAAGTACGTGCACGCGGCCATTCGAAATTGTTAACAGACATACAAGATGAAACCAATGCCGAGAGCCACGGTTTGTTGAATGTATGGATGAGTCACGGTGATACGGTAAATAAACTACCAGATGGATTCAAGATTATTGCATCGACTGAAAACGCGCCTATTGCAGCCATTGCTGATGAAGGGCGCAGGTTCTACGGTTTACAGTTTCATCCCGAAGTAACACATACCTCTAAAGGTAGTGCGATCCTTAATCGCTTTATCCATGACATAGCCGAGTGCGGTTCACTGTGGACGATGCAAAACTTTATAGATGATGCCACCAATTCTATTAAACAGCAGGTCGGTACCGATAAGGTGTTACTCGCCTTGTCGGGTGGCGTAGATTCATCTGTGGTTGCCGCATTGTTGCATAACGCTATAGGCGATCAGTTGACCTGCGTGTTTGTCGATAATGGTCTTTTGCGATTGAATGAAGCTGAGCAGGTGATGGATACCTTTTCACAGCATATGGGAATCAATGTTATTCATGTGAGGGCAGAGGATCGTTTTATCGCAGCACTTGCCGGTATTGCTGATCCTGAACAAAAGCGAAAGATCATCGGTGCGGAATTCATAAAGGTATTCGAAGAGCAGGCGGAAAAATTAACTGGAGTAAAATGGCTAGCCCAAGGGACTATCTATCCTGATGTTATTGAATCAGCCGGAGCCAAAACCGGCAAAGCCCACGTGATAAAATCACATCATAACGTAGCAGGATTACCTTCGGATATGGCCTTGAATCTCATTGAGCCTTTGCGGGAATTATTCAAAGACGAAGTACGTCAGTTAGGGATCGAACTCGGCCTACCAGAGGAGATGATATACCGTCATCCCTTTCCTGGTCCTGGCCTTGGTGTACGTATCCTTGGTGAAATACAAAAGGAATACGCTGATATATTGCGCCAAGCGGATTCAATATTTATTGCTGAATTGCGAAAGCACGGTCTTTATGACAAGGTCAGTCAAGCATTTGCAGTATTCCTGCCAGTCAAATCAGTCGGTGTCATGGGTGATGCGCGAGTATATGATTATGTCATTACTCTGCGGGCTGTGGAGACCATTGATTTTATGACGGCACGGTGGGCACATCTACCATATGAATTCTTGGAACTTGTATCAAACCGTATTCTCAATGAGGTCAACGGCATTTCCCGGGTTTCCTACGATATTTCCAGCAAACCACCAGCCACGATAGAGTGGGAATAGTCCTAAGATAATGTTTTACGATCCTGTTAAAAATGATCACGGGCTTCCCTATTCCCCGCTCAAAGCATTGGCTGTACCGCGTCCAATTGGTTGGATCAGCACACTCAGCAAGGATGGAATAGGTAACCTCGCTCCGTTTAGCTTCTTCAATGCATTGAGAGACAAACCGCCGTTTATCATGATTTCAGTCGGATGCAAGACGGATGGTAGCAAGAAGGATACCGTTCGTAATGCAGAGGAAACTGGTGAGCTCGTGTTCAATATGGCGACATGGGACACACGTGAGAAGATGAGTGAGACTAGCTGGATAGAAGACCCGGCAATTGATGAATTGACTGAGGTTGGCTTGACCTCACTTCCCTCTAAACTGGTCAAGCCGGTTCGTGTAGCAGAATCGCCAGCACATTTTGAATGCCTCTGCCATGATACCTACTTGCTACCAGGGAACGATGCCAAATCGATGTATCACCTTATTATTGCCAAGGTGATCGGTGTGCATATCGACGATGACTACATCACCGAAGAAGGCTTGGTAGATAGATTAAAAATCAAGCCCATCGCCCGAATGGGTTATATGGATTACTCAGCGGTCGAAAGTACATTCGTCATGCCGAAACGCACTATGGAATAAAAGCTGACTAGAAACCTAGCTTTTAGATTGCTAACTAAAAACAGGCGAGCAACAAGTGACGAGCGACCAACAATGGATGAAACGTGCCTTAGAGCTGGCTGTTCGTGCACAGGAACAGGGTGAAGTGCCAGTCGGTGCTGTCGTAGTAGATAACGATGAAATAATTGGCGAAGGTTGGAATCAGCCGATTGCTCAGAGTGATCCGACAGCCCATGCAGAAATCCAAGCATTACGTGAGGCATCTTTAGCTGACAGTAACTATCGTCTGTCCGGCAAAACGCTTTTTGTCACACTTGAGCCCTGTATTATGTGTGCTGGGGCAATCATCCACGCAAGGATAAGCCGGGTAATTTTTGGTGCCCACGATCCAAAAACAGGTGCCGCCGGGAGTATCGTGAATATTTTTCAGAACACACAACTTAATCATCACACACAGGTAACCGGGAGTGTGCTCGAGCCAGAGTGTGTAAGTCTGTTACAGAAGTTTTTCCAGGATAGACGCTAAGCAATGACACACCATGAATATTCAGAAATGGCAGAACGTCTTGCTAGGCTATTATTGGCCAGGGGAATGATGGTAACTGTTGCCGAGTCTTGTACCGGTGGAGGAATTGCCCAGGCGATGACAAATACGCCAGGTAGTTCAAAATGGTTTGAACGAGGTTTTGTTAGTTATTCCAATAATTCAAAGAAAGAGCTGCTAGGTGTCAGTGAAGATACATTGGTTACTTTTGGTGCCGTGAGTGAACAGACTGCCGGGGAAATGGCTACAGGTGCCCTTGACAATAGTCATGCTCAGATCAGTGTCGCAGTCACCGGGATTGCCGGTCCTGACGGCGGCACTAATGAAAAACCGGTTGGTCTGGTTTGTTTCGGCTGGAGCATAAAGGATGAGCCAACCAAAACTGCCAGTATGGTATTTCAAGGGGACCGTAATACGATACAGCAACAGTCGATTCGTATGGCAATTCAGGGACTTCTCGACCTGCTAGAAAGTTAAAATGCGAATTAACAAGAGAAATCTTTCTTTACGCTTTACCTCCTATATTTAGTTCCAAAATGGCCCGTTTATTTTTTGCTTTATGGCCTGATCACGACATACAAGCAGAGCTAGCCGGGAACGCAAAAGATACGCTTCATCATTCTTGTCGGCACGTCTCGGATAAAAATACACATTTAACCGTTGTCTTTTTGGGTAATATTGGAGACCGCGTCCAATCTACCTTAATTAATAAAGTCAGTAATATCAGGGTATCGAATTTCGCATTTAATATCGATCAACAGGGTTGGTGGAAACAGCCTAAGATATGCTGGGAGGGACCTTCCAGTGTTCCATCAGCTTTGTTTCGATTAAAAGACGCCATCAGGCAGATTACACAGGAATTAAAGCTAGCTGCAGACCATAGGCCTTTCAAACCACATCTTACCCTCGCGCACAAAGTAAACAGGCCGGTTAAATTTTATTTCAAGCCAATCCACTGGAAAGTCAGGGATTTCTGCCTTATCGAATCTATCACCCATCCAGGTGAGGTGGAATACAAAATCATTCAACAATGGCCTCTTACCTTGGGGTGAATTTATGGGATAATCATTATACCAAATACATACTACCAGCGAGAATTTCAATGGATGATAAAAAGAAACAAGCATTAAGTATCGCCCTGAACCAGATTGAGAAGCAATTTGGTAAGGGATCAATCATGCGTATGAGTGGAGACAGCATTATTAAGGATGTCGAGGGTGTTTCAACTGGATCGTTGGGATTGGATGTCGCCTTAGGAATAGGTGGCTTTCCTCGCGGAAGAGTTGTAGAGATTTATGGTCCGGAGTCCTCAGGTAAGACTACACTGGCGTTGCATGCTGCTGCCGAGATACAAAAGGTGGGTGGGATGGTGGCGTTTGTGGATGCGGAACATGCTATGGACCCCAAATATGCTGAAAAGTTGGGGGTAAAAATCGAGGATTTGTTGGTATCCCAGCCAGACACCGGTGAGCAGGCCCTGGAAATTACCGATATGTTAATACGATCGGGTGCAATCGATCTGGTTATTATTGACTCGGTGGCTGCATTGACTCCCAAAGCAGAAATTGAAGGCGATATGGGTGATAGTCATATGGGGCTACAGGCTAGATTGATGTCCCAGGCTCTTCGAAAACTCACCGCGAATATAAAACGCTCAAACACCATGGTTATATTTATTAACCAAATCCGAATGAAGATCGGAGTCATGTTTGGAAATCCCGAGACTACCTCCGGCGGTAATGCACTGAAGTTCTATGCTTCAGTCCGATTGGATATACGCCGAATAGGTGCAATCAAAAAAGGCGATGAAGTCATTGGCAATGAAACCCGTGTAAAAGTAGTGAAGAACAAGGTGGCTCCACCATTCAAGGAAGTGAAGTTTGACATTATTTATGGAGAAGGGATCTCGAGGAATGGTGAGATTTTGACCCTAGGTGTGGAACATGACTTCGTAGAAAAATCCGGCGCTTGGTACAGTTACAACGGTGAACGGATAGGGCAGGGTAAGGACAATGTTCGAATCTTTCTTAAAGACAACCCTGATATTGCAACGGAAATAGAATTAAAAATCAGGGGAAAAATATTACCTGATGTTAAACCAGTTGTAGCAGAGGAGGCCGAGGAGGTTGAGGCCTGAGCAATGATGATCAGAGTGTTCGGCATCGGGTGATAGGTTTACTTACCCGTCGTGAACATAGCCGGAAAGAGTTAGTCCACAAACTTTTAGCAAAAGGAACCTCGGTTGATACGATCAACAGTGTGCTTGATCAACTGGCGCGAGAAAACCTTCAGAGTGATGAGCGGTTTGCCGAGGTATATATCCATAGTCGTACCCAGAAAGGGTACGGACCAGTGCGCCTAAATCAGGAATTACGCGAACGTGGTATCGAAGACAATATGATCGAGAGATGTCTAGACAACCTTGAGATTGAGTGGATGGAAATCTTAACTAATGTCAGGAACAAGAAATTTGGGGCATCACCACCAACCGATTTCAAAGAGAGATCGCGCCAATCATGTTTTCTTCAATACCGTGGCTTCACCAGCGATCAAATAAAAAAATTGTATCGGGGTGATGATTAGATGGGCACGAACGAAATCCGTCTAGCATTTCTTGAATACTTCCGCGACAAGAGCCATGAAATCGTTCCTAGTAGCCCATTGATTCCTGCTAATGATCCGACTTTATTATTCACCAATGCTGGCATGGTGCAGTTCAAGGATTTATTTTTGGGTAATGAAAGCCGTTCCTATGTACGAGCTGCCACCGCACAGCGTTGTGTCCGTGCCGGCGGAAAACATAATGATTTAGACAACGTCGGTTATACAGCTAGACATCACACCTTTTTTGAGATGTTGGGAAATTTCAGTTTCGGTGATTACTTTAAACAAGAAGCGATAGAGTACGCATGGGATTTTCTGATCAGTGTTATTGAGATCCCGGAACAACGATTGTGGATCACTGTTTTCAAAGACGATGATGAGGCGGCGGATATCTGGTTGAAGAAAATAGGTATCTCTGAAAAGCGGTTTAGCAGGTGTGGAGAAAAAGATAATTTTTGGACCATGGGGGACACTGGGCCATGTGGTCCCTGCAGTGAAATATTCTACGACCACGGAGAGCATATACCTGGCACACCACCGGGAACATCCGACTCAGAAAATGATCGTTACGTCGAGATCTGGAACATAGTATTTACCCAGTTTGACCGGAACACAGATGGCAAATTGATACCTATACAAAAACCATCAGTAGATACTGGCATGGGTCTAGAGCGTCTCGCCGCAGTCAAGCAAGGTGTCCATAGCAATTACGACATTGATATATTCAAACAACTGATTTCTGAAATTGCTGCAATGTCAGGCAAGGTTGATCACCAAGTTACGTCGCAAAGGGTCATTGCGGATCATATCCGATCAAGCGCCTGTTTAATTGCTGACGGTGTAGTACCGACTAATGAAGGACGCGGTTATGTATTACGCCGAATCATTCGCAGAGCAGTCCGTCATGGTAATAAGTTGGGAATCAAAGGACAGTTTTTCAATAAACTGGTCTCTACATTGAATGAGGTTATGGGCAGCGCCTGCCCAGAGCTGGAAAACAAATTGGATTTTGTACAGAAAACACTGTTGCAAGAAGAACAACGGTTTGCCGAGACACTTGATAACGGATTAGAGCGACTTGAAGAGGCAATTAATGAACTCAAGGACAATACCATCTCCGGTGAAGTCTTATTTAAACTGTATGATACTTACGGCTTTCCTGTGGACTTGGTGGGGGACATCGCCAGGGAACGCAATTTCAAACTGAATATGGATGGTTTCAATACCTATATGGCTGAACAGCGGAACCGTGCAAAGGCAGTGAGTAAATTTGATATGAATATGTCGGTCAATGACGGTTCTACTGATCACCAGTCTAGCTTCAACGGCTACGTTCAGTTGACAGCGATCGTTTCAATATCAGCTCTTTATCGTGACGGTGGAACGGTGCAATCTCTTAAGAAAGGCGAAATCGGTGGAGTGATTCTGGACTCAACACCTTTCTATGCCGAATCAGGTGGCCAAGTTGGTGATAGTGGGCTACTGCTAGCTGAAGGAGTGGAATTCCGGGTTACAGATACTAAGAAGCAGGGTAAGGCACATGTGCACATCGGTACCCTTGAACAAGGGACGATAAAAGTGGGTCAGCAGGTGCATGCCGAAGTCGACTCTGCTCGTCGACAGGATATCGTCCGTAATCATTCTGCCGCACACTTACTGCATGCCGCATTGCGTGAGCTGTTGGGCACACACATCACTCAGAAAGGTTCGCTGGTCGCCCCGGACCGATTACGGTTTGATTTTTCCAACCCTGAACTTCTATCCGATGCGCAACTGGCGGGTATTGAAGACCTGGTTAACCAGAAAACACTCGAAAATAAAGAAACAGATATCGAAGTCATGGCCTTAGAAGAGGCAAAGAAATCAGGTGCCATGTCGTTATTCGGAGAGAAGTATGAAGAACAAGTCCGTGTTTTGACCATTGGTGGCGATTTTTCTATTGAATTATGTGGTGGCACACATGTAAGTCGGTCAGGTGATATCGGTTTGTTTAAAATTGTGTCTGAATCAGGAATTGCTGCAGGAATTCGTCGGATCGAAGCAGTGACTGGAGTGGGTGCAATTCAATGGGTTCGAGATAATGAATCACTTATTGCATCAGTCGCAAAGAAATTAAAATCAGATCCTACGGGGCTTGAGGCCAAAGTAGAGCAACTGTTAGAACGAAACCGGAAATATGAAAATGAGATTGAACAACTCCAATCAAAAATGGCAAGCAGTGCCGGTAGCGACATGGCCGCAGAAGCAGAGGAGATAAGTGGTGTCAAGGTAATTGCCAGGACCTTAGAAAATATTGAACCCAAGATGTTGCGTGATACTGTCGATCAATTGAAGTCCAAGCTTGGGACAGCGGCAATAGTTCTAGCTACTGTTGAAAATGACAAAGTCAGCTTGATCGCTGGGGTGACCAAAGATACTACTGATCGTTTAAAGGCAGGAGACCTGGTGAATTTTGTTGCTCAACAAGTAGGAGGTAAGGGTGGTGGCCGGGCAGACATGGCTCAAGCTGGTGGCAATGATCCTTCCGGGTTAGATGAAGCTATGACAGGAGTTCCGAACTGGGTTAAAAACCAACTAGACAGTTAAAATCGCTTGTGGATTAGGCCTGATCCGTTAAAATCCCTGGTTTTTTACTTGTAGCATTCAAGACTATGGCATTAATTGTACAGAAATATGGCGGTACCTCAGTAGGCACTATTGAAAAGATCAAGGCGGTTGCTGAGCGTATTATTGAAACCCGCAAACAGGGCCACCAGGTCGTGGTTGTCGTTTCTGCAATGAGCGGTGAGACTGATCGGTTGCTTGAGCTCGCCCACAGATTATCCTCACAGCCAGATAGTCGTGAACTCGATGTGTTGTTATCGACCGGAGAGCAGGTCACTATTGCACTATTGAGTATCGCTCTACAGGTTAAGAACTATTCCTCCGTTTCCTTCACTGGCGGACAGGTACACATTTTGACTGACAATAGCCACAGCAAGGCGCGGATCATTCATATTGATGCGGCTCGAGTTAGCAGGGCATTAGATGAAGGTAAGGTTGTAGTCGTTGCCGGGTTTCAGGGGATCGATGCGGATGGTAATATCACCACGCTTGGAAGAGGTGGTTCCGATACGACGGCTGTCGCTATGGCTGCGTCACTCAAGGCCGATGAATGTCGAATTTATACCGATGTCGAAGGTGTCTATACAGCTGATCCGCAAATTGTCGACGAGGCTCAACGCCTGGAACGGTTAAGCTATGAAGAAATGCTTGAATTGGCCAGCCAGGGATCCAAGGTTCTTCAGATCCGTTCAGTAGAGTTTGCAAATAAATATAATATACCGGTACGGGTGTTATCCAGTTTTGTGGATGGCCCGGGTACGTTAATCACTAATGAGGATAAAAGTATGGAACAGGTAGAAATTACCGGTATTGCACATAACCGTGATGAAGCAAAATTGACCATCCTCGGGGTACCTGACAAGCCAGGAATTGCCTACGGAATTCTCGGACCAATAGCCGAAGCGAATATTGAGGTTGATATGATCGTGCAAAACGTGAGTGCTGATGGCTCAACTGACTTCACCTTTACGGTGCACCAAAATGATTATGAAAAGGCGTTGGCCATTCTCAAGAAAGTGGCTGACGATACGGGTGCGCGAGGTGGTGTAACAGGTGATGACAAGATTGCGAAGCTATCCATCGTAGGGGTAGGTATGCGTTCCCATGCAGGTGTGGCCAGTAACATGTTTAAAGCGCTTGCCGATGAAAACATTAATATCCAGATGATTTCGACATCCGAAATTAAAGTGTCTGTGGTAATTGATGAAAAGTACCTGGAACTTGGTATCCGGACATTGCATTCGGTATTTGGTCTGGATAAGGAAACCTAACTGTACGTATAATAGTCACTTCATATCGTACTATACTTACAAGGTGTAAATACCCTGGTATTTAGCCATTCCGCCAGATATGAGAATTGAGGGATTATTGAGGAGTAATTTTAATGTTGATATTGACACGTAGGATAGGTGAATCACTGATGATCGGTGACGATGTAAACGTCACAGTGTTAGGAATAAGAGGAAATCAAGTACGAATTGGCGTAAACGCACCGAAAGAAGTACCTGTCCATCGAGAAGAAATTTACGACAGAATTCAGAGTGAAAAAGCGGGAAGTACTAAAGGAAGTGATGATCAAGGTGAAGATTAAACATCGTAACCTCAAAGATCATTTTTTTCTAAGTCCCAAGTCGAATTAAAAAGAATTACGACCTAAAAGAATTTAATTATCTTAAAACTGAATTAAGGAGAGGTGGTTGAGTGGGTGACAAATTTGCTGGGAGCAAATTTGAACAGCAGAGCGAAGCGATGCTGGCCCCAAAGGGGTGGAGTACAGGGAAGTACGGAATAGGGCGCGGAGAGGAGCGCCGCAAATAAGCAAGGATTTATTAACTAAAGGGTTGTAAAAATTAAAAATTGGAGAGGTGGCCGAGTGGCTGAAGGCGCTCCCCTGCTAAGGGAGTATGGGGTTAAACCCATCGAGGGTTCGAATCCCTCCCTCTCCGCCAGATAAAACAAAGGGGCTGATAGCCCCTTTGTTCTACCAACTATTCCTGATTTTACGTAAGGCCAGAAATACCGATTTAGGGTCGGGAGAAATCGGGATATCAGGCAATTCCTTTCGAAGCTCTTCAATAATTTCCGGATTATCCAATCTGAAAAACGTATTAATCTGTTTTTCCTGTCCTATTGTCGTCACCATGGCCAGGTTAGGATCTTGTTGGTCGGCATCTTTAAGCAAGAGTTTGGCTTGTTCATTCTTCGGCTCCCGACTTAATGTGAAACGAAGATTGTTCACCATGTAATCGTGACCCGGATATATTTTTGTATCGTCCGGTAGTTTAGCCAGTTGACTTGTAAACGTAAGATATAACTCATCGGGATGCCCACCATTATGACAATTCCCCGCGCCAGCATTAAATAATGTATCTCCGCAAAATAAAGACGCTTCATCAGTCCTTGAGAGCAAGCATATATGACTCATTGTATGACCGGGAGTATCCAAACATTCTAACTCAATAGTCCGTCCTACCTTGATGATATCTCCTGCTGTTAAACCTTTATCAATTCCAGCGATCTTATAATCTGCTTTTTCATGCGCAAGTAATTTTGCCCCCGTTGCTTTAATCATTTGCCCATTACCACCGGTATGATCCCCATGTTCGTGAGTATTTAAAATCTGCGTTATCTCCCAGCCTTTATCTTTTGCAATCGACAAACACTTAACATGGTCTAAGGGGTCAATAGCTAATGCATCACCTGTTTCAGGGCAAGCAATGAGATAATTAAAATTACGAAATTGATTATTAGTCCAGATCTGTTCAACTATCATGTTATGGTTACTTAGTGAGTTGTGCTATGTATCTCAGTTTTCTTCAGATAAAATTATAGTGCTTTATAAATTATTATGTAAGAGAGATTAATAATGACGACCAGAAGATTTATCAGGTATAGAGGTGATTATAAATATCAATTAGCAGAAGGCTATAAAATTGATATAGCCATTAAGCCAAAACAAGATATTAAAACGGAATTCATTAATCTGGATGTAAATGGTGAATTGACAATTAAACAAAGCTATGCTTGGGATGGGCCATCAGGTCCTGTAATAGATACAAAAGAGAATTTACGTGCATCCTTGGTCCATGATGCACTGTACCAGTTAATGCGAAACAAAGAACTTGTCACTAGTACACACAGAAAAGCCGCCGACCAAATATTTAAGGACTTATGTAAGATGGATGGCGTGTCTAACTTTAGGGCATCGATGTATTACAAGGCGTTACGAAAATTTGGCAGGCCCGTTACCAGCCCTGAGAATAAAAAGAAGATACGACGCGCAACAAAACCCTAGATATCTTGCATTCCGCCGACTGTATTCCTTAAATGAATAAAGATATGTAAATATATTACTTTTATATATATTGATATAAATCTATACTCCGCGCTCATATTTTTTGAGGTTTCGCTTTGGAATTATGGGCTTACAGCATTGCCGGCTTTGCAGTCGGGGCAATTATCGGGGTAACAGGGGTCGGTGGCGGCTCTCTGATGACGCCGTTGCTCGTGCTATTTTTTGGTGTTTCACCCGTTACAGCAGTTGGCACAGATCTTCTCTACGCAGCGATAACTAAGGCAGGTGGTGTCTGGGTTCATGCTCGACTTGGCAACATCGACTGGCGCCGAGTATTTTTACTCGCATCAGGCAGTATTCCAGCATCACTGGTAACGACTGGCGCGGTGCGTCTATTCGGTTCAGATACTGATACACTTTCCTATATTATCACCCATGCCCTTAGCGCTGCGCTCATTATTACGGCGGTTTCAATTATCTTCCGCGACAAGCTTCGCAACTGGGCAAATCATAGATTGAACTTTGGAAACAAAGGGGCACCGGACTACTGGGTGATATTAACGGGAGTGATACTTGGAGTTTTGGTTACGCTTTCTTCAGTTGGGGCGGGTGTTATCGGAGCGACAGCATTGATGCTGTTAGTCCCAGCGTTATCAATGTCTCGCATAGTCGGTACCGATATCGCACATGCAGTTCCACTCACATTAGTAGCAGGACTTGGACATGCTGTGAATGGTTCAGTTGACTGGATCTTGTTGGCAAGCTTATTGATCGGTTCGCTACCCGGGATTTGGTTGGGTAGTCATATTGGTAATCGACTACCGGATAACGTATTGCGAGTGCTACTCGCAAGTTTGCTCTTTCTAATCGGTGGCAGGCTTGCATTGTTTTAAGGAGATAGTTACTATTTCTTTCTAATCTAAAAATTAACACACTAAACTATGGAGCGAAGTTGCATGGACTCTAACATCATGATAAGTGAAGACCTTCAAGGTAAGGTTAACTCGCTAGTTGAATTACTTTCGGGCATGTCGAAAGAATTCTCACCTTCGACATTCGCATCAAGCCTGTCGATCGAAGATATGATATTAACCGATGCCATTCTTAGAAATAAGATTGACATAATTATTTTTACGTTAGACACAGGCCGCATGAATGGTGATACGCTCAAAGTAATAGACGATATTGAAGCTAAATATGGTAATCCGATCGAAGTATATTGGCCTCTTGCTGACTCTGTTGAAAATTATGTAAGCGAGCATGGGCTGAATGGCTTTTACAATAGCGTTGCATTACGTAAGCAGTGTTGTGAAATTCGTAAGGTTGAACCTTTACGTCGCGCACTCTCTGGGAAAAAAGCCTGGCTAACAGGGCTGCGTCGCGAACAGTCTGTAACCCGCACAGAACTTGAAATTCAATCTTATGACGCTGTATTCGGCCTTGAAAAATTTAATCCTCTCGCAGATTGGAGCGAAGAAGATGTCTGGGCATACTTGCGCGCTTACGATGTTCCCTACAATGCCCTTTATGATCAAGGCTATCGCTCAATAGGTTGTGCACCTTGTAGCCGTCCCGTCGTTGCTGGCGAAGATGCACGAGCAGGGCGATGGTGGTGGGAAGAGCCTGATAGTAAAGAATGTGGTCTGCACGTTGCAAAAGATGGCAGTCTAACACGAAATGAGAAAGCAGCCGGCTGATTAGTTTTATAAATTATAAATTGCCGCCCATAAGAAGAACGCAACAGTGGCAATTAAGCTGACGTTAGTAGGCCAACCGTTTTTAAATTTGTGTCCTATCCATTTTTCACGGCTGTTTAATAGTAGCAAACCCACTGCAAGAAATGGGATGAAAAAAGCACCGGTAACCGTATAGAGCTTTTGCACTTCGCGAAAACTAGTAAACAGTCCTACCATAGGCACAAAGGCCAGCAGGATTAGAAATATCCGGTAGCTAGGGGCCGTAGTGCTAATCATTGTTGTTTGTTGTTGGTTATTGAATTGTTCCCGAGGTTGGTGGGCAAGCAGCCAAGCATCGGAAAAAATATATGGTATTGATTGCCACACACCCAACAAGCTGCTGAATACGGCACCTGCAGCACCAATTAAGAACAACCACTTCCCGGCCGGACCGAGTTCATTGCCAAGTTGGTTAGACAGATTGACCAGCAACGTTGCTCCGCCGCCTTCGATAGTAAGATGGCTTCCAATGATGACCACTGACAAGCCGAACAGTGCAGTCATGATGTAACCATTAGCAAGATCAATTCGACACACATGTAGGTCATCACAGTTTAATCGTCCTTCCTCACGTATCCAGTAACCATAGCTTAAAATGGTAACGGTTCCACCGACACCACCAATTAATGCAATGGCCCAAGTCAGTCCTTCGCCATGAAAGTCGGGTATGGTTGGGATGAGTATGCCTTTTAGTACCAACTCTGTGCCTGGCCACAGTAATGCTGCTGTGATAATCACTGAAAAGAACATGATGCCCACACAGACACGCATTATCTTTTCAAACAATGAATAACCTCCCTTGTAGACGAGAACAAGACCAATCAAGCTAGAGATAATACCAAAAAAGATTTTTCCATCGACCGGATCATTGAACACAGGAAATATGGCATGCAAAGTGACACCACAGGCGCTCATCATCGCAGTACCAACGAAAAAAGAAAACAACAGCAAGTAGGGTAAAAATAACCAAATCGCACAACGTCCTAGATGAATAGTCAACCCTTCCAGTATGGTCGTCTCAGTTGCTAGCTGCCATCGAGCAATTCCTTCTGTCACTACGAATTTTAGAAAAGCGCCAACAATCACCGCCCATAAAATAGATGTTCCCATTAAACTTCCAGCAAAACTTCCTGTCGCCAAATCGCCTCCGCCAACGCCTGTTGCAGCGATCAGCATACCGGGACCGATTATGATCAAGTATCTTGTCAGTTTATTCATAGTGAAATTGTTTATGCTGAATCAGGATTCATTGATAGTGTATCTCAACTTTAATATGTACTGGATAATTCCGTATATATCATGCGAGAATACAAACACGGTAAAAGCTACTAATCGTAGTATTTAGTAGCCATTAATTTGTCTCTAAAAGTTTGATTTACGCACCTGTAGCTCAGTTGGACGATGTGCAGGATGCACAAGTGTCGCGGGAGACAGGATGTCGAGAGCGACTAGAGTACAACAGCACGCAGTGCTGTTAAGATAACAGGAAGATTTTTGCAGTAAAGAACAGTAGTAATTACGCGCCCGTAGCTCAGTTGGATAGAGTACCTGGCTACGAACTAGGGGGTCGGAGGTTCGAATCCTTCCGGGCGCGCCATACATAAAGGTTTTTGTGTAGGAATTCCTAATAATATCCCCTAGAAATATGTTGGGTATGAACGCTTAACCACATATAATTAGTTATATCGTACGGATACTTTTTAAATATACACTTCACCAAGAAAGGGGGAGATCATGAAAACATTAGATAGAATAATACTCGGTATATTAGGTGTTGGGATTTGGGCCCTTACACTTACTTTTTACACACACCCAAGAGATACATTTGCAGCAAGTGTCAATGCAAGTGAAGTTGATGGATTGAAAAGCTTAGTACAAAGTGTTGTTGAGGATTGTTCGGTTGACGGAACCGGATTCGGAAATTTTGATGGTCTTCAAGTACACCTTAACTATTTTGATGGAAACATCTCATGCGCAGAAAACGAGAAAGAATAAGCAAGCCAGAGAACGATCTCTTATTTCTGATTACTTTAAATTAAGGAGGCAGTCATGGTAAATAATCATATAAAAAATCACCGCTTTACAGGAAATACACTGGTTTACTTTATTGTAGGACTGGTCGTAGTAGTCATTGGGTTTCTTGTGGTTGATAACATGCAGACGAATGCAACCGAAATGGTCGTAGAAAGCGCTTCACCATCCGCACTTGAAACAACAAAAGCTATGGTTGCTGAAGAGGCAGAAACTGGAATGCATAATTCTATTGCAATATTGCCTTTCGACAACCTGAGTCCAAATCCTGATGATGCTTACATTGCCTTTGGAATTCATCAAGATATTCTGTATATCCTCTCGCTGATACAAGACATGAGTGTGATATCACATAATGGTGTCTACAACACTGACATCAATTATGCAGATAAAAGTATTATGGGTGAGCTAAAATACCCAAGCGATATGTCTCTTGCTGATATTACTGCGGAACTCAATGTGGGTACCATCATGAAAGGCAGCGTCAGTTATGCTGACGATCAAATTATGGTTGATGTGCAGCTGTATGATGCCTCCGGTGATAATCAGTTGTGGGCCTGGAAGTTTGAGCAAGACTTCTCTGAAGTCTTCGCTATTCAAGCAGAGATTGCCGAGAACATTGCTATGACGCTTGGTGCAAACCTGTCTGACGCAGAAAAAACCCGTATCCGGATGCCACTGACCAACTCAATTGAAGCGTATAAGCCCTACTTAAAGGCGAGGGTAACAAAGTCACACCTTGAGGGCGGGATGCCATTTGAATTTTATACCTACCTGGATGAAGCGATCGCAATTTATCCCGACTTTGCTTTGGCCCATGCTTTCAAAGCGGCTGCTTATGGGATAAACCTTACCAATGGAAATCCAGCTAATTTGGCGAGTGTAGAAGAGCTCGAAAAGGCAGTCGTTGCTCATGTCGAGAAAGCCTTAGCGTTGGATCCAAACATCTCCCTTGCTCATTGGGCACAGGCACAGGTTCATTACGTTCACGGACGAACAGAGGAAGCAAGGCAATCCTTTGAAAGTGCACTGAAATTGAACCCAGGTCTTGTTGAATTATTAAATGGCTATGTTCATTTTCTTTCATTTCATGAAGAAGATGATAAGGCTATCGCGTTATCAAAACGAGCCCAGGAACTCACACCCACCGATGCCAGCTGGCTGACGCGTTATGGAATGCCATTATTATTTGCAGAAGGTCATGCTGACGCCGCTGTCGATGTACTCCGTGAAGGTCTGGAATACTACCAGTATCCTTGGTTGCATAGAATACTCGGAATTGCAGAGTATCGAGCAGGAAACAGGGATGAGGCAATAAAGCAATTTCAGTTCTCTGAGAAAAGACGAGCGGATTTTGAAAAAGGGCCCAATCCATTACGAAGAGGGTCCGATCCGTATACGGTCTATGCGTTATCAGTTCTTGGATTCAACGAAGAGGCGCAAAAATTAGCGAGTGGACTTGAGGCTAGCTATGCCAAGAGAAAACATGTGAATGCAACTAATGCGATAATGATTAATTTAACACTCGGTAAAGTAGACGAGGCATACGATGTCTTAAGTAACAATTTGAACAGAGGCGTGTCATTAAATTTACAATATATAAAAGAGAACTTTATGAACGATCCAGTTTTAGAAGAACCTCGATTTGTCGAAATGAGGAGCCGGATCGGGGAATTAAACTAATCCTTGCCCGTGGGTGTCCGCTTTTGACTTAAAGCGGACACCGGGGGTAGGATTAAGATTAGACTTGAACTAGAAACGTGATGAAACTTCCTTGACCAAGGCAACTCCTGTTAATTATTTATTATGAAATTCAAATTACTTATTCTCTCCGTGTGCATATTCATTCTTAATGTAACGCCTGTGGTGTCACACCATAGCCGTACAAATTTTCTCTATAAAGAAACTATTACTCTTGAAGGCACTGTGACGGACTACAAGTGGCGGAATCCACATATCTATATTGAAATAGAAACAACTAATGAAAATGATACCTGGCTTATTGAAGGCGGTACGCCTTCTGCGTTAAAGAGACAAGGTTGGAAAAAGGATGACATCAAAGTTGGGGACAAAATTGTTGTTGCAGGAAACCCTGATAAGAACCGTGAAAAGCGGCTCATATACATGGAGCAGATCGATCTTGAGAACGGGAAAACATTGGGTCTAGAAAGCGGTCTCAGGCAATTATCGCTCACTGGTAAACCACCACGAGGTCAGATAATAAATTACGCGATTGATCCAAACGTGGCGCCTTCACTGGATTACTCTGGCACCTGGGCACGTGGCCCTAACACATTTATAACCCATCTAATATTCGAACCGCCGATCGGATGGCCATTGACCAAACTTGGAGAAGAACAGCTTGCTCGCTATAACGATCACGATAGTCCTGCTTACTACTGTATTGAGAGGGGGTTGCCATTTTTTGCTGTTCATCCCTATTCTTTATTGTGGGAACGTTATGAAGATCGGATTGAGATCAGTTTGCAAAACTCGACTTCAACGCGAACGTTGTATTTAAATCAGTCCGAGTATCCCAACAATATTGAACCCACTCTGGGAGGCCATTCCATCGCGCATTTTGATAAAGAAGGCAGTCTCGTTGTCGACAGTATCGGGTTCCCTGACAACGTAAGATGGGGTCTTGCCCCAGGCGTGGATTCAAGTAGCCAAAAACGGTTGACGGAACGTTATTCATTGAGCGAAGATGGTCTGAGGATGACGCTTTCAATCATCTTCGAGGATCCGGTATATTTAACAGAGCCGGTGGCAGTAACTGGGTCATACAAAAAGATTGCAGATGATCCGTTTGACCCTTACGAATGTGACCTAGAGGCTGCCAAGAGAAATTTGGCCCCACCATTGAACAAGCCTTAGCAGTTTTTAATATTATATTGAGAGATACTATGCACTATGTAATTTCAACAACCTGTGGACCAACAGACACAACTCGTGCATCTCTACCTTTTATATTTGCCGCATCAGCATTACAAGCTGGTGATACAGTTATGATCATGTTGTTTCATGATTCGGTCACGATTGCTCTAGAAGGTGCATATGAAAAAATGATTCCCTTTGGACCACCGCCACGATTCGATGAAGTTATTTCCAATAAAAATGCTGAAATAATTGTTTGTAAACCTTGCGCTGAAGCACGAGTTATCCATGGTAAGATGCTTAGAGCCAATTGTTCGATGGGAGGAATGAATGAATTCCATCAACATGCTTCCAGACCGGATGCTAAAGTCGTCACTTTCTAATTAAAAAACAGCCATTCAATTAAATCTAAGTGATTGAGCATCTTAATGTTCGCTATTGGCACAAAGCAGACATTTAAAAAAAGTCATCATCTATTCGCCATACTACTTAGTAAGATTTCAAGCATATAGCAGTACATTAGTTAAATAACCTAAATTGAGAGGTTTATCATGTCAAAGATAATCCACCAAGAAATCTCATTCACCACTAACCCCGAGCAGATATATGAAGCGCTTACAAATTCTAAACACTTTGGTGAGCTTACAAAAGCTGCTGCTAAAATTGACCTCGTTCCCGGTGGGCAATTTCATGCTTTGATGGAATGATTACAGGTCAAACTATTGAAGCTATTCCTGCTAGTAGGTTAGTGCAAGCGTGCGTGTTGGTAATTGGGGCCTGGGATCTATTCTATCGTTAAATTTGAGCTTGAAAAGTTGAATTACACTGAAACGAAATTGATCTTTGAACAAACAGGGTTTCCGGAGGAACATAGGAATCATTTAGACCAAGGTTGGCATGATAGATACTTGGAACCACTAAAGAAATATTTAAATGCCTAGTAAATCAGAAATGCATAATCCAGAAGTTGATCGTAGACCTTTGCACCTATGGGTGATTGGTGTCGTCGCACTCTTGTGGAATGCCATGGATGCATTTGACTATGTAATGACACAGACAAAGAATGAAGCGTATATGAGCGCCTTTACACTTGAACAACTATCTTTTTTTACGGTTTTCTAGCTTGGGTGGTTGTAGCTTGGGCTGTTGCAGTATGGAGCGGCGTATTTGGTGCTTTGCTGTTGCTATTTCGGCGCCGTCTTTCGGTTTGGGTGTTCCTTGTCTCGCTTATAGCGATGGTGACCACCGCATTCCACAATTATATCTTATCCAATGGAATCGTGGTGATGGGAGATCTATTTTCTTTGGTATTTACTGCTGTGATATTCCTTATTGCGCTTGCACTGGTTTTTTACGCTCGCGCAATGCATAAACAGGACATTCTTGTCTAAATTAATGAAGTCCACACAATTCATACTAATAGTGTGTATATCCGTTTTTAATGTAACGACGGTAATGTCTCACCATGGTCGCTCTAACTTTTTATTTGATGTCAGCATCACATTGGAAGGTAAGATAGTCGATTATAAATGGAGGAATCCACACATCTATATAGAAATACAGAGGGCAAATGAGAACAACGATACGGAAACATGGCTCATCGAAGGTGGTACGCCTACCGCTTTATTAAGGCAAGGATGGCAGAAAGATTCCATTAAACTTGGGGATAAAGTTGTAATTATTGGAAATCCAGATCGAGATAGAGCAAGGAAATTTCTATTACTTGCTCAAATAACCCGTGAAGATGGTGAATCATTTAATGTATCTAATAGCAAAAGGTTTAACTCAAGAAACAAAATTCCTGTTGGAAAACTGCCTCCGAGCAAAAATGATACATCGACTACTAATCTAAAAGTCGCACATTTACAAGATTTTTCAGGCACATGGAGACCCGGCCCAAGCAACTTTGTGACAGGCGAGTATTACATGCCACCAACTGATTGGCCGCTGACTAAACTGGGTGAAGAGCAGGTTGCTGGTTTTAATCGCCTTGATAACCCTTCATTTGAATGTTTGGAAAGAGGGTTGCCATTTTTCCCTGTCAAGAATTATGATTTTTTGTGGTCACGCTTTGATGACCGGATTGAAATAACTCAACAACAATACGCATCGACCAGAACGATTTATTTAAATCAGGATACACATTCCGATGACCTTAACCCGAGTCTGTTGGGCCATTCCATCGCACGTATTGATGACGATGGTAGTCTGTTAGTGGATACTGTTGATTTTCCAGATAATGTGAAATGGGGACTTGCCCCCGGCCTAGATTCAAGTGAGCAAAAACATATTAGTGAACGTTATGCACTTAATAAGGATGGCCTTGGAATAGAGTTTATAATTACGATTGAAGACCCAATATATCTGAAGGAGCCAGTAACGATTAATGGAAGTTATTTTAAGGTTGCTGATGATCCGTTTGAACCCTATGCCTGTGACTTGGAAGCAGCAGGCAGACACAAACCCTCAGCATTGAATACACCTTAGACTTGTAGTACGAAGGAGAGAGGTATGAAAAACCATCTTATCACCTCAATAATCATTGGGATTTTTACACTCTCTGGATTCACAACCAGCGTCACCGCACAACAAAGCCAGCAACCTGCCAAACGCTCTATCGAAAAAATCAAAGGCGATATCTATCGGGCTCAGAATAATCAGCACTATACGGTATTTTTTGTTACCGAAGAGGGCATTATTATGTCCGATCCCCTTAATAAGGAATTTGCCAGCTGGTTAAAGCAAGAGCTGAATAAACGTTTTGCTAAACCGGTAAAGTATGTGTTGTATTCTCACCATCATTGGGATCATGCATCGGGCGGCGATGTATTTAAGGACACAGCAACATTTTTTGGTCATGAAAACATGCTTGCTCATCTAGAGCCATCGACCCTTGATCCAAAATTAGCCAATGTGAGGAAACCGGATGTTGTCTATCAAGATAAACTCGTCGTCTCACTCGGCGGTAAAACTGTTGAAATGCACTACACTGGCAAGAACCATTCGGATGACATGTCGGTATTGTACTTTGCAGAAGAAAAGGCTGTCTTTGTCGTCGACTTTATTACTGTAAAGCGTTTGCCATGGCGTCACATGTCAGGGTTTTATCCTGACTGGATTGATTCCATCAAGGTTGTTGAAGCGATCGATTTTGATATCCTAATCCCAGGGCATGATGATGTTGGCATCAAGCAGGATGCCGCCGATCACCGGGGCTATATTGAAGATATGATCACGGTAGTCAAGAAAGGAATCGAAGCAGAGAAGAGCCTTGAGGAACTGCAAGAGACTATCACTATGGACGCTTATAAGAACTGGGGTCGGTATGATACATGGCTTATAGAAAATGTTACCGGTATATATAACATCTTCAGTGAAGAGAATAAGTAAATAGGGATAATATCTGTCCTTGTAGGTACACCAGCTCAACTAACAAAAAAACTGGGGTCAGTCCTTACTTATTAGTTGATTTCTTTTGTAATCTCGGCAAGTGAGTGGGATGCATGTAGTGGTTCATATACCCTTTTCCCAAGTACCTTTCCGATTTGTGAACTGGAGAATAGCCCCCGGATTTGTATTTTTTCCTTTTCGTTATTTTCGACAACGAGGATATGAGGTCTATCCAGCTCCTTGAGTGTACTGATCACATGTCTCACCAGAGATTGCTCCACGTAGTCGAGATCGACAGCAGGTGTGCCGCTTATCGGGGTCATTATCATTTCGACAGTGATATCTTTGTGTTTAATGCCTGTATCTTCTGTGTACTTGACAGATTTTTCACCTTGTAGGTCGTATGAAGTGATAATACCTTGGATATCATCATGTTCGTCGGTGATCAATAATAACCGGACGCCCATAGTTTTCATTCGGTCCAGTGCTGAATCGGCACTGGTAAACGGTTCGACCGTAATTGGACGTATAGTTGTAAAATCAGTCATAACCTCTGTGGCGGGGCTGTTTTCCGTTATCGGATTTTTATCAAGCCCCGGCCTGATGCAAGGCAGGTTTTTGCCAATGTTCACCAGTGGTATAGTCTTGATTTCTACGCTCACGTAGCACCTCTCTCTGCTGGATAAAATCGCTTTGGTACAGACGTCAATGACTATCAGGTCCTTTTACATATTCTAGCGCATCCGCCGGGATATGCACGGTAGTTTGCCTGAAATCTCGGCAATCCCTACCAATAAGGGATAAGAATAAGAATTGATTCATAGTATTTTGAAAAGTAGCAATTAGCAATATTGGTGTGTGATACATCACCGGCTTCCCCTAACACAAACTTTAATATTCAGCATGTCCAATGTCCTCTTTTAGCACAAAGTAGACATCATTTTTCCTTCACACCTACGGCAGATTATCAGCTTTTGATATCTACTGGTGTATTAGATAATATCTACTGTATATGTCATTACCCTTGGCATAATATAAAATTAAAAATAATGAGGAAAATTGCATGGTAAACATCTCTCGAATATTACATCCAACTGATTTTAGTGAGAATTCGAAACTTGCCCTGCAGCACGCCTGTGTTCTAGCTGAGCAGTTTAGTGCGGAACTACACTTACTATTTGTTGTGACTGAAGCTTCTATTAAGGTGGCTCCTTCGGTTAAGAACTTTATTCCTGATGAATATCGAGATGAAATTAAGCAAGAGTTTGAGGATAAACTGAAAGAGTTATCTGTTACTGAAAACCTAATTGTTGTGCGTAAAACAGTTGAAGGCAAGGAATCTGCAGAGATAATTCAGTATGCAAAAGATAATAAGATTGATCTCATTGTGATGAGTACACATGGACGTTCTGGATTAAGTAAAATTCTCATTGGCAGTGTTTCTTATGATGTTGTGCGAAAATCCAAATGTTCAGTATTAACTATTTATCCCGATGGTTAATAGACCAGCAACCCTTAACACTCTAGCAAGCGACATTAGAAGTTTATAACAACATAAAAAGGGATTGTGCCAACCAAAGTCGGTTGTTAAGTTAAGAACTATCCTATACAAAATTTCATAACAAATTCAATACCTTTAAATTTAAGGCTTCAGTATATTGTCACAATTTCCCTATCTGATTTTTTCTTTCAGGCGTTTCTGCACTCATTTTTGAAAACCTATGGTTCCGACTGGCTTGGTTAAGCGTAGGTAATAGTGTTTTGGGTGCAGCTGTTGTTTTAGCTGGTTTTATGGGTGGCCTTGGACTTGGCAACTGGCTCATAGCTCGTTATGGCCATTGTATTTTGAGACCGATCCAATTCTATGTCGCATTGGAAATTCTCATTGGGACAACTGGCCTACTTCTTGTTTTAATATTTCCGTTTCTACCGAAGTTACTATCCCCATTGTTTCAATTATTTTTAGAGCAACCATTTCTATTAAATCATTCGCGCATATCTAGCACTTTTATTTTGTTATTGATTCCAACAATAGCCATGGGTGCAACATTGCCACTTATGGTCAAGATAGTATGTAATGTAGATAAAAATTATGGGTTTGTACTTGGACGCCTTTATGGTTGGAATACTCTTGGTGCTGTTTTTGGGGTAATACTTTGTGAGTTTATTCTAATAGAGTGGCTAGGTATAAGAAATTCCAGTTTTATAGCAGTAATATTTAACTTGGCTGCAATATTGTTGGCATTACGTCTTATAGCTAATATTGATAGTCCTAAGATTTTTATTTCTTCCGGTCACGAGACATACAATAAAAGGTTACAAATCCCTATCGCTGGTTGGAGAATGCTCTGCGCAATATTTTTAATTGGCATGCTACTTTTAGCATTAGAAGTTATCTGGTTCAGGTTTCTTTTGCTAACAAAATCTGGGACAAGCGTAACTTTTGCAGTCATGCTTGCTTTAGTTCTTACAGGAATTGGCTTAGGCGGACTTTTTTCATCTTGGTTATATAAAAGACAACTAAGCATCACTAGTTACTCTAATGAACTAGCATTGCTAGGTGGCATATTCACGGCTGTTACATACATATGTTTTGACCTGATCTATTTCAACTATGTTCAGAAAACTGAGCCATCGCTCTTAGTATTTTTGATATATGCATCATTCCTTATACTGCCTAATTCAGTTATATCTGGAATGATATTTACAACATTAGGACAATCTATAAAACATTTTATACCTGTGGAAACCTCAGCAATTGGCATGCTAACACTGTCAAATACAATTGGCGCAATGATAGGAGCATTAATTGCAGGATTTGTATTGCTGTCGGTAGTGGGAATGGAAAATTCATTTTGGTTGGTTACCCTAGGTTATGGTCTTGTTGCATTTATGATCCCAAATATTGGCAGCTCATATTCAAAACGAAAAGTTGTATTAAAATATTCATTACAAAGTGTTTTATTGCTATTCATCATCTTCTTTCCATTTGGATTGATGAAAGAGTTCCATTTTCAAAAAGTATTTGAAAGATGGGGCGCATCAAAAGTCATTGCAATAAAAGAGGGACTTGTTGCTACAAATTCTTACTTTTTATATGAAGTTTTGGGTAAACCTTACTTCTACCGTTTGATGACCAATGGTCACTCCATGTCTGGCACATCCTTGTTTGCGACTCGCTATATGAAGTTATTTGTATACTGGCCAATAGCCTTGCACCCAGAGCTAAAGAATGCATTGTTAATCAGCTATGGTGTTGGATCAACAGCAAAAGCGTTAGTTGATACATCAACTCTAGACTCAATCGATATCGTGGACATATCAAAAGATATACTCGATATGAGTTCAATTCTATATCCAAATCCTAAAGATCATCCGCTAAATGACATACGTGTAAAATTGCATATAGAAGATGGACGTTTTTTTCTTCAGACATCAGAAAAAAAGCATGACCTTATAACAGGTGAACCTCCACCACCAAAATTAAACCAAATTGTAAATTTATATACTCAAGAATACTTTCAGCTTATTTATAACCATTTAAATAAAGGAGGAATAACGACATACTGGCTACCCGCACATCAACTACAATCAATTGAAAGTAAATCTACAATAAAAGCATTTTGCAATGTATTTAAAGATTGTTCTCTTTGGACAGGTGCGGGCCTAGAGTGGATGTTAATCGGCACAAAAAATTTGATTGGCCCAGGAACTGTAGAAAAATTTACAAAACAATGGAATGAATGAAGTAGGCTTGAAGAATTGCGAAATCTAGGGGTAGAGAATCCAATGCAGCTTGGCACTTTATTTTTAGCTGATGCTCCAATATTAAGGGATGTTACTTTTAACACTCAACCATTAACAGATAATTACCCGAATCGATTGTTATCAAGCAAAAAAACATTACAGGAAAATGTAGCTTTCTACTATTTTATGATGGAACAGAACTCTACACGAGAAAGATTTGAAAAAAGTAATTTTATAGATCGAATTTGGCCTGAGCAATTAAGAGAAGAAACTTTAGAATATTTTGACTATCAGGGGATTAGGTCTGAAGCTTTCATTAGAGGGGCCTCTCTTGATAAAATTAGCTTTAATGATCTTCATAAGATTCTTATAGATACATATTTGGAATCACTACCGCTATGGATTTTAGATAGTAATTATATTGAACAATCCATTGTTAGTGAACTTATAGAAGAAGATAGTTCGTCACCAGAAATTTTCCCTATCTTGGCTAAACAGGCAATTTCTCGACGAGATTATCAGGCTGCAATAAATCATATTGAAGAATATCTTAATGCAGCGCCTGTGGCTGATAGTCATTATGTCTACCCTTTGTATATATATACATTAAGCATGAATGGAAGTATCACTAAAGCAAATATACTCTCGAATAGATTATTCGGGATTTTTGGGACTAATGAAACATACATTAAATATTTTGAATGGATGCAAGATACATTTGGCTTGGAAATTCAGGATCTGTAAAATTTTATTAATAAAATATTTTATTGATTTTCTAATCGAGAACCGTCTAGCAAAATAAGATCTGAATAATGTTAGTTACTTATGGTTTCTCTTCAAGTTTCAGGATAGAATCTACCAAAGCGCCGGCCGCGATATGTTCAATAAGTGTTCCAGCAAACCAACTCCATGCTAGTGAGATGGGAATGGGCATGTATGAGTAAGAACCGAATCCCATGGAAATACCAACTGCCAAACCAAGAATCCCGCCAAACTTTATTCCGGTTAAAAGCGATTTTTTATTTATGAAGTAGCCATAGATCACGACGAAACAGACAGAATAAGCAAATGTGACAAAGGTCATGACTGGCATGTTCATCTCTTCCATAGGACGCCATAATGACGCTGTAGCTTCATATATTGATTGTAGAAGAATCCCATGGATTACGAAATCGAGTACTGACCATACTATAAATATAACAATGACAGAAATTATTGAGCGTTTCATCATTTGTTTCTCTCCTTAAAAATAGGGATACTAACCTTTCAAAATATCTAGACGAAAATTAACAGATTTTCCGATATAATTATTTGTTTTGATATAATGATTAGTTTAAGTGTAGTCTAATAATCCAGTCAATAAAGCATTAGAAAGCTAAGCTAAAAATAGAGACTAGAATTTGAAATATAAGCTGTGAAAAGCAGTTTTATTACTAACCAAATTTTGGGGGAGAATTAACATGGATATATCAACTATCATATTTTTACTAATTATTGCGGGAATTGTCATCTATGTTATAAGTATTTTTAACCAGTTAGTGACATTAAAAAATAGATTTAAAAATGCATTTGCACAAATAGAAGTCCAGTTAAAGCGCCGTTACGATTTAATCCCTAACCTGGTTGAAACAGCAAAAGGCTATCTCTCCCATGAGCGCGAAACATTAGAGGCGGTTATTGAGGCGCGTAATACGGCATCAAAATTCTTGCAAGTAGCAGCCGGTGATCCAGGGGATGCTAGTGCCATGAAAGGGTTAAGCGGTGCGGAAGGTGCGCTTGCAGGTGCCATGGGGCGGTTAAATGTCGTCATGGAAGCTTATCCCGATCTAAAAGCTAATCAAAACATGATGCAATTAAGTGAAGAGCTAACTTCTACTGAAAATAAAGTGGCATTTTCAAGGCAATCCTTTAATGATCAAGTAATGGCATACAATATATTTAAACAAAAATTTCCAACAGTCATATTTGCAGGAATGTTCGGCCATGGACAGGATGCATCACTACTTGAGTTTGAAGACAGTGAAGCAATGCAGGCAGCGCCAAAAGTTTCTTTTTAAAAACTCTCAATGAATTTCTTTCAGGCTCAGGACAATGCGAGAAGAAATACATCGCGTTTAGTCTTCTTTTTTGTTTTGGCAATCTTGTCGCTAATCATTATTACCAATTTATTAGTATTATTTATTTTTGGTTATTTTGCTGCCGGAAGGGAAATGAGCATGGAAGCTGTGCTTAACCAATTTGACTGGGAAACATTTTGGATGGTCGGGTTGGTTGTAAGTGCGGTAATCGTGATTGGCAGCCTTTATAAAATAAAGATTTTATCAGGCGGCGGGCGCGTGGTGGCGGAATCATTGGGTGGTAGTTTAATACCATCAAATACCAATGATCATAATCTCAGAAAAACACTAAACGTTGTAGAAGAGATGGCGATCGCGTCAGGTACACCGGTCCCACCTGTTTATCTTTTAGAACAAGAAACGGGTATTAATGCGTTTGCTGCTGGTTTTAGTCCGAGTGATGCAGTAATTGGAGTGACAAGAGGCACGATTGAGCAGCTTAATCGTGATGAGTTGCAAGGCGTCATCGCCCATGAATTCAGCCATATAATAAATGGTGATATGCGTCTGAATATCCGTTTAATGGGGATACTGCACGGCATATTACTCATTGGTATTATTGGCTATTACATATTGCGATCGGTCGGACGTTCAGGTCATCGACGTAGTTCAAACAACGGCAAAGGTGCAGGCGCAATCTTAGGTTTAGCAGTTGGATTAATGGTGATCGGATTTGCTGGGACATTCTTTGGTAATATCATCAAGGCCTCAGTAAGCCGTCAACGAGAATATTTAGCAGATGCCTCAGCAGTACAATTTACCCGTAACCGGAGTGGTCTTGCGGGGGCTTTAAAGAAAATAGGCGGCAGTCAAGCAAGTTCAATATTAATAAACCCGGCGGCACCAGAAATCAGCCATAGTTTTTTTGCGACAGGTGTAAGTAATTCTCTCGCATCACTGATAGCGACCCATCCACCGCTCGACAAAAGAATCAAAAAAGTTGACCCCCAGTGGGGTGGTAAATACTACTTCAAGCAGGACACAACCGAGCAGGTTAAAGAAAAACCAGAGACTTTGACTACACAACAACGTGCGGAGACTTTAGTAAATACGATCGCAACAGGTGTGGCTTTAGGTACAGCAGTCAATAATTTAAACCAAGCTGGCCAACCAAACGACAGGCAATTAGGTTATGCTCAGTCGCTGATAAAGCAGATACCGTGGCCCTTAGTTGATGCAGCTCGCGATCCGTATGGGGCCAGGGCCATTATTTATTCACTAGTATTGGATAATGACATCGAAATTCGACAGAAACAAATGTTAGCTTTGAAAGAGTTTGGTGATGATGGAATCTATGAGCTAACGGGTAAAATACTAGAAGAAGTCGATAAAATGGATTCCAAAATTTGTCTACCACTTATAGATTTAAGCCTGTCTGCGTTGAGAGAGATGTCACTTAAGCAATTCCAATTGTTTCGGAAAAATCTCACGTCGCTGATAAAAATGGATTCAAAAATTGATTTGTTTGAATGGGCTTTACAAAAAATATTAATACGTCATTTAGATGTTGCTTTTTTAACAACTAAGCCAACAAAAACAAAATATTCACAGCTTCAAAAGCTTCATAAGGAATCCGAGTTATTATTTTCAGTACTAGCTTACTCCGGGAATACAGATACAGAAAAAGCAAATCAGGCTTTCACGAAAGCTACAAGCCAGGCAGAAATTAAAAACATAACGTTATTGCCAAAAGAAGACATTAGTCTAAATCAATTGAATAATGCCATAGACAAGCTAAATATGTTAAAGCCATTACTCAAACAAAAATTATTAAATGCCTGTTTAGTCTGTGTCAGTGTCGATGGAGAAATAATCCAGGTTGAAATGGAATTAATGCAGGCAATATCAGATGCACTCGAATGCCCGATGCCATTACTAACTTCCTAATCAGCTAGAATATTTTCTACTAAGATAACAATATTTAGAGATCTATCATTATGCGCAACTATATATGTGTTCTTGTTTCATATGTCCTTATTTTAGTAGGATGTGCGGACCTTGGTGCGCGAGTGGAACAACCAAAATCAAATCTTAAACCAACAAATGCAGTTCGATTTAAAGTACATATTATTGAGGATGGAATTCGAGAAGGGTACAAAACTGCTATTGCAGATGTAAATCAAGATGGTCGTCCAGACATATTGCTCACAACGATGAGAAAGTCTGAACCTGCATGGTATGAAAATCCAAGCTGGAATCGTCATTTGATTAGCGATGCCCTTGAAGTAACACCGTTTATACTTACAGCTAGTGATATTGAAGGAGATGAAACGCCAGAGATATTCACTTCGGCAGGATTTTCGCCGTTAAATGAAAATAGTCTTGGGAAAATTTATAAACTAAGCTCGAATAAAGATCCAAAACAACTTTGGCAATACGAGTTGTTTGATACTGTTTTTATGGCACACCGCATGTATTTCGCGGATCTAGATAATGACGGCAAATCTGAACTAGTTGTTGCTCCGGTTATCGGATCTCCAACTAAACCGATGGCAGAATACGATGCATCAACTCCACTGTATTATTATCAATCGGGGACATTTAAAAAACAGTTTGTGAATGATGATTTGCATGGCACGGTACATGGTATGGAAATTGCCAAGTGGGATGGACAAGATGCCATACTCACGGCTGGATTTGATGGTATTTGGTTGCATCGGGCAACCGGGACAGACTCGTCAGGAAAAATAAATTTCAAAAGTGAACACATCACCAAGGGAAAATGGTCGGATGTATTGGAACGTCGTGGTTCGAGCGATGTGCAATTAGGTCATTTACCTTACGGCGGAAAGTTTATTGCTTCAATAGAGCCTTTTCATGGTGACCTAGTTGTTATCTACACCCAAAATAATAATGGGGATCCAACCAATTCGTGGGATCGACACTTGATAGATGATTCTCTTAGTCATGGCCATGCTCTTGTAACAGGGGATTTCAATAATGATGGCTTTGATGAACTGATTGCCAGCGGCGATAATGCTGAAGACATCTATATTTATTACGCTTTAGATACATCAGGTAGTGCCTGGCGACGCGAAGAAATACTCGATGATTTCGGCGCGCAAGGCTGTTCAGCTGCTGATTTTAATCTTGATAGTCGACTTGATTTTGTTTGTGTTAGTAACTCAAGCAAACAGTTTCGTTGGTACGAGAATTTAGGAGAATAGATTTGACTACCAGTTGATAGTCAAAGTCAGGAGGTAAGCTTTAAAATGGATCAGGGTTTGCCAATATTTATTTAACAAACCCTTATCCGAAAATGATTACTCAGCTTTTTCAATGTACAGGAAGCCGATGCCGGCTGAAGCGCCAAAACCTTCACTGGTTTCCAATGCAAGCGGTTGCAGGCTCAGATTCTTGTTACCTGCGCCAACAAGCACCTTAGCCGCCGACGTATTTACCTGCGATAGCATAAGCGCCTGGTTTCACATCAGCAGAGGCGGCGATAACAGCGAATGCCATTTGCTCATTGCTCTTAAAACTCAAATCCAGACCAAGTTCAATGCCGGTTTCACCTTTATATTTTTCAACCGTACCCTGATTGTCAAATGTGCATTCGACATCAGCGGTGGAACGTATTAATAGGTTCACCCTTGAACCAGGGACAACAGCACACTTAAGTAGACCGAGCTGAATTCCAGCCTTCTCTTCTGCATTAACTGTTGCATTGAATGACAGAGCGGAAAATCCTATCAATACGAGGGAGCCTAATTTTAATATATTGTATTTTTTCCATTATCATTCCTTTTCTATTTTTTGATTGTTTAAATAATCTCAAATCTTAATAATTAGTGGAATATGTAAGTCGACCACTTATGTTATTACCCCAATTTCCTGAGTCTCATATTTTATCATAATATGATTCGGAATGGCTATCCTTGTGTCTCGAACGTAAAACTTGCCAACAAAAATGGTGCTGTATGTGGGATTATAGCTGCGGTGAGAAGTGTGATTAAAGACGAAATTACAGAAAAATCACTTGGTTATATTTTTAACTCAAAGGTCCTTGTAACTGATCAGGATTGAACCATCTTCTTGAAAGTCGTTTTTTTCAATCAGTTTTCTTGCTGCACTTTCAATTTCTGTCCGATGTTCGGTGACAGATTGCATTGGTTCATCTGGGAAAGTATGGAATTTTTTTATCAGGTCATCGAACTTGATTCTACAAGAAACGCGCCCTCCACTAACTTGAGCAGCAATTGTGGCGACCTGAGTGACTGGATTCCAGCATTGCAGAAGTGGAAATGAAATATTTCCATCACCTGCTTTATTTCGTTTGTGTATGAGCACATTCACTGTGTAATTCCCACTTCATTATTAGATGCGTTAAAGCACGGTAATGTGCAAACTTCTTCGATGTAATTAACGCATGAGTACCGATTAGCTAGAAGGGTGATAATACGTTAAACGTAACATTAAGTAGAATACTATCATAACTTAAAGAAAGCGACAATCTCATATAATTATATTTTTATATGTCTATAAACTAATTCAAATAGTGTCGATGTGTTTTGATTAGTTAGAGGTTCTTTAATTACAATGGATTTTTGCAACGTGTTTCTAATAGACTTGTGTTAATATTTTCACATGAAATCGACATTATTAACTATTACAACGTATGTACTTATATTCAATGCCATATCGGTTATAGCACATCATGGCCGCCCTAACTTTCACTATGATGTTACTACTACCTTGAAAGGTGAAGTGATCGAATATGGTTGGCGAAATCCACATGTTTATATGGAACTACGGATAAAAAATGAAAATAATGAAACTGAAATTTGGCTGATTGAAGGGGGCACACCAACAGTATTGAAAAGACAAGGCTGGAAGAAAGAATCAATTAAGATGGGGGATAGCGTCGTTGTTGTTGGTTATTCCGACCGGAATCCAGATAAAAACCACATGCTCCTAGAGCAAATTGTTTTTGAAAATGGAGAAAAATTTAGTACAAAAAGCCTCAGAAGGACTGTGGGGTCGCCCTCAATAGATGAGAGTATTATAGTCAATAATAAATCGACTTTTGGCCCTTCACAGGACTTTTCCGGCACTTGGGCGCGTGGCTTCGAAGGTCCTGCATATTTCTTGCCGCCAAACGATTGGCCATTAACTAAAGTTGGAGCAGAACAGGTTACCCGCTTTGATCACCGTTCTAATCCTTCATACGATTGCTTAGAAAGAGGATTACCATTTATAAGTTTCCATCCATACTCGCTTTTGTGGACACGTTATGCAGATCGGATTGAAATTATTCTGCAAAACTCAAACGTAACACGGACACTCAATTTAAATCAGGATAAGCATCCAGATGGAATTGTACCTAGTCAGATGGGTCATTCCATCGCTCGTATTGATGATGAGGGTATTCTGATGGTGGATACCGTCGGATTTCTACCCGACGTAAAATGGGGTCTTGCCCCTGGACTGGGATCAAGTGCACAAAAACGTGTTATCGAAAGTTATACCCTCAGCAAGGGTGGTCTTGGAATGGATATTTTAATTACGGCTGAAGACCCAGTTTACCTCACGGAATCGGTAACCATTACCGGAAGTTACTTCAAGGTTGCTGATACGCCATTTGAACCATATGTTTGCGATTTGGAGGATGCTCGGAGAAGCTTGTCACCGCCATTAGCTACCCCTCAGTAAAAAGTGAATTTTGAGGAGAGTACTCTCTTGAAAATTCACTTTTTACTTACGATATAAATACTAATCTTTTTCGATCCACATCAGTGCATCTTCCATTGAATAAAAGGCTCTAGCATTGAACCCTCTTCCCTGCGCCACGAATTGTGAATAATAGGTTAGTAATTCATGTGGATAGACATATGCATATTTAACAACAGCGTTTTTTAATATATCTGATGCGTATTTCGCAAACTCAATTGCGTCATCGTCTGAGAAAGACCCTGCCGTATCGGTGACATCAACTACAGCTTTATGGATGTCTTTTTCCTGACAAATCACAAGCATCTTATCTGTAATTTCTTTAAAATCAGAAACACTAAGATCGCCATTTACCATTACTGATAAATAGTCAGTAATTTCAATAATGTCATGTGTAGCCATTTGTTTTTTATATCACCTAGTTGACCAATTGGATAATGTGGTCTGAGAGGCTAGTGACTACATCTCCATCATCTCTGCAATCTCAATTGTGCCGTGTTCAATGTGTGGGCATCCCTTAGAGATTTCGATAGCGGCATCCATAGTGTCGGCTTTCACAATCGAAAAACCTGACAAAGGGTTTGAGCCACCATCGTCTGCGACACCACTCGAGCTTACGGTCTTCGATTTTCCAACGGGATTTCCGGGGTTGACTGCCTCATCACCGAGACCTCCGAGCCATGCATGCCATTTCTCCATAAGTTTTGCCCCTTCCTCAGGGCTTTCAGGCTTTTCCCCACCGTGATAAGCAAATATATAATTAGGCATAGAATTTTCCCTCTTTTTTAATCATCAGTTTATAAGGGGCTCAAGTTTTCGTCTATCGGATAAGGGTAGCTGGGTTGAAGATCATCCACCGATCATTGGCGGTAACATGCCGCGGTGAAAGATCCAGGCGATCAGGTATCCAATAGGGATGACAATAAACAGCAGGCCACCGCCATACAGCAGAGCCAGTCGTTTCATTCCTTTAAGCTTACTGAAATCTGTGATCACACCAATGCTGACAAAGGTCAACATGAACATCATTGTTCTCATTGGGCTCTGAACCGTATTAGCGCCGACCTGTGCAGCGTCAATTAAATTTGGGATAAAAACAGCAATTCCCAAGTAAAAAAACCAAGTCAGCAGATAACCAAGAACGAACTTTGGGAAACGGAACCAAATCTCCGATATTCCTATACTCAACTCATCCGGCCTGCGTTCGACTTTGTATATCCAAATCAATGCAAGGATAAAGGCCCATACACCGATAAATATATCGATCCATAATTTGGTCATCACTGCTGCTGTCAGGATCCAGCCTTCTTGCCAATTCATTCCTGCAGGTGTGGAACGCATAAGTTCTTCAAGGATCGCGCCTGCTGCTGCGTCAGCACCATCTGTTTTGATAGTCAGACCCAAAGCTGCACCATTTACGATAGGTTCCCCAGGTGCAAACGCTGCATAAACACCGGGAAGAATAACTAGCTCCACCATCGCAAATACAATAATCAGCATTGAAACAAGAACGGGAACAACAGGCTTTGCTCTGATGGCACCTGCTGTGGCGATAGCGGCGGAGACTCCGCAGATAGAAATGCCAGATGCCAACACAGCCGCCCATTGACGTGGTAACTTGAACAGCCGCCGACCTAGTGTGTACATTATTGGCCAGAACAGGAGGTATGCTGCAAATGCTGCGCAGATGCCAGCTACCGCCAGTTCAAATGCAAATCCCGCTGCTTCCATAGACATCAAACCAACCTTGATACCGAGGAGCACAATAGCGGTCTTGATATACCATTCCGGTTTAGCGGCCTCCTGCAAAAATCTTGCTAATGGTTTAAAAAAGTTACCGATAATCAGGCCTACAGTTAGCGCAAGCAAATAGGAAGCGCCTCCACCTAAGGAGAGGCTCCATGCAATGCTATATTTTTGGAATTGATTAGGTGTTGCCTTTAGATGTGCCTCATAACCAATGATCCAGACCACCCAGGTAATGATGAATAACACAGTCCATCCCAGAAAAAAGCGCTTCAGGTTCAAACGCATGGCCGCAGCACCAAGGCAAACAAGTGACGTAAACACCAAATAGGTCATTGCAAATGAAGCAAAAGGTGACCAGTTAGCATACGCTGAGCCAGCAGCTTGCAGGACATTTCCTGGGCTGAATTCGGACCAGGTTTGTACCTTTGCCATCCAACCGACCATGTCGTATCCGGATACAGAAACCAAGCCAGCTAGAAATAAGATCATACCTAGCCAGACCGCCCACCAGTCTTCTGTAGTGGTCATCCCGGAATACCAATTTCGGTTAATTCTATTCATTGGATTGATCACCAGCTTGCAGTGAGAAGGTGACTGTCCGATTAAAATAATGCCCGCTGTATTGATGCATCCAGCGTGGTATGGACGTCATGTCAAAACGCATAAATACCTTCACATGATCCTTAAACATCCTTCCTTTTTTAAGATATCTAATTAGGGCACGGTCTAGATCTTCAAGTGTTGGACCTCGAAGCTGTGATCCATTATCATTGGCAATCCAGTTTTCACCGTCATGACTGAGGATAATTTCCAAGGAATCAGCAAGGTTAGAATTTAAACAATTAGTCATTAAATTACAGGAAGTAATAATTGACAATGATACCGAGAACGACGAGACCAGCGATCCCTAAGGTAATGCTACCAACGCACAACCAGGTTTCCCATGGTTCCCAGTGCTCAGGATCCTCGATTGCGCCAATCGAAGTTTCCTGGATATCTGGGTCAATATTTTCGGTCATGGATTCCCCGGGAAAATTAATTACTAGCCAAGCATTATCTATTTATATCCTTTTTATCACAATGTCCGCTTTCGACCCAAAGCGGACAATTACTGTTTGTTTAAATACACTGACAAGAATTCGATATTCCTATCTAAATCTATTTGCCTACCAGTTTTAGTCATGCCGTATGTGTCAATCATTAATCAATATTGAGTGTATTAAAGTCAGTTCTATATTAACCGTGGTCTGTCTCTAATTATTTAGGCAATTTTTTTGAAAAGATAATTAGGGTTCCTTAAAATTAGCTCATAATCCTCGTTAAACTGTAAATACTAGTTTTACCTGAATCATCAAATCGCGGATTCAACTTTGAAGTGCAACGTTGATGTTAAAAAAGACTTCATGTGGTGTTTTTGAATTAAGTGTTTTTCTGGGACGGTGATTGAGTTTTTTCATGACCAAGTTTAACTGCTTTTGTGTAATCGTGCTGGAGTCCATTTTCTTTGGGAAGTACTGTCGAATGAGACCATTGATATTTTCATTTAAACCCCGTTCCCAGGAGGCATAAGGATGTGCAAAATAGAACCCCGCGTTCAATTGTTGAGCAATAACCTCATGCTCAGCAAATTCTTTTCCATTATCCGAGGTGATCGTGTGAACCGACGCCTTCATATTAGACAACAATCGCACGATAGCTTGCCTGACGGCAGAGGCAGTTCGTCGTTTCACCTGTGCAATCAAGGTGTACATCGACTTGCGCTCGCTCAAGGTGACCAGCGCCTGTCGATGGCCTTTGCCGATGACGGTGTCCACTTCCCAGTCACCGATGCGTGTCTTCCTGTTCACAATGGCGGGACGCTTATCAATGCTGATCTGATTCACCAGAACCCCACGACGTTGATAACTACCATAACGCTTCTTTCGTTTCTTCTGGCAACGCAAGTACCGGTACAGCTCACCGCCGTCTGCCTTGTCCTGGTATATGTAGTGATATATCCATTCATGACTCAGAGCGATACCTTCTCGTTTAAGCAACCAGTCACTGATTTGCTCAGGACTCCATTCGTCCCGCAGCCAGACCTCTACTCGCTCCCACAAGGTCGTGGTGAGTCGCTGTTGTTGGCTGGCTTCTCGACGCGCTTGCCGGAGCAACTGAGCTTGGCGGGGTCGATAGCCTCTCAAGCCACGGTTGCGTCTGAGTTCACGGCTAATAGTAGATTTATGCACGCCTATCAAGGCGGCTATCTCCGTTTGTGTATGTCCTGCTTTCATCAGGGCGTAAATCTGGTAACGTTGATGCTCGGTAAGCTGTGTGTAGTGTCTCATCTGTGCCTCTCTTCCTTGCTGGAACGAAAGGTAAGGATGCTACCGCAGCTTGCCGTTCGTGCCACCTAATTGAGTTGCACTTACAAATTGAATTCACGAATAGAATATAACCGCCTAACTCCAAATACTGATTGATGTGATCAAAGTCCCTCTTTACAAATTCGTAAGAATGGTTGCCATCTACATAGCAGAAACTAATTTTTCCGCCAAGTTTAATTTCTCTGTCAAAAATGTCATAAGTTTTCGCACTCTTTTCCCGAAGAGCAAAAAAATCATCTGATATTAAACTTATAGTGTAGGGTTTGTTATTTCGCGAGAAGAATTCAACATTTCTTTTAAATGTTGTTCTTGTAAAGTCACAATACTCTTGATGTGAAATCTGACTTTTGCCAAGTTTGCCAGGATTCTCTAAATTATTTGGAAATCCAAAAATCCATTTATCGCAAGTAATAATTTTATTTTTCTTCCCATAAATTGACAGAAAATAATTAATCACATTTGTAGAAAGCCCACAGAAACTACCAATTTCAAGTATAGGACTATCCGTTGGAAGGTTTCTAATGGCAACATCCAAAGAGTAAATGTTACCTTTATCCAACCACCCTGAATTGGCAGCAGTAAGCCAATTAATGTAATCATCAGATATAGTCTTGGTGGTCAAGAATATAAAAGCAGTATGAATTAATCTCTTAATTTTATTGATCATTTTCAGATCTTAAAGTATATAATTACGTAGTTGGCAAGCAGAACTTTACTCGTGTCCTGCCCCAACTACGAATCTTTTTTCTTAGGAACTCCGAAAACCTGCCCTATTTAGACCCTGCCGTAACCTTGCCGTATAAATTATACTTTTTAATCGTTATTTCTTGTTCCTTCTTGTAGACGCTAATGTCCGCTATTGGCACAAAGCAGACATTACAACGGGTTAAAAAATTCGCATTTGATTTAAATTGAGAGACCGGAAGGAGTCCCAGACCCACCGGGAGTGTGCCAAATGGGTGGGGCCTTACTATTCCAAAACCTACAGTTCTCGTAATCGATATTAGGGAATAGTTAGGGGAAAATTATTTCCATTATAGTGGAATACCTATAACTTATTGATTTAATTGGTGGGCCCGGGAGGACTCGAACCTCCGACCAATGGATTATGAGTCCACTGCTCTAACCAACTGAGCTACAGGCCCCGTAATATCTACGTGTTAATTTACTGACTACAGGAAAAATTTAAAGTTAAACGCAAAAAGAGAAAATCGGAGATTGAAGAAATCGATTTCCTTGATTTAATCTCCGATTATTGATCCAGAAATGTTTTTAGCTCTTCAGAACGGCTTGGGTGCCGCAATTTGCGTAACGCTTTAGCCTCAATCTGACGTATACGTTCGCGAGTCACGTCAAATTGCTTGCCGACTTCTTCTAGGGTGTGATCAGTATTCATGTCTATACCAAATCGCATTCTCAATACCTTTGCCTCTCTTGCGGTCAGGCCCTGTAAGGCTTCCTTGGTAGCTCCACGCAATCCCTCAAAGCTGGCAAAATCACTTGGAACAAGTGAATTAATGTCTTCAATAAAATCACCCAGATGTGAATCGTCATCATTGCCAATTGGTGTTTCCATGGAGATGGGTTCCTTAGCTATTTTCAATACCTTTCTGATCTTGTCTTCAGGCATTTCCATTTTTTCTGCCAGTTCTTCTGGCGTCGGTTCCCGGCCTTTCTCCTGCAGGATCTGGCGAGATATCCTGTTTAACTTATTAATGGTTTCGATCATATGTACCGGTATACGTATCGTGCGAGCCTGATCTGCGATCGAACGAGTAATGGCTTGCCTTATCCACCATGTTGCATAAGTAGAAAATTTATAGCCACGTCGGTATTCGAATTTGTCGACGGCCTTCATAAGACCAATATTGCCTTCCTGTATAAGGTCGAGAAACAGTAGACCTCGGTTGGTATATTTTTTGGCAATCGAAATAACTAGCCGTAAATTGGCTTCCACCATTTCTTTCTTAGCACGCCTGGCCTTGGCTTCACCGATAGAAATCTTCCTTTTTATCTCCTTAATTTCAGCTATTTCAAGAATATTCTCATCAAAAGTTGTAGCGAGTTTTCCTTGAATCTTGATAACGTCTTTGGCGATTTCCTTTAGATTCTTGGCATAAGGTTTTCTCGTCCGTGACAGATTAGTTATCCATTTGGTATTAGATTCATTACCGGGAAACGATAAGATGAAATCTTTGCGAGGCATACCTGCTTTTTTAATGCAAAGGCGCATAATCTCACGTTCAGCGGTACGGATCTGATCAACCAAATTCCGAACGTTAATTGTCAACAGCTCAATAAATTTTGGAGCTAGTCTAATCTCAAGAAACTTCTCGGTGATCTCTTCATTCAGCGCAATCGACTTCTTATGATTTCGGCCATTTCGCTTTACCGATTTTAGATATTTTTCGGAAACTTTTTTAATCTCTCCTATATTTTCGATGGCAACAAGATTGGCTTTTTCCTTTGCTGCATCTAATGCGTTTTGGGCTTCTTCTTCAGATTGTTCGTCGCCACCGTTCGCATTATTGGAAGCATTAATATCTTGGCCGGGGGCAATTCCACTGTCTGGATATTCTTCTTGGTCAGTTATGCCGACGATGAGGTCAGATAGTTTTAATTCTTCTCTCTCGACACTTGTGTAACCATCTAGAAGCATCTGTGTGGTGCCAGGATAGAGAGACAATGCAGTGAGGACCTGCTTGATCCCTTCCTCGATACGTTTAGCGATCTTGATTTCGCCCTCACGTGTCAACAGGTCGACAGTACCCATTTCGCGCATATACATACGGACAGGATCAGTGGTACGTCCAAATTCATTTTCAACATTAATAATGTTGCCCGTTGTATCTGAATTTTGAGCCTCACCTGACGCAGCCATTAATGCATTGAGATCAGGTGGAGATTCATGGACCTCAATACCCATATCGTTAATCATATTGACGATTTCTTCGATCTGCTCAGGGTCGACAATTCCGGCAGGAAGTGATTCATTTATCTCGTGATAAGTCAGGAAACCCTGATCCTTACCTTTTGCGATCAGGATTTTGAGCTGGGATACTTCATCCGAGTCATCCGAATCCAGGATAGGATTCAAGTTTCCAGTATCCGAGTTTTCAGTCAGTGCTGTAGGCATAATAGTATAAGTCTTTGATCGTTAATAATAAAAGGTGGAAAAGCAATCGAATAGTATAGCATATTGCCATGCACCATTCCAGGTGAAATTACTTTTTAGGCGGTTTATTCCGTTCAGATCCGGTCTTACGTAGTAGCTCTCGGCTTTTTTCAGTCAGGTCGCTCATAGAATTAATATTAGTCAATTTTTGTCGTTGTTGTTTATCTCTTTCTCGTCTGAGATTGTCTAAAGCATCGAGTAGTTGCTTGTCTGGATCAGCCAGTGTCGACAATATCTCATCGCTATTAGACGCGATTTCGCTCAGTCGAGCGGCATAGGGTGTCTCCCGCCAGTTTTCAATGATCCCAGCACAGGTAATGTCCGGTCGTGTCTGGACCAGTTCCACCAATTGCTTTAAAAAAGGGGCGCCGGGAACAGGAAAATCGGCCAATTCCGCGGGGTCATCGATCAACATTGCCATACTGGGCTTGTGCAGGATCAATTCAATAATACTGGTAATGGCTGTCCTGTCTTGTCCGCTACCTCGATGGAGGAAACGTGGGCGTGATGAGGGTTTAGTCTGATTGCTGATCAAAGGTTCTAAATCAGAGACCGGAATCCGGGCAATGTCAGCTAAGTCACGCAAAATAAGCTGACGCAAAGCCACCTGCGGTAATAATGAGACAAAAGGAATGGCCTCATCAATAAAACGCGATCGTCCTTCACGAGTTGATAGATCCTTACCTTGTTTAAGGGTATTAATTAAATAGTCTGAAAGCGGAGTGAAGTTCTGTTTATTTTGGAAGGCATCGGCACCTTGTTGCTGTACGAAATCATCCGGGTCGGTATTGTCTGGCATGAACATAAAAAAACACTGACGGCCTTCCTTCAATTGCGGCAGCACGGTTTGCATTGCTCGCCATGTAGCTTTTTTACCCGCTTCATCACCATCAAAACAGATAATTACTTGGCTGGTGTTTTTGAAGAGGCGATCTAGATGGTCCGGGGTGGTCGCGGTCCCTAATGTGGCAACGGCATTGTGGATATCGAATTGGGCGAGGGCGAGGACATCCATATACCCTTCAACCACGAATAACTGATCTAGGGTTTTGAATCTGCGCCTGACTTGGTATAGACCATAGAGCTCTTTTCCCTTATGAAATATGGGAGTCTCAGGTGAGTTCAGGTATTTTAGCGTTTCGTCGCCGAGTCCCCTGCCACCAAAACCGATAGCCCGTCCTCGTTGGTCGCGGATAGGGAACATTATCCTGTCACGGAATCTATCATAGTAACCACTTACTTGGCGTTTCAGGGTCATGCCAATCTTGTCGAGGCGACGATTAGCGGAATCAGATCCTCCCAGTTGACGTATGAGGTTATCCCAACCAGCCGGGGCATAGCCGATTTCGAACTCCTCTGCCAACTTCCCGCTGATGCCTCTCTGTTTCAAGTATTTGACGGCACGTGATGCATCGGGGTGCTCACGTAGCTGTTTACAATAGTGTTGAACGACAAGCTCCATTAGTTCGTAGAGTTCCGATAGCCCTTCTTCCTTAACTGGAGCCCCATGTTGACGCGGTACCTCGAGACCTGCGCGGCTCGCAAGATCTTCGATGGCTTCGATGAAATTCATGTGGTGATATTCCATGAGGAAGGTAATAGCAGACCCGCTCACACCGCAGCCGAAGCAGTGATAAAATTGTTTTTCCTGGCTTACTGAAAATGAGGGAGTTTTTTCGTCGTGGAACGGGCAACGTGCTTGATGATTTTTTCCAGCCTTTCGCAAAGGGACATAGCTATCGATGATATCGATGATATCAGTACGGGCCAGTAGACCGTCTATGAAAGATTGTGGGATTCTTTCGGCCATAATTAACCATTCAGTTTAGCCCAAGGTATGAGAATAGGGCATGAAGTTTGCCGACAGGGCAGACTTCCGGACAATTCACACAGTTGATTGGATTATTGATTCAACAGGGCTTTAACCATACTACTAATTTTGCCCATATCGAATCCGCCCTGAACCTTGAGTTTCAGGTGCCCCATGATTTTGCCCATGTCCTTAGCAGACTCTGCTCCGGTTTCAGTGATTGCAGATTGTATCAGAAGTGTTACTTCGTCTTCACTCAGTTGTTGGGGAAGATAGGACTGTACAATATCCAGTTCATCTTTTTCTTTCTCAACTAAATCTGTTCGGCCAGCATTTTCAAATTGTTTGATAGATTCACGATGCTGTTTGGATAGCTTGTTCAGAACTGCCAGCACTGCTGTATCGTCAAGCTCGATCCGTTTGTCTACTTCAATTTGCTTAATAGCAGCTGTTATCATACGAAGAGTCGTCAGTCTTCCAGAATCTTTATTACGCATGGCCGACTTAACGTCGTCCTGTATACGTGATTTCAGGTCTGACATGGTGACTTAGGTGGAGTACTTCGAGATTAATACTGGCGAGTAAGTCGCGAATGATCCTTGAATACCCGTTTTTGGTTACGTTTTACTGCAGCTGCAGCTTTACGTTTCCTAACCTGAGTGGGTTTTTCGTAAAATTCGCGGCGGTGGACTTCTGCTAAGGTTCCGGCTTTTTCACAGGCCCGCTTGAAGCGTCTAAGCGCGATATCGAATGGTTCGTTTTCTCTTACTTTAACCGACGGCATTAGGTTGTTAGTTCTCCAGTGTCCTATGATGGGTGAAAAGCGGGTGATTTTAGTGAGAAAATGGCTAATTGCAAGATTTTAATAATAAAACGGTGTTTTTATGCGGATTCTAGGTATTGAAACGTCATGTGACGAGACCGGAGTGGCCATTTACGATGCCCAGGATGGATTGTTAGCACATGTCCTTAACAGCCAGGTGGATCTTCATCGTGAATTCGGGGGTGTGGTGCCAGAACTCGCTTCACGTGACCATATCAGGCGGATATTGCCGTTAATTCAGGAAGTTATGGACAAGGCAGCTGTATCCCAGGGCCAGTTAGATGGTATCGCCTATACGGCAGGCCCAGGGTTAATAGGTGCATTATTGGTTGGCGCCGCAGTAGGACGCAGTTTGGCTTTTGGTTGGGGCATACCCTCGGTTGGTGTACATCATATGGAAGCGCATCTGCTTGCTCCCTTACTGGAAAAGGACCCACCGTCGTTCCCGTTTATTGCATTGCTGGTCTCAGGAGGTCATACGCAACTGGTCAAGGTTAATGGCCCGGGTGATTACGCGTTATTAGGTGAATCGCTAGATGATGCGGCAGGTGAGGCGTTTGACAAAACAGCAAAATTGCTCGGCTTAGATTATCCCGGTGGGCCAGCCTTGTCTAAGTTAGCGGAAGCTGGTAGTTCAGATCGTTTTTCTTTCCCACGTCCTATGACAGATCGGCCAGGACTGGATTTTAGTTTTAGTGGATTGAAGACTCATGCGGTGAATACAGTCAAGGAATCAGCGAACGATGAACAGACTCGTGCAGATATTGCCCGCGCTTTTATCGATGCTGTAGTTGATACACTTGTTATAAAATGTAAACGGGCAATGGAAGAGACCAATATATATACGCTGGTTGCCGCTGGTGGTGTTAGTGCCAATATCCAATTACGACAACGACTAACTGAGCAAGTGGGTAAATCAGGTGGCAGGGTCTATTTCCCAAGGCCGGAGTTTTGTACCGACAATGGCGCCATGATCGCCTATGCGGGCTGTTTGCGATTACAACAAGGCCATACTGAACCACTTGCTTTTACCGCTCATCCAAGATGGCCCATTTCAGCTGATAACGAGTTGAACGCTTAGCGTCGATCCGCAAAAATTAAGCTTTTGTTTCAGTGCCAGCAATCAGATTGTGTATGTTCGATGAGTGACGCCAGACTAAAATAGTGGCCATTGCCGAAAAGCAGATTACGTAGGATATACTTGGCAGCAGCAAGTAGGCGTATAACGGTGCTAATACTGCCATACTTATACCAGCGACTGATGAATACCGAGACAGCGCTGCGATAGACAACCAACTCAGGACTATCAATAGGCCGATCAGCCAGTTTGTCGCTATCAGTACGCCAATCATGGTTGCGACACCTTTGCCACCTTTGAACTTGAAAAAAATGGGGAAAATATGCCCAAGAAATGCAGCCAGACCGACTAGTGCAATTATTGTATGAGGCGCATCTAGCGCATGTGCAATCAACACTGGCAGTATTCCTTTAATTGAATCTCCAGCTAGGGTATATGCTGCGGGTTTTTTGCCATGCAGTCTTAACATATTAGTGGCGCCCGGGTTGTTTGAGCCGGCGCTATGTGGATCACTCAAGCCGAAAATTTTACATATAACGACTGCACTGGTAATTGATCCAGTCAAGTAGGCAATTAGTACTAATGCTGTATTTAATATTATCAAGATATCCGCCGTATATCTTTTAACTGCAAGTATGATAGTGCATGGTCAATGGTTAATGCTCTGTATACTGATTCAGAAATTATTGTCATAAATTAAGTTACAAATCTTGTATTTCGGTTGTCAACTCCCGTATTCTAACCGCCCTTAATCAAATTTCTAAAATTGTTCCGTGTTATGGACATTGTATATCTTAATGATCTTCGTATAGATACCATTATCGGTGTATTTGACTGGGAACGTCGAACTAAACAAACCGTGATATTCGATATCGAGATGGCAACTGATATTAGAAAGGCGGTTGAAACTGACAGTATTGATAATACACTCGACTATAAAGCAGTAGCGAAACGCTTAATTACTTTTGTTAGCGAGAGCGAGTTTGAGCTGGTGGAGACCCTTGCAGAAAGAGTGGCATCCGTTTTAGTAGATGAATTCAATGTTCCATGGTGCCGAATACGTCTGAATAAAAAGGGTGCAGTTAGAGGCGTTCGTGATGTTGGGGTCATCATCGAGCGTGGAAAATGACAGGTCATGATACCGGTATTTATCGGAATAGGGAGTAACGTCAACCGTGAAGAAAATATACGTACTGGTGTCAAATCGTTACGATTACTTTTTGGAGAATTATTAATATCCCCGGTATATGAAAGCAAGGCGTATGGGTTTGAAGGAGATAATTTTTATAACTTAGTCATTGGTATTCATACTGATAGTTCTCCGCAAATGCTCCTGGAATCCATGCATGAAATAGAAAACAACCATGGTCGTGTAAGGAATTTACCCACGCTTTTATCACGAACACTCGATCTCGATTTGTTGATCTATGGTGATTTGGTCTGTCATACGGATGAATTGGATATCCCGAGAGCAGATATAGTTGATTATTCTTTTATATTGGGGCCGTTGGCTGATATTGCAGCTGAATTCGCCCATCCAGAATCAGGTGAACTGATTTCTGACATTTGGCAAGCATTCGAAAAGGATGATCAGGAAATATGGGAATTAGATTTTTCCGTTGATGAATAGCGGATAAAGGTGTATTAAGATCTGACCAAGATTATAGTGAAGGTGTAACAGATGCTAAAAAAAATTCTTATATTGAGTTGTCTATTGACCATAATTTCCTGTAGTGGTGGGCAGGTCAAGAAAAAAGTAAAAGACCTCGACTACGCAATTAATGAATATGCTTTTGCATTACGTTGGTCTCGTCCTAGCGATGCAGCTGATTACCATGTAAGACAGGACGGCAGTAAGACAGAGTTGGATCTATCTGTCATGGAGACATTTCGCGTTACCGGGTTTGCCATAATGGGAAAAACATCAAATGAAGATATAACCGAAGCTGTTGTGAAGGGAGAATTAAATTACTATCGGGTAGATTACGGTACCCTTAAGAAAGTCGACCCTCAATCAGACTTGGTGGTATGAACCTGAATCGAAAAAATGGTTTTTGCAGAGTGAATTTCCGCAGTTTAAATAATCTTGATCATTTATACTTATTTAATAGAACAGTGTACGGCCTCCATCGATAGTCAATACCTGCCCCGTTATATAGTCAGCGTCCTGAATTAGAAAACGAACTGCACTAGTTATATCATCTGTATTTCCTTGGCGTTTCATCACTGTGCGTGAAAGTATCTCCTGCTTTTTTTGATCACTTAAGTCTTCAGGCCAGAGTATGGCACCGGGTGAAATGGCATTTACACGGATTGCCGGGCCCAGTTCTTTTGCCAATGCCTTTGTCAGCATGATCAACCCTGCCTTTCCAGCGCTGTATACCGGGTGGTTCTTGAGTGGAAGCACACCATGAATATCAGTGATATTTATAATAGAACCATTTGATTTTTGCAGATACTGATGACATGCCTGCGAGAGGAAATAGGGTGCCTTCATATTAGTACCGATCAGTTCTTGCCATTGAGTTTGTGTTGTTGATACAACTGACGTGGGATAGAACATCGAAGCATTATTTATGAGTACGTCAAGTCTGCCAGTAAAGCCGTTGGCTTTTTCAGCAAGGCTGTTGAAATTATCAATGTTGAGAAGATCAGCCTCTAATACAAATGCGGAATTTTGGCGGATCTCGTTAAGTGAATTTGCCAAATTATCTGCGGATGTTGCAGATGATTTGTAATGAATAATGACATTCATTCCATAGGAATGGATATCTTGGGCAATAGCTTTCCCCAATCTTTGTGCGGCGCCAGTAATAAGGACTGTTTTGGTTTCCATAGCTTGGGTATGATGATAATTCCATGAACATTAAAGCGCTATCCTATCGGGTAATGCAAATCATCTAGACCGAACTCGTGAACTATCTGAAAAATACCGAGACATCCGATATCCACAACTGGCCTCGACCTGATGAGTTTGCTGAGGGGATCAGCCGCCGCCTCGTCGACCAGATTGCAGTAGAAATCAGCCAGAATGGTGGGCAAATAAGCTTCGCAGAATTCATGAAGATGGCGCTGTATCAACCCGGATTAGGTTATTACAGTGCTGGGGCGAGAAAATTTGGAGAAGATGGCGATTTTATTACTGCGCCGGAAATGTCACCGCTGTTTTCATATTGTATAGCAAGGCAATGCGAAGAAATTATCAGGGAGTTTAAAGCAACGACAATACTCGAGCTGGGCGCAGGCTCAGGGATCATGGCTAGGGATATTCTGGATGAATTGCAGCGCCGAGATTCTTTACCTAGCGCTTATCTGATATTGGAGCCCAGTGCCGATTTGCGCGAGCGCCAGCGCGAGTTACTGATAGATACGCTTCCTGATCTTGCCGCACTCGTTACATGGTTGGATAAATTACCGGATCAGCCATTCAAAGGGATTATCCTCGCTAATGAAGTGCTTGATGCAATGCCAGTACACCGTGTTAGAAATACCAATGGTGTTTTTCACGAACTGCAGGTTTCTATCAAAGAGGAGATGTTCAATTGGGTGACGCAGCCGATGGAAAGCGATCTTACTGAAAAAGTAAATAATATCGTTTCCACATTACCTGAATATCTGCCTGAAGACTATGTGACAGAAATTAATATGTCGCTGACAGCAATGATGACATCTTTGTCATCTTTATTAGATGAAGGATGGATAATACTGATTGACTATGGCTATCCTCGCCGGGAGTATTTTCATCCACAACGTATTGATGGTACGTTGCAATGTTATTATCGGCATCGTGCCCACGCTGATCCGTTTGTCTTTGTCGGCTTGCAAGACATTACCTCATCAGTAGATTTTTCCGCAATCGCTGAGCCGGCTACTTCCATAGGATTGCAACTAGGTGGGTTTACCACCCAGTCAAACTTTCTGATTGGAAATGGTTTGCATACTATAATCGAGGAATATGGAAACAGTGATGATAAACTTCGTACACAACATTCACATCAGGCAATGCAACTTTTGTTGCCTGGTAGAATGGGAGAGCAGTGTAAGGTGATGGCACTGTCCAAAAATATTGATAAACCATTGTCAGGTTTTGAATTTGCAGATCATCAATATCGATTATGACAGAGCAGCAAATAGCCTCGATTGTCTTCTACCTGATTTTTAAGTATTAGAATTGGATATTTTTCATTCTATTATTCTAGGTTTAGTGCAGGGGCTTAGCGAGTTCCTGCCTGTATCAAGTTCAGCTCATCTTATCCTGATGCCGAAGATTCTGGGTTGGGATGATCAGGGATTGGCATTGGATGTCGCCGCACATATTGGCACTTTAGGAGCAGTTGTATTTTATTTTCGTAAAGAACTGCAGAAGATGTGTAAGGCATGGTTAAGCTCAGGTTTTAGTTACCAAGATCCAGAGGGCAAGTTTGTTTGGTTTCTGTTAGTTGCTACTCTGCCGGTGGGTGCTGCTGGGTTTTTCGGCAGTGATATCATCTCAAGATATTATCGGGATCCACTAGTGATTGCAACCGCCACTATCCTGTTCGGTTTGGTGTTATGGTGGACCGATAAATCTGGAGTTAGATCTAGGGATGAAATCAGTCTCAACTGGCGCGATGTTTTAATAATAGGCTTGATGCAAACACTCGCCTTGATACCGGGTACGTCACGTTCTGGAATAACCATTACTGCAGGCCTAATTCTCGGTTTAGATCGTGAGTCAGCGTCACGTTTTTCATTTCTGTTATCTATTCCGGTAATTATCCTGGCGGGTGGGTATGAAGCTTATAATCTCGTTAGCTCACCCTTTGAAGTCGAATGGATAGCTTTTTTGACAGTCATCCTTGCTTCGTGTGTGACTGCCACGCTCACTATGCATTTCTTCCTTAAGTTTCTAAAGATGACAGGGTTGACACCTTATGTCATATACAGGATCTTGTTGGGATTACTACTTATCTATCTTTATATCTGATTCACGATCCCATTTTATATTAAACGGGATCTAAGTTATCAGGTAGTCTCTTGCTGTTTCAAACTGGTTTTAGGGCTTTTCTTTTCGTAGACCTTGCCTAGAAAGAGACCGACTGTTGCCCAAACAGCGGATACGCCTGCTCCCACTAACGCTATAGCGGCCATACCAAGTCCTATTACCTCTGATAAGCCAGTAAACAGCCATGCACTAATGGCATCACCACCTCGATAGACGACAATGTCAATGACAGGCTTAGCCTTGAATCGTGTTTCCCGATCAACCTCGGTATATAACATTTCCCTAGCTGGCCGCGTTATCGCATAGTTACCGCCTCGTCTTGCAACCTGTAATGCCAACACAACCATAATAATTGGCGCAAACGCGAGGATGATCATGCCTCCAATAACGAACATTGGCAGTAGTGCTAGTGTAATTCCCATTCCAAATTTATATACCAAGCGGCCGGTAACAAAAAACGCAAGTACAAAAGTCAATATATTGGCTATAAAATCTACGCTAGCAAGCATCGAGGTGCGTACATCTTTTTCAAAGGGCGCAAGTAAGTTTTTTTGTTCGAAGTAAACAAAAGATCCGATCATGGTATACAGGAAAATAAAAATACCGATCCCCAGCAGATAAGGGTTGGTAAAGAATAATTTGAAACCAGCAAAAGGGTTGCCGCCTATTTTTGCAGAGCTGAGGTCAGCATGGACATCTTCATTATGTAAATCGGTAATCTTGAGCTTACCCAAGTACAAGATTAAAGGGACAGGGATGAGTAGCATGACAGCCGCAATCAGCATTAGCTGATCAGTACCGATCACCGTTGCAAACATCGATGGAATAGGGCCGAGTAAGGCGCCAGCGCTAGCGCCTGCGGCAATCACGGCGAATAATCGTTTAGCCTGTTCGGTTTTGAAAAGATCACTCATGAAACTCCAGAAAACCGATATATGGAACAGGCTGAATACGCTTAGCCAGACATAGAATGATTTATCAACTAGTTCTCGGTCATTAACGGTTGCAATAGCGAAATAAAAAATAATAAAACTTGCTGAAAAAAAACCATATACAGTGGGAACCAAGTATTTGAATTTTATTTTGCAAACGGCGAAACCGTATAGTGCCACTACCCCAGTGCTAATAAAAAAATTAAGTGTCCATAGGAAACTGACTTCTCTATCAGTCCAGTCACTTGCCATAGCATCTCGCACTGGTCGTAGAATGTAATAAGCTGCCATGATGATAAAAACAAAGCAGAAAGCAATGATAGTCGCCTTCAATTCATGTGGCTCAATCATCGACATTTTTTTCAGAGCTCTTACGAGTAAATTGTTCTTATCAGTTGTCATAGTTCGTTCTTATAGTTTTAAATATGGGATTGATAGTATTGAGACCTCAAAAAGCAGGCTGAGTTTAGTTGAATTATTGCGGATATAATAGCGTTCGGTAAAAATATTCCTTTATCTTTAATCCATTTTGTAGAGCCTGACTTAGGAGGATTTAACTGCTTCGATTGCTTTTATACGCATTTTACGTATGGAATTCCCTAGTTCTATTCCTTCCAATCCTGAATCAATCAATGACTGAGTGTCAATATTTTTCGCCGCTTCATAGTATTTTCTGAATATGTCAGCGTTGTAATAGTTGATTTGTTCAAAACCTGTCCGACCCTTAGCATCTGCTTCACACGCCTTCAAATATTGCTCAAATCGGTCCGGGCGGCGAAAAGCATCAATCAAATCTAATTTTCTTGCAACAGTGTCTGCCCGCAGTTCATTTATCTTGTGGCAAGTTTGATGTTCTTTGGCCACGACTAACGCAAGTTCTCTGTATCGGTTTGGAACACGGTAGCGATCACACAGTTTCTTTACAAGTTTAACGCTTCGTTGTTCATGCCCATGGTGGTGTGGTAATTTATCCTTTGGTGTCGTACCTTTACCGAGATCATGTACCAGGGCAGCAAAGCGGGCCGTTAAATCATCTGATAGTAGACAAGCTTGTGACAGTACTAACATGGTATGAATACCAGTATCTATCTCTGGATGGTGTTCGGGTGGTTGAGGTACACCGAATAGCTGGTCTATTTCAGGAAACAATATTTTTAATGCTGAGCATTGGCGTAAAACCTCAAAAAACTGAGTAGGATGGCGAGTGTCTAATGCTTTCTCAAAATCAACCCAGACACGATCTGGAACTAGCGATTCAAGCTCACCTGATTCACTCAAGTCTTTCATTAATTCCATAGTTTCATCTGCTACTGTGAAATTAAAGCGAGCGGCAAACCTTGCCACTCTTACAACGCGTAGCGGATCTTCGATAAATGCTGGTGAGATATGACGGAGGATTCCTGATTTGAGATCATTTTGGCCTTTATACAGATCTATGATTTCACCATTCTCATCTTCGGCTAGGGCATTGATAGTAATGTCTCTACGCATCAAGTCCTGTTCGAGGGTAACGTCAGCTGATGTATGGAAGGAGAAGCCCTTATAACCTGGACCCGTTTTCCTTTCTGTGCGTGCTAGCGCATATTCTTCATGGGTTTGTGGATGCAGAAAAACGGGGAAGTCCCGTCCGACTGGTTTGTATCCCAGCGATTCCATTTCCTCCGGTGTGCTGCCGATAACAACCCAGTCCCGGTCTTTCACAGGCAAGCCAAGTAACTTATCGCGGACTGCACCGCCAACTAGGTAAACTTTCATAAAAATTTAATGTTTCGTATTAGACAATTAGAGTCCTGGAGGCAAAGTCTGTACGCCACTATCAAAAACCCGATCCTGTAAGGCCTTTTTAACCGCGAGTTTTTCCTGTGATTTCCCAAGCTTGTACGCGATCATAGTCCACAATACACAGACCGGGACGGTCACGAGGGCGATGGCTGACAGGCTAAGGCCGAGACCTGCACTTAGTCCTGTATAGATCCAAGCACTGGCCATATCGCCACCTCGGTAAATGGTCGTATCAATAAAGTTTTTTGCTTTGTATTTTTCTTCTTTAGAGAGTACGACATATAGCATTTCGCGGACCGGTCGGGTAAGGGCATAGTTCCCGGAACGACGTATGACTTGCACTGTTATTATTACGCCTAGGACAGGCATTACTGATAACGCGATGAATCCGAAACACAACATGAAGGGAACTAGTGCAAGTATTGTCGCAATTCCAAATCTTTTGACAGCATATCGTGTTAAAACAAGTTGAAAAAATAAAGTGAGCGAGTTAGTTAGTAACTCGATAATACTGAATAATGCGGTCCGTTCAGCGGGGTCATCATATAGGCTGTCAACTATTGTCAGTTGTTGGAAGTAAAGAACGGTAGACAACGATGTGTAAAGTAACATAAGCGAGCAGATACCAATTAGATATGGTGACCTTGCAACTTGTCTGACCCCGTCCAGGAGCCTTCCTGGCATACGTATACTATGAGATTTGCTTATGTTATTGGTCGAGTCTGATATTTTGTTTGCATTTAAAACCTTCAGATGCCAACTATGCAGTCTCGTTACGCTGAATAACGCAATGCCAAGAAACATTGCCGAGACCAATAACAGATTATCGGTACCTAGTACAGGAACAAGAAAAGTAGTAAGAGTTGGTCCTACGATCCCACCTGCCGTGCCACCAGAGGCGATAATGGCAAACTGGCGTTTTGCCTGATCAGCCGTAAATATTTCAGAAAGGAAGCTCCAGAACACCGACACCACAAAAAGATTGTAGACACTGACCCATATATAAAAGATCCGTGCGATATATACATGAGTTATATTGGACTTAAATAGCGCAAAAAATATGATGATATTTAGTATAAAAAATATATATACATACGGAAGGAATTTTTCTCTCTGGTATCGTGATGATATCCAACCGAATAGCGGCACAATAAGTATCATCACAAAAAATGTACCACTGAATAACAATTGTAGATTTTCGACCCCACTGGCCACACCCATTTCATCGCGTATAGGTTTAATGATGAAATAACTGCACATCAGGCAGAAATAATAAACAACAGACCATACGGTCATCTTGAATTCATTTGTTTTAGGTATTTTCATTTATATATTGGTCGATATTAATCATTGGTGTATCTAACAGGCGCACGACAAAGTTACAGCATTCTGATTCATTAATCGAAGGAAAAGGGCCGGATGATTTAGATGTTGCGGCGTGACTGTTTTCTGTAGGAATAATATCGTGATCTAAAGTTAGAATGTAACAGATATTTAGGAACGACTGCTTCAATAGGGGTTGCAGAGATTCCAAGTAATTCGAGATCATTGCGGTCGCATATACTGTCTTCTTTCAACGATAGGTAGTTATCTCTTGAGAATGGCTTTTCTATACTTAGTAATTTTAGAATAGGTGAAAAAAAATCAAAAATTTGAGCCTGTATGCGGGACAAGATATCTGGCAAGGGGATAATGATTTTTTTCTTACCAATGCTTTTTGCAGTGAATCTCACCAGTTCTTCTAGTGTAAAGATATCTGGGCCGCACAATTGAAGACGCTTACCGTAGTTTTCCGGATCCTGTAACGTTAAAGCCATAGCTTCTGCTACATCACCGATAAAAACAGGAGCAAAACGTGCCTTAGGACATGCCAATGGGAAAAATACCGGAAGCAGTTTTAGCAAGCCTGCGAAGCGATTAAAAAAGCTATCCCGCTGTCCGAATATGACAGATGGGCAATAACTAGTTACATTGATATCGCTTGCTACATGCAGGAGCTGTTCTGCTTCTCCTTTACTGCGCAAATAGTGGCTTGCTCCGTTTACATTAGCATTTAATGCGCTCATTTGTAGTAATCGCTTAATATTATTTTTCCTACAGGCATCGATAATTTTTTTTACCAATTCAATATGGACTTTACGAAAATCTTCACCATTTCTACTCCATTCATTCAGAATACCAACGAGATTAATGACAGCATTACAGCCATCAAACTGATTGGCTAATTGTTCAGCATTATGTACGTTGGTTTCGATCAGTTCTAGATTAGGGATAAGAATCAAGTTGTTCTTGCAGGTTTCACGATTCCGGGTAAGAATACGTAGTTCAAAACCATCGCGGGCCAATCTGTTTGCTAGTGTCTGCCCGACGAAACCGGTGCCCCCCAATATGCAGATTTTTTTTATTATCATGGCTTGTTACAACTTCGATATAGTTGATTCTGTGCAGCTAAGGCTGGTAACTACGTTGTTATTGTTAGGCTGAATAGTTGCCATCCTTTGATTAAAACGTTTAACGTTATTTTGTAACCGCCAATCATATATTGTTGCAAAAAACATGATACGCGAGACATGTTTTCTTGTTTCGTCGTAGGGAATTTGTTCAGCCCATATATCTGGTTCTAGGCACCCAATTTTGGGTAACCATTTTGCGACTGCGTTTGGTCCGGCATTGTATGCAGCTGTTGCAACAACTGTGTTACCAAATCTATCAAACATTTGTCTGAGATAGGCTGAACCGATAGTTATGTTTTTGTCCGCTTCAAGTAAATATCTATTACTATAAGTCTTAAAACCAATTGACTTCGCTGTTTCCTTACCAGTAGCCGGCATTACTGGCATCAACCCAAGTGCACCAGATGGTGATTTTGCATCCACCATAAATGCGCTCTCAGCGCGGGTCAATGCATACATCCATTCCAGATCGAGATTGCGCTTTACTGCATATATTTTCATTTCATTTTCAAAGGCCATTGGAAACCTCAATACTAGATCGTCGTAAGCTTTAGCACCTCCTAAAGTAATAATCAGCCTGTCATGCCAGCCCCAGTTTGCTGCTATCATTGCAGCAATTTGTTTCTGGTAAGTCGTCATGCTGCTAACTGCGTGATTCCATTCGCGCCTTGCCAAGTATTTACTATTAAGAATGAATAGTTCTTTTGCGCGTTGTATGACCGGTAAATCGGATAAGGTTTGCCAAGTCTCGAGATCCTCAGGAAGGGAGATATGCGAAATATTATAGTTTGCCTCGATACGATCTGCTGCGAGGAAGCCGTAGTAATCACGTTCAACAGCGGCTAAGTGGTATAGTGCTTCTGTATCTTCATTGCGTTCCACCTTTTCTAATGCTCTGGTGCGCCAATACATCCAGCGTAATCGTATTGATTCGTCACGCGGAATTTCTCCATCAGTCCACTTGACGAGTGCAGGCCAGTTAGCATTATCTAAGGCTTCTCTCAAACGCCAATGAAAAATGTCTTCATCGATGTTGAGGTTATCTAGGTCGTCCAGCAATTCCTTCGACCTTGGATGTTTTTTTATTACGGCGTGTATCGCCAGTGTACGCTCGATCTTTAAAATATCATCCTGGTTGAAAGTAAATTTTTCCTTTAATACTTTCCATCTTGGAATAGCTGTATTGATATCAGATTTTGCTAGACGGATGATGCCTTGTGTTAGGATGATCCTGCTGAGCTCGTTATCATCAATATCTGGATTTTTTGTCCATCTGGCAGGGTTATGGTAGGTAGCGATCCAGCGAGATACCCATTTCTGATCGGTTGCAGGTAATTTTCTACTCAAGTATTTAGCCAGGCTGATTTCACTGTTGTTCATGGCAAGGTGTATACGTTGCCAAACCAGTTCATCGGTCATAAAATCGCTTTTGTTTAATCGATCAAATACTAAATCGCATTGTGACGGCTGGGACGTACCTGTGAGCCACATTGTTCTGGCATCTTCCAGCAGGAACGTTTCGTTCCCAGTACGGATACGAGCTAGCAGTTGATAGCACTGTAAAACGGCATCTTTTTGAGTTACGTAATTATCAAGGTAGACCTGCCATCTCCCTTTTCGAGCAAGGATTTTTAGCCAAGCTCTGCGTAAATCGTTTGCTACAGGCAAATCAGCATAGCGCTTCAAAAAACTGATAATTTCACTGTCTTTTGCGCTGGACAATCGCGGCCGCAGGTAGTCATAAATTAAATAAGGATAGAGAGGATAGTCCGTTATCCTCTTAGAAATCTTGGTGAAAGTTGTCAGCTTGCCTGCACGCAGTATCACTTTTGCGTCCAGGAATTGCTCTCTCTGTTCTGCTAGGGTAGCTGCCGATAAGGTATGACCGGAACTCAGAAGACAAATAATCAATACAACCTTTAATGCATTTTGGCGGAAATTTCCCTGTTCAGTTAGCATAGGCTAATTATTCGTATTTCCTTAAATCTGATGAAATTTGTGAGTATCTTTTAATACCTTGTACATTTTAATGCAAATCCCATTGTGAATGACAGGATGTCATCATGGAATATTTAAATTACCGAGACATGACTATACTTGGTAATAAATCCTCGTGGTGACATACAAGAAACTTATTTATGGGGGAAGAACCCAGTATTTTACAGCCTTATGCCTGATTTTACGTTAACTTTCTGGTTTGACTCTATTTCCGATTATTTGGAGTCATCAGTTGATTCAGCAGAAAAACAATCCGATACAGTACGTGGAAACAGATTGTTCTGTTTTGGTTGTCATCAGGTCATCACCGATCAGGGCAAGTGTATTTCAATACAGGGAGCCCATACTCATCGTTGTGTTAACCCGGCCGCCATAAATTATAATATAGGCTGTTTCAGTGAAGCACATGGATGTTTAGTAACAGGAAATCCATCTAATGAACATACTTGGTTTAGCGGTTATGCCTGGCAAATCGCAAGCTGTAGCAATTGCGGCAACCATCTAGGATGGTTTTTTATCGGAGAGGCTCCATTTTACGGTTTGATTCTAGACAGGATGGTGTCTGAACAAGATCACGGTCATTAATTATTTCAATGATAGCTAGAGGAGAAGTGTCAATATTAATTCACGAATCACGAGCGACGAGGAAAGAAAATGGCCAAAGCAATTTGGAATGATCATGTTGTAGCAGAAAGCGAAACCTTCGAGATAGTCGAAGGTAATGTTTATTTCCCTCCGGGAGCAATTAGGGAAGAGTACTTCGAGGCCAGTGATTCAAATACGACTTGTCCCTGGAAAGGGGTTGCAAGCTATTATACTTTACAAGTGAATGGAAAAGTAAACCCGGACGTAGCCTGGTATTACCCTGAGCCCAAGGATGCGGCGAAAAACATCAAGGACCACGTCGCTTTTTGGAAAGGGGTGGAAGTGTCTAAGTAACGAGTTGTCATCTTACAAATCCTCTTGCTGCCCCATTAATTTCTCAGCTTGCTGTTTGGTAAAACTTAATTGATCATCGTTTGGTTTGTCTGTCCAGCCATGACTATGTTCGAGAATAATGTTTGTCAGTACATCGATATGGTCAGGGCCATCATTTAATGCAGGGATATAGGAAAAATGTTTTCCCCCAGAATCGAGAAAGACTTGTCTATATTGCAACTGAATTTCTTCTAAGGTTTCCAGGCAGTCTGCTGAGAAGCCAGGACAAATAACCTGCACATTGGTTAACCCCGATTGCGCCCATTGTTGTAGTACTTCATCAGTATAGGGTTTCAGCCACTCCGTTGGGCCAAGTCGTGATTGGAATGATACGGCCCATTGCTCGTTATTTAACTCCAGCTGTTCTGCGACTAACCTTGCCGTTTTTTGACATTCACAAAAGTACGGATCGCCCGAAGCAAAATATTTTTTAGGCAAGCCGTGAAACGAAAATAGCAACTTCTCTGGTTTTGCAGTATTTGCCCTATTAGTGCGCACACTCTCAGCTAGTGCAGTTATGTAGCCTCTATCGTCGTGATAATGATTAATGTACCTAAATTCCGGTAACCATCGCCAGCTTTTTAATACTTTGGTTACGGCATCGAAAGTTGAAGCCGTGGTAGTGGCAGAATACTGCGGATAAAGAGGGAACAGTAGTAATCGTCTGATATTTACCGATCGTAGCTTTTCTAAAGCGCTACTGATGGAAGGATTGCCGTAGCGCATGGCTAACTCAATTGCGAACGGACTTTGGAATTTGTCTTCCAGGTTCTTGCGTAAGGCATTAACTTGCTTTTCAGGAATTATCCTCAAAGGTGAGCCAGAATCTGTCCATATTTTTGCATATGCTTGGGCAGAGCGACGCGGCCGAGTCACAAGAATTATTCCATACAATACTGGCATCCAGAAAATTTTGGGGAATTCGATGACCCGTGAATCAGACAAGAATTCTGCTAAATACTTTCTGACCGCTGATGTAGTTGGGGCATCGGGCGTTCCTAGATTGGTAATCAAGATACCAGTGACTGGTGGTGAATCATTATGCATCGGACCGTTGCCAATATATTTGGTCATGTTTGTATCGAACTAGTCCTCGATTAAGAAAATATAAAATAAATTAAAGACGTATCCTGTTCTTTTCCAGAAAGCGATTAAGTGATGCTATGTATGTTTCCATTAGGATTCTTTCTCTTGGCTCAATCTTACCGTTTTACGGTATTCATCGTAGATGCGAGCACATCTATCACCTAGATCAGATTTATCATCGACATTATCGAGATAAAATCTGATCATTGCCCTGATGCAACTATCCACACGACCTGGCATCGCAGGCTCTGTGGTCACCTTGACTATCCTTCTAAGATAACTCAGTAGAAACCATTCAACTGAATAGGGATCTGGGCTTGTGCCATCAATGTCCTTTATATGCTGAATGACCAGCAATCGAAAATCGCCGAAGTATATATTACGCATTGATCAGGTTTCATTTTCTTCGTCTCGAATAATTGGATCTTTCTTCAATTATTAATTGAGTTTCAGTTGTCTCTCAATGCAACTATGGGAGGCGTGTACAATACTTTTCGCGTGCCCGCCAAACCACCCGACACGATGACTACAGTACAAATAATTGGTGCGATAATCCAGATCCAAAAATTGATGACGATATCCATATTAAATACAAATTCAGCGAGGATTATTTCTACTATTGTTGCACAGAAAGCAGAAAGTATTCCCGCGATCAGACCGATACACAGAAACTCGGCTGTTAGGCTAGCCAGTATTTGCTGTCTATTGGCCCCAATAGTGCTGAGCAATGCACATTCAAAGGTACGTTCATCATGTGTTGTCTGCAAAGCTGCAATTAGCACAATAATGCCAGCCATTAATGTAAATGCGAATACAAATTCGATGGTAAGTATCACTTGGTTCATTATCCTGCGGACTTCAGTAATTAGTGCATCGGCGTCAATGACGGTAACGCTAGGGAAAGCCTTGACCAGGTCGATAATTATGTCCTTGTTTCCCTTAGGGAGATAGAAACTGGTGATATAGGACGATGGAAAGTCTTCTAGTGTTCCGGGATTGGCAGCCACGAAAAAATTAACATTAAACGAGTCCCATTCGGTATTACGTATATTGGAAATACGTCCGGTTACTTCCCGACCAGCGATAGAAAATGTGAGTGTATCATTTAACTTGACTCCCAGCTCTCTAGGTATTTCCTCTTCAAGTGAAAATAAGTGTTCGTGATTATCTGAATTAGTCCACCATTCCCCTTCAATTATCCTGTTAGCCTTTGGTAGGTCGTTTGCCCAGGTAAGATTGTAGCCGCGTCGGGCCCATCTTCGTGCTTCCCTGTTACCATAGTTGTCAGGATCAATTTTACGACCATTGATGGCAGACAACCGTGCCCCCACCATTGGATATAATTCAGCAGTCGTGTTGCCGTTCTTTTGTAGGAATGATTTTAATTCATTAACATCACTTGATTGAATATTGATAAGGAAAAAATTTGGTGTGCCTTCCGGAAGCCGGTCACGCCAGTTGTCTAGTAGATCGGTACGTACTAGTGTCAATAAAAGCATTACCATGACTCCTAAACCTATCCCCAAGATCTGAGCGATACTTAAGTTCGACCTTCGCGCGACATTGGCGAGACCAAACCGATATGAAACTCCAACGCGAGAGCGGAGTCTGCTGAGGAAACGTACCAGCAGAGTAGAAAAAAACGTTAGAATCGCTGCAGTCAACAAGATTCCGAAGAATGACCAAAATGTTAGCAAGATATTACCGGATTGCCATGGAATAAGTAGTGCGAGTGCAATTATTGCAGCAGCGTAACTAGTAATACCTCGTAATGGCAGTGGAGTCAGGTCACGACGAAGTACCCGTAGTGGTGATACAGTTCGTAGCCTTAGGATCTGTGGCATGGCAAAGCCCAATACGGTAATTATACCCGCCCCCAATCCGATGAAGACAGGAATAACAGACGGGCCAGGCAGTTCTCCATTGGTCATGCCTGCCATCATAGAAGTCAGTACATTCTGGGCGAAATAGCCGATTACACAACCCAGCAAGCTACTGACCGTTGATAAAATTAGTAGTTGCAGGAAATAAATACTCGAAATGGTAGCTTGGTCTGCGCCTAGGCAACGCATGATTGCACAGTTATCGAAATGCCTAGTAACGTAACGTTGTGCAGACATGGCAACGGCTAGGCCAGCCAATGCAACACTGACCAGTGCAGCTAGACCGAGAAATTGCTCTGCTCGTTCCAGCGCAGATCTCAATTCAGGTCTGGCATCACGAATACCCTGGATCCTGATGTTTCCGGTGTTTTCGATTCCTTGTCTGAACTGGTCAATTGTTGTGATATCACCACCTAGTAGTAAGTAATATGTGACGCGGCTTGCGGGTAGTATCAGATCGGTAGCTTCAATATCGGCAAGATTCATCATCAATCTGGGTGCGATATTGAACATATCACCACCGCGATCAGGCTCATAGGTAATGAGTTTAGTAACAGTAAATTCTGAAGAGCCAAGTTTGACTGTCGATCCGATTTCTATACCGAGTATTTGAAACAATCTATTATCCAACCACACTGTGCCTGGGTCTGGTATTTCATCGGTCACGACTTCATCACTGAACAGTCTGTTCGAAGTGCGTAATTTGCCTCGAATTGGATATTCAGATTCGACTGCCTTTACTTCGGCCATCTGTAATTTTTCGCCCGCAACAACCATGCTCGATAAGTTTGTGATATTTGTAATAATTAGATCGTTAGAGAGTGCGGAGTTTTTAATCTCTTCAGGGATAGGTTCACGGGATCGCAAAACCAGATCGGCTGCAAGTAACTCGGTTGCCTGTTGTTCAGTGGCACGTCTGACTCGATCAGTGAAAAAATTAACCGCTGTCAAGCTAGCGACTGCGATAATGATAGCTAAGGCGATTAGCCTTAGTTCACCTGAGCTCCAGTCTCGGAAGAATGCTTTCAATGCTAGGGATAATATATTCATTGCTTACTGAACAATCTTGCCGCCAGCTAAAGTTAGTCTGCGATCACAGTGATCAGCAATCTCATGGTCGTGTGTAACCATTACTAGGGTCGTGCCATGATCTCGATTGAGTTTAAATATTAGATCGATAATGTTGCGTGCCGTTTTCTGGTCAAGGTTTCCAGTAGGTTCATCTGCAAACAAAATTTTAGGGCTGGAGACGAATGCACGGGCAATTGCTACACGTTGTTGTTCTCCACCGGACAGTTGGTTCGGATAATGATGTATTCTCTCAGCCAGGCCAACTTCTGCCAATCTCCGTGTCGCGGTTTTCTCGGGATCTTTTACACTGGCCAATTCTAGGGGCAGCATGACATTTTCAAGTGCGTTTAAGCTTCGAAGCAACTGAAAGGATTGGAATACAAATCCAACCCGCTTATTACGCAATCTTGCCCTGCCGTCTTCATCCAGGGTATTTAGATCGATGTTGTCGAGTTGTACGCGTCCACTACTTGCAACATCCAAGCCTGCGAGCAGTCCAAGTAATGTAGACTTGCCAGACCCAGATACACCGACAATAGCTAGGCTTTTGCCCTGATTAAGCGAGAAGTTAATGTCTTGGAGGATTATCAGTGGTCCAGCCGGGCTGGTCACTTGCTTTGTAAGTTGTTCAGCCTGCAAAATAGTATTAGAGGATTTATTCATGTTTCGTACATTATTATTAATTATAATATTTTTGTCATCGGGCTCTGTTACTGCCGAAAATAAGACAATACTCATTCTCGCTGATAGCCTAAGCGATAGCTACGGTATCTCAATTGAGCAAGGTTGGGTATCCCTGTTACAACAGCGCCTCGTTAAGAAAGAGTACAAGTACAAAGTTTTAAATGCCAGCATCAGTGGTGATACGACGCACAGTGCTCGAAACAGATTGGGCAGGATACTCGAGGATACACTCCCGGACATAACTATCATTGAGCTCGGTGGGAATGATGGGTTACGCGGGCTACAAACGACCGAAATCAAGGATAACCTTGCAGGGATTATTGATATCCTGATTACTCAAGGATGCGAGATCTTATTGATACCAATGTTGTTACCACCCAATTACGGTCAAGTTTACATTGATAAATTCAGTGAAATATATATACAACTAGCGAAAACAGAATATGTGACCTTAGGACGTTTTATTCTTGACGGGATTGCCGAGAATCCGGAGTTGATGCAGCGAGATGGTATACATCCAACGGTAGAAGCTCAGCAGATGATGCTTAATAATATCTGGCCAGAACTTGAAATGTTATTGGAAAAAGATCAGAGCTAGAGTCAATGAATTTCTGTAGTAAGTGTGGAGCGGAGGTCATATTTAAGGTTCCTGCCGAAGATAATCGTCCTCGGCATATCTGTATACGTTGTGACACTATCTATTATAGTAATCCGAAGATTGTTACAGGATGCATAGTGGAATGGGAAGGTAAGGTTCTGTTATGTAAACGTGTCATAGAGCCACGGTACGGGTTATGGACATTGCCTGCGGGCTTTATGGAAGTCGGTGAAACGACGGTCCAGGCGGCATTACGGGAGACTCAGGAAGAAGCAAATGCCACAGTGGATCTCCTTGATCTCTATCTGGTGATTAACCTGCCGTACGTTGATCAGGTGTACATGATTTACAGGTCGCGGTTAGCAAAAATGGAATTTTCACCTGGATCAGAAAGCTTGGAAGTAAAACTGTATAAGCAGGAAGAGATACCCTGGGACTCTCTCGCTTTCCCGACTATTCGTGAAACATTACAATATTACTTCAGAGATAAGGCTGATGGGAGATTCCTGTTCAGGACAGGTGATATCATTAAGGAAAACAATCAGTTTATATTTCACCCTGGCCCAGGTGTGATGGGTGTGTAATTAATCCTCGGCAACTATCCAGCGTCCAAAGCTACATTCATATTGCTGCCCGCCGGCGGAAATTTTATCACCTTGTGAGAATTCTGTGTCGTTCCAAAAGCATTGTTGATCAAGCTCAGACATTTGTACCGTTGCTTCATCACTGGTTGGGCCTATAATTTCTGATGTTTTTTTAGAAGGACCAGCTGTATCAACAGGAATTGCCTCGGCCATAATGGATCTCCAGGATTAATGAATTATGAGACCATAATAATCGTTGTGGCGTCGATCTGCCAGTATTGAAATTGGGATTATTTATCGAGAAACTAGAATATTTCTTGAATTTCGAATTAGGATCGTTATTGTAGCGCCACTAAATTGCCATTTGCCCTGATTAATAATGATTTCCGGAGAGAATAATTGATAAATCCATATTCAACAGACGAACTGAAACCTCTTTTTGTCACTGATGATGCAACAAGAAGTGCGTTAAAACTGGAAGCGGACAGCCTTCCTAAAGTGATAGTTAATTCAGCAGCTGCAGCAAACGCCGTCATGCTCGGTGGTGGTTATTTCACACCACTTAGCGGGTTTATGAATCTGAATGATGCAGTAAATGTAGCAGAGAAAATGCAAACAACGGATGGGTTATTTTGGCCGGTCCCCGTGCTGAATAGAGTAGATGATATAACAAAAATTGGTGATGCTAAAAGGATCTCATTACGAGATCCAAATGTGGATGGAAACCCGGTTATTGCCATTCAGGATATTGATTCGATTGAATTGATTTCTGCCGACCAACAAAGCCTGATTACAGAAAAGGTATTCGGGACAACTGACAAGAACCATCCGGGTGTGGCAGCATTTAGTTCAGACGGCAAGTATGTCATTTCCGGTCCGATTCAGGTTTTGAATTTCAGTTATTTTGAAATTGATTTTCCTAATACCTTCCGTACTGCTACTCAGATCCGAAAAGCTATTCAGGACAGCGGCTGGGAAAAAGTTGTGGCATTTCAGACCAGAAACCCCATGCATCGTGCGCACGAAGAGCTATGTAAAATGGCTAAAGAAGCCGTAGATGCAGATGGTGTATTAATCCATATGTTGCTGGGGAAATTAAAAAAGGGCGACATTCCCGCCGATGTTAGGGACGCAGCGATCAGGAAGATGGTTGAATTATACTTCCCTGAAAATACCGTCATGGTTACCGGTTACGGTTTTGATATGCTTTATGCGGGGCCAAGAGAAGCCGTCTTGCATGCCATTTTTAGGCAGAACGTAGGCTGTACCCACTTGATAGTCGGTAGAGACCACGCTGGTGTAGGTAATTATTATGGTCCGTTTGATGCTCAGACTATTTTCGAAAAATCTGTCCCAGAAGGTACTCTACAGATTGAGATATTTTCTGCCGACCATACCGCTTATTCAACGAAGTTGAATAAAGTGGTGATGATGCGGGATGCACCGGATCATGCCAAAGAGGATTTTGTCATGTTATCAGGTACACGGGTGAGAGAGATGCTTGCCGCCGGGCAGGAATTACCGCCTGAATTTGCTCGCCCGGAAGTTGCTCATATCCTCATGGAGCACTACCAGAAAGAAGCCAGTAGCACGACCTGAGTTTCGGTCACCATTCCACGTTGTTTTTAGTCCTATGGACACGCTTGACTAGCAGGCAATTTCTTCTATAATTGTTTAGCACTCAATTACAGAGAGTGCTAGCAATTTAAAAAATTATTTAAGAATCAATTAGTTATTTAATTTAGGAGGTTGGTAAACTATGAATATTCGTCCATTGCATGATCGCGTAGTCGCGAAACGTGTGGAGGAAGATAAAACTTCTCCAGGCGGGATAGTCATCCCGGACAGCGCTGCAGAAAAACCCATACAGGGTGAAGTCATCGCTGTTGGAAATGGCAAGATATTGGATAACGGTGAAGTCCGTGCCCTAGCTGTCAAAAAAGGCGATAAGATCCTGTTTGGCAAATATTCGGGCACTGAAGTGAAGATTGATGGAGGCGAACTCCTAGTTCTTCGCGAAGATGACATCATGGGTATTATTGAATAAAGCATTTTTTTGGAGGTACTAGACATGGCTGCAAAAGAAGTAAAATTTTCTGACGATGCCCGACACCATATGGTGACAGGCGTTAATATACTGGCCAACGCAGTGAAACAAACGCTTGGTCCCAAAGGACGTAATGCGGTGCTAGAGAAAAGTTTTGGTGCACCAACAATAACTAAAGATGGTGTTTCAGTCGCTAAAGAAATCGAACTTGAAGATAAGTTTGAAAATATGGGCGCACAGATGCTGAAGGAAGTTGCATCTAAAACTTCTGACGTCGCTGGTGATGGAACAACAACAGCAACAGTTCTTGCTCAGGCGATTATTCGTGAAGGCATGAAGGCGGTGACATCAGGGCACAACCCGATGGACGTAAAGCGTGGTATCGATGCAGGTGTTCTAGCAGCGGTAGAAGCCTTACAAAAGCAATCTACCCCGTGTGAAGACGCTAAGGCAATAGCCCAAGTTGGGACCATCTCTGCGAATTCCGATGAATCTATTGGTAATCGGATTGCTGAAGCGATGGACAAGGTTGGCAAGGAAGGTGTAATAACCGTTGAAGAAGGTTCAAGTCTTGAAGATGAATTAGATATAGTGGAAGGTATGCAATTCGACCGCGGATATTTGTCTCCCTATTTCATTAACAAGCAAGACACCATGAGCGTGGAACTGGAAGAGCCGTACATCTTGTTACACGACAAGAAGATATCCAATGTTCGTGAGTTATTGCCTGTGTTAGAAGTTGTTGCAAAATCAGGCAAGCCATTGCTGATCATTGCTGAAGATATAGAGGGTGAGGCCCTTGCTACTTTGGTTGTCAACAATATGCGAGGCATCGTTAAGGTTGCTGCTGTTAAAGCTCCTGGATTTGGTGACCGTCGTAAGGCCATGCTCGAAGATATTGCCATTCTGACAGGTGGTACAGTGGTATCAGAAGAAGTTGGCTTGTCGCTCGAAAAGACCGGTTTGGATGACTTGGGCAATGCTAAACGTATTCAGATAACAAAAGAAAACACGACGGTTATCGATGGCGCTGGTAAGTCTGATGATATCCAAGGCAGAGTTAAACAGATTCGCCAACAGATTGAAGATTCCACATCGGATTATGACATTGAAAAACTGCAGGAGCGTGTCGCTAAACTGGCAGGTGGTGTTGCTGTCATCAAGGTTGGTGCGTCTACTGAAGTGGAAATGAAAGAAAAGAAGGCTCGCGTTGAAGATGCATTACACTCAACTCGTGCAGCAGTGGAAGAAGGCGTCGTAGCGGGAGGTGGCGTAGCCCTTATTCGAGTAATAGAGGCAGTCAAAAAGGTAAAGACTAAAAATGATGATCAGGGTCTTGGTGTCAAGATTCTAGCTCGCGCCCTCGAGGATCCGTTACGTTGGATAGTTACTAACGCCGGTGATGAGGCCTCTGTCATTTTAAATAAAGTGGCGGAAGGTGAAGGCAACTACGGTTATAACGCTCAGACCAGTGAGTTTGGCGATATGATTGCAATGGGTATTCTGGATCCTACCAAGGTGGCCAGATACGCATTACAAAACGCCGCATCAGTTGCTGGTCTGTTACTTACTACGGAAGTGATGGTAGCTGAAGCACCTAAGAAAGACGAAGCCGGACCTCCTATGGGTGGTGACATGGGGGGGGGGGGCGGTATGGGCGGTATGGGTGGTATGATGTAAAAGCCTCTAAGGCCTTTTAGAAGTACTAAAAACCCCGCCACAAGGCGGGGTTTTTTTGGTCGGTCCTTATCCCATCACATTTATTTAAGCAGCCACTCTCAGCGAGTGCTAGCTTCACTATTCTATCCCGAGAGTATATGTTGATCATCCATTGACATGGCGATTACTGATTGAGTCCATGCCTGCAACTTGAATAACCGATAAGGCGATCACTTTGCTAGACAATACTCATGAACCATTGATTATGGATATAACTGCCCAAGAGCACTTTCAGGGTGCAGTAGAGAAAGCTGTCTCAAATCAAAAGCTCCAAGTCTGCACAGAAACCACCGCCTATCTGATCAATCTTCTGACAAATTATATCCACTCTGAGAGACTGTACGATCAGACACCCGATGGGGTCATGATCAAACCACTAGCCCAAATGTACTTCGATGCATTGGAATCACAATTACCGGAAGATAGATTAAATAACCTTAGACGATTGGGTGATGTGGCTTTGTTTATTTCAGGGTTGTTCGCCCAGAGACTTGAATCGCAGTTTAGTTGATATCGATTATTATATTTCCATGGGCGGTAATGCCTACAGTGTGTTGTCTGATTCTGGTTCAAGATCAAATGCGCAAGATTTAAGAGATGTTTTTTCTGAATTATCTAGGAAATTTTCAAACATAGTGGACGTATTATCTGAGGTGGCAGAAATTATTAATCTAAATAATTGTACAGATACGATGAGGTTGTATGAAATTTGGATGCATACAGGAAGTCCGCGAGTTGCAGAAAAACTTAAACTGCAAGGAATAAGCCCCGTTAATATCAAGATCAGGTCTCATTAACAACTGTATGGAGTCCTAACATTCACTTATCTACTTTTCAGGATAATTTGCAAGGGCTATATGAAATTAATAATGGCCTGAATGTCTATGATTACCTGATCACTAACAAAGAACTAGCATGTAATCTGGAATCCAGTTCAACTAATCAAAACGCAAAAGAAAAATTGCTGGTGCATGAAGATGCAGAGGACCTCAACTTATCTCTTTATCTAGACCAAGAGATTATTAATCACATTGAGCAGCATGATCCACTAACTTGTCTTGATCATACCAACGTGAATGAGTTTTGTCTGGCAATGGAAGGGATTAGTCATTTTGTTTACCTTTCATGGAATGCCATTCATGACCGAGCAGTAACGTTGATGGAAATGGAACTGCAGGCAGAAGTTGATAAATTCATAATGATGATGCGGTATCTTGATCAGCAAGGAAACCAGATGGAACCAGGTAGGTTAAGACGAATATTGTTTAGTTCGCCTAGACTTCGAGAGGATCTAGATTATGAACAATCCAGACGCTATAGGGACGCTAGTTTGTATGCGGAGAAATACTGCCGGACTCTAGAAGAAAGATTTTGCCACAATATAAACAGCAGTGACTTGTTATAAGAATTACGTCGGTTTTATAGATTGGGGAAGATGGGTAAATTGAAACACATTGATAGGAGTTATTGACGTTTCATTGAATCAAAAAATTCTGCATTATTTTTTGTAGCTTTTAAGCGTTCAAGCAAAAATTCCATGGCAGCTAGTGGTTCCATAGGATGGAGAAGTTTTCTTAAGATCCATATCTTTTGCAACTCATCTGTACCAGCAAGTTTTTCTTCGCGGCGGGTGCCTGATCGGTTGATAAAAATAGCTGGGTATATCCGTTTTTCTGATATTTCTCTATCAAGATGTAACTCCATATTACCTGTGCCCTTGAATTCTTCATAAATGACGTCGTCCATCCGTGACCCAGTATCGATCAGGGCAGTGGCGAGAATTGTCAGGCTACCGCCTTCTTCTATATTCCTGGCCGCACCGAAAAACCGCTTTGGTCTTTGCAGTGCATTAGCATCCACGCCACCGGTTAATACCTTGCCTGATGCCGGGACGACAGTATTGTATGCTCGAGCCAGGCGGGTAATGGAATCCAGAAGGATAACTACATCTTTTTTATGTTCAGTTAGTCTCTTAGCCCGTGCAATTACCATTTCAGCTACCTGGACATGCCTACTGGCTGGCTCATCAAAGGTACTTGAAATTACTTCACCCTTGACCGATCGTGCCATTTCGGTAACTTCTTCCGGCCGCTCATCGATGAGCAGGACTATCAAATGGCATTCAGGGTGATTATTGGTAATAGAGTGAGCAATGGATTGCAGGATCATGGTTTTTCCTGCTTTTGGTGGAGAGACAATGAGGCCTCGCTGTCCTTTGCCGATGGGTGCGGCAAGATCGATAATTCTGGGTGTTAGGTCTTCTGTACTGCCGTTACCAATTTCAAGTGTCAGTCTTTCATCTGCGAACAGTGGTGTGAGGTTTTCAAAAAGTATTTTATTTTTGGCTTTTTCTGGTGGCTCAAAGTTGATTTCAGCTACCTTGAGCAAGGCAAAATATCTTTCACCGTCTTTAGGAGGCCTTATCTTGCCGGCGATGTTGTCGCCTGTTCGTAGGTTGAAACGCCGTATCTGGCTAGGTGAAACGTAAATATCATCAGGTCCGGCAAGGTAGGAGCTATCAGCGGAACGTAAGAACCCGAATCCATCCTGGAGAATTTCGAGTACGCCTGAGCCATGGATATCTTCGCCCTTTTTGGCCTGAGCTTTAAGAATCTCAAAGATTACGTCCTGTTTACGGGAGCGTGCTAGTCCATCAAGACCAAGTGATTCAGATAGTGTAATTAATTCTGATGCCGGTTGCTGCTTGAGTTCAGTAAGGTTCATAACTCCATTGGGAAAGTAGTTTATGTATACGCGTGAAACGCGAAAACGAGTTGGGCCTAGCTAGTTTATTGGGGGATTTCTTCTACTGACAGGTTGAAATTACCGGCCAAGTTAGCACGGGATTATCACTTCGTCCAGTTTTTTATACTATTTATATACTAAATAATGCTGTCTATAAAGGCAGATAGTTGTGATTTTGACATAGCACCGACCTTGGTCCCAGCTATCTCGCCATCTTTGAATATCATTAGTGTGGGTATGCCGCGAACCGCATATTTTTGGGGTGTTTCCTGGTTCTCATCTATGTTGATTTTTGCGATAGTCAATTTTTCCGCATAATCATCTGCAATTTCTTCCAGGATAGGCGCAATCATCTTGCAAGGGCCGCACCATTCTGCCCAGTAATCAACTAGAACGGGATTGCCTGAGTTTAGGACCTGTTCTTCAAATGTTGAATCAGATAAATGGATTATATTGTGACCCATTGTTGTAAATACTCCAAAAATTGGAAAAGGTTCACTATTTCATCAGATATCGACGGGTTATTGCAAGCTACTATATGTCCTAAATCCGATTATCCCAGATATTAATTATGTTTTACCCAAATATACACGTAGCCGATATGATGTTAGTTAGGCCAATTATATTTTTTGTTCGAATCAATAATTGAATGGATACAGCTTTAATGGCACCGATAATTTCTGTTATGCTTTCCCCTAATCCTGTTTTTCGGAGAATGGCATGAATTCTCGTCCTAACGCCTATTACAAAATACTGACTGGTTTTATTCTGTTGCTGATAGTGACCGTATCTGGTTGCGGTCAGAAGGGTGATTTGTATATTCTCGATGAGGCAGTGACTATGGCTGAAACGCAGATTTTTTTCAGCTGATCACATGCAGGGCTTCCACTACTCTAACGATCGGTTTTGCGCCGAAAGTGTCCCACTCGCGCAGATTGCGGAAGAATTTGGAACGCCTAGCTACGTATATTCACGACAGCTTATTGAGCAAAATTGGCGTGAATATGATGAGGCATTTGCTGATCGTCCTCATCTGATTTGCTATTCGGTCAAGGCAAACAGCAATCTGGCAATTCTGAATCTTTTAGCTAGATTGGGTTCGGGGTTCGATGTCGTATCAGGGGGAGAGTTGGAGAGGGTAATTAAGGCTGGAGGCGATCCGAAGAAAACGGTTTTTTCGGGAATTGGCAAGGGTCGTGATGAAATGAACATGGCGTTGAACGCGGGCATAAAATGTTTCAATGTCGAATCCAATGCTGAGCTATCGGTACTGGAAAAACAAGCAAGTGAAATGGGAATGGTGGCGCCGGTATCTATCCGGGTGAATCCCGATGTTGATGCAAAGACACATCCTTATATTTCAACCGGCCTAAAACAGAATAAATTTGGTATTGATATCAACCAATCTGCAGATGTATATCACCTAGCAGCAGAGATGGAACATATCAATATTGTTGGTATCGATTGCCACATCGGTTCGCAGATCACTTCCATCGATCCGTATATCGATGCTTGTAACAGGCTAGTTCAGTTAATATCACAGCTGCAATCGGATGGAATACCATTACAGCATATCGATATCGGTGGTGGGCTAGGTATCCGTTACAAGGATGAGTCGCCACCAACCCATATTGATCTTATTAGCTCAATCATTGATGTTTTGGGCAATAGTGATTGTGAAATACTGATCGAGCCCGGACGATCAATTATAGGTAAAGCTGGGGTATTGCTAACTGAAGTGTTGTATTTGAAAAAGACTGACGAGAAGAATTTCGCTATTGTTGATGCGGCAATGAACGATCTTATTCGTCCTGTCCTTTATGATGCTTGGCAGGAGATTGTGCCAGTGAGGTTAAACTCATCATCAGCTGATATTTATGATGTTGTCGGTCCGGTGTGTGAAAGTGGTGATTTCCTCGGCAAGGATCGCAGTTTGGCAATAGGGCAAGGAGACTTGCTAGCAGTCTGTGATTCAGGTGCATACAGTTTTGCTATGAGCTCAAATTACAATACCAGGCCTAGAGCTACGGAAATCCTAGTTGATGGCGACGATATGCATATCATTCGAACACGGGAGGAAGTTGCTGATCTTTATCGGGGCGAATCTATACTGCCATAATGGGCAGAGATGTAATAAAATAGCGGTCATACCGGGGCAGTGAAGGGAACATCTACATTAGTATTTAGTGTAAGACTCCAGAATTTCCAAATATAACTAATTGAAAATACTATATATTTGAAATCGTAATGGCGTGCTTGGTGCGCATTACGTATGAAAACTTACCGTCAGCAGCAATTGGCTATAAGCCGAAATGCTAAGATTGTTTATCAATAACAAGAAATATTCAGGAGAATTATTATGTCCAAGAACAAGGCGCTCGAGCTGATCAGCGAGCATGAAGCACATTATGCCGATCTGCGATTTTGTGATACACGAGGCAAAGAACAGCATGTAACTGTTCCCGTATCTCAACTCGATAACGATTTTTTTGAGAACGGCAAGATGTTTGATGGTTCATCTATTGCAGGTTGGAAAGGGATAAATGAATCTGACATGGTGTTGATGCCCGATCCAGATACAGCAATTTTGGATCCGTTCTTTGACGATACGACGGTTAATATCCGTTGCGATATACTCGAGCCGACTACCATGCAGGGCTACGAGAGATGTCCACGATCGGTTGCCAAACTTGCAGAAACCTATCTAAAATCAACCGGTATTGCCGATGAGGCATATTTCGGGCCGGAACCAGAGTTTTTTATTTTCGACGAAGCTCGCTGGGGTGACAATCTCAATAGCGCATTTTATGAAGTCGACTCTGAGGAAGGTGCCTGGAACAGTGATTTTCCATTTGACGAAGGTAATACGGGACATCGTCCCGGGGTGAAAGGGGGCTATTTCCCGGTTCCGCCGGTCGATTCCTTGCAAAATATACGTTCTGCTATCTGTACTACGCTAGAAGAGATGGGGATGAGTGTTGAGGTGCATCACCATGAAGTTGCCACAGCAGGGCAATGCGAGATTGGGACAAAATTCAACACCCTAGTGAATAAAGCAGATGAACTGCTGATGCTAAAGTACGCTACGATGAATGTGGCACATAATTATGGTAAAACGGCCACGTTTATGCCCAAGCCATTAGTCGGTGATAACGGTAATGGCATGCATGTACACCAGTCGCTCTCAAAAGATGGTAAAAACTTGTTTACTGGAGAGAAATATGGTGGCTTATCGGAGACTGCATTACATTATATCGGCGGGATCTTTAAACATGCCCATGCAATCAATGCCTTTACCAATTCCGGCACTAATAGTTATAAGAGACTAGTGCCTGGGTTCGAGGCACCGACTTTGTTAGCCTATTCAGCCCGTAACCGTTCTGCCTCATGCCGTATCCCATGGGTTGCAAATCCGAAGGCCCGCCGGATAGAGGTTCGATTTCCTGATTCATGCGGTAACCCATACTATACATTTGTAGCGATAATGATGGCTGGATTAGACGGAATTCAAAATAAAATTGACCCTGGCTCACCAATGGATAAGGATCTCTATGATCTAGACCCAGAGGAAGAAAAGAACATACCTACAGTTTGTGCTTCGTTGGATCAGGCTCTGGAGGCATTGGATAAGGATAGGGATTTTCTGAAAGCAGGCGGTGTCTTTACAGATCATTCAATTGACGGGTATATCCAGCTAAAGATGGATGAGGTAACTCGATTTAGGATGACAACTCACCCTGTCGAGTTTTCCATGTATTATAGTCTTTAGTCTGACCCGCAGTTATAACAGCTACTAAATAAAGCACCCGAAAGGGTGCTTTATTGTGAACTGTATATACTATTTAAGAGTCACAATGTTGTGAATGAATATTCAATCAACTATGCTTAAATTATGAAACTGAATATCCTTTTAGTTTTATTTCTAATTCAATCGACTGCAGTTTATGCGCAGAATGAAGTTTATAAATCCGTCGATGAGCATGGTAATACGGTATTTTCCGATACACCGACAACAGATTCAGAAAAAATAGAGGTCCAGGATATTCAAACTGTCCCTGCTCTTGAGAACTATCCTGAATACACACGTCCTGAGAAACCTGTTGAGCGATATAGTACTATAAATATTATCAGCCCAGATGATGATGCAACAATATGGAATAATGTGGGAAGCTTGGCGGTAACTGTCAAGATCGATCCTCAACTATTGGCGCCAGACAAGATTGTTTTATATCTGGATGGCAAAGAGTATGCTTCGGGTACTTCTGCCGGATTCAGTCTGACGGGGGTCGATCGCGGCACCCATAATTTACGGGCTTCAATCAAGAATGCCCTTGGCGATATAATCATTAGTTCAAAAGTGGTTACCTTTCATTTACGATAGCATTCTGTATTCAATCGTCCGTCGCCGATTAATATCGGACCGATATCTCAGACTAACTATCCAAGGTCAATGTCCCTCATCAATCCCGGTTAGCTTGTCCAATTTTTTATTATGAAATTACCTGAATGGGTTTTTTCTTATTGTTAACTTACCTTCAACCGCATATTAATTCAGAATCAGTTATAATTTTACGAAATTTATTCAAGATAATTAAGAAGAGGAAAGAACCATGATTACCGAACGTCAGATTGAATACGCGCACAATGGCACAACACTACAAGGGTTCCTAGCCTATGATGATAGTAAATCTGGACCTATGCCTGCAGTTATGGTTTCCCATGCATGGGGTGGCAAAAGTGAATTTGAGTGCGACAAGGCTAGGGCATTGGCAAAGCTGGGCTATGTAGGGTTTGCACTGGACGTATACGGAAAAGGGGTTCTAGGCAGTGGGCCAGAGGAAAATACTAAGCTTATTCAGCCATTTTTTGAAGACCGAGAATTACTTCAGACACGCCTGACAGCATCGCTTGATACCTTGCTTTCTATTCCTGAAGTGGATAGCAGCAGGATCGTAGCTATGGGTTATTGTTTTGGTGGATTGTGCGTGCTTGATCTTGCAAGAATCGGAACGGATATTCGTGGTGTCATCAGTATTCACGGTATGTTCGGTCCTCCTGGGAATACTGATGGAAAGATAATAAAAGCAAAGGTTCTTTGTCTACATGGTCATGATGATCCTATGGCGCCTATCGATGCCGTTGTTGCATTGGAGAATGAACTAACGGAGGCTAAGGCCGACTGGCAGATCCACGTTTATGGTAATACCATGCATGCGTTTACCAATCCGAAAGCGAATGATCTAGAACGTGGGACAGTCTATGACGAGAATGCTGACAAACGATCGTGGATTTCAACAAAGAACTTTCTCGAAGAGGTTCTATCGTAAGAGGGAACTATTTAAACCTTAATCCAGGATGCGACCTGTTTTGCATGGTAGCTGATAATCGCATCTGCACCTGCACGTTTACAGGCCAGTAGTGATTCTAATACGACCTTACGTTCATCCAACCATCCGTTCTGGGCCGCAGCCATGAGCATGGCATATTCCCCGCTAACGTTATATGCCAGAGTCGGTATACCGAATTCCTGTTTGACTCTGTATAACACGTCAAGGTAAGGCAAAGCGGGTTTGACCATCACCATATCGGCTCCTTCCTGAATGTCGAGTGCGACTTCCCGCAGTGCCTCATCGGAGTTGGCTGGATCCATCTGGTAGGTATCCTTGCTACCTTGGGCCAAGTTACCGACAGAACCGATGGCATCTCGGAATGGCCCGTAGAAAGCAGATGCGTATTTCGCTGAGTATGCGAGTATTCGGGTATTTATCATCTCGGCAGCTTCGAACGCTGACCGGATTGCCGCTATTCTGCCATCCATCATGTCTGATGGTGCGACGATATCAGAACCAGCTTCTGCATGGGACAAGGCCTGTTTGACTAGGATGTCGACAGTTTTATCATTTACAACATAGCCTGTTTCATTGATCAGGCCGTCCTGACCATGACTGGTATAAGGATCCAGAGCTACGTCGGTAATTATGCCGAGCTCAGGCGAAGATCCTTTCAATGCTCGAACTGCTCGCTGTACCAGCCCATCCCTATTGAAGGCTTCTTCTGCCGTATCGGACTTCAATTCTTCGCCAATAACCGGAAACAAAGCAATGGCGGGAATACCCAAGGATTCGATAATTTTCGCCTCCTTGATCAGCTCATCTATACTGAGTCTCTCAATTCCTGGCATGGAGGTAACAACTTCACGTTTCTTTTTCCCTTCAATTACGAATATTGGGTATATAAGGTCGTCGCAATTGAGTTGTGTTTCCCTCATTATCCGGCGTGAAAAATCCTGTTCACGCATGCGGCGCATGCGGATTGCTGGGAAGCCACCGTTCATGTTCTTTTCCATAGTTATATCGTAACGCGGATTCAACTTTGAAGTGCAACGTTGATGTTAAAAAAGACTTCATGTAGTGTTTTTGAATTAAGTGTTTTTCTGGGACGGTGATTGAGTTTTTTCATGACCAAGTTTAACTGCTTTTGTGTAATCGTGCTGAAGTCCATTTTCTTTGGGAAGTACTGTCGAATGAGACCATTGATATTTTCATTTAAACCCCGTTCCCAGGAGGCATAAGGATGTGCAAAATAGAACCCCGCGTTCAATTGTTGAGCAATAACCTCATGCTCAGCAAATTCTTTTCCATTATCCGAGGTGATCGTGTGAACCGACGCCTTCATATTAGATAACAATCGCACGATAGCTTGCCTGACGGCAGAGGCAGTTCGTCGTTTCACCTGTGCAATCAAGGTGTACATCGACTTGCGCTCGCTCAAGGTGACCAGCGCCTGTCGATGGCCTTTGCCGATGACGGTGTCCACTTCCCAGCCACCGATGCGTGTCTTCCTGTTCACAATGGCGGGACGCTTATCAATGCTGCCCTGATTCACCAGAACCCCACGACGTTGATAACTACCATAACGCTTCTTTCGTTTCTTCTGGCAACGCAAGTACCGGTACAGCTCACCGCCGTCTGCCTTGTCCTGGTATATGTAGTGATATATCCATTCATGACTCAGAGCGATACCTTCTCGTTTATGCAACCAGTCACTGATTTGCTCAGGACTCCATTCGTCCCGCAGCCAGACCTCTACTCGCTCCCACAAGGTCGTGGGGAGTCGCTGTTGTTGACTGGCTTCTCGACGCGCTTGCCGGAGCAACTGAGCTTGGCGGGGTCGATAGCCTCTCAAGCCACGGTTGCGTCTGAGTTCACGGCTAATAGTAGATTTATGCACGCCTATCAAGGCGGCTATCTCCGTTTGTGTATGTCCTGCTTTCATCAGGGCGTAAATCTGGTAACGTTGATGCTCGGTAAGCTGTGTGTAGTGTCTCATCTGTGCCTCTCTTTCTTGCTGGAACGAAAGGTAAGGATGCTACCGCAGCTTGCCGTTCGTGCCACCTAATTGAGTTGCACTTACAAATTGAATTCACGTTATAAAAGACTGGTCACTCTATTAAAAACGAAATCAAAAACTAAAGTCCTCTAGTGTTTTCTGATAAAATTACAATTATTCCAACATTATTATCCAGGAGAACCAAATGAGTGTTGAGTCAGCCGTCCTCTCACGTTACAGCGAAGGTGCCCAGGAAAAACAGCAATCGCTGTGTTGTCCAGTGGATTATGATAGCAGCTTGCTGAAGATGCTACCTCGGGAGATCATCGACAAAGATTATGGTTGTGGTGATCCATCACGATATGTTCACCATGGGGATATTGTTCTCGATCTAGGCAGTGGAAGTGGAAAAATTTGTTACATGGCAGCGCAACTGGTCGGGAATACTGGTCATGTGATCGGTATCGATATGAATGATGATATGTTGGCATTAGCGAGAAAGTATCAGACCGAAATGGCTGACAAGCTCGGTGGTGATAGGATCACTTTTTTAAAAGGACATATACAGGACCTGGCATCGGACCTCGACGCTACAGCCGTATGGTTATCTGACAATCCTGTACCTGATATGGCATCAGTTGCCACATTCGAACAATGGAAGCGAGATCAACAGAAGTCAAAACCGCTGATTGATGATAACTCTATAGATTTGGTAATTTCAAATTGTGTTCTTAATCTAGTCGATGATGATCAAAAGCAGCAATTAGTTAGTGAGATCTTTCGCGTTATTAAACTAGGTGGCCGGATTGCTATTTCTGATATCGTCAGCGATGAATATGTACCACAACATTTGAAAGAAGATCCTGACTTTTGGAGTGGTTGTATATCAGGAGTATTTCAAGAACAGGAAATGATTAATGCCTTTCTACAGGCAGGATTCCAGGCAGTATCATTTGATAAATGGTCAACTCAGCCCTGGCAGGTTGTTGAAGAAATAGAATTTCGTTCTGTTACGCTTACTGCAACTAAGCCGCTGGGTAAGGAATGTCTGGACCGGGGCCATGCCGTAATCTATAAAGGCCCCTTCAGTTTTATCAAGGACGATGATGGTCATGAATTTCCGCGGGGAGAACGAATGGCAGTTTGCGAAAGGACTTTTCGGTTTTTGACGCAAGGTCCATATAAGGACGATTTTATCGGTATCAAACCAGCAAAGGATAAAGAACCCGTAACCTGGTGTGCACCTGCTGGGACTAGACGTTCCCCAAGTGAAACCAAGGGAGGAGAGCACATTCAGGTGAGCGCTGATTCTGGTTGTTGCTAGTCTTGATAGGATGGTGTCGCTGTTATTGCACATCAGTTGAGTGCTTCTTCTGAATGAATGTATTTCTTGGCCAGAGTTAATCTGTGTTAACGCAGTATTTCTCGGCTATTCAACAATTGGTCCCATCGTGTCTATGAATATTTTCATGTCTTCTTTCGTACCTATACTCACTCTAAGATAGTTATCAATATCAGGCATGTCGAAATATCGTACCAATACGCCTTTATCTTTCAGTTCTTGGTATAGCGATTTTGCAGTCAATTGATTGTGAGTAATGAAAATAAAATTCGCCACCGAAGTGACTACATTAAAGGACAATTTTTCCAGCTCTTTTACTGTCCATTCTCTTGTGTCGATTATAGCTTTCCTGCATTGTTGGAAATAGTCATCATCCCTAATAGCCTCTATTGCACCGGCTGTCGCTAGAGTATCAACGGGGTAGGCATTAAACGAATTCTTGACCCTGTTTAGACCATCGATTAAATCTGCATCTCCTAATGCGAAGCCAATTCGCATGCCAGCAAGTGACCTGGATTTGGACAGGGTTTGTACTACCAACAGGTTCTTGTATTTGTTGATAATTGAAACACAACTTTGTCCACCGAAGTCGATATAGGCTTCATCGATAAGGATGACCGCATCAGGATTTCGTTTCAGTAATATTTCGATTTTTTCAATTGCTAGAAAAGTACCTGTAGGAGCATTGGGGTTGGCAATAATAATTCCACCGGGTTGTTCGGGTACGCTATCGACATCAATTTCAAATTCGCTGGTAAGCGGGAACGTAGTGTATGAAATATCGAATAGCCGGCAGTACACAGGGTAAAATGTATAACTGATATTGGGAAATACAAGGTCTGACTTGTCTTGATAAAATGCTAGAAAAGAAAAGGCCAGGACTTCATCAGATCCATTGCCAACAAACACGTTGTTTTTCTCAAGATCATAGTGATCTGCAATTGTTTGCTTTACAGAATTTGACTCCGGATCGGGATACAATCGTAGTGATCCATTCGCACTTTCCTGTATAGCAGCCAATACTTTTGGTGATGGGGGATAGGGGTTTTCATTAGTGTTCAGCTTGACATAATTTCTGTCTTGCTGTTGTTCACCCGCTTCATAAGGAGCCAAACTTTCAATGCCATTACTCCAATATTTATTCATGATTTATTTTTACAGATTAGTAATAGAGATCACAAGCTTTTTACATATGCCATTGTCTGAATTCGCTGCATAAGTAAAGTTATTATTATTTATTTAGTATTTGGATTAATTCTTTGTCAATAGTTCCACCATAGTGGATTCGATCCAGTCTTCTACTTCTTTGGTGACATCTTCAGCAGATTTTGCGTCAGCATAGATTGCTGGTCCTATGACCATTTGAATCGTGCCAGGTCTTTTACTTAGGCTTTTCCGCGGCCAGAAACTCCCGGCATTATGTGCCACCGGCACAATAGGATACTGGCCTTTTACTGCTAACAACCCGCCGCCGGATTGATATTTTCGTCTTTCACCTGGTGCGGTACGTGTCCCCTCAGGAAAAATTACCACCCATAAGCCTACTTCCAGCCGCTCCATTCCCTGCTTGACTATCTGCTTGATTGAGCGCATACCTGCTGACCGATCGATGGCAATTGGCTGCATGGATGCCAGTGCCCAGCCATATATGGGTATCCATAACAATTCACGTTTCAGTATCCACACCTGTGCTGGAAAGATGAGCTGCAACACAAGTGTCTCCCAGGCAGACTGGTGTTTACACATTATTATTGCAGGTGACTGCGGGATATTTTCCAAACCTCCAACTTCATGTTTGAGACCACATAAAATTTTAAGTGTCCACAGATTAAACGCAGACCATCTGGACATGATCTTAAAGCGTAATGGAAAGTTCAACGGTAAGATTATTATACCAATGATAGTAAAGATGATTGTGACAATTACCATCAGGAAATAAAAAAGAATTGAACGTAACCTGATCATTGGAAATGCTCAGGTTACCAGGTTTGATATATTTGCAACCCGGTTTGTCAGATTTGCTACCTCATGCAAAAGAGCAAATCGATTTATTTTCTGATCATTGTCTTCAGTATTGACCATAACATTATCAAAGAATTTGGTAACGGGTCCGTGAAGTTGGGCTGTTAATATTAAAGCTTGACCAAAATCACCGGCTCCTATTAATGTATCAACCTGTTGTCGAATTAAACGAGTTGATCTTAGTAACTGCTTTTCCGAGTCTTCCAACATTAAGGCCTCGTCGGCAAGCAAAACATTATTCTTAGCATCTGATTTATTAATTATATTTCTGATTCGTTTATCTGCTTCAGATAATCCAGCTGCTTCTGGAAGAGTAATAAATTTTTTTACAGCTTCTAATCTATCTAGATATTCATGTGGATTTGGATTTAGATTAATGACAGATTCAACCTCTAAAACAGAATATCCCTGTTCCTGTAAATAATATTTTGCTCTTTCTGTAATAAAATTCTTTGCCTCGACAAAATTTTTGATAACAGATATCGACCCGGATTGGTGTGTTGATATCAATACATGATCTGGATATAAATTATGAGAATATTTTAAAAGATCAGAAAGATCTAACTCTAGATTATAATGAATAATAATTCGCAAAATACCTATGGCAGCTCGTCGCACACCAAAAGGATCCTTTTGTCCTGTTGGGATATGACCAATTCCGAATATTCCAATTATCGTATCAATCTTGTCAGCAATTGCCAGCACCTGACCTGTTGAAGATACGGGAAGTCTGTCCCCAGAATAGCGCGGCAGATATTGCTCATCTATGGCACCAGCAACCTCATCGGATTCACCATTATGTAGTGCGTAGTATCGCCCCATTACACCTTGTAATTCAGGAAATTCTCCAACCATGTCTGTCAGCAAGTCACATTTGGCGATGTGTGCTGCTCTTTGTACAGGTTGTGGATCAATGTTTAGCTTACTTGCGATGTATACTGCCAGTTTTTCCACACGATTAGATTTGTTTGCAACAGACCCCAGTTGCTTCTGGTAAACAACATCCTTGAGTGATTCGTAATAGGATTCCAGTGATTTGCTACAGTCTCTTTGCCAGAAAAACTCTGCATCTGTCAGTCGAGGATGAATTACCCGTTCATTACCCGTCCTAACTACATCAGGGTTTGTACTTTCAATATTTGAAATAGTAATAAAACTATTAATTAAATCGTCTCCAGCATGGTTGGTAATGGGAAAATATTTTTGATGGTCCTGCATGGTGGCAATCAGCACCTCATCTGGCAGAGTCAGAAATTTTTTATCAAAACCACCTGTTAATACAACCGGCCATTCGACCAGCGCCGTCACTTCATCCAGTAGTTCTGGTTCAATTACCGCTTTGCCGCCGCATTTAGTTGCCGCATCAATGACAATGTTTTGTATAATTGATCTTCGATCATCAAAATCCGCAATCACATATCCCTTGTCTTTAAGTTTGGTGCAATAGCTTTTAGCCGATGACAGGGTTATTCCTCTAGGATAGTGAAACCGGTGCCCATACGTTTTATTTCCGGAATGCGTTCCCAGAATATTCATGGAAAGGACATCACTGCCAAAAAGAACAACAGACCAGTGTATAGGTCTGACAAAATCAATTTCCAGATCACTCCAGCGCATTTTCTTCGGTACAGGCAACTTCATCAGTGCACTATTAATAATTTCAGGTAGTAACTCTGACGTTAGTCTGCCAGTTTCTTTGACGGTGTAAGAAAGCCAGCTTCCTTTATCAGTTTCATGTGTATTTAGATCTTTTACATCTACATTACAGGAACGTGCAAACCCTTGCGCCGCCCTGGTTGGGCTTCCATTGTTATCAAATGCAGCTGTAAGGGCAGGGCCGCGTTTATCGATTTGCGTGTTGTCCTGAGCTATTACTAATTTATTTATAATGACAGCTAGTCTGCGCGGGGTTGCATACCAGTGATATTCTTTATGTCCCAGCACATTAGCATCCAGTCCGGCATGAATCTCATTTGCAAATGATTGACCAAGCCGTTTTAGCGCCTTTGGTGGCAGTTCTTCAGTTCCAATTTCGATTAATAAATCTTTTTTTCTCATTGCACTAAATTAGCGTGAATTAAAATTTGCCAACTGTCACAACTTGCATAACGGAAAGTCCAGATCTTCTCGCTTATCGTAATAAGCCCTGGCGACTGAACTGGCAAGACTCCTTACCCTAAGTATATATCGCTGTCTTTCTGTAACTGATATGGCATGTCGCGCATCTAGCAGATTAAATGTATGTGATGCTTTAAGAACCATTTCATAGGCGGGCAGAGGGAGCCCTAATTCAATTAATGATTGGCATTGCTTTTCAAATTCATCAAATTGATCGAACAATATTTTTGTGTCCGCAATTTCAAAATTAAATTTAGACATCTCCACTTCATTTTGATGATAAATGTTACCGTAGCTTACTGAACCTGCAGGAGACTCCGTCCATGTTAAATCAAAAACATTATCAACATTCTGTAAATACATCGCTATGCGTTCGAGTCCATAGGTAATTTCCCCAGATACTGGTTTACAGTCCAATCCTCCAATTTGCTGGAAATAAGTAAACTGCGTAATCTCCATGCCGTTCAGCCAGACTTCCCACCCTAGCCCCCATGCTCCCAGCGTCGGTGATTCCCAATTGTCTTCTACAAATCGGATATCGTGTACCAACGGGTCGATACCAAGCTGCTTAAGCGAGTCGAGATAAATGTTCTGGATTTCATCAGGCGATGGTTTCAACAAAACCTGAAACTGGAAGTAATGCTGAAGCCTGTTCGGATTATCGCCGTAACGACCGTCTGTTGGCCGGCGGCAAGGCTGTACATAGGCCGTGTTCCAAGGTTCCGGTCCGATGGCGCGAAGAAAGCTAGCTGGATGAAACGTTCCGGCGCCGACCTCAATATCAAGAGGCTGTTGGATAACGCAGCCACGATCAGACCAATATCGTTGCAACCGGAATATAAGCTCCTGAAATGTCATTGTGTCGTCGTATCGCTGTCGTGAGTCGGAATTAATGAATTATGCTGAAGCCTTGTTTTGGCGTGAAGTATAACGTGTAGTGGGAATCTTGGGTACGTAATTACTGAAGAGTCACATGAACCGGTGTTCCTGGCAAGATGGGAAGTTTAATATTGCTGGCGTTTAAAGAACGGATGTTATATCGAGCTTGACTCTTCAATCTCTCTATCCGGCTTCACGTCTTTCTTCAAATCATCATGTTTTTTTACGAGTGTGTTGTATTCAAAATCTGAAACAATATAGACCAAGAAAGAAAATTCAATTTCTTTTCAAGCGGTATAGTGCCGAGATATCTTCACCACCGTGGCCTTGCTCCATCAGCACTTCATAGTCCGCTATGGTCATGACAGCTAACGGCAGTGAAAAATCTTTGTTTTGCTCAGCCATATCCATACAAATTTTCAGATCTTTGTGGTGTAGGCTGACTTTAAATCCCCTCTCATATGACCCTGCAAGCATAGTTTGCCCGCGATGATCAAGAAACCAATTTCCAGCAGCTCCAGTTGCAATCGCTTGCAATACACTATCCATATTTAGTTCCATCGTCTCACCAAACGCCAGTCCTTCGGTGACTGCCTGGTTAATGCCAGCGCAAAGGATCTGGTTAACGGCTTTGCAAGCTTGTCCGCTGCCCGTCGGTCCAATATGCACTATCTTATTTCCTATGAATGATAAAATCGGGTTCACTTTTTCCATCACCGATATATCTCCGCCGACCATGAGGGTGAGTGTGCCGTTTTTTGCACCTTCGACACCTCCAGTCACTGGGCAATCTAAAAACCCTGCACTGCGTTGCTGTAAAAGTGATGCTACTTTTTTCGCTGTTAAACTGCTCACTGTTGACGTGTCGACGACAATGGTCTCTGGTCGGATACTAACAATGACCTGATCTAAGATCTCTAATACGTCATTGTCTTTCGAGACGCAGACTATTATCAAATCACATGTTTCCGCTAAGTCTTCTATGGTAGGTGAGATACTAACTCCCGTTTTAGTTGCAAAATCGTCGGCCTTTGCCCGTGTTCTGTTCCATACTCTGTGTAATTGTCCTGCTTTATGCAGGTTCAAGGCCATGTTGGTCCCCATTGCGCCAAGTCCGATCACGCCAGTATTCATCTATATTACTCCGCCTATAAGAGTGAATTTACAATAGAGTAGCGAACTCAGCAGCTAGTCGCCAGACTTTAATATTAAGGTTTATAGATGGTGAGAGTCCTGCGTGTTGTGTTATAAAAAACGAAGATAGGGAGGTAATGTAGGTCGTAATCATTGATGCAACCCTATCATTATAAGACCACCGGCTTAGATGTCTGCAGTGATTAGGATTTGATAGTTATGACAATAATCTGGTTTTATACCTTGTCATGAATTGATCACATCTTTCGAGGAATGCCAACGTATTTTTTGGCATAGGTATCCGAATGCTGACATGGCAGTTAATCAGATCTTCGCCGTCTTGAATTAGATTAAGTCCTCTGCGTGCCAGGGCCTGTTCCCGCCTGGTGTGTGTTTCGGGAAGTTTTGCTTTCGCCATGGTTATTCTGTCAGATGCACCAACGAAACGGGCCCAGATTTCGATTATATGTGTATCACTGCGAAGTGTCTCAATCGCAAGTTTTGCACTTTCTCTTAGATCCTTGATGTCCGGTAGCAAGTGAGAAAACAGTGGTGTATCTTCAAATATTGAATTCAATTTGTCTGTAATAGCATCAATTTCATTCATGGTTTGCGCCACCTTGATGTAGCGTGATTCCAGGAATTTTTCTGCAGGCACAGAAAATGCCTTAAATGGTTCGCCCCATAATTCATCCAGTCCTTCTGTTGCAGATATTGGCCGAATATATTGACCATAATCCAGTGCCCCCATGAAACATTGGCCACATTCCTTGAACAATTCATTATCAGAATTTACTTTTACGCCCATTTCTTCCAGTTCAACTATATGGGTTAATATCTCTGAGCCGCGGTTCAACAACGCGCCGGCCAACATGGCGGCTAGAACACGCTTACGTGAAGGCTCAGTTTCTGATTCGTATGCGGCACGTACTTCAATCAACTTATAACTAGGCGTGTTAATCCCATGCTCGGTGTGATGAAATACTCTTCGAGTTAGATGATCGATTAAATTTTTCTTGTAGGTCAGGTTATCGGGAATATCATAATAGCGGATCCAATATCCGTCGAAGTAGATACGATCCTCACCGTCAATTTTTTTAATCGTTCCATTTAAGACTTCGTCTAGCATCACTCGAAAGAATTAATAAGGGTGAAGTTGATTCCTATTATGAACGGAGGGTTTGCAGCGGACCCAAATCTATTTTTCCGGAATCACGAATGATTTGTTGCTTGGACGGTTGATCTTGTTGAAACTGACGATATAGGCCGAGTGCCCATAATGGAAAATAATAACTGTAGCCGTGGTATCGTAAATAAAAAACACGCGGGAATCCCGTGCCAGTATAAGGTTTCTCTTCCCAGCCATGTTTTGGTTTATAATTGCGGATCAGGTAATTTACTCCACGTTCAACGCTCTCAGAGTTACCTTCACCGATGGTGATCAGCCCCATGAGTGCCCAAGCTGTTTGCGATGCGGTGCTTGTTCCCTTACCCACTAAAGCGGCATCGTCATAGGATGTGCATTCTTCTCCCCATCCCCCATCATTGTTTTGGATACTTTTCAGCCAGTCGATTGCTTTTTGAATATAGGGTTGGTGAAGATCTTCTCCCAGTAAGCCGAGTGCTAAGAGAACCGAAAATGTACCGTAAATATAATTTACGCCCCACCTGCCAAACCAACCACCACATTCTTTCTGGTCACGCTTAATGAACTCTAAACCGCAAGCAATTGGCTTGAAGTCACGTTCATAACCAAGCATGGCCAACATTTCTATACATCGAGCAGTCAGGTCTGAAGTACTCGGGTCAACAAGTGCTCCATGATCAGAAAATGGAATGTTGTTGAGGTATTCATGATGATTATTGATATCAAAAGCGCCCCATCCTCCGTCAGAATTCTGCATCCCAATTGTCCAGTTGACTGCTTGAGCGATACGCTTGCGTTTGTCGGGATGTTTATGTGCACCGACACGTAATAAGGCCATTACCACCATGCTGGTATCATCGACATCCGGATAAGAATCATTTTCGAACTGGAATGCCCAGCCAGCGCTTTCCAGATCTGGTGCTTGAACGGACCAGTCACCGCGAATGAATACTTGTTTATCAAACAACCAGTCTGTAGCCGGTTTAATTGCTGGGTGATGATCTTGCATTCCCGCTTCTGAGAGTGCACTCAAGCTCAAGCAGGTATCCCAGACTGGTGAAACGCAAGGTTGGACATAGGATTCTTTTTCATTCTCAACTACCAGGTCTTCAATGGCCTTGATTCCTCGCACCATATCGGGATCGTTTAAGTCACTACCAGATACTTTGAGGGCCATCACCGCATTCGCCATGGCAGGATAGATGGCCCCATTACCTCCTTCGCCACGCATATGGTCACGCACCCATTCTTCACACTTTTTCAGTGATATTTTTCTTAGCCAGAAGGGGACAAGTTTCTGTAGTATTTTTAGACATCGATCCACAAATATAAACAGGTTCCGAATTAAATTTCCTTTTCTGAATTTATCAATATGCTTTAGTTTTTCAGGTCGTTTGATAAACAATTCAGAAATTCCAAGTGCTTGATCAAATTTATGAATAGGCCTGTATGCTAACAAGATGAGGAGAGGAACAATCACACATCGGGACCAATATGACACCCTAGTTAGATTAAATATCCACCATTTAGGGGACCAAATGATTTCCACAGGCATGGCAGGTACAGTGCGCCAGGGTAGTTGTCCAAATATCGCTAGGGTGATCCGGGTGAAGACATTGGCATTTTCTGCGCCGCCGTGAGAGATTATCCATGACTTAGCTTTTTGCATATGATCAGTTTGTGGATCATGTCCTGTAATCTTAAGGACAAAATATGCTTTGACAGTTGCACTGATATTTCCTGGGCCGCTTTCGTATAACGACCAGCTGCCATCATCTAACTGATGAGTAAGTATGTAGTCTGCTAGCCTCGCATGTCTATCATGATCAACAGTACCCATGAAATACTGATACAAAATATATTCAGCAGGTATGGTCGTATCTGCTTCAAGGTCAAAATGCCAGTACCCATCTGTAAATTGACGATTAAGTAATTCAGTGCCCGAATGTGCGAGAGTGCGCATTACGGGATCAGTTTTAGTTACGGGGGCGAACAGATTATTATCAGTGCCAATTAATCTGCCTACAGATTGCTTGGTACTTAATTCCTCAATGGTAATTGTTCCAGGTTCTTTCATTTTTATATGATGGGCAGAAATACAGTTCTATTGATAGATGTTAAGTCGTGCACTGTCGGTTTCGTTCAACTTAATCTATTCTTAATTTGAGAGAGCTACATAGGAATTGTTCATAATCAGAGTGAATTCCGAAGGCAGAAATAGATCGTGAAATAAATCGTTGAATTGCGCCTTAAATTATCAGCACATTCTATTCTTTAAGTATGATTTATCAAGTTTTTCCTTAGCGTTTCAAACGGCTTGTGAACTGTCTCCAAGTAATCTGTTAATTCCCGACCTATCACTGTGAGAATAACGATCAATTCTTGCTTAAACCCCGAGATGTTATCCATCATGGTTATCCCATCACCTTTTGGGTTGCTGATAATCAGGAGATTGCTTATGCTGCATAGCAGCATAAGGGTATCTTAGTGCATTCATTCAGTCGCCAGACCCAGCATGTTTAGATTATGATGTTTCCCCGTTTTTCAATCTGGCAAAAGAGGTCAATCTGATGGCGAAAGCTTGACTTACAGGACTCCTAATTTCCCTCTGCTTGTTGTCCCCGACAGTTCAAGGTGATAATGATCAAGTTCTGTTTAACCAGGTATTTATCGATGCCCAGGTTGAACGTGACGTAGAAAATGATCAGTTGAGTGTCACTATGGTGGTCGAGCATGAGGGCAACCAACCTGACGACATCGCCAGAAAAGTCAATAAAGACATGCAGTTGGCGCTGAATCTAGCGAAGACTCGTAAGGGGATTGAAGTCGGAACAGGGTCTTATCAGACATACCCGGTATATAAGGTTTGGATTATTGTCGGATGGCGTGCGACTCAGGAATTGCAATTACGAAGTGTAAACATATCCGAGCTGACCGAACTAGTTGGCGAGTTACAGAAGAAATTACAAGTCAGACAGATGAGTTTTTCACCGACAAAAGAAACGCGTGTCAAAATTGAAAATGACTTGATCAATGAAGCGATGGAGGCATTTAAAGATAGGATCAATATTATAAAAACCCATATGGATAACAAGGATTACCCGGATTGTCGATTTACGTATCAATACCGGGCAAGCACAACCAATTATCTATCAGGAAAGGATGATGGCTATGACAACGACCCGAATAGCAGATGCCCCGGCGACGGAAGCGGGAACAAGCAAGGTTGTCATTACTATCTCAGGCAGTGTGCAGTTTTTCTGACTTAGGAAAAAGCAATTTGGTTTAAAGAAATTTTCTATTAGATCTTTTCCATCGTTTTTTCAGCGGCATCAATTGTTCTAGCTATATCATCATCACTGTGGGTAATGGAAACAAATCCAGTTTCAAAGGCAGATGGTGCTAAATAGATATTTTTCTCCAGCATGCCATGAAAGAATTTCTTAAAATACGCCAGATTACAGTCGTTGACATGAGCGAATGAAGTTACTGGAGAATGTTTGGTGAAGAACAGCCCGAACATGCCACCTACATGATTAAACGTTAGCGGAATGTCCTTGAGTTGTGCGGCTTCAGCAATTCCAGTGACCAGTGCTTCAGTCTTGTTACTTAAGGATTTAAAAAAACCAGGACGAGATATTTCGTGCAGTGTAGTTAGGCCGGCTGCCATAGCTACTGGGTTTCCAGATAGGGTGCCAGCTTGGTACACAGGTCCATCGGGTGCGATGTGATTCATGATTTCTTCACGGCCACCAAATGCGCCAACAGGCATTCCGCCACCAATGACTTTACCGAGTAAGGTTAGATCTGGCGTTATATTATAGAGTTCCTGTGCCCCACCCAACGCAACCCGGAAACCAGTCATCACTTCGTCAAATATCAGGATACTTTGACTACTCCGGCACAGGCTTTGTAGAGTCTCAAGGAACTCCATACTAGCAGGAACACAATTCATATTTCCTGCTATTGGCTCAACGATTACACACGCAATTTCGCTTCCATATTTTTCAAACACTGTGTGTAGGTGTGAGGTTTCGTTGTATGACAGAGTAATGGTGTGTTTTACGAGGTCAGTTGGGATACCGGGTGAAGTGGGGACACCAAGAGTTAGAGCGCCTGAGCCCGCTTTTACCAGCAGTGAATCAGCATGACCGTGGTAGCAGCCCTCAAATTTGATAATTTTATTTCTATCTGTAAATCCCCTGGCTAGTCGGATAGCACTCATGGCTGCTTCCGTTCCGGAATTAACCATACGTACTTTCTGAATACTTGGCATAAGTTCATGAATCTTTTCTGCCATCTGGATCTCAATTTCAGTCGGAGCGCCGAAACTTAGACCGTTATCTACAGCATCATGGACTGCCTGTATCACAGCTGGATGAGCATGACCTAAGATCATGGGACCCCATGAACCAACGTAATCGATGTATTGCTTATCATCAATATCATAAAGATATGGCCCGTTGGCCCGTTTAAAAAAAACAGGTTCTCTATCAACGGACTTAAATGCCCGTACCGGTGAGTTGACACCACCTGGCATGACTTTCATTGCACGTTTGAAAAGTCCCATTATGTTCGTATCATGATCCAATTAAGTTGTTAAATTTTTTAACATTATCTGCCGGGTTAGCCGATAGATATACACTGCTTATTACTGCAAGCAAGTCAGCACCTGCTTTGAGTATTGGCATGCAGTTCGCTGATGTTATTCCACCTATAGCAATAACTGGGATATCATAGTTTTGTTTGAGCTGTGTAATCAAATCGGGTGATGCCTTAACGGTCTCATCTTTGGTGGTCGTTGGAAACATTGCACCAATAGCCACGTAATCTGCACCTTCTATTACTGCCAACTGAACTCTCTCGAAGTCGTTATTACAAGAAACACCAATTAATACATCGTTTCCCAAGCGGTCACGAGCTTTTTTGCATTGGCTATCATCGCTACCAAGATGCACACCATCAGCCCGTAGCTCCAAAGCTAGATCAACATCATCGTTAATAATTAGCGGAGTATCATACTGGTGGCAAAGTCCAAGCAGTACTGATGCTTCTCGAAATCGTTGGTCACTATCAGCATTTTTATTTCGGTATTGCAATAGGCTGATTCCCGTTTCAAGCACCTGTTTCGATATCGAAACGAGCTCAGAGAAATCAAGATGGGTATGTTCTGTTATGACATACAGACCTTTCCTTATTGTTTGTCTAACTCGCATGACGTTATTTAGAAATTACGGTTGGGGTGTAGCTGTAATTTTCCCAATTTAATTCCATGTTTCAGTGTATGCCAAGTATATTCCTGGGCTACTTGTACGGCTGTTTCAATATCTTTGCCTTGCGCCACATGAGCCGAGATTGCGGATGCCAGTGTACAGCCTGAACCGTGATACATTCCGGGCAATCTCTCCCATGGAAACTCTATGGCTTTTTCTCCATCAAGATACAATGTATTAATAACACGAGGAGATGTTTGATCCGTACCCGTAATCAGCACAGCTTGACAACCTTTAGCTATCAGATCGCTGGCTGCTGTTGCTTTATTGCTCTTGCCGGTCAATTGAAAAGCTTCTTTCATATTCGGCGTTATAATAGTTGTCATCGGTAATAGTCGTCTGTTAATTACGTCAATGATGTTTTCATTTGAAAGGTTTGCACCAGTCCCGGAATGAAGAACTGGATCTACGATCAACGGTATCTTTTTATCCAGGTTCAATAATGTATCAGCAATACTATCGACTAGCAGAGCACTTCCAATTAGGCCTAGTTTACAAGCGTTGACAGATATATCTGACACCAGCAGTTCGGTTTGATTTCTGAAATTTACTATATCCTGTGGCAAAATTGAGCGGAACTCCTCGGTATTCTGTGTAGTAACAGCAGTAATAACGGAGATACAACGGCCTCCGTTCTGGTTAATACTCTCTATGTCTGCCTGAATTCCCGCTGCACCGCTGGGATCATGTGCGGAGAATACGAGTACTACTGGCGGTGATGGTTGACTTGACATAGCAGTCTATTCTACAGGTATGCCAATTGGACAAAAAAGAGATTTCATGACTGGAGCAATATAAATGAAAAAATATATGTGTCTCATATGTGGTTTTATTTATGATGGAGAAGTCGGTTGGCCTGAAGAAGGGATAGACCCTGGAACGAAATGGGATGATGTTCCTTTGAATTAGATATGTCCTGACTGCGGTGCCAGAAAGGAAGATTTTGAAATGATGGAACTCAGCGACTAGTAATAATACTTAGTTGTTTTAGAGAGGTCTCACTACTGCAAGGATGATTATTACGATTAGGATAAAAACCGGTATTTCATTAAACCATCTATACCAAACATGACTGTGGTGATTTCTATCGTGTTTGAAATCAATCCTCAGTTTTCCACAATAGATGTGATAAACCACCAGCAGACCGACAAACACCAGCTTAATATGTAGCCATAAACTGTTTGAGTACGCTTCCCAGCCTACAAAGGATATCGTCCAGAATCCAAACAGTATGGTCAGTAATCCGCCCGGTGTAGCGATTCCGAAAAAGAGTTTACGTTCCATGATCTTGAATCTATCGATGCTTATTTGGTCATTACTCATGGCATGGTAGACAAATAATCTCGGTAGATAAAAGATCCCTGCAAACCAGGTAACCATAAAAATCAGATGAAGTGCTTTGGCCCAGAGCATAGAGTTAATAACTTACGACTAACCACTCGCTGCGGGCAAATGTTTTTTGATCCACGCTGCCATAAACTTAACTAGTCGTATTTATTTCATCTTGTTTGGCGAACATATTTCGAATATTCCGAGCTATCGTTTTAATCGTTTGCCAGATCCTCGGTAATATCCAGATCATGATGCCAATAAATATAACGAGTGCAATGAGAAATATCCATGGATGATTCAACGCGGTCCATATCCCGATGATGACAAGAAAATCTTCTGTAAATGATGCGGTCCAGTTTGTAACTGGTTCAGGTGAGGTGTTGAGTAATATGCGTGTGCTCATCTTCGTTGCGTGGGTTGCTCCAGCTAATGTCCCACCAACTATAAAAGCAGCCAGTTCGACTGCCTGATTTGTATCGCCGATAGCAGCCATAGCCAAGATTGCACCTGCCGGTATCCGGATAAAAGTATGTATGCTGTCCCATGTCGTATCAATACCCGGAATCTTATCAGCAAAGAATTCTATGCAGTACATAAAACCTGCCGCTATGATGACAAGAGGATCAGTTACTAATTCTAATTCAGCGGGGAGTGTCACATAACCATTGCCACCAAGGACTCCAAGCATAAAAATAGTGGCATACAGGTTAATTCCGCTCGCCCAGGCCGTGCCCATTGTCAGCGCAATAATTTGTACAGTTTCCATCGGCTAAGCTCCGCGTCGGTTTGTTCCATAGTAAGAGTTCATCATCTTGAAGGGAAGCTGCACCAGCAGCAAGAGGTCATTTTTTGGTTTTTATTACTTTTCCTTGTGTTCATCAACTCGTATCATGAACGACTTAGTCATTTTGAACTAGATATTATGGAGATTGATACATTACATGATTAACATCGGAATAATTGGTGCTACCGGATATGCCGGTGTTGAATTGATGCGACTCCTCGCAGGGCATTCGCATGCGAGCATAAAAATCGTTACTTCTCGAACTGAACAGGGCAAGCCTGTATCAGAATTATTTCCTGCGTTTAGAGGCATTATTGACTTGGAATTCAGCGTTGCGGACTCGGCAGAATTGTATGAGTGTGATCTGGTATTTTTTGCGACTCCATCCGGCACATCGATGACACAGGCACCCGCATTACTGGGCAAGGGGGTTAGAGTGATCGACTTGTCTGTCGACTTTAGGCTCAGAAATGGTCAGGAGTGGACCAAATGGTATGGTCAGGAACATACTTGCTCCGACCTGTTGGAAACTGCTGTATATGGGTTGCCGGAAATGAACCGGGAAAAAATTCGAACAGCTGAATTGGTGGCAAATCCAGGTTGTTATCCCACAGCCATACTGCTGGGATTTCTGCCGCTACTAGAACGGGGCTTGGTTGATACGGGTTCATTGATAGCTGATGCAAAATCTGGAATCAGTGGTGCTGGCCGCAAGGGCACAATGACTACCCAGTTTTGTGAATCATCAGACGCGTTCATGGCCTATTCTGCTGGCGGTCATCGACACCTACCGGAGATATTACAAGGACTGCAGTCAGTCTGTAGTGATACTGTTGGGCTGGTTTTTGTTCCACACCTGTTACCGATTATCAGAGGAATCCACGCTACGCTTTATGCCACTTTGAAAGATAATACGATTGACCTGCAAAATGTCTATGAGCAACGATACAAGGATGAACCCTTTGTTGATGTCATGACCGCTGGTAGCCATCCTAATACCAGTTCGGTTCGGGGCAATAATTATTGTCGGTTAGCCACGCACTTGCCACAAGATGGCAGTACAGCAGTGATATTGGCTGTCGAGGACAACCTAGTTAAGGGAGCAGCAGGTCAGGCTGTGCAGAACATGAATATCATGTTTAATCTACCAGAAATCACGGGGTTACTATCCCCAGCCTTGTATCCGTAACTTAATGTCAGTAGTCATCATGGATAAATATCACTAGTGGTATGTCAGGTCTCGTCGTTAAAAATCACCGTCCTTGGCAGTACTCAATCGCCATCATAATTATGAGTATGGTTGTGGCCGGTTTGACTTGGTTATTACTCGATAACAGTCATTGGTCCATTATTACTGACAAGATCAACATTAATAATGACAATAATAATTTAATGCAATTAAACAATGCCCTGGAGCAAAAAAACCTTGATTTGCAGGATCAAGTATTAATGTTAAACCAGACGGCAGAAGTCGATACTCAGACCGCAGGACTGTTGCAGCAAGATCTGAAAGCTTTACAGGACGAGATTTTTTATTTGAAACAGGAACTGGAATTTTACCAAGGCGTCATGGACTCCAGCCGAACAGTCGTTGGATTGGAAGTTAACGGTATGTATATCGAACCTTTGTCAAAAGAAAACAATTACCGTATGAAACTGATACTGACTCATGTAGCTAAAAGTAACAAAGTGATGGAAGGTAAAATGGCTATAGAAATTGAGGGTACTAGCAATGAATTAAAACGTAATATCGACCTGAAAGAAATTACCATTGATAAGCTCATAGATTTATCTTTTAAGGTCAAAAGCTTTAGCAGGATAGAGTATAATTTTGTGTTGCCGTCTAACTTTTATGCCGAGCGTGTATTCATACACTTAAGACCGAATCGGAAAAATGACCCAGTCGTAGATAAGGTGTATGATTGGCCTATCGTCACTAATTAGGGCACAAATTATGTGGGGAAATAATCGCAACCGTAGAACCACTAGAATTGACACTTTGATTGGTCAAAATACGGTACTTTTGGGAGATATCCAGTTTACCGGTGGCTTACATGTCGACGGGACGATAAGGGGTAATGTTGTTGCTGAAAATGATGGTAAGTCTATGTTGTCACTCAGTGAGCAAGGCACGATAGAAGGGGAAGTAAATGTACCTTATGTCGTCATCAACGGTGTAGTTTTGGGCGACGTACATAGTGGAGAGCATGTTGACCTTTCTTCTGAGGCCAAGGTAACCGGAAATGTTTATTATAATCTCATCGAAATGGCGATAGGTGCTGAAGTTAATGGAAAACTCGTCCATTCAGCCCAGATTGAGGATCATTCCATCGAACTCAATCCTTCAAATGCCTTTGAAGTTCCTGATTAGGTAATACTTGACTAAATTAGTCAGTTTTTATACTATACCGCAATACCATTGATTATTGCTGGTACCTGAACTATGGAACAAATTAGCGAATTCATACCCGAACCTCTCAAGTTTACTGATACTGCAGCGGGCAAGGTTAAAGAACTCATAGAAGAAGAGAATAATGAAAGCCTCATGTTGCGCGTATTCATCAGTGGCGGAGGTTGTTCAGGGTTTCAATATGGCTTTACCTTTGATGAAAAGACCACCGATGGTGATACCATCATCGAACGAGGTGGGGTCAAACTTCTTGTCGATCCCATGAGTATCCAGTATCTCACTGGTGCGGAGATCGATTATACGGAAGGGCTGGAAGGCGCGCAGTTTGTTATCCGTAATCCCAACGCAGCTACGACCTGTGGCTGCGGTTCATCATTTTCAGTATAAGCTAGTCGGCAACCTACCTTTCAAGGGCATCAGTGCTCGTTAAGTAGAGTCACGTAGGTTTTTACTTCTGGATTTCAGGGTTGATAAACTGCACCGAGAGTAACTTTACGCGTTGCACCTGTGACAGAAGGAATATTTGACTCAATATTTTCTATACGACACATGGCAAGCCATGCAAAGCTTATCGCCTCGACTGCATCCGGGTGTATACCGTAAATTTCGGTTGATGCTATGGTGCAATCAGCCTGCATTTCCGAAAGACGGCTTATTAATAATGGATTATGGATACCACCACCACATATTAGAATTTCAGATGCACTGTCAGCATACTCATTAATTGCATCACTGATGATGCGTGCAGTCAATTCTAATAAAGTCGCCTGTATGTCTTTTCCCTGAACTGAGTGGGGAACAAGCTCAAGTTTTTTGTCCAGCCAGTTGAGATTAAAATTATCTTTACCGGTGCTTTTTGGGGGTATGTCTGCAAAATAAGGATCAGCTAGCAAAATTTCCAGCAAGGAGTTGTCGACTATGCCAGATCCAGCCCACTTTCCATCATCATCGAAGTCACAATTAAGGTGGCGCTGGGTCCATGCGTCCATCAAGCCGTTTCCGGGACCAGTATCAAACCCCAAAACCGGACGATTAGTGTCAATCGGTAATACAGTAATATTAGCTATTCCACCAATATTTAATATAACGCGGTTAATCGAGTGGTCGCAGAAATACCATTGATGAAATGCCGGTGCTAATGGTGCTCCTTGTCCTCCAGCAGCAATATCCAGACGGCGAAAATCAGCAACGGTAGTAATGCTTGTCTTGTAGGCGATGATATTCGGGTCACCAATCTGCAGAGATCGTTTTTGCGTAGTATCTGCGAGATGCAGTACTGTTTGCCCATGCGAACCGATTGCCTTGATTTCATCTGCACGAATGTGTGTCGATTTCAAGATTTGCTGTACTGCAGTGGCAAACTGTTCCCCCAATGCTATGTCTAGCTCTGTTATATTATTTATTGTTGAAGAGTCAGTTATAGAACGGACGGATAGTTGTAATTCTTTTGGAATGGGGTATTGGTTGTAGTTTACAACCTCAAGGACGTCATCTTTGATATGAACCAGTGCAACGTCAATGGCATCCATGCTGGTCCCGGACATGAGGCCGATATAGTACACGTCTTTTGGTTCAGTGTGTCCCGGTAACTACAGTGTTATCCGAGTCGTCATCAGTCAATGCGACGATAGTAGGTTGACTTTGCGCATCACCCTGTAGCTTGGCAAGTAGCGATGCAGTTTGGTCTTTAAAGTCTTGCATATATTTAGTTGGAATGGATTCGGCTTTTGGTAATTGCACTGTTAGCGGATTCCGGTGTACTCCGTTAATCCTAAATTCGTAATGTAAATGTGGTCCGGTGGCTAATCCTGTTTTCCCAACGTAGCCGATGATCTGCCCCTGTTTGATTTTGCTGCCTCGCCTCAGGTTCTTTGCATACTTCGACAGATGTGCATATAGTGTCGAGTAACTACCACCATGATGTAGCACGATAGTTTTCCCATAGTCGCCATTATTTCCAACTGAGGTTACTTTGCCGTTACCTGCTGCTTTTATCGGTGTTCCCGTAGGCGCAGAATAATCAACTCCTTTATGTGCACGTATGGTATTCAGTATGGGGTGTTTACGTTTTAGGCTGAAGCCTGAACTAATGCGAGTAAAGTTAAGTGGTGTCCTAAGGAACGCCTTGCGCATACTGTCACCTATCTCTGAATAAAAATCCGTTTCGCCACTCGGTGTGGTATATCTGACTGCATGGTAGGTATTGTTGCGGTTAACGAATTCGGCTACGAGTACCGGTCCTTCGCTGATTTTTGCATTATCCTTATATCTTTCTTCATAAATGACCTTGAAAGAATCGCCCTCACGTATATCTAGCGCAAAATCAATATCCCAGCCGTATATAGCAACAAGTTGCATTATTAGATTGTCGGATAGCCCGGCCTCTTGTCCAGATAGAAATAGTGAACTATCTATGTTGGCACTAGCTTCGAGAGTATGAACCGTTAATTCTGTTTTAATAATTTCACTGGTATATTTTCCGTCCGTTTTGTTAATTCTTAAAGCGGTCGTTAAGTCTTGATCATATTCAAGTGATATCAATTCTTCATTTTCAATTAAAAACCGTAATTCCTGCTTTGGTAAAAGATATTTCAGTACTGAAGTATCCTCGCTTGCATTCATGACTCGATATAGAACAGATGGTGGTAATCCCAATCTATCAAATATAATAGACAGGTTTTCACCCTTGCCAATATGGATGGTCTTCCAATTATCAATTTCTGAATTTACTTCTGTTATTTTTCCGTTTGGTTGAGTAACCTTTGGAGTAGTGACAGTCGCATTTAATGATTGAATAACATCGATTTCCCTGAGGTCTTTTGGATCTGTGTCATGAAAGGTGTGGGGCGTCATTATTTCCTGGTCGGAAGGTTCAATTTTCAGCTTATATAGGGGAACCAGGTATACCAGAATTGCAGCGGAGATGACTATCGACCACACAGTTGGATGCCGATACCAAGGATAATCGGGCTTCCAGCGTACAACTGGGTTACGGTTCTTCTTTACATATATGCTGTAAGTCATGATAGTTATTAGGTAATTTTTAGTTAAAATAGCGTCAATAGAAAAGTTCGTCAATCACCGAAAGGTAAATTATGGAAATAACTTGCCCAATTTCCCCGGAAAAGCAGAAGCGAGGCAGATATATTTATGGTTGATATGCAAGATGCTCTGTCGTTAATTCAACGTGGTGCAGTTGATATTATCCATCAGGAAGAGTTATTGACGAAACTGAAGCAGGGTAAACCACTACGGATAAAGGCAGGCTTCGACCCGACTGCCCCTGACTTACATCTGGGTCATACTGTATTGATAAATAAGCTCAAGCATTTTCAGGATCTAGGGCACCATGTGATGTTCCTGATTGGTGATTTTACTGGTCTAATCGGCGATCCAACCGGTAGTGACATTACACGTAAACCATTATCCAGGGAAGAAATCACAGAGAACGCCAAGACCTATCAAAAACAGATATTCAAGATTCTCGATCAGAATAAAACGGAGATCTGTTTCAATTCAACTTGGGGTGAAGAACTGGGATCAGCAGGTATCATCCGGCTAGCCGCAAAATCGACCGTTGCGCGTATGTTAGAACGGGATGATTTTAAAAAACGCTACGCAAACAATAAACCCATATCAATCCATGAGTTTCTGTATCCATTGATGCAAGGCTATGACTCAGTTGCCATGAAGGCAGATGTAGAGTTGGGTGGGACAGATCAAATCTTTAACCTGCTTGTTGGACGTGAACTGCAAAAAGAAGAAGGGCTAGAGCCACAGGTCGTGCTCACCATGCCGATATTGGAAGGGCTGGACGGTTCAATGAAAATGTCAAAATCATTGAATAATTACATTGGTATTGATGAGCCCCCAGGTGAGATTTTTGGGAAACTAATGTCGATTCCAGATGATCTAATGTGGCGATATTTTGAATTATTAAGCTTCATGTCCCTGTCCGAAATTGACAGCTTCCGTAAAGATGTTAGCGAAGGGGCTAATCCACGTGACATCAAGATGAAACTGGCGGTAGAAATCGTAAGCCGTTGCCACGGTGATTCAGCAGCACAGACTGCAAAGGAGGCATTTATTAATCAGTTCAGTCACGGGCAAGTTCCGGATGAAATTACTGAACTGGAAATCGATGTCGATGGAGATGGTATAAAGATAACCCAGTTATTGAAGCAGACGAAGCTGACTTCTAGTACGTCTGAAGCCTTGAGGATGATTGATCAAGGCGCGGTTCGAGTAAATAGTGAAAAGGTGAGTGATAAGGACCTGGCACTTCTGCCAGCACCTGAAAGCTATCTCGTCCAGGTAGGAAGGCGCAAATTTATCCGGGTGATGTTGCGGTCTCGCTGATGAGTATCTGGTTAAATTTGTCGTTAATCTGGATAATTATGCTGTAGTTGCTTGATTTAAACCCATTTTTATTGTGATATATGATTTACCCTCGATTCAGTTGAATTTTACTGCCCCTCGGTCTTAAAAATGGCAAGAGCAAGTGCCAAAATCTCATTATCGTCAAGGTGTGGATATGACGAAATTCCTCTTCCGAATACAGGCGAGTATCGGTTTATTAACTTGTTGAATTTCTTAAATTTTTATGATTGCAGAATATATGCCTGAATTAGGTTGAACACTTAGGATCAAAGTGTATAATTCCGCCTTCTCAGTCGGGGTATCCCCCGACTTTTTGTTCTTTAAAAATCTGGTCAAGAAAATTGTGTGGGTGTTTACGTTGATGGTTTGTATCACTAAAACTTTCGATGTAAGCAAACATTGAATAAACGTCAATTATGCGAACATCGAGCCAAGATTAGCTGCCTCAAGCAGCGTAGCTCTTAAACTGAAGAGTTTGATCATGGCTCAGATTGAACGCTGGCGGCATGCCTAACACATGCAAGTCGAACGGTAACAGGCGAGAGCTTGCTCTTGCGCTGACGAGTGGCGGACGGGTGAGTAATGCATAGGAATCTGCCCAGTAGCGGGGGACAACTTAGGGAAACTTAAGCTAATACCGCATACGCCCTACGGGGGAAAGCAGGGGATCTTCGGACCTTGCACTATTGGATGAGCCTATGTCTGATTAGCTTGTTGGTAGGGTAACGGCCTACCAAGGCGACGATCAGTAGCTGGTCTGAGAGGACGACCAGCCACACTGGGACTGAGACACGGCCCAGACTCCTACGGGAGGCAGCAGTGGGGAATATTGGACAATGGGGGCAACCCTGATCCAGCAATGCCGCGTGTGTGAAGAAGGCCTGCGGGTTGTAAAGCACTTTCAGTAGGGAAGAAAACTTGAGGACCAATACTCCTCAGGCCTGACATTACCGACAGAAGAAGCACCGGCTAACTCCGTGCCAGCAGCCGCGGTAATACGGAGGGTGCGAGCGTTAATCGGAATTACTGGGCGTAAAGAGTGCGTAGGTGGTTTGACTAGTCGGATGTGAAATCCCTGGGCTTAACCTGGGAATGGCATTCGATACTGTCAGACTAGAGTGTGGTAGAGGTAAGTGGAATTCTCGGTGTAGCGGTGAAATGCGTAGATATCGGGAAGAACATCAGTGGCGAAGGCGGCTTACTGGATCAACACTGACACTGAGGCACGAAAGCGTGGGTAGCAAACAGGATTAGATACCCTGGTAGTCCACGCCCTAAACGATGTCGACTAGCCGTTGGGTTCATAAAAGAGCTTAGTGGCGCAGTTAACGCGATAAGTCGACCGCCTGGGGAGTACGACCGCAAGGTTAAAACTCAAATGAATTGACGGGGGCCCGCACAAGCGGTGGAGCATGTGGTTTAATTCGATGCAACGCGAAGAACCTTACCTGGCCTTGACATCCTGCGAACTTTCTAGAGATAGATTGGTGCCTTCGGGAACGCAGTGACAGGTGCTGCATGGCTGTCGTCAGCTCGTGTCGTGAGATGTTGGGTTAAGTCCCGTAACGAGCGCAACCCTTGTCCTTTGTTGCCAGCACGTAATGGTGGGGACTCAAAGGAGACTGCCGGTGACAAACCGGAGGAAGGTGGGGATGACGTCAAGTCATCATGGCCCTTACGGCCAGGGCTACACACGTGCTACAATGGCAGGTACAGAGGGTTGCTAAACAGCAATGTGGAGCTAATCCCAGAAAGCCTGTCGTAGTCCGGATTGGAGTCTGCAACTCGACTCCATGAAGTCGGAATCGCTAGTAATCGCGAATCAGAACGTCGCGGTGAATACGTTCCCGGGCCTTGTACACACAGCCCGTCACACCATGGGAGCTGGCTGCACCAGAAGCAGGTTGCCTAACCGCAAGGAGGGCGCCTACCACGGTGTGGTTAGTGACTGGGGTGAAGTCGTAACAAGGTAGCCGTAGGGGAACCTGCGGCTGGATCACCTCCTTTAAAAAAATGTGAGCGGATCATTACGTCGAGCACCCACACAACTTTCTTGATCAATTACTAAACATATGTGTGGAAGGTCCAACTGAAATTTGGGCCATATGTACATGACGCAGTATTTTTAGTGTGAGCTAAATAACATCATATACATGAGATAACGCTGTCGGATAATAGGCAAGTTAGCTCGGGTCTGTAGCTCAGTTGGTTAGAGCGCACCCCTGATAAGGGTGAGGTCGGAAGTTCAAATCTTCCCAGACCCACCAATTTTGCACTGCACTTAGTTGAACTCTTGCACGTTTATAAATGATAAGCGTTGCATGTCTTCATCACGATCAGTACAAAATTCCCTATAGGCAAGTCAAAGGGGCCATAGCTCAGCTGGGAGAGCACCTGCTTTGCAAGCAGGGGGTCGGCGGTTCGATCCCGCCTGGCTCCACCAAACGAAGTCGAAAATTTAAAGTTAAAAGTAGAAAGCAATTAATGAGTTTGCTACCATAAACTTTCAACTTTAAATTTTTACTAAGCGAGCGTAATTCGCGTTCGTGTTTGTTCTTTAACAATTTGGAAAGCTGAAAAAAAGCCGCAAGACAATACTCCAATTGTCTTGCATAGTGATCATATTCATCGGTCTTTTTAGAATATGATCCGGGTAAAATCGTGTTGTAGTGTCAGTAAAACATGTAACTCTTTACCGATTTTCAAAAGGGTCGGGCAGTTCTGGAAGTTACGTCAACGAAAATATTCTGTTAGATAGAAGATTTTGGAGTCGTGATTTCAACGGACTAATAAGTAGATGTAAAAATTTACAAGTTAGAACAAGAAAAATAGCAATGACGCAGGAATTTTTTCAGAGAGCGCGGCGCGGGCGTTTCGAGCAGCAGAGCATATATGTAAATATGTGAGCAGCGCAGAAGTGGCCGCAACAAAGCTATCGGGAAAAATAACAAGTCAAAGCTAGAGACTGTTTGAGGTTATATGGTCAAGTTAATAAGCGCATACGGTGGATGCCTAGGCGGCAAAAGGCGATGAAGGACGTTATAACCTGCGAAAAGCTTCGGGGAGCTGGTAAATAAGTTTTGATCCGGAGATGTCCGAATGGGGAAACCCATCCCGTTTACGGGATATCCTGTACTGAATTCATAGGGACAGGAAGCAAACCCGGGGAACTGAAACATCTAAGTACCCGGAGGAAAAGAAATCAAATAGAGATTCCCTAAGTAGCGGCGAGCGAACAGGGAGCAGCCCTTAAGCTGTGGAATGGTAAGTGGAACGGTCTGGAAAGTCCGGCCATAGAGGGTGATAGCCCCGTACATGAAAACCAATCCATAGTGAAATCGAGTAGGTCGGGACACGTGTTATCTTGACTGAACATGGGGGGCCCATCCTCCAAGGCTAAATACTCTTTGCCGACCGATAGTGAACTAGTACCGTGAGGGAAAGGCGAAAAGAACCCCGGAGAGGGGAGTGAAATAGAACCTGAAACTGTACGCGTACAAACAGTCGGAGCATTCTTCGGAATGTGACGGCGTACCTTTTGTATCATGGGTCAGCGACTTACATCTCAGTGGCAAGCTTAACCAATAGGGTAGGCGTAGGGAAACCGAGTCTTAATAGGGCGACTTAGTCTCTGGGAGTAGACCCGAAACCGGGCGATCTAGCCATGGCCAGGATGAAGGTGGGGTAATACCCACTGGAGGTCCGAACCGGGTAATGTTGAAAAATTATCGGATGAGCTGTGGCTAGGAGTGAAAGGCTAACCAAGCCCGGAGATAGCTGGTTCTCCTCGAAAGCTATTTAGGTAGTGCCTCGTGTCTCACTCTTGGGGGTAGAGCACTGTTATGGCTAGGGGGTCATCCCGACTTACCAACCCATTGCAAACTCCGAATACCAAGAAGTGCAATCACGGGAGACACACGGCGGGTGATAAGGTCCGTCGTGAAAAGGGAAACAGCCCAGACCGCCAGCTAAGGTCCCAAAATTACAGCTCAGTGGAAAACGATGTGGGAAGGCTTAGACAGCCAGGAGGTTGGCTTAGAAGCAGCCACCCTTTAAAGAAAGCGTAACAGCTCACTGGTCAAGTCGGCCCGCGCGGAAGATTTAACGGGGCTCAAGCTGTATACCGAAGCTGCGGATGCAATGTCCTTCGGGACATTTGCATGGTAGAGGAGCGTTCTGTAAGCCTGTGAAGGTGTGCTGTAAGGCATGCTGGAGGTATCAGAAGTGCGAATGCTGACATGAGTAACGATAATGCGGGTGAAAAACCCGCACGCCGAAAACCCAAGGTTTCCTGCGCGACGCTAATCGACGCAGGGTGAGTCGGTACCTAAGGCGAGGCCGAAAGGCGTAGTCGATGGATAACAGGTTAATATTCCTGTACCGCTTGTAATTGCGATGGGGCGACGGAGAAGGCTAGGTCAGTCGGGTGTTGGATATCCCGGTGAAAGCAAGTAGGGAGTGTCCTTAGGCAAATCCGGGGACACAATCCTGAGATGTGATGACGAGTACCCTTTTAGGGAGCGAAGTGATTGATGCCATGCTTCCAAGAAAAACCTCTAAGCTTCAGATTACAAGTGACCGTACCCCAAACCGACACAGGTGGGTGAGGAGAGAATCCTAAGGCGCTTGAGAGAACTCTGGTGAAGGAACTCGGCAAAATAACACCGTAACTTCGGGAGAAGGTGTGCCCTTGGTATGTGAAGGCCCTGCGGCTGGAGCAGAAGAGGGTTGCAGTGACCAGGTGGCTGCGACTGTTTACTAAAAACACAGCACTCTGCAAACTCGTAAGAGGACGTATAGGGTGTGACGCCTGCCCGGTGCCGGAAGGTTAATTGATGGGGTTAGCTTCGGCGAAGCCCTTGATCGAAGCCCCGGTAAACGGCGGCCGTAACTATAACGGTCCTAAGGTAGCGAAATTCCTTGTCGGGTAAGTTCCGACCTGCACGAATGGCGTAACGATGGCCACACTGTCTCCACCAGAGACTCAGTGAAATTGAAATAGCGGTTAAGATGCCGTTTACCCGCGGCTAGACGGAAAGACCCCGTGAACCTTTACTACAGCTTTACACTGGACTTTGAACATATCTGTGTAGGATAGCTGGGAGGCTTTGAAGCGTTAACGCCAGTTAGCGTGGAGCCAACCTTGAAATACCAGCCTGGTGTGTTTGAGGTTCTAACCTAGGTCCGTAACCCGGATCGGGGACAGTGTATGGTGGGTAGTTTGACTGGGGCGGTCTCCTCCTAAAGAGTAACGGAGGAGCGCGATGGTACCCTCGGCGCGGTCGGAAATCGCGCATTGAGTGCAAAGGCATAAGGGTGCTTGACTGCGAGACAGACACGTCGAGCAGAAACGAAAGTTGGTCTTAGTGATCCGGTGGTTCTGAATGGAAGGGCCATCGCTCAACGGATAAAAGGTACTCCGGGGATAACAGGCTGATACCACCCAAGAGTTCATATCGACGGTGGTGTTTGGCACCTCGATGTCGGCTCATCTCATCCTGGGGCTGAAGCAGGTCCCAAGGGTATGGCTGTTCGCCATTTAAAGAGGTACGCGAGCTGGGTTTAGAACGTCGTGAGACAGTTCGGTCCCTATCTGCCGTGGGCGTTGGAGATTTGAGAGGAGCTGCTCCTAGTACGAGAGGACCGGAGTGGACGTATCTCTGGTGTTCCGGTTGTCACGCCAGTGGCATTGCCGGGTAGCTACATACGGACGGGATAATCGCTGAAAGCATCTAAGCGAGAAGCCCCCCTCAAGATGAGATCTCCCTGGACCTTTAAGGTCCCTGAAGGGCCGTCCTAGACTAGGACGTTGGTAGGCTGGGTGTGGAAGTGCGGTAACGCATGAAGCTAACCAGTACTAATTGCCCGTGAGACTTGACCATATAACACTCAAGCAGTTTGTGTTATGTGTGTTGACGAACAACGCGATTAATTTTTTCAGTTTTCTTGAATTGTTGTAGTACTAGTTTTCTGGCGGCAATAGCACATTGGTACCACCCGATCCCATATCGAACTCGGAAGTGAAACGATGTAGCGCCGATGATAGTATGGGGTTTCCCACGCGAAAGTAGGTCACCGCCAGGATTATATGCCTAAAGGCCAGTCAAACTGACTGGCCTTTTTTATGTTTGTCGGTGTATTTTTCTATAGTAGGCCAAAATATTTCTTGTTAGTGTCTCGATCGAAAACAGTGTCAGTTGTTTCCCACGCGATATACCAACCTAATGCTGTTTGAGAGAAAAAGTGTGCATCATCATTGATTCTGGAAAAGGCTGTAAGAGTTGAAGCAGTGTAAAAAAAATATTTTAAATATTTTTTATCGTCGTACATTCTAGCTAATGTTAAAAAGGGAACTGCTCCAACGAATGCATGGCCACTAACGCCATTGGTATCATTAAATGGAGCCCACGAAGAGCCGTTATCTTCCCCAGGTCGTGAGGCGCCTGTGATATATTGGGTTGACCATAATAAAGGCGTGCCAAGTATATATGCCCTTACTGATCTGGAACCCCATCGACTTATAGTACTAAAGTATTGCTTATTGAAATTGTCAGCTATTGCAGTACCTAATGTTGCCGGTAAAAGATATTTCCATTCTCCAAAATTCTTAGAGATATACGCAATATAATTCGTTTTTATACTCCTGATATCTGTTTGATACCATTTCTGAAATGATTCGTCAGCATGCGTATTTGCAAGTATAGCTCCAGCGCCAAATGACATGCCCAAGCGTAAAAGCCGATCTTTAGAATAAAATTCTTCATAGTCACCTTTCACTGTACTCAAGCTTTCAGTAAAAAGTAGGGAATTCTGACCGAAGCTAGTATTTGCGTAAGCGGAAAAACTTAATGTCACGATTGAAAGAAGGTTTAGAGCACATTGAATTGCAATTAACATCTCTCAATCTCTATTTATTAAGTTTAATTAGACGACTGGGATCTCGAGTTCTGCTGCATTGAGGACATTCATCATGGAAATCAAGATGATAAATATCAAGTTGTGTAGGTAAATGCTCATCTTCCTCAAAAAAACGATGAAATTTCATAAATCCCTCGAAAATCATATTCTTATTCTATTTATGGGTTCTAGCTTACAATAGATTTCTCCAGTATAGGAAGGTGAATGTTGTCCTGCCGTGCAAAATAAACAGATCTATAAATGCGGTAGAGCTTTCTATTTTTCGTCGGGTATATCCGGAAGTGCGTAAGGAGATGACTCTTGCAGGCGAGACATGTAGATCATTCCGCCGTGTGGACGATTTATTTCAGCAATTTCATAGATAAACTCAAATAAATCATCTGCCGACTCCTTATTGACGACTACATTAAGGATTTCTTTCTCAGTTTGTTCTCCTGCCCCTCTATATTTGTGAGGTGTCAGCTTTCCCATTCCCCTGGCAGAATCTACATTGGAAGTAATGATGTCTCTTTCTTCTTTTAGCTTTTTCATAACACCTATACCTGTACCTTTGGGCAGAATACAAGTAATCAGATTATGACGGTAATGTTCGAACATGGTTAACTGGCGAGTTTCTCTGCAATTTCAGCCGGGATATAGGTTGCTGCTTTTTCTAAAGGCGTGACATAAATAAACCCCATTCCAGGTGTATCAAGTTTTCCAGCAAGATACATACTCTCAAAAATTCGATCGACCTGATCGACAGCGACAATAATATTTATAACCTCTTTCTCCACTTCCACAGCGAGTCCCAGAACACCAAGTCGTTCCCGAACACCTTCTCCCCTTGCATAGTAGACTGTCGCACCTTGGGCACCTGCCTCCTGAGCAACATGGACAATTTCATCTGCTAGTCCACGCTGAACAATGCAAGTTATCAATGCGACATCTGTCAATATGGTGATTTCTTGTTTACTCATGTTATAACTGCCTCCGCTTCTGATTGATCAAAATCAGAGTCTTCAGACTTGTGACGACGATTTATTTTCCAATGTACCCAGAGACCCGTACTGAGAACAGCGAGTATAGGACAAATAGAGGCCATAGATAGGATGCCAAAACCTTCAATTGCATTCACTGCATTGCCAAAGCCAAGTCCCATGGCTAACACAAGGGGAACGGTTACCGGTCCGGTTGTAACTCCAGCACTATCCCATGCGATATTGACAATTGTAAGTCGTCAAAAGATCTGGGACACAATAGTCTAAAAGTTAAGAGAGACTTTCATACATTGTAGTCCTATTTCACTGGTTCATAGATAAACTTAAATTATCCTTCCTCCTCAGTTGTAGCGTTTCGTGTTTAATGACGGCTCTTCTGTCTATGATTTCCTGATAACGGCCAAAATACATATCGGCAGGTGTAATGTTGTCGAGCGACTCATGGTAACGCTCATGATTGTAGTACTGAACGAATTGCCGGATGGCCTGTTCCAACTCCCACGGATAGTAATAGTGCTCCAACTTTACGACGTTCTTCATGGAACGGTGATAACGTTCAATCTTGCCTTGGGTCATAGGGTGATACGGTGCGCCACGGGTATGTTGCAGTTGGTGTTTGCCCAGGTAGTCTTTTAATTCTGACGAGATATAACAAGGTCCGTTATCACTGAGTAAACGAGGACGGTGTTTGACCGTTATCTCGTTGACACCGGTGGTCTCAATCGCCGCATCCAGTGTTTGCTTCACGTCACCAGTTGCCATGCTGGTCGTTAACTTCCAGGCAATGATATAGCGGGAGTAATCATCCAGCACCGTGGACAGGTAATACCACCCCCAACCCACGACACGAAAGTAGGTGAAGTCCGTCTGCCATAGCTCGTTGACTCGTCGTGTTGGATTCTGAAACGAATCCCCCGCTTGCATCAGGATATAAGCAGGACTGGTAATGAGATCGTATTGCTTTAACAGGCGATAGACACTGGATCCCGAGATGAAGCAGCTATGTCCATCGGTGATGGTCCACGCTAACTCGCGGGGTGATTTGTCTGGATGTTGCAAGGCGATCTCCAGACACTGCTCCTTCACCGTCTCCGGTAACTTATTCCAGAACCGCCTAGGTGATCGACTGCTTGGCTCCAGACCCTCTGGTCCATTATCCAGATATTGCCGATACCAACGATAAAAGCTACTACGACTCACCCCTAATTCTCTCAGGGTACATCTAACAGGTAATTCCGAGCCTTCTACCAACCGGGTCACTTCCAGCTTCTCTGCCGCTGACAAACTCATTCGTCTGCCCAGGTCGACTCCAAGCCAAGCACACTTTTTTTAAGCACATCGTTCTTCAGCATGATGTCGGCTAGCAGGCGTTTGAGCTGGTCGTTTTCTTTCTTCAGATCGGTGACTTCACTGGAACTGGCTTCCCGTTTGATATCGCCAGCCAGGCGCTGTTTCCCGGCCTCTAGAAACTCCTTGCTCCAGGGGTAATACACGTTTTGATTCAATCCTTCCCGGCGGCACAGCTCAGCGATACTTTCTTCTCCACGCATACCTTCCAGCACAATTCGGATCTCTTCTTCAGAGGAATACTTTTTGCGGGTACGACGACGTATATCTTTAACCAACTTCTCGCTATTATTACCCATAATGAGACTCCTGTTTTATAAGGTTAACTTATCAGAAGTCTCTCTTAGAATTTAGCTCAATTGTGTCTCATATGCTTTGACGGGATACAATTTGTCATTAAGCACAGTTAACAAGTCTTGAATGACATCCCCTCCAGGACCTGTCGTCAATACCATTACACCAAATACCAGCACCACAGTATATTCAACCATGGACTGACCACATTGGAACTTTCTAAAATTTTTCTTACTTGGCATAGGTAAAATAGTATTTTGTTAAAATAAAGAATGTTTAACTTTGTTGATTACGATCCTAGTTTCTTTACTGTCTCCCATAAGCATGATGTTAATGTGTTCACGATTTGTTTTAAATGCTAAAGAATGCATTTTCCCTGGGGCTAATTCATAGTCAGATTCTTCACTCCAGCCCTTACCAAGATAATAATTACGGTAATAATTAATATTACTGACTACAGAATGACTATTTGCCAGGATGATAGTCTGCCCGTTTTTTCCGGGGTCATCATGTTTTATTTCCTGAACGACATGACTATCGTGCATTTTGGGTATATCTAACCCTAGTTCAGGGGGAATTCCTTTGGGAGGCAAAGGACTCATTGCCAGGTAACCCCATGCTCCACCTCGATCTGTTTCCATCGTCTGTACAGTCAAAATATAACCATCTTCAATACGTGAAATTACTGTCCAGGGGGCCATGGCCTCTGATTCAATTAAAAATCCCGGCATCTCCTTATCGACTGGCTCGTCCCACTCCTTGCTATAGAAATTAATCACATTGTTAACTGATTTTAATGTATTAAATGATCGGATGTCAGATCGAATTCCATTAACTTCTATATTTCGACTGACCCATTCCACACTTGCCTCTGGCGGCGCTGGAAATTTCGGCGTAGCAAAAACTAAAACTGACAAGGCCAGATTGACGAAAAAACTCAAAATAATATTATTCTTAAGATCTCGCATAATTATTTTAATCTACACAATAATAATCATCTTCTTCTCTGGAAAGATTGGGGACCAGGTCGCACATGCCCGCATCATCACACTCATGAGTACCACCCTCAGACAGGCGGTCGGGGTGGACAGCATCAATATCGAGATGGCCTAGCCATAGACTACCCTTATCGTCGGCTGGCCAAGGCCATCCAGGATTACACAGTCTTAATTCCGGAGCCAGCACAGTAACAACACTCCATACCGCACTAAAACCAGGAATGGCATTAAGAAGCTCTTTTAGTACAACAGTGGGCACCGTTCCTCCAGCCTGATTATAGGTATGCTCAACACCGCCAGCATTCCAGGCATCACTTAACACGCCAGCGTTTGCCCGAATAACCAAATTTCCTGTAGCTAAACCCATATGATTAACATTTGTATCGCCTGAGATAGTGGTGATGTCAATAAATTCCGGGTGCGATGAGATCGGTATTGCAGCCGTCGCTTTAGCATAGCCATTCGTATTGATAGCAGTGAATCCCACAGAAGAACCCACTAGTCCCATTAAGTCACCCAGGGCACTAAATGCGAAATCAATAATATCGAATAAGATATTCATAAAATCACCAACAATGGGAATGGTTGGTGTCGAATCAGAACTTCTAATAACGGCAGCACTGGCATCATTAGCAGTGCCATCATAGAGTATTTCATCTTTGTGATCAGTCCATAACAGGTTCCTTTCAGTGAAATCCCAGCCCGTCGTGGCATCATCGAAACGAATTTCCAATGCTGTGTCTTCTCTAAATGGGTCAGTGAAAAAACGTCTTTCAGTTTCCTCCTGGGTTTGAGCAGTACTCTTAATAGGCTGGCTAACAGCATTGAAACCAGTCATAGGTTGGCCGCTATTTGCATACCAAACGGTGTATTCCCAAGCTTGGTATCTTGCTGCCTGTATCGTGGTTTGCTTGATATCAATGTACTTAGCCAGCAGCGATATCCCCAGAAACAGAGGCAACAGGACGAACGAGGCGCAAATAAGAAATTCTGTCATAGCCTGACCATTGATATGTCGATAATATTTAATCATGGCTATCCACCCACCCAATCGATTAAATCACCAAAAATAAGATCAAAGCTGGCACCAAGGTCAACAAAATCTTCCTTTTGTTGAATAAGAAGAGCGATTATTCGATCTGCATAACCTGTGTAAATCAGGCGTACCTGCCAATAGGGATTGAACCAATTGCCATACTCTTCTTGTCCATCAGCTCTAGCAAAATGGGTAACATCAGTTGGCCTGGAGAAATACAATTCAGATTTGGCGATGACGCCTAATTCCCCATCTGCAAGGGCCTCGGTAATCTGAAAACGACCAGTCGGTTCCGTAGCAGCATCCACTAACATCAGGTTTTTTATCGAAGTCTGCTTCGTCTTGTACCAGCCCTATAATCAGATTTGGCGCACCAATGCCCATGAAAGATTCATGGGGATAGTTTGAATCCACATAGTGAGGAAGTCCCGCATAGCTCTTATTTACCCGATTTAAACTATCATAGGGTCTATCAGAACCAAACTGGACACCCAGTGGGAAAGTGGGACCCCCAGGACCTGGTGAAACCCAGGCTGCTAAATTATTCGCTGCTTCACCGTAATGTTCAGTATCGATTACCCCTCCTAATGAAGACAAATTCATGGTGGTTAAACCAAGATTATTAGGGCTAGTTTTGCCTGCTTCGGTAAAAGCAGAAGCAAACGGTGCCGATGTAGGAAAGGGGATGCCGTCTAAAAGGGTAATTCTATCTCCCATGATTTCAACATAGACTGTAACTTGGGAGTTGCTAACATCGAACCCGCCACCTATTCCGACACTGGCGCAGCCAACAATAACAACACAGGCTTCTGCCCAAAGCCGCATGGCAGTTGCCAATTCGATAAATAGCCCTGTGGTATCAGCACTGGACCAATTAAAATTTTTCCCACTGACATCTCCGCTGGCAGGAAGGACAATACGTAATTCGCTAGCGCCTTTACGTTCCAGTGAAAGATCAAAATGAAATTCAATTTGAAAGCCAAATTCAACTGAAGCAACACCAATGTCTATTCCGAATGTTTGAGTAACATCAAAGTCGATCGGGAATCCGGGTGGTCGCAGTTCCCAACCTCGACCCTTGGTAAACGGGTCTCGTCCATCTCTAATCAATCCGGACAATCGACCATAGCCTCCTTCTGCGAACTCCTCATATGGACCGGTAGCCGTTGGACTGTATGCAGTGGAAAACTGATCACCGGGTAAGTTTGGTAGTACCCCGTAGGTTGCAACATGAGCAATCAAAGAGACAATACCAAAATCAGATATCTTGGTGCCGGGAGGGCCGTTCTGGTCCAGCATCTCATCCAATGTACCTACCGCAAGGATAATACTGACGGTGTGGTATCCGTACTCAGACAATCCATAGAACTTATTTATGTTGTGCAAAACGATCGTTCCAAAATTGGCAATTTTGGCCATGACGTTATAAGCAGTGGTTCCGGCAGTACGCCACACAGTTGTAACTGGCGTGATAACAGCCGTTGATGCACCTAAGGTCGCAGGTGCAAGAAAATATAAATTATAGGAATCCATATAGTCAGCAAACGACTTGAAGTGGTTGGCCCATGAAGCCAGGCCAACCATCTGACCGATTGCCACTTCATTTGCCACGATAGCCCGGTTCATATAGGCGGCATAATTCATGTCCCTGGCTTCCACTAATGCCATGCTGTATGCAGCCGCATCCGCCGCGTTTTGAAGTTGCATCTTATTGCTGGTGAGCTTGCCTGATTTGTACATACTTAGGCTGGCAACTACCAGTACTGAAGTGAATAGCATGACAGCAACTGCTTTTTGCAGAGCACGAGACACTATCTTATATGGACTATCATCCTATGAGCACCATTGTAGGCATGTCCGAAGCGATACTACGCTTCGGAATACCACTACCCGTGTGGTAGTGGTTAATAGTTAATTCTAAATAAATGTTTAGTCGTTGCCTGCTTCGAAATCTTCCAAGGTTCTGGCATCATCTTCAGCGGCTACTGTAATGCTGTCACCCGTTGTCGCAGTACCTCCGGCGAGTTCTGTCGTCATATCACCCATTTGTTCGCGAATCGTATCACCAAATAGTGAATAGATTCCAATGGCAACGATAGCAATCAGAGCGACAATAATAATGTATTCAGTCATACCCTGACCAAGCTGTTTAAGCATTTTTCTCATTGGGTTCTCCGTTTAATACTGTTAATCAGATATTGTTTTTTCATTAAAACTAGAAAAATTATGGCCTCTATGACTTGTTAAATCAATTGAAAGCTAACACAAGGCTAAAATTTTTGGGACTTAGTTCACGTTATCATCGAATTTTAACGGGCCCACTTAAATATATGAATTAAAACAAGAAAAATATAGGTTAGAAGTTGCTTCTATGGAATTTTGAAGCAAAAAAAACCTATTAATTCAATCAGAGGTACTGCAATAGCTCCATCTTAGAGACTCATCAACTTGGAAGAAATCCTGAGGTCTTATTGCAAGACTTTAAACTGGACACTCTCCTCACATGTTGCTCATCGTTCACAGTGGCTAATTTCTTTAACACACGTTTGTATTCGATTTTAGGAAACCATTATTTTATTGATGAATAACTGATAAGATTCTCATCATTATTTTAGTCAGGATTACGAGTAAAATTAATGGAAATCTTGCGTGTTAGTCGAAATGCTTGGGGACAGGAAGTGCTGCAAGGAGTCTCATGGGACTTGCTATGGGTGTTTGTCGGCGCGGGGATCGCTTTTATTGTGGGACATCTCATCTATTCATTTATATGCGCTAAGAAAAAACAGAAGTCTTGATGAATCATCCTGAAAAGCGCAGACGTAGTGTAAGTCATTCTGACGGGGGGAGAGTGACCCGTCATAAACTCTCTGATCGCATTCTGCACTGGCTGATGGCAGTCTGTATGCTAGTCCTGCTTGGAACGAGTCTTCTACCTATATTTGGAATTAAATTTGAATGGGTAATGATCCATTGGGTCACAGGATTGATCCTGACTCTTGCCATATTAGCCCACACTATCCGATCCGCCTTTTGGCAAAGCTTGTCATCCATGTGGATCAGCTTCCGGGACATGAAGGAAGAAATCGATAACGTCCGCCTTGGCCTAGTCAGCCCGAAGAAAGAGCAACACAAATCGGGGAAATACAGCGCAGCGCAGAAACTTTATCATCATCTGATTTCGATAGTGATCTTAGTTGCTGTAGTTACCGGATTGATAATGCTGGTCAAAATTGATTCGCCCTTTTGGGAAAGAAACACCTATTGGTTGTCGCAAGAGAACTGGGGGATCGTTTATGTTTTACACGGGGTTTCCTCACTGATAGCCATCAGTCTAATCATGGTACACATTTATTTTGCCTTCAGGCCTGAAAAGCTGTTATACACCCGGTCTATGATATTTGGTTGGATTACTCGAGACGAATTCACGGCCCACCATGATCCCGATCGGTGGGAACCAGAATGATATTTCTCCATTAATATAAAAAATATTTTATGACCACAAATGACTCATCCGCGATTTCAGATCGCATAGAAGCAATTGAAGCAGCATACGAATTCATGTTGGCTTATGCAGCACAGGGCCGAGATGGGACAGAAGAGGGTAGTGGATCTGAGGTTCGTCAGTTTTTGACGGACCTAGATGTCGCACTGGAAGGGATCGGCTCGGCAGCTATGGCCGGATTTACTAGCGAACACATGTCTACGACCGTGGCAGAAGCATTTATAAACGTGGTTAGCGAGGATGCACGCAAAACGCAATCCACTATTAAGATGGTACTGGCATTGCAGAGTATCAGTTCTCAGGTGGTAGACAATCTAAACGCATCCATCCATGTTCGAGCGCTATTGACAGATCTTTTTCTGTTGGATGAGATATTAAAAACGGAAGTTGGTACCAAATAGTTATTTCTACTTATTTGATTCTGACATCCATTATTTTTCTGTAGTCTTGTTCCAGTTCTCCCACCCGGTTTTTATCAGGTATTCTTCATAGGCAATCATGTTAGGGAACTGTTTGCGTAACGTTGCCAAATCAACGAGAAAATTACTCCTTCTTTTATGCCAATCTAACTGTTTCACAAAGCCAGAAGGCCTCTCTTTTGCCCACTCTTCCCAAGTAGTTTGTTCAAATTTAATTTGGATGCCCATGAGTCTGGAAAACATGTCAACTAATTCAGGATTGGTCAGTTCATCGCCAGCTATATTCTGATCTCGGCCATCCCACTCATCCGGGTTTTCAAATACTTCTGCAGCTATCAAACCAATATCATTGACAGAAATGTATTGTCGTTTGATAGTCGGATTTCGGGGATCGCGAATACCAACGGTTGCCATGACATCTTGCTTGCCATTCATATTTTCCATAAACGTGACCGGTCGCAAGACGGTGTAGCCGAGGCCACTATCTCGAAGGTATTTTTCAACTACCGCTTTTACCATATCGGGCCTGCCAAGTTCTGGATCAGAAAAAAGATAGGTGGAATAAACAATGTATTGCACACCTGATGCCTTGGCCGCATCAATAGCGTTTTGTCCCATCACAATAGTTTCCGGAGCAACGGGCGTATTTAGAAACACACCATACATGCCGGCCATGGCCCTGCGTAAACTCTCCGGATCATTAAAATCACCCTGCATCATCTCAATTTTTGGCTCGGCAGCTTCGATGTCTTTCATTTTTTGCAGACTTCGGGATAGTCCACGAACCTGAAATCCACGCTCAAGAAGGTGTCGAGCGAGAGCGCCTCCTTGCCTGCCAGTGATTCCTGTTACCAGTATTGCGGGTTTCTGTGTTATTAAAGCTGTGGGAGAAACTGCTTCTGTAGCAGTGGCGGATTGACCTGAACAGGCGCCTAAAAAATACAGTAAAGCAAGTAATGTAACCGGCCAAAGTAATTTTGAAATAGATATCGACTCTGTGAGGAATTTCATATGTACGCATCCTTTAAACGGATTTTGATTTTAAAAGTTGAGTGATTATTTCTCAATTTTGTAAAACTATTAATTCTTAAATTCAGCTAAGGTCATAGCTGACTATTATGATATCTGATCTGGGCCTAGTCAGGCTGATTGACGAGAAGCTATTTTGTCGATCTGTTACTATTTACGATCCCGTGCGCCTGTAGCTCAATTGGATAGAGTATCGGGCTTCGAACCCGAGGGTTGCAGGTTCAAGTCCTGCCAGGCGCACCAATCTATCGATTTATATCTATGGTGGGCGATATGGTCACTACAGTAAATAGGGGCCCGCCCCTAAGAATTACACCTAATTAGTAAGTACATACTAACATTTATTTGAATGACAGCAATTATTTCCCTGAATTGACCACTACATCACACTTAATCGGCTAAAATTGTGACTTACATCTTATTGATAAAAGCTATATATGATATATACTTACAAACAATAGTTAAATTAAAAGGTGAAATTGTGATGAAGTTAGCAAATCTACCCATTTTAGTAACAGGATTGGCTGTTTTGGCGATGGTAGGCTGCAGTAATATGGCACCTGTCTCTTCTGAACCCGGCGAACCCGAGGTCCTCCTCATCTATCCAGACGGGACAATGAAATTGAATGATCGCTATCTTCCGGAAGAAGACGTGGTCATATATCCCGATGGGCAGGGTGGCGAAAGGGCGGCAATCAAGGTCAGGATTGAGCCCTTACATCCTAGTTTTTATCGCGATACGATTGTCGTAAAAAGAATCAGCACAGATACAAATAGGGAAGAGACAGATTAGCTTACCTCTGCTTGCCGTGACGAGCGCTTGCGTTCGTGCTCCTTCAGCATTTTTTTACGTAACCGAATCGACTTGGGCGTAATTTCGACTAGCTCATCGTCGTTAATAAATTCTAGTGCTCGTTCTAGAGATAAATTCAGTGGCGGTGTAAGCAAGACATTGTCATCCTTACCCGCCGCACGAATGTTAGTCAGTTGTTTGCCCTTAGTTGGGTTGACCACGAGGTCGTTGTCTCGAGTATGCACACCAATTAGCATGCCTTCATAGACCTTAGTACCATGTCCTATCAACATTTGTCCTCGCTCCTGCAGATTAAACAAGGCAAAGGCGAGGGCCTTGCCTTTGCAGTTGGAAATTAAAACACCGTTGTTACGTTGATTTTTAATCGACTTTTTAATAGGGCCGTATTGGTCATAGACATGGTATATCAATCCAGTTCCTGCAGTTGCTGTTAGGTAGTCTGTCCGGAAACCGATAATACCGCGTGCCGGGATCAGGTAGTCAAGTCTGACCCGTCCCATCCCATCAGGTAGTATTTGTACAAGTTCTCCGCCGCGATCCCCAAGCATTTCCATGACTGCTCCCTGGTATGCTTTTCCCATGTCCACTGTTAATTGTTCATATGGTTCACATTGCTCGCCGTCTATCGTCATAACAATTGCTTCAGGTCTGGACACGCTGAATTCATATCCTTCGCGGCGCATGTTTTCGATTAGGATGGACAGATGCAACTCACCTCTGCCGGATACTTTGAATTTATCTGGATCATCTGTTTCTTCTACACGAAGCGAGACATTATGCGTTAGCTCTCGGAGTAAGCGCTCACGTATTTGTCGGGATGTAACATATTTCCCCTCGGTACCGTTGAATGGAGAGTCGTTAATCTGGAAAGTCATTGTCAGTGTTGGTTCATCCACCTTCAGTGCTGGCAGGGGTTCGGGATGGTCTGGATGGCAAAGTGTGTCAGAGATATTCAACTCTTCTATTCCAGTAATGGCGATTATATCACCGGCTGATGCGAGGTCAGTTTCGATCCTCTCTAATCCCAGTAGCCGGAATATCTGTAATATCCTCCCACGTACTATAGTGTCATCTGTTTTGAGAACTGAAACATTGGTATTTGTTTTGACTTCACCGCGATTAATTTTGCCAATTCCAATTTGACCGACGTAGCTATCATAGTCCAGCGCACTGATCTGCAGTTGAAAGGGACCAGTCAGATTGACTTGTGGCGGGGGCGCGTGAGTAATTATCGCCTCAAACAAGGAGTCCATATTCGAATCTGCACAATCCAGATCCTGTCCGCTGTATCCATGTTTCGCTGATGTATAGATAACAGGAAAATCCAATTGATTCTCGGTGGCACCTAGACGGTCAAACAAATCAAAAGTTTGATCTAGTACCCATCCGGGTCTGGCACCATCTCGGTCAATCTTATTGATCACCACAATTGGATTTAAACCGCGTGCAAATGCCTTCTGTGTTACGAATCGAGTTTGCGGCATTGGGCCATCGACGGCGTCAATCAAGAGTAATACTGAATCTGCCATGGATAAAACGCGTTCTACTTCACCGCCAAAATCGGCATGTCCTGGAGTATCAATAATATTGATTCGGAAGTCTCGCCATTCCAAGGCAGTATTTTTTGCCAAGATAGTAATACCGCGCTCGCGTTCAAGATCATTGGAATCCATGACGCGTTCCGGGATGGCAAAACGGGATTTGAGCGCGCCTGACTGCGTCAACAACTGATCAACCAAAGTAGTTTTGCCATGATCGACATGGGCAATAATCGCGATATTACGGATATTGTCGGTCATAGTTACCGTTACTGTTTTTAATAAAGGCGCGGATTATACAGTAAGCATATTTATAATGTATAAACCCATTATCAGCCAAAATGTGGGCGCAAAATGCAGCAATCCGATTTGGCAAAATGCTTTTTTTTGGTCTATGCTAAGTTCTAATGCAGTAAACAGATGTAATGTAAGTTTCGGAAGTGCGCCCTTTTGTATCTGCCGTAGCATTGCCCAGCTACATATCTCATTATGATTTTTTATTTGTTTGGAGGAGTAGGTATGACTAATGGTGTTGTTAAATGGTTTAATAATGCAAACAAGTCCGATGGTTACAAAACCTTAAACGAAGGACAAAGCGTAAGCTATGAAGCTGAACAAGGGCCGAAGGGTTACCACGCAGTTGAAGTTATGATCCAGGATACGACATGAGCAATTGAAACAATTTTATCTAGACATTCTTTAACACCCCGCCCATGGCGGGGTTTTTTTGTTACATTACTCTATAAGATTGAACATGAAGGAAAGCTTATGGCGATTTGGGAACAGGTGTTACTTGGTATCGGTGCATTTATCATCCTCTTTTTATTTTGGCCGGGAACCAAGGCCGCTATGGAAAGGAGCAAACAGGCAGAAAACCCTGACTGGAAAGGTGCGCTGATCCCTATCGGGGCGGTAATCTTATTTGTTGCTTTGCTAATTTATGTTGCAAAGAGCTGAAGGAGATACCAGAGTTATTGTAATACATAGAAATGTGAATATTTTCGCGATTGAGTATCCATCTTATGACAAATAAAGACATTAACGAAACCTTAGTGGCAAGCAAACCTCAAGAGGAAATTCTGAATTACTGGCTCGGTAATGGCCAGTAGAGCAAAGAGATACGGTCCGAAAAGTCGGCGTTATGGTGGAAAAAAGATCAAAAAATTGACAAGGATATTTTTAATCGGTTGCAACGGTCTGTTGCAGAAACTTATAAACCTAAAATTGGATAACTGGAAATCGGAGTCCAGAGGCTACCTAGCGATGATTATCCTCGGTGATCAGTTTTCACAAAATATGTATCGTGATACACCTAATTCTTTTGCTACAGATGCCATCGCTTTTAACTTAACACTTGAAGGTATCGAGACTGGTATTGATCGACAATTAAGAATGGTTGAACGAGTCTTCTTTTATATGCCTTGTATGCATTCTGAGTCTCGGGAGATTCAGAAACGGTCGATAGAATTGTTTAGCGGCCTTGTTGATGAGGCGAGCGATGAAGATCGTGGTATCTATCAGGGTAATCTTAATTTTGCCAGACAACACCAGGATATCATTGAAAAGTTCGGTCGCTTTCCACACCGTAATGGAATCCTGTGAAGGGAATCAACTGCAGAGGAACAGGCGTTTCTGAAAACGCCCGGCTCATCTTTCTAATTCAACTTTGTCTTAATGTATGAATTCGGCCCAACCATAAGCCGTTCAATTGGGAACGAAAATTCAGAACTGATACAATTGCCTACCAAATATTTATTTGTGGTTAATCACGGCGAAATAATTATGGAAGCGGTTTCCCGAAAAGATTTATATTATTTTAATAAATTGCATAAACGCCTTCGGCGATGTGTCGGCAGCGCCATCGAGGACTTTAACATGATCGAGCAGGGTGATCGGATCATGGTATGTCTCTCCGGCGGAGCTGATTCCTACACGATGCTAGACATCTTATTAAATCTGCAACGTAGTGCTCCCGTTGATTTTGAAATAGTGGCGGTCAATCTTGATCAGAAACAACCCGATTTTCCTGAGCATATTTTACCGGAGTTTTTATCTGATATAGGTGTGCCATTTCATATTCTCGAGAGGGATACTTACAGCGTAGTTAAACGCGTTGTTCCAGAAGGCAAGACCATGTGTGGTTTATGTTCACGGTTACGGCGTGGCGTGCTGTATGCCTTTGCTAAGGAGGAGGGGTTTACCAAGATTGCCCTAGGGCACCACCGCGACGATATAATTGAAACCCTGTTTCTGAACATGTTCTACGGCGGAAAGCTGAAAGCCATGCCACCCAAGTTGTTGAGTGATAATAATGAACACGTCGTGATCAGGCCCATGGCCTACTGTAAGGAAAGCGATATTAAGGAATATGCCGAATCCAAAGAGTTTCCTATCATACCGTGCAACCTATGTGGTTCGCAGGAACATCTACAGCGGCGTGCGATGAAGCTTTTATTAAATGAATGGGGCCACAAGTATCCTGGTCGGGTCGAGAGTATTTTTGCAGCCGTTCAGACAATAGTCCCTTCCCATTTGGCCGATTTTAATTCTTTCGATTTTAAAAATCTTGCAACAAATAAAAAATCACCCGCTAACGATAATCACGCCAAGTGGTTCAGGAACTAAACTCATTTTCACACTGCACTGGTTATTAAAATTCTGATGCCAGATTTTTCTCTGGTGCAGAAGATTATCATCTATTCGATACCGATAATTTTCGCCATCACGGTTCACGAAGTTGCTCATGGTTGGGTTGCAAGTAAGTTGGGAGATCCTACGGCTAAGATGATGGGTAGACTAACCCTCAATCCGATAAAGCACATCGATCCCATCGGCACAATTATTGTACCGTTAGTATTATTGGCGGTAGGGAATTTCTTGTTTGGTTGGGCTAAGCCGGTCCCAGTTGATTGGCGTAACCTAAGACGGCCACGGCAGGACATGGCCTGGGTTGCACTAGCTGGACCAGCAGCAAATCTGTTGATGCTCATCATGTGGGCACTGGTTGCTAAGTTGATAATCGTTATTGACCCAACTGATCCCGCCATCGCACAACCATTTATCGTCATGGCCCTAGCAGGTATTTTGATCAATATAATTTTAATGGTGTTGAATCTTATTCCATTGCCACCGCTCGATGGAAGCCGAGTCATGTCAGCATTATTACCGCCGCATCTTGCAGGGAAATATAACCGGCTAGAGCCTTATGGAATAATCATCCTGCTATTATTATTTGCGACAGGCATCTTAGGAAAATACTTCTGGCCGGTGATTATGTTTCTACAAAGACTGGTTGAGTCCAACCTGACCTAATTTTATTATCTATGGCTGATCGCTCTGAGTTTGTTGACTATCTGTTGGATTTATTGAAACCGTTGGTCGGTGTGAGTGCCCGAAGGATATTTGGTGGTTACGGAATTTTCAGGGATGGGTTGATGTTTGGACTGGTAGCTGATGATCAATTGTTCATTAAGGTCGATGATGTTTGTCGACAGGACTTCGAGAGCCTTGAACTTCCCCTTTCGAATATAACAAGCAGGGTAAAATGATGAAGTTATCCTATTATCTCGCACCTGAAGAAGCCCTGGACAACCCTGATAATATGAAAATTTGGGCTGAAAAGGGATTTGCCGCTGCCTTGCGAGCGCAGAAAAAAGGCAAGAAGCCGAAAGCTAAAAAGTGAAAAAAATACTATTTAGGCGCAAAATAGCGCAATAACTAAGGGTGTCATTGTGGATGTGCCAAATAGTGACGTCATAATGTTATCATTCTAAAAGGTTGGCAATTAGTAGAGCCAAACTAAAACCATTGCATTTTCAGTTCGATTGGCGCTCTGTGTCAGTTAGAAACGGATGAAACATGGCCAGGCAATATAAAATGAATTCAAAATTAAAAATCGACGAATAATGTCAGAAAATAATCAAAAATATGCTGATGCGACCAGACAACTGATCCCTATTAATGAATTGCCGCAAGAAGTGCAGAATGGAATCATCCAAAATGCAGTTCTAATCGAAGTAAAGAAGAAAGGTTTTATTTTCAATCAGGGAGATCGCGACAGTTATTCCTATTGCCTTCTGGAAGGCGAAATAGAACTGGAGGCTAATAAACAGGCTCACAATTCCATCGTCGGTGGAACTGATCGTGGACGTTATCCAATGGCACAACTCCAACCGCGTCAGTTTTCCGGTAAAGCAAAGACACCTTCTGTCGTTTTACAATTGGTAAGGGATTCGCTAGACAAATTATTAGTCATGCGCGAGGAAAAAGGTGATCCCGGTGATTCATTTGGTGACGGATTGACCGAAATTAAAATGGATGCCGTTACACTGGATGAAGAAGATGACGTCGATTGGATGACAACAATGCTACAGTCGGAAATATTTTCCGGTATGCCTACTGCAAATATTCATCAGTTATTCGGATTGCTAGAACCGATTGATTACAAGACGGGTGATTTTGTTATTAAACAAGGTGACTCGGGGGAACACTACTACATTATCCAGGAGGGGCGTCGCGAAGTTTTGAGAAAACCGCCTTCCGGTGGAAATGATCTTAAGCTTGCTGACCTACGTCCAGGAGATGGATTTGGCGAAGAAGCGCTTATAACTGAGACGACACGGAACGCAACCATCAAGATGACCACTGACGGCGTTGTCGGGCAATTGAGCAAGGACGACTTTGTTAAATTAATCCAAACACCTGTACTGAAGAACGTTTCCACAGAGAAGGCTAAGGAAATCGTTGATAGTGGTGGTAAGTGGTTGGATGTTAGATTCAAAAATGAACATGATCGCAGCACCATAGACGGCAGTGAACATATCCCACTTAATATTCTAAGGATGCAGGCGGAAAAACTGGATCAAAACACACAATATGTGCTTTTATGTGATACCGGTGGCCGTAGTTCAACGGGTGCCTTTCTACTGTCTGAACGTGGTTTCAATGTTCACTACTTGGATGGAGGCCTAGTCAATCATCCAGAATTAGCTCCATCTGAGGATGTTACACAGGCACCACGGTCAGAAACGAAACCAACCGCAAAAGAACCTCCGAAATCAGAAGCCAAGGTTGAAAAGAAAGCTAGCGCCCCTGTTAGCGAGGCGAAAGCTGAAGCGCAACCAGATGATGATATGGATCCGGAGATTAAGGCGACGGTCTTAGATGCCGAATTGACTCGTACCAATATTGCGATAGAAAAAATCAAAAAGGAAAGCAACGAAAAAGACAAAGCAGAAGTAGCGAAAAGACTGGAACAAGAGCGGGCCAAGATTGAATCAGCAAAGAAAGTAGCGGTGAAAGAAGCGCAAGAACTACGAGACAAAGAAGAAGCAAAGCTGAAAAAACTCACGGAAGATGCAGAAAAGCGTCTGCAAGGTGAGAAACAGAAAAAATGAAGATGTCTATGCACGAAACGCTGAAGAAATGGAAAAGTTTGAGAAGTTAAAACAGGAAAACGAAGAGAAGCTTAAGAAGGAAAGAGAGCGTTTTGAAAAGGAAGCTGAAGAAGCTAAAAAGAGTAGAGACGATGTCGAGAAAATAAAGAAGGAACTGGAAGATGCACTAAAATCCATGGAGCTTGATGCACAGAAGCGGATCCAGGAACAAGAAGAGGTGAAGAAGAAGTTCCAGATTCAGGCGCGGAAGAAGATAGAAGAAGAGAAACGGAAGTAAGCCCAACAGTTTGCTAAAAATAATCAGGAAGTTGAAAAAGCTAGACGTGAGAAAGCAATTGCAGAAGCGGGTAGGCTAGCTACCAAAAAGGAAGCAGAAAAAGTTATTGAAGAATATAAATCATCACATGAGAAATCCCGCGAAGATCTAGAAGCCCAACTCAAAGCTGAGCGATTAAAGCCAGAAGAGGACCAGAAAAAGATTCAGGAGACTCTGATAGAAATCCAGAAAACACGAGCAGAAGCCGAACAGCTAAAGCGTGTTGCAGTTGCTGAAGTGACAGCATTGAAGGCCAAGCAAGTTCAGGAAGACATTACCCAAAGCAGGGTTGAACGGGATGAATTGAAAGATAAAATCGAAAATGCCAAGGCAAAACTTGCAAAAGCATCAGAAAATACAGAACAGGCAGATTTGCATGAAGAAGAGGCTGTGGTCGCCAAAAAGGAAAATGAAGAAGACCTAGTCAAAAAGAAAGCAGAAGAAGAGTTACGTAAAAAACTGCAAGCTGATTTGGACGGTTTCAAGGAAGAGTTGGAAGTAAAAGAACAGGAATATGCCAATGCAACTACACAATTAGAATACATGCGCAGAATTAAAGAGCGTGAAGAAGAAGCAAAACGGGTAGCTCAAGATGCAAATTCAGATTTACTATCGGATGTTTCAGGACAACTTGGCGACGATGATTAACATGCTGCACTAGCAGTCTTAGTATCTATTGATTTCCCAGAGATTTACTCCCCCATCAGGGCCCACCAGAGAAAATAATCATTGCCGGAAATAAAAAATGTTCTGTTTGTGTGTTGAAAATTCTTGTCGTAGCCAGATTGCAGAAGCATTTGGAAATATGCTTGGCGAAGGCATTATTCATGTCCATTCTAGTGGTTCGCGACCTTCTGGTATAGTCAATGAGAAAGCTATTGCTTCAATGAAAGCTATTGAGTACGACTTAACAGATCATTCATCCAAATCATTGAATGACATCCCATACATTACTTACGATTATGTTGTCACAATGGGTTGTGGCGACGAATGCCAAAATATTAAAACAACAACCGTGAGGACTGGATTATCCCTGATCCAAAAAACATGGAGATGGACAGATTCAATGAAGTTAGGGATACAATTAAAGAAAATGTTATTCATCTAATATAGAAGCTTAAATAAATAATCGCACCCTTCTTAAGTAGCGCGGATTCAACTTTGAAGTGCAACGTTGATGTTAAAAAAGACTTCATGTGGTGTTTTTGAATTAAGTGTTTTTCTAGGACGGTGATTGAGTTTTTTCATGACCAAGTTTAACTGCTTTTGTGTAATCGTGCTGAAGTCCATTTTCTTTGGGAAGTACTGTCTAATGAGACCATTGATATTTTCATTTAAACCCCGTTCCCAGGAGGCATAAGGATGTGCAAAATAGAACCCCGCGTTCAATTGTTGAGCAATAACCTCATGCTCAGCAAATTCTTTTCCATTATCCGAGGTGATCGTGTGAACCGACGCCTTCATATTAGACAACAATCGCACGATAGCTTGCCTGACGGCAGAGGCAGTTCGTCGTTTCACCTGTGCAATCAAGGTGTACATCGACTTGCGCTCGCTCAAGGTGACCAGCGCCTGTCGATGGCCTTTGCCGGTGACGGTGTCCACTTCCCAGTCACCGATGCGTGTCTTCCTGTTCACAATGGCGGGACGCTTATCAATGCTGCCCTGATTCACCAGAACCACACGACGTTGATAACTACCATAACGCTTCTTTCGTTTCTTCTGGCAACGCAAGTACCGGTACAGCTCACCGCCGTCTGCCTTGTCCTGGTATATGTAGTGATATATCCATTCATGACTCAGAGCGATACCTTCTCGTTTATGCAACCAGTCACTGATTTGCTCAGGACTCCATTCGTCCCGCAGCCAGACCTCTACTCGCTCCCACAAGGTCGTGGGGAGTCGCTGTTGTTGGCTGGCTTCTCGACGCGCTTGCCGGAGCAACTGAGCTTGGCGGGGTCGATAGCCTCTCAAGCCACGGTTGCGTCTGAGTTCACGGCTAATAGTAGATTTATGCACGCCTATCAAGGCGGCTATCTCCGTTTGTGTATGTCCTGCTTTCATCAGGGCGTAAATCTGGTAACGTTGATGCTCGGTAAGCTGTGTGTAGTGTCTCATCTGTGCCTCTCTTTCTTGCTGGAACGAAAGGTAAGGATGCTACCGCAGCTTGCCGTTCGTGCCACCTAATTGAGTTGCACTTACAAATTGAATTCACGTATCTTTATTAGGGCTCCCTCTGAATATAGGCGCACGAATCCCTGCCTTTTCTCTACGTTGATACTAAAGCCTACTTCTGTTAGTATACTTGGGGTCCACTTCTGCTTTGTCGATACACATGCTCCCCCACAGAAGTGAAGATGAATGGAACCGTAGCGTGATCCCTCATAAGATGTATAGCTGAACTTATAAAGGTCAGCGACAACAATCTCAACCTATTGGTTCAAGCCGTATATCGTTCCTGCATTTCAAGGTCGGACATAATAGTATTCTGATTGCCTAGAGATCAAAGCATGAATACAAACTCAAGGAACGAGAATTACAATTGAGCAAAGATATCAAATGAAAACTAACAGGATGAAATATCTGGAGAAAGGTGTTCATGATCGATGATAATCGCGTAACTACTGCGTTACTGCTAGCTGCAGGTACAGGCTCCCGCCTGCGGCCTTTGACTGAGAATGCCCCGAAGTGTCTCACTGAGGTCGGGGGTATTCCTATCCTTGGTCGGTTGGTAGATAGTTTGCGGGCACAAAAAATCTATCGGCTAATTGTCGTGATAGGACACCAGAGAAATCGTATCCATGAATTTTTACAACACAATGCAGGTGATATGCGGATCGATTACGTCACTAATTCCAAGTATCGAACAACCAATAATATATATTCTCTCTGGTTGGCCCGAAAACAAATAAGGGAGTCATTTCTGTTGGTGGAGAGTGATCTGGTGTTCCATACCTCAATGCTGACGGACATGTTGCAGCCGGACAAGATTGCAATTTCCCGACTCCTTCCCTGGATGAACGGGACCACGGTATGTCTCGATACGACCAGCAAACGGGTGAAGGACTTTCACATTGAGGCCTGTGCGACCGACACACCTCGCTATAAAACAGTTAACCTCTACAGCCTGTCGTTGAAGACATGGTACGCGGTAGAGGAACGCTTGGGTCACTCCATCTTGGCAGGTAGACTCGGTGATTATTACGAGGCTGTATTCGCCGACATGGTTGCTGATGGCTCCCTCACCTTCGACGCCATCTTCTTCGATCCAAAGCGATGGTATGAAATCGATAACTTGGAGGATCTTAACGAAGCCGAAAAACTGTATGGTCGACCACGTTCTAATGTCAGCCGCTTTCCGGCCACCATTGGACAAAGGGTCACCCTTGGCTGAGATAGATCACACAGCGGTCAACCAGTATTGGGCGGGGGTAATACCCTCGATTCTCGGGCCTTATATGATGGACAGTTTTGGTTTTCCGATAGTTGCTGGCGATTTTCGTTTCCGGACGGAATCGCGCATCGTTCGGCGCTTACTCAAGGAAGTCGACCCACAGAGCGCAGTGCTTGACCTTGGCAGTGGCATTGGCTATTGGGCTGAGGAGTTCGCACGCAGTTTCTCCAGGGTAGTCGCTGTCGAGGGCAGCAGTGCATTTTACCAAGCGTTGAAGGAGCGATGTGCCTCATACCCCACCATCCACCCCGTACACGGTAATGTTCTGTCGTTCGAACTCGAAGGTCACTATGGTCTGGTCTTTCTAGGTGGTCTGCTCATGTACCTTGACAAAAGTGAGGTAATCACCTTGCTACAGAGATTACGATCACACCTAGGGCCGGCAGGGATCATCCTTTGCCGTGAGTCCACTGTTCGGGGTAAGACCGTGACGCAAGAGGGCGACTATCCAGTCGTCTACCGTTCCGTACCGGCCTATCTAGATCTGTTCAAACAATGCGGATTAGCAGTTCGCCATGTTGAGCGAAACGAAGCCTATGTGCTTATGCAAATGGGCTGTGAATTGATCAAAAAATGGAAGACGTTTATACCGTCGTATTTACAGGCTCTGCAAATCGTCGGCCCGTTGACCTATTGGGGTATGCGGCTGGGGAATTCTTGGATCACCCGTCTCCCCAATGCGCTAGGGATCCCGTTTCCGGTGCTGGAAAACCACTACTTCGTACTTGCAACTGACACGACTTGATTCATAAGGCAGGAACACCTCAACGAAATTTCCTTTACCGGAATCTGGCCAACGCGACATCAATTCTCGGTGTACTGCCCGTGATATTGCTGTTCCTGAACGATGGCTATCGCTATCTGCTGCCGTTAATCGTTTTCAATAATATTATGGACGACCTGGATGGCGTTCTGGCCACCAAACTCGATATCCGTAGTCGTTTTGGTGCCGACCTCGACAATATTTGTGATGCCGTTGCCCACGTTGCACTGGCCATGGCAGTCGGTGCACATTTCGGTGGCATGGTTCTCGTATTCAGCACGGTCGCCGCCACATCGATCATTCTCCGTGTGGTGTACAGGTTAAATCCCGAGAATGTGGTGGGGAACGGTTCTCCAACCAATGAGCTCATGCGCCACCTGTTGTTCACACTGCTGTTAGTGCAGACGCTTGATTTCGAACCTGAGTTTGTACTAATAATTGTATTTTTACTGCATTCGGTGTCAATGCTCGTACCATACAAGATGTCTGCTCTTATTCGGGCGCGGATCAAATCGGCCACCGCGATTGGCTTGGTAAATGTGGCACTGGTGGCGGCATGGCTTGTACCAATCATGACGCTACCTGTCGCGGCGGCCTTCATCGTCACCTATTTTTATTCATTTGTAGTAGGAGGTGTACAATGGTTGATGCAACGGCAATAAAAAACGTGACTATAAAATTACTGTCTTAATCACAAGGACGAGCAGAGAACCTGTGCCTGAATTTCAAATTGAAGAAAAAATCAAACTTAATACTTGGGATGATGTCGTAAATCGACCCTGTTACGAATCACCAGTTGAACCTAAATCTAATCGTTACATTCGCGTCATAGCCGTTTATTCATTCAATGACCAAAGCGCGCGTTGTAGTGTCAGTGATTGTCATCAGCCACATAATCAGGGTTTTCTGGTCACTACCTCAAACAACAAGGAATCCAATATCTGCGAGGCCTGTGGTCAGAGGTTTATCAATACGACCCATGAGAAACAGACGAAAGCCATATTAAGTCGGAACCGTGTTAGAGATCAGAAGATTCAGTTAAATAGTATCCTTGAACAAAACGAAAGTATTAAGGACAGGATAAACGAACTGAAACGATCATCTCATGGAGCCAATTGGTTATATCTTTCTTTAAACAACTTCCGAAAGATCTGTCCGGTAGAACTACTTGATGTATTAAAAATATTGGCGTCCAATAAACAAGATAATGCCATCCTTAGCGTATTTGACGACAATGCCATTGACCAGTTACGGATGAAGCAAGTCAAACAATTACAAGGTTTAGATATATTTGAAACAGACATCAAAGAGGCGCTAATTAGAAAAATTCTGACACCGTTAACTAAATTGGAAAACCTTGCCGAAAATCAGGATCTAGATTCAATACCATCTCTCACCAGCTTCTGCCACTGGGCAGACAGTCTGGAAGAACAGTTTGTCCATTGTGAATATCTGGTTGAAGAAGGGAGGTTCTTTTTTAACTCAAAGAATTTAGAACGACTAAATTATATCCCCCTATCAGATAAAAATGCTGACATTATTCGATCACTTCGGTGGGATTATGAAAAAGCAACTAGTAAAGGAAAATGAGGCAACAACAGATTCACCAACATCAAGTATAAATCATTATCTTTTCTATCCAGCCCTTCTATCTGCACTCTATAGATTGTCATAATTGATTAACAATTTTCTGCTTTGTGCCAAAAGCGGACGTTAAGTTATTTCCTTTGCAGTGGAGCCGGAGCCACGAATTCCTGCATGACTCCATCCTCAACATCGTAATTATGACCGGAGACGACCAACTCATTGGGTACTAGGGATGAACGACGCAAACGTTCAATATCCTCGCGAATGGTTTGGGTATGGTCTACGTTAGCCAGCGCCTCAATTTCAGCTTTATCGACGCCCAGATTGTGACTCAGAGCCTGCTGTAGCTCTGGGTTAGCCAAGCGCTCGTAGCCACAATCGGTATGTTGAATGATAGCCAGCCCAAGTCCTTTAAACTGTTCTCCGGCAAATTTGCTCACCAGTACCTGAACCGCCCCGGGTATTCCGGAGACTCCATATCTTGAGAGGATGGAGTAATGAAAACAACAAAAAGATATTCCCCGGAAGTCCGGGAAAGGGCAGTACGGATGGTGTTTGATCATCAAGGTGAATATGACTCCCAGTGGGCCGCACTGAATTCAATTGCCAGCAAGATTGGCTGTGCCGCTGAAACCTTACGTAAATGGGTAAGGCGCTCAGAGATTGATCAGGGTAAACGTGTGGGCATGACCAGTTCAGATCGTGAGCGCTTGCTGGAGCTGGAGCGCGACAATCGAGAACTGAAGCGGGCCAATGAGATATTACGTAAGGCAGCCGCTTTTTTCGCCCAGGCGGAGCTCGACCGCCGACCGAGGTAATGGTCCCGTTCATCGACGAACACCGGGCCGAACATGGGGTCGAGCCGATCTGTGCCGAGTTGCCGATTGCCCCGTCGACGTATTACGAACACAAGGCCCGGGAAGCCGATCCTGAGCGATTACCAGCACGAGTGAAACGTGACCTGGCCCTATCAGTTGAAGTGAAGCGGGTGTGCGCATTGACTCACTAAAAATCACACTACTTCGGGGTCGTTGACTCATCTAAAATCACACCACTTTTGGTAATAAGAAAGGGGATCTGGATGATGAAATTGATGAGCCTGACTGCCCGCAGGGAGTTACTGGCAGGTGTCAGAAAGAAATATCGAGGAGCATGCTGGGCAGATAAGGTAAAGATACTGGATGGGTTTGTTGCTGCTACGGATTATGAGCGAAAATATGCCACCCGGTTATTGAATAGCACCGAAACACCTGTTTTACCCGAGAAACATCCAACAGCTCAGAAGTACGATGAACAAGTAAGACAAGCGTTACTTTCTGTTTGGCATGCCGCTAATCAAATCTGCTCGAAGCGCCTTGTACCGTTTCTGCCTCAGTTGGTCACAGCCATGGAGCATCACGGTCATCTGCGTTTACCAGACGGTGTGCGAGCACGCTTACTCAGGATAAGCTGGGCAACGGTAGATCGTATACTGAGACCGGAACGAGAGAAAATCAGGCAAGGTGTTGCTACCACACACCCCGGCAATTTGTTAAAGCATCAAATCCAGGTGAGGACCTTTGCCGATTGGGACGACGTTACCCCAGGCTTTGTGGAAGCTGATCTGGTGGCTCACTGTGGCGGAAATACGAACGGTGCCTTCCTGAACACGCTGGTTCTCGTTGATATCTGCACCGGCTGGTTGGAATGTATGCCCTTGCTGCGAAAGAGCGCTCAGGATGTTATCGACGGCTTGCGGGTGGCCGCCGAACTTTTGCCGTTTATCTTACAAGGGTTGGATACTGACTGTGGTAGTGAGTTTATCAATTATGATGTGCTGGACTACTGTGAAGATAAACACATCACTTTTACTCGAGCGCGAACTCATCGCAAAAATGATCAAGCCCATGTGGAAGAAAAGAACGGTTCCGTAGTACGTAGACTGGTGGGTTATGATCGGTTCGAAGGTCGGGAAGCTTGGGAAGCGCTGGCGCAGCTATACAGTGTGCTGAGGATGTATGTGAATTATTTCCAACCATCACTGAAGTTGATAGCGAAAGAGCGACAGGGAGCAAAAGTCTCAAAGAAGTACGACAGTGCAAAGACACCGTTTCAACGTATTCTGCTTTCTGAGCATATCAGTCAGGAGAAAAAAGATCGGCTAACGAAGGAATATAACGCGCTTGATCCTGTCAAGCTGCTGGCTCAACTGGAAACATTATAGGATGGACTATGGAAATATTCCTAGCATAAAACCGGTCGCGTTGATGCCAACAATGTCATCACCAAAGAAGAGCTTATTGATCAAGGTATCGCACAACCTGGGGTGCCCGCTAACCCAAATCGTTTTTACCGCGCAAGCAAAAAAGTTGACTTAAGAAGTGCTCCGCGTACGTGGCGAACAAGGGTAGATCCCTTTGCAAATAGCTGGGATGAAATACGATTGCGGCTGGAGCTGACACCTGAGATTGTCGCCAGAGAGATCATTCAATGGCTCATAGAAAAATATCCAGGTGAATACTCAATGGGTCAAACCCGGACCCTGCAAAGAAGGATTGCGGAGTGGCGCGAAGAACAGATAAGCCACGTAAAGAAATTACGAGCACTCATGGTCAACAAGACGCCAGTTACACCAAATCACACCATAACGACTGCAGGCATTCACACTGTCCTGGATTCAGATAATGATTGTAGTGAATTCATCCTATCTCAGGCATGATCGAACTACGGGATCCTCGAGTAAGGACTATCCCGAATGATTAGAAATGGAATTTACTGTGATGAGGCGTGACGACTCCAGGTAGTGTGATTTCTATTTGAGGCAATACGGACCGGACAGGATAATTGCCGCCTAATACCGATGCCATCTATGGTGAATTTGATACGAATCATGACGGCGTGCTCGATAAAGCAGAGTTCAAAGCGTATTTGTTAAAAAAAGGCACGGCAGAGACAAAATTATTTTAGCAACCCGATAGCAATGGTGATGATATCGTCACGAAACAAGACGTGTTGAAAACGGTTGACAAGAAAGCACTAGACGACACGAACGAAATTGGCTTGGGACAGGAAGGGGACAAGTTTGTCACACCTGATATTTTCCGAAAGTATCTTCTTATTACCGACAGTGCTTTCAAAAAGCAAGAATCGATCGATAAAATTGCTGTCGCGCTCCCAAATGTGAAAATAAGGAAGTCCTTTCTCAATGCCAGCGATAGTAATTCGCCGGCGAAATTTAGTTGGGTCTATGATTTTAAAGAAGACGACTCATTCTATATTTTTGATGGTGGTATTAGTTACTATAAAGAGTTTGAGAACTTTTACGTCGCGCCTACCCTTGAGGCGCATTTGGCTTCTAAAGACGGTTCTGAGAGGGATTCCATGAGTGCCAGACTCGCTGTCGAAGGTTATCCCTTTTCAGACAATAACCACTACATCAATTTTTCGCCGGTGTATGAAACCGATCGGCGATTAGAGACTGAGACGGTGGGTGCGGATTTATGGTACTCCTATGCGAATGGCAGAGGGGGATGGGCGCGAGTAAACGCTTGAGTAAAGACAATTCCTATTTTTATTTTCGATGGCGTCCCTATGTGGGTCTTTTGGCTGGACATGTTTTGGATGATGGGATGGTTGCAACTCTGATAGAGGAGAAACAGTTTTTACGCTCAGCATTTAAACTAGACAGTTTCTTAAGTATCACGGAATCCTTTTCTGTCACATTGAGCCATAAGGTGGTTCAGGAACTCAATAGTATGAAGGACACCCATACCTACTTTGAGATAGCCCCACAACTTGCATTAGACAAACACAAACATTTTTCACTTGGGTTTACATACAAAAATGGCGAGGACTCACCGAAATTTACTGATGTGGAATCGCTCTATATTTGGCTCGGTATCAAGCTTTAAGCCAATCCATTTATCTTGAGCAAAAATGCTTAAACACCGGTCAACAACACAGGAGTAATAACATGCGCAAACTGTTTTCAGTGTTACTGCTAAGCCTTATCTCAACGACAATTGTTGCCGCGGAACTCGAGATCATTCACCTCAATATCGGCCAGGGTGATGCAACATTAATTCTTGGCCCGACGACAGACGCGCGAAAAGCGGTCCTGATGGATGCGGGGAATATCAAGGGTCCAGATGCTGGTAAGGTCATCGCTGACTATCTGGCTGCTCGCAACATTACCTCACTAACGGCCTTTATCGCCTCGCATTATGATGCGGATCACATTGGTGGACTGGTGACGAAGAAACCTACCGATGCACGAAATGCCTGGGGCCAGCGGATCCAGGATGGTCCAGATGGCATTGCCAACAATGCCGATGATATAGCCATTAAGTTGGTTGTTGACCGTGGTGATGCAAATACCCCTGCTGAAGAGGACAGGAGTGAAATCTTAAGGCGTTATTTCGAGTTTACAGCGGTACACCCCAACCACATCAGCATTGATACCAACACGGAACTCAAGAATTTTGCGATCGACCTGGGCGATGGTGCGCAGTTTAAAGTTATCGCCGCCAATGGCTTTGTCTTGGATCAAGGCTTGGTGACAGAAGTCGACACGGAGAACGAACACAGTTTGGTTTTTTTACTATCGTATAATAAATTTCATTATTTGATTGGTGGTGATGCGACGGGACAAGCCAGTGGTGCGGAAAATGCGGAAGTTGAGCAGGCCATTGCCGCGTACTTGTCCGATAACGGCGTTAATCTGGATGTCATCCAGGTGAATCACCATGGTGCTAACAATGGATCAGCAGCAGATTTTTTAGCTGTTGTTAAACCGGAAGTGGCCATTATTTCTGCGGGCAACGGCAACTCGCACGAACATCCGGATTTCAGGGCCTTGTCGCGTCTCGCGGCAGCAGATGTGAAATGGATATATTCCACAAATTTTGGCACCACCGTGTGGGATGATGAAGTATTGGGCATGAAAAAAAACCAATTGAGACAGGCGCAGAAAGATCATTTAGCGACTATATTGCAGATCAGAAAGAAATTGATTGTTGCTCAAAACCATATTTTGCTTAGTAGTAATGGTGAAGGTTATCGGATCACGGTTCCGTTTCGCGATTTTTCAACTGACGATTAATACAGAAACGTTTAGCTTTCCGAGCTCGGTAAATCAGCGGCTCGCAGGGTGCGCATCAGTTCGCGAAAGACCGTTTCAAATGGCGGCAGATCGCTCATCTGGTGTGACAGTCGAGTACTCCAAAGTCGACACAGACGATCTTCTTTTGCAGCAACTGCGTGTACGATATTTTCTATCGTGCGCTGTCGAAATTCCAGCTTTATCTCTAATTCTGCCTGCATCTCCGCTATTCGCAAATCATGATGGTGGAATAAATACCAGAGATCATATAGATCACGCGGCTCATGTCGTGCCCGATCACTTAAGGCCACCAGTTTCTCGACCACAATTTCTTCAATTGCATACACGTTTATTGTCGGATCCGCGGGCAAATCGCTAAACAAGTCATAGGTGCGTAAGATAGGTCGTGCCTGCAGCGGGAAGCACAACACTTCCGTGATCGTGATATCTACTTTCACATCATTTGGGGCCGGTAACGGTCCCTGGTAACTCAAGTAAAATGTGTGACTGTTTTGGTGGTTATGGCGATCCTCACGATCAAATTTGATATGCAACCCTGACTTAGTCTCAATTGCCGCAAAGATATCGTCAAACCCGGACAGGATAGTTTCGAGCGTGATCGGATTGACGATCGTAAAGTCCAGATCTTCTGAGAACCGATAATTATCTACCCAACAACGTCGCAATGCGGTACCGCCTTTGAACGCTAGATTCTCGCGCAAGGGGTGCACAGCTAAACCAGTCAGAAACCAGGCCAACACGTAATCACGTTCGATTACGGTTTCAAGTGGGCGTTGTCTATTGTCTGTTGCCAGGGAATTGGCGATCAGTGAAATATTTCGTTGGGGGATCATCAGCCGTACCTCACGGTATCAAGTTCTTCGGGTGCAACGTTAAGTTGCAATCGCCAACGTGAAAGATGATGACCCTCTGCAGGTAATACCGGATCCAGACGTTGGTAAGTTTTACTTAGTCCCATGCGCAGTGTTTCGAGTTTAGTGGCATCGCCCAGCTGATAGAATTCCAGTAGAAACCCAAGACGGCGCACCACAGCGCCAACCTTTAGTCGTTGGGCATACTCTACTAAGCGAACCACATTGACTGATTCGCGTTTCATCCATAGACCTTTGGCCACCTCGGTGATCCCACCTACGAATGCTGGATGCCGCAAACCATCGATAATCGTGCGTTCGATATCGCTGATCATCACAATACGTTCTTTATCGATCCAATATGTTGTGACACCGAAGTGTTGTGCTTCCGTGATATGTATAAATCTGAACGCATAGCCTCCGACTGTCTGCGGGCGAACACGTCGGGTAGATGACGTGTACACGGTCAGCATAGGTTGCGTGACCATGCGGTGCAATTCAAACGCTGTGCCGTGCGACAAAAAATATGACTTTGTCCCAGTCAGTTCTTGAGCGATCAGATAGGGGCTGTCGACGTGCTTCCTCGCGCGACCCATATCAAAGGGGACCACGTTATAGAGACCCGGTTTCAGTCGTGTAACGAGGTGCCGTCGTTCCAGCTTGTGTGCAAGATTACGTGCGGCAGCAGGAGATAGGCCGGTGATGGATTCCACGTCCGCCAGCGTGAATGTCGACCGGCGAAGCTCGTGCAAGTCGGTAAATAATTGCGCCGCCCGCGGGCCCAGTGTTTTGTACTTGGATTTATATTTTAAGCCCAATGTGATTCTCTTATGGAAATGAATTGCGCGCAAAATATAACATTAATTATGTTTAGTGGCAAATATGTTTCCGATAAAGAGACATATTATTCAGTAAATATAACAAACATCGTTAATATGCATTTAAAACAGTAAGTTACATATTCATATTTCGTGAACTGCGCGCTTTTAAAATTACTTAAAACCCCTCTATCAAAATCAAACTGACTATCTTCCATACAATAAAACCATGCACACCCAGGATAAATACTGAGGTAAGGGCAAAGATAAAATACACTTTAACGATATTAAACCAAATATACTTCAGGATAGTGAAAAGATAGCCAGGTCGAAGGATCCCATAAATTTGGTAGTTTGAAATACTCCTGGCAAAGTTTGGGATCGTCCTTTGCGCTTCCCTTAACATAAATGCTTTCGCCCCATCGACAAAATAACTCGACAGTTGCACCAATATCCACAGCACAGAATAATTAAAAGCCTGTTGCGCGTTGCTTAAATCATAGCGAAGAAAAAAAAGCATCGCTGCACAGACAATCACAATACCCGTGACATAGTTATTTAGTTTATACCCATGGGCTTTGTCGTAGATGTCAATATTGTCAGAGAATGTGATGGCCTTGCCTTTTAATTGTTCAATCAGTTTAGGCAGGTTCTTGTTGAAATTTTCTTTACTGGATAAATCGCAATACAGTTTATGTCTTAGGTAAGGCGGGATCTCGCAGGGTTCAATTAAAACAGGAATAACGTTAAGTTTTTTGCCGCTGATTTCTCCGGTAGAGGCGAGCTCCAACTCAAAATTTACCCAGTCTGACGGCACAGAATCACGCGACATAAATGCCAGCACGTGTGTCACAGCATTGATCGATTCAGATACTTTCCTGATCAACGAATCGCCGTATTTGATCTCAGACTCGTCTATCCAGAATGGGAGCTCATGCCCAGCCAGCTGCTTGGCGATTTACCTAACAAACCCTTTGTCTTCGGAACTGTGACTCAGGAAGATGGCCATGCTTGTTGTACCTTTATATGTATGTCATTAGCCATGATATTGATATTAATTACGGTTTAGCTATATATCCAGAAATGTACTATCAATACCAAGCCGAGCACTCGTTCGTAGTAGAATGGAATTGGTATAGGCTATGTCAAGTTGGGCAGTAGGTAGTATCATAGTTTACTCAGCTAATGCCTTACACATTTTTTGATTATAAAATTGATCTTATCGTCTTTTTTTTCGCCGACAAGTATAGAACCGTTTCCAAGAAAAGCCACGCGCTCCCCTTTTTTAATTGCACACGATGTCTTTTCATACATTTCTAAATGATATAAAAAAAACGTGCTGTATCAGTGAGAAAGGGTTCGTAGTTACTGTTGATTTTATTACTATGTGAAAGCACTAATCCGCAAAATACTATAAAACCGTTCAACTGAACGACTCGTGTTTTGCGCAAATACGGTGTGTCAGAATGACGAACACTCCCAGGAATGAGGATCTCTTTAAACTCATCGTCTGGAACAGTGTGATATAAGATCACGAACGGAAAAACAAACATTAACAAAACGCTGAGTGTTCCCAGGCCTATGGCGAGAAAAACCGGAATGCTCAATATAGTGATATACGTTATTGTATGTGGAAATAGAATGGGATCAGTGCCGACGTTAAAATCAACCTGTTGCATGGATAAGGCGATGGCCAGGTTCGTGCACAAGGTGAATACCATTATTAGCAGTGCCTTGCCAATTATCGTGCGGTATACTTTTTCATATAAACCTGCCACGTCGTAGCATATGGCGGCGAACCAACATAATAGAAAAAGCCACAAAAACCCCTGTTCTGCTTTCTCGCTCGGACTTAACAGAGCGAGTAAGTAAATGACCAGCAAAACAGCGGTATTGATATAGATTCGTTGGTTGACATGAAGCGTCTTGTATATTTCCTTGAACATACTATTTTCTGAGGCTAATAAGCTGATTTTACCATTATCAACACCGCGTTATGCTGAAAATAGTGCCTGTTTTTCTCTGTCCAGTTTGTATGGGAATTCGATATGTACAAGACATAAGGGAAAAAATCGGTAGTTAGCCTGGTGGAAATAAGCGCTTCGCTGTGGCGTTCTCTTTGACCTGGGAAGTGGTCTACTCAGGTGTGCGGTTTCGGCAAAAATACTATGTAAGGTGTTGTTTGTTTGGTCGGTGCCAAAATTTTGCGAAAATTTCGCTGGGCTGTGCCCTTTCTTTTTTTCGCGTTTGCGGTGTGTATCGCTGGCCTTGTTCGGCGGGGCCAGGGTTTTCCGCGAAATTTTTGGCTTTTTTTGCGCCATTTGCTCTAAAAGGAAGATATACAGACCAGAGAGGAAGGAAAGGAGAGGAGACAGGAGAGAGGAAGAGGAGGCCCGAGGAGTTATAGCTTGCAAGAGAGCAAGAAAAACAGCTGCAAGTATCGGAATAACAAAGAGAAACAGAGTAAAGTCGTTTTGGAATTATAAAGACCTACAGCGAATCAATATCGAGGTCAACAGATTGCTGTAAACGCTCTTCCGAGAGGGCAATATCGTACTTTGTTTGCATCTTTACTGCCTGCCTTATCCTCTCCTTATTCAGTCGATAAGGAGAGACAAATCCATCGTGTAAAAGCAGTACGATCTCACTGGGGTAGCAGCGCAGGGCGGTCCGGAGCATGGTTGCCTCGACGCCCTGTATTAAGTGAGCCATGCGCCTGGCTTTCGTTTCAGTCGCGTCTATACCCTTATGACAATCATTGATCATTCTACCTCGGCGGATAGGCCAGTTATTGAGAATAACCTCTCGTGATTGCCTTATGTCCGCCAGCAAATGGGTGAAGGTCTGATGACAGATTAAGGCTTTAAGTTTGCTTCGATCTGGGATCGCATCAAACAGGGCGACTTTTGTCGAGCTGGATGCATGGGCACCGTATATCAGCGCTATCAGTACGCGCTTGATTTGGCTGATTTCGACATCAATAGCTTGCGCTAAGTCGGCGCGCAGGGTGCCTTTGTTGAGAAGATAGTGTTCAATATAGTAACAGAGCAGGCCAAAACGTTTGGCCATTTGAAACAGAATGGCATAGTGGCAATTCTCAAAGCCGTAATCCCAGAACCCATCCAACGCTGCTTTTTTGACTGCGCGGGGCGCATTCTACAAATTAATGCCGATGGCAGAGAGTCGGCCGGTTTTCGATTCCTGGTAGCTGTGTGCAATGTTGCCGGGGCCGGTGGCAAAATCATAATGTGCTTCACGTCGTAATTCTGCGGCGTACAATTTTCGGTGCTCCAGTTTTTCTTTGTTGGCCCTGACAAACATATCATCACGGGTCAGTATCTCGTCTATCTTATCCGCCAGACGGTCAAGTGCCTTGATATTTACCGGTACTATCGTGCCTTAATTTCATCTGACCAAAACTGTACCGTGACACCTGCAAGGTCTTTGGACATCACGGCCCGGCGCTTTGTTTATATATCGTCCATTTGCATCAATGGCTTTTAATAGTGTCCCCCTCGGTTTTCTGTGAAGTACTGCTGAGTAAATGCGATCGGCCTTTGCATCAAGTAGGTATTGTTTGGTGACGCCACGACTGATGGAACCAGTGCCTGAGATGTGGAATAAGTTCAGTCGTTCGTTAATTTCATTAAACCCATTTCGAACAAATTCATATTCCAGTTCTTTGTAGTGAATTTAAAAGGCGTTTGGGTTTTCTCTGTGTTCACGTTTTTTATGGTAGGCGCGGCGTATACAAAAAATCAGAGCGAGCTGTCGTTTTATTTTTTCATCTCTAAAATGCGGCCATTGTGTTTGGAAAGCCACTAACAAAGGTTGGTCAGTGCGTCTGTCCTTTGCCCTAAAATAAGGTTTCTTTTTTATTCTTGCCATCGGACATGCATTTATGTGTAACAGTTATAAAGGTGGCGTTTGTCGTTGTGTGTGAACTGAATATTACAGATTCCCTTTATTCAGTTAAGACCCGCCTATTATAGTGTAAGTCTGTCAATTTTCCGGTTTCGACAAGGACAAAACGGCAATATTAGTTACCACCTGATACATGGTCCATTTATAGGACAACACCTCTGAAAGCCGATCAGCGTGTAGACATAGAAAGCACTATGTATCATATACTTACAGATAATTTAGCATGTGTTTTGGTTGAAGAAAAAGTATAATGAACACCTCAATAACAAGGGGAAATACGGTCAATGCAGACACCACCTGAGACACTAAGAATCGACCTGGGTGAAACCTTAACCGCGCTCACAAAACAGCTGCACACACTCACTTATCAACTATTGGAACCCGAGAATTTGTCTCTGCCCAGTTACGTCGTAACCACCGATGGTCAGTTGATGGATCGCGAAACGACTAGTCAGTTTTTCAAACAAATTGAATACCTCAATGCCCAGAGTCCCAATACCACTGAGCGGCTTTATGGTTATCTCGGGGTGTCACAGGAAGTCATCGCGCAGGCGGAATCGATCAATACTCTAAAGCAACATTTGGCATCACTGTTTGCGACAGCGAAACAGTATCGCGTCACACCACGACATGCTGCTAACAAAGAAACAATAGAACTGGTAACCGCCACACTCGCTGGCATGGAGAGAGCACGTCTGCAGAAGCAACAGGCAACCCGGATCATTCAATGTGCACCACTACAGACACGCACGCTGTCGTTTTTTTGGGCCAATGTACGTGGTGTGAAAAGAATCAGTATCGAGGAAACCCGTCAACGCTTGAGTCGTTATGCGGATGATCTGTTTTACCAGGCGGAGTTATCACAACTCGATGGGCTGGCTGATAATGAAACTCTGGCAGAGGTTTCTGATTTACCCAAACAAGTCCGTGTCAACATGGGGTATGTTAAAGGCGGACATATACTGCGCTGTCAACGGTCTTGTTCCCTGCCTGTTTTAGTCCCTATGGACACAGCTGATGAATCCCCCTTGGCGAATCCGTTTATATTTGATTACAATCCACGACCGTCTTTACCTCGATCAGATAAAAAGCTGGCATCAACCCCGTTGTTTACGCTGAATCAATTCGAATATTATCGATACCTGGAAACGGCGATCGCATAGTCTGTTATGGCCGGTACTTTTCCCATTTCTCATAAATGTCATCTGCGAAAATAGTTCGCTTAATATTTGGTTTAGAGCGTAATGAAAACACCTTTGAAGCCTGTTTCATTGCATCATCTGCGGCTTTGGCCGGCCAACCATTCCTGATACACCAGGCACGGATATTATTTGGCGCTTCATTATGACCATGTGTACGCAATATTCTGAACGCATCCTTTACCGCTTCCTCATCCCTGGGGTTAAGACAATTGTTCCCCAGGTTAATAATTTTTGTCATAGCGATGAGTGCCGCTTCTACCATAGAGTCCTGGATCAGCTTGTCGTCATCTGAATTACCATTGGTTGTTGACGGGTTCCAGGTACGTTTCCACTCTGCTATGTCTTCATTGATGAAAGGCACTGCGATAATAAGTTTGGCATATTTATTATCATCGACGACATCCATCATTTTATTGTCGGCATAAACGACCAAAATCGCATCCGCCCTGTTGTAAGGCTTAAGTGATCGCATGGTCTCAAGCCTGATAGAGCCACTCCCATATTGAATGGTTTCGTTCTTGGCGAGTAATTTACTTACTTTTTCGCCCAACACCCCTGTTAACGTCGTGCCTTGAATATTCCCTTTCGCTGGGACACACAAAATGCATTCTCGAATATCATTGTTGCGTTCTATATGGCCAGCTAATTCCTGGAACGCTCGTTTTATTCCCCGACCATCATGACTGTCGTCGGTAATGAGTATCCGTTGTGGTGTTGTCATGTATTTTTATCCCCAAGGGAAACAGTAATTCATAAATATACACTTCAATTCAATCGTGAATTCAATTTGTAAGTGCAACTCAATTAGGTGGCACGAACGGCAAGGTGCGGTAGCATCCTTACCTTTCGTTCCAGCAAGAAAGAGAGGCACAGATGAGACACTACACACAGCTTACCGAGCATCAACGTTACTAGATTTACGCCCTGATGAAAGCAGGACATACACAAACGGAGATAGCCGCCTTGATAGGCGTGCATAAATCTACTATTAGCCGTGAACTCAGACGCAACCGTGGCTTGAGAGGCTATCGACCCCGCCAAGCTCAGTTGCTCCGACAAGCGCGTCGAGAAGCCAGCCAACAACAGCGACTCCCCACGACCTTGTGGGAGCGAGTAGAGGTCTGGCTGCGGGACGAATGGAGTCCTGAGCAAATCAGTGACTGGTTGCATAAACGAGAAGGTATCGCTCTGAGTCATGAATGGATCTATCACTACATATACCAGGACAAGGCAGACGGCGGTGAGCTGTACCGGTACTTGCGTTGCCAGAAGAAACGAAAGAAGCGTTATGGTAGTTATCAACGTCGTGGGGTTCTGGTGAATCAGATCAGCATTGATAAGCGTCCAGCCATTGTGAACAGGAAGACACACATCGGTGACTGGGAAGTGGACACCGTCATCGGCAAAGGCCATCGACAGGCGCTGGTCACCTTGAGCGAGCGCAAGTCGATGTACACCTTGATTGCACAGGTGAAACGACGAACTGCCTCTGCCGTCAGGCAAGCTATCGTGCGATTGTTGTCTAATATGAAGGCGTCGGTTCACACGATCACCTCGGATAATGGAAAAGAATTTGCTGAGCATGAGGTTATTGCTCAACAATTGAACGCGGGGTTCTATTTTGCACATCCTTATGCCTCCTGGGAACGGGGTTTAAATGAAAATATCAATGGTCTCATTCGACAGTACTTCCCAAAGAAAATGGACTCCAGCACGATTACACAAAAGCAGTTAAACTTGGTCATGAAAAAACTCAATCACCGTCCCAGAAAAACACTTAATTCAAAAACACCACATGAAGTCTTTTTTAACATCAACGTTGCACTTCAAAGTTGAATCCGCGAATCATCATTAGCATGGATTTTTCTCACAATCGCAGGAATTGTACTGAGTTTAGTTTCAAAGATACCAGGCAAACTTAATAACGGAATATGGACATTAAACTCAGGAAGTGATTCGCCTTTTCCTGCAAAATGAGCAATATCTTTATATTCGGAAAACAAATGTATTAGTTTTGAATTACACTCAAAAATTACTTTTCCACCCGCCTCAGCGACCAATGGAATATAACGTATAAATTGTATTGTATCTCCTAAACCTTGCTCTGCATGTATGAGAATTGATTTACCCTCAAGAGAAGACCGTCCCATAGTGGTTGGGAAAAATTGCGTTTATGATCTCTCCTTTCTTTTAATTCATCTCTCCACCCATATTCTATCCAGCCCTTTTCAAAATTACCTTTCGATAAAAGCACCATTGCCAAGTTGTTATGCGCCTCGGCAAAGTCAGGATCGATGGCAAGGGCCTTCTCATAACAGGTAATGGCGTCCTCTACTCGACCCAGTTCCTGAAGGGCATTCCCCAAGTTATTATTTGCCTCGGTATAGTTAGGCTGGATCGTAAGGGCTTGTTCAAAACAGGAGATAGCATCTTCATGTCGATTCATTTTCTTAAGGACAAGCCCCAAGTTATTATGTGCCTCTGCATAGTCAGGATCGATGGCAAGGGCCTTCTCATAACAGGTAATGGCGTCCTCCGCTCGACCCAGGCCAAGAAGGGCACCTCCCAGATTGTTATGCGCCTTGGAAAAATTAGGCTTGATGGCAAGGGCCTGCTCAAAACGGGCAATGGCTATATCGTACTTATGTAATGCCCGATATGCTTCTCCACAGTTGTAATAGAAATACGATACCCTCGGGTTTATTTTTATTGCGCTGTCAATCAGGCTAACAGCCCTTTCATTTTCTCCCACCTGATGAGCAATAACACCCAATAAATGCAATGCACCGGAATGCTGAGGTTGCTCTTTTAAAATTGATTGATAAATTGTTTCAGCTTCTTGCAAACGACCAGCTTGATGATGTACTAAACCGCTCTGTATTAATTCTGTGGCAAGCGGAGTGTCTTCCTTAGATGAACACGCGTAAGTAAGCTTGATTGTATCCTTTGAATTTTCCCGGCGCATATCTTAGCAATATATGTTTGTATCAATGATTAAGAATTTTAGTAAATATTTACCAATATTAGGGCTTTGATCTCTTTTATGTTACGGATTTTTTTATTTAGTAAGATCATAGCCAATTGCTTGGAGTTCTACCGATGCGGTAGTTGCGATTTCTTTGCGTAAATCATCTGATACTGTCCCTTTTCCCATGTTAATTTCGCCTGATCGAAAAAAATCTTTTCTAAAGGAAATTAAATATACGGGCAATGGTTTTCTGCTTGTCATTTTGCAAATCTTCATAACGAACTATGATGATATTGTCATGGTGCTTACTTAAATTTATGCAAGCCCGTACATTGTTGGGAAAAGCTATTGTGGTGCCATGCAGATATCGCTGTATCAATGGGATTCCTGAAAATGGCTATTAACTTTGGGGAATTGAATAGGGTGTTATATGTTTCAATTCTAGTGATGATTGAATTGTCATTGGCACCTGCTATTTTCTTTCCCTTAGCACTTTCCCATATCATGTTTTGCACAGTAAATCGAAATAATTCTGGACAGATAACATGCTCCAAGGATGATGTCCCTTGTCCTCCTGTTCTGTGGTCTACTAATTTTATAACATTGTCGTATTGTTTCAGTAACTCACTAAACTTTTTATTCAAGAAATCAAATTGATGTTCAGATGGACATGAAATTTCAGGGTGAAGGTTCAACACCCTTTGTAAATACGTAGTGCCTGATTTAGGAGTTCCAAAACAGAAAAAAAGTTGTTTTTTCATATCGGGAAATTATGGCGCATAAGTGCAGGCTGTATCAATATCAAATTCTAAATATCCTGCTGCATCAGCACTCACTTCAAACTGGATTATTGTAGTGACTGCAGATGACACGAACGAGGCTCTACAAGTTCAAGTAACAGGTGAAGCCTCCAAAACTATGCGTTGGGTCTCAACGGTCAATCTGACTGAAGTAAACGGGTAATTTCTCAGCAAACATAGACCCCGCTTCGGCAGGTTTTTTATTTCTTAAAGGTCCGCTTTGGGTCGAAAGCGGACATTAGCAATATGGGTGAGAAGCAGCGGGAAACGTGCAGCGATTTACGACATCTCACAAACTATCTGCTGGTTAAGCAGCATAATACAGAACTGCAACAAAGTGACATGCAGTACCCATAACAACGAACAGGTGCCAGATGAAATGGAAATAGGGCACCCGATTAGCGGCAAAGAATCCTACCCCAACCGTATAGGAGATACCACCACACAGTAGCCAGAATAGTCCCCATATGGGCAAATTATTCCACAGGGGCACAATCGTAATAAGTACGAGCCAGCCCATGGCTAAATACAGGCATGTAGATAGCGGTTGAAACTTATCCCCAGTCGTAGCCTTTAGTATGACGCCCATGACTGCAAAACCCCATACGAGTCCGAAAAGTGTCCAGCCCCATGCACCGTGAAGCACACCGAGCGTGAAGGGGGTATATGTGCCTGCGATTAGCAGATATATCGCTGCATGATCTAGAATCTGAAAGAGTCGCTTGGCTTTACTGGCGGGCAGTGCATGGTAAAGTGTGGAGGTTAAATACAGCAATACCATTGTTGCACCGAAAACACTTGCGCCAACAATTCTTGCTGCGTCCCCCTGCTTCGCTGCGGCAACCACCAGAATAGGTACCGCTACTATCGCCCCCATCAAGCCAATAGCGTGGCTTATGCTATTCGCAATCTCTTCCTCAATGAACTGTGTGCGGTTGTGAAGCTCGATCCCTTTGGGCATGGATTTATATCCTATGAGGACATGTAGTGAATTAAACGGGTCCACCAGTTCGTATATCGTCCCTAGAAACATTATACGATTTAGCGTGTTTCCTAATCATATTCAGAACGTTATTCCATCACATCACTACGACACGAGGTTGGACTAGCCTTTCAAAGTCGGCATAATCAAGCCGCATCAATTCGGTATGGGAGCCGGCGTTAAAAGAAATTCCCTCGTCCGCGGCAAAGGCGTCACTTACGTAGACATCCATCCTGTACAGATTACCGAAAGGTGGCATAGCGCCTAATTCACAGTCCGGAAACAGATCTTTGAACTCATTTTCGCTGGCAAGGCACACCTCGTTCGCAGCACAGGGGTTCTTGAGCCGTCCTAACTTGATCTTCTTGGAAGCAGGCACGACGACCATCGCAAACATTTCATCTATCTTTACTATGACCGTTTTCGCCACTTCCTTCCCTGTATATGCGCGGAGGCGGCAGTCTCCTGCGCCGTGATAGCGGGTGAATGGCTGATGATGCGATATTTGACGTTGTGTTCGTCGAGAAAGGTTTTCAATTTTGCTAGCGGCATAGTTACCTCCACTCCAACAGCACCGTGAAACCCCGAGCAGATTAATATCTTATTTAAAGATAGCTGACATTATAGTCAATATCTACCTCTCTCCCTTTGTATAATTATTAAATTACGAATGCCCGCTTTGGGTCGATAGCAGACGTTTTGCTAGTAGTGTAAAAAACCCTGGATTATACGTCCACTTTTGTCTAAAGCGGACGTTAATTAGTATAATAGCTTAAGAGTATTGCGCGGATTCAACTTTGAAGTGCAACGTTGATGTTAAAAAAGACTTCATGTGGTGTTTTTGAATTAAGTGTTTTTCTGGGACGGTGATTGAGTTTTTTCATGACCAAGTTTAACTGCTTTTGTGTAATCGTGCTGAAGTCCATTTTCTTTGGGAAGTACTGTCGAATGAGACCATTGATATTTTCATTTAAACCCCGTTCCCAGGAGGCATAAGGATGTGCAAAATAGAACCCCGCGTTCAATTGTTGAGCAATAACCTCATGCTCAGCAAATTCTTTTCCATTATCCGAGGTGATCGTGTGAACCGACGCCTTCATATTAGACAACAATCGCACGATAGCTTGCCTGACGGCAGAGGCAGTTCGTCGTTTCACCTGTGCAAATCAAGGTGTACATCGACTTGCGCTCGCTCAAGGTGACCAGCGCCTGTCGATGGCCTTTGCCGATGACGGTGTCCACTTCCCAGCCACCGATGCGTGTCTTCCTGTTCACAATGGCGGGACGCTTATCAATGCTGATCTGATTCACCAGAACCCCACGACGTTGATAACTACCATAACGCTTCTTTCGTTTCTTCTGGCAACGCAAGTACCGGTACAGCTCACCGCCGTCTGCCTTGTCCTGGTATATGTAGTGATATATCCATTCATGACTCAGAGCGATACCTTCTCGTTTATGCAACCGTTCACTGATTTGCTCAGGACTCCATTCGTCCCGCAGCCAGACCTCTACTCGCTCCCACAAGGTCGTGGGGAGTCGCTGTTGTTGGCTGGCTTCTCGACGCGCTTGCTGGAGCAACTGAGCTTGGCGGGGTCGATAGCCTCTCAAGCCACGGTTGCGTCTGAGTTCACGGCTAATAGTAGATTTATGCACGCCTATCAAGGTGGCTATCTCCGTTTGAGTATGTCCTGCTTTCATCAGGGCGTAAATCTGGTAACGTTGATGCTCGGTAAGCTGTGTGTAGTGTCTCATCTGTGCCTCTCTTTCTTGCTGGAACGAAAGGTAAGGATGCTACCGCAGCTTGCCGTTCGTGCCACCTAATTGAGTTGCACTTACAAATTGAATTCACGTTGTTTATTTGTGGCGTTTTGCAGGTCTAGATGTTGGCTTTGCTTGTCGTTTAAGAATCTCTGCCGCACGTTTCTGTAGCGAGGGGAGTAACTCAATTTCAAACCATGGATTACGACGCAGCCAAAGGTTGTTTCTCGGACTCGGGTGTGGAAGTGGAATCATGTTTGGCCAGTAGGTGCGCCACGCCTTCACCAGTTCAGTTAAGGATGAACTAGCCTCACCAAAATGATATGCCTGTGCATACTGTCCTAACACTATGGTAATTTCAAGGAGACGAAGTTTTTGAAGTAGTTGTTTGCGCCATGCAGGTGCGCACTCTGGTCGTGGTGGGAGGTCTCCCGATTTTCCTGTCCCAGGGAAGCAAAATCCCATAGGTAATAACGCGATTTGTTCTGGGTCGTAGAATACTTCTTCTGTAACTCCCAACCATTTGCGTAATCGTTTTCCACTGGGATCATTAAATGGAATGCCAGATTCGTGTACCTTTCTTCCTGGCGCTTGTCCCGCAATCAATATTCTGGCTTTTGGATGTAATTGGAGAACAGGTCTGGGACCGAGCGGTAAGTGTGCTTTGCAGACAGTGCAAGCCCGTGCTTCTTTAAGTGAGGATGCAAATGATGCCATTGCAAACAACACCTCTGAATTTCTGAGATTGGTGCCCTGAGCAGGAGTTGAACCTGCGACCTTCCGCTTAGGAGGCGGACGCTCTGTCCAACTGAGCTACCAGGGCGTTGCTTAATTATAAATTTCGTTTAAAGATGGAACTAATTTCTGATTTGCCTTTACTTATATCTTCTTCAGTTAAATCTGTAAGTTCATGTGGAAGAACTAGCCACTTATCAGTTTCATTGAGGTAGTAGTCCGGGATGATATTGGTCTTATTATTACCTGGTTTGAACCACGGACAAGCAATCTTGGTCCGTTTATATATTTCGTCACCGTAATTCCCCTCTAGTTTCTCCATTATAGTTTTAAAACTATTACCAGAATCAAATACGTCATCGATTATTAATAATTTATCGTCTTTGTTAGTGTTGCCAAAGATATAGTCTAGCCCTGTAATCTCAACATTCTCTGTTCGATTATTGATACCAGTATAGGATTTTGCCCTTATAGCAATATGGTCAGTGTGTATACCTTTATATTCCGCGGATTCAACTTTGAAGTGCAACGTTGATGTTAAAAAAGACTTCATGTGGTGTTTTTGAATTAAGTGTTTTTCTGGGACGGTGATTGAGTTTTTTCATGACCAAGTTTAACTGCTTTTGTGTAATCGTGCTGGAGTCCATTTTCTTTGGGAAGTACTGTCGAATGAGACCATTGATATTTTCATTTAAACCCCGTTCCCAGGAGGCATAAGGATGTGCAAAATAGAACCCCGCGTTCAATTGTTGAGCAATAACCTCATGCTCAGCAAATTCTTTTCCATTATCCGAGGTGATCGTGTGAACCGACGCCTTCATATTAGACAACAATCGCACGATAGCTTGCCTGACGGCAGAGGCAGTTCGTCGTTTCACCTGTGCAAATCAAGGTGTACATCGACTTGCGCTCGCTCAAGGCGACCAGCGCCTGTCGATGGCCTTTGCCGATGACGGTGTCCACTTCCCAGTCACCGATGCGTGTCTTCCTGTTCACAATGGCTGGACGCTTATCAATGCTGCCCTGATTCACCAGAACCCCACGACGTTGATAACTACCATAACGCTTCTTTCGTTTCTTCTGGCAACGCAAGTACCGGTACAGCTCACCGCCGTCTGCCTTGTCCTGGTATATGTAGTGATATATCCATTCATGACTCAGAGCGATACCTTCTCGTTTATGCAACCAGTCACTGATTTGCTCAGGACTCCATTCGTCCCGCAGCCAGACCTCTACTCGCTCCCACAAGGTCGTGGGGAGTCGCTGTTGTTGGCTGGCTTCTCGACGCGCTTGCCGGAGCAACTGAGCTTGGCGGGGTCGATAGCCTCTCAAGCCACGGTTGCGTCTGAGTTCACGGCTAATAGTAGATTTATGCACGCCTATCAAGGTGGCTATCTCCGTTTGTGTATGTCCTGCTTTCATCAGGGCGTAAATCTGGTAACGTTGATGCTCGGTAAGCTGTGTGTAGTGTCTCATCTGTGCCTCTCTTTCTTGCTGGAACGAAAGGTAAGGATGCTACCGCAGCTTGCCGTTCGTGCCACCTAATTGAGTTGCACTTACAAATTGAATTCACGTTCAAAATACTCATGCACAGCAATGCCAATTGGGGTACCACCACGCCAGATGCCGATAATCAATGCTGGTTTAAATCCACTTTCATGAATGCTAACGGCAAGCCTAAAGGAATCCTCAAGTAATTCCTGGGCAGTGATGAAATGTTTTTCCACGCCTAAATTGTATCGTACCCACTGTGGTAAGCCCAGAATGGAAACTTACAAAATATAGGTAGTTAAAAAGTCACTACATATTGGTGGAGCGGAGGAGGATCGAACTCCCGACCTTCGCATTGCGAACGCGACGCTCTCCCATCTGAGCTACCGCCCCATAATTTGTATTTAGTCACAAGGTGCAAACAAGATTTATAGAAATATTGAGAATAACAAAAAAGTATGTTTAAGATCCTACCTACATTTTACCTTGTAAACACATCTTGCGGCTAGTATAGCAAACCGCCACAATAACTATTCTGAACTCTGATATAAGTGGGAGGTCTTACCGAGTCATAGAAATGATTATTTCTTTATGCATGATACTTTAAAATTTCTGAGACCGTCCCGTTTCCCGGCAATCTCCCGTCATTCCGTGGAGACTCTACAAATTAACATCGGCTTGCGCTGCAATCTGGCCTGTTTGCACTGTCATGTCAATTCAAATCCTTACCGTAAGGGAAAGATGTCACCTGAGCTCATAGATCAAGTGGTTGACTTTATTAAGCGAAAGAAAGTGGCAATCTTAGACATCACAGGCGGTGCACCGGAGATGCATCCTCAATTCCGTGAATTGGTCACAGCTGCACGAAAACTCAATGTCCATGTTATTGATCGATGTAACCTGACTATTCTTGAGGAAACAGGCTACGAATCGATGGCGGAGTTTCTGGTCGATCATAAAGTAGAAATCGTTGCGTCGTTACCCTGTTATACAGAAGACAATGTTGACCAGCAGCGTGGCAAAGGGGTATTCAAATCCAGTATTGCTGCCTTGCAAAGGTTGAATAAACTAGGTTATGGAAGACCTGACTCAGATCTATTACTGAACCTTGTTTATAATCCAGTCGGCCCGTTTTTGCCACCCGCTCAGGGGCCACTAGAGAAAACATACAAACAAAACCTCTATCAGGAGTATGGAATAGAATTCAACGAGTTGTACACCCTATGTAATATGCCGATAAAGCGCTTTGGCAGCACACTCATTAGCAAGGGTCAATTTGAAAACTATATGACTTTGTTAAAACAATCTCACAGGGATGAAAACCTAGAAAATGTGATGTGCCGTAATCTAGTCAGCGTCGATTGGCAAGGATATTTATATGATTGTGATTTCAACCAAATGCTAAATTTAAATATTTCCGATACTGGTAAGAATCTACACTTATCCGACTTGTTATATAATGATCTAACTGGTCGATCTATCACTGTGGCTGATCACTGTTATGGATGCACAGCTGGCCAGGGCAGTAGTTGTGGTGGCGCAATATCCTAAAGGCTCTGACTACTTGAGCTATGAAAATTTCTATTATTATTCCGGTTTTGAATGAAGCCAAGGCGCTTCCATTACTTCTAAACCAACTTCAGTATTTAAGAGCAAAAGGACATGAAGTCATACTCGTCGATGGTGGCAGTGAGGACAACAGTAGTCAGTGTGCAGAAGGGATGGTTGATAGTATCCAAAAATGCGACCGTGGCCGTGCCCGGCAGATGAATAGAGGTGCGGATCATGCGACAGGGCAGCTGTTATTGTTTTTACATGCAGACACGCAACTGCCTGAGAATGTAGACATGATGTTGGCATCAGCAGTTCATTCGGATAGAGCATGGGGATGGTTTGATGTCAGATTGTCAGGCAGCCATATTCTGTTAAGAATCGTTGAGTGGTTTATGAACATTCGTTCCAGACTGACTGGGATAGCTACCGGTGATCAGGCAATTTTCATAACTTCAGAATTATTTAAGGAAGTTAGCGGCTTTCCTGAGATTGAATTGATGGAAGATATTTCTTTGTCAAAAAATTTAAGGCGTATGTGCCGGCCGATTACTGTTAGTGATAAGGTTACAACCTCAAGCCGGCGTTGGGAAGACAATGGTATTATCCGAACGGTACTGAAAATGTGGGCGATACGGTTACGGTACTTCTTGGGTGCGAAACCCAGTACATTGGCAGGGCTGTATGAAAAAAGATGAGTGTGCGCTGATCGTTTTTAGCAAAGCGCCGGTAGCTGGGAAAGTTAAAACCAGACTGATCTCAGAACTAGGTAACGATGGTGCTGCCTCTCTATACATGAAGTTGACCAAAAAGACTTTATTAACTGCTAGTCAATCTACCATTAATAACATCATTCTGTATTGTGCTCCTGATGACAATCATCCTTTCTTTGGAGCCTGTGCTACTGAATTCAACCTGGAATTGCAAACACAGAAAGGTTTAGATCTTGGTGCAAGGATGGCCAATGCGATGTTGAATAGCCTGGAAACCTACCGTGCAGTAATAATAATAGGATGTGATTGCCCGGAGCTAAGTATCGATGATCTCAATAATGCAGCAAAGAAGCTAGTAAACGGGAATAACATCGTGCTCGGTCCATCTGAAGATGGTGGTTACTACCTGATTGGTCTCACCCAGTATAGATCTGAATTATTTACAAATATCGTGTGGGGGAAACCGGATGTGCTATCTACTACGCGAAATCGCATCAAGATGCTGGACATTGAATCATTCGAACTACCCATGCATTGGGACGTAGATCAACCGAATGATTATTACCGCTATCTAGATATTTACAACTCAACCCAATAGCAACACTCAACGTCAGGCTAGGTTGTTTTCAGTAGAATCATTTTGTAGATTTTTTAACTGGCGCTTCATGTTCAGTGCGGCCATCGCATAACCGTCATCCGCACCGTCTACAAAATGATAATGATTATTGCTGCGGTTATTGATGAGGCAGGTAACCAAGGCGGAACTTGAACAATGTAGTCCATAGACACATTTATTTTTGTTGTATTGGTCTTCCAGGTAGCTGGTCAATTTTTGGCGCTGATCGGCTGTGCCCGAGATCACTTGACGTAAGATACCGTCAAACTTCCTAAAGTCAGAATTACTAATGATCTCGTTCTTGTAGTTGCCCCAATCTATTCCTGCCACCTTTAAATTAAAATTCATTAATAGCCAACCGAGGACATTCTGAGCACGCATCATCAATCCGCGGCGCAGATAGCTTAAGTCACCTTGTCCGAATGATTTGAGCCTGGCTTCCAATCCGAGTTTTTTCTTATTGAAAGTCGATCGCAGTCCTGAGGCATAAACCGGACGGCATGTTTCATCGTTACCATATATTTGTATGATTTGATGAATAACTTCTTCATAAAATTTTGCTTGTTCCTGTAGCGAGGGTGATAAAGCTTTGACGATTAGTGCTATGGTTTCTCCATATTTGCTGGGTACATTATCCCATCGGCATTCGAGACCGGAATAATTGGCAGGAATTGGATCAGAAATCTCTTTTGGAAGATGGTCCATCTCAGCAGAATTCGATTTCAGCATCATCTCGGCATGCTCTATCCCACCACCGGCAAATGCAGCTTGTACACTGCATTTAGAAACTTTGTGTTTAGCAACTAAGACATCTACACCTGCTTTACGGAGCGTGTCTATGGAAACGATTCCGATACGTAAGTCGAGAGAAAATTCCTGCAAGGCCAGATGTCTAGTTGCGATAAGGGCTACTTTAGCATTTGATACGACATCATTAGATATAGACAGCGAAGCTCCATCACCTCCAAATATGTAGGGTATCTCAATTGGCTTTGCAATATTAACTATAGAGGAGAGGATCGAGACGCCTATCATGTTAACTGCTTTATAGGATCCTGATTGAACGGCATCAGTCGAATTGACGACATCCGCTACGATAATATGCCAGTCATTAGGTAAATCAGTATAATTTGGCAAATGACAAACTTGTGAAAATTCCTTCAAAGCAGGCAAGCCTTGAAAAAATGTATGGTTAGTCATCGATATTATATAGTCAGTTTTAGACCGCCTTTAAAGGAGTAAAGACTGAAATATTGCAATGCACCACTGTCAGCTATGATTGTCTCTAAGAATAACATTTTCACCTATAGTACAAAGAAATTTAATGATAGTTGGATTAAAATTAATAACCCGGTCACAAAATAGCAACTGTAACAGTTGATAGTAATAACATATTCAGGTAATTGTAATTAATATGGGTTGGCAATCAGCCGAAATCATTATGGGGAGTAACGATGAACTTTATCATTGATGACGCACCTCCATCAGAGCAGGTATTACAGGCAGAGCGGGATCGTCTTTCTGCCGAGATTAGCCGGATATCGACGCGCGATACTACTATTACTTTTATCTTAATCATTGTTTGTAGTATTGGTCTGGGTGTTATTGTTTATTGGTCGACGGAAAGTGCAAAGTATGCGGGTATTGCATCAGCTTTATTCCCAGTATTGGGTGTTATTATGAGTATGCTGGGTATTACCAAAAATGCCGGTTTCAGAAGTGCTGCACAAATACTCACTAATCTCAGAAATGATTTGATTGCTGTTAGTCCTGCCTCGAGTGAGAGTCAAAGGGATGTAGAAAAACTATGCGCCAAATACGATGTAGTTGCTGGATATAACGATAAGTTGAAGGGCATCGAACGTGATATGGTAAATGGTGAACTGGCCATGTATTGGGAGTTCGATACCAGCACAATGGCTAAAACAGACAGAGGCAGGGACTTTCTTGATAAGGCGAAAGACAGCGTCGAGACCTGAAAAGTTAAAACTAAAAAATTAGAAGTCGTTATTTACAGATCGTCGTCTAGTCATAATCGCAATACACGTGTCGTAGATATTTCCTACTATCAATCAGTACGTCGTTACCGTGATTCGGTATCCATTTAAGCAGATTCCCATACAATTCCAGTTAATTTATTATTTATGAACCGTGAATTCAATTTGTAAGTGCAACTCAATTAGGTGGCACGAACGGCAAGCTGCGGTAGCATCCTTACCTTTCGTTCCAGCAAGGAAGAGAGGCACAGATGAGACACTACACACAGCTTACCGAGCATCAACGTTACCAGATTTACGCCCTGATGAAAGCAGGACATACACAAACGGAGATAGCCGCCTTGATAGGCGTACATAAATCTACTATTAGCCGTGAACTCAGACGCAACCGTGGCTTGAGAGGCTATCGACCCCGCCAAGCTCAGTTGCTCTGGCAAGCGCGTCGAGAAGCCAGTCAACAACAGCGACTCCCCACGACCTTGTGGGAGCGAGTAGCGGTCTGGCTGCGGGACGAATGGAGTCCTGAGCAAATCAGTGACTGGTTGCATAAACGAGAAGGTATCGCTCTGAGTCATGAATGGATCTATCACTACATATACCAGGACAAGGCAGACGGCGGTGAGCTGTACCGGTACTTGCGTTGCCAGAAGAAACGAAAGAAGCGTTATGGTAGTTATCAACGTCGTGGGGTTCTGGTGAATCAGGGCAGCATTGATAAGCGTCCAGCCATTGTGAACAGGAAGACACGCATCGGTGACTGGGAAGTGGACACCGTCATCGGCAAAGGCCATCGACAGGCGCTGGTCACCTTGAGCGAGCGCAAGTCGATGTACACCTTGATTTGCACAGGTGAAACGACGAACTGCCTCTGCCGTCAGACAAGCTATCGTGCGATTGTTGTCTAATATGAAGGCGTCGGTTCACACGGTCACCTCGGATAATGGAAAAGAATTTGCTGAGCATGAGGTTATTGCTCAACAATTGAACGCGGGGTTCTATTTTGCACATCCTTATGCCTCCTGGGAACGGGGTTTAAATGAAAATATCAATGGTCTCATTCGACAGTACTTCCCAAAGAAAATGGACTCCAGCACGATTACACAAAAGCAGTTAAACTTGGTCATGAAAAAACTCAATCACCGTCCCAGAAAAACACTTAATTCAAAAACACCACATGAAGTCTTTTTTAACATCAACGTTGCACTTCAAAGTTGAATCCGCGGACAACTGTTGGACGAATAAAATTAATTACCACAATCCATTATGATTCCGAAATGAGTGATCCCACTGAGATAACATTTTTGATTGGTAAAGCTGAGACGGGTGACGTTTCAGCGCAACTTACCTTGGCAAATATGTATGACGAAGGCTACAGAATTGCCCGTGACATGGGGTTGGCGGCACTTTGGTATCAGGAGGCCGCAAAAAAAGGCTCAGTACAGGCACAAGCTAAGATTGGTGCAAAATATCTGAAGGGAACGGGTGTTCATCAGGACTTTGAGAAGGCCTTCTACTGGTTGCGGCTTGCTGCCGGCAAGGAGAACCCTGACTCGATAGCGGAATTAGGATGGAGTTTTCAGACAGGATTAGGTACAGAGAAGAACTACAGCAAAGCATTCAGCTGTTATGAACGTGCTGCTAAATTAGGTCATGTTATATCCAGTTACAATCTTGCTTATATGTATGCGAATGGCTTGGGCACTACTCAGGATGATAACAAAGCCTTGAAGTGGTTTAGGTATGCAGCAGATGAGGGAAATCAGAAAGCTCAAGTCAATTTAGGGCTGATGTATATTAATGGAATCGGGACCGAAAAGAATGATATCGAAGCAGTTGAATGGTTTAGAAAAGCTGCAGATCTGAATTATGCCAAGGGACAATACAACCTTGGTAGAATGTATGCTGAAGGGAAAGGTGTGCCGAATGATTTTGAAGAAGCAGCGAGATGGTATGGCTTGGCTGCTGATCAGGGTTACCACAGAGCCCAGTATGATTTGGGGCTGTTAATTCTTAACGGCAAAGGAATCAAGAAAGACTATTCGTTTGCATTAAACTGTTTTTTGAAAGCGAGTGTCTCAGGTTATTCCAAAGCGTGCTATCAAATTGGCAGAATATATGCCGAAGGATTAGGGGTTCCGCGTGATTACAAGGAAGCGTATGACATGTTTAGTGATGCAGCGGAGCATGGATTGGCACAAGCACAATATAGGTTGGGCAAGTTGTACCAAAATGGTCTCGGCGTGACTAAAGATCATTCCCGAGCTTGTCTATGGCTTCAAAAAGCGGCAAAATAGAGTTATCAACCTGCACAATACCGCCTTGGTTTAATGTACCGAAAGGGGTGGGGTGTCGATAAAGATCTCTTGCACTCCTATGCTTGGTTTTATACGGCAGCTAAGTCTAATAATAGCACTGCCGTACAGGCATTGGATAAGGTTAGAGCATAATTGACGTCGGAGCAGCTTAATGAAGCTGAAAGTATTGCTAAGGACTACCTTATCGATTACGGCGCAAAGTCTGCAGAATAGGATACTGAACGATATACTGGTCAACCTAATCACTAAGCAGATAATTTCCCATCTTTCGGTAGCGATTAGTTGCTAACTCAACAAAATCCGGGATGATAGAGCCGCGTACTGATTTCCTATCTAACAGGCTATCAGACCATTTTTTAATCTTCGTGCAACCCGACAATATATCCGTTGGTAGATGTGGTTGAACAATATAGTGTTGTCGTATAAATAGGGGTGCAAAAGCGGCATCTACTAGAGAAAAATCGTCTCCGTTAAAGAAGGGTCCATTACCCATATTTGATTCTAGGATTTGAAATCGGTCGTTAATTGCTGATGAAATTTCAGCCACAAGTTTTTCATCTTTCGTTGTTAATAATTTAAAATTTCGGCTAATTAAATCAGATACGAATTCGATCCATGCTCGGTTCTTGGCCTTCAACAAGGTGTCTCGAGGATAAAGCGATGGTGGTGTAATTTCATCGAGATGTTCGTTGATGACGGAAGATTCGAATAATATCTCCTGATCGATCTTCAATAAAGGGACTTTGCCCAAAGGAGAAAGTTTTAAAAACCAATCTGGCTTGTTGGCTAGGTCGATATTAGTACGTACAAACTCAATGTCCTTTTCTAGCAGGGTGATGATTGAACGATGGACAAAGGGGCACAGGTCAAAGCTGATTAATTCAAATTTAGGTGATGTTAATTCTGTCATGCGAAGTCCGGCAGTCTAGCCGATACATTCCAGAAATACGAATTATTTGATATGAAAAAATATAAAGTGCCGAAATCCAAAACCTGATACATTAATATATTAGATAGATACGATAACCATGAATTCGGAGTAACAGTAGATGAGTAAAAATGAGACTGCCACAAAAGATATGCTGACAGAAATATTCAAGATGCAAGCAGATCTGAATGATTATGTATTTCAGAAGAATGGACTTAAGGACAAGGCTGGTATGACTTTATCCATGGATGCCATCTTCAGTGCAGTTAATGAAAATCAATTAATGGCCAATGATCTTCCGAATATATGGTTGTCTAAATATGCAAAGGCAACGGCCGAAGAACTGGATGAATTGAATGAAGAGCTGTTATGGAAATGGTGGAGTAAGGACAAGATAGACATACAGAATATACGGGTTGAACTCATCGATATATTGCATTTTCTAGTATCAGCGATGATTTGTGCTGGATTAACGCCTGATCGGGTATTTGATATCTACAGGCAGAAACATGAGGTCAATATCAAACGGCAAGATTCTGATTATAGCCGGGCCAATAAAACAGAGGATGATAACAAGGAGATCCTATAAAGGATTTAACGTGAATACAGAACCCGAGAGTTTATTTTTGCCTGTCGGTCTTGGAAGATTTTTTATGTTTTTTATTCTTGGGTGATAAACTGAACCAGTAATCTCGGGTAATGTCATGTGCATAATCCGCCTCTTCGACAAGTACCTGTGCCGTGGTACTTGGAATCGATGCAATTTCTACTCGAACACCTTCAGCTTTGAGATGACGGACCAATTCAACATAATCGGAATCACCTGACATGATAATTATCGTGTCAACCTTGCTCGCTAGCTGAGATGCTTTGATCGTGAGCGGTATGTCAGCACTTTTATGACAAGGTATAACTGAACCATGATATTTCTGGCGTAGACGTTCTTCGAGTTTTGAGGATATATTTTTCCCTTCACGAAAATAGATCAACCGGTTCAGTCCTCGGTTATCCAGTAATTTTGGGATTAAAATATCAAAATTTAGCATCATGTGCGGGTCTTTCGTCTGCTCATGTATGCTACGCTCGATGTTATTGCCATCAACCAGTATTGCAACTGACTGAATGATGGTTACATCATCCTTGGTTAGGTCGTCCATGGTTGTAGAGTAGCAAGTTTTAGCTTGCTATCACAAATATAATTTCAATATCCGTACAGGATTATTACGGAGGGCACAGTTTAAGATCTGGTAATATAGTGATATGTACAATAAGACAGCGACAAACCAGTCTGCATCCTGTGACAATATAAAAATGCATAATGCCGAGATGATTTCTAATTCATTGGTCAGGCGTATTTTATTGCACAGTCCTGATATAACTTTAAAGGGAAAAAATCAGGCAGAGTTTCAGTCGCAACTGGCTTCTAACGTTGAGCACCGTTTGACGAGTATCGGATTATCCTGGACCGTCGAAGCGGCGAGGGGCCGAGTCTCAATATTGATTCCGAAAAGTATTACTGAGGATGTGCATGAGGTCGTATCAGCATTAGCTTCAATGGCTGGCGTTTCTTCGTTAGCCAATAGTTACTGGCTGCGACGTGATTCTATTATAAATAATTCCAATCATTTGAACTGGTCGAATATCGATCATGCAATAATTTGTCTGGCCAGAGAGTACTATTGTGAAAAAAACAGCTATGCGCTACGTGTCAATCGCGTAGATAAATCGATACCCGTGACTTCTCAAGATATAGCGACTCGTCTTGGGGAAATCATACGAACAAATACAGAATGGGACAGTGTCAATCTGTCAAAACCCGATCTAACATTTTATATTGATGCTTACCCAGATGGTATGTATCTCTACGTTGACAAAATTCGTGGAGTAGGGGGCTTGCCTGTCGGGACCGGTGGGCGAGTGTTAGCACTTTTGTCCGGCGGCATAGATTCACCCGTTGCTGCATTTTTTATGAGTAAGCGAGGATGCGCGGTCGATTTGTTTCATTTGTCAGCGTCTCATACCATCGATCATGATATCGATTCCTCAGTCATATTGCGGTTGGCGAGGGAGATCAGCCGATACTCATTGTCTTCTCGCTTATTTATCGTTCCATATACTTATTTTGATATGGCACTGAATGAGAAAGAGACCCGTTATGGGTTGGTGTTATTCCGTCGGTTCATGTTGCGGATGGCCGAAATAATCAGCGGTCAAACAAAAGCATCAGCACTTGTAACCGGTGATTGTTTAGGTCAAGTCGCATCGCAGACGATAGAAAATCTGGCGAGCGCAATAAGATCTGTGTCACTACCCGTGTTCCAGCCACTGATTGGGATGAATAAACTTGAGATTATCGAGCAGGCAGAGCGGATCAATACTTACAAAATTTCTATTGAGCCTTCTAAAGATTGTTGTGCATTGATCGGGAAGCATCCAAAGACACGATCCCATCACGAGATATTACAGAATATTGAAAATGATATTTTCCCAGACTATCGGCATATAATAGACAAGACATTAAACGACATGATAACGCTAGAATTTGATTGTGGTAGACAAATTCGCTGACCAGTTTACCTTCATTATTGTCGAACGTTATTAAAACTTGTATAAAACATCCTCATCCTGAATAGACCAGAGGTTTGAATGACATCAACTTTATATTACTTTCATGATCCAATGTGCAGTTGGTGTTATGCCTTTCGTCCAGCATGGAAAGAAATCAAGAAAGGATTACCAACCAATCTTCCGGTACAGTCTGTATTAGGTGGTCTTGCTCCAGACAATACGGTATCCATGCCAGAAGAAATGAAAACGAGAATCCAGGGCTACTGGCGTCGCATAGAGCAGGTTGTTCCTGGGACGATCTTCAACTATGAGTTCTGGACAAAGTGTACGCCAGTAAGATCAACCTATCCCGCCTGTCGAGCAATTATCGCAGCTGAAAAACAGTCGTCAGACTATGCAGAGTTGATGAATGAAGCTATACAAGATGCTTACTACCGACAAGCTAGAAACCCATCCTTATCTGAAACACACATAGAACTGGCATCGGAATTAGGTATGAATACGGAGAAATTCAAGGAAGATCTGGCATCAGCAGAAACAAACGAGGAGCTCCAACGCCAAATACTATTCACCTCTACCATGGATGTAGTGGGATTTCCGTCACTGGTTTTGCAAACAGAGCAAGGTAGGTTTCCGATTCAGCGTCATCAAACTTCTGCAGAACCGGTGCTACAGCAAATAGAATCAATACTTACTACTTAAACTTATCGCCGATATCGTCGTGTCGGCCGTTTCTCCCGTTCTTTGGCCATACTGACACGGATCTTTCTTCCACTTAAATCTGTGTTGTCTAGTTTAAGAGAGGACTCAGCATCAAATTGATTTTCAAATGTAATGAATCCGAATCCACGGGAAACACCCGTTTCCCGATCTGTCACCATTTTTATGTCTGAAATGGGGCCATATTCGGAAAAAGTGGTTCTGATTTCATTTTCAGTTACATTAAACGCGATATTGCCAACATATATCTTGTTTTGCGCCATTTTGATTTAATCCTTATCGGTTTAGTTCGGGTCAGTCTTTACAATATCTGGCGTGGGTTAGTTATCGACACGGCCAGACTGGACAGCAGATGTCGATTGTCAATTTACTCGCCAGTGGTACATTTACTACACTCATGAATCTCTTCGCATTTGGAACGCATTGAGCTAAATATTATGGTGACCCGAGTGCAGAACGGTGCGTACTATAGCATTACCATGGTCCAAGTAATAGGGGATTTGGCGAATATTTTATTGTTACTTGTTGAATTTGAATGAGAAATTGCTTTTCTTAATGTGCTTCATAGAGTGCGGGTCAGTTTGGCAACGGTCGGCAGATTGGAGAGAATAACGGCTATTGTGCTTGTCCTTAATAACATATCTAAACAATATGACGGATCCACAGTCTTACATCCTTTCACGTATACCGTCCCCGAGAGTCACATAACCGTCATCATCGGTCCTAGCGGATCTGGCAAATCGACTATTCTTCGGATCATTGCAGGTTTGATTGCAAGCGATACCGGGAATATTGAATTTAATAATACGATAATTACTGCAGAGAATATTGAAGCAGTACGTAGGCGATTTGGATATGTTATCCAGGAAGGTGGATTATTCCCCCATCTGACAGTTGAGCAGAACGTTACTCTCATGGCTCGCTATCTAGGTTGGGATCTGGACAAGATGGATACTCGGACTTTTGAGCTTGCCCAGCTTGTTAATTTTCAAGATGAACTGTTTGCCAGATATCCCACCGAGCTTTCCGGGGGTCAGCGTCAACGCGTTAGTATTATGAGGTCGTTGATGTTGGATCCCGAAGTGTTGTTACTGGATGAACCACTGGGCGCATTGGATCCCATGATGCGGTTTGATCTTCAATCGGAATTGAAGGAGATATTTCAAAAGCTGAAGAAAACGGTCATTTTTGTTACACATGATTTAGCGGAAGCGGCATTTTTTGCCGATACCATCGTGTTAATGAAAGAAGGAAAAATTGCTCAGAAGGGTTCACTGGAACAAATGATTAATTCACCCGATGATGAATTTGTTTCTAGGTTTATAAGAGCTCAACGATCACATCTGGAAAATTCAGGATAATTTTTGTGATAAAAAATATTCTAGTCTCGTCTTGTTTTCTTTTAGCTTTTGCATTAATTGTAAATTCAATATCTACCCATGCTATTACGATCGGATCAAAAAAATTCACGGAAAATGTGATCCTTGCCGAAATAGCACGACAATTAATTGAGTATGAAGGATATGTAATCCATCATAAAAAAGACCTGGGGGGTACACGGATATTATGGGAAGCGCTATTGAATTCGGATATAGATATTTATCCAGATTACTCCGGCACATTAATTAATGAAATCTTGTCGAAATCCGAAATTAATAATTTGGAGGAATTGCGCTACGAACTTCTGAATTATGGCATTGGTATCACAGAACCGCTTGGCTTTGACAACACCTACGTTCTGGGAATGAAACAGGATAAGTCGACTAGATTTAATATTAATAGTATCTCCGATCTCAAACGATATCCAGATTTGAAACTGGGTTTCAGTAACGAGTTTATGAATAGAAAGGATGGTTGGCCTGGATTAAAACAACACTATGAGTTACCGCAGCAAGATGTGAAGGGTTTGGACCATGATATTGCCTACCGTGGCATAGAAAGTGACGGATTGGATGTCATCGATATGTATTCAACGGATGCTGAAATTCAGTATTACAGTTTGCGTACACTCCGTGATGATCGCGGATACTTTCCTGCTTACCGTGCTGTTTACCTGTATCGACTCGAATTGAACGAGACACATCCAAAAATCATCCAAGCATTGAAAAAACTGGAAGATCGTTTTGATGAAGCAGTAATGATAGGATTGAATGCACAGGTTAAAATTGAACAGAAAAGTGAATCAACAGTCGCTGCCAGATTTATCCAGGATCAATTTAATACCCGTGTAGAAATTAGTGAGGACTCATTATCTGAACGAGTCTGGCATAACACGCTGGATCATTTACTACTGGTCGTCATTTCTCTGTCCGCAGCCATACTATTAGCCATCCCACTTGGGATTGCCGCTGCTCGTTTTGTTCGGACCGGCCAATTGATTCTGGCTTTGGCCGGTATGGTGCAGACCATACCAGCGCTGGCGCTGCTGGTGTTTATGATTCCGTTATTTGGCATTGGTGCGAGACCAGCAATAATAGCGCTCTTTCTATACAGTCTATTGCCGATAATCAGGAACACATACACTGGCTTGCATAGTATTCCAGTCCAGATCCTAGAGTCGGCGGTAGCGACAGGACTTCCATCTGCGGCACGACTAAGATTAATTGAGTTACCATTAGCACTTCGTTCCATTCTTGCCGGAATCAAGACTTCTGCCGTAATCAATATCGGAACAGCAACCTTGGGCGCATTAATAGGGGCAGGGGGATACGGACAACCGATACTAACCGGAATTCGGCTGGATAATACTGCATTGATCTTGGAAGGGGCTGTCCCAGCCGCTGTACTTGCACTATTGGTTCAAGGTATTTTTGAATTACTAGAGCAGGCTGCAATACCCAGAGGTTTGCGCTATCGGAAGATCGATTGAGGTCAGATTAGAGAACTGCTAATTACGATCTCGTTTAGCAATGTTTTGTGAACGGGGCATTTCCCACCAATCTCAACTAATATTTGCTTTTCTTGATCAGTCAGCTTACCTTCAAGCTTGATTCGCTTCTCTATTTTATCGACATAACCTTCGGTCGATTCACAACTATCGCAATCCTCAGCGTGAATACGACTGTGTGATAGCCTCACCTCAATATTTTCCAAGTTCAGGCCTTTTTTATTGGCATACATTCGGATTGTCATGGAAGTGCAAGTGCCTAATGAGGATAGTAAAAATTCGTATGGATTCGGCCCCAGGTCAGCTCCGCCAAATGACATAGGTTCATCAGCTATCAGTTGATGTTTTTCGGTATAAATTTTTCTGGTAAATTTTTTATCTTGCTCTGTAATGACAACTTCACCTTGAGAGACGGTTGGGGCAGTCCCAGATGATTTCTCACTAATTGCCTGTTCTAGCTTGAGGTATCGACCTACCCAGTTAGCTATGACCTTTGATACATATTCGGAATCATTTTTATTGGAAAGCAAGTGATCAGCTTTGTCCAAGGAGACAAAACTCTTAGGATGTTTGGCAGATGAATAAATTTTTGCTGCTTCATCTATGGACACCGTTTCATCGATGGGTGAATGAAAGATCAGTAATGCTTTTCCTAGTTTTGCTATATGGTCAGCTGAATTGTGCTTAGTTATGTCCATTAAAAATTGCTTCTTGATGGTAAATTGTCTCCCTGCTAGGTTCACAACAGCCTCGTCTTTCTCCAGTATGGTATCCCTAGCAGAATCAAATAGATGTTCTACATGGGCAGCAGTGGCGGGGGCACTAATCGTTACTATCGCTTTTACGGACGAAACGAAATGCGCAGCTGCAAGCACTGCAGCACCGCCTAGACTGTGGCCAATTAACATTGTTGGCGAAGAATAATGTTCCTCAAGGTAATTTGAAGCTTGGATTAAATCCTGAAGGTTGGATGAAAAATTGGAATTAGCAAAGTCGCCATCACTATTACCCAGGCCGGTAAAATCAAACCGTAGAATGGCTATGCCTTGCTCTGCTAGCCCTCGTGTTATTCTTGAAGCTGTAGCGATATCTTTAGAACAGGTGAAGCAGTGTGCAAATATTGCAAATTGCTTGGGTTCAGTTTCAGGCATCTCCAGTAAACCGGCGAGGAGTTCTCCCCGCTGATTAGGAAAAGAAAGTTTGATCCGAGGCATATCCTTACCTAAGTAATGATTTACATTAATGGATAAATAATGACGTTACAAAAGACCGCCCATTACAATACGCTGAAGTTACACCACGAACTGTTAGTTCAATGGGCTTGTTGATTAACGATCTGCTCCGTTGCGAAACGACGTTGCTCGACGATGCGGAGGAATTCATGGGCAACGCGAGGGACATACTCAAAATAATGCGTTAATTTAGAATAGTCTGCTTTTAACAGTTCCACGTGATCCACTGCTTTTACAGAAGCAGTTCTGATGCCGCCTTGAAAGTATCCCATTTCCCCAATGGGTTCTGGTGGCTCGACATCGGCGATATGGAGATGGTCGCCGTCGAGTGTAGTCCGGTAAACTTCAACCTTGCCTTTGGCAATGATATATAGAACAGGGTCAGGTTCGTCTTGGATGATGAATTGTTGGCCTGGGTCCAAAGACACCTCTATGAAGCGGTTGCTCATCGCAGATAATTCGCTATCAGATAACATATTGAATACTGGACACATTCTAAGCCGGTCGGTCCGCTGCTTGCGGACGGTAACTTCCAGCTCATCTGCAGAGATGCTACCGGATTCCAGCAGGACTTGGCCGATTCGTTTTGGCTTTGTGCCCTTTTTCAGCATCTGGCCCTGCATTTTCACGGTGTTTTGCAGCACAGCGGGAGTGCAGACCAGGTATCCACCTAGCATCTTCGGTTGTTGTTGAATCAGACCCGGCATGTCAATTCACATTATAGTCTAAATTAAGCAGTTTAGTATAATGAAAGATAGTTTTAGTTTATTTCAAATGACTAGATATTGGTTCCATCATCCAATTGCGGTGTGGGTTCACCGATAAAGTACCCCATCGCGTACTCGGTACCGCTGCTAATTATTTCAGTTAAAATGGTGGCATCTTCAACATTATCTGCAATAAAGCTCACCCCATTTGATTTGATAATATCGAGTTGTGTGCCACTATTTTCTTCATCGGCACTTCCCGACATTGACTGTAATTCACCGATATTCTCACGGCTACATTTAATGAAATCAAATGGCGCTTTACTTGAATTCCCTACAATCTCATCTGGGCTACTAATAGAGCCTAGCACAAATTTAAAATGTTAAGTTTTCTTCAGAAAAGTTAACAGTGCGCTGGTTTGTTTCTCCAGAGCTAGCAAGTCTTTTAGGGCAATTTCAATCGCGATATTTTTACCTGGCTTGCGCGTATCTAAACCGGTCATCATTTTCCTCAACCAGTTGAAAAATGTGGCGTCGGCCAGAGAGGCATCGCTGATTTTAATGATAAAGGGATACATATCCTTTTGGTCATTGACTAGTCGACCGATAATCTCACGCAGTATCCAGCGATCGACAAATTTCTGGAATTCCGGAAATGTGATTTGTGACTGGGTATCATCCGCATCTTTGACTGAGCCATCAGTGCCGACGTGCTGCAGAGTGACGTTATGAATTTCATCTTCTGATTCCTGCTCTTCATTCATAAGAGAAATGATGGGTTGGAATAGCTGAACGATACGCTTTTCATCAAATGCCTTTTTTAGCTTAAGGGCGACACCGTCAAGTTTTGACTCATCCAATTCTTCTTCTTTTTTCGGTTCTGGTTTGGGTGTTGATTTTGGCGTCGTTTTGGCAACAGGTGTGGGTTTCTTTTCTGGTGCCTTGTCCACTTTTGGTGGTGGAACGGGTGCTGTTGGTGCAGGTGCAGCAGGCTTAGTCTGTACGGGTGCGACCGGTGCAGGTGCAGCAGCAGGCTTCTCTTGATCAGGTGATGGGGCAGGTGGCGTCTCTGGCGCTATTTCTAGTTCTACTGCCTTATCAGGTTCTATGACCGGCTGGGCATCATCCACTGTGGGTTGTTCGATTTCGAGACTGACAACAGGCTCACTTCCAACTTTTAGTTCAGCTGGCGGCTGTATGTCGAGTTTAGGTTCTGGCTCTGGCTCAGATGTGGCAGGTGCCTCCGGTTGTGGAGTTTATTGCAGATGCAGTTCTGTTATTTCATGTTCATTACTTGTATCGGTATCGTCCTTTGGTTCAACGATATCAGCCACAGGTTCAGATGTTGGAGTTTGTACAATTGTCGGTATCTGATCAGCATCTGAGTTAACATGATAGGAATTCCCTTCTGATTGTGTGGCAATTTCACACGCTGATCTCGCATATTGCATAATGGTATCGACATTACTGCCTTCTTCAGGAAGATGCACAACACCGATACTGACTGTGAAACGGAATTTCTTCTCTTCATATTTATACGGTCGTTTACTCAAATGTTTGATGAGACCGCCGATGTTGAATTCCAGTGTCTTAGTTGATACAGGTGAATCTATCAATAATGCAATTTGATTATTGCTAAGCTTGGTTATATTCGGATCACATTCACCGTTTTTGAAAACTTCAAAACTATGTTTTGCGATGTGGCGGATAATGTTATCAAGCATAATCGGCCCTGCAAGATCTTCGATTACCGTATAATTATCTAACTGAATAAAGAGCAGAACACGTTCCCTGTATTCAGGATCGCCTTTTTTATATTCCAGCTGTTGGTAGAATAGCGCTTTGTTAAATGCATCTCCCTGTTGGGTAGTTTCCAGTCGCCGTTGATTTTCAGCCTTATGGTCTTCAAAGGCGTTGAGTATGGCTGTTCTTAATACCTCCTTATCGAGATTTGCTTTATTCAAGTAATCAGATACACCAGCCTTCAGTGCACGAACAGCCACCTCCTCGTTACCCGCACCGGTCAGCATGATGGTCGCAGGGAAATTCGGGTTTTTACGGTTGGCACGGAGAATATCAAGCCCAGTTACGCCATGAATGCACAAATAGTAATCGAGGATCAAAACGTCATATTGTGACCAATCAAAATCATCATACGGCGCGCCCTTAGCTAGCGGATCGTATTCATGCAGGGTAACTCCACTGAACATTTTCTTCAGATAGGTAAGGAGCAGCAAGCGCATATCCTCATCATCATTAAAAATCAGTATATTTTTTAGAATGTTATCATCAGCCATTCTGGTAAAGTCCTAATAGTTATTCAGCCTATTGTGGGTTATTGTTCAATTATTATGGTAAAACGATTAAGTTACAAAATTCTACAGGATTTGCAGCTAATTCCGATAATTACTTGTCTGTATTCTAGCTAGATGAAATCCTAAATTGCACCACTGTATTTAATTGTTTACCCTTCGCGCCTTTATATGGATGATTAGTTAATATTTAGTTACAACCGCCTAGTTTGGTGGGGGAAAACTATTTGGTCGGTATGAGTTTGATTAAATTCATATCACTAAGAATTAGTGAGTTTAATTACATTATTAAGGAGAGATGGCCGAGCGGCTGAAGGCGCACGCCTGGAAAGTGTGTATACGTTAACCCGTATCGAGGGTTCGAATCCCTCTCTCTCCGCCATACAGTCTGGTCTCTGTTTAGAGATGCCATCATGACCTCAGATAGTTTAAAAGTCCGGGGAATTGCGTGATGTTTTAGAATTGCTTGTATCACTAAGCGATCCCCCTGATCAATATAATCAGAGAATGATGCTGGATTCTCTTTTAGGCTTTTTGCAGGTTCGCTTACTGGGTTTAATAGGGTGTGAAGCCTAAGACTTTTCTTTGTCGGTCCCACTCCATCGGGAAGCCTTTCCTTAAGCGAGCGAGTGTGCAATCAATGGGGATGTTACCTATTATGATAGCTTCTATAATATCAGGCGCAAGAAAAGCCAATTTCAGGATACGAGCAACATAGCGTTGCGCTGTCCCTTCACGCTTTGCGATGTCAGCCGTTGACGCAATTGCTCCCGAGACTAATCCTTCATGCCATTGCAGGGCTTTCACTAGGGCATCTTGCATTGCTTTTACAGAAATCGCATGTGGGCCTTGATCTATATCATTATTCACAACAAACCGTGTCTCAATCCCGCACCGCTTCAGTTTGGCAGGAATCGTTATAACGTGAATATCAACTTCCTTGTCAGGTATTTCCTCAGTGAGTGTTGCATTGCTTAGACAAGCCAGCATTCCGTCTGTTGATATATGAAGATCGACACCTTGACTGCTGACGATTATTTTTTGGAAGATGGTTTTCAAATAGATTATCTGTTGATGCGGTGTGAAGGTATCCCACTCGATCAATAAGGACTGGGCACGATCAAGTAGTGATGCTTGTTTATTTGCTGAGAGTGCTTTCTTGTTAAGAAGTTTCAATAACTGCTTGGCGTTCTTCCAGAGTGACAAGAGTTGTTGCACCACTAGAGTCTCAATCACCTTCGCAGGTAGGCGTAGTATTGAACCTGCATCTTTCTCTCGTTCCTGCAGGACCGTCTGGTTCACATAATACCGGTAGCGCCGGTTCTGCTTCCGGGTATGGGAGGGACTCAGTGGATGACCGTATTCATCAAACAGGAGCCCTGCCAGGAGACTGGGGTCCTTGACTGACTTCCGGGCGTGATGCTTGTGTCTGTTCTCATTCAGGTGGGCCTGTACTTTATCCCAGAGTGCCATCTCAAGGAGTGCGGCATGTTGTCCTTTATACCTTTTGCCTTGATGGGTGACCTTGCCGATATAAAGCGGACTCTTGAGTAAGGTATATAAAGCGCCTCGAGAGAACGGTCTGCCACCTGCATGCACTCCTTCAACTGCACGGACCTTGCTGATATAGCCTTCGGTATCCAGTTCTTCTTTTAATTGCCTGACGCAGCCCAAGGCAAGGTAGCGTGTATAGATATGCCGTACCGTCTTTGCCTCTGACTCATTGACTACCAGAGTTTTATCAATGACGTCATACCCCAGTGGTACCACACCGCCCATCCACATGCCTTTTCGTTTGGAGGCTGTAATCTTGTCCCGTATGCGCTCGCCTGTGACCTCCCGCTCGAACTGGGCAAACGACAGCAGCACATTCAACGTCAATCGACCCATGGAGCTCGACGTATTGAATTGCTGAGTGACTGAGACAAAGGAGACTTGGTGCTCATCAAAGAGTTCAATCAGACGGACAAAGTCTGCAAGCGAGCGGGAAAGCCTGTCCACCTTGTATACGACAATTACATCTACATCTCCGGCCTTGATATCCTCCAGCAGTTGTGTCAGTCCAGGGCGTTCTGTATTCCCACCGGAGAACCCACCGTCGTCATAGTGTTTGGGTATGGCTTTCCAGCCTTCATGTTGCTGGCTCTTGATATAGGCCTCACAGGCCTCTCGTTGTGCATCTAAAGAATTGAATGCTTGTTCCAGTCCTTCCTCGGAGGATTTACGGGTATAGATGGCACACTGTCTATGCCTAGAGGACACGATAGTCATGCAGCCCTCCCTTTTATCATCCGGAAGAACCGGGGCCCTGACCAATGTGAACCGGTGATGTCACCGGCCACGCTGCTCAGGCTACGGTAGTGTTGGCCTTGGTATGAATAACCTGCTTCCATGACGGTGACCTCATGGGTCTGCCCCTGCCATTCCCGTATGAGCCGTGTCCCGGGGGAATAGGCCGGGGCAGGGGATTGTTTAGACTGTCGGGCTTTTTTGAGTAACTGTTGCCGTTTTATCCGGGGATCATCCTTCTTTTGCAATACTTGTATCATCCAGGCGAGGTGCGCCCTAAGTAAGTTATATTTTAAGGGTTTCGGGGGAGGTGTCCCTTCCAATTGTGAGTACCACGCCTTCAGCGTTGGGAAGTCTGCCAAAGTCAAGGCTGTCAGGGAGGGCAGGCGGGTGGGTGGTTTGCTATTCATGCCCACCATTCATCCATGCCGTGACACAGAAAGCCAGTGAAAGAGGGCGCTTATCAGCTGATTCAGCTGTTTTTCTTGGCCTTGATTCGGGAACAGCAGTCATTGCCACTGGATCCGGGGATGGACTGGGATTTAGGGCAGCAACCATGAGTTATCTCACCTTTCTTGAGGCGTGCGATCCAGTCGGTCTGCTCGGAATTTGAAGCTGTGTTATGCTCCCAGCATCAGGACCCGACGCCCTTACTAAGGTGTAAGTCGTCAGAAGATTTCTATATACGACTCTATAAATACGACACAGTTGTCTCATTTATCTATGCGGAAATAAAAAATGGCAGATGCTTTCATCATTATGCAGATCGGTAATCCAGAATTAGATTCGGTATGTGAACAGGCCATTGTGCCTGCGCTTGGTGCATGTGGCCTTGAAGCGAAACGCGTAGATAAACATAACCAAGGCGGATTGTTAAAAAGCGAGATAATAGGATTTATAGAGAGAGCAGAGATTATTGTTGCAGACCTTACAAACGAGCGACCCAATCGTTATCTGGAAGTGGGCTATACAATGGGAATCGGTAAATTCCAAAACTTGATATTGACTGCTAGAGAAGATCATCATTACGATAGCCAAAATTACAAAAATGGAGGACCGAAAATTCACTTTGATCTCAGTGGATACGATATTTTGTACTGGCATCCAGAAAAGCTTGATGAATTCAAACATGAACTGGAAAAAACGTATTGAGCGCCGTCGTGTGGTTCTGACTCCCTCACCACAGCAACCTGAAACACCTTGGGATAATGAGTGGATTCAGTCACATAGAAATATCGCAAAACCTAAGCTACAGGCAACTGGCAAAAGTGGCTTTATGGAAGTGCGCTTTTCATTAAATCAACCAAAACCACGGAAAAATCAAAAAGAACTTGATGGTGCAGCTCGTACCTCCACGATTTCTACATTTGGTTGGCCGATCGGTATTTACCTAGAGACTCGTGTCGAGTATAGACCAAGACCAAAAGCGGATGGAATTGTTGCAGAAGTTGAAGCGGTTACAAGAGATTCATACGATTACTGGACTATTCGTAGAAATGGTGATTATTTTCTTTTGAAAACTATTTTTGAGGATAAACTAGATCCGCAAAAAATATTCTTTGACACGAGAATTCTCCGTGTTACAGAAGTGTTACTTTATTGTGTCCGGTTATACAGTCGACTCAAAATCAATCCAACGACCGTTGTCAATATCGTCATTCGGCATGGAGGGTTAAAAGGGAGGATATTAGGTGCAGCAAATCCAAATAGGAATAATCTACGTGAGCGTGCCCCATGTGTCGAGAATGAGGTCGAGTCAGAAATAACGACTCAGCTAAGCAAGATAGAAGGTGAGTTAGTAGAATTTGTGAAGGAATTTGTAACTCCATTATTTACTTTATTTGATTATTTTGAAATTCCAGATCAAATTTTGGAAGAAATCGTTAGTGCTTATGTTGCAGGCCGTGTTATTTAAAATGTTGCCCAACAAACAGCTCTACCCGAGTAGCCAGTATTTATTTCCGGTGCTGACAACTTACTCCAGTAGCCCAGCGCGGATGCCCTAAGCCATAGTTGAGCTCCGACCACGTGTGCAATTCAAATTGATAGACTTAAGTAAGCGATCTCAACAATCCGGTATCTTTGTAATTGCACCAGACCAAGAAGGGGTAAATGGCACGCTAACTTTGGCTGGTCAGAATACTTCACTATATGTCTGGTCCGAAGATTTACCCGATATCTCGTCGGAGACGTCCATCACAGGAATACTGGACGATCGCCAAAAGGTATCTCTCATCGGGTGCAACATAAGAAGTCAAGGACATGCAGGTCGGCATGATCAGGTAGTACGCAAGACCATATTATCTCCGCATTGTGTCATTTTCGGAGACCGCCATTTCTCTGATAAAGAGGAAGTTGTTTGCCAAATCTCCTTTTCCTTAGAACATGCAGCAGCGTTGTTTCATGACACTGACGCATATGGAACTATTTTCAATAATTCTGAAGCCATCGACCGGCTGGCTCGAATTGACAATCCAAGCCGTAGTATTTCTCTGGGAGAGTGGAATTGGATTTCGTACTATACCGGCAAAAAAACCATATTCTCTTCTGATACGGAGATTGGACAAGTTTCGGCGGAACACGCTCCAGTTTTCAGCGTGGGCATCGCCGCTAATTCTGGGTTGACTAAAAAAGCATATGTGAGCATCAAATTTGATGCCCCATTGACTGTTACCAATGCATTATACAGAATGGGAAGAGTATTACAGTTTCTCGATATAGTGGTTGGCTATCGTCAAAACGTATCTGAAATTAGCATATACACTGGATACGATCACACTTCGCACTTTGCGGACGTATATTCCACGAGCTATTCCGAACACCATCCCTCGCATCATGAGGGTGAACCGAGTTTTCAAGCCATTCTGATTAATCCTGTTCACAACGTGGAAAACCTTTCTTCGGTTCTCAGAGCTTGGTTGAAAAGGGACGATAAATGGTATACCGCGCGGATGAGGTTGTCCGGGAATTGGGGGAACCAGATTTACAACTACGACCGCATAATCGCAGCGGCCAATGTATTTGATCTATTGCCTCGCGAGGTTTATGGAGACAGTACGCGATTACCTCAAGACTTGGATGATGCTATAACGCAAGCACAGAAAATTTTTAGGGAATTGCCGGAGAGCGATAAACGTGACGGTATACTCGGATATTTGGGAAGTGTTGGTGGTTGGAGTCTTAAAAAGAGGATTCGACACAGAGCAACGAGGATAACAGATGTAATCGATGAATTATTACCAGACATAGAGACTGTAATCGATGAGGCAGTGAACTTGCGAAACTTTTACGTTCACGGAACGCCATCTCGTGTGAGCAATAACGAGCCGTTACAACTATTGAGCTTTCTTACGAAATCCTTGGAGTTCATATTTTTCGCGTCTGACCTCTTAGACGCAGGTTGGGACATTGGCGAGTGGTGTCAGAAACCGAAACCACTTGAGCACCCGTTTCACGACTATTTGGCCTACTATCAAGAGGATCTAAGTAAGTTAAAGGTGGTGATTGAGTAATCCTCTGGAAGGTGTCTTGAGATTTTCCACATACGGAAAAGGAAGGATTATATCTCACACGAGAGGAGCATTGGCCTTATTTCTTCAGAATGATAAAAGGCATTCAATGGTTCGACGAGTTGTTAGAGAGGGGCTATCTTAGCCCGGATCAAAATCCGCCACCCAGACCAGCAAAAGAGTAAGGCTAAATAAGCATTTTAAACTAGCTGGCCATAGAATATTTGGTCAAAACAGCTCCTGAGTAGAAGTTACAAGAGAAAATTGGATGCCAAACAGTTTCTTGGAATCTTAGTTTCAAGCACTGAGTATGCCAAAGCAAACAGTTCCAGCAACTATCGGACATGGCGGTAATTTTCAAAGATTATTCAGTGCATCCCTCCCAAAATTATTAATATCCAACATCTAAATATTATTGATTGTTGGCTGGATGATGAACATGAATTGATCAAAGTGGAAATTTTTGATAAATGGTTACCTGTTTTTTTGGATATCAAAAATACACATAAACGACAACTTGCTACCCAACTACTAGAATTTATTTATCAGTTTCGTTTTGAGCGATTGCAGTACGTTGCTCTCGGGCTTCTCCAAAGAGGAAAGCATGCATGATGGATATCAGTGACATTGTCGCTTTCTGGAAGAAGCAAGATCGGCCAATTAAGGGCAGATGGGTTCATCCGGACGATGCAGCCTTTTTCATCGACCGACCACATTCATTCAACCTCGACTTTCCTGCCGGGCCCTACGTTGGGGATATCCTCCGAGCGCCCGTCATAATCCTCGGTGCCAATGCGGGATATTCATCGGAGACGTCCTATGAGTTCACATGGCCGTACGCGATACCCCGATACCTTGCTCGGACCGCGTCGCCTTCGGACTGCGATTGGACTGGCACTGGGAGGCCATATTATGACAAGAGGAATTACGGAAAACTTTTATTTGATGGCCGGGTAGCTTTGATAAACGCCTGTGCGTACAGAAGCCCGAAGATCAGTGGCGAACCGGACAATAAAAAGATACTGAAACATCTGCCATCGGTACGGTTTACGCGGTCATGGTTGTTCGAATGTGTGATCCCGCTTGCGGAAGCCGGAAAGCGGCTTGTCGTCGCCAAGCGGTACGGCCTTTGGCGCTTGCCGAAGGAGTTACGTACGGTGAACGGAGTGGTGTTTGACCTGGGGCCAATATCGCCCGACATCACTAGCAAGCCGATGGCGGCAATCAAGGAATTCCTGTCACGGAATGGTGGGTAATTACAGTCAGGACGGCAATGTACGTCGGCAGATGTATGCCGCTACCGATAAAAGTCGCGAGATCACGCGTTACATGTCAGGTTACGGATAGCCGGCACCACGCTAGTTGGTATTGTTGTACTGGTCGGCAATTGCGAGACAATACGCGAGAAAATAACTTCTCAAGTAGATGGGTAAATTTTGAAATTAACCGAGCACACAACCTTGCTTCATTGGTTTATATGATCCATAGTTACTCCGCGCATAATCCAACTAATCCAACTAATCCAACTAATCCAACTAATCCAGCTTAGTGTATTCGAAGCAGAAAATACAAGACTAGGTATCGAGTCGGCAACAAGGAAATTGATCTTTCGAATATTATTAATGGCACGCCCTTCAAATATGAAGCGACCCAGGGGCATGAAACATAATGGTTCTTGAAAACTGAAGCTTTGGATGGATAGCTAATTTGGTGTAGTGATTGTCTTAAGTCTCTGCGTATCGCCTCATGTGTCGATAGTCTGTAAACTCTTACCAAAAAAGCGCATTCGTTGGTTACACTCGTCAGCATGAAAGACGATGGCTTACATATTTAAGGGGTGCAGTGCGACCCTGATAAGTTGATGCGAATGCATGTAGACAAGCACAAAGAGCTGCTTACGAGCGGCCTCTTCATGTGTTTAAGCAAAAGGTAAAAGAGCGGATAAACTGATGTCAAAAGCCAATCAAACACCCGAACAGGCGGCGCGGGACGTCATTGACAAGAAGCTGTTGCAAGCAGGCTGGTTAGTTCAGGATAAAAATAGGATCGACTTTAATGCCGGCGCTGGGATTGTTGTTCGTGAGTATCAAACGGATGTTGGTCCTGTCGACTATGCTCTGTTTATTGACAAGAAGCCTGTCGGCGTGATTGAGGCCAAACCAGAGCATTGGGGCCAGAAAATCACGATAGTTGAGAAACAATCCGGTGATTATGCTGCTGCCAAGCTTAAGTGGCTCAAAAATGACAAACCTCTGCCATTCGTTTACGAATGCACCGGCGTGTTGACACGGTTCACTGACAGGCGCGATCCCAGGCCCCGCTCTCGAGAGGTATTTAACTTTCCCCGACCAGAGACAATGCAGGAGTGGCTAGTTCAGCCAGTTTCTCTTCGTTCACGGTTTCAAGGACTACCATATCTTGATAAACCAGGACTTAGAGTTTGTCAGGTCAATGCTATTGATAAGCTGGAGACATCCTTCAAGAATAACCACCCACGCGCCCTTATTCAGATGGCCACTGGCTCGGGCAAGACCTACACAGCCATCACTTCAATCTACCGGCTGCTTAAACACGCTGATGCTAAGCGCATCCTCTTTCTCGTGGACACCAGAAATCTGGGTGAGCAGGCAGAGCAGGAATTCATGGCGTACGTATCCAGCGACGACAACCGCAAGTTCACCGAGCTTTACAACGTCCAACGCCTCACATCGTCCTTCGTCGCTAAGGATAGTCAAGTTTGTATCAGCACCATCCAGCGCATGTACTCGCTCCTTAAGGATCAGGAGATGGATGTGGCTGCTGAGGAAATCAATCCGGCGGAACTGGCTCAGCCCAAAGAACCCATGCCGGTTGTCTATAACAACAAGATTCCACCCGAGTTCTTCGACTTCATCATCATCGATGAATGCCACCGATCGATCTACAACCTATGGCGGCAGGTTCTAGAGTATTTCGATGCCTTTCTCATTGGCCTAACGGCCACACCAGACAACCGTACTTACGGGTTTTTCAGGAAGAACGTCGTCAGCGAGTATACCCATGAGCAAGCCGTGGCCGATGGCGTCAATGTCGGCTACGAAGTGTACGTGATCGATACGGAAAAGACGAAGCATGGCGGTAAACTCAAGGCGAATCAGCAGATCGAGAAGCGCGAGCGCTTGACGCGGAAGAAGCGCTGGGAAACGCAAGATGAGGATGAAGCCTACTCAGCCCAGCAACTCGATCGCGATGTCGTCAACCCCGACCAGATCCGCACTATCATCAACACCTTCCGCAGTAAGATGCCAGAGATATTCCCCGGCCGCACCGAGGTACCGAAGACACTTATTTTTGCCAAGACCGACAGCCACGCTGATGACATCATCCAGACCGTGCGCGAAGAATTTGCTGAAGGCAACGAATTCTGCAAGAAGGTCACCTATAAAACTGAAGAAGACCCGAAATCCGTCCTTGCCCAGTTCCGCAATGACTACTATCCGCGCATCGCCGTGACCGTGGACATGATTGCCACAGGTACCGATGTTAAACCGCTCGAATGCCTGCTCTTCATGCGCGACGTGAGAAGCCGCAATTATTTTGAGCAGATGCAGGGCCGTGGCACCCGTACCCTTGACCATGACGATCTCAAGAAAGTCTCGCCTTCCGCCTTCAGTGGGAAGACTCACTATGTGATCGTGGACGCCGTCGGTATCACGAAATCGCTCAAGACCGCGAATGAGCCGCTCATCACCAAACCCTCTGTGCCGCTTAAGGATCTCGCCATGGGCGTGATGATGGGTGCACGTGATGAGGACACGGTGAGTTCTCTTGCCGGACGCCTTGCCCGGCTCAACCAGCAGCTTAGCCCCACCGAGCTGAGGCGAATCAAGGAACAAGTCGGCGGCATCGAACTTACCCAAATCGTCGGCAATCTGCTGGCGGCCATCGACCCTGACCGCATTCGGGAGAAAGCGCGCGAGATTGAGTCCGTATCCGATGATGACGAGCCGTCACCTGCGGCCTGTGATACGGCTCGGCAACAGTTGGTTGATGATGCTGCCAGCGTCTTCAGCGGCGAACTGATCGAGCTGATCGACTCAATTCGCCGAGACAAGGAACAGACCATAGACAACGACGGTCTGGACGACGTGCTCCGTGCCGAATGGGAAGGCGACGCTCATGAGAACGCGGAAGCCATGGTACAGGATTTCCAGCATTATCTGGAAGCCAATCGTGATGAGATCGAAGCTCTGACTATCTTTTACGCCCAACCGCACCGTCGCCGTGAACTGACCTACGCCATGATCAAGGAGGTACTCGACAGGCTAAAGAATGATCAGCCGCGTTTGTCTCCTTTGCGAATCTGGCAGGCCTACGTCTTGCTCGACGATTACAAGGGTGGTCAACCAATCAGCGAACTGACAGTACTTGTGGCGCTGATCCGCCGCATCTGCGGTATCGATGCAACGATCTCGCCCTATTCGGACACCGTGCGGCGTAACTTTCAGAACTGGATCATGACGCACCACAGCGGCGGCGGAGAGAAATTCAATGAAAAGCAGATGGAGTGGCTGCGCATGATCCGCGATCACGTCATCAGTTCCTTTCATCTGGATCGGGATGATCTTGATATGGCTCCGTTTGATAGCAAAGGTGGTATGGGGCAGATGTATAAGCTCTTTGGTGACCGGATGGATAGCGTAATTGACGATCTGAATCGGGCATTGGCAGCGTAGAATGAAGAAATTTTTACCTAAGACTTGGAACACTTGTTCCTTAGATGACCTCATTATTTTCGTACTAGGAGGTGATTGGGGCAAGAGGGCTGATTATGAGGATCCAGAATATACAGAAGTTCGCTGTATCCGAGCATCGGAGGTTCGTGATTGGGATATTGATAAGGGTAAAACCGCGGCGCGGCGGCGCGTAAAGCACTCTAGTCTTGCCAGTCGAAAACTTTGTGAAAACGACATCCTAGTAGAGATTTCGGGTGGAGGACCAGAGCAGCCCGTAGGCCGAACGCTGTTGATCGATAAGTCTACGTTAGTATGCAATGCCGATACTCCCAAAGTATGCACTAACTTCTTTCGTCTCATGCGTCCATCGGCTGAGCTTAGTGCAAAATACTTGAATTCATACCTCCAATACTTCTACAAAATGGGAAATACCAAAGAATTGCAGAGCGGTAGCAACAACCTCCGAAATCTTAAGTTTAGCGACTACATGTCTATCTTGGTTCCGATCGCCCCAAGAGAAGAACAAGACCGCATCGTCGCCAAGATCGAGGAACTGTTTTCTGAACTGGACAAGGGCGTTGAAAGCCTGAAGACAGCGCAAGAGCAATTGAAGGTATATCGTCAGGCTGTGCTTAAGCACGCCTTCGAAGGCAAGCTCACGGCGCAATGGCGTGAGGAGAATAAAGAAAAGCTTGAAACCGCCGATGAGATCCTTGCTCGTATTAAAGAAGAGCGTGAAGCGCTGTATAAGCAGCAGCTTGAACAATGGGATATTTCAGCAGGCTTATGGGAAATGGAAGGCAAACAGGGCAAGAAGCCGAGCAAACCAAAGTATAGCGGAAAACTCGAACTACCAAGCCATAATGAAATCAACGATCTAGTGTCACTGCCTAGCGGGTGGGCCTGGTTAAAGATAGGAGATCTTTGCAATGTTGTGCGAGGAGGTTCCCCCCGACCTGCTGGCGATATGAGATTCTATGAAGGCGATATTCCTTTCTTAAAGGTCGCTGATCTAACTGGAAGCCCTGGTGCCTACCTAGATAAGTCTACATATACAATTAAAGAAGCAGGTCTCCAGAAAACGCGTCGTGTTGCACCAAACACCCTGCTAATTTCAAATAGTGGTGCCACGTTGGGTGTGCCAAAAATCTGTCTAATTGATACTACCTTTAATGACGGTATTGCAGCTTTTCTCGGACTGGATAAAGAGGCGTTACGTTATCACTATTACTTTTGGCTCAGCAAGATTGCAGATCTTCGAAGCATAAATCAGGGCGCCGCTCAACCAAATCTCAATACTAACCTGTTGAAAGACGTATTTATTCCGATCTGCTCTTCCCAAGAAATTGAAGCTATAGTGGATGAAGTAGAAAATGCTTTTTCCGTTTGTGACCAGCTTTTACACGAGGTCGAACAGACTATTTTTAGATATCAGGCCCTTCGTCAATCAATCCTCAAACACGTCTTTTCCGGCAAGCTTATTAAACAGGATCCTAATGATGAACCTGCATCCATTCTTCTGGACAGGATCAAGGCGGAGAAAGAGCAGGGGGAAAAGAACGGTAAGATCACCCGGAAAGCTAGAAAAAAGAGGACTGCCGCATGAACACTGCTCCCATAATTTCCAAAGTTTGGAGTTTTTGCACCATCTTGCGTGATGACGGAGTCGGCTACGTTGACTACTTGGAGCAGCTCACCTACCTCATCTTTCTCAAGATGGCCGATGAGTACACCAAACTGCCTTACAACCGCGATGTCGGTATTCCTGTTGAATATAACTGGCAAAACCTGAAGTCGAAGCGGGGCGCGGAGCTCGAAGGCTACTACATGGCTCTGCTGCGCGAACTTGGTACAAAGAAAGGTTTGTTGGGGCAGATTTTCACCAAGGCCCAGAACAAAATACAGGATCCGGCGAAGCTTTACCGCCTCATCGACATGGTCGACGACACCGAGTGGGTCACCATGGACACCGACATCAAGGGTGATATCTACGAGAACCTGCTGGAGAGAAACGCTGAGGACACCAAATCCGGTGCCGGCCAGTACTTCACACCACGCTCGCTTATTCGCGCCATGGTCGAATGTGTACGCCCTGAACCAGGCAGGCTCATTGCTGATCCGGCCTGCGGCACGGGCGGTTTCTTTCTAGCTGCCTACGACTTCATGACCAACCCAGATAACTTCAATCTTGACAAGAAGCAGAAGGCCTTCCTGAAGCACGAGGGCTTTCATGGCAACGAGATCGTCACCAACACGCGCCGCCTGTGCCTGATGAACATGTTTTTACACAACATTGGCGAAATTGAGGATGGTGTGCCCATATCTCCAAATGATTCACTGGTGGCCGATGCAGGCAAGCACTTTGACTATGTACTTGCAAACCCGCCCTTCGGTAAAAAGAGTGCCATGAGCTTCACGAATGAGGAGGGCGAACAGGAAAAGGATGATCTGACCTATAACCGTCAAGATTTCTGGGCAACGACTTCGAACAAACAACTCAATTTCGTGCAGCACATCCGCACGATGCTCAAGACCGCCGGCCGTGCGGCCGTTGTCGTTCCTGATAATGTACTGTTTGAGGGCGGTGCCGGCGAGACAATTCGCAAGAAACTGCTGGACAATACAGACCTGCACACCATCCTGCGACTTCCGACTGGCGTATTCTACAAGCCAGGAGTCAAGGCCAATGTGATCTTCTTCGATAACCACGAAGCCAGTCCGGACCCCTGGACGAAACAGGTCTGGTACTACGATTACCGTACCAATATTCATCACACGCTGAAGAAGAAGTCGATGAGCTACGAGGATCTGTCAGATTTTGTTAATTGTTATAATCCCCAGAACCGACACCGGCGCAAGGCCACTTGGGATAAGGAGGATGCACCGGAAGGTCGCTGGCGCAGCTATAGCTACGAGGAGATTACAACACGTGACAAGACTAGTCTTGACCTCTTCTGGCTTAAGGACAAAAGCCTGACTGACTTGGATAACCTGCCCGACCCTGATGATCTTGTGGAGGAGATTATTGAGAATCTTGAGGCGGGTCTCAACAGCTTTCGCGAAGTGCTCTCCGGGTTACGGCAATCAGGGTAGTTGGATGAGGTGGGGCAAAAGGTAAAGACATGGAAGTTCAAAACTCTTAAAACCACTAATTATTCACTAAAGGGTGGTCCAACGTGAAAGATAAATACATCATGTTATTTCTACTTCGAGAGCTTCAACGGCAAGTTATATAAGGTAGCCGCGGCTAATCTTGGATGTGTATCCCGTCAAAGCATATGAGACACAATTGAGCTAAATTCTAAGAGGGACTTCTGATAAGTTAACCTTATAAAACAGGAGTCTCATTATGGGTAATAATAGCGAGAAGTTGGTTAAAGAAATACGTCGTCGTACCCGCAAAAAGTATTCCTCTGAAGAAGAGATCCGAATTGTGCTGGAAGGTATGCGTGGAGAAGAAAGTATCGCTGAGCTGTGCCGCCGGGAAGGATTGAATCAAAACGTGTATTACCGCTGGAGCAAGGAGTTTCTAGAGGCCGGGAAACAGCGCCTGGCTGGCGATATCAAACGGGAAGCCAGTTCCAGTGAAGTCACCGATCTGAAGAGAGAAAACGACCAGCTCAAACGCCTGCTAGCCGACATCATGCTGAAGAACGATGTGCTTAAAAAAAGTGTGCTTGGCTTGGAGTCGACCTGGGCAGACGAATGAGTTTGTCAGCGGCAGAGAAGCTGGAAGTGACCCGGTTGGTAGAAGGCTCGGAATTACCTGTTAGATGTACCCTGAGAGAATTAGGGGTGAGTCGTAGTAGCTTTTATCGTTGGTATCGGCAATATCTGGATAATGGACCAGAGGGTCTGGAGCCAAGCAGTCGATCACCTAGGCGGTTCTGGAATAAGTTACCGGAGACGGTGAAGGAGCAGTGTCTGGAGATCGCCTTGCAACATCCAGACAAATCACCCCGCGAGTTAGCGTGGACCATCACCGATGAACATAGTTGCTTCATCTCGGGATCCAGTGTCTATCGCCTGTTAAAGCAATACGATCTCATTACCAGTCCTGCTTATATCCTGATGCAAGCGGGGGATTCGTTTCAGAATCCAACACGACGAGTCAACGAGCTATGGCAGACGGACTTCACCTACTTTCGTGTCGTGGGTTGGGGGTGGTATTACCTGTCCACGGTGCTGGATGATTACTCCCGCTATATCATTGCCTGGAAGTTAACGACCAGCATGGCAACTGGTGACGTGAAGCAAACACTGGATGCGGCGATTGAGACCACCGGTGTCAACGAGATAACGGTCAAACACCGTCCTCGTTTACTCAGTGATAACGGACCTTGTTATATCTCGTCAGAATTAAAAGACTACCTGGGCAAACACCAACTGCAACATACCCGTGGCGCACCGTATCACCCTATGACCCAAGGCAAGATTGAACGTTATCACCGTTCCATGAAGAACGTCGTAAAGTTGGAGCACTATTACTATCCTTGGGAACTGGAACAGGCCATCCGGCAATTCGTTCAGTACTACAATCATGAGCGTTACCATGAGTCGCTCGACAACATTACACCTGCCGATATGTATTTTGGCCGTTATCAGGAAATCATAGACAGAAGAGCCGTCATTAAACACGAAACGCTACAACTGAGGAGGAAGGATAATTTAAGTTTATCTATGAACCAGTGAAATAGGACTACAATGTATGAAAGTCTCTCTTAACTCTTAGACTATTGTGTCCCAGATCTTTTGACGACTTACACTGAAATAATTCATCCTGTATATTTATGACAAGCCTCTCACTCGAAGTATCATCAGTATAGGCCCCATTCATCATTGAATGATCTGACGCCGGAGGCGTTTTACCAGCAACATCAGAAAGCCGGAAACCTTGAATTGACAGGTGTCTAGTTTTGGAGAGGGGCTCAATCAATGGCCACACTCTCTTAAAAAGTGGATCACTAATTAGGGGGTAGGTCATTAGATAATAATCTTCGTTCAGCCGTAATAATAGCAGTAAAACGGATCTCCTCTTGGGGATCATCCAACAATAGCTGGATAGTTTTGTTAACCTGTTCACCCTGAAAGGCGTATAGAGCTTCAACACATTCATGTCTTACAACAACGGATTGATCATAGATAGCCGACTGACAGATGGTTAGTGCAGCCTCTATGCCTTTAATTTTTTCATTCTCAGCTAGCTTCCCTAAAACAAAAGCAGCTTCATGACGTACGATGGGATCAGGATCATTGATTAATATATCAATTAGGAACCTCTCAATGTCAATTGGATTGTCAATAGTCGCTTTTTGCAGGCTTTCAATCTGATCCATGCGCTGCGCTGCAGATAACTTCGCAAATATCGGGGAGATCAGTTGATAATTTGAAGTGTCGACGGATTTTGATTTAATTCGTTCCACGTGATCCACTGTCCGTTGATTTTGTAAATATACTCATCAATATCTGCGCCATTAATGTTTACAGTACCTTTGAATTTACAGTCATTAGTTATTAGTCCACGTTGATTCGCACCTTCTATCATTGTCTTGATATAATTATGTTCAACATCTTTCCATCGAGTTCGGCACAACCCATTCGGATTGTCACGGTAAACGTAACCTGTTTCCTCTATGAACCCAACTTCATTGACTAAGAGTGATTGACAAGCACGCAATAAAATATCTTGATCTTCGCCTATTGCGAGACAACTATCGTAGCCGTTTATACTTCGTATCAGAGTTGAACGAGCTATAATTCCATGATAGTAAAAGTCAAACCATAAAAATGGATCCAATGGTGTCAAACCATGTTTATAATACTGCTCTTGCCAGATTGATGAGCAACGATGCTCAACTCTGCTACTCTCTTTTAAAAAATCAACTGAGAAACAGAGTAATGAATATGTCACTGGTACCGCATTGATTATTACGCTAACATCCGAGACTAGCATATCATCGGAGTCCAGCACCAATATCCAGTCCCCCTTGGCGATGTCTATTGCTGCATTCCGTGCAATAGATAAACCTGAATTTGTGCTAAGTGTGTGAAAAACCAGATGATGATAATTATTGAAATTACTCAATACCTCATGATATGGCTTGATATAGTTTGTATCTGATCCATCATCAATAACTATCCATTCAACAGGTAGTTTCTGTGCTTTTACTGATTCTGCACATTGGTAAAATAACTCAGCATCTTGATTGTAGATACAAGTAATAACCGAGATCACGATTTGCACAGTTAACAAGGCTTGATATGGGCAATTTGATCTTCGAGAATCGGCATTGTGGGATGTGATGCTGTATCAATGTCGAACTTCATCATGCAATAAAAATCTGGAATGTCATCATCACCCTGTCCAATTTGTAAAATATTATTATAAAGATTTCTAAAATTCTGATTATTCAGACTAAATGCATTTACAATACCTTCGACACCTTGTGTCTCGACGCCACAAGCGATAATAATTTTCTTTTCCTTGTAAAATGGATTTTGACATCGGGCAAATACTCCATAATCGGAAATTACTCTTTTATTTCTAAATTTACTGTTATATTTAGCGCCATTGCTTTTAATAATCAATGGTGTATCAATACCACCTCTATCCGTCAAATCAAAGCTAAATGGCATGCGTTGAAGTAGTTGTTTGGTCACAGAATTGTGACACGGCCCACCAATTGCGACGATATGATTATTGTAATCACCATGAAACCCATTACAGTCAGTGCGGATGATATTATCGGCATGTCCAGATGCAGCAAGTCTATGCATTGCTTCAAACATACCATTGACATCACTGATCTGCATTGAATCTGCAGCCTCGTCGCCTTCACTAGCAGGGATTATGCCACTGACTAAGCGTATCGTTTCATTCGTATTACTTGATAGCCGCCAGATCGAATCCACTTCAGTTTTGGTAACCATATCTATTACAGACTGGTTCATGTCAGAACTGGAATCTATAAAAAGGCCGTGCTGACCAGGCAAACCCTTTAATGGAAAAGTGGCCACAGGACCCCCACTGTATTTAATTGCATCTGCAAAATTATCTGTAAAGCCAATTGTATTGTTTTGGACAAACTTTTCCATGCGAAAAAGTTTATCAACGGCAGTGCCTTGCGGGTCATTTTCAAAATAAACTACGTCACCAGAATTTAAAATTATACGAACTTCGATATGCTCGTTCGTAGTGGAAGATTTATTTGATTTATCTATGTTGGAAATGATCAGCCTTGCCTTATCAAGAAGATCCTTTGGATCATTGTCATCATCTTTAACGGAAACTAGTACAGCATCACCTAGATACTTACTAACGTTGAAAGGTTGAATCACACTTTTAACAATATTGTAGAAAAGCTTCAGTCGTGGCACCCACACCATTTCATGTTGTCGACTTTTGAATGTTGTAGAATCCACCAGATCAACCAATAGCAAATGCGCCAGTGTTTTTTCTTTACTAAATTGTTTCTTGAGTAAATCTGCTTTTTCAATTATCTCATCGAGATCCATATCTTTTTCCTGGAGGGATATCTTCGCGCACTACCGCATTGGGACGGATTCGGGCTTTTCTGCCAATTGATACGTTACCTATAATAACTGCACCCCAACCGACAATCACATCATCCTCGAGCAGGGGCCCAGGTTCATCAATCTCATCATAGTTATCAATATTAGGTTTGGAATATTTATGGATCAACGAACCAAAAATATGGCAATGTTTTCCTACTTTAGTATTATCAGCGATAAATCCTGCAATAATGCACTTCTCACCAATCACAATATCATCGTGAATTTGTGCTCCATAATAGATCCTTGAATAGCTGCCAATATGTGTGCGTGACCCAACCATACAACGTTCACCCACTTCAATATTGTTATCTAAATGTGCGCCTTCATAGATAAGCGCCCAAGGGTGGATTTGACAGTTTGCGCCAATTTTGACGATACGATCACTTTCTGATTCAAACGTATCTGGATAGGCGTTCGGATAACCAATGATCGAATAATCTTCGATTCGTGTTTTCTCGCCAATTTCACAGGACCCGAGTGTTTTAACTGAATCAGCAAGAGAAGCGGATGGCGAGATACTATTTGCCATTTAACCAATCAATTGTCTCTATCATAGCTTCTTCGAGTTTGTGATCAAAACCATGATCAACGCCAGCCAGTACAGACAGTTTCACATTTTTATTATTTTTAGCGTAATTGATTGCATCATTGACAGGAACCAATGTGTCTGCATCACCGTGTATGATTAGAAGCGGAGTTTGATCTGGCCATTTGTAATGTTCAGGGTGTAATACCATCATTTCCTGAGTCATGATGGCCGAAATATCAAATTGCGTATCTGGTATATGAGTATTTCTTCTTTCCGATAATTCTAATAGGGTTTGTTGGTTAAAAAATTCATGACCCCATTCAACTTTTGATTCGATGAAAGTATTCCAATAGCTAATGACCGGGTTCCAGAAGACCACTTTTTTAAAACACTTTAGTTTATATGCAGAAAAAGACAATAAGGCGATACTGGCACCAAAACTGGTTGCTACATGGAATAAGGATGTATAATTCTGATTTTGCGCCCACCCTACAACGGCCATTAAATCTAACATTTCTCCAGCGATTGTCGCATCTGTTGGTTTCCAATCAGATTCGCCATGGCCTCGAAAATCAAAACAGAGTGCATCATAACTGGCTGGAAGTTTGTCAAAAAAATTGGGGTATATACCTTCCTCTGTTTTTTCTGAAGTTATTCCATGCGATGCTACAATGAGGTTGGTCCCCCCTCGTTTATAATAGTTAACAGGAATACTATGATTATCCGCAGATTTTAGTTTGAATGCTTCCAATTGTTAACTCCATTTGAAATTAGTCTATGTATAATAATTTGGTATTAGGAATAATCTTACACACAAAAACCCGTAATTTAAAACTATGTAGTTGACTATAAATATATATTATTAAATGTATGAAAATATTGATTACCGGCGGTGCCGGATTTATTGGTTCGCATTTTGTCGCTAATTATCAAGGAAGGGCGAACGTAGTTGTTTTTGACAATTTATTAACTGGCAACTTAGACAATCTAAAAGGTTTGAGCTATGAACTCGTGCATGCATCGGTATGCGATTATCAAGCACTTGAGAGCGCCCTTACAAATGCGAATGTCGTTTACCATTTTGCTGGCTTAACGTCAGTGTGTGAATCATTCGACTATCCGCTAGAGTACTATAAAATTAACGTGAAGGGGACAGAAAAAGTACTCAAAGCTGCACATAAAAATAAAGTTAAGAAAATTATCTTTGCTTCATCTGCGGCAGTTTACAGTGAATCAGACATAAAACCACAACGTGAAGATTCGCCATTAGCGGCAAATTCACCATATGGTTTCTCAAAAGTAAAGGCGGAATCCGTATGTCATCAATTCAATATGAAACATGGATTGTCAATAGCAGTGATGCGAATCTTCAATGTATATGGTGATAGACTACAAGCACATAAAAAATCATCATCAGTTATTCCAGTGTTTATTTCACATGCTGTACAAAATAAAGATTTGTTTGTGCATGGTAATGGGCAGCAAACTAGAGACTTTATCTCTATTAGAGATCTTGTTTCTGGAGTATCGAAATTAACTGAGTCCCTAATCGGATTTAATATTTATAATATAGGAACCGGAGTGGAGACTCAGATTGTGAATTTGGCAAATATGATTGTAAAATTGACTGACTCGAATTCAAAAATTTATATTGATGAAAATCAGAATTTAACAAGGAATATCAGTAGGTCTGTTGCACGTTTAGATAAGATTAGTGCTCATGGATGGATGCCGAAAGTTCCATTACATGATGGATTACTCTGTATAATAGATAATTAGATGTAATATTAAGTTGTCATTGTAAAAATTTTATACTCAAGCAGATTAAAAGTATACGTAGTTATTCATACTACTTGATCGCATATAAACTATCGATCCTTCGATTAATTAGTAGCATTGAGGAGAGATCCATGTATCCAGCAGGAACTGTACTTAAATTAGATAACGGTACTTTTTCCACCATGGGATTGCTGATGGATTAGGTAATGTTGTTCATAATTCAAAAAAATATTTAAAAGTTGTAGTTGAGTCATATGATAAATATTCTGAAGGAAAAGAAATAATTGTCAGTGAAATAACAAATGACAATCCTTATCAAGCTGCAATTAGGGCTCAGCATTATATAAGAATGCCTTATAACATAATTAAGTCAAACTGTGAGCATTTTGCTAGGCTATGTCACGGACTTGAAGTAGAAAGCACATAAATACAACAATATTTTCTCATTGCATTAGGAGCAAGTGCGGCGGTTAAAAGTAGTAATGTAATAATACAAGCAGATGGAAGTGCTGTTGTTTTAGCAAGTTTGTTAACTCCCACAGAGAAAAGCCCATTTAAAAACGCAACAGTAACAGCACTTATTGCGGTAGGACTGACAGCACTCGCACGATTATAATTATATATTGAAAAACAGAGCTATAATTAGAAATATCCCGGATACTAAAGAAATAATATATTCTCTTTTTTTGCAATAGTATTTATAAACCTTGGAGAATAGCAAATGGCTAAAGATACACAAACTATTGTTGATGAAATAGCAGCCCATATCCAAGAGGAAGGGAGTGTGCTTACGTCCTGGTATGTCGGAATCACGGAAGATATAGAAGAACGTTTATTCGGTGATCATGGAGTACCAAAGAAAAATCATTGGATGATATATCGTGAAGCTATTTCTTCAGACGTTGCTAGAGCAACTGAAAAAGCGCTCCTTGATTGGGGTTGTGATGGCGGTGGAGGCGGTGGCGACGATGATGCAGTATTTGTATATGCATACCTCAAAACTGCGATTACAAATCCATAATTGTAAGCTTATAGAGGTAAGGCTATGACAAAAATAAAAGGTAATAACGATGGTCTTGGTGGTCGTAATGAAACCTATAGAATAGGGAATAGACCAAGGGTAAAACGAGCCGAAGTTGTTAAGGAAATCAAACAAGGTAAACATCCTGATGCTCATGTCTATAAAATAAATGAGCGAGAATATGCACGAGACAACCCTGACAATACTAAAAGTGATAATGTAAATAGAAATAAATAAGCATATTTTGTGTCATGCCCCCTAAAGTTGATCCAGATTTAGGGTACTGTCAAATTAACGTAAATCTCCCCCTCTTTAGTAGTAAAAAACCGATCTCCCGTTCAACAGTCAATGACTTAGGCCGCTTACCCACGCTGATTTTGGCTTCAAATCAGTTAACTTGTCAGTACCCCAAAACATTATATGACATGAATAGAATTGGTGATAATTTGATTTGTTTCGATATCTAAATGATGTAGGAATTACACCGCAATGTATTAAACTATTGCTGGGCACATCGAGATGACATTGGGTACCGAGCCCTCTAAGAAAAAACGTATCTAGAATTGATGACACAGTGAATAGATCAGGTATAAAAACATGGGGGTTGGGGAGGATTTCAAAATATTCTGTAGCAACCTAGCTGTTACAAACCGGGATTCAATATCACGTCGCTACAAACTAATTACTCGTAGGTTTAACTTGGAGTTCCGGGACACTGACTCCCAAACCAATCACAGCATATATGCTGGTTCCTTTGGTAGAGACACTGCAACAGGAAAAACCAGCGATGTAGATATGATATTTTGGCTGCCTGTTTCATACTACAATAACTATAGTGAGTATTCCGGCAACGGACAGTCAGCGCTGCTCCAACTTGTAAGAAATGCTCTTCAAAAGACCTATCCTACAACTCAAGTTGGTGCTGATGGTCAGATCGTGGCCGTCTCCTTCAAAGATGGCATTGCTTTTGAAACGCTGCCTGCATTTGTTAATACGGACAATAGCTTTACATTTCCTGACTCGAATGGCGGGGGTTCGTGGAAAACAACGAATCCTCGCCCCGAGATATATGAAATTAATCGTATAGACAAAATATGCGACGGGAACCTTAAAAACCTATGTAAAATGGCGAGGGCATGGAAGAAGAAATGGGATGTCCCAATCAGCGGATTACTGATCGACACTTTAGCCTACTATTTTATTCGGGATTACGAATATCGTGATAAATCGTACCTATACTATGATCTCATGAGTCGGGACTTTTTTGAACATCTGAGAGCGCAGCCTGCAGATAAAAAATACTGGCTATCGCCAGGTGCTAATCAATATGTATGGCGAAAGGGAATATTTGAACACAAAGCCCTAAGATGCAAGAACATTGCTGACAAGGCATGTGTTTACCAAAGTGACAAATACTGTAGGACTGCGCGTCAGAAATGGAGAGATATTTATGGAACAGATTTCCCAGTGTAACGTTGAAAAGTCTGCTCTAGAATCACAGATCAGGGAATGTTTTGGACGTGTGGTTTATGCAACCAAGACACACGAAAAAGATGCTGATCTTTGTATGCAGTGGTTAGCCCGAATAAAGTTGTCACAGATTGTCTTGTCCGCATTGATAACAGGTGGTTTAGTAATAGTACTTGCTGGAGAACAAAACACCAGTCAGATTGCTGCTGTTGTATCTGCAATCATTTCTACTGTATTGCTCATTCTGAATGCATACATTAAAGAAGTAGACCATGGACAGCAGGCTGAGCAACACAAGAAAACCGCCACCGAGTTATGGAATATCCGCGAGTCCTATCTCTCTATACTTACCGATCTTCAAGCAGTAGAAGTAGATATAGACCTGGTTCGGAAGAAACGAGATGAACTGCAGAATGAGCTAACCGGAATTTACTCGTCAGCACCACGAACGACTCCCAAGGCTTACAAACATGCAAGTCAGGGGCTAAAAATGCGTGAAGAAATGACATTTTCAGACGAAGAAATAGACAAATTCTTACCCGAGACGCTGCGAAAAAAATCTAAATAAGAGATTGTCAAGCCCTGTCAAGCCACCTGGGTATGTTGTCCTGCCCCCTAAACTTGATCCAGATTTAGGTGTAAAACGCTCATAAGGGGTTAGAATCAGGGGGCCATCATGCGCAAGCGATTCAGTGAATCGGAGATCATCAGCTTACTGCGAGCGATCGAGGTCAAGATCAGTGGAGGCATGGGTACGGAGGAGGCCTGCCGCAGTCTCGGAGTCGGTGATAAAAGCTACTATCGATGGCGCAAGCTGTATGGCAGCATGGGTCGTACTGAAATCAAGTGTTGCAAGGACATGGAGAAAGAGAACCAGCGCTTATGCAGGATCGTGTCGGATCTTGAGCTGGACAAGAGCATTCTGAAGGAAGCCCTGGATTTTTTAGGGCACAGGGGCTAAGGCCGGAACAGGCACGGGATACGGTAATCCACGTTCGCCAGCATCTTTGCAGCAGTGAGCGGCGCACCTGCCAGGTACCCGATCAGCCTCGCAGTACACAACGCTATGCATCCCGGCGAACGGATGAGGATGCCCTCAGACTCGCCCTCATTCGCCTGGCCAGGCAGTATGGCAGCTCAGGCTATCGCAATATCACCGCACTCCTGCAGATAGAGGGCTGGTCCGTCAATCACAAAAAGGTCGAGCGCCTGTATTGCTAAGAAGGGCTGCAGGTGCCAAGACGCCACAAAGCACGCAAGCGCTTATATGATCATCAGCATTCCATCATCAGAATGCGTCCCCTGTATCCGAACCACATCTGGAGTGTGGACTTTGTTCATGACCGGCTGTTCCGGGGACGCCGCTACAGGATGCTCACCGTCATTGATGAGTACACGCGCCAGTGTATGACAGTGCATGCACAGTTTCAGCTGACTTCACAGGAAGTACTGGAGACCTTGAGCGAGTGCTTTGTTCGTTACGGGAAACCAGAATATATTCGCAGTGATAATGGAAGTGAGTTCAAGGCTAGACTGCTGCAGGAATGGCTACGAACCGTCCAAGTCAAGCCTATCTATATCTACCCAGGCAGTCCCTGGGAAAACGGATACAACGAACGGTTCAACGGCACGCTCCGACATGAAGTGCTGGATACGGAAGCTTTTTACTCATTGGCCGAAGCACAGTCCGTGATTGCACAATGGATCCATCAATATAACCACATCAGGCCTCATCAATCACTGGATAATCGACCGCCTGTGCCGGGAACCATCGCTCCAGCTCTCTCTCAACACCTGGTACATACCCAGGGGGCTTGACAAGGTTGATCTAAATTATATAATTTTGTAAGATATTCTTACCACTAGTAAGAATATGTGAGGTAAAATCATGAAATTAAACCAAATAGTGCATGAGGTTGTTAATTGTATTAGGGCTAACCTAAAGGATTCGGGAGATGAAGTCCCAGAAATAAACCGAGACACTGAGCTATTAAAAGGAATTTCTGGATTTGATAGTCTCAGAGCCATAGAGGTTTTGGTGGAATTGGAGGATATATTTAAACATGAGCTTCCGCCGGAAAAAGTGTTCATTAAAGACCCACCGGGAACTGACACTATTTGTGATGTTGCTGCGTCAATCAAAGAAATCGTGGATCGAGAATGAAAATGACGAATAAAGAAAAGATTGCAAACAGAATTCGCCAAGCAAGAGAACTGGCCGGGCTCTCCCAGGGACAGGTTGCAAAAATGATGAATATGCACCGCCCTACAATTAGTGAGATAGAAGCAGGACGGCGTAATGTGAAAGTGGATGAATTGTCTGCTTTTTCTAATCTGTACGGCGTAGAGGTATCTTGGATTGCGGGTGAGTCTACTAAGGTGAATAAGGAGATGCTAGCCGCTGCTAGAGAGCTAAGTTCAATGAGTGAAGATGATCTTGAAACCTTGATCTCAATTATTAAGATGGTAAAGAGTAAAGGCAAAGGAAATGAATAAAGTCAGAGCCAACCAAATTGCGGCAAAGGCTTTGCAGATTAGAAAAAACTATCTCTATGCTGGACCGAGTATTCCGATCTGTCCATTCAATCTTGCTGAGGCAATGGGGTTTGATGTGCGCTTTGTAAAAATCTCGTCATTTGAAGGAATGTATCTTTCGGATAAGCTGATAATCCTTATTGGTGCGGAAAGGCCAGAGGGTAGAAAAAATTTTACCTGCGCTCATGAAATAGGACATCATGTATTAGGACACGGAACGGTAATTGATGAAGTCTTGAATGTAACGCCTGATAAAGTAATAGAGCAGGAAGCAGATTTTTTTCAGCAATATTGTTGATGCCTTTGTCTGCAGTAAGAAAATTATCTCGTGAGATGGATTTGAATTTAGATGACCCCGATGAAACGAAAGTTTATTTTGCATCCAGATGCCTCGGTGTTTCCTACCTCGCTCTTGTCACACAGTTATATCAAATCCTCAACCTAATTAGCTACTCAGACTATACAAAATTGAAGAAGGTAAAAGTATCTTCAATAAAAGAACGCATTTTAAGGCGCAAAATTTCAGATGATATTTTTTCGGTGGGTAGCTGGTGGAAAGAAAAAGCCATAGACGTGACCGTGGGAGATTTATTGTTAAGCGAGAATTCATTAATCCTCGAGGGATCGGCCATTACCACACATGAAGAGTTGGATGGGAAATATGTTATTCGAGCTGAGAGAGCTGGGATTTCAAAATCAGTGATGGTAAAACCTTGAACCTTTTCGTTAGAGTTAGTAGAAAATATTTTTCAGGACTGAACCAATATAGGTATCTTGAGGAAGAAGAATGATTGTCAAAGGGAATTGCGTCTCTGATTGTTGGTTGGAAGCGCTTAGAATTCTTGTTGATGAGAGAATCAGTGAAATATCACCCTTGATTGTAAAAGTACACAAGACAAACTATCGCCCTGAATTTGTTAACGAACTCGAACTTGAGCTAAACAAATATTTGTTGTCCGTAGACCAGCCAAAAATTGAGACAACAGCAGGATCAATATTTCCTGTAAGCCTCACAGGTGGCAAGAAATCAGTATTCCAGCGATATGAAGAAATTTGGAAGTATGTGAAAAAAGACAGTGCAAATCGTCGAGGCACTTACTTTCAGAGGATGACCGCTTATGGCAGCCAATATGGAGAAAAATGTAATCAATTGCAGAAAATTATTGAAACCTATAACGGAATTGAAGGTACGAGAAAACCTGTTCATAGAAGAAGTGCCTTAATCGCAACAATCTTTGACCCAAAATTAGATCATACACCACAGCCACAGCTAGGATTCCCCTGTTTACAGCAAATATGCTTTGTGCCAAGTGGGGAGCAGATGAGTATGAATGCCATTTACGCGATGCAACATCTTTCTACAAGAGCCTATGGAAATTATCTGGGATTGATGAGGCTCGGCAATTTCATGGCTGAAAAATTAGGGCTTGAATTTACACATCTTAACTGCATGATTTCCACACTTGCTTTAGGCAAAATGGGAAAATCTCGGGCAAAAGAACTAATAGAGAAGTACGTTACTAATGCTTAAAGCTAAAAAACCATATACGTTTTCAAAACTTGATCCCATTAAACCAACAGAGGCCTTTGACACATACTGGCGGTTTGCTTATGAAAGGCAAGAGGTTTTTATTAAGAGGTTAAGGGGATTTTTTGGGCAACTAACAAATGATCCAATTATTAAGCAGTATAAATTCACTAACACATACCGGGCTTGTGACCGCGTAAGCCAGTACCTTATAAGGGATGTAATTTATTCTAAAAAGCTCGATTCTAAAGACACCTTTCTGCGTATAATCCTTTTCAAACTGTTCAATAAAATTGAAACGTGGAAACTACTGGAGAAAAGATTTGGTTTTATAGCGACTGATAATTTCAGTGTGGAATCATTCGTTGAATTTTTGAATGCTGAAATGAATGGAGGTCGAACCCTCTATTCAAATGCTTACATGATGGCATCAGGTTGTAAGGAATATCAGGTCACTCGGAAGCACCACGCACATATGCTACTCATAGAGAAAATGCTTAAAGAGGATGTGCCACAAAAGATAAGCGACTGTAGGGCGATGAAAGATTCTTATCAAATACTATTATCGTACCCACTTATTGGAAATTTTCTCGCCTATCAATATGCCACTGATCTTAACTACAGTGATTTGACAAATTTCTCAGAGACAGAGTTTACTGTTCCAGGGCCAGGAGCACGGGATGGCATAAGAAAATGCTTCTTTACTCTTGGCGGCATATCAGAGACTGAACTTATAAAAATAGTAACGGATAGTCAGGAGCGCGAGTTTGAACGACTTGGACTGGATTTTAAGACTCTTGGTGGAAGGCCACTACAGTTCATCGATATTCAGAATATTTTTTGTGAAACCGATAAATATTGTCGGGTTGCCCATCCAGATATTAAAGGGCTATCGGGTAGGACAAAAATAAAGCAGTTTTTCAAAATTAATGAAGAACCGATTGAATATTCCTTTCCACCAAAGTGGAACGTAGACATGGAGGCATTGCATGGAAATAGATGACTATCAAGCAAGAGCGGCAGAAACTCTTCAATTCAAGCCTGGAGAAGAGCAATCGAAAATGATCTCAATTCTTGGCCTATCAGGAGAAGTAGGAGAATTGGCAACTGAATATAAGAAGAAGATCAGGGACGGAGACAACTATAAATTGTTCAAAGACAAGCTGACGGAAGAACTTGGCGACATATTTTGGTATTTGAGTTCTATCGCCACTCAGGAGGACATCTTGTTAAGTGAAGTGGCGGCGTCTAACCTGCGAAAAACATCTGAGAGATGGAACGATCTTTTTCCTGATGGACAGCTTTTTTTAGACCATCAACATCTCGATGATAGATATAAAGAAGAGGAACGGTTTCCACGTGATTTTGTGGTCGAGTTTAAGGAATGTATTAGAGAAAATGGCAAAGAATTTGTTGAAATTGAAGTGAATGGTGAAAAATTTGGCGATGACCTGAGGGATAATGCCTATGATGATGATTACTATCGTTATCACGATATATTTCATTTTTCATACGTTGTTGTTTTGGGTTGGTCTCCTGTCGTCAGGAAGTTTCTCAATCGTAAAAGGAAGAGTGATGCAAGAGTCGATGAGATTGAAGATGGTGGACGAGCCAGAGTTATTGATGAAGCAGTTTCAGCCATTATTTTTGACTACGCGGAACATCATAACTACTTTGAAGGTGCGGGAGGAGTCGATTACTCATTATTACGTAACGTCAAAAATCTTACTAAATACTTGGAGGTAAAAATCTGCACTACGAAACAATGGGAGGATACAATCCTTTTGGGTTTTGAAATTTGGAGAAAATTGAGAGAGTACAAACAAGGTAGAATAATCTGTGACATGAACGCTAAAACAATGTTGTTTGAAAAGATTAACTGATGGATATGACAATGCCATTGACAGAGGGCGTTTTTTTATTTATCCCGACATATACTAGACTACTCTCATGCAGCCAATACATCATTTTAAGAGAGTGTTCCTGATAATCCTATTATCAGGAATATCAGGACCTGCAAACAGCCAACAAATTGACCCCGATATCATCCAAGGCAAAGTCGTCTCCATTGCGGATGGAGATACCCTCACCATCCTCATGAGCAACAAACAATATAAAATCAGATTGGCAGAGATTGATACGCCAGAGAAAAACCAGCCATACGGCACGAAATCAAAAGCCGTCCTTGCTGACATGGTGTTTAACAAGGAAGTGATTGCAGAAGTGCAGGATATAGACAGATATGGACGTTATGTAGCAAAAATTTATGCAGGAGAGCTGGATATTTGTAGGGAAATGGTTAGACGGGGGGCGGCTTGGGTGTACAGGCAGTATTTAAGGGATAAGACATTACTCGATGTTGAAGCTAAAGCTAGGAAAGCTAAGCTTGGATTATGGTCTCTACCGGGATCTCAAATGATTCCGCCATGGGAGTGGAGAAGGGGTGTGAGGCAAGTTGTGATTCCTTCTAATTACATAAACAGCAAGCCACTAAACGGTACTGTCAAATTAACGCAAATCTCCTCCTCTTTGTAGTAAAAAAGCTGATCTCCCGTCCAACAATCAATAACTTAGGCCGCTTACCCGTGCTGATTTTAGCTTCAAATAAGTTAACTTGTCAGTACCCGGTTGCGATATATGGTTCAAATTTAGGGTTACTGTGTCTGTGAGCGTTGCTTTCGATCAAATTGGAAATGCCACTCACGTGGAACGTGTCGTATGCGTTTGCCTCTCGGAAGAACCGCGCGCGCCGCTCGGGGTCAGTCTTCACCCTAATCGCCTTGAGAAATGCCTCACGGCCATCGATCCTCCTGCGAGTTCGGTAGGCTTCACCTTGGCCACCGCAAGGAAGCTTTTTAATCACTTCCCAGTGCTCACGCCAGGTTGCACAGTCTACCCAAGTTTCTTGACTGTCACTCATTAGCTATTAAAGGTCCCAATACAGCTCGACTGTTACCATAGTGCAAGGATACTTATGTACCAAAAATCATCAATGCCAAACGGGGCAAATACTTTATGCACTGGCATCAAGGTCTTGATCAATGCGGTCGCCCATACGGGCAGTAGACGCCTTTATGGTATCCAGGGCGAGACGGGCGTAACGGGAGAACATCATGGCCGATGCAGGGCACATGAATCAATGAAGCCCAGTTGGCACTACACTAATACGCCATAGTGAATTTCTGTGATGATGAAGGTTATTTTTTTGTATTGTGATGCTGACAGATTTACTGATGAAAGATTTCTGGGAGATGCCGCAGCGACGATGTACTTCAAGATAGTATTATTGCCATATAGTACGACATTCGATTGGATTGAGCCGACATTGTTGGAAATCAAGAGGACCCTCGATAATAAAAAGTGTCCGCCGCACAGTTCGACTTGTGAATATGGCCGGTTTATTGAGCAGATATCATTTAAAGGCACTGGCAAGTAGTGTGAATGTATATAATTTTGGAGATGAATAATGAATTTAGAGAATGTGTACTTGGAATATTTGAAAATTCATATCCATAATCTCCATAATCAAGAACACACACACCCTTATTGAGAACATTTGTTGATAATTGGTTTGCTTATTTCAAAGGCGGACCATTTTTGAACTCAAAAGGCAACCCAAAATGGTTTAATAATCCAGATCCAAGAAAGGAAGAGGAAGCATTATCAGCAATGCATTCTATATCAAAGGATGCAAGGGAAATTATTAATGGAGATAAAGGGAGGCTAATGAAAGACCACTCGGTTCCAGTAAGAGAACTGAGAGAGTTAATGCGGGGAGCTTATGAAGAAGGCCGACTATCAGAGATAAAAGAAATAAAGCAGTTCCTTGAAAAATATTGCTGTCTTGGTGTCATAACAAAAGAAGAAGATAATCGACTGAATGATAAAAAATTAAGAAGTAAAATTCCGGATGGTTGGAACAGCAAAGATATGTTCGCCCGTTATGCTGAAGTAGGCATTGAAGGAGACATCAATAATATATATGAAAGTATATGAAAGCGGCGATAGAGAAGTGCGATTGACTCGACAGGATCTAGCGAAATCTAAGAGAAGGTCATCGCCATGGGATGGCTAGGTGTTGCGATAAGCGCGCTTGCGACATACCTGCTTTGGAATGCAGGTGGACTCTGGGTTGCAATCGCTATTGGTGTTGGGGTAGTTGAGTTTTTCTCGTTAGGAATAATGCATAATTTTGCAGTCGAGGCTGCAAAGAAACGACCTGACTACACCGATGGATTTTTTGATTTTACTGTCCGTGAGGTCGATACTATTCCAAATTGGCTTGCGGTAGTGAATATGCTCGGTTTCGTTGCTTCAGTTGGTTTGCTCGTTTTCGCAGTAATCGTTTAGCGTTAAATCGATGGTATGCAGTTAGTCGCAATCAATTCGCATGTACCCAGGTTTTGATCGATCCGAGTATAAAGCATTGAATGTCCATATTTGTGGAGAGTGCACAAGTATTGATAAGAATTGGATGTCGACTGACTTTGCTAACGAGGGCCTGCTGTGGGGCTTCGTCAATACGCTCCACGCCCAGATACAACGTCTGGACCGCGCTGTCGATAGGTTGACCTCCGAAAATTCAAAGATATTCCCCGACGTGACGCTTGCCGCCATCGCTGACGGCTTAGAGCACGGCATTGAAGCAAGCATTAGCGGAAACGCTCACACTCAACGATTGATTCACAATCGCCGATTCGTCGCGTGAAGTTCAGTCTAGCAAGCGCATCCCGTGTCTCCAAAGTGCCGTGCAGGAGGCTACATCCGATCAGTCGGACGCGAGCGGTCTAGCCGCAGCGCCGCTCCCAAGGCTGTCATTCCGAGCGCCGCCGATTTTGGCGACGAGTTTTGATTGGGCATAGGACTCATTGCCGTTGAGGGCCTCGTAGATGGCGATGATTGATTGATCTGTGATGAACTCATGATACTGCGCAAGCTATCCCGAACTATCGATCAGTTCCCATTCGCCCGCTTACCTCGAAACTTTATGAACTATTGACACCAACTCGCACGTCTCGCCATTTATTCGTTAGTTGATCCCAAATTCTCTTTGCGTACTGTTCCAGGTCAGACGAGTCTGTCGTAAACACTTTCACGCCTGCAAGGGAGGCTTTGGACAACTGAACTGTTTTACTACCAACACTAGCGATAACTTGATTCTTGTCTTCATGAACGAGTTCAGCCTTGAATGACGGGCTGACTGAAAATCCCATATCTTCGAGACTCTTTGATGTGATTGCGTCCACAACTATTATTTCCACGGTTTGCGATTGCCCGCCGCCCAAAGCAGGATTTATGTGTGCGTAATACAGCCAACCGAACGAGGCTGATGAGAGTATCGCAAATACGCAAACATGCGCTATACTGGGTAAAATGTCTTCTTTCCTGCTCTCATGATGCCCTCTCTCGCTGCGATACCTCTTTACTTCTCCAATTACAAACCGTCCATAAATTGACATTATGGAGAACTGGACAAATAAGATCGTAACGAGAGAATCCACTTCTACTGTTGCGAAAAGAACGATGATCGCCAAAACTCTCATAACCGGGTAAATGATCAGATCCAAAGTGTAAGTCGTCAAAAGAGTTGAGGCAAAGTGATCTAAAAATTAAGAGAGACTTTTGGTCATTATAATCTTGTTTCGCTGGCTCATACTTCAACTCAAGCTTTCGTTCTTCCTTAAATACAGACCAGCCTGTTGAGGATTAAAATAGAGGCGAAGGAAACTCCGCCTCTGGATAGTGACTGATAAGTTAAGAAGCTATGGCGTGGCACATCAAGCATTCATCCCAGATGTAATCCACGACACATCTCAGTATGCCAATCATCGAGCAGCACTTTCGCACCAACCTACGAGGGCGAGGGAGCAGGGTAGGCGGCGATTTCAATCACACCGACAGGTACAGCGATTCTTATGCGTTCACGTTGCCGTATCCTATTTATTTAATCTAGGTCGTCAAGTAGTATCTGCTCATCATGATCGAGCTGGCAGGGAGTGTCTTAGACGCCTTGGAAACAGGCTGCGGCGATATAGATGAAAATACTTCAGATATTGTTTTTTTATCATGTTAGTTAACTTGTCAGTACCACCAGCATTGACCCAATCAAGAACGGAGAGCACATGACACAGACCAAGTACGTTGCGATGGTCATCGTAGTAGCCTGTCTTCTTTCTCTTGCTGCTTGCGGTGGCGGCGGGTCCGCCGCCGGGGTCCGTGGCCCTACTGCCATACGTCCTACACCGACGCCCGAACCGACACCTCCGCCTCTGACACCCTCCAACCCGGAATATCACCTCGGTACGGCACGCTTCACGACGCACCAGCCCGACGTGCTGGAGCAGATCGGCGCGCATCATGCCTACGCTAGGGGCCTGACCGGTAGGGGTGTGAGGATCGGGATCGACGACACCATCGTTGACTATACGCAAAGCGCGGAATTCGGAAGCAGGATGAAGCTACTCGATGCGGAGGGAGCGAGCCTTTCCTACTCTCACCCGTTTGGAGATCTACCCTTCAGTGATGTTGAAGTGTGCCAACAGGACCCCACATGCCAAATCTGGAATGGCGACAGTCAGGGTGACGACGAAGCCCATAACAGCTGGGTGCGCGATATCGTGAGTCAGGATGGTTGGCCCACGAGGGATGACTCCGTATTCGTCGTTGACGAGTACTACAGCGAACATAACCCCTTAGAGCAGTTGTTCCGTTGGCGGGAAGTGCCGACACCCTACGGCGAAGGAGAGCACGGAACTACGGTAGCTTCAGTCGCAGCCGGGCAGAATCTCGGTGTCGCACCGGAAGCAACTATCATCCCGATCGCACAGAACCTCACAGACGACCAAAGGGCAGACGCCTTTGCAGATGCCGGGCTGCAACTTGTGATCGCCGCGCTCCCCACAGCTGATCGCAGGTCCCTTGATGGTGAAATAGCGAATGTCGAGCGTAACAGATACACAAAATTCGACATTATCAACCGATCCTATGGATGGCCTCTGTTCGATCAAGACGTAGTCTCCAACGCGGTTAGTTCCGAGTTGCAATGGTACTCACGGTACTTGCCGCAAACCCTGGATGCGATATTGCAGGTTGATAGGCTGGATGCCGAGAAGACCATACTCGTCTACTCCGCCGGCAATGAGGGAGAACCGTACTCGGGCATAGGAGCGGACTTGCCGTACCACATCCCGGAGCTACGCGGACACTCCCTGGCTGTCGCCGCAACAGACCCACGCACGGGCAGCATCGCAAACTATTCCAACCGATGTGGCCCTCTTCCGCCAGACTGGGACTCCGCGAGACATGGACCGCACTACTGCCTTGTCGCCCCGGGCACCGTACAAGGTCTCGTCCCGAACCAGAACACACCCGGACAAGGTGACATAAGAGGTGGGCTACAGGGCACTAGCTTCGCGGCACCCATCGTTTCGGGGGCACTCGCGCTGCTGATGGAACACTTCCGGGGAACGCGCGGCAACACAGAGGTCGTGAAGCGAATGCTCGATACCGCAGATCGAAGTGGGCAGTACAACGACCTGGAAACATATGGTGCCGGGCACCTGGATCTCGAGGCCGCTCTTTCACCGGTCGGCACGCTAAATGTAGGACAATCGGCACATGCGCTCAGTCACACCACGCTCCAAGTACCTGCAGCTTTCGGTTCGGTCGCGGGCCGCATCACCAATATCGAACTCGCCGCATTCGACGAGCAGAACTTCCCTTTCTGGGTTTCCATGTCGGCGCTTGTCTCTACCCGCGCTGTCAGCCACTCCCCAATCCCTGAGCTTGAAGGGTTTAAAAGGAATGGCATGATGGTGACTGGACCAAATGTTCTCGGATTGCACTGGATGCCGATTGGAAATGCTGGGAACCCGTGGCTGGCGGATGAGCAAGAATGGGTAGCAGGCTTTGGTCCGACATCGGCAAGCCTTGCACGCCACCCAAGGAACGGCGGATGGGGATACGGCCTTAGTTTCAACGATGGCGAATACCTGGGGGCACACACGTCCGGCGCGTTCGGGGCGGACCTTCGCTTCGGCATGGTGTGGGTATCTCGTACTTTTGAGCACGAACTTGGAAATGGCTGGAAACTGGATACCACAGGGACGTTGGCGACAAGCCAGCTGCACTATGAGAAGAACGCAATCTTCCAGGCATCCCCTTCCGTATTTTCTGCACTAGCTATGCGTATTGGAACTAAAAGCACGGGGCTCACTGTCGAACAGCCATTGCGTGCCGAATCGGGTGTGGGCACCTTCCGCATTGAAAACGGAAAGATAGAATACGGGCGAAGGCTTTACGACCAATATCGCATTCGGCTCCGCCCTGATGCGCGCGAGGTGCGAATGACGTTGCGTCACGATCGAGAAGCGGTTGGCGGATACATTGCCATTGAGGTTGGCGGTGCGATGAACGCCGGGCATAACCCTGGAGAGCGCGAGTCGCACATCGGCTTCGCGTACCGAATAGTTTGGTAACTTGGTGAATCGCCTTCGCACCCTAACGCTTGGAGGTGTGGCTGTGCTCGGTGTGGCTTGCACAAACCACCATGAAAAGGCACCCGCTCCGGTGAGCCTGGACCCTCCAGTCGAGCGAGAAGGCATCATTTACACCCCCGTGAGCGTCGGCTCACAGAGGTGTATGCTTTACAGCGTCCGGATCCCGGGCGGCCAAGCACCGGCCGCCTTGGTGTATCAGAGCACGGAAGGGCGGTTCAGCTATGGACGTCCGGATAAATGTATCAAGATCGAAGTCGACCCAGGGTAAAACGACTGGCTAAGCGTGCCAACAATCAGGATGGACTGAACAACGTGATGACCGCCGGTGTAAAGAATACGGGGGTTTGCAAATTAACCCAGCGAAGCAGCTGACAGCACGGGACAAAGAGCATGTCCGCCAAATGACCATTTACGACTCCAGAACAATCCGGGAAAGATTTGAGATCGTGGACGCAGTCAAGGACGTAGAAGGGCGAGATCTAAGCTAACTCAGCTGCACCCTGTGTTGGATCATAGCCAGAAAACGGCTTGTCAAATTAAGGGAATTATATGCTTGACTTGCCGGATAGTTAAGGGCTTATATACTTAACTTTCCACCTGCTTTACTCAATCTAATTCATATCCGCAGGCTTGCAACACAGGGATTACAGCCTCGGTTGCCCCGCGAAGTGAGAAAGTCCGGAAAATGTTGTTATCAGAAATGCTATCTGTTAACAAAATCAAATGCCCACCATTATTACTGATTAATTTCGTCAAAAACTTTTCCCGATCCAAGTGCTTGTGCGGTGGATACATTAAGAATACAGCTGTACCAGAATCATATCCCAACTCCCAATATTCTTTAATGGGAGACGCAGGAGTCCCATCAAACACATAAGTTACCAAGTGACCTTGCCAATTCTTCCCTATCTCCGTATGGCTTCCAATCTCATCCGGATCATAATTGATATTGACGATGAGGATTCCAGGTTGACGATATTGATTTGGCACGCGACAAAGAATGCTTATGAGTGATTTGGGATTCTCTTTGGAACTACTGACGGCCAGCGCTTGAATATCAACCAAATTACTATAGCCCCAATCCCCATATTCTCTCTCGACAAAGCCGAGTGCGGCGAGCTGATCTTCAGTATTGCTAACGGTGGATGATCCATTTGCGCAACTTGTCTCGAGCATTAGCAAAGCGAAAAGAATGAATAGTGTGCTTATGGTTTTTATAATGTTCAAAATTTTTCCTATATATTTTATACCTTTATGGGGCAGGTAACTGTTGTGCCAATGGCAAATATTCCAGTGCTTGAGGTGCCCTTTTCTTAAAGTATTTTTCAGCTTGCTTTGGTAACCATTTTTCGCTGAAGTATCTTCTAAAATCTGCCAAGTATTCGATGGGGTAAAGACGCGCTTGAACAGGCGGCCTGTTCTCGCCAATAAACACATGCTCGTATTTAGGGAATAAATCCGGGTCTATTCCCATCATTCTAAAGAAGCTGGAAAACATCCCCCCTGTGGAAATGTCAGGCATCATCCTGTCCGGCAAAACTAAGCCCTGGTCTTCAAATCTAATAACCGCAGTTGACATGCAGAGCGTAGAACAACAGATTCTGCCGATCATTCGGTCGACTCAAACTCTACTGGATCAGGCGGGAACACCCGGCGTGCGATAAAAAATCCAACGATGGATACGCCAGGATAACGAGCGCTCAGGACAGTTTCCATTGCACGATAGTGCGTCCCAGCAGTTAAAATATCATCGACAATTCCAATCGCTTCCGGGACTGGTTCAGCGATGCCGTCGTCGATTTGATATACGTCCAAGAGTTCCTGGAGCGTGACGCGGTTCTCTGTTGATCCATGAGAGGCTCTCAGTGACGCTTTTTGGATCACTAACTCCCGAACATTGACGGCAAACTCTAGGTTGATTCCTTGCAGGATGCGAAGCATGCGATCATCGTAGTCAGGATCGGTTCGCACCTTTGAAGGAGGGACAGGAACTAACGTGGCAGCTTGGAGCCAACGGTGATCGATTGCTTCTCCAAGATCCTTAGAACACGTACGGATCGCATCGGTCTTGTAACGCCATACGTTGGGGTGGTCACGGAAGCGCACAGACTTTTTCAGATTGCTTATAAAGCTATTAGCTTTTCCAAAATTATAGTCCTGGCCAGATGTGTACTCCAGGAAATAGTAACATTCGTCGTCTGCCTTAAGATGGGAGTGATCATCGACTACATCCGGTTCAATTTTTATAAACCTATTCGACACTCGTGAGGATTTCCTCGAATTCGTGAACGCGGATTGCCCCCCTCTCCAGGAAACGATGCGGCCACGTCAGGTCATTCCTGCGGAACAAGTTATCAAGGATCAGCAGTTTACGACCTTGGTACAGTGCGGCACGTGCTTGAGTGAGTGTCCCGGACGTCTCGCCCGCCTCGACGATAATCGTCGCTGACGTTAGCGCACTCATCGTCTTGTTGCGCTCAGGGAAAAAGAAACGATTTTGCGGAGGAGCTTGCCTTTCGTAGCGCACGATCGGCACTTGCGAAACGAGCAGGTGCTGGGCAGCGATGTGCGACTGAAGATAGCTATTCTCACGCGGATAAGCCGTGCCAATCGGTGTGCCAATCACCGCGATAGTGCGCCCTTTCGCCTTGATCGCTGAGACATGTGCAGCCGTGTCCACACCAGAGGCTAGGCCGGACACTATGGTGAAATCGTGCTCAACTAACAGTCGAACAAGCCGCTGCGTACGCAAGACACCTTCTTCGGATGGCTTGCGTGTTCCAACTATCGCAACTGCCTTTGTATCAGTGTATTCCCATGCACCCTGATAATAGAGAAGTTCCACAGGTTCCTTGGCATCCCTCAAACAATCTAGGTAGTCACCGGTGCCATGAATTCGGAGACCAAAACGTTTCACACCTCGCTTCGCCAAGATATCTGTAGACTCGCGATAAGCAGCTTCGTTTTCTGACGGGGGAACGAGTTCAGAAGGGAGCGCACCTTGAGATTTTTCGAACTTCTTAGCGATTGATTTAAATGAGGCACCTTTCTGTAACCATAGCGACTCATAGGCTCCCATTTCGCTTCTAGGGGAAATGGGAGCCCATGCTGGTTCCACTTTACTTCTCGCTAGAAATGACATCTCTTTCCCCTCTTTAAATCACGTTACTATTCTTCCATCCTGCCCAGCAGACTCCAAAGCTTTCCAGTCCAATAAGTTCCAGAAATGCACTTCCGAAACCTGGATTCTTATCCATCCAGCTAAGTTTAGGTTTTAAGCGCCATAATGCTATTCCTTGTAACTTAATGATTTCCAAATTCCTCGAACAGCGTAGCGACCGTATGGGCGTTTAAAGTCACTAATTTAAATCCTGTCGTGAACCTTGGGACATGTTCATTTCAAAGTGGATAATTGATCCTTTGACCATACGAATAAGATGTCAAAGTGAAATTCGTCGCTGACCTGCCTAATAATCATCATACCTAGAAGCATAGGCTTGGTTCTAATTGCATATTCATACGGAATTTCCAATGCTGTAGGTCGTCAAAACATTCCAGACATACTGTGACCTGTTTTAAGAGGCACTTCAACTCATTAAGGTCTGTAATTTTGCCTAGTGATCGTAATGCATCTTACGCCCTATGGCCAATGTGCTTGATTTAATCTGTTGATGCCGGTTCAGTATGGGTTGTCCCATTGAACCCATCACGTACTGTGTGCGACATTTCCCTGATCGATCTTGTCCATTCCCTGTTCCGGGTTTGACGATTCCCTGATCTATCATTTCAAGTTCCCTGTTCCTACATAACAGGGAATTGCCTTCTAACTCTTTGAAATTTAGATTGTTATCACGCAGGAAACGGCCTAATTGTCACTAAATTTAAGTAATTTCCCTGTTAATTCCCTGTTATTCCCCGATAAACAGAGAAATGGGCAGAGACGGGTTCGCCCCGGACGGCCGCCACCGCCAATGTATTCATATAAGTATCTAATAAATAAAGTATTATTATAAATATAGAACAATCATCCCCCCATTATTACTTCCATTCCAGAATGGAATGAATGGCACTATGCTGGACTTTCTGAGAAGAATCCGACCTGCTTTCACGAACAGGTGCGGGGAGAATGTGACACAAATCTTGGGTGTTTTTAAGCCGACATTGTATTATTGGCTACCGGCATCGGGGACAAGAGAATAACGACGATGTTGTTTATTTTATAAGTGAGCAGTACATCCATACCTTTGTGGGAATGATCTTTAACCCCCCATACCTACTATACGATACAGAGTTGGTATGCTATTTAGAAATTATGAATAAAGAAAAAATTCAGAAGCGGTTCGATGAACTGGAAAAGCAGTACAGTGAATTATTATCATCATTAGTTAGGGGTGATAGATTCACTTATACCCATGCTCCTGCTGGCAAGTGGCAACAATGGGCTACCAGTGCACAGCACCTAATCAAGGCTGTGTTTACCGAACAATCAACTCACTATGAAAACTTTGCAGCTTTATATGGAAAATGCGATGTCGAACTATCTGAGCCAGATTTGCTGGCATTAGGAGGATTTTTCGATAGTGCAAAAGAGGACTATGAGGGTGGTTATGTATTCGATCTTGAGTCAAGCATATCAGGGGCGGTGCTTGGTGACTTTGTAGTAATGGCAAAAGAGGCGATACATGACGGATATACAAATGTAGCAGCTGTTTTAGCATGTGCTGTGCTTGAAGACACACTAAAGCGTTTTGTGGGCTCCAACGACTTGGACATAACCGATAAACAAATGAGCATTGAAAATGGGATAGTTGCTATATGAAACAAGTTTTCCCCTCAGTCAGAGAGACTGCTTTTAATTGCCCGCACTGCGGCGCGCTCGCCAAACAATTTTGGTATTCGTTACGAGCTGACAGGCAAGGAGAGAAGCAACCACTTCCGATCGATCTCGATCGTCGTAAGAAAATCAATTTTGACGAAGTTGAAGACCTTGATGAGCGCGAGCGTCTTTCCAAGTGGGCGGACGTGATGATGAAGGGTCATCCTTTCTTTGAGAAAGGGGAGAATGGCAACTATACTTTTCAACAGCTCCGCAACACATCTGTTTCTGAGTGCTTCAACTGCAAAGACATCTCGATTTGGATTTATGACAAGCTGGTCTATCCGCAGCGCGGTGAGGCCCCGCCCGCAAATCCAGACTTGTCTGATGAAATACGTCGGGATTATGACGAAGCCAGCAGCGTCCTTGACCTGTCACCCAGGGGGTCGGCTGCTTTGATCCGGTTGGCAATTCAAAAGCTTTGCAAGGAACTTGGTAAACCTGGAGAGAACCTTAACAAAGATATAGGTGCACTGGTTACAGATGGGCTTGATCCTCGCATTCAGAAGGCTCTTGATGTAGTACGAGTGCTCGGGAATAACGCTGTCCATCCGGGACAGATCGATCTTCGTGACGACAGGGCGACTGCAGAGAGTTTGTTCTGTCTTCTAAACCTGATTGCTGAAAAGATGATTTCCGAGCCTAAACATGTCGATGAGGTGTACGCGGCGTTGCCTGAGGATGCGCTCAAAGCAATTGAAAAACGCAATACCGATAATTGATTCTATTCAGCTTGCGTATCATATGATCGGAGGTTTGACAGTTACCAACTTCTGATAGAATTTGTACGTCGTCAATACCTTTAAGATTTATAAGATCCTCATAGACGCGCGCTCTGGGTACCTGCAAACCAAAAGCATTAATTACGGTATGACTAAATTCTTGCCTGTCCGTTCTCTGAAGTTCACTAGCAACGTCTAACGGGTACCTTGACACTGTCGAATCTAGGTGAAGTAGCGGAAAGAGAGTCAACATAAAGATATGCTTGATGCGATGATCGATTCAATATGACCTCCCCTCACAAACTCTGGTACATAGCCAGGGGGCTTGACACTATTGCTTCAGAGCCATCCAACTGGAACGATCTGATAGATAAGAACAATGACCACAGCTTAAAAATAACAATAAGGTGTTCTTGGTAGCATTGATGTATTTTGACATTCATTCATAATAACAGTAAACCATTAACCAATTGAGCAAAGTATCTGGCTTGTCAGGTTAAATACCTAATTCCTTTAAATGATGCGCTGGACTTCACCGGGTCAGATGAGGTGAAGGTCAAACACAAACCGCGCTTGCTCAGTGACAATGGCCCCTGTTATCTCTCGAGCGACCTGGCCGCTAACGGTATGACCCACTCCAGAGGCAAGCCTTACCATCCCCAAACCCAGGGCAAGATTGAACGTTATCACCGTTCCATGAAGAACGTCGTAAAGTTGGAGCACTATTACTATCCGTGGGAGTTGGAACAGGCCATCCGGCAATTCGTTCAGTACTACAATCATGAGAGTTACCATGAGTCGCTCGACAACATTACACCTGCCGATATGTATTTTGGCCGTTATCAGGAAATCATAGACAGAAGAGCCGTCATTAAACACGAAACGCTACAACTGAGGAGGAAGGATAATTTAAGTTTATGTATGAACCAGTGAAATAGGACTACAATGTATGAAAGTCTCTCTTAACTCTTAGACTATTGTGTCCCAGATCTTTTGACGACTTACACCACATTCTTGCACATAGACATGCCATGCCTAGCAAACTGGCGAGACCAGGAATTTCATATGCAATCAAGACTAATGAGGCTGGTTAAGCACTTTCAACGAGATTACGCTAAAAAACGGCCAAACATGTTTTGGGATACTCCTCACGGCTTCCGAGATTGTCAAGAAGTACTCGTATGCGAGATGCTTGCTAAGTCTCTGCGTGCCCAAGGCAAGGACAATATCCGTAAGATTAGAAAACATGGTAAGGATTTTCCAGACTGCCTCGCTGAAATGGACGGCAAGGAAATTGGCATTGAAGTTACTGAGTTAAAGGAAGACAAAGAACCTTACAAGGAATGGACCTTAGAACAATTTCAGAAACATATACTCAGTATAGTGAGGTGCAAAAACGAGAAAGCCCAAATTCAAGGAAGGGAAGAACTATTGGAATCCCTGTATCAACTCTATATCGTGATCATGACAGATGAATTCATGTTGTTCCCGGAAACTATCCGAGATTATTTAAGGCAGCCTCTTGGACCGAAGCCTTGCAAGATTGATAAAGTCTTTTTTTTGGGGCCATACGAACCCGCCGACAAGGCTGTGATTCGAGAGCAGATATATGAACCAGTGAAAGCAAGGGTGGAATTTACAGTCTTTCAAGTACTTTGGACAGACAAAGGCGGATAACTTTCTTGTTACCCTGCACACAGTAGACCCGCCGTTTCAGTACGCGGTGTTGAATGCCGCATGATCCGCCAGATTCGCAATCGGCATTGTGCTGGAAATGGGTGACCTCCAAAACGAACAGGCTCTCTTTCAAAATCTGGTACATACCCGGAGGGCTTGACAGGAGTAATATGATGTTCTCTGGGACTTTGTTTCCTAATGACTGTGAGTAGTGAATCGTGTCCGTAAAACGCCTCTTGACTATAGACTGCCACCTGAGCAGGGTTGTGGGTATCCTAACCTAAATCACCTAGCACACGATCTATGTAAGGATAGGTACTAAATTCGCTGTCATCTGACATTCACATAACCCTCTCAATTCAGCAGTAGTATACTTGCCACTTTTCTAAAATGAAGAATAGAACACCTTAAGGTAAATCCCAATGAAAAATGAAACCGAAGTAATTGGCGAGGGTGAGGTACTACTTGCCACCATTAAATACCTTGTAACGAGAAGTGTACTTCCCTATCAGGTTTCTGTGCCACGTGGTCAGGGTATAGATGCTGGCTCAATTAAGATTAAAGTTAAAGACTATTTTAAAGTTGATAGTACATCGTTTGAACCAAAGTTTGTTAGTTCTGGTCCAGATATAATAGCGACTTCAAAAAGTGAATGGTGGGTTGTCGAATGCAAAGGAACTGGGACAGGCGTACCCCAAACACAACGCAATAATTTTGATAGGGCATTAGCCAGCGTTGTCTCGTATTATGAAGACAGCCCAAACAACGTACCTAAGCAGCTTCAGGATTGGGTAAAAAATGCAACTGTATTTCTTGGGCTGGCGCTTCCCGCTTCGGTGCAGTATAGAAAAGAGTTGGAGAGGCGTGTCCGGCCTGCACTACGGCAACGATTAAACCTTTGGGTATTACTGTATGATGAGCAATCAAAAAAGATTTGTCCAGTTGCACCGAACGAAGTGTACAAAACTTCAGGTTAGGACACTGCCTAATGGCCATCACGAAAACGGTGACTTACAATAATTCAAAGATGGTATGGGCAGAATTTATACGTAGGCTCCAAAGGACCTGCCCCAGGAAAAATATAAACCTTGATCTTTATTTTGAATGGTAAATCGAATGTCATTAAACAAAGCCGTAAAAGCTGGCCGCCTTGAGCGAAAAATTGTTATCCATACTGTTGAACAATGTCATGGTGTTCATCTTAAGAAGGTGGGGAGTCGCCAGAAGTGGCTACAAGACGAAAAAGGCAACAACTGGTGGGTGCTGGTAGGCACCGGGTCATGGCACGGCATCCCTGACGACATGATTAAGGCTGAATGCCAGGACCAGACCGAAGGTAAACTTGTCGTAGGAGTTTGCGGACATACAGGCATCAAGGTGTTCAGTATTTCCTTGAAACCAATTATTGAAGCAAAAGACAAGCTTTATCTGGTTAGGTTAGCCAATGGCTATCAATGTCAATTTAACTGCGAAGATAAAGGGACACACATGCTGATAAAGGAGATTCCTGGCCTTTCAATGGAGTACCTTGATGCTGTCCCCTTTAATAGGCAGATAGAGGAAGCCGTTTGGGAACTGGACAAAATATTTAAAACCCTGAAAACGGATGAGGGTCGAGAAGAATTTATTGCAATGCTTAAAAAAAACGCACAAGACCGTAAACTAGGTAATTCCGAAATTTAATGTATGCGAAGATGTAATCAGTATGATATTAAAGCGCCATCATAAAGCGGTTTTCATATATCACTATCCATCAATAATTCTTTCAATAAATCTCTGCCCAAGGGGTGTTAGCCGAATTGGGTAGTTTCCATATTGTGAAATGGTAATTGGTGGTTTGTCGATTTGTACAAGGTGAAAATTATTTAGTTCGCTAATAAGCCCCATAAGAAATGGTGCATCAAAAGCATTGAGCTTTTCGTGTTTGTGTAGTGCACTAAAATCAAGTCCGTAATTACCATCAGAATCCGCTTTAAGGGACTGTTGAGACATTGAGCTGTATACTACCAACACGGTAATTGCACCAATCGACAGAGAATCAACACATCGGATAAAATAATCAAGTTCATCGTATGATACTTTTTCAGTATCCCCTGGTTTCAACAAAAGATTTGCAAACAGTGCCGCCGCCGCTCTTAGCTTAATTTCCTGATGAGTTCGCACAACCACTAAATAGCAAGATTTGAATAACTCAGAAAACTCATCTTTGTTAATGGATTCAACATCAATTCTGCTTTCAATCGCCGTGAGTTTTTCGTGGAGTATTTTCATAGTTCTTTCAGTGGACTTCTGTGTTGAAAGTTGCACATAGTCGCCGACTAGACTGGCAATGGTTCCGCCTACGCCCGGTATCAGATTAAGCGCCGACTTTATCGAAATAATTGCGTGATCAGACTTCTTTAATTTTTTCGCTTTTTCCATAGTGTTTTTAATTAAATGTAACGGAGGAAATCACAAGCACATGTTGTATCAAGTTAAGCTACTTGGCCGCATTCTTGCTCCACTCTAACATTTTAGGAGGCGAGCGGCGGCGAGTATTGAGAAGAGATAGGAGTAGCCTTTGATGAGGAGCAGCGTCTCCGAAGTCGTCAGGGTCACAAGATGTCCGCCATGCAGCTGGGGCTTGCAACCAAGCCCCTGGCTTACAGAGACATCCTTTGTCTGAAGAGTAAGGCTGCTTCGCCCAGGTGGGCAGGACGATGAAATTAGACCTTGATCGGCCCAAACTGTAAGGCGTCAAAAGATTTGGGACACAACGTCTAAAAAGTTAAGAGAGACTTTCATACATTGTAGTCCTATTTCACTGGTTCATATATAAACTTAAATTTACTTTTCTCCTCTGTTGTAGCGTTTCGTATTTAATGATGGCTCGTCTATCCATAATTTCCTGATAGCGACCAAAATACATATCTGCCGGTGTGATATTGTCGAGCGACTCGTGGTAGCGCTCATGATTATAGTACTGAACGAACTGGCGGATAGCATGTTCCAGTTCCCAAGGATAGTAATAGTGCTCCAACTTTACGACGTTCTTCATGGAACGGTGATAGCGTTCAATCTTGCCTTGGGTCATAGGGTGATACGGCGCACCACGGGTATGTGTCATCTGGTGTTGCGCCATATAATCTTTCAACTCCAGGATAAATAACAGGGACCATTATCACTGAGTAAACGCGGGCGGTGTTTTACCGTTATCTCGTTGACACTGTATCCCGTCAAAGCATATGAGCCACAATTGAGCTAATTACTAAGAGAGACTTCTGATAAGTTAACATTAACAACAGGAACCTCATCATGCGCAATAATAGTGAGAAGTTAGTTAAAGATATACGTCGTCGTACCCGCAAAAAGTATTCCTCTGAAGAAAAGATCCGAATTGTGCTGGAAGGTATGCGTGGAGAAGAAAGTATCGCTGAGCTGTGCCGCCGGGAAGGATTGAATCAAAACGTGTATTACCGCTGGAGCAAGGAGTTTCTAGAGGCCGGGAAACAGCGCCTGGCTGGCGATATCAAACGGGAAGCCAGTTCCAGTGAAGTCACCGATCTGAAGAAAGAAAACGACCAGCTCAAACGCCTGCTAGCCGACATCATGCTGAAGAACGATGTGCTTAAAAAAAGTGTGCTTGGCTTGGAGTCGACTTGGGCAGACGAATGAGTTTGTCAGCGGCAGAGAAGCTGGAAGTGATCTGGTTGGTAGAAGGCTCGGAATTACCTGTTAGATGTACCCTGAGAGAATTAGGGGTGAGTCGTAGTAGCTTTTATCGTTGGTATCGGCAATATCTGGATAATGGACCAGAGGGTCTGGAGCCAAGCAGTCGATCACCTAGGCGGTTCTGGAATAAGTTACCGGAGACGGTGAAGGAGCAGTGTCTGGAGATCGCCTTGCGACATCCAGACAAATCACCCCGCGAGTTAGCGTGGACCATCACCGATGAACATAGCTGCTTCATCTCGGAATCCAGTGTCTATCGCCTGTTAAAGCAATACGATCTCATTACCAGTCCTGCTTATATCCTGATGCAAGCGGGGGATTCGTTTCAGAATCCAACACGACGAGTCAACGAGCTATGGCAGACGGACTTCACCTATTTCCGTGTCGTGGGTTGGGGGTGGTATTACCTGTCCACGGTACTGGATGATTACTCCCGCTATATCATTGCCTGGAAGTTAACGACCAGCATGGCAACTGGTGACGTGAAGCAAACACTGGATGCGGCGATTGAGACCACCGGTGTCAACGAGATAACGGTCAAACACCGTCCTCGTTTACTCAGTGATAACGGACCTTGTTATATCTCGTCAGAATTAAAAGACTACCTGGGCAAACACTAACTGCAACATACCCGTGGAGCACCGTATCACCCTATGACCCAAGGCAAGATTGAACGTTATCACCGTTCCATGAAGAACGTCGTAAAGTTGGAGCACTATTACTATCCGTGGGAGTTGGAACAGGCCATCCGGCAATTCGTTCAGTACTACAATCATGAGCGTTACCATGAGTCGCTCGACAACATTACACCTGCCGATATGTATTTTGGCCGTTATCAGGAAATCATAGACAGAAGAGCCGTCATTAAACACGAAACGCTACAACTGAGGAGGAAGGATAATTTAAGTTTATGTATGAACCAGTGAAATAGGACTACAATGTATGAAAGTCTCTCTTAACTTTTAGACTATTGTGTCCCAGATCTTTTGACGACTTACAGTTGACACCGGTGGTCTCAATCGCCGCATCCAGTGTCCGCTTGACGTCATCGGCAGCCATGTTCGTGGTCAGTATCCAGGCAATGATATAGCGGGAGTAATCATCCAGTACCGTGGACAGGTAATACCAACCCCAACCCACGACACGGAAATAGGTGAAGTCCGTTTGCCAGAGTTCATTCACCCGTCGTGTTGGATGTTGAAATGCATTGCTGGCCTGCAGCAGGATATAGGCGGGACTCGTAATGAGGTCGTATTGATTTAACAAGCGATAGACGCTGTATTCGGAGATGAAGTAACGGTGTTCATCGGTGATAGTCCAGGCCAGTTCCCGGGGCGATTTGTCTGGGAATTGCAACGCAATGTCAAGACACTGCTCCTTTACCGTCTCCGGTAACTTGTTCCAGAATCGCCGGGGTGATCGGCTGGCTGGCTCCAGACCCTCAGGGCCATTATCCAGATATTGCCGATACCAACGATAAAAGCTGCTGCGGCTCACCCCTAATTCTCTCAGGGTACATCTAACAGGTAATTCCGAGCCTTCTACCAACCAGATCACTTCCAGCTTCTCTGCCGCTGACAAACTCATTCGTCTGCCCAAGTCGACTCCAAGCCAAGCACACTTTTTTTAAGCACATCGTTCTTCAGCATGATGTCGGCTAGCAGGCGTTTGAGCTGGTCGTTTTCTTTCTTCAGATCGGTGACTTCAGTGGAAGTTGCTTCCCGTTTGATATCGCCAGCCAGGCGCTGTTTCCCGGCTTCCAGGAATTCCTTACTCCAACGGTAATACACGTTTTGATTCAATCCTTCCCGACGACACAGCTCGGCGATACTTTCTTCTCCTCGCATGCCTTCCAGTACAATTCGGATCTTTTCTTCGGAGGAATACTTCTTACGGGTACGACGGCGTATATCTTTAACTAACTTCTCACTATTATTGCGCATGATGAGGTTCCTGTTGTTAATGTTAACTTATCAGAAGTCTCTCTTAGTAATTAGCTCAATTGTGGCTCATATGCTTTGACGGGATACATATATTTGCTATGATTTTTTAACATTTCAATTTAATTAATCGAACTCGTTATGCCTCTTCTTCCCATTTGGGAAAATAACAAAGAGTCCGTACTAAGTATGACATTACAACAAGCAGTATCTACTGCCGGTGATGGAGTACTTAAGGATAATAGTGAATGTTCTAAAGAAATTCGTGAATTCTTTTCTTATGTTGATATAGATAAATTAAATGATTACATAGACCAATGATGTGATTCTTTCTTTTTGTTGCATCAAAGAAAACCCAGACAGCAAATAATGCATAGGTTATAAAATACTACATGTCAGATCTCCCTATTTGTACATTTCATGCAGTGCTCTTGCGGAGGTAATGTTAAATATCTGTCTCAGACATCTTGTTTGAGCCTATGCTGGAAAAACGTAGAAACGCTCGAGTCGTGCCGTCAGAACTGATGTCCCAATATTCCAGATTATTTGGAACTATTTTACCGTTATTATGGCTATGGTCAAATATCTCTTTTTCTATTTTGAATAAACTATCAACACTAGATTTTGCTTTAGTTTCCAATTTTGAATAGTCCATTTTTATATTTTTATTCATATGATAGAAATCGTTCCTTCCCTTTTCTATTGTTTCAAAAGCGGCATTGGCCTCAGAAGTTATTATTCCTTCCGATGATAATTTTTCTACTCTTGCCAAATGGCTACTGGCGCAAGGAAGATATTTTCTTTACACATAAAAACCTAGACAATCCCTCAACTACCGATTGTGATACGGCGCTGTTCATCAATAGAAATGCGACTTAATAGCAATGCCTCTTCGCATTCTGCTTGTGGCTGGTCGTAGCTCCGTTTCCTTCTGCAATAATCTGCAGCTTCCTGAGTGTTTTCTGGAGATGGCGCTTCTTCTTTCCATGTCAAATCTAAAAAAGAGGCAAGCGCGAGACGATACAAGGTCGCCACAAATTCAGTTAGTCCGCGACGAGATACAGGGAGAAATAGATGATTTGAATCAACAGGGTTTCCGTGTATAAAATCATTTCTGCATAAGTAAATACGATCATAAAGCCAGCAAGCTAAATTTTTTCGTTCATTGCTATTTTTGCCTACTCTCACCTTAAATCTGCGATACTCACACTTTTTATCTACCCATGGTATTGTCTGGAGAAGCGCAAACACTTTTTCTCGATTTGCATATCCATTGCCTCCAGGGTGCACAAGAATCTCGAATGCTGTGACCCACAAGCCAATCGTCCTACCGTAATCATGAATAACCACATCCTCTCCTGCAGGAAGGAGACAGGCTTGATTGACCATGTTCAACGATCTAAAGAGTGCAACGTCTTTCCATTTAGGACTATTGGTTTTATATCGAGCTATCCAGCGGCGAATAAGTTCTTGTAAGAGTGGTTCATCAAAATGCCGACGGCATAATTTCGTCCGTGATAATTCTGGAGATGAGTGTCCTCTAAACTGCTTGACATCATGGAGTGCCAACATTGCGGGGGTGTGTGTGGTTATGGATTCGTAATCTTTACTGATCATCCAGGGATAAACCCAAAAGGAATTCGAATATGTAACTCTGTCAAGTATGTTGCCATTGATGTTGCATAGCGATCTAGCCAAAAGCACTGTCGATGCAACAAGCAGATCTCGAAAGCTAGCAACTGCATCGACTGTCCTTAAGTACTCAGCAACGTCAGTTCGGCGAATAATTAGCGTCGGCTTAATTGGTACCCCATGAGTGTCCTGAAACTGACCCATGAAAATCCGAAAATTTGGATGTTCCCTTATAAGCTCTCGAATACTGGCATCAGAGGGCGGGACAAGGGCGATGGTTTCACTGTTGACAGGCTCATCTAAATCGATATTCGGTAATGCCCAAATAGGCTCCCAAGTCATTGGGTTCACATCCTCCGCTACTATTCAGTTGGGAACTATCCCGATTAGTTGACAAAGCTGTTTTACTCAACCTCTATCATTGACGGGTTACCTTTTCTGTCGACCTGCAATTTGAACGTCCTTTTCAAGTCCCGTTTGGTCGGTTTCGCTGGCCGTTGATGCTTTACTGGCCCCATGCTCATCAAAGCCTTTGCGACCTTGTCTAGTTTCTTTTGGTTCATTTTTCAGTAACCCTTATCTCATCCATCCATTCTTTTTATTGTGCCTGCGTAGGCCGCTTAATGTGTAGGTGTTACTCTTGGCCCGGTTACAAGGACCACACAGCAGAATACGGTTCGATATATGATTAATCCCGCCGTCAGAACGCGGGGTATTGTGATCCAGTTCAAGGTAACGCGGATCATCGAACGTGCGGTCGCAGCCTTGGCACTTTGGGCTATGTTGCGTCAGCAGGAATTCGTACATTTCAGCACGGCTCATTCTCTGTCCTTCCGGTTCACGTATGCGTTCCTTTACACGCAGGAAGGGCGTTGCGGTCTCGCCGTCGTCCGTGCGCACAGGCAACTCCTTCGTATATTTAACATCACCGAACAAGCCGACTTCATTATGTAGCCTGTTAACAACTGTCTCGTGCGCCTTGTCCCATATATCGATTCCAGCCCACTGCCGGCCCAGGCGTTCGGCAGCCACGCAAGTTGTTGCACAGCCTGAAAACGGATCAAGCACTATGTCGCCCTCGTTGGAGCTGGCTTTTATGATTCGTTCGTAGAGTGCAAGGGGTTTTTGGGTTGGGTAGCCGGTGCGTTCATAAGATTGTGCCGGAAGCAACAATTCTGTGTCAGTCCATAGGTTGCCGGGCGATACACCGGTATAATCTTTAGCGTAGGAGCGTCGTTCCAATTTGCCGTTAACGAGGACAATATTGCCTTTAGTGTACTCCTCTTCCATTCGTTTCCTGCTCAACCGCCACCCTGATTGGTAAGGAGGTTTGATACCGTGAAACTCATAACACAGGTTTGGGCGTGCACCCATTGAAGGTGAACGCCACGCGGTCATTTTCGTGTTATAACGTTCACCAGCACTATCCGTTTTAGGGAATCTGCGTTTGATTTCTTCTTCATTAAAATTCTTGACAACCCGAGGCTGAAATACGATTTTGTTAGTATTAGCATAAAACAACAGGTAGTCTACATTTATGCCCCAGCTGTTGGCGGCGTGCTGGCTGCCTTTCGCGCCCGATTCGTTCCTGCGCCAAACGATCTCATTCCTAAAATTCTTGTATCCGAATATCGCATCCATGACAGCTTTCAGGTAGTGGTTTGCTGTCTGATCGCAATGCAGGTAAATCGAACCTGTTGGCTTCAGCACCCTGTGCATAGCAAGTAACCGAACGGCCATGAAGCACATATACGCGCCCATACCGTCGGAGTGTGCGTAGCGTGCGGACTCTATCGCTTCCATTAAGAACGGGTAATCGTCTTTTATCTGGTCAACCCATTCTTGGTGAACGTCTTTCTCCCATGACCACCTGTCCTGGAACTTGGCTCCGGCTGCCAAGCTATCAGGCGTGGCATGGAAATCCTTGCCCTTGTTGAATGGTGGATCGGTAGCGATCAGATCAACGCTCTCGCTATTCATGGCCTGCATGAACTTGAGATTATCGCCGTGAAACAGGGTGCGGTTTTGCCAGTTTTCCTTGTGGGGTGATGCCCTCTTGTCACTCATGCTCACGCCGTCAATGTCTTGTAAGTGATGGTCTTGCCGGTCATTGACTTGAACAGATCGTCCAGGCGGTCTTGCGTGTCGCGGGTTACGTTGCCTTCATTCAGACGGAAGGTGAACTCGTTGATATATTGCTGGCAATGTTTACGCGACCAGCTATGGTAGGTTCCATTGAAGCCTCGTTTTATGGTAGACCAGACCGACTCAACACCATTGGTATGCGCCATACCGTTCACGTACTCTCTAGCTGAATGCTTGACAGTTTCATGACCATATAACGCTCCCCCGATGCCTTTATATCCTCTGTGATCGTCGGTGTAAAGTTTGGAGCCAATTTCTACATGTTCATGAATTGCTTTGCGGATGGTTTCCTGGTCCTCGGCCCGCACGGCCATGGCTTTGACCTTGCCGCCCCGTTCACGTAATCCGAGTACGGCCTGCTTGCCTACCGTACCCCGTCCGGCTTTCAGCTTCTTATGAGAGTGTTTGTTCTTTTCAGCACCGCCAATGTACGTGGCATCCAGCTCTACTTCACCATGCAAGGCTTCAAGGTTATCCCCGCAGGCTAACCGTAGCCGGTGTAGCATGTACCACGCTGTCTCATAACTGATTTTCAGCTCATGCTTGAGTTGCAAAGCAGGTATACCCTTGCGGGCGGTCATGAGCATATATCCGGCAAACAGCCACTTGCGGGCATCCCTGACCCTGTTGTGCTCAAGAGGCGTATTGGTGAAAGCGTTGAAATAGCTTCTGCAATCCCCGCACCAGTAGCCTCTCTTGTAGTTCTTCTGCTTGGTGATACGCCCAGTGCATCCGCACTTCTGGCAGGCAAGCATGTCGCCCCAACGATTCTGCTCAAAATACTTGATAGCATCTTCTTCGGTAGGGTACTTGTTCATCAGCTCAAAAAGGCTTATGGTTTTAGCGTGTTTCTTAGACATTCAAATTATCCGTTTATTGATTATTTATGCTGTAATCCTAACAAATAGTAGATATATTGTCAACTAATGTCCGCAAATAAGTGAAATTATTTGTAGAATCGAATTTGATCCCATATCCCTTGATCCCGTATAATTTCAGCCCTTAAACGCAAAAAGACCGGGCTGATACCCGGCCTTGATGCATTCAATGTAATAGAGGCTTATGCACTTGCTTCTAGGAAAGAATTTTATTCCTTCTTATTGGCCTGTGTCAAGCCTCGTAAATATGAGGTAAACGACCATGCTGATTAAACAAATAACAGAGCAACTATCTCTCCCTTTCCCATTTTACGCAAAACCTATCCTGTATCGGTTCACAACATCAAAGGCAGTTGGGAGAGGCGATTGATATGGAATCAGAACAGATTGAGCTTAGTGATGATGGTTTAATAGAAATTACGTTTACAGGAGTAAGGCCTTCCGGTGATAACTCTACTAGTTTTGATTTTCAAATTTCAGTGCGTGAATCTTTGGATTCTGTCGAGGCTTTGGGAATGTCATGCCAAGTTTTTCTTGAATATAGTCAAGTCGAATTAGCAGGTCTATCGTTTGGGAATATACGTCATGAAGCATACGCTTCGCTTCGTCGTCAACTGGGCAAACTCGTTCAACACGTGGGTCAGGAGGCCCAAGCTTATGATAATAAGTAGCCATGCAAATAAATTTTAGCATTTAAATCAAGATATTCAAAGGAAGGCGAAAAGCCGAACTTCACTTCATACCAGGTAATTGACTAAGGCAAAGCTTGAGCATTACGGGATAGGCCCCCTACGATCCCCCCATGAAGAACCAGCTTTCATCTTGCTGGATAATAACTCTCTGGTGGTTGAATCACGGCTTGCTACCATCAACTCTGCTATATGCTCACGCTTGATCCCAAGATCAAGGCTTTCCTGTTTCATTGATCTAACGTCAAGAGCAGCCGCGACTTCCATGCAGGGCTCGATAACCCATTCGACTACTTCAGTGTGAATGTCATCTGCAGTAGCATGGCCAGCGAACGTTAATATTGCGGCGATTAGTCATAGTAGGGCCTCTTGTCAACTAATCGGGATAGTTCCCATTCAGTTCGTATGTTGTTTTCGTTTTCACAATCAGATGAAAATCACAACTAACTCATGATATAGCGAAAGGACGGAGGCTGTCGCGCTAACGCAGTTCGAGGCTGCACGCATCGATGCCGTTGTTATTGTTTTCACTAGAGTTTTTCACATGTTTATGAGTATGACTACCAGCACAGATTGGTTTTTGCGCCCTACACCCAGTATGCTTTGTACACGGCGTTTTGGCTTTAGGGTGACACGCAACTGTAAGTTTGGCTTGGACCGATTTCACCACCATCTTTGACATCTGAAAAATCGTAGTAATTCCCGGTACCATCTGGCTTAATGGTAAAGGCATACTCAAATTCTCCGAAGTCCCACCGCCGATTGAACCCAACAACTTTAAAAGATGCTTTGTAAGTGATGCCAGCGACAGACACCTCGCCAGTTCCAAGTGCTTTACTGTCACCTGTTACCCGGCTCAGTTCGACCAAGACTGTTACTTTGTAATAATCAGACAGATCAAAACATCGCCATTTCTCAGTTGTAATGCCATCGCTCTCTTGTGCCTGAACGCCGACGGTTACGCCAACGGCAAGACCAATAAATGCTAACAAAATAAATAATATCTTCTTCATCAGTTTTCCCATGAGTGACTCTATTAGGTGTAAGAATTGTTGTGCGAATATCCTGTCTGGAACGCTATGGTTAACCAAAAGCTGGGGAATTATATACTTAAATACGTAACCAACTTGACCAGCTTAGGGGCTTATTTTTGACCAGTCTCAATTTGATGTCTTCTTCAGCTTTTGTAGGCCACCTAGACGCGTATTGAGTGCGTTCTGATTTGGGTATCTGCTTGAGCAATATTTCCTATGCTGCTTCCTTGGTCCGCTTTTCTTGTTCTTCCATTATCTATTGCTTTACCTCTTGTTTGGCAGCCATTAGTACTACATTTGGTATATAAAAAGGTATACGCTGATCTTTGCAACTACCTGCAGTGTACACCCGGTCGGGTTACCTGCTGAATATAACAATCATGTTTCCGGCTTTGGGTAGCTCCCTTAGCCTGGATGAATAGGCAGGAATTATCACACTCTGTTTGGTAGTTGCAATGGCCCGGCACCTTTGTGCCCGTTTTGCAATAACCTAGGAGAGAATCATGAAAATACCGAATCCGGCACTAATCGCCGCAACATTAACATTCGTTGGTCATACGATCGCTATTGCGGATGACTTTCACGCTGAGGTAGTCGAATGGGTTATCGAGCCCTGCATGGAAGTCGCAGCTGCTCTTGACGTGAAATCAATGAAAGAGGAAGACCTTGGCTTGGGGATCAAGCGTGAGCATGTGGCAGAGCTGATGGTGGCAAGCCGTGGTGCGGCCATCCGGGATTTATCCAGCAAGATGAAAGCTAGCGCTTCATGGGATGATCGCAGTACAGCCTATCCCATAATGCTTAAGTATTGCCTTGGTGAATTGCCTGGCATGAAGTAATGACAAAACCTAAAGTCATTTTTGAAGTGCTTAAGGAGGCACTCATGAGAATACCGAATACGGTAACCGCCGTTGTGCTAGCACTTACGTTTTCAATAAGTCAGCTACCAGCCGCAGGTAACAGCGAAAAAATGAAACAGATGAGAGGATATAACGAAACCATTAGAAGCCTTGCGTGGCAAGGGGTAATTATCTCGACCGGTGAACAGTGTTCCGAAGTAACACACTCATTCATTCGTGGCGAGGACACGGACGGAACAGTTTACATGACTGTGCGATGTCGAAATGGCGATGATTACATGATTATGGAGGGTGGTGACATAGGAGAAGGATCCAGGGTACTCACATGTAGTGAAGCTCAGGCAATCATGCGTGGGATGGGGATTACCGACAACTGCTGGTTGCCTCTTTCTGGTTAGGAGATAGCTATGCTAAAAACAATCAAAGCATTGTCCATTGCCTTATTTATTATATTTTCAACCGGTTCGCTATCAGCCGCAAACATAAGCGGGAAAGAGTACAGGGAAGAGACAATCGCTTTGTTTAAGGAGCTTATGGAAATGGAAGACGAAGGCGTTTTCATGAACGATTCATCAATAAAGGTATTTGGTAAAAACCTTCCTAATCGTATTCGTGGCAGTAACCCCCCAGGCGGATACTTCGCACGCCCGCCTGGTAGCGACTGGATGAAGCGGATCGATGCTCTTGATGATAAAACGGTCGAAGGCGGATCAGGCGAGAAATGTGCCTATATTCCAAATCTTCCGCTCGGTGGAGACTTGATTTGCGGATTCGAATTGGAATCGTTGGGTATGCAGATGGTGATGAATAGAGATACTTACACTGATTTATTAGCTAGCAAATTCTGGCTTATGACAATCTGCCAAGAGACACCGCAAGCATGTAAGCCATACGTTTTTGAATGAGGAGGATCATACGATGGCAATGAGGCCATGCAGAGAGTGTAAAACCCAAGTTTCAGATAAAGCTAAGACTTGTCCGCATTGTGGGATTGATAAGCCGTGCTATATAGAAACTGAATTAGTTGATGAGCTAGGTAAAGCAGCAAAAAAGAAAAAAGGAGGGATAAGTGGATGGCTGATTTTTTCTTGATAATTGTAGTACTTATAGCTCTTTCATCGAACGAGGAGGATCCGCCAAGCAAACAGATCGCACAAACAGAGCAACAACCGGAAAATCAACCGGAACAGGAAGTTAAACCAGTTGCCGAGCCTGCGTTAGCGAAGAAGACCATGTTTAACAAATATTCAATGCTCAGAGAAAAGGATCATTCATTTGGCAACAGAGTGCGGATTATTATTGATGTGAAAGCACCGGAAGCAAAGACAGATCGAGAATCCATAGAAGCTATGATGTCAGCGATTGTAAAGCGACATCGTAAAGACTGGCCACATGTTGTTTCAGTTTTCTTGAGACACTCAGATGAACTGGACACCGTTGCCAAGAATCGCGTTACGTATGCCCTAGATGGATGTGGATGGGCAGGCGATGGCTGTACTGGGGAAATATGGACAGAACTGATGGAAGGGGAAATGCCGGGAGATTTGACCGGATGGGGCAAGCCTACAAAGGCCGGGAAAGAACTGGCCTGCCGTAACGACCTCCAGTGTTGGGGAGACAAGTATTCGTTTTCTGCCTCCTCAGTGTGCGCGCCATTGATTGAGAGTATGGCACAATATACTCATGAATGGACGGACGGTTGGCTAGGTGCAAAGTTTGACCGGTTCATGTGGAAAGACCGTAAAGGAGGCACAGTGGCTTATTTTGGCAACAAAATTAAGTTTCAAAATGGCTTTGGAGCCTGGCAGAATATGTCTTACCAGTGTGATTATAATCCGGGCACAAAAACTGCTAAGGTTGAGGCTTATTAAGAATCGCGATATCGGTCCTTCGCGTGTCTGGAGAGTGTATTTCAAGAACCGGGATTTTCAATAGAGGTAAGAACTAGAAAATTATTCGGATTCATCTTCAGAGTTTCACCGGCTCGAGAAAGTTAATTTGTCAATTCCACCTGTATACATTAGCGCGTTAGACAAGGTACGATATACTTCCCTGTAGATTCACCGAGAAAAGTCGTTAGGCTTTTATCATTTTTAGCTTCAAACTAAAGAACTAAGGAGATGACCGTGAAGCCTACATTTTTTGCTGTGATAACTATTCTCACCTTGACAATATTAATCGGCGGTTGTGCAACAATCACGAATGATGCAAATCAGCAGATTAATTTCAAGACGCCCGGCTGCAAAGGGAAAGGTGTTGTGTGTACTGTTTCAAACAAGCGAGGTTTATGGTGTGTTGAGGTACCGGGTATTGAAACTATCCGGCGTTCGGACGATGTGCTCCAAATTGATTGCGAAGATGCAGAGGGAAACAGCTACCAGGAGGCGGTGCCGAGCAGATTGGGAGGTAAACTTATCGCCAGTGCAGTTTTTCTCGACTTAGGGATTGTAGATTCAATTACAGACAAACATCGGGAATACTCAGAACAGGTCTTGATCGACATGTGCATGTGATTAACTCTAATTTAGGGTGTTACCTAGATTTCAAACTGAGCCACTACTCAGAATCTCATATAATCCTATAAAGTTGCAATTGTATTCAAAATAATAACGTCTGATATTTAAGATTATAGATATGCCATCAATACTATGGGCTACTTATAGTGAGGCCTTAAAGCTAACTCTAACTAGCTTAACTGGTGACACGTTATCATCTGACCAAACAATTTATTTGTAAATGATAGCTTATGGGATGAAACATAAAAGGGCGATCTGAACTGCTCCAGTTTTTTCGGAGATTCGTTAGTTTAAGTCAAGCCGCCATCGCTGGCCCTTCTAGCTGCTGATGGCACTCGATTTTTTTCATTCGACGGCATGTTGCCAGTCGGATTGAAGAGTTCAATATCCTCTTCCGCCTCGTCAACGCCCCAGTCATAAAGCTCTTGCCCAAGTGCATCTAAGGCCATGTCCGCATGCAGTGAACTTAATACTAGCCAATCGACTACAAATAACCGTCTGATGAATGGCTTAAAACAATCTCAAAAGCAAGCTGAGATAAGCGATGCAAACTTTATTAAGCCAGAGAGCGGTACTACAATGGGAGAAATTTAGCGAGTTATGTTTTTTTAGGATAGGTATGACCAAAATTTCTGAACTGCGCGAAATTATTTATCCTCCAGAAGAGGTTGTTCAAGCAGCCATGAATGGTGACTTGGTGATGTTTGTCGGCTCCGGCATTTCAATGCTCCTCGGATTACCATCTTGGAAAGGTCTAGCGGCAGCTGTTTTTGATGATCTTAGACAAGCTGGTCTGCTAAATTATTCAGAGATTGAACAGCTAAAGACACTGGATGCAAAAAAGCAATTATCAATTGCCAAGCTGATAGCCGAAGACTACAAGCACCCATTTGACCTTGTAAAACACTTTCAAGACAGAAGAGAAGGTAACAGTATTTACAAGGCCCTGAATGACATAGGGTCTGTTTGCGTAACGACAAACTACGATGAATTATTGGCCCCGAGATTCAAAGAAACAGCTGACGGTTCAACAACGCCGATTGCTGGAGCACGTATACTCGAGCAGAGCAAGATTTATCCCCATAATTTAGATGATCCCGGAACGGTAATTCATCTGCATGGTGCCATAAGTAATCCTGGGACGATGGTTGTTACCACTGAAGATTATCTAAAACACTACGACAATGAGCATGTGCAGGTATTTCTAGATGCGCTCTTCACTAGAAAAACAGTTGTATTTGTAGGCTATGGGTTAGACGAAGCAGAGATTCTCGAACACATTCTTCGTCGAGGTTCGGCTACTACCACCAAGGGTCAGAAACGATTCGTACTACAAGGTTTTTTTCAGAGTCAACGGCACCTATTTGAGCATCTCCATCGTTACTACGAAAAATCTTTTAGCATGAAGTTACTGGGGTTTCTGAGAGACCATCAAGATTATGATTGCCAAGCCGGAATTATTGAGCATTGGTCTCAAAAGCTTAAAGTAAGGAAACCGCCACTTGCTACAGATACTGATTCGATTGATGAGGTGTGTCCTGATGACTAGCTTGTCAGTCAAGGAGCGTGATCTGCTTGAGCGTATTGATGCCAAAGAGGATCTTCGGCCTTATTTCTTCAGGAAGGTAAAAGGCATCCAATGGTTCGACAAGTTGTCAGAGAGGGGCTATTTTAGCCCTGAACATAATCCTCCACCCACACTAGTAAAAGAAGAAGGCTATATAAGCATTTTAAACTGGCCGGCCATAGAATATTTGGTCAAAACAGCTCCTGAGTTGAAATTACAGGAGAACATCGAGTATGCCAAACAGTTTCTTGAAATCTTAGTTTCAAGCACCGAGTATGCCAAAGCTAACAGTTTCAGTAACTATCGGACATGGTGGCAATTTTCAAAGATTATTCAGTACATCCATCCCAAAATTATAAGCATCCAAGATCTAAATATTGTTGATTATTGGCTGAATGATGAACATGAATTAATCACAGTAGAAATTTGTGAGAAATGGTTACCTGTTCTTTTAGATACCAAAGATACACATGAACAGCAACTTGCTGCCAAACTACTAGAGTTTATTTATCAGCTTCGTTTTAAAAATGACGAGTTTCTGGGACACACGAGCCGTAATGCGGAGTTACGTATCGACCATTACCATGCAAAAAATATTACTGACAAAGTTGCAAAACTGGCAGGCGAATCTATTGGAGTCAAAGCAATTTTGTTTTTCGACAAAAAATTACAGCAAATACTTGATGAGTTAGAGAATGATTCCTGGTCTTATGTTTGGCAACCAGCTATTGAGCCTCACAAGCAGAACAAGCACCATGACGATGCAGAAAACATTCTAATAAATGCGTATCGAGACTCGTTTACCGGATATATGAGCGCAATGCCTAATGAGGCGATTGATTCTGTTTCAGAAAAACTGGAAGGAAACTACGAGACGATCAAGCGATTGGCTATACATATAATTGATGAGAACTTTCGGATATGTGGGCAGTTGATCGATTCACTGATTGATAGTGAATATTTTACAAACAACTATCGGCATGAGATGTGGCGGCTATTGAGTCGTAATTACAGCCAATTTTCGAATGAACGAAGAAAGAAAATATTGAAAGTGATATCCGCAATTATTAGACCAGATGATGAAGGAAAAACACATGCTACTGCTACCGCATTTATCCAGGCAAGCTGGCTTGCAGCTATTAAAGATTTCGGCGAGGAGGAGAATAATCTTTATACCGCTAAAGTGAAAGTAGCTGGCGCAAAGCCTGAACACCCATCATTTTCAAGTTTTACGCCTGTTGTGAGTGTCGCCCCTAGATCACCATATTCGCTTGATGAACTTCATGGATTGGAAGTTACTGAACTGGTTGAAAGGCTTAATTCTTTCCAACTCGAACTAAGCACGTTAGATGAAGAGACTAGTATTCGAGGGTTATTGGGAGCATTGCGTGAAGTAATCAAGACATCGCCTCTCAAGTTTTACCCCGAACTATCCAATTTTGTTGAGATAGATTTAGCCTATGTACATGAGATTATAGAAGCCTATAGGGAATTATGGACAGAAAAAGTGCAGCTCCCATGGGATGATATTTGGGAATCGCTGTTAAGATTTTTTAAGGCTGTTATTCATAGGGGAAATTTCTGGTGTGATGAGAATGCTAAAAAGCGCGGTGTTTTCAGTGTTTTTATAGGAGACCGTTCTTGGGTAATTACTTCAATCGCGCGCCTCATTGAGGATGGTACAAAGTCTGACGATCATGCATTTAATAAAAAGTACCTGAAAGATGCAGAAGAAATCATTATATTTTTGTTAAGTTACAAAATTGGTCGTGAGTTCAATGTAGAAGAAGATGCTGTCACATATGCAATAAATAGTCCTCGTGGCCAAAGTTTACAAGCTCTAATCAATATAACTTTGCGTTGTTGTCGTCTTGCTAACAGCGAATCTAGCCAAGATCACTCCACCGTTTGGAATCAAATTCGACCCGTATATGAGAACGAGTTTAACACTGCAAAAATACGTACTTACGAATTTGCACCACTTGTTACACGCTATCTTCCAAGTTTTTTATACATCTCTAAAGACTGGACACTGGCTAATTTGAACAGAATATTTGATAGAGGCGACGAGGTTTGGTGGCAATGTGCAATGGAAGGTTATGTGCATGGAGGTATGGTATTTGAGGAGGTGTATAAATATTTGAAAGAAAATGAACATTTCCTTAAGGCATTGAATAATCAAAATTTAAAGGGTCGTATTCGCAAAGGTGTAATTCAAAACATAGGGATTGCATATATATCTGGATATGAAAGCCTTGAAGATAATGATTCACTGATTAGAAATTTAATTACCCGAGGCGTTTACAAAGAACTAAGCTTGTTAATTCGATTTATTTGGGGTTATGGGGAGAAGGAGGATGAAGACTTCAGAGTTAGATTATATGAATTGTGGCCTAGGATTTTTGAGTGCACTGATACTTCAACTTTTGAAGGAAAGAAACTTGCCTCTCAATTGTGTCTCTGGATCAAGTATGTAGATAAAGTCGACCATTTAAGACTGGATTGGCTTCATGCTGTTGCACCCTATGCGGACATTGAACATAACTCCAACGAAATGCTTGAATGCCTTGCTGTCATAAGTAAAAAGCAGCCATTTGAAGCACATAGCATCTGGATGATGTTACTAGAAAGTTCGACTTCAGACTATCCAGAAGAAGCAATTAGGGAGATTTTAACCAACTTAGTCAACAAAAAACCGGAAGGACTAGTAAAGGCTAAAGAAGCAGTAAGTGTCTATTTAAGAGTCGCAAATGGTAGACCTAAAGAGTGGCTACGCGAAATTGAAAATAACCAACCCGGTACAGGAGCCTTGTAGTCAATTAGTTGGAGGAAAACGATATTGACCAAGTGGGGTACCGTGCGGGATATCGGTGATGAGGAACAGGGCAGGTTACAGTGCTAATCAGTTCTGCCCATCCACTTCTTCGATAAGGCCCTTCATTATCTGTATGAGTGCGGCGGTCTTTCGCCGCTGGACGATCGCATCAGCTGTGTAGAGGCCATGCTTGTATGCATTGCCGTTATCGATCGGTGCGCTGGACGAGGGTCCTCCATGCATCCTACATCGACCGTTCGCCATTGCGGGCGACTGGCAGGGCGTCCCGTTTCGCGTCCGCGCGCCGCAACGTGGGCTGCGATGCATGGGTAATCTACTTTGCATGGGGTCGTTCCTTCAATTTCGCGCAATCCCCACCCCCCGGTGTCTCAACCATGCCGACGACAGCCTGCCCGCCAGGGTGGACGTGGACATGTTCCACCGTCACCTTCTGCTGTCCCTTGCCGCGATGGCGGTTGAGCGCTTCCAGCAGGGTAGACCAGGTGCGGGAAAGTTTGTTCGCCTGATTCAGGTTCTCACGACGCCCCTCAAAGGTCTGCCCGCTGATCATGGTACGGCGGTAGCATTCCATTGCAGCGTTGTGGCTTGCGATCAGCTGTGCTGCCATCATGCCTTCCAGCTCATCCTTCGGGCCAATGCCGGCCAGCGCCGCGACAGTGGCACTCAGTTGCTGGTTATAGGTCTCGGTGTCGGGGCTGATACAAAGCGTCTGTAGTACCTGACTCGCAAGCGTGTTGTTCCAGTGGTCGGACTGCGAGCCGCCGATGGTCTTCAGTGCACCCTTACAGTCCTCCGGGTCGTAGGTAACCACGGTCATCGGCCTGTTCTCCTTGACGTGTTTCCTTTTGGTCATTGAAGATACTCTATGATTTCCGTTTGATATTCTTTCGATTGAGTCCACTGTGTTATTCATTCTTTCGGTTCCAGAGGTTTCGTATCCGCTACACCGCTACAGTCATTATTTTTCAATAAGTTAGGTCCGTTCGTATCCGCTACACCGGGTTGGGCCGTAGCGGATTGTAAATCCTCTAACCCATTGATTTTATTAGGTTGTAGCGGTGTAGCGGATAGATATCCCTCCTTTTCTGTAAGATAGGCCTTCCAATGATCTTGCAGGTCGGTCCGCTTGTAGCCTTTCACTATGGCGCCGGACTTGCGGATATTCCTTGGCCCTACCCTGAACGGCTTGAGCAGGTCAGATAGCCCGCGCGGCGACAGGGGTTTGCCGTGCTTCCACTCGCTCCACGGCCGGCCTTCCATCGCTATTAAGCCAATAAGGATTTTTGTCGTCGGCATCGTCTCAGGATTCCCAGCTTTGACAAACACCCGGTGCAGATCGGCGAGTAGCTTTTCTCTCACGCCGGTTTGGTTTTCAGTATCTGTGTTGATAGTGTCGCTGGCGTGCCATGCCCGGCCGCCTTCTCCGGCCCAGTCGCCACCTGCGATATTGGCTATAGCAATCAGTGCCTCCCAGGCATCGCAAGCGCGATCATGCAGATCCGTTGGGAATATCACTGTATTACGCCCGTCCAGGATCGCCTCCTTGTTATCTACAATCCACCGCACAATGCGTCGTCGCAGAGATTCAATGGCTTCCCGGTCTCGGTCCCGCCATCGGCCAACCGACTGATCTGCAGGCTTGCGCTCCAGACGGATCACCAGCGCGCGGTCGACCACAGTATCGTGCAGGCCGCCGATCCCTGATATCACCTTCGGGCACCAGGTCTCGAAACGGCGCGGTTCGTGGTGATCACCGACACAGCGCAGGATGTAGGCCATGTTGCGCCGTTGTGATCCGTTTACCACGCCGCGCAACTCGGGATTGTCGGCAAAATAGGTATCGGCTTCATCCAACAGCAGCGTCGGTGCGTGATCCTCAATGGTGCGGAACAGAACCGCCGATGTGACACGCCCGCTCGCTTGCAACGGCCGGTGAATAAACTCCGCGAGTATTTCCATCAGCAGGGACTTCCCGCACCTTTTCGTTGCGCTGGTGACGTTCAGAAAGGTCGAGATTTCGAGCCCATCGTGTATCCAGGTGGTCAGGCACCACAGTGCTATTGCATCGGCCATCGCTGTCTGTAAGTAGACATGCCGGCAAATGTTATTACTTATTTCGTCAAGCAGTGATTCCCCGCTTACCCTGTCTGGCCACGGCTCGACTGCTGGCCATTGGATCCTCGTGCCTTGCAGGTCGCCGCCGTCCCGGTCGCATCCTTGAGTTTGTTTCAAGGCGTCGGCCAATAATGCCATGGAGACGCCTGCATCCTTCAGTTTCTGGTGGGTGCGGGAATAGGTCGCAGGTTCCTTCCGCTTCATTTCGTCAAGATAGGCCAGTGCATTAGATTCCAACGGCGCGCCGGGATCAGTCTTGCAACGCTCGATCAGGGTTGTTGCTTCCTCCGGCAGGGTCATGGCCGTCGTATTGGTCGTTTCAGACTGGGGAGCATTCATTATCGGATCGGTGGATGTTTCGCTGCTGGTCAGTCCCGCTTCTTGTAACATTTGGATCGCCGCCAGTCGTTCGGCCTCAGGCCGATCCAGACCGGCATCAAATTCCATAATCGCGGCGCGTTCTTCGAAGGCATCTTGATCCAAGGGCGCGAAGGGACGGGCCACGGACGCGGGGTCGCCGTCTACTTGGGTTCCATTCGGCAGTGGGACGAACACGGCGATTAACGCGACCGGTCGTTTTCCTGCCAGTACGGGCTCATCTTGCCGCCAAGCGCTTGGGCGCGTTCTGCTCAGCGGGGTTAGCTTCGGGACATTGCTCCAACCAGTGCTCGATATCGCATTCTCTCCAAGCTACGGCACGCAGACCGATGCGCACTGGGCGCGGAAACGCTCCCCGGTCCATGGCAGCGTAAATCGTCGAGCGTGACAGGCCCGTACGGCCCTCGACCTCTGGGCGGCGTAAAAATCTGTAAGTCTTCATCTCGCGGTCTCCTTGTGGATTTTAAGTGCCCAAGGGTGCCAAAAAGATGCAACAGAGTCGTCATGAACAATATCAGAGGATTTTCCAGGACGGCTTACTCATTTTGTTCCACATGCCCTCAATGGTTTTGTACGAACGGTGGATGTTATGACACTTCAACGCCGTTATCACTGCGTCGCACGCGGAGTGCTTTGGCTTCTTTGTTTCCACGTTACGCGTGGGGGTCATGCCTAGGCGCACGAGCACCGCCACGGTTTCACAAACAACTATTTTCTCATAAAATGTGCTTGGTCGGCCTGCATGTCCCCTTGGTCGCGTTCGCTTGTCTTCCAGCATGTCGGCCAGCCAAGTGACTAAGTCGTTAGGGGGTACTGACAAGTTAACTGATTTGAAGCCATAATCAGCGCGGGTAAGCGGCCTAAGTCATTGATTGTTGGACAGGGGATCGGCTTTTTTACTACTAAAGAGGGGGAGATTTGCGTTAATTTGACAGTACCGTTTTTTGTCATGCCAAGCGCCGACAAGATGCCTGCCAAGGTTGAAAAGATTGTACCCCGCCTGCACAAGGATGAACAGGTGCAACGATTGACTCCAGTCATCCTCTGAAGAATTTAACCGGACACCACTGGTTTATAGTTCAAACTAAATTATTAGCTGGATCATGTTGGCTGTAGAAGTAATCAGGAAAAGTTTCATCTCTGTATTCATAAGACTTGCATTGCGCTAAATGTGGCATTATAATCAGTCTATTAACTAGATTAATCAATAAAGTTTATATATGTCGTCTAAGTTTCAACATCATGGTACTGCTGGTGGACCTCGTTGGAGTCAGGAACGTCGTCTTGAGTTCATCGACTTCCGCCTTCGTTGGAACCGGACTATCAACAGAGGCGAACTTGTCGCATTCTTCCGTATCTCGACCCAACAAGCCTCTGCTGATCTAGCGCATTACTCGCATCTCGCTCCCCGAAACATGGAATACGACAAGAGTTTGAAAACATACAGAGCCACAGCAAGCTTCCAGCCCGTAATCACTAAGAATGATGCCCAGAGCTACCTAAGCGAGTTGCTGGGGCTATCGGTTGGTACCTTCGCCCCTTCAGTCTCATTTATTAGCTGGCAGCCACCTCATGACATAGTTCGATATCCAGCCCGTCCTATTGAAACTGATACCCTGCTGAGGCTTCTTTGGGCGATCAGAGATGAAGACGAACTCATGGTTTCGTACCAGTCTATGCGGAGTTCCACACCAAAGACACGCTGGATCGCTCCTCACGCTTTGGCCTTTGATGGTCAAAGATGGCACGTTAGGGCTTGGTGTCATGATAATAAAGATTTTCGCGATTTTGTAATTTCACGGATTCAGCGCAGTGATGCATTGCGAAAGGCGACCGTGTCTGCAGAAGCCGATGCTTGGTGGAACACTTACATTGATGTCGTAATCAAGCCACGCGAAGGACTGACCAATAATCGGCGCCGTGCAATTGAAACCGATTTCGGTATGACGCGGGGTCGGCTCAAGTTAAGTTGCCGGAAGGCGCTTGCCTTTTACCATTTGCGACAGATGCAGTTAGATCGGCCACTTGATCTTTCACCTGCCGCTCAACCCTTAGAGTTGATGAACCGTGACGAGCTTGCCGATGTGATTGTCGCCGCACAGAAGACTCCCGAATTTACTGCTACTTCACACATCGGATAACTGGAGAAATATTATGAACGAACACAAGCCTGATGAGTACACTGACAAGTACATCTTCTTTGTAGACAACAAGGAGATTGTGACCGAACACTCGTCTCTCAATGGGCAAGAAATTAAGTCGATGGCAAGGATTCCCGGGGAATACCAGCTGTTCTTGGAAGAGCAAGGCGACAAACCGGATCAAGCCATATCGGACGGTGATGCTGTTGACCTCAGCAAGCCGGCCAAGCACTTCTACGCTGTTCCGCCCGCAACATTTGGTCGAAGATGATTGATATTCAATTCAAAGACCTAACCAATTGGTGCCGTACCCTTGACTATGATCAGCCTAAAAAGACAGACTTACCCTCCGGCGGAGTGCTTATTGAGATTGCTGGGGTGAAGGTCGAGGGATGGAATCGCCCGACCGCTAAAATTCTGTTTTTGGTGCCAACTGGCTACCCAGCTGGGCAGCCTGACTGTTTCTGGATAGAACCCAGCGGATTTCGTCTCGCCGACGGTGGTACGCCACAGGGTGCCAACGACGGAAACCAAATTCCTGGCGATGTCAACCCAGCACGCAGCACAACATGGTTCTCTTGGCATGTCCAAAGCTGGAACCCCAGCCTGGACACGTTGATCACATATAGCAATGTCATTCTAAACCGACTGACACCCGCACGATGATCGACCTCCGAATTGCTTGCAATGATCTACAATCCTTGCGCGATTCACTACTGGGATATGAGCATGAGCGTTGCGCTGTCTTGCTCGCAGCTCGCGGACATTGCAGTGATGGCCGTATTCTGATGCTCGTCCGAGAGTCTGTGTTGCCGACGGACGATGACTACACCCAATGTGGATTCGATCATGCTCAATTACGACCTGAATTCGTGGCCCTCGTTGCCAAGCGTGCGCGATTGCAGGAGCTTTCGCTAGTCTTCGTTCACACACACCCGGGAAACTCTGTACCCTATTTCTCGCCGGTAGACGACCGTGGCGAAGAAGAACTTGCTACCTTCCTTATTCGACGTGGCCAAACATATCCGCACGCTGCGCTCGTGATGAGTCAGGGTGGCATGTCTGCGCGAGTGCTTGGTCAGTATGAGCCTCTGAGGGTTGTCTCTGTAGGCGATCGACGGGTTGTCGAATTCGATCCAGAGGTCGAAAAGGCTAGCGCATCAACCATATATGACCGACAAATAAGAGCGTTTGGCTCAGATGGTCAACGCATCTTACATACTCTCCGTGTGGCTGTGGTAGGTCTCGGCGGTACTGGCTCCATCGCAGTCCAACAGCTTGTGCATCTTGGTGTCCGCAGCTTCATCCTAATCGATCCAGACAACCTCGAACTTACTAATCTCAATCGCGTTGTCGGTGCTTTTGCGGACGATGTAGGACGCTCCAAATGTGAAGTCGCTGCACATTACGTCCAACAGTTCTCGCCGGGTGCCGAAGTGCAGCAGGTCAACTGCGATATCGTTCATGCGTCAGTTGCCCGCCACCTAGTCGATGTTGATGTAATATTCTGCTGCACTGACTCACATGGTAGCCGATCTGTAGTCCAACAAGTCGCTTATCAATACCTGATTCCCTGCATTGATATTGGTTCTTCGATTACAACTACTGAAGGGGAGGTCACAGGTATATTCGGACGCGTGCAGTTACTTGGACCTGATCAACCATGTCTCTGGTGTTCGGAACTTCTAAGTTCAGAAGAAGTTCGCCGGGACATGATGAACAAATTCGAGCGAAAGGCTGACCCATATATCCAAGGTGCTAATGTACCTGCGCCTTCAGTGATTTCACTCAATGGAACTGCGGTATCGCTTGCGGTGACCATGCTGCTAGGTCTTGTGACATCCATTCCTTTCGAATCCCGCCACCTTATCTACAACGCTGTCGTATCCAGTCTGCGTTCAGTGCGCGCTGTCGCTAAGGATGATTGCTTTATCTGCTCACGATCCGGCGCCTTCGGCCTTGGGGATGTGCAGGAGCTCTTCGCCCGCAAGGACTAATCATGGCTATTCACGAATACTACAAAAAAGCAACCCGCCGGAAAATTGCTTTCTATGAAGAAAAACCACCGAAAGAGGCCACCGCTTATCTGAGCGGATATGAGTTCTGTAGATTCGATAAAAGTGACTTTGTGGATCCGACGAAATTGGCGGATGTCGCTGCAGTGATCTTCCGACAGCGCAGTCTTCAGCCTAACAAAATCGCACAAGACCTGAGGCAATTTGCGGAGACTTTATTGTGGTACGATTGTCGTGTCTTCGTCGAAGTTGTGTCCGTAGAGCCGGGGTCTAAGGCACCATTGTTTAGGAGCATTGTAATTGGGGCAATTGAGAAAGGACAATTACCAGCATCTTTTGGGTCGGCAGAAAATGGTCAAATACTGTCACCCGTGGTCCGTATTTTCGACCATAACGAAGTTTGGAGTAAGGTGGTAGCCGAGGACTTGCGGAACTATCCTCCCGATGTTTCACTGTCCTTGGAGCTCGAAATTGAAGGTTTCAATGGAGATAATCAACCAATCCAAAAAGCTTGCGAAAAGAGAATCCTGATTCAACGGGCTTTTCATGATTGTTTGAAAGTGAAACTAGTTAGATGTTCCGATGGCCTTTCCGGCATTGATACCTACCGTGTATATGCTACTCATAGGTACGACATGGTCGGCGACACTCCCTTTGAGTACTTCGTTAAAATTGGAGACAGAAATCAGGTTTCTAAGGAATACTTAGCATATCGCGATATCGCATTGGAACATATTCCATTCCACCTGGGACCAAGGTTATGGCTAGATCGGTGTGCATTGGGAACGAAACAAGGAATCATTGTCAGCGATTATGTCAGTGGTTCCGAGAAGCTCAGCAACTGTGCTCGGGATGGTCGTGCGGTTCCTATAATCGCAAGTCTTTTTAATACGACAATTCGTGCTTGGCAGGACTGTTCGAAGCCAGTTGAAAAACCTTTGCAAGATTACCTTAAAGATAGGATGGGGGACGGGATTCCGGAGCATCGGCGATCATTAATCGAAGGCTATGAATTTTTAAAAAAGCCAACCGAACTCCAAACTTTGCTTAAGACAATGACGTCAAAACCTGTAATGGTCGGTGTAGTCCATGGCGATTTGCATGCTCTGAATGTCCTTGTTCGTGGTGGAGATGCTATTGTGATCGACTTTGAGAAGTTTGGCAATGATCTGCCACTCTTAATCGATCTTGCGTCCTTAGAAGCAGGACTCTTTGTAGAGGGCTTTGTCGGCGACTGCCGGAACCGAGAAGATCTTTTAATATCAATTGAATCTCTTTATGAGCTTGTTGAGCTTGTTGATTTCCACTTTATCCCATGTGACCCAAGTGATGAGTCCGCATGGTTTTTTGATTGTGTGAGACAAATCCGCATGCAAGCTCGACAGATTGAACTTGCAAATGGACAGTACGCTCTCACGGTAGCCGTTGAGCTAACAAAGAAGGCATGCAATAAAAAAACCTTTAACACTCCGACAGAAATTGAAGGACAAAAATTGACAAGGGAGGAATTAAGAGCTATCGCGTATATCCTAGCCGAACGAATTCTGGTCAAACTATCCGATACAAATGTGGAAAATAATATCTAATGAAGGATGTGTCTTTATCACTCAAATCGATAGTTGAATCTCGAGTTGAGGTTGGATCACAATTAGCAACACCTGGTGATGCGGTTCTCATCATGCGCGGACAACCCCGTTGGCTGCTCTTGAAGTGCCCGTGTGGGTGCGATGATGAGATACCTGTTAACTTGGACTGGAGGGCGGGCAAAGCTTGGCGAATTTACGAAGGCAGAGATGAGCAATTGACTCTGTTTCCATCAGTGTGGCGCGATACAGGCTGTCTAAGCCACTTTCTCATTCGGAACGGCCATATAAAGTTATTCGGTGGAAGTGAAAACTACTTATACCGATCGCCTGCACACCCAGATTTTCTCTCGCTTGTAACAAAAGTACAAGAGTCTTGGCCACGTAACGGTTGGGTTAAGTATGTGGAGATGGCTGACCTACTTGGTGAGATTCCTTGGGACGTATTGGACGCTTGCTTATATCTTGCTCGAACTGGCACTCTCGTCAAAGGTCGAGGTAAACTGCGTTCAAACTTTCGGCGATGTTGAGCCTGGAATACTTCTAAACTACAGACATTTTTTTAATATCGGTTGTCCCTTTCGAAAACCTCATCCGGTTGATTTGAATATGTAACATCTGTAATCCGTTTGGGATGATTATGACCAGTTCATTAGGTTTCTGTTTTTAGCGTTCTCAGGGTTTGGAATATCACCGCTTTTCTAACTCGGAAAACTCCGAAAATAGGGATTCGCCGACCTCCACGCTCTTGAACTATTTATAGAACGTATCTTCGCTGATACCGACGATCAGGCAGGTGTCGTGGTTAGTCATGCCGAGCTTTCGCTCGAATTGAACCCGTCACATAATGTGTGTAGCATTTCCCTGATCGATCATTTCCATTCCCTGTTCCGGGTCTGACAATTCCCTGATCGATCATCTCAAGTTCCCTGTTCCTACATAACAGGGAATTGCCTTCTAACTCTTTGAAATCCAGAGCGTTATCACGCAGGAAACGGCTGAATTACCACTAAATTTAAGTGATTTCCCTGTTAATTCCCTGTTATTCCCCGATAAATAGGGAAATGGGCGGAGACGGGTTCGCCCGAGATGGCCACCACCGCCATACAGTCTGGTCTCTGTTCAGAGATGCCATGCTTGATTCCAGATAGTTAAATAGTCCGGGGAAATGCGTGATGTTTTGAAATTGCTCAACTCTCTAAGCGATCCCCCTGATCAATATAATCAGAGAATTTCGCTGGATTCTCTTTCGGGCTTTTTGCAGGTTCGCTTACTGGATTTGATGGGAAGTGAAACCCAAGACTTTTCGCTGTAGATCCCACTCCATTGGGAAGCCTTTCCTGAGACGGGCGAGTGTGCAATCAATTGGGATGTTACCTATTATGATAGCTTCCATAATATCAGGTGCAAGAAAAGCCAATTTCAGGATACGCGCAACATAGCGTTGCGCTGTCCCTTCACGCTTTGCAATGTCAGCAGTGGAGGAAATTGCTCCAGAGACTAATCCTTGATGCCATTGCAGTGCTTTCAGTAAGGCATCTTGAATTGCCTTCACAGAAATCACATGTGGGCCTTGATCTATATCATTGTTCACAACAAACCGTGTCTCAATCCCGCACCGCTTCAGTGTAGCGGGAACGGTTACCACCCGAATATCGACTTCCTTGTCAGGCATATCCTCAGTGAGTGTTGCATTGTTCAGACACGCCAGCATCCCGTCTGTTGATATGTGCAGATCGACACCTTCACAGCAGACGATTATTTTTTGGAAGATGGTTTTCAAATAGATTATCTGTTGATGCGGGGTGAAGGTCTCCCACTCGATTAATAAGGACTGGGCACGATCAAGTAGTGATGCTTGTTTATTTGCTGAGAGTGCTTTCTTGTTAAGAAGTTTCAACAACTGCATGGTGTTCTTCCAGAGTGACAAGAGTTGTTGTACTACCAAGGCCTCAATCACCTTCGCAGGTAACCGTAGTATTGAACCTGCATCTTTCTCTCGTTCCTGCAGGACCGTCTGGTTCACATAATACCGGTAGCGCCGGTTCTGCTTCCGGGTATGGGAGGGACTCAGTGGGTGACCGTTATCATCGAACAACAGCCCTGCCAGCAGGCTGGGGTCATTGACTGACTTGCGGGCGTGGTGCTTGTGTCTGTTCTCATTCAGGCGTGCCTGTACTTTATCCCAGAGTGCTGTCTCAAGGAGGGCGGTATGTTGTCCTTCGTATCTTTTTGCTTGATGGGTTACTTTGCCGATATAGATGGGATTCTTGAGTAAGGTATATAGGGCACCGCGAGAGAACGGCCTGCCGCCGGCATGAACCCCTTCAACTGCACGGACCTTACTGATATAGCCTCTAGCATCCAGTTCTTCCTTTAGTTGCCTGACGCATCCCAGGGCGAGATAGCGAGTATAGATATGCCGTACCGTCTTTGCCTCTTTCTCATTTACGACAAGCATCTTATCGATGACGTCATACCCCAGTGGTACCACACCGCCCATCCACATGCCTTTTCGTTTGGAGGCTGTAATCTTATCCCGGATCCGCTCGCCTGTGACCTCCCGTTCGAACTGGGCAAACGACAGCAGCACATTCAAGGTTAGCCGGCCCATGGAGCTCGACGTATTGAACTGCTGGGTGACTGAGACAAAGGATACTTGGTGCGCATCAAAGAGTTCAATGAGACGAACAAAGTCCGCAAGGGAACGGGAAAGCCTGTCCACCTTGTATACCACAATCACATCTACATCTCCGGCCTTAATATCATCCAGCAGTTGTGTCAGTCCAGGACGTTCTGTATTGCCACCGGAGAACCCACCGTCATCATATTGTTTGGGTATGGCTTTCCAGCCTTCGTGTTGCTGACTCTTGATATACGATTCACAGGCCTCCCGTTGGGCATCTAAAGAATTGAATGCCTGTTCCAGTCCTTCCTCGGAAGATTTACGGGTATAAATGGCGCACTGTCTATGTTTAGAGGACACGATAGTCATGCAGCCCTGCCTTTTACCATCCTGAAGAACCGGGGACCTGACCAATGTGCCCCGGTGATGTCACCAGCCACACTGCTCAGGCTGCGGTAGTGTTGACCTTGGTATGCGTAACCTGATTCCATGACGGTGACCTCATGAGTTTGCCCCTGCCATTCCCGGATGAGGCGTGTCCCGGGGGAATAGGCAGGGGCAGGGGATGGCCCGGTCCGTTGAGCCTTTTTTAATAACCGTTGTCTCAGTACCGATGGCGTGTCTTTTTGTTGCCGTGCTTGCACTGTCCAGGCGAGGTGCAGCCTCAACAGGTCGCTTTTCAATGATACCGGGGGTGGGTCTCCCTCCAGCTTTGTGTACCATGCCTTAAGCGTCGAGAAATCGGCCGAAGTCAAGGCTTCCAGGGAGGGCAGGTGGGTTGGGGGTTTGCTATTCATACCCACCATTCATCCATGCCGTGGTGCAGAAAGCCAGTCAAAGAGGGCACTAACTAGCTGATTTAACCGGTTATCTTGGCTTTAATTCGGGAACAGCTGTCATTGTCCCTGGGTACTGGGGATGAGTTGCTATTTAGAGGGCAAACGATTGAGTAATGAGTGATTGCTATGATTCTTAATTAGAGTAGGGAATGGCACATTCAGGTTGACGTATCGCCCCTGTCCAGACACACTGCTATTCGTCACATTCATGTAGAGCCCGTCTGTCGGGCCTCCTGCTGAATACAATAGTCCGATCAACGATTGGGAGTAATTACCCGAACGGGGCGAACAGGTGGGGCGTCTGCGCTCTCTGCGTGAATGTGACATGGCCCGGCGCCATTTTCGGCGGTGGGCAGTCATCCGAGGAGAGAAGACATGAAAAAAACCAACATGCTCTTAGCAGGCGTCATCATCCTGACGGTCAGTGTCTCTGCATGGGCACAAAGGCCGGTCGTAGGCATAGCCGGCATTGAAACGGTAGCTCAGAACATCTCCTGCAGTGGATGGGATGCGTATCATGGCAATAACTGCAACCAATATCTTTCCGATGGATTCATGGTCATGCTCGAAACCGCCATTGTAAAGAGCAACAAAATGGATGTGATGGAAAGGAACCAAATGAATGTCGTGCTGCAGGAGCAACAACTTGGCGGGGCTGGCTTGACGACGAGCGGCGGACAAGTGGGCGGGTTGACCGGGGTTGATTACCTGATTTACGGCTCCATTACCAAGTTCGGGGCAAGACAGAGCGGGTTTTCAGTCAGCGGCAACCGTGGCGCTGGCGGACTGATAGGTGGGGTAGCAGGCAGGGCCTTTGGAGGCGGGGCCAGTTCTTCTAAACTGACGACCGAGATGGCAGTCGATATCAAAGTAACAGATGTCACAACGGGCAAGATTATTCTGGCCGATACGGTAGAAGGGGAAGCCGAGCAGGGCGGGTCATTCAACGTGGCCGGTATCTCGCAGAACGAAAGTGTTGCCGACCCATTCGGTGACGTTCAAAGGATCGTCGCCGCCAAGCTGGCCGAGGCGGTCATCACGACCCGGACGGGTACTGACAAGTTAACTGATTTGAAGCTAAAATCAGCGCGGGTAAGCGGGCTAAGCCATTGATTGTTTAACGTAGGATCGGTTTTTTTACTACAAAGAGGGGGAAATTTACGTTAATTTGACAGTACCTTTGTTAGTAATGATCGTTATCTCCCATAAAAGAGGCCTTAAGCTAGTAAGGTTTAACTGCTTATACACCTCAATCTGTGTATCTTCGGCCATTTGATAGAAAGGCAACGTACTATCTAGAGTTAACGTGAATATTGCTGCAGAATTAGGGGTATATCCGGTGAAATTGAGTAAACAGTAATATAAGAACGAAAAACCAAGTATGACGAATACCAACCCTATCAATGGACGCAATACGCTTTGACCGTAATCTGAAGTCCACTCATACAGAATATCAAGTAAATTAACAGCCCAATGCTGCTTCTTAGTCTTTCTATTTGACTTTAATTCTAACGCGAAGAACTCATTTTCTTCATGATAAGCATGGTTATCGTGCATGTAGTGCTTCAGCGTTCTGTATGCTTCAGGTGCATCAGCGTGTGTTATGTTGTTATATCGATTATTTGTAAACTTTGTATCAACGTGAAGTGTAGCGTTGTGAAATAATGGTATGCAGTTAAAGGCACAATCATTGATCCTCGTAGTATCATAAAACTCTGCATTATTGAAATTAAACTCATCCTCAAAAATCATACCTGTAATATTAACACTACTTTCAAATTTCGCTCTATTTGCCCTTAGCTTCCCTATTGTATTAGGGTTGCCATTAGTACCATCAATTTCTAAGCTATCAATTGCCCTCCTACTTGTATTTGGTCCCGTGCTTATATTTAAATCCAATATATCTGTATCTGTAATACATATATTATTTTGAGTATCTCGAATATGTAAGTTACCTAATTTTGATCTTTTAATATCAACTTCATTGAAATCTCCCTGTATAGATATTTCGCTATCGCTTTTAATTTCATCTATAAATAATTTATTGCCAGAAGTGGCTATAGAAGCAACAGATATAGATGAGTTATCTATGAAGTGAATATTGTATAACTGACCCCCGTTAACTTTTAGGTTCTTTACTTTTGTGTTGCTGATTATTAACGCTTCGGCAATGTCGGTATTTTCAATTGCTAAACTATCAAATTCACACCCGTCACTAAAATGGATATGTTTTATATTTCCAGCCGCGTTTAAAGTAAATTCTCCATCAGTCAAGCACTTCGTTTGACTAACTTCTACCGTCATTTTTCCGGCGTGATTATCAATCTTAATGACATTATTGTGACCACGAAATATGCAGCCTGATAAGTTGATCCCCTGATCAATTGTGACAGCATCGGATATTGTAAACTCATCTTGAAACTCACAGTTTTCTACAATGAGTTGTCCTTGAATTGTTATGTTCTTGAGATTAAATCCACCAGTAAACTTACCTGCATCTCTAATTATGAGATCCCCATTAATCACTAATGCCTTAGATTCTATTGCCCCTTCAAATGTATCCGTAGAAAAGATTAAGTCGCCTTGAATTCTTGTTTGACTGAGATCAATGCCCTCTACTATGTTATATCCGGTAAAGTCCAAACTTTTATTAAATTGATCCCCAGAAAAATCAATAGGGAAGGGGTCATTCTCCATCAATCTATTCCATTGCTCTATGCCGCGTTCAAATTGCAGTAAGTGATTCTGATTCATAATCCAATATTATGCCTGTTGTGCTGTAATTGAATGACAATGAAGGATGGATTCTGTCATGGAATACAAAAATACTGAAATGACTATTAGAAATGCTTCTGTATATTTCTTAAGGAATATGGATGGTCATCCATTTACTTTGAAGTCGTATGCTTCTACCAATACAATCAGTAACTGCAACTAAAACCAAAAATCGGGTGTGAAAATGATGGCTCACGATGTTCCTCGGCAGACACATTTTATCCCAGAGTTCTTATTGAAAAACTTTACTGACGAAGACGGATATCTTTGGGGGGTCTATCGGAAAACACAGACAGTTTTCCAGACAACCCCAAGTAAAATCTTTAAACAAAGGGATTTATACGTATGCCATGACATTGCGCCGTCAACATCAGAGCTTCAGTACAAAACAGACTACGCCACCCGTGAGGGAGAATTTAGCAAACTGGAAGGGATGGCGAAGCCCGTTATAAATAAAATCATTGAGAGCGCAAGACAGGAACAACTCCCAAATATGTCGGAAGATGAGAGCAGAATATTTAAGGAATTCTTTCTGTCTATTTACAGGAGAAATCCAACTATCCTTAAGCAGCTGAAAGATGATTTTGATGATACGTACTATCAGGCCGTGATAAATGTAGCGACCAAAACCGGATATCCTCTACTTGCAAAGAACGATCTCTATCAGAACCAGGAAATAATCAAACTTCGTAATCTCTCACGACAAAACACTCTATCAAGATTTGCCGCTGGTGATCACGATATTTTACGTGAAGAAACAGAATCTCATATAAGTAAAACAGGGTTGTGCATCATCAACATTCTTAATCCGAGGAGAAGCTTTATCATCGGCAGTTTTGCACTCTTTGTAAAACAGCACAGTAAACCAGAACCAAGCTGGCTCCCGATTGCCGCCAATACTGCTGTTGCCTTGCTACCCAGTCCCGGTCAGGAAATACTCATTCCTTTGAAATTTGATAACCATGGTGATGAAAAAATTAATGACATCAACTTTAATAGTGCGGCCCAAAGCGACATCTTTGTGGGTCGATCTGAAACACTGATCCGTTCACTGATGAATAGGCGATCATGGATACGGCTTGAGGTTTAGAGGAATCGAAATGGTTTGGAGAATGATCAGCAGGTAGTTTGCAGATTACTGCATCCCATGTATGCAAGGCGGACAGGCTAACACTGATAGGTTATGTAGCACAACCCGCCACTCATTATGATCCGATGCCAACGCATGTCTAAGATCAGAGGACAGATAGACGTATGCAGTCGTGCCTACGCCATCAAATAACATGCTTGCATCCAAGGAAGTCCCTATACGGCTCCGTCGAGCTGGAACCGGCCTCGATAAAAGCCATGACTACCGGAATGTTGATTGTCATCGTGGACTACCCGAGGAATGGTCAGGGTGTCAGATGTCGGAGCTTTCGCGCAAGGTAACCGCTGAATGATGCGCAGGCGCCAATCATGAAAACTGCTTCATCCTGACCAGCATTTGATTGCTGTTTGTTAATCAGTGCATGACGGATGCCTTGCTCGTCGGAAGTATAGCCGTACAGCTTAGAGAACGCTTGCTTCAGAGCTGAGTGGAGAGTACCTGCTTTTTCTAACGCTTTCAAAGCCGGTTCAAGGGTTTTGGCATTTGGATCGTACTGCCGCGCTGCGGACTCGACTGCATGGATGCTCTCGCGCACCGCACCAGGGTAATCGCCTTGATTGATGCAATCCGATGCCTTTCGCAGGTGAGCCACTGCGCTCGCTAATCCGGCACTATTCAACTCAGCCGTCGCCTGCAATATAGCTTTCCCTTCTTCCTCGGTCGCCGCTGGGTAGATGGTGGCCGAGTTACTGCTGTCAACAACATATGCCAGACGGCATCTCTTGAATATTTGACTAACCGATTGAGTGAACTCCGGCGGACAGTCAGAGTGACGCATGATTGCCTGTAGAATATTAAATACCTTAAAAAATGGAGCGTTCATAAATATCGTTTTGTATGTAGCAACGAATTTTTCGAGTTCTGCCTCAAACAGGTCCTCTGGGAAAAACTCATCCGTCGGCAAGTTTAAAATATCTTGATGGACAGACTTCAGAATCATTCTCCAAGGAACGCCCAAACGTTTGTATGGGATAAGTGTGGTTTCCACTTGGTCGTACAGCAAGCTCCAGAGCTGTGTGCGGGCCTGTTTACTCAATTCTTCAAGCTTCAATGGCTGAGGAAGTTCCTCATACCCGTAAGCTTGTGAAAACGTAACCTTACGGGGATCAAGATCATTTACGTCGTTCATGGCATGGCCTCCAGTCTATGCATTTGTGCTGTCAAAGAAATCACTAGGACAATATCGGTGTTAGAGTTTTCATTTTCCATTGCCTTTATATATCGCTATTGCGTCCTACGCGATTTTACGCGGCTCTGTAATGAACTGCATCCTGTATACATCGATCATCGCGAATATATGTACAAACTTAATTAAGATCGTCTCTTGTCTGGGTATTTGGTGCACGGCCTATTGCTTTACCTAGATTGTAAGTTGTCAGAAGATATGGGACACAAGGGACTAAAAGTTAAGAGAGACTTTCATTCATTATAGTCTTGTTTCATCGGTTCATATATAAACTTAAATTTACTTTTCTCCTCTGTTGTAGCGTTTCGTATTTAATGATGGCTCGTCTATCCATAATTTCCTGCTAGCGACCAAAATACATATCTGCCGGTGTGATATTGTCGAGCGACTCGTGGTAGCGCTCATGATTATAGTACTGAACGAACTGGCGGATAGCATGTTCCAGTTCCCAAGGATAGTAATAGTGCTCCAACTTTACGACGTTCTTCATGGAACGGTGATAGCGTTCAATCTTGCCCTGTGTCATAGGGTGATACGGCGCACCACGGGTATGTGTCATCTGGTGTTGCGCCATATAATCTTTCAACTCCGAGGATAAATAACAGGGACCATTATCATTGAGTAAACGCGGGCGGTGTTTTACCGTTATCTCTTTAACACCCGTGGTCTCAATAGCCGCATCCAGTGTCCCAAATCTTTTGACGACTTACAATTAACCAAGCAAGGCCGAACATGAGACCGAAACAGACATGCCGGGCCTGTCGTTAAAGTGGGCACGAGAAGCGTTCATGCGGCCCTTCCGGTTTATCCCCGACCCCGACTGAAACAGAGAAATTGTGACTATTGGATATAATTCCCTTTTTGTATGTATCACCATGTATTGCGCGTAAATAGGGCTCCTCTACAAATCGCACTTGAAGCTGGATACTGATAGTCATGAGGATCAGTGTGATAGCTGACCAAGCATTTGGGACAGTAAAGAAGAATCCGACCAGAGAAATTTCGATGAAGGTAAATATTGGGTTCCGAACCCATCCGTACATGCCGTGAATCACGAGCGTTGTACGCTCTCCGATGCCCACGCCAATTCGCCAAGCGTCTCCCATTGCGAGTTGCGCTAGAAATCCTCCCCCGATACCTGTGATGCTAACCACCGCCTCGACAATATGAATCGTTGGTTGGTTGAAATACAAAGAACTCAAAGGCCAGCCTGCAAGTACCGTAGCTGGCGCAAGTGGCGCTAGTGCCAGCCCAAGCACAGCACACACCCCCGAGAGCCACTCTAACGAACCGGCTCGACCTCCAATGCCATTCAATCCTATCGAACCGGTTCTAAGCCATTGGATTAGCGATCGCAAAACGAAAATCACGAAGAACCATGTCGAACAGAGGATGAGACCAAGCCATGGCATCAGCGATACCTCCAAGCTCTGTATACTTCAAGTTGACAATGTTGTTGAGCGTACCAATACATGAACACTTGTTCAATTATTTGATTCCACCACTAGGTTGCTGCTGCCAAGCCCCCTGGGTATGTAACAGGTTTTGGGGAGAACACCAAAGTCTACAAAGTTCAATTTTTCAATAACTCTGGCCAAGGGTCAGCCCTCGAAGTCTGTGGCCAAGAAGAGGCGGTGTAGCATTCCCCTTTTGGAAAATTCTAAGAACCCCATCTCATCCTTGTAGCGCTTGTCTGCCGGGCCTTTCGTCCGTAGTCGACGACAGAAATAAGCCAAGAAATCCGCCGCCTGTAACGCGATCCTCTCCTTCTTCGGCGCGAAGCTGATTGACACGAAACGCTCAGGGTCTTGCTTCTGGATGTTGTTGAACCGACGACGGATGTCGCCTTCATTCTTATTCCCGCTCTCAACAACAAATGACAGATTAACGTCCGGCAGGGCGAGCGCGGTCTTGACGCCTTCGTCTTTGACTAATCGATCCACGATGCCATGCAGACAGAACCCGAATGGCGAGGATTGGTGTTCAACATTGTAAATCGACTTCTTAGCCTCGAACGTTGATTTCAGTACTGAAAACTCAAACCCGGCATAGGTGTGCTGCTCTAAGATCTTATAGAAGGCGTTGGCAAACTCAGCAGTCTGTTCTCTTGTCCAGCCCTTAAATTCCCTTCGTCGCATTTGGAGGTCCACAGTGTGGAGGTAGGGTAGTTCGATTGCATCGAATAGCTCTCGCGCGTGGACCTCGAAGTCGAGCCAGTTGTGAGCCGGTGCGATGTACCCGGCTAGCGTGCTTATCGAGTCATCCTTATTGCCACTATCATCGAGGTAGCAGACCAGCGCCATCTAATGTTCCTCGAGAGGAGTTTGTCCAAGCTCAGCCTGAACCCTTGGCGTAGCGCCTCCCTTTCTAGATAAAATCGTCAACCGAGGTTACCCGGATGACTTCTCCCAAACGCCGACAATGATAGCAGAATGGGCATCCGACCGCGAAACCGGCCATGAGTTGTCATGATAGGCCGTAGTCCGCACTTGATCAGGCTGATTTGGTATGGATCTCCTCGCTCAAGGCAGTAATCTCTCGGAGGGTTGTCCATGCCCAGCGGCGCACTCTCTAGGACAAATAACTTGGTCAGAGGCACTTCGTAGAGCGCGAAGTACGCCGCCGGCAAGCCCCTTCCATCTATTTTTCGACCTCGGTGACCGCACCATCTGGGTCCGTCTGACGCAACGCAGACATGTTTCCAATCGTGGTATTTGAACACACCTTGATATCACGACGACCTTTGCCGAGCATCTCCGATATGCCAATTGTCGCTTCAAATCGACCTATGGTGCCACTCTGAAAGCTCTGGAGCGAAACAGCACTACTCTTGGACAATGGATGATTTTGCATGTGGCCTTCAATCCGCGTGCGCTCCCAGCCAGGATTCGCTTTTACGACCTTCTGAAGTTCATGAACGTAGTCACTTAAATGTCGACGCAGGACATCATCGAAGTCGACCTGCGCTTTGGAAGGCAGTTTTCTAACGACTTCATACAATTCTCCGTAGCGATTTGCGAGTGTCGTCTCCCGGCTAAGTCCGTCGGATTCGCAGATGTGCTGCAACTCATTGAGCTCATCAAAGATGGCTTTTCGTTTCGCATCCGGCCTCAGGCATAATAGATCACCGGCGAAATAAGGCAGGTATCGTTCGATTGTCCCGCCGGGCAGTACATGGACGTTCTTCTTCGCAAGAATAGACAGGATCTTTTGCCACCGTCCCTCGATGTTCTCGACAATGTATTGCGGGGCTATCGAAACAACCTCTTCTCTGTTTCGGCTCATCACGGTCATGGTCGCCACCCTGGCTTTCGCAAGTTGTCCATTCTCCCACTTCTTCCTGTCCGCACCGAGGTTGCTAAAGAAGTGAGCCAACACCTCAAGATGACCATCCAAAGATTTCTCGAGCAGAACGTCGATCAAGTTAGTAAGCTCCTTGTCCAATTCACCAACATAATTAACAAAATCTGAACCGACACCAGCAGATGCCAAGAAACTCTGGATCGAATTGTCATCACCAATGCACGACCGTAGCTGGCCTTTGAACAAGCTGTCCAGGTCATAGATAAAATGGGCATCCTTTCCTAGCCCTTGACTCAGTTTGAGGTAATAGTTCACTTCCTCAACGCCACCGCAGTCAATGATGCAACTCCCGGCCCCAGCCACCGAGACCCCGCGTGCTTCTATCAACGCCTCGATCATAAGGGCGTCATAGTGGCCTTCCACAAATACGGGATTGTCCGAGAAGAAAAGCTGTTTGTGGTGTGGGTTCAATCGGGCTTTGGCAATTACTGCGGAGGACATGTCCTGGATCGTACTTGCGATCTGCTTAGGGACTGAGTAGTCGAGATCAAAGGAAATGACAGATTTAATGTCGTCCTCCGACCGAAGGTCGAGTATGAACGGTGAGTGGGTTATCAGGAAAATGATCTTCTTGTACGGCGGATCATCTGGTCTCCCGGCAACTTTGCGGACCTCCTGCATGAAGAACGCCTGATACTGTGGATGCAAATGCAGTTCCGGTTCGTCGACGATCAAATAACCGTGCTGATGGTCATACAGATGGGTCAGGAGAACAAAGAGTTCCTTGATGCCGTGACATTCATCACGATCGAGCCGATAGGACTCTCCACCTTTTCGCCGTACCGCCTTGGGGACGAGGTTGCCAGAATCCCACTCGAGGACTACATCACGGCCAAAGAGTTGGCTGAGCGTCGCTTCTATCCGAATACGAAGGTCCATTCTGTCTTCAAGCAACAAGATCGTGTCAATTCCCGATCCTTCCGCACCCGCTTCGCGAAGGGCGTCAAAGTGACTCTTGGCGTACCCGGAACTGAAGCTATCGCCATAATATTGACCCAGTTTTCCTGGGTCTGCCATTTCCCTCAGCCGGTCCGTACCCAGCAAGCGAGCCCCCGACGGGCGATTCTTCAAATGGAGCAACAATTCGACGGCGAAACGTGACTTGCCGCTCCCATTAGGCCCGACGAGGTAGTTAATCGGGCCAACCATTTTGGCTTCAAACTTGCCCTGGGACCAAGGCGTGGGCAAGTCGATGGTAATCTGTTCGTCGATCATCTTTCGAAATCTGGAGTGTCAGTTCTTGTGGCGCATTGTACCACGCCGTGGAATGGGTCTCTTGTGGCGGCAGGCGGACTGATGTGATTTTACCGACGCGGTGTGGTAAGCGGATGCTGCGGATGAATTAGCCTAATTAACCAGGTCTCAAGAACAAGCGGTCACCTGAGGAGTACCCTGTGTCTCGGTTAATACGAACTTCGGATACCATTCGTGCGCTCGAATTGAACCCGTCACGTAATTTGTGTGACGGTACTGTCAAATTAACGTAAATCTCCCCCTCTTTGTAGTAAAAAAGCCGATCCTCCGTCAAACAATCAATGACTTAGGCCGCTTACCCGCGCTGATTTTGGCTTCAAATCAGTTAACTTGTCAGTATCCAGTATAGGGTTCTTCTCTTCAAGCCGTCTCATCAACCGCTCCACTGCCCCCATGCCTCAACTGATCTTAGCCTCAATGGCTCGTAGTCAATTAACGATCTCCGATTCACTGAACCGTTTGTGCAGGGCGATCCCCCGATACTGGTCCGTTATGAGAGTGTCTCATTAAAACTGGATCAAGTTTAGGGGGGCATGACATTTGTCAGGGCTGTAACAGGTTCAGTCAGGGGTTTATGGATGAGTGTTTGCTTCATAAAACAATTAGTTATTTAGTTAAAAAGCTTAAAATTTGTCCCTATAGTCACATGTTTGTTCATAAATAAGTCACACAATATTTACAGGCTAGAACTTAATCTAGTCTTCATTAAGTTAAGTTTTAATAAATTTTATCGATTTAATTTTAGGTCTGCTTAATTTTACTGTCTGTGATACTGATATTTTCCAATGCACCTCAAACTTGGAGTTTCCAGTAGCTATTTTATTTTTAACAAGATTAGAATCAGGGGTAGTTTTTGTTGATCCAAATATACTGCCTGGAGTTGTGGGTTTCAGAGTACTGCCCGAATAACCTGAGCCAAACACATTGTTATGAATTGGTGGGTCGAATGGGTTGAATTGAGAATATTGTTGTTCAGGTAAATTGTATCTACTAATGTTTGATTCGATTGATATTTAAATAAATCAAATTTAACGGTGATTGGCGTTGACCAATAAACACTTTGGCCATCCTTCTTCAAAAATATTGGATTTGAAATATACCAAACTTTATTTTCTCTATATGTTGAATATTTAGGTGTTTCATTAAGTTGGTCCTTATACTCATCTTTAATTCTATTACTTATACCTTCTTTATAATAAAGTGAATTATTATCATCCTTGGTAAAAAGTAATGAGAAACCTTATCTGAAATTTCTTTAACAGAAATTTTCTGTAACTTTTGAAGCAAGTATATTTATATATGACTCAAGTTCATCTGCTGATGAAAGAACTTTAACATTACTATTTTCGCGTGTTACAGCCTTTATATAATCACTTAAATCTCCATCATTTGAAACTAACACAATTCGACAAACACTTGGGGATTTAGGTGAGTCATTTACTAACTGCAAAAATGTCTCTGCAATAATAGAATCTCTGAATCCTTTTTCTTTATCAAAAGGTAATTTCCTATAGCATGCTCGATTTATCAAATCTTCCCAATTAATCAATTCATGATTTACCTCCAATTCTTCAAGACTGAGTTGAGATTTTGATTTCTCAATTGCACGATCTACATTAACATTAAGAGTTTCTTCGCTAATAGCTAATCCATAATCCAATAGGGATTCTAGCTTTTTACTGTTGGCAGATAATTATAAGCTTTGTCCCGCATTTGGCGACTTCTCTCTTTAACTACGACCGAAGGGAGGTGCCAAGCAATAGATAAGTCAGCATGCGAAGTATTTTCTTGAATTAACTTTGATAATTCTTCATTTACTAGGTTAGATGCAGACTTGGCATATAAAACATTTGCATCAAACACAACTTTTATTTTTAAATGTGACTTTTTCTTAGCTACCATGACAAATTAAGTTTCGCGACTATAATGAGTTAACTAACATTTCGATGAACATACCCTAATTGACACTACGCATCCATCTGACCGACTGTTTGATAATTTCTGGAAATTGCTTTTTATCAACCATTCTCCATTTACCGTGTCCAGGAAAGACCCACTCTACATCTTGGAATGACTGCATATTTTGAACCGATTCAATTTGCTTTTCCCACGAATACCAACACGCATTCCTGAATGAACCAAATTGGTTTAAACCTGATAACCAGGCAAAGTGATCCCCCGTAAATAAATACTTATTGTCCCATAGCAGCACTAGATGTCCACGTGTATGCCCGGGCGTAAAATGGATTTCACCAGATTTAATCCGATGAGCACCCTCTCCTTCAAGAATCACTTCAGCATCTTTCTGAGCTTCTGATTCCAGTTTATGAATAATTCTTTTTGCTCCGAAGTGTTTCGCATACTGATGAGCGTCACCTACATCATCCCTGTGGGTTAAGAAAATATAGCGAATCCCTCCCATCTCCTCAAATTTTTTGACCAGATCGGATACAAAACGAGGAGAATCAACTAACCAATTCCCTGTATTAGACTTAATGAAGTAGCTATGAGCGCCGAATGAATTTCGGTGATTAAAACCATTGATATACACATCTTTTGCCATTGGCACCGGAAAGGAATTTCTAGCTGACGTTAAATCCTGTTTTTCCCTCATGCCAATCGAAGCTACAGGACAAGCCAGAAGAGCTTGTTTTGCAGTGAGCTCTTCTTTCCCATTTTGAGGTTGTTTCTTGACGAAGGCGTATATCCCAGTATCCCCAAAAATCTCAGGCGCATAATGTCGACTCACTCCACAATTAATACAAGAGGAATCCACAAAGTAATTTCCTGACACATTTTCTGATAAGGCTTTCTTTAGATTTGCCAACGCTATCTCTCTTTTTGGTCAATCAAATTCAAACAGATCTAATAGTGACACTGAACCTTTTCGACACTATCACCTGTACCAAAGCCAAAACTGGCATCGATCACAAAATATTTGTGAAATCCGAACCAGTAACAAAACTTTCTAAGGATGCTAAGCAATTTGTTTTTACCTGGCATGATTACGCCCCATTAACAGGCTGGTGTTCAATACGCATTCTACCTGATTTCTAATCTTAATCCGCCGGGTTATGCTTATTATTATTTCATTCAGATATCCCATGTCTTATGAGGATTTCATTGTACGTTCCATTGTTACGAATAAGATTCAGGCCTTTATTGGGTACTGTCAAGCTAACTGAAACTGGGTGATAATTCCAGGATGAATAGATCAGGCAGTCTATACAAACGGCACCGGTTTCCCCCTGAAATTATCCAGTATGCAGTGTGGCTTTATCATCGTTACAACTTAAGTCATCGAGATATCGAAGCACTGTTAGCAGAGCGGGGTATTGTCGTCAGCTATGAATCTATCTGCATTTGGTGTAACAAGTTTGGTTCTCACTATGCCAGAGCATTGAAACGAAAGCACCGAGGATAGGATGATACATTTTACATTGATGAAGTATTCGTGAAGATCGATGGCAAACAGCCGTATTTATGGCGAGCGGTTGACCGACGGTGAAGTAATTGATGGTTTTCTTCAGATACGCCGTAATGGGGCAGCAGCGAAGTGTTTCTTCAGGCGATTATTAAAGACCGGTCGAGATGAGCCGAGGAAGATTGTGACTGATAAGTTAAGGCGCTATGGCGTGGCACATCAAGCAATCATTCCGGATTCGATTCACTACACATCACGATATGCCAATAATCGAGCAGAACTTTCGCATCAATCCACGAAACTAAGAGAGCGGGGTAGGCGGCGATTCAAATCGACACTGCAAGCGCAACGCTTTCTAAATGTTCATGCTGCCCTATCCAATTTATTCAATCTGGGCCGTCATTTGGTATCAGCGCATAATTATAGATCGAGCAGACAGCGTGCTTTTGCGTCTTGGAAAGATGCTGTAGAAATATAGATAAAAATACTATGGGGATTCTTGTTGATTGTATTAGTTGACTTGACAGTACCGTATTTTATGGTTGGAATTTGTATCAGTACGGGGAACCGGTCCAGGGGTTGACGGAACCATTAATCAAAGAAGTATTTGGTCTGGACGTTATGCTGCAGCCACATCCGGCCTGGGGCTGCAGCGTGGTGATACCCTCACCCCTCATATCCATTAGCAGGTAACTGATTATGACAAATAAAGAACGATCCGGAAAAGCTGCGCGCAGTCTGATGATGAGCGAATACCAAGGAATCCTGTCCACTTTTTCGGTTGAGGCGCAGGGTTATCCGTTCGGCTCAGTGATACCTTATTGCTTTGATAGGCAGGGCAGGCCGGTTATCCTGATAAGTCGTATCGCACAACATACAAAAAATATCTTGGCCAACCCGAAGGTGTCACTGATTGTCATAGAATGGGACGTGGATGATATCCAGGCAAACGGTCGGGTGACCTACTTGGGGGAGCTAAAGCTGATTTCAACGGACGATGCGGACACGATGGAACGTTATTACCGTTTCTTTCCAGACGCGCGGGATTATCACAAGACCCACGATTTTGATTTTTATCACCTGGAGTTTTATCGAGTCCGGTTCATCGGCGGCTTCGGTAAAATTTACTGGGTCGAACGTAATGCTTTTCTGAAAGAAAATCCGTTTAGCTCGGATGAAGAAACTCGGGCGATTGCCCACATGAACCGGGACCATGCCGATGCAATAAGACATTATTGCAGTCTGGGAAATATTCCGGTGACAGAGGATGAGCCTCCTGTTGTGGTGGGGATTGACGGTGAGGGCTTCAACCTGCTGCTGGACAAACGTATTTATCGTTTCGGTTTTGCCGAGCCTGTCAACACGTTGGCGGAACTGCGCAGTGAACTGGTCAGGCTGGCGAAGTTATCGAATTGATATCAAACATGCACACTAGGGCCGTTAGGGGTACTGTCAAATTAACGTAAATCTCCCCCTCTTTAGTAGTAAAAAACCGATCTCCCGTTCAACAGTCAATGACTTAGGCCGCTTACCCACGCTGATTTTGGCTTCAAATCAGTTAACTTGTCAGCACCCATCAAACAAATCAATGACTGGAAGTTTTCCAGCATTGTACATTCTAAAAATCATCTCGTAGCAAAATTAGATATAACGCTTCAAGAAGATCAAATACCTCTTCATTGCTTGCTTGAAGACGATAATCTCATCGTAGGATTATCTGTGACTGTATCCTGTCAATTGAAACGCGCCTCGGAAATGGTGAACTGAACGGCAATATGGACATTGAGTTGTCTGAACATTCTATTCGGTGAATGGAGGCGGTAACATGTTCTATGTTCGCTCTAAGTAGAGCGCTAAATCCTGCTCTTGCGAACTCTACATTGATTGAGATAACCGCCCATATGAAGTATGGGAGATCAATCAACGGGCATTGATCAGATTGATATTTGATTAGACCTATAGGTTTTGGATAGTAATTTTTAGCACGGTCCAACTGTGTTTCTATCCTGTCCACGGCAAATGACTAAATCAGGCTGCAACAGGCGTCTGAAATAGGTCATGACAATGAGACTGCCAATTGTAATGGTCAGTGCATATTAATTTTCTGTGAACCCCACCGCATTGCTCGTTTGGAGAATTACCTTCTAGATTGGAATGCACCCTGTATTGATTATAATATTCTTTAAGGCAGGCTTGGCAGTGATCTATTGAGTTTTACATGTAATATGATCCTGGCAAGGAATGATCATTTGCTCAGAACACATTATGAATAATTGGCACGTTTATATAGTCAGGTGCTCGGATGACAGTCTCTACACGGGGATCGCAAAGGATATTGAGAAACGTATTGATGCACATAACAGCGGCAAAGAAGGCGCTGCTTATACGCGTGCCCACAGGCCGGTAAAGCTTGTGTATCAAGAGAGCTATAAGACCAGATCGGATGCAACCAGGAGAGAGATTGAGATTAAAAGATTAAGTAAGGAGGAAAAAGAGCTGATGATTGGAGAAATAAGGAAGTCACTGATTTAATAGTTAAATGGCTGTGCTGCGCCATCACGCCTCACTAATCAAACCGCTTACCCGTGCTGATTTTGGTTTCAAATCAGTTAACTTATCATTACCCCTTAGCGGCCAGGGACAGGCTGCCCAGGCGCCCGGCACTTTCAAAAGCGACCAAGGCGCTGAGCTTCGGTACCTGCAGGGGAGAGCGTCTTTTCATATTAATAAACACATACTATACATATCATTTACATCATATATATTAAATCCTTTTAAAAAGCATTACACTATTAAATACAAGTATAAGGGCCAGGAAGCAAGAAAAGTAATATGTCAGAATCGATATATAAAAATAGCTTTACCTAGTATATAGCTAGTCTATAATAGAGTTTTACTAGGTTTAACTAAGGCATAACGACACAGTCCCAGGCTGGCTGTCCATAACTGCAACGATATTTGCGGTTAATCTGCAGTCAAACCGTCAGGCAGGAAATATAGCTACCAAAGGAACTGATAATGAAATTCGCTTTGTTATCTTCAATAATCTTACTTATTTTAATCCTCGCAGCTTTCAGTGCCCGGTGGCGGCGGTGGGTCGCTGCACGGCGTCCGAATGATGTCGCCGCCGGGCTGGTGCACAAGACGCAGGTGGCGGCGTCCGCGCCACGGTTCGAGATGGCACTGTTCATTGGCTTGGCATTCCTGGCGGTCTTGGCCTGGTTCAGCATCGGCACCATGCCCGCTCAGGCGCAGTCGGTCACGCTCGTCTCCAACATTGAGCAGGCGACTGCTCATTATACAGCTTCTCCTGTCGGGTGGTTCTCAGCGAGCAACGACCGCAATTGGGTCCAAGCTCAATCCTTCACCACCGGCTCGAATGCGCGCGGGTACAGAATTACCTCCATGACGATAGAAGTCTACAAAGGGGATCCCGATGCGGCACTGGCTGTAGGCATCTATACGGATTTGTTGGGGGAACCCGGCGAAGAACTGTACCGTCTCAGAGGAAGCGTCAATGGCACCGGCGTCATCAAATTCTACGCCCCTCGTGGTGCCGATCTGGACGCAGACACAGATTATTTTCTGGTGCTGATCAACGATGACGGTCAGCATCACTACTTCGTCGCGGATGGAACTGATTCTGACCAGGAGGACGCCATTCCCGCTCTCGGATTCAGCATCGGCAATTCTCGTCTGGAGAAATGGGTATCGGAGAGCGATCCATCGTTCGGTTGGGGGGAAGTTCCAGAAGCACTCAAGATGGCCGCTAATGGTTTCGCAGTCGTGACGGAGGATACCATCGAAACCGAGAGTGACGAGTTGACGAGTCACTTCCAAGACACACCCGAGGCCCATGATGGGCAGAGCTCGTTCAAGTTTGCGCTTCATTTTAACCAGGAAGTTGATGTTGGCTACACGGATATGCGGAACCATGTACTGCAGATCAGCGGGGGCATAGTGGAGAATGTGCGGCGTTTGGAGCCACCAAGCAACCAGAGTTGGGAGTACAGGATGCGTCCGAATTCTGACACGGATATGACCATTGTGCTCCCGGTAACCAGTGATTGCGCTGCGGTGGGGGCAGTGTGCACGGAGGATAGCAAGCAGATGTTAAACGGATTGACCGCGACCGTGTCCGGTCCTGGTTCGGGCACGGTGCCGACAGCCACGGTGCTGACAGGATGGTTCGAGAACGTTCCTGAAAGCCATGATGGCGTGACCCCGTTCACCGTCGAGCTGAACTTCAGCGAGGACATTATAGGGCTGAGCTACAAGACGGTGGGCGGCGAGCTCCTCCAGGTGACCGGGGCGACCGTGACCGGCGCGTGGCGAGTCACCCCCGGGCGCAACCAGAGCTGGGCAGTCACGCTTGAGCCTACGGGGGAAAGCGCCGTCGAGATCAGCCTGCCCGCGCGGGCCTGTGTAGAGACCAACGCGGTGTGCATCGATGGCGAGCCGCTCGCGGCGGCGGCCTCGGCGACGGTGCCGGGCACGTCGTTCACGGGAACCTTGCCGGGCACGTCGTTCACGGGAACCTTCGGTGTGTCGCCCGCGGAGCATAACGGAGCCACGCCGTTCAAGGTCCATTTTCATCTGAGCACGGAGCCTCAGGGCTTGAGCTACAAGACCGTGCGCGATTCGCTGTTCACGGTGACGGGCGGGCAGGTGACCGGTGCGCGGCGCCTTAACCCCCCGAGCAACCAGAGCTGGGAGATGACCGTGGATCCGGCCGGTGCCGCCGACGTGACTATGACAGTACGGGCGACGACCGCGTGCGACACGGCGCCGGGGGTCTGCACCACTGGTGGGCAGAAACTACCGGGCGGCGAGCAACTCACGGTCTTATGGCCGGCGGCGCTCTCGGTGGAGGACGCTGAGGTGGAAGAGGCCGAGAACGCCGAGCTGGTCTTCACGGTGACGCTGAACAAGGCCCGCTTCGTGACGACCACGGTACACTATGCGACTTCGGACGGTAGCGCGGCTGCGGAGTTGGACTACACCGCGCAATCGGGGACCCTGACCTTCGGGCCGCAAGTGACGCGCCAGACCATCACGGTACCGGTCCTGGACGATATGGTCGACGAAGACCGCGAGACCCTGACTCTGACGCTCTCGAGGCCGAGTGAGAACGTGCGTCTCGCGGACGCGATCGCCACCGGGACCATCACGAACTCGGATCCGTTACAGCAAGCCTGGCTCGCGCGCTTCGGCCGGACGGTGAGCACCCACGTGATGGACGCGGTGGGAGAGCGGCTGCGGGCCCCGCCAGAGCAGGCGTCGCATGTGACCGTGGGCGGTTACCGGCTGCCGCTGGAGAAGCGTGCGCCGGGCGACGCCGACTCGGAAGCGGACCCGCTGACCGACCTGGTGACGGGGCTGGCCGGGCTGGAGCCCAGCAGTGCGGACGCGGACCTGTGGCTGGATCCACGGCTGGGGCAACCCAGGAGGGCTGGACTGCCCGCGGTGCGGCTGCGAGACGTCTTGCTGCGCAGTTCCTTCCGGCTGACGCTGGGCGCCACGGACTCAGCGGGGAGTAGCCCGCACCTGACGGCCTGGGGCCGGGTAGCCGGTACGCAGTTTGACGGCCGCGACGGGCGGCTGACCCTGGACGGGGACGTGCTGACGGGCACGACGGGCGTGGATGGCACGTGGGACCGGTGGCTGGCCGGGGTCGCGGTGTCTCACAGCCGGGGCGACGGGTCGTTTGCCATGGCCGAGACGCCGACCGGCCGGGGCGAGATCGACCAGACCCTGACGAGTCTCCATCCCTACCTGCGTTATGCGGTCACCGATCGCCTGGACGTGTGGGGGCTGCTGGGCTACGGGTGGGGTGACCTGACCCTAAAGCCGGCCAATGCCCCGTCCTTGGAGACGGACACGGCGTTCCTCATGGGATCCATCGGGAGCCGGGGTATCCTGCTTCCGGCCACGGAGACCGGGGGCTTCGAGTTGGCCACGCGCACGGACGCCATGTTCACGCGGACGACTTCGGACGCGGTGGCCTCCTCTGCCGCAAACGGCGGCAATATGGCCGGGGCGGACGGAGACGCGCACCGGGTGCGGCTGATCCTGGAAGGCTCACGGGAGGTGACCTGGGCTTCGGGCCGGCGTCTCACCCCGTCAATGGAGATCGGTCTGCGGCATGACTGGGGGGACGCAGAAACTGGATTCGGCGCCGAAGTGGGCGGCCGGGTACGGTACACGGACCCGCGCTTGGGCCTGACTGTTGAAGGGGCCGTCCGGGGCTTGCTGGCGCACGAAGACAGCGAGTACGAGGAATGGGGGTTCAGCGGTTCGATAGACTACGCCCCGAGTAAAGACGGGCTCGGGTTGTTGGTGAGGCTCGGTTCGGCCTGGGGCGTGACCGAAAGCGGCGTACAGTCGCTGTGGAACCAGCAGGGTGCCTCGGGGCTGGCGAGAAACGCGGCATTCGACGCGGCGCAACGCTACCAGATCGAGTTGCAATACGGGCTTGAAGGGCTCAATGGCCATGCGCGGTGGGCGCCCTACATCGGTATGGAGTCCGGCGAGGGATCGAGCCAGATGCTTCGCCTGGGTGTGACGCTGACCTCGGGAGACCGCTTAGACATGGGACTTGAGCTGGGGCAGCGCCAGGTCGGTGCGGACGCGGATCTGGAGCACGCCATACAGCTTCGCGGTACGCTGCGCTGGTAGGTGCGAGAAGGAGGTGGGCCGAGGGTAGCGCCAGGACGGCCCAGCGATGCTTTCATGACCTCGCATGCCTTCTGGCACCATTTAGATCTTATCTTCAGACGGATACTTTTTGCGGGGATGACGACATCTATTTTTAACCTACTTCTTGCTAGGGTACTGACAACTTAACGCCCGAAAAATGGATAATGCCGGCATGAATTCATATAAACATCACCGGTATCGTGAGCCACGTCTTCTGACTCTACTTTAGATTCAATCCCAGTCATTTAAGCTATTGAAGACTGGCTGGTACAGTGTGGTGTGATTGTCAGTGATGTGTCTATCAAGTGGATGCCGGGCCGAAGCCATAGCTTGAGCTACGACTTTAGATTTTCACCAGCTTAAGAAAGTTAATTTATCAGCACCCTAACGGGTATTACACGTTGTACCAAGAGAACTTAAATATCCCGGAGTGGTTCAAAGTCTAACGACCACTTAAGTTGCCATGAGTCTGCAATCAGGACGGCCTGAACGGGCGGCCGATGGCGCTGCCGGTCCGCAAGTCAATCTCGTATGATCGGGATGCACCCAGGCGAAGGTACACCGCCGCTTGCGATTCAAGGTCAGCCCGTCTTATTGAAGAATGCAAGGCACTGGTGTGCCAGGGGGTTTTTTTGTCCCCGCTCGGAGAGTAGACCGCAGTAGTGATTGTCGAACGTGACGAAGCCGTCTGTAAGCCCGACCAGTGTCCCGGCATCAAGGTAGTGCTGAATGAAATGGTGCCAGCCCAAGGCGATGCCATGCCCGGCCACGGCCGCTTCCAGCACATAGGCGTAACTGTCATACCCCAGGTACCGGGGCTTGCCCTGCGGCCGGCCGGCCATCTCAAACCAGTCGTCCCAGGTCGCCCAACCTTCGTTGGGGCGTGTGAGGTCCAGGAAGGTCAGCTCACCCCAGTCGCTGACCGGTCCGTTCAGGATGTCAGCATGGGCGGTGGCATAGCCAGGCGAGCAGAGCGGCCGCACCGTCTCCTCATGGATGATCACGCGGTCTTCCCCCTCAAGATTGGCCTCCCAGCACAGGATCACATCGGCCGCTGGCTCAAGCGGCAGGCCCTGCATGTCATAGTGATAGCTCAGGATGCGCAGCCTGACTGACTCACCGAGTGCGACCCGCAGTGCATCAAAGCGCGGCATCAAGTAGAAGTGGGAGACCTCGTGCGAGCAGGCAATCACCACTTGCTTTTCATGCGAGTGGTCGGCCACCTCCAGGCTGGTGGCATGGATGAGACCAAGGCCTGCGACTACCGCATCATGAAAGCGCCGGCCGGCCTCGGTTAGTCGCACCCCGGTGCGGATGCGCACGAACAGCTGGGTTGAGAGTTGCTTTTCAAGTTGGGCGATGTCACGGCTGACGGCAGGTTGTGAGGTACGCAGTTCCTTAGCGGCCCGGGACAGGCTGCCAAGACGCCCGGCACTTTCAAAAGCGACTAAGGTGCTGAGCTTCGGTACCTGCAGGGGAGATCGTCTTTTCATATCAATAAACACATACTATACATATCATTTCCATCATATATTAAATCCTTTTAAAAGGCATTACACTGTTAAATACAAGCATAAGGGCCAGGAAGCAAGAACAAGAATATGTCAGCATCGATATATAAAATAGCTTTACCTTGTATATAGCTAGTCTATAATAGAGTTTTACTAGGTTCAGCTAGGGCATAACGACACGGTCCCAGGCTGGTTGTCCATTAACTGCAACGATATTTGCGGTTAATCTGCAATCAAACCGTCAGGCAGGTTAAAACCTGTTAAACAGCTCGCACTGAATATAATTACCACATCACACAAAGGAACTGAATAATGAAATTCATTTGGATATCTGCAATCGTTTTTCTTGTTTTAATGCTGACAGCCTGCGGCGGAGGGCGCGGCAGCAAATTGGCCATGGCTCCTATAGAACCGATGGAGCCACCCGTAGTCGAACCGATGGAACCCGAGCCTGAGCTAATGCCTGAGCCAATGCCAGAGCCAGAGCCTGTGCCTGAACCGGAACCGCCGCCTCCTGTTGTAGAGCCAATTCCAGAGCCTGAGCTGGAGCCAGAACCGGAACCGGAACCTGAGCCGCCGCCTCCTGTTGTAGAGCCAATTCCAGAGCCTGAGCTGGAGCCAGAACCGGAACCGCCGCCGGTTGTCGTTGTTCCGCCACCACCTCCACCTCCGGAACCCGATCCTGAGCCCTTCGTTCCTTTTGACCCGGGACCGCCCCCCGCGGTTGTCCAGCCACCGCCTCCACCTCCACCTATGATGATGGATCCGACTGAGCCTGAAAATACGCCTAGTGGATTCTTGAATGAGGAAGCAAGCCTGGTAGCTGATGCGATCCCTGGCGACTTGATTCATGACGGCGTATCGCCCGCCTTTTTTGGTGGTTATCAAACTGCAGGTGGCTTGGTGTCTCTTATGAACCCAGATCCAAATAATGAGCCCGTATTACAGACTGGCGGATTTACCGTACTCCATGATTGGAATAACACGTTACAGGGAGCAAGATACACCAGGGTCCCGCATGACAATAACCATGTTGAGGATACGATTATTGTATACAGCAACGAGGCGTCTAATAATACCGATTACCTGGATTTCGGGTATTGGATATCAAGGTCTGGGGGCGACCCGGTTAGATATGGCGTTGATCCTTTTGTATTTGGTTCACAAGAATCGATAGGAAATTCCCTGAACGAATTAATTGGGTATGCTACCTATTCAGGGCCTGCAACTGGGATATATGTGAAGAAATCAGCATCATTGTACGATGAAGTAGGTCAGTTCACGGCGAATACATTACTGACAGCTAGATTTAATGTTGTTAGTCCCATTACTGATATGAATCATCCTCTTTATGATGAAACTGTCGTTGTCATCAGTGGCACAGCGACTAGGTTCAGAGACATGAACAGGGATATAATCGACGCTGACTGGACTATCAATTTTAACAATGCAATACATGAGGCTAAGAGCGCAGAATCAGGTCATTTTGACGAGGGGGTAACTTCGAGAGGCGGGACGTGGGAATACCTGTTCTATGGAGCTGGTGTCCAAGTTGAAGAATCTACGGTCAAGCCGGGATACGTTGGCGGTGTCTTTGCTGAAGAGTTCGACAACGGTAAGGTTACAGGTGCATTCGCTACCAGAAAAGTTTCTGAGGGAACAATTGGTAATGATGGAAGGTACATACCAGATTGATGGATTGACAGCAGAACTTGACGAACAGCATGAGGTAATTTGATATGCTTTCAGAACAGACTAAATGCAGCGTAGCCATGTATAAAATTTTGGGAACTATAAAGATTAGTTGACAGGATTATAAATTACATGAAGCTCAATGAATTATTGAACGCGGAGATGCGTTCGGGTCACAAAGAAGATCATAAGACCGTAGCAAATCGTCGATCAGTAATTGAACAGGTCTGGCGTGAATCTCATGACCGACGAAGTCTTTGGCAAAAGATTCTGCGTACATTTTCTCCAATCGTTCGAGGAATGATTCGGATGTCAAATCGCCATAATGCCAATCGTCAATCTCCCTGGTTGTGCCCGCAACAAGCACTCCAAAAATGATTTGATGCTTTGTCATTTTCATATAAATTTAGGGAACTATAGGTAGTGTTCTAATTTGAAATTACAACTTTTCCTGCCTCGGAAAACTCGGAAAATAGGGATTCGCCGACCTCAACGCGTTTGAGTCATTTATAGAACGTATCTTCGCTGTTACCGACGATCAGGCAGTCGTCGTGGTTAGTCATGCCATTTGTGCGCTCGAATTGAACTTGTCATGTAATGTGTGTGACACTTCCCTGATCGATCATCTCCATTCCCTGTTCCGGGTTTGGCAATTCCCTGATCGATCATCTCAAGTTCCCTGTTCCTGCATAACAGGGAATTGTCTGCTAACCCTTTGATATCCAGAGCGTTATCACGTCGGAAATGGCCTAATTGTAACTAAATTTAAGTAATTTCCCTGTTAATTCCCTGTTATTCCCCGATAAACGGGGAAATGAACGGAGACGGGTTCGCCCCGGACGGCCGCCACCGCCATACAGTCCGGTCTCTGTTCAGAGACGCCATGCCTGATCCCAGATAGTTAAAAAGTCCGGGGAATTGCGTGATGTTTTGAAATTGCTTAACTTACTAAGCGATCCCCCTGATCAATATAATCAGAGAATTTCGCTGGATTCTCTTTCGGGCTTTTTGCAGGTTCGCTTACTGGGTTTAATAGGGCGTGAAGCCTAAGACTTGTCTTTGCTGATCCCAATCTATGGGGAAACCTTTCTTGAGACGGGTGAGTGTCAGGTCCGCCGGGATGCGACCTCGTATGATAGCTTCCATGATATCAGGGGCGAGGAAGGCAAGCTTCAGGATATGAGCAATATACCGTTGGGTGGTTCCTTCTCTCTTTGCGATGTCAGCCATTGAGGCCATCGCACCTGATATCAACGCCTCATGCCAGCGTAGCGCCTTCACCAGGGCGTCTTGAATTGCCTTCACAGAAATCGAATGTGGGCCTTGATCTATATCATTATTCAAGATTAATCGTGTCTCAATCCCACAACGTTTCAGCTTAGCGGGAACGGTTACTACCTGAATATCGGCTTCCTTGTCAGGTATGTCCTCAGTGAGTGTTGCATTGCTTAGACAAGCCAGCATTCCGTCTGTTGATATATGAAGATCGACACCTTGACTGCTGACGATTATTTTTTGGAAGATGGTTTTCAAATAGATTATCTGTTGATGCGGTGTGAAGGTCTCCCACTCGATCAATAAGGACTGGGCACGATCAAGTAGTGATGCTTGTTTATTTGCAGTGAGCGATTTCTTGTTGAGCAGTTTCAACAACTGCATGGTGTTCTTCCAGAGTGACAAGAGTTGTTGTACTACCAAGGCCTCAATCACCTTCGCAGGTAAGCGTAGTATTGAACCTGCATCTTTTTCACGGTTATGCAGGACCGTCTGGTTCACATAATACCGGTAGCGCTGGTTCTGCTTCCGGGTATGGGATGGGCTCAACGGATGACCGTTGTCATCAAATAAGAGCCCTGCCAGCAGACTGGGGTCCTTGACTGACTTCCGGGCCTGATGCTTGTGCCTGTTCTCATTCAGGCGTTGTTGTACTTTATCCCAGAGTGCTGTCTCAAGGAGTGCGGCATGCTGTCCTTCGTACCTTTTGCCTTGATGGGTTACCTGACCGATATAGATGGGATTCTTGAGTAAGGTATATAAAGCTCCGCGAGAGAACGGTTTGCCGCCGGCATGAACCCCTTCAACTGCACGGACTTTACTGATATAGCCTTTGGTATCCAGTTCTTCTTTTAATTGCCTGACGCATCCCAGGGCGAGATACCGGTTGTAGATATGCCGTACCGTCTTTGCTTCTTGCTCGTTGACCACCAGCATCTTATCGATGACGTCATACCCCAGTGGTACCACACCGCCCATCCACATGCCTTTCTGCTTGGAGGCTGTAATCTTATCCCGTATGCGCTCGCCTGTGACCTCCCGTTCGAACTGGGCAAACGACAACAATACATTCAAGGTCAGTCGCCCCATGGAGCTCGACGTATTGAATTGCTGTGTGACTGAGACAAAGGAGACTTGGTGCTCCTCAAAGAGTTCAATGAGACGGACAAAGTCCGCAAGGGAACGAGAAAGCCTGTCCACCTTGTATACCACAATCACATCTACATCTCCGGCCTTGATATCATCCAGCAGTTGTGTCAGTCCAGGACGTTCTGTATTCCCACCTGAGAACCCACCATCGTCATATTGCTTGGGTAGTGCCTTCCAGCCTTCATGTTGCTGACTCTTGATATAAGATTCACACGCCTCCCTCTGTGCATCTAGGGAATTGAATGCTTGTTCCAGCCCTTCCTCGGAGGATTTACGGGTATAGATGGCACACTGCTTGCTTTTAGAGGACACGATAGTCATGCAGCCCTCCCTTTTCCCATCCTGAAGAACCGGGGTCCTGACCAATGTGAGCCGGTGATGTCACCGGCCACGCTGCTCAGGCTGCGGTAGTGTTGACCTTGGTATGAATAACCTGATTCCATGACAGTGACTTCATGGGTTTGCCCCCGCCATTCCCGGATCAGCCGTGTCCCGGGGGAATAAGTCAGGGCAGGGGATTGATTAGACTGCAGGGCTTTCTTAAGCAAGCGTTGTCGCAGTGCACCAGGCTTAAGTTGTTGTTGTCGTGCTTGTATCATCCAGCCGAGGTGCAACCTCAACAGATTGCTTTTATACAGCTTCGGAGGAGGTGACCCTGCCAGCTTTTCATCCCACGCCTTCAGCGTTGGGAAATCAGCCGAAGTCAAGTCTTCCAGGGAGGGCAGGTGAGTTAACAGGTTGCTGTTCATACCCACCATTCATCCATGCCGTGACACAGAAAGCCAGTGAAAGAGGGCCTTGACCGGCAGATTCAGCCGATTATCTTTGCTTTAATTCGAGAAAGGCAACCATGGTTCCTGGGTCTGGGGATGAGTTGCTATTTAGAGGGTAAACATTTCGCGTCGGCTCTTGCTTTCACCCGTTGGGATCATGGCTCTACCCGGTGATCGGCAGCTTCTGTTCGTACAGGGATGAGGCCAGTGCTGGCGAAGAAGGTGAACTAAATTTCTGATTTCGCCTCGCAGATGACGAAGTGAAGCAGATGGGAGTTTAAAGCTTGCTGGCGGAAGGCTTTTGCAAACCGTTCACGAAGACGATGGGCGAAACCGGGTTGCCCTTCAAGGCGGCCTGGTTCTTCACCTGTAACAATAGTTGTGCCTTCTTACCCATCAGACCTACATCAATTACCAGATAGTAGCCCTTTACGGTTTCTTCCGCTTTTTTATAGGTTTCGAGCTGACGGGTGTATCCCGCGACGAGTTTGCTGTTGCGGGAAAGCTTTATCTCGACTAGCACACGGCCATTGTACCCGTTAGATACCTTGAAATCGACCGGACCGTTGCCTGTGTCGGCCTCCGGCGTTAGGTCAAGGTTGTTTGCCTTACAGTATGCGTGCGCAACGGCGAAGAACAGTCGTTGCGCCGCCCGCTCAGGACGCGGTTCGCCTGCATGATACAATTCTTTCGATAGTCGCCTGTCCTCAATAAGGAAGCGGAACTGCTCAATGATCTGTTCCACGACTGTCGCAACGCCAGCTGTATCTAGCAAGGCGGGCTGTTTGATAGTGAAGGGCGCGTCGGACGCCAACGTGGTTGCTATCCGTCGCCAGACGAGTTCGCCGAGTGGGTCGCTCTCCGTGTCGTAGGGACGGGCGTCGGCGCTCCGGATCATGTCGAGGAGAGTCTCGAATTGGTCACTACCGGACATGGCCCACTTGCGTAGCTGTCTCTTGTTCTTACGACTCTTCACCTCCCAGAGCTTCGCTATTTGTTGATTTACCTGGTTCCGCAACTGTTCGTTCTTTGATGCCGCGTCCGCAACGTCCGACCAGTCGGTCACGATAGGTAAATCACGCAGAATATCATTGGGAAGAAGCACGACTGGACCGCCACCGCGAATAAAAGGGTTGATCGGCAGAGCCGCGTCAAAGATCTTGCCGTTACGCAGAGGTAAGTTCACCGCCTGTACCGGGATATTCAGTCCCTTCAACACCCGCGCATTAAATTGCAGGAGATCGCCGAAGATTACATTGGTGGTCATATCGCTTATGCGATCAGGTCCAACGCCTTCCTCGAACAGTGCCATCGCAGCGAACAAATCGGGATCGTCGACACCAAGCTGCACAATCTGGCGAGCTGTGTCGATGAATTGGCCCGTCATCTCATTGCCGGAGCCACTGCCGGAAACGGATTGCGCGCCGTAGCCGAGGCAGGTCCACTTGATCTCCGGGAAGGACAGTAATCGCTGGGTGCTGCGCCACGCCACGTCGCCAGTACCTTTCGTTGCTCGGAGAAACTTGATGACCTTCGTGAAGTGTTGCTCGTAGGTGGGCCTTGCACCCTTCGATATCTCTGAGTGGCGGCTTTTCGCTAGGAGGAGGGGGTCGATGAATAGTCGAGTATCGACGTTTAGCGTGGGGTCCAACACACCCAGCCGCGCCAACTTGGCACTCGGGATCCCGAAGTGATCGGAAAAACTCTTAGGGCTCCTGATTCTCGCCATCCCTGCTCCTTGTATAACTTGTGATTTAAAAGTCCGAGAAGTCAGTTGAGGTGTTATAGACCACCGGCTTTTCTCGTTTATGATCCGTATATTACCAGATACGGAATCGCTCACGAAATAAGCACCTTTTGGCTTTGTTATTTTTCACAACATTATAGAGATGTGGGCATATAGGCATTGAATGCCTACCATGGAGAGAGTAAAGGAGTTTACAACTCAGTGGAGTTTGAATTCGATACGATGATAAATCACCGGTCTAATCAGATAGTTATCATCAGGACTTGGCTGGGCTGGAAATACTGTCTCACCAATTTATCACTCCACGGCCAGAATTTAAGGGCAGTCGACCCTCCGGGAGCTCCATTGGTTCATCCACAACGGCGATGATGCCTGGCATCCCGTCTTGCACAGAGAATATATGAGTGCGATGCCAGTCTGATGTCTGACATACTCGTTTATTCATTCTTAGCAAAAATAGCGGCAGAGTTGTATACCGTGCCATGGGGCTGGATAGGGCTTGGTGTGCTGGCCGTGTGCCTAGTGACCGCAGGGGTGAGAGTCACGATTAACATTTGGCGTTGGCTGAAGGGGCCGTACTCGTACTGGGATATAGGCATGGGGTACGACAGAGTCATACCTAACATCTGGCGTTGGTCGAAGGTGCGGTCAGGTCAAACTACGACAGTGCCGGAGGAGGAAGAGGAGGAGGAGCGCATCGTTACCTGTGGTACTATATGGGTAGATAGAATGTATTCGGAGCGTCTCAAGGCACTCAGCGAAGACTTTCAGGCCTGCCTGTATGGCAGGGCGGACACAACGCCTCTAGATGACCCAGACCCCTGGAGCACCATGAAGACTCGGCTGGAGGGCATGGCCGCAGAACTCAGTGCGCAAAATATCCGGTATCCGCCGCTCCCTCGGGCCGATGCTATCGTGCTGGCGGACGTAGGCCGGTGGCGGGATTACTTGGCGCAGTTGTTACCTATAGCAGAACGTGGCGACTTTAGGGAAGCGGAAAGAACCTTTGGCTTGGCCACACCCCGCAGAAAACGTGTACCCGGTGACGATAGCCCAGTGCCTTAAATCCAGCCCTGAAGGGGACACTTGGCCTGTTTAATCGGTTTGAAGCAGGGATTGGACCGGAACGGACACCCTTTCACAGGAGAGGCTATGATAATTAGGCTATGTATGTAAAAAAAGAATAAGGTCCTTCATAGATATTCGATAAGGGTATTCATCAAACTTTTAGGCGTTTATCCCATTGACACAACAGAAGGCGCAGGATAGCATTATGGGATGGATTGGAATCATTTTATGCAACTTATCCAGCGCCCAAAATTATGGTTTGTTGCTGCGTCATCAATCGTGTTCAGTTCAGTGGAATTTATGTTGACAGGCGACATAACTCATTTTATTGCTGGCGGACTTGCTTTGCCTGCTGGGTTTGTTGCGTATGTTTTCGCGTCATGGCTTTTTGAATACAGGCTGGAACCTAAAGGCAAAGAACCTTTTCCGAAATGGTTTATGCTGCGATATAAATTTGGTTCTTATAGTAAGGAATGTCGTTTAGAAGCTAAACCAATATCAGCAAAATTCAAGCTGTCGAAACCCACCGTGACGTTAGGATTGCCCCCTTGGAATAAGCCATGCCTTCGAATAAAAGCAATGTGGACTTATTGGAGGAAGGGGTATTATAAGAAGAATAACGATATGGGAGTAACCATAAAAAGCAATGACTCCTAACTGGCAAAACCGCACCCTGTTTCACGGCGATAATCTCAAGTTCATGCAGGCCATGAATAGCGAGAGTGTTGATCTGATCGCCACCGACCCGCCGTTCAACAAGGGTAAGGATTTCCACGCTACGCCAGACAGCTTGGCAGCCGGAGCCAAGTTCCAGGACAGGTGGTCATGGGAGAAAGACGTTCATCAAGAATGGATTGACCAGATAAAAGACGATTACCCGCACCTGATGGAAGCTATAGAGTCCGCGCGCTACGCACACTCCGACGGTATGGGCGCGTTCATGTGTTTCATGGCCGTGCGCCTGTTAGCCATGCGTAGGCTACTGAAGCCAACAGGCTCTATTTATCTGCATTGTGACCCGATTGCCAGCCATTATCTCAAAGCGGTCATGGACGCGATATTTGGATACAGGAACTTCAGGAATGAAGTGATATGGCAGAAAATCCGATCTTCTAAAGCCCAGACAAAGGGATTTGGTTGCGTACACGACACGATTTTATCTTATGGCAAGACGACCACGCCGACGTGGAACAATATCTATACCCCACTGTCAGAGGAGCGCGTTGCTCGCCACTACGGAAAGTCAGAGCGGGACACTGGCCGCCGCTATGGGCTCGACAACTTCACACAAGCGGGCCAAGGCCCTCCCCGCCGCTTTGGCGACAAGGTCATGGCACCGCCTAACGGCAAGCATTGGATATGGGATCAGGACCGGATTGATGAGGCATGGAGCCAAGGTCGACTCGTCTTCACGTCCGAAAACATGGTGCGGGTAAAGCGGCACTTGGACGAGTCGAAGGGCAATCCCGTTGAAGATATTTGGATAGACATTCCGCCGATCAACGCGGTGGCAAAAGAACGCACCGGATACCCAACTCAAAAGCCCCTTGAACTTTACGAACGAATCATAAAAGCCAGTTCCAATGAGGGCGATATGGTGCTCGACCCGTTTTCAGGTTGCGCGACAACTTGTGTAGCTGCCGAACGTTTGGGTCGACAGTGGGTTGGAATCGATATATGGGGCAAGGCGCACGAGACAGTTGTTAACAGGTTGCATAATGAAGTCGGTTTGTTCGGTGATGTTAAATATACAAAAGAGTTACCAGTTCGCACCGACTACGGTGAGACCGCAACACCATTCCTTAGAGTAAAGGAACGAGTCAAGGAACCGGAAGGCAAGAAAATGAGCCGTGCTGAGATGTACGAATTCCTGCTGACGCAACATAGCCCAAAGTGCCAAGGCTGCGACCGCACGTTCGATGATCCGCGTTACCTTGAACTGGACCACAATACCCCGCGTTCTGACGGCGGGATTAATCATATATCGAACCGTATCCTGCTATGCGGCCCGTGCAACAGATTGAAATCCAACACCTTCACGCTATCTGGCTTGAGACGGCAGAATAAGCGGTTAGGGTATATGGCATAGGAGGACTTATGAGAAAACAGACCGACACCTACCCTACACACATCGCCACCCGGCGATTTAACCGGGTGCTATCAGCAATGGTTACAGGGAAGCGAACAGATCGCGGAAGATCGACTCAGGCCGGTTCCGGCGATTGTAGCGATACTCAAACTCCTTCACGTACTTCCAAAGGTGCTTCCCAGAAACATGAACATGAGTCCCACGAATAGACAACTTGAGACGCGCCCAAAAGCCTTCAATGCTGTTGACGTGGCTATTGAGTCTGACGTATTGACCCGCGCCATGATTGACCGTCATGTGGTCGTATCCAGACTTATCCAGTCCTTTGTAAGAACGAAGTTCGTCAGTGTGAATAGTGGAACCTGCTTTGACATTCTCAACAACAATCGGTTGCAAGGTACGCATCTTGACGTCAGGGACAACCTTAGTCATGACATCGCCGCCACGTTCCAGCATACCGAATACAACCGTTTTGCCAGCTGCCCCGCGTCCACGTTTTCCTGGACGCTTCCCACCGATATAAGTCTCATCAGCTTCAACATCCCCATCGAGCGGCCATTCGTTATCAACTTCTGCCATAAACTTACGGATTTCATGCGCCATTCTCCAGGCCGTCTTGTACGTAACACCAAGCTGACGTTGAAGTTCCTTTGCCGCTACGCCATGTCTGGACGTGCAGAACAGGTGAATAGCAATAAACCACTTTTGCAGGGAAGTACGGGAACGTTCCATAGGCGTTCCAACACAAGGGAAAAGCTGATATTTGCAATGCTGGCATATATAAGCACGTTCCCTTTTAACCCGGTAAAAACGGGCGTTCTGTTGGCACTTCGGGCAATTAAGCGTTGTGCCACCGTAACGCAATTTCATAATGCCTTCAAGGCAGGATTCGTCAGTCGGATATTGCTTAATGAAACGGGTAATTGAACACATGTTAATCGCCTTTTTAAGTTTATGTGCCAAATTATAGAGAATTAACTATGTTGTGTCAAGGGGATAAACACCTAATTATATGTATACAGAATGATATACAACTGCTCACACACTACATGCGGTATTTCTGAATGAAATTAATTATCTTAGTATCGATTGGGAGACCGCTATGAAGCGTTTTATATTCCTATTATTGCTGGCAACCGGGGTTCAGGCACAGGAAAGCGAACTGGATGAGTTGGCTAAGCTTGTTTCATCGAACATTGACAATGCAGTAATACTGTCGGAGTTTGCTGAAAAAGCCACAGTCAGGATCAACATTTTGGCGAACAACGACAAGCTAAATACAATCAAGACATCAATACTGGCATCTGCTCATGAGAAAGGCCCGTGTATCGCCCCAGAAGGTGCGGAATATTATATAAAGACGTTGCGTGAAATTATGGCAGAGCATCCCTATGAAGCCGAACTAATAGATCATCAAGCAAAAATTTGGAGTGATTTGATTAAGGTGTGCGAATAAAATCAACTTTCGTGCTGTAGAATATTGATTTCAATTTGTGGAGTATTAGATGAATAAGACAATAATAATCATGAATTTTTTATTGCTTGCTGCGCTCACTTCCAGCTGCGCCCAAACACGCACTTATACGCTGTACAGGAATTCGCCCATGTCAGCTGACTTGAGGGGACATTTTGCGACTTTCGACTCTGACGACGGTGGCTCTTTCAATCCGTTTTACAATCAGGGCAACTGCGATATGGTGATAAAGCTCCTGAACGCCAATGTGCAGGCGATGATTATTCAAAATGGCGGCGACCCCAGCGAAAACAAAATCGGTTTTTGGTGTGAAGAGGGACAATACGTTGAAGACGGATCGACCCCCTCCGCGTTCAGTGCTGAATTCCCAGTTGATGGCAGAGATTCGCCAGGCATCAGTTGGTAGCTGTAGTTGATACTGCTCGCCGGCCTCCCCGCGTTTGAGCCATTTATGGATGGATTGGCGCATCTCTGATCCCGTCTATGCAGGCCGCCTAGCCTAGCCTTGCGCCGCAGGGTCTCCTGGAAATCAATGCCAGGAAACGCCTGCCAAAATTGCCAATATTGGATGTCGTAACAAAGACCGGCTCCGGGCATTTTCATTTCGATGTCTTAACCACCGGCATCTTCTGTGCAACCAGTCAGAGATGAATTGAGTTCGTGGTATTCAATGCATCTTGAGATAACATAAGGAAAAGAACGGAGACAGGTTCGTGTGGGACAGCCGCCACCGCTATGAATATATATTAAATAATTGAGTTACCTTAATTTATTATTTTAATTAAGTCCCCCAATCAGTCCCCCACTTAGATCGTCTCGGCCGCCCTGTCGCTAGGGTTGAGTTCGTGGTTGCTATACCGGGCTTCTTGTCCGGCTCCCTGGTTCGTCGCCAGCAAGCCTACTCCCTATATCCTTGGGGACACTTTCCGCAACCCCTCGTTCTATAACCGATAAAACCGACGAAACCGATTCCACCGCCATGCTTCTGCAGAACGATGGCTTGCGGCCCGTACGAAGTACCGACTCGCCGCGAGACAACCTGCATCACGTCTCATCTATTATCCCAGTTTTCGAGGGGTTGATTTCACGCTACGCTTAGTTTCATATTGGATCGTTCGTTATTGCAGGCCCATCGCCCATATGTAGTGAAGGAACTGTAGCGTGACCAATTGTCATTCTAAAGGGTACCATTTGGCCGGTTTTGAAAGTTCTGAAGGGGAACAGAGCCGGAGCCAGGTGGCTCCTTGTTATAACGAGTTGCGATACGAAAGGCGAGGACGCAACCAATAGTGATAACTGCCCCATTACACATCAATTGACAAAGGCAGGCGGGCGTAGGGACAACTATGAGAACTATATAGCTTACTCCCTTATTTCATAATGAAACACAACCGTTCCCCTACTATGATTGATCACCATCCATTGAAATAGGAGTTATATACCTTTGATCAGTTGGCAACTGCTAACATATAAAATGGATTAGGTTGAGACCTAGGGTCACCACACCCCAGTCTCTGACAATCACACCATTCACGAAGAGAGGTTTGTATGAAAAAACCAAATGATGTAATTATCAATTATGTTGCTAAATGCATTGCCAGTGTAACCCATCCAATCAACTCAGATGTAGAATCATCAGTAAGAAATGCATTCGCTCAGTGTGATTATAGAGTAATAATAAGGTAGGGGCTATTTTTTCTTATATTGGCTGTGTGTCTGATTCATATGGCATAGGAGAAATTAATGGATGAAATTGTGCAAGGGTTATTCATCGGCATAGGTGCTGGTGTCACTACTTCTATAATTCTTGGTATATGGCACTTGTTTGTCAGATTAAGAGACCGGCATGAACAAATTCCCTACATCCGCGATCTTATTGTAACTAAAGCAGAGCTGATGTTTTCTGCTACTGATATAGAGGCGCCCCATGTAATAGAAAAACCAATTCCAGGAGATTTAGTGCGATTTGCATATTTCCGTGACCTTCGAAGTTCACTACTTGTTGCACTATCGTCCCGCGCAACTGCACTTTCATATAAAGAAGTATCGTCCTTGCAGAAAGTACTCGCGGATATTGACAGGTTGATGCCAGACTTGACTCTGAATAAACGCAAGACCAAGACCATGCCCATGACCATTGCCAAAAAATTTTATGACAGTCTACAATCTTTGAATTGGCTTGGATTGCCAGATAAATCAATAGAAGAATAACGTCAAGTTAAATTGTTTGGCCGCGTTCAAGCCTCACCCTACCACGTCTAAGCCATTGACTTCCGGTCTCTGTTATTGTGATTCTTACTACAAAATAGATAGTTTCTGCTTAACGCTCAGCCCCGTTTACCGATCTGGTAATTTATAATCTCGCGATTACCCGCCTGCCTTGTTATATGCAAGTTCGATAAATGGTTTCACGCTTTCAAACTCACTTTCATTGGCTAGGGTGAACTCAACATCACCAGTCCCATAATGCCCAATAGAGGTAACATCTCGGTAATGCTTGGTTTCTGTGGGGATATCGGATGGCTTGAGCTTTAAAAACAGTTTGATAGTTTTTCTTCTAACCTCCATGCAAACAATATTTTGAGCGGCCTTGTATGCAACATAGAACGTCTTCGGTGCTTCCTCTATAGACTCATCAAGATCCAGAATGAACTCACGGATGCAAGCGGCCAGCTTTTGAATAGCTGCACTTTTACCTTCAAGGTTTTTATCAAACGTGTAGGTGGATGTAGCTCTTGTTTGGGCTGTTTTTTTGCCCGCTGCAACCATGATGGGGTTTTTGTTGCCAATGCTTTTAGTTGATGGCGATGATGACTCAGTGTACCTGGAAGCATGAAAAACTTTTTCAAGGGACAGTGAATTATTTGAAAATAGACGGTATTTCCAAAGTTCGATATTGGCTCCAATTACTTGAACTGCATGCAGGTCGTATTTTTTATAATTCGGTGCGATGCAAATGACCCTTACATCTGTCCAGTCAACCTTAATGTTATTTCCTAAAGAGCTTTGTGCCGCCAGCTCAAAGTCCCCCTTATGATCTTGAATCCAATCCAAGTAAAATAAGCTTTGGGTGATTAGCTCTGACGATGCCGCTTTTTTGTATTCAATGATAACCGGGTTGCCTTCTTCTGAGAGAGTAAGACTATCCACACGTCCAGCATGTTGTGCACCGGTTGAAAATTCCGTTGCGACGAATCGGTAATTGAACACAGCCCCAAGATTCTTTCAATTAAATACTGTAAATTCTTTTCTGCGGTAAAATTCTTCTGCTCGATTACAGAAAGCCTGTTTCCTGAAGTATCAAATAGAGGCACTTGGTTCTTTCTCCATGGTTATCTTTACTTCCAAAGACAGGTTTACGGCGTAACGCCAGTTGGTATCCGTTCAACACCCTTGTTTGACTCTTATACCCGACATTATTCTACGGATTGCTCACTTACTTGTCATTCCTCCTAAACTTGATCTGGATTTTAATGGGAAACACTCATAACCCACCAGAGTCGCAATGGGCGTGGTCGTATTGCAATGCGAAAAGTCTAGTTTGTAGGTATTGTTTCACAGGTGAAGGATGGTGGTGCGGGTCCGGGTGATGTGCAAGTATTAAATTATATGTACCTCAGGTATCGACAAGCCGTTTGGTGATAGTGCAGCTGTTTTAATTATGAGGGCTGGGTGTGCGCTAATTGTATTGCCTGTAATATTGTTAATATTGGTAATGATAATAATGGGTATTATAGAGTTGATTGCTTAATGTGACTGCTAATCAGGATGCTGCCAAGTTAAGTTGAACCGGGTCATCATTCCTGAATAAATAGATCAAAAACCTATACAAACGACACCGGTTCCCACCTGACATGATCCAATAGGCTGTTTGGCCTTATTATCGCTGTAATTTGAGTCATTAAGATATAGAAGCATGGTGAGCAGAGCAGGATGTTATCGTCGGTGATGAATCGATTCGATGTGGGTGTAAAATATTTAGCCTGAACTACGCTAAACGGCTAACGTGTAAACATCAGGGATAGGGCGATCCATTCCATATTGATAAGGTATTTGTGAAGATGCATGACCAGCAGCCATTTCCATGGCGTGCTATTGACCGACGGTGAAGTGATTGATGGTTTTCTACAGTCGCACCAGGACGGCAAGGCTGTAAAGGGATATGCTTCAGGCGATGGTTGTAACGTCACGGTGGCGAGCTCGGAAAGAGGGTGACAGACAGGCTTAGGAGTGACGGTGTTGCCCATAGGGAGCAGATGTGGGAGGTCCGGCGATACCTCGCAATCCGCCAATCATCAAGCAGCACCATCTCCCTCGCCGAGCCGCGTGAGGGAGAGCAGGGGGTGAGGCGATTTAAATCACACTCTAGGTCATGCAGTGTGGGCGCACCTGTATCAATCGACATAAAATCAATCTCAGCACCGTCATCACAGGCCAGTATGTTGGCATCCGCGAAGTTGATCACCACATCTGGCTTGTTAGCTTCATGTACTATGATGTAGGCTATTTGTATCAGAATGAAAACCGGGTCGAGCCCGTCAAGGACAACCCCTTCGTCCCAAAAGTGCTACCCATGTCCCCGGAATAATCTATTACCTATGTCCAAAGAAAATACTAACCACAGAACGCACCAAACTTCCAGAGCGGGGACCCTGCCATTTGAGGCCAACTGAATGCAGTTTGTCCGTGGTGGTCCCGACGTTCCAGAACTTCTGCTGCAGGCGCACGAGGATGGGCGTGTGGTGCTTTTCTGCGGCGCTGGAATTTCGTGCCCGGCGCGACTACCGTACTTTGCCGGTCTCGTAAAGAAACTCTATGCAGACTTGGCAGTCACACCCAATGAGGTACAACAGTCGGCGATCAACGCCGGGCAGTTCGATACTGCCGTAGGCTTGCTGGAAGGAGACATCGTTGGTGGCCGTGAGACGGTGCGGACGGTGCTGGCAGGTATACTGACACCTGACCTCAGCGCCCCGGATGCGACCGCGACCCATGAGGCTTTACTTACGCTAGGTAAGAACCGTGAAGGCTGCACGCGGCTGATCACTACCAACTTCGACCGTCTTTTCGAGGAAGTAATAGCCGCTGAATCGCTGTCGGTCGAGCACTTTCAAGCGCCTTTGTTGCCGGTTCCGAAGAATCGATGGGACGGGCTGGTGTATTTGCATGGCCTGTTGACCGCCGCACCGACACCAAGCGAACTGGATCGTCTGGTCGTCTCCAGCGGTGACTTCGGCCTGGCCTATCTCACGGAGCGCTGGGCAGCGCGTTTTGTGAGCGAGCTGTTTCGCAACTACACAGTGTGCTTTGTTGGTTACAGCATCAATGACCCGGTGCTGCGCTACATGATGGACGCACTCGCTGCGGATCGCCTGCTAGGCGAATCACCGCCGGAAATGTTCGCTTTTGGTAGTTACTCCAAAGGCAAGGAGGAGGAGCGCGCCAACGAGTGGCGAGCAAAGAATGTCACACCTATTCTTTACTGCGAGCACAATCGTCACGCCTATCTGCACAAGACTCTGCGGGTCTGGGCCGAGACCTACCGCGACGGAGTACGTGGAAAGGAGCGCATCGTTATCGAGTGTGCCATGGCGCGACCCTTGGCAAGCACCAAACAGGACGACTTTGTCGGACGTCTACTATGGGCGCTGAGTGACCCGGGTGGTCTCCCTGCGAAGCGCTTCGCCGAGCTCGATCCGGTCCCGTCGCTGGATTGGTTGGAGCACTTGAGCGAGGAGCGCTACCGTCATACCGACCTGCCTCGCTTCGGGGTGTCGCCTACGGTGACCCATGATAGCAGTCTCACGTTCAGCCTGACTCGCAGGCCATCGCACTACAACCTAGCTCCATATATGGTACTTGTTGACGATGGGGTACGCGGCAGCTACTGGGACGATGTAATGAGGCAATTGGCACGCTGGCTGATACGCCATCTCGACGATCCAGCCCTGCTACTTTGGTTGTCCAAACGCGGCGGGCAGCTGCACGAGGAACTGGTCAGGCGTGTAGAGCATCGTCTAGACGAACTCGTTAAGCTCGAGTGCGACGGCAAAACGGCCGAACTGGCGAATATTCGTGCCAATGCGCCCAACGCCATTCCACGGCCCCAGATGAGCACGTTGTGGCGCCTGCTGTTAACCGGTCGGGTAAAATCTCGGGCGCGCGACTTCGATCCTTACCGCTGGCGTGACCGTTTCAAGCGCGATGGATTCACCACCACCTTGCGCATGGAGCTGCGTGAGATTTTGACACCACGGGTATCACTGCGCGAGCCGTTCCACTGGCCGTCCAAAGAGGACGATGGCCCTGATACGGAGCGTATAAAGGATCTTGTCGATTGGGAAATAGTGCTGTCTGCGGATCATGTCCATTCGAACTTGCACGATCTGTTAAGCAACGAGTGCTGGTCTATAATCCTACCTAGTTTACTGATGGACTTCAGCACTTTGCTTCGCGATGCTCTGGACCTGATGCGTGAACTGGACGGCGCAGAGGACAGAAGGGATCTCTCTTATATTAGTCAACCCTCAATCAGTAAGCACGCTCAGAACAGAAACTTATACGACTGGACGGCCTTGATCGACCTGACTCGTGATGCTTGGCTCGCCACAGCGGCACAATCGCCCGAGCGAGCGAGAGTCGCGGCAGAGATGTGGTCTCATACACCTTATCCGCTCTTCCGGCGGCTCTCATTCTTCGCTGCTGCACAGGAAGGTATCATTCCCCACCGGCGGACGTTCGACTGGCTGCTTGCGGATGAATATTATTGGCTGTGGTCGGTGGAAACCGAACGAGAGGTGATGCGGTTGTTAGTTGCTCTGGCTCCACAGCTCGATGTGCCCATGTTGGCAGAACTCGAGCAGGCTATCCTTGTAGGACCGCCCCGTGACATGTTCAAGGATGACATCGAACTCGAGCACTGGACTAGGATCGTAGACCGGGAGGTTTGGCTGCGACTAGTAAAGATCGCTGAGACCGGTGCGGTCTTGGGTATAACTGGCAAGGGCCGGCTGGAGGCACTCTCCGCACAGTACCCGGAGTGGCATCTTGCTGCGGATGAACGTGACGAGTTTTCTTACTGGATGGGTGATGGTGATGGGTTGCGTGAATTCGTCACGACACCACATGAACCTAGCGAACTGATTGAATGGGTCAGGGAAAACGCGGACAACGATTCCTGGCAGCGAGACGACTGGGTCAAGCGTTGCCGCGATGACTTCGGTGCGACCGTCTCGGTATTGTCTGACTTGGCGATGCAGGACATCTGGCCACGACGCCGCTGGCGCGAAGCGCTGCAGGCGTGGTCGGAGGAGGCGCTGATCGAATGCTCTTGGGACGCTATAGCGTCAGTATTGGCTCAAGCACCAGATGAGAGTCTACAAACCTTCAGCCACGGAGTGAGTTTCTGGCTACGAACTGTAGCCAAGATATTTGATAGCCAGGAAGAGATGTTCCTCACGCTATGCGACAGGGTGCTCGGGCTGGAGTACGAAGAGGAGGATGATTCCGACGACGTGGTGGGCCTCGCCATTAACCATCCGGTGGGACAGGTGACGGAGGCTCTGCTTCGATGGTGGTACCGGGCCCCACTGGAAGATGACCAAAGGTTAGGCTGTGACTTGAACCCCAGGTTTTCCAGAATCTGCGACACGCGGGTCGGCAAGTTCCGACATGGCCGCGTTTTGCTGGCGGCCCACGTGATCGCTCTATTTCGAGTAGACCAGGATTGGGTAATACAACACCTGACACCGTTGTTCAGCTGGCAGCGCTCCACAACCGAAGCACGAGCCGCATGGAAAGGTTTCCTCTGGTCACCGCGACTTTACCGCCCTTTGATGGAGGAGCTCAAACCTGCCTTCCTCGACACTGCGCAATACTACGCAGAGTTGGGCAAACACGACCGGCAGTACGCTTCGATACTGACACTCGCGGCCCTCGGCCTGGAAGACACCTTTACCAGCGCTGAATTGGCTAAAGCCACCTGCGCACTGCCACCGGATGGACTGCGCCACGCGGCCCAGGCACTAGTGAGTGCGCTCGAAGGAGCTGGCGACCAGCGCGCCGACTACTGGGCGAACCGAATCAAGCCATATCTGCACGGCGTCTGGCCAAAGAGCCGAGATAACATTTCGCTCGTCATCTCTGAAAGTCTCGGCTGCCTATGCGTCGTAGCACAGGATGCGTTCCCAGAAGCATTGAGGCTTCTCCGCGCCTGGTTCCAGCCACTAACCCGCCCTTATTATCTGGTCCATCAGCTTCATGAATCGGATTTGTGCAGAAGGTACCCGAAGGAGACGCTGGAGTTTCTGAACCTAGTCATTGGCGACAGGGCTGGGCTACTGAGCGATCTTGAAGCCTGTCTCGAGGCTATGCGAGCTACTGCGCCGGAGCTTGAAGCTGATCCTCGATTTGAACGGCTGATTGGTTTCTCTCCATAAACTAATCCAGGTAATATGCGAAAAATCTCGTTAAGAGGTACTGACACCTCAATTCCCGAAAATGGATAATGCCGGTATGAATACATACAAACGTCACCGATATCCACCCGCTATCATCAGCTATGCAGTCTGGCTTTACTTTTGATTCAATCTCAGCCACCGGGATATTGAAGATCTGCTGGCACAATGTGGAATAATCGTCAGCTATGAATCCATCAGGTTAGGGTGCATCAAGTTTGGCCGGATTTATACCAGGCGGTTGAAGCGCCGACACACAGGTTATGGAGACACATTCTACATAGATGAAGTTTTCGTTAAGATAAACGGGAAGCAGCACTATCTGTGGCGAGCCGTTGACCCAGATGGCGAAGTGATTGATGTATTTTTACAGTCGTGCCGTGATGGGTCAGCAGCAAAGCGATTCTTCAAACGCCTGCTGCGAAGACAGGGCGGCGCACCCAGGCAAATTGTAACGGATAAACTGCGAAGCTATGGCGTTGCACAGCGTGATCTGATCCCAGAGACTATCCATAACTGACCTGCCCCCGGTAACGGCACCACTTTTTAAGTTAGTATTTGTGTGAATCATTATTGTAATGCTTGATGAGTGGGCAGCACCAAAGTAGCGGCAGGTTTTTCTAATAACCGCAATGTTCTGTATGTTTCAGAATACGGAGTTTACGTTTTATCTCTTTTCCATCACCTATCATCGTGTTGCTCCTAAAAAGGGGTTAGTACAACACGAACTGTCCTAACAGATCATATCTATCACAGTTTCTATAGCTTGCTCAACTAGGACGCGTCAATCGGCGCTACTATCGAACACGGGCTGAAGCGGGAAATGGGATAAAATTTATGCAAGGGCCGTAGTCTGAGTGGGTGCTATTTGGCGATCTTCACTCAATCTTCTTGAGCTTTGCTTCCAGTCTTCCTGCTTCGCGCTTTATGAACGGCAGGGTCCAGACTCCCTTTAGAGAAACCTTTTGGACACGCCTAGCTAGTCTAAGCGCTCTGCTCTTATCTCCGGCCCTAGCCCAGTATTGGGCCAATTCCCAATTTAGCTTGAGACGGAACAAATTCTTTGTAGCCTGATTGTTAGTAACCGAGATCGCATTTTTATAGAGATTTTTTCCTCGTTCTAGCTGACCGAGACGGAGAGCAAGAAAGCCTCTCGTTGCGAAAACGTACTGTTTTCCGCGATCAATAGGCCCATGTAGTCTGGCCAAATACTGACCCGCATCTTCTAATTTGCCATCTTCAATGCATACGTATGCAAGATTGTTTACGGAAACTTTCCAGAGTTCGTCGTCCCTCATGTCATCATTCATTTGCGTTTCGTAGGCCAGCATTGCTAGTTCGTGCGCCTTCTGTAAATTTTTTTCTACTAAGCTAAAATAACAAACTAGGGTATTGGCTAGGCTTACTCGAAGTCGGGGATGTACCACCGTCCGTACCCAGCCTTCAGCCATCTTAATTGCTGAAGTTGCGTTTCCAAGTTCGAGTTGGGCGCGAACTAGTGCTTCTGGAATTCGATACGACGACTCGCCGACTAGACAGTCGCGCAAGTCTGTAGAGGCGATATAAGACTCTGCAATCTTGGCTGTTTCTCCAAACTGAGCCATTTTATTGAGCACCCCAACAAGATTTGCAGTTACGATAGTTGCCGTCCTTTCCTGTGAGTGTTGTCCATGACGAGTCGCCGTTTCTATAGCTTTCCGAAAACTTCCTAATGCAGAGTTCCAATCATGCCGCGTAATAGCAAGAACACCAAGATTGTTCCAGATTGACGGGTCATCAAACCGTGCTTTCGCTTGATCTAAAACCTCTCGCGATCGGGAGAAGTCGTGTTGCACGTAGTAGATTAAGGCTAGCCGGTTTGTTAGCAATTTATCGTCTGAGAAATAAGCTAGGTACCGAGCAACAGCCTTGGACACTTCCGGAAGCAACTGTTTAGATTTCGAAGACAGATCAGCCCAAGCTATGAGTGCCTTCCTGGAAAATGGATTGAGTCCGACAGCAATTCTCAACGATTTCAAGGCGTGATTAACTTGCCCGCTTAGGATCTGTGTTATCGCTAAATTGTAATAAAGCGATACTGAATTACCTTTTTCCTCACGCGCCGACCTGAAGTTGTGTACAGCTTGTTGATAACGACCTGAAATCAAATCTAAAGATCCGGTAATCATGTGAACGCGCCAGTCCGCTGAATCTACGCACCTAGCTTTTTCAATCCAGCCGTAAGCGCCCGAAAAGTCGTTCTTGCTGACTGAAAGCTCCGCAAGTCGCAAGATTGAAGGAAGATGTCCCTCGATCGCTAACGAGTTCCACTCATTCTGCGCACGTTCCACATCATCCATGTTGGCGACTATTTCAGCTAAACGATATCGATACTCCGCACTATCATTGAGTTGCAACGCTTCTTCTGCGAATTTATAGGCTTGACTCCAATCTCCCACCAGTGAGGCAAGTCCTGCGATTCTCGTCAGATATGTTTCCGAGTCATGGTACTCGTCGTATTTTGATAACAGGTTAGACAGTTCGCTCAACAGACTCTGCATTGGGAAGTTGAGCGTAGTCTGTCTTTGGGCGCACTCAGCCTTGGGTTGACCCTGAACTCCTTGAAGCAATTTAGGTACGGAGGCTAGAACAACCTGAGTGTTAGTCAGGTGGTCATTGGGAAGCTCCACATATGTCTCTTGTTCTTTGACATCAATCTCTCGGCTCACGGTTGGGCCAGATATGTTTAGCATATTATTGATCCTAAAAGTTATTCCGATGATACCTGTTCAGTTAATTGCTGCGCTTGCCGATGCTGTTGCCTTTCCCGCCTTAACCGACGCTCGTCCCGTATCTGACGTGCCCGGTTCTCCGCCAAGCGGTTATCCAGAATTCGTAACCCAGAGTCGATTCTTCGAAGGATGGTTTCAATCCGTGTCTCACGACGACTATAATCTATATTTGTTAGCGATCTCAGGAGCATATTCAGCAAGTCTCGAAGCGCTAAAGGAACGGTTGAAGTTTCGCTCTCTATGCCAGGGTGGTTAACCTGGGCACGTGTTAATCGAATAATCTTGTTCCATTCTTTGATCAATTCGCTAGGTTCCGTCGCCGTTGTCTGGACGGACAGCATATGTCTGCGACAAGCACCATAGCATTCATTGAATCCCTGATCTTGAAGTAGCCGTGAAATGTATAACTCGGCATTAAACAGGTCATGCAGAATGCAGCCCAACCCATAGAGGTCGGTATACATCGCGAGTTCACGAACACTGGCTAAGCCTAGATGCGCCTCGATCGGTGCAAACGCTGATGCTCCCACGGGACCCGAGTAGTCACTTGGTAGCCCCATAACCTCTGAATCCATATCCAACGACGCTCCTAGATCGATCACGACTACACATCCCAGACTAATCTTTTTCGACTTAATCCTTTTCGCTCGTCGCAAGTTATCAAACTTGAGATCGCGATGAACGATATTCGCACGGTGCAGCGCGAAGGTTCCGAGCACGATATCACGGAATAACAGCAATTTTACTTTAGCATCGTGCAATTGCAGGCGTAGGAAGTAATCTTCAATGCTATCACCAAGCCACTCAAGTACGAAATAGCCACAAGATATCGATATTTTTTGCAACTCCTTGTCCGTCACGGAAATAGTAATTTCGGTAAGCGTCTGCACCAACTGTAGGCAACGATCAGTACCTACAAGTCGCTCGAGAAGCTTACATTCTCGCTCGAACAAATCCATCCGATATCTTTCATTGAAACCCTGTATATCGGGGTCAAAGAATTTAATTGCAACATCAAGGTTAGATTGAATGTCTCTGGCCCTAAATATCACCGAAAGCGAACCCTCGTGATCGCCTCTGTTTCCAGTATTTGGATCACGGTTGACAACTCGAATTTTAGAAAATCTGTCGTCCAACAACTCCATTGCCTGGAGCTTTTCGATGAGAAATTTTGTGTTCGTGCCCAATCCAAATCCTCACAATCCCAAATGGTTGCCGTCACTTCACTACAAACATCGTCTTGGCAAACATACATCACTGACAAAAAATTAGATAGTTACGCTTTGTCCAGCATCTGTAGCTAGTTTGACGGCTATTGATTATAGTTGGGCGACGCTGATACTGACACTTCAACTAAATTACAATCAAAACTAGAGCGGTCAAGCGGGTACTGACAAGTTAACTGATTTGAAGCCAAAATCAGCACGGGCAAGTGGTCTAAGTCATTGATTATTGAACAGGGGAGCGATTATTTTACTACAAAGAGGGGGAGATTTACGTTAATTTGTCAGTACCCTTAAAAAGCATATCGAATCGTCGCCATGCCACCTTTTCAGACATGTCCTGGAAACGAAAATTTACATTTCTCATTTGGGTCTCCTCGTCTTTGGCTCAGAATCCAGATAAAGAAGCAGTTGCATGCATGGACAAATGGATTTCATTTCCTTTTAATTCTGGCCAGGCGGCAAGATTCGATTGAGCTGCCTGTGGTGACACACTTGTAGTCAGCCAAGCTATAGATAGCACCACTGCACCAATGGATGATAAGAGCTTACGTATTATGGTATTCTATTTATATAAATTGAAGTGTCAAAGGGATAAATTGTTCTTTTTATAGCGACTGGGGAAATTAGGGAAATGATTGCCCGCCGGCCTCCCCGCGTTTGAGCCATTTATGGATAGATTGGCGCCTCTCTGATCCTGTTTATGCAGGCCGCTTGGCCTTGCCTTGCGCCGCAGGGTCTCCTGGAAATCGAATGCCAGGAAACGCCTGCCAAAATTGCCAATATTGGATGTCGTAACAAAGACCGGCTCCGGGCATTTCGATGTCTTAGCCACCGGCATCTTCTGTGCAACCAGTCAGAGATGAATTGAGCTCGTGGTATTCAATGCATCTTGAGATTACATAAGGAAATGAGCAGAGACTGGTTCGCCCCGGACAGTTTCCACCGCCACCCATCTAAGCAATTGATATCACTACGTTATCTCTGTTCTCCTTGCCCGGTTTAACTTTGAATATCAGAGTCTTGCAGTATCGCCACGCCCCGCTTCCGTTAGCAGAGACGAAAGGACGTGGCCCGGGCGCTCGTTTCTGTGCCCGTGTCTCTTAAGGCCATGTCAGTGGTACGGGTTTTCGCCCTCTTGCGAGTTGCACAAGACAACCAATCGGCGGGTTAGGTTAATAGGGATGGAAGATCAGGCAGACGGGAACCCGAGCAGTGCCCGCTGTGCCGGCCATTCACAGGGCAGGCGGGTGTCGCCCATGAGTTTGTTGGCCGTCAGTCCGGGTGGTTGATGTCCCCGTACAATCGCCGTGACGATGTCCGGGGCGAGGTAACTCAGCCGCAGCAGCCGGGTGGCGTACGATGGGACGACGTCTTCAGCTTCTGCGATACGGCACAAGGTGAGATTGGGATCTTGGTCCAGTCGATCACGGATAGCAAACGCCCTGAGGAAGAGCCGTATCAGGCTCGGGTCCGGTTTGGCATCACGGCGAGCACCGGGGACGATCAGTGTCATGCCGATACCGGTGCGTTTGAGGACGGCCGGGATCGTCAGGGTGACCGGGTTTCCTGCCGGTCCCGCTGATGCTGCATCCGGCCCCTTCAAGATGGCGGCCGTGGCCCGGTCGCCATCCATCTCGAATGTGATCGCATCGGACATGATGGTGACCTGTCTGACCATGGCATTGAGGTAGGCTTTTGTATCACCCGGTTTCAGCTGGGGCCATCGGTCGGCAAGCGATTTTGCTTTAGAGATCAACACAGCCAGGGTCGTGATATCCCTGGGGTTATCCTCAAGGGTGGCGGTGAGCGCAGCCGGGTCGCAGAGCCATCCCCTAAGGTGGGTGATGATCAGGGTCTCAAGGTCGGCGGCCGGCAGGCGCCATCCTCTACGGCCAGTCTGTCTACCGCCAGTGAGGAGGTGACGGGAGACGTAATAGCGGTAACGCCTCCCTTTCTTAACAGCATGGCTGGGTGTGAGTCCCTCACCTTTATCATCAACAAGCAGACCAGTCAGCAGGCTGGGTTGCCGGGCTGTTCTGCCGTTTCGCTGGTCGCAACGGTTGGCGGCTAATCGTCGCTGGACAGCATCCCACAGTGCTTGATCGACAATCGCCTCGTGCCGGCCGGGGTAGGCCGTCTCCTTGTGTACGATCTCACCTCGGTAGGTGCGGTTCTGCAACAGATGATAGAGTGCACCGCGTGCCAGTGGCTGCCCCCCGGTGGGGCGGCCGTGTCGGTTAAGGCGACGCTTGCTCTTGATGTCGGATTGGTTAAGTTCGGTCTGGAGTGTGCGGACTGAGCCCAGGTCGATATAACGGCGATAGATGTGGCGGACTGTGTCTGACTCAGTGTCGTTGATCACCAGCTTGCGGTCTTGCACATCGTAGCCGAGCGGGGGCAGGCCGCCCATCCACATGCCTTTGCGCTTAGAGGCGGCGATCTTATCGCGGATACGCTCGCCTGTGACCTCTCGTTCGAACTGGGCAAAAGACAGCAGCATGTTTAAGGTCAGGCGGCCCATGGAGGTCGTGGTGTTGAACTGCTGGGTGACGGAGACAAAGGTCACACCCTGGTGGTCGAACACATCGACGATCTTGGCGAAGTCCCCGAGCGAGCGGGTCAGGCGGTCGACCTTGTAGACCACGACGGTGTCGACCCGTGCTGCTTCGATATCGGCAAGCAGCCGCTTCAGGGCGGGCCGCTCGAGAGTGGCCCCGGAGATGCCACCGTCATCATACATCTCAGGCAGGCAGGTCCAGCCCTCGTGCTTCTGGCTTAAGATATAAGCCTCGCAGGCCTCACGTTGGGCATCTAAAGAGTTGAAGTCCTGCTCTAGCCCTTCTTCATGGGATTTGCGGGTATAGATCGCACAACGGGTGATCCCCGGGCGGGGTGAGGACTTGCTGCGAGCCGGCCTACCCATGGCCGGCCTTGCCCTTGAGTCCAAAGAAGCGCGGCCCCGACCAGTGTGCACCGGTGATCTGCTGGGCGAGGGCGGTCAGAGAGTCGTAAGTCTCGCCATCATAATCATAGCCACCTTCGGTGACGGTGATGATATAAGTCCTTCCTTGCCATTCACGCACCAGTTGCGCCCTCCGGGGTGATACGGCCGGTCCGGGTAAAAGTATTGGCCAAGGTCTGCAGGCGGCGGCGTGTCGCTTTACTCAGGCCACCTTGTGCTTGCGCCTGGAGTGTGTAGGTGATGCCGCGGATGAGCAGGTCGCGGCTGAGGCGTCGTGGCGGGGGTGTCCGGTGATGGCGCTGCCATTCATTGCGCAACGAGGGCAAGTCCATCGCCTTGACCCCGGTAATCCGGTTGCTGATCTCAGTCATCTCATACCTCATCTGCGCGGGTTGATCGAAGGCGCCTGCCGTCTCCATGTACCCACAGTGACGCTCTTCTGCCCGCTGAAGTCCAGTGGAAAGTGAGGAGTTATCGTGCTTGTGGGACGGGTGGGTCGGCCCCAGTCCGTAAGTGTTTTAGTCTCTTGTGCAGTTATTTAAGGTTATTATTCGAATCCTGCTCGGACAGGGCAGATCGATATATATAAGTTTAGCCTTTACCCCAGTTTCTGGGGTACATTCCACAGTCCAACAAATAGCAAGGAAAACACAGTGACGGAAGATCAGAAACAAAACCTGGAAAGGCAACTCTGGAATATTGCCAATACCTTGCGCGGCAAGATGGATGCCGACGAGTTCCGTGATTACATCTTAGGGTTCATCTTCTACAAGTACCTCTCTGAAAAGCAGCACCTCTATGCCAACGCATTACTCGAAACCGAGGATATAAAAGACTACCGCAACGTCAACGATCAAGACGACATTGAGGCGATCCGTGAAGAATCATTAATGAAGCTCGGTTATTTCCTGCGACCGGAGGAGTTGTTTCCCGCCATCAGCGCCAAAGGCAATGCCAGCATCGTAGAAGAGAGCAACTTCATCCTTGAAGACTTGCAATCTATCCTCAACAGCATTGAACAAAGCACCATGGGCACAGACAGCGAGGATGATTTCAATAAATTGTTCGAAGACCTGGATCTCGCCAGTACTAAGCTGGGACGCACACCTGAGTCACGCAATACATTAATCGCGAAAGTATTGGCTCATCTGGATAAGATTGATTTCAACCTGGACGAAGCGGACTCCGATGTACTCGGGGATGCCTATGAATACCTGATCGGTCAATTTGCCTCCGGTGCCGGCAAGAAGGCCGGGGAGTTCTATACCCCGCAGCAGGTATCTAAAATCTTGGCCAAGCTGGTCACGCTCGATAAAAAGCAGATCAAAAGTGCCTATGATCCCACCTGTGGTTCAGGCTCCTTATTATTACGCATTGCCAAGGAAACAGACGTGGATGAGTTTTACGGCCAAGAGCTAAACCGGACCACCTACAACCTCGCCCGCATGAACATGATCTTGCATGACGTGCATTTCAGGCGCTTTGATCTAAGACAAGACGACACCCTGGAACACCCACAGCATCTAGATTTACGCTTTGAAGCCGTGGTGGCCAATCCGCCTTTCTCAGCCAAATGGAAAGGCAAGAATAACCCGCTGAATGACACCGATGACCGGTTCAGCCAGTACGGCAGACTGGCCCCTGCCACCAAGGCAGACTTTGCCTTTATCCAGCACATGATCTACCAGATGGCAGAAAACGCTACCATGGCGGTGGTATTACCCCATGGGGTGCTGTTCCGGGGTGCGGCAGAAGAGCAAATCCGCCAATACATCATAAAAGAACAAAACTACCTGGATGCCGTGATCGGCTTACCCGCCAACCTGTTCTACGGCACCAGTATCCCCGCTTGTATTCTGGTACTGAAGAAATGCCGGGTACACGATGACAATATCCTGTTTATCGATGCCTCACAGCATTTTGAGAAAGTTGGCAATCAGAATGTGCTGACAGATGCCCATGTAGAGAAAATCATCGAAGCCTACAAAGCACGTGAAGCTATCGACAAATACGCCTACGTTGCCAGTCTCAATGAAATAGCAGAGAACGACTACAATCTCAACATCCCCCGTTATGTGGACACCTTTGAGGAAGAAGCACCTGTAGACATAGATGCCGTGATTAATGATCTGAAAGCCCTTGAAGTCGATATGCAGGAAACAGATCAAACCATTGCTGGGTTCTGTAAGGAACTGAGGATAGAAAGTCCTTATTAGCCCAAGCAGTGAATATGGAAACTACACAACCTAAACATGTACCGGCTTTGCGGTTTCCAGAGTTTAGTGGAAACTGGGCCATAAAAAAGCTAGGCGATATATGCAAGTTTTTAGATTCTGAGCGAGTTCCATTAAGTGAACTTGAGAGAAATAAAAGAGATGGAATTTATCCGTATTATGGCGCATCTGGAATTATAGATTATATAGACGATTATATATTCGATGGAGAATATGTTCTGCTTGGAGAAGATGGCGCAAATATTTTATTACGAAATTCACCTCTTGCATTCTTAGCCGAAGGTAAATTTTGGGTTAACAACCACGCGCACGTTTTACGCGCAAATAACTCGAACTATTTTCTCGCTGAATCATTAGAAAGAATTACCTATGAGAAATACAATACTGGCACAGCTCAACCAAAATTAAACGCAGAAATTTGTAAAAAGATAAAACTGATTCTTCCTCTAAAAGTAGAGCAACAAAAAATAGCCACCTTCCTCTCCGCAGTCGATACCAAAATCGAACAGTTAGCCAAGAAAAAAGCCTTATGGGAACAGTACAAGAAAGGCATGATGCAAAAACTCTTCAGACAGGAAATCCGGTTTAAGGACGAGCAGGGGAAGGATTATCCAGGTTGGGAAGAGAAACAATTAGATGATATTGCAAAGTTTAGCAAAGGAAAGGGAATTTCAAAAAGTGATACCGTGAGTAATGGAATTGTGAAGTGTATTTTGTATGGTCAACTTTACACCTACTATGGAGAGACAATTTCAAACGTTATTTCTAGCACTAACATTCCAAATGCAGAATTAGTTTTTAGTAAAAAAAATGATGTGATCATCCCGGCATCTGGAGAGACTGCTCTGGATATTGCATCAGCAGCTTGTGTATGCGTGGATGGAGTAGCATTAGGTGGTGATATAAATATTATTCGTTGCCAACAAAATGGGATCTTTCTTGCATATTATTTAAATAATAAAAGAAATGATATAGCCAGACTAGCACAAGGAAAATCAGTAATTCATTTGTATGGGACCCATCTCAAATCTCTCAAACTACGGATACCTTCCAAAAAAGAACAACAAAAAATAGCCACCTTCCTCTCCGCTATCGACCAAAAGATCGAGTTGGTCGATACCGAAATCAAACAAGCCCGGGCTTTTAAAAAGGGGTTGCTCCAGCAAATGTTCATTTAGCTTCAAGGCAACGGACTGCATGACTACTCAATCTGAACAAACTCTCGAGCACAATCTCATCGCTCAATTAGAAACACTGGGCTTTGAAAAAGTGCGTATTGATGATGAAGCAGACTTAATTACCAACCTGAAAGCCCAACTTGAGAAGCACAACAAGGTCAAGCTGTCAGACGGGGAGTTCAAGCAGATCCTGAACAAACTCGCACGCGGGAATATCTTCGAGAAAGCGAAAATACTCCGCGACAAGATCGACTACACCAAAGACGATGGTGATACTGGTTACATCGAACTGATTGACCAGATCAAGTGGTGCAAGAATGAATACCAGGTGACCCACCAGGTCACCATGCAAGGCGCATACACCAATCGCTATGATGTGACCTTATTAGTGAATGGACTGCCGTTGGTGCAGATTGAATTGAAACGCCGTGGCCTGGAACTGAAAGAAGCCTTTAACCAGACCAACCGTTATCACCGTCATTCCTTTGCCGCGGGCCTCAAACTGTTCGGGTATATCCAGTTGTTTGTGATCAGCAACGGGGTCAATACCAAGTATTATGCCAACAACCCCGTTGCTAAGCGCGATTTCAAGCAAACCTTCTATTGGGCGGATAAAGACAATAAGAAGGTGACCCAGCTCAGCGAGTTTACAGAAGCATTCCTTGAGAAGTGCCAGCTTTCAAAGCTCATCACCCAATACATCGTACTGAATGAGAGCAGTGAGAGGCTGATGGTATTGCGCTCCTATCAGTATCATGCAGTCGAAGCCATTGTCGAGCAGGTGAGAAACACCGGTAAGTTCGGCTATATCTGGCATACCACGGGTTCTGGCAAGACACTGACCTCCTTTAAGACGGCGCAGATCCTCACCCAATCACCTCATGTACATAAAGTTGTATTTGTAGTGGACAGGAAGGACCTGGACTACCAGACCATCAAGGAATTCAATAGCTTCAGTGAAGGCAGCGTGGATGCCACCAACAATACTAAAAAACTAGTGGAGCAGTTCGGTGACGATACCAAACTCATCGTCACCACCTTGCAAAAACTCAACACCGCGATCAGCAAGGATAGATATCTTAAAACCATGACTACGCTGCAAGATAGACGCATGGTGTTTATTTTTGATGAGTGTCACCGCAGCCAGTTCGGTGATACTCATAAGCGAATTAAGGTCTATTTCCCCAAGGTACAGATGTTCGGCTTTACCGGTACACCGATATTTGCCGAGAACTCTTCTACGAATGTACATGGAAGGCGCACCACAAAAGACCTGTTTGGCGAATGCCTGCATAAATATGTCATTACCGATGCCATCCGTGATGAGAACGTACTCAAGTTCTCAATTGAATATATCCGCACCATCAAACAGAAAGAAGGTGTAACGGACATTGAGGTCGAAGCCATTGATACCGCCGAGGTGATGGAGGCGGACGAACGCCTGGAAGCCATTACCGACTACATCATTGCAAATCACAAACGCAAGACACATAGTCGTGCGTTCACTGCAATCTTCTGCGTTTCCAATATCAAGACCCTGATCAAATACTATGAATTACTAAAGAAGAAAAAAGAAGCAGGAGAACATGATCTGAGGGTCGGTACGATCTTCTCCTACCAGGCCAATGAAGACGACAGCGATGCCAACGGCTTCATTGAAACGGACTTCCAGGTGGATGGTATCAATGGTGCAGGGGGTATAAATACTCAGAACCAGCACAGCCGTGACAAGCTGGAAGGCTTTATCCAAGACTATAACGCCACGTATGCTACCAACTTCTCTACCAATAACTTCTATGGCTACTATAAGGATATTGGCAAGCGGGCCAGGGAATGCCAGGTAGATATCCTCCTGGTGGTGAACATGTTCTTAACCGGCTTTGACTCCCAGGCCTTAAATACCCTCTATGTGGACAAGAACTTGAAATACCACGGCCTGATCCAGGCCTACTCCCGTACCAACCGCATCCTGGGTCAGAAGAAGTCCCAAGGGAATATTGTCAGTTTCCGTAATCTGAAACCTGCCACCGACCAGGCGATTGAGCTGTTTGCCAATAGGGACGCAATCGAGCAGATATGCCTTGAGCCCTATGAGCAATACAAAGAAAAGTTTGCCAAGGCTGTAGAGAAATTACAGACAATCGCACCTACGGTTGAGAGCGTGGATGATCTGGCAACAGAAGAAGACGAGGCCCGGTTTATCCAGGCCTTCCGTGACATCATACGCATAAAGAACGTACTCCAGTGCTTTACCGAGTTTACGTTTAATGATCTGGCCATGGATGCGCAGCTTTTTGAAGATTACAAGAGCAAGTACCTTGATTTATACGACAAGGTCAGAACCCATCACCTGAAAGAAAAAGTCTCCATCTTAGATGACATTGATTTTGAGCTGGCGTTGATTCACCGGGATGAGGTCAATGTCAGCTATATCATCGCCCTCTTACGCAATATGCAAGACGCCAGACCAGCCGAGCAAGAGAGACAGCGAAATGCGATTCTGAGCATGTTGGAGTCCGATGTTCAACTACGCAGCAAGAAGGTGTTGATTGAGCGCTTCATTGCCGAGCATTTCCCAGAAATACCAAAAGGTGCTGATGTAGGAGAAGTATTCGATGCTTACTGGAACGAAGAAAAGCAAAAGGCTGTACAAGCATTAAGTGGGGCCGAAGGACTGGATATGGACGGCTTACAGAGGGTGATTGGGAATTATTTATTCACCGAGAAGACACCACTACGCGATGAGGTGATCGCCATCATGCACACACGCCCAAAACTCAAAGAGCGCGGCACCCTTACCGATCGAATAATAGAGAAGATCAAAGCATTTGTTGAAACGTTTATCGATGGGGTGGATTAGATCTTTATGGCTGAGTAAAGCCAACCTAAATGTGTAATCCCCATTTTTATTGAATACTAAAAGAGGTATTAATTATGGCTAATTATTATGTTAATGACAATGTTCAATCGAATGGCGATCATGAAGTTCACAAAGAAGGTTGTAGTTATATGCCGAACGTTTCAAATAGGACTTATTTAGGAGATTTTGTTAACTGTTATAGCGCTGTAATTGCAGCTAAGAAAACATATCCGCGATCAAATGGATGCTACTATTGCAGCAATGAATGTCATACATCCTAATCTATAAAAGTTGCTATATTTACTAGTAATCCGCAATGCTTCAGTTTGACAGTAATTGGCGCTTTGAAAGCCCTGGCCAAGCGGAATCCACAGTAGTCGAGGGTTTCCGTAAGTTGATTGACCACATTTGTGGCCAGGGGTCGCAAAAGGCGATTCTCGAACACTTCAAGGCCTATTTCGCTTCAGTAACCGGAACGTTACACTACCCAAGCAGTGATGTAAGCTGGGCATCTACTGACCTCGACAGTGTGATGAGCGAGGCAGCAGCAAACGCACCGCTGTTCATTGAGGCTTTTTACGATGCCTGCGACGAGCTTCAAAGCCGCCATCATGATATGGCTATACCTGAAATCAGACTGGTCAACCGTATTCTGAATGATGCTTGCGCTGGTTTTCAGATTGATCCCCCAAATCTTGTGGCGACACGAGTGCACATTTCGGTCTCGGTGCCGGATGAAACACCGTCTCTAGATGCCCAGGCAGAAACAGCAATCGAGGACGCTCTGCAGGCATCCGAACGTGCTCTTAGCGAAGGCAACGGTCGTCAGGCTGTACAGGAGCTCCTGTGGCTGTTAGAGACGATCTCGACAGCGTTTCGAAGCTCAGAGATTCTCGACGGTGGAATCAACGGTCGCTACTTCAACAAAATCATCGGCGAGCTTCGTCAGCGAGAACACGGCCATCAAAAGCAGATTCTGCAGTGGATGATGAGCCTGCACGGTTATCTCTCGTCGCCAACAGGGGGTGGGGTCCGCCATGGTGTCGATCTCAAGAAAGGTCTCGATCTCGGTATCAACGAGGCACGTCTGTATTGCAACCTCATCCGCAGCTATGTGACATTTTTGATCTCTGAGCACGAACGCCTTAACCAGCGGATTACCTGAGGTTAAAGTGACCCGCCCCCAATAACGGCGCCGATATTAAAGTTAGAGTTTGTGCTCAATTAACTATTGTATTCCCTAATGCGTTTCTAAAGCACTCGTTAAACGGGCCGATGAAACTCGGGTGACTCCAGACGGCTCAAGGCCTGGCAAACCCACGGATAACCTATTAATCGAATCGTTCAATGGCCGTTTTCGGGATGCATGTCTGAACACGAACCGGTGCTTGTTCTTGGACGATGCGAAAGGGAAAATTGAATCTGGGCCAATGGCGTATCATCAGTATCGACCCCATTCATCATTGAATGATCTGACACCGGAGGCGTTTTACCAGCAACATCAGAAAGCCGGGCATCTTGAATTGACAGGTATCTAGTAATGGGGTGAGGTTCATTACATATAGGAAGTCTAATACATATTGGGCTAGATAAAAAACGCCTTCCTGGGAAGCCACTGCTATATCTTTATAATTACGATAATAATATATTATAGGCTTAAAAGCATAATTCTTAGGTATAAGGATTTAAGAGCAATATTCCAACAGAAGCCTTAAAACGAATAACAAACTTAGTAATCATTCTTATGAAAAATGAAATCTATAAAGATCGCTACGATTTTGAATGGAATCATAGAAATCATTTACATAGTGCCCTTCAAATACCAATAGCCTTGGCAACATTACTAGGAGGTGCCATTGCATTTCTAGTTCAAAAATTTCCATATAAAGACGATACAACAACGTACATTTTTGTTCTTATAATTAGCCTTGGAATTATTAGCTTGTTAACAGGTATTTATTATTTAATTAGGTCGATAAAGGGAGTTGGTTATTATCGTCTTCCTACACCTCTTAAAATAAAAAAACATTATGATGATTTACTCAAATGGCGGATTTCTAAGAAAGACACTCAGGAAGACGCCGAACGCGATTTAGAAAATTTTATTAATTTGCGACTGTCTGAAGCGGTAGAGAAAAATGCAAATACTAACCAAAATAGAGCTGCTTATATATATAAATCAAATACTTCTTTTACATACACCTTGATCATATTATTCATAGCGACTATACCCTATCTATTTGCTAATATAAGCACTGATGAAAAAATTTATAAAATTGAAATAGTGTCAGCTAATCAATAAATTGGAGCAGCCAATATGATTGAAGAAAGAAACGGTAATGGTGATCAAAATGATCCAGCAGATGAACTGCCTGATGATAGACCACCTGAAGGGCCGCCTAATGAATTTGTCAGAGAAGACTACATAATAGATATAGATGCTGATAATGAAGATGGAGATTAAATTTAGCACTACATAAACATGCGCTCGATGTGAATGAGTATGCAGCTATTCGTTTTGCTAACAGGCTAACGCGATAATATATCTAAAGGAAATTCCTCAGCATGGTGAAGCAAAGCTACATCATATCAGTAGTTTTTGTTGCGTTGAATCTGATGGCTACCCTATTCGTCTTGAAGTCTAGTCCAGAACCGTTTCCGGTGCTCCACGAGTGGCCGTTTATCTCTCTTATGTTGCGCCCGCTCCCTATTGGAAATTCCATAGTCTTTGGGATATCGATGGGGTTTCTTGTCAGTAGCATCTTTTATTGTTTGGTTGTCTTTTTCCCCGAAAAGAAACGGAATCGAATGATCGGTTTGAACCTACAGCGTCAATACCGGGAGATTAAAGAAGGCTGTATTGCGATATTCTTAAGTGTGATACAAAAATCATATCCAGCAGAACTACCTAGAGAGCTCATTAATCAGGAAGCATTTAGAGATTACTTCAATGCTCCCTATGATGAGTCTCAATCAAGATGGGACTGCGTCTTGAACGGCTTGGATGAGTATCATTTAGGAGCAGTATTGATCGAGCTAGAGCTTCTCCGAGAGTCAGTGCAGTACACATTGAACAACGTAGAATTCAGCAGCGATAATGTTTTTGTCTTCTTTCATAATCTATCTCAACAAATCTATGAGTACAGAAATATGAACCAAGATTACGACGATATTAATAGCCTCTCTCGGTTTCTTTGGCAACTTTTCACTGGGTGGAGCTTTATAGACGGTTATAAAGATCAAGATATAGTCCAAATAATGATAGACGAGATAAAATGAACGGATATAGTAAGATACTCCAGTAGATGTCGTCTGGCAGGCCCGACGGGATGGTGCGACAGCAACGCGTATTTTCAAGCGATTATTAAAAACCAATCGAGATGGGCCAAGGAAAATTGTAACAGACAGACTGAGATGCTATGCGTTGCCCATAGAGATATGGACCCGGATGTGATTCATGATGCATCACAGTATGCTAATAATCGGGCAAAACTTTCATATCAAACGACTAGAGTGCAGGAGTGGGGTAGGCGACGATTCAAATCAATACTGTAAGCACAAAGCCTCCTAAATACTCAGGCTGTCGTATTCAATTGATTCAATCTGGATCGTCACCTGATGTCAGCGAATCATGACCGAATTCTCAGGCAGGGTGCTTTGACGTTTTGGCATTAGGTAACGGCAATGTAATCGGTATACAGATGAGAATTTAGATAAACTGGAAACTTAATTTATCAGTACCGGAAGGTGCCCTATTTTGTAGAATGCGAGTGAATGAACATGTAATCATTCAGCTCATAACCGCTCAAGCTGTATATGTTTCTGTAATGGATATAAAAATAACAAAAATAGGAAAACTGAGGCCGCATGATTTAAAAAGGACATTTGTTAAGTGTTTGTTTTATGCCAATATGGATATTAATACTGTATAGAAAATTATTAGCCATAGTTATATAAGCACCACGAGCAGTTATGACCTTCGTACTCCAAATATGAATCAGATTATTGAAAGATTATTCCTATATTAATTTCTATAGTATGCCAAGATGATGATAAGATGATTGTTGGTTAGAATTCGGCTTCAATGAAAGTAGTTTAATTTTACAACTGAGGTAAATGAATACTAATATCTCTTTATTTTCTGAAATAAAATTCCTATGCTATCCTTCTAAAAGCTCTGGCTAATATTTAAAATATAATTTCATACGCAATTCAAAGATACTTTTAATGAGGTCAGGCAAATAATGTGTCCAAATTATCACAAGAACAACCTACTTTTTTAGGTTCTGGCTGTAGGCTAATATTTGTTTTATAGATAAGACATATGATGAGGTCTAACAGTGAAGATCCGTGTAGTTGATTTTTTTAGTGGGTGTGGAGGAACAAGTGCTGGTTTGCAGGCCGCAGGTATGGAAATAGTTGCTGGTATTGATATTGATGCAGACGCAGGTGAAACTTTTAAATTAAATTTTCCTAAGGCTGATTTTATAAATAAAGATATAACTAAATTATTTTCTCCGAGTTTACGCCATATAATTCCTAAAAATAGAAATTTCCCTCTTCTGTTTTCAGCATGCGCCCCATGCCAGCCTTTTACAAAACAAAATACTTCTAAAAGGAAGCTAGATGAACGTCACAACTTGCTAAATAACTTACATAGATTTATTCGTGCTTATAAACCTGAATATATCTTTTTGGAAAACGTCCCCGGCATACAAGATATAAGTCAAGAGGATGGTCCTTTTACTAATTTCTCAAGTTTCCTGGATCGATATGATTACCATTATGAAACAAAGGTGATTAAATCTCAGGATTACGGTGTACCTCAATACAGGAAAAGGCTTGTTCTTATAGCTAGTTGCTTGAAGGGTATACGTTACCCTAAGGCTACACACGGGCCGTATGCTAGGTATGATCATGTGACAGTATGGGAGTCGATAAAAGATTTACCAAGAATTAAAGCTGGGAAAGAGCACTCAAAAATTAAGAATCATCGTGCTGCAAAATTATCGGATATAAATTTAGAAAGATTAAAAGCAACACCTATAGGCGGTAGTAGAATTAATTGGCCAAAATATTTACAGCTCGAATGCCATAAGGAATATTCAGGTCATACGGACGTATATGGTCGAATGTTTAAAGATAAACCCGCTAGCGGATTAACTACACGATGTATTAGTTTATCCAATGGAAGATACGGACATCCAACACAAAGAAGAGCAATTAGTGTTAGAGAAGCTGCAAGATTACAAACATTCCCAGATAGCTTTGAGTTTAAAGGTAATTTAAATTCAATGGCTAGACAGATAGGTAACGCTGTCCCCGTTTTATTAGCCGAAAAGTTTGGGAAGTATTTTAATAATCATTACAACTATTCAATAAGTAAAGGGATTAAATAATATGGCTAAAATCCGTGTAAGGGCTCGCACGGTCGACATGCTAGGACGCCAGCAAATTGCTGGTATTCCAAATGCTATTAATGAACTGTTTAAAAATGCACATGATGCTTATGCAGGTCGAGCTGAAATAGATTTTTATCGCTCCAATAGGCTGTTTGTTCTACGAGATGATGGGTTCGGAATGACCCTTAATGATTTTGAGAGTAGATGGTTAACTTTAGGTACTGATAGCAAAACAACCAAACAAGAACCTTCGAATACACCAAGCAAGAACATTCGCCCTATTCTTGGGGAAAAAGGTATAGGACGATTAGCCATTGCTGTTATTGGTCCGCAAGTTTTAGTATTAACAAGGGCCAAAAGGAGGAATGGGTTAAAAAATTTAATTGCAGCATATATTAATTGGCAAATTTTTGAATCACCAGGCATTAATTTAAGTCAAATAGAAATACCCATCATAGAATTCAAAAACGGAGAATTCCCATCAAAACAAAATTTAAAAGAACTGACCCAAGGCTTCAAAGATAATATTGATAGACTAAAACAGGATCTTGATAAAGATATTTATAAATCAATTTTAGCTGATATCAAAAGTTTTGATTTCGATCCGCTAGAAATAGATGAGTATAGAGTGGATATGAGTCTACACGGGGAGAATCACGGAACTCATTTTATCATTAAACCTGCGTCAGAGCTCTTGTATATTGATATAGCAGGTGAAGAAGGTGATGATAGAGCACCCCCACTGTTAAAGTTCTTGCTTGGTTTTACTGACACTATGACACCAGATCATAGTGAACCTGTCATAAAAACTGCATTTAGAGATCATAAATATGATGAGGAGTATGAGGATTTAATTCAAGACAATGTTTTTTTCACGCCAAATGAATTTAAAAATTCTGATCATCACATTCAAGGCCGGTTTGATAAATATGGTCAATTTAAAGGGGCTATAAGTATATATGGCGAGGAACACGAAAGTCATGAAGTTGAATGGCGTCAAGCAAAAGGTAAAACAACTAAGTGTGGCCCATTTCATATTAATTTGGCTATAGTGCAAGGTGAATCTGCTGCTACTACAATTCCACCGCAAGAATATGGAAGTCTAATAACGAAACTAAATAAATTCGGTGGACTGTATATATATAAGGATGGCATAAGAATTTTGCCTTATGGCGACAATGATTTTGATTGGCTAGATATAGAACGTAATCGAACTAAGAGTGCTTATTATTATTTTTTTTCATATCGTCGTATGTTCGGCGTTATCAATATAAATCATAAACATAACAGTACCTTAAGCGAAAAAGCGGGAAGAGAAGGTTTTCGAGAAAATGTAGCATATCGTCAATTCCAGTCGATCTTAAAAAACTTTTTTTTACAAATAACTGCTGATTTTTTCCGTACTGATTCTGCGAATCAAACTTTTATAGAAAAGAAAGAAGAAGTTCAAAAAACATATAGGTCTTTACAGAAACGTGAAAAACAAACGAGAGCCCGCAAGCAGAAATTATCCGATTCTATGGATATTTTTTTTGATGCTTTGGAGAAAGGCATTATTCAAAATAAAGCACTGGAAATCGCAGAAAAAGTTGGGAAAGACTTAGATAAAGCATCGAAAATTAATGATCCGAAATTAGCCGCAATGAAACTATTGGAATTAGAAACAGAAGCTAGGAAGCAATTAAATAATCTTAGAGATAGTTATAAAATTACCAGCCTCCGAGGTATTGGAAAAGGAAAACTCAAAAAAGACTACCTTAAATATCAGTTTCATTATGAAAAATTAGAAGATAGTGTATTTCGAGAAATCCACGAGCTAATTGAACAAGAAGTTAGTAGTAAGGCTAAACAAGCAAGGTTGGAATTAAACCGCCGAATAAGAGTTGAGCAGGCACTTGACGAATTAACAGGAGAAACTAATAAGATTTCACGTATAGAAACAATAGATACGAATAAAGTATTGGTTAATGTGAGTAAAGAGGTGAAAGATGCCACAAAACATAGCCGAGAAAAAATAGAATACACTTTAAAATCTGTTATTGCTGACTTTAATCGAATAAATTTTGATTCTCTTTCGGACAAGGAAGTTGTTGCTACAAGGATTAAATTAGAAAACCGAATTATTAAAGTAAAGGATAAGGAAATCGAATTTCTACAATACTTACGTCAGCAACTTGAATCTGTTTCAGTAGATCCTGAGGGTGGCCAACCAGATCAAATTGAAGCTCTTGAAGAACGAAATTATGAGTTGGAAGAAAGAGCGGCATTGGATCTTCAGCTTGCCCAATTAGGGATGGCAATTGAAGTTATAAATCATGAGTATGATTCAAGTATTCGTTCTGTTAGAAATTGTCTGCGTCGTTTAAAAAGTTGGGCTGACTTAAATGACGACTTAAACGGTTTGTATCAGGATATACGTGGTAGTTTTGATCATCTTGATGCGTATTTAGGTATGTTTACACCTTTGCATAGAAGGTTGCATCGTAAAGAAACAGAAATCAGCGGAAGCGATATTCATAAGTATATTGGTGATCTCTTTGCGGTCAGATTAAAACGTCATGAAATAGAATTAACAGCAACCAAAGAATTTAACAACGAAAAAATAATAGGATATCCGTCAACTTTTTATCCTGTCTTTGTAAATCTCGTTGACAATGCCATCTTTTGGCTTAAATCTGTAATAGCTGAAAAACGAATCCAATTTGATATTAAAAATGGTGGTTTTTTAATAACGGATAATGGTCCTGGGATTAATATTCGGGATCAAGATGAAGTCTTTGAATACGGTTTTACGCGCAAGCCCGGTGGCAGAGGAATGGGTTTATATATTTCTAGGCAGGTACTGCATGCTGAAGGTTGGGATATTACAAATCATCAGGGTATTGGACTTGGTGGCGCAAGTTTTTTAATAAAAGAAACTCTCGAAGACGTATAGTTAAATGACTGAAGGAAGCATTAGTTTTGAAGAACATTCTTTAGAAATTGTGAAGGATTTTCTGCATACAGTTGTAGTCGTTGATGACGAAGCTGGATACACAGATACCATAAATGACAATATTACAACAACATTAAAAGCACCAGGTAAGTCCGTATCATCTGGAGATGATAATAGAATATTGCCTCTACACCGGCATCCATTAAATGCAAAACAACTTATTGATACTTTTGCTGAATTAGGGATGGTATGTGCAGTTCTAAAACCTGATCAAGATGAAGACTTCATGGGGAAAACAAGAGATGCATCACAACGTGCGGATATCGTGGTCCTTGACTGGAGAATGGGTAATGATGATGGACATAAAACCACTGATACTATTAAGAGAATCATTCAAACTGATAATGATAGATTGAGATTGATTGTTATTTATAGTGGTGAAAATTTGGAAGGAATATTTGATAAGCTTAAAGGAATTGAGAGTTCAGAAGATATAGACGTTGATAGAGAAATGAAGAAAATAGCTTTCGGAAATGTTCGTTTGATTTTACTAGCTAAAGATCAAACAGGACAAAATAACTTTCCAAAACAAACGTGTAATGAACTGGAGCTTCCATTAAGAATCATAGTTGAGTTTCGATACTTTATAATGGGGTTGCTCTCAAACGCTGCGCTAAAGTCAATTAGTCTGATTCGCGCAAATGCCCATAGGTTATTGAGGCATTTTGGAAGTGAATTAGATGCGGCATTCTTAACACAGAGAGTATTGACAATACCTCCAGATGAATCTGAAAGTCAAATAGGTCAACTCATACTTGACGAGATGCGCTCTATATTAAATGACGAAAAGATCGGGGAACAAGTAAATATGGAAACTATAAGGAGTTGGATGAATTATCAGAGCAATATTTCAACGAAATATAGAGATAGACTCCGTATTCACAATAATGAAAACGAAGCTAGAGAAAAATTATTAGAATTATTAGAAAAAGGACATGAGACATTAATCGGAGAACTGAAACTCAAGAAAAATGAAGCTAAGGGTAATTGGGAAATATTACTGAAAACGATATATCATAACCCAGATAATATTCATAAACTTACAGCTGTTTGGGCAAATCAAATTGATGCAAAAACTATAGATAATAAATTCGCATATCAAATGATTTGTAATAGAATATATCAAGAAACTTTACCCATATTAAAAGTTGGAACGATTATTCAGAAAGTAGGAAGTAAGAAATTATTTCTCTGCGTGCAGCCGTTATGTGATTGTGTCCGTATAATCGGTAAGCGTAAATTTACTTTTTTGAGACTTAGAAAGTCACAAGGACATTTCTCTCCAGAGATTTTGATTAAAGTCAAAAGTGGTTTCAGTACTTTTTATGTGGATTATAAACCATTCCAGTCTGATATATTTCAATTTAAAGCTGATGATATTAAACAATTCGTTATTCCTGTTAAGTCAAAAGGTGATAGCTATATATTTAAATCAATAGACCCAGGAATTGACTTTATATTTATGACTGAGTTAAAAAGTCAAATTGCACATAGAATATTGAGTAAATATGGTAATGAGGTTTCTCGATTAGGGGTGACAGAACCTGAATTACTTCGAAGATTGGCAAGTGGGTAACTATTAATTTAATTATAATATTTAGCATGTAAGATGCACTAAAGGAAAAAGTTGCTCATGGCACGTTCAAAATCGGATATTGCTAACAGTGCAATCCGTATATTTCTTCAGAAAGTAGGAATATTTTATGATGAAGCTCGGGGGTTTAAAAAGTTCGTCCCTAATAATAAACAGAAAGAAGAGTTACTCAAATATTTTATATTATCAGTGTTGTTATTGTGGGATTGAGATAAATACAAGGAATATCTCACAAGATCATATAATACCGATGAATAAAGCATCACTTGGGCTACATGCATGGGGGAATGTAGTGCCATGTTGTCAAGATTGCAATAATCAGAAACAACAACAGGATTGGCAGGAATTTCTAAAGATTAAGGCAGTAAGTAAGTTATATAAAAAACGTCGTATGAAAATTTTGCGATTTGTTAAAGACAAGAACTATGAGCCTAATTTAAATTTAGATGAATATGTTGGAAATCTTTACGAAGATATTGGCGAAGTTTCAATGACATTAATCGGCCTTCGGTATAAGCAAGCTGAAAATGCTATCCGAAAATTACTCAGTGACCCGCCCCCCTAAAACACTACCAGCAATTAAAGTTAGAAAATAACTTGCTCTAGCCTCACCCCGGAACTAGATACCTGTCAATTTAAGATTTCCGGCTTTCTAATGTTGCTAGTAAAATGCCTCCAGTGTCAGATCATTCAATAATGAATGGGGTTGAGACTGATTATACGCCATTCGTCAGGATTCAATTTTCCCTTTCGCATCGTCCGAGGACAAGTACCAGTTCTGTTCAGACATTCATCCTGAAAATGGCCATTATAACGATTCAATAAACGGGTTATCAGTGAGTTTGACGGACCTTGAGAAGTCCAGCGTTGCCCGGTTCTCGCATACCCGTTTATCGAGCGCTTTAGAGATGAACGGACTTGTGGTGCTCTTGATACTGATACACCCCTTGACCCTTGTACAGTCACTCATCTAGTATCAGATGTCCCATGCCGGACAATAATAACCACTGGCCACGTTTCATTGCGTTTGTGGATATGGATGCATTTTTCGCATCCATCGAACAATTGGATCATCCCCAATACCGCGGCAAGCCGATCGGCATCACCAACGGTAAAACAGGCACCTGCATCATCACCTGTTCATATGAAGCTAGGGCGCTTGGTATCTACACCACCATGCGCCTGAAACAGGCCCGGGCAATCTGTCCTGATTTCATCCGGGTGCCCGCCCGTCCCGAGCGTTATGCAGAAGTCTCAACTCGCATTATGGCAGCCCTTACCGATATCACCCCGGACGTGGAGGTATTCTCGGTCGATGAGGCGTTTCTCGATATCACCCGCTGCCAGGCCTACTGGAACAAACCACCTGAAGCACTGGGGAACATGATCAAGGCACTTGTCTGGGAGGTGTCCGGCCTGCCCTGCTCAGTGGGCTTAAGCGGGGATAAGACCACGGCCAAATATGCAGGAAAGCAGCACAAACCGGATGGCCTGACTATTATTCCCCCCTGGGAGGCCGGTGACAGGTTAAAGAATGTACCTGTGATAGAACTGTGTGGCGTCAACAAGGGGATTGCAGGTTTCTTGGCAAAACGCGGTGCCTTTACCTGCGGGGAGGTTGCCCGGTTACCGATCAGTGTGCTTGGCAAACGCTTCGGCCACCCGGGTAGGCGTATCTGGCAGATGTGCCGGGGGGAAGACCCCTTGGCGGTGGAGACAAAAACGGCCGCGCCCAAGAGTCTCGGGCACGGCAAGGTCATGCCGCCTGATACCACGGATAAGGATGTCATTTATATGTATCTTATCCACATGGCTGAGAAACTGGGGTGCCGCCTGCGACGCCATGCCCTGGCCGCCCAGAAATACTTCATCGGACTGCGTACCCAAGATGGCTGGGTCGGCAGCAACAAACTGAAGACGACGTTCCCGACCAACGACAGCCGGCCTGTGATCGATCTATGCCATCACGTTGTGCATACATACTGGCAAGGTGAAGGAGTTTTCCAGGTACAGGTAACGGCACTGGACCCACGACCTGCAAAGGGCCAGAGGGAACTGTTTGGAGAAGAGGAAGACCGGTTCCACCGCCTGAATAAAGCCATGGATGAGATTAATGACCGTTACGGGGAGTTCACCCTCACCCGGGCCACCTTGGTGCACCGCTCCGACATGCCCAATGTGATTGCCCCGGCCTGGAAACCCTACGGCCACAGGCAGACCATTGTCCCGACAGGTGAGCGGAAAAAGATCAGGGAAGCGGTTGAATCAGTGCCTCTCCTTGATGACGAGGGTGGTGCACCTGCGTACTGACAGTGCCATGCCCCTTGACGCCATACTCTGTTTTGTAAGGGCTGACACGTTCACTGCATAGAAGCTAACATCAGGACAGCCAAGTACCTGAGGCATGGGTTGTTGTGTTTGGGACCTACCTCTTTACTACACAGAGGACACCATTTACGCTGAGCTGATAATATTCAAGGGTGGGTTCTCAAGCACCTCCCGCACCTTCACTATGATCCGGTTCAACTCGTCACTCAACTCCAGCCGTATCGCAGGGTCTTCGGCGGTATTTGATGCTGCCAGCAACTCCGTGAGTTTCGCCCGCAGCTCTTTCAATTGTGCGACCCATTCATCGTGGAGCACCTTCTCCTCCTTCGTCATCGGACCGACGATCCGCGCGGTGGTGGTCTGCAGGTCGATGTTTATATGATCAGGATTTGTCAGGGATCTTCGTGATGGTGCCGGCACCGACTACGCTATCGTCGTCCGGTTCGGGCCGGGTTGTATCGTTCCAGTCCTTAACTGGGTCTACAATTATGATCTTGAACGGCTCCTGGGGGTACTGACAAGTTAACTGATTTGAAGTTAAAATCAGCGCGGGTAAGCGGGCTAAGTCATTGATTGTTTAACGTAGGATCGGTTTTTTTACTACAAAGAGGGGGAAATTTACGTTAATTTGACAGTACCCCCGAGAGGCATGCAATTCCTGTATGACACACACCGATTCAATGTGGCAACATCCCGTGCGAGAGCCTTATGCATATTGGTGGGCAGCCCGACCCTGTTTAAACCAGAATGCCGCACTCCACGGCAAATGAGGATGGCAAATGGTTTCTGTCGGTATTTGGAGTTGGCACAATGCTAAAGTATGCAGCATAAGTCATTAAGAAAAAAAATTTTATTATATTGACTGATTAATGATGAATCGTCTCAAAAAGCTTGAGTTTAAGGTGTAAGAATGCGACAAAAGTGAGTTATGGGACGGGATAATAGCTTTCGCAATAGTTAATAAATGGAAATATTAGAATGACTATGAAACACATACCTTTGGCAATCGCTTATGATTTTGATGGGACTTTATCACCAGGAAATATGCAGGAATATGATTTCATACCCTCAATCGGGATGAATAAAAAGTCATTTTGGAATGAAGTGGACGAACTGTCTAAAGTCCAGAATGCGGATCGGATTTTGACTTATATGCAGCATATGCTAACGAAAGCGAAAGAAAATCAAGTCCCAGTTCGGCGTAGTGATTTTATAAAATATGGTGAATCTGTGAAACTATTTAAAGGAGTAACAGACTGGTTTAATCAAATTAATAAATATGCAAAAAATCAGAGAATAAAAGTCGACCACTTTATTGTTTCATCTGGCATACGTGAAATGGTTAAGGGTACACCTATCGCGAAACACTTTAAGAAGATTTATGCCTCATCTTTTATGTATGACCATCATGATGTTGCTTATTGGCCTGCTCTTGCACTTAACTATACGACTAAAACACAATATATATTTCGTATAAATAAAGGCCATTTGAGCGTTTATGATGATTCTAAAATCAATGAATATCTACCAAAAAATGAAAGGCCAATTCCATTTGAAAATATGATATTCGTTGGTGATGGTGAGACAGATGTACCTTGTTTTCGGTTAATAAAGGAGCAGGGCGGACATTCAATAGGGGTTTATAAACCAAATACTCAAGGAGCAAAAAATAAAGCTGAGAAGTTAATTGAGCAGGGACGTGTAAATTTTGTTTGTAAAGCAGATTATACAACTAATAGTGAATTAGATATCTGTATCAAAGCAATAGTAGATAAAATTGCGAAGGATGGAACGTTAAATAATTTAGGGAAGAAATATTAAGAAATTAATTGGGAACTGTCGGTAGTGTCTCAGTTTGAAATCTTCTTTTTGTAATGCCCACGCTTTCTTGAGGGAATACAATAGTCATTTGAACACAAACTCTAACTTTAATATCGGTGTCGTTATCGGGGGCAGGGCAAGGCACGAAACGGTCTGTTCGCACATAGCGACTCTGGAGACGCCGTGTACGGTTTCGGTAAATAATTTCTGGTTCCCAAGAGAGGGCATGAATCATGAGATTTGCTGAAGAGATACTCCTGTTGCTGCTTAACGAAGAGACAGGCTACTTCATTCCCATCCCGGAGTGGAAAATGTCATGCGTGCTTGCAGGCAGCGTCCTGATCGACCTCTCGCTGGAAAACCACATCGACTGTGCACCGCTATGAACGCGTTCGAGATCGAGGGCATGGAGATACCGATCCACAGCAAGGTTCTGATCGCCTTTCCGGCAACTCATTTCGATGAGGAGACTGCCATGCTTGCAAGCTGTCCGGGTTGTGGCGTAAAGCACGGAATTGTCAATGTGATCAGAGACGGGAAAGCATCCTCGAGACGACGATGGATCAATGAATATCCAGACCCCGGTCTATGGCATTGCACAATGAATATTAGGGGATGAGCGGTGTCCCCAATGACCGATGCCTACCATGATACCCTGATCCGAGTGACGGCTTTCAAGCATGTTCGAGAGTTGCATGAAGTGCACGGTCATCTGACCGCAAACGAATTGAAGCCAGGTTTTGTCTTCGACGGTGAGCGTATCCCGCTCATCAATCCGCAACGCGGTATTTTCAAGCCGCAACAGATGCAATTCTTGCTTTCAATCAAGACTGTATTCCCGTGGCCAGGCAGTAAAGTTTGGTACGACGATCAGCGTGACATTCACCGTCAGATTTTTGAGGGTGACGAGACGGTGGATTACGCCTTCATGGGGAACAATCCGGAGGCGGCTGATAATCGCTGGCTGCGTGAGGCGTTTGAGAACCGGATACCGGTGATTTATTTCCTCGGTATCGCACCCGGCCGCTACCAGGCTATGTTACCCGCTTTCATTTCAGGGTGGGATGCCGATGCGTTAAAGGTGCGTATTGCGTTCGGGGCGCTTGATCAAGAAACGCTGATGCCACCGGAAAATGCACTGGAACGGCGGTATGCCCTGCGTACGGTTAAGCAACGACTGCATCAGGCATCGTTTCGCGAAGCTATCATCAGTGCCTATGATGGTCGCTGTGCGCTGTCAAGGATACCCGAACCCTTGTTCTTAGACGCAGCGCATATTGTCTCGGACAAGGATGAGCAGTTCGGTCAACCAGTGATCCCGAACGGTATTCCACTGTCAAAAATCCACCACGCGGCCTTCGACGCACACCTGATCGGCATCGATCCGGACTACCGTCTGCATGTCTCTGATAGACTACTCGACCAGAAAGACGGCTCCATGCTGGAAGCCCTAAAGCGGTTGAACGGTGGGACCATTCACCTGCCTAGCTGTATCAAGGACCGACCGGATCAAGACCGTCTAGCACTGCGCTTCGAGCGATTCAAAGCGGTAGCGTGAGCGGCTCGCCTTCGCCCAATAATTAGAATGTAAAAACAGGGGGATCTGATATGTGGTATTTAATAGTCGATACGCTATTAGCTATCTGGGTCTTCTTTGATGCAACGAAAAGAAAGAATCACATCATTGGTTGGCCCTTGGTAACGGTTATTTTGGGCCCCATTGCATTACCGGTCTATCTTGCGAAACGGCATCTCAAAGAGGGCGAAATACGAGAAGGAGGAACCGCCTGGAATGTGCTCAAGAATTTCGTCCTGTTCTGGACTTTGACCCTAGCTGTTTTCGCATTTGCCGACTTCGTCAGTGTTGCAAATTTTACCCTGCAGTCGACAAATGGGGCGGATCAATTTGGCGCTATTATTGGGGTTGCGCTTAGTCTGGTAGTCACAGGGTTTATCTGGTTCATTGTCAGCATTGCCGCCCTGGTACTCGGCCTGATTCTTAAAAAATCAAGCATAGTGGAAAAAGGGCCGACCGGACCGTTGGCTACATAAAATAGTGACTGCTATGTTTGATCTCATGACTTGACCCCTGCGGTGAGTGCGCCTGTTCAATGCTGCAGACCCTTGCTTTTAGCATCACGCTAGGAACAAGGGTAGTTGGTTATTTTTTCTCTCAGCTTACAGCCTTCGATGACATTCGGCTCCTTCAGCCCGTTGTATTCCCGGGTGTGTGGCTTGGCATCCGCTGTCATGGGAGAGGCCTCCTGCCGCGGGTGTACCCCGACTTCACTGTCTTTCAGATCATTATTGATACCGAAGGCGGCACGTCGGAGTTTAGGTGAAACACGCAATCCCGTCGTGTATGTTCGCCTTCAGCTTCTCATCAGGCTCTTATGCCATTAACTCCCGGTAAGTAGGGTTCCCGTTGCCGATCATTGACGCAACGCACCGAAGATACCGTCTAAGCGGTCACGGCTGAACCGGCCGGCAATGCCTTGGTGCTCTGCACCGTAGAAGGTACCGTATATATTATTGTGACCGTCCCGATGCAAGAACCCACCCTCTATCAGACTAAGGCCCAGCCATGCCATATCAGCATGTCCTCCGCTGAAGTTCGAAAGATCCACATCAATCGTGGCAGCGGACAGATTGGCTTCAAGCCGGGCATCACCGGTAACAGGCATACCCAGTGTGTCCGGGTGGGCGTCATAGGCGCGGACCTGGCCTGTCCACACCGCAGAGCCGCTGACAGGATTACTGCCAGACGGCGCGCCTTGAATCCTAAACGTGTATATCCCAATGGGTATTGTGCCGATATCTCTGATGTAGATATCTTTGATGTACGCCTTGAACAAGGTCACGCCGTCCTGTTTCGCCCAGTAGCCCCAATCATCGAACGTATAATTGGTGCGGGTACCGGAGAACGAACCCGGAAAACGCAAAGTAGGGCTGCCCGTATGTTCGTAGGTCACCATCGTGTCCGTCTCAGTCACACTGCCGATCTCATCAAACGTCTGGGGACCGATTACAGGCACCGGTGCATCGGGCACGTGTGAGGTATCGTCCTCGTCTGTGCCAAATAACGCCGTCCTGATTTGCTCGATATGTTGTAATATCTCTTGCAATGACCCGGACTCGCCTGACGGTGCCAGCAGCGCTTCTGCCAGCGGGTCTAATACCTCTAGTTCAGGCGCATCCACAGGACACCTAACATCTCTATACCGTCAACCGCGTCCCCCGGGTTAAGCGGTGCCATCGTGCCCATGACATCTATTGGTGCTGCAGCTTGTTTAACTTCACCGCTGCAGCCATTCAACAACAAGATTGACGGAATAAGCAGGCATACCCACACAGAGGAGTTGATAGTTGGTTTCATGATTGTACTGTCCTTAATTGTTTAATTGGTTTGCATTTTTCGGCAGGCAAGATGGTGCCGGGTCTTTGCAAGCATTACAGAAAGTAAAGTGAGGTCCTGCCTATTCGCCATGCCCGAGCAGCGACCCCGGGCGAAGTACAAGACTGTTATATTCAGCAGCTAGCCTGACTAGGTGCTTTGTGTGTGTTTGCAGGGAATATGATAACGCCATAATCAGCGACAGTGTAGCTAATATAGTCATGCAGGGCGTACCGCTTGATAGCCGGGGTACGCTCGACAGGCATATTGCCGTTACGTTGGATCGCCCCGACCACTCACGTTTTATTGCCCTTGTTAGCGATGCATCCATCAGCGGATAGATGCCTTTGGACAATGGACAGGGTAGGACATCATCGGGTGCCGCCGAACGCGGCCGATAGGTCGTCGCGCAGGATGACGCCCCCCATGCCTTCGTGCGCGGGGCCAAAAAACGCGCCCGTAACTGCTCCGACGTCGCCGCCAGTCTGAACGAAGGTGTTGCCCCGCACCTCTATACGGTAGCCGAGATCGCTGTCCAGCCACATCGACCCTGTGCCCACGGCACCGGGCGGGGTGCCGGTGGGCCAGTACTCCAAGCCTGTGAATACCATCTCGCCGTCCATGGTTGCGAGTTGGACTGCGAGATGGGTGCCCCCGGCGACCGCCTCGGCTGCTGGGGTGAGGCCGAGAAGACGCCCGGACCAGCGTGCGGTTCCAGCGAGTCGCGGGTTCTCCGCGAGTGCGGTGTCGGGCCCGGTGCCTGAGGCCCAGGGTTGTACAAGGCCGTTTGAGAACGCGGTCCCGAACGTGACTTCACCCTCCGAGAGGGCATGGATGCCGTAGAGATGCGTGGAGGTGTCGGCCCACGGTCCGAGATCGATATCGATCGGGTTGGATGTGCCGCCGGGATCGACGCGGCTGTAGACCGCGAACAATGCAGCGCGGTCGAGGGGGTGGAGGATATACTCCGTCGGGCCATCACCGCCTCCGGCTACCATGATGCTGTCGGGGAACTGTGCCGGGTCGGGATGTTCGCGCCCGAGGATATGAATGATCTCGTGGGCGATGACGCCCAGCCGCTCATCACCCGCGGTGCGCGTCGGATCGATCCAGATCTGACCGCCCGTGATCTCGATGTTGAATGGGCGGTCCAGATCGGCGGTGGCATAGAACTCGTAGCGCGGCATGGCGAGCCCGATGTCCTCGCCCTCTGGCGGTCGGAACTCGGCCGGCCAGTCCTCCTGCACGGCGAATGCGATGGTGATCTCCGAAGGCGCGAGGTCGGCCGTGCCGGCCTCATCACCAAATTTTATCTGCCAGTCCCGCGGCAGAGCCATGTTCAGGAGCTGCACCACGAGTACGGCTTCGCCAAGGAGCTGTGGGGAGGTGCTTTCGGCCACGCGGAAGAGTGGCGGATCGGCCGCGAATCGCAGCAGGAGACCGTCAGGAAACAGTTGCACGTCAATGCCCGCCTCGGCATCGGTGCGCAAGTAGGAATGCGCTTCCTCATGGAGATAGGCGACCAGTTCGGTCCGCGTCACGGTGTTTGGCAGCTCGCCGTGGTGAACGGAAGCTGAGCCGTGACGGACGACTAGCGGCAACGCATTGATTGGCGGCGTGGCCGCGGCGCCGACATGCAGGATATCGCCAAGCTTCAACACTGGTGCCTGCGCGGCGTGCGCCGGCTCCTGCATCGGCAGAACGGGCGAAGACAAACGCATGTCTTTGACACCCGTGCAGGACGAAAGGACGAGAAGTCCGGCGATGGCGGCCAAGGTGCGGATCGTGGTCATGGCTGTCTCCGTGCGGTCGAGGTGCCGGCGGCTGCAATCGCCGCCGCGCTGACCGCGCCTTGCCTTCTTCAAAAAGCTGCGCCGGCTCGTCATCTTTTGTGCCTACTCCTTTGGCATGGAGTCAATACCATTGATTTCATGTACTCATTTGTTGCTGTACTTTACTAGAATAGGGAATTTGCAGATACCCTACAATTCGAGTTGACCCATGGGCGGTTGTTACAATAGCACTTTTCTCGAACCCTTGCTGACGGCCCGAACGACGCGGGTTACGCCGAGTAAGCACATCGCAAGCGCGTAAATTCTAGTATTGAAGGCCGCTTTTATTTATGGAACTATAAGGTAGTGGCTCAGTTTGAAATTTAGCTGTACGTGGCGAATTACTAAATCAGGCTGCGATAGTCTTGTTTCACTAGTGCTAATTTACAACTCACATTTTCCTTCTTCCTCTGTTGTAGCGTTTCGTGCTGTAATTCAGGCAACCTGTTCAATACCGTTAGAAGAGCTGTTGCTGAGGTTGCCGAGGCGGGTAGTACACCCCAATAATCGTAAAGGGATTGGTGTGCCGTGCGCGATGATGCTCAAGTGTGGTGCCTAAAAATAAAACGATATCCTTGTTCTGCATAAAATCCCGTCCATATTTCTCCCGCACTTTATCGACTGCGACAGACTCGTCACCCTCGGCTGCAGCCAGGCAGTGCCGGTACAGTGCACCGATCTCCCAATCTTCAATCGCCATTGTCGAGACCTTACCCTGTTCATCTTCGAATCGGTATTTGAATTTGTAGGGGATCTTATCGATAGGAACGCGTGGCCCATCACCGGCATGCTTCCCACTGGTGAGCATATCCACTTGCTTAAGTTGCTCTAGCCACTGTTCTTTCCATTCATGGTTATCCGCTTCAACGATAAACTTTGCCAGTCGCTTAGGCTTAAAAACGGCGAGGGAGATATTCTGCGGGTCCTTAGAATCGTCAATAAGCCTGGTGAGGTTCGTATAGACGTTTTTTAGGCAAGCTTGCTTGCGTTCGTACCAGGCCTGATCTGTCCCGAGCTTGCTGATGACAACGAGGTCACTGAGATCTGGATACTTGGGTCGATGGCTCTCTGGCCGAAAGTCAAGTGACGGTTTCTGAGGTTCGAGTTCCAGCTCAACCCACTCCCATTTGTGGTATTCCAGAAACTGGAAGGGAACCGGATAGATGCGAACCCAGGAGCCGTCTTCCCGGACGCCCGCGGTACATACTAACTCATCATAAGAGCGCGAGGGTAACGGGTATGTGGTTACGGTAATGAGTACACGGGTCTTGGCCATTGTCCCTAGAGATGTGCCACGTGATGCAGGGTCTCATCACGCTGAATCAATGCTTCCGCGACACAGCTGCGATGGCAAGATTCATGATCCGCTTCGAAGCACGTCAACGCCACACGACGGTGACTTTTGATCAGATCCATGATGCGTCGAAGTGCATCAGTGCTTTTCACTAATGTTGTTTCTCTATACTCTTTGAAGAGAGCTCGGTAATCGTTAGGCGAGTTGAGTTCGCGCCTTTTACTCGATTCGATTCCTAACTCTGGCATATGCACGTAGGCCATCCCAAGACCTTGAACAGCTTTCTGCAGTTGCCGTTTACTGAAGCCGAATTTCATGCTCACGGGATTGCGACGGACATCGCATAACACCTCAATATTCTGTTTAATCAGTCTATTCAAATAATGTTCAAGTGACCGGCCTTCATAGCCAATTGTAAACAAGTGCGCGGGCATGCTGGCTACTGGTCGTGCCGCATCGATCTGCTCCAACTCGTGCTGGTTCATAACCTCGTGGCGGATTTCACTGTTGATGGCATAGTACGGGTGTTGACGATATACATACCGGATCAATTCTGGGTTGGATAGGTTTCCCACCCGATCGACCACCCGATAAATTGCCTCTTTGTCTTCACGTTCGAGTAGATGTAAAAAACGTTCCTTTCGATCAAGCAACCAATGTTCCCGGTCTTTGAGGAAGCCATATTTTGTCAGGGTCTTTTTATCTGCGTCTGCCTGAAAAGAGTAGCAGCCGTAACGGTATGGGACGAAGTCGTAAGCCGACCGTTCCTGCTCAACACTGATAAGAAATAAGTACTTTTGGAGTGCTGTCTTGGCAACCTTGCGGTCTAGCACTTCCAGCAATGCGAGAAGGACTTTTCGTCGATAATACATTAATTTCAGGTATCCTTGTTGAGTTAGCTAGTAGCCCATTTTCGCTACTCTAGCACAACCACCGAGTCTCTTCCCTAGGAGTCTGCGCTCCAGGACGTTATATGCACTCGATATGGGGTGCCTGCATCATTATCGAAATAACGGACAGTGTGCCGTTGCGTCCTGAAGTGTTCCCCGCCTGCGCGGGTGAACCCGTCACGTACTGCGCGTGACATTTCCCTGATCGATCATCACCATTCCCTGTTCGATCATCTCAAGTTCCCTGTTCCTGCATAACAGGGAATTGCCTTCTAACTCTTTGAAATCCAGAGCGTTATCACGCAGGAAATGGCTAAATTGTCATTAAATTTAAGTGATTTCCCTGTTATTCCCCGATAAACAGGGAAATGGGCAGAGACAGGTTCGCCCCGGACAGCTTCCACCGCCACCCATCTAAGCGATTGATATCACTACGTTATCTCTGGTTTCCTTTCCCGGTTTAACTTTGAATATCAGGTTCTTGCAGTATCGCCACGACCAGCCTCCGCTAACAGAGACAAAAGGGTGGGGCCCGGGCGCCTGTTTCTGTGCCCGTGTCTCTTAAGGCCATGTCAGTGGTACGGGTTTTCACCCCTAGGGTTAGGGGGATAGCAGATCAGGCGGACGGGAACCCAAGTAGTGCCCGTTGTGCCGGCCATTCATAGGGCAGGCGGGTGTCGCCCATGAGTTTGTTGGCTGTCAGTCCGGGTGGTTGATGTCCCCGGACGATCGCTGTGACGATGTCCGGGGCGAGATAGCTCAGTCGCAGTAGCCGGGTGGCATACGACGGGACGACGTCTTCGGCTTTGGCAATACGGCTTAAGGTGAGATTAGGATCTTGGTTCAGTCGATCACGGATAGCAAACGCCCTGAGGAAGAGCCGTATCAGGCTCGGGTCTGGTTTGGCATCATGAGGAGTACCTGGGACGATCAGTGTCATGCCGATGCCGGTGCGCTTGAGCACAGCCGGGATCGTCAGGGTGACCGGGTTTCCTGCCGGCGCTGCTAATACCTCATCCGGTCCTTTCAGGATGGTTGCTATAGCCCGGTCACCATCCATCTCGACTGTGACCGCATCGGACATGATGGTGACTTGTCTGACCATGGCATTGAGATAGGCCTTTGCATCACCCGGTTTCAGTTGCGGCCATCGGTCTGCAAGTGACTTAGCTTGGGCGATCAGCACCGCCAGGGTTGCGGCATCCTGGGGTCGTCCTGGAGTACGGCAGTAAGCGTAGCCGGGTCGCCAAGCCATTCCCTAACGTGGGTAGTGATTAGGGTCTCAAGGTCGGTCGCCGGCAGGCGCCATCCCCTGCGTCCGGCCTGTCTAACTCCGGTAAGGAGATGACGGGAGACGTAATAGCGGTAACGCCTCCCTTTCTTAACAGCATGGCTGGGCGTGAGCCCCTCACCTTCATCATCAACAAGCAGACCTGTCAGCAGGCTGGGTTGCCGGGCTGTGTATCCCGTCAAAGCATATGAGACACAATTGAGCTAAATTCTAAGAGAGCCTTCTGATAAGTTAACCTTATAGAACAGGAGTCTCATTATGGGTAATAATAGCGAGAAGTTGGTTAAAGATATACGTCGTCGTACCCGCAAAAAGTATTCCTCTGAAGAAAAGATCCGAATTGTGCTGGAAGGTATGCGTGGAGAAGAAAGTATCGCTGAGCTGTGCCGCCGAGAAGGATTGAATCAAAACGTGTATTACCGCTGGAGCAAGGAGTTTCTAGAGGCCGGGAAACAGCGCCTGGCTGGCGATATCAAACGGGAAGCCAGTTCCAGTGAAGTCACCGATCTGAAGAGAGAAAACGACCAGCTCAAACGCCTGCTAGCCGACATCATGCTGAAGAACGATGTGCTTAAAAAAAGTGTGCTTGGCTTGGAGTCGACCTGGGCAGACGAATGAGTTTGTCAGCGGCAGAGAAGCTGGAAGTGACCCGGTTGGTAGAAGGCTCGGAATTACCTGTTAGATGTACCCTGAGAGAATTAGGGGTGAGTCGTAGTAGCTTTTATCGTTGGTATCGGCAATATCTGGATAATGGACCAGAGGGTCTGGAGCCAAGCAGTCGATCACCTAGGCGGTTCTGGAATAAGTTACCGGAGACGGTGAAGGAGCAGTGTCTGGAGATCGCCTTGCAACATCCAGACAAATCACCCCGCGAGTTAGCGTGGACCATCACCGATGAACATAGTTGCTTCATCTCGGGATCCAGTGTCTATCGCCTGTTAAAGCAATACGATCTCATTACCAGTCCTGCTTATATCCTGATGCAAGCGGGGGATTCGTTTCAGAATCCAACACGACGAGTCAACGAGCTATGGCAGACGGACTTCACCTACTTTCGTGTCGTGGGTTGGGGGTGGTATTACCTGTCCACGGTGCTGGATGATTACTCCCGCTATATCATTGCCTGGAAGTTAACGACCAGCATGGCAACTGGTGACGTGAAGCAAACACTGGATGCGGCGATTGAGACCACCGGTGTCAACGAGATAACGGTCAAACACCGTCCTCGTTTACTCAGTGATAACGGACCTTGTTATATCTCGTCAGAATTAAAAGACTACCTGGGCAAACACCAACTGCAACATACCCGTGGCGCACCGTATCACCCTATGACCCAAGGCAAGATTGAACGTTATCACCGTTCCATGAAGAACGTCGTAAAGTTGGAGCACTATTACTATCCTTGGGAACTGGAACAGGCCATCCGGCAATTCGTTCAGTACTACAATCATGAGCGTTACCATGAGTCGCTCGACAACATTACACCTGCCGATATGTATTTTGGCCGTTATCAGGAAATCATAGACAGAAGAGCCGTCATTAAACACGAAACGCTACAACTGAGGAGGAAGGATAATTTAAGTTTATGTATGAACCAGTGAAATAGGACTACAATGTATGAAAGTCTCTCTTAACTTTTAGACTATTGTGTCCCAGATCTTTTGACGACTTACACCTGATAATTCGAAACTTTTCATTGGTCAGTTGGGGATATTTTGCTATCTGTGGCTGTGGCACTTGTGTCGATCTCCTGTTCACGCTCGTATTCATCTAGGAGTAATTCGATTATATAATCGATGAGCATAGTTCTTTTGGTCTCAAAGTCCTTACTTGAAAGCTCGCTGTTTTTCATAGAGGTCGTCTTATTTATGGTGCCACCAGAATTGATCTCCCCTTACATATTAGATAACCTTAACTTTTTGTCACAAAAAAAATGAAATCATACATAATCGGCTACACGCTTCTGACACTTAGCATAGCCATTACAGGTTTTATGTTATTTACTGTTTATGATGGTTGGCTGAATCCAGTATTCACATATTTCGGACTGCCTACTTTTTAGGATCAGTAATTTCGTCCCGTTCCTTATTGTCTATAAATTTCTACGTTTTCTCAGGTTGCAAATGCTTTTGCCGATTTCTTTTAATTATTGCTCGCAGGTCATCTTTACGATAAAGCAGGTTGCCTTCTGATCTGAAGCCATACTGATAATATTCTGATCGGCGAAAGGTATCCTTGGACTTGATCCCGACATAATGCATAGCCTCTATCTGCGTTAAATAGTCTTTTCCTCTTAAATCAATGCTGTCATGTCGGGAGAGGGTAGTCATTTTATTTCCTTTTGCTTTAGAACCCGGATATGTGGTCCTTGGTTTTTTATATTCCGCATATAAGAAATCTTCTTTCCTGACAACTCTGTTCGTTGCTAATTCGATTGGTTCCCAAAACCAAATTGGCACAACGTTATCAATTATCATCCCGTATATTCGTGGAGTCGATATATCTATTTGTTTTGCGAAATTGGCTACAGTCATATCTTCTGTTGTTTTTGCAGTATAGACAGCTTTACGCATTAAGTTAGCGTGAGTTGGTTTAAATGCATTGGTAGGTTTAATCATTTGTCCGGTTTTCTATTGATTTATTAATCTTTGGTTATCTTCCTCAACAATACTAAGAATAGTGTCAATAAAAAAAGTAATCAATGTTTTTATTTTGTAAATCATATGTTACAAAAAACAAACTACACTTTACATTTTTTAATGTAGACTGGCTGATCGAGTTTTGTAGATTATTTTTGGGTAAATTTATGCGATCAACTAAGTGATCGGCTTGGAAGGGCTTGCAATCTATATTTTTATAGATTAGACATGAGGATCATTTATTAATAGAAGGCAATGAAAACCAGCCAAAATAACGAACAAGAGATTATTAATGCTCACATTGAAATGCCTGCTTTGTGCCATAAGCGGATATTTAATTGAAAATCCGGGAATCTGCAAATCTTCTACTATTTATTTCGTGATTCAATGATACGTGTCTGTATCCATTCTTCAATTTCAGATTCTATGAAAGCCATTGAGCGTTTACTTATCTTGATTTGCTTTGGGAAAGTTCCATCATCAATACGATTGTATATCGTACTGCGTGATAATCCTGTCCTGTCTATTACTTCTGATAATTTGATTAACCGTTCATGCATCCATTAATCCAAACAATAACGACATCGACATAATTTTTATTAAAAATCTATTATTTTAAAATATACGCCGATTTGACTCAGCTTGCAGATGTTAAATAAATCAAGCTAAAGTGAAAGTTATTGATGCGCTTTTTGGATTCTTTGTCCAGATTCGAATTAGGTTTCTATCTGATTAATTTTGAGTAATCATTTCATTTATAATTTAAAACTTGTCCCCAAACATATCCCCTTTATTAACGTTTGCTGCAATTGTGTTATATACCTCTTAAGAATATATAAAATTCAAATATTTATACTATTTTAAATAGAATGCCTAAATTTATTACATTCGTTAATATGGATTAACGAATGTAATCTTGGATATATTTGAATTTAATCTGCGTAATTCTAAAAAATTGGCAGAACCAGTTAACTACTATCCTTACTAATGGGGGGTAAGTAATAACAAAACATTTCGATGGTGACTCAAGCCACCGAACAACAATGTGATGTTAACTGGCCCACCAAACAAACTTTATTTTATATATGTTAAGCAATGAACTCCACCCACGATAGCCGCTGTTAGCCCTTGTACAAACCCTTATCCTTCAGTTCACTATTAGCGGTCTCGCGGCTAGTGGAAACATGAAAATAAGTCAATTAAGTTCCTTGGAATGCATCATTCCTATCGACATACAGGTAATTGCAAGTGGGACAATGAACATAATGAAACTCGCGGACAGAGAAAACCCGGCACCAACCAGTATGCCACCAATGGTCGGTGAGATGATGGCACCGGTTCGGCCTGCACCTGCTCCCCAACCCAGACCGGTATTTCGTATTTCAGTCGGATATATTCTTGCGCCGATGGTCCACAGTCCAATCAAACCACCTTGTACACCGAAGCCGATCAGGCCGAAGGTGATCAGGATGATCCAGTTACCTTCTAAATATCCGAATATAGCCATCAATATCATGGTCATGACGTAAAATAATATGATCGATTTGCGTAGCCCAATTATTTGGGATAAATAACCCTGAGAAAGAGTTCCGAATATCGCGCCAAGATTAAAAACTGTTCCCGCGTAGATAGCGAGTTTGATTGATAGGCCGGTATTGTGCGCCAGATTTGGGATCCATGTGACCAGGAAATACAGCGTGGCAAAGGCCATAAAGAAAGCAAGCCAGTATTTTAATGTGGTCTCGCTACGTCCGTAGATAAACAGAGATTTAACACTGGGCTTCTTTTTTGCTTCATCAGTTTTTTCAGGCAGAGTGTCGACTGATGGATGGCCCATTTTATTGAGGATGATATTTAATTTGCTTAAGGCATTGGCGGGTTGTTTTTTAACCAGCCAATCCCAAGATTCAACTAATATAAAAACTGCAAGAGGTAACGTAATAATGGTTGCTATCCCAGCAGCAATGAACATAGCCCGCCAACCATATTCCGGTATGATCTGCGCCGCGACCAGTCCTGATAATGTTGCGCCTATCGGATAACCCGCCAACACTATTCCAACGATGAAGTTCCTTTGTCGATCTGGCGCATACTCAGAGGACAACGTAACAGTACTCGCCAACATGGCGCCGATACCTAGCCCAGTGAAAAATCGCAAAATGATGAGCTGAGATATTGATTGAACAAATGCCGTGAGTGACACGCCGACGCCCATGATAAAGATACAGACGATGATGATATTACGCCGACCGATGATATCTGCCCAAGGTGCCAAAAAGGCTGCACCGAGTGCCATCCCCAGAAGTGCAGCACTGAACACATAGCCTAATGATGTTGATGGTATGTCCCATTCTTTCGACAATGACGGTGCGGCGTAACTGATTACCATGACATCCATACCATCAAGCATATTCATGATCACACAGACGGCGATCACGCCTATTTGCATAAAGGTGATACGGCTACTGTTAATAAGACTTTTTACATCAGTCAATAGATATTACCCTTTATCATGGATAACATTAACTCATTGGCTTATCATTGTTGCTATCTATATATTCAACATTAGTGATCATACTCTATTTATATCAAATGCAAACTGCAATTCCTTTTATGCAACTTCGTGGTGGTAGCTCCAAGGGGTTATATTTTCTAGCTTCCGACTTACCTGCTGATGAAAGCCTAAAAGACAAAGTGCTATTGGCTGCAATGTGTGGGGTGGGTGGTGAAGACAAACGACAAATCGACGGCCTTGGTGGCGCGGATCCTTTGACTAGCAAGGTCGGTATCATTAGTACTTCTGATCGCCCTGATGCTGATCTTGAATATGAATTTGTGCAAGTAGTGGTAGGTAGCAATAGAACAGATCGTACTCAGAATTGCGGAAATATTCTGGCTGGCATCGTGCCGTTTGCTATCGAAATAGGTTTACTTGATGCAAGCGATTCAGAAACTCGGAAACGTGTATATATGACTAACAGCGGTTCAATTTGTGAAGTGACATTACAAACGCCTAACGGTCAGGTTGAATACAGTGGAAATGAGAAGATAGATGGTGTTCCAGGAACAGCCGCGCCAGTAATTTGTGATTATGCTGATATTACAGGTTCTACCTGCGGTGCTCTCTTTCCCACCGGCAATATCATTGATGAGGTTGATGGGATAAGAGTGACATGCATAGATAATGGTATGCCAGTGGTAGTTATCCGTGCAGATGATATTGGACGAAGTGGCCATGAAACACGTGATGCACTGAATGCAGACGATGAACTTAAAACTGCCCTGGAAACTATTCGGTTGCAACTCGGAGAAAAGATGAACCTAGGAGACGTCAGCAAAAAAGTTGTGCCAAAAATGTCATTAATTGCTGCACCTATAGCAGGAGGGCTAATTCATACACGCACTTTTATTCCGCATGTTTGTCATGCTGCCATTGGAGTACTAGGAGCAGTATCGGTAGCAACTGCTTGTGTTATTCCCGGAACAGTGGCAGAAGGTCTAGCAGAATTACCGAAACAGGGAAATACTTATTCTGTGGAGCATCCCAGTGGAGAGTTTTCAGTTTCGCTTAAAATTGACTATAGCGCCAATCAACCAAAAGTGCTGCAGGCAGGGCTAATTAGGACGGCTCGACTGTTAAGTCGTGGAGAAGTGTTAATCCCAGCTGGCGTGTGGGATGGAAAATAATTTAAATAGTTAATGACATGAATGAGAAGAAAACTTGTTTGCCACCGGATCAAAATACTAAAGAACCAGCATTTAAGGCCCCACCAAAGTCCTGTGATGCTCATTGTCACGTGTTTGGGCCTAAGGACCTGTTTCCCTATCATATTAACAGTACTTATAAACCACCGGACGCAGGTAAAGATCGATTAAAAAAACTTCATAATATTTTAGGAATTGAACGTGCGGTCATAGTGCAGGCCAGTTGTCATGGTTCAGATAATCGGGCCATGATTGATGCCATCGCCAGCAGCAATGGCGCATATAAAGGTGTTTGTATCGCAAATGAGGATTTTACTGATAATGAATTTCAAGATCTTCATGATGGTGGAGTTCGTGGCGTGCGATTTAATTTTGTTAAGCATTTGGGTGGAACACCGGATCTCGATGCCATGAAAAATGTACTGGATAGGGTAAAGCAATTAGGTTGGCATTTAGTGATTCATGTTAATGCAGAAGACATCGTCAAATTTGAATCATTCTTCCAGCAGTTTGATATGGATATCGTCGTTGATCATATGGCGCGAGTACCTTGTGATGCGGGTACTGATCAAAAAGGCTTCCTTATTCTCAAGGATTTTATGCGAAGAGAAAATTGGTGGAGCAAGTTGTGCGGATCAGAGCGTATTTCTCGTGAAGGGCCACCATTTCATGATGCTATCCCTTTTGCTAAAGAATTGATTGCTATTGCACCAGATCGCATAATATGGGGAACTGATTTTCCTCATCCAAATATTACTCGCTGGATGCCTAACGATGGTGACCTACTAGATTTGGTTCCGTTATTTGCTCAAGATAAAACCTTGCAGCAAAAAACACTAGTGGATAACCCGGCACGACTATACGAGTTTGATAATTAAAAGGTAAACGACATGAAAACAGTAGCAATTCGAAATATCGAACGTGCCGAAAAAAAAGATATAGAGAGTCTTGAATCACTGGGAGTGGCCACGATACATGAAGCACAAAATCGTATCGGTTTGTTGCAACCATATATGCGTCCTATCTATCCGGGGGCAAGAATTGCCGGAAGTGCTATCACAGTCCTGACCCATCCCGGTGATAACTGGATGATTCATGTTGCCATCGAACTCTGCCATCCCGGTGATATTTTAGTCGTGGGTTGTTCGACCAATAATGCTGATGGTTTTTTTGGCGACCTGTTGGCGGAGTCTTGTAATGTTTGTGGAGTAAAGGGTCTTGTCATAGATGGCGGTGTCCGTGATACGCGTGATTTAACAAAAATGAAGTTTCCAGTGTGGTCAAAATCAATAAATGCAAAAGGGACAGTTAAGGAAACAGTAGGCGCAGTCAATGTCCCCATCGTATGTGCAGGTCAATATGTTACACCAGGCGATGTGGTGATCGCTGATGATGATGGTGTTGTAATTATTGAACGTAAGTTTGCTGCAACTGTTCTTGCCGATGGTAAAAAAAGGGAAGAAAATGAAACAAAAAAACGTGAGCGACTTGCAGCTGGAGAATTTGGCCTGGATATCTATAAAATGCGTCAACGACTAGAAGATAAAGGACTCGTCTACCTTGATAGTCTTGATGAATGCGAAAATTTTAAAAAATGAGTTTCAGAAAATATTTTAAATACAGAATATGATAATAGATTGTCACGGACACTACACAACAGCACCTGAACAGCTTGGTGAATACCGTGATGCGCAAAAAAAAGCGCTGGAAAACAATCCGCAGGAAACCGGTGAGAAAGGGATTATTGCTATTACCGATGATCAAATTCGCGAAAGCCTAGAGAACAGCCAGCTAAAATTACAAAGAGAACGAGGTACTGATCTTACAATTTTCTCACCTCGCGCCAGCTGGATGGCGCATCACATTGGTAATGAATACACGAGCAAATACTGGACAGAACACACCAATGAATTGATATATCGCGCAACGCAACTTTATCCAGATAATTTTGTGGGTGTATGTGCACTTCCTCAATCACCCGGGACTGACCTCCTAAACAGTGTTAATGAGTTAGAAAGGTGTATTAATGAATTTGATTTTATCGGATGTAATCTCAATCCAGACCCGTCTGGCGGTTACTGGAATTCTCCACCTTTGGGTGACATATATTGGTACCCAATTTATGAAAAAATGGTCGAGCTTGATGTTCCGGCTATGATCCATGTCAGCGGTTGCTGCAATCCTGTCTTTCATGCCACTGGATCATATTATCTTAGTGCCGACACTACAGCTTTTATGCAATTAATGCAGTCTAACGTCACTAGAGACTTTCCAAGTATTAAATTTATAATTCCCCACGGTGGCGGAGCCGTTCCATATCACTGGGGCCGATTTCGTGGCTTAGCAGACATGCTCAAATTACCACCGCTTGATGAGTTATTAATGGACAATGTCTACTTTGATACTTGTGTTTATCAACAATCCGGGATTGACTTGCTACTGGATATTATTACAAATAAAAACATATTGTTTGCATCAGAGATGGTTGGTGCTGTACGGGGTATTGATCCAGAAACTGGTCATTACTTTGATGATACCAAACGTTACATTGATAACAGTAAGGTGAGTCAACAGGACAAGGAAAATATATTTGAGCATAATTCGCGACATGTCTTCAGTCGCTTATAAAAACCACCTTGGATAATATTTATTAATTATATGAAATCAGATATAAAATCCGCATACGATGATATACCCGGCACCTATTTGTTTAATGCAGATCGATGTCGTGAAGGTTATCACTTGAATATGTTTTGTAAGTCATTACTCAAGGCCGAAAATCGGGAAGCCTTTCTTTCTAATCAGGAAGCTTATCTTGATAAGTTTTCACTAACCGCTGAACAGCGGCGATGTGTATTCGAAAAAGATTGGCTTGGAATGCTACATGTGGGCGGTAATGTTTATTACACATCCAAACTGGCAGCCACTCATGGGTTGTCATTTCAATATATCGCTGCGGAAATGGCAGGTGCAACACAGGATGAATATCTGCAAATGATGGTAAACGGAGGTCGCTCACCAGATGGTAATCGTAGTAAAACGGAGAAGCGATAATGGCACAGATAGTTGCAGGATTAGGTACGACACATGTTCCAGCTATCGGTGTTGCACATGATCAAGGGCGGACAGAGGAGCCCTACTGGAAGCCATTATTTGATGGCTACCAACGTGCACGGGAATGGTTGGAAGAAGTCGATCCGGATGTCGTCATACTCGTTTATAACGACCACGGTACAGCGTTTTCATTACAGTTAATTCCCACATTTGCAATTGGTGTAGCGGATAAATTTAAACCGGCAGATGAAGGTTGGGGCGCAAGACCAGTGCCTGTCGTAAAAGGCGACCCAGGTTTAGCATGGCATCTAGCGGAATCATTAATACTAGATGAATTCGACATAACCATTGTTAATGAGATGGATGTCGATCACGGATTAACGGTTCCTTTAACAATAACTTGCGGTGATAAAAAGGAATGGCCATTCAAAGTTATTCCACTGGCAGTCAATGTGGTTCAGTATCCGCCTCCAACTGGTAAACGTTGTTTTGATTTAGGTCGGGCTATTCGCACAGCCGTTGAAAATTACGAAGAAGATTTAAAGATAGTTGTTTTTGGTACAGGAGGAATGTCCCATCAACTACATGGTGAGCGCGCAGGTTTGATTAATCAGGAGTGGGACCAGAAATTTCTTGATGATCTCAGTAGTGATCCTAAACGTCTGATCAAAATTCCTCATCTTGAATATGTCCGTGAAACCGGAGCAGAAGGGATTGAAATGATAATGTGGTTAGCTATGCGAGGCGCATTAAATGAGAACGTTATGGAGGTTTATCGGCATTATCACGTACCTGCTTCCAATACCGCAGCTGGTTTAATTGTTCTTGAAAATCGCTAATATTATTTAATACTTAAAATTAACCAAGGTAAATCTATGAAAATCATAATGGTAGGTCAGGGTGCATTCGGAATTAAGCACCTCGATGCTATTGAAAATATTGATGGCATTGAAGTTGTCAGTCTCTGTGGCGGTAGCCCGCGTTCGACCAAAGAAACTGCCATGGCTCGAGGTATTCCACACTGGACGACAGATTTAGCAGAAAGCCTGAAACAAACTGGAGTTGAAGCGGCAATCATCACCTCGCCAACACAAATTCATGCCAAACAGGCAATTCAATGTATGCGTGCAGGTAGTCACGTCGAGGTTGAAATTCCCATGGCGGATTCACTAGCCGACGCGCATCGAATTGTCGATGTGCAAAAAGAAACAGGCCTCGTCGCTATGGCCGGTCACACCCGTCGCTTCAATCCTAGCCATCAATGGATCCACAACAAAATTCAGGCTGGCGAATTAAAAATACAACAGATGGACGTGCAAACGTTTTTTTTCCGGCGGACTAATATGAATGCTCTGGGTAAACCTCGAAGCTGGACCGATCATCTTTTATGGCATCACGCATGTCATACCGTCGATCTGTTCCAGTATCAGACGGGTGAAGTTGCCTCACAAGTACAGGCTCTGGAAGGGCCGATGCATCCTGATTTGGGGATTGCGATGGATATGAGTATCGGGCTCAAAGTACCATCCGGCGCATTATGTACCTTATCCCTATCATTTAATAATGATGGGCCGCTTGGCACCTTCTTTCGTTATATTTGTGATAACGGCACTTACGTTGTGCGTTATGATGATCTAGTTGATGGAAAGGAAAATCCCATTGATGTATCGAAAGTGAATGTGTCCATGAATGGCATTGAGCTACAGGATCGAGAATTCTTTGCTGCTATTAATGCAGGAAGGGAACCCAATGCCAGTGTTGGACAATGTCTTTCCGCAATGGAAACACTTGACCGCCTAGAAAAGTGTCTGAAATAAAATCCCTGATTTAAAGAGAGTGAGGTAAATACGAACCTTAGTCTCGGCTGTGTCGGTATGTTCCATGCTTATGGAATTGCTGATGGTAAAAACAGTTTCCAATCTGTCATCGGCAATTTCAGTTGTACAACTACTGGTAATTCTTTCATCATGTTCAGTTCGTAGAGAAATTTCTCCATTAAATATAACGTCATGGCGAAATCAGATTTGGCTGATAACGATGCTAATCTTGGACGGGATTCCAAATAATTTGGATGGTCATAAAAATGGTGGCCCCGACCAGAAAAAGGGACGAGTTGAATATTATTTCCAACGTCTTGCATCAGGCTTACAAATCGGCTGATACTACTGAACGGTATCCACTTGTCATTTGTGCCATGAAGGATCAGGGTTGGTGGAAGCCCTTGTTTAAGGTGAATTATTGGCGATAGTTTCAAATTATTCCCATTGAATAATTTTAATCCCTCACTGTCTTTATACCCCGCACTGCTGGTATCAACTACGGTAGAAAAAAGCACAAGTGCGTCAGGTGCTGAGGTTGTTTTAAGAGTATCTTGATTATTATTCAAATTATCATTGAATACGGCTGCTGATAAAGCAAGATGTCCACCGGCTGAAGCGCCAGCGGCTACAATTTTATTTTTGTCTATCTTAAAATTATCCGTATTATACCGAAGCCAGCGAATTGCAGATTTTACATCTTCCAATCCATCAAATGGCGTGGCATCGTACCTGTCTTTTACCCTGTACTCAGCTAAAGCCGTTACCATTCCATGGCTGGATAACAGTCGCGCGTAGTCTGCAAACTGAAGGACTGATCCAGATTTCCATCCACTACCATGAAAAAAGACTACAGCAGTTCTTTTTTCATCAGAATTAGAATGGTTTGTAGGTATGAACAAATATATTGGAAGGTCGAAATTGTTTTCAGTTTTGTAGATATAAGTTTTCGCGCCGTCAATTGAATTAGGAGGGAGAGGAAAATCTTGAAGTGTATTTTCTGCTAGGGCTGTACCCGTATTAATAACTAATAATGACAGAAAAATACTAACGTTTATCAATGCATGTCGACACATTGCCATTTAAAATTGAGTGTTAATTTATATCCATTAATCGTTTTTTATATGCGACGGAATCCATATCAATAATATCAATACTTATACTATACACGTCGGGCAATAATTTCGATAAATGTTGACGAAGTCCAGTTGACAATTTTACTTTTTCATCCGGTTCCCTTCCCGCAAGAAGTCTGCAGTTTACGTGCACAAACGAATTCTGTGACTTCGCCAGTTTGAAATGATGATATGGCAGGGCCCTGATTTTTATGTCAACTGGATCCATTATTCCAGACCCAGCCGCAGCGTCTAAAACAGTTTGCATCAATTGCTCCATATCAACTGATTGTTCAAGTGTAGCTGAATATTCAATAACGAAATGAGGCATATTCTGATTTACACTGATTCAATAATTGGGGTAAATGTAGTATCAATCCAATGCTTTAAATGATAATGATCCTGTATATTCATTTTTTATTATACCATGTGCTAAAAACTCATTGTTGTAAACTAGTGATGTCAAAAAATAAAGATTAACGGGACGTTAATTATGCCAGACAATTTGACTCAACATATTCCGAATCACATATTGACGCCGTCTTTTTTTCGTTTGACCCATCGGCAGGAGCTGTTATTAGGATTCCGATCGAAACGAAGACAGATCAGAAACTACAATTTCGATTTCAACCCATTCCAGGATCATGTAAAACTAATGATGGCTATGATCAGCTCCTGGATGTCATTGGAGAACGTGCCATTATTCACCATCCGGGTGTGCGATATTGGTATGAATTAAATCAATCTTCGATTTACCCTCTGGAATATGTAATTAGATATTTCCCAGCAACTTCCTCTTATATACGTGATCCTGTTCATCCTACCCAGAGAATTCTCATGGAAAACTACCCATTAGTGAATTACACACGAAAGCCGATATGGCTAGTATGTGGTGTTGACAGGGCAGCAAATGATTTTGTAACCGGGTTTAAGCCTTTAGCTGGTCAATGGACTCAGGCAAAACACTAATAGTTTGAATTAGATTAATTAATTAATTGAGAATCTACATGAAGTATGCCATTCAGTAGTCGTCATTAGCTTATATTTAATGTCTATCTTGATTTGACTATAATCATTACAAGCCTATGATATCAGCCTAATATGCTGAATTAATGAACGTAATTAAGCATAGATTTTTTACCAATTTTATCTAAAAAGAGATTTGTAACTACTTCATCGTCTGTGGATAAATTTAAGGAGTAGCTTCAAGCTATCAACATTGTCAATTCTATTTGATAACATCTAACTAGGGGAATTTTATGAGAAATTCAGTGAAATCTTTTTTGGCTGTTCTTATCGGGGTGATGTTAATACCTGTCAGTCATGCTCAAATACTTGAAGAGATAATTGTAACGGCTCAAAAACGTGAGCAATCCGCACAAGATGTGGCCATGAGCCTGACCGCTTTTACGGGTTCACAGCTCAGGGAGCTAGGTGTTGATAGTACCATTGATTTATCCGCGTATGTGCCAGGGTTAACGATAGGGCAGAACACGGGTGATGGCGACTTTCCCTTTATCTCAATTCGAGGTGTCACAGTTAGGGATTTTTCGGATCTCAATGAGAGTCCTTCATCTGTCTACATAAATGAGTTCTACAAAGCTAATCTTGTCGGTCTTGATCAACAAGTTTACGATTTGCAACGCGTTGAAGTTTTGCGCGGCCCTCAAGGCACACTCTACGGACGAAATGCCACTGGAGGATTGATTAATTATGTGTCGGCCAAACCAACACGTGAATTCGAAGGATATGGTGAATTCACCGTTGGTGAACGTGACAGGTTAAAATTTGAAGGTGCAGTCGGAGGTCCTATCTCAGATAAAGCGGCATGGCGCGTCTCAGTTCTGCATCACTCCTTTGATGGCTGGATCGAAAATGTGTTTCCCGGGGGACAAGATGGTAGTGCGCTCGAAACACAATCAATCCGAGGCCAGATCCTATATGAACCAAATGACGACCTTTCTTTTTCGGGATTCATTCAACACAGTTCGAATGATAACGATGCCGGTAATATGTTCGTACATCAGCCTGCTAGGGTCGATCCTGTTTCTGGATTGGCAATTCCTGCGCCTGGGCTAGATGGCTATAATCCACTTTTCTTTATTCCGGGATCAGTGGGATATATTGAGGCAACGCCGGGGAATAACACGGATACAAATTCCGATCGTGATATTTCTCTGAACACCGAGCAAAACACTTTTATTGGTAGAATCGATTGGACGTTGAATGATCTGGATATAGTTTCCATAACAGGCTATGAGCAATCAAGCAAAGATGGTTTCTCCGATAGCGATAGTACGACACAACAAGCCGGTCGTGGAACGGAGGTTCATCCTGACTCTTTTCAATTTTCACAGGAAATCAGACTATCAGGTGGATCAGGTGATCTGAGTTGGTTGGCCGGTATTTATTATATTGATTATCATATAAAAGGTGTCCAGAGCCGCTGTAATTCCATGGCGGGTGGCTGTCCAACATTGAGCCCTCCTATATTTTATGATTTAGAGACGGAATCCACGGCAATCTTTGGTAATCTTGACTATCAATTCAGTGAGGATATGAGCCTCACTCTTGGCGTTCGTTATACTCAAGAGGAAAAGGTATATGATCTCAACAATACGGATACGGGATTGGTGTTCAATTTTTCCACGCAGGGTAATGCTGCCAAGCAAGATGATAATCTTACGAGTTTCAATGCCCGTTTGAACTGGACCCCCAATGATGATCTCCTGGTATATGGAGGCGTCTCAAGAGGTCATAAGGGCGGGACCTTCAATTTAGGATTTACAGCTAGGGCAGGAAATATTCCGGGCATCCCTGTTAAAAGTGAACAATTAACCAGTTACGAAGGCGGATTCAAAGCTGATTTCATGGATGGTAATGCAAGGCTGAACGGTGCTGTGTTCTATTATGATTACGAGGATTCCCAGGCATTTCAATTTGACGGCATCACATTGACATCACAAGCATTTAATTCTGATGCAGAAGTGCTTGGTATGGAACTCGAGCTGGCCGCCACACCCACGGAAGGCCTGGATTTATTCGCAACAATGACCTATTTGGACGCTACGCTAAAAGATGTGGAGTTTCCGGGTCCGGCATTTACCGGCCTGGCGCCTGTTGACACAGATATGCCTCTAGCACCTGATTTTAAAATTAGTTTTCTAGGACGATACGAATGGGCATCCTTTTTTGGTGGCCGCATGGCATTACAGGGAGATATTACCTGGTATGATGATCAGTTCTTCGATGCGTTTAACAGCCCGAGTCATTTTGAAGAAAGCTATGCCGTCGCCAATTCAAGTTTGTCATGGTATAGCGCCGATGATAAGTGGAATGTCTCGGTATTTGCTGAAAATATAGGGGACACGGAGTATCGTACCTTTTCATTTGATCTTGCGTTCCTACAATTTTCAACAGATGTTATTGGCAAACCACGGTGGGTCGGTGGTAAGGTGGGCTATTCTTGGTAATAGTCCTTTAGTAATTCAAACATTTAGAAAGCAGGATATGGCCGATACCATATCCTGCTTTTTTTTGTCATTTACCTTAAATACTCTATGAATAAATGATAAGCGCAAGAGAGAATGATCTATTAACTAATATATCGCCGAAAAGTCCGACAGGAGAATTGTTACGGCGTTACTGGCAACCCGCCGCATTGCTTGAAGAGTTTGCAGAAGACCGACCGATAATACCTGTCACATTGATGGGAGAACACCTGGTGTTGTTCCGGGACGAGTACGGACGTTATGGTTTGATTGAACGACATTGCCCTCACCGCGGTGCGGACTTATGCTTTGGCCGACTTGAACATGGTGGCATACGATGTGCATTTCATGGCTGGTTATTTGATGTAATGGGTAATTGCCTGGAGCAACCCGCGGAGCCAGAAGGCAGTACCTTTTATCAACGATTAAAACATGTTGCATACCCATGCGAGATCCGTAATGGCATCGTGTTTGCGTATCTTGGTCCCGGCGATCCGCCGCCATTTCCTGATTTTGATTGTTATACGGCGCCCGAAGAAGATACGTTCGCCTTTAAAGGTTTGTGGGAATGTAATTGGTTACAGGCATTTGAAGTAGGAATTGATCCCGCCCATGCTTCTTTTTTACATCGTTTTTTTGAAGATGAAGATACTAATGATTCATATGGGAAACAATTTCGAGCAGGTGCAGCGTCTACAGATGTTCCCTTAACCAAAATATTGAGGGAATATGAAAGGCCAGAAATCAATACGGAAGATACCGATTACGGTTTCCGCATCATTACAACGCGGGATCTAGAAGACGACAAGAAGCATTACCGAATAACGAATATGGTTTTTCCAAATGCTATCGCTATTCCGATGAGTCATGAAATGATGATCACCCAGTGGCATGTCCCCATAGATAATGAGACTTGTTATTGGTATTCAATATTTACCAGTTATGCCGGTCCCGTGGATAAGGATTTAATGCGCCAGCAACGAATAGAGCAACATACGCTTCCAGAGTATCGGCCGATTAAAAATAAATCCAATAGCTATGGGTTCAATATTGATGAACAGAAGGGAAAAACCTATACAGGCATGGGAATGGATATCAATGTCCACGATCAGTGGGCGGTTGAATCCCTAGGATCGATTCAGGATAGGACAAAAGAACATCTAGGGAAATCTGATGTAGCCATTACCAAGTACAGAAGAATTCTAAAAACGGCAATTAAGGTGGTTGATGAAAATAAAAACCCTCCCTATCTTGAAATAGAGAATGAAACGACAAATACAAAAGGACCAATCGCTATAGACGCGATAGGACCTGCTGACGATGATAATTTTTGGAAAAAATTTGATCTAAAACGCCGAGAGTCAGTACCCTGGTCTACCGATCCATCGAAGTCATAATTGAATTTTAATAATACAGTATGAAAACGTCTAATTTTGTCACCGATCATGATTTATGGAGCAAAGACCAATATGAATCGGCCAAAAATATTATTCAATCTCTAAAAGAAAATAATATCAATACTGTTCGTGTAGATTTTGCAGATCAGCATGGGATCCTACGGGGGAAAACATTTACAACAAAAGCATTTGAAGAGGTTTTATCAGATGGATGCAGAATAACGACAACCTTATTACTTAAAGACACATCACATCGGACTGCCTTCCCCATATGGAAAGGTGATGCAGGGTTGAAAATGTCCGGAATGTCGGGTGGGGGTGATTTCATTTTAGTTCCTATCCCAGAAACTTTTCAGATTCTCCCGTGGACCGATAATTCTGCGTGGGTACAGTGTGATGCTTATCTTGATGATGGCACCCCGGTTCCATTTTCTACACGTCATATACTCCGCAAAGCATTATCAGCGCTGTCAAACAAGGGTTATGACTTTTTATCCGGTATTGAACTAGAGTTCTCGGTTTATAAGTTAGACGATCCTAGACTGAATCATTTAGATTGTAGCCAACCTGCTGTGCCTCCTGTCGTTAGTCCACTAGCACATGGTTACAATTATCTAACTGAAAATCGATATGATGAACTCGATCCTGTCATGGAATTATTACGCACTACCTTGTCCCAACTTGACATGCCCTTACGTACTTTGGAGTCAGAATTTGGACCCAGCCAGTTTGAATTAACCTTTGAGCCGGTGGAGGGATGTAAAGGTGCTGACAACGTTGTCTTAATTCGAAGTGCAATTAAACAAGTATGCAGAAGACATGGTTACCATGCCACTTTTATGTGCCGTCCAAATTTACCAAATGCTTTTTCAAGCGGCTGGCACCTGCATCAGTCGCTCTTAGACAATAAATCAAGTAACAATGTATTTGTGTCCAATAATAATGAGATTTTATCAACTGTAGGCAGTAATTATTTAGCCGGTTTACTAAAGTTTGCAAATGAAGCTTGTATATTTACGACGCCAACGATTAATGGTTATAAACGGTATCGACCAATCTCACTGGCACCTACTCGTAATGTGTGGGGGAGGGACAACCGTGGTGCGATGATTAGAGTCATCGGCAAACCGGGAGACAAATCAACACATCTAGAAAATCGAATTGGTGAATCCGCAGCTAATCCATATCTTTATTTTAGCTCACAGATCATAAGTGGTCTGGAAGGAATTGAGCAAGGTCTCGTCCCTCCTGAAGCTGTTGATACACCCTATGACGAAAACTTGCCGAGATTTCCAAAAAATCTGTATGAAGCAATAAAATCCCTAAGAAAGAGTGATTTTTTCAGGAACGCATTAGGTGACGATTTTGTTGATTATTATTTAACAATCAAGGAATTTGAATTGAACAGATTTCTGTCAGAAGAAGTGACTGATTGGGAGCATAAAGAATATTTTGAGATTTTCTGATGATTAATCCTCATGTAAATATAATGTATGTGGTTCGATAATGGATATTAATTTTCAAGCTAGATTATGCAAAATCCTTTTGGTTTTTTCAGTAGCAATTTTTGTGTCACTGGTAGCGTTTAACAACATAACTGATTACTACTCAAATTTTGAATATGTAAAACATGTCTTAAGCATGGACACCACTTTTTCAGATAACAAAGGAATGTGGCGGCGGATTGAATCAACAGAACTTCACCATGTTGCCTATATTTTTATAATAGCGCTTGAATGTATTATTGCCCTGCTGTGTTTGGTTGGAACATTTAAACTCTGGAAATCACGAAATGATGCAATCTTGTTTTCCAAATCAAAAGTTTTCGCCAATTGGGGGCTCACAGCAGGTGTATTGCTCTGGTTTATGGCGTTTATTTCTGTCGGAGGTGAATGGTTTTTGATGTGGCAATCAGAAATCTGGAATGGACAAGAAGAATCTGCCATGTTTACAACGATCATTCTGCTGATATTAATTTATTTGAATCAGGCAGAGAGTAATTGATTTTTCAACAGATTAACAATGGTGCAACTAGACAAGTATATCTTGTAAAAGAGGAAAGCTGTGTAGCAATCAAGAAAACTTCGAAACAAAAAATGGACTTGCTACAACTGCTCGTTATTGGGATATACATGTTTATAGCTTCCTTTAATGTTAACGCCCAAGAGGGTAGTGCTACGGATGGTATTGATAAGTTTTACACATTAACGATTGAGAATGACGATGTTAGGTACGAATATAGTTCTACCGACTTACTTTCCAGAAAAGACATAGAGACGATATCCATTCGTGATGTTTCTGCTTATCCACGTGTGGATATGACATTTACCGCAATTAAATTTGCAACTTTTTTACAAGAACTCAAATTTAAGCTTGATTCTACTATTGAGTTTATCGCGATGGATGGATTCACAGCACCATTGGAACCTTCGTTACTGCTAAATACATCGATTGATAAATCTATTGCATATTTGGCTATCGAAGATCCAGATAATAAATGGCCTGCACATAGATCTGGTGAAGGAACAGCCGGTCCATTTTATTTACTCTGGACCAATCCAGAACTATCCGATATTGGCAGAGAAGAATGGCCGTATAAGTTTAATCTAGTTGTTATTAAGGGACCTTTTGAAAAACTGTATCCGGATCTGATCCCTAGAAAATCAAAACGTAATTACCAGGTTTTAAATGCGGGATTTGAGATATATGTAAAAAATTGCATTGCTTGTCACAAACTGGATCAAGTAGGTCCTGGGGCTATGGGTCCTGATTTGAATTACCCAATGAGCCCACTCGATTATTTCAAGGATGGAATCCTTAGGAAATTTATACGAAATCCACAAAGCATCAGAGAGAATCCGAAAACTACTATGGGCGGGTTTTCTAGAGAATTAATTTCTGATGAAGAAATGGACCGGCTTTTAGCATATCTTGACTATATGGCATATCGCAACATTAAATAGAGGGGGCAAATGAAAACAATATCCTATTTGAAATATATATTTTTGGCTTTGACCTTAACCTCGGTCACCTTAGTTGCCTCAGGTGGTGAGGAACAATCATCAAGGGAATATATTCGAAATTTAATTACTACTTCACTAATGGCGTGGGAAACAGGCGATGAACGGGACCTGATATCAACATCACACGATGATTTGTTATTTGCTTTTCCTGGAGAAAGAACTGGTACACAAGGGGCATTAAATGTTTTTCGTTACTGGAATGAGAATTATAAGAATACTAAAGTTTATATTAACTGGATACTGACAGACAATAATAAATTTGCAGTAGAATACCAATTTGCAACAACTCAAATATCCTCTAACAAAAGGACTGCAATGGGTACTGTCGCTATTGGGGAAGTTAAGGATGGGAAAATAATTTTACTTAAAGAGTATACTGATGGCCGTGCCAGTCGCTTGCAGAAAACTGGAGAATTACCGTTGGAAGAGGGAGAAGAACCATTTCCATGGCCAAAAACTGATCTAACATACCCATGGTCAAACCCGGAATAAAAAATCGCCATTAATTCCGAAAAAATTATGACATAATCACTAAAACTATTATCGAAAGTTATATTTCTGCATTAAGAAAATACGATCCAGAGCTGAATTGTGTTAATACACAAAGACTGAATGAAGTCTCACACACCAGCGGACGGGAGGAGGCTTTGAAAAAATACGTGGTTAATGAAATTAATTGTTTTTAATGTCCGCTTTAGGCCCATAAGCGGACATTAAATTTGAGAGTTGGCGTTAAGTGGGGAAATGTCTGCTTTCGACCCAAAGCGGACATTCAGAAGTTGACTAAAGTCTCTGGTAAACAACCGCTCGATACTGACACGTTAAGTTGTATTGTGGGATAATTACAGTATCAGTATATTCATATTTCGATGAGATTATAACGTCTGCGATACGTTTGTAGCTTTATCCGATACTACCCTTGGTAGGGAAGTGATATTTGGTAAAAATAGTGATCGCCCCAAGGGTGAGATTCAAGATGTTGTGACATTACCGGCACAAGATTATTCCTCAAGAGCAGTAGTGCAATGCACTTACATTCAAATTCCTCAATTAAAACATACATTCGCGGTTGTTCTTTCCAAACCGCGATGGATGTGGGGTGCAGAAATGGGGGCGAATGAACATGGAGTTGTGGTTGGCAATGAGGCAGTGTGGACAACTCAGCCATATAGCGATACGGGATTACTCGGAATGGATTTGGTGAGGCTAGGGCTCGAGCGAGGAGCCACTGCTTCCGAGGCTTTGAAAGTGATTGTGGAACTACTAAGCGAACACGGGCAAGGTGGAAATTGTGCTGAACATTTTGTCTTTAACTATCACAACTCTTTCATTATTGCGGATAAAAATGAAGCGTGGGTTTTGGAATCAGCTGGTCACTATTGGGTTGCTGAAAGAATTACGAGTGGAACCCGTTCTATATCAAATAACCTTAGTATCCATGGGAAGGGAGATTTGCGCCATCCAGAATTAACTTGCAAAATGATAGTAGAAGGAAATTTGTCGGACGAATCAAATTTTGATTTTGCCAAGCTCTTTTCTGTGGTAGAAAATGAAGACTCTCTTTCACAGTACTCTAGAGAAGGACGAGTAAGGCAACTATGCCAACTGAATGAAAATAAATTTAGCTTGGAAACCGCAAAGTCTATTCTTCGAGACCACCAGGCCAATATTTGTTGGCATGATGAATACGAAACTAGAGGTAGTCAGATTTCTGTCCTGTCCCACGAGAATTGCAAACATTGGTTTATAGAGGACCCGTTTCCATGCCAGCAAAAGTATCAACTTAAAACATTTTCTCTGTGACTTTCATTAGGTGATAAATTAGATTTGGGTAAATAAACCTGATCCTCGATAAAAAATTTGCACTTAATAGCATGACTGTCTGCTTTCGACCCAAAGCGGAAGTCAATAACTAAAAGCCTGAAGAGATTAGTTGCAAACTTGCTGATTCTGGTGAACAGTAAGAAAAACCATTTACCTATTTAGGAATATTTTTAAAATGAATATAAACTACTTATTGTTTTCATTATTAGCTTTCTGGTTCTCCTCAATAGAGGCAGAGACTGTTCTGATTACCGGTTCTAATCGTGGCATCGGATTAGAGTTCGCCAGACAATATGCTGAACTAGGTTGGAACGTTATTGCTACAACGCGTCGTCCGGAATCCGCGGATCAATTGAAAACATTAGCAGCTAAATACGACAATGTAACAATTGAACAATTAGATGTGACGGATCTTGAAGGCATCGCTACGCTGGCAAATAATTACCAAGATACCGCTATTGATGTGCTTATCAATAATGCTGGCATGCTAGGTGAACAGGAACTCCAAATTCTTGGATCTTTGGACATGGGGCTATTTCAGGAATTAATGGCGGTTAACGTTTTCGCTCCAATGAAGATTTCAGAGGCATTTGTAAAGCATGTTGCTGCCAGTGATCAGAAGAAGATTGTAGTGATCTCCAGTAGTAGCGGTTCCATTTCTTTGACCAAGCGGGCGTCTCGTAGACCTTACTACGGCATAAGCAAAGCGGCGGTGAATATGGCAATGAAAAATATGAGCCTCACATTGAATAATAAGGGAATATTAGTCGGAATCTACATGCCAGGTGCGGTGAACACACGGATGCTACGTCGAGCCTTTGGAGCGACAAGAACAACTGAGAATGACCCAGATTTTGACTTTGGAAAATTTATACCACTGAGTCCAGAGGAAAGCGTCAGCCAACTACGCCAGCGTATTGCTGAACTCAGCATTAAAAGTTCTGGTATATTCATTAATTACGAAGGAAGGGAAATACCTTGGTAGTTAATTGCTGATAGGTCAAAGTACGTAATGGTGAATGGTCCGCTTTTGGCACAAAGCAGACGTTTGTATATTGAAATGTTACTCAATTATTCGATGGGCAATTCCCTGATAATTCCCTGTTAATTATTTTCTATCCATTTGGTGTATTGAAGCACACTTGCTTAAAGACAGGCTTTTGCAGCAACTGGGTATAGTTATTGCGCCATATATTTAAATATTTCCCTGTAGTTTCCCTGTTATCAGGGAATTGCTATATATAATGTGTAGGAGACTTGCTAGCTGGAGACTACAACCACCGCCATCCATCTAAGCAATTGATATCACTGCGTTATCTCTGATTTCCTTTCCCAGTTTAACTTTGAATATCAGGGTCTTGCAGTACCGCCACGGTCAGCTTCTGTTAGTAGAGACGAAAGGGTAGGGCCCGGGCACCTGTTTCTGTGCTCGTGTCTCTTAAGCCCTCATCAGTGGTACGGGTTTCCATCCTCCTGCGAGTTGTACAAGACAACTAATCGGCGGGTTAAGGGGGATAGCAGATCAGGCGGTCGGGAATCCAAGCAGTGCCCGCTGTGCCGGCCATTCACAGGGCAGGCGGGTGTCGCCCATGAGTTTGTTGGCCGTCAGTCCGGGTGGTTGATGCCCCCGGACGATCGCTGTAACGATGTCCGGGGCAAGGTAACTCAGCCGCAGCAGCCGGGTGGCATATGAGGGGACGACGCCTTCGGCTTTGGCGATACGGCTCAAGGTGAGATTGGGATCTTGGTCCAGTCGATCACGGATAGCAAAGGCCCTGAGGAAGAGCCGTATCAGGCTTGGGTCCGGTTTGGCGTCACCGGGGGTACCGGGGACGATCAGTGTCATGCCGATGCCGGTGCGCTTGAGCACAGCCGGGATCGTCAGGGTGACCGGGTGCGTGTCTGACCCCGGCGCTGCTGATACCGCATCCGGTCCTTTCAGGATGGTTGCTATAGCCCGGTCACCATCCATCTCGACTGTGACCGCATCGGGCTTGATGGTGACTTGTCTGACCATGGCATTGAGATAGGCCTTTGCATCACCGGGTTTCAGTTGCGGCCATCGGTCGGCAAGCGACTTAGCTTGGGCGATCAGCACCGCCAGGGTTGCGGCATCCTGGGGGTCGCCCTGGAGTACGGCGATTATTGCAGCCGGGTCGCCAAGCCATTCCCTAACGTGGGTAGTGATTAGGGCCTCAAGGTCGGTAGCCGGCAGGCGCCATCCCCTGCGGCCGGCCTGTTTGCCTTTGGTGAGGAGATGACGGGAGACGTAATAGCGGTAACGCCTTCCTCTCTTAACAGCATGACTGGGTGTGAGTCCCTCGCCTCCATCGTCAACGAGCAGGCCTGCCAGCAGGCTGGGCTGCCGGGTTGTGCTACCGTTTCGCCTGTCGCAACGGTTGAGTGCCAGTTGCCGTTGGACAGCGTCCCACAGTGCTTTATCGACAATCGCCTCATGCCGGCCGGGGTAGGCCGTCTCCTTGTGTACGATCTCACCTCGGTAGGTGCGGTTCTGCAGCAGGTGATAGAGTGCACCCCGTGCTAGCGGCTTACCCCCGGTAGGGCGGCCGTATCGGTTAAGGCGACGTTTGCTCTTGATGCCGGATCGGTTAAGTTCGGCCTGGAGTGTGGCAACCGAGCCCAGATCGGTATAACGGCGATAGATATGGCGGACCGCATCTGCCTCTTGCTTGTTGACCACCAGCTTGCGGTCTTGCACATCGTAGCCGAGCGGGGGCAGGCCGCCCATCCACATGCCTTTGCGCTTGGAGGCGGCGATCTTATCGCGGATGCGCTCGCCGGTGACTTCCCGTTCGAACTGGGGAAGGACAGCAGCATATTTAAGGTCAGCCATCCCATGGAGGTCGTGGTGTTGAACTGCTGGGTGACGGAGACAAAGGAGGCGCCTTGGCGATCGAACACATCGACGATCTTGGCGAAGTCCCCGAGCAAGCGGGTCAGGCGGTCGACCTTGTAGACCACGACGGTGTCGACCCGTGCAGCTTCGATATCGGCAAGCAGCCGCTTCAGGGCGGGTCGCTCGAGAGTAGCCCCGGAGAGGCCGCCATCGTCATACATCTCAGGCAGGCAGGTCCAGCCCTCGTGCTTCTGGCTTAAGATATAAGCCTCGCAGGCCTCACGTTGGGCATCTAAAGAGTTGAAGTCCTGCTCCAGCCCTTCTTCATGGGATTTGCGGGTATAGATCGCACAACGGGTGACTCCCGGGCGGGGTGACACCTTACTGCGAGCCAGCCTACCCATGGACGGCCTTGCCCTTAAGCCCGAAGAAGCGCGGCCCCGACCAATGCGCACCGGTGATCCGTTGGGCGATGGCGGTCAGGGAGTCGTAGGTCTCACCGTCATAGTCAAAGCCGCCTTCGGTGACGGTGATGATATAAGTCCGGTCTTGCCATTCACGCACCAGTTGTGCACCGGGGCGCACCCGGGTAGCATTCTCCGGGGTGATGCGGCCGGTCCGGGCGAAGGTGTCAGCCAAGGTCTGAAGGCGGCGGCGTGTCGCTTTGCTGAGGCCGCCCTGGGCTTGCGCCTGGAGTGTGTAGCTGATGCCGCGGATGAGCAGGTCGCGGCTGAGGTGCCGTGGAGGGGGTGTCCGGTGATGGCGCTGCCATTCATCGCGCAAAGAGGGCAAGTCCATCGCCTTGACTCCGGTAATAAGGTTGTTGATCCCAGTCATCTCATCCCTTCCCCGTGCGGGTTGATCGAAGCCGCCTGCCGCCTCCATGTACCCACAGTGACGCTCTATTGCCCGCTGAAGTCCAGTGGAAAGTGAGGATTGATGGTGTGTCTGTGGGGCGGGTGGGTTGGCCCCGGTCCGTAGGTGTTTTAGTCTCTTGGGCAATTATTTAAGGTTGTCATTCGAATCCTGCTCGGACAGGGCAGGTTGTGGCAATATAGATAAATACTGCAGGCGTTCTTCTGGTCTGTGTTGGCTAACTTGGCAGTACCCTATAGGGTGATTGTTAATCCTCTGGTCGTAGGTTCGAGTCTTACACGGCCATACCTGACCCATGGTTGACTAGAGCTTCCGATAGTTCCTCAAACTTGGCTCTTCCCAACCGATCAGATGCGTACGCGTCTTTTCCCTCCACCTTGATTTCTTCTGGCTTCAGATTAGGTGTGATCACCGCTAGTCTAGCTATACTACAATTTCGGTCCTCCGAGCCGTTCTCCCGCAATCCAGTTTGCCAATCTATATATTTGCCGTCCTAATGACCCCCGCACCTCGCGCACTCTTCTTGTCCAGCGTTTAGCATCCATCGTTTTTTTCACTTTCTTTGATTTTTTTACTTCGTGAATTCAATTTGTAAGTGCAACTCAATTAGATGGCACGAACGGCAAGCTGCGGTAGCATCCTTACCTTTCGTTCCAGCAAGAAAGAGAGGCACAGATGAGACACTACACACAGCTTACCGAGCATCAACGTTACCAGATTTACGCCCTGATGAAAGCAGGACATACACAAACGGAGATAGCCGCCTTGATAGGCGTGCATAAATCTACTATTAGCCGTGAACTCAGACGCAACCGTGGCTTGAGAGGCTATCGACCCCGCCAAGCTCAGTTGCTCCGGCAAGCGCGTCGAGAAGCCAGCCAACAACAGCGACTCACCACGACCTTGTGGGAGCGAGTAGCGGTCTGGCTGCCGGACGAATGGAGTCCTGAGCAAATCAGTGACTGGTTGCATAAACGAGAAGGTATCGCTCTGAGTCATGAATGGATATATCACTACATATACCAGGACAAGGCAGACGGCGGTGAGCTGTACCGGTACTTGCGTTGCCAGAAGAAACGAAAGAAGCGTTATGGTAGTTATCAACGTCGTGGGGTTCTGGTGAATCAGGGCAGCATTGATAAGCGTCCAGCCATTGTGAACAGGAAGACACGCATCGGTGACTGGGAAGTGGACACCGTCATCGGCAAAGGCCATCGACAGGCGCTGGTCACCTTGAGCGAGCGCAAGTCGATGTACACCTTGATTGCACAGGTGAAACGACGAACTGCCTCTGCCGTCAGGCAAGCTATCGTGCGATTGTTGTCTAATATGAAGGCGTCGGTTCACACGATCACCTCGGATAATGGAAAAGAATTTGCTGAGCATGAGGTTATTGCTCAACAATTGAACGCGGGGTTCTATTTTGCACATCCTTATGCCTCCTGGGAACGGGGTTTAAATGAAAATATCAATGGTCTCATTCGACAGTACTTCCCAAAGAAAATGGACTCCAGCACGATTACACAAAAGCAGTTAAACTTGGTCATGAAAAAACTCAATCACCGTCCCAGAAAAACACTTAATTCAAAAACACCACATGAAGTCTTTTTTAACATCAACGTTGCACTTCAAAGTTGAATCCGCGAATTTAAATAGCAGAAAATAAGGAATTATAAGCATGAATGAATCTATAAATGAAGAAGCAAAAAATATTATATTTCGTGAAGCACGTTCACAAAATAAATGGCAAGATAAACCTGTAAAAGTAGAGAAGTTGAAAGATCTTTATGATTTAATGAAGTGGGGTCCTACCAGCGCTAATGGTTTTCCTATACGGATAGTCTTTACTGCAAGTAACGAATCAAAAGAAAAATTAGCCGATCTTGCTTTGGATATTAATCAAAAAAAGATTCTAACCGCCCCTGTATGTGCAATATTGGGATACGACAACAAATTCTTCGAATGGTTACCAAAGTTGCTCCCGGGAAAGCCTATGTTAAAAGACTACTTTGAGTCTGATGAAAGACTTTCATCAGATACTGCATACCGTAATGGGAGTCTACAAGGAGCATATTTCATAATTGCAGCACGTGCTTTAGGCCTGGATTGCGGACCGATGTCAGGATTTGATAATGATAAGGTAGATGAAGCCTTTTTCTCTAATAGCACAATAAAGTCGAATTTTATTTGCAGTATCGGTTACGGCGATCCTGAAGGAGTCTATCCACGCTCTCCTCGTCCAGACTTTGATGAAGTTTGTACAATTGTGTGAATATTAGATTTAGGTGAGATTTAACACATTCTATTTAAGTACAGCTAGTTAATTTTTAGATCATATTTGAATGGTGGAAAATTTTATGGAAATTATGAGTGTCTATGCAGTTCTGGTGAAGTAGGTGAATTAATGTATGAAGCATCTAAGCGTGATATCGGCCTTTGTCCTGCCCCCTTAAACTTGATCCAGTTTCAATGAGACACGCTCATAACAGATCAGCATCAGGCGGCCATCATGCGCAAGCTTGATGACGGTGCGCCTTGCCGGGTGGAGACGATTCTCAGTTTGCAGCTTAATCGTAACAGATGTAGTTTTTGCGCCCTACAGCCCAATTAGATTTCATACTCAGAAGGTCCAGCGCCAGCTTGAGAGCAAGTTCAGTTCAGGACCTGCGGTGGCGTGGTGACCGGGCTGGCGAGTCGCCACGGCGCCGAGGCGCAGCTCGCCCATGACAAGAGGTTGATACCAGTGTACCGCCACGTCGATTTGCCGTCCGCTCGGCGCGAGCCGGGACGACATTGGGATTCGCACCACTTTGCCGGTCTTGGTACGACCGGTGGGCACGGTGAGCGAGGCTTGCCCATGCTCGACGCGCAAGGGTTGCGAGATGGAAAAACGCAATGTGCCGGCATTGGTAAGTGGGCGACTCGCATGGAGCGTAAACGTGCTGGTGCGCAGGGACGAGATGGTGTCGATGACTCCGCCGTGGGCCGCCGGACTGACGGTCCCGCTCTCCGCATTGGCACCGAGTCGCCATCCGCCGAGAACCGCTTCCGCCTCGATCCCGACAAAGGCAGTCCCGGCCGCTAATCTACCGAAGGCGCCTTGGGCTGCGCCGCCCAGCAGTGTTTTCCGTTCATTTATCCAGCCAGCGCGCAGGCCCAGCGGGGAACCGGTCGGCCGCCAAGAGAATGTCGCGCCCGAGGTCGGCGTCTGCCCGAACACGCCCTCTGTCGTGAAGACGGCAGCAGACAGGCCATTCTGAGAGGCAAATGTTAGGGTCAGGGTCCGTTCGGCAAGTGCGAGATGGCTCGCCCCGACCGCCGGTCTTGCCGAAAAGCCCAGCCGCCATTGACCGGGAGCGCCACGGTCACTCATCCTAAACGCGCCGCCTGTGAAGCTGACACCGGCTGCCAAGGAGTCGGGCACCATGAAGTCGCGTAGCCGCGTCGTCGTCAGGTCTCCTGTAGTCGTTGCGAACCTGCCGAGGTCGAACCAGAACGGGGCGCCGAGCCGATCAAAGGCCACGATTTCCTGGCCGGCAAAGGATCGCTGGAGCCCGTCGCCGAATGCCGTACCCAGCCGCATCGCGGTGGTTCGCAGGTCAACGCCGGGGTCACTCGTCTGGGTGCCGGACACAACCTCCAATACCCCCACGGGGGAGGTGGCAGCCTTCAGATCCATCAAACCCTGGCCGTAAACGGCCGAGTCGGTGTAGTCGCTGCTCTTATCGGCGGTGGTGAGAAGGCGCTCGACCAGCGCCGTGTTCGACAGTTGCTTACGGAACAGCTGCTTCATCACCGCCAACCCACCCGCGACAATGGGCGCGGCAAAGGAGGTGCCGCTGGCCAGACTGGTCCCCCGGTACCCGTCGATATCCTGGTTGTTGATCGTGGCAGGTCCGAAATAGGCGGTCCTGACCATCTCCCCGGGTGCCGCGAGGCAATAGGCAGCGGCGAGACCGCAGCGATTAGAAAAGTTGGTGATCGTCCCGTCATCCCTCAGCGCCACCACAGCGAGGGAATGACCACGGAGTTCCGCGATCCGGGTGGCCAGGCCGGGCATTACCTCCACCTACACCGCATTGACCTGTTCACTCTCGCACTGATCCACGTCGGCCGGGTCGCATAGGCGTCCTTGGGCATTGCCCGCAGACCAGATCAGGATGGTCTTCTCACTGCGACTCATCTGCGCCATGGCGGTGATGGTCGTGCCGAAGTTGTCGCGAAGGTCCTGTTCGCTGTAGGAGTCGATGATGCCTGGGTAGCCGACACTCAGGTTCAGGAAGTCAACGGCCTGCTGGCCGTCCCGCCAGTTGAAAACGGAATTGATCAAGTCCGCCCAAGTGGAATCCACGCTGCTGAGTCCGGCGAGCGAGATAGGATTGTAAGCGCCGGAGGCCGAACCGGTGGGGATGGCGAACATGGCGATGCCGGAGTCGAGGAACCCGATGGTCACCCCTGCGCCTGGCTTGGCGTCCTTCCCCTTCAGCAGTTCGACGTGGGCGTACGCCCAATCGGCCTTGACCGTGCCCAGACCCCACTGGTTGTCGAAGCTCTGGTCGTTATCGCGGTACTCCTGGGCAAGCCCCGACGCCTCGTTATTAAAGGTTTCCGGCGAATAGCAAGCCCCTTCGTGGATCGGTATGCAGGGCGGAGGAGGAGGAGGCGGTGGCGGAGGAGGCGGCGGCGGAGGCGGAGGAGGAGGCGGCGGTGGCGGAGGAGGAGGCGGCGGTGGCGGAGGAGGTGGTGGCGGAGGCGGTAGTTCTTGATCTGACTCTGGCGCCGGCTCTGGCACCGGTAATGCTGGTCTCTCTCCTCCTCCCCCACCACAGCCACTGAGAGCCAGCAGCACGAAAAATACGATGGCGTGCAAGAACACTGGCTTGTGTTTCATGATGGCTTTTTGCAAAATTGGCCTGCGGGTATTTGACGCCTTCATAAGTTGTGATTCCCGAGAGTCCCCCAGCACACCACTCTTCGATTTATCAATTCACCCTCGTTAGACTCACAAATAAAAGCATTGCAATCTTACAAAGCTTTATATGAATGTTGTGTTATCTTTAAGGATAAATATGTAATTATTATGCGAATATCAGCTTTTCTGTGTAACCTAAACCTGCATTTCACGGCGAATTTATGTCTTGCCGGGCGCACATTACTTGTCCGTGGCGAATTACTAAATCAGGCTGCAACAGGCGTCTGAAATAGGTCATGACAATGAGACTGCCAATTGTAATGGTCAGTGCTTATTAATTTTCTGTGAACCCCACCGCATTGCTCGCTCGGAGAATTGCCTTCTAGACTGGAGTGCACCCTGTATTGATTATAGTATTCCTTAATTAGTAATTCGCCATGGACACGTTCATCAGATGGTTTCCTGTCCATCAAATCGCTCAAGTATCTCGCCCAGACCGGCCAATGGAACCACCTCACGATCTCGCCGGGTTTGCCGATCCACGCCCCCATAGACGATAACACCGGCCACGATCTGCGGCAGTGCCTTTGTCACCCGGTTGAGCGAATCGAAGTAATCGGAGGCGATCGTCGCGCCGGACTTGATCTCGATGGCACCCATGCCGTGGCCATTCTCATAGAGAAGGTCGCATTCCAGACCCTGGGTGTCGCGGAAAAAGGACAGATTGGATTGGCGGCCCCGATTGAAACGGTGCTTGAGGGTCTCCACCACGACCGCGTTCTCGAATAGCGGCCCCCGGAGCGGATGAGTGCTAATCTGCCCGGCATGCTTAATGCCGATAAGGTGGCTCGCCAGCCCAACATCGTAGAAGTAAAGCTTGGGTGTCTTGACCAGCCGCTTGCTGATGTTAGCGTGAAACGGCGGGAGCCGGAAAACGACGTAGCTTGCTTCAAGGATCGTCAGCCAATGGCCTGCCGTGGTGTGGGAGACACCGGCATCCGCGCCCAGGGACGAAAGATTAGCCAGTTGCCCAACACGTCCGGCGCACAAGCGGACAAACCGTCGAAAGCTGGAGAGATTGCGGATCTCCCCGATCCGGCGCACATCACGCTCCACATAGGTTTCGAAATAGTCGCCGAGCGCTTGCCGGGGTTCAAGCTTCCGGTCATATATCCTGGGATAGAAGCCGGAATACAACATGTCGTCGACGCTGTTGCTCGCGCCCGTTCGTTGTCGTTCGGCAAGCGAGAACGGCAGCAAGCGGAGCAATGCCGTACGCCCGGCGAGCGACTGGTTTATGGCATCGGAGAGCCGGAACTGTTCGCTGCCCGTCAGCACGAAGAAGCTGTTCCGTCCTGCCTCGTCAGCTAGGACCTGCAGGTAGGACAGAAGCTCGGGGACGCGTTGAATCTCATCCAGGATGGCGCCTTCGCCCAAACGGGCAAAAAAGCCCCTTGGATCGGATTCGGCGAATTCCCGCTGATCGGGCGCTTCCAGATTGACGTATTCGAGATGCGGGAAAGCCGCGCGGCACAGCGTGGTCTTGCCAGACTGCCGTGGCCCGGTCACGGTGACAAATGGATATTGCTTAAACAACCTGACCAGGCAGGGTGTAATCTCACGCTCGATCATGCGTGCACTGTAGCGTGAGAATAATGAAATTGCAAATTATACCTGCAATATTACAAACTAGCGCAGGGTTGAGAATAACCTCTCTTCCGCCGACGGAACTGATAGCACGAATCCGCGCGGCGCTTCGCCGATACACCGAGCCCGCCCTGTTCAAACTGGGAGAACTTGCCATCGACTACAATCTGCGTCAAGTAAGCGTGGCCGAGCGCACAGAGGAACTCACGGCAACCGAGTACGAGGTGTTGCGCGTGCTCTCGGTCAATCCAGGACGGGTATCGACTTACGACATACTGCTGCGTAAAGTGTGGGGCAGGCGCGGCCACGGTAACCCCAGACTGGTGTGCGCCTTCGTCAAGATGATCCGCCAGAAGATCGGCGATGACTCGAACCAACCGCGCTATATCTTTAACGTACGCGGAGTCGGCTACCGCATGCCCCGGCCCGACCCTATTTGATCCAGGCTTGTATGTGATACTCTCGTTGACCCTCCTCCAAAATTACGGCCAAACTCTATGCGAAATTCTGACTTAATTAGTCCTCTCTCAAACCCTGGGACATACCCAGGGGGCTTGACAGGTTCTAACCAGACGCATCCTTATCTTGCAACATTAGGGCTTCATCACTTAATACCCTACTTAATTTAGGTACTGTCAAATTAACGTAAATTGTATCCCGTCAAAGCATATGAGACACAATTGAGCTAAATTCTAAGAGAGACTTCTGATAAGTTAACCTTATAAAATAGGAGTCTCATTATGGGTAATAATAGCGAGAAGTTGGTTAAAGATATACGTCGTCGTACCCGCAAAAAGTATTCCTCTGAAGAAGAGATCCGAATTGTGCTGGAAGGTATGCGTGGAGAAGAAAGTATCGCTGAGCTGTGCCGCCGGGAAGGATTGAATCAAAACGTGTATTACCGCTGGAGCAAGGAGTTTCTAGAGGCCGGGAAACAGCGCCTGGCTGGCGATATCAAACGGGAAGCCAGTTCCAGTGAAGTCACCGATCTGAAGAAAGAAAACGACCAGCTCAAACGCCTGCTAGCCGACATCACGCTGAAGAACGATGTGCTTAAAAAAAGTGTGCTTGGCTTGGAGTCGACCTGGGCAGACGAATGAGTTTGTCAGCGGCAGAGAAGCTGGAAGTGACCCGGTTGGTAGAAGGCTCGGAATTACCTGTTAGATGTACCCTGAGAGAATTAGGGGTGAGTCGTAGTAGCTTTTATCGTTGGTATCGGCAATATCTGGATAATGGACCAGAGGGTCTGGAGCCAAGCAGTCGATCACCTAGGCGGTTCTGGAATAAGTTACCGGAGACGGTGAAGGAGCAGTGTCTGGAGATCGCCTTGCAACATCCAGACAAATCACCCCGCGAGTTAGCGTGGACCATCACCGATGGACATAGCTGCTTCATCTCGGGATCCAGTGTCTATCGCCTGTTAAAGCAATACGATCTCATTACCAGTCCTGCTTATATCCTGATGCAAGCGGGGGATTCGTTTCAGAATCCAACACGACGAGTCAACGAGCTATGGCAGACGGACTTCACTTACTTTCGTGTCGTGGGTTGGGGGTGGTATTACCTGTCCACGGTGCTGGATGATTACTCCCGCTATATCATTGCCTGGAAGTTAACGACCAGCATGGCAACTGGTGACGTGAAGCAAACACTGGATGCGGCGATTGAGACCACCGGTGTCAACGAGATAACGGTCAAACACCGTCCTCGTTTACTCAGTGATAACGGACCTTGTTATATCTCGTCAGAATTAAAAGACTACCTGGGCAAACACCAACTGCAACATACCCGTGGCGCACCGTATCACCCTATGACCCAAGGCAAGATTGAACGTTATCACCGTTCCATGAAGAACGTCGTAAAGTTGGAGCACTATTACTATCCGTGGGAACTGGAACAGGCCATCCGGCAATTCGTTCAGTACTACAATCATGGGCGTTACCATGAGTCGCTCGACAACATTACACCTGCCGATATGTATTTTGGCCGTTATCAGGAAATCATAGACAGAAGAGCCGTCATTAAACACGAAACGTTACAACTGAGGAGGAAGGATAATTTAAGTTTATGTATGAACCAGTGAAATAGGACTACAATGTATGAAAGTCTCTCTTAACTTTTAGACTATTGTGTCCCAGATCTTTTGACGACTTACAGTCTATAATAGAGTTTTACTAGGTTCAGCTAGGGCATAACGACATGGTCCCAGGCTGGTTGTCCATTAACTGCAACGATATTTGTGGTTAATCTGCGGTTAAACCGTCAGGCAGGTTAAAACCTGTTAAACAGGTCGCACTAAATATAATTACCACATGACACAAAGGAACTGAGAATGAAATTAATTTGGGTATCTGCAATTATTTTTCTTATCTTAATACTGACAGCCTGCGGCGGAGGGCGCGGTAGCAAAACGATCACGGTTCCTATAGAACCACAAGCCTCGCCAGTGATTGAGCCGGTGGAACCTGAGGTGGTCGAACCGATGTAGCCTGAGGTATCCGAACCCAGGGAACCTGAAGTACCAACCCCTCCGCCACCTCCGCCACCTCCGCCACCTCCGCCACCTCCGCCACCGCCGCCACCGCCTCCGCCTCCACCGCCACCTCCGCCACCGCCTCCACCACCGCCGCCTCCTCCTCCGCCTATGATGATGGAGCCGACTGAGTCTGAAGATACGCCTAGTGGATTCTTGAATGATGAAGCAAGCCTGATAGCTGATGCGATCCCTGGCGACTTGATTCATGACGGCGTAGCGCCCGCCTTTTTTGGTGGTTATGCCGCTTCAGGTGGGGAGGTGTCGCTTGTGATACCAAAAGCAGGTGATGAACCGGTATTGAATACTGACGGATTTACTATACTCCACGATTGGAATAGATCGTTGCAAGGAGCAAGATATACCCGCATCCCGATGAACAGGGACGATATCAAGGACACGATTATTGTATATAGCAACAAGGCGTCTAATAATACTGATTACCTGGATTTCGGGTATTGGATATCAAGGTCTGGGGGCGACCCGGTTAGATATGGCGTTGATCCTTTTGTATTTGGTTCACAAGAATCGATAGGAAATTCCCTGAACGAATTAACTGGGTATGCTACCTATTCAGGGCCTGCAACTGGGATATATGTGAAGAAATCAGCAGAAGTGTACGATGAAGTAGGTCAGTTCACGGCGAATACAGTACTGACAGCCAGATTTAATGTTGATAGTCCCATTACTGATAATAATCATCCTCTTTATGAGGCAACTGTTGTTGTCATCAGTGGCACAGCGACTAGTTTCAGAGACATGAACAGGGATATAATCGACCCTGACTGGACTATCAATTTTAACGAGGCAGTACATGAGGCTAAGGGCGGAGAATCAGGTCATTTTGACGAGGGGGCAACTTCGAGAGGCGGGACGTGGGAATACCTGTTCTATGGGGATGGTGTCCAAGTTGAAGAATCTACGGTCAAGCCGGGATACGTTGGCGGTGTCTTTGCTGAAGTATTCGACAACGGCAAGGTTACAGGCGCATTCGCTACCAGAAAAGTTTCTGAGGGAACAATTAGTGGTGATGGAAAGTACATACCAGATTGATGGATTGACAGCAGAATTTGACGAACAGCATGAGGTAATTTGATATGCTTTCAGAACAGACTAAATGCAGCGTAGCCATGTATAAAATTTTGGGAACTATAAAGATTAGTTGACAGGATTATGAATTACATGAAGCTCAATGAATTATTGAACGCGGAGATGCGTTCGGATCACAAAGAAGATCATAAGACCGTAGCAAATCGTCGATCAGTAATTGAACAGGTCTGGCGTGAATCTCAAGACCGACGAAGTCTTTGGCAAAAGATTCTGCGTACATTTTCTCTAATCGTTCGAGGAATGATTCGGATGTCAAATCGCCAAAATGCCAATCGTCAATCTCCCTGATTGTGTCCGCAACAAGCACTCCAAAAATGATTTGATGCTTTGTCATTTTCATATAAATTTAGGGAACTATAGGTAGTGTCCTAATTTGAAATTACAACGATTTATTTCTGTAAGTCGTCAAATGATCTGAGACGCAATAGTCTTGTTTCACTAGTGCTTACTTAGAACTCACATTTTCCTTCTTCCTCTGTTGTAGCGTTTCGTGCTGTAATTCAGTCAACCTGTTCAATACCGTGAGAAGAGCTGTTGCTGAGGTTGCCGAGGCGGGTAGTACACCCCAATAATCGTAAAGGGATTGGTGTGCCGTGCGCGATGATGCTCAAGTGTGGTGCCTAAAAATAAAACGATATCCTTGTTCTGCATAAAATCCCGTCCATATTTCTCCCGCACTTTATCGACTGCGACAGACTCGTCACCCTCGGCTGCAGCCAGGCATTTCCGGTACAGTGCGCCGATCTCCCAATCTTCAATCGCCATTGTCGAGACCTTACCCTGTTCATCTTCGAATCGGTATTTGAATTTGTAGGGGATCTTATCGATAGGAACGCGTGGCCCATCACCGGCATGCTTCCCACTGGTGAGCATATCCACTTGCTTAAGTTGCTCTAGCCACTGTTCTTTCCATTCATGGTCATCCGCTTCAACGATAAACTTTGCCAGTCGCTTAGGCTGGAAAGCTGCGAGGGAGACATTCTGCGGGTCCTTAGAATCGTCAATAAGCCTGGTGAGGTTCGAATAGACGTTTTTTAGGTAAGCTTGCTTGCGTTCGTACCAGGCCTGATCTGTCCCGAGCTTGCTGATGACAACGAGGTCACTGAGATCTGGATACTTGGGTCGATGGCTCTCTGGCCGAAAGTCAAGTGATGGTTTCTGAGGTTCGAGTTCCAGCTCAACCCACTCCCATTTCTTGTCCTGATTCACTTTCAATAAAACGATCATCACTAGTATTAGAGTAGTACCATTTATATTCACCAAAAAGACTTTCCATCCCTGTATGGAATAATGATGCTGGTTTTGCATCATGTCCCCGGTGAAATGATATGAATTTAATGGCACATAGGGAGTTATTTTCTCTGAGAATTAAAAATCGATTAACTGGAGCCTTTACTGCAGTAGCAGATATGTATGCAAAGGAATATGCCTTATCATCAGCTTCTTCCAAGGTTGTATCTCCCCAGCAGTTATCAACAAAAGCAAATATAATTACTACACGCATGATGCTTTTCAATAATTCGTAAATAATATAACCCTCATTTTCGGTGTGACTTTCTTAATTGTTACCTGTTTCCTCTTGTATATTGCGAAAGACCTCCTTATGTCTGTTGTGTGCCAAAAGAGGACATTAACGGTTTCGCTAAACCACACAGACCCGAAACTTTCCGCGTAGCGCAACTCTGCTTTCCGACGTCGGATCGAGTGACTTGTTAAATCTCACTTTCCAGCGTCTCTAGAAACAGTTCTCTTATTAAGGTCGACTGTCCAAATAACTTTAACTTCACTATTTATGAAATATTCAACAGATAAATTCATTGATGAATCTACAATACCTGGACCAAATACTCGAATTACTTTAAATTGATGCTCATCTGTATTGTGACTCCAGTTGACCCCGAGAGAATCAAACCATTCTTTATCTTCTACTACCACTAGTGAAATAGCTTCGCTGTATATTTTAGCGTCCACTTCTTCTCCCTTTGCGGAGATCGAAAATATTAAAAGCAAGGATAAAAATATTTTTATCATTAGTTCTATTGAAATTTAACTAAGGGATATGGCAAAAAGTGAATAAATGTCTGCTTTGTGCCAAAAGCGGACATTCTTGAGTGTGTTGTTATCACTCATTGTATTTTTCCTGTCCCATGACAAGTATCACAGACCACAAAAATTCCATTCTCCTCTACTTTTTTGCAGCAATCAGGACAAGGTGAGCCTTCACAGGCTGGCATTACTTCAATTATTTCTGGAATATTACGGCACGCGATTCTAATTGCAGTTAATTGTGTTGCTAGATCGTCAATTTCTGAGAATATACCGTTTCTATCATCTCCATCTTTCCACTCGTATGAGAGCATTCGACCATCAGGAAAAATAATTACATCATTTCCCAGTGTGCCCCATATATGAAATCCACCAGATTTTTCTTCAAGCCAGTCTGACTTTTTCTCTCTTGTATTTAATTTATTTATTAAATTCTCTGACAATGCCTTCATGATAATTAACTATGTATTTTACGGGCTTCGTTTTATATGTAGAATTATGTCTGCTTTGTGCCAAAAGCGGACATCTAACTTCTGAAAACATACATGAAATTTCTTTCAGCCAAAGATAGTTGGGTAAGCAGGAACATGCCGATTCTCTCCTTAAGTTGGAGTATGATCTCACCGCCCTCACATTAGGTCAGAAATTATACATGGTGTATGGCAAAGGCTGGATTTTATTACATCTCTTCCAATTCTTTTCGAGCTGATTCTAGATCGCAAACGTAGGTATCAAATGGATCATCAGCCACCTTATTGTAACTCCCATTAACAGTCACTGGCTCCATTAGATAAATTGGGTCTTTAAATGTCATTGATAATTCTATCTCGCGACCATTCTTGCTAAGGGTATAGCGTTCACTCACATGCTTTTGTTCGCTTGAGTCTACGCCAGCAGCCAGACCCCATCTCACATCGGTAGGAAATCCGACGGTATCCACCACAAGGCTGCCATCTTCATCAAAGTGGGCGATGGAATGGCCTCCCAGACTCGGTTCAATTTCATCGGGATGAGTATCCTGGTTTAAATAGAGCGTTCGAGTAAATTCTGAGTTTTGTAGAATAATTTCAATCCGATCTTCATGGCGTATCCACGCTTGCCAGTATGGCATGATCGGAAAAAACGGGAGTCCTCTTTCTAAACAATCATAGGCAGGATTATTAAGTTCATCAAAACGGGCAAACTGCTCTTCTCCCAACTTGGTCAACGGCCAATTGCTTGGTGGTTCGAAATAACCGGCTGATAAACCATTGCTGCGACCACGCGCCCATGTTCCAGAAAAATCTTTTGATGGAGTCACGTCGGGATTGTTGCCTGTAGAGGCTAGATCAGATTTCGGCCGGAAACGGCTGCTTACAACATATAATGCCTCACCATCTTCTAATACAACGCTTATCATGTACATTTGCTTTATTTTAGGATCCCGATGAGGATTACCGACAACAACAACAGTATCCCCGGCTTTAAATGACTCTCTACTCCAACCTTGTTTTTTTAATGCTGATGGCGTACTCCCTGCAATGAGCCAGACCTCAGATTCATTGTTTTCATTGATTACCTCTAGTTCTATCCAGGTGTGTGGATTCCGCCATTGAAAATCAATCACCTTACCTTCCAAGGTGGTGCTGGCATCACGTTGAAACTGGGAACGAGCATGATGTGATAGAACGGGCGTCGTATTGATAATAAATAGACACGCGGTCAGGATTAATAATTTGTAATTCATATAAAAAAGATAAGCACGAGTCTACCAATAATAGTCAGCATAATTCGAACAGACTAAGAGCCCATTATTTTGCGAAGTTCTTCAAAACGCGGTTCATCAAGTATAGGGTCGTTTAGCATATTAAATTTTAACTCTTGTATAGGAACTGAACCTTCGTTCGGGTTTTTGCTCAGTACATCGTAGGCTTTTTCAACTTCACCAATGGCCAAATACGATATAGATCTAATATCTGCACCTATTACTTTTCCATTAGCAACCTTTTCCTCAAGCAGATTATATAATCTCCTTGCATCTTCCTGAAGTCCAAGTCTTGAATAAGCATAGGCTACTCGAGCTATACCTCGTGTCGTGATGTTATCGTCTATCAGTTGCTCAGCATGTCGTATTGCTTCTAATGCTTTAGCTTTATTTCCTAAAAGGAACTCGGCTGAGCAGAGATTCAAATAGCTAGTAAATCTAGGTTTTATCGCAATTGCCAATCGGAACTGATCAGCTGCCTCAGCAGGCTTGCGCGCATACATTAACCTCCCGCCTAAAAGATAATGATTAGTAGCAACGTTTGGTGCCAACTCCAATACACGTCGTGATACTTTGGCAGCCTCGTCGTGTTCTCCAAATGCTGTAAGGAAACGTGCATAACCACTCAAAATCTTCATATCATTTGGATTCGACTCAAGTGCACGGTCAAAAGCTTGTCTTCCTTCTGTCCCGCGCCCGTGACTGCGGTGAATTTCTGCTTGTGCCATATAGGCTAAGCCAATGTGAGGATCTAGATTCAATGCAATCTCGGCATGTTCAAGGGCTGCCCTTTCCATCTCGTCGAGAGCTAATCCACCTATGGGACGAATGGTTCGTTTTGCAAGCGCATAACCTCTGGCCTTGAAAGCATGAGCCAGGGCAAAGTCCGAATCTTGCTCAATTGCCTGGTCTAGAATTTGATAATAGATATCCGGTTTGTTTTCTCCAATAATTGAGGGGATGTCTTTTGTCTTTAAATAGAGAACATAGGCCTCAAGTGATTGGGTCGGTACCTTCTCGATGCGTTCCTGTTCAGCGGTAGATATTTCAGCTCCCAGGGCTAGGGCAATGTGCTCAACGATCTCTGCTTGTATCGCAAAGATGTCGGACAAGACTCGCTCATACCTCTCAGACCACAACTGATTAATAGTCGCCACATCAAAAAGCCGCACAGTAAGAGTGATCTGATTATCAGCATAACGCACACTGCCCTTCATGATGGTTTCTACATTGAGCTCATTTGCAATCTCATGAATTGACTTGTCTGAACCTTCATAACGCAATACAGAATTGCGCGAAATCACACTCATGTCATGTAACTTGGCCAGGTGATCGATTATTTCTTCATGGATCCCGACGGCAAAGTAGGCATCATTCGGATTGGGACTTAGATTTTCAAAAGGCAATACCGCAACGGAGTTGTTCAATACAGTATTACTTATTTCTTTTTCTTCATCAGCAAACGTAGAGGGAACTGCAATCAAAAACGTAATAATCAACACTTTTGAGATTCCATAGGCCGCACCGACCTTGAAAATGTTTCGTTGTTGTTGCATAGAGAAGAATAAATTCATAACTGTATCTTCCTAGATTTGACGTTTTATAATCACCTAGTGTAGCCTAATCTCGCTTATTTTTGAGGAAGAAATGAAACCTATAGATAGAGAATCTCCTTGAAATATTTAAATTGGTCGAACGTCCACTTTGGGTCGATAACGGACGTTAGTCAATCTATGTTGCTAATATCCAATGGAAAGACTGCTTTATGCCAAAAGCAGGAATTCAACAAGGGGTAATCTGCGCCATAAAACAGTACCAGAGGCACCAGAAATTATTTACAATAAATAATAGTTAATTTTAAAAATTCTTTTTTAATGCTACTCTTATAAATATACTGATAAATAAATTTCTAACAAATATTTTATTTGTCGTGTCAGTAAGACAACTGGGGGGAAGCCAATGTTTATTAATCGTATAGTTAATCATGCCGTATATAGTCTTGTCACCATCAGTTTATTATTATCAAGCCAGCTAGTTTTCAGCCAAACTGCACTCGAAGAGATCATTGTAACCGCACAAAAACGGGAACAGAGCTTACAGGACGTCCCCATTTCAGTGACCACCATTCAAGGAAACAAGCTTATGTCAGAAGGCATGAGAAACATGGAAGAGCTGACTCAAAATATACCAGGTTTGTCTTTTAACGAATCAAGAGGCTCCGCGCTGCTTTTTCTACGCGGCATTGGTACCAGCCAGGGGCAGAATTCATTTGAACAATCCGTCTCAACATTTGTTGATGGTGTTTTCCTTGGCCGTGTCCGCAGTCTGAGAAATGGACTAATGGATGTAGATCGTATCGAAGTCCTTCGTGGTCCTCAGACCACTTACTTTGGCCAGAATACCATAGGCGGCGGCATTAGCATCATTTCTAAGAAACCGACAGAGGAATGGGAAGGCTATATAAACACATCCTATGAAGCAGAATTTGGTGAAACGAATGTTGACCTCGCCTACGGTGGCCCATTGACTGATACCTTGGGAATCCGCGTTGCTGGGAATTACTCAGACTTTGATGGGTATGGATTAGACTTAGGTACGGGTGAAGCGGTTGCGGCTAGAAAAAACCTGGGTTTTCGAATTATTACCGAATGGCAGCCAACGGAAGCCTTGACCATGACGGCTAGATATAATCATGCGAATGCGGATGGGGATACCGGTTTTATGGTCGAAGTCGTGGGTTGTACGGTAGGAACCATGGTCCCTTGTAATAATGCGAATCTTATAGGAACGGTCGCTGAATATGGGTTTGATCAGGTATTGGCTTCCGGTGGTGTGCTAGCTGACAATGCGCCTGGGAATGTATTTCCTGGTGGGTTTATGGCCGCCGACTTAACTGGTCGGCCAGATCTTTTTGGTCCACAAGGGCATATAATCGATACCGAAGGTTTTGGTTTTAATCTCGAGTATACTTTTGCAAACGACATCACCTTCACTTCAATATCTGCCTACCGGGATGACTTTCATAAAAACTTTCTTGACGTCGATAGAACGCAACTTGCTCACGTTTCTGCCACCACTGCTGAGGAATTTGACCAGATATCGCAGGAATTCAGACTGACCTCGCCTGGTGGTGAAGTCATCGACTGGTTGGCCGGGATCTACTATCAGCGGGCAAATTCAACTTTTCAGGTGAATCAGTTCTTCGGTTTTATGAATGGGGCGCAACGGGGCATCCTCTACCATGAAGAGTCTGAATGGTTAGCTGCCTTTGGCGGTGTGACATGGCAGGCGACTGATCAACTATCTGTCGATTTGGGTCTACGCTATACCACGGTTGATAAGTCTGGTATAAGACAGACACAAAGCGGTGGAACGATAGACCCGACTGCAATAGGGAGCGTCAATCCCTTAGTCTTTAACAGCACAGCCTGTGATGGGATCGATGGGTTTGTTACGCCCGATTGTGCCTATGGTGATTTCAACGATAACGATATTAATTACAGTGTCGGTGTTAACTGGCAGGTCCCCGATAGAGATGCGATGCTGTATGCCAAATATTCAACTGGCTTTAAGTCAGGTGGATTAACGTCTGGCGGCTCTGCTCTTATAGATGAGTCGTTCTTTGAATTCCAATCAGAAAAGGCGGACGCTTATGAAATAGGCGCGAAGAGTACATGGCTGGATGGGCGTTTAGAGGTAAATGCGGCCTTGTTTAGGACTGAAATTACCGATGCCCAGGTATCAACTATAGATGATTCAAGCGCAGGGACGGGGGTGCCGTTGCAAATCACCGGCAATGCAGGATCGTTAATCTCTCAAGGATTGGAGTTGGATGGTCGATTTGCCGCCAGTGATAACTTGACCCTGTCATACTCCTTTCTTTACCTCGATGCGTTCTATGATGACTATGCTGGCGCTAATTGTAATCCAGATGAGATTGCAGCGGGTTTTAGTACGTGTACAGCCCAAGTGCCAAACGGGATGGGGGGGTTCCAGGACCAAGAAACTACCAACCGTGGCGGTTCGGCCATTGAATATTCAACTGACATTGAATTCAATATTGGCGCGACTTACCGTATTCCCCTAGATATAGCGAACGGATTGAATCTGGATTTCAGTGGTGAGCTTTATCACAACAATGGCTATAACGCCAGTTCTGAATACTCTGCTCGATTTGTTCAGGATTCCTTCCAAAGAATTAACCTAAGGGCAACGCTGACACCTATAGATGGCCCATGGTCTGTCTCTATCTTTGGTGAAAATGTTACTGATGAAATCGTCTTGGTTGAACTGCGAACAGGCGGACAAAACGGCGATGATGCTAACGTTCTTATTTCCCAAAAGGGTGCAGGATACGGGGTGCAGTTTAGGTACGACTTCGGGGCGTTTTAGTCCATCTTTAGTTAAGGGTAAGGGGTTAGTTTAGTGAAAAGGGGTCGAAAGACCCCTTTTTTTGATCAGGATATTACCTAAAGATAGTTAAGATTATAGCCAATCTCTACCTATCTCCCCATGTCCTCTTTGGGTCGAAAGCAGACGTTTTCCCACTTATCGCCAATTCCTCATCTTAATGTCCGCTTTTGGTTGATAGCAGACATTACACGCTTATATATTTCAAATTATTTGGTAGTAAACCCTAGGGTTTGTCTTTGGAGGGTCCAATCCATTGGGAAACCTTTTCTAAGGCGAGCGATAGTGCAATTAACAGGGATATTACCTCGTATGATCGCTTCCATAATATCAGGTGCAAGAAAGGCAAATTTAAGGATACGAGCAACATATCGTTGAGCTGTCCCTTCGGTCTTTGCGATTTCGGCAGTTGAAGTAATTGTTCCTGAGACTAATCCTTGATGCCATTGCAGTGCCTTCAGTAAGGCGTTTTGAATTGCCTTCACAGAAATCGCATGTGGGCCTTGGCCCATATCATTATTCACGATTAATCGTGCTTCAATCCCACAACGCTTCAGTTTGATAGGCACAGTTATCACTTCAACTATATCCTTCTTGTCAGGCAGCTCCTTTGTTTGTGGCTCATTCGTTAGACAGGCCAGCATTCCGTTGGGCGACACATGAAGATCAACACCATCACGACTGACACAGATTTTATAGAATATCAATTTCAAATAAGTAATTTTTTGATGGGGAGTTAATGTCTCCCATTCATCAATCAATGTTTTTGTCTGGGCCACTAGCGTCGCTTGTTGATTTGCATCTAACATTTTCTTACTGAGCAGCTTCAATAACCTATTACTATCCTTCTAAAGTGCCATGAGTTGTTGAACAACCAGGTTCTCAATAACCTTAGCGGGTAATCGCAAAATCGACCCCGCATCTTTTTCTCGGTATTGTAAAACGGTCTGATTGATGTAGTAACGGTAACGCCGGTTATGTTTTTTGGAATGACTCGGGCTCATCGGGTTACCATTATCGTCAGAGAGCAGACCGGCCAATAGGCTGGGATCTTTGATGGATTTTCGGGCATCGTGGTTATTTTTATTTTCATGAAGGCGGGTCTGAACTTTTTCCCAGAGGGATATTTCTAGGATGGCGGCATGTTGTCCTTCATAGAATTTGCCCTGATGAGCCACCTTGCCAATATAGAGCGGGTAAAACGGATCGGTGAAAGCGCAGGGGTAAGTCATGATGTTATAGACGCTCTAATGCACCCAAGGGCAACAATGACAGCTTCATTGCCTGTACGAGTGGACAATGGCTCTACTAAGTACTTTACTGGTTATCGTTGTCGGTATAACAATATTCTTGGTCCTACCAAAGGCGGTATTCGTTTTCATTGGAAAGTTAATCGTCAGGAAGTTGAAGCGCTGGCATTGCGGATGACAATCAAATGTGCAGTCGTGGGTATACCCTACGGGGGTGGGAAGGGAGGCGTCTGTGTGAATCCAAAAGAATTATCGCCAATGGAAATTGAATGTCTTTCCCGGGCATACGTCAGAGCTATGGCCGATTTTATTGGTCCAGGAAAAGACATACCTGCACCTGATGTATATACCAATGCCCGAATTATGGGTTGGATGATGGATGAATACGAGGCTATCAAACGGATTAAGGCACCAGGAGTCATTACCGGTAAACCAATCAGTCTTGGCGGAAGTTTAGGTAGGGATGATGCAACCGGTAGGGGGGCTTATTTAGGTATCAAGCAACTGGAAATGAAAAATGACTGGGATCCGGGACAAACCACAGTTGCGATTCAAGGTTTCGGTAATGGTGGTTACCATGTAGCCAGATTACTGCATGACGATGGCTACAAAGTTGTGGCGATTAGTGACTCCTAGGGAGGTATTTATTCTGAAAATGGATTTGATATTGAGAGTATTTATCAGGAGAAGCAATCGACTACTAGGGTGCGTGCAGTTTATTGCGAGCATTCAGTCTGCGAGCTGGTTGAACATAAATCGATTACCAATGAGCAGATACTGGAGCTTGATGTTGATATTTTATATTCCGGCTGCATTAGATGGTGTGATTAATCGCAATAATGTCAATAACATCAAAGCTAGAAATATCGTAGAGATTGCAAACGGACCGATTCTCGGTGACATCGATCACGTTATTCAGAAAAAGGAGATTGTCGTAGTCCCCGATGTCCTAGCAAATGCGGGTGGTGTTACCGTCAGCTATTTTGAATGGGTGCAAAATAGAAATGGTTTTGCCTGGACTCTTGGTGAAGTGCACCAGCGTTTGTCGGTAATTATGAACAAAGCATTTAATGAAACCTGGGATATAGCTCAAAATGAAGGAATAAGTATGAGAGATGCAGCCTATATCCTGTCCATGCGTCGTTTGGGGGAGGGTATAGAAGCACACGGTACCCAGAAATATTTTAATCAGTAGTTGGCATCAAATAAAAATGTCCGCTTTTGGCACAAAGCAGACATTAAATTGAAAATCAGCCAACCAGTTCGACTAAAGTCTGCTAACGACTCAAATCAAACATAGTTGTCACATTAGGATTGTTGAAGAGCCTCTAATTCCTCTAGGTGTTCCTGCTCGTCTCGGATAATTTCCTGAATAGTTTGGAAAAGTATTACATTGCTCATTGAAATATTTTCAAGAATTTCAGTATATCCTTTGATCGCATTCTGCTCCTCATCAATGTTAATTTTTAATATCTCTTCTAAGGCGGTCGCCGATTTGAGGTCCTCTTTACAGACGTCCATTGTGGGAGTGCCACCAAGTGCCAAGATCCTGTCTCTGAGTTTTTCAGCATGCAATACTTCGTCACCGGATATTTCTTTAAGTCGCGCTGCAATAGCTTCTGCATAGGGACCATTCACGATAGCCGCATGAGTTGCATAACGAATGGCGCAAGCATGTTCTTGTGCAAGCATGCGATTTAAGGGATCGATTAGTGCCTTATCTGACATTAGTATTTCTCCTTATAACCGAGTATTGTTAATTAATTGTAGTTGACTCATATTGAAAGGGGATTTTAACATAAAATGTAAGGCGTTTATCCCTTTGGCATACGTTTAAAAGTGATCTATACTGTTATCAACAGTACGGAGAACATTATGAAAGCCACAACATTAAAGCAATTTTTCAATAAATATCCAAGTGATGACGCTTGCTTAGAGCATCTTTTCAACGTTCGGTTCGGACAATGCCATGAATGCCCGAAGTGCAAGCGGTCTGCAAAGTGGTATCCGATTAAGGCAGAGCGGGCGTATTCCTGCCAGTGGTGCGGCCACCACATTCACCCGACAGTCGGGACTCTGTTTGAAAAGTCCCGGACTTCCCTGCAACTCTGGTTTTATGCCATGTTCCTGTTTACAACAACCAGGCATGGCGTATCCGGCAAAGAGTTACAACGGCAGTTAGGCGTTACTTACAAGTGTGCGTATCGCATGGGACAGCAGATCCGCAAGCACATGGCCTTAGTGGACGGTGAAAAGCCATTATTCGGCAGTATCGAAGTGGATGAGACCTATGTAGGCGGTTACCGTCCCCGGGGCGCGTGGACGCGGAGCCAAAGGCAAGGCCGTAGTATTCGGCATGCTGGAACGCGGCGGTAACGTAATGACAAAGGTAGTGCCTGATGTCAAAAAGCGCACCCTGCAACCGATTGTCACGGAGAACGTGAAAGCCGGCAGTACTATCAGCACGGATGAATTACGCTCTTATCGCGGACTGGACAAGCACGGCTACCAGCACCAGACCGTCAATCACGGCGCCGGCCAGTACGTTAACGGGGACGCCCATGTAAACAGTCTGGAAGGCTTCTGGGCACACCTGGAAAAGAGCAGCCATGCAACCCATATCCACGTGTCAAGGCAACACCTGCAAACGTACACGAAGGAATTTGAATACCGCTTTAACTCCCGTCAGAATCCTGAGCGGATGTTTCCTGAGTTGATTTCGACTTACCCAGCTGGGCAATAGACTCCAGCATCTTGTCGAAAACGTTCTTGTTGCCCTTCGGATCGTTTTCGTGTTCACGGATAAATTCGTCCAGCTTGTTTTCTTTTCTGGCCTGTTTCAGGTTCATGGCTAACCCCTCATGCGCCCCCGCTTCCTGTTTTCTTCCCGCAGGCCGGACAATGTGAACCGATGGGCCTTTATCCGGTTACATGGACTGCAAAGCAGGATGCGATTTGATATGTGATTCCATCCGCCATCCTTGCGCGGCGTGTTGTGATCTAATTCCAAGTATAGCGGATCGTCAAACGTCCTGTCACAACCCTGGCATTTGATACCTTGTTGCGATAGCAGGATTTCATACATCTCTGCCCTGCTCATTCTGCGTTCCTGGGGTTCTTTAACAGATAGTTTGACTTGCAAGTGTGGTGCAGCGGTTTCCTTGTCGTCTGTCCTTGTCGGCAAGTCTTTAGTGAAAGCTATCTCGCCATCCGCGAAGATATATTCTTTACTGCCATCTGGGGCAATTAGCCCTTCCCTTTTAAGGCGTTCTATAACAACATCATGTGCCCCTTCCCATATATCAATGCCGACCCATTGCCTGTTAAGCCGTTCTGCCGAGACACAGGTTGTCGCACAGCCAGCGAAGGGATCAAGGACGACATCACCCTCATTACTGGATGCAGATATGATCCGCCCGTATAAGGCTAATGGCTTCTGTGTCGGGTACTTGTTTTGTGTGCGTTCAGAAGATGTATTCGGTATCCTGGAAATATCTGTCCAGATAGACTGCACGGGTTTTCCTTGTGTTTCATCTACATAGACCTTCAATCCGTCCATGCGCGGCGTTCCGTTCTTCTTTCCCCGTATACGCCCCTCACTCCACCATGTTTCCAGTTGGTTAATTCTGTATCCCCATCCACGAGTATTGCCTGGCATTGTGCCACGCCAATTGAATTTGCCCGAATCAGAATCCGGGCGCGGTGCAGTTAAGTTCTCTAACTTGTATCGCCGCCCGTCGGGATCGGTATGTTTATAGCGTTTAAGTTGCGAATCGCTATGAGCATGATATTGCTGATTCCATGTATAGGTCTTGGACATGGAGTAGTACAAAAGCACATCCACAATATTCCCATAGCGTTTTGCTGTATTGTGGCTTTCTGTGCGTTTCCAAATGATCTGATTTCGGAAATTCCGCCTTCCATATATCGCATCCATAACGGCCTTCAGATAGTGCGATGCAGTCGGGTCGCAGTGCAGATATATAGACCCGGTTGGCTTCAGTATCCGGCGCATGGCAAGCAACCGCACGGCCATGAAACACATATAAGCCCCCATGCCATCAGAATGCGCATGTATGGCGGACTCTATCGCTTCCATCAGTGCAGGATGATCATCCGTAAGCTGGTCTACCCATTCCTGATGAACGTCTCTTTCCCAGCTCCACCTGTCCTGGAAGGATGCACCCCGTTTCAGTTTGTCGGGTGTAACATGAAAATCACGGCCTTTATTGAACGGAGGGTCGGTGGCGATCAGGGCAACAGAATCCGAGTTCATGGCGCGCATAAACGGCAGATTATCGCCATGAAACAGTGTGCGGTTTGCCCAGTTGGTTCTCATCTCTGTCATCCCCTTTCAATGTTCACGAGAAAAACATTGCCAAATGGCAGGAATAAAGTCAATAGGTTGGAGGTGCCGTGTCTTCTAATAGCTTGGCGGGGTCAAGCTCTCTAGCCTCTTTCAGATCGCAGTTTCCTTCCAGTCCCATAATGTGAGGAAACCAATTTGCCCAGGTTCTATGATCATCTATGCGTGGCGTTTTAATGCCGAACCTTTTGAGTTTTCCGCAGAGTTCAGCTCTATAAAACGCTCTTGATTCGCGCTTGTTGATGTTGATTTTTACGTCTTCTTTGGGCAGGATTTTGTCAACATAGCGCGTGAGTTTTGAAAATCTGAGTGGAGGGTACAGGTCGCATACCAGCAGACATATGAGGCAAAAAGTTCCACCTATTGCGATCCAGAAGGCAGCCAAACTGACAACAACCCTTATGATGTCGAGCATATTCTCGTCCAGCAGCCAGCTAATCTTGTCGAGAGCCAGCAAAATGCCGATAAACGGGCATGGCAAGGTAAAGCCGTATTGAAGTATCCTGGACACGCAGGTAACATACTACACCCATTAACGTATGTAAAAGGGATAAACGCCATAAACAAAGTAGCCTGTATCTGAAACATCAACACCATTAATGCTTAGTAGCCCACACTGGTTGAAGCCGAAGAACAGGACACGCTTCTGATTCAAGGCAGACATGATGATATGCAGATTATTGCTTCCATTGATCAATAGCCACCTTGCCGGGAACAGAACCGATTCACAGAGCCATTAAAGTATGCGAAAGACCTTTTACGTTATCCTGATCTATCCCCTCTCAAGCTGGGGCAGTGAGAGCGGAGCACCACTGGGTCCTCAATGGTACATCGGTGCAGGCATCGGAGTGAACCAGGTATCCGACCTGGATCAGGCAGGCTGGAATCGGGAGCGGACCTGCTACCCGACTAGCGCTTGTTTTGATGCGGACCCGGTTGCGGAAGTCTCCGGATACCGTTGGCACTACGACATCGAGACGAGTGTTGGCCCCGTGTTCGAACTGACCGCTGGCCGCATTTTCGATCGCTCACGCCTAGAACTTTCATTCGGACAGGGCCATAACGACACCAACCAGATTTTCCGTGGCATCACTTATTACGATAGGACGCCTATCAAGGAAAGAAGGGGTGATACCGTCATATCCAATACCCGCACCTCGGTCGACGACCTGACCATGCGCACCCTTTCGCTCAATGGTTACTACGATTTCCCAGCGATGTCCCGCCGGTTTTTTCCATACGTTGGCGCTGGGCTGGGTATCGCATTTATCGAGGTGTCAGGCTTGCAGTTCTCCGCTGATTACCAAGGTACTTCGAGCACTACTCAAGCGTACGATCCTCCTCTGTCGTTCTACAACGTGCGCCAGAACGTCAATCTTTCTGATACGGTATTCACCTGGCACTTGCATACCGGCGTTGATTATCGCCTGAACGACAGGACACTGTTGGGTCTGAAGCTGACCTATTCAATGATGGACGACTTCGAAGACAGTGCCGCATACTCGCTGCATCCGTTTCATGACCGGGCCCCCAGTTTAACCAACCACAATATATTCAAAGGTGCGGATTACACGACGTTAACAATGACCGTCAAACTCCTGTTTGGCCACTGAAACGGATGCGACAAACGGTTCATCGGTACACTGCGGCATGTAGTGCTGAATCCGGATGTCTTTTACTCACCGGATGTAGCACGGACTGTGATCGCACAATGGGTCCATCAATACAATCACAGCCGGCCATATCCATCACTGAATGACCAGCCTCCCGTTCCTGAAGCAATCACACCTGCTCTCTCACAAAACCGGGGACCTAGCCAAGGGGCTTGACACGTCTATCACGCCGAAAGTTATTGCGGACGGTGACTGCTACGAAATGGAATGGCAAGACAGCAAAACTTTCAGGGATTAAGAGGACTGACCGCCCGGTCAACGTAGTTTGAGTGGTTTTATGCTTAAGGTATAGCCGAGGTAGCGATGACGCGACCTGGGGCAAGGCAGCCTCTCCAGCATCAAAGGCAAATTACCCATGCCCTAGAATCCGTACCTGAGCCCAGCGCCAATGTAATGTCCGCCAATTTCGGTATTAAACTTTGCGCCCGTCACATCCCCCTTATAGGTCGTATCATCAGCGCTGAAATAACGCCAGTCCAGGCTGGCAGTGAGCGAACGATCTTGCGGTTGGATAAACTCGTAGCCGATGCCCGCACCTACCTGATAAATGAACACGGTATCGTCATCGTCGGCGAGTGAGTTGCCGGTTGTTGCCGACTGCACATCGATTGACTCGGAAGAGAACCCGAGGCCGCCGCCGATATAGGGTTTCCAGGCAGATTTCAGGTCAAAATCATAGAACATATTGAGCATAATGGTGAGTGCCGAAACAGCACCTTTAATAGGTCTTTCCCCCTTAACCGTATTCTGGGCCAAAACTTTGTGTGCGTCGGTGAGATCAGCATATGTTGCCGTATCGGGGTACGCGCCCGGACTGGTTGCGTTGATTGCTGCAACTACACTTGGCACAGCCAGTGTCACAAGGGTACCGGGGCTTTTAACATTCATGCTATCCGCACCGTTTTCCCGATAGCCGATCTCAGTCTCAATGCGCAAGCCGTTGGCAAAAGCGTAGCCGGCTTTCCCTTTCACGGCAAATCCAGTATCCACCTTCAATTTAATGCCGATCGGGAGATAAGGGCCACGGGCCGGCGCCTTGACGTCTGAGTCTTCCACAAGACTGAGGCCGGCGCTAAACCCGATGTAAGGGCCATCGGCAGCACGAACGCTCGTGCCGGAAAATACCAGTAACAACACGAGCATGGCCAGCCAACCTTGCGGCAACACTGGTAAGTGCAAGTAAGAAACGGGAATAAACGGGATACTGGTGTGCATCATGTCCTTCTCCCTATTAAAACCTGTGTAGCACGTCGCTTCGGCTCTTTTCAATACTGAGCTTAACATGCCTGTTTTTTCATGGGAACTCTATACTTGCTCTGTCCCATAGCCCTCCTCAGTTATAACGTTTCGTATTTTTCGTGATTGTTGCACAACCACCGATTATTGCTGCCAAGGTGAGAATATCTAGCATTATAAAAAAATACAGGCTTCATGTCGTCTCCTTGTTATTTGTTTGTAGCCAATAATGATAAAAGCCTAACGACTTTTCTTTGTGAATCTACATGAGTGTATATCGTAGCTTGACTAACACGCTAATGCATACAGGTATATAATTACTTTTTCTAAAACCGAACTACGTGGCCCAGTGCTGTTGGCATTAAGCACAGCACTATACATCTGGGGGCTGCGAACCAAGCCAGAGAACAGATAGTCGCAAGTATATTGTCAATCTTTAATCTCAAACCGGACGCTACTTCCAGGGGTCGTAGCTACCGAAGTTCCAGAGGTTGCCTTCCGGGTCGCGGCAGGCGTAGAGGCGGCGGCCGTAGTCTTGATCTTCGGGCGGCATCACCACCCGGGCGCCCGCGTCGACGTCGTTGTCGATGACATCGGCGCTCTTCGATACCGGGGTATCCAGGGTGTCGAGCGGCTTCTGAAGCTGCCCGTATGCATCGTCGCGGGCAGAGCCGAGCATGATCATCCCGTTGCCGAATACGAACTGGGCATGAGCGATCGTACCGTTTTCGCCCGGCACGACAAGATGTTTCTGGAAGCCGAATGCCTTGCAGAGCCAGTCGATAGCTGCTGGAGCGTCCCTATACCGCAGGGACGGAACAATCGAGGCCGTTGTGTTCTTCGCCATCTCCGTCATGTGCGCACGTTCCGTATCATGTCTAGTGAGTTCGACGACAACACATCCCGTGTAATCACCAACTACCTCGGCAGGTAATAACGGATTGTCAGGGAGGGAGCATAGCCACTGTGTGTCTGATGAGTGACCCCCGTCTTTACCTTTCTTAAACGCCTTCCACATAACCGCGCAACATGAGGGCATAGCCTGATGAGGCCCACCAGCCTTGGGTGGGTAGCCACCGAGCGTCCGATGAAGCTCACCGGCGTTTATTTCAACATGCGGGCGACCCTGCCGCTGGGCACGGTTGATCTGCGCTCCCAGTTCGTCTCGGAATTGATCTGCCGTTGGCATAGCTTGTCGCCTTATTTCCTGTTGAACATGTAGATGTGTTCATTCTAGTCAGAAAGAACCTATGACGCGATGACGAGAGATTAGATCTTTCGTTGATGGCGCAACCGCCATCATCCCTTGTTATTATCCGCCTCAATAAGGATTTTACGGCACAGCCAAGACAAAATAGACTCATCTAAGTTACCCACAAAAATTGTAGATAACTTGGGCGTATTTTTTGTATAACCTGGCGCGTTGCCTTATATCTACTGCGCCTCGGTCAAATTGCATACTATTTGTACGGTACTGACAACTTAACGCCTGTGGCCCAGTAGCAATCCATCGATCAGGTTCAGGCGCGATGGCGTTGTCCGCCGTCCAAACGCACCTGTTCTGGGTTGCCTGTCATGATGCGCGCCTGATTCCAACCCGTTATAAGAGTTTTACACTTAGAACCAGATCAAGTTTAGGAGGGCAGGACATGCCATTTTCCACCACCTATGTGTGTCATATCTGTATGTGGACAGAGCATCTTCAGTCTTTCTTTTTGATGTTCTGACCGCGCTTTGAGCCAGACGTTTAAGTCGAAAGATATCCCTGTCCGTGGCGAATTACTAAATCAGGCTGCAACAGGCGTCTGAAATAGGTCATGACAATGAGACTGCCAATTGTAATGGTCAGTGCATATTAATTTTCTGTGAACTTCACCGCATTGCTCGCTCGGAGAATTGCCTTCTAGAGTGGAGTGCACCCTGTGTTGATTATAGTATTCCTTAAATTCATTCAGCTTTCTTTCCAAATCCAGCGAATTCCAGAAGAACGTCTGATCAAGGTATTCTCGTCTAATCGTGCCGATCAATCGTTCGACAAAGGGATGTGAAATCGTGGTGTAAGAAATGGTTTTTATCTCGTCAATATCCAGGACCCGAAGATGGGCTTGCCATCGGTCTTTCTGGGTGAGCTGAAAGAGCAAGGTAATGGCATTGATAAGCAGGAGTAGAAGCCATCTCATAGAAGCTTATCATATTGATGACATCAGGAATGAACAAGACCGATATTATGAGTTAGGCTATGTTGTAATTAGTAATTCGCCATGCACAGCCAAATAAACGTTGATACTTTCTCTTCTCTAGGGCGTTATGAAATGCGAGCAGCGTAGAAGGTTTAATAATAATCGCCGCTTTTAACCATCCTACCAGGATTCAGTAGCATGCTAAGCCATCCGAGAGTCAATCTGTCCAGTGGCTTGAGCAGAGGAGCTCTTTGTCTGGAACGATTCAGTATAAGTAGTGGGTGTTTAGCTAACAGGTTTTCAGAAATGATGGCTTTGACGCCACCTTTCCGGGCGAGTTGACACAGCAGTGTAACCCTATTGCTTAGTAGGAAGCGTAACCATCTCATAGCGACATATCATATGGATGGAATAATGGAGGGACAAGACTGATACTCTTGTTGGCTTTATATTCTAATTAGTAATTCGCCATGGACATGAAAATACTGCAGGAATGCTTCTAGTCTGTGTTAGTTAACTTGACAGTACTCTTTTTCGTTTCCTGTGGTTAGCTTGGTTTTGTTGCCGAGCTGCATCATGGCGCGATGGTAGTCTGCACTAGTTTGGGGTTTGCTTTGATCATGCGCAGGTAATTATTTGCCGCCGCATCAGGACTACGTTTGCCTTGCTCCCAGCCTTTTAACGTGTCAATACTAAGCGCAAAGGCGCGCGCAAAGTCTTTCTGGGACATCTTGGCCCTTTTTAAACGTATCGCTTTGATTTCTGCCGGCGTAAATACAGTATAGATCGTTTTGGGCGTAACTTTGCCTTTAGCGATCTTCACCGCTTGTTTCAAATTGCCTAGTAATTCTTTATGTAAATTAGTATCCATCACGTATTCTTATCTAAATTCATCAATAATCTGCTTTACGAGCTTTTTGTAGACCGCTTTCTGCGCATCGGTCATGTCCTCGGTTTTCGCCTTAGCATAGATCAATAACAACAAAATCGGCTTATGCACGTTGTAATAGTAATAAATCACCCGGGCTCCGCCTCGTTTGCCCTGTCCAGAACTGGCGATACGGATTTTCCGTAACCCGCCGGTACCTCTAATCATCGGCCCCGCTTTGGGCTTTTTCGCCAACATGGCCAACAATTCGTTAAAGCCGTTCTCACCCAATAGATCGAGGGCTTTGGCTTCGAATGTTCCAATCGGGACGAGCGTCTGCATCAGCCGTTATGACTCAATGGATCCCCATGGTGGTTCATTGAACCCCTATTTGTCAACATCCGTTCGCACTTTTTATCTCAGTTACGCTGCACATCCCCACATTTATGTAAACCTGCAATATGTTATATTCCGCATATATACATTTGTATTTTTTGTTGGTATGTGCACTCCAAAGAAGCTACGATTATCGATTTGTTGCGGGCGATTAATTATATCTATCAGCTAACATCATTTGAGTAAAATAACATATTATATCTATAAAAAAAGGGGGACTTATATAGGTTAACTCCCTTATTGAACTGTATAACAAATCAATTAATTTGGCTGTCCTTACGATTGATTTGGACCCCCCATACACTTGACTGACCATTGTTGTGGTTTTCTTGGCTTTCCACGCATTAATCGGAATGTTAGCATTTGCGCGAGCCATTCATCGTAGACCATCTCCTCCTCCTTTGTCATCGGGCCGACGATCCGCGCGGTGCTGGTCTGTAGGTCGAACTTAATATGATCAAGATTCGTCATGGGTCTCCGGGATGGTGTCGGTACCGACTGCGCTATCGTCGTCCGGTTTGGCCTTGGCTGCATTGTTCCAGTCCTTGCTGGGCGGATCCACGAACATGATCTCCATCCTCCTCCGGGCGTTCTTGCTCGCTTTGGCGGTCATTTCGCGTATCTTCGCATTTTCTTGCTCAGCCGTACTCAGCATCTTGGTGAAGAGCCGTTGGGCATGACCCTTACCCTTAGCGGCATTGACGGCCAGGGTGCGGATGATGGTCTCCGCTATCGTCAGGGTAACGGAGCGATCTCCCTCGCCGACGGTGATCGTGCGGCGGGCTTCCTTGAGCACGATATCCTGCAGCGACCCTTCAGGTGGTACGGATATGCGGGACTTCGAGCCCTTGGGACGGCCGCGCGAATTACCGGATTGGCCATTCTTGAAGCGATGCGCTTTCGGTGGTTTTCTATAGCCGACTTCATCATCATCGTCAGGTGGACGGTTACGCTTGTTGCTCATTGCGTCGCTGCCCGGACACCCAGGTCATCAGACGGCTGCGTGCCCGTCTGATGCCCGGCGTCGTCTTTTGCATAGGTTTCCCAGCGGGCGAGGATGCGGTCGCAATAGATCGGGTCGAGTTCACACAACCGCGCCCTGCGGCCGGTCTTCTCCGCTACGATCAGGGTCGAGCCGGACCCGCCGAACAGATCGAGCACGATCTCACCCCGGCCTGAGACATCGCGGATGGCATCTGCGATTAATTGTACGGGCTTGACCGTCGGGTGCAGTGCCAGTTCTTCCATCCGCCCCGGCCATCTCGTGTTTACACCGCGGTACTGCCAGACGTTCGTACGATAACGGCCATGCTGACCCAACTCGAAGGTGTTGGTATGCGCTGCTTTACCATGCTTGAAGGCGAGGATGAGTTCATGACGTGAACGATAGAAGCTGCCTATTCCGGTGTTGTCTTTGGCCCAGACGATGAGGTTCTTCAGTTCAGTAAAGACAGCCTCCCCGGTTGCAAGTATCTCAGGCAGGTGACGCCAATCCATGCAGATGTAGTGTATGGACCCGTCAAGGCTGTGCGCGACCAGTCGTGTGAAAGCGGTCTTTAGAAACCCGGTGAACTCCTCACGGTCCATCTCACCGCAGGCCATGGCAAACTCACGGTGCTGAGTATTGCCTGCACCGCTAACATGCCCTGCGATTGGTACATTATAAGGTGGGTCGGTAAACACCATCCGTGCCTGTTCGCCTCCCATCAGTGCGGTGACCACGTTAGGATCAAGTGCATCGCCACAGATCAGCCGGTGCGACCCAAGCTGCCAGATGTCGCCTAGGGAGACACGGCAGGGTGCCTTATCCGGAATGACATCGTCTTCTGGGTTACCTGGTTCTTCCGGCTTAACCGCTGCAAGTGTGGTGTCTATCTCGGGGATAGAGAAGCCGGTGAGCCCGATGTCAAAATCCAGATCCACCGACAGTAGCACACCGAGTTCCGCAGCGAGTAAGTCCTCGTCCCAGCCGGCATTAAGCGCAAGTTTGTTGTCGGCAAGCACATAGGCACGTTTCTCATCTGCGCTCAGGTGATCGAGTCGCACGCAGGGTACCTCAGTCAGGCCGAGTTGTTTGGCTGCGGCCACGCGGCCGTGACCGGCCAGGATCGTCCCCGCCTCATCAATCAATACCGGGTTAGTAAAACCGAATTGGTCGATGCTGTCTGCGATCTGCCTTATTTGCTTCTTGGTATGGGTGCGGGCATTGCTGGTCCAAGGAACAAGTGCCGCAATGGGTTGGCACGTGACTTGGGTATCAGACATTTGAGTGTCCGCCCGACTCAGCGTCACTCGTCTTGTCCAGCGGCCAGTCATTCTCAGTGGCCGTTTTCTTGACCGCGTTCGGGAATGTTCCCGCGTGTATTTGACGGTAGCTTGTTACTTTAGATAATCTGGTCTTTGCCTCGACTTCTTGGCAGTGAAGAATGTTTGGTTCCATTTTTACGACCTCTATAGCAGTTTAGAAGCCGTATTATGTGAGGTGAGACTGATTGTTGTCAGGGTGAACTATGCAGCTTTTTTAGTTGCCTTCTTGAAAGGGTGCCAGCGGCGCATTTTGCGTAGAATCGACCGGACGGTGTCTTCCGGGAGAGAACACGCGAATGCAATTTCACCGATGGTGTTCTCAACAGTCCGACCCTCTTCGCGAAGGGTGTGGTACACCCGGTTGATCCGAAAATCCCGGTCTTCCTTCGGACCATAGCGCGGGTTTCTTGTTTTTGCGGGCACCTTAAAAGTATTTCGATACTGACTTGAAACAACGCCGCAGGCCCAGTCTTTAAGTAGATCTGGGAGCGGCTCGCGGCGGTCTTGGAGAGTAGCCAACAGCCGGTTTAAACCGTCCCAGGCCCATCGGCTGGTAGAGGACCAATTCATGTAGGATGCAATCAGTACGACACGCGCCGAATAGTTAGGTAGTTCCGGGGCGCGCGCGTCAGGATCAGTGGTGTCCCACCAAGCGGGCAAGTCCGCCAGCATGGGATAGCCGCCGTCTTCGTTGTTCACGAAGGCGCGAATGTCATCGCATTCCTGGGGGGTCAAATCATCCATGACGGTGCACTCAGTTCTTAATTTTTTAATTGAGTTTCCCATATTTTATTTTTAACCAGATCCCATTTGACATTGTCTTCAACTTTTGGAGGTCGCTTGGACGCACATTCAGGGCGTTCTGTTTTTGGAATCTGCTTGATTAATATTTCTCGCATTAAAAATTAATATATATTTAAAAAAATCAATCTATATATAGCATATCAATAGTGTTTAAGACACAAGATATTCTAAATTTGGAAAAAAGTTTTGGCTTGAAGGAATTACTTAATAAACCGTATTACCTATATCGACACAAGGTGTCGGTGCCGCGCTTGCAGAGGAACGCGTTGAGGTCAGCAAGTGTTTTAATAAAATAGAGTTCGAATACAGGAGATCGAAAATTGGATATTAATGAGACTGAACTCTGTCTTATCGGTGGTGCAGTATATTATGCTCAGCGATTAGAATTTGCGTTGTATGGGATTGCTGCGCACGCAGCGCATACCGATGTAGCAAAAAAGGACAAGCATTTTAGAGAGTTGAACACGGAAGACTTCCTGCGAGGTGATCTGACGAAACAAAAAGCCACACTGGGTAGGCTGGTGGATATATTTGGTGATGATTTCGGAATCAAAACGAAATCACTTGAGAAGTTGATCGATGACCGAAACCTGATAGTGTACCGATACTATCGCGTCTTCGTGACTCAGTTAAAGGGGGTTGAAAGGCGGACGGATGGCAAGGATTTTCTACAGGATTTTATCAAGCGCACACTCGACTTTACAAATATTGTAAAAGGACTTCTTTATCGTTTGATGGAAGCTACAGCACAAAAAGAGGGTCGAACCGAGGAGTTTGTGCGAACCAAGTCTATTCACGACGCAATTGCGGCCTATGATCAGCATATAATGGCGTACTCGTCAGAAAAGGCGAAGAGATAAAAAAACGATGCGGTGACAATTGCAGCTTGTTTCTAGCAGATAGATAGCAAATGGTCACTTATATCGGACAAAAACTGATAAGCATGTCTGGGAGGAAATCGATCAACGTCTACAATGTCTTCAGTTGTATCGATAATCTTCAATATCTCTGTTTACACGCAATAACACCCCTAACTCCACCTTTTGGATTTTCAGCATCACCTTTTCTTCTCGGGATTAGATGTATATGGCAGTGAAACACTGTCTGTCCTGCATCCTCACCACAATTCATACCGATATTGAAAGATGTGACACTTGAATCGATTTCATTAATATCATTCTGCATTCGGTTTATCATCTGATTTACTGCATTTAATTCCGGTTGATAAAGATTAAAATAATCTACAACATGTCTATGAGGAATAATTAATGTGTGATGCTTTGTGACAGGATATCCATCTCTGATTGCATAACATAGTTCATTTAATGCAATGATCCTGTCTTTTTCAATCTCGCATAACAAACAACCCTTTTCACGATTTTTATAACTCTCTAATACTTCCCTAAAATCCGCATCATCTCTATCTTTCTTCATTGAATTACACGAATAGCCGAGTGCTTGAAGATTGCTTCTATCATCCGAGCCATTTTTGTTTCTTGGAATGATATGATCGACCTCTAATGCTTTTTTATCTCCAGGGATCCCACATAGTTCACAACGAAATTTTGCCATCTTAAGTACTTCATATTTGATAGTCCCTGAAATATAACTGGATGATTTCTTTCTATGTGACCACGCGTCAATTCTCTTATCTAAATATTCTTCTATCTTCTGATGGCACAATGATTTAAGTTCATCTATCTCTTTTTGTTTCAGACCATCATATCCAATCAATCTATATATGTTTTTATTCCTTTCAGTAATGCCTCTATTCTCTGTAAGAACACGGCCAACCATGTTCTTTGTGATTTGTTCATAATATTCTATCTGTGAATCATCTTTTGATAGTATTGATTTTGCGATTTGATTGATTGTTGCCTCGCCTTTATTTGATAGTAACTCAATCAACATACCCGGTTGGTAAATATGCGACATACGCATATCTTTACTGATGAATTTATCTAATTATTTGAAGGTATCTGAAGGCATACCAAGCAATGATAAGTTTTATAGCTTACACAGACAATGGTGGATTTTGTAAACCTCCCCATTTTAGTTCCAGGGTAAACTAGAGTTTTCTGGTAGATTCTTCATTATTAAATACTCACTGGGTGTCAAGTCCCCGAGCGAGTCGTATGGCCATTCATCGTTGTATTCTTTGATCCAGATATTAGTAATGTCTCTCACTTCATTCAGCGTCTTGAAGGCGTACATATTCAGTATTTCATCGCGGCATGTACGATTGAATCGTTCAACATACGAGTTCTGTGTCGGTTTGCCTGGCTGGATAAACTCCAACTCGATCTTGTGCTCTTCAGCCCAACTGGCAAGTGTCACAGATATGAACTCTGGACCATTATCCATTCTCATTTTCTTCGGATAACCTCGCCACGTAGCGATACGCTCCAACACGCGTGTTACCCGTAATGAAGGTAGACTCAAATCAACTTCAATAGCCAGGGCTTCACGATTAAAGTCATCTACCAACATTGATTCGCCATACCGGGTACGGCCAGGGGCTCAGGATGCCTGCTCGGTAACCGCCGTTTACCGCGACGTCTCATATTCAGGTTCAACAGGCAACATACCCGGTAAACACGTTTGTGATTCCAGCTATGACCCCAGCGACGTAAAATCTTGAACAGTTTGCTAAAGCCATGGGCTGGATAACGTTCAACAGCGCCCTGTAATGCGGCAATCACTTCATCATCACGGCAAGAATCGGGTTGATAGCGATAAGCTGAACGGCTGATGCCAACAGCGCGACAGGCTAGTCGTTGACTTACTTCATGCATTTGCATGGCGTAGTCCACGAGTTCGCGCCGGACTGCTGGCTTTATAGCTTTTTTTCAACGATATCCTTGAGTATCTTGTGTTCCAGACTCAAGTCAGCGTACATCTGCTTCAGCCGTTGATTCTCAGATCCCAATTCTTTCAACCGTTTCACATCAGACGCTTCTATACCGCCATATTTAGACTTCCAGTTGTAATACGTCGCATCAGAGATGCCATACTCGCGGCAAACATCTTTGACCAGCTTGCCCGTTTCTACTTCCTTTAAAACCTTTACTATTTGAGTTTCTGTGTATCTTGATTTCTTCATCTTCAGTTCTCCTCCTCAGCATTGTATGTCGGAGAACTCTATTTCGCGATGGGACTAGTTTAAGGGAAGGTTACATTTGCAAATCTGATAAAAACATTTGAGATAGAAAATAGGGTCAAACGACATCGAGGAATATATGAACCGTCTCATTGTGCGCCCTATGAATTAAGCCGCTCCAGGATTGAAAATTTCATAAAATGTCCCGCTTGTTTTTATCTTCGGCAGGTTGAAGGTGTCGTGTTTCCCAGTATACCTGGCTTCAATATAAATGAAGCAACAGACATTCTCCTGAAACGGGATTTCGATAAATATCGAGGTTCCAACCAGACGCATCCTTATCTTGTAACATTAGGGTTGCAACACTTAATACCCTATGCGCATGAAAACTTCGAATTGTGGACGCAGAGTCTTCATTTTGGCGCAGAGGGAAGAATGAATACAGTCCACAAAGAGACTAATTTAAAAATAGGCGGCGGCTTAGATGATATATGGCTTAACAGACATACTAATCAATTGCATATCGTTGATTACAAGAGCACATCCGTGAAATCGGAAGGTAAGGGTATTTCGCTTGATGATCCATGGAAAGAAAGTTACAAGCGGAAGATGGATATATATGTATGGGTTAAGAGAAGAAAAGATTTTGATGTCAGTGATGAAGGTTATTTTTTGTATTGTGACGCTGACAGATTTACTGATGAGAGATTTCTGGGAGATACTGCTGCGACGATGTACTTCAAGATAGTATTATTGCCATATAGAACGACACTCGATTGGATTGAGCCGGCATTGTTAGAAATCAAGAGGACCCTCGATAATAAAAAATGTCCCCCGCACAGCTCAATGTGTGAATATGGCCGGTTTATTGAACAGATATCCATTTAAAGGTACTGACAAGTAGTGTGAATGTATATAATTTTGGAGATGAATAATGAATTTAGAGAAAATGTGTACTTGGAATATTTAAAAATTTATATCTATAATCTCCATAATCAAGAACACACACACCCTTATTGAGAACATTTGTTGATAATTGGTTTGCTTGTTTCAAAGGTGGGCCAAAGGACACTCCTTGCTGATGCAGGCAGCAACACGAGCGGTAGCATGTGTAAACCGGTATTCGTGTTGATTTTGGCGTGACTTCAACAATGCGACTCGGAAATGTTTGTCGATACAACAGGTAATTCTGGCGTCGCGGGCCTTAGCACATTGTTCAGCGTCTCGTGATCACCAAGCAACGCATCAGCATGTTACGCCGGTCAAGGCCCCTCTGTTCATAACGGTCTGCCGCACGTTTGCATCCCGCCATCTGTTGCCTGAAGTATGAAAGTTGTGCGTCTCCTTCATATTGATCGGCCGGATCGGCTCGTGAAAAGCGGCTCTCGTCGTACCAAATTGCCAGATTGCGCTCGCACCAAGTGACCTCAGTCGGTGTCAATTCATGGTTCATCGACTCGTTGATCGCCAGGCAAGCTCTCTCCACTTTCGCTGCACCGGATCCCACACTGACCGGGGGACCGCTTGTGCATCCTGCCATCAGCAGGACCGTCACCATGACGAGAAGCTCATACAGGCCGAATTTGAAAAGTTGAAAGGTACGCGTCGGGAGAAATCTCTGCATAAAATTGCTGTAACCAAGTGTGGTTTCTACCTCATCGCCATGCCCGTTATAATTCTCTCCTGTCATGCCCCTAAACTTGATCCAGTTTTAATGAGACACGCTCATAACAGGCCAGTATCGGGGGATCGCCCTGCACAAACGGTTCAGTGAATCGGAGATCGCTAATTGACTACGAGCCATTGAGGCTAAGATCAGTGGAGGCATGGGAGCAGTTGATGAGACGGCTTGAAGAGAAGAACCCTATATTGATGTGCAACAGCGATGCAGATGTTCAAGAACGCTCAACATAGCCTGACTCACACACCGAAGACCCACGCCAAGACTTTTCTCAAACTTTAATACTTGATCATGGAGAATATGATCGAAGGTACCAATGGTTCACCTGGCGGTTGGATAGCTTCAACGCACAGATTCGCCTCCGGGTTATTCGCTGACATCATGACTTCTACCACATCACCTGCTTTCAGTGGTACGATTCCCTGCGATATGATGACGTCTTTCGCCATGCTGTTGGCATCCTGACACAACTGTACATTGGAATTCGCTACATCCTTCCCGTTGACATGCAACCATAAGCCGAAACAACCGAGAGGCCCTTCATCTTCGCGGCCAACTTGGGGTGCAGCGATTACCAGATAGGCTCCAGCTTCACTCACAGTGATTTTGTTGTTTTTTAGGGCAAGGCCGTTGGCTGCATCCGTTATATCCATTTTAACAACCTCGGGAGCCTCGCCCGGACACTGGGTAATCGTCGAGGATGCCTGTAAATACTGAGCGGCATTTGCCATACTCACGAATGCTGAAAACACAAACAGTACAGGGATAATCTTCTTCATGCTTTTTCGCTCCTTTCTAATAAGAAAGCCTGTTCTACTCGGAATGTGGCACATAAGCAAACTTAATTATAGGCACGTCTTGGCTGTCAAGAACACGTCTGAATTATCTGCCTGCTTCGGTTCTGAGCCCAGATTTCAAGACCGGCCGAAGGGATGCACGCCGCGAATAGAATCGCCACACGCGGATGCTACCGGCCTCGTCGTCAACATCGTGCGGCAACATGGGCACGTGGATTGAGCCATAACATTTTCCGATACTGACAAGTTAACGTAAATCTTGCCCTCTTTGTAGTAAAACAGCCGATCCCCCGTCCAACAATCTAATGACTTAGGCCGCTTACCCCCGCTGATATTGGCTTCAAATCAGTTAACTTGTCAGTACCCGCAAACTTACATGCAGCGCACTTCCCTGATCGATTATCTCCATTCCCTGTTCCTACTCCGGTCATTCCCTGTTCGATCATCTCATGTTCCCTGTCCTGTATAACAGGGAATTGCACCCTAACTCTTTGAAATCCAGAGCGTTATCACGCAAGAAACGGCCTAATTATCACTAAATTTAAGTTATTTCCCTGTTAATTCCCTGTTATTCCCCGATAAACAGGGAAATGGGCAGAGACAGGTTCGCCCCGGACAGCCGCCACCGCCATTACTCTGGTCTCTGGTATGAGACTCAAGCATGTAACATATTTGTATAGTCAATTTAAGCAAAACTGGTTTAGTGGCAGTCTTTATTATTCCTCATCAAAGATTTCTCTGCCCGCTTCCAACCAATCCGAGTTTTTGCTTTTATTAGTTGCGTTTCGAGGTCCGCTTACCTTAGCGTCTGCGCTACGAACTTCTTCAGAATCCGGATCAGGGGGCCATACTTCATCTGGCGCAACTGTCATACGGACAATAATTTCATCCTGTGTAATATTCCACACCATCATGTCGTCAGCTAATGCCATTTTCCCACTGTAGCTTTTCCTAATATCAGCGATAGCTTCTGGTGCAATATCGAAATCAGTGAAGATGTGATAAGGCACAGCCATCCTGGGTTTTAATGCGGCAAATATTTTTCCACATGAAATCGGCGGCGTATGGAAAACCGTACCCACTCTATGAGCGCGTTCCGGACTATCACCTTTTTTATTTATAAGCTGATTTACAGTGAAGTAGCACTCGTGAACAAGAATGTCTGCATCTTTGCCTTCCTCCATAAACCAACGATTAGGAACCGTGTCGCCCGAATACACAAACTTCAAGCCCTTCCATTCCAAACTATAGCTAACAGCACCGTCCATAACATGGATAGCCGGAAAGGACTTAATGACCACGCCGTCTTTGTCATATATAACTTGAGTTTTAGAGTAATCAAATTCGTGAGCATTAATAATCGAGCCTTCTTTCGCGATTGCACCCCGACGTCCATCGATATCCCAGCTATACATCTCTTTCATGCGATCCATGGCATAGGCCGTGCCGTATTTCTTTTTCTTGCCACTGGGGCCATACACCTCAAGTGGCACAACTCGGTAGGAAACCCATCCACCGATGTACAGGGCGTCGAGATCACCCATATGATCCATATGAAGATGCGATATAAAGACTTTATTGAGTTTATTAAACGAGGTTTCTAATGCGCCTAAATTGTCGACTGCCCCTTTACCGATATCAAAAATAAATTTCTCACCATTGCCTAACTCAACCAACCAGGCGGCTGATGCCTGTGCTGGGCGGGCATGAGGGGTACCTGTTCCTAGCGCAATCACCCGCATTTCATCTTCGGCTAATTCTTCAGTATTAGGGAAGTAAAAGTCACGTCGTTTGGTATCAGCTGCTGAGTTGTGCCAAAAAACCATCAGGCCAAGAGTTGTAGCTATGACGAGTGAAAACAGGGTAGGGCTGAATTTATTTTTTGGGGGGGCTAAATATGGCATCTTAGTCTTCCTTATTTATGCGTATTTTGATTCTTAGCAATTAATTCAATTTTAAAATTGAACCATTGTTAGCTTGGCACTATGTTACATCAACAACGGATAGATTCATAACTGACGACAGTACCCTGGATTTGTGTTATTTAATTCCAGGGTTCCGCGAATATAAATAAAATCTCTGGGTCCGTTAAAGATTCCAAACGTGGTCCGACCCGTCGGATTATCGTCAAAAGGGCCATCCTCCATCCCATCGTCATCGTCCCAATCATATTGCAGCCAGGGATCATCTGACCCAACTACATCCAAGACCACTTCAATATCGACATAACCGATATCAGGCGCGGCATCACCATCATCCGTGCACTAAATACCATTGAGCCAATACCTGAAGATATACTCGGTCCTACTGCTGGTGTTATCGAGGTAGTCCCATCTGTAATTACCATAGCCGTATTACCGGGTTGTGGCACACCACCTCCTGTATCGGGATTACTCAAGCTGATGCCTGTTGCTAGAGTTTCAATTACCGTACATGAATCATCGGTATTGATAATGAAAGAAGTCCCGTTCCAATACTCGGTTGACAATGGCGTAGTTAGATCTAGTAATTCGGATCCCGCCGCATTTTGAATTGCAAGTCTACCCCACCGTTGTTCCGGGTTAGTAAAATTTATTGGGTTAATCGTATGTGTCCCGGTTGCACCGTCGGAGTCCGTCACGGTTAAATCTAGCCTCAAGTCACCGTTAAATGGAGGCTGTAAACTGGTGGGGGATGGATCCTTGGTATAGGCAAACGGACCGGTTAAATCAAATTGTTGCTGACCATTCGTGCCCGTACTTCCGCTATTGGGGCTGTAATCCGCCAACACGGAATCGAGACTGATGTCTGTGGGAACAGCCAGATCGGTATAATTCATATTCACACCAGTGCTGAAATCCAATAACCACCAATTATCCCCACCCGATCCAGTAAAGTCTTCATAATTACTCAATATAGTCGTTCCGTCCGTGGCCGTTGCACGGGCGGTAATCTGAGGTGCAGTTACAAAATCAAACGGCTGATCGACATAGGTAAAAATACCACAAGCAGGTCCTAATTCCGGGGTATTGGCGGTAAAGGTAAAGTTATCAGCGCCGAATCGGCCCACATAGCTTGTTTTTCCTCTAATATTTGCGCTTACTCCACCTATGCCTAAATAATCTCCATCTGCCACCAGGCCAGTAATTTCTATTATGCCGACCTCGTCATATTGTGCACTGGCTGTACTGCCGCTGCCGAGGGATATTGTGGTAATGGTTGTACCACCGGTTAGCCCTGGATCATTGCCACCGCCAGGTTGATCCAGCAGTGCGGTCAATACCGTATCTTCGTCAGTACTTTCGTCTACTCCTTCCTGACCAAAATTGAGTGTTGCGGCATTATTAGTTAAATCAGCATTATTAGTGGGATCCGTATCCCCGGTTTCATGGCCATCGGGTATGCCATCATTAGGTGTCCCACTTGGCGCACCATCATCATCTCCACTCTCCCATACGACTGCCCTGAAGGTAGCGGTAAACGCCGTACCAGCTGAAACAAAACCGGCACCACGGGGACCTGTCGCACCCGGGTTCCCTGTCACCTGTACATCGAAACCAAATGGTCTCACCACAAACAGGGCAGAGGTACTCAGAATAGTGACCGCCGTTGTTGGTGGTGTGGCTGATGGGTCTGCGGCGATTACCTTACGTGCTAATAGACTGAGTTCTCCAGCATCATCATAGTCAAACGAGAATTCAGCGATACCCGCCGGGCTAAAATCCATATTGACCGTGGTGTAGTTAGGCGGAACGCCGGAGTTAACATCCATAATCGTCGTTGGTGTGCCGGCAATATCAATATCAACACCGTTGGTAATCTGGCAGATGCTGGGCTTATCACATTGATAGGCTAACTCTATCGGTATCGCCAGCCCAGTTAACGCGGCTTCGCATTCCAGCGTTGTGGTATTGGTTTGCACCGACCGCAATTGCAGGGTCTGTTCACCCGGTGCGACATCAGATGGCTTGGCGGCAATCTGGGTACCGATATCATTATCCAGTGTGTCTAGAAATCGAAATACCGCCAGCACGAATTCCACGGTGGGATCTTCTGTTGCTTCGCTATCGGTGACAGTTCCGTCGTCGACATCGACCCCGAATTCCGCATTGGGATAACTTAAAAATAAGGGAACTGAGGTTTCCGTACCATCGAATGTGTATTGCGCCTGGTTAAGGCCTGGGCCTGCGACTAATGATCCATTACCCCCTGCTCCCTCTAACCAGGTCACATCTACGGATACAGCAACATTTGCTGTAACAGTTATGGTTGTGCCATCTTCAGGTCTGACTAATCGAGTATGGTCAGTTTGATCATAGTGAGATTCAATATCTACTTGCAAGGCCTCACATGTCACTGCGGGTGTTACAGGGAAATCAATGGCATAGTGATCGATGCAATTATGTGTTGCCGATAAAATCGGCTGCAACCTGAGATGCAGTAATAACACCATTATAAATTTTAAATTCATCAATAAAACCGTTGGCTGAATTACTGGCCCACTGATCACCACCAATACCGGTCGTTCTGTTATCACTAATATACAAATCATTAAGGGTGCCTACAGTGCCATTGGTATTGGTGTTATCAGTCGCTTGTGATGTCCCGTTTACATAAATTTCAAGAAAATCGTTGGGCAGATCCCAGGTTACAGCAATGTGTACCCAGGTATTTGCTCCGAATCCTAAATTACCGGTCTGCGCCTTCAAATCAGTATCAGCCGTATCTTCGGCTTTGAATTTTAGTTTGCCAGTACCTTGCCTGCGTTTGACCAAAAAGAATTGTTTATCTGCACCATCGTTACCAAGATCATTGGATGCATCGAATATAATTCGGTCCGTCGCATCCCAGGATTCATTGCTGTTATACCAGAATGTAATAGAACCCTGATTACCGGGCGTAAAATTAGTGTCTACCGCATCGATAGTGTCAGCGCTATTATTAGGAATATCGCCATAGCCACAGGTCCCGGGATTACCACTGATTACCGGATTATCAGTAGGATCAGCCGGTACCGCACCATCCACAGGATCGCCATCATTATTATTGCCACTGTTGTCTGCCACCGATCCGACTCCAGCCCAGGTGTTTTCCATCCATAGGGTAATAAACTACTGGCACTGGCGGAATTAACGGCTGCAAGGCAAGCAGGTGAGCAACACCAGTATCGGTATTTCCTCCCACCGTTGCTGTTTTACTCCCAGTAGAGCCTGCAGTTGGTTGTAAAATATCACTCATCTGCAGCGATATGCCCTCACTATCTGAGGGCGTACGAGAGCTGATATTAATTTGCTCCGTCATACCGGAAGGTGGCGTGGGATTCCAGCTTTCAGAGGAAGTAAAACTATGCGCACTGACGACCATGGCATTAGCAACAGTTGTGACTACGGCATTCGCAGTGTGGCTGGTGCTAGTTGCTGTTTCATTTCCGCCCAGGACGTCAATCGCTGAACTGGTATCAACACCACGGTAATTTACAATCCCTACAGTAGCATCCGTTACATTTGCACCCAATGTCCAGGTATAACTCCCCGCTTCTGTTCCATCGACTATGCGAGATAAGATCAGTTGAGCGCTACGGGTATCGGTATGATCTATTCGATTTTCCAATGTCCAATCCGATGTGAGGGTTTCTGTAACAGTGTCCGTTGAAGTCACTGCAATAGTCGCTATCATGACATCGCCTACTACCAACCCAGCAGGAACCGTGACCGTGATACTACCCGCACTTGTGGTGGTTCCAGGTTTTAGTGCATAGATAAAATCAATATTCTCATCACTACCACCTCCTGACAGATCCCATCCCGTGACACTTTTATTACCGATAGTGGTTTGTAACTGATAAAACAATCCATGACCATAATCATCATTTACGTTTCTTTTATCATCAAAAGATTGGGAGTAACCCCCCTCTGATATATCCCTGTTATCATTTATATAGGTCGATATAACAACCATATCAGTCGCCACAGTCGTAGTGACGGTGCCAGTTGTTATATTGCCAGAATTCGATTGAGTAACATTGGTATCTCCAGTCATGTATGGAATCGGTAAGGGCTCGATGGGATCGGCTGTATCCACCCCACTAAAGCGAACAACACGTGCCCCGGTCGAACCACATGATCCGGTCGTAGTGAAGGTCACTGCATCTGTTCCAGTAGCAATTCGATAATAAAGAAAGGACTTAAGTGCGTTACCGGCATAGGTACTGACACCAAATTGGGTCCAACCTGCAGGTGTGGCAATATTGGTCCCAGTATCGCGGGCTGCTATGGTTGCTATGGTTGCTATCAAGATATCGTCCACTGATCCCGCAGGAATCGCTGGTATTAAGTTACCACAAATTTGAATCTCGGCACGAGCACCTGCACCAACGTGCGTGATAGTGTTTAATGTACTAGTGGCTGTGACTGTACTGGAAGAAGTGTTTTCTGTGGTAATGGCGGCATGACCACTACCTATACTGATCAGGAAAAATGCTAGAATTCCCTGAATTTGCGCGAATAAAATGTTTTTTCCAGTGTTTAAATTCATCTTCTCTCTTGTAATATAGAATTACGACTTATCGAAAATTGTACAACAAACCTGTGTGTTACACATAAAACGAATAAATCTTACATATTGTTCATTCTAAACTGTGATATTCATCACATCACAGCGTCATTGATTAATTTTTTAAAAATTTTCACGCTGATAGATAATGGGTGATTCGTCATCACGACTGAATTGTTGTTCGTCAAACTGTTGTTCCGGAACCGGGTTCTGGTTCTCAGAAATAGTTTCAGAATCGCCATTATCGTCAGTTGCTATATTAATCATTGTTTCCTGTTCAGTATTTTCATCTTCATTAAATAAAGTTTCGCTAACCATCCACGCCGCTGAAGCCATACCGGCTGATAACACTAGAACGATCCACCAGGGAGTTTTGTTCACCCCCGGCCTAGCTTTGACAGAAGGAAGCCTTCGAATAAGTCGTTCTTCCAATCGGTAGATATGGGCCATTTCTGGCCCTGGCGATGTTTCAAAGGCCTCTTTGATAACATCTTCTAAGCGTTCATCACTGGGTAGTGGATAATTATTCATCGAGATCCTCCTGCCAGCGCAACGTTCTTGCGTTAGTCACCAATGTGTTCATATTCTCCTAGTAGGTTATCTAATAACGAATCAAGTGCAGGTTTTGTTCACTTTTTTTGAAAATTCTCAGTATTTTTCAGTTTATCAGGGAAATAGGTGTTTAGACGAGATTGTATCGACTGCAGATATTAAAAAAGGACCGAATGCACTATTCTTTAGGGAATTATATACTTGACTTGCCAATATAATGTGTTATTATATACTTAAATCTAATAAATCAATTGAGTATACAAGTCATGTGTAAGCTTACAATCAGTTTATATGAGTTCCTAAAGAAATTCCCAAACGAAGATAGTGCGATAGAATATTTAGAGAGTAATCGTTGGGCAAACGGCATAGAGTGTCCACATTGTAAAAGCGACAAGGTTACCAGGCAAAAGCAAAAACAATATATAAGATGCCGACAGTGCCGCAAGGTGTTTACTGTTCGCACAAATACGATTTTCGAGCGCTCTCATATATCTTTGGATAAGTGGCTGTATGCGATGTATGCGCAGACAACAGCGCGCAAGGGCGTATCATCTGTTCAGATATCAAAAGAACTTGGGATAACTCAAAAGTCAGCTTGGTTCATGCTACATAGAATCAGGGAAGCATGCAGTAGCGGTGATGAGTTACTAAGAGGTGTTGTGGAAGTGGATGAAACTTATATGGGTGGGAAGGAAGACAATAAACATTCTAAGAAAAAACTGAAAGCTGGTCGTGGGCCAGTAGGGAAAAAGGCTGTACTAGGCATGCGTGAACGCGGTGGACGGGTCAAGGCCATGCCGATCGAAAAGGCAGATGCTGTTACACTGAAAGGTGCTATCCATAAGCACGTAGAGTCAGGCTCTACAATCTTTACGGATGATCACAGGGGATACGTTGGTCTAGGTGGGCTTCTATACAGCCACGGTTCCGTCAAGCATTCTGCTAAAGAGTATATCAATGGCATGATTCATACTAACGGCATTGAGTCAGTATGGGCATTGCTTAAGAGAGGTTACACAGGCGTTTACCATCAAATGAGTTTCAAACATCTGGCTCGTTATGTAGATGAGTTTACCTTCAGGCTTAACGAAGGCAACGCGAAAACTCATACAATGAGTCGTATATCAGCTTTATGCAGCAAGGTAGTTGGCAAGAGGATTACTTATAAAGAGCTAATATGCCAATAGATGATAAAGCGTTGACGTCTGTAACAAGCAAGGTTCTGGCGTACAACCCGAACAATAAGTCGTTGTTCTCCGATCAAGGTACCCTGTTTATTGAGCATCAAGTAGCTGGGGAGGTTGTCGCACAGCGCCCGCGAGACGGATATATCAATGCAACTGCGCTGTGCAAGGTCAGTGGGAAACAGTGGAATGATTATTGGCGTCTTAAATCAACCCTAGAATTTTCCAGAGAGTTATCCACCGAAACGGGAATTCCCGTTTCGGAACTAATTCAATCAGTTAGGGGCGGATACCCTGACATACAGGGGACTTGGGCACACCCTCAAGTTGCCATTCATTTGGCACAGTGGTTGTCACCTAAGTTTGCAGTAAAGGTATCAAAATGGATATTTGATTGGATGAATGGGCGAGTAACGGATTATATGCCTGTACATGTAAAACGTTACCTAATCAATCGCCGAAAAGTCCCGCATACTCACTTTTCAATGCTCAACGAAATTTACCTCAACCTGTTGGCTCCACTTGAAGATCAAGGTTTTGCCTTGCCAGACAAGATGATGCCGGATATATCCACAGGAATGATGTTTTCTAGCTTCCTTAAAAAGAAGGGTATATCCCCGGATAAATTTCCAAAGTATGAACATGAATTTATCGGCGGGAATAGGCAGACTGTTTTCGCTCGCCTTTACCCGATTGAACACTTAGCAGATTTCAGAACGTACTTCAACGAAAAATGGTTGCCTAAACAAGCTAAAATTTACTTCAAGAAAAGAGCGCCTAAGGCGTTAGAATACTTGCCTTTAATACTGCCATTACCCTCGCCGTAATAAGGGGGAAAGGGGCTTCATAATGAGAGCAATTTCTATAACTATATTATTGTTTATAATGCCAGCCTTTAGTTATGCTGATATGGATGAGTGGTGGAGCGGACACGTCTATCCATTCAAAAATAATCTTGCCTACGACGTACCAATAGGCATATTTACTTCTCTCAGGGATTGCAGGGTAGCAGCACAGCACATGATCCGGCTGTTTGAGTGGGAAGACTCAACTTATGAGTGCGGAATGAATTGCAGATGGGATGAGGAGTTAGAAATCAATATCTGTAAGAAAACCCTGCAATAACGAATTAGTCCCCAAACCTCGGCAAGTCAAGTATATAATTCCCATTCTTTAGACAAGCTAACGAATTGGAGCAAGAAAATGACAGAATTAATAAAAGAAAAATGTGAGGCATGCCGCAAGGGTGCTCCTCAAGTGACTGATGAAGAAATAAAGGAGTTATCGGTCCAGATCCCCGAATGGAATATCATTGAAGTAGACGGTGTCAAGCAGCTGACGCGCAAATTCAATTTCGAAAATTTTATTGATGCCTTAAAGTTTACTAATAGTGTAGGGGAAATCGCCGAAAGTGAAGCCCATCATCCCGCGATTTTAACTGAGTGGGGTGGTGTCGAAGTGACCTGGTGGACACATAAAATAAAAGGCCTACATAGAAACGATTTTATAATGGCTGCTAAAACAGATACTTCTTCTATCTAGGGTTACATCATGCACACGGTATGGATCTTCATCCGCCATATTGATCTGACGCGACACTGCTTGGGTCGGGTGGTAAATTGAGGAACTCCTGCGGATACAGACTAGCAACGTACATAATAATATCGCGGATCGATACAATACCGAGTACGTGGTTGTCTGAATCAACGATAGGAAGATGGCGAAACTTGCAAGTGATCATTATCGCCAGTGCTTCATAGATATAATGGGATACTTTGATCGTTTTAATATTTTTGATCATAATTTTATCGACTGGGATGTCGTGCCAATCTTGGGTACTGTGATCGAGTTCTGCTATGAGGTCACGTTCGGTAAAAATGCCTATGATCTTTCCCGCGTTATCTTCAATAATAGCAGCACCCCGTTGACCTTCCTTCATAGCCATTACTACTACTAGGAGTGGTGTTTTTGGCTTAACCCGGACGGGTTCCCGGCTATTGATGTTCTCAATTAATGTGTTGGGTATTTTCCCGGACATCGTTTAGCCACCTCCGGTATCTGTCATTTCATCAACAATATCTTTGTCGACTTCGGCCTCTTCGACTTCGGCCAGTATTTCTGATACATGTGACATAACATCCCAGATTGTAACAACAGCAGGTGGGCTACCTTCGTCGATTACGGGAATGTTACGAAACCCATACCTGGCCATACGCTCAACAGCAAAGGATATATAATCAGTTTGCTTTAAGGTATCAGGTTCCAGGGTCATGACATCTCGTAGGGGTGTCTCATTTGGCAACAAGCGTTCACTAGCGACCCGGTTTAGGAAATCACGTATAGTGAAAATCCCGACTATCGCCTCATTCTCCATCACCAGTATATAATCGTGACGATCATTGTTCATCGTAGCGATAGCATCCATAACAGTCGCATCAGCGCTAATCGTGGTTGCGGTCTTGCCAGTCAGGAACTCTGATATATTTTTATTTATGTGCTGCATCCCACCTCCAACATCTGATTTGATATGTGGGTCTAGAGTAACCTTGTAATTATTTATTCTACACCAATATATAGCGTCAGTATCGATTGATTTCAAAAAACAGGACTTGTTTTTAAGTTAAATGCGGACTAAATGATATTAGTTAGCGCCATCAAAAATTAATCTAAACTTAATCTACGGGGTCTAGACTACATTTTGCTGTTTACACTAAAATAAAAAAACGAAAAATAAATGCCGTTACATGCAACTATTTGGTGAGCTAAAGATTTATATTAAAAATCGCTAACAGATAGGATGATGTTATCGGCTTATACCTAATGGCTAATCAGGTTCTGCGAGTAAAGCCTTAATTGTTTTTTCTATATTGACGGCTCTTTCATCACCGTCGTGGGTCTCGCCGTAAAATACAGCACGGATGTCGCCTTTTTTATCAATAATATAATATGCTGGCCAGTAACGGTTACCCAGTGCCCGCCAGTAGGAGAAGTCGTTGTCAATCATGACTGGGTGATCAAGCTTGAACTCCTTCATCTTGGTAGCCACGTTTTTCTTGTTCTTTTCTCTTTCGAATTCCAGTGAGTGTACGCCGACGATCTTAAGGCCCTGCGATTCCAGCCTATGTTGCATGCCATTCAGCCAGGGGAATGAGCGGTAGCAGTTCCAGCATTCAAAGGCCCAGAAATCCACCAACACCACATTGCCGCGGAGGTCGGCTAAGGATAACGGTGAAGAATTCAGCCAATCATCTGCCTGAGTATGAGTGAATTCCGGCGCTTGAATTAGATTCTCAATTACGCCACCGGACGCCGGTCGCGTTACCTGCAGAATTGCCACACCGGCCAGCGAAAGGATGACTATATATAAAGAGGTCTTTTTTAGCGTCATGTCGCTTTGACATGTATTTTCGGGTTTTGTCCCCTATTGAGGTGATTACAAAGTCGATTTCAGGAATTAGACTTTGTAATCACCTTAATTATTTTCCAAACGTTGGAGAATTTGTGGTGATTACTAAGGGACAAATTCAAAATACAAGGAGAGTAAACCAATGCGACAAACTTCATCTCTGCGCATAAGGAATGATCCACAACATATCACCATCAAGTGTAACAACAGGGAAAACATGTTTTACGAGGACTCTGACTATCAATATTGCCTGACCCAACTAAAAAAGGCCGTTGATCAATTTAGATGTAGATTACACGCCTATGTACTCACACCAGAAAATATTCAGGTATTGCTTTCTTCACAAAATAATAGTTGTGTTGTTAAGGCAGTGGAATTATTAGAACAAGAATATATGCAGCATTTTAATGTCACTCATAGACGGATTTATAGGACACTTGAACTAGATTTTTCCATGGTACGTGTGGATGAAGAGTAGCACTTGTTGAAATACCATAAATATATCGAAATGGTTCCGGTCCGAGTTAGGTTGGTTGACCATCCTGCTGATTATCCCTGGTCCAGTTTTACTTGTAATGTGGAGGGTGAGGAAAGTGGTTTGTTGTGTCCACATCCAATATATTTGGCTTTAGGGCGTGATGATCAAGAGAGGCAAAGCAGATATCGAGATTTGGTTACTGGATTTTATCCGAGCGATACCAGACAATACTTCTCTTCAACTTTATAGCTATTTAACCAGATAAAACCATGAGTATTAGACCATTTCTAGGCAAGAAACCGATTATTGCCGCAAGCGCATATGTGGATGAAATGGCAGTAGTTATTGGTGATGTGACCATAGGCGAGGATGCGTCTATTTGGCCGATGGTGGTTGCTCGAGGTGATGACCAGGCCATTGTTATCGGTGATCGTACCAACATCCAGGATGGTAGCGTGCTCCATATCGCCAGCGACAATGAGCTATCACCCGGTGGGATCCCATGCCTCATTGGTAAAGATGTGACCGTGGGGCATAAAGTCATGCTACATGCAGCTACGGAGGGTGATCGTTGTCTGATAGGGATGTCTTCCACAATTCTTGACGGGGCAGTTATCGAGGACGACACCATGGTTGGTGCAGGAAGTCTGGTACCCATGGGGAAACGGCTAGCGAGTGGGTATTTGTATGTCGGTGTACCGGAGAAACAGGTGCGCAAGCTCGGAGAAAAGAAAAAATATTTTATGCAATATGCTACTGAGCATTATATTGAAACCAAGAATAAATTCTTGAAAGGTCTTTAATTAACTGCTCTAAGTCACATATACTGCGCGCCCTATGAATAACTATCCTCAACAATTTGACGTTATCGTTGTTGGTGGCGGACATGCCGGTACCGAAGCCGCGCTTGCCTCCGCACGGATAGGTGCGAAGACGTTGTTACTTACACAAAGTATCGAGACCCTGGGTCAAATGTCCTGCAACCCAGCCATAGGCGGCATCGGCAAGGGGCATCTCGTTAAAGAGATAGACGCCCTTGGTGGTCTTATGGCTAGAGCGGCGGATAAAAGCGGGATTCAGTTTCGTATTCTTAATGCGCGCAAAGGACCAGCGGTTCGGGCCACCCGTGCTCAAATCGATCGCACATTATATAGAGGTGTTGTGCGAGGTTTTTTGGAGGCACAGCCCAATCTCCACATTTTCCAGCAATCGGTTGATGACCTTATTGTTGAAGGCGACCGTGTTTGCGGTGTGATCACACAAATGGGTCTTCGATTTCAGAGCCGTGCCGTTGTGTTGACAGTAGGAACCTTTCTTGGCGGCAAGATTCATGTCGGTGATGCACAATATCAGGGCGGTCGTGCAGGCGATGCACCATCTAATACTCTTTCAGCAAGATTGCGGGAGTTTCCATTTCGCGTCGACCGTTTAAAAACTGGTACCCCGCCACGTATCGATGGCAACACAATCGATTATTCCAAACTAGAACAGCAACCAGGTGATCAACCCATACCGGTGTTTTCTTTTACCGGTAATGAAGATGATCATCCAAACCAAGTGGCGTGTCATATTACTCATACTAATATCAAAACTCATGACTTGATTCGACAATCTCTGGATAGGTCACCAATGTACAATGGTCAGATAAACAGTACCGGGCCACGTTATTGCCCGTCTATTGAAGACAAAGTAGTTCGTTTTTCCGATAAAACCTCACATCAGATCTTTATTGAGCCAGAAGGACTGAACACTAACGAGGTGTACCCAAACGGCATTTCAACTAGCTTGCCGTTTGATGTGCAATATGATTTGGTCCGTTCTATTCGCGGGTTTGAGCAGGCTCACATTACCCGGCCAGGTTATGCGATTGAATATGATTTTTTTGATCCCCGTGACTTGCAGCCTTGGTTGGAGACGAAATTTATACCCGGATTGTATTTTGCAGGGCAGATTAACGGTACAACTGGTTACGAGGAAGCAGCTGCACAAGGACTGATTGCCGGTATGAATGCTGCGCTCAAGGTTAAGGACAAATCACCATGGAGTCCGAGACGTGATCAAGCCTATATCGGTGTTTTGATTGATGATCTTATTACTCGCGGTACCAGTGAACCTTATCGCATGTTTACAAGCCGGGCAGAATACCGCCTGTTATTAAGAGAAGACAATGCCGATCTGCGACTGACTGAAATAGGGCATAGCTTGGGATTGGTAGACGATCACCAATGGCAGCTATTTTCAGATAAACAGGCGGCAATATTCAAGGAGCAACATAGACTAGAACAAATTTGGGTAACACCTGACAACTTATCAGAAGCTGATGCCATCTCGATTATGGGAAAGGCGCTTACCAAGGAGAACAACTTGCTTCAACTCCTACGACGTCCGGAAGTCAGTTATGAAAAACTAATGAAGTTACCTTTTGTTGAAGACTTGAACCAGTCGAAGGTAATTACCGACCAGGTTGAAATCCAGGCGAAGTACCATGGTTATATCGTTCGCCAACAAGAAGAGATCGATAGAAACCTGCGAGATGAAAATACGCCTTTGCCGGATGACCTTAATTATAATTCTGTCCATGGGCTTTCAAATGAAGTGAGCCAAAAATTTATTTCACAACGGCCTTACACATTGGGTCATGCTGCTAGAATACCCGGAGTCACACCCGCAGCGATATCACTGCTCAGGATTTATCTAAAAAAGCGTTCCATCATTCTCAAACGATCAGCCTGATCTGCCTTGTTAGCTCCGGAGATATCAGAGACATTAATATCCGGTATTAGATCATTGGGGGAAGATCCAGATCAGCATCCAATAAATCATTATCTGCAGTATATTTCCCAGTTAAAAAAATGGAGCAAGGCTTATAATTTGACTTCAATAACTGAGGATGTGTCAATTGTGACTCATCATTTGCTCGATAGTCTTTCCTTGCTTCCTTTTATCCATGGTGATCGCTGTCTTGATGTAGGGACAGGTGCTGGTTTGCCTGGCCTGGTCCTGGCACTGGCGAGACCAGATCTTCATTGGGTGTTGCTCGACAGTCGGATAAAAAAGATACGCTTTTTAAATCATATCCTTCTCGAACTAAAGCCTGAAAATGTAGAGATTGTTCATCAGCGAGTCGAAGATTACCGGCCAGATCAGTCGTTTACATCAATCGTAATGCGAGCTGTGACATCATTGGCTGATTTCCAAGCACTTACCGCTCACTTGAAGGATAGTGATTGTTATTTATTGGCCATGAAAGGGAGTTTACCCGATCGTGAATTAGCTGAGATAAAGGCAATGCAAACGTCTGTAAATAGGGTGATTGTTCCTGGACTCGATGCTGAACGGCACGTCGTTGCTATGCATTAAACTATATTTGTCAGGGTGACATAGGACAATGCAACTATGTCATAATGGTCCAATGCAATTAACAAAAAAACCTCACCAATATGTCTAAAATCATTGCCGTTGCGAACCAGAAAGGTGGGGTAGGAAAGACCACCACCAGTGTGAATCTGAGTGCATCTATGGCAGCGACAAAACGTGGCATATTGCTGGTTGATCTTGACCCACAGGGTAATGCCACTATGGGAAGTGGTATCAACAAGAACGATTTAGAAACTAGCAGCTATGAAGTGCTTATGGGTGATAAGTCTATCAAAGAGGTAATCATTCGATCGGAAGAAAGTCAGTATGATGTGTTACCCAGTAATTCAGATCTGACCGGTGCAGAGCTAGCGCTGTTAGATGAAATAGCGCGGGAAATTAGATTAAAAAAGGCTCTGGAACAAGTAGAGAATGAATACGAATTCATTTTTATCGATTGTCCGCCTTCTTTAAATATGTTGACGGTCAATGCGCTGGTCGCTTCTAACTCGGTTATCATTCCTATGCAGTGTGAATATTATGCCCTTGAAGGATTGAGTGCATTATTAGAGACAATTGAGAAGATCCGAAAATATTTTAATCCCAATCTCAAGGTTGAAGGCCTATTAAGGACGATGTTTGATCCCAGGAACAACTTGGCCAACGAGGTTTCTGCACAATTATTGGATCATTTTGGTGACAGGGTTTACCGAACTATTATTCCTCGAAATGTTAGGTTGGCGGAGGCACCGAGTCACGGCCTGCCTATCATTACTTATGATCGGGCCTCTAGAGGCGCGATGGCCTATCTTGCACTCGCGGGTGAAATGTTGAATCGCGAGGGTAAAGCAGCGTAATGTTAAAGAAAAGTTATGGTTGCTAGAAAAAAAGGCCTGGGAAAAGGTTTGGACGCCTTGTTGGGTGTAAATAGTTTGGATCCAATTGCGGGGTTAGATAGCACTTTGAGTGCAGTTCCTGTCGATCTGATGCAACGAAGCAACTATCAGCCGAGGAAAGAGTTCGATCAGGAAGCATTACAGGACCTTGTTAATTCCATTAAGGCGCAAGGTATCATTCAACCCGTAGTGGTTAGACCAGTTGCAAATGGTAAATATGAGATCATCGCCGGAGAGCGTCGCTGGCGTGCAGCACAACTTGCCGGATTACATGAAGTTCCAGTCATTGTACGCAATGCCGATGATTTAGAGGCAATGAGCCTGGCGTTAATCGAAAATATACAACGTGAAGATTTAAAGCCGCTAGAGCAAGCACGTGGGTTGCACCGGCTTATAGGTGAGTTTGAAATGACTCACGATGCCGTGGCCGAAGCCATAGGTCGGTCACGTTCGACCATTACCAACCTACTTCGCTTACTTGAGCTTTCTCCCACTGTGAAAGAATTGATGGATAATGGGGGGCTGGAAATGGGCCATGGACGTGCACTGTTGTCTCTAGCCCATGAGGAGCAGATAGAACTAGCGCGAGATATCGTCAAAAAAGGATTGTCTGTTCGAGAAACCGAGGCTAGGGTGCGTAAGCTACTAGGTAGAACCGCAAACAAAAAGCAGGTCACAAAACCGAGTGATCCTAATATTAAACACCTTGAAAACGACTTGTCAGAACGATTAGGTGCACCAGTTACGATTAGGCATAAAAACAAAGGAAATGGCGTATTTGAAATTCAATATAATTCACTCGATGAGCTAGATGGAATTCTTTCGAAGATTAAGTAACAAACGATTAATTCACTAAAATTCAACAATTTGTGCGATGCTGCGATTGATTCATCAGGCGTAGCTATTTATACTGACATGTCTGATCGTAGCGTTTATATAGGGATAGGTAAGCGGTTAGATCTACCAGCAGTGGATAAAAGATAAATTGTTAATAAAGACCACGGGTAGCGGCGGTGAAGGACAATACAGATAAAAACAAGTCCGTCGCATACAGAATGCTGGCCATAGAGACAGTCATCACATGTGTTGTTGCAATAATAGTAGTCTTTGGAGCGAATATTGGCTTAGCCCTCTCAGTTGTTATAGGTGGGTTAGCTTTTATTATCCCCAACGCGTATTTTGCAAAATATGTATTTAGACACTCTGCGGCAGATTCTCCACAAATCGCCATAAGGTGGTTTTATGTTGGAGAAGTTATAAAGATTTTCGCTACAGTGCTGATTTTTACATTTAGTTTTTTAATGTTTGACCAGCTAAATGTCCCAGCAATAATTTTGACATATGTTTCGATGTTGGTTTTGAATTTATTGGGTAATTCAATATTGATGAGTAACCCAGGCACTACGGCAGGGAAAATGGATAATAATAATGGCGACTGAAGAAGGGGCCTTAACATCTAACGAATACATGCAACACCATTTGCAGAATATGGTGTTGGGCAAATTGCCTGTTGGGTATGAACGTGCAGATGGACATGTTGTCGAGTATGAGACGTGGACACTGGCTCACAGTCCACAGGAAGCCAAGGATATGGGCTTCTGGTCTTATAATGTAGATACTTTAGGGTGGTCAATCTTTCTTGGTTTAGTATTTACCTTCCTATTTCACCGTATTGCTAAAAAATCATCTGAAGGAGCACCAACAGGTTTTCATAACTTTATTGAGATGGTGGTTGAATTCGTTAACCAGAATGTCAAAGAAATTTTTCATGCAAAAAACGATGTTATTCCCCCACTCTCATTGACAATATTTGTTTGGATTGTATTGATGAATACTATGGATCTCATTCCGGTTGATGTTTTGCCACTTCTGGCCCAGACAATTTCAGGTGACCCACATTTGTATTTTAAGGTTGTGCCAACAACTGATCCGAATATTACCTTTGGAATGTCAATTGGAATATTTATCCTAATTATTTTTTATAGTATCAAAATGAAAGGGATCGGTGGTTTTATTGGTGAATTGACACTGCATCCGTTTCAGTCAAAAAATATTTTTGTTCAGATACTTTTTATACCGTTTAATTTTTTACTCGAAGGTGTCAGCCTTGTAGCAAAACCCGTTTCACTGGCATTGCGGCTTTTTGGGAACCTGTATGCAGGTGAATTAATTTTCTTATTGATTGCGATGTTAGGATACTGGCAGCTACCATTGCATTTTGTTTGGGCGGTTTTTCATATATTAATTGTGTTATTACAGGCATTTGTATTTATGATGCTGACAATAGTGTATTTAAGTATGGCTTGCGAGCATCATTAGAAGTTGGTTTTTATTTTTTAATTTTACGCAGAAGACTGGAGGATATAATGGAACAAATTCTGGCTTTTACATCGCTAGGTGTATTAATTGTACTGGGTATGGGTGCATTTGGGACTGCAATTGGTTTTGGAACATTAGGTGGTAAATTTCTGGAAGGTTCAGCTCGCCAGCCTGAATTGGCGCCTATGCTTCAAGGTAAGATGTTTCTGGTAGCAGGACTCATCGATGCTGTAACCATGATCGGAATAGGTATCGGTATGTGGTTTACCCTTGCCAATCCATTTCTTGCTTATCTGCAATAAACGTCTTGAGTGATAAATAACTTTTCACCTGTTAGATAAGAGGACGATTCTGTGAATTTTAATGCAACCCTGATCGGGCAACTTATTGCGTTTTTAGTTTTTGTAGTATTTACGATGAAGTTTGTTTGGCCGTATCTTCTGAAGATGATGCATGATCGAGAGGCACGAATTGCTGATGGTCTTGCAGCTGCGGAAAAAGGTCAGGAGGCATTAGTTGAAGCTGAACAGCGTCATACTGAACTCCTGGATGAAGGCAAGCAAAAGGCAGCAGAAATTATTGCCCAGGCACAGAATAGGGGAGATGAGATCATTGAAGAATCCAAGATCAATGCAAAGTCTGAAGGGGAAAGGTTAATTCATGCAGCACAAGCTGAAATTGAACGTGAAAAAACCCAGGCAAAAGAATCCTTAAAAGGCGAAGTTGCCGCATTGGCTCTTGCAGGTGCTGAACAGATACTCATGCGTGAAGTAGACAAAAAAGCACACAATGAGATTCTCAATAAGCTTAGTTCAGAATTATAAGTAATTGGATAAGATAAAATGCTTGATAACGCCACGATAGCCAGACCATATGCCAGCGCAGTGTTTGAATACGCGCAAGAAGAAGGCAATATGGAGCAGTGGTCCTCCTTACTCGAATCATTAAGTCTTATCGTCCAGGATGAGCAAATGAGGCTGATATTAAGTAGCCCTAAAATTAGCCATGAGCAATTGCTGGAATTAATTACAGGGATCATAGGTAAGCAGAAATCAGCTGCTAGTATGAATTTTATTAAAGTACTAATCAGTGCCAATCGTCTTAAATATGTTTCAAACATATACGAATTATTTGAAAAAAGACGGGCAGAAGCAGAAGGAAGAATGGAAGTAAATGTTTTAACTGCTTATGAGCTCGAATCAAATCAGGGGAATAAGATTTCAGAAGTCATGAGCAGTAAACTTGGAAAGAAAGTAAATATTTCATCAGTTATTGATAAATCCTTAATTGGTGGAATGATTATTAAAGCAGGTGATTCAGTTATAGATGCATCAATAAGAGGTCGATTAACAGAATTACATAACAATTTAACTGGGTAGTTATTTATTAATTTGCTCGCAAGCGAGGAACAGTGATGTCAATCAGCGCAACAGAAATCAGTGAACTGATAAAAAAGAAAATTAAAGATTTTGACCTTGATACTGAGGCTCGAACCGAAGGCACTATAGTCAGTCTTGCTGACGGGATTGCCCGGATACATGGTTTGAGTGATGCAATGCAAGGAGAAATGCTTGAGTTCCCGGGTAACACTTACGGGTTAGCCATGAACTTGGAAAGAGATTCAGTAGGTGCCGTAATATTAGGAAACTACCTACATCTTTCTGAGGGAGACACCGTCAAGTGTACCAAACGTATTCTTGAGGTCCCTGTAGGTGAAGCAATGCTTGGTCGTGTTGTTGATTCTTTGGGTAATCCCATAGATGGGAAAGGAGATGTTTCTACTGCCCATTCATCACCAATTGAAAAGATAGCACCAGGGGTTATTGATCGGCAATCGGTCTCTCAACCAGTCCAGTCAGGTTTGAAATCTATCGATGCTATGGTCCCGGTTGGACGCGGTCAGCGTGAGTTGATTATTGGAGACAGACAAACAGGCAAAACTGCTGTCGCCATCGATACCATTATCAATCAGAAAGGTACCGGTATTAAATGTATATATGTTGCCATAGGCCAGAAAGCTTCTTCTATTAATGTAGTAATTAGAAAACTGGAAGAGCATGGTGCTATGGAACATACCATCGTTGTTGCGGCAACAGCATCAGATTCAGCAGCAATGCAATACATTGCACCCTATTCTGGTTGTGCCATGGGTGAGTATTTCCGGGATAGGGGAGAAGATGCCCTGATCATTTATGATGATTTGACCAAACAAGCTTGGGCATATAGACAGGTTTCCCTGTTATTGAAAAGACCGCCTGGACGTGAAGCCTACCCCGGTGATGTTTTTTACTTGCATTCGCGATTGCTTGAGCGTGCCGCTCGAGTTAATGCAGTTTATGTCGAGCGCATTACAGGTGGTGAAGTTAAAGGAAAAACCGGATCGTTAACTGCATTACCAATTATTGAAACCCAGGCAGGTGACGTATCAGCATTCGTGCCAACAAACGTAATCTCTATTACAGATGGGCAGATTTACCTTGAAACAGATCTTTTTAATTCAGGTTTCCGTCCTGCCATTAATGCTGGCCTATCAGTGTCGCGAGTAGGTGGTGCAGCCCAGACTAAAGTTATTAAAAAACTTGGTGGGGGTATACGTCTAGCGCTTGCTCAGTATCGTGAGCTTGCAGCCTTCGCTCAGTTTGCTTCTGACTTAGATGAGGCAACCCGAAAGCAGTTGGAAAGAGGCCAACGGGTTATGGAATTAATGAAACAACATCAATATTCCCCACTAACCGTTGCAGATATGGCTATAAGTCTATTTGCTGTAGAAAAAGGCTATGTAGATGAAGTTGAGCTGGAGAAAATCGGAAGTTTCGAATCTGCACTGCATAGTTTTATGAATAGCAGCAAAAAGGATTTAATCACTAGAATAAATGAGACAGGCGATTACAGTGATGAAATAGAAGCCGAGCTTCAGTCGGCCATTGAAGAGTTTAAGAAAGATCACAGTTGGTAGGGAATTTAGATGTTTCGAGTAATTTCATCATCAATCAATCGCTCGTTACTATTCGTCTGTAATGCGGACGATAAGCAACGGGCAACGAGTGACAAATAATGGCAGTCGGAAAGGAAATACGCACAAAGATAACGAGTGTTAAAAATACTCAGAAGATCACTAAGGCCATGGAAATGGTTGCTGCCAGCAAGATGCGTAAGGCGCAGGAACGGATGCATGCTGCCCGTCCATACGCCCATAAGATGAGGCAGGTCATTGCCCACTTAGGATTAGCAAATCCAGAATACAAACATCCTTACCTAGTACAACGCCCCGAAGTGAAACGCATTGGTCTAATTATTATTTCAACTGACAGAGGACTTTGTGGCGGATTAAACTCCAATCTATTTAGAGATCTTTTAAAACGAATGAAAGCATGGTCTGAAGATGGAATGGAATTAGATATAAGTGTTATAGGAAACAAGGCCGTCGGGTTCTTCTCAAGAGTAAAGGCTAATATTGTTGCTCAAACCGCCCACATTGGTGATCAGCCATCTCTAGAAGTGTTGATCGGCGCAGTAAAAGTCATGCTGGATAAATATATTGAAGGGGACATAGACGAAGTTTATATTGCCTCAAATGAGTTTGTTAACTCAATGACACAGTCTCCTAGAGTAGAGAGGTTAGTACCCGTGCCACCTAGCGAAGATGAAGAATTAAAATATCATTGGGACTATATATATGAACCAGATGCAAAAGAAGTCCTGGATCAATTGCTCTCGCGTTATATAGAGTCTTTGGTTTATCAGGATGTTATTGAAAACATTGCCTGTGAGCAGGTTGCAAGAATGGTTGCGATGAAGAGTGCATCTGATAATGCCGGCACGCTTATTGATGAATTGCAATTAATCTATAACAAAGCGCGTCAGGCAGCAATTACTCAGGAACTGTCAGAAATTGTCGCTGGGGCAGCTGCAGTTTAAAGAAATTATTTTTAAAGAAAATATTTAGACATAAATGGGGAACTAAAAAAATGAGTTCTGGAAATATTGTACAGATTATTGGTGCTGTTGTTGACGTGGAATTTCCAAGCGATGCAATTCCAAAGATATATGATGCCTTGTTGGTAGATGCTGAAAACGTCGAGACGACACTTGAAGCTCAACAGCAACTTGGTGATGGAATTGTTCGAACTATCGCCCTTGGTTCTACTGATGGATTACAAAGAGGATTAACAATAAATAATACTGGTGCACCAATTAATGTTCCTGTTGGAGTCAAGACTCTGGGACGGATTATGAATGTTCTAGGCCAGCCTATCGATGAAGTTGGCCCTATTGAGGCCGATGAAACTATGGCCATACACCGTGATGCCCCACAGTTTACTGATTTAAGCCCTACTACAGAATTACTGGAAACAGGAATTAAGGTTATCGACTTAGTTTGTCCGTTCGCTAAGGGAGGTAAGGTTGGCCTATTTGGTGGTGCTGGTGTTGGTAAGACGGTAAACATGATGGAGTTGATTAACAATATTGCTACTCAGCATTCAGGGTTGTCTGTATTTGCCGGAGTAGGTGAGCGAACTCGTGAAGGAAACGATTTCTATCACGAAATGCAGGAATCAGGCGTAGTCAATATTAAAGAATTTGAAAAATCTAAGGTATCCATGGTTTATGGTCAGATGAATGAACCGCCAGGTAACAGGTTACGTGTTGCGTTAACCGGATTGACTCTCGCAGAAAAATTTCGTGATGAAGGAAGAGATGTATTATTTTTCGTTGATAATATTTATCGATTTACATTGGCGGGCACCGAGGTGTCTGCATTGCTTGGCCGTATGCCATCAGCTGTGGGTTACCAACCGACGCTTGCGGAAGAAATGGGTAAATTGCAGGAACGTATTACTTCAACAAAAACGGGATCAATTACTTCTATCCAGGCCGTATATGTGCCAGCCGATGATTTAACTGACCCATCTCCAGCAACAACATTTTCACACCTAGATGCAACTGTGGTGCTCTCAAGACAAATTGCTGAGTTAGGTATATATCCTGCTGTTGATCCATTGGATTCAACCAGTCGCCAGCTTGATCCATTAGTTGTTGGTCAAGACCATTACGATACCGCTCGTGCAGTTCAAAACACACTGCAACGCTATAAGGAATTGCGCGACATTATTGCGATTCTAGGAATGGACGAACTCTCTGAAGAAGACAAGTTAGCAGTTGCACGTGCTCGTAAGATCCAACGTTTCCTTTCGCAACCCTTTAGAGTTGCTGAAGTATTCACAGGGATACCTGGAAAGTATGTATCCTTGAAAGACAACATTAAAGGATTTAAAGCTATTGTAAATGGTGAATATGATCATCTGCCAGAGCAGGCATTTTATATGGCAGGTGCGATTGAAGAAGCTGTAGAGAACGCCAAGAAGATCTAAATCATGCCAACGATACATATCGATATTGTCAGCGCAGAACGGGAAATATTTTCCGGCGAAGTGGAGATGATATTTGCCCCTGCAATATTGGGTGAGATCGGCATTGCACCTGGCCATACGCCTTTGGTGACACAACTTGCGCCTGGCGAGGTTCGAGTAAAACATGCAGATGGTAATGAGGAAGGATTTTATGTCTCAGGTGGTATGCTTGAGGTTCAACCAAAAATAGTAACTGTTTTATCTGATACTGCAGTGCGTGCTGAAGATCTAGATGAGGCCGCTGTTCTAAAGGCTAAGGAAGAAGCAGATAAACAACTTCATGATCGCGATGCAAATATTGATTACGCCACAGCACTAGCTCAGACTGCAGAAGTCGCCGCTCAATTACAAGCAATTCAAAGGTTGCGAAAACGTACCGGTCGTTCTTAAAACTTCAGTCAACTCGATATAATCTATCAAGTTTGCCTCGAAAAAACTCACTATCGCTAAACATCCATTAGATGTTTTTGTCAGATCACTTACAAAGGACTATGGTTTTTAAAAGGTATTTTTCACTTTTAGTTATTTACTAATTGATAATTACTTTGTTATGGGTCTCAGTATAATTATTCTTTCGGCCGGTAAGGGAAAGCGCATGCGCTCTGATCTCCCAAAAGTGTTGCATAAGCTCGCCGGGAAAACGCTGCTCGAACATGTCTATGTTTCAGCATCGAGACTTGAAAGTAGGGAAATCCATGTCGTGTATGGGTTTGGGGGCCAGCAAGTTCCGGAGACTCTCTCTCATCTAGAGGTAAACTGGATTGAACAGGAGAAGCAGCTAGGGACTGGTCATGCAGTAAAACTTGCAATATCTTCAGTTCCAGATACTGATACAGTATTGGTCCTATTTGGCGATGTGCCACTAATCACTTACGAAACATTACAGCGACTCGTCGATTCTTCTAAAGAATCTGGATTCAGTTTGCTGACTTCCTATTTCGACGATCCTACAGGTTATGGGAGAGTAATCCGTGACGACAAGGGTGATATCGTCAAAATTACTGAAGACAAGGACGCGACCGACGAAGAGCGTTCAATCTGCGAAATCAATACGGGTGTGATGGCCGTAAAGGGTCAAAACTTAAAGGGCTGGCTAAAGGATCTCGATTCTAGGAACGCCCAGGGAGAATATTCCCTTACCGATATAATCGAAGCAGCAACAGAAAAAATTATTGTTAACTCGACAAACCCGGAATCGATTACAGAAATACATGGAATAAATAACCGCGCACAACTAGCCGAAATTGAGAGATATTATCAATTGGTACAAGCCCACCATCTCATGCGTAATGGGGTCACTATTATGGATCCTGCAAGGTTCGATCTGCGTGGCGATTTGGAAATGGGCAAAGATATTTACATTGATGTAAATGTTGTTTTAGAAGGAAGCGTGAGTATAGGCAACAATGTCACTATTGGACCCAATTGTTTTATAAATAACGTGGATATAGAGGATGACGTGACAATCTTACCAAATTGTGTCATTGAAAATGCCATAATTGGTAAACTCTGCAGGATTGGCCCCTTTGCCAGAATACGACCGGACACACGGCTGGCTGAGGATGTTCATATTGGTAATTTTGTCGAATTGAAAAAAGCGAATGTCGGAGCGGGTTCAAAGATTAAACATCTCAGTTATATTGGTGATAGTGATATTGGAAAAAACGTGAATATAGGCGCAGGTACGATTACCTGTAACTATGACGGCACTAATAAACATAAAACAAAAATAGGTGATAATGCTTCTATCGGATCAGATGCCCAGTTGATAGCACCTGTGTCAATCGGGAAAGGTGCAACGATTGGTGCTGGGACAACTGTCACTAAAGACGTTAAGGCGGATACTTTAATCACCAATAAAGTCGAGCATAAAGTTAAAAAAGGATGGAAGAGACCGGGGAAGAAATAATCCCGTGCAAATCCAAACTACTAATTATAAATGTGATCAAACAATCTTTTTCCTGCAGATTCGATGTCGAACAGACATTGAATTCAATTGTATCTATTAACACCCGCATTCCAGAAAATTCATTTTCTGCCGAAATCCTAGGTACCCAACGCAAGGGCTACGGTACTGTAATACGTGATGACGGTCTTATCGTGACTATCGGTTATGTCATCACTGAAGCAGAAAGTATCTGGATAGGCTATAAAAAGGATAATATCGTGCCAGGTTATGTTGTTGGTAATGATTATGATTCGGGTATCGGTCTAGTAAAACCGTTAATGCCGATGAATCTTCCTGTAGTAGAGTTTGGTACCACTAAAGATATGACTGTAGGTGATCCTGTATTGGTTGCAAGTAGCGGTGGTAGTGGGCATATGATGGAATCCAGAGTGGTAGGTAAGCATGAGTTTGCCGGCCGATGGGAATACGTGCTAGACGAGGCTATTTTTACCTCCCCAGTTAATTCGGATTGGGCAGGTGCAGCACTGATAGGGGAAGACGGAAAATTATACGGAGTCGGATGTCTTCTGATCCAAGAAATGAAGAAGGATAAGGTCATGGCTGGCTCGAATATGTTTGTACCTATTGATGTGCTTACCCCGATTATGGATGAATTGTGTCACTATGGTGGGCGTAAATCGTCAGCCAGACCCTGGCTGGGCATGCTGGTTGAAGAAGAGCTCGGGCATCTAATAGTCATGGGCGTCTTTCACAAATGCCCTGCAGACCGTTCAGGATTAATACCGGGCGATATAATCGTTGCTGTCAACAACAAGCCAGTTGAAGAACTTGCCATGTTGTTTCGAAGCATTTGGAGTATGGGTAACGCCGGAGTAGAAATACCTTTTAAGGTGATTAGGGAGTCAAGCACTATTGATATTATCGTTAAGAGCAGCGACCGCGAATCATCTATGAGACTCGGCTTGATTAACTGACCGCCATTGATTTCGAAAAAGATTTTATTCTATATTTAGCTACTCTGAGTATTCCTGTTTTTAGTTCAATATAATTAGCCCCAAGTTTTATCAATTTACAGGGTATGTATAAGTGAAAAAATCATTAAGCAAGTCACCCTCTAGCCCGGGAGAAGTAGATGCTTTTCTTAAGCAGGTGCAGAGCATTTCTACGATGGCTGGTGATCGAGGTAGGTTAGCATTTGCAATTGATGCAACAGCAAGCAGGCAACCTACATGGGATAGTGCATGTCAGATTCAAGTAGAGATGTTTAGGACCGTTGAAAAGATTGGAAAACTTAATGTCCAGTTGAGTTATTTTCGCGGTCTAGGTGAATTTTGCTCATCACCTTGGGTGTCAAACAGCCTCGCACTGAAACAGCAAATGAGCGGTGTTCAGTGTCATGCGGGGCATACTCAGATACAAAGGGTCATGAAGCACCTGTTGCAAGAGACCCAGAAAATACCCATATCTGCGGTTGTTTACATCGGCGATGCTTGTGAAGAATCGACCAGTGGAATATTCAAGTTAGCAGGCCAGCTTGGTGTACATAATGCGCCGGTATTTATGTTTCAGGAGGGCACTGACGAAGCAACAGCTGAAGCGTACAAATCCATTTCTCGGCTCAGTGGTGGCGCCTATTGCCGATTCGATTCCAACAGCGCAGATATCTTATCTGAGTTGCTCTCAGCGGTCGCAGTTTATGCAACAGGTGGAAAGAAAGCACTTGTTGAATTCAGCAGAACAAAAACACCGCTTTTGCAGGACCTAACTAGCCAAATAGTACGTTAGATGTCACGTATATTATTAATCATCCTTTTACTGGGTGGACTGATATTTTGGTGGCACTGGCAAACCTCTCCCAATCAGACTGAAAGAAAAAAGTTGTTGATCAAGACCCTACTGGGTGTGTTACTAGTCGTTGTAGTCATACTCGTCGCGTCAGGCAGGATGCATTGGTTTGGCGCCGTATTTGCCGGTTTATTAGCATTTCTCAGGCAGGGGATGGGACTACTAGTCCGTTTTTTTCCTATTTTGACTCAGTTGTATAGGCAGTTTGCCCCTTCTTCCAAACCACCAGGTACATCCACGGTGAGTTCTGAAATTATTGAGATGACTCTGTTTCATGATACCGGCAAGATGGCGGGCCGTGTCCTGACAGGGGGTTATAAAGGTAAACAGCTTGACGAACTTAAGCGGGAAGACATATTAGAGCTCTTCGAGTATTGCAAACAGACAGACCGTGATTCAACCCGATTAATGGAAAGTTATTTAGTTGGACGATTTGGTGACGATACCAAATTCACTCCAGATGAAAGTAAACAGGTTTCTGGAAAAATTACATCTGAAATGACGACCATCGAAGCTCTACAGATCCTCGGCTTGTCCGAGACACCCTCACGGGAAGAGGTAGTAGAGGCATATCGAAAAATAATGCAGCAATTACATCCTGATCGAGGCGGTAACGATTATTTTGCCGCAAAGATAAATCAGGCTAGGGATTTACTGCTGGAGAAATTTTCATAAAAATCATTTTAATCTGTAGTAGCTACGATATGATTGGTAGTTGTATATACCTTTTCACTGATAATGTTTTAATGGAGGAGGGTAGATGAAAGCTGTCGTACTGGAGAAAGCCGGCGGGCCAGAAAATCTGTTCCTGAAGGAAGTAGATACGCCTGTTCCAGGGCGAGACGAAGTTCGGGTTCGGTTAAATGCCTCCGCTCTGAACAGGCGAGATTATTGGATTACAGTTGATAAGTATCCGGCAACCCAACTTCCCTGCATCCTTGGTTCAGACGGTGCTGGTGTAGTTGATGCAGTTGGGGCGGGAATTGAGCACACGCTTGAAGGTCAAGAGGTAATAATTTATCCAGCCCGGAACTGGGGAAATGACAAACGAGCATTTAGTCCCGACTTTCGTATTCTTGGCATGCCAGACCAGGGCACTTTTGCAGAATATATTTGTGTCCCCGCTGACTGCATTCATCCAAAACCAACACACCTAACATGGCAACAATCAGCGGCGGTACCTTTAGCCGGATTAACATCATGGCGTGCAGTTAAAACACATGGAGAAATAAAAGAAGGCTATCGAGTCCTGATTACAGGCGCTGGTAGTGGTGTATCTGGTTTTGCAGTTCTATGGAGTGTTACTCTTGGTGCCGAGGTCTATGTCAGCAGCGGCAGTGAGGACAAGATCGCTCATGCAAAATCCCTAGGTGCGGTTGATGGTGTCAATTATCACAACGAAGATTGTTATAAAGCGTTGTCTGAGAAAGCAGGTGGGTTCGATGTTGTAATAGATAGTGCAGGTGGCAACGCGGTAAACGCATTAATTGATACTCTTAAACCTGCCGGGCGCTATGTGTTTTTTGGTGCCACGACTGGGAATCCGCCTAGCGGGCTGGAAATGGCGAAGATGTATTACCGGCATATCCGTATCCAGGGGACCACCATGGGGTCACCGGAAGAATTTGTTGCTATGCTGACATTCTTGAATAACAAGAAACTAGTCCCAGTTATACACAAAGATTTCCCGCTGAATCAAGCGATAGATGCTTTTCAATTGATGAAGGATTACCGACAGACAGGCAAGATTATTATAAATAATCAATAGTCTGCAAAGGATCCGATTTTTGAAACGTAGTTTTAACGTTTAATATTGAGATTCAGGAACTTTTATTACCAATCCATCAAGTTCTTCATTGACATTAATCTGGCAGCTCAAACGACTGGTCGGCTCAGGTTGAGCCACAAATTCAATCATGTCTTTCTCAAAGTCTTCTGGTTCTGGTAGCCGGTCATACCAGTCAGGGTCAACTATAACGTGACAGGTAGCGCAACTGCAGGCTCCTCCACATTCTGCGACTATCCCCGGTATGCCGTTATTAACTGCAGCAAGCATCAGGCTGACATCATTCTCTGCCTCAATTTGAGTTTCTGTGCCGTCTGTAACGATAAATTTTATTTTTGCCATTGTTATTTATCTTAATTCTAGAAAGAAATATTAATTTTTACCGAAGTAAATGGTATTACATGGTAAGTACTATTTTACCTATATGCTCATTACTTTCCATTAATCGGTGTGCATCAGCAACTTGGTCTAACGGAAATGAACGGTAGACAACGGATTTGATCTGTTTGGTTTCCAATAACGGCCACACCGAGTTTACCAGCTTGCGGGCGATATCCGCTTTAAATTTAACTGAGCGGGGACGCAGTGTGGAGCCGGTTACCATCAGTCGCTTACTCATCACAGGCAGAAAATCTGCATCAACTTTAAAACCATGCAATCCCGCAATAAGGACTATGCGGCCGTCTTCAGCGGCAATACGGATATTTTTGTTTAGATACTCACCCAATACCATATCCAGTATGACATCAATACCCTGCCGCCTGTATCCTTTTTTATTTCATGTTCAAAATCTGATTCCCGATAATTAATGGCAACATCTGCCCCCAATTGAAGGCATGCTTTGCATTTACTATCGCTACCGGTAGTTGTATAGACGGTAGCGCCAAATGCCTTGGCTAACTGAATAGCTGTGGTGCCGATGGCGCTGGAACCTCCATGGACCAGAAACTTTTCTCCAGCTTTCAAAATTGCACGATCGAATACATTGCTCCAAACGGTAAAAAAGGTTTCCGGCAGTGCAGCCGCTTCCACATCTGTTAAACCTGTCGGAATAGGTAAGCACAGTGCAGCATCGGCGAGTGCATATTCTGCATAACCACCTCCTGGTATCAATGCACAGATTTTGTCTCCGACTCTGAGATTACCGCAATTTAGACCAACACTTTCAATCTCACCTGCTATTTCGAGTCCAAGTATAGTAGAAGCACCTGGCGGAGCGGGATATAAACCCTTGCGTTGTAAGACATCGGGACGGTTGACGCCTGCAACAGATACCTTTATCAATACCTGTTTTGAGAACGGATTAGGTGGTGGAGATTCAGCGATTTGCAGTACATCTGCGCCTCCTGGCTCTTTAATTTGAATAAATTTCATTTTGTGGTTTCCTGCAATGTAGTCAGATGGAAATAATCAGTTAAAAGTCAGTTAGTCATATATTTTAAACAGTAGTAGCATTGTGTGCACCAATTTGTATGTGTTGTTCATTAATCTTGAGATTAAAATAAATGTCAGATCAAATGCAGGAAACCGCTTCTATAGTACAACGTGACCGTTCAGTCGTCTGGCATCCCTATTCATCAATGGTTGATGCGCCGACCCAATTCCCGGTAGTCTCGGCGTCTGGTGTTCGTATTAAACTAGCTGATGGGCGTGAGCTAATAGATGGCATGGCTTCATGGTGGTGTGCAATCCATGGTTACAATCATCCCATCCTAGATTCCGCTATCAGTTCACAATTATCAGCTATGGCTCATGTGATGTTTGGTGGCTTGACACATGAACCAGCAGTACGGCTTGCAGAAGAATTAGTCAAATTATCACCTGATGGTCTTGAGACAGTATTTTTTAGTGATTCAGGTTCAGTTTCTGTTGAAGTGGCAATGAAGATGGCTCTCCAATACTGGGCAGTACAGGGACTATCCGAGAAGAAACAATTCCTAACAGTAAAAGGTGGATATCATGGTGATACCTTTGGAGCCATGTCAGTATGCGATCCAGTTGCTGGGATGCATACCTTGTTCAATGGAACACTTGCAAGCCAGATTTTTGCAGATCGTCCGAGTGTACGATTCGATGAAGAATGGAACGAAGATGCTATTCAGAGTTTTTCTTCATTAATAGAATCACAAAACCAGGATATTGCTGCAGTGATACTTGAACCTGTAGTACAGGGGGCGGGTGGCATGTGGTTCTACAATCCGATCTACCTCCAGCGCGTTCGTCAATTATGTAATGACTACAATGTATTGCTAATACTCGATGAGATCGCAACGGGTTTTGGCCGTACAGGCAAACTGTTTGCCAGTAACTTTGTTCAGGTATCGCCGGATATCATGTGCACAGGCAAGGCATTGACCGGGGGTTATCTGTCACTGGGTGCGACACTGGCAAGTCGACCTGTCGCCGATACGATATCCGCTGATGGCAACGGTGTTTTTATGCACGGTCCAACTTTCATGGCAAACCCACTTGCTTGCGCTGTCTCGCTAGCGAATCTTGAATTGCTTCAAAGTTGGGCATGGCAGGATAAGGTCCTTGCGATAGAACAACAGCTGAGCAAAGAGCTGGCAAGATGTCGGGAATTTAAAAATGTAAAGGATGTCCGTGTTCTCGGCGCAATAGGTGTCGTGGAGTTGGTGCATACGGTAGACATGAAGACTGTTCCAATCGAATTTGTTAACCGTGGAGTTTGGGTTAGACCTTTTGCTAATCTTGTGTATATCATGCCACCGTATATCATAGAACCGGATGAAATCAGCCAACTGACTGGTGCGATCTGTGATGTTGTATCAGGTCTTAATTAATTCCAGCACTTACGAATAATACTTTCCCAAGGGTTACATTGAATGAGTCAGAATTGTGTCGTCATTGGTGCTGGTTGTGCTGCTACTGCCTTTGTTACCGCGCTGCGTCAGGGTGGATGGGAAGATGATATTCAAGTCATTGGTAATGAGCCTTACTACCCCTATCATCGGCCACCACTATCAAAAGACCTGCTTGCAGGAAAGAGTACATTAGATGAAATTTTAATTCGCCCTGCAGAAATATATAAAAAAGCCAATATTGATTTTCTATTGGATTGCCGAGCTGAGGAAATCAATACAGAAAAGAAAACAGTTCTCCTTAATGAAGGACAGGTCATTAGCTATGACAAATTGATGTTATCAGTTGGATCCAGGGCGCGTAAAATAGAACTGCCAGGTGATAATTTAGAAGGGATTTGTTATCTACGAGATATAAATGATGTTTCCCAGATTAAGTCGTATATCTGTGCTGGTGGTAATGCTGTTATTGTCGGTGGTGGCTATATAGGGCTAGAGGCAGCGGCAGTGCTGAGACAACTGGGGATGAACGTTACCATTTTGGAGTTGGCAGAACGTGTTTTACAGCGTGTAACGGCAATCCAAATTTCAGAATTTTATCAACGTATCCATGCTGAAGAAGGGGTTTCTATCCAATGTGGGGTTGGTACAGTTGGATTTGAAGGTAACGGTAGAGTTGAACGAGTGCTATGCACCGATGGGGAAAGCTATAAAGCGGATTTGGTGATTATTGGTGTGGGTATCATCCCTAATGTCGAACTTGCACAATCTGCCGGTTTGAAGGTTGAAAACGGGATAGTGGTCGATGATTTTGCACGTACCAGCAATTCTGATATTGTTGCCGCCGGAGATTGTGCAGTTCACTATAATCAGATTTATGGTAGGTGGGTACGGCTAGAATCTGTACAGAATGCTAATGATCAAGCTCGTATTGCAGCATCTACCGTTTGTAATAAGGATAAGATCTATAACAACCTTCCTTGGTTCTGGTCAGATCAGTATGATGTAAAACTGCAAATTGCAGGACTATTTCATGATTACGATGAAATGGTAATACGTGGAAACATTGAAGGCGGCCGATCTTTTGCCGCTTTTTACCTGAAAGAAGGAGTTGTAATTGCTGTTGACTCAGTAAATAAACCGCTGGAATTCATGATCGGGAAACGTCTTATTACAGATAGAATAAAAATTAATAAATCATTACTTGCAGATGAAAAAACGAATGTCAAGGAACTACTCAATAAATAATCATTCTGATTTCTATTTAGTGCCAATATTACACAAATCAATTTACGAATTTATGCATACATATTTCCAACGCATTATTGTTGCTATGCTCATTCTGGCATTTACTCAGTTTGCCCATGCTGAACCTATTAGTGTTAAGGTTGCTAACCTAACAGATGTCGCCAGTTATCCTAAACGGACCGCGCCGGCGACTGTAATCAGCCTGAACGATTCAACAATCAGCTCCGAGATTAGCGCAAAAGTAATCGCGTTTCCCACAAGGGGAGGTGATATTGTTGAGAAGAACAAAACTCTCGTTAGCTTGAATTGTACTGATTATGAACTGATCAAACGCCAGGTAGAGTCCAGCCTAAAATCACTAGAAGCAAGGTTATTGCTCGCGCAAAACCGGCTTGGTCGTACTGAAAAACTTGTCTTGAATCAGACCGTATCTGAAGAAGCACTGGATGAACGTTCTACTGATCTAAATGTTCTGTAGTCAGAGAAAATAGTAGCGATAGCCAGTCTCGAATCTGCGAGCTTGAATGTCTCTCGCTGTCATATAGTCAGCCCGTTTCGAGCTCTGGTGGTAGAACGCATCAGTGCTATCGGAGAATTCGCAAATATTGGTGCACCTCTCATCAGACTGTTAGATCTGTCTAGCATCGAGATCTCGGCACAGGTATCAAATGAAGAGATAGAGCAGATTGAAGTGGCTAGCAAAATCGCGTTTGAATATTCTAGACAACATTACCCAGCTCGTTTACGAACTATACTGCCGACGATCAATTCACAGACACGAAATCGCGAGGTCCGACTATTGTTTACCGATGGTCCTGCATTAACAGGTGCCACTGGAAAATTAATATGGAATGACCATCGTCCTCATATTCCCGCCAACCTCGTTGTGCGCAGGGAAGATAAGTTAGGTATATTTACTGAAGAAAAAGGAATTGCAATTTTTATTCCCGTCGCTAATGCCATGGCTGGTCGCAGTACCCCTGTAGATCTCGCCGATGATACTCATCTAATTATTGAAGGTCATTTTGCAATTCAGGATAAGACTCCCGTCCATATTACTGAATAAGCATGAAACTTTTTCAGCGATTTTTGAACAACCATGTTCTTGCCAACCTGGTTTTCGGACTGGTAATAATAATTGGGGCATCTCATATTTCCAGATGCCGCGTGCAGAAGATCCAGAGGTAAATTTCAACTGGATAAATATCACCATTGGATTTCCAGGTGCATCTGCACCGGATGTCGAAAGACGGATAAACGATCCGATTGAGAATTCCATCAGGAGATCAGTACAGGATATTCGCTTCATCAATAGTACTAGTCGTGACGGTGTTTCAAACATCCTCATCAGGTTTGAGCAGATAGATCCTCGGGATTTTGACAAACGGGTGATTGATCTACGGCGGGAAGTCCAAACGACTTACACTGACGAACTGCCAGAAGAATCAAGCGACCCTTTTATTTTTGAAGTTACCAGCTCAAATTCACTTCCATCTGCCATGATTGTCATTACCGGGCCGGGTGGTGATGAAAATTTGCGCCGTCAGGCACGTAATATTGAGAAAGATCTGGAACGAATCAGTGGGGGGGACAGTGTGAATTCGTTAGGGCTGTCCGATTCTGAGATACACGTAGCATTTTATCCCGAACGTCTTGAAGGCTTGGGTATCACCCCTATTGACTTGACAGAAACAGTGCGCGGCTATATTCGCGATGTCTCGGTAGGTGATGTTGATACAAAGGACATTAAATGGATAGTACGGCTAGAGGGAACAAATACTGATCCCGGGGTTCTTGCTGAATTCCCTATCGTAACGTCAAAAGGGGTCGTTACCCTTGGATCGCTGGCAGACATTTTCCGGACTACCAAGGAGCCAAGTGCAATTGTCCGCTTCAACGATAATCCGGCGGTTACTATGGGAATAATAAAAAAAGGCAATACCAATGTATTGAATTTACTAGATTCCATTAGTGAATATATTGATGGTCGTAACCTAAGCGCAGATAGGACCGGAGTTAAATTGTATCTTGTAGATGATCAGACAGACAGTACTCGTCATGCTATCAGTTTGATGCAGAATAACGCTGTCATAGGATTAATAATGGTATTATTGGCGACCTGGGCTTTTCTTGGAACCCGCATTGCTCTTCTTACCAGTATCGCCATTCCTTTTACACTCGCTGGCACATTTATCATATTGTTCAATATTGGAGAGTCTCTAAATAATACTGTTTTACTTGGTGTCGTCATTGCTCTCGGGATGCTGGTTGATGATGCAGTCGTCGTCGAAGCTATTTATTACCGGCTTCAAAGAGGAATGCATGGAATGCAGGCAGCCATCAGTGCGTTGCAAGAAGTGTTCGCCCCGGTAACAACTTCAGTGATGACTACGATCTCTGCATTTTTGCCGCTGATGTTATTGCCAGGTATCTTGGGCGATTTCATGAACGTAATTCCATTGGTCGTGACCCTTACATTGATTTTCAGCCTTGTCGAAGCTTACTGGATGCTGACGGCTCATATTATTGCCGCCAAAATTAATTTTAAGAAAAAGTCTACAGCCCAGCTTAAACGTGAAACGATTACACATTGGGTGCGCTTAAAATATACTTGGTTCTTGTTAAAGACATTTCGTTATCCTAGGCGCTCCGTTGAATCCATCTTGTTAGTATTTTTTCTTGCTGTTGGGACTTTCGTGACGGGCCATATACGATTCAATTTTTTTGAATTCGATCCAACACAATTGTTTTATATCAATGTCGAAATGCCGCAGGGCACCAGCTTACTTGAGACTAACGAAAAGTTGCTTGAAGCCAAGAAAATGGTACTGCAACATATTAAACCGGAAGAATTAAGGGCGACCGTTGTCTATTCAGGGCTTATGTATACTGCTACGGAACCATTGTTCGGTGACAGTATAGGCCAAGTTATGGTGAGTCTAAATTCAAAAGTCCCGAAAGGTCGTAGTTCTACAGAAATTGTAAAAGTTATGGATAACGCCATTACCCAGATTGAAGATGTAGACAATATCTATACTTTTCATGTAGCCGATGGGCCACCGGCCAGTAAGGCGATTCAAGTAAAAATTAGGGGAGATGAATTTGCTGAAATTAAAAAAGTTGCTGATGCGTTAAAAAGTTACCTAAACAGCCAACCTTTCTACAGGAATGTTTCTTTTGATTGCCGGCCAGGTAACCCAGAACTGGGACTCCGTTACAATGGCGAAGCTATCAAACGAACTGGTATTCACCCGACGGTTATCAGTCGCACCTTGCAGGCCTATGTTGATGGAGAGATAGTGACTGAGTTCAAGGATCAAGGGGAAGAGGTCAAGGTGCGAGTGCTTTCTAACCGTGAAAGATGGATAGTGTTGATGATATCCTTCGCCAGACCATCTCACTACCGGACGGACGGTCGATTATGTTGAGTGAACTGGTTGAGGCTGAGCATGGGTTTGGACAGTTTAATATACGGCATTATAATTTCCGCCGCACCATAACCATGGAAGCAGATATCGATGAACAGCAGATAAATACGGTAGAAGCTAATGAGTTAATCATGGATGAATGGAAGCGTATACAGGGTGAGTTTCCGTCTATCGATCTCGATTTTACCGGACAACTGGATGATATTGAGGAGAGCTTAGATGCACTCAAAATACTATTTTTGTTGGGCTTAGGTTGTATATATATCATTCTCGGCACCCAATTCAGGAGTTACTGGCAGCCCTTTATGATACTGATGACTGTACCACTGGCATTTACGGGCGTTGTTCTTGGGTTGTTGGTAACAAACAATCCGATGAGTCTATATACCTTGTATGGTGTTGTCGCATTGGCGGGGATATCAGTCAATTCCGCCATCGTCATGATTTCGTCAGCCAATCAGCGTCTAGAAAACGGTATGAGTGTATTGCATGCAATAGTCTATTCGGCAAGGCGACGGGTTATCCCAATACTGTTCACTTCACTATCGACAATTGCCGGGCTTTTTCACTGGCTATTGGACTGGCTGGACCTTCTTTGCTCTGGGGCCCGGTTGCGACGGCAATCGTTTGGGGACTGTCCTTCTCAACTGTACTTACGCTAATTGTTATCCCAATGCTTTATCGGACCTTCATGGAAGACAGCACAAGACACTGGATCTCGGAACTGCTAACTGTAGTTTTCAGGTTTCTGATCAGGCCTCTCTCGCACTAGCGACTGTGACGGATTTGCCTGAGAATAAACATTCCGCTGCCTAGAATAAATAGTACACCTATGCAGGTATAGAGATCGGGTAGTTCATGCCAGAAGTAGTATCCTAAAACACCCGCCCATATCAGCCGTGTGTAGTCTATTGGTGCGACAACGGCTGCACGGGCATAACGCATTGCTTGTACAACACAGCCAAATGCCACAGTAGCAGCAAAACCCATTGCAACAATCAGAAACCATTCATTTAATGATGGTGCTACCCAGCTGCTCGTTGCCCAGTAAAACGATAATATGATATTCATCGGATAGACATAAAAATTCAATGCAAAAACTGATTCGGAATTTGACAAATATCTCGCTGTAACAGACATGATAGCGAATGACAGTGAAGCAAATAATGCAGCTATATGTGCAATTTGAAAGTGATCTGGACTAGGCCTTGCAACAAATAGGATACCGACAAAGCCGATGATGATTGCTGCCCAAGACTGTTTGTTAATTTTTTCCTTTAGAACTATTGCAGAAAGTATGGCAATAAAAAAAGGTTGGGAGAAGACAATTGCGGTGAACTCTGCAAGAGGGATATGGCCAAGACTGTATATATTCAGGATTACGGCCAAAGTCCCGAACACACCTCTGAACAGATGCCAACCCGGCCTGCTAGATTTTAAAGTATGTAGGTTCCCTGATACGAGCATGAATAGCCCGATTAACAATACTCCCGTTATGCTGCGTAGCCAACCTAACTGGATAAAGGGCAGACTAGCCGTCAGCCATTTTGCTAACGCATCTGTTAAGGCAAAAAAACAGGCGCCGCTAAACATATATGCAATACCAATTAATGGATAGTGTTTGTGTGTGTCTATATTATTCAAAACGGCAAGTCAGATCTTAATCAGCTAGGTATAATTGTCAGTCGAAGTGTTAAAAGGCGGTCATTAGGATGTTATAAATAAAATTTCTTTTTTTATTCCAATACGCGGATTCAACTTTGAAGTGCAACGTTGATGTTAAAAAAGACTTCATGTGGTGTTTTTGAATTAAGTGTTTTTCTGGGACGGTGATTGAGTTTTTTCATGACCAAGTCTAACTGCTTTTGTGTAATCGTGCTGAAGTCCATTTTCTTTGGGAAGTACTGTCGAATAAGACCATTGATATTTTCATTTAAACCCCGTTCCCAGGAGGCATAAGGATGTGCAAAATAGAACCCCGCGTTCAATTGTTGAGCAATAACCTCATGCTCAGCAAATTCTTTTCCATTATCCGAGGTGACCGTGTGAACCGACGCCTTCATATTAGACAACAATCGCACGATAGCTTGCCTGACGGCAGAGGCAGTTCGTCGTTTCACCTGTGCAATCAAGGTGTACATCGACTTGCGCTCGCTCAAGGTGACCAGCGCCTGTCGATGGCCTTTGCCGATGACGGTGTCCACTTCCCAGTCACCGATGCGTGTCTTCCTGTTCACAATGGCTGGACGCTTATCAATGCTGATCTGATTCACCAGAACCCCACGACGTTGATAACTACCATAACGCTTCTTTCGTTTCTTCTGGCAACGCAAGTACCGGTACAGCTCACCGCCGTCTGCCTTGTCCTGGTATATGTAGTGATATATCCATTCATGACTCAGAGCGATACCTTCTCGTTTATGCAACCAGTCACTGATTTGCTCAGGACTCCATTCGTCCCGAGCCAGACCTCTACTCGCTCCCACAAGGTCGTGGGGAGTCGCTGTTGTTGGCTGGCTTCTCGACGCGCTTGCCGGAGCAACTGAGCTTGGCGGGGTCGATAGCCTCTCAAGCCACGGTTGCGTCTGAGTTCACGGCTAATAGTAGATTTATGCACGCCTATCAAGGCGGCTATCTCCGTTTGTGTATGTCCTGCTTTCATCAGGGCGTAAATCTGGTAACGTTGATGCTCGGTAAGCTGTGTGTAGTGTCTCATCTGTGCCTCTCTTTCTTGCTGGAACGAAAGGTAAGGATGCTACCGCAGCTTGCCGTTCGTGCCACCTAATTGAGTTGCACTTACAAATTGAATTCACGTAACTTTATTCGAGGCAACGCCGAATGGTAAGAAAATTCCCATTGCGCTCGGAGAAATGGGTATTGTTATATAGAATAAATCCCTGACATGGACACTCAATCTACAAATCAAGACAATCACCACCACATATTACTTAAGCGTGTAACCAATGCCTCAGTAGCAGTTGCGATTACCTTAATAGTAGTCAAGTTATTTGCATTTTTCTTGACAGACTCTGTTTCATTGTTATCTAGCTTGATCGATTCCATACTAGATATGTTTGCATCTTTAATTAATCTAATAGCCGTTAGGCAATCTCTGGTTCCTGCAGATGATGATCATCGATTTGGCCATGGCAAGGCAGAACCGCTCGCAGGGCTTGCCCAGGCGGCATTTATCACCGGGTCTTCGGTATTCTTGTTGTTTGAAGTTATTCAGAGGTTAATACATCCCGTTTCAGTTCAACAAGGCAGTATAGGTATTCTAGTTATGGTTATTTCTCTATTAATGACGATAAGTTTGGTTTTATATCAGCGCCGTGTAATTAGGATAACAAAATCAATTGCAGTACAGGCAGACTCAATTCATTACATTAGTGATATTGCGTTAAATGTCAGTGTTATTGCTGCTTTGGTAATGAGCTTTTATTTTGGCTGGATTTACGCCGATCCGATTTTTGCTATGTGTATTGCCGTAATTATTATCTATTCTGCCTGGAAGATAGCTAGCCTTTCGCTCGATCAGTTAATGGATAAGGAACTGCCAGATGAAGACAGGGAAAAAATACTACAAATCGCCAATGATCATCGACTTGTGTGTGGTGTCCACGATCTGAGAACTAGGACTTCAGGTCAAAATATCTTTATTCAGCTACATCTGGAGATGGAGGCGCAAATCCTATTGCATGAGGCTCATTCGATTGCTACCGAAGTGCAGAAAATAATTGAGGATGCATATCCTAATGCAGATGTTATCATTCATGAAGATCCCCTTAATGAATGAAAGTTGCCTTTGACTATCAGGTTTTATGAGACTAAAAGATTTTAGCCTCTGCGCCATGTATGAATTTTTTTTGCAAGGTTGAGTACTAATTCCGGTGCATGCGCTTTCTTCCATACACCAGCAACATATTTATTCGCTTCAGCCATAGTTGGATAGATATGGATAGTACCCAAGATCTTATTCAAACCGATACCGTATTTCATGGCACTGATGTATTCTGTGATCAGGTCACCAGCATGATTGCCAGCAATAATCACACCTAGTATCTGGTCTTTCCCCGGTACTGTAAGTACTTTTATCAGGCCATGAGCCTCTTCATCGGCAATAGCTCGATCAAGTTCGCTGATATCAAAAGTTGATACTTCATATTCGACATTTGCTGCCTTGGCATCTGTTTCATTCAATCCTCCCAGAGCAACCTCTGGTTCAGTAAAAGTAGCCCACGGAATAACTGAATAATCTACCTTAAATTTTTTATAAGGACCGAATAAGGCATTGACTGATGCATACCACGCTTGATGTGCAGCAGTATGTGTGAATTGGTAGGGCCCAGCGATATCACCGCATGCAAAAATACTTGGCACACTAGTCTGAAGAAAGTCATTGATTTCAATATTACCTGATTTTGTTAACTTTACTCCGATCTCATTCAGGCCAAAATTCTTGGTATTTGCTTTTCTGCCGACTGCAACTAGTAACTCGTCAAATTCAAGCTCTACAGTCTGATCTTGAGTTTCACAGACCAGGAATTTTCTTTCTCCTTCTGTTCTGAAGCTCTTTGCTTTGTGCCTCGTAAGCACATTTGTTCTTTCTTTTTCAAATTTTGATTGCACCAACTGTGAAATTTCTGGATCTTCGCGGAATAGTATTCTCGGAAGCATTCCAATCTGGGTTACTTGAGACCCAAGTCTTGCAAAGCATTGTGTTAACTCCGAACCTATTGGACCGCCACCAAGTACAATCAATTTATTGGGGAGTTTCCTGATCTCCCAGATTGTATCCGATGTATAGTAGCCAACATATTCAATGCCAGGTATGGGCGGTATAAACGGACTTGCGCCTGCTGCGATTATGATATTCCTAGCAGTGAGATTCATATTGTTTATCTCCACAGACCAGGGTGAGGATATCCGTGCCTCTCCTTGGATGCATTCAACACCCATGGATGTATATCTTTCAACTGAATCATGAGGCGCAATCGTATTAATGACACGCTGTATCCGTTCCATAAGTTCAGCAAAATCGAATTCGATATTAATACATCTAAACCCGTAATCCTTTGCTCGTTTTGCCTGCGCCAGAATTCCTGCAGAGCGGATTAGAGCCTTTGAAGGGACGCAGCCCGTATTAAGACATTCACCGCCCATCTTATTTTTTCTATCAGAGACACGCTTGCCTTCACAGTAGACGCGATATATGCACTGACTAGGCCGGCAGAACCTGCACCAATTACAATCATGTTTCGATCAAATTTTTTCGGCTTGCCCATCACTTTCTAATCATCTATAGTCAGGTCAGCTTGCTTTCGCTTTGATTTGTATAAGAGAATTAATTTTTTTGCAAACAACGGAAAGAGCCCTAATAAAACAAGAGATCCAATTAATTGCGGTGATAGAATGTCGTTAAGGGATTTTATTGTCGCTAATTGTGTCCCTGCAAAAACGAATATGACGGTAACGGCAAGCATGCCGATCTGGCTGACAGCGTAAAAAGTGACTGTTCGGATAGGGGTCAATGCCATTACTAGATTTATCACGAAAAAAGGAAACACGGGAACCTGTCTGAGCATAAAAAGATATAACGCACCATCCTCTTTTATACCTTTGTTGATGGGTTCTAGATTCTTGGAAAAACGGGTCTGGACATAATCTCTAAACAAGAATCGCGCTGCTAGGAATGCAATAGTTGCACCGATAGCGGATGCAAATGACACGAGTATCGTTCCCCATACTAAACCAAAAATTGCACCACCGGCCAAGGTCATAATACCTGCACCAGGTAACGATAGACCGGTCACAATGATATAAACAATAAAATAGATACTTGCGGAATTAATTGGGTGTGACAGTTTATAATCTTCTATTGCCGACTGGCTATCACGAAGATAATCGAGTGAGAAATATTGTCCAAGATCAAAGATAAAGAAAGCAATAGCTAGGATCACCAAGATAAGCAATATGATTTTTCTTGATTTCAAGGTTATCCTCTCGCGGAAAAATTTATCGATATCCCTAATAGAAAAGGTTAATACTGTAATTCAGATAATTTAGAAAACCTAAGTTCCCTCTGTGCCACATATATTATATATGATAAATGAACCTAGCTCATTAGTAGAAAAAAAGTGAAGACAGCGGCTAGTTTAGACTAGCCGGATGTAAGATAGGGTACTACTGGTTGCTTTAAAGATGTTATTAACTATGAGCTAGTAAAAGCCTACCACCGATGGTGCAGGATTGGTTGCTAGGTAGGAATAGGGAGATTAAATTTCGGATTAAAGACATAGGTCCAACATTAATATCAGAGTTGGCCTCGTAATTCCGTTCATAGTTATATTTGAATATGAGATCCTGTAACACCACGTTTTTGCAAATCCTGTTATGGAGCTGACAGAGGTCAGGAACGAACATCCAATTACTTCCAGTCAATCTGCAGCAATATCCTGATGCCCCTAAATACCAACAGTTGTATACATTCATCGTAATTATTCTCTTTTTATATTTACCGTATGACTATGCAAATTACATGACCAAAATGACCATTTCAGCTTATGTCATCTAAAAATGTGACGGATATCACATTAAATTAACGGAAGTCAACAAGTTAAATGTTAAATGAAAAGTGGTTCTGAGATTTCATGAGCACGGTATTTTAGGGATAACTGTCTTATCTGTCGGTACTTGAAGCCAATTTACTTGGCTTTTTTACATGAGAAGGTAAGATGAACTCAAATACTACTGGGCTTTCAAAAAAGCGTATAAGAGGGCAGATAATGTTACTACGATCGTCGATTTTCATATTGTTAACCAGCTTTATTACTTATCTTGCGGCCGCGGATTATTCAACTCCTATGGGCCGGGTCAAGGATACAACGAATGGAGTTATCTCTATCCTTAAAGATGACAAACTGGATAGGGAAGTGCGATGGGAGAAGATTGCGGCATTAATTTATGCTGGATTCGATTTTCGAAGTATGTCGGAAAGTGTTCTTTCAACACAGTGGAAACGGGCTACGGAAGATGAGCGTAAGCGTTTCACCGATTTCTTTTCCCAATATACAGAAGAGACATACCGTACTAAGATTGAAGCCTACACCAATCAGAAAATCATCTATAAGGACGAGGTGATTCGCGGCACTAGAGCGGTAGTTGAAACCGTTATTGTTACCGACTCAGTTGAGATTCCTGTAAATTATAAACTCAAAAATAATGATGGTGAATGGTTTGCATATGATGTAGTGGTTGAAGGAGTTAGCCTAATTGCAAATTATCGTAGTACCTTTGCTACAATTGTTAAAAATGAAGGAATGGATGGATTGATGTCTGATATTCAGCGCAGGATTGATAAATTTAAGCAAGAAAACGCTGAGAATGACGCAAGCGCAGAAATTTAATCTAGACCCAATTTCGGCAATCAATTATCGCTTTCAAATATATATTTGCTGATTAATTCTTCGAGATTGATCGAAGGTTCCGTTTCATAAATTTCCATACCCTCAGTTAACACCACTTCTGAACCACCTGGAGTTATCTTAATGAATTTGTCGCCGATTATTCCGGATGTCCTAACCGATGCAATAGCATCCTCAGAAATTATCACACCATTATCAATATCCATGGTTACAATTGCATAATAATTTTCTGTGTCAAATCTAATACTATCGATACCTCCTATCCTGACGCCGGCACCTTCAACATAAGCACCTGTTCTTAAGCCAGACGCAGACGTGAACCTAGCGAAAACTTGATAGGTATCTTGTCCCATCATACTAAGGTCACCCAGCCTTATCGCAATAAAACTAACACTTATCAGGGCGAATATCATGAATATACCTACACTAATTTCAATTTTTGAACGTTTATCAGACATAGTAGTAACCTAAAGTATGATTGAACTTATAATATAGTCAGCAAATAAAACTAGGATTGATGCTAGAACAACTGCATCCGTAGTAACCTTGCTGACACCCTCAGGTCCTTGCGCACCATCTTTGTCAAGGTGGAGATAAAAGCCTTTGGTGGTCGCGACTCAGATCATGAACAGTCCAAAAAAATAGATTTAACTCCCCCCATGAAAATATCTCGCCATAACACGGCATCATACATCCCACCTAGGTAGGATCCTGGACTGACCTCAAACAATATGACGCCTACAAAATATCCACCAAAAATTCCAACTGTTATGAATATAGCAGTCAATATAGGCACAGATATTAATGCGGCTAAAAGCCTTGGGGCGATTAGATACCGGAACGGATCAATCTCCATGCATTCAAGTGCATCGATTTGTTGTTCATTACGCATAATACTTATTTCGGCACATATTGCAGAACCTGCACGCCCGATTATAATTAAAGCCATTAATACCGGTCCAAGCTCTCTAATCAGGCTGAGTCCGACTGCGGCACCCAGCAGCGCAACTGAACCGAATCGCAATAAAGTATCGTAAAATTGTAGCGCGACGACCATCCCAACAAACATACCTGATACGCTGATAACCAGTAAAGATCTTGCACCTATAAAATGTATCTGTTTTATAATTGGAAACAATTTACAGGGTGGTGTAATAATTTTCCATATGCCATTAACTAGAAACATGCCCGACCGCCCAATACGTTCGACCACGTCTGAAAACTTATCTATGCTATTTGTTATTATCATCACTAGTCGGTTAGCTGATTGAGATAGGCATCACCATCAATTTCCTCATTATTTGGTTTACGATTAAGCATATTAACTATCCGAACATCACTATTGGAACGAATCTCGTCTTTTGTTCCAGTCGTTATCTGCTTTCCTCTATCCAGTACGGTTATACGGTCAGCAACGTGAAATGCACTTTCCAGTTCATGTGTGATAATCACGATGGTCATATTCAGAGCATCTCTTAATTGTAGAATGAGTTTGTCAAGTTCTGCAGATGTAACAGGGTCGAGGCCGGCCGATGGTTCATCGGAAAAAAGCAATTTTGGATCCATGGCCACTGCACGCGCTAGTCCAGCTCTTTTAAGCATTCCGCCTGATAACTGTGCAGGCATCAGATCTTCATGTTCTGCTAGATTCATCAATGCTAGCTTCATCCTGGTCATGATCTGGATTGTACTGTCATCAAGTGACGTGTGTTCCTTCAATGGTAACTCAACATTTTCCCTGACAGATAAGGAACTGAACAGGGCACCGTTCTGAAAGGCAACACCGATTGATTTTCTGAGGTTGAATAATTCATTTTTCCTGATTCGGGAAATTTCTTTGCCAAGTATTTCGATAGACCCCGTACTCGGTTTCATTAACCCTAGTATGTTTCTGAACAGAGTGCTTTTGCCAGACCCACTGTGGCCCATCACAACAAGGACTTCGCGTTCGTAAACCGTTAAATTGATATCATCAAGTGCGAGCTTATCACCGTAATGGCTGAATAAGTTTTGAATATGAATAACCTGTTTGCGGTTATCTGGTTTTTCCATCTTATTATTGTTTAGCAGGGGATAGTATTATTCAGTTGTAGATGGAAGGTACCATTCTTGAAACAACCAACTTTCCCGGCAGATCGTAATTAATTCTTCGTTTTAAGTTGATTAAGTAGCTGATCTTTGAGTTGCGTAGCTTTCGTTACTTCGTCACCGGTTAATTCGCTAGCCAACATATCTCGTCGTCGTATATCCATAACATTACCATTGCCAGCCAGGATGTCATACCAGGCTAATGCGAGTGGTTTATTTTGTTCTACTCCGTTTCCATTTTCGTACATGACACCAAGATTTCTTTGTGCAATTGCGTATCCTTGATCAGAAACTAATGAATCCCAGTATGCTGCCTGTGACAGATCTATGTCAGTTCCTTCACCATATGCATAAGCAATGCCGGCCTTGTACTGGGCAGGGGCATAGTCTTTCTGTGCAGCAGACAAGAATAAAGAAAATGCTAGTTTTGCATCCTTGTTATCTCCTTCTCCAAGTGAAAATATTAGACCACGCTCATAATCTTCTTCTGCAGTTGAGGAAACAGGTTTCGGTTCGTCCATTTCTGCATCAGTCGGTTCTTCAGACGGTTCTCGATTGAACAAACGACCAAAAAAACCACGTTCCCGTTTAGCTTCAGTTTCGACATCCTCAACTACCGTCTCTTCTGCCATTGAGGTAACGGTTTCTGACTCATCCATTTCGGTATCAGTGGGTTCAATCTCGGTTACGTCATTTGGTTCCTCAGACGGTTTACGTTTGAACAAACGACTAAAAAATCCAGACTCCTGTTCATCATCAACCATACCGTCTACTGATTGTTCGACGTCGATAATTTGGGCAGGTGTTGCAGTAGCAGTGTCAGCGGTGGTCGGTAAGCTTTCTGCAATGCGGTTCAGATTTTCGAGGTTATGCTTTGCTGATTCATGCCCCTGGGCCGCTGCTTTTGCGTACCAAAAGCTCGCCTGATTATCGTCTTGCGGAAGTCCTTCTCCCATCAGAAACATATTACCCGGACTGTTTTGAGCGTTGATATCATCTTGCTCTGCCGCTCTGGGGTACCATAGAGCCGCTTCTTCGGTAAAATCCTGATTGACTCCTAGGCCCTGGTAATAGAGTGAACCTAGTTGATTCTGGGCTGGTGCATAACCCTGAGTAGCGGCTGATTGAAACGTAGAAGTTGCATTATCAAAGCTATTTGAATTCACGATATATATTATGGATTACAATTGCTTATACTGTTTATTCGCAATATTGAAGGCTTCATATCAAGCCCTGAATTAGAGTAAACGGCTGTATTATTTGCATGGTAACCTTGCATCGCCTAGAATCCCTCCTCTTTTTAATCCTTGCTTCACTGTTTTGACAGGAAGCTAAAACCATGGGGATATGAATGCGACACTATGAAGTAGTGATATTGGTCCATCCGGATCAAAGTGAACAAGTTCCAGCAATGATTGATCGTTACCGGTCAATGATTGAAACGGGCGGCGGCAACATTCACCGACTCGAAGACTGGGGCAGACGATTATTAACATACCCTATCAACAAGGCCCACAAGGCTCATTATTTTTTAATGAATATTGAGTGTAGTCAGGATACCTTGGCCCAGCTGAATAATGCATTTCGTTTTAATGATGCTGTTATCCGTGATTTAGTCATTAGTCGACCTAAGGCCGATACCGAGCCTTCATTTCTAGCAAAAAGCAAAGAAGAACAAGAAGAAAAAGATAAGCAAAAAGCGTTGCATGAGGCTAGTACAGCAACTGAAGCTAAGGTAGGTGAAGAGCAGGCACCAGAATCCGGTGGAGTGGAAGTTAGTGAAGAGCAGACATTGGAATCTAGCGAAGCGGAAGTTGATGAAGTGAAAGATATATCTGATGACGAATCGGATAAAACAAAATCGGCGGAAGATTGACTGTTCATCCAAGGTTATTTGAGGAATAAATATGGCACGGTATTTTCGAAGAAAACGGTTCTGTAAATTTACTGCAGAAGGTGTAGAGGAAATAGATTACAAGGATTTGAACACGCTACAGAATTATATTACTGAGACGGGTAAAATCGTTCCCAGTCGGGTATCTGGCACCAATACTAAATATCAGCGTCAGCTTGCAACCGCAATCAAGCGCGCCCGGTTTTTGGCATTACTGCCATACTCCGATACACACTGAGTAATAATTTCAAACGCTGCAAAATCGGTAGCTATCAAAAGTTTCGGCAATATAAAAATGTATTGTGCCCAAGTTTGTCGGCTGTCCTTAAGTGTAGAAAACATTTGCGGCTGATTGATTTCCAACAAAAGATATTAACATGCAATCACTAGGCAACTTTATGCTGAAAGGCAGACTACAGGCGGTGGGGACTGTCAGTCTCTTGGCTATGTCTTCATTACTATTGCCACCACTTGCTTATATTATGAGTGGGGTGCCCATAAGCTTGATAACTCTCAGAAAAGGACCGGCATACGGTATGCAGGTTATTGTTGGTGCTGCACTAACAACTTCATTGCTTGCCTATTTTTCCAATCTAGGTATTGCAACAGGTCCTTCATTTGGTTTGGGAATCTGGTCCCCCATATGGTTATGTTCAATTGTTATGAGGATGGCAGGGTCACATTCTTTAACAGTACTAGTAGCGGGAATCATGGGAGTCATATTTGTTAGCATCATGAGATTTTTTGTCGTAGACATGACAGTAAAATGGCAGATGTTGCTCGATGAATGGGTTAATAATAGTTTAAACATTGACGGAGCTGACCAAGTTCAAGCGGTTTTTGATGCAGCCCTTCCTTTGATGAATGCAATCATGGCTTCTGCACTGGTGGTAAGTATGGTTATAACCGTATTGTTAGGTCGTTGGTGGCAATCCATTCTGTTTAACCCGGGTGGTTTTAGAATCGAATTCTATCGTCTGCGACTCCCCAGATTATTAACTATGTTGGTCTTAGTTTGCTTGATATTCAGTATGACGGATATGGAAGGCATTAAATTGTTTAGCAGTGATGTACTGATAATCTGTATTTTCCTGTTTATATTCCAGGGGATTTCAAGTGTACATCGGATAGTTTTTGCTCGAAAAATGTCACGTAGTTGGTTGGTAGCAATGTATTCTTTTCTTGTGATCATACCGCAGATGGCGCTATTCCTGTCGTGTCTTGGTATGGCTGATTCTTGGATCGGTGGTAGCAAAACGCAATCTGGAGATGCCGTGTAGGTATGATATGATTAATAAAACTGAGAGATAAACATTATGGAAGTTATTTTATTAGAAAAAATTCGGAAATTAGGCGAATTGGGAGCTCAGGTTAGGATTAAAGCGGGCTATGGCCGCAATTTCTTATTTCCCCAAGGTAAGGCAATTCCAGCAACAGCTGACAATATTGCTAAGTTTGAAGCCAAGCGCGCGGAGTTCGAGAAGACACAGGCAGAAGTTTTAAATTCAGCCACGGCTAGGGTAGATAATTTGAATAATCTGAGTGTCACTATTCAACGTAAAGCCGGTGCTGAAGGCAAGCTATACGGTTCTGTTGGTACTGCCGATATTGCAGAAGCTGCAAAGTTAGCTGGAGTGGAACTGACTAAGCAGGAAGTTAAACTACCTACAGGGCCTTTCAGGATGATTGGGGAATATGATGTGGAGATTAATCTGCACGCAGACATTGATGTCGTTATCAAGGTGATAGTCGTACCTGAAGAAAATTGACATACCAATTACTTAATCATTAAGGTCAACAGATTTCAGCCTTGATGGATATTAGTTTGTAATAGTTGCACATACACTGTGGGTTATTTAATTATTTTCTAACGGTTCATATTCAATAGAGGCATTCATGCCAGAAGCATCTCAAAGGAATATAGATTCTGAAACAACGTTACTGAAAATCCCGCCTCATTCCAATGAGGCAGAGCAGGCTGTGCTAGGTGGTGTTTTTCTCGACCCTGATACCTGGGTGCAAGTTTCAGAACGTCTACGACCAGAAGATTTTTACCGCAAGAACCACCAAATTATTTTCAAAGCAATATATGCTCTTGACGAAGAAAACCAGCCATTTGATCTCGTTACTGTAGGTGAATGGCTGGAGGATAATAAACAGCTAGATGAGGCAGGTGGGTTAGGTTATCTAACTTCCCTCGCCGACAGTACTCCCAGTGCGAGCAATATGTCCTCTTATACAGAAATTGTTCGCAAGCGATCTATCTTGCGGCAACTTATCCATGCTACATCGGAGATTACCGATTCTGTATTTAATCCTTCTGGCAGAAGCAGTGATGAAATTCTCGATTTTGCTGAACAGACCGTATTCGAAATTGCTGAACAGGAATTACGTGGAAAGAAGAAATATCACCTCATCAAAGATTTATTGGTGTCGACATTGGATCGGATCGATGAGTTATTTCATAAGAAAAGCCATATTACAGGTGTAGCGACAGGATTTGATGATTTTGATAGAAAGACAGCTGGGTTACAAAAATCTGATTTAATCATCATTGCCGGTAGGCCATCTATGGGTAAGACTGCTTTTGCTGTCAATATAGCTGAACATGCTGCCATTAAAGATAAACTCTCTGTTGCAATATTCAGTATGGAGATGTCGGGGGAGCAACTCGCGATGCGCATTATGTCTTCTCTCGGTCGTATCGATCAGCATAAGGTGAGAACCGGGAGACTTGATGATAATGATTGGCCCAGGCTAACTTCTGCTGTTGAAATATTAAAAGATGCAAGGTTGTTTATCGATGATACACCCGCGTTGACACCTGCTGAGCTACGTGCGCGTTGTCGCCGTATCTCCAGGGAGAACGGCCTTGATATGATTATTGTTGATTATCTGCAATTGATGCAGGTGCCCGGCACCAAGGAAAACCGAGCAACAGAAATTTCAGAAATTTCTCGTTCATTAAAGGCGATGGCCAAGGAACTTTCTGTGCCTGTCGTTGCGTTATCCCAGCTAAACAGAAGCCTCGAGCAACGACCTAACAAACGTCCGATGATGTCCGATTTGCGGGAATCAGGCGCTATTGAGCAAGATGCTGATGTTATCGTTTTTATATACCGGGACGAAGTATACGATGAGGAGAGTAATGATAAAGGGACCGCTGAGATCATCCTTGGTAAGCAACGAAACGGACCTATCGGCATGGTGAGGCTTGCATTCCTAGGTCAATACACACGATTCGAAGATTATGTGGCAGAACAACCATTCATGATGGGGTTGAATGAATGACCCGACCAGCACAGGTCGTAATAAATCTCACTGCACTACGTAAAAATATTTCCAAAGTTAAGTCTGCAGCGCCCTCTGCTAAGATTATTGCCGTTGTTAAGGCCAATGCTTACGGCCACGGTCTCACCCGAGTTGCAGGTGCATTGTCTCAGGCTGACGGATTTGGCGTTGCCTGCCTGCAAGAAGCAGAGGAATTACGTAATGCAGGTATAACTCAACCTGTGGTATTGCTGGAAGGCCCTTTCTCGTCTTCAGAAATAGCTCCCATAGACCATTTAGGATTGGATCTTGTCGTCCATCACCCTGGCCAAATAGAGATACTAGAGAAAAGCCGGATAAGTAACCCGGTGACTGTGTGGTTAAAGATTGATAGTGGTATGCACCGTCTTGGTTTTTCGCCTAAAGATGTTGGGGCTGTCTGGGAGAGACTAAATCAGTGTGCCGCAGTGAATCCAAATATCAAGTTAATGACGCATCTTGCAGATGCAGCAGATAGAACAAATGAAATGACAGAGGCTCAGCTCAAAATCTTCAATAGTACTTGTGATGGCCTGCAAGGTGACAAATCAATCGCTAACTCTGCTGGCATACTGGCTTGGCCAAACAGTCACGCAGATATAGTACGGCCGGGTTTAATGTTGTACGGCGTATCTCCGATGGAAGATGGTGTTGCTGCTGACTATGATTTACAACCAGTCATGACATTGAGGTCAAAGCTCATTTCGATTAAACGTATCAAAAAAGGTGAAACTGTTGGATATGGTGCAGACTGGGTTTGTCCTGAGAACATGTCTGTCGGTATTGTTGCTGCAGGATACGGTGATGGATTCCCTCGTCATGCCAGTACGGGGACTCCCGTGCTGATAAAGAATATACGGAGCCAGATTATTGGTAAGGTCTCAATGGATATGTTGGCAGTCGATCTCAGGAATGTAGCTGATGTTGCTGTGGGTGATTCAGTCGTTTTGTGGGGTGATGGTTTACCGGTGGAAGAGATTGCAAAACATGCAGGTACGATACCTTACGAATTACTGTGTGCTGTACATAAAAGGCTAGATGTAACCATTAATGAGTAAAGTCAAACATCAATATCAATGTAATGAATGTGGGACGACATTATTAAAGTGGGCAGGCCAGTGTCCTGAATGCTTTGCATGGAATTCGCTGATCGAAACAGTTAAGGAAAAGCAAAACAGCTCAGCCAGATTTAAATCTCATCAATCTACTCCTGCCGTAGTACATATACTGGATGAAGTCGATCTTGATCAGGAACCACGTTCATCGATTGGCATCTCGGAACTGGATAGGGTACTTGGAGGCGGGATAGTCAACGGATCTGTTGTGCTTATTGGAGGTGATCCAGGTATTGGCAAATCTACTTTATTGATACAAGCATTGTCATCACTGGTTGAAAACGTTGGTATGCATACATTGTATGTCACTGGAGAAGAATCAATCCAGCAAATAGGTCTCAGGGCAAAGAGACTCGACCTGAAACTGGATAAGTTGAGGATACTCACAGAAAACCAGCTTGAACAGATATTCACTTGTGCTGAAGCAGAGCAGCCTCAGATTGTAGTTATTGATTCGATACAGACTATATTTACTGAATTGTTGCAGTCCGCACCAGGATCAGTTGCTCAAGTTCGGGAGTGTGCAGCACAACTTGTACGGTACGCTAAGCATACAAATACTACCGTAATACTGATCGGTCATGTCACCAAAGAAGGCACACTCGCAGGCCCTCGTGTACTCGAGCATATAGTTGATACCGTATTATATTTTGAAGGTGATAATAGCAGTCGTTACCGCGTAATTCGTGCAGTCAAAAACCGATATGGCGCTGTTAATGAATTAGGTATGTTTGCCATGACCGATAAGGGGCTAAAGGAGGTTAGCAATCCATCTGCAATTTTTCTTTCTCGACATGAAGAAGATGTTCCAGGTAGTGTAGTGATGGTTACCCGGGAGGGAACTCGTCCTTTGTTGGTGGAAGTGCAAGCCTTAGTGGATAAATCACAATATAGCCAGCCTAAACGAGTAATAGTTGGGTTAGATCAGAACCGGCTCGCCATGTTGCTTGCTGTGCTTCATCGTCACACAGGAGTCTCTACTTTTGATCAAGATATATTTGTAAACATAGTCGGTGGCGTTCGCATCAGTGAAACAGGGGCGGATCTGCCGATCCTGCTTGCGATTCTTTCCAGTCTACGTAATAAGCCTTTGCCAAAAAATTTAGTAACATTTGGTGAAGTTGGTCTGGCTGGTGAGATCAGGCCTGTACAAAGCGGGATGGAACGGTTGCATGAAGCAGTAAAACATGGCTTTAAGCACGCGATAATTCCTATGAGTAATAAACCGAAACAGAAAATACCGGGGATTAAAATTAACACGGTGACAAAACTGGCGGATGTCCTAGAATCTATTGCTGTACTGTAGTCTATACTGCTTCTTGTTCAAGTTGCTTGTCAGGTAAGTGGGTAATTTTAATGGTTCTAACGGCGTTATCGGCTGATTGCAATATTTCAATAGTATAATTGCTTACCTTCAGACTCGTACCAGGCTCGGGTATCGTTTCAAGTTGTTCTAAGATCAGGCCGTTGATGGTTTTGGGGCCGTCAATCGGTAGATCCCATTTCAATTGCTTGTTGATTTCTCGTATCATCGCCGAACCGTCAATGACAACAGTTCCGTCGTCCTGAAGGTGGATGTCTTGATTGAAGTTCTGCATATCAGTCGTAAACTCACCAACTATTTCTTCCAAGATGTCTTCCAGAGTGACGATACCCTGAATATCACCGTATTCATCGACAACTAATCCCAACCGCTTTTTTAACTTCTGAAAATTCCGAAGTTGTATGTGTAAGAGAGTTCCCAGAGGAACAAAATAAGCTTCATTAGTAATCGCAATGAGATCTTCACTTGAAAATTCTTCATTTTCTATTATAACTCGCGGAAATCGGCGCACGTGTAACATACCAATGATGTTATCAATATTCTCGCGATATACTGGTAGCCGGGTATGTTGACAATTTGTAATTTGTTCAATTATCTCATCAGGTGATTCATTGACGTCGATTCCGATAATTTCATTGCGTGGAACCATAAATTCATCAACAGTCAGGTTTTCAAGATCCAATATGCTGATTAGCATTCGTTGATGGCGGATCGGGATCATTGTACCGGCTTCCAGAACCACAGTCCGTAATTCTTCCCTGCTTAGTGGCTCAATATTTGTGTTTTCTGGCTTGAGGCCGATAAGATCCAGTAATCCGTTAGCTACATAGTTAATTATCGAGATCAGTGGAGATAGTAGCTTGCCAAGTATTGTCAAGATGTACGAGGCAGGGAAAGCAATCCGTTCAGGAAAATATGCAGCAATGGTTTTAGGGGTAACTTCAGCAAAAATCAGGATGATAATGGTAAGTATGATAGCCGCGGCAGCGACACCGGTTTCTCCGTACAATCGGATACCTATGATCGTGGCAACCGATGCAGCAGCGATATTTACCAATGTATTGCCGAATAGAATGAGTCCCAGCAGTTTGTCTGGTTTACTTAGTAATTTGTCCGTTAACATTGCAGATCGGTGCTTTTCATTGGCAAGATGACGAAGCCGATAACGGTTTAACGCCATCATGCTGGTTTCAGAGCTTGAAAAAAACGCTGAAAGCAATATAAGCAAGAATAAAATGCCGAACAGAAAGAGTATTGGGATATCGTTCAAGAAAAATTTTTAGGAATAGTCAGTAAATGGTTGTCACTCATATCCGATGATATTTAGCATCCTGCCATTGATTCATCAAAACATAATTATTTAAACTTAATTTTAGTTAGCTCATCAAACCCGGTGGAGTATCAATTCCAGCACAAATTTAGAACCAAAATAAGCCAACATCAATAATATAAATCCACCCAGAGTCAAACGTATAAGATATTTTCCGCGCCAGCCCCACGCCCACCGTCCGAACAATACTAGACCATAGAACAACCATGCCAGTAACGATAACACAGTCTTGTGAGTCAAGTGTTGCTCGTGGATGTCGAAAACAAACATTAGGCCAGTTGCAAGACTTAGACTCAGCAGGAAAAATCCCAATCCTAACAGCTGAACTAAAAGCTCTTCCATGGTTTGCAAGGGTGGGAGTATTCTCATTACCTGAACAGGATGCTTGGATCGAAGACGGCGTTCCTGTATCGCTAGAACTACAGACTGTATTGCCGCAAGCGTCAGCAGACTGTATGCAGCAATAGACAGGATGATATGGATGTTGAGTCCAATGTTTTCACTTTCAGAAATTATGCGATCACTCGAGAAGAAAAAGCCTGCGAAAAGAGACACAGCCGTTACGGGCAATATGATCATCGCAAGGTTTTCTGTCGGTTTGACCAACATTGTCAGAATCACAAATAGAGCAACTGACCAACTTACTAGTGATAATGCATTATAAAACCCTAAATTTAAACCCATATCAGTGAATACTAATTGATACAATACGATGGCATGTAGCGATATGGCCAAACAACTAATTATAATTAATCTTGCATCAGGAGATCTTACTGCTGGTTCCGGTGAAAAAAATCGGTACCCTAGCCACACACTGGCAAGCACATAAAGACATGCGGCGAACGAACTTAAAATGATCAAATTCATATTCTCAGATTAAAAAATTAACGATGGTACACAGATTCAAGCATAAACTGCTAATATCAACAAAACCTATCGACATAATAGCAATTTCTACCAGATTTTTAACTGAATTATAGAAAGGCCATATATATATGTTTGATAATCTCACTGGAAGTTTGTCCGAAGTAGTCAGGAAGTTACGTGGCCAGTCGCGTATTACCGAGGATAATGTCTCCGAAGCATTACGCGAAGTACGTATGGCCTTACTTGAGGCCGATGTTGCTTTACCGGTCGTGCGTGAATTTATTGACCGTATAAAACAACGTGCCCTCGGTCAGGATGTAAATTCCGGACTCACTCCTGGTCAAGCTGTCATTAAAATTGTAAATGACGAATTGATTAACCTTTTGGGTGGGAATCAATCAACTCTCAATTTCAACCAGCAACCTCCAGCCATCATCCTTATGGCTGGTCTACAAGGGGCAGGTAAGACTACTACCGTTGCTAAACTTGGAAGATTGTTGAAAGAAAACGCAAGGAAATCGGTTATGACAGTGAGTTGTGATGTCTATCGTCCGGCGGCAATCGAACAATTACGCGTTCTATCTGAAGAGAACAATCTCGATTTTTACCCTAGCGATATTAGTCAACTGCCAGTTGAAATTGCAGGATCTGCCTTGGCTCATGCACGACGAAAATTCATGGATGTGTTAATTGTCGATACTGCCGGCCGTCTACATATAGACAGTGAAATGATGGATGAAATCAAACAGATTCATTCTATCTTGCAACCATCCGATTCTCTGTTCGTAGTTGATAGCATGATGGGGCAGGATGCAGTAAATGCTGCAAGACAGTTTAACAAAGACCTTGATTTGACAGGTATTGTGTTAACCAAAACCGATGGTGATGCACGCGGCGGTGCTGCCTTATCAGTCAGACATGTCACTGGTAAGCCTATTATTTTTATCGGCACCGGTGAAAAGGCAACGGAATTATCAGAATTCTATCCTGATCGCATTGCCTCAAGAATCTTGGGCATGGGAGATATGCTCAGTCTCATTGAGGAAGTAGAGCAAAAAACCGACAAGGACAAGGCAGAGAAACTTGCAAAAAAGCTAAAGAAGGGAAAAGGGCTGGATCTTGAAGATTTTCGTGACCAGCTGATACAAATGAAGAGCATGGGCGGGCTATCTGCCCTAATGGACAAACTGCCAGGGATGCAACAGTTACCAGCTAACGTTGCCGATACGGCGGATAACAGCCAGCTCAGCAGGCTAGAGGCCATAATTAATTCAATGACAATTTCCGAGAGGCGATTTCCAGCAACAGTAAATGGTTCTAGGAAAAAACGTATCGCGAATGGTTCCGGGACACAGATACAAGACATCAATCGCTTACTAAAGCAGCACAAGCAGATGCAAAAAATGATGAAGAAGTTGTCAAAGAAGGGAGGGATGGAAAATCTGACGCGGGGGATGAGTGGCAATTTGCCCCCTGGATTCCGGCTGAGATAGTCTTGTTTACCTTAAATTCCTGGAGATTCTGGTTTGCTTCCAGAGATGAATTAATACTGCGATTGTAAACACACTAAAACACAGCAGGCTCCATTCAGCTATGCTTAGGGTTAAAAATGTCCAATCCACTTCCGCACATTCGCCAGACCCACTTAAGACCATCTTCAATGTCTCTGGAAGAGGGAACACTTCAAGCATAAAATCCAGACCCGGGCCACATTCGGGTACTTTATCGGGCGGCAAATGTTGCAACCAGACTTGTCGTGCGGCGATTGCTCCGCCTGTGATAGCGCTCAGTGCAATTAAGCTGTCATATATCTTGAGCCAGATCACTTTTGGACCGTGTAGTAGACCGATGAAAGCGATTGTGATAACAGCAAAGTAAGCAATACGTTGGAAAATACACAGTGGACAAGGTTCAAGACCATCCACGAACTGCAGGTAGTATCCATAACCAAGCAACATGGTGCTAGTAAGGAAGAGCGCTAGATAAAACAGTCTGGATGAACTCATAATCAAATTTAAAAATAGTTGGTTAAAAAATTAGGAATCCGTTGCTCCAGCCAGAATTCCGGTGTCCAAGGCATGGATCCGCCTACGAACCCAACATGCCCTCCATTATCAGATACTTCAAGAATAACACTTTTCGACAATTCATTATTACTCGGTATGGATTTCGGTGTCATGATTGGATCATTTCTAGCGTGTAATAATAAGGTGGGAATCCTGATCTTATTCAAATAGCTACGAGAACTGGAATGTGTGTAATAATCATCCGCATCAATAAAGCCGTGTATTGGCGCAGTAATTCTGTCATCAAACTTATACAACGTATCGAGAGAGGAGAGTTCAGCTGTTGTTAATTTATCATTGCGAGAGGCGAGTTTAGCTTGAGTTTTTTTATGTAGTAAACGGATTAATCGATGTTGATATAGGCGTGACAAGCCTTGTGACAAGTGTGATACACTGTCTTGCAACACATAAGGTACCGAAACGGCGACAGCAGACTCAACTAACGATTCCTCACCGGACTCACCCAGGTATTTCAGCAGGGCGTTTCCACCTAAAGAATAACCAATGGCACCAAGTGACGTTTGCGGATAACGTCGCCTGAGCGATTTCAACAAAAACGCGATATCACCGGTGTCACCTGAATGATAACTTCGATCTAGCCTGTTTACCTTGCCGCTGCAACCGCGGAAATGCATGAATACACCCCGCCATCCCTGATTATGGATTTTGGCCATGATTGATTGCGCATAATGTGAGGAGATGCATCCCTCAAGGCCATGAAAAACTGCGACGATAGGACCCGAGGTGTTACCTGTCCAGCACAAGTCTACGAAATCGCCGTCTGGCAATTCCAGACATTCTGGGTGGTAGTTTAGTTCGGGTAACTTCCGGAGTAAGTAAGGCCATATAGTTTGGGAATGGCCATCAGGTAGCCACCACGCAGGTTTAAATTTACTCTGAACTATCTTCCCACACGACATGACTGGAATTATATAATTACTAACTAATAGGGAAGAGGTGTGAGTGTCAGGCGAGGACCGTCCGGACTTCCTGCAAAAAGTGTGTACTTTTCAGCTTGTTCAATATTAATGACCGCGAGCATCCATACTGTTTTATTGTTGTTGGGTTCCAAATTGATGATGATTCCGCTGGATGATTGCATTTCCTTACAGAAGATTTTGCTGCCGGGTTCAGGAACACTATCGGTATCCAGTCGAGCGAGGCACATGCGGTTTTTCAGTTTTTGGCGAAAATATACCCTTGCGACGACTTCTTGCCCGGGATAACAACCTTTGTCAAAACTTAACCCGCCAATCAGATCAAGGTTGAGTTCTTGGGGCAGAAACTGTTCACTCGTTTTTTCGAGTATCCATGGTAAGCCATCGCGGATGTCATAGTATTTCCAGATTTTTGCGTCAACTAGCTCAATCAAATTCTGAAAGTGTTTTATGGTAGATCCTGTGTTGTTTCCCTGCTCAATCACCAAAGCTCGGGTTGCTTCATGCCCGGCCATGGTAGCAATGAGTGTATCCTTGTAGTCCACAGCTTGATAAGGGCCGGGCAATTGGAGATTCGTCATCGCTTGCAGATTATCGATTGCCTTTTCTCCGATAAATCCAGCACATTGGTATTTACCAGTCTGATTTTTTATTGTTACTGCGGATCGGAATATGTACGTTTGTAACCAATCACAGAAACGATCAGTAAGTTCGAGCGGTGTAATTAGTAGGAATCTATTTTTTAATCTGAGTAGTAAGAAAGTTGTAACTACCTGTCCTTTCGGATTGCACCATGCACATGGTTTTATCTGGTACTCTACCTGCTCGTTTATATCACCGGTAAATTGAGCGTTGACGAATGTATCTGAATCAGCACCACTGATTTCTATAATGCCCAGGTGGGAAAGATTAGTAATTAGTTCATCCATGTAGTTGGGTTAATTCTGGATAAAATGATTAAGTTAGTTTGCTCTTAACCAGAAAATCTATCAATGGTAAGTAGTCATGATTAGTTGGGGTTGATTTGCCTGTAATCCATGCGTAAATATCCAGATCTGCTTCGTCGAGGAATATTTCAAACGTTTGCTTTTGTTGATCAGATAACTGGTCGTACTGATGGTTGAGAAACTGTTCCAGCAATAGATCCATTTCCCTAATTCCACGCCGACATCGCCAAAGTAGACGGGAACGTTTGTTGTCGCTGTCTTGCACTTGTTACATCGTGCGGGTAACAAGTAACTTTTTAATCTCGGCGATAGATTTGGCCGGGTTAAGCCCCTTTGGACAGGTGTTGGTGCAGTTCATGATAGTGTGACAGCGGTATAACCGGAAAGGGTCTTCTAGTTCATCAAGTCGTTCCCCTGTATTCTCATCGCGACTGTCGACTATCCAGCGGTATGCCTGTAACAGGATAGCTGGACCGAGATAGCGGTCGCTATTCCACCAGTAGCTTGGACAGGCAGTAGAACAACAGGCACACAAAATACATTCGTATAATCCATCAAGTTTTTCACGGTCTTCCTTAGACTGCAACCGCTCACGATCCGGTGGAGGAGGGGATTGGGTTTGCATCCAAGGTTTTATAGAGGAGTACTGTGCATAGAAATGTGTCAGATCAGGGACGAGGTCTTTTATAACTTCCATATGTGGCAGAGGGTAGACAGGAATGTCTCCTTTAATGTCAGCTATATCTTTGGTACAAGCAAGGGTGTTGGTGCCATCTATATTCATGGCACACGACCCACAAATCCCTTCTCGGCATGATCTTCGGAATGTTAAAGTGGGATCAATATCGTTTTTGATATAAATCAGGGCGTCCAGTACCATAGGGCCACATTGGTCGAGATTAATTTCATATCGATCGACTCTTGGATTTTCGCCGCTATCAGGATCCCAACGATAGATACGTATGGTTTTTTTGTTCTTCTCCCCGTTAGAAGCAGGGTAAGATTTACCAGATTTGATTTTAGAATTTTTCGGAAGTATAAACTCTGCCATTTTATAAGTGTCTCGTAGTTTTAATTTCGCGGATTCAACTTTGAAGTGCAACGTTGATGTTAAAAAAGACTTCATGTGGTGTTTTTGAATTAAGTGTTTTTCTGGGACGGTGATTGAGTTTTTTCATGACCAAGTTTAACTGCTTTTGTGTAATCGTGCTGAAGTCCATTTTCTTTGGGAAGTACTGTCGAATGAGACCATTGATATTTTCATTTAAACCCCGTTCCCAGGAGGCATAAGGATGTGCAAAATAGAACCCCGCGTTCAATTGTTGAGCAATAACCTCATGCTCAGCAAATTCTTTTCCATTATCCGAGGTGATCGTGTGAACCGACGCCTTCATATTAGACAACAATCGCACGATAGCTTGCCTGACGGCAGAGGCAGTTCGTCGTTTCACCTGTGCAATCAAGGTGTACATCGACTTGCGCTCGCTCAAGGTGACCAGCGCCTGTCGATGGCCTTTGCCGATGACGGTGTCCACTTCCCAGTCACCGATGCGTGTCTTCCTGTTCACAATGGCGGGACGCTTATCAATGCTGCCCTGATTCACCAGAACCTCACGACGTTGATAACTACCATAACGCTTCTTTCGTTTCTTCTGGCAACGCAAGTACCGGTACAGCTCACCGCCGTCTGCCTTGTCCTGGTATATGTAGTGATATATCCATTCATGACTCAGAGCGATACCTTCTCGTTTATGCAACCAGTCACTGATTTGCTCAGGACTCCATTCGTCCCGCAGCCAGACCTCTACTCGCTCCCACAAGGTCGTGGGGAGTCGCTGTTGTTGGCTGGCTTCTCGACGCGCTTGCCGGAGCAACTGAGCTTGGCGGGGTCGATAGCCTCTCAAGCCACGGTTGCGTCTGAGTTCACGGCTAATAGTAGATTTATGCACGCCTATCAAGGCGGCTATCTCCGTTTGTGTATGTCCTGCTTTCATCAGGGCGTAAATCTGGTAACGTTGATGCTCGGTAAGCTGTGTGTAGTGTCTCATCTGTGCCTCTCTTTCTTGCTGGAACGAAAGGTAAGGATGCTACCGCAGCTTGCCGTTCGTGCCACCTAATTGAGTTGCACTTACAAATTGAATTCACGGTTTAATATACGCGCTTTTTAGGTGGAAACACCTGGACTTCATCTGTCATGGTATGCATATGTACCGACCGGTAGTCAAAATGGACGGATCCTGATGCTGGATCGAGCCAAGACATGGTATGTTTCATCCAGTTTTCATCATCACGCTCTGCATAATCCTCGCGAGCGTGGGCACCACGACTCTCTTTACGATTTTCTGCTGAACAGATCGTTACCATGGCGCATTGAAGAAGATTCTCAAGTTCAAATGTTTCGATTAGATCCGTATTCCATATCATTGATTGATCCGACACGTTGACATCTTTGAATGAATCATAAATAGCTTGTAGTTGACTTACGCCTTCTTGGAGCACATCACCAGTACGAAATACTGCAGCATTGTTCTGCATCGCTTTTTGCATGTTCAGACGAATTTCCGATGTTCGTAAGCTGCCTTTAGCATTACGCAGTTTATCTAGTCGTGATATCGTTTCCTCTCCTGCATCTTTTGGCAGTGTTTTATGTGAGCTGTTTGGTTTGATTGTTTCTGAGGCGCATATCGCAGCGGCGCGTCCGAATACGATCAAGTCAAGTAGACTGTTAGAGCCTAGTCGGTTTGCTCCGTGAACTGATACACAGGCGGCTTCACCTATGGCCATTAAGCCAGGAACAACATGCTGTGGATCGCCGTTCTTCTTAGTGACCACCTGACCGCGAATATTAGTTGGAATGCCGCCCATGTTGTAGTGCACGGTAGGAAGTACGGGGATCGGTTGTTTGCTGACATCAACACCAGCAAATATTTTCGCAGATTCCGCAATACCCGGTAGTCGTTCATGAATAATTTCAGGTCCAAGGTGCTCCAGATGTAAAAAGACATGGTCTTTTCCTTTACCCACACCGCGTCCTTCTCGTATCTCCATGGTCATTGATCGACTGACGACATCTCGAGAAGCCAAATCTTTTGCCGATGGGGCGTATCGCTCCATAAACCGTTCCCCTTCGGAATTGGTGAGATAACCGCCTTCACCGCGGACACCCTCAGTAATCAAACAACCAGCTCCGTATATGCCAGTCGGGTGGAATTGCACAAATTCCATATCCATGAGAGGTAAGCCAGCACGTAATACCATGGCATTTCCGTCACCCGTGCAGGTATGTGCTGACGTACATGAGAAATAAGATCGGCCATAACCACCGGTAGCCAAGACGACAGTGTGAGCAAGGAAACGGTGTAGTGTTCCATTATCCATGTTCCAAGCGATTACGCCCCTACAAGCCCCCTCGTCATCCATAATGAGATCAATTGCGAAATATTCGATATAGAACTCTGCTTCATGTTTGAGAGATTGTTGATACAGAGTGTGGAGTATTGCGTGCCCAGTTCGATCAGCAGCGGCACAGGTGCGTTGTGCAATGCCTTCTCCATAATTGGTTGTCATACCACCAAATGGCCTCTGATATATTTTTCCTTCTTCAGTACGTGAAAACGGCACGCCATAATGTTCTAGTTCAATGACGGCTGGGATAGCTTCCCGGCACATATATTCTATGGAGTCCTGGTCGCCCAACCAGTCAGACCCTTTTATGGTGTCATACATATGCCAGCGCCAGTTGTCTGTTCCCATATTACCGAGTGCTGCACTCATGCCGCCTTGCGCAGCAACAGTGTGGCTACGGGTCGGGAATACTTTGCTTATGCAAGCTGTTTTCAGACCCTTTTCTGCCATACCAAATGTCGCACGTAGACCTGCACCACCCGCACCGACCACTACGAGATCATATTCGTGATCGATAAATTCATATGTTCCTGTCATTGATTATTATATCCCGATAAAGACTTTAATAATGGCTAACGCCGATGCAAGACCTGCAATAACTGCAAGGAATTTTACTAGCATGATACACCCGATTTTTTGCCATTCTGATTCTATATAATCTTCAATGACAACCTGCATTCCCAACTGCGCATGAAAGAATAGAGCAGAAATAAATGCTAGAAATAATGCGGCGTTTAAAGGTGATGTTAACCAATTTTGGACATCAGTGTATCCCATAGATGTGGCATTAATAATGGAGCTCATAACCCAAAGTGTGAGTGGTACCAGCGCAACGGCAGTCAATCGTTGATACCACCAATGGTGGGTTCCCTGTTTTGCTGAGCCCAGGCCCCGAACTTTAGCAATGGGTGATTGCAGGTTCACATTCCACCTCGCAACAGCCAGGTTGACAGTGTGAGTAAGATTGTTATGAAAACGACAGCATAACCACTTAAATAGTAAGATTTAATTTCAAATCCACTGCCTATGTCCCAAAACAAGTGCCGAATACCATTACAGAGATGAAAATATAATGAAAACGTAAACAACATCAGCAGAAGTTGTCCATACCAAGCATTCAGATGTTGTGATACCGATGAAAATGCTTGTGGTCCTGATGCAAGGGCCATCAGCCAATAACACAGCATTAATAATCCTAGACTTAGGAAAACACCCGTGGCCCTATGGGTAATGGATAAAACCATGGTTATCTGCCATTTGTATACAGACAAATGTGGTGATAGTGGCCCTTTTACAGATGCCATTTTAAAGCTCCTAGTTCACAAATAGATTGCATAATAAAAGGACAGTTCGGTCAAAAATCTATACAACGACCTTTTCGTTCCCAATCTCCATAGCGAGTCGGCTCTAGGCCTTTTGGACCGCCTATCTCTTTAGTAAGGGTGTCTTTCGATTTAGGTCTTTCTTGTAGATTTTGTTGTGTTTTATCTTTATTTTTTTCGTTTATTGTCATTTTTTGAAGATGCATCCCAAGATTTAGATATTTTATCAAGAATTGGAGTAATGTGTTACTTGTTCACGCTTTGAAATGGACTTTTTTCTGTACAATCAGTACGACATATCAGGATGATAGACATGAATAGGGATAATGGCGGGTTCGAACTACCGATACGGATTGAATACACCCTGCCTGCGTTGATCTTCTGGTTTATCTATATTTCACATTTTGGCGCAATAATAAGCATCGCGGATTCAACTTTGAAGTGCAACGTTGATGTTAAAAAAGACTTCATGTGGTGTTTTTGAATTAAGTGTTTTTCTGGGACGGTGATTGAGTTTTTTCATGACCAAGTTTAACTGCTTTTGTGTAATCGTGCTGGAGTCCATTTTCTTTGGGAAGTACTGTCGAATGAGACCATTGATATTTTCATTTAAACCCCGTTCCCAGGAGGCATAAGGATGTGCAAAATAGAACCCCGCGTTCAATTGTTGAGCAATAACCTCATGCTCAGCAAATTCTTTTCCATTATCCGAGGTGATCGTGTGAACCGACGCCTTCATATTAGACAACAATCGCACGATAGCTTGCCTGACGGCAGAGGCAGTTCGTCGTTTCACCTGTGCAATCAAGGTGTACATCGACTTGCGCTCGCTCAAGGTGACCAGCGCCTGTCGATGGCCTTTGCCGATGACGGTGTCCACTTCCCAGTCACCGATGCGTGTCTTCCTGTTCACAATGGCTGGACGCTTATCAATGCTGATCTGATTCACCAGAACCCCACGACGTTGATAACTACCATAACGCTTCTTTCGTTTCTTCTGGCAATGCAAGTACCGGTACAGCTCACCGCCGTCTGCCTTGTCCTGGTATATGTAGTGATATATCCATTCATGACTCAGAGCGATACCTTCTCGTTTATGCAACCAGTCACTGATTTGCTCAGGACTCCATTCGTCCGGCAGCCAGACCGCTACTCGCTCCCACAAGGTCGTGGGGAGTCGCTGTTGTTGACTGGCTTCTCGACGCGCTTGCCAGAGCAACTGAGCTTGGCGGGGTCGATAGCCTCTCAAGCCACGGTTGCGTCTGAGTTCACGGCTAATAGTAGATTTATGCACGCCTATCAAGGCGGCTATCTCCGTTTGTGTATGTCCTGCTTTCATCAGGGCGTAAATCTGGTAACGTTGATGCTCGGTAAGCTGTGTGTAGTGTCTCATCTGTGCCTCTCTTTCTTGCTGGAACGAAAGGTAAGGATGCTACGCAGCTTGCCGTTCGTGCCACCTAATTGAGTTGCACTTACAAATTGAATTCACGCATTAACCTTACCAGCCTCTCCCTATTTACCGAGATATTTCTAATATTGGTAGTTATCAGTAGTCTAGCCTTTTTAACTTATCGCCTTAATATACAGCAGAATCTTCACGAACCGCTTGGCTTAATCCTCAACGCAGAAGATCAATGGATAGTAATCACCTCAATAAGAAAACAAGTGTATGTAAAATTAATTAAAGCTAGCATGCTTATGCCAACTTTGCTCGTCCTTGTATTAAGGGCAGAGAATAATAAAAAATACGTCTTTATCCTTACAGAGAATATGGTGGGTAAAGATACTATGTGCAGGCTGAGAGTAAGATTACGTTACCCAAAAATCAATACTTGAATAGTATCTTTAATAGGGAATTAACATTAGTTAGAGGCGTAATTAAGATTATCTAAATAGCCTGATTTGCCAGGCTATCAAGAACTTTCTAATAGGGGTCAGTGCAATTTTGTGTTTCAGTAATTGACACCCGTCTTTTTGAATTTCGATACAAGTCGATCTGGCAATTCTGTTCATGATTAAATGATATGTCGGAATAGTGTTTTTGCCACTTTTTAGTTTACTATAGCTTGAATCAAGTTCATCTTCTATCCGCTTTAATAAGTCTTTAAACAATAACGTTGATAAATCTTTTTCAGCAAGGACACTTAGATTGTCTCTGGGTAGTTGGTGTTTTTCTAGTAGTTCGCCTGGCAGGAAATTATAACCTTTTGAGGTAAGTATTTTTAGATTTTGAAGTAAATCCAGAGTAAAAATAATTCCTCCGTTACGAGTAGTCAGTGACAGAGTGGTATCCTTAATAGGTGAGGATAACCTTGAAGCGCAATTCCATATTTGTCCTAGCCCCTGAGAAAATTGATTAAGCCAATCATCTAATGTCACTATAACTGGTGTGGAGACTATAGATTCAAGGGTTGTCATGTAGATCAGAAAGGGAGATGCATTGTCTAGTATTTCTTTGAGAAAAGGACGTAATTGTATTGTAACCGGATGTCTAGCTTGACCTTGAAAGAGTCTTTCTATCTCTTCTGACCACCATTGCAATTTTAAACGAGTGACTCCCGGATCTGGGGAGTCAGAAAGACATTCAATTATTTCATAATGCAGAGCAAATATAATAAATAACTGCTTCTTTATTTCATCGGATTCAAACAGGGTTGCATAATAAAGATTTGATCCATCTGGTGCGGCTTTCCCTTTGCAATAATTATCCTGATCCGTCATGTAGCCTGGTTAGTTAACCACTCCAGTATTTCTGTGGGTGAATCAACAATTCTATTTGCACCCCATGTATCCAATTTTGTATCATCTGATATGTAACCGTATCTGGCAGCAACGGTATACATTTCTGCATTTTTGCCAGCTTCAATATCTCTTTTTGCATCACCGATATAGGCTGTTTCTGTCGGTAAACACTCCATTATCTTGCAAGCATGCAGTAGTGGTTCAGGTCGTGGCTTTCGGTGAGGAAGAGTATCACCACCGATGACACACTTTGGTCTTTGAGTTAACTCTAAGGCTTCTAATAGTGGTGTTGTTAACCAGGTAGGTTTATTGGTAACGATTCCCCATTTGATACTCTCTAAATCGAGGTAATTCAGTAGCTGGTCTATTCCCGGGAAAAGATGGGTATTGATACATATATTTTTTGAGTAGCTCTCTAGCAGGTCAGCAAGCAGCTCAGGGAATTCAGGTGCATTCTCGTTTATGTTAAATCCCTGTTTGATCATGGCTTTTCCACCTAATGACACAATAGGTCTGATTTGTTCAAATGGTAACACTGGCTTGCCACGTTTGGTCATAATCTCATTTAGTGCTGATGCCAAGTCAGGTGCCGTGTCAGCAAGGGTACCATCTAGGTCAAACAATATTTGTCCAACTGAACTGGTCAATGGATCAGTCTACTAACTGTGCATGTATGAGGTAGTTAACATCGGGCACAGTGCTAAGACAAGCATAATCGATTATTGGTATATAACGCATACCGGAAATATCAACAATGGTAAAACCCGACGATCTAAGTCCGTTACAAAGCTCGGCCGGTGTGATGAATTGAGAATAGTGATGCGTCCCTTTTGGAACCAAATTTAGTATATATTCAGCGCCGATAATGGTACTCAGATAGGACATCATCGTTCGATTTATAGTGGACAAAAACAGTTGCCCCCCCGGTTTTAACAGTCGGGATGCAGAATTGAGTATGGAGGTGGAGTCGGGGACATGCTCTAGCAATTCCATACACGTAATAACATCAAACTGCTGTTGTGTTTGATCGGCATATTCTTCTACTGTGCAGACCTTGTATTCAATACTCAGATTTTTTAAACTCAAGTGATCGGTTGCCGCTTGAATGCTAGCTTTACTTGCATCTAATCCAGTGACAACAGCAGATTTTTCCGCGATAGCTTCACTGAGGATTCCCCCACCACATCCTATATCAAGTACTTTTTTCCCAGCTAGAGCAACAGCATTTTCTATATATTGCATCCTCACCGGATTAATGACGTGCAGTGTCTTAAGCTTACCACGTGGGTTCCACCAGTCATCTCCGAGAGACTCAAATGATCTCAGTTCATCTGGGTTAATATTCTGGTTTCCGTTAGTCATGTTCACAGCATATCGAAATTGTTTACAATTTATAATCAATATTTATTAGGGATGCTAGAACTAGGAATGAATAACAGTCAATCTGTGTGTTATCATATTGAGAAAAATACTAAGGGGTAATGGATGTCTTTCCTAATAATTAAATATTCCGCAAAAAATCTTTTTTCTGTCGTTAATGGTATTGTTTGTATCAGGTTGCGCGAGTATGCACGCCGGTGATCAGCGTGATCCCTGTGAACGATTAAATAGGTCAGTTTCTGGTTTTAATGATTATATTGATGATCATGTTGTCAGGCCAATTGGTAAAATCTACAAGACAGCTATTCCTAAACCACTCGATCAGGGCATATCAAATATATTCAGTAATCTAAATGATATAGTCGTAATAGCAAACGATATTCTGCAATTAAAACTTGATCAGGCTTTATCGGATATCTTTCGTTTTTTATTTAATAGCACCATTGGGATCCTAGGCTTGTTCGATGTGTCTACACACTTGGGTTTAGTGAAACATCACGAAGATTTTGGACAGACTCTAGCTGTATGGGGTTTTAGTTCTGGGCCTTATTTAGTTATGCCATTTTTAGGGCCAACTACACTGCGTGATGGAGCTGGTTTTGGTGTAGACAGCTTATTAAATCCAATAGTGAATGTACAAGATACAGTCGCTAGTAGCGGTTTAATTTCACTCCAATATGTTGATTTTATAGTAGATTTTGAATCAACAAGGAATTTGATTGAAGATGCACACTCGATCCTTACGAATTTACTAAGAATGCTTATCTAGAAAGAAGGGAGAACTTAATTAATGACCGAGAGTTTTCCGACTACGAACTTCAAATAGAATAATTATTACAGTCGGATCATTGGGAAGGGCTAAATGTATTATTCCCGCCAACATCATTTTCCAAAGGCATATCAGAGTCTTCGTTAAGATCCCGCATTGGTATCTCAGGGATAGATATCCTTGAATCGTCAATTCCGATCTGGTTTGAAAATAATACCAGCTGACGCTGTTTTCCAAGTGAAGTTTCTGGATTACCTATGCCTGATAGAGCTCGCTCTTCAAGTAGCTTTTTGTAAATGGCATTGGTTATCTGACCAAGTTCAATCGAATTTTTCATAGAAGTCTTCTCAGTTTCTGGCAATGCTTGCCAGTTATATAAGAAGCTATCCATACTGCTTTGAGACCAGGATTTATTGCCCAAAAATTCCCTGATCAAGTTTTGTCCCACCACTGAGGCTGTACTAACAGCAGGTTGATTGCTTGTGCTTGTAACGGTTACATTAACCGAATTTTCATCTGAATCAGACGATAATGCAATAATCAGAATAACGACAATTGTATCTACCCCAGCAATACCAGCTGCGATAAGACCATTTTTTGACCTGGTTGGTTCAGACTGCACTTCCTGCTTCACTGTCTCAGCTACTTTATCAATAGTCGCACGGCTTCTGTCAGTGAGGTCCTCAAACGTCTTTGTAGATACTGGAGGAGGATAATCGTTATCCTGTAAAACTCTTTCCCCAGACAACACCGACTCAATAAACACAGCCCTGTCTTCTCTGTATTTTTTCTCATCGAGGACGCCCTTAGCATTAGCCTTGGCCAGGTCTCGTAGTGGTGATTGTTTCACAAAATTACCCTTATTCTTTTATTAACCTACATATTCCAGAATTACCCTAAATCCCGTTGTGTCATCCGCACCACCATCATGGGGTCGTGCAGTACTGATATCACAATTGTTTATTGCATCAGAAAATGCACCACCACGAGCAAAGGTTGAATCACCTTCCAGTACCCATTCCTGTACATTACCCACGAAATTATATAATCCCCATTTGTTAGATTTTCCAGATTTAATGGTCGCGATACCTGTACCTTTCAGGATCTTATCCCCTAAGGTTACTCGGCAATTTAACTGGCCTTTGATGGCCTTGAAATCTTTAGCTTCTGCGGTCAATTCTCCACCGACGGAAGTAGCGTATTCCCATTCTTGTGTAGTAGGTAACCGATAAATTTTGCCGGTACGAGCACTTAACCAATCAACATATTTCCGGGCATCGGAAAGTGAGACATCGGTTATCGGATCATCAAATTGTGTTCTATCAGTAACAGGCTCGCAATTGCCAGTGAGAGCACAATACTTACTCCAATCAGCTACAGATACTTCATATTTACCGATGGCAAAGTTAGAGCTAATCTCACCTCCAGCAGGAACTACTACCATTTGCGGTCCTCGCCAACCGGTATTGACAAAGTCATAGCATATCGCCCTGGCACGCGCACCATAGCTGGCTTTGTCACCTGTGCAAGCGCGGTCACTCGGCATCGGTTTCCAATTAGCAGCGGCTCGTCGTAGATCGGCCTCAGATACAGCGGCGATATTTTCATCAGTTCGCTGTAATATTCGTTTTGAAGGATTGTCCGGTGCTGCAGCAATCAGTTGATCAATGTCCTCTTCAGCCAAAGTATATTCCGGATTATCTGTCCACAGGCCTTGAGCTCTGTAAAGTAATCTCTTTGCTTGATTCAAAATTCCATAGGTTTCGCCAGCAGCATCTTTTGCAATGACAAATACATCAAATGCCTCATTAGATCTGTTGACATTTTCTTCCAGAGTTTTTTGGAATTGAAGTACGTCAGGGTGACCGACATATTCACCTGCAATGGCTTCTTCTAATAAGGTGCTTGCGCGGGTCAGTTCACCTGATCGGATGGCTGTATCAGCAACGACCCTGTCTGGCCACGGCTCAAGGCGGAACTGGGTTTTCAAGTCAGCTAAGATACTACTGTCGGTAAATATTCTGGAGGCCGCGTCTGCAAGAGCAGCCGCAATGTTTTCGTCGCTTTGGGCAAGGAAATTTATCCGTTCCGAGAGTATGGTTTCAGATGTAGCAAGGAAATTTGAGTATTCCCCTGGAGCCCCACGTTCAATTTCATTTACCTTGCGTGACAAATCAGCCCTTTCAGTCTCAGTAAATACACGTGCAGTTCTGAACACATCAGCGATTTCTGTCACATTCACCTGTGCCCGGTATTCATCGAAGATATCTTGCAAACTCGCGTCTCTCGGGTTGAGTTTAACCGTAGCTTCTGCGAGTTGCAGTGCAGTCGCGAACTCATTGGTTCCAGCACTTCTTTCGGCTAGGCGTCGGTAACTTTCAGCAAGTTCTCTCGGAGCTTGGGTGGTTATGTAGGAATCATCAGCTGGCAGTTCCGTCTTTAGGTTTTCGAATGTCTGGTTCGCTTGAGTGATGTTGTCCGCTTCAACGGCTACTAGGAACTGATCTTTCAGACTGGTAATACGCAATTGTTGTTCATATTGTAATCTGCTTGCAGCAATTAACTCACTTGTCTCAGTCAATGCTGGGAACCCCGGCACGATCCTTTCACCACGATTGATCAAATTATCTGCTGCGTCAAAACGATTTGAGATCAGGGTAGATGTTGCAAGATCAATATAGAGCTGGGCAATGGAGTCACGGAATATCTGTAAGTCCTCTGCAACTTCTTCAGTTTCATTTTGTAATGTATCAAGTTCCCGGATACTTGCCAGTACGTCTGTTTCCCACTGTGGATCATCCAGGTTTGGCGTGCTCAGTCCGGCTGCTATCGTTTCCTTATCAGTATCCACCATTCCCTGAATGGCAGCTGTGCGTTCATCGCCAGACAAATGGGCTAATTTAATTTGTGTCAGTTCATCTCCCAATGTCAGAGAACTCATCAGACCACCAATTTCAGCAGAAAGGGCCTCAGCATCAGCACGGCTACCTTCGTTTAGTATCGAATCCAGTTCTGTCGTTATAATTGATTGCAGATTTGAAGAAAGGACATCCAATACCGGAGATTCCTCGGACGAACTCAGATTTGCCAGTTCAGTAATGTCAGTTTGGTATTGTCGATAGTCATCAAGTGTCGCTAGTTCCTCTTGGACGCTGGTTAGAGACTCGTTTAATTCTCCAATTCTGATCGCGTTTTGTACCTTAGCCTGTAAGTCGGTTAACAGTGGGTCATTCGCGGCGTTCACCAATCCCGATGTAACAAATGATAGAGCTTGATCCAGATCATTTTGCTCAAACGCTAGATTCGCCGCTAACCTGTACGCATTAGATGGTCTAGCATCAGTAAGTAGCGGATGGTTAGGATCGATTTGTCCACGAATAATATCTAAGATTTCTTTTGTTTCGTTAATAATATCGGGATCTTGTAGTGCCTGTTCCGGATCCAACGCGGCTATAAATTCTTGATAGAGTTCAGAGATCTTTTGCTTCTTGTTAAATTCAACTTCGGTTCTTTGTTGCTGAATGTACAAGGTTTCAGGATATAAACCATCAACCTCTCCTAGAATACCTTCAGCGGTAGGGAAATTATAATTGTTTGAACTGGTATCAATGTATCTTGCTATTTCTGCCGAATAGTATCTTTGGATAGCTTCACTCGCTTCATGGTAATTTTTCCCTGGTCGTCCTCATCCAATAACTTTATCTCTTCGAGTTTTTCAACGATGATGGAGTTTCCGCCGCTGTTCATATCAGCGATGATACCTTGTATCTTACTGTCGTGAAGTCGATCTAACATTGGATTGATCATCATTAAACCAATAATTAGCAATACACCAGCTGCCCATGTAGCAGGATGTTTATGCCAAGTCGGTAATCCTTCAAATTCTTCTATGAACTCCATCACCGTTTGCGACCGGTCTTCTCGTTTGAAAGCAACTGATCTTCTTAAACCTCGGTTAGATTTTTTATTCAATCCTTTAACGATGGGAGCTACCAGACCATTTTCTCTCGCAGTGGTTGCAGGCAATTTGTTAAACGGATGTTTCCCGGTTAACAGTTCATAGGCAACACATCCAAGCGCATAGGTATCGTCCCGGGTATCGGGTTCTTCGCCTTCGAGCATCTCTAGACTGGCATAGGCTGGTGTTAATGCTCCGAGCTTACCTGGGTCAAACAAGGTTTTTTCCGCTTCACCTGTTATTGGATTTTTAACTGCGCGGGCAATACCAAAATCCAACGTTTTAACCATACCGTCATTACAAAGGAAGGCATTTCCTGGTTTAAAATCTGAATGCACAAGGCGTCGCTTATGCGCATATTCCAGTGCCGACGCCAGTTGTTTTATCATCCCGAAAGCTTCATCAAAAGGTAATCCACCTTGTTTTTTAACCACTTTCTTGATGTAGGTATTAAGCGGTTGGCCCTCCATCAATTCCATGGTGATGTATACGGGGGTACCTTTACCGCCAATACGGTCAAAGTCATATACGGTCGCAATATTTTGGTGGGCCAGTTTTTGCTGGCGACTGGATTCCCGTTGTAGAGAGATAAACGCTTCCGGGTGAGATTTAAAATCCTCATTCAGTAATTTGATGGCCATGCACGGGTTTTTGTCGCGGGCTTCTTCCTTGAGTAAGTCTATGCCCTTGAACACTTTACCCATACCACCTCCACCCAGCACATCAAGTAGTTTAAACCGCTGTTTAATCACATCACCTACGTCCAAATCTCTACCTTCTCCAGTCTGGGTATGTTGTTGTGGTTCTTCCCAATCTGTTCCTGTTGGTCCTGTGCCACCCTCTAATGAAGGCGAAGTCCCGGAGCTGATGTCAAAATCGACTGAACTATCAGAAGTTGCTCCCTTTTCATCTTCCGATAGGACCTGTGTCGCGTCTCCTGCGGTTTGTTTTCTCGGATCGATCTCGGTTGAGTCTTCAGAGCCTATATCTTCACTACGTTGGTTTATCTAGGTGGAGTCTTCCGAGCCGACAGCTTCACTACGTTGGTTGATCTCAGTGGAGTCTTCCGAGCCGACAGCATCACCAACTTTGGAATTGTCAAAAACGGTAGCCTCTGGGCTGACTTCTACACCGGTCTCCGTTTCTTTTGCATGACTACGACGGAAATCATTAATCTGTCGTTTCAGCTCGGTATAAACAGTGTTGTCAATCTTGCCCTGTTCGTTTGCTTCATCTAGTTGCTCCAGGAAACGTGTAGCAAATTTTGGATTATCCAACAGCAGTTTGCTCAGTTGCTTACTGAGTGCACTTATTTCAAGTTTGCCGTTCGCCAATGCTTCTATTGCAACTTTAAAGTCAGCCATTTTAAAACCTCAACCAGTTTGTGATAATTTATTCAATGTCCACCACGATTGCTGTGACATTATCTCCAGCACCACGCGATAAAGTAGTGTCAATCAGAAACTCACAGCATTTTTTTGGATCACCGTTGCCGAGAAATTCATCAATTTCCTCATCTGTTATGTGCTTAGTTAACCCATCACTACATAACAAATATCGATCACCTCTATGCATTTCCTGGATGTCCATATCAAGGTAGAAATCATCAGTTGCCCCGACTGCACGAGTAATCATGTTTCCATGAGGATGAACCAGGGCTTCTTCTCGACTAATTAAACCCTGTTCAATATATTGCTCCACTTGAGAATGATCAGTAGAGATCTGTCTTGTTTGACCATCTCTTAACCGATAAAGACGACTATCACCAGCCCACATGTAAGTAAAATATTTTTCATAGGCCAGCATAATTACTACAGTACTGCCGATGGTCACTTTTTTGGTTGACTCTCTTGCCTTTTCAACAAGCTTTTTATTTGCTTCGACAATTCTATTCTCAATTTCGTCAATGTAATGAGGCAAACTGGTACCTTCGTGGATCTTTTTTAATGATTCAACGATCATTTGACTGGCCACATCACCTTTTGCGTGACCTCCCATGCCGTCAGCGACTACCCATAGCCCGATCTCGCCACGATCTAGTATTGCATCTTCATTATGTTTGCGAACTTTGCCAACATTGGTGATGCCATGTGATGTCCAGCTTAATGGGCTCTCTGATTGTGGGCTAGGTGTCGACATAAAGTTATCCGTTTAGCCTTAAATTTGTTTTTTGAGTGGGTTTAATCATGATGAGTTATAGGTCAATTAAATTAAATATAATGAGTAAATGAAACTACTTCAGAAGGCCCTTCGGAAAATGATTTTCCGAGACTGATGCGACCATTACCATTTAATAGCATCTCTTCTCGGCGCAGGAATGACTCTTCCGAGTTATCTATGAGGACGTGTGTACCATTGGTGCTTTGGTCAATTATAAAAAATTTATCTCGTCGAAGTTCGATCCGAACGTGTTGCCTAGAAGCCAGTTTTTCATTTACAGGGAAGTCACACGAGGCACTTCTGCCCATGACTAGGATAGATTTTTCTTTATCAACCATAACATCGTTGCCGTTGTAGGTTACTTTCAGGCGGCCTTCAGGCTTGGATTCTTCAACAAGCAGGCCGGTGGCCATACGAGTGACATCTTCCTCTTGCCAGATAATTTCATAGATATCGATTTCTTCTTTTTTCCCTTTGATAGGCGCCCTGTCTACAAAGCGTGAGCTGGCACGGATCATCGGGTCCAGCATTTCTAATGTGGAGTGCGAGGTAATAATCTGTGAACTCTTGGCCTGAGCTGCCATGCGTGCTGCGACGTTGACCGCATCACCATACACATCACCCCCTTCTAAGATGGCAGGTCCTAAGTGGAGTCCTACCCGGATCTTGATTGGGGTCTGTTCTCCCCCCCGGTGCCTTCTATGATATCCTCTTCTAGGGCTTCATGCATACCAATCGCGGCCTTCGCAGCATCATCCGCTGTTGGGAAGGTACACATGATTTCATCACCTATCGTCTTAATAACCGTCACGTTATGTTCTTTGGTGACTTCTGTCAGTAGGTCTAGGCATTCAGCAACTTTGACACGGGCGGTTGCATCGCCCAGAACCTCAAATAAATGGGTGCTGCCACTGACATCAGCAAAGAGTATGGCTAGATTTGTTGTTTTCGGTGACATGTGTCGCTTTAAATAGAAATAATTAAACTGTCATTATCACTAGTTATAAATACGTAAAAAATAGGACATACAAACTCCCCCATTGACGATAGAATTCGCACCATCATTCTTTCACATATCGAAATTATAGACTTTACCCCTTACAGAGTCCCTAACAAATACCAAGTTATCATAGCGGAATTATGGCCCTTTCCAATTCAGCTGGGGTCAAACAATCCAATACTAACCTGCGAAGTTACATAATATACCTAAATACTTATCATGCCTCATTACGCGGATTCAACTTTGAAGTGCAACGTTGATGTTAAAAAAGACTTCATGTGGTGTTTTTGAATTAAGTGTTTTTCTGGGACGGTGATTGAGTTTTTTCATGACCAAGTTTAACTGCTTTTGTGTAATCGTGCTGAAGTCCATTTTCTTTGGGAAGTACTGTCGAATGAGACCATTGATATTTTCATTTAAACCCCGTTCCCAGGAGACATAAGGATGTGCAAAATAGAACCCCGCGTTCAATTGTTGAGCAATAACCTCATGCTCAGCAAATTCTTTTCCATTATCCGAGGTGATCGTGTGAACCGACGCCTTCATATTAGACAACAATCGCACGATAGCTTGCCTGACGGCAGAGGCAGTTCGTCGTTTCACCTGTGCAAATCAAGGTGTACATCGACTTGCGCTCGCTCAAGGTGACCAGCGCCTGTCGATGGCCTTTGCCGATGACGGTGTCCACTTCCCAGTCACCGATGCGTGTCTTCCTGTTCACAATGGCTGGACGCTTATCAATGCTGCCCTGATTCACCAGAACCCCACGACGTTGATAACTACCATAACGCTTCTTTCGTTTCTTCTGGCAACGCAAGTACCGGTACAGCTCACCGCCGTCTGCCTTGTCCTGGTATATGTAGTGATATATCCATTCATGACTCAGAGCGATACCTTCTCGTTTATGCAACCAGTCACTGATTTGCTCAGGACTCCATTCGTCCCGCAGCCAGACCTCTACTCGCTCCCACAAGGTCGTGGGGAGTCGCTGTTGTTGGCTGGCTTCTCGACGCGCTTGCCGGAGCAACTGAGCTTGGCGGGGTCGGTAGCCTCTCAAGCCACGGTTGCGTCTGAGTTCACGGCTAATAGTAGATTTATGCACGCCTATTAAGGCGGCTATCTCCGTTTGTGTATGTCCTGCTTTCATCAGGGCGCAAATCTGGTAACGTTGATGCTCGGTAAGCTGTGCGTAGTGTCTCATCTGTGCCTCTCTTTCTTGCTGGAACGAAAGGTAAGGATGCTACCGCAGCTTGCCGTTCGTGCCACCTAATTGAGTTGCACTTACAAATTGAATTCACGCTTTAAAATTAAAAGAAATTGTGAAATTATCCATTGTTTTTATATGAGCCTACTAGGTAGTAATACTAAGAGTCAAATTGGGATCCTTATTTTCAACTTCGTCTTAATAAGAGATAAGATTTATGATATATCAAGAAGTTCAAGCGGTGAACGATGGATTAAACGTTTTCCAAATGTAATGAACATCGGTAAACTTAAAGATCTCCAGAAATTAAAAACAAAAATTGCTTATAGCCATATAAAAGACTAATAAATAATTCCAAAGAGAATTAAGTGAAAAAAATATACAGGCAGATGCTGTGAAATCTAAACAGGTGGCCACTGAACAACTGGATAGGTCCGGTTCAATGATCCTTGTTGGTATTGTGGCATGTTTTTTTCTTTCGGGATTTGCAGCCCTTTTGTATCAAATTGCTTGGCTGAGACAATTCTCTATCGTGTTTGGGACTTCCGAAATTGCCGTTGCCACGGTATTGGCTGCGTATATGGCTGGGTTAGCTCTTGGATCAGCCTTAGCTGGTCGATATCTCAATCGCATCAAACGCCCAGTATTGACGTACGGTCTCTTGGAAGGGGGGATTGCAATTACAGCATTATCCGTTCCATTGATGTTAGATGCCACAAGTGCGTTATATGTTTATATGATGGGTGGACAGGCAAGTCCTCCTGATAGTGCAGTCTTTGGACAAACACTCTTCTACTTGGTAGCGGCTTTTGTGATTCTTGCACTCCCAACTGGATTTATGGGAGCTACTCTTCCGTTGCTCACAAGGCATGCAGTCCGTACTGATAAGCAGACAGGATCTAGAGTCGCCTTACTATATGCGACTAATACAGCTGGCGCAGTGACAGGGGCGGTTATCGCCGGTTTTATTATATTACCTAAATTTGGGTTGAACGGAACAGTGTGGTTCGGAGTCAGTGTCAATGCACTGGTGTTTATTATTGCTTCCAGATTATCCAGATATTTAAAACCTATACCGGAAGTTGATAGTGAATTCGATAGTCAATCACGAGTGGATGGATTTTTCAAAAGTTGCATTAGACCATTTTTTGATTTGTCTAAATCTTTAGTAGAAAAAATCCGATTTGTATTTCAGTCTCAACCCGCTTGGATTTTACCGTTTATGACAATATCTGGCGCTAATGCGTTTTTATATGAAGTGTTATGGACGAGACTGTTGAATCATGTATTAGGTGGAAGTATTTATGCTTTTGCAACCATGATCGCAAGTTTTTTGAGTGGCATTGCAATTGGTGGCGGTATTGCTGGCAAATTTGCATCGAATAGGCAAAGTGCTGCTATCTCTTTTTCTGCCAGCCAGATATTGATAGCAATTATGTCCATTTTTATCTTTTTCTGGATAGAACAACTGATCCCTGAAACGCGGAGTATGCAAGAAAATGCGATTTTTGCCATCCTGGTAATGCTGCCGTCAACAATATTTATTGGGGCGACTTTTCCGTTAGCAGTACGAATACTTTCGCGTCATGAGAGTGACGCGGGGTCATCTACAGCTAGCATTTATGCCTGGAATACTGTCGGGGCTATCGCAGGGGCAATATTAGCTGGATTTTATCTCATTCCCGCGCTAGGTTTCGAAGGAACTATCAAGAGTGCAGTTATTGTCAATTTGATGCTTGCATTACTCGCCATAATATTTTTACTAGAAAAAAAGAACGTATATGCTGCTGTCACAACCATCGTACTCATTGGCGTATTCTTCCTATTTAATCCACAAAGGCCAAATATTATTATTCGTGCCTCCGCTCTGGAAACAACGGACTATACAAAAGAGAAGGAAGTATTTTTTAAGGTAGGAAGAAGCTCAACTGTTCTATTAATTGATAATGTTGGCTCTTATTTGTTACGTACCAATGGGCTACCTGAAGCGTCTGTATATTTAAAAGGTGGACAACCGATACGACATAGCCAGAGATGGTTGACTTTGCTGCCAGTTGTTGCACGTCCGGATGCAGAATCCATTCTCGTTGTTGGATTTGGTGGGGGAATGGCACTCGAAGGTATACCATCTTCAGTAAAAGAGGTGGATGTGATTGAACTAGAACCTGAGGTGATCAATGCAAACATGGCTATTAAGGATTTACGGACCTTGGATCCTTTGTCTGATTCAAGAATAAACGTTGTCATCAATGATGCGAGAAACGCATTAAATCTAACCAGTAAGAAATACGATATCATTGTTTCACAACCATCGCACCCATGGACAGCAGGTGCCTCACACCTATTTACTCAAGAATTCTTGACTCTTGGCAAGGAACATTTACTTAGAGATGGGGTGTTTGTGCAATGGATGAATTCACAGTTTCTGGACGAAGGCCTTTTAAGATCGATGGCTGCAACCCTATTGTCAGTGTTCGAGTATGTCAGAATTTATCAAACCGATCCCGGAGTATTAACTTTTCTAGCTTCAGATTCACCGATAGATATCGAGAAACAAATAATTCGGTCAGAGGGTCGTCCCATTATTGATGATCTAAATCACTATAGTACCAACGGTATGAATTCAGTTGAAGATGTGTTGTTGACACTTGCAGTCGATGAAGAAGGTTTAACAAGATTTGCACAATATGCCGATCCGATTACTGACGATGATAATAAAATGGCCACACAGAGCGATGCATTCGGGACTGGAATCACAGCTAATAAGCTGTTCGATATATTTGCACCATACGACCCTCTACTCAATAGCCAAAGTTGGGTTTTCAATGATCTTGAAGATATTAATTTTGTCTATATGGTAGCTAGGTTAATGATTTTAAGAATGGGCAATCGAGGAAATAAATTGGCGTCAGTAATACCAGAACATTCTACTAGATTATTGATTAATGCATTAGGACTAGATTATGCAGGAAAAGAAGATAGAGCCACGGAATATTATTGGGCGGCCTTATCAGAGGATCCAGATAATTTGGCTACCAAATATCTCTTAATTAATCAGAGTCTTGCAAAACTAGCACTTGGAACAGCTACGCCTGAAATCCAGAGTGTTGCAAATAGTTTGTACGGTGCCCCCGCTGCATTAGTTGCAGGTTGGAAATATGCATTAGAAGAAAAATGGAAATCCCTTTCTCAACTCGATTCTGAATTAGCTAAAAGTGAAACGACAGACCCATGGTATGCAAATGCGACACAATTGAGAGCGGATTGGAGATTAAAAACAATTGATTACGAAGGCCGTTTTGCAAACGATGCATTGAGATTGCTGGATAGGGCATTGATAATCGATCCATCGCTTGATCGATTTGTATTAAGAGCAGCCAGTGCTTTTTTAATACAAGATCCTGATGCATTTGTTGAGTCAGCAAGAATTGTTGGTCAATATATAGAGGGAACAATTAAACGTGTAAAGGATAATGAATATGAGATTTCAGAATCAGAGCTTGATACAATAATCATAAGGTTAAACGGATTAATCCCACAAATGACAGACCAGTTGGCACAGTTCACCAGCGGCAGGGCATATGACGTAAGGGAATTTCTTGAAGAATTGCTAAATGAGGTTAAGACAGACATCGTAGCGGGAGAATAGTTTTTCCTACGGTATTGCTGATTAAATTTTATGTGATTCTTCTTTCTATTAAATCAGGAAGTACATTACTGATTATCCTAAGCATATTAATTGCATCATTTTCAGAATCCGATGAAGCTAATTTCATACCATAATAGTAAACGTGAATTCAATTTGTAAGTGCAACTCAATTAGGTGGCACGAACGGCAAGCTGCGGTAGCATCCTTACCTTTCGTTCCAGCAAGAAAGAGAGGCACAGATGAGACACTACACACAGCTTACCGAGCATCAACGTTACCAGATTTACGCCCTGATGAAAGCAGGACATACACAAACGGAGATAGCCGCCTTGATAGGCGTGCATAAATCTACTATTAGCCGTGAACTCAGACGCAACCGCGGCTTGAGAGGCTATCGACCCCGCCAAGCTCAGTTGCTCCGGCAAGCGCGTCGAGAAGCCAGCCAACAACAGCGACTCCCCACGACCTTGTGGGAGCGAGTAGAGGTCTGGCTGCGGGACGAATGGAGTCCTGAGCAAATCAGTGACTGGTTGCATAAACGAGAAGGTATCGCTCTGAGTCATGAATGGATATATCACTACATATACCAGGACAAGGCAGACGGCGGTGAGCTGTACCGGTACTTGCGTTGCCAGAAGAAACGAAAGAAGCGTTATGGTAGTTATCAACGTCGTGTGGTTCTGGTGAATCAGGGCAGCATTGATAAGCGTCCCGCCATTGTGAACAGGAAGACACGCATCGGTGACTGGGAAGTGGACACCGTCACCGGCAAAGGCCATCGACAGGCGCTGGTCACCTTGAGCGAGCGCAAGTCGATGTACACCTTGATTGCACAGGTGAAACGACGAACTGCCTCTGCCGTCAGGCAAGCTATCGTGCGATTGTTGTCTAATATGAAGGCGTCGGTTCACACGATCACCTCGGATAATGGAAAAGAATTTGCTGAGCATGAGGTTATTGCTCAACAATTGAACGCGGGGTTCTATTTTGCACATCCTTATTCCTCCTGGGAACGGGGTTTAAATGAAAATATCAATGGTCTCATTCGACAGTACTTCCCAAAGAAAATGGACTTCAGCACGATTACACAAAAGCAGTTAAACTTGGTCATGAAAAAACTCAATCACCGTCCCAGAAAAACACTTAATTCAAAAACACCACATGAAGTCTTTTTTAACATCAACGTTGCACTTCAAAGTTGAATCCGCGAAATAAAATTTCACATATCGTAGGCCTAATCGGAATGACTTATAAGATTAATAGATCATCGGATACTGAGATTAATAATTACGCTGATTTCTTGAAATCAAGAAGAACTATAAATTTCTATTCAGAAGAACTGGTTTCGGCAGAAATTTTTGAAGAAGCAATTGATGTTGCAAGATGGGCCCCAAATCATAGATTGACGGAACCATGGCATTTTTACCATCTAGGTGACATTAGCAAAGCTCGTGCAATTGATCTCATTGCTAACATTAAATCAGAAGGGCAGGGCAATGATGCATATGCAGCTGTTTCTAAAAAGCTTTCTAAAATTCCTGGCTGGTTGGTAGTGACATCAAATCTTTCTGATGACCCCTTATTGCAGCAAGAAGATTACGCTTCTTGTTGTTGTGCCATTCAAAATATGATGCTTTACCTATGGAAAGCAGGCGTGGGTGTTAAATGGACCAGCGGTAAAGTTACGCGAGATGAACGATTTTTTGAAATACTCAGGATCAATATGGAGGAGAAGATGATCGTGGGACTGTTTTGGTATGGTTATCCGGATCATGTCCCGTCGCAGAAAAGAAAGACAGTTGACAAAATTCTTACTCGAATTGAGTAAATCTCATTCGTTTAATCAAGCAAGTAAGAGTTTATATATGAATAAGATGAAAATAGTTATTTTAATCATCATAGGGCTTGTAGGTCTTGGAGTCTGGTATTACCAGCAGCCTAATGGCGTTGAGACTACTGGTACTGCCGACATAAAAGGAAGCGGAGAGGGAGTAAGGAGAATGCCGCCGGTATTGGTTATCGTTGAACCGGTAAAATATCAGGAGATCGTAGACTCAATTGAATCCATAGGCACTTCCCATGCCAATGAGTCGGTCATTCTTACTGCAAAAGTAACCGATACAGTAAACCGTATACATTTTGAGGATGGCGACTATGTAGAAGCGGGTAAAATCTTGGTGGAGATGACCAACAAGGAAGAATCAGCGTTACTTGCCGAAGCCCAAGCCAATCTTAATGATGCACGCAGACAATTCAGCCGCCAACAAGGTCTGGGTTTAAGAGGATTGGCGGCGGATTCAGCGATAGATGAAACCAAGGCACGAGTTGAAGTAGCTGATGCTCGTTATAATGCAATAACAGCGCGGATGAATGATCGATTAATTCAGGCACCGTTTGGCGGCTTACTCGGATTTCGTGAGATAAGTATAGGCACCTTACTTACATCTAACACCCCAATAACCACACTCGATGATATATCTGTCATAAAAGCAGATTTCTCTATTCCCGAAAGTTACTTAAGTGCTGTTGAGATCGGAAATAAGATAATTGCCCATAGTGAATCATGGAAAGACCTTGAATTCATCGGTACTGTTAGTTCAATTGGGTCTCGGATTGACCCGGTGACCAGGGCAGTTATAGTTAGGGCGATCATACCGAATGAAGATCGCCTGTTACGTCCCGGCATGCTGCTGACAATCAAGATGGTGACCGACGTCAGGCAGGCTCTAGTCATTCCGGAGTCTGCTTTCATTCAGGATGGGAATATATCATTTGTTTACCTTGCTAGCACTGATGGCCTGTCACATAAGCAAATAATTACAATTGGTTCAAGAAGAGCCGGTATGGTTGAAATAATTGATGGGCTGAATGAAGGAGATATAGTAATTACTGAAGGTGCTTTTAAACTTAGGGACGGTGCGGCTTATCGGGTGAGCGGCACAAAGGAGAATACATTTCAAACCGAAGATGGTCGAATTAACAGGTAATGTGGTTGTCTGATACATCAATTAAGAGGCCGGTATTTGCAACTGTCCTTAGTCTCATGCTCATTGCATTCGGTGTTTTGTCATTTTATGAATTATCATTAAGGGAATATCCGGATATTACCCCGCCTGTCGTCTCTATAAATACGACCTATGTCGGTGCATCTGCTGATGTGGTCGAATCAACTATCACACAAAGGCTTGAAGAAGAAATCAGTGGGATTGCTGGGATCAATTCAATTACCTCATCTAGTCGGGATGGTCGTTCAAATATTACGGTTGAATTTAATCTCGATAGAGATCTTGATGATGCTACCAATGATGTCAGGGACAAGGTAACAGCCGTACAGAATCAGCTACCAGAAGATTCGAATGTACCTAGGATCTCAAAACGTGAAGCTGATCCACGCCCCATACTATGGATGAGTTTCCTCAATAATACCGGAAAGAGTCAAATGGAAATGACTGATTACCTGGATCGGAATGTCGTTGATCGACTAGCTGTAATATCCGGGGTGTCTGAGATTAGTTTTCCTAATGGTAGCCGTCCTTCCATGCGTATTTGGATAGACCGCCTGGCACTGGCCGCTCGAAACCTTACGGTTATTGATATTGAAAATACCTTATATAGGGAGAATATTGAGCTTCCTGCTGGCCGGCTAGACTCTAAAGATAAGGAATTCACTGCTCGCATTGCCCGTAATTATCAGACGGCTGAAGATTTTAGAGCAATGGTTATTAAGCGAGGGGATGACGGACATTTCATCCGTCTTGGTGAAGTGGCAGAAGTGGAAGTGGCACCAAGAGATATACGTACCGTGTCCCGCACAAATGGTCAGGACATGATTAGCATGGGTATTGTCAAACAATCAACGGCTAACACACTGGAAGTATTGGATGCTGTTAAGAAAGAAATTAGTAAAATTAATGCTGAATTGCCAGATGGTATGTCTGTTGTGTTGTCGTCTGATGCATCTGTATTTATTCGAGAGGCTATATCTAAGGTGTACTATACTATTGGGCAGACAACGTTTTTAGTTGGGTTGGTTATTCTGGTCTTTCTAGGTAGCTTCAGGGCCATGATAATTCCGGTACTGACTATACCTATATGTCTTACAGCATCGTTTTTTATTCTAGCGGCACTTGGTTATTCTATAAATCTGATTACCTTGCTTGCCCTTGTTTTGTCGATTGGGTTAGTTGTTGATGATGCTATTGTTGTACTTGAAAATGTACACCGAAGGATTGATGAAGGTGAGGAACCTTTACTAGCTGCTATTAATGGTACACGTCAAGTTGGGTTTGCTGTTATTGCGACAACAGTTGTGTTGATAGCTATGTTTGCGCCAATTGCCTTCCTGAAAGATAATATCGGTAGGATATTCTCAGAATTAGCCATCACTATCTCCGCTGCGGTTATTTTTTCTAGTATTTTAGCCTTGTCTTTGGTTCCCATGTTATGTTCTAAATTATTAAGACCATCTGGCTCAAAGACAGTGATGTCATATCGCGTAAATAACATGTTTAATTGGATTGCTGGCAAATATCAGATTTTATTAAACAAGGCTCTACGCTATTCATGGACTGTGGTCATTATTTTGGTGTTAACAGGTTTCGGTGCCTATCAGCTATTCAACATGATCCCACAAGAATATGCACCGAGTGAAGACCAAGGTGAATTTATTTCTTTACTTAGCGCAGCTGAGGGGACCAGCTATACGCGGATGGAACAGGTATTGCTTCCACAGATCGAAGAACCTATCTTGCCGTTAGTAAAAACAGGTGAAGTAGAACGTGCCATGTTTAGGATCCCTGGCTTCAACAACAATATCAATTCTGGCTTTTCGGTGATTAAATTATCACCATGGGATAAGCGTACCCAATCAACCGATGAAATCATGCAGGAATTTGTGAAGAATTGGAATCAGATTCCCGGTGTAAGAATGTTCGCCTTTGCACGGTCAGGATTGTCTAGAGGCGGTGGGGGACGACCAGTGCAGTTCGTTGTAGGCGGACCGAATTATGAGGAACTTGTACGCTGGCGGGACATTATCTTGCGTAGTATCGAAAGATATCCGGGTATGACCCGTATTGACACCGACCTAAAGGAAAATCAACCGCAGGTAGAAGTCCGTATTAAAAAGGACCGTGCTGCAGAATTGGGAGTTTCTCTGCAGACGATTGGCAGGACATTATCTGCGATGATGAGCGACCAGCCCATAACTACCTATGTCGTTAATGGAGAAGAATATGATGTGGTTATTCAGGCGAAAGACGAGCAAAGGGCAACGCCTGATGACATGTCTAATATTTATGTTAGATCTGATCGGACAGGTGAGCTGATTCCACTGTCAAACCTAATTACTGTCGAGGTTAAAGCGGGTGTCGGAAATCTATACCGTTATAACCGATATCGGGCATTGACTATCAGTGCAAATTTGGTACCAGGTTTTGTCCTTGGGGATGCATTAAATTTTCTCGAGAATGTAATTAATGAAGAGCTGCCCGAGAGTGCACATATCGATTACAAAGGTCAATCTAAAGAGTACAAGGAATCTTCTAGGGGTATATTTTTTACCTTGGCCATAGCCTTACTTGTCGTGTTTCTTGTTTTATCAGCGCAGTTTGAAAGCTTCATCCATCCAGTAATCATCATGGTGACTGTGCCGTTAGCAATATTGGGGGCGATGCTTGGATTAATTATCACAGACAGTACTATCAATATCTTTAGTCAGGTAGGTATTGTGATGCTAGTGGGTATAGCCGCTAAAAACGGCATCCTCATTGTTGAATTTATAAATCAGTTGAGAGAGCAGGGCATGAAATTTGAAGAAGCTATAGTAAATGCAGCCAGAATCCGGTTTCGACCTGTCATGATGACAACGTTTTCAACACTGATGGGCTCGTTGCCATTGTTATTTGGCACTGGAGCAGGCTCTGAGAGCCGTAATCTATTAGGTATTGTTCTCTTCTCTGGGGTTTTGTTTGCTACATTATTTACATTGTTTGTAGTCCCTCTCTGCTATCACCTGATAGCACGTAATACTGCGTCTCGCAATGCTATTTTTAATAAGTTAGAAAAGATGCAAGTTCAGATTGAAGTTTGAACTAAAACGTAATGCAAATTAGAATTCGCTATTCAATAATCCACCTAAAGATCAGTCAGTGAAAGAAACTTTATCCGCCTCGGAATTAATACAAAGCGGTTTAGCGCATCATAAAGCTGGCAGACTGCGCGAGGCTGAAGCCGATTATCAGTTAATTCCAAAAGGACATCCTCAGCATCCTGATGCATTGCATTATTTGGGCATTGTCGCTCACCAGCTGGGGAAAAATGAAATTGCTGTTAACTTAATTGACAAAGCAATTAATATAAATCCGAGAGTGCCAGACTTTTATGTTAACTGTGGTGAAGCATATCGGGCACTGCATAAAAATGATTTAGCTATTGCCCGTTTTGAGAAAGCCATTGCCATTAAACCAAACTATGCAGAGGCGCATAATAATTTAGGGCTCGTACTTCAGGAAATAGGTCGGATGGAGGACGCCATTGCTCAATTTGAGCAGACCCTTACCATTAAGCCTGACTATGCTGAAGATAATGGAAACCTGGGTATTGTTTTTTATAAAATTGGTCGGATAGAAGACGCTATTACTTGTTATAAACAGGCTCTTGCCATTAAGCCCGATTTTGTTGAGGGCTTTAACAATCTAGGAGGCGCCCTTCTTGAATATGGTCGGATGGAGGAGTCCCTTGCCCAATTTGAGCAGGCCCTTGCCATTAAGCCTGATTATGCTGAGGCGCATAGTAACTTAGGGCAAGCGCTTTACAAATTGGGTCGTAGTAAAGATGCAGTTGCCTGTTTCGAAAAGGCCCTTGCCATTAAGCCTGATTGCGCCGAGTGGCATAACAATCTGGGATTTGCTCTTCAGGAACTCGGTCGGATAGAGGACGCCATTGCTCAATTCGAACAGGCCCTTGCCATTAAGCCTGACTGCGCCGAGTGGCATAACAATCTCGGCGGTGCCATTATAAATCTTGAGCGGCCAGAAAACGCTATTATTCATCTAAAACAAGCTCTTGCCATTAAACCTGATTATGCCGAGGCGAAGAACAACCTGGGAAATGCTTTGGTTGATTTAGGCCGAGTAGAGGACGCCATTATCTGCTATGAAAAGGCCATTAATATTAAATCTGACAATGCCGAGTGGCATACCAACTTGGGTGGAGCCTTTCAATTGCTGGGCAAAAAGGAGGAAGCCATTGCTTGTTATGAAAATGCCCTTGCTATCAAGCCTGACCATGCTGCAGCGCACAGACATCTAACTCTAGTACAAGCTAAGCGGGAGCAAGCACCTATGATCGAGAATATTTTGACAAGGAATTCAATATCAGAAAATGATCTAATGGAATATCGTTATGCACTTGGCAATATTTATAATGACACCAAATTATATACTAGGGCATTTGAAAACTACTGCAAGGCCAATACACTTAAACGTAAAACGATAAAATATAATTCACAAAAACACTCTGCTTATATAGCGCGGATTCAACTTTGAAGTGCAACGTTGATGTTAAAAAAGACTTCATGTGGTGTTTTTGAATTAAGTGTTTTTCTGGGACGGTGATTGAGTTTTTTCATGACCAAGTTTAACTGCTTTTGTGTAATCGTGCTGGAGTCCATTTTCTTTGGGAAGTACTGTCGAATGAGACCATTGATATTTTCATTTAAACCCCGTTCCCAGGAGGCATAAGGATGTGCAAAATAGAACCCCGCGTTCAATTGTTGAGCAATAACCTCATGCTCAGCAAATTCTTTTCCATTATCCGAGGTGATCGTGTGAACCGACGCCTTCATATTAGACAACAATCGCACGATAGCTTGCCTGACGGCAGAGGCAGTTCGTCGTTTCACCTGTGCAAATCAAGGTGTACATCGACTTGCGCTCGCTCAAGGTGACCAGCGCCTGTCGATGGCCTTTGCCGATGACGGTGTCCACTTCCCAGCCACCGATGCGTGTCTTCCTGTTCACAATGGCGGGACGCTTATCAATGCTGATCTGATTCACCAGAACCCCACGACGTTGATAACTACCATAACGCTTCTTTCGTTTCTTCTGGCAACGCAAGTACCGGTACAGCTCACCGCCGTCTGCCTTGTCCTGGTATATGTAGTGATATATCCATTCATGACTCAGAGTGATACCTTCTCGTTTATGCAACCGTTCACTGATTTGCTCAGGACTCCATTCGTCCCGCAGCCAGACCTCTACTCGCTCCCACAAGGTCGTGGTGAGTCGCTGTTGTTGGCTGGCTTCTCGACGCGCTTGCTGGAGCAACTGAGCTTGGCGGGGTCGATAGCCTCTCAAGCCACGGTTGCGTCTGAGTTCACGGCTAATAGTAGATTTATGCACGCCTATCAAGGCGGCTATGTCCGTTTGTGTATGTCCTGCTTTCATCAGGGCGTAAATCTGGTAACGTTGATGCTCGGTAAGCTGTGTGTAGTGTCTCATCTGTGCCTCTCTTTCTTGCTGGAACGAAAGGTAAGGATGCTACCGCAGCTTGCCGTTCGTGCCACCTAATTGAGTTGCACTTACAAATTGAATTCACGTAGAAAGACTAATCATAGTTTATTCAGAAAGATATTTTAAGGAAAAGGCTGAATTCGGATCTGAGTCGGAACTGCCTGTATTTATCGTTGGTATGCCCCGTTCCGGGACAACGCTGATTGAACAGATTGTTTCAAGTCATTCACAGGTATATGGGGCTGGCGAACTTTCATTTTTAGTAGGTTATGAGAATACGATAGCTGAACAAATTGAAGCATCGAATTTCTATCCTGAATGCATGTCTTTATGTAATAATTCTATTTCGCTCAGATTTTCTACTGATTATCTAGAAGAATTAGCTAATTACTCACGGGTTGCAACTCGTATTACGGATAAGATGCCTCAAAATTTTCTTAGAATTGGACTCATCAAGACTCTCTTTCCGCATGCCCGAATCATTCATTGCCAACGTAATGCACTTGATATTTGTACATCTATCTATTTAAATTATTTTGTAAAGAGAAATAATTACTCCTTCGACCAAATTGAAATAGGAAATTTTTATTTAGATTACAAAAGGGTGATGAGCCACTGGCACAGCCTATTTTAAACTGAAATATTAGATGTAGCGTATGAAGATTTGATTACAAAGCAAGAAATCATTAGTCGGCAATTAATTGATTTTCTTGGATTGGAATGGGACGAAAAATGTCTGGATTTTTACAAAAATAAGCGTGCTGTAAGAACGGCAAGTACTTTACAAGTACGTAAACCCATTTACAAAAGTTCCATCAATAAATGGAAGCATTATGAGAAACACCTAGGCCCACTAATTTCAATTCTCAAGCACGTAACCTGAAACGTGAATGTCTGTCTTGAATAATGAGAAAATTTGCAGGTCCAAGTTGAAAGTTGAATTATGGTTTGATGAAACATTATTCTAAATATTTCAGGCTAATTGATTATATAACCAACTAAAGAGACTGTCCTACGTGGTACTGTCGATGTGGTTTCGTTACCATCTATAGTGGTGTAGATAAAAAACCACATATACTAGTAATGAAAATAATTGTTCCTATCAAGAGAAGCAGATTGGATAATGGTTGAAGATATTTTTATTTTGCTATTTATATTTTCAACCCAGTTGTTTCTATACGTGAATTCAATTTGTAAGTGCAACTCAATTAGGTGGCACGAACGGCAAGCTACGGTAGCATCCTTACCTTTCGTTCCAGCAAGAAAGAGAGGCACAGATGAGACACTACACACAGCTTACCGAGCATCAACGTTACCAGATTTACGCCCTGATGAAAGCAGGACATACACAAACGGAGATATAGCCGCCTTGATAGGCGTGCATAAATCTACTATTAGCCGTGAACTCAGACGCAACCGTGGCTTGAGAGGCTATCGACCCCGCCAAGCTCAGTTGCTCCGGCAAGCGCGTCGAGAAGCCAGCCAACAACAGCGACTCCCCATGACCTTGTGGGAGCGAGTAGAGGTCTGGCTGCGGGACGAATGGAGTCCTGAGCAAATCAGTGACTGGTTGCATAAACGAGAAGGTATCGCTCTGAGTCATGAATGGATATATCACTACATATACCAGGACAAGGCAGACGGCGGTGAGCTGTACCGGTACTTGCGTTGCCAGAAGAAACGAAAGAAGCGTTATGGTGGTTATCAACGTCGTGGGGTTCTGGTGAATCAGGGCAGCATTGATAAGCGTCCCGCCATTGTGAACAGGAAGACACGCATCGGTGGCTGGGAAGTGGACACCGTTATCGGCAAAGGCCATCGACAGGCGCTGGTCACCTTGAGCGAGCGCAAGTCGATGTACACCTTGATTTGCACAGGTGAAACGACGAACTGCCTCTGCCGTCAGACAAGCTATCGTGCGATTGTTGTCTAATATGAAGGCGTCGGTTCACACGATCACCTCGGATAATGGAAAAGAATTTGCTGAGCATGAGGTTATTGCTCAACAATTGAACGCGGGGTTCTATTTTGCACATCCTTATGCCTCCTGGGAACGGGGTTTAAATGAAAATATCAATGGTCTCATTCGACAGTACTTCCCAAAGAAAATGGACTCCAGCACGATTACACAAAAGCAGTTAAACTTGGTCATGAAAAAACTCAATCACCGCCCCAGAAAAACACTTAATTCAAAAACACTACATGAAGTCTTTTTTAACATCAACGTTGCACTTCAAAGTTGAATCCGCGTCGAGTTCATCAATCTCGACATGCACCCCGATTGCCTTCGAGCTATGCAGTTAGACTATCATAAATCTGATAAAAAAGATCCTTGGCCTCGTGCTAAGGCTAAGCACTTTCGTGATATAGATGGTTTGTTAGAATATATGGATATTTATGGATATTCATCACCTTACGACGTATAAAAGATTATGGGACCAAGTTATAATCACTAGGGTAACGAGTCAAACTGCATTGCCCTCTGAAGCAGGTTCAGACATAAAGTTTGGGAATAACTTGTACTGTACCATTTCGAAAGTCATCAGTTCCAAGAAAATACCAATCATTAAATAGTTGGTAATTTACTGCACATTGAATGTCCGATTTTGACATAAAGCGGACATTAGATCCTTTCCGAAAAATGTGGGGATGGGAGAACCGGCATTCACTCATTACATAAGGGGGGTCACTCAGTATCATGGCAAATTTTTTAAACTCTGATACTGAGCAAGAGCGAAATGATGCGCTTTGCACCACCAAACAAATTACAGGAAAAAATAATGAGTTATAATTGGGTTAACCTATTGATAATATTGGTGGGCGATGCTGGGATTGAACCGGCGACCTCTGCCGTGTGAAGGCAGCGCTCTCCCGCTGAGCTAATCGCCCTAAATCAATGTAATTAGTGAGTATGGAAGTATAAAGATTAAAGCGAAAATGACAATAATTTTACGAAATGCTGTAGTTGAAAAAAAATTACTAGAATTTTGTATTTCTAAATTTACTGAGAAATTAAAATGACCGTTAGAACCCGTTTTGCTCCTAGTCCGACAGGATTCTTACATATTGGTGGTGTTCGAACAGCCCTGTTTTCATGGCTGTATGCTCGACATCAAGGAGGAGAATTTATCCTGCGGATTGAAGATACTGACAGGGAGCGATCAACTACCGAAGCGATGGACATGATACTCGATGGGATGAAATGGTTAGGGCTGAATCATGATAAAGGGCCATTTAGTCAATCAAAGAGAGGGGAACGATATTCTGCAGTCATAGAGCAACTGTTGGAGGATGGAAAGGCCTATCATTGCTATTGTAGCAAGGATGAGCTTGATAATATGCGGGCAGAGGCAATGGCCAGGGGAGACAAGCCAAAATATAATGGCCGTTGTAGGGTGAGGACTGCGCCTCCATCCGATAACACCACACCGGTGGTGCGCTTTAAAAATCGACAGACAGGCCAAGTCGTAGTTAACGACATGATACAAGGTAAAGTGATTTACCAGAATAACGAACTTGATGATTTGATTATTGCCCGTTCAGACGGCACCCCTACCTATAATCTTACCGTCGTTGTGGATGATATGGATATGGATATAACCCATGTAATTCGCGGTGATGATCATTTAAATAATACCCCAAGACAAATAAATATCTTCAGTGCGTTGGGCAAAAGCTTGCCTGAATATGCTCACGTTCCTTTGATTTTGGGTGAAGACGGCAAGAAACTATCCAAGCGCCAAGAAATTTCCAGTATTCTGGATTATCGAGACCAAGGATATTTGCCAGAGGCAATATTGAATTACTTGGTTAGGTTGGGGTGGTCGCATGGAGACCAGGAGATATTTTCTGCCAATGAAATGGTTGAATTATTTGATTTTACAAATGTAAACAAGTCAGCCGCATCAATTAATCCGGACAAACTAATCTGGTTAAATCAGCATTATATTAAAACTGTTGGTTCTAAACGTCTCAGCGGGTTGCTAGCTGATTACCTAAGATCTCACGACATTAATACCAACATTGGTCCGTCATTGGAGCAAATAGTCGTTGCTCAAAAAGATAGAGTGAAAACGCTTTCTGATATGGCATCACAAAGTCGGTATTTCTTTGAGGATTTTGATACGTTTGATGAAACGGCGGCTAGAAAGCATCTACAATCCGACGTGCTCGAACCTTTTTCTCTCTTGCAAAAGTCCTTTCAGACCATGTCAGATTGGTCTGCCCCGGCAATCCATAATGTTATCGAGGAGGTTGCTGTCGTTAGCGGTATCAAACTCGGAAAGATTGCCCAGCCTTTACGGGTTGCCGTAACTGGTAATGCTATCTCACCATCGATTGACACGACCCTGTCATTAATTGGACAGAAAAGGGTAATCGAAAGGGTTGAACGGGCCATAGACCACATTCGAAAACTTCCTATGGCTTGACAGGATATAAGGGCTCACGTAAATTCTCCCGCCTGTTTTCTCAGGGTATTATTTAATGAGTATCCGGGATAAAATTACATCGTGAATTCAATTTGTAAATGCAACTCAATTAGGTGGCACGAACGGCAAGCTGCGGTAGCATCCTTACCTTTCGTTCCAGCAAGAAAGAGAGGCACAGATGAGACACTACACACAGCTTACCGAGCATCAACGTTACCAGATTTACGCCCTGATGAAAGCAGGACATACACAAACGGAGATAGCCGCCTTGATAGGCGTGCATAAATCTACTATTAGCCGTGAACTCAGACGCAACCGTGGCTTGAGAGGCTATCGACCCCGCCAAGCTCAGTTGCTCCGGCAAGCGCGTCGAGAAGCCAGCCAACAACAGCGACTCACCACGACCTTGTGGGAGCGAGTAGCGGTCTGGCTGCCGGACGAATGGAGTCCTGAGCAAATCAGTGACTGGTTGCATAAACGAGAAGGTATCGCTCTGAGTCATGAATGGATATATCACTACATATACCAGGACAAGGCAGACGGCGGTGAGCTGTACCGGTACTTGCGTTGCCAGAAGAAACGAAAGAAGCGTTATGGTAGTTATCAACGTCGTGGGGTTCTGGTGAATCAGGGCAGCATTGATAAGCGTCCAGCCATTGTGAACAGGAAGACACGCATCGGTGACTGGGAAGTGGACACCGTCATCGGCAAAGGCCATCGACAGGCGCTGGTCGCCTTGAGCGAGCGCAAGTCGATGTACACCTTGATTTGCACAGGTGAAACAACGAACTGCCTCTGCCGTCAGGCAAGCTATCGTGCGATTGTTGTCTAATATGAAGGCGTCGGTTCACACGATCACCTCGGATAATGGAAAAGAATTTGCTGAGCATGAGGTTATTGCTCAACAATTGAACGCGGGGTTCTATTTTGCACATCCTTATGCCTCCTGGGAACGGGGTTTAAATGAAAATATCAATGGTCTCATTCGACAGTACTTCCCAAAGAAAATGGACTTCAGCACGATTACACAAAAGCAGTTAAACTTGGTCATGAAAAAACTCAATCACCGTCCCAGAAAAACACTTAATTCAAAAACACTACATGAAGTCTTTTTTAACATCAACGTTGCACTTCAAAGTTGAATCCGCGCATATTGAATAAGCAGATAAACCCGCTTTAGCGGTAAAATGGGTTATCCTTGTTAGTTGTAGCGTTTTTATTTGTGACTATCCGGGGCCATAGCTCAGCTGGGAGAGCGCTTGCATGGCATGCAAGAGGTCGGCGGTTCGATCCCGCCTGGCTCCACCAGGTTATTTATACAAGCTGGGGAACCAGCTTTTTTTGTGTGTCACATAGTTATTGTTGTCCCCATCGTCTAGTGGCCTAGGACACTGCCCTTTCACGGCGGCAACACCGGTTCGAACCCGGTTGGGGACGCCATTATTTACCGAGATATACTGTGGAAATTGATACCGGTAGGAATACCTGAGTTTGTATTAATCCCATATGATTTGTCCAGACGAACTGATCTAGACTGTTTTTTTAATTTAAATTGAAAAATTCAGATCATTATGAAGATTTTAATTACTGGGGTTGCAGGTTTTATTGGGGCAGCCGTTGCTAAAAAACTATTAGAACATGGTAATGAAATTATCGGGATCGATGATCTTAATGATTACTATGATGTCCAGTTAAAAAAAGATAGGTTGGAGTCAATTCCTGCTAGTGACAGGTTTAAATTTTTAAAACTCGATATCGCTAATCAGAAGGACATCAATGATTTATTCAGAAATTCACAACCCCAAAGAGTTATCCATCTAGCAGCGCAGGCTGGTGTAAGGTATTCACTTGTAAATCCACATGCCTATGTTCGTTCCAACCTTGATGGATTCATTAATATATTGGAAGGGTGCCGCATCCAGCAGGTGGAACACCTTGTGTACGCTTCATCAAGTTCAATATATGGTGCAAACACTCAGTTACCTTTTTCTACGCAAAATAATGCTAATCATCCTGTATCAATATATGGTGCTACAAAAAAAGCTAATGAGCTGATGGCTCATTCCTACAGTCATTTATATAATCTGCCTACAACAGGGCTAAGGTTTTTTACGGTGTATGGACCCTGGGGACGTCCTGATATGTCTTTGTTTCTGTTTACCAAAAAGATTCTAGCGGGGGAACCGATCGATATATTCAATAATGGTGATCACAGCCGTGATTTTACTTATATTGATGATATTGTTGATGGCGTAGCTCGAGTGACCAAATTTATTGCTAAACCAGATGATAATTGGAATAGCATGGCGCCTAATCCTGGGACAAGCCAGGCTCCTTACAGAATTTATAACATTGGCAATCATAAACCTGTCGAGCTGATGCGATTTATTGAGGTGCTGGAGAAATGCCTGGGGAAAAACGCAATAAAAAATTATTTAGGTATGCAGCCCGGTGACGTAAAGGCAACTTATGCGGATATTGACGATTTAGTTAAAGATGTAGAATTTGTGCCTGAAACACCTATTGAGGTCGGAGTGGCGAAGTTTGTAAAATGGTATTTAAATTATTATAAGGCGTGAATTCAATTTGTAAGTGCAACTCAATTAGGTGGCACGAACGGCAAGCTGCGGTAGCATCCTTACCTTTCGTTCCAGCAAGAAAGAGAGGCACAGATGAGACACTACACACAGCTTACCGAGCATCAACGTTACCAGATTTACGCCCTGATGAAAGCAGGACATACACAAACGGAGATAGCCGCCTTGATAGGCGTGCATAAATCTACTATTAGCCGTGAACTCAGACGCAACCGTGGCTTGAGAGGCTATCGACCCCGCCAAGCTCAGTTGCTCCGGCAAGCGCGTCGAGAAGCCAGCCAACAACAGCGACTCCCCACGACCTTGTGGGAGCGAGTAGAGGTCTGGCTGCGGGACGAATGGAGTCCTGAGCAAATCAGTGAACGGTTGCATAAACGAGAAGGTATCACTCTGAGTCATGAATGGATATATCACTACATATACCAGGACAAGGCAGACGGCGGTGAGCTGTACCGGTACTTGCGTTGCCAGAAGAAACGAAAGAAGCGTTATGGTAGTTATCAACGTCGTGGGGTTCTGGTGAATCAGGGCAGCATTGATAAGCGTCCAGCCATTGTGAACAGGAAGACACGCATCGGTGACTGGGAAGTGGACACCGTCATCGGCAAAGGCCATCGACAGGCGCTGGTCACCTTGAGCGAGCGCAAGTCGATGTACACCTTGATTTGCACAGGTGAAACGACGAACTGCCTCTGCCGTCAGGCAAGCTATCGTGCGATTGTTGTCTAATATGAAGGCGTCGGTTCACACGATCACCTCGGATAATGGAAAAGAATTTGCTGAGCATGAGGTTATTGCTCAACAATTGAACGCGGGGTTCTATTTTGCACATCCTTATGCCTCCTGGGAACGGGGTTTAAATGAAAATATCAATGGTCTCATTCGACAGTACTTCCCAAAGAAAATGGACTCCAGCACGATTACACAAAAGCAGTTAAACTTGGTCATGAAAAAACTCAATCACCGCCCCAGAAAAACACTTAATTCAAAAACACCACATGAAGTCTTTTTTAACATCAACGTTGCACTTCAAAGTTGAATCCGCGAGGTTAAATAATGAGCCATAACAGAAAAATATCCGTTTTAGGTCTTGGTTATGTCGGCCTACCTGTTGCTATTTCTTTTGCCAATCAGTCAAGAGTTATAGGATTTGATATTAATGCTGGACGAATTTCAGAATTAGAAAGGAATGAAGATGCAACAGGCGAGGTTTGTAAAACTGAGTTAAAAAGCGCTGATATTGTATTCACATCCGATCATCAAGTCCTTAAAGAAGCGGATTTTCATATTGTCGTTGTACCTACCCCTATTAATGCATCGAAGCAACCCGATTTATCAGCGTTATTAGCGGCCAGCAGTATATTGAGTAAGGTTTTGAAAAAAAATGATATCGTCATCTATGAATCGACAGTTTATCCTGGCGCTACTGAAGAAGAATGCATACCACAGCTTGAAAACGGTTCGGGGCTTAAGGCAGGCAAAGACTTTTTTGTCGGTTATTCACCTGAAAGAATCAACCCAGGGGATAAAGAACATACTTTTGAGAAGATTAAAAAAGTAGTATCGGCTCAGGATCTAGAAACACTTTCTGTGGTTGCAGAAGTATATGGTTCAGTTGTGAAAGCCGGAATACACATGGCACCATCGATCAAGGTAGCAGAGGCAGCTAAGGTCATTGAAAATACTCAGCGTGACTTGAATGTATCATTAATGAATGAGTTGGCAATAATATTCGGAAACTTGGATATTGATACTGGTGATGTGCTCGCTGCTGCAGAGACAAAATGGAACTTTTTGTCATTTAAGCCCGGTTTGGTGGGTGGACACTGTATAGGGGTAGATCCATATTATTTAACATATAAGGCAGAAACATCCGGCTACGATCCCAAGGTAATTCTGGCAGGCAGGAGAATAAATGATGAAATGGGGAAATACGTTGCCTCTCAGGTTATGAAATCTCTAAACAAGAGTGGCTTTAGAATAAAAGATACTGTCGTCAGTATTCTAGGTTTTACTTTCAAGGAAAATGTTTCTGACACACGGAATACTCGCGTAATTGATGTGCTCAGTGAGCTCCGAGAAAAGGACATTGAAGTCCAAGTTCATGATCCCCTTGCTGACAAACAGGAAACACTAAAAGATTATGGAGTAAAACTTAAATCCTATAGCGAAATGATTTTGGGTAATGTTGTCATTCTCGCCGTACCCCATGTTGAATATGTAGATGATGGATGGGACCTCATATCAGGATTATTAGTTGATGGAAGTGGAATTGTTTTTGATATAAATCATATGCTGGTTAGGGATTCCATTCCGGATGGCATTAAACTTATCCGCCTTTAATTCGGAGAAGTTCGTTGAAAATCACAATAATTGGCAGTGGTTATGTCGGACTAGTATCTGGTGTTTGTTTCGCTGAATTTGGTGTAGATGTGACATGTACCGATGTCGATAGCAATAAAATTGATCGTTTAAATAACGGTGAAGTTCCTATATATGAACCAGGTTTAGATGAGCTCGTTAAAAAAAATGTCAGCAATGGAAGGTTAAAGTTTAATAATAGTTACAATGGTGAATTAGCTCAAGCTGATCTAATTTTTATTGCCGTCGGGACACCATCTCGCCGTGGTGATGGCCATGCTGATCTGTCATATGTTTTCCAGGCTGCAAAAGACATAGCGAAGTACCTAAAAAATTATACAGTTGTAGTCAATAAATCTACAGTGCCAGTCGGTACCGCAAGAAATGTAAAAAAAATCATTTCTGATGTAAATCCTAATGCTGATTTTGATGTGGCTTCAAATCCGGAGTTTCTGAGAGAAGGTGCCGCCATTTCCGATTTCATGAGGCCAAATCGTGTTGTTATCGGTGTTGAAAATGAACGCGCTGCTAATAGGCTGCATGAGCTTTATCGGCCCTTGAACTTAATTGAGACACCGATCGTCACAACAGACTTGGAAAGTGCAGAGTTGATTAAATATGCAAGTAATACTTTTCTAGCGACGAAGATCAGCTTTATTAATGAAATGTCCATGCTCTGTGAAGTCGTCGGGGCCGACATTCATGCTGTTGCAAAAGGTATGGGTCTTGACGATAGGATAGGGCGTAAGTTTTTACACGCAGGCCCAGGTTATGGTGGATCTTGCTTTCCTAAGGATGCAAAAGCACTAGTACGAATTGCTCAGGAAAGTGGTGTTTCCAGTCGAATTGTTGAATCTGTTATTGAGGTAAATGAGGCACAAAAGGCAAGAATGGTTAGCAAGATTAAGGACGCATTGGATGGTGATGTTTCCGGTAAGGTAATTGCTGTAATTGGCCTTACTTTTAAACCAGAGACCGATGATATGCGTGATGCTCCAGCATTATTTATATTGCCCAAACTTATTGAAGAAGGTGCTGTCATCCGCGCCCATGATCCTAAAGGTATGAATGAAGCTAAAACTCTATTACCTAAGAGCATTACCTTTGTCGATAAACTCCATGAAGTGTTCCATGAAGCTGATACAGCCCTATTATTAACAGAATGGAATGAATACCGAGGACTTGATCTGAAAAAAATCAAAAAATGATGCAAAACTATATATTTATTGATTTGCGCAATGTTTATGAACCTGCTTTGATGGAAGCTGAAGGGTTTGATTATGTTTGCGTTGGGCGTAAGAAGAGATAAATGAAACCTATAAATGAAAATATTATTTGGCATGAGCCTACTGTAAAACGACAGGATCGTGATAAACTTAACGGCCACAAAAGCTGTATTCTTTGGTTTACTGGCTTGTCAGGTTCTGGCAAATCTACGACGGCACATGCAGTAGAAGACTACCTCCATAAACAGGTGGTGCGTACATTTGTTCTTGATGGAGATAATGTGCGACATGGGCTATGCAAGGACCTGGGATTTTCCAATGATGACCGTACTGAAAATATCCGCCGGATTGGTGAAGTTAGCAATTTGTTGATGCAGGCAGGTGTCATCACCCTGACAGCATTTATTTCTCCTTTTAGAAAAGACCGCCAGATTGCAAGAGACCTAGTTGCACCTGGGGAGTTTATTGAGGCCTTTTGTGACGCTTCGCTTCCTGTTTGTGAAAAACGAGATGTAAAAGGGATGTGCAAAAAGGCTAGAGCTGGTGAAATTCCAGAATTCACAGGGATCAGTTCACCCTATGAGATACCTGACAATACTGAAATGGCTATTGATACGGGAAATTTATCTATCGAGGAGTGTGTGGAGCAGCTTATTAACTATCTAATTGAAAATGAAATTTTAAACAGCTCCTAAATGTGGACTGTTACTTACAACTTAGAGTATGAAATCTTGGTACCTTATTCAAACTAAGCCCCGTCAGGAAATTGTTGCGCAAGAAAATCTGAACCGACAAGGTTATCCAACCTATCTACCTATGGCTCAGATAAGGAGGCGTCGTAATAATCGGGCTCGAACAGATATAGGGCCTATGTTCCCGCGTTATCTATTTATTCATCTTGATGCCGGTATTGATGATTGGAGGCCACTCCGTTCAACAGTAGGGGTCAATAATGTAGTGCGGTTCGGATCTAATCCTGCCAGGGTACCGGACATTTTAATAACTGCTTTAAGACAACGTGAAGATAACCGTGGCATCCAAATTTTACCTAAGGCAAAACTTAGAAAAGGGCAGCCAGTACGAGTTGCAGAGGGGTTATTTGAGGGCTATGAAGGCTTATTCCATGCCAAAACTTCGCGTGATAGGGCTATTATTCTGATCAATATTCTGGATAAGCAGGCTAGGATTGAGATAGAACAGGAAAATATTGAAGTAATATCATAGAGTTATATGATAACTTCCTAATTTAGATTGGTTTTACACTTCAGATGTTCATTTTTTGAACAAAGATATCTATACTGTTCACGAAATGAACAATACAGATAGAGAAGAATCCTTAACCCTGGAGATTCTTGAAACCATCGAGAATAACAGTAAGGTTACACAGCGACGACTTGCGAACCAGCTTGGCGTAGCGTTAGGGCTTGCTAATGCCTATCTGAAAAGATGCATCAAAAAGGGACTGGTCAAGGTCGATCAGATTCCTCCAAACCGCTACCTGTACTATTTGACCCCAAAAGGGTTTACTGAAAAAAGCCGTTTGACTGCACAGTACCTTTCCACTTCCTTTGATTTCTATCGGCGTGCTAGCCAGTCTTGTGCCAGCATCTTTGATGAATGTAAGAAAAAACACTATCAAAATATTCTGCTATTTGGTGTATCCGAATTAGCAGAGATTGCCAGTCTACGGGCTACCGAACAAGGAATTAAAATTAAGGGTGTATTGCAAAGTAAACCGGAAAAGAAAAAGTTTTTAGGTATGCCTGTCTGGAGTTCAATAGAAGAAATTAAAGAATTTGATGCCTGTGTCATAACATCTCTAGATGACACTACAGAATTACTGGCTTCATTAGAACAGCATATTTCGAGAGATAGAATCTTTGTGCCAGACATTTTAGATATTAAAAGAAATAAAAACTAAATAAAGGCAAAAGTTAATTATGTATGCGGGGTCTAAATGACACTGTAGGGCGGCAGCGTGTTTAACTGGGTCAATAAACAGCGAGATAATATTATGTATAGGTCACCTTACAAGATAGAAGACAGAAAAATTAAGTTTGCTTTAGTTGGCTGTGGCAGAATTTCACCTAAACATTTCGATGCAATATTACAGCATTCAGATAACGCCGAGTTAGTTGCAGTTTGTGATTTAAACGAAACATTACTTAAACAGGTTAGTGAAAAATATAAAGTCCCCGGCTACTACTCTCTTAATGAAATGTTATCCAAGAGCGAGGCTGATGTGGTTGTTATCTGCACACCCAGTGGATTACACCCTGAACAAGTAATATCTGTGGCAAAAGCAGGAAGGCACATTATCACGGAAAAACCCATGGCAACGCGGTTGACAGATGGGAAACGTATGGTTCGTATTGCAGATGAACAAGGTGTTCACCTATTTGTTGTTAAGCAAAATAGACTCAACCCTACTCTGCAATTACTAAAATCTGCCGTGTCTAAAAAACGATTTGGTCGGATATATATGGTTACAGTAAATGTATTCTGGACTCGCGGACAGGAATACTATGATCAGGCAAAGTGGAGGGGTACCTGGGAATTTGATGGTGGTGCATTTATGAATCAAGCCAGTCACTACGTTGATCTTCTCGACTGGTTGATAGGGCCGATTGAAAGCGTTTATTCATATACAGGGACACTTGAGAGGAATATAGAGGTTGAAGATACCGGCGTAGCAAGTATTAAGTGGCGATCTGGTGCACTGGGGTCACTGAATGTGACGATGCTGACTTATCCAAAAAATTATGAAGGATCCATAACCATTCTTGGCGAAAATTGGACTGTGGAGATTGGTGGAATTGCAGTAAATGAAATAAAACACTGGGAATTTAAAGATAATGACGAAGCTGATAAGAGAATAAAAGATTCAAATTATCAAACGTCATCAGTCTATGGAATTGGACATCCATTGTATTACGAAAATGTTATTAAAGTTTTACGTGGTAAATCTATGCCAGAGACGGATGGGCGTGAAGGTTTGCGTTCACTGGAAACAATTATTGCTATGTATCTTTCGGCAAGAGATGGCAGATTAGTATCACTGCCATTGGAATATTAGAATGAAAGGTAATTATCAAGCGCATGAATCAGCATATATAGATGATGGCGCTATCATTGGTGACGATACTAAGATCTGGCACTGGACTCACGTATGTAGCAAGGCAGTTATTGGAAAAAATTGTTCACTTGGTCAAAATGTTTATCTTGGAAACAACGTAAGAATTGGCAATAATGTCAAAATCCAAAATAATGTATCTGTTTTTGATAACGTGACTTTGGAAGATTATGTCTTTTGCGGCCCAAGCATGGTGTTCACCAATGTATATAGCCCCAGATCTGCTGTTTCACGAAGGGATGAATATCAGGACACTCTTGTAAGACAAGGTGTAACACTTGGAGCGAATTGTACGATTATTTGCGGGGTGACTATTGGCAAATACGCTTTCGTGGGAGCTGGTGCTGTTATTAATAGAGATGTTTCTGATTACGCCTTAATGGTTGGTGTTCCTGCAAAGCAGATAGGCTGGATGAGTGAATATGGTGAAAGATTAGATTTGCCGTTAACGGGAAACAAAGAAGAGATATGTAAACATACAGGGAACCACTACAAGCTTTCTGGTTCGAGGTTAGAAAAGATAGCCTGAAAATGGAATTTATTGATCTAAAAGCCCAGCAAGTTCTCATCAGAGATAAGGTTGAACTCAATATAAAAAAAGTTTTAGATCATGGTCAGTACATCATGGGTCCCGAAGTATATGAACTTGAGGAAAGGTTGGTAGATTTTGTTGGCGTAAACAATTGTATTACGGTCTCTAGTGGGACAGATGCCTTACTAATTGCCATGATGGCTCTCGGCATTAAATCAGGTGATGAAGTAATAACTACACCATTCACGTTTATTGCCACTGCTGAAATGATTGTATTACTTGGTGCAACGCCGAAATTTGTTGATATTGATGAAAGAACTTTCAACATCGATCCGGCTAAAATTAATGACGCTATCACTTCCCAAACAAAGGCAATAATGGCCGTCAACCTTTACGGGCAATGTGCAGATTTTGATGCGATCAATGAAATAGCTGAAAAATATGATTTACCGGTAATTGAGGATGCTGCTCAAAGTTTCGGCGCAAAACAAAATGTAAAGTCATCATGCAGCTTATCTTCGATAGGTTGCACTAGCTTTTTTTCCATCAAAACCTCTAGGGGGTTATGGTGACAGTGGTGCATGTTTTACCAATGATGATAAATTGGCAAAAAAAATACGGGAGATTCGCGTTCATGGACAAGATAAGAGATATCATCATTCAAGAATAGGCATTAATGGTCGTATGGATACGATTCAGGCAGCGGTGTTAATGGCGAAATTAGACATTTTTCAATCAGAAATAAAATTACGACAAGATATTGCAGAGAAATACAATTTATTCTTACGAAATGTAAATTCAGTCACTATTCCTTATATTGAAAAATTTAACACTAGTGTATATGCACAATACACAATACAAGTAGAAAACCGATCAATATTTCAAGAAAAGCTGAAAGAGGCAAGTGTACCAACTGCAATTCATTATCCTATAGCATTGAATAAACAACCTTGTTTTTCATCAAACAGCCAGGAATTTCCTGTTGCAAACAAAGTATCAAAAAAGGTAATTAGCTTACCTATTCATCCTTATTTGGATGAACAAGGCCAAGAATGCGTTATTAATTCTGTAGTCAATTCAATTCATATTTAAGTAGGGAAAGAAACATGGATATTAAAGGCAAAAAATTTCTGGTAATCGGTGGCGCTGGTCTTATCGGGTCACATACTGTTGAAGAGTTATGCAAAGAAGATGTTAGTGAAATCGTTATTTACGATAACTTCGTCCGAGGAACAAAAGAAAATCTTGAGAAGATTTTATCTGATCCAAGGGTGAAGATCTTTAATGTTGGAGGTGATATCTGTCAGTTAGATATTCTCAATAATGCAGTTAATGGAATGGATGGTGTATTTCATTTTGCTGCATTATGGTTATTGCAGTGCCATGAATTTCCACAAGCGGCATTTGACGTGAATATACGTGGAACATTTAATGTTCTCGAATCATGTGTTAAGAATGATATTAAGAGATTAGTGTGCTCATCATCCGCATCAGTATATGGTGATGCGATTGAAGAACCAATGACAGAAGCCCATCCTTTTAATAATAAGAATTTCTATGGCGCAACAAAAATCGCAGGTGAAGCGATGGCGACCGCTTATCATTATCGCTATGGCTTACCATTTGTTGGGTTACGGTATATGAATGTCTATGGCCCAAGACAGGATTACCAAGGTGCGTATATTGCTGTAATCATGAAAATGCTTGATGCAATCGAACGTGGTGAAGGACCGACAATTCTTGGAGACTGGAGTGAGGCATTTGATTTTATATCAGTGAAAGATTGTGCAATGGCAAATATTTGTGCAATGAAGACTGAAACGATGGCAAGGTTTTATAACGTAGGGACTGGTAAAAGAACTTCCTTAAAGCAACTAGCTGAGTTGTTGTTAGAACTGACAGATTTAAAACAATCAATACGTTATAAGCCAAATAGTCAGGCTACATTTGTTAAAAATCGTATTGGTTGTCCTAAACTTGCATCTGAAGAAATCGGATTTGCTGCGGAAAAGGATCTGAAGGATGGACTGCAGGAACTAATCAACTGGAGAAATGAACACAAGATGGATTTAGCTTCAAGACGTGCAAAATCAAGAAACTAATTTAGATAAAAAAGAATTTTGTAGATTTATGTGTGGTATCGCAGGAATTATTCATCTAGATGGGGCACCAATTTCACCTGTTCTCTTAAAAAAGATGACCGATGTAATTGCTCATAGAGGTCCTGATGGAGAGGGTCATTGGCACGAAGGGCCTATAGCGCTCGGCCATCGCAGATTGGCAATTATTGATCTTTCACCAGCGGGTAATCAGCCAATGCAGAGTCGTGATGGCCGTTATGTTCTCAGTTACAACGGTGAAGTTTATAATTTTCGGGAACTGCGGGCTGAATTACAGTCGCTTGGGTTACAGGTTCCTATCCCGTACGGACAGCGAGGTGGTCTTATATGCCCTTAAGGAATGTGGTATTGAGGTAGTACACAGGTTCAATGGAATGTTCGCCTTCGCTTTCTGGGACAGAAAACAAAAGGAGATGTATCTGGCCAGGGATCGCTACGGTATCAAACCGCTGTATTACAGTCGGAATGGAAACACCTTCCTGTTCGGTTCGGAAATCAAGGCCATCCTCGCGCATGGGAGCTACAAAGCAGAAATGGATCCGGAAGGATTGATGGAGTATTTCACATTCCAGAATTTCTTCACGGATAAAACCCTGTTCAAGGGGGTAAACCTGCTGGAAGCTGGTTGCTATCTCAAGATCAGCCAGGATGGTAAATATCAAATACAACGGTACTGGGATTATTCATTTTCAGAGCCTGAAACAGTTAATGATGAACAGGAATACCTGGAAGAGCTAGATCGGTTGTTTCGCCAGGCGGTCTCCAGGCAGCTCGTGGCGGATGTTGATGTAGGGGTCTACCTAAGCGGAGGTATGGACTCTGGCTCCATCACTGCACTGGCTGCCACAGAGTTCCCTTATATCAAATCCTTTACCTGCGGATTTGATCTCAGCTCTGCATCCGGTGTAGAAATCAGTTTCGATGAACGCCAGGCAGCAGAACGAATGTCGTACCAGTTCAAGACCGAACATTATGAAATGGTTCTGAAGGCAGGGGACATGGAAAGGGTGATTCCAAAACTTGCCTGGCACCTGGAAGAACCGCGTGTTGGCCAGAGCTACCCGAACTATTACGCGGCACAACTTGCCAGTAAATTTGTCAAGGTCGTGCTGTCAGGTACGGGAGGCGATGAGTTGTTCGGAGGATATCCCTGGCGTTACTACCGTGCGGTGGTAAATGATGACTTTGAACATTATATAGACAAGTGCTACGTTTACTGGCAGAGACTGATCCCAAACCAGGTTATCAAGGAGGTATTCAAACTCATATGGAAAGATGTCGAGAATGTATGGACCAGAGATATTTTCCGCGACGTGTTTGACAGCCACGCAGCCACACTGACCCGCCCGGAAGATTATGTCAATCACTCCCTGTATTTTGAAGCCAAGACCTTTCTGCATGGATTATTAGTTGTAGAGGACAAATTATCCATGGCACATGGTCTGGAGACCCGGGTGCCTTTTCTGGACAATGACCTGGTAGATTTCGCAATGAAAGTTCCGGTAAAGCTGAAACTGGACAATCTGGATGAGGTAGTAAAATTAAATGAAAATAAGCCAGGAGCGAAAACAGTCAAATATTTTCAAAAGACAAACGATGGTAAATTACTCTTGAGAAAAATGCTGAGCAGGTACGTTCCCGAAGAGGTCATAGAGCGGGAGAAACAGGGATTTTCCGCGCCTGATGCCACATGGTTCAAAGGAGAGAGTATTGAATATGTCAGGCGTATACTTTTCATCGGGACGCTGCAATTTATAAGTACATTCAAGAAAGTGTAATCAGAGACTTAATTAATAGCGCGGATTCAACTTTGAAGTGCAACGTTGATGTTAAAAAAGACTTCATGTGGTGTTTTTGAATTAAGTGTTTTTCTGGGACGGTGATTGAGTTTTTTCATGACCAAGTTTAACTGCTTTTGTGTAATCGTGCTGGAGTCCATTTTCTTTGGGAAGTACTGTCGAATGAGACCATTGATATTTTCATTTAAACCCCGTTCCCAGGAGGCATAAGGATGTGCAAAATAGAACCCCGCGTTCAATTGTTGAGCAATAACCTCATGCTCAGCAAATTCTTTTCCATTATCCGAGGTGATCGTGTGAACCGACGCCTTCATATTAGACAACAATCGCACGATAGCTTGCCTGACGGCAGAGGCAGTTCGTCGTTTCACCTGTGCAATCAAGGTGTACATCGACTTGCGCTCGCTCAAGGTGACCAGCGCCTGTCGATGGCCTTTGCCGATGACGGTGTCCACTTCCCAGTCACCGATGCGTGTCTTCCTGTTCACAATGGCGGGACGCTTATCAATGCTGATCTGATTCACCAGAACCCCACGACGTTGATAACTACCATAACGCTTCTTTCGTTTCTTCTGGCAACGCAAGTACCGGTACAGCTCACCGCCGTCTGCCTTATCCTGGTATATGTAGTGATATATCCATTCATGACTCAGAGCGATACCTTCTCGTTTATGCAACCAGTCACTGATTTGCTCAGGACTCCATTCGTCCGGCAGCCAGACCTCTACTCGCTCCCACAAGGTCGTGGGGAGTCGCTGTTGTTGACTGGCTTCTCGACGCGCTTGCCGGAGCAACTGAGCTTGGCGGGGTCGATAGCCTCTCAAGCCACGGTTGCGTCTGAGTTCACGGCTAATAGTAGATTTATGTACGCCTATCAAGGCGGCTATCTCCGTTTGTGTATGTCCTGCTTTCATCAGGGCGCAAATCTGGTAACGTTGATGCTCGGTAAGCTGTGTGTAGTGTCTCATCTGTGCCTCTCTTTCTTGCTGGAACGAAAGGTAAGGATGCTACCGCAGCTTGCCGTTCGTGCCACCTAATTGAGTTGCACTTACAAATTGAATTCACGAATCTTAAATGAACGCAAAGACTCAGAATTATACTGTAGATTCTAATTGTAGAGATTATTTGTTATTTTTTTCTAATGATTTCGAATCTAAATATGGACAAAAAATTAGAGTCTTGCATATTGGGAATATTGCAAATAATGCATATATCAATGCGAAAATGATGAATGAGGTTGGTTTTGATTGTGACGTATTATGTAATGATTACTATCATGGCTATGGGGACGCCAGAGTGGGAAGATGCCACATTTAGTGGTGGTATTTCAGATCAACATCATCCTGAATGGTTTTCTGCAGATTTACATGGTTACTCAAGACCAATTTGGTTTGTTCAAGGCCCTTTACGTCTTTGTATAAATTATCTAATCGCTAAAAGATCTGGCAATGCTATGAACGCAAATTATTTATGGATAATACTAACAATGTTCAATAAAACTAAAAATCGAGAGAATATCCCTATATTAAATAAAATAAAACTATTGCAGTCCATATATTATAAAATTAGGTTTGGATTCAATCGATATTATATGGCTACTCAAAGTCGTGAACATGTTCGTAGACTTTTAATGAAAGTTAGAAATATGCTGCAAAGTACAAATAAAGGTAAAGTCGTTATCAATAATAAAGTCCTATTTCCCTTGATTAAATTCCTGTCGAAATTTGTAGAGATTGCAGGTTATCTTTTTGCATATTTAGTCATTTTTATTTATAAATTAACTGGAAAAACTAAGACTGATATATTAATTAGTGATTTAAATGAAAAATATAAGAATTTATTTCCGGAGAGAAATAATAATATTGATTATATCGATTTACAGATTTACTTAAAATACGCTGAACCATTTAAAAAATTATTTAAGCATTATGATATTGTGCAAGGCTATTCAACCAGCGCAATTTACCCATTGCTGACTCAGAATAATTATTTTGCATTTGAACATGGGACACTTAGAAGCATCCCATTTGAAAATAACTCCACAGGAAAATTAGCTGCTTTAGCCTTTAATAGCGCTAGACATATCTATGTTACAAATTCTGATTGTATGCAAAATGCACAAAAATTATCCGGAAATAGTCTTACATTTATCCCGCACCCATACAATGAAGACAGGATACAAAAAGTAAATGGGTTTCAAAATCTAAGAAAAAAAGTATTGAATGACTTAGGCGTAAAATATATTTTATTTTTCCCTACGAGACATGACTGGATTCCTGATAAAGGATTCCTGATAAAGGATACCGTGATAAAGCAAATAACGTATTTTTGAGAGGATTTGCTCGATTATGTAAGGACCAATTTAGCATAGGACTTATCATGTGCGAATGGGGAAATAACATTAAAGAAAGTAAAACGTTAGTAACAGAGCTTGGCATCTCAGATTATGTAATGTGGAAAAACCCGATGGGTACTATTGAGTATGAAAGATATATGTTGGCAAGTGACATTGTGATAGACCAATTTTTGCTCGGCGCATTTGGTGGTGTAATGTTCAGAGCACTCTCCGCAGGAAAACCTGTTTGCTCATATATAGATCAGAATCAGATTATAGAGTCATACGGGGAAGAGTTGCCTATGATAAATTGTAAAAACGAAGATGAAATATATATCAATTTACTTAAATATTTAACGGATAAAACGAAATTGGCTGAGATATCAGAACTTTCAAAAAGATGGTTTAATAGAAATCATTCTGGTTGGAATACCATAGTGAAACAGGTTAATGAATATAAAAAAACAATAGAAATTTAAAAAACTTAGTATAGAGGCTCGTTTATCAAAGACACAAAATTATTATTGGTTGGATCAGATGGTTATATTGCAAGAGCTGTTAGCTCCTATGCACAAAAGACTAATATGGAGATATATCCCATTAGTACTAAGGGGATGGCGTCGATAGACTCAGAAACTGGCATGTTATCAAAGGACTATTCCTTTCCAAAAGCCATAGATGCGATTATCTTCTTTTCGCAATCACCTTATTATAAGCATACATCAAACAATATTGATCATTTATTTCGGGTTAATCAATGTTTGCCAATTCAAATAGCGAATATGTCGTATCAGCTAGGCGTAAAGCAATTTATATATTTGTCTACAGGATCGGTATACAAACAAAGTTTTAATCCAATAAGTGAAAACGCGACTCTAAATAAAAGTGACTGGTATACATTATCAAAGACACATGCAGAAGAATCTCTTCAGTTATTTAATAATCTATTGGATATAAAAATTATTAGATTGTTCGGTGTATATGGCCCAGGACAAACAAATAAGCTGGCATCTAACATAATTAACTCTGTGAAAGAAGGTAATGATGTTTTGATTCAAGGAAACTTATCTGACGAAAATGATGATGGAGGATTAAAGGTTTCATTATGTTATATAAATGATTTTATAAATATTCTATTTAAGCTTTTATCGATAGATGGCTCACGTATTGTTAATATTGGTGGAGAGAAACCAATTAGTATAAAAGAAATTGCACTATCAGCAGGAGATATTCTTAATAAGGATCCGAAAATTGTAATTTCTTCAGAATATCGTGATGGTGATATGATTTCTGATAATAGTAAATTATATACTCTCACGAAACCTAAATTTACACCTTTTCTAGAAGCTATGAGTACAATTACAGAAAGCACAGAATAAAAGATATATAGATGCAAATGAAATATTAATAATAATTTTGTCAGCATGGAAAAGGACAAAATTGCATTTTTAATGATTGGCATTGCCGATTTAACGGGAGGTGGAGGCGCTGAAAGATTTTTTGCTGATTTATTTGCCGAATATACCCAGTATTCAGAGAGAAAATATGAACTACATATAATCACAGATAATAAATCTTTTCAAAATCTTAGAAAAATAGGAAGATTGATAGGTGTGAATAATGTTGTAATAGTAGATGAAAAGCATAAATTGTTTCATCCGTATTTTAACCCCTTTCCTATATTACGAACTATATATGAATTAAATATTAATTTGATTCATATAGGTCTTATATCTCCAGTATACCTACCATTAATTTGGTTATTAAATATGTCTTCGGAAGTAAAACGGTCAAAAATCGCAATTACGATAACTGATTGCGGTGTAGCTAATACTTACTTTTCTCCTATATATAAATATAGACTGCCTCAATTAAAGATTAATTTACTGTACAGAATATTTTTAAAAATGATCAAGACGGATGGTTTGCTTAGTTGGTATCAACTTTTTAAAAAAATATTTAGTGATAAATATATTCACGGAAATCCAGTTATCAGATCTATTAACTAATATTACATAGATATAACAAGATTTAAAAAAACGAAAATAAAAGACAATATAATCGTATTTATCTCCCGTATGACAAATCAAAAATGCCCATTATATTTTGTTGAAACAATTGAAATATTACATGAGAAATATCCGTATGTATTTGATGAGTGGGAAGTGCATATGATTGGCAAAGGTAAGTTAGAAAAAAAGTACAAAAACGAATAAAAGGTTCTGGATTATCTAAAATAGTAAAAGTTAACGAAATAATTGACATTCCAGAATTATTGTCAAGGTCAAAAATATATGTATCAACACAGGAATATGATAATTTTACATCTCTTTCCATGCTTGAAGCGATGGCATATGGTAATGCAGTTGTATCAAGAAATGTTGGCGATACATGGAAATTTTTAAAAAATAATTATAATGGTTATATGCCTAAAGATGATTATCCTTCTAGCCTGTCAGCTGTTTTGTATGAATGTATGCAAGTATGTAAATATGATATGACTTTTGGGGATAGAAGTCGTGAGCTTGTTGAAAAAGATCATAATTTTGAAAACTTTTCAATTGAGATCGATTCATTTTGGTCTGAAGTTCTCTTTAAGCAGAGTACCTCGTCTTCGTAATATTCTATTGTAAGCCGTAAATATAAATCATGTGTGGTATTGTAGGATTTATTACTTCTCAATCTGATCATTCTTCTAATAATACTTTGCAAAGAATGGTGGATTCGTTGAAGCATCGTGGACCTGATCAAGAGGGTATGTGGTCTGATGATACTGCGTGTGTCTTCATGGGGCACCGCCGATTATCTATTCGTGATTTATCTGTAGCTAGCAATCAACCAATGATATCCAGGTCTGGAAGATTTGTGTTGAGCTACAACGGTGAGATATATAATGCTGACAATCTCAGATCAGCGTTGATAAAACAAGGAATTCACTTTAGGACAACTAGTGATACCGAAGTATTATTAGAAGCTATTTCAAAATATGGATTGATTGAAGCTATTAAGAAAATAAATGGTATGTTTTCTTTTGCCTTGTGGGATAAAAGAGATAAAACCCTTATACTTGCCAGAGATAGAATTGGGATAAAACCTCTATATTGGGGCCAATTTAATAATATATTTTTATTTGCATCAGAATTGAAAGCATTGCGGTTGTATCCTGCCTGGCGTCCACAGATTTGCAATAATTCAGTTTTATTATATACAAACTATGGCTACATTCCTTCGCCATATTCAATATATCAAGATATATATAAGTTAAACCCTGGATGCATCTTGACTAAAAAGCAAGGTTTAGAGCCAGTAATAGACAAGTACTGGAATTTGAATGAAATAGTAACGGATGGAATGAAAGATAGAAGAAGTTTAACCGATAAAAATATTATCAATGAAACAGAGAAACTTTTGAGTGAATCTATAAATAGTCAAACAATATCGGATGTTCCTGTTGGTGCATTCTTATCTGGAGGCATTGATTCATCGACAGTTGTAGCACTTATGCAAAAGAATAGTCTAAAAAAATTAGAACTTTCAGTATAGGTTATTCAGTCAAAAATTATGATAAAGCAATTTTCGCAAAAAAGATAGCAGCCCATCTCGGCACTGACCATGCTGAATTTTATGTCAATCCTAGTGACACAATGGAATTAATCCCAGAGTTATCTTCTATATATGATGAGCCTTTTTCTGACTCTTCACAATTACCTACACTTATCCTGTCAAAACTAACAAGAGAACATGTCACTGTAGCATTGTCCGGTGACGGAGGAGACGAAGTATTCTTGGGGTACAATAGATATATTTTTGCGGATAGATATTTAAGAAAACTTACATCACTACCAAAATTCATAAAACAGAATATAAAAAATATTATTGTTAAATACCCACCAAAACATTGGGATAGTGTTATTTCATTTGTTTTAAAAGGTCATAAGATACCGCAGGCAGGCGACAAATTACATAAGCTCGCCAGTATAATGAATATTGATGAAGATAAAATATATAAAAAATTAGCAAGCAATTTGGAAAACTTAGATGATCTAGTAAAAAGCGAATCTAAATTAGATTTCAATATGATGATGCAGAACAGTGTTCCAAACTCTATAAAAAGCCTTACAGAAAAAATGCAATTTCTTGATATGAATATCTACTTGCCTGATGATGTGCTTACCAAAGTAGATCGTGCAAGCATGTCTACTTCTCTTGAGGTTAGGGTACCAATTCTAGATCATAATGTTGTTGAGTATTCCTGGGAATTGCCCCTAAATGCAAAGATCCGCAATGGGACCAGTAAATGGGTGTTAAGGAACATATTAAATCAATATGTTCCACATGAACTTATAGATAGACCAAGGGCAGGCTTTGCTGTACCTATAGATACATGGTTGCGTGGCCCTTTGAAGGATTGGGCTGAATCCCTGTTAGATGAAGAGAAAACAGAAATGCAAGGCTACTTTAATTCATCATTAATAATGAAAAAATGGAAAGAACATTTGTCAGAAAATTATAATTGGCAACATCAATTATGGAATGTGCTTATGTTTCAGGCATGGCATGAGTGCTGGATGGAAGACTAAGTTGCAGGAGACTCTTTATTTAGTAACAGAGGATTGGTATTTTGTTTCACACAGCCTGAAATTGGCTGAAGTGACAAAGAATAAAGGATATAAGGTAACTGTTGCTACAAGAATAAGTGATCATGCTGAAGTAATAAGGTCAAAAGGATTGGCGCTCTATTCAGTCACCTCTCAGAGAATTAAGTACTATTATTAGTCTGATCAAGTTATATCGAGATATTAAACCAAATTTGGTTCATCATATATCATTGAAACCAATGTTTTTAGGTTCGGTGGCTGCATGGATAGCAAGGGTTCCACTCGTGATTAATACTTATACAGGTTTGGGTTATATAGTAACATCTAATTCATTAGTTTCTAAAATCTTTATGTATTTAGTTACGCCGTTAGTTTCCTTGATTATTAAAGGAGAGAAATTTCATTCAATTATTCAAAATGTTGATGATAAGAAATTATTACTTAAACTAGGCCTAGTTAATGCTAATCATTTAAATCTTATTCGAGGATCTGGAGTAGATGTAAATCAATATAGCAAATCAATTGAGCCTATATCAGACAAGCCAATAGTTTTGTTTCCATCTAGGTTATTAAAAGATAAAGGTATTATTGAATTTATTGATGCTTCAAAAATATTATATGAGAAACAAATAAAAGCTAGATTTGTCATAGCAGGAAAAATTGATGATGAAAACCCTACTAGTATTAAATATTCTGAACTTAAATCTTGGATTGATAGCGGAATTATAGAGTGGTGTGGGTATCGTGAAGATATGGATGAAGTCTTCAAGCAGGTTCATGTTATTTGCTTGCCATCTTATAGAGAAGGGTTACCTAAGTCATTATTGGAGGCCGCATCGTCAGGTAGGCCCATCGTAACAACTGATGTTCCGGGTTGTCGAGAGGTAGTGATCGATGGGGTAAATGGTTATTTGGTTCCAGTAAAAGATCCAGTCTCACTAGCAGAAGCTATAAATAGATTACTAGAGTCGGCGGTCCTGCGAAAACAGAGGGGAGAGGAAGGAAGGCGATTGGTAGAGGAGCATTTTGATATAGATAAAATTAATTCAGCCACTATTAATTTATATAAAAAATTACTCCCTTGCTAATGACATGGTATATGAATTCAGTTACAAAAAACATTTGTCCAGTTATTCTTGCAGGTGGTAGCGGAACACGCCTGTGGCCCCTGTCTAGGGAAAGTTACCCTAAACAGTTTTTATCTTTTAATAGCGAATATTCCATGTTGCAACAATCCTTGTTGAGGATATGCAATATGAAAGGTGTCTCTATAGAAGCTCTTGTATTGGTTTGTAATGATGAACATCGATTTTTGGTCGCAGAACAATCAGATCAAATTAAAATAAATCCTAAAGAGATTATTACGGAGCCGTTAGGACGAAATACTGCACCGGCACTCACAATTGCCGCATTAAGATCAACTGATAATGATCCAATATTGTTAATGATACCTGGAGATCATTTAATTCAAGATACCATGGCGTTTCATATAGCACTCGAGTTGGGAGCTACGGAGGCAGCTTCAGGCAAATTAGTTACCTTTGGTATTCAACCGTTGTCTCCAGAGACAGGTTATGGTTATTTGCAAGCTGATTCAATGCTTGATAATAAAAGTGGTTATTTAGTAAAACGTTTTGTTGAAAAACCTGATAGTGAGACTGCAGTGAAATATCTTAAGGATGGAGATTATTTCTGGAACAGTGGCATTTTTATGATGAAGACCTCAGTTTGGCTTGAGGTAATAAAGGAATACCGCGCGGATATCTATACTGCCTGCTGTGAAGTCAATGAAAAAAGTTCCTTAGACGGGATTTTTTTTAAATTAGATAAATCATTTAGTGAATGCCCAAGTGATTCTATTGATTATGCAGTGATGGAAGAGGTTTGTGAGGGTGATAGTTTATTTCAATTAGCCATGGTAGTCATGGATGCAGGCTGGTCTGATCTTGGCTCATGGTCTTCAGTATGGGAGACATCTAACAAGGATAAAAATCAAAATGCCATCAGTGGTGATGTTATTGTAAATGATACAAAAAATTCAATTATCCAGTCTCATAGTCGACTGGTGGTGGCCACAGGTTGCGATAATTTAATGATAATCGAAACACCCGATGCTGTTCTGATTGGAAATCGGCAGGAATCACAAAATATCAAAGATATTGTCGAGACACTAAAACACGATGATAGACAAGAGACTGTTGACCATCGTCGTGTGCATAAGCCTTGGGGGAGTTACGAATCACTAGATTCTGGAGCAGCATTTCAGGTAAAGCGTCTGACAGTAAATCCTGGAAAAAAAATATCACTGCAATTGCATCATCAGCGATCAGAACACTGGGTAGTGGTGCAGGGGGTTGCCACGGTGACCTGTGATGAGAAGATATTTGATCTTGAGATAAATCAATCTACATTTATTCCGCTTGGTGCAAAGCACCGATTAGAGAACCGTCAGGAAACTCTACTTGAAGTTATTGAAGTGCAATCAGGAGACTATCTTGGAGAAGACGATATTGTTCGATTCGATGATGATTTTGGTCGCCACGAACCTGGTTAATACACTTAACTAATATGACGAGTGTCCTGGTCACAGGTGCAAATGGTTTTATAGGTAATCACCTGAAAACACTGTTGCTAGCAAATCAAGATTACCAGATTAGACTAGGTTTGCATAATGCAAGTAATTCTAGTTTGAATGATGATAAAGTGAGTTTAGAGAATTTTAGTCTAGAAAGTATCAATAATAATTACGAAAATTTATTAAAAAATATTGAAATTGTTGTACACCTTGCCGGTATTGCGCATAAAAAACCTGCTGATGAGAACGAGTATATAAAGATTAATACAGAAGGAACCTTGAGGCTAGCAGAGCAGGCTGCTACTAGAGGAGTAAAACGTTTTATTTTTTTAAGTACTGTAAAGGTGCACGGCGAAACCAATGATGTAATAGACAATATATTAAAACCTATTACGGAAAGGAGTAGAGCAAATCCATGTGATGGATATAGCAAAAGCAAACTTGAAGCAGAAAAGGCAATAATCGAAGTTTGTAAAGCTAGCAACATGGAATACATTATACTTCGACCTCCATTGGTATACGGTCCAGGTGTGAAGGCTAACTTTCTTAAGTTATTACAATCTGTTTCTCGCCGGATCCCTTTACCTTTTGCAGGTGTCAAAAATATAAGGAGTCTAATCTATGTAGAAAACCTGTGTGATTTAATCAATATTTTTATCCATTCTTCCAGTGGATGCAATCAGACCTATCTGATAAAGGATTGTGATTTTTCAACGCCTGATCTGATTACAGAAATAGCAATTGCACTTGGCTTCTCGCCTTACTTATTTTCATTGCCACTCAAGCTACTTAAGATGATTGGAATAATCGCAAATCAGAAAACTTCAATTGAACGTGTTACCAACTCACTATTTGTTGATGATAGTAAATTGCAGAATGTTATAAATTGGTCCCCTCCAGTAAATAAAAAGTCAGCTATAAAAAGAACAGTTAGCTGGTTTACTGTTTCGCAACAGAATAGATAGTCATATTATTTAGAGTATGCGGATAATTATTTACTAAATGAATATATTAATATTTATTTCCATCTACATGGGGGTAGTGTTTTTTGCTTGGGTAATTACGGCATGGACTAGGCAGTATGCTATTAAATGCTCGATTCTCGATCACCCAAATCCTCGTAGCTCACATTCTGAACCCACTCCAAGAGGAGGAGGGATTTCCATTAGTATCATTGCCTTGATTTCTGTATTAGCTCTATGGTTATTAGGTTATATTTCTTATCAAATATTTTTAGCTATAGGATGTGGAGGTTTGTTAGTTTCAGTAGTGGGGTGGCTTGATGATAGAAATGATATTGCTGTGATATGGCGGGCAGTCTTATATCTAACGGCCTCAGCTTGGGCTGCCTACTGGATTATTTTTCTAAATGGAGTATTCAATCAGTATAATTATCTCAGCTTTGGGATTTCACTTGTCTCTATTGCTTGGTTGGCAAATTTATATAACTTTATGGATGGTAGTGATGCATTAGCGGCATCACAATCTGTCTGTACAGCATTAATGGGGGGAGTATTGTTCATGCTGGCTGACTATTCAGGCTTGTCTCTGTTATTATTTCTCCTGTCAGCTGCTTTTCTTGGATTTTTAATCTGGAATTGGCCTCCAGCTAAAATATTTATGGGAGATGTGGGCAGTTGTTTTATTGGGTTTGTTTTTGCTACGATTGCGCTCATTGGCTCAGTCGAAAATATCATCTCAATCGCTGTTTGGTTAATTCTACTGTCGATATTTATCTGTGACACTTCATTAACTTTGATGAAACGCATGTTCATTGGAGAAAAATGGTACACTGCACACCGCAGTCATGCTTATCAACTTTTGATACAATCTGGAATGAGTCACAGACAGTTAGTATTATTTGTATTACTAATTAACGGACTATTATTGTTGCCATTATCTTTTATAGCGTACTCTATTGGTATATATAGATGGTGGATAACGGCAGGTGTATACTTTTGTATTGGTAGTGTGTGGTGGTTTATACAACTACACTGGGCACCTGAGAGACGAAAATTAGCATGAATCCAAAGCAAATATTGAGTGCCCGTTTTAGGGTGATTCTTCATGATTTAAGCATGGCTACCATAGCTTGGTGTTTGGCGTGGTGGATCCGATTTAATCTGGCCATTCCTTTCCCTGAATGGGAAGTTTGCTTATACACACTGCCTTTTGTCGTTTTAATTCAGGCGGCACTTTTTCATCAATTTAATTTATATAGAGGACTTTGGCGCTTTGCTAGTCTTCAGGACCTCTGGAATATTTTCCGTGCAGCAATTCTTGGTGCAATGATCATTACACTATGCTTGTTTATATTTTTCCGGCTTGAAGGTGTGCCGAGATCCATCCCTATACTATACCCATTATTACTGATTATTTTTCTAGGGGGACCGCGACTAGGATTTCGCTTGTGGAAAGACCACGCATTAAATTTACGATCAGGGACAGGCTCAAAACGGATATTCATTATAGGAGCTGGACGTGCAGGAGAAATGTTAGCAAGGGATATGTTACGAGACGGTAGCGCAGTACCAATTGGATTTATTGACGATAGTCCGAAATTAATTAAATCTGAGATTCACGGAATTCGAGTGTTAGGTCCAGTAGATAGGATTGAAGATTTATCAGGGAAGTATGCGCCTGAGTTAATTGTCATTGCAGTTCCTTCCGCAAGTAATAAAGAAATGCAACGAATTGTTGAATTTGCTGAAAAGACGGAACTACCGATCAGGACACTTCCAAAGTTGAATGAAATGATAACAAGTAATCCCTCTGTGCAGGAGTTGCGGGATGTTTCGATTGATGATTTGTTAGGTCGAGACAAGGTAGAAATGGATTGGGAAATAATCAAGGACGGGATAACAAATAAAATAGTCATGGTGACGGGTGGTGGCGGGTCAATTGGCACAGAATTATGTAAACAGATTGCTTTACTTGAACCAAAGCAATTGATTATTTTTGAAAGAAGCGAGTTTAATCTATACAAAATATTGGAAGAACTAGAATCTCTTGATAATAGGATAATGAAAATTGCCGTTTTGGGTGATGTTTGTGACAAAAATAAAATTGAATATGTTTTCAGAGAACATCGACCGCAGGCAGTATTTCATACTGCAGCTTATAAACATGTTCCTTTACTCGAAGGCGAGTGGCGAGAAGCTGTTCGCAACAATATCCTAAGTACTTCCTATCTTGCTTATGCAGCAGAAAAATACTCAGTCGAAAAATTTATTTTAATTTCCACCGATAAAGCAGTAAATCCTGTAAATGTGCTCGGAGCAACTAAACGGTTATCAGAGATGTTTTGTGAATGCAAGAATAAAAGTGGTAAGACGAAATTTATTACTGTCAGGTTTGGGAACGTGTTGGGGTCAGATGGAAGTGTGGTGCCATTATTTCAAAAACAAATTAGGGAAGGAGGTCCAGTTACCGTGACTCACCCTGATATTTCTAGATATTTCATGACAATACGTGAATCATGTCAATTAATTCTACAGGCGACTTCGATGGGAACTGGGGGTGAAATTTTCGTACTTGATATGGGTAAACCAGTAAAAGTTCACTTTCTTGCAGAACAGATGATTAAATTATCAAGTCAAGGTTTAGGTCAAAATATCAAAATAAAGATTACTGGTTTACGCCCAGGTGAAAAGTTACATGAAGAATTATTTTATAAAAATGAACAACAGATTGGTACATCTCATCAAAAAATATTACTTGCAAGGCATCCGAAAATTAACGAACAACAGGTATTAAATAAGATTCAAGAATTGGAGAAAGCATGCGAATTGTTTGATCAGGAAAATATTAAGGACATTTTAAATTCGATTGTGCCATTTTATCAAACAGAAAGCACTATTAACGATAATATAATTTCTATTAATCAGGCTTGAAGGGAAAAGCCATGGAAATAAAAAAGGCAGTATTTCCAGTTGCGGGACTTGGAACGAGATTTCTACCTGCAACTAAAGTCATTCCGAAGGAAATGCTACCTGTTGTTGATAAGCCTATCATTCAGTACGCCACCGAAGAGGCAGTAAATGCGGGTATTATGGAAATAATATTCGTGGTCTCACCTTTGAAGACTTGTATCCAAGATCACTATAGTCAGGCAACAGTACTTGAGAGAGAGCTTGATATAAAGGATAAGCCTGATCTTCTAGAAATTATTAACAGTGTCGTTCCTGCCAATATTCAATGTTCCTATGTTAACCAAGCTGAAGCGTTAGGGCTTGGTCATGCAGTATTATGTGCTCAAGCACTAGTGGGCAATGAACCCTTCGCTGTAATTTTACCTGACGACATGATAGACGATAATTCTTCTGGTTGTCTTAAACAAATGCTGGATATATATCGTAATAACCCTTCCAGTATTATCGCCGTAGAGAACATAGTTCCTGAAGATTCCGAAAAATACGGAATTGTGAGTACGATATCTTTTGGAAATTCATTACATAAAATTAATGCCATTATAGAGAAACCAAAACCGAAAGATGCACCATCATCTCTAGCAGTGGTAGGTCGTTATGTTTTGCCAGCAAAAATATTTGATATTCTCACAGCATTGGACGTAGGGAAAGGAGGAGAAATACAACTTACCGATGCAATAGCAAAACTAATTAAAAGTGAATTAGTCCTAGCATATGAATTCAAAGGCACCCGTTTTGATTGTGGCTCAAAAATAGGGTTATTAAAAGCAACTGTAAATTACGCGCTTAAACACTCGGAGTTAAAACAGGAATTTGCTGAATACCTTACATTACTAAGATAGCTTGTTCACTCTAGTTATCGAGCCGTACTACAATTAATTATACATCTATATAGGGTCACAGATTGTGATAATCGAAGGTTATTGGCTCCCCGGGACGGGCTCGAACCGCCGACCTAGTGATTAACAGTCACCCGCTCTACCAACTGAGCTACCGGGGAATAATCGGGACGCGTATGTTACTGGTGCACTCTAAACCGGTCAACAGCCTAGCTGGTTATATTCGGGAAATTAGTAATATAATTACGGTTTAATTGCCAATTTTGACGATAAGTCAATTTTCTTTGCCCCAGGTAACTAGCTTTAATATTTCACGTTGAGTACACAAGATAAATTCCACCTCAGAGCTGATTTTAAACCAACAGGTGAGCAGCCGGAAGCTATTAATAGCCTTATCGCTGGTTTGAATGATGGCTTATATCATCAGGTGTTGCTGGGTGTCACCGGTTCTGGAAAAACATTCACAACAGCTAAGATCATAGAAAGTGTTCAACGACCTGCATTAATCCTCGCCCCAAACAAGACTCTTGCAGCCCAACTTTATGGGGAGATGAAGGAGTTTTTCCCTAGAAATGCGGTTGAATATTTCGTCTCGTATTATGACTATTATCAACCAGAAGCGTATGTCCCGGCTTCGGATACTTTTATAGAAAAGGATGCATCGATAAACGAACACATCGAACAGATGCGTTTGTCTGCAACTAAAGCACTACTTGAAAGACGCGATACCATTATTGTTGCGACTGTATCAGCTATCTATGGTTTGGGTGACCCGGTAGCGTATTTAAAGATGGTTATGCATCTTGTGCGTGGCGAAAAACTGGATCAGCGTTTTATATTACGAAGACTTGCGGAAATGCAATATAGTCGTAATGAAATTGATCTGCATAGAGCAACTTACAGGGTCAGAGGTGATGTGATCGACATTTATCCGGCTGAATCGGGTAAGGATGCTATCCGCGTGGAACTATTTGATGATCAAATTGAATCTATTTCCAAGTTTGATCCATTAACAGGTGAAGTATTGTGCCAAGTTCCACGAGCAACAATATATCCAAAAACGCATTACGTAACAGAGCGGCAAATTTTATTAGATGCGGTAGAAGAAATTAAACCAGAATTGAAAGATCGACTGGATTATTTCAGAAAGGAAAAGAGGTTAGTTGAAGCTCAGAGGTTAGAGCAGCGCACGAAGTATGACATGGAGATGATACTCGAAATCGGCTATTGCTCAGGCATTGAAAATTATTCCCGTTATTTGTCAGGACGGAAGCCAGGAGAACCACCACCCACCTTGTTTGATTATCTCCCAGATAATGCGCTACTATTTATTGATGAAAGTCATGTTACGATTCCTCAGTTAGGTGGCATGTATCGTGGAGATCGCTCTAGAAAAGAAAATCTTGTCAATTACGGATTTAGACTTCCATCTGCACTTGATAACCGTCCATTACGCTTCGATGAATTTGAGCAATTGGCACCACAGAGAATATATGTATCAGCAACACCTGGCCCGTACGAAAGAGATCAGGGTGGGCAGATTGTAGAGCAGGTGGTTCGACCAACTGGACTAATAGATCCTAATGTCGAAGTTCGTCCAGTTGCATCTCAAGTAGATGACCTACTATCTGAAATCAATAAGAGACTTAAGCTTGGTGAAAGAGTCCTAGTTACTACCTTGACCAAGCGCATGGCAGAGGATTTGACGGATTATCTGTCTGAGCAAGGTATCAAGGTTAGATACCTGCATTCTGATGTAGAAACTGTTGAACGTGTTGAAATCATAAGGGATTTGAGACTAGGCATATTCGATGTTCTGGTAGGAATCAATTTGCTAAGGGAAGGGCTGGATATGCCGGAGGTATCGTTAGTCGCCATACTGGACGCCGATAAGGAAGGTTTTCTACGGTCTGAAACGACGTTGATTCAGACTATAGGTCGGGCTGCACGCCATATAAATGGCAGTGCGATTATGTATGCAGATAAAATGACCGGATCGATTCAACGTGCAATAGAAGAAACAACGCGAAGGAGGCAGAAACAGAAAAAATACAATAAGGAGCATAATATTACGCCAAAAGGGATTCGAAAAAGCGTGACGGATATTATGGAAGGTGCATATTCTGAGAGGAAAAAAAGCCGAAAAAGATCCAGAGTTGCAGAGCCCGATACATCATACTTCGGATTACCACCTAAAAAACGAGAGAAAATAATTACAGAGCTAGAGAAATTGATGTATAAACATGCTCGGGATCTAGAGTTTGAGGAAGCTGCAAAACTCCGTGATAAAATCAAGTTGATACAAGAATCAATGTTAGAAATTGTGGGGAAAAGAGTTGGCTGATTATGAAAAAAGATAATAACAAGAAAGAAAATTTACGTGAAAGTGCACTGGAATATCATCGCAATTACCCACCGGGAAAAATTGCCATTCATGCGACAAAGCCACTAGCCAATCAGCACGATCTGTCATTGGCGTATTCACCTGGTGTTGCTGTAGCCTGTGAGGAGATCGCTGAATCGGCTGATCAAGCCGCATTATTGACTAGTCGAGGCAATCTTGTCGCCGTAGTCACAAATGGAACTGCTGTCCTGGGATTAGGCGCTATTGGTCCGCTCGCTGCTAAGCCTGTCATGGAAGGTAAGGGTGTTCTATTTAAGAAATTTTCTGGAATTGATGTTTTTGATATTGAAATTGATGAAAAGAACCCTGACAAGCTAGTAGATATTATCGCAAGTTTGGAACCGACTTTTGGCGGAATAAATCTGGAGGATATCAAGGCTCCGGAATGTTTTCAGGTAGAACGCAAACTAAAAGAAAGATTAAACATACCAATCTTTCATGATGATCAACATGGGACAGCAATTATCGTCGGTGCCGCTGTTCAAAATGGACTCAAGATTGTTAATAAAAACATTGATCAAGTTAAGTTGGTTGCATCTGGAGCTGGAGCCGCTGCAATAGCCTGTCTTGACCTTTTGGTTGGTATGGGTATGTTGAAGAAGAACATAACAATTTCTGACTCTAGGGGGATTGTATTTGAAGGTCGTGACAACCCAATGGATCCTTCGAAAAAGAAATACGCACAGAAAACATCGGCAAGAAAACTTGAAGATGTGATAGAAGGTGCAGATATATTTCTTGGTTTGTCCGGGCCAGGTGTATTAACAAAAGACATGGTTAAAAAAATGGGGGAAAAGCCATTAATCCTTGCTCTTGCTAACCCCGATCCAGAAATCTTGCCTGAGCATGCGAAAGAGGCAAGGCCAGATGCCATCATTGCTACCGGTAGGTCGGATTATCCAAATCAGGTCAACAATGTACTCTGCTTCCCTTATATCTTTCGCGGGGCACTAGACGTCGGTGCAACTACTATCAATGATGAAATGAAAATTGCCTGCGTTAAGGCAATCGCAGAACTGGCTACAATTGAACCTTCCGATATTGTTGCTAAGGCATATGGCGGCAGTAGTCTCAAATTTGGTCCAGAATATCTCATCCCGAAACCTTTTGACCCACGTTTGATTGTTCGAATTGCTCCGGCAGTTGCAAAGGCAGCGATTGATAGTGGTGTTGCAACTCGAAAGATTGGTGATCTTAAAGTCTATAGGCAGAAGCTGCTTCAATTTGTCTTCCAGACCGGCACATTGATGAACCCGGTTTTCGATCAGGCAAAAAAGGATCCGAAGCGGGTTGTATACGCTGAAGGTGAAGATCGGAAAACATTGCAGGCCGTGCAGCAAATAGTCGATGAAGGGATTGCATTACCAATACTCGTTGGCCGTCCTGATGTAATAGAAAGGAGGATAAGCGAGCTGTCTCTTCGCCTTAAGCCAGGTAAGGATTTCGAAGTCGTTAACCCCCATAATGATGAAAGGTATCGGGAATACTGGCTCCATTATCATGAATTAATGGGGCGTAAAGGTGTTTCTCCGGGGCAGGCGAAATATATCCTGAGGACGCAAAATACTGTCATTGCCGCATTGCTCGTTAAACTTGATGAAGCGGATGCTATGCTTTGTGGTACAGAAGGGCCATTTAATGGCCATCTGCGTCACATACAAGAAATAATTGATAGAAACGAAGGTGTATCAGAGTTATCAGCCGTAACGGTAATTGTGTTGCCAAGTGGTATGTTTTTTCTCAGTGATACGCATGTATCAATTAACCCGACTGCTGAGGAGATTGTTGAAAAGACACAGCTTGCAGCAAAAACTGTACAACAGTTCGGTATAAAACCTCGAATTGCTCTGCTGTCACATTCTAATTTTGGTACTCGAGATAACAAGTCTTCCAGGAAGATGCGACGTGCAGCACAGCTTTTAAAGGAGCTAGACCAGAATCTCGTAGTCGAAGGCGAAATGAGGGCAGATGCGGCGGTGTCGGAAGAATTGCGCAACTTGGTTTTTCCCAATTCCCGGCTTAAGGGCAAGGCAAACCTACTGATGATGCCCAACATCGATGCTGCTAATATTTCTTATAATATGTTAAAAATGCTAGGGGACAGCGTTACAGTCGGACCAATTATTGTAGGTACATCGAAACCTGCCCATGTCTTGACTAGTTCGGTCACAGTCCGTGGCATCTTAAACATGACTGCATTAGCGGTTGTCGAAGCCCAAGAATTGCATAATCAACCTGAACAGATAGATATGTATTAAATTGTGGGAAAATGGATCTCAAATAATTCCCTTATATTTCATAATCACTTGCTATTTACAGTCTGCTTTGTATCCTATGCGTCCTTGAAATAGGCGCGTAGCTCAGCTGGTTAGAGCACCACCTTGACATGGTGGGGGTCGTTGGTTCGAGTCCAATCGCGCCTACCATTTTTAATATGTGATTAACCAATTCACCTGCTATATATGCAGGGTTTGATTATATCTCTTTGTAACACGTGGCCTGTTGTGGGGGTCACCACTGAAAAAAAGGAGAGAGTATGCCTAATATTACTCTACCAGACGGAAGTACCCGCGATTTTGACCACCCTGTTACCATTCTAGATATCGCTAGTGATATCGGCCCTGGTTTAGCTAAGGCTACACTGGCTGGAATAGTTGATGGCGATCTAGTCGATGCAAATCATACGATTGAAAATGATTCAGCAGTTAGGATAGTGACAGACAAGGATCCAGAAGGCTTGGAAGTGCTTAGACATTCGTGCGCTCATCTTATGGCCCATGCGGTCAAGGAACTGTTCCCGGAAGCACAAGTTACCATTGGCCCTGTCATTGAAAACGGCTTTTACTATGATTTTGCCTATAAGCGAGCTTTTACCCCAGAAGATCTAATCGCTATTGAAAAAAAGATGCAGGATATTGTTAATCAGGATTTCCCAGTCGAACGCCAAGTCATGGATCGGGATCAGGCGATAGACTACTTCAAAAACATCAATGAAGCTTACAAAGCCGAGATTATCGAATCTATACCGAAACAAGAAGTAGTGTCTTTATATCAGCAAAGTAATTTTATTGATCTTTGTAGAGGGCCCCATGTTCTCAATACTGGGAAACTACGCGCATTCAAGTTAACAAAACTGGCTGGTGCATACTGGCGAGGGGATTCACGCAACGAGATGCTACAGCGTATCTATGGTACTGCTTGGGCAAACAAGAAGGCATTGAAACAATATTTGACTAGACTTGAAGAAGCGGAAAAGCGAGACCATCGCAAGATTGCAAAAAAATTAGACCTACTTCATTTTCAGGAAGAAGCACCAGGAATGGTTTTTTGGCACCCGAAGGGTTGGACCGTTTACAAGATTATTGAGCAATACGTAAGAGAAAAAATGAACCAGAATGGCTATTGCGAAATCAGGACACCCGAAGTCGTTGATAAAAGTCTCTGGGAGCGGTCAGGTCATTGGGATGTTTTCCAGGAAAATATGTTTACCACCAGTTCAGAGAATCGTGAATATGCGATTAAACCCATGAACTGCCCATGCCATGTACAGGTATTTAACCAGGGTTTGCGGAGTTACCGTGATCTACCCTTACGTCTCTCTGAATTTGGTAGTTGTCACCGTAACGAGGCGTCAGGGACTTTGCACGGCTTAATGCGGGCACGAAATTTCACCCAGGATGATGCTCATATATTCTGTACTAGGGCTCAGATCCAGTCAGAAGTCGCATTATTTATTGATCTGTTATATGACGTTTATACGAAATTCGGATTTACAGAGATCCTGGTAAATCTTTCAACACGGCCTGAGCAACGGGTGGGCGATGACACAATTTGGGATGAGGCAGAACAGGCGCTAGAACAAGCTTTGAATGCGAAAGATCTCGATTGGGAATTGCAGCCAGGTGAAGGCGCGTTTTACGGGCCCAAAATAGATTTTGCACTTAAGGACTGTATTGGTCGCGTTTGGCAATGTGGCACTGTTCAGGTAGATTTTTCCATGCCGGGTCGGCTTAGTGCATTTTATATTGATGAAAACAGTCAAAAGCAGGTCCCAGTGATGATACACCGGGCTATTCTAGGCTCAATTGAACGGTTTATCGGTATCCTGATAGAAAATTATGCCGGTTCATTGCCGGTTTGGTTGGCACCTATCCAGGTCGTCGTTGCATCGATTACAGATAATCAGGCTGAATACACCAAAAATGTAGTAGAATCCTTGAGAAATCAAGGTGTCAGAGTCGAATCTGACTTGAGAAATGAAACAATCGGCCTTAAAATCCGCGAGCACACAATTCAATGTGTACCATATTTGGTAATCCTTGGCGCGAAAGAAGTAGAAAGCAATACCGTGGCCGTCCGTATGCGAGACGGTAAAGATCTAGGGGGTATGGCGTTGGATGACTTTATAGTCCGCGTAAATGAAGATTTGGAGCAGTGTAACTAAACTATTTTTTGGAGGAATAAAATATCGCAGCTGAAAAACAGAACCGCTTAAATGAAGAGATCATCGCACCTGAAGTTAGATTGATTGGTAAAGATGGAGAGCAAGTAGGAGTAGTCCCGGTAGCAGAAGCTTTAATGGCTGCCGATGAGGCAGAACTGGATCTAGTAGAAATCGTTCCTAACGCTGACCCGCCTGTTTGTCGAGTAATGAATTTCGGTAAATTTTTGTTTGAACAGAATAAAAAAAGACATGCAGCTAAGAAAAAACAGAAGCAAATCCAGATTAAAGAAATCAAATTTAGGCCGGGTACAGAAGAAAGTGACTATGATATTAAGTTACGGAATATTATCAAATTCCTTAATAATGGTGACAAAGTAAAAGTAACTCTGCGTTTTCGAGGTAGAGAAATGGCTCATCAGGAACTTGGCAGTAAAATGCTAAATAGAATTGAAAATGACTTATCAGAATACGGAATTGTTGAGCAGTTTCCAAAACTTGAAGGCAGGCAAATGGTTATGGTGGTTGCTTCAAAGCACTAATCGATATTAAACGAGTTAATTAGGATAAGATTGGAATTATATAAATGCCAAAGATTAAAACAAACCGTGGTGCAGCTAAGCGATTTTCCAGAACTGCATCTGGGAAATTAAAGCACAAGCAATCGCATCGAAGTCATATGTTGACCAAGAAAAGCACAAAACGTAAACGTCAGCTTAGAGCGATACAACTAATACATAACCATGACCAAAAGGCAATTTGCCGAATGGTCCCGTATTTATGAGAGGAAAATAGAATGCCTAGAGTTAAACGAGGTGTAACTGCACATGCGAGACATAAAAAAATCATCGCACGAGCCAAGGGATTTACGCTTCGGCGAAAAAATGTATTTAGAGTTGCTACACAGGCAGTCACAAAAGCCGGGCAATATGCATACCGAGATCGACGGACGAGAAAACGTCAGTTTCGAGCTTTGTGGATAATACGTATTAATGCTGCAGCACGTGAACATGGGTTGTCATATAGTCGTTTTATCAACGGGCTGATCAAGGCTGCTATTGATATTGACAGGAAAAACCTAGCTGACATAGCGGTCAATGATAAGCTTGCTTTTGCCGAGCTTGCTAATCAGGCAAAGTCCTGTCTCGCCAGCTAGCCAGATCAAGTAGTTTGCTCTCAGAGGAAAGGGCATCAACCCTTTCCTCTTTGTTTTTGTAACGGGTGTTTTCTTTGATGAAAGATATCTCACATTTGATTATCAAAGCAGGTGAGGCTATTTCAGCCGCAACAGATATGCGTCAACTAGACGATGTAAGAGTAACTTATCTTGGGAAAAAGGGGACATTGCCCGAACTAATGAAGGAACTCGGAACGTTACCAGCTAAACAAAGACCTGCATTTGGTCAGGTAATCAACAATGCTAAGCAACAAATTCAGGAATCTATCGCCAAGCGAAAGGTGGAACTAGAGCATCAGTTGCTAACAGACAAAGTTAAAGCCGAGCAAATTGATGTCACACTGCCTGGACGAGGGCAGCAATTAGGTGGACTGCATCCGATAACCCGGACCCTGCAGGAGATTGAAATGTGCTTTAAGTCCATTGGGTTTGAAGTGGCTGACGGTCCAGAGATTGAAGATAATTACTATAATTTCGAAGCATTAAATATCCCTGAATTGCATCCGGCACGTGCTATGCACGATACCTTCTACATTGGTGCGGATAGGCTATTACGGACGCACACCTCCAATGTTCAGATTAGGTATATGGAAGCTAATAAGCCTCCCATTGCAATTATTGCACCTGGCAGAGTTTTTCGTCGTGATTCAGGTATTACACATACACCGATGTTTCACCAGGTTGAGGGTCTGTTAATCGATGAAGATGTTAGCTTTGCGGATCTGAAAGGATTGTTAGAGACCTTTATTCAACAGTTCTTCAACAAGGATTTGCAGGTGAGATTTCGACCATCCTACTTTCCATTTACAGAACCTTCCGCAGAAGTCGATATTATGGGCAGCGGAGGATGGCTTGAAATTCTTGGATGCGGCATGGTCCATCCAAATGTCTTGGAGAATGTCGGAATTGACAGCAAACACTATCGTGGGTTTGCATTTGGAATGGGAGTAGAGCGCCTAGCTATGCTCAAGTATGACATAGATGATATTCGATTGTTTTTTGAGAACGATATTCGTTTTCTTAAACAGTTTAACTAGTGCTATCTATTATAGAATTTCTTGTAATCTAAATTTTAGTGGAAAACAAAAATGAAATTCAGTGAGTCGTGGCTTCGAGAGTTCGTCGACCCGCCGATTACATCACAACAACTCGTTGACCAATTGACCATGGCTGGTCTTGAGGTTGAGGAGGCTATCCCATGCAAATCTGAAATTTCCGGTGCGGCCGTAAATGACACCATTCTTGACATCTCTATTACGCCAAATAGAGGGGATTGCCTGAGTCTAACTGGCATTGCCAGAGAGGTGGCAGTCCTCAATAACTTAAAATTAGGATCTCGTCGTGGCAGATCAGTAAAGGACCGAACTAGCAGTGTACGCAATATCCGATTGCAGGAACCAAAAGCATGTCCGCGCTACCTAGGTAGAATTATAGATAATATTGATATGAGCAAATCTGCACCAAGTTGGGTAACCGAAAGATTGAGGTGTTCTGGTATCAAAAGTGTCAACGAAATCGTTGATTTAACAAATTATGTGATGCTTGAGTTCGGTCAGCCTATGCATGTATTCGATAATGCTAAACTTCAAGGTGACATTGTTGTTCGACTTGCTGAATCGGGCGAAAAAATACAATTGTTAGATGGGCAAAACCTCACTTTGAAAAATAATACCCTTGTAATTGCTGATTCAAATGTTGCCATTGCTATCGCCGGTATCATGGGAAGCCAGCAATCTGCTGTAACAGACAGTACCCAGTCAGTATTTGTAGAATGTGCATTTTTTACGCCACAAGCAATACAGGGCAGGGCAAGGCAATACGGTTTACAAACCGATGCGTCCTATAGATATGAACGCGGCGTCGATCCCGGTTTATTGAATATGGCAACAGAAAGGTTAACAAGATTGATTATCGATAATTGTGGAGGTTCTGCTAGTCAGGTTATTGAGAATTTTGACAGTTCTTGGTCTCCGCCTGAAAGATCTATATCACTAAGCCATGATCATTTGACCCGTGTACTTGGTATTGAAATAGCCGCTCGCAAAGTGAAGCAGATATTAAAAAACCTAGGCTTCGTTATTACTACCGGCAAAAAATTATGGAGTGTAAAGGTACCTAGTTATAGATTCGATATCAGTATTGAGGCGGATTTGATTGAAGAGATTGCTCGAATTTACGGTTATCAAAACATACCAAGCCAGACACCGAGAATTAAAGCAAGAATGACGTCGATAACAGGTCCAACTGCGCAAATTTCACAGATGGCTACTATGCTACAAAATAGGGGATATTTTGAAGTTATAAATTACAGTTTTGTAGACCCAAAATTACAGTCACTATTGAGCGAATCAGATGGCAGGGATCTTGAATTATTAAACCCAACTTCGACTGACATGTCAGTCATGAGAGGCAGTTTATGGACGGGATTGATCCAGTCACTTATGTTTAATATCAATCGTCAACAAAGCCGAGTAAGGCTTTTTGAAACGGGTAATGTTTTTACACAAGATGGTAGACAACATCCTGCGATTGCAGGGATAGTATTTGGGAAAACGTGTCCTGATCAATGGGGGAGGGATGATAAACAGGGTGACTTCTATGACCTCAAATCCGATGTTGAAGCTCTGCTTAAGCCTTATTCCAAGGACGCCGCTCTAGAATTTCAATTGCACAGTCATGCTGCATTGCACCAAGGCCAGACAGCTATTGTTATCCTTCAAAAGAAAAAGATTGGTGTCATAGGCGCATTGGATCCAGCTGTGCAGAATCATATGGGAATTGAACAACCGGTCTATCTGTTTGAGCTAGATTTGTCGCTAATTTCGCCGAAAATATGGTTAAAGTTCACGAAAATTAGTAAATTTCCGTCAATTAGACGAGATATTACAGTGATAGTAGACTCAAAAATCCCTGTTAATGACGTAATGTTAGCTGTTAAATCCGTTGCATCTGAGTGGTTACATAACCTAGAGTTGTTTGACCTATATCAAGGGGAAGGTATTGATCTAGAGAAAAAAAGTCTTGCTCTAGGCTTGACCTTTCAAAGATCTTCGAGCACTCTTACAGATGATGAGGTTGGGGAGGTTGTCGATCGAATCTTATATACACTCCAGCAAAAGTTTGGGGCAATTCTTAGATAGTCGGACATTAGCGGGTAGAGAACATGGGAGCACTTACGAAAGCGGATTTGGCTGAAAAGCTGTATCAGGAATTGGGGCTGAACAAGCGAGAGGCCAAAGAACTTGTCGAGATGTTTTTCGAAGAGGTCAGGGCGGCACTAGAATCAGGAAACCAGGTTAAGCTTTCCGGCTTCGGAAATTTTGATCTTAGGGATAAAAATCAACGTCCAGGGCGTAATCCCAAAACAGGGGAAGAGATACCTATCAGTGCCAGGCGGGTAGTGACTTTTCGTCCAGGCCAGAAACTAAAAGCACGGGTTGAAGCATATGCTGGAAGCGTCTAATAATAAAGAATTGCCTGCAATACCGGGCAAACGTTACTTTACTATAGGTGAAGTGAGTGATTTGTGTGCGGTAAAACCTCATGTACTACGATACTGGGAGCAGGAATTTCCTCAGCTCAAACCACTTAAACGCCGCGGAAATCGCCGGTACTACCAACGGCATGATGTCATATTAATTCGTCAAATACGTAGCTTGCTTTACGAATTGGGTTTTACTATTAGTGGTGCCAGACAACGTCTATCTGGTTCAGAAGCGAAAGACGACTCAAATCAAAGCCAACAAATTATCAAACAGTTACGAAACGAATTGGAAGAAGTGCTCGACCTGCTGCGTAAATAATTAAAAGTGTTATACACATAGCAGAGTGTATCTTTTTATTGTCTGTGACAAATTATAATAATTCGTGAATTCAATTTGTAAGTGCAACTCAATTAGGTGGCACGAACGGCAAGCTGCGGTAGCATCCTTACCTTTCGTTCCAGCAAGAAAGAGAGGCACAGATGAGACACTACACACAGCTTACCGAGCATCAACGTTACCAGATTTACGCCCTGATGAAAGCAGGACATACACAAACGGAGATAGCCGCCTTGATAGGCGTGCATAAATCTACTATTAGCCGTGAACTCAGACGCAACCGTGGCTTGAGAGGCTATCGACCCCGCCAAGCTCAGTTGCTCCGGCAAGCGCGTCGAGAAGCCAGCCAACAACAGCGACTCCCCACGACCTTGTGGGAGCGAGTAGAGGCCTGGCTCGGGACGAATGGAGTCCTGAGCAAATCAGTGACTGGTTGCATAAACGAGAAGGTATCGCTCTGAGTCATGAATGGATATATCACTACATATACCAGGACAAGGCAGACGGCGGTGAGCTGTACCGGTACTTGCGTTGCCAGAAGAAACGAAAGAAGCGTTATGGTAGTTATCAACGTCGTGGGGTTCTGGTGAATCAGATCAGCATTGATAAGCGTCCCGCCATTGTGAACAGGAAGACACGCAGCGGTGACTGGGAAGTGGACACCGTCATCGGCAAAGGCCATCGACAGGCGCTGGTCACCTTGAGCGAGCGCAAGTCGATGTACACCTTGATTGCACAGGTGAAACGACGAACTGCCTCTGCCGTCAGGCAAGCTATCGTGCGATTGTTGTCTAATATGAAGGCGTCGGTTCACACGATCACCTCGGATAATGGAAAAGAATTTGCTGAGCATGAGGTTATTGCTCAACAATTGAACGCGGGGTTCTATTTTGCACATCCTTATGCCTCCTGGGAACGGGGTTTAAATGAAAATATCAATGGTCTCATTCGACAGTACTTCCCAAAGAAAATGGACTTCAGCACGATTACACAAAAGCAGTTAAACTTGGTCATGAAAAAACTCAATCACCGTCCCAGAAAAACACTTAATTCAAAAACACCACATGAAGTCTTTTTTAACATCAACGTTGCACTTCAAAGTTGAATCCGCGATTCCTTCAAGAACCCCCTTTTTAACTAATTATTTTACACTCGCTAACTTCTGACGGGGCGTAGCGTAGCCTGGTAGCGCACCTGGCTGGGGGCCAGGCGGTCGGAGGTTCAAATCCTCTCGCCCCGACCAAGTCATGAAGAATAACAAGGCTTTCATGAGCCCTATATCACACTATCTGCACTTTTTAGCTGAGGACCTATATTAAAATCTTTTCTATCCGATTAGTGAATAACCTCGCTTATTGTAGAATGTTGCAGAGATGTAGGATGCTAATCCGATATAGTGGAAAATATACATAATGGTAATAATATTAAGGAGTAAAGCACTGTGTGCGGAATAATTGGTGCTGTAGCAAAACGTGACGTGAGACCGATCCTACTCGATGGACTTATGCGACTAGAATATCGGGGCTATGACTCTGCTGGTTTAGCTGTACTAGATAGTAATGCAGAGATAAAAACCATTAAGGTGCTTGGAAAAGTAGCTGGATTGGAGAAGTTAATTAAAAAAACTGCCCTACCGGGCCACACGGGTATAGCTCATACTCGCTGGGCCACTCATGGTAAACCAAGCTTGGTAAATGCACATCCACATGTCTGTAAGGATGAAGTTGCATTAGTCCATAACGGCATCATTGAAAATCACGATGAATTGCGTAATGACTTAATCGAGAAGGGCTACAAATTCAATTCTGAAACCGACTCAGAAGTTATAGCGAATCAGATACATTATTATATTTCTACTGGTCGTGACGTTTTACAAGCGACAGTAGAAACAACAAATTTGTTGCAGGGTGCATTTGCACTGGGAGTGATTTATAAGAATAATTCAAATCGGCTGATAGTAGCCCGCCATGGAAGTCCACTTGTCATCGGTATTTGTGATGGTGAATATTTTATTGCATCGGATATATTTGCATTATTACCTGTGACACAGCAATTTATTATACTCGAAGAAGGAGATATCGCGGATTTACAAATCGATAACGGGATAAAAATATATGATTCAGAACACAAAGAAGTAACCAGGCCGGTAATTACCACTGAGTCAAAGATTGATGCATCAGATAAGGCGGGTTATCGACATTATATGCTCAAAGAGATCTTCAGCCAGCCAACTGCAGTTGCGGATACATTGGAAGGGCGGTTAACTTCTTCAACTGTTAAGGATGAAGCATTTGGTATAGCAGCTAATAAAATTCTAGACAAGGTAACTGCAATTCATATCGTGGCTTGCGGTACAAGTTACCACGCTGGGCTTGTAGCCCGCCATTGGCTTGAGCAAATTGCATGTATTCATTGTACTGTGGAGGTCGCTAGTGAATATCGATACCGCAATACCATAGTCAATCCAGGAACACTTTTTGTTTGTATTTCGCAATCAGGAGAGACAGCGGATACCTTAGCTGCGTTGAAACTCGCAAAAACTAGGTCATATTTGGCTTCTTTGTGCATATGTAATGTTCCTGGCAGTACTATGACTCGAGAGTCAGATTTGGTGTTGTTGACCCGGGCAGGTATTGAAATAAGCGTTGCTTCGACTAAGGCGTTTACTACCCAACTCACCGCTTTAACATTGCTAGTTTTGGTACTCGCACGTAGAAATAACCCGGATAAGCAGATCGAAAAAAGGTTAATCTCACAAATCGAGAGTCTTCCTGGAAATATTAACCAAGTACTTGAGCTAGACCAAGAAATCTGCAAGCTTGCTGAACGTTTCGTGAATAAACATCACGCATTATATCTTGGCAGGGGTTCCATGTTGCCAATTGCAATGGAGGGCGCATTAAAATTAAAGGAGATTTCTTATATACATGCTGAAGCTTATGCGGCTGGAGAATTGAAACATGGACCACTTGCACTGGTCGACGAAGATATGCCTGTCATTGCTGTTGCTCCAAATAATGAGCTGTTAAAAAAACTTGAATCAAATCTTCAAGAAGTAAGGGCAAGAGGTGGAAAGCTATATGTATTTGCGGACTCGGGGGTGAAAATTGACGAGTCGGCTGATATCTATAAAATAAACATTATCCCCATAGATGATTTCCTGACTCCGATTATCTATGCGGTTCCTTTACAGCTTTTTGCTTATCATGTTGCAGTTTTTAAAGGTGCTGATGTTGATCAACCCAGAAATCTGGCAAAATCACTAACGGTAGAATAAAAAGCTGACGTATTGAAATATGAATAAAGAATCTAGACATAAACATAAGATACTTATTGTCGATGATGACGATGATATTCTCAGCTTGTTATATAGAGGGCTAACCGATGCTGGCTTTGAAGTTATTAAATCCGATTCCGGGGAAGACGCATTAACAAAACTTGCTACTGTTTCTCCCAGCTTAGTAATAACTGATTTATTCATGGACAAGATTAGTGGCATGGATCTATTGAGCCACATTCATAATGATGACCCACTGTTGCCGGTAATTATACTCAGCGGTAAAGCAAATATTCCTGATGCAGTTAAGGCAACCCATTTAGGGTCGGCTGCTTTTTTAACTAAACCTGTCGACCAGAAGGATTTATTAGCTAATGTCGATCGTTATCTAAGGATAAATCCGGACAAATCTAGGCAACAGATCTTTTCTGAGAAATTAATTTATCAGAGCAAATTGATGTCAGCCATGGTTTGATTTTGCACTAGCGGTAGCAGACAGTAATGTGACAATTTTAATTAAAGGCGCCACAGGAACTGGTAAAGAAGTTATTGCTAGAGCTATCCATGAGTCCAGCTCACGTGGGGACAGCCCATTTATAGCAATAAATTGTGGCGCAATTCCTGACCAACTACTGGAATCTGAATTGTTTGGGCATGAGAAGGGAGCATTCAGCGGTGCGATTGCCAAGCACGAAGGACTATTTCAGGCGGCGAATGGTGGCACTTTGTTTTTGGATGAAATAGGCGATATGCCGTTGTCTCTTCAGGTCAAACTTCTGCGTGTACTGCAAGACTTTGAAGTGCGACCAGTGGGGTCGACTCGCTCATACCCTATCGACGTTAGAGTTATATCCGCCACTCATCGCGACCTTGAAAGCAAAGTGGAAGAGGGAGATTTTCGTGAAGATTTATATTACCGGTTAAAAGTTGTCCCTCTCGAAATTCCGACACTATCTGACCGTCGTGATGATATCCCATTGCTTATTTCACATTTTCTAAAAATTTACGCTGGCAATAATCACAAAAAGGCTAAGCGATTCGCGCCGGATTCCATCGAGTATTTAACATTGGCTGCATGGCCAGGCAATATAAGGCAATTAATGAATATTGTTGATTTGTGTGCAACCATTTGTAAAACAGATACTATTCCTCTCAGTCTGGGGAAGAAAGCTTTACAGGAAAAACCAGGGACGATCCGTACTTTAAAGGTAGCAATACAAGAATTTGAAAGAAATTACCTTGTGAGCGTATTGCGAATAACAAATGGTCATGTTGCTAATGCTGCTAAAACTGCCGGACGAACAGGACCGAGTTTTATAAATTATTAAGTCAATATAATATTAATCCAAATGATTTCAGAAAAAGCAAAGACAGCCGAGAATTGAATAGCTAACTTATGAGGCAAAAAGAATGAGTGCAGAAAAAATAGTTATCGAAGTTGACAGTGATTCAGAAGATCTTATCCTTGGATTTTTGGCAAACCGGAAAAAAGATTTAGAAAAACTACAGGATGCTCTAGACAACAAAAACTTTGAAACACTTCAATCTATTGGTCACAATTTGAAAGGGGTCGGTGGAGGCTACGGCTTTGATGGTTTGTCTGAAATGGGCGCATCAATAGAAAAATTAGCTAAGTCTTCAGACTTGGACAATATTTCTTTACAACTCCCTAAACTCAAAGATTATTCGGAAAGAGTTGAAATTGTTTTTAAATAAAATCCTAAAGTTATATTCTGATGGATAAAAATACACAGCAGATAAATTGGATAAATTATGCTGTAACGATAATTATTGGTCTGGCTTTCAGTGTTATTATTCTAATAATTTCTTGGAACAATGCCCTGGAAACTGAAAAGCGCGAATTTACACTCGCCTCAAGTTCCATAAAAGATTCCGTTTCGAGAAATGTAAAGACAGCAAATGATACGCTGAATAGTTTAACCGCATTTTTCGAAGTCAACCCTAATATCAATCAACAACAATTTTCTCAAATTGTTTTGTCACTACTTGGAATACATCCTTTTATGGAAGGTGCTATTTGCACTGTACTGGAATCTAACGATACAGGTATTCAAAATACGGTCAAAACACAGTTTAATACTATGCGTGACAGTAACTATATTAATACTGATCGTGAATTCAATTTGTAAGTGCAACTCAATTAGGTGGCACGAACGGCAAGCTGCGGTAGCATCCTTACCTTTCGTTCCAGCAAGAAAGAGAGGCAGAGATGAGACACTACACACAGCTTACCGAGCATCAACGTTACCAGATTTACGCCCTGATGAGAGCAGGACATACACAAACGGAGATAGCCACCTTGATAGGCGTGCATAAATCTACTATTAGCCGTGAACTCAGACGCAACCGTGGCTTGAGAGGCTATCGACCCCGCCAAGCTCAGTTGCTCCGGCAAGCGCGTCGAGAAGCCAGCCAACAACAGCGACTCCCCACGACCTTGTGGGAGCGAGTAGAGGTCTGGCTGCGGGACGAATGGAGTCCTGAGCAAATCAGTGACTGGTTGCATAAACGAGAAGGTATCGCTCTGAGTCATGAATGGATATATCACTACATATACCAGGACAAGGCAGACGGCGGTGAGCTGTACCGGTACTTGCGTTGCCAGAAGAAACGAAAGAAGCGTTATGGTAGTTATCAACGTCGTGGGGTTCTGGTGAATCAGGGCAGCATTGATAAGCGTCCCGCCATTGTGAACAGGAAGACACGCATCGGTGACTGGGAAGTGGACACCGTCATCGGCAAAGGCCATCGACAGGCGCTGGTCGCCTTGAGCGAGCGCAAGTCGATGTACACCTTGATTGCACAGGTGAAACGACGAACTGCCTCTGCCGTCAGGCAAGCTATCGTGCGATTGTTGTCTAATATGAAGGCGTCGGTTCACACGATCACCTCGGATAATGGAAAAGAATTTGCTGAGCATGAGGTTATTGCTCAACAATTGAACGCGGGTTTCTATTTTGCACATCCTTATGCCTCCTGGGAACGGGGTTTAAATGAAAATATCAATGGTCTCATTCGACAGTACTTCCCAAAGAAAATGGACTTCAGCACGATTACACAAAAGCAGTTAAACTTGGTCATGAAAAAACTCAATCACCGTCCCAGAAAAACACTTAATTCAAAAACACTACATGAAGTCTTTTTTAACATCAACGTTGCACTTCAAAGTTGAATCTGCGGATTTTAATAGTGAAGAAAATAGAACTTATGAAAATACTGTCAAAATGCTTTCAGAAACGGACTCAGTCATTACTATGGCATCAAATCACATACGTGATGATGGAAAAGATTATTGGATATTGAAGGAGGTAAATCGTAAATCTAGTGTCGAAAGTAATAAAGACCAGTCCAGCTTTATCTCGATCTTAATAAATACCAATAAGTTGATTGGGGCCAACTTCAATAATTCAGATCTGTCTGTCACCTTACTAAGTGATTCGGCTAGTTTGAGTGGTAGGCAAATGCTGTACCAAAAAAATACTTACAAACAAAATGGATTTACAGCTGCTGATCTTGTAGAGGAAGGTATAACACAATTTCCTCTCTATTCGGTGAAATTATCAATTAGAGGTTCTGTGCCTTTATCTGAAGTTGATAAAAGTATGGTATACATTTCTTTCTTGATTAGTCTTGGTGTTGTACTTTTATTGACAGCTTTGCTAAGAGCGAAAGATAAACAGGAAATGCAGTTGCGAGAAAGGAATACGATTATTGAAGCGCAGGTTGCACTACAGACTAAAGAACTCGCACTGGCCAGAGACAAGGCATTGGAAGCATCTCAAATGAAATCAAGTTTTCTTGCAGGCATGAGTCATGAGATTCGTACTCCTTTGAATGCAATCATTGGCATGTCCGACTTATTATCGGAAACTAGTCTTGATTTTGAACAAAAAAATATGTTGGTGTATTTAAAAAAGCTGGCGACACTTTGCTGAGCCTTGTAAATGATATTCTTGACCTGTCGAAGGTAGAAGCAAATCAGTTAGTTCTTGAAGAAATTGAATTCAATCTTATTGATATGGCTGAGGAGTCTGTTGAAATTTATGCGCTTAAAGCAGCTGAGAAAAAAGTTGAATTAACATGTTGGATGGACCCAGCAATTAATTCAATACGGATAGGTGATCCGTCAAGGTTAAGACAGATCATTTTGAATCTAATTAGTAATGCTCTCAAATTTACTGAAAAAGGTGAGATTGTCATTAATATTGAGATAGAAAGTCAGCAACATGATGATCAACATAGCCTCAGAATTACCGTAAAAGATACGGGGATAGGAATCCCAGCTGAAAAACTCGAAGCGATATTTGCCAGCTTCACCCAGGTTGATTCATCCACAACGCGGAAATACGGTGGCACAGGACTCGGTCTTACAATTTCACGCAGCCTTGTACAAATGATGGGCGGGAAGATTTGGGTAGAGAGTGAGATAAATAAAGGCAGTAGTTTTATGTTTACTGTGAACTTACCTATATCTGATAATGTAAAGAAATCTGATAATTCATACTCTGAGAAACTCAGTGGGAAAAATATTACAGTAATTGATGATAATTTGACTGTATTAAATGTTCTTGAATCCTACCTGCGGTCGAGAGGTGCCACAATACGTAGCTTCTCTAATAGACATGAATCTCTGAGTTATATTGGAGAGACGCCTGACAATTCTCTAATCGATCTTATAGTTCTAGATTCAAAAATGCCAGAAATCGATGGTTTCCAGCTTGCTGAAAATTTACAGAAAATTGGGTTGACTACCCCGATCCTTTTTATGTTGAATCCAGCAACCCTAAATGAGAACACAGAAAAACCAAAGAAATTGGGTGCTGAAACATATATAACAAAACCAGTCAGAATGAGTGATTTACTTCAACAGATGGAAAGGTTACTTATAGGCGGAAGTGTCGATAACTTGATGTCGCAGTCCACAGAGTCTACGGATATAGGACGACCATTGGATATTTTACTCGTTGATGACAATCCTGATAACAGACTAGTGGTTAGTGCCTATTTGAAAAAATTACTTTATACACTAGAAGAAGCTGAGAACGGGGAAGAGGCAGTTAGTAAATTTATGAGTTCAAATTATGATGTTGTGCTAATGGATGTGCAAATGCCGGTAATGGATGGCCGCGAAGCAACACGACAAATTAGAGAATGGGAAAATCAAAATGGCAAAGTCCGCACGCCTATTATTGCTCTGACAGCCCATGCAATCAAAGAGGAAATAGATTTATGCATAGAAGCCGGATGGGATTTGCATTTGAGTAAACCGGTAAAAAATCGACACTGATCTCAACTATCAATACTTGTACAACTGATTGATAAAGATAGATTGAATTAGACGGTTTAATCTACCTTATTGTAGCAATTTGTTGACCTCTGAAATATCGTCAATTGTTAGGACTCCTGCTGCTTCTTTTAGAGACAGAGTATTCACAATATAATCATAGCGTGCACGAGACAGATCACGTTTAGTTTGAAATGTTGTTCGTTCAGATTGAACAACATCGACGGCAGTTCGTGTCCCGACTTCAAATCCAGCCTGTGTTGCCTGTAGAGCCGTTTCACTTGAAACAACAGCCTGTTTCAATGCTTTTATTCGGCTGATTCCTGATATAACACCCAGATAGGCCTCTCTAGTTTGTCGGTGTGCCTGTCGACGCACCTGATTGAGTCTTTCCAGTTGCTGGTCCAGGCGTTCCTGTGACTCGCGCATTCTTGAGTTGACTGCACCGCCCGAATAGATCGGAACAGTAAATTGCAGGCCGATAGCTTCAGAAGTTATTTCACTATCACCAAACCGTCCTCCAGATACATTGAAATTGCGGCTTAGCACTAAGTCGGCTGTGGGAAGATGACCTGAAAACTGTGCCTTAATTTCTTTTCTCGCATTGTCAACAGCATACGTGGCAGCTATTACATCCAAATTTTCTTGAACTGCGATATCAGACCAGGCATCTATGTCTGCAGGAGTAGGTGAGACTAGAGGCATGTTCTCAGTCAGGCTATCTAGATCAAGCAAATATTCTCCAGTAATTTCGCGTATTGCTTCTCTAGCATTATCAATATCATTGATGGCCTGAATTTCATCTGCAACAGCTAGGTCATAACCAGCTTGAGCTTCCTGTACATCTGTTATTGCAGTTAGTCCTGCTTCAAACCGTTGCTTGGATTGTTCGAGTTGCCTACTGAGTGAGCGTTTCTCAGCTTCAGCAAAGTTCAAGTTGTCGATTGCAGCGAGGACGTTAAAATAGGCAACAGCAACACGATTAGTCAGGTCAAGTTCAGCGGCGATAAGCTCGGCATCGGCCTGTTTGATGGTGCTGTCAGCTTGTTGCAAACGAAAGTATCGATCACTACGGAAAATCGGTTGAGTGAGGTTGATATTGTATCCACTAGATTCAAATCCGGATGTGCCTGATGTTCCAAAACCACTGATGATATTTTCTTGGGTGTTGGCTGTATAATTAGCCGAAAAATTAATACTTGGCAACAGATTTGCCAGAGCCTGCGGACGTTGTTCAAGAACTGCACGTTTGTTAGCTGCGACTTGCCTGAACTGTGGGTCACTACTCTCAGCCATTCTAAATACTTCAAGAAGATCTACAGAAGATACTTTTGAAACAATTACTGAATTGACTGCCAATATGATAAAACAATAATAGATAAGACTTTGCGCAGTATTTTTCATTATATTTTTTTGTCCTTTAATATTCCTGATATTGGGTTCTGCTAATTTGAAGATTTAGAACTGAAATTGATCTGTTGGTTCACAACCTATCAACGAAGGAAGATCCGTCTCGAATAAAACTTCTCTGGTTAATTCTTTGTTGCCAATATGTGTAAATAAAGTCGCATCCATTACTGGGGAATTACCAACGATAGCAAATAGCCGTCCGTTGTGGCTGAGTTGCTGTCTGCATTCATCGATTAACGAAGGTACCGACCCCGTAACGACGATAACATCATATGGACCGTCCTTAGGCCAACCCAGTAAGGCATCTCCAGTATATATCGTTACATTATGAATATTATTGTCTGCAAGCTTATGTTTTGCTTGTTCGCTAAACTCTGGGTAAATGTCAACAGTGCAAACTTCACTTCCTAGCCGACTAAGTAAAGCTGTTAAATAGCCGCATCCAGTTCCAATCTCAAGTATCCTGTCCCGATCTGTAATATCCAGGGTTTGCAATATCCGAGCTTCCATTTTTGGTGTCATGGCAACCTGTTCATTTTCTAGAGGGATATTCATATCGGCGAGCGCTAAACTTTTATATTCTGCAGGTAGAAAATCTTCACGGTGAATTTCTGCCAGCAAATCAAGTATACGTTGATCGAGCACTTCCCATGTCCGTATCTGCTGTTCGATCATATTCTGTCGTGCAAGATTGTAGTTCATTTTACTCCAATGTGTTTTTTTGATAATAGCAATATAGAACTGCTATTATATATCAAACGAGTGTAGCTAGGGGCGCCCTAATTTTGGGCTGAGAAAGACCCTCTGAACCTGATCCGACTAATTCCGGCGTAGGGAAGCCAGCACCAGACCTGTCCCGCCATAGCGCTCGTATTGACAACCTAGGAGAAAGATATGAGTGCCATACCAGAATTTCAGCGAGAATACGCGAAAGTAGACGAAAAGGCGGTAAAACCATTCCCCAATTCAAATAAGATCTATATATCTGGTAGTCAAGCATCTATCCGGGTGCCTATGCGTGAAATTCAATGTGACGATACCCATACTTCATCAGGTGTAGAGAAAAATCTGCCTATTACAGTATACGATACCTCAGGGCCCTATTCCGATCCAGACGTAGAGATTGATATCAAGCGCGGTTTGTTACCCGTCCGTAATGACTGGATTCTCGAACGTGATGATACAAAAATTCTTGAGCAACTAAGTTCATCTTATGGTTTGCAGAGACTCGCGGATAAAAGTTTGGAAAAGCTACGTTTTCTGAATACTTCATCCGCCAGGCGGGCAAAGCCAGGCAAGAATGTCAGTCAGATGCACTATGCAAAAAAGGGAATCATAACCCCGGAAATGGAATTCATTGCTATCCGTGAAAATATCAACTTGGAAGCCTATAAGGATAACCCATTAGCTAAGCGGCACCCAGGATCTGGGTTTGGTGCAAATATTCCTGACATAATTACGCCTGAATTTATTCGGGATGAAGTTGCTGCTGGACGCGCCATCATACCGGCTAATATAAATCATCCTGAAATCGAACCCATGATAATCGGCAGAAACTTCCTAGTAAAAATTAATGCCAATATTGGAAATTCTGCAGTGACTTCATCTATCGACGAAGAAGTGGAAAAGTTGACCTGGGCGATCCGTTGGGGTGCCGATACAGTGATGGATCTATCAACTGGGAAACATATTCACGAAACCCGTGAATGGATCGTTCGGAATTCCCCGGTACCGATAGGCACTGTCCCAATCTATCAGGCGCTTGAAAAAGTCCAAGGTAAAGCAGAAGAATTGACCTGGGAAATATTCAGGGACACATTGATCGAACAAGCTGAACAAGGTGTTGATTATTTCACTATTCATGCTGGCGTCCGTCTACCATACATTCCGTTAACGGCTAAAAGAATGACAGGTATTGTCTCTCGTGGTGGATCGATTATGGCAAAATGGTGTCTCGCCCACCACCAAGAAAGTTTTCTCTATACTCAATTTGAAGAGATCTGCGAAATTATGAAGGCTTACGATGTATCATTTTCGTTAGGAGATGGGTTGCGCCCAGGGTCAATTGCCGATGCGAATGACGAGGCGCAATTTGCTGAATTACGAACACTTGGTGAGTTAACCAAAATTGCTTGGCATCACGATGTCCAAGTGATGATTGAAGGGCCAGGACATGTGCCGATGCACATGATTAAAGAAAATATGGAAAAGGAGCTCGATGAGTGCAGTGAGGCACCATTTTATACCTTAGGCCCATTAACGACTGATATTGCACCCGGCTATGATCATATAACATCGGCAATTGGCGCAGCCATGATAGGTTGGTACGGAACAGCTATGTTGTGCTACGTCACGCCAAAAGAACATCTAGGCCTACCAAATAAGGATGATGTGAAGGAGGGGATCATCACCTATAAGATTGCCGCTCATGCAGCCGACCTAGCCAAGGGGCATCCATCAGCTCAGTTAAGAGACAATGCGTTATCGAAAGCCAGATTCGAGTTTCGTTGGAAGGATCAGTTTAATCTAGGACTTGACCCAGATCGTGCACAAGAGTTTCATGATGAAACCTTGCCTAAGGAAGGCCATAAGGTTGCGCATTTTTGTTCCATGTGTGGTCCAAATTTTTGTTCTATGAAAATTTCACAGGATGTGCGTGAATATGCAAAAGAACATGGCATAAACAGCATGGATGACGCGATAAAAAAAGGTATGGAAGAAAAGGCAATTGAATTTAAATCTAGAGGTGGAGAGTTATACCCAAAAGAATGATGACTTGATAGTTATCATTACGACGAAATGAAAAATAATCAAATCGTCTCAGAATAAGTAAGTGTCCGTCAATTTTGATCAATTGATTTCGGCGTCTGCCGATCCTGTCACTGCTGAAAACCGGCTCAGTCAGATGCTGGAAGACGCATCATTAAAACGTGCCATCCGAGCACTTCCTGAAAGTATCATCGGTGATTTTATCAATACAATCAGTTTTTCAAGATTTTTATTCCAGTTTATTTCACGTCATCCTGAAGTTATATCTGTCCTCAATAACCCGTCAGATAAAGATCCGGTTTTTAGTTTTGAAACTAATACGCTTGACTCACTAATTCGATTGAAATATTTCAGGTTGTTACAAATTACCTGGATGGATATATCGGCGACCGTTGACTACAGGGAAATTCTATTTTCTTTAAGCGAATTAGCTGAAAAAATTACAAATGAAATCTTGAGATTGTCTACTGACCCAGAACATTATGATTTTATCAAAAATAATATGTGTTTATTTGCATTGGGGAAACTTGGTGCAGCTGAACTAAATTACAGTTCAGATATTGATATTATTTTTGTCTGCTCCAATGCGGAAGATGTCAAAATCAAAGTCAACAAATATCAAGAATTACTGCAGAATTCAATTAGGTCGCAGATTGACTTGATGGAACAGCGAGCTACTGATGGCTTTTTGTATCGAGTTGATCTCAATCTTCGTCCATGGGGCAAGAGTGGTCCTCTAGTGATGTCTATTGATGAAACAGAAAATTATTATGAGGCAAGTTCATCTGCATGGGAGAGATTTGCTTGGCTCCGTGGCCGTGCTATTGCTGGGTCACCTATACTTGGCAACGATTTGAAAGAAAGATTACATCCCTTTATATACAAACGTTCTTTAAGTTCCCAAGATTTGGATAGGTTTTTTGAAATAAAGGCAGAAATGTCTAATGCAAGGAAGCGGTTAGGATACTGGAATGTAAAGCAAGGAGAAGGTGGTATCCGTGATTTGGAATTTTTTATTCAAATGTTGCAGATCGTTAATGCGTCAGATCATGAAAGTCTACAATGTACAGGGACATTAACAATACTGTCTGCTCTTCAGCGAGCTGGAATTGTATCTAGTGCAGAAACTAATGAAATATCAAAGAGTTACTTATTTCTACGAAAACTAGAAAATAGATTACAAATGATTGATGAGCAACAAACTCATGAATTACCTGATGAAATTAAATTTAGAATTATTATTGCACGATCAATGGGATTCAACGGTGATAGCGACGATGAAATTTTAGATAAATTCGAAGATGAACTAATCTTAAACAGAGAGATCGCCAAGAGTTGTTTCGAACGCATCATGCCAAGCGATAAATTTACGAGTGGTCATGATGGAAAATTGGTCAACCATGCTCTTGAAAAGGCATGGCATAAAGAAACAGCGAAAAACAGTTACCATCGCTGGAATGGTTTGTGTAAACAGGAAGGCTGGCGGCAACACCCTGATGATCTTGATCCTTTAATTAATATATTTGGTTCTAGTTGGTATTTTACTCGCTACATATTTACAAGTGGAGCAAGGCACCATGAATTGTTCCAGCCGATACAGATCGAAAATTTTAATAAAGACGGTTTTGTTCGAATTTTAATGTTATCTGTAGTAGCTGATACGACTGAGCAGAGAATTGAACAGTTAAGAGAACTGAAAAACGGATGCATGTTGCAGGTATTGGTTCTGTTTCTAAACAACACGATGGACATTGCAGATACAGAATTTGCTCTAACAGAATTGGCTGAGGCAACTCTGCAGATTCTAATTAAGATATTTGCATTAGATCCTGAACATTCAAACTTTCCTGTAACAATTCTCGGCATGGGTAGAATGGCTGGTCATGAAATGACATTCGGTTCTGATTTGGATCTATTGTTTTTATATGAAAAAGATAATCTGGATATAAATACCAAAATTGGTAAAACAATTAGGATCATGTTGAGAGTGATTGGTCAGCAATCACCAGTTGGTTCCTTATATGAAGTAGATATGAGGTTGCGGCCTCATGGCAACTCTGGTCCTCTGATGTCCACATACCAGTCCTTTATTGAATACCATTTGGGAAAACGAGAAATATGGGAAAGACAGATGATGACACGTTGCAGACCTATCCTGATAATGAGTGAAGGTATTAATCCAATATTAAATCAGTTGAATTCAATAATTTACTCTGAGTATGACCAGGATCATCTGTTACATGAAATTATAGCAATGAGGAAACGTGTGCAACATGAACTTGGCAATCACAAGGGAAAATATGAAATTAAACGGGGATTCGGTGGTATTATGGACATTGATTTTATTACGCATTTTTTTCAGCTGGCACATGGCCTTAGATTTAAAGATTTACAGAATTCAAGTACAAGACGCATATTACAAATAATGTATGATGTAAAACTAGTTGAAAAGTCGACTACAGATTTGCTTATTGATTCCTATGACTATTTGAAGCGTGTGGAAGTATGTTTAAGGTTGTTTGATTTGAAGTCAATTGACACGTTCTCTGCCAACGATAAGGATGTCATAGCTTTATCCAGAGCCATGAGGCATGGTAACCATGTCACCGAGTTCTACAACGAATATGAATCAGTGACCAAATCAGTGAGAGTTGTCTTTGAGAAATTGTTGGGGAAAATAACTTGAATCGTTTCATCTTTTACAGATTTAAACTTCCTGCCCTGATTGGATAACGCGATTACGTCCCGCTTGCTTTGCCTGATACAACGCCTTGTCTGATAATGAAATCAGCGATCTGGAATCTTGATTTCGACTTGGAATTATCGTAGCAACACCGATACTCACGGTTACTATGTTATCAGTATTAGAATATTCATGGGGTATACTCAAATTGATGACAGCACGTTGTATTTTTTCTGCAACTTCCGTGGCGTTTTCCAGGTTAGTAGAAGATAGAATGATCGCAAATTCTTCGCCTCCATATCGCGTAGCAAGGTCACTGTCTCGTCTTGCATGATCCTGTAGCGTGGTTGCGATGCGAATTAAACAATTGTCGCCTTTTTGGTGGCCATAATGATCATTGTAAGACTTGAAGTGGTCTATATCGCACATTATAAGGGAGAGCGGGGTTGAAGCACGTATCGAACGGTTCCATTCTTTCGCTAGTATCTGATCAAAATTTCTTCGATTTGGCATACCAGTTAATCCGTCTAAAATGGAAATAGCGAGTAGTTTCTCAGCCATTTCCAATGCTTTTTGTTTTTCTTTAGTCAGTTGTGTTTCTACCTCCTTCCACTTGGCCATATCCATATTTAGATTGTTATTTAACTCTGCAATTTGGGATTTTTCTAGTTTGAGTTTTTCCATGAGATTCAGGTTTTCAAACTGATAATAGATCGATTTAATTATCATCTTGTTCTGTTTGACAACAATCATGGCAATGAATAAATAAAAGATTGTCAATCCTATTCCGTAAAAATTCATCAAGGGATCATCAGTCAGCATCAGAAAGACAGATGCTGGCAATACGGCAGGTATTGAAAAGCTAAAATATACAGGTATGGCAATTGCATAAGTTGAAACAGTACCTGCGATTAATCCACATAGAGTGAGAATAATAACAGAGGTGAAAATAGTCGATGAAATGGATAATAGATAAATACAAAATCCACCCCATAATATCCCGGACACCAAGGAGCCGACATTAAAACCGTGAAAATGACTCCTGTAGTCTTTCTCTCCTGAATCGCTCTGTAAATATCGACTGACTAGGTAATAGCGTAAAGCGCATAGTCCGAGAAAACTGGCAAGCCATGAACCAATGATTATTTTGTCTGCTAGTTGCCAGAAGATGGACGAAATCAGGATCGCAGCAACAGCTGCAACGCCCAAGGGAACACCAGATTGACTAAATAGGAGGTCTACCTTTTGCTGTTCAAGTAAGGTGTTATAGTCTTTATTTGTCATCAGTTAGTTTTAATAATCTGGCATATGTTACAAGGATATTCTACTCATTTCTTCACATGGATGAAACTTCTGCTCAGGAACATACGACAAGATTTCATCTTGACAAAATTGCAGTAATTGAAATTTTAGATTGGACTTATAACTGACCATACCTTCTGTTGTTTCTAGAGGGGAGGCGAATAAAAGTTCTTCAGGGTATAAATCAGCCATTTTGTGAAAGAAACTCTTAGGTAATCTAAAACTACCGAGGCTGACTGAGTCAATTAAATCAACATTTAGTTCTCTAAATATTGACGAAAATAACTCCTTATAGTCGGATTGATATTCATCATAATAAAGCAATGGATCAAAGCGTAAGCCTATTCGCCATCCTTTATCTTGTAATCGTCCTATGGCATTGATACGACGTTTTATCGAAGGAACCTTATGTTCTAGGGTGAGTGACATGCTTTCTGGTGTAAAGCTAAATGCAATAATGCAATTATTGATGGGAGGCATCCCTAGTAAGGTCCTGATTTGTGTGCCCTTAGTCCGCAATTCGAGGACAGCATTCGGGTGACCAGCAAAAAAAGGCAGAAAATTCTGCGCAAAACCGCTCACCGGTTCGAGCGCTAGGCTGTCGCAATCATATCCTGAGAAAAAATGTACCGATTTACCTGGATGGCTAGCGAGTGTGTTAACTATCGTCTGTTGAAAAGATTCATAATTTACGAATAGGAGTAAATGAGCAGAACGGTACATTCCTTGTAAAAAACAATAACGGCAGTCATAAATACAATTCAACATATGTGAAAAATAATAATTGTGAGCGTTACCTGTACCGTATCCTGCTGGAGCAGGAAGTACGTGGTTTTTGAGTTTTTCGGCAAGAATCAAGGATGGATTTTTTTTCTGTAAGCGGAAATTTTGTGCTTTTCGGTTAAAGATTTCACCGTACTTCTTACAGGGAATAATTGTAGCCTTGGGGAAACGTCGGGTGATTTCCAGTGTCCTGCTGTGATCGGATACAGCGTCCTCGATATATATAGTATTAAACATCTTTAATTACTCACTACCCATAGCGTATCGCGGCATTGTCTAGCTTAGTCGTTAGGTCATGGAGGAGTTCCCGGGCCTGATTATATGTCTTATCAGTCTGTAATAATGGTGATGTGTTGGGGAAAATAACCTGCCATCGGCGTAGTAAATTCATGAGACTAAGGCGTTCAGTTTCCGTAAAATGCCAGCGTTTCAATATCTCTTCGCTTATCCTGCCACTGTGCGTTTCGTTTATTAGTTCACAGGCAATGTTATTCACACTTTTTATCAAGACTACGAGGTTATCGATTTTTGCATTTATTAATTCTGAAACAATATCCTTAGTTACGTGCTCTGCTGGTTCGGCTGTGTTGTCAGAGATAATCTTGATTGAATGCATAAGCTCAGCTGTAGCAAATCTGCTTGCTGCATGACAAAAGCCAGAAGCTTCCATATCGTACATCGTACTTTCATTATATTGATTTGTTGGTTTATCCAAGGTGAGTAGAGAACAAGAGGGGATATCTGTGTTAAACAGGATCTGAGGATACCAAACCATACTAGTACCATCGTCAATAATTTTATTGGCGAGGATGACTTTTCCTTTACTATATGTAGCATGACCGGCAACACCAATATTAAGCCAACAGTCGGATTTTGCACCGTTGAACACCTGATATGTATGCATCACAGCTACTGCTGCTGCGAGCTTTCCTACTCCGGTTATGGTTAAGGAAATAGATTTATCTTTGGCGAGGTATATCGGGAATAATTGATACTCCCTGGCGTATTTAAGATTGTATTGTGATATTAACGGCTTTGCCTCACACCGTAATGCACAGAATAAGTGGATCATTTGAGTAACAATTCTCCAGAGATCCTACATCACCGGGTAGGAATCTAGTAAGGCCATGAATTCTGCAATGGAATTATAATTTTGATGTTTTTTTGCTCCTTTTATAAATACCTTTATTTTCTCGTTTAGTATCTTAGTGACCATAGCTCTGTCCTCGATATTCAATGATGGTGCTTTTATGATATCGGCGAGAGCCTGGATTCTGAATCGATCCATTCCCCAGTATTGTTTTGATAACTGATCGCTGTGACCTCCATATTTAATGACCAGTTGTTTCTCAGTATATAATACTGGATATCGACTACAGATCCTTAGCCACAGATCATAATCTTCGCAGACAGGTAAGGTTTCATTAAGCAAACCGACATCCGCAAAAATCGATTGATTAATTATTACCGATGAAGGCGAAATTACACATAAAGGTAAGCAATGTTGGAATATCCATCCACCGTGTTTAAGGTGTTTTTTCATAGGATTAACTCTGCGTCCATTACGAATCCAAATTTCATCTGTATGTGAAAATTGAAATTGCATATTTCTCTCAAGCTGATTCATTTGAAAAGACAATTTGTCAGGATGCCATTCATCGTCCGAATCAAGAAATGCGATCCAGTCACTATCAGCAGCGTGGATCCCGGAATTCCTGGCTGCACTTACGCCTCTGTGACTTTGCTTTATATAAGTGACAGTTGGATACGTTGAACGTAGAAAAACTTGGGTATTATCAGTTGAGCCATCATCTACTACAATTATCTGTTTCGGCTGTTTGGATTGGTAAACAACTGAATCCAGAGCACGACCTATGACATCTGCTCGGTTATGTGTGGGTATAATTACTGTAATGTTTAGCATGAAAGCGTAACAATATGTTTATTTTGGGATATCATCAAGGATTGTGGATAAGTCTGCAATAAAATAAAGAAATTTTAATCACGAGCTTGTAGAACGCTAATTGTTCATTAGCTATTTAAAAAAACTCAATTGATTAAACTGCAAGTGTTACAGTCTTTTACCGCAAAAGGAAATGAATTATAGGCTAGCAGTATGAAAAAATTAAATATCCTTGCATTGATGCATGAAGATTTGGTTCCGCCTGAAACTATGGATGGTTATAAAGATAAAGAAATCGTAAATTGGAAAACTGAGTTTGACGTAATTACGACATTACGAGAAATGGGGCACACTGTTTTTCCACTAGGTGTTTATGATGATATAGATGTTATTCGAAAAGCAATTCTAGATGTTAAGCCTGATATCGTATTTAACATGCTAGAAGAAACACATGAAAATTCATTATATGACTGCCATATTGTCAGTTATTTAGAATTATTAAAAATGCCTTACACGGGATGTAATCCCAGGGGCTTAATGTTGTCCCATGACAAAGCTATCAGCAAAAAATTATTTACTTATCATGGCATCAATACTCCAGATTTTTTCGTAATACCGCTACACAAGAAATTTCATGTGCCAAAGTCATTAAGCTATCCGCTTATCGCAAAATCCTTGGTAGAGGATGGCTCTTACGGACTTTCTCAGGCATCAGTAGTTTATTCAGAAAACAAACTACGAGAGAGGGTAGCCTATCTGCAAGAGAAACTTGAAACGCCTGTACTTGTCGAGGAATACATAGAAGGTCGTGAAATATATATTACCGTCATGGGTAATAATCGTATTCAAGTTTTTCCCGCTCTTGAGCTTGTGTTTGGCAAGATGCCGAATAATGTACACAAAATTGCCACTTCAAAAGTCAAATGGGATTGGAATTATCAAAAGCGATACAAGATTGATACTAAGCTAATCAAGAATTTATCTCCCCAGCTTGTTGCAAAACTATCATCAACATGTAAGCGTATCTACCGTGTTCTAAGTATCAGCGGTTATGCGCGGATAGATATAAGATTAACAAATGACGATAGGATATTCGTACTTGAAGCAAACGCAAACCCAGATATTGCCTATGGAGCAGAGCTTGCTGAGTCTGTAGAGGCAGCAGGTGTTGATTATGAACAGTTACTTACCAAAATAATCAACCTTGGATTGCGATATCAACCTAACCTTGCGAGGATATAGTCAATTAATTAGCTCAGTGATCCAGAATTACTCGCGAATTTTAGAATAGCCTGTTTCAATCGTTTATGTTTATTAATTAATTCCAAATAACGACCTTCCTCCTTTCCGCCTTTTGCACTGACAATTTTTGCCAGCGTATTTTTGTCCTTTTTGCTCCAACGGGCAATATTATCCAAATTTAGTAGCAACGGAGACCATCGTCGCCAGACTTCACGTTGGTCCAGCGACAAAGATCTGAGTGAACGAATTCCAACCGCCTTTGTTGATTCTGCCACGCATACGCGTATGGCTGATTCGCGGTCAGCACCATATCGATCGGCAAGATAGTTGGAAATCTCAGTAGGGATATAATCAAGATTTTCAAGTATATCGTTATCATTCGGATGATTTCCGACTCTGTAATACAGATTCTCTGAGGCGAGCTTATTGAGTATTTCAAGATTCGAACGGTAATTGCTATTTCGATGCATTTTTGCTAATTCTCGCTTCAGGAGTTTCCGTACAGCTAAATCAGTAGGCATAAACCCCAGCTTGTAATAGAACCACCATACACCAGACTCCAACCCTTCTTTGTTGTTATGTCCCAACTGATACGGATCTATTATAAACGTCTTTGCATCGAGTAATTGATGTGCAAGAGTCAGATTGTTGCAATAAATTATTGCCGCCTCCGCACCTCGGAATGCCGAAAATATATTAAACGCAACGTTGGCCGTGTTGAACAACGTATTGACAGGGAAGTAGCCGATAGGCATGCCGTTACGCATGTCAAGAAATCCGTAGCTTGCATGTAACAGATAACGCCGTTCTGGTGTCATTCCTATGCAGGCAATCTGTAATCCATCGTTGAACTCAACTAATCTTACATCATGTTTGTTTCCATATGAGAACGCATCTAGATCACGTTCATGCGTAATCATTGTCGTGCGTGCTAAGTTAATCAAGGTTTGCCCGCCGGATGCTGATAATTTACGAATCGAATACGTTTTTTCAAATAGGGTTTCTGGTAATGCCGGTCGCGCGGTTCGCAGCGGAGAATTCTGGAAGATTTTCCGAGCTTTCATGTATCTGCAGGTGCTTGTTTCTGGGGTCGCTTCTCCCGGGAGTATTTCATAGGGTGGATCTATCCTATCGTGCACCGACTCGCGCATAAAATCGCTTTGATACAGTGCCTCCATTCGCTTAATGAAAAAACGGGCATCAGTTTCCTCACTACTTTTTAGTCGATTTATCCATTGGCGGGGAGTAAAGTCATATTCATCAAATAAGCTTGACTCATTGAATGTGACCATCTGTGGCAATAGATCCAGTAATTTGTCTGAGTTTTCAAAATCGCTCCAGTTAATTCGGATGCATTCAGGCCAATGGCTGACTATCCATTGAGCCATAGGCCAGAAAAGATTGTAGTGTATGGCTGTTCCCTTAATTCCTGAATTCATTAAATCATGGCGAAACAGGTGCAGATCACTTCTGCGATCAAATTCAGCCAACATTAAGGATACCTGCTGAAGAATTGATTTGTCATCGGGGTAAGCCGACATAAAGCAGAGAACATCGTGCAAAAATTGAACCTGATGATGAGTAGAAAGACGTCGCCGCTGCAAAAACCTGAGTAATTTAAGTTTTTCATTTATTACTTCTGTACCAAACAAGAATTTAATCTTGTTTAACCTATTTAGAGTGGTAACTGGATTCATTGATTGTGTTATTGAAATGTAGTGAATTGTCAAAAATCCAAGTGCTTAGGTGTTCTGGGGAAGGGGATGACATCGCGTATATTAGATGTGCCTGTTACTAGCATAAGCAGCCGTTCCAAACCCAGACCAAATCCAGCGTGCGGGACTGTGCCATATTTCCGCGTATCGAGGTACCACCAATATTCATCAGTATTGGAACCTAACTCTTGTATTCTATTTAACAAATAGTTAAACCTTTCTTCACGTTGACTGCCACCGATGATTTCACCGATCGACGGTACCAAAATGTCCATAGCTGCGTCAGTTTTTTCATCGTCATTCTGCCGCATATAAAATGGTTTTATAATCTTCGGATAATTGTAAACAATAATGGGTTGGTTAAAGTGTTTCTCAGTCAGGAATTGCTCGTGTTCTGATTGAAGATCTTTTCCCCATTCTGGCGTGAATTCAAAATCCTGATTTGATTTTTTCAAAGTATCGATAGAGTCGGAATAGGGGATGCGAATAAATTGTTTATTTGAGATGATTTCAAGAGTTTTCGATAAATTTTTGTTTACAAAGCTAGAAAATAGATGCAAATCTTCTGCGCAATTGTTAACAACATGATTGACAAGATAGCGAATGAATTCCTCACCTAAATCCATGTCATCGTCCAGATCGGCAAAGGCCAATTCAGGTTCGATCATCCAGAATTCCGCCATGTGCCGACTGGTATTGGAATTTTCTGACCGAAATGTTGGACCAAAAGTGTAGACATTGCCTAGTGCGAGACAACAGGTTTCTACTGAGAGCTGTCCGGAAACAGAAAGATAGGCTTCCTTGCCAAAAAAAATCCTTAGTATAGTCAACAACACCATTATTCTGAGAAACATTACCAGGTTCAATTGTCGTTACCCGGAACAATTCACCCGCACCTTCACAATCCGATCCTGTGATAATAGGTGTATGAATCCAAAGAAAGCCACGCTTACTGAAGAATTGATGAATCGCTTGCGAAAGACTAGAACGTATACGAAACATCGCACCGTATTTATTCGTGCGTGGCCTTAGATGGGCGATGGTACGAAGAAATTCATCTGAATGACGTTTCTTCTGTAATGGATAATCCTCAGGTGCTACACCGACCAATCTTAGTTTTTTTGCCTTTATTTCCCATTTTTGACCTTTTCCAGGTGACTCGATCAAATCCCCTGATAGATTAATGGATGCACCAACAGACATCGTATCAATTTTTTCATAACCGTCAGTATCCTGATCAGCAATTACCTGGATATTAGTCAAGCATGAGCCATCATTAAGTTCAATAAATGAAAATTCCTTTGAGTCACGCCGTGTTCGTACCCAGGCCATTAAGTTGATATCCGATCTAGTTTGGTCGGAGCACAATAAATCTTTTACACGAAATTTTTCAGACATACGGTTATTATGAGTCCATAATTTATGACGTATACGTTTAAAAGTTATCTAAGTTATCAGATTTATCAGGCACAAAAAAGAAATCGCGATAAAAGCAAAGAAATTCGATATGGCCCGAACACCTCTTTATTCCCTGCACCTTGAGCTAGGTGCTAAAATGGTATTATTCGCTGAATGCGAGTTGCCTATCCAATATCCTTCTGGCATCAAATCGGAGCACGTTTTTACTCGGGATAAAGCAGGTATATTTGATATATCCCACATGCAGCAAATTAGCTTAACAGGAAAAAATATTGCTGAAGAGCTTGAAAAATTAGTTCCAGGAGATATTGAAGCACTCGAGCCATTCCATCAAATTTATACCGTTATGACTAATGAAGACGGCGGCATCATAGATGATCTGATGATAACGCGAATGCATGACCATTTTTTTCTCGTTGTTAATGCGGCTCGTAAAACCCAAGATACCCAACATCTGAATGACAATCTGCCGTCGGATATCGTTGTTCAGAATTTGGATGACAAAGCATTACTAGCGATTCAGGGTCCTGAATCTGAAAATATATTAGCTGCGCACAACCCTGGAATTGCCGATCTAAATTTTCTGACAGCAACTGAATTTAAAATCAGCAATATAGACTGCCTGATACACAGGTGTGGCTATACCGGGGAAGATGGGTTCGAGATATCTGTTGCTGCAGATCAGGTTGAAGAACTGGCCCGATTACTATTAGCTAACGATTCCTTAATACCTGTAGGGTTAGGCGCACGGGATAGCTTGAGGCTCGAAGCAGGTCTTTGTTTATACGGACATGATTTAGATGAACAGACTTCACCGATAGAAGCCGGGCTGGGCTGGGTGATCGCGAGAAAATACCGTTCAGATCCTTCTGTGCCAGCGAAATTTCTTGGTGCAAATAAAATAATGTCACAATTGGCTAGCGGGCCGGACAGGATAAGGGTAGGCTTCAGGCCGGCTGGAAGGATACCTATAAAGGAAGGAACCGACGTTTTAAATGGCGAGGGAACAAAAGTGGGTATAATCACCAGTGGTGGCTATGGTCCAAGTGTTGGGGGACCAATTGCTATGGGTTATGTCAATAAACAGTTTATAACCAACACCGAGTACATAGTTGAAATTCGAAACCGAACACATAAACTAGTCAAGGTCAGGTTGCCTTTTATTAAACACCGATACCATAAACAGTAAACGTCTAGTTGAGGAAAGTGGACATAATGAGTGAAACAAGATATACGGTCGAACATGAGTGGGTATGTCTAGAAGATGACGGTACGATTACCGTAGGTATAACCGAATATGCGAAGGATCAGTTGGGAGATATAGTATTTGCTGAACTTCCCGAAATGGGAGCATCGTTTGATACTGGAAGTGTAATGGCTGTGGTTGAATCTGTTAAGACCGCCGGAGAGTTAAACGCCCCCATGTCAGGAAGTGTTATAAAGGTAAATTCCAAATTGATTGATGAGCCTGAACTTGTAAATCGTGATCCGATAGGTGAAGGTTGGTTTGTAAAAATCAAACCGAATGACACAATGAAATTTCATGATTTTATGGATGAAGACGAATATAAAAAATTTGTTGATGAAATATAGTCTTTGCGTTTATTGATTCTGTCGTCCATATCCCGTCTCAATTAAATATCTTGTTATTTGTTTGACGTAAAAATATCTGTATTGGAGAAAAGTATTTGTCGGGACTAGAAAATCTAGAAATGCGCGGTGATTTTATCCGTAGGCACATTGGTTTAGATCAAGACCAGGTTAAGGAAATTGTTGAATATCTTGAGTTAGAAAATCTTGAAGATATTCTGTCTAAGGCTGTTCCAGAGTCTATCATTTCCAAAAAACCGCTAACGTTAACCGACACTATCAGTGAGCGTGCGGTGATAACACATATGAGAAAAATGCGGGAGCGGAATCGTGTGTTCACATCCATGATAGGGATGGGTTATTACGGCACTATCATGCCTGCAGTGATTAAACGTAATGTTTTAGAAAATCCAGGATGGTACACCGCATATACACCATATCAAGCTGAGATTAGCCAGGGACGTTTAGAGGCTATTCTAAATTTCCAGCAAATGATTGTTGATTTAACTGGAATGGAAGTGGCAAATGCCTCGCTGCTTGATGAGGCCACAGCGGCGGCAGAAGCAATGTCGATGTCGAAACGTATTTGTAAATTAAAAACTAATAGCTATTTTATCGATAATGAATGCCACCCTCAGACCATTGCAGTAGTACGAACACGTGCTAAGTATTTTGGGTTTGATGTCATCATAGGTAATTCATTTGATGACTTGAATGGAAAAGAGGTATTCGGTGCTTTACTTCAATATCCAGGGACATCAGGTGTCATTCGTGATATCGCTCCGGTTATCAATCAAATACAACAGCAATCCGGTGTGGTGACGGTAGCGACTGACTTATTGAGTCTGATCATGCTGAAACCACCAGGTGAAATGGGAGCTGATATCGTCTTAGGGAATTCACAACGGCTCGGGGTTCCTATGGGCTATGGTGGTCCACATGCTGCTTATTTTGCTACTCGTGAAAAATATATTCGTCAGACACCAGGACGAATTATTGGAGTATCTATCGATATGGAAGGAGCGCCTGCTTTACGTATGGCCTTGCAAACCAGGGAACAGCATATACGTAGAGAGAAGGCGACCAGTAACATCTGTACTTCACAGGCATTACTCGCTGTCATTGCTAGTTTTTATGCAATTTATCATGGGCCAGAGGGCCTTCGAATAATAGCTGGACGAGTGCACCGTCTAATGCAAATTTTCTGTTGTGGTCTACAACAGCTTGGAATAGAGATACTGCATGAACATTACTTTGAAACTATTACCGTAAGGGTACCTAATAAAGCCCAACTCATCGCAGCTTTAGCCCGTGAATCAGAAATCAATCTCAGGGTTATCGATAACGATCATTTAGGGATTTCGTTTGACGAAATAACCACGAGAGAACATTTGAAAACGTTATGGAAGGTATTTTCGACAAAATTGGGAGGCAATTTAAAGATTTCAGATCTGGATAATCAAATCAAAGAAAATATTCCAGATAATTTGCAGAGAAAAAGTAACTTTCTAACTCATAAGGTTTTTCATTTATATCACAGTGAGACTGAGATGATGCGTTATATGAGACGCTTAGCTCGCCGAGATATTGCCCTAGACCGGGCGATGATTCCACTTGGGTCTTGCACGATGAAATTGAATGCTTCCACAGAATTACAGGGGTTGTCATACCGTGAATTCAGTGCAATGCACCCGTTTGTACCAATCGATCAGGCGCAGGGTTATCAGCAATTGTTTGAGGAACTGGAAGACATGTTGTGTGATTTGTCAGGATTCGATGCATTCTCATTACAACCTAATGCCGGATCACAGGGAGAGTACACAGGACTATTGGTAATTAGAAAATTTCAAGAAGTGACAGGTTGCGGGCATCGACATATTTGCTTGATACCTGCTTCTGCACATGGCACCAACCCCGCGAGTGCTGTGATGGCGGGGTTAAAAGTTGTTGTTCTGAGCTGTGATAACGAAGGAAATATTGACATTGATGATTTAAAAGAAAAGTTAGAAATGTACTCAGATGACATTGCAGCACTCATGATTACCTACCCTTCGACCCACGGTGTTTTTGAAGAGTCAGTACAAGAAATATGTAAACTAGTTCACCAGCACGGCGGACAGGTCTACATGGATGGCGCTAATTTGAATGCATTAGTTGGAATCAGCCGTCCTGTTGATATAGGAGCGGATGTAATGCATATCAATCTGCATAAAACTTTCAGTATTCCACATGGTGGAGGAGGGCCTGGAATGGGTCCAATTGGCGTTAAATCTCATCTTGCTTCTTTTCTCCCTGATCATCCTTTGGTAGAAGGAGTCAATCCAGCAGCTGGTGAGCATGGCACAGTTGGAACCGTATCAGCAGCGCCTTGGGGATCTGCCAGTATTCTTACCATTTCCTGGGCATATATTGCCATGATGGGTGCGCATGGATTACGAAGGGCAACATTGATTGCCATCCTCAATGCGAATTATATTGCTAAAAAATTAGCAACTTATTATCCAGTACTCTATACAGGCAAAAACGGAATGGTTGCGCACGAATGCATCATTGATCTTAGGGCAATAAAGGAATCAAGCGGCATTACTGTGGATGATGTGGCGAAGCGCTTGATTGATTATGGATTTCATGCACCGACTGTATCCTTTCCAGTGCCCGATACTTTAATGATCGAACCAACTGAAAGTGAAAATAAACGGGAGCTTGATAGGTTTTGTGACGCAATAATTCTGATACGCAAAGAAATAGAAGCGATTGAAAAGGGCCAATCAGATCGAGAGGATAACTTGCTAAAAAATGCTCCCCATACGCCTGGATTGTTAATGAAGCAAGATTGGCCTTATTCATACAGTAAGCAGGACGCCTATTTTCCAATGGCAATATTACGGCAGGATAAATACTGGCCACCAGTAGCAAGAATAAATAATATGCACGGTGATAAAAATCTATTTTGCAGTTGTCCGCCAATGGTGGATTATTTGTAAAGCTACTTGGTACGTAGCAGTAGTGCTATTACTGCGTCACATTATTTCTAAGATAAACAGGTAGTGCTTGATCAGCAGAGACAGTTTGGCCAAGTTTGAATTCCTTTCCGGCAAGTGTGGCTATATGTTTCGCATGAGGATACGTTTGACCATCAAATTTGATCAGTTGATCTTTCAGCTTGTTTCTCAAGATCTCTGAATACGATTGCCAGCCGCTTCCCGTGCCATAGCATGTTCCACTAAATGACACGGATATGTCCTCAGGAGTGGTGACCGATTCCTCGCCAATTTGCATAAGCGCATTATTGGATACGTTATAGGCACACCAGTAAATTTCACCCATTCGAGCATCAATAGCACTGACAATATGTTGTTCAGTGCTAACGACAGCTTGTGCAAGCGCAGCTAGCGTAGAGATCGGAACGACAGGCAAATCTCCAGCAAAGGCAAGTCCCTGAGTGACGCTTGCAGCGATACGAACGCCGGTAAAGGAGCCAGGACCACGACCATAAGCAATTGCGTCTAGATCAGCTAATTTTATTTGTGCTGAAGACAGTAAATCATTGACCATAGGCAAGATGAGCTCGGTATGTCGTCGTGGTGCATACTCGTATCGGTCAATTACGTTATCATCTATCATTATCGAAGCGGAGCACGCTTCTGTAGATGTATCGATAGCTAGAATTTTCATTTAACTAGAATACCGTAGATGAAACTGAGTATGTAGTGGATAGAACGATTTATCTTCATCTACTATATGCCATGTAGTTTCTAACATATATAATGCCCATCATGTATAAACCATTTGAGGTGTTCATTGGCCTGCGATACGTTCGCGCCAAACGCCGTAATCATTTTATTTCCTTCATATCCTTAATCTCAATGGCAGGTATTGCCTTGGGCGTGATGGCGCTTATTACAGTTTTATCAGTCATGAACGGTTTTGAGAAAGAACTCAAGGACCGTATTTTGGGGATGGCATCTCATGCGACTGTATTTGATTATAGCGGCGAAGTTCAAGATTGGCAGAAAGTTGCGGACGAAGTTAGGGAGCATCCTGAAATTATTGGTGTTGCTCAGTTTATCAACGCTGAAGGAATGTTAGTCAATAGCAAACGCGTACGTGGGACATCGATACAAGGAGTTTTACCAGAACAGGAACCTGAAGTTTCAGTCATTTCTGAAAAGATGATTTCTGGTGAGCTGAATAATCTACAGCCTAAAGAATTCGGTATCGTTCTAGGTAGTGAATTATCGCGCTCCTTGGCTGTTCTGCCTGGTGACAAGGTAACGCTAGTTGCGCCTCAAGCAAATGTCACTCCGGCTGGACTATTGCCGCGGCTTAAGCAATTTACGGTTGTAGGAATATTCGAAATCGGCATGTATGAATATGATAGTGCGCTGGCATTGATTCATTTGGAAGATGCAAAGATTTTATTCAAAAAAAATGGCCCGGACGGGTTAAGACTGATGACAGCTGACATGATGAGTGCCCCATGGACCAGTCGAGACGTCATGAGGCAAGTATCTGGTAATTACCGAGTTGTAGACTGGACACAACAGCATGCTAATTTCTTCCGCGCATTGAAGACTGAAAAAACAGTCATGTTCATTATTCTTACGTTGATTGTTGCGGTTGCCGCTTTCAATATCATTTCAACACTGGTGATGATGGTGACTGACAAACAGGCTGATATTGCTGTTTTAAGAACGTTAGGCACTAGTCCTCGCAGTATCATGGCTATATTCATGATACAAGGGACAGTTATTGGCTTTGTTGGGATACTTGTCGGGATACTCTCCGGAATTTGGTTGGCGCTTAATGTCGAAACGCTCGTTCCTGCAATTGAAGGAATGTTTCAGATTAAATTCTTATCGCCCGATATTTATTACATTAGTGATCTGCCATCTGATCTACATTGGAACGATGTCTTCGTTATTGGTGCCGTCGCATTTCTGTTCAGTTTGCTAGCTACCATCTTTCCTGCTTGGCGTGCTGCAAAAACACAACCTGCCGAGGCGCTTCGGTATGAATGACAATTTAGTTGTAAAGTGTGATGACTTAAAACAATCCTATCATCAAGGTGGGCTCAACGTTGACGTGCTGCAAGGTGTCAATCTAGAAGTTGAACAGGGGAGTTGTATTGCCATTACTGGCGCTTCTGGATCAGGTAAAAGTACATTGTTGCATTTACTCGGTGGTCTGGATGAACCCACCTCAGGTGAGGTCGTTATTGCAGGAGAATCCTTTTCTAAAATGTCCGAAAAGAGCCGTGGAGTATTACGTAACAGGGCATTAGGTTTTGTTTACCAGTTTCATCATCTCCTGCCAGAGTTTACCGCGTTAGAAAACGTTGCTATGCCATTGTTGGTGAGAAAGATGGATAGTGATGAGGCGAGTTCTAAAGCTAACAACATCCTAGACAAAGTGGGACTAGGGAAAAGAATGCAACATAAGCCCGGTGAATTGTCTGGCGGTGAAAGACAAAGGGCGGCGATTGCCAGAGCACTGGTTACGGAACCACGATGTATCCTAGCGGATGAACCTACTGGAAACCTGGATGAGCAGACAGCAGAGCAGGTATTTGATTTGATGATAGAGTTAAACCGACAATATAGTGTCAGTTTGATTATGGTGACTCATAACATGGCGCTTGCGGGTCGCATGGACACAGTTAAAAGGCTGCATGAAGGGGTGTTAATGCCAGTTTAGCTGTTTTGTGACTTTTTCTGCCGTAAGTTTTTTCATCTTCTCGTCATCGCTATCTTAACGCCAATTCAAAATCGCGTTATTATGGCATATGTATTAAAAATGGAATTTATTTATGCGCATTGGATGCTGCTTATTTTTGTTGGGGGTTATTACACTCACCCGTTTCAGGAACTCCCTCCCGCATTTATTATCTGCTTTTTACCAGCAGGTCTCGCTTTGTCTCTGAAATTCAAGATCTTCCGGTTATTGACCTGGTATGTATCAGGTTTCGTTTGGGCATGTGTAATATCGCACACTATACTAGAAAAATCGCTCGATCCAGATCTAGAAGGTCAGGAAGTTGTTGTAGTTGGGAATGTTAGTTCACTACCTAAAGAATATGGACGTTATATTCAGTTCGATCTAGATGTGCTCAAGATTTTGGACAGGGACGGAATAATGCGTCCAAGTCCGGGTCGGATAAGATTAAATTGGTATATCCCTTATCCCTTGATCGTTCCGGGTGATTCACTGGAAGTTGTTGCGAAGTTAAAACGCCCCACGGTTTTATAAATCCCGGCAGTTATGATTACGAAAGCGGATTGTTTCAACAAAGGATCAGGGCAACCGGTAATGTAAGGCGTGCTAGTAATGTAAACTCTGAGAAGAAAAATAGGGTATCCGTTGACAGACTCCGTTATCGGTTGCGCGAAAAATCACAAGAAGTAATACCGGATCGACCGGTCAGTAGTTTGATCTATGCATTGTCATTGGGAGATCGCAGCGCCATAGACAGCAGTCAATGGCAGGTGCTAAGTAGGACAGGGACCAATCACTTGCTAGCAATTTCAAGGTTGCATATCGGCTTAATCGCTGGATTCGGTTTTTTTCTGGCGAAATGGATCTGGCCCATGTTCAATATGACTCTTTTGTCTATCCCAACGCCAATCATCTCGTCAATAGCATCATTAATAAGTGCTACGATTTACGTAATTCTTGCAGGATTCACTATTCCGACTCAACGTGCCTTAATTATGATATTTGTAGTTATCATACTGGGCTTGATGTATAGAAAGACAAGCGTCTCGCATGTCTTGGCCGTGGCATTATTGCTTGTACTCATATTTGATCCGTTATCAGTATTGTCAGTTGGATTCTGGCTCTCTTTTTCGGCTGTTGCAGTCATCTTTTACGCGCTTTCCATGAGCATCGGCAACAATTCAGTCCCACGACAATGGTTAAGGGTCCAGCTAGCTGTGTATCTAGGGCTGGCACCGTTACTCGCTTTATGGTTTGGACGGATACCAGTGTTCAGTATCATCGCAAATTGTGTTGCTATCCCTTGGGTCAGCTTCGTAACCTTACCACTGGTGCTTTCTGGGGTATTACTCGTCTATCTTCATGAATCAGTAGCATATGTCATGTTTGACATGGCAACTCAATCCCTTCAGTTGATTTGGATTGTCTTGGAAGGTTTAGCTCGTCCGGATATTTTAGTATTTCCCATATTACGACCCTCGGTGCTGTGGACATGTCTGGCGATTATTGGTTCGGCCTTAATTTTATTACCCACCGGGATACCGGGGAGAGGGGTAGGGATCATGTGGTTTTTGCCGCTATTTTTTTCAGGTAGTAACACGTTGCAAAAAGGGGAATTCGATATAACGGTACTTGATGTGGGGCAGGGTCTTGCAAGTGCTATTCATACAAGCAACCATGTATTGCTATACGATACCGGCCCAAAATACAGTCCTAGTTTTACTGCGGGTAGAGCAATTATAGTACCCTACCTCAGATATCTGGGGAATGACCGAGTTGACATCATTGTTCAGAGTCATGGGGACAACGATCATATTGGTGGACTGAATGATGTCATGGACAACATCGAGATTTGCAAGATATTAACCAGTGTGCCAAGAAAAACCGTATTTTCTAATGTGGAATATTGCCGTGAGGGTCAATCATGGGTGTGGGATGAAGTCAGAGTTGAAATGCTACACCAGGCAGAGATTGGGAAATTTCATGGGAATAATGCATCGTGTGTGCTAAGAGTTAGTAATGGGACTCACAGTATTTTAATGACAGGTGATATTGAAGCAAAGGCGGAAAGAGCCTTTCTATCGGAACATGAGCACGATATCAGGTCTACAATGTTGATCGCTCCCCATCATGGTAGTGGATCTTCGTCCACAATGGCGCTAGTCAGGGCTGTCTCCCCTGAATACGTCGTGTTTTCTAGCGGATATCTGAATCGCTTCAGCTTCCCAAAACAGGATATAGTTAATCGGTATGAAGAGATCGGAGCTAGTTTATTAAATACAGCTGATAGTGGGGCAATTTTGATGCATGTACGTAGCAGCGGTATATCGATAACTAAGCAACGGGAAAAATCTGGGAAATTCTGGAATACTCGTGTGGAATAAACATACCAAAATAAATGGGGAGAAAATGTGTGCTTGAATTAATTAAAGCGGGTGGTTTTCTAATGTGGCCGATAATGTTGTGTTCGGTCATATCGCTTTCCATCATAGCAGAGCGATTCTGGTCGTTACGAACCAGCCGTATTTGCCCCAGGAACTTAGTTGCAAGGGTTTGGCAGTTGCAAAAAACTGGGCAACTGGATGCAAAGAGTATCAGCGTGCTTCGGGATAGTTCACAACTTGGCAAAATTTTGGCAACTGGCCTGGTAAACCGTAATCACGAACGGATTATAATGAAAGAAAGCATAGAGGAAGTTGGTCGGCACGTGGTACATGAATTGGAGCGGTTTCTGACCACATTAGGAACAATTGCAGCAATTACGCCATTGCTCGGGTTGTTGGGGACGGTTATCGGGATGATTCAGGTGTTTACTGTTATTACGACAGAAGGTGTAGGCGACCCTAGTGTCCTTGCACAAGGCATATCGGTCGCATTAATGACAACGGCATCGGGGCTGACAGTGGCGATTCCTTCACTCATATTTCATCGGTATTTTCACGGCAAGGTAGAAGAGCTGGTCGTTAATATGGAGCAGGAGGCGTTGAAAATGGTTGAAATAATGCATGGTCAGCGTGAGCACGATCCATCTACAACGAGTCAGACTGTATGAATCTTAGGCCGGAACAGCGCGACAAGGTAGAACTTAACATTACCCCGTTAATTGACGTTGTATTCTTACTGCTAATCTTTTTTATGGTATCGACTACATTCGAACATGAATCTGAAATCAACATTACACTGCCGGAAGCCAGTAAAGAATATTTAGAACAGAAATTAGATTCAGTTACCATAATTGTAAATGACAAGGAAAAAGTATTTATTAACGATATCCCTCTTGTCAATTCAGAATTAATGACAGTACGCGAAGCTTTGAGAGACGCGATAAGAGATTTGAATGATCCGGCAATTATCATTAATGCAGATGCTGACACGTCGTATCAATCGGTCATTAGAATTATGGATGCTGCTCGTCAATTATCATTGATTAATATTACCTTTGCAGTGCAGGTTATGACAGAAGAGGGCGAGTGAAAAGCTTGTAAGAATCAATTTTTTGGATAATTGACTTCTAATGATTTCACATATTTTTTTAAATCGTATTTGGTATGAAGATCATCCATCAGCTCTTTTGCTTCTACCTATCAGTTGGCTCTATTCCGGCTTTATAAAAATTAGGCGACTTGTTTATTTATCAGGTCTATTACCAATACAAAAAATTAATATTCCGGTATTGATTGTTGGTAACCTAACCGTAGGCGGAACCGGCAAAACACCTTTAATTATTTGGTTAGCAAATTTCTTAGTTGAGAACGGTCATCGGCCTGGAATAATTAGCAGAGGTTATGGAAGTAATAAAAGTAGACTTCCGCAACAAGTAAGAGCAGATAGTAATCCCTACTTAGTCGGTGATGAACCTGTGTTGATTGCACAACGGACTGGTTGCCCAGTGGCTGTTTCAACCAAGAGATATATTGCCGCAAAGGAATTAACTGAACACACTGATTGTGACGTTATCCTATGTGATGATGGTTTGCAGCATCTTGCCTTTGGCCGAGAATTCGAAATTGCAGTGATTGATGGCGATCGCCGGTTTGGTAATGGTCACTGTCTTCCGGCGGGTCCTCTACGAGAGCCGGTAAGTAGATTGAACACAGTTAATATGATTGTCAGTAACGGGAAAGCAGGGAAAAATGAGCACTTAATGGAGTATGAGTATGGTGATTTGTGCTTGTTACAGGGTGGGCAGACTATTAAGATTGATACCTTGAGGGGCAAATCAATCCATGTTGTAACCGGAATTGGTACTCCGGCAAGATTGTATTCCTACCTTCGAAAGTATGAAATCCGTGTAATTAAGCACGAATATCCTGATCATCACCGTTATTCCAATGACGATATCAGGTTCAACGATGATCTACCGGTAGTGATGACTGAAAAAGATGCTGTTAAATGCAGAAAGTACGCGGGTAAGAATATGTGGTATATACCAATCAGTGCAACATTTGGTGACGCGTTTAATCATAGAATATTAATTTCACTAAAGGATTTATTTGATGGATAAGAAATTGCTAGAAATACTAGTTTGCCCTGTCACTAAGGGACCGCTGATTTACGATAAGGCCAAACAGGAATTTATATCATTGTCTGCCCGTTTGGCATACCCGATTCGGGATGATATTCCTATCATGCTTGAACAAGAAGCACGCACATTGACGGATGAAGAATATACCAGCTACAACGATAAGAAGTGAGCATTCCTTTCAAAGTCATTATCCCGGTGCGATATGCCTCTACGCGACTGCCAAGGAAACCATTGCAGATGATAGGCGAGAAAACCCTTATTGATCATGTTTACCAAAATGCCATAGCGAGTTCGGCTGAAAATGTCATTATTGCAACTGATGATGACAGAATTGAAGATGTTGCAACATCGATCGGTGCAACAGTAATAATGACTTCAACCGAGCATCAATCAGGGACAGATAGGATTCATGAAGCATTAACAAAGATGAATGAACCTGATGAGACGATTATCGTTAACCTTCAGGGAGACGAATTCGGTTTAACACCAAGGTTGATTAATCAGGTTGCAGATGCCTTACATGAAAGTAGTGTAGCAGAAATGGCTACTCTGTGTGAAGACATTACTGACAAAAATGCATTTCATGACAAGAATGTCGTTAAGGTTGTGCGAGATTGTGATAATAATGCCTTGTATTTCAGTCGTTCAGCTATCCCTTGGGTGAATGAAAATAAGTCGAGTACTGATCCCTGGTATATCGAGCAACCGTTTAAACATATTGGCATTTATGCATACCGTATGAAGTTCTTAAAAAAGTTTGCAACGTTACCACCTTGCAATCTTGAGATTAGTGAATCATTAGAGCAATTAAGGGCCTTGTATCACGGCTACAAAATTAAGGTAGTAGTAGCCTGTGAAAAGCATGGGGTGGAAATTAACACAAAAGAAGATTTGGAAAAGGCGAGAAAAGAAGTTATCTAATTCTAATAATCAATCTATCGTTCGCGATAGGTAATTCTTCCTTTGCTGAGGTCATACGGCGTCATTTCCACTGTTACTCGGTCTCCCGTTAGTATTCGAATGTTGTTCTTACGCATCTTCCCTGAGATGTGTGCAGTTATTATATGTCCATTGTCCAGCTCAACACGGAACATCGTGTTGGGGAGTGTCTCTACAATGGTGCCATCCATTTCTATTTGGTCTGCTTTTGCCATATTAGTCCTTAGGTTTGAAAGGGCAGGATTTTGCATGATTTTTCCATCTTACGCAAAAATCATTCAGTTATTAGTTATCCTGGCGTTGCCATTTGTTATTTAGAAACAGCTCATAGGGCTGATATTGGGTCTTGTAGCTCATCTTTCTGCATTTTTCTATCCAATAACCCAGATATAGCCATTTATGTCCTCTCAACCTAGTTTGTTCAATCTGATAAAGAATTGAGAATTTACCAAGACTTCTTTGGGAATGTGCTGGATCAAAAAACGTATAAACAGCAGATAACGCGTTATCAAGGATATCAGCTGTAGCAACGCCGATAAGGGTTCCTGAAAGGCGCATTTCATAAAAAATCGAGTTTGCCCATGGTGCAGTCAGGAATTCCATGTAATTTTTTTGGGTCGGGTTATCCCTCCCGCCATTATTGTGTCGGTAGGACAAATATTTTGTATATAAATCAAAATGCTCATCAACGAAAACTGGGGCTAATTCATTAATCACGATGTCTTTGTTTTTAACTAGAACACGACGCTGACTCCGAGACGGTTTAAATTCGGCCACAGGTACTCTAATCGATATACAAGATGAGCAACCATTACAATGCGGTATATATAAATGCGAACCACTTCTTCGAAATCCGCAATCTGCCAATGCAGTATACAAGCGACTATTTTTAGGAAAATGTGGATCGGCGAAAAGGGTTACCGCCTCACGATTAGATAAATAATTACAATCATGTGGGGGTGTGGCATAAAACTCGAGCTTTTGTGGTGCGGTCATTTTAGTGGGCTATTGACGGGCCAGTCATAAATGACTGTTTGATTACAATAATGTTTTAGGGCACTAATAAAAAAATTTCTCGGAACAGGTTTTGCACCAAGACTTTTTAGATGTTTAGAGAAGATTTGGCAATCGATTAATCTAAAATTACGAGCTTTTAATTCTTGTACAAGGTGTACCAGTGCAATTTTTGACGCATCGGTTGCACGACTAAACATGGATTCACCAAAATATATACGGTCTATGACAATCCCATACAATCCACCAACTAACTCACTATTAAGCCAACACTCGACTGATATAGCATGACCTTCTTGGTGTAATGAAGTATAGGATTGAATGATATCAGTAGTTATCCAAGTATCAGCTGAACCCTTCCGTGGCTGTGCGCATCCCTTAATGACGTGATCGAAAGCTTGGTTGAACGTTACATTGAATATATTTTTCTTTAATGTTTTCTTCAGGTTTCTCGATATGATCAGTTCATTTGGATCTAGCACACACCGCGGATCAGGAGACCACCATAAGATGGGTTGCCCTTGGCTGTACCAAGGAAAAATTCCACGCCGGTATGCATCTAATAATCTGTGATGGCTTAGATCACCGCCGATCGCCAATAAACCATCAGGGTCACGAAGGGCAGAGTTTGCCTCTGGAAAATCATCCTCAATAACATTATCTGCAACCCAGTACAATTGGTTTTTAGCAGATTGATTTTTATTTATAGTTGTCATTAGTGTTGCTGAGCATTAGATCCCGGTGGCTTTAAATGGCAGATGCTCATTTAGATTGTCAAAATACCAATTCATTTCACGTGATTCATTCGCCAGGTATTCCTCTATGGCGTGCTTGAATTGCGGGTGTTTTATCCAGTGATAAGATGAAGCCCTGACTGGCTGAAACCCTCGATTCATTTTGTGTTCACCTTGAACTCCCGCATCTACTTTTGACAGCTTGTTGTTAATGCAATATTCAATTGTCTGATAATAACATAGCTCAAAATGCAGAAAAGGGAAGTGCTCAGATCTCCCCCAATGCCTGCCATAAATAGTGTTATTACCTAACATTGCAAACGCTCCGGCAACATAGGTCTTTTGGTGTTTGGCTAAAATCAACAATGTATTACAAGGCATCCTTTCACTGAGAGTATGGAAAAATGCTAGGGTTAGCCTAGGACTCCCCCATCTACGTTCGAATGTAGAGCAATAAAAATTATAAAAAACTTGCCACTGTTCGTCATTAATCTGATCGCCAGTCAATACTTCAATTTCAATATTATTATCAATGATCTGTTTCCGTTCTTTTTTGATCTGTTTTCGCTTTTTGGATATCAGTGTATCCATAAAATCTTGGAAATCCCGATATTCTTTGTTGAACCAATGGAACTGACAGGTTGTGCGTTGGAGTAGATTTAAGTTTGAAAAAACATCATGGTCACAACTATCTGTAAACAAACAATGATAAGATGAAATACCAGCAGATTCTCCGATATTGATCGCATGCTCTAACAGCAATCGTTTAACCTTATCTACAGACTTACAAGATTGATCTATTAATAGCCTCGGTCCAATGACAGGGGCAAATGGTATGGCAGAGACAAGTTTAGGATAATAATTTCCTCCAGCGCGTTCATATGCATCGGCCCAGGCCCAGTCAAACACAAATTCGCCATAGGAGTTCGTGCGGAAATAAAGAGGCAAAGCTCCAACCAGTAAGTCATCAGAATATGCAACAATGTGCCCAGGTATCCAGCCGTGATCTTTTAGGCAGTTGCTCTTTTCTAGACCGAATAAATACTCATGCTTCAAGAATGGATTTTCATCGTCCGTGAGGTGGTTCCACGATTCAGTGGGGATAGAATCTAGTCCAGATAACTGTTCAATACTAAAATTATTTCGCATGTCACGTGATATGCGAAATCATGATGCAGAGAGATTCAATTATTGACCTAGCACTGCTATATCATTACCAATGACAGCAGTCAGGATACGCTTGGAACCTCGAAGTGAAAATTTAGCTTCTCGATAATCTCCGTTTTCTAAACGGAATCTAAATGTAATATTGATACCATTCATAATTGCAAGTAAGGGTGAAGATATCACCTGATCATCACGAATATACCCGAAAATAAATTCAACCCAGTTATCAGTTGATAAACACGGTGCACCGGATACTGAGGTATTGCTTGGGGTCCCTCGATCAATCTGATAGGTTGGACAATTTTGCTGTTGAAATCCCAGAATACGGTCTCCGATAGAAAACCGACCACGAATGGTAGAAACGGAATCTTTGTATATTTCAAGGGTATAACCCTCATCATTAATAACATAAGCAACAAAAGTTTCTTTTCCCAATTCATCTTTAATATTTGGATTGATAACCCACTGAGCCCGCGCATCATGTGGAATCAATATGAGGCAGATAATAAAAGCAAGAAGTAAGGTGGTAAGCGGGCTGGTATGAAGTAAATTAGATTTACTATTAACTGGCATCTGGGTAACGCCCTGATTATTTTGAGTCTTCTGTATTCCCACTCTGAGTGTACATAGGGAATGGCATAATAGTGGCACCTTTGTCTGATACTTCCGAAACTTTCGAGGCGCCTTGTTTGACTACTTCATCAATTCGGATAACAGAATGAAGCGGAATATAGGACCGCGTGACATCCCTGAATTCCGACTTCAGATTTTCTTCAGATGGATCCACAACCACAGTAGTTTTTTCGCCGAAAATAATTTTTTCAACTTCTATAAAACTAAACATTGCTCCCTGATGAATACTTCGGGCATAGATTTCATAAACTTTGCCTTGGTTATGAAATATAACTTTATATATGGGTTTTTTGGACATGGATGACATCAATTCGATTGTGGAGCGAGATAGTAACATATCTTGTGGAATTACTTGCTAGGCGCTTGTTGCAGCACTGTGATACGGTATATTTGATAGTTGGGGAATCGTTTGAAAACAGCGTTATCAGACTGGCATCCCATGTTAATTATGGTAGAATTCTTTCTTAATAAACATTAACATATAACATTTCTTAACTAAACAGGATTAAGCGTGGCCCAGGCCTCTAAAAAGCGCATGAAATCGGAGCCGGTTTCTGGCCAGGTATTCCGCAATGTCAAAGAGATCAGCTTTATCCTGCTGGCATTGCTAGCTGTTTATCTGTTCATCGCGCTTAGCAGTTTCCACTCAGGTGATCCAGGTTGGTCACAGGCGGTCAGTATAGATCTTGTCAATAACCGAGGCGGTGTCGTTGGGGCGTGGATAGCTGACTTTTTGCTCTATGTTTTCGGTTACATTGGCTACCTTTTCCCTTTAATTGCAGTTTTTGATGGCTACCGCCTATTTCAGTCACGTCGACTACAAATTTCGATCAACCAGTTCCAACTGGGACTGCGCATCACAGGATTTCTCCTATTTTTTATTGGTGGTTGCGGGTTATTGCAGATGTACTTTTTTGCTGGTCCATCGCTTCCAAATGAAATCCCTGGCGCAGGGGGGATTTTCGGAGACGGGGTAGGATCAATTTTAATTGTGACCTTTGGAAATCTTGGTGGCACCCTGGTATTACTCTCTATGTTCTTAATTGGCCTCACTCTGTATACCGGTGTGTCATGGCTTTGGGTAATGGACAACACGGGCTATTGGACACTGAGAATCAGTGAAAGGACAGTGGAGTTAATTAAGATATTACATGAACGGATTGAGGGGAAATGGATTAAACGTGGGCGTGACACGATAATCAAGGAAGAAATCGAAAAAGTGATAAATCGACCGCCCCCTAGAATAGAACCCATCATCTCTGACTTGCCCCCAAGTAACCGGGTCGAAAAGGAAAAGCAAAAGGACCTTTTCGTCACGCCAGCTTATTCCTTTTTGCCTTCATTAAATTTGCTTGATGCACCTAAACCGGCTGTAGGTAGGTATTCGCGCGAAGCGCTAGAGGCCATTTCTCGTCAAGTTGAACTTAAGCTGAAGGACTTTGGGGTTGAAGTTGAAGTGGTTGCTGTGCATCCAGGACCTGTCGTAACTCGGTTTGAATTGGAAACGGCACCTGGCGTAAAAGGAAATCAAATTATCAATCTCTCGAAAGACCTTGCTCGATCCTTATCTGTAATCAGCGTCAGGATAGTCGATGTAATTCCGGGTAAATCAGTCATCGGTCTGGAGATACCAAATGAAACTCGAGAGCTTGTTACGCTTGGTGAAATATTAAATTCAGTAGAGTACGAACAAGTTGAATCACCATTGTTACTTGGGCTAGGGAAAGATATCAGCGGTAAGCCTGTGGTAACAGAACTGAATAAAATGCCTCACCTTCTGGTAGCGGGTACGACTGGGGCAGGCAAATCTGTTGCACTCAATGCAATGATATTGAGTCTTCTCTATAAGGCAACAGCTAGGGAAGTCCGTCTCATAATGATAGATCCTAAAATGCTAGAACTGTCAGTGTATGAAGGTATTCCCCATCTACTAACACCTGTCGTAACAGATATGAAGGAAGCTGCTAACGCCTTACGTTGGTGTGTAGCGGAGATGGAACGGCGCTATAAAACAATGGCTGCACTCGGCGTCAGGAACATTGGCGGTTACAATCGAAAAATCAAAGAAGCACGTGATAGAAAGAAGCCGATCCTCGATCCGCTTTTTAAACCAGTCAACGAGGGAGAGGAACCTAAAGTTCTTGAGGAATTTCCATTTATCGTCGTAATCATAGATGAGCTTGCCGACATGATGATGACAGTCGGCAAAAAAGTAGAAGAATTAATTGCCCGTATTGCACAGAAGGCGAGGGCAGCTGGCATCCATCTAATCGTTGCTACTCAACGCCCATCCGTGGATGTGATTACCGGTCTGATTAAGGCTAATATTCCAAATCGTATCGCTTTTCAGGTTTCGTCCAAGGTCGACTCACGTACCATACTTGATCAAATGGGCGCAGAAAGTTTGCTTGGACACGGTGATATGTTGTTTCTTGCACCTGGTTCAAATATTCCTACCCGCGTACACGGTGCTTTTGTTGATGATCACGAAGTTCATAAAGTTGTTGAGAATATAAAAGGCCGAGGTGAACCCGATTACGTGGATGAGATTACTCGAAATCCTGGCGAAGACGGTGCTGAATCTATACCAGGACTTGAGACAGCATACGAAGAATCGGATCCTTTGTATGATGAAGCGGTTAAGATTGTTACTGAAACACGCAAGGCCTCTATATCCTATATTCAACGTCGGCTAAAGATCGGCTACAACCGCGCAGCTAGGATGGTGGAAGAGATGGAGAAAAGTGGGCTAATTGGACCACTAGAATCTAACGGCAGCAGGGAAGTGCTCGCAGGACTGCCACCGAAATGATACGGCTAAAACATAAACTTTTTTTGCTTTCCGCATTTCTAGTTTTACTTTCTGTCTCATTTGTAAAAGCTGAAATAACTGCAGACAATAATCCATTAGAAAAGTATTTGCAGGGCCTGGAGACATTTAGATCCGGATTCGAGCAGATCCTATATAACGAATATGGTGAAGAGCTAGAAAAGTCAGTTGGTGTGGTTTATCTGAAACAGCCAGGTAAGTTTCACTGGGCCTATTGGGAACCGTTTTCACAATTTTTAATTAGTAATGGCATCACGCTATGGATCTATGATGAAGACTTGCAACAGGTAATGATCAGTAATATCAGCGAGTCGATTGAGGACACACCGGCATCAATACTAACGGGAGATGTTGATCTCAATGAGCACTATGTTTCCATTGATGGTGGAGAAACTGATGGAGTAAATTGGATGGAGCTAACGCCTAAGGATATACAATCGCAATATCGGGCTATCAATTTAGGTTTTCGTGGTGATGAACTCGTATCTATGCAGTTATTTGATAATCTAGAGAATAAAACACAAATCAATTTTCTTGATAGCAAACGAAATGTAACACTGGAATATTCTTTATTCGATTTTGTCCCCCCGGAAGGCGTTGATATAATCGATGGACGGCAATGATCAATCGATGCTATTCGAATGTCGCTAGAAAATTCATTTAACCCCCTCGCAGATAAAATGCGTCCACGGACCTTAGATGAGTTTTACGGTCAAAATCATATCCTGTCTGAAGATAAACCGCTTCGTAAAGTTATTGAATCGGGTCATTTGCATTCCATGGTTTTCTGGGGGCCGCCAGGGACAGGTAAAACAACGCTCGCAAAAATAATTGCTGCATCCTGTGATGCGCAGTTCCTGACAGTTTCGGCGGTATTGAGTGGAGTGAAGGACATTCGACAAGCTATCGATGCGGCTAAGCAATTTAGAGAAGCTTACAACAAAGACACCGTACTATTTATTGACGAAATTCATCGCTTTAATAAGGCGCAGCAGGATGCCTTCCTGCCTCATGTCGAAGATGGAACACTTACAGTGATAGGTGCAACAACGGAAAACCCATCATTTGAATTGAATAATGCATTGTTGTCGCGTGTTAGGGTATATCTATTAAAATCACTCGAAACAGATACGTTACAAGCGATTATCAAATCTGCGTTGGAAGACAATGAACGGGGTCTGGGTCAATACAAGCTAAAACTTGAAACAGAAGCCTTAGATAAACTTGCCGAATTTGCCGATGGTGATGCTAGACGGGCGCTGAACTTTTTAGAAGTAGCATCTGATCTGGCTCAGGATGCTGTACTCAATAGTGAAATTATAGAACGCGTAATCAGTGGCGGTAGCCTAAAACGTTTTGATAAGGGGGGAGAGGCGTTTTATGATCAGGTATCGGCTCTACATAAGTCTGTCAGAGGATCGTCACCTGATGCGGCTTTATATTGGTTTGTCAGAATGATTGATGGTGGATGTGATCCACTATATATTGCCCGCCGAGTAGTTCGTATGGCATCCGAAGATATTGGTAATGCGGATCCACGTGCCATCAGGCTGGCGCTTGATGCTTGGGATGTTCAGGAAAGACTGGGGAGTCCTGAGGGTGAGCTGGCCCTAGCTCAGGCTATCGTATTCTTGGCGTGCGCACCCAAGAGCAATGCTGTGTACAAGGCATATTCTATGGCGATGCAGGATGTAAAATCACATGGCTCGCTTGAAGTGCCCCTGCATCTTCGTAATGCACCGACCAAACTGATGAAAGACTTGGATTACGGTGTAGGTTATAAATACGCTCATGACGAAGCTGGCGGATACGCGGCAAATGTTAATTATTTCCCGGACAATATGGAGCAGAATAGATATTATTTTCCTGTTAACCGTGGTTTAGAGCAGGCAATTTCGGAAAAGCTAAAACAGCTTCGAGAATTGGATAAGCAACCAGAACACAATAGACAAGCACAAGTTAGTAAAGTCTCAAAAAATCATTAGCCAAGCTACAATACATGACAAATATTCTCTTTATTGCAGGTGGTGGAGCGATTGGTGCATTGCTACGTTATTGGATGTCTAATGGCATACACATGCTTTATGGCCGTGATTTTCCCTATGGGACTTTATCGGTCAATCTTACGGGATCAATAATAATGGGGTTTGTGTATGTAATCTTAATCGGAATTTCCTAGTTTAAGGTCTTGATGTTCTGCTCCAATTAAGATATAGTTGGTTTATCGCCTAAATCAACTTGTCAATCCCAAAAGGAGCAGAACATGAACATTGTACAGATTTTCGAGCAGTTTCCAACGCAAGAGTCCTGTATCAAGCATCTTGAGATGGCCAGGTGGAGCGGCCAGCCTTTTTGCCCTTACTGTGCCTCTATCAATACTGCGAAGTGTGAGCATCGCCATCGTTGCTACGACTGCAAGACGTCATTCAGCGTAACTGTAGGTACGATTTTCCACCATACTCACATGCCACTACAAAAGTGGTTTCTGGCCGTCATGCTCATGTTGAACGCCAGGAAAAGCCTGTCTGCTTTACAGTTGTCCCGCGATCTGAAAGTTAACAAGAACACAGCATGGCGTATTGCCATGCAGATCCGCAAGGCTATGTCCCAGAGAGACCAGCGTAACCTGCTGACCGGTATTATTGAAATGGATGAGACCTACGTGGGCGGTAAACCCAGGAAGGGCACAAAAGGCAACGGGCCGGGTGGAAAAAATAAGCCAGGACGTGGAACAAAGAAGACCCCGGTGATAGGTGCGGTCGAGAGAGGCGGCAAGGTAACGGCAAAGGCCATCGCAAAAGACAAGATGAAAGGTCGGCATATGAGAGCCTTCGTTAGACAAAAGGTGGACACCGGCAATGCCATGCTGATTACCGATGAGTATAAAGGCTATCTTGGTATGTCCAGAGTATTGCCACACGAAGTTATCAAGCATCAGGATTGGTATGTGGACGGACATATCCACACCAACACCATTGAAGGTTTTTGGGCACTATTGAAGCGCGGGATTTTCGGCCAGTTCCACAGCGTCAGCAAAAAACATCTGCAACGTTATGTGGATGAGTTTTGCTATCGCTACAACCTTCGCCATGTCGATCCTTATTTGTCGTTCGAGAACACAATCAATCGTGGATTGGGGGTGATCTAATGAGTATTCCAAAAGCAACTCATAGCGGTGATTTGAAGATCAGTAACATAGTACTTTCATGCTACGTTCTTTCTGATGGACAGAGAATATTAAGTCAGCGCGGAGTAATGAGTGCTCTAGGTAGGTCAGGCAAGCAAAGGGGCGGGAAAAATGATGCCGACAAACTACCCCCTTTTCTGTCCCAAAACAACCTAAAGCCCTATATAACCAAAGAGTTAGTGATGGCGACAAACCCTATCAGATTTAAGGCGCCAAGTGCTGGAAAATTAGTTTATGGCTATTTAGCAGAGATATTGCCATTAGTATGCGAAGTGTATCTTGAAGCAAGGGACGCGGGCGCATTGCTCCAGTCACAAGCCCACATAGCAAAACAAGCTGAAATGATAGTACGTGCTTTTGCTCATGTTGGAATTATCGCGCTAATCGATGAGGCTACTGGCTATCAGGAAATCAGGGATAGAAAGGCCCTCGAAAAGATTTTAGACGAACGATTAAAGCCCTATGCAGCAAGGTGGGCAAAACGCTTCCCAGATGATTTCTATAAGGAAATTTTCAGACTCAAGGACTGGTCTTGGGAAGGAATGCATGTTAATAGGCCACAGGTCGTAGGTCATTATACGAATGACGTCGTTTACGCGCGCCTAGCTGATGGTTTGCTGGAAAGGCTGCAAAAATTAAATCCTAAAGACGACAGTGGTGAAAGGACTTGCAGACACCATCAATGGCTTACTGAACAGCTTGGGGTGCCAGAACTTCATGAACACATAATCGGCGTTATGGCTATTATGCGATCTGTAAGGCTCAACAACACTGAACAAGCTTGGAATGAATTTAAACGAAGCCTGCAAAGATCATACCCAAAGAAAAACATAAACTTTGATCTTGATTTTGACGGATAACTAACAAGAGGGGACACAATGAAATGAACGCCCTTTACTACGGCGATAATCTCGATGTAATGCAACGCCACATCAAGGACGAATCTGTCGATCTCATCTACCTTGATCCGCCATTCAATTCTAAACAAGACTACAATGTTCTGTTCGCTGAAAAAAGCGGTGAGAGAGCAGCTGCCCAGATTAGGGCATTTAAAGACACTTGGCACTGGGATCGAGTTGCTGCACGGTCATACGAGGATGTTGTAGAAATTGGCGGAACCGTTTCCAGGACCATGCAAGCATTTAGAACATCTTTGGGTGAGAATGATATGCTTGCCTACTTATCAATGATGGCACCTAGGCTCATTGAGCTACGAAGAACGCTGAAACAAACCGGTAGCATCTATCTCCATTGCGACCCAACGGCAAGCCACTATCTGAAGATATTAATGGATTCCATTTTTAATCCTGCCCAATTTATAAATGAAATCATTTGGCATTACCGGAAATGGCCTAGCGGCAAATACACGTTCCAACGTAATCATGACATTCTGTTGTTCTATGGATGCGGTCAGACTAAAACTAGAACATTCAATCAGCTCTATATGGAACGTGCCGCTTCCACGTTGAAGCGTTTTGGAAAAGCTAAGATTATTTCAGGCCATGACGAAATGGGTCGCCGCACCCCATCACGAATGGAAGACGAAGAATCCGAAGGGGTGCGGCAGGATGATGTTTGGAATATCGGCAGGGTTCCTCCTATAAAGCAACTATTTCCTACAGAGAAGCCTCAAAAACTACTTGAACGAATCATCACTGCGAGTAGTAACCCTGGTGATTTGGTGCTTGATCCGTTCTGTGGTTGTGGGACAGCTGTGGTTGTTGCCCAGTCCCTTGATCGTCATTGGGTAGGGGTTGACATTACCCATCTGGCAGTAACGCTTATTAAGCATCGGCTACATGATGCTTTCGGCGATAACCTTAAGTTTAATGTTATTGGAGAGCCTATATCAATGCCGGATGCAGAGGGTCTGGCAGCCAGTGATCCATACCAGTTTCAATGGTGGGCGCTCGGCTTGCTTGGTGCTAGACCAGTAGAACAGAAAAAGGGTGCAGATAGGGGCATAGATGGCCGACTGTACTTTCACGATGATGCCAAATCAGCCAAAACAAAACAGATAATCTTCTCCGTCAAAGCTGGTAAAGTTAATGTTTCTCAAGTGCGCGATCTGCGTGGAGTATTGCAACGTGAAGATGCTGAGATAGGCGTATTCATTACGCTCAATAAACCAACCTCCCCTATGGATAGAGAAGCCGCCAGCGCTGGATTCTACGATTCAACAGGCTGGAATAAGAAGTACCCGAAGATTCAAATAATTACCATCGAAGAACTGCTAAATTGAAAATCTATTGAATACCCACCGTCTAAGCAGAGCAATATCACTTTCAAAAAAGCCGAAAGACCAGAGATTGTCAGAGAGACACTAAACCTATTTGGATCAGGGGAGAGCGAGGAAGGCTAAAAGAAGCTTTTATAAAGACCTTAAACTAGGAAATTCCGATCTTAATAGAGCGAATGGATATTGGTGTCGAATGGCGAGCAGCATTGATGATTGGTTTGCTTGGTGCATTTACCACTTTTTCTACTTTCTCACTGGAAACGTTAAATTTGATTGAGGCTGATGAATTGTTTAAGGCAGTGTTAAATATCCTATTGAGTGTTTCATTGTGTATATCTGGCTGTTGGGTCGGGATGATCGCGGGGAGACAGATATGAATGAATTAGAAGTTACCATTGTCCGAATTTATCTACATGAGGCAAAATCGCACCAAGATGAATTGCTTAAATATTTACATGATGAATGCAAAGTGCGAGGTGTAACAATATTTCGAGGGATTGCCGGCTTTGGATCGTCAGGCGAATACCATACCTCTTCACTCGTCGATATGTCACTTGACTTGCCTGTTGTGATTGAATTTTTTGATGAGCATGGAAAAGTAAAGAATATTATCGATCACCTAAATAATGAAATTAAACCAGGCCATATAGTTTATTGGTCTGCAAAAATAAATAGCTAGGAAACTATAAGTTACATGCTTGATCCTCATATACTACGAAGCAATCTGACCGAGGTCAGAGAGATGCTTGCAAGGCGGGGACATGATCTCGATGTGAAAGTCATCGAGAAGCTGGAAGCAAATCGCAAAAAACTGCAAATAGAAACCGAAAAACTCCAATCTGATCGTAATAAATGGTCTAAGGAGATCGGCAACGCCAAAAAGAAAGGAAAGGATGCCCAGCCATTGCTGGACAAGGTCGCGTCATTAGGTGAACTATTGGATAAAAATGAAAAGGCACTCGAGACTGTGCAGATGCAGTTACAACAAATCGTACAAGGCATTCCTAATCTGCCGCACGAAAGCGTACCCGATGGAAATTCTGAAGAAGAAAATGCTGAAATTCGACGTTGGGGTGAACCAGCCAAATTTGAATTTGAACCTAAAGATCATGTCGATCTGGGAGAGAATTCAGGATTACTGGACTTTGAGTTAGCAACAAGGATAACCAGCTCTCGCTTTGTTGTGCTGAAGGGTGCGTTAGCACAATTACACCGAGCATTAATTCAGTTTATGTTAGATATCCATACTCGAGATCATGGATATACTGAGGTGAATGTTCCCTATATTGTTAACTCAGATAGTTTGTTTGGTACCGGTCAATTACCAAAGTTTGAATCTGATCTATTTAAGCTCGCCGAGAAGCTAGGCGACAGTGATAAAGCGCCAGCAGGATCAGTTAGCAAAAGCGATAAAAATTTATACCTAATCCCGACAGCAGAAGTTCCAGTCTCAAATCTTGTCCGTGACTCGATCGTTAAAAATGACGAGCTTCCGCTTAAATATGTATGTCATACACCTTGCTTTAGAAGTGAGGCAGGATCCTACGGCAAAGATACCAGAGGGATGATACGCCAACATCAATTTGAAAAAGTGGAACTCGTGCAGCTGGTTCATCCTGAGAAATCGTACACAGCACTTGAAGAACTGACAGCACATGCAGAGACAATATTACATAAATTGAATTTGCCTTACCGTGTCGTTACGCTTTGTACAGGTGACATGGGATTTTCTGCCGCTAAGACCTATGACCTAGAAGTCTGGTTACCGGGTCAAGAGCGATACCGGGAAATATCATCTTGCAGTAATTTTGAGGCATTCCAAGCGCGCCGTATGATGGCCCGTTGGCGCAATCCTGCTACGGATAAGCCAGAATTACTGCACACACTCAATGGTTCAGGCCTGGCAGTAGGTCGCACATTGATCGCAATCATGGAAAATTACCAAACTAAAAGTGGTCAAATCAACATTCCAGAAGCACTGCAACCCTACATGAATGGACTTTCAATAATAGAGTAACTAAGTGGTTAACGTTTATTTGCTGCTGGATAGTTTTGGGTGAAAAGAAGCGTAGATTAACGTAATTGAAACACACCATATATAGAAGCCGTATCTCAAAACGATTTCTTCCGCCATTATTAACATTATGGTTACATATACTAGTGACAAGATTGCGGCGACTACAATAATTTTGAACCAGCGTTTGTTATTGAAGTAGCGCCGTATCGGAAATAAACCAATCAAAATTACAACAAGCACGCTATTTAACGCAGATAACATTAAAACTGCAAAATTGAGGACTTGAACGATGCTATTAATTTGTTTAACAGCATTAAAGTCAATATTTAGAACAAATTTCAATGCGTCCCAGCCAGATTCGTTCCAAATTCCTAATGGCGAATAGGCAGGCAAAAACAGAGATACAACGTAGAGAGCTAATCCCGAGAGATAGATTATCTTTGCTATAGATCGTGTTAATTTCATCTCAACGTTGAGAATTTGTATTAAATATAATCAATCGGCAAAAGATTTTAATACCTTCTCCAAACTATCTTTCGCATCCCCGAATAACATCCGGGTATTTTCTTTGTAGAAAAGCGGATTATCAACGCCAGCATAACCTGAAGCCATACTGCGTTTTAGTACGATACAGGTTTTGCTTTTCCAAACTTCTAACACCGGCATACCTGCGATTGGACTGTTAGGCTCATCCTGAGCAGAAGGGTTAACGATATCATTCGCACCGATAACAATAGACACATCTGTGTCCGGGAAATCATCATTAAGCTCATCCATTTCAAATACGATGTCATAAGGCACTCTGGCTTCAGCTAGTAAAACATTCATATGGCCAGGCATTCGTCCCGCAACAGGGTGGATCCCAAACCGCACATTAATATCCATGCCTCTCAATTTATTAGTAATTTCGTTGACGGTATGCTGGGCTTGGGCAACGGCCATGCCATATCCAGGGACTATGATGACATTCTTGGCGGATTCCAGCAGCATCTCTGTTTCTTCGGCTTCAATTGGATTGACTTCGCCTGTCTCAGTGCTAGTCGTTACGGTACCACCACTGGTCCCAAATCCGCCAGCAATCACAGCAATGAATTTACGATTCATTGCACGGCACATAATGAAACTAAGGATAGCACCGCTACTTCCAACTAATGCCCCGACCACTATCAGTAGATCATTATCGAGCATAAATCCGGTTGCGGCTGCAGCCCATCCAGAATAACTATTTAGCATCGATACCACTACCGGCATATCCGCTCCACCTATGGCCATTACCATGTGAATACCAAACAGCAAAGCCACGACTGTCATCCAGACTAAGGGTTCAAAACCGTTGCCTGCGGCAGACGAGATCAAAAATTCATTACCCATCCAGATCGCAATTATCAGTAAACCTAGATTTAGCCAGTGGCGTCCAGGTAGTAACAGAGGTTTACCACCAATCTTGCCACTTAATTTACCGAATGCGATAACTGATCCAGAAAAGGTAATGGCACCTATCAATATCCCTAAGTAGGTTTCAATGTCATGTATGGTTTTATTGACACCGACAATACTAGTGTCGTGCTCCATGAAATTTGCGAATCCAACCAGTATTGCCGCAAGACCAACTAAGCTGTGAAGAATGGCGACCAGCTCTGGCATCTGCGTCATCTCTACTTTCTTCGCCAAGATAATGCCGATACTGCCACCCAGCAGCATGCAAGCTATCAGGAGATCAAAATTTGCAGTAACGATGCCAAAGATTGTGGCTAGCAGAGCAATGGCCATCCCAGTAATGCCATAGAGATTCCCACGGCGAGCAGTTTCTTGGTTACTCAATCCACCTAACGCAAGGATGAACAGGACGGTTGCACCAATGTAAGAGACTGTAACGATTCCAGTAGACAAGTGTTGCGTCTCCTATTTCCTAAACATCTGCAACATACGCTGAGTGACTGCAAAGCCGCCAGCGATATTGATGCTGGTGATTAAAATGGCGATACATGCGGTGTACATGATCCATTTGTTTGTTGATGAAATCTGTAATAGTCCACCAATGATAATAATGCTGCTAATCGCATTGGTGACGCTCATCAGAGGCGTATGCAAAGAAGGTGTGACATTCCAGATGACCATGTAACCAACAAAACAAGCTAGTACAAAAACCGTAAAATGTGACATAAATTCTGGCGGTGCGACTGATCCTAGTCCCAGCAAACTTAATCCACCTATCGCAAAAGGTAACAGCGTGCCCCAGATTGACGGTAATTTGTTTTCTGTTTTAATTTTTTCTGCTTGTTTCTTAGGTTCTTGCTTTGGTGGTGCAGCAGACAAAGTCGGTGGAGGAGGGGGCCAAGTAATCTCGCCGTTTTTAATAACAGTCGCCCCTCGAATTGCTTCATCATCCATATTGACATTAATGTCACCGTTCTTTTCCGGGGATAATTCTGTCAAAAGGTGACGCAAATTTGTGGCATACAGCTGACTAGACTGAGTGGCTAACCGGCTAGTGAGATCAGTATAGCCAATAATAGATACGCCATGTTTGATCACAACCTTATCTTTTTCTGTGAGTTTGCAGTTACCGCCCTGTTCAGCTGCGAGATCAACAACAACGCTACCATCTTGCATGGACTCCACCATGCTTTCTGTAATCAACTCTGGGGCAGGTTTTCCTGGGATCAGCGCAGTGGTAATAATGATATCGACTTCTTTCGCTTGATTGGCAAACAACTCCATTTCAGCCTTGATGAATTCTTCACTCATTACTTTTGCGTAACCGCCTGCGCCGGCGCCGTCTTCAGAGAAATCCAGTAATAAAAATTCAGCATCCATACTTTCTACTTGTTCTTTAACTTCAGGTCGGGTGTCGAACGCTCTGACTATGGCTCCCATACTCTTCGCGGCTCCGATCGCAGCAAGTCCAGCCACACCTGCACCAATCACAAGTACCTTTGCAGGTGGTACTTTACCTGCAGCGGTGATTTGCCAGGTAAAGAATCGACCAAAATGTTGTGCCGCTTCAACGATTGCCCGGTAGCCCGCAATATTCGCCATGGAACTCAAAGCATCCATTTTTTGTGCACGTGAAATGCGGGGTATGCTGTCAACCGCTAGTACGGTTGCTTTTCGTGCAGCGATCTTTTCTAACAACGCTTGGTTTTGCCCAGGCCAGACGAAACAGATCAGAGTATGTTTTTGCTGAATGAGTTCAATTTCATGGATGCCAATCGTGGGATGTTCTACAGGGGCGCGGACTTTTAATATGATGTCGCAACTTCCCCAAAGTGCTTTTGTATCTGATGTGATCTCCGCGCCCGCTTTCAGATAAGCGTCGTCAGAAAATTTAGCTTCTAAGCCTGCTCCAGACTCAACGACTATAGTAAATCCTAATTTTTGTAGCTGTTCCGTAACTATCGGCGTCGTTGCTACACGTTTTTCACCAGAATATATTTCTCTGGGCACTCCGATACGCATTGATATCCCCTTATAAAACTAATCTAGGCAGGTAGAAAGCGGGCAAATGCTAGCATGAAAACTATGTGAAGTCATAAATCAAATAGTTTAGACAAATAAAAAACCCCCTAAGTAAATCTAGAGGGTTTCGTTTAAGCGTAATGACTTAAATTAACTAACTATAATCTTTTAGCGTTCTCCACCAAAGGCGCCAAGCAGGTGCAGGAGACTGGTAAAGAGATTATAAATTGAAATATATAATGAAATGGTCGTCATAATGTAGTTGGTCTCGTGTCCATGCACCATGTTACTTGTCTGATAGAGAATAAAACCAGACATCAGCATGATGAACATGGCAGAAACAGCCAAAGAGAGTGAGGGGATTTGAAAGATCAGGGCACCAATACCAGCTAAGAATGCAACCAGGATACCGACCATGATAAATCCAGCCATAAAGCTGAAGTCTTTACGTGTGGTTAAGGCATAACCAGACAACCCTAGGAAAATGGCACCCGTTCCACCCAAGGCCAGCAAGACAAGCTCGGTACCGTTACTAAATTGAGTGATATACAAACTGATCATTGGACCGAGTGTCAAACCCATAAAACCCGTCAATGCAAAGATAGACACGAGTCCCCAGGCACTGTTTCTTAGTTTGGTTGTGACAAACAGTAAGCCGAAATAACCGCCAAGGGTCAATAATGGGCTCATAAAGGGAAGGTTGAACATCATCGACAGTCCAGCTGTTAATGCACTGAACAGCAGTGTAATTGAAAGCAGGGTGTAGGTATTTCGAATCAGTTTGTTTGTTGCAAGGACTGACTCAACGGGTCTCTCCACTGCATAGGATTGTTGACGCATTTCTGTAACTACCTCCAAAGATATTAACTTACTAGTAATAGTGGGGTTTCTTACCCCGAATATCAAGTCTATTTACTGCAAAATAGTATAGGCAATTTAATATAAAAAGTGAAATTTCATAGACTTACATAGCACTAAACGGTTACAAATATTGACGAAAAATAATCACTAAAGTTCATTATGAAAGGCCTGAATAAAGTGTCGGGTCCTTTTTGCATTGGCACCAAAATCGCTTGTTCCGAAACGTGATACTGAACGAATGTCTAATATGCTTCCGTTTTCATCTGCCTTGATGCGAATGATAATGTCATCTTTGAATCTGAAGATTCGGGTTGTATCTATTGCTTCGATACACAAAAGCGATTTGCTTTCAGCTAGAATTTTCCAGCCGAGCGTTACGACTACGTTTTTTGCTAGGTCGAATACCTGTTCCGGTGCCTTGGTAATGCGAATTGGCTTGAGGTCGGGATAGGCCAATCGCTGCATATCGGCAATACTTTTACCTGCGTACTGCAACGAATTCATCGATCGGGAGCGATTTTTCAGTGCTGCGGTGAATTCGGGCGGATCGGCGACATTAGTAGTTATGTCATGCAGCGGAAGTATGTTGAAAATCTTTAATAAGAAATGCTTCATAAATATCAGGCTAATTAAATATTATTGACCATGATTTCAATGCGATATTCATCCTTTGTCCCTGAGCAATTATAGTCAATCTCCGCTACAATGCCGACCTGTCTTTGCGCAGGCACTCTTATGCCGTAATTATAAACAATAATTAAGCAGCGTGATGCACGACATAATATCGGAGAGGTGGCAGAGCGGTTGAATGCACCGATCTTGAAAACCGGCAAGGGTGTAAGCCCTTCGAGAGTTCGAATCTCTCCCTCTCCGCCATTCTTAATACGTATATTTTAGATATTAAAAGCACAATTACTTAATTCGTAGACAAAAGTTATTTGCTGGCTCAAGAACAACTTACAGCATATAACTAAAACATTTCTCTGGTTTTTCTTTGCCTGAATTTCCTATCTCATACAATGGAAGGTAGAATACCGGCGGGACCGCCTAGAATATTTCTTTTTTAATACCATATATAACAGGAGCCAGGTGATAGTGACGTCTAATATTTTTGATTTTTCTATGGCTATTGGTGGAGCAGCGGGTCAAGGGATAGCAACGCCAGGAAACATTCTTGCGAGTATGTTCACGCGCCGTGGTCTTCATTTTAATGCTTACAATGCCTATCAATCCATTGTGAGAGGCGGTCATATATTTCTCACCGTTCGTATTAGTGATAAAGAAATTTATACCCACGGTGACAAATTAGATATGTTGGTTTGCTTGAACCAAGACACCATGGATAGACACATCGGCTTAATGGGGCCAGGCAAGCTGGCAATATTTAATGGGGATACCGTGAACGCCGGTAATGCCGCAGATGGCGTTCAATTGTGTCCCTTGCCGGTAAAAGAGTTCTCAGCTGGCAGTAAGAATAAAGTAATCCAGAATACGATTTCGTTGGGCGCCATCATGTCCCTACTAGGAATGGACTTTGCACTATTGGAAAAAGCACTGACTGATGGGCTGCTCCGTAAAGGTCAAGACGTAGTCGATGAAAATGTCAATGCAGCCAAAGCAGCATTTGATTATGCCTCTGAGAACTTTCCGGCTTATCCAGAGCCCGTACCTGAACTGCCAAAACCCCAAGCGCTGTGGACGGGGAACGATGCGTTAGCAATGGGTGGCGCTGCAGCCGGCGTTAAGTTTTATTGTGCCTATCCCATGAGCCCGTCAACAGGTGTTCTGCATTGGATGGCAAAATATGCGCGTGAACTCAATATTATGGTTCGCCAAGCAGAAGATGAGATAGCGGTTGCCAATATGGTGATCGGCGCCGCTCACACCGGCGCACGTTCCATGTGTGCAACCTCAGGTGGTGGGTTTGCACTGATGACCGAAGCCATTGGTGCTGCATCCATGATGGAAATCCCTTGTGTGTTTATTAATGTTATGCGAGCCGGACCTTCTACCGGTGTCCCGACCAAGACAGAGCAGGGCGATCTCTGGCAAGCCTTAGGTGCCAGTCAAGGCGACTTCGAAAAATTCATCGTCGCACCGCTGAATTCTCTTGATGCGTTTAATACCATGCCGGAAGTATTTAATCTAACTGATCGCCATCAATGTCCTGGCATAGTTATCACTGATCTCTTGATCTCAGAAGGCACATACAGTGTGGATCCCGATGCCATTCAATTTCATCCTGAAATTGATCGGGGTGACGTCGTGACTGAGCCCGCCTCAGACGGTAAGTATTTACGATATAAGAATACAGATAGCGGTATCTCACCACGTGCCTTTCCTGGACTTGAAGGTCATGTCCATGTTGTTGCAACAGATGAACACGATGAAAACGGCGTCATCATTAGTGATGAATTCACTAACCCACACAAGCGCCGAATGATGGTCGAGAAGCGTGCCAGAAAAATGGCGATTGTTGTGAATGATATCGCGCCACCACAGTTAGAAGGGACAAAGGATGCTGATGTCACGTTGATTGGCTGGGGCTCTACCCATGGCGTCATAAAAGAAGCTATCGCTCAGTTAGCAGACCTAGGCATAACAGCAAATCAATTGTCTATTAAGTGGATAGTGCCTTTCCATACAGATGCTGTAACCGATATTGTTAACAAAGCCAAGCACACCATAATGATAGAGAACAATTACTCAGGACAATTTTTCCGCTACTTCCGTAGCGAAACAGGGTTAAACGTCAACGGTCATATCCGCAAATATGATGGTGAACCTTTCATGCCTCACCATGTTGTTGAAGGCGTCAAGGAACAACTCACAGAAAAAACCAGTCATTATGTTCCCACACAAGAAATCATGGTCTAAAATATAGGTATTGATTATGAACATGCCAGAAAACAAAGAATTAGTTATTAATCCAGAAACCGTAAAAGACTTTAAAGGTAAAGTCGATCCGGACTGGTGTCCTGGATGTGGAGATTTTGGTGTCTTAAACAGCCTACGTAAGATTGTTCTCGAACTGGGCATTAAACCGAAAGATATGCTGACCATTAGTGGGATTGGTTGCTCATCAAATTTCCCTGGGTTTTTTAATTCCTATGGTATGCATACCCTGCATGGTCGTTCTCTGGCCGTTGCGACAGGCGCAAAAATGGCTAATCACAAACTGACCGTCATTGCGACCGGTGGTGATGGGGATGGCTATGGGATCGGTGGTAACCATTTCACTCACACAGCGCGTCGTAATGTGGATCTCACCTATATTGTTATGGATAACGAGATATATGGTCTAACGACAGGTCAGATTTCACCCACCAGCAGTTTAGGGATGAAGACCAAAAGTACCCCTTTTGGCAGTGTTGAGTTCCCGTTCAATCCAATTACGTCCGCAATCATGAATGGTGCTACGTTTGTTGCTCGAGGCTTTAGTGCAGACACAAAACAGTTATCGATGTTGATGAAAAAAGCGATAGAACATAAGGGCTTTTCAATCATCAACATATTTAGCCCATGCGTCACTTTCAACCACGATAATGACTATGCTTTTTTTAGACCACGTGTGACTCGACTAGAAGATGAAAACCATGATACCAGTGATTGGAAATCCGCCTGTGAAAAAGCCATGCTTTGGGATGATAAGATTTACACCGGCTTATTTTTTCATAACCACGAGAAAACCGATCTCGGTGAGAAGGAACCCGTTCTTGATGAAGGTATCGCTATCAGTGAACGGACGCCAGCGTTAACGAAAGAACAAGCGAAGACGCTTATCAATGGGATGATGTAGTTTAATAAACTTGTCTTAACTCTGACAGAGTTGACGTGGTTTGTTTTAGTCTTCCAATTACTGTATTAACAAATACTTTTAGGAACCGAAGTTGGGTGGTTTCGTCAGCGCGGTCCAGTGTTTCTTTATTGACCCGAATCAATGATACATCCGTTACAGCAGTCGCAGTGGCGGTTCTTTCTGTTGTGGCCAGGAATCCCATCTCACCAAAGCAATCACCATCATTCAAGGTTTCAATTGGCTGACCGTTTTTTTCAATCTTTACTTGGCCTGCGAGTATGATGAAAAAAGAGTTATCGCTATCACCTTCTTTAATGACCACTTTACTGGGAGAGTACTTATCCCAGTTACTGGCACGTACTAAACTCCAGATTTCTGCATCATTAAACCCTTTAAAGAAACCCAACTGGCTTAAAGAATCAAATCGATCACGCAAGTCGTCTTCAGAATCTATTTTTTCGAGATCGTCAAATATCAATGCCAGATCGGTAGCAAGATCAAGACCAGAGGAATAACGGTTGCTGTTTTTCTTTTTCATCATGCGCAACAGGATATAGTCAAGTCCTTCAGGCAAGTCCTGGCGATAATCCGATATAGGGGCAGGTTTTTCGTTGGTAATTTTATTTAATATGGCCGCTAGACTGTCGGCTTTAAAAGGGTTGTGTCCGGTCAACAATTCATACATCACGGTGCCTAGTGAGAAAATATCGGTATTGGTGCTGATGTCCCATTCGTTCATTTGTTCAGGCGACATATACAGAGAGGGACCCATAAACCCGTCAAACTGAGTTGAGGTCTGATCGGAACGGTTTATCCTGGCAATACTGAAATCCGCCAAGCGGATGTCACGGTCGTGGGAGAATAGGATATTACTGGGCTTGATGTCTCGATGAATAATGCCTTGTCGGTGTCCGTAGTCCAGGGCTTTGGCACATTTGTAAATGATGCCGACCACTTCTCTTATTGATAACAACGTCTCCGGCTTTGAAAACGAATCGAGAGTCTGAGCTCCCGGTACATATTCCATCACCAGGAAGCAGTGTTCGCCGTCTACACCGGCATCATACAAGGGCAGGATACTGGGATGATCCAATACACCCGCAGCACGGGCTTCATTAAAGAATAGTTTTCTGAATCGGATCCCATCTTCATCTGGTCCGATAAATTGAGGGTGAGCCACCTTGATGGAGACCTTTCTATCTGCAAAGGGATCGTACGACTCATAGACCGTCCCCATACTGCCGCGGCAAACTTCCTGTATGATTTCGTATTTACCAATTATCTCAGGCGTAACGTCAACAGTATGAAACGTACTACCGAAATTCTGTTCTGTTTTTATATCATTCATCGTGTTTGATACTAGTTATACACCGCTACAAACGGGGGAGGAACGTGAGCAGGCTATCCTAACCTTATTATGTACATGAAGAATGATACGTAATTAGATAAAAATCAAGCATATTTACAATATTTACCCGTAATTTACAGCCAATAATTCATCCATGAGTAAAACCCAATCCGCTGGTGCCCAGTTCGATGCACACTGTATCCGTTGTCCGCGAATAGCCGATTTCCTCGTCACCGTCCGAGAAACGCATCCTGATTATCACGCCGGACCCGTACCACCGTTTGGAATGGAGAAACCAGAGCTGCTTGTAGTGGGATTAGGACCTGGAATGCACGGCGCTAATGCGACTGGGCGGCCATTCACGGGGGACTATGCCGGGATACTCTTATATAAGACCTTGCATGACTATGGTTATTGCAACCAAGCAGAATCAACAGCCCGGAACGATGGGTTGAAAATGATCAATTGTCGGATCACTAATGCCGTTAAATGCCTGCCACCGGGCAATAAACCACTTGGAACTGAAATTACTAATTGCAACAGCTACTTAGAAGCGGAACTTAAAGCGCTTAAAGATCGGTTGATCATTCTCGGTTTAGGCCGTGTTGCACACAATGCCATATTGAAGGCATTGTCGTTAAAGCAGAGTCAGTTTCCGTTTGGTCATAACCAAGTACATAAGCTATCTGATGATCGTTTTCTTGTGGATTCCTATCACTGCAGTCGTTACAACACCTCGACTCGGCGTCTGACAGAGCAAATGTTCACAGACGTGTTCGACTCTATCAAAATTATCGCTAATGAAGCCATTTGAACCGGGCCCATTTGTTCGTTCACTGACGTCACGTTCCGGCGTCTACCGCATGTTGGATGAATATGACAACACCATCTACGTGGGCAAGGCGAAAACCCTGAAAAATCGGGTCAAGACTTACTTTACCGGCGCCCATTCCACTAAAACCAGCATCATGGTTAGCCATATTCGACGCATAGAAATTACAGTCACACAAAATGAAACAGAGGCCTTATTGCTCGAGAGTAATCTCATTAAGAAACTGAAACCCCGATACAACATCCTATTCCAAGATGACAAGAGTTATCCCTATCTCTATCTCTCAACTGAGCATAAATTTCCGCAGTTAAGTTTCTACCGGGGTGCTAGAAAGGGTAAAGGCCGATATTTTGGTCCCTATCCTAGCGTCGGTGCCGCGAGACATGCCCACAACTTAATACAACGGATCTTTAAAATACGTCAATGTGACGATAGCTTTTTTCGTAATCGTAGCCGCGCCTGTTTGCAATATCAGATCAAGCGATGCAGTGCCCCGTGCGTGGGCTTTATTGAAGACCAAGACTACGCAAAGGACGTCAAAAATACCGTGATGTTCTTAGAGGGTAAAAATGACCAAGTCATCAAGGCCTTGTCAAAGCCCATGCAAACCGCATCTGACAATAAGCAATATGAACTGGCAGCAAGCTACCGCGATCAGATTGCCGGTCTGCGCAATTTTCTGGCATCACAATATGTCACATCGATAAAAGGCGAGGCGGACATCATCGTGTGTGCCATTAAGGGCGGCATGGCCTGTATCCAGGTGTTTTATATCCGTGGTGGCCAGAACCTTGGCAACAAGGGATTCTTCCAGAAAATTAAAATGAATGAAGACGAAGCCATCATCTTAGCCACGTTTATCAAGCAACAGTACTTGGCCGATACCTCGAATCGGGATTACCCAGATGACATTTATGTCAGTCAAAAACCCCAAGACGCTGATTTACTCGAAGCCTTATTAAATGACAAAGGCAACAAGAAAATCCGCATACGCGACAAGGTGAGAGGCAACAAGGCCAAATGGGTGACCATGGCACTGGAAAATGCCGGTGTCGCATTGAAACAGCGACTCACACAAAACCGTAAATATTCTGACCAACTCAATGATCTCCGGGAATTTCTGAAGCTAGATGATCAGATAGACAGAATAGAATGCTTCGATGTCAGCCATATCAGCGGCGAATTAACTGTCGCCTCTTGCATCGTCTTCGGGCTAGAAGGTCCAATTAAATCCGACTACCGTCGATTTAATATCGAAGGATTGCAGCCCGGCGATGATTATGTCGCAATGAATCAGGTGATATCTCGTCGTTACACACGGGTAAAAAAAGAAGAAGGAAAAATACCCGACCTCATATTAATCGATGGCGGCAAAGGCCAGGTGAACGAAGCGCGATCTGCGTTACGGGAATTACAGATGGACAATTTAAACTTGCTCGGCATTGCCAAAGGCACGTCACGCAAGCCCGGACTCGAAACCTTAGTGATGTCTGATGGCAAAAGTACCAAACGCTTGCCTGCCAGTTCACCCTTGTTACATCTTTTACAAGAGATCCGTGATGAAGCCCATCGGTTTGCTATTACCGGTCATCGGCAGAGAAGGAAGAAAAAATTAGGTGAATCACCCCTAGAACATATTGATGGGATAGGAAAAAATCGCCGGTCGCGATTAATCCACCATTTTGGCGGATTGCAGGGCATAAAAAGGGCAGGGGTAGAAGAACTTGCCAATGTGCCGGGAATCAATAAGAATCTTGCTCAAAAGATCTATGATACGTTCCATAATTAATGAATATCCCTAATACACTGACGCTACTGCGGATCGCCCTGATACCGATCTTTGTGCTGGTGTTTTATCTGCCTTTTAGTTGGAATCATCTGGTGGGTTGCATCATATTCAGCATAGCAGCGCTGACTGATTTACTGGACGGCTACCTCGCCAGAAAACTGGGCCAGATTTCGAAACTGGGTGAATTCCTTGATCCGGTAGCAGATAAACTCATGATAGCCGTGGCCCTAGTGCTATTGGTTGAGGCCGATCCACGACCGCTATTGGCCTTACCCGCCGCAGTCATCATTGGACGGGAAATTACCGTATCCGCACTACGGGAATGGATGGCGCAACTGGGGGCAAGCAGCAAGGTGGCGGTATCCGTATACGGTAAAATTAAGACCATTTCGCAAATGGTTGCCCTAATACTGCTCATCTACAAAGATGATATATCTATTTTCCCTATATATAACATTGGATTGATACTACTTTATATTGCAGTTGGGTTGACGCTGTGGTCGATGGTGCAATACATCGCGAGTGCCTGGCCAAAATTAAAAGAATCTAATACAAAACAGTAAGTTAATAAGGTATTAATTGACAGGATATCAACTGTCGCTAAAATAGCGTTCCTTTTCCAGGGTCCCAAAATTACGGTAGGTTTATTGAATAAACTTAATGCGGGAATAGCTCAGTTGGTAGAGCACAACCTTGCCAAGGTTGGGGTCGCGAGTTCGAGTCTCGTTTCCCGCTCCAATTTAAAGCCCCAAGACAATCTCGGGGGTTTTTTCTTTGGACGAATGATTTATAGCTGATTTATGGCTGGGTGGCAGAGTGGTTATGCAGCGGCCTGCAAAGCCGTCTACGCCGGTTCGATCCCGACCCCAGCCTCCATATTCCCATACAGTGCTGTCCAGTACCGTCCACAAACTTAGCTTAAAATCCGAATAAAACTCGAATTTATCGTTCAATATTGTCCGATATTACCCATTGACAACTAGGTATATTTAGGGGTATTTTGGGGGGTATATGGAAAGTATACCTAGAAATATACCCCCACATAACAGAATAGCTGACTCTCATCAAAAACGCCTTAAAACTGATATTTGGTGCCTTTGGAGTCGGTTTAATTGGGTATTTATACCTCCTATTCTGTCTGAGGTATCCACATGGCATTGACTGATAGAAAAGTAAAACAAGCTAAGTCCAAGCCTCGAGACTACAAGTTGACTGATGAGAAGGGGATGCATCTGTTAGTGAAGGTAAATGGCTCAAAGTATTGGCGATTGAAGTATCGCTATTCAGGTAGAGAAAAGACCCTTGCGATTGGTGTTTACCCTGATGTGAGTCTAAAAAATGCTAGATTGAAGCGTGATAAGGCACGAAACTTGTTGGCAGAAGGGAAAGATCCGTCTGAAGTAAAACAGGATGAAAAGCGGGCTGCAAAGATTAGGGTAGCAAACGGATTTGAAATAATAGCCAGAGAATGGTGGGAAAATCAAAAAGGGAACTGGACAGAACGTCATGCTAATCGGACGTTAAGTGCCCTTGAAGCAGATATTTTTCCCTATATTGGGAACAAGCCTATTGCGGAAATTCAACCCCCTGAAATTTTATCTATTATTCGGAGAGTTGAGTCCAGAGGCGCATTAAATATAGCAGGAAGGTTATTACAACGATGCTCTAATATTTTTCGCTATGCTATCCAGACTGGGAGGGCAAATGTTAATCCAGCAGGGGATCTACAAGGCACACTGAAAATCCGCAAGGTTAAACACCAGCCATCATTACCCAGGACCGAACTACCCAAGTTTCTAAACCGTATCAAGACTTATGATGGATTAATCCAAACACGATTAGCCCTTCGATTATTAATTCTTACCTTTGTTCGGCCAGGAGAATTACGCGGTGCCAGGTGGGAGGAGTTTGATCTAGATGTAAAGGAATGGCGCATCCCGGCTGAGCGCATGAAAATGAAAGCCGAGCATATAGTACCTTTATCGAAACAAGCAATTACTATATTGAAAGAATTGGAGCCAATATCAGGAAATAAGGAGTTGGTATTCCCAAGTAGACGTAACAACGGTAAACCGATGTCAGGGAATACGCTGATATTCGCTCTCTATCGAATGGGGTACAAGGACAGAGCAACTCCACACGGTTTTCGGGCAACAGCTTCAAGCATCCTCAACGAACAGAATTTTAATCCTGATGCAATAGAAAGACAGCTAGCCCATCAGGAACGGAACAAAGCAAGGGGTGGTGCGTATACCCGTCATGCAGAATACGCAAGAGAACGAAAAAAGATAATGCAATGGTGGGCTGACTATTTAGACGATATGGAACATGGGAAGATTGTTATTAAAGGGAAGTTCACCAAAAAGGCATAATAAATTACCAAGTCTAGGGTAGCCCCCGAAAAGCCGGAACCTTCTCCGGCCCGACTTGGTTTCACTTACGAAGGGCACAAGAAGGAGTGCTATGACGAAGAAAAAGAAACCCGGTAAAAGCAATATTTCAAATGCACCTCCCCCAACAACACCTGTCAGGGGAGGGGGAATGCCAATAATACGAGCTACCCCCTGGATACTGATCACTGGATAGATAAACCTATTTGGAATTTATATCAAATACCATTCTTATTCCTTGGTTATGAACCACAGTACAAGGTTAGTCATTTAACTAGCCAAGAAGAAACGCTTAGAAATAAGTACGCCGCGTTAATTAGAGACTCCGTTGAGATAGGAGATTTAATTCCATTCGGGTATTCAGGTGGCTGGCCTACATTTCGTCCATGCGATATTAGGGACTGGCGAAAGAATAAGAACTCTATACAGCCAGCCCAAATCTATCTGAATATGGAGAAAGCAATTAAAAATAAAACATTAATTGAAGACCAGGAACTATCAGCAACTATCAGCAACTAACCAAGCCACTAAAGAAAGAGCAAACAGGAAGAATAAAAGGCATAGATTAATTAAAAAATTTACAGATGATACCTACGCGTCTATGGCCCGGAACGGCCTGGAAACAAAAAATATTAATAAAGTTCGTTTACCTTTACCGTATAGTAAGGAATAGTTTTATGAGGCGTTTTATTGTAAATATCCAGATTCACCAAATGTAAAACTAGAAACTTTTTTTAAGTGCAACGAAAATACCCCAATTACCTGCCAGTTTTCATATCACATATCTGCTTTACTAAACTCCAATGGTTTAATAAATATTATTGGAGGGTATCAAATGCCAGAATCAATATTGAGGTTGCCCGAAGTTCAGGCACGAACAGGATTATCGCGTAGTACAATTTATGCACGAGTTGGTGATAAGACATTTCCAAAGCCAATTAGCTTAGGTGAACGGGCAATAGGATTTGTAGAATCGGAAGTAGAAGGTTGGATACAATCGCGCATTATTAAATCACGCGGACAAGTTGAAAATTTGGATGCCCAATGATTTCCGACAAGCTGTTACAGCCCCTCCATAAAGTAAAACAAACAGGAGAGTGTCGCTGGCTAACATGTTGTCCAGCACATGATGACAAAAGCCCCTCCCTTGCAATCCGTGAGGATAATGACAGGTTATTATTACACTGTTTCGCAGGGTGTTCTGCCTATGATGTTGTATCAGCTGTAGGACTGGAATTATCTGATCTTTTTGCTGAAAGACCGGACGGTGTTAACGGTAGAAAACCCCTAACTAGACCCTTTCCTGCATCAGATGTTATACAGGCTTTATCTTCCGAGCTGTCATTTATAAGTTTATGTGCTGGTGACCTATCCAGGGGCGAAAAACTAACTAACGAGGATCAGGAGCATTTAAGGGCGGTAACAAGGAGATTTAAAACAGCCTGTAATATAGGAGCGTACCAAAGATGAACCGAAGTCTTGCCTCCAATGAATCATCCATAAAAAATGGTAATGATTGTCTGGACTCGATGGGACGAGAGGAACAACCATTAAGAGGTAAGAATCCCCTTGAAACCAACGGAACAGTAACCAGACTAGCATCCTTCAAGCCGGTTGAATATGACCAAGTACGTGAGGAAGAAGCCAAGAAATTAAATATCAGAGTTGGCACACTCGATAAAGAAGTAGAATCAGCCAGAAAAATTATTGATAAACAGGAATCAACAGATTCCATCATTTCAAATATAGAGCCATGGCCTGATAGAGTTAATGCTGAGGCTGTCTTTGAAGAAGTTTCTCAGATATTCACTAAATATCTTGTCCTGCCAGATGGTGCTGTTGACATATTAACTTTATGGGCGGCACATACTCACGTTTATAGCGCTTTTCAACATACGCCCAGACTTAATATTACAAGCCCGGAACGTGAGTGCGGCAAAACATTGACATTGGATGTTTTAGAAACTGTTACTCCAAAAGCATTGAGAACCCAAAATGTTACCACAGCAGTATTATTCAGAATCGTTGATAAGGAATCCCCGACACTTTCTTGAAAGACAATGAGGAACTAAGAGGTGCTTTAAATGCTGGACACAAACGTGGTGGTCAACATTTACGATGCGAAGGTGATTCAAATGTCGTAAAGGCATATAAAACTTTTGCCCCCGTGGCTCTTGCGGGAATTCGGACATTGAGCGGTACGCTTGCTTCAAGATCGATAGTTATCCAGCTTAAACGTGCCAAAAAAGGCGAGACAAAAAGCCAGTTTGATTGCAGGCATGTTGAACATGAGCGGGAGCTTAATCGTAAGCTAGTACGCTGGGCAGAAGATAATTTTGAACAAATTAAAACGATAGAACCTGATTTGCCGCCTGATCTATTCAATCGCCTAGCCGATAACTGGCGACCATTATTTACTATTGCTGAATGTATAGGTGGCGCATGGCCAGAAAGACTTAAAAAAGCCTTTGTTTTATTAACAAATAATGAGGAAGTTGAGGACACCGCCGGCGTGATGTTACTAGAAGATATTCAAAGAGTTTTTGCGTCAAATAATACAGATAGAATCTCTTCTACTGATATTGTTGACGAATTGTCAATGATGGAAGAAAGGCCATGGCCTGAGTGGGGTAATGCTGGCAAGCCGGTCACGACAAGACAGATCGCAAGATTACTAAAGCCGTTTGGAATCAAACCCGAAACACACAGAATTGATTTAGAACCAAAGAAGGGTTATTTGCTTAATGACTTCAAAGATGTATTTGACCGCTACCTAGCTATTCGATCAGTAACACCGTTACAAAGCAATGAAAACAACGACTTAGATAGTATTCGATCCGTAACAAAAATTGAGTATGTTACGGATGAAAATACCCAAAAACCCGCATTAAGTAAAGGATGTTACCGTGATACCGATCAAAATCCCGATTTAAAGGGTGGTGAAGAACATACCCTTGATGACCGAATAGAGACAGTGATATGAACATTGTCCAAAATATTCTTACCTATGCTCAAGATCACGATATTCAACTATCCGTTAATGCCGGAAGGTTAAAGGTTAACGCACCAAAGGAAGTGCCTATCGACTATTTCTTAGTGTCAGCCAAACAACACAAGCCCGAATTATTAAAGGCTTTGTCTGATGGTCGCTGGGATCCCGAACTCGCCGCTGAGGGATATGTCTGTGCCTGGATTGCCGGCATTTCAACAAGAAGTGCACCCATCCTGATAATCCATTTCGGAAACAGCAACCGCTTGCGCCTCGTAAATGTCGGTGGTTCATTGATATTATCAGCGAAAGAACTTGAGGTAGTTTAACTAATGGCAAATAAAAGCAAGGCTAATAAATTAAAAAAGGCAGGCAAACAGGGTACTGAAAAACCTGTGTCGAATATTCCAGAATTGAAATGGGATGAGGAGAGAAAAATATTAAATATTAAAACGGCCACTGAAGAGGAATATTGGAAAAAATTTGGAGTGGAAAGTGAAAATGCAGCCAGCAGTATTCTATCTCAAATGATTAATGCAAAAGATCAGCGCTTCAAATATGACAATTCATGTATCCATGCGGCCTTGTCTATGTACATAGGTTTAAAACCCACTGATAGCCTTGAAGCACTCCTTATTTCACAAATGGTAGTCGTTCATAATCTTGCAATGGACTTTTCACAAAGGGCTGTAGCGGACGAACAGACAGTAGATGGGGTGGATCGAAATATCAATCGTGTTACTAAATTAATGCGTACCTTTACTGCCCAGGTTGAAACGCTTAAGCGGCACAGAACCGGAGGTAAGCAAACCATCCAAGTTCAGCACGTCAACGTTAACGAAGGCGGTCAGGCTGTTGTGGGCAACATACAGGGGGGTGGGGGTAATGGGTAAATGGTTAGGACCTCCCCATGACAATATCCCTCGTTGTGGAGCTAAAACACGTCCTGGTCATCCTTGTGAACATTACGCTATGAAGAACGGACGTTGTCGGTATCATGGGGGCAAATCAACTGGGGCAAGAAATCCACATAGAGAAGTTAAGCACGGTCGCTACACAAAAGAGGCTATAGAAGAAAGGCGACTTTTGAATCTATATTTAAAGGGCGTCTTCGATACGATGGATGAGATTGAGAAAAAATAAAATGTCTGCTTTGTGCCAAAAGCGGACATTAACTCTCCGGTTAAGCCTTCTTTGCCACAATAAACACTGCTTTGTTTTTACCAGGTTGCCATTGATAGTCAATTTCAAAACCGACATTAGACAAACTGTCTACTAATTCATTTGTAGTAAAGACCTTGATTACAGGCATAAGTCTAAATAATTTTCCTATTGGTGCGATTATTTTAATAAATTTCATCGAATCACCAAGGCATGCCGTGCTGGTTACGAAAATGCCGCCTGGTTTAAGTGTTTTATGAACTCTGGCAATTACTTCCTGCCAGTTGTCTAGTAAGTGCAGAATACTGAGCCCTAATACGACATCCAAGGATTGATCGGACACACTAAATTCGTCAATTGTGGAACATTTAAAAGTAATATTTGCGATATTCTCCGCATCAGCTTTGCCTTGGGCAATTTCAATCATTTTCGACGAGATATCAATCACATGAATATGCTTAACGTAAGGCGCATGCAAGATGGCTGTCGACCCTGTTCCGCAGCCGATCTCAAGTACGTCCATGTCTGGACAAAGGTATTCACGTGTCACATCGAGCTTTTTTTGATAAGCGGCTTCATCAGCAATGGGCTTTTTTGAATAGCGCTCTGCAAGTTTGTCCCAAAATTTTGCTGACTGATCCATTTCAATCTCCATAGTCACTTACCAACGTATTAAACTAGCCAAATTAGTCTGCATTTTTGTTATCCAATGTCTCCTTTGTGCCATAAGCGTACATAAAGCCGCATTCAGCGGCTTGTCCTCTGTAATGCTTTGTTAACTGCTGCCACATAAATACTCTCGACCTAGATAAGAAAAATGCACGGTGACGATAGCGGGTAAAAAAATTATAGCTGCGTATTCAACACTCGATATTGTCGTCAAATAACCCCAGAAACACAAAGCGCTCAGGCCTGCTATTAGAAAGAGTTTGATTCGTCTTGCGTCTTTAATACGGAAAGAGGGCATCACTAATTTAATGGTAAGCTGACATATCCCCCAAAGGCCAAGACCACCAAAAAACACTAATAGTAGTAGCACGATATGATCAGGCTACCGTCCTGTTACAACATTTCCTAAAGACACTGGGCTCAAGATCAAACCAAGAATCCACAAAAAGAATATCATGGTAAAACCAAGGATAAATTCTATCAATATTCCAATTTTAACCAGAGTTTTCATAGGCAGTTAACTATGTATTATACGGACCCTTCTTTGTCCGTATATCACGGCACGAGATTCCGTATGAAATTAGTGTTTTTTAAATAATATTCATAGCCTTAAATCGCGGATTCAACTTTGAAGTGCAACGTTGATGTTAAAAAAGACTTCATGTAGTGTTTTTGAATTAAGTGTTTTTCTGGGACGGTGATTGAGTTTTTTCATGACCAAGTTTAACTGCTTTTGTGTAATCGTGCTGAAGTCCATTTTCTTTGGGAAGTACTGTCGAATGAGACCATTGATATTTTCATTTAAACCCCGTTCCCAGGAGGCATAAGGATGTGCAAAATAGAAACCCGCGTTCAATTGTTGAGCAATAACCTCATGCTCAGCAAATTCTTTCCCATTATCCGAGGTGACCGTGTGAACCGACGCCTTCATATTAGACAACAATCGCACGATAGCTTGCCTGACGGCAGAGGCAGTTCGTCGTTTCACCTGTGCAATCAAGGTGTACATCGACTTGCGCTCGCTCAAGGTGACCAGCGCCTGTCGATGGCCTTTGCCGATGACGGTGTCCACTTCCCAGTCACCGATGCGTGTCTTCCTGTTCACAATGGCTGGACGCTTATCAATGCTGATCTGATTCACCAGAACCCCACGACGTTGATAACTACCATAACGCTTCTTTCGTTTCTTCTGGCAACGCAAGTACCTGTACAGCTCACCGCCGTCTGCCTTGTCCTGGTATATGTAGTGATAGATCCATTCATGACTCAGAGCGATACCTTCTCGTTTATGCAACCAGTCACTGATTTGCTCAGGACTCCATTCGTCCGGCAGCCAGACCGCTACTCGCTCCCACAAGGTCGTGGGGAGTCGCTGTTGTTGACTGGCTTCTCGACGCGCTTGCCAGAGCAACTGAGCTTGGCGGGGTCGATAGCCTCTCAAGCCACGGTTGCGTCTGAGTTCACGGCTAATAGTAGATTTATGTACGCCTATCAAGGCGGCTATCTCCGTTTGTGTATGTCCTGCTTTCATCAGGGCGTAAATCTGGTAACGTTGATGCTCGGTAAGCTGTGTGTAGTGTCTCATCTGTGCCTCCCTTTCTTGCTGGAACGAAAGGTAAGGATGCTACCGCAGCTTGCCGTTCGTGCCACCTAATTGAGTTGCACTTACAAATTGAATTCACGTAATGACGAATTTCGAAAATAAATATTTATATCCAATCAATAATCAGTAATTCTACGATAAGATGGCAGTGTATTATCCGTCATGAGTGGGTCGACTACAGTAGCCAATTGATGGGAGACAAGGTTAATAACTCTCATGTCAGTAAGTGGCAAGCAAAATTGGGTTAAGAAGTAGGGACATACTTGAGATGACATATCGGAAATCTAATAATTTACTAAACTGTATATATGAAGAACTTATCATTAACCCGTCGATCATTTATTAAATCTGTTGGCTATCTCACCGGGAGTAGCTTAGCTTACCAGTCCAATTTTGTTCTAGGTGATATGGATACCCGTGATCGGTTGACAATATTTCTGGAAGAAATTCCACAGGATCGGATTATTGAACAGACCGTACAACATATTAAACAGGGTGTGCGTAATGAGGATTTGCTGGCAGCCCTGACGTCGGCCTCAGTGCAAAACGTCCAGCCCTATCCGGGCGTGGGGTTCAAATATCACAATGTGATGGTATTGCAATCTCTGCATCTGGCTACTGATGCCTTGGTGCCATCGCAACAATCACTGCCAATATTATGGGGGATAAACTTTTTCAAGGAGTCCCAATACACCGAACAGCAAAGGACTGGCTGGCGTATGTCTCCTGTTCACACTCTCAGCATGACTAGAGAGAGAGCAAGACAGGTATTTATCGCTATGCTTGAAAGCTGGAACGCAGAAGAGGCTGATACGGCGGTAGTGCAGTTGCTGCAGGCGACCAACCCGTCGGAAACCATGGCCGTGTTGTTACCTTATCTAGCTCGGGATTACCGGGAAATCGGTCATAAATGCGTCACCGCAGCTAATGCATTACGGATGTTGCAAATTAATAATAACTATGCTGCAGAAGCAATTTTGCGTTCTACCCTTGCTGCAGCCCTGAATTCCGGACGAGACGATAATCCTGCGGAGAATGATTACAAGGCAGACCGAGCCTGGCGACAGAATCAGGAACTTGTTGATCAGATCCCCTCCGGATGGGAGCAGGGCAGGATTGATTGGCCTGCAGGTAAAGCACTACTGGAAGTGATGCGCTATACAAATGATCTGGAGGCAGGACAGGAGGTAGCGCGACTGCTGCAAAAGGGTATTGCACCAGAAGTTATCTGGGAGGCGCTGGTTGGTGCCGCAGGTGAAATGATGTTTCGTTCGGAAAGCTTTGTCGCCCTCCACGCCAATACCATGGTCAACGCCCTACATTATATGTACCGCCATGCCACTGATCAGGCAACCCGAAAATTATTGTTGCTGCAAACCGCTGCCCAGCTTGCCCTGATCCGGGTCGACTGTGGCTATAGCTATCGACGGGTAAAGATCGAGGAGCTGCAACCGCTGGCCAGTGACGATGTGGATGAGTGTTTTGCGGCCATGGCAAATGGCCGCTTCAAAGCATCACGGATGGTACTCGGGTGGTTAAATACTGCTAAAGATGAATCGGTATTTCTGGACAGGGTTCGTCTCTACACAGTGCATTACGTAGATAATTCCCATGACTATAAATATGCTGAGGCCGTGCTAGAGGAATATTCATTGATGTCTGCGCCCTGGCGTAAGCAGTATCTGAGCTCGGCGATGATGGCTCTAAACGGACCGCACAATAGGCGGAACGGTCTTATGCAAGAGGTGCAGGAAATGCTGAAGGGTTGAGGTGTAACTATTTAAGCTTTTCAGAGAAAAAATTATAGATCCAAGCAAATATCGCCCCGCCAATTGTGCCGTCGAGCAAGCCATATAGGGTGCCGATGATGATGCTGCTGAAACCAGCACCGGCATGGTAGCCCGGATAAATGGAGCTGATAACATCAAGGAAGGTGGTGCCATAGCTGGGTTGCATCAGATTGAATAGACTCACTATAAATACAGCGAGGCCCCAGAATAAACCAGTTGTGATGGCCAAGGCTCGGACAGATAGTTTCATTTAGTTAATTATTCAAGCACAAAGTAAAAAGTATATATTTTATAAACTTAGTTTAGCACATTATAAGCGGAATATTTCAGGATAATACCGCTAACCTTTGGACTGTCCATACTAGTCCGACTATGGCGATGCCAACGCTACAAGGTACTGTGATACGCCGACGATACCACTTTCGTTGACGGAACCAACCTACCAGTAAAAACGCCAAAGTTACGACAATAAGTTGACCTGCTTCCACTCCCACGTTGAATGAGATCAAACTGGGGAATCTCAGATCTTCAGATAGACCCATTTCGATCAACACTGAGGCGAAACCTAGACCGTGTAATAGCCCGAAAGCGAAAACGATAAGGATTCGCCAGGGTCGCAGATTACTATGTATCAGATTTTCGATTGCGACGAAGACTATGGAGAATGCAATCAGCGGTTCAACAATATTCGTAGATAATTGTATCAGTCCGTAGGCTGCCATAATCAGGGTGACGGTATGGGCAAGGGTAAAGGCAGTGACTTGCCAGATGAGGCTGCTGATACGAGCAGTGAGCAGGAATAGTGCCAGCACAAACAGGATATGATCCAGACCTTCGGGGATAATATGGACCATGCCCTGATAGGCGTAAGTGATCAATTGTGATATCGCGCTTACAGAAGTCGAGGCGGATGGGATGGAATAGGGGTCACTTATCTCACCAGCTGTCACGAGTAGAAAATTAGGACTGTTGAGCATCAGGTTCGTTGTGCCTAGGTAGTTGGGCAATTGCACCTGGATGTTCTGAGAGCCTGGCGTCATACGACCTTCGCTGGTGGCAGTAATACGATATTCAACGTTAAACGGTTCACTACGTAACAAGATAAATATGTCTTGATCAGATGGCAGCTTGATCCTTGCTGAGGGATTCAGTTGCTGATCAACGTATATATGAATATCTTCTCTCAGCTGGTACTTCGCCTGCTTTAATGTTTGTGTTAACTCCGGATAGGGAAGGTTACGTACCTGATCGATTAGTTCTTCTCCGCTTCCTTCCAACTGGCGTAGGGTTTGAACTAGCTCGATCAGATCCAGTTCGATCACTAAGACATATTCTTCATCGGACATTACTGACAAGGTGGCACGGGTCGGCAAAAATTGATGTGCGATTGCTGACGCTGAACACAGCAATAACATTAACAATAATAAATAGTGACGCATTATTTTTGCCTAGTTTGCAGTATTTGTTGATCAGGTAAATATAGCGTTAAGAATCTTATTCGCATCGGCCGATTGAGTAATAAGAGACTTAAGTGCATTTAGCTGGCTTCTTGCTCTGATTTGGTTATGCTGGCTATGACTCTCAAACTTGTTTGGGTCCCAGCTGAAGAAGGATTCATTTAGGGCATCTGCACAAAACCGTGTAGCCAGTTCGATATAAATAATATGGATGGCAACGACGAGAGCCCGCCATTCTTCGTCTAATATGAAATCGCGAGATATCGATGCGTACCCTTGTAACGCGTTCTCAAAAGTGGCGATTGAGAATGTAGTTTTGTCTACGTCCTCGCCACCCGGATTACACCAAGATCGAAAAGCATCGCCGAGTTCCAATGGGAGCGACATCCTACCCAAGGTGTCGAAATCAACTAGGCAGATGCCGCGTTGATTTTTTCTGTCAAAAAGGAAGTTGTTGATCTTGGGATCGCCGTGCACTTTACGTTCTGGGCACGCTGTAAGGATAGGTAGTCTGGCCGCATAATCGAGTATCTCGGTACTCAGCGGTAATATCTCACGGTAATTGACGTGGTCCCGATGGATATCAAGGGCGCTCCTTAGCGCTGCTATGTGTTTTTGAGTGTCATGCACACCGGGTCTGACATTGCAAAATTCATAGTCTATGTCCAGTAATGCTCTGTGGAATTCTGCAAGTACGGTGCCGGCTTCTCGGGCGATGGCCGGGTCATCGACCGTATTAAACGAGACACCATCTATATAATTGAACATCCGCCATGTCTGCCCATCTCTGTTCAAGAAAAGACCATCCTCTACGGTTTGGATCAACTGAGGGCTGGAGATATTTTTACCATGAAGATGGCGAGTAACAGCGTCGATATCTTCATGGATGGAATCCGGGAACATCGAATTAACACACTGAAGAATATATTTTGAATCGTTATCAATAACGAGGTAGGTGGAATTGATCAGTCCGATATCTAGAGTTCTGATCTCGGTATGTGTGATTCCAAACCCGGAAAGTGCCTCTACTGCATGGTCAATTTCCTTAGTCATAAGTCGATTGTTGCAACAGATGTTTTATGTAATGTGAGAAATATTCGAATCTGATGTGTCTTCTGCATTGATAGCAATGATATTCGTACGGGGTAATGAATTAAATTCTGTTGCTGTTGCACTAGCATAGGCGCCCATCATTGGTGCAACCAGCAGGTCACCGATTTCCAAATCGGGAAGTTGGATAGATTCAGCGATGATATCAATACTGTCACACGTAGGTCCGGCCAAGGTGCTCCGGTTGGTGGGGCCTTGTTTAAGAGAATAGATAGGGTAAGTAGCATGATCAAATATTTGACCGCTAAAAGAATTGTATACGCCATCGTCGAGGTAATACCATGTTACGCCACCACGATTGGCCTTGCCAATAACAGAAGTGATACAAGTCATTGCCGGCGCAGCAAGGAATCGCCCGGGTTCGGCAATGACTCGGATATTCTGTGGCAGGGTAGAGATAATTTCGGAAATGGGCTGGCAGAATTCTTCTATATCGAAATCTACGCCGTCATAATTAATTGGAAATCCCCCGCCGATGTCGAGCACGCTCATGGGAATATCATGATTCTTTCGGCTATTTTCAATGATCTCTTTGCACTTTTTGATTGCCTCTACATGCGAATCTGGTTGTTTTGATTGGGAGCCGACATGAAAACTCAGTCCTTTTATATGGATGCCAGCTTCCACCGCTTTATTGATTATTTCTGGTGCCTCATTAATTGGCAGGCCAAATTTTTTTGATAAGTTGACGACCGCTTCAGGGTTAGAAAAATTTAGTCTGAGCAGTATGCCGACACGCTCTTTATATCGGATAAATTTTTCAAGTTCTGACGGGTTATCAATAACAAATGTTGTACAGCCGTATCGTAGTGTAGCTCGGATATCAATATCACGTTTGATCGGGTGTGTATGAATAGTTTTCGTAGCAGGAATCGATTCTTTTTCTAATAGTTTAACTTCACCTTGGCTAGCAATATCAAAGTGACATCCTTCCTTATGGAGGACAGAGACAGCTGTTTCATGGGGCAAGGCCTTGATAGCAAAAAAGAGATCGACCTGTGGTAACGACTGTTTCAGTTGCCGATACTGTTTGCGGAGTATGTCACAATCCAGTATTAGCAATGGTGAGTCGTATGTTTTTATCCAGTCATGCAAGTCATAATAGAGTTTCATCCATGAAATGTCTGGGCTATCTGTCATTGCTTGGCTTTGTCTATAAGATCTAATATAAATTGTGGTAGGGCAAAGCTTGCCTTATGAATTTCAGGATTATAGTAGCGGGTAGAGAAGTTTGCAGACTTATAACGTTCTTTAAGTGTTTCTAGCGGTATATTCAGCGATTCAATGTCGTCAGTGCCAAAGCCGAAGGCCATTAGACCTCCGCTGTAAGTCGGTACTGCAGCTGTGTAAAAATGATGTAACTTGAAAATGCTGGAGAAACATTTCACAGTATTTTCAATTTCATCCGGTTGGATAAAAGCAACGCCATTCTGGGTCACAATTATGCTATTTTCAGTCATCAGTCTTTTGCAATCTCTGTAGAAATCCTGGGCAAATAACACTTCGCCTGGTCCAATCGGATCAGTAGAGTCAACGATTATGACATCGAATTTGTCTTTGGAATTTTTTACGAATTCCGCACCATCCGCAATAACCAGATTCAGTCGGGTATCGTCGAATGCACCTTGTGAATGATTAGGAAGATATTGACGGCACATTTCCACTACAGCTTGATCAATCTCAACCATGGATACACTTGGGATGGTCTTGTGACGTAATACTTCTCTCAACATACCACCATCGCCACCACCAATAATCAGTACATTTTTGACCGTACCGTGGGTGAATATAGGGATATGAGTCAGCATTTCATGATAGATAAATTCATCCCTTTCCGTCGTTTGAACTACGCCGTCCAAGGCCATAACCCGACCAAATTTGGAGTTATGGAATATGATGATGCGCTGATGATCTGATTTGTTTTCGTAGTAAATCTCTTCTACCGTGAAGACCTGTCTATGAGCGTCATACAGTGTTTCTTCGAATTGATTTATCATTGTCAGTCACCTTTCACGGCTAGAAATTCTTAGATTAATATGTGTTGTTGTTCAGATCGAATCTACATGAAGAATAAAACTACCTGTTTGTTAAAGAAAATTACTATTTCAGTTCGATCTTTATAGTATTTGTTGCATCGCAGTATATTAAAAATTCTCTACAGATGTAAGTTTTCAGCAACTCAGGTTCAGTTATTCGAAAATGATGTTTTCGGCTGTAATTGCAACATTGGCCGTTTGCACTCATACCAATGTCAACGTAAAATCCTATCCCTTAGTAGTATACGTGCGGTGTGCTCCTGTGAAACTTTCTTTTCATCAGTATTGATTAAATGATCATGCTGCTTAAATAAAGCTCATGATTATTTGCTTGCACGAGGCGGGATATTTTCAATCCTTCCTAAAGGAATTTGGTCACATCATACATGCTGGATGAAAGGAACAAATTAACTATTATAAAAACTAAAGACAATTTTTATTTCTTTTGCGGACAATAAACTCTCTACGACGAAATTCTCTTAGATATTCTCGTAAGATTTTTTATGAATTATTACTAACTGTGTGGCGGGGAGGTCAACTTGCTAATGGAAAATTTTAATCCAAGTAACATTCTAAAGCGATTTGTTGTACTCATATTGTCGCTTGGCTTTACCGGTAGTGTCTTAGCTCAGGACAAGATCGATCAAATTGCACAGACTGGTGTGCAGAGAGGAACTGAGGCAAAAGCGTCACAAGCGCGAGTTGATAAAACCTCTCTTGATACGGACAAAATTATTTCTAATTTCAAGCGTGAGCTCAAAGTGATCGATGGGCTCAAGGTTTATAACGCCCTGTTACAGCGACAGCTTGATGACCAGAAGCTTGATATGGAACGTTTGAGGACGTCGATTGATGAAGTCGCGATTATCGAACGCCAGATTGTACCCACCATGATTAACATGCTCGAGTCTCTAAATGAATTTATAAAGCGCGATGTACCTTTTCTCATTGATGAACGAAATGATCGGGTTTTGAGATTGAGAGCTGCCATTGAGAGTTCAGATATCACCAATGCAGAAAAATTCCGAGCCATACTCGAGGCATACCAGATTGAAGGTGAATATGGTCGAACCATTGAAGCCTATACAGGGACCCTTAATATTGATGGCGTTTCACGAGAAGTGAGTTTCCTGAAAATTGGACGGATCTCTTTGACTTACCAGACAGCAGATCGGCTATCGAATGGAGTATGGGACCAGGCAAATCGAACATGGGCAGCACTGGAAGACGAGGCGTACCGGAATTATCTGGCAAAGGGTATCCAGATTGCGAAAGATCAGATTGCTCCCGATATGCTCATCATCCCCCTTATTGCATCGGAGGTTAAATAATGAAACGCGCGATACTGTTACTCAATATGGTTGTGGTATTTACCATTGCATCAATGAATGTGAGTGCGCAGAGCAGCCTATCGTCACTGGATGATCTGTTGAAACGTGTTCAAACGGGGAGAATTACCGAAAATACCGCAAATAAAAAGCGCGAACAAGATTTTATTAGAAACAAGGGTAAGCAGCAGCAGTTGCTCGCAAATGCAAACCGAGAACGTGCGGCCCTCGAAGTGCAAAGCGCTAGGATGGAGGCAGCATTTGAGGTAAACGAGGGGCAATTAGGGGAGTTACGTGAGCAATTAGCAATCCGCATGGGTTCCCTGAAAGAGTTGTTTGGCGTGCTACAGCAGGCTGCCGGTGATGCACGAGGCGAATTTGAAAATTCATTGACCAACATCGAGTTTCCTAAACGGGGTGAGTTCCTAACCGCGCTAGCTGAAAAGATGGGTTCATCAACTGAACTGGCCTCGCTCGACGAGATCGAACAACTGTGGTTTGAACTACAGAGGGAAATGAACGAACAAGGCAAGCTCAAGAAGATTACTACCCAGGTTGTCTCTGCGAATGGCGATCAGGTTCAAAAGGAAATTATTCGTGTTGGTGTTTTCAATATTGTATCTGATGGTAAATACCTCGGGTATAACCCAGATACTGGGACGGTATCAGAATTGCTGCGGCAACCAGCGGCAAGGTTTCTAAATACCGCTGAAGATATTAATACCACTAGTAGCGGTGAGGTCGCATTCGGTCTGGATCCCAGCCGAGGTCAGTTGCTAAGTATGTTAATACAAACACCTACGATTTTGGAACGTATCGATCAAGGTGGGGTTGTTGGTCGAATCATTATTGCTCTTGGATTATTCGCCGCGACTATTGCAATATATAGGTTCGTCTTGTTGATGATGATCACTGCAAAGGTTTCTGCGCAGAAACGCAATTCAGATAAACCTAAGACAGGCAATCCATTAGGCAGGGTACTGCAAGTTTATCACCAGAACCGGAATATCGATCTCGAATCGCTCGAGCTAAGATTAGGTGAGGCGGTGTTGAAAGAAACGCCCAAGCTCAATCGTTTCAATATGATGTTAAAGGTGATTGCAGTAGTAGCGCCACTATTGGGACTTTTGGGGACCGTCACCGGCATGATTATTACCTTCCAGGCAATTACTCTGTTCGGTGCTGGAGATCCTAAGATGATGGCAGGTGGTATTTCTCAGGCCTTAGTGACAACCGTACTAGGTCTTTGTGTTGCTATACCAACGGTTTTGTTACATACCATTGTTTCGGGTCGTAGTAAGGCCTTGGTGGAAACCTTGGAAGAGCAGGCGACCGGCATGGTAGCTGAATATTCTGAAAAGGTTCATAAAGCGACCTAATGCTTCGATAATTCATTTCGGAAGGTTTAACTCTTAATGATAGATTTTTTCTATTCTATATTGCGGTTTATTACCTCTATTGTTGGTGCCGAGCAGGGTTTCATCAATATGTGGGAAGCGATCCGCGACTTCTTCGAGTTAGGTGGCGACGTCCTATTTCTCATTGGAGGGATCATGATTATTATGTGGGTTTTAATAATTGAACGTATCCTGTATTTTGCGATTAATCATAAAAGAGTTGTGCAAAAGACTGTGGACAATTGGAATAAGCGTAAAGAAAGAAAATCGTGGAATGCTCACAAGATACGCGAGGGGATGATCTCAGAGGTTAGGATGGCTTCGAACCAGTATTTAGGTGTGATAAAAGCTTGTGTCGCTCTTTGTCCCTTGCTGGGTCTATTGGGAACGGTAACGGGCATGATTCAAGTTTTCGAAGTCATGGCGATACTTGGGACAGGTAATGCCCGCGCGATGGCTGACGGTGTGTCCAAGGCGACCGTCCCGACCATGTGTGGAATGGTTGCGGCATTATCGGGGCTGTTTGTCAGTGTCTGGTTGGTGAAAAAGGCCGAAAGTGAAGTCCAGATATTGGGCGAACATATGACCATGGACCACTAAAAAGATATGAACTATTCCATTAATATACTATTCTAATACTAGTCAGGTTATAAAAGGTGAACTATGCGCAGAATCTCACAATCTGCACCAGAAGACGAGTCAAGTATCGATATCACACCCATGCTTGACGTCGTCTTTATCATGTTGATTTTTTTCATTGTAACGGCGACTTTCGTTAAGGAAACGGGCATCGATGTGAATAAACCAGATGCACTCACTGCCACAGTAAAGAACAAGGCTAATATCCTGATTGCCATCGATGCAAATGATGGGATCTGGATCGAAAGACGTCGGGTTGACCCTCGTTCAGTTAGGCCCAATATCGAGCGGCTACATGCCGAAAATCCGCAGGGTTCGGTAGTAATACTGGCAGATAAGAAATCGACCAATGAAATGTTAGTGACTGTCATGGACGCAAGCCGTGCAGCGGGGGTTTATAATATTGCCTTGGCTGCAAACAAGTAAAGGATAAAGGGAGGGTCAAGCCTTGCAATTGGCAATAGTACGTTACGCAATAGTACGTTACCTAATCAGTATGCTTACAGCGTTTGTCGTTGTCTTTAGCCTATTCTATTTAATGCAGCATCTGATCGCGACAGCAGACCGGAGTCTCGACGAAGAAAGCGCTGGTTCGTTGTTGGAATTTATTAGAGTTCCAGAAGTCGAAGAAATAGTCAGACCACAGCCACCTAAAAAACCACCACCACCGGAAGAACCTCCACCGGAACCTCCGCCACCGCAGCTAGATAACCTCACTCCCGAGGCTGACATGATTACTGTTTCGTCTGTCAATGTGAGTGCCGGAATCAGCTTGGATAGGGGAGGGTTTGGACTGTCAAATGACGGTGAGTATCTGCCTATCGTCAAGGTCCGGCCTATTTATCCAAACCGAGCCTTATCACGCGGGATTGAAGGTTATGTTATTGTTCAGTTTACTGTAACGAAACAGGGCACGACCAAGGATGCGGTTATCGTGAAAAGCCAGCCTAAGGGATATTTTGAGAGGGCGGCTATCCAGGCTGCAGGCAAGTTTAAGTACAAACCACGGGTAATCGATGGTGTCGCTATCGAAGTTCCAGGTGTACAGAATAAAATTACCTTTGAAATTGAAGAATAGTGTAATGTTTATTTATGACCGTGAATTCAATTTGTAAGTGCAACTCAATTAGGTGGCACGAACGGCAAGCTGCGGTAGCATCCTTACCTTTCGTTCCAGCAAGAAAGAGAGGCACAGATGAGACACTACACACAGCTTACCGAGCATCAACGTTACCAGATTTACGCCCTGATGAAAGCAGGACATACACAAACGGAGATAGCCGCCTTGATAGGCGTGCATAAATCTACTATTAGCCGTGAACTCAGACGCAACCGTGGCTTGAGAGGCTATCGACCCCGCCAAGCTCAGTTGCTCCGGCAAGCGCGTCGAGAAGCCAGCCAACAACAGCGACTCCCCACGACCTTGTGGGAGCGAGTAGAGGTCTGGCTGCGGGACGAATGGAGTCCTGAGCAAATCAGTGACTGGTTGCATAAACGAGAAGGTATCGCTCTGAGTCATGAATGGATCTATCACTACATATACCAGGACAAGGCAGACGGCGGTGAGCTGTACCGGTACTTGCGTTGCCAGAAGAAACGAAAGAAGCGTTATGGTAGTTATCAACGTCGTGGGGTTCTGGTGAATCAGATCAGCATTGATAAGCGTCCAGCCATTGTGAACAGGAAGACACGCATCGGTGACTGGGAAGTGGACACCGTCATCGGCAAAGGCCATCGACAGGCGCTGGTCACCTTGAGCGAGCGCAAGTCGATGTACACCTTGATTGCACAGGTGAAACGACGAACTGCCTCTGCCGTCAGGCAAGCTATCGTGCGATTGTTGTCTAATATGAAGGCGTCGGTTCACACGATCACCTCGGATAATGGAAAAGAATTTGCTGAGCATGAGGTTATTGCTCAACAATTGAACGCGGGGTTCTATTTTGCACATCCTTATGCCTCCTGGGAACGGGGTTTAAATGAAAATATCAATGGTCTCATTCGACAGTACTTCCCAAAGAAAATGGACTCCAGCACGATTACACAAAAGCAGTTAAACTTGGTCATGAAAAAACTCAATCACCGTCCCAGAAAAACACTTAATTCAAAAACACTACATGAAGTCTTTTTTAACATCAACGTTGCACTTCAAAGTTGAATCCGCGGACTAAGATCACTACCAGATTATTAAGTAGTGCAGTAGGGATATCCAAGCTAGCTTGGAGGTTAACCTCTGTATTCTTTTTCGTCGTTATACTGTCAACGACAGCACCATTGCTGTATGCACAGAACAACGATAGTGGGCAAAAGCGGCAGACGAGAAGAACCCCGACCATGTCTGAAAAGGTCTATAAGCAACTCCTGACTGCACAGGAAATGATCGAAGCTCAAGATTATGACAAGGGCCTCGTAGCATTGCGGAGTTTGGAGAGATCGTCCAAATTGTCCAGTTATGAGAAGACGCAGGTGTTCAATTTTTATGCTTATACCTATTTCACATTGGAAAAGTATAAGGATGCGCTACGGTATTATGAAAAAGTTATCGCGGAACCTGATGTTCAAGAAGGTCTGGTACTAAATACCCTGTATACCGTTGCCCAGTTATATTTCGTTCTAGAAGATTATCGGAAGGCTATAACTGCAATTAATCGATGGTTTAAGGCTGCTCTCGAACCAAGTCTAAATGCCTACCTTGTGCTAGGCCAAGCCCATTATCAGTTAGAGGAATACAGGCAGGCTCTGGTCCCACTAGCCAAGGCATATAAGCTGGCAAATGACCGAAATACTAAACCGAGTAAAAACCTGCTGTTGCTATTGCAGAATATCTATTTGGAGTTGGAAGACTACGCAAATATGATAAAGGTCTTAAAGGATCTAATTGTTCTCTATCCAGATGATAGCCATTGGCGTTCACTTTCCGCGGCCTATTCAATGGTATCGCAACATGACAAGCAGATGGCGGTACTGGAGATGTTGTATGAAACAGGGAATCTGGATAACGGTCGTTCACAGCTGAATCTGGCAAATCTCTATCTAATGCATGAGGCACCCTATAAGGCTGCTGTCCTTATGGATAAAGGCACGAAAAGTGGAAAGATTGAAAAAAATGAACGTAATTTACGATTACTCTCCCAAGCCTGGCAACAAGCACAAGAATTCAATAAGTCCATTGCACCTCTAAAAGAAGCTACCAGGATAGCCAAAGACGGTAATTTGCATATCAGGTTGGCCCAGGCTTACATCAGTCTGGATCAGTATGATAATGCCGTTGCGACACTTAATGCTGGGATTAAACGAGGCGGAATTAAGCGTCCTGATCAAGCTAATCTAATGCTAGGAATGGCCTTGTTCGAGTTACAGAAGTTTACTTCGGCCAGAACGGCATTTAGTAGAGCACTCAAGGATAAGCGTAGTAAGAAGAATGCCGCAGACTGGATCAAATATGTAGACAGTGAACGAACCCGCAAAAAGCAACTAGAAGAAAGCTTACAAAGAAGACGTAGCTAGCCTTTCCTGACGTATATCACAACCAGGGACAACTTATTAGTTGCCCATTTCTCTCTGGCGTATCAGACCCTCTTGAATAGTGGTAGCGACCAATTTACCGTCTAGGCTATACATACTTCCTTTTGACAAACCCGTTGCATTGGATGTTGTAATAGCTTCACAACTATAAAGCACCCATTCATCTACCCGGAACGGGCGATGAAACCACATTCCATGATCAATACTGACTAGTTGTATCGCCGGGTCTTCGAGTTTCAGTCCGTGTGGAACCAACGTCGTAGTGACTAGGCCGTAATCTGAAATATAAGCCAGTATCGCACAGTGCAGATCGTGATCATCAGGTAAAGGGTGAATGGTCTTTATCCTAAAATGACGCTGATTGGTTTCTGGTCTTGGTATGTTGATTGATTGATTAACTACTGGCTTGATGATGAACGGTGAGGAAAGTTTCAGTAGTCTGTTTAGTGCTTCAGGCAATTGTTTTTGTTCACCGCTACCATATTCTGCAATACTTTTAAGCATATCGGGACCAGGAATTTCTAGCATTGCTTGCTGATATTCCAGTCCGATCTCATCAATATGGAAAGAAGTAGCAATAATAAAGATAGGTTCATTTTGTTGTATTGCGGTGACACGGCGGGCGGTAAAGCTTCTGCCATTCCGAATGATGTCCACCATAAAACTGATAGGTAATTTGTAGTTCCCCCTACGTAGAAAATAGGCGGGTAGTGAGTGGACCTTCTTGTTATTGTCTACTGTCAACTGTGCAGCTCTCAATGTCTGAGCTACTATTTGTCCACCGTATACACTTTTTGTGCCTATATCCATACTGTTGCCACGAAAAGTATTTTCATCCGATCGTTCCAGATCGAGAAGTGAAACCAAATCATCAAGTGCGTTAGTCATATTAGGTTATGTTGTCATAATTATTTTTACTGTGACATGGTAGTATAAACTTTGATTGTAATGAACCAGAATGAACTATAAACAGGGTTCATGGTTAATATTTTTGTAATGTAATATGGATGCTGCTCACTAATACTCATGCGAATCGTTGTAATCGGTGCTGGTCTTCTCGGCATTAGCTCTGCATATTTTTTGAGTCAATCAGATAACGAAATCATCGTTATTGATCGGCGCAGTGGGGCTGGATTGGAAACCAGTTTTGCCAACGGTGGGATGCTACACCCGAGCCAGTCCAGCCCATGGAATTCACCCGGTATTCTAGGTAATCTTATTAAGTGGATAGGCAAGGAGGATTCCCCCTTCTTGTTGAGGCCGAGCGCACTGTTCACCTTACCAGGTTGGGGCATGACATTCTTACGCCAGTCAACACAAAACAACTTTGAGAATAATCAGCTGAAAAATGTAGAGCTTGCTCGCTACAGTATGCAAGTTCTGGACGAATTGAAAAAAGACACAAGCATAATATTTGATAACTCTGAACGGGGAGCATTGAAACTCTATCGTGACCAGGCTGAATTTAACCAGGGAGTAAGCATGTCTGACTCCATTCAACAGGCGGGTATTCATTTGCAGGTTCTAAATGCTGATGATGTGGTTGAAAAGGAACCTGCACTTAGTGAAATTCATAATGCGATTGCAGGTGGTATATTTTTTCCTGATGATGAGTCTGGAGACGCATACAAATACTGTCTGGCGCTAACTAAGCTGGTTAAGGATAACGGAGTAAGGTTCATGTATGACACAGCCGTCAATAATCTGAGACCCAAGGGTAAACAGATTATGATGTTGGATTCTAGTGCTGGACCTATCGAAGGGGATATCTTTATCATGGCTGCGGGCAGCTATAGTTCCTTGTTGGCTAAATACATCGGTCTGTCGTTACCCATACGTCCTGTAAAAGGGTATTCAATCACGGTTACACCGCAAGGTTGGAAAGTTCTTCCAAGTATACCGGTGATAGACGAATCGCAGCATATAGCCATTACCCCTTTAGGCAGTAAGATCAGGATTTCCGGTACGGCTGAATTAGCCGGTTATAATATTTCCATTACGGACAAACGTACTGGAAATATCTATCGGTTTTTTCGTGAGATCTATCCTAAAACCATAGGTGGAATCGATAAAGAATGCATCGAAAAATGGTCCGGCCTGAGGCCGTACACGTCTGACGGGGTACCTGTCTTGGGACATTGTCGTTTTGACAACCTGGTATTGAATACCGGTCATGGCCATCTGGGTTGGACCATGGCTGCAGGATCCGGCAAATTAATCGCCGATCTGATTGATCACGGAAATACCGCATTGGACATCGGACCCTACAGTATTGACCGGTTTAAATGATTGGTAGATGTTCCGAAGCTGAAAAACCTTAACTTATTGAAATATATCTACAACTCAAATTAGTTAGTATATTTGTATCATTTTTCTACTTGTAGTTAGTGGCTTTCTGGACTAACTTTATAGTGTGAGGAATTCAAAACTGCATTCTAGTAAGTTAACAATTCTTAATAACATTCTTGCCAGTTCACCTGGCCAAGTAAATTCCAGTCTAGTTTCCAAATCATGCTTTTCTCAGATATAGAAAACATTCGTTCAGTTCCATTAGAAAAAATAGGGAGGGTATCTATGTTTGAATTCGAAAGTGATATAGTCGAAAACCTCTTAAATCAAAACGAAGGCTTCAAACGACTTCATGATAAACATAGTGATTTAAAGCGCCAAGTCTATGATGCCAATGTTGGCGTGATATCGGTAGATGATTTTTCACTTGAAAATCTGAAAAAACAGAAGTTGTTGTTAAAAGATAAAATGGCAGTAATCATCGAGAGTTATCGTCAAACACACGCTTAATTTACTAGTAGTAAACGATTTTCAAAAGAATCCTGCTTCGTGTATCTGAGGCGGGATTTTTTTGTATCTAGTGATCAAATTTCAAGGTTAATGCCAAGAATTTGAATGTGATGACCTTGCACTCTAAATGCACTTATATATAATAAAAAGTAATATTAATTTTTATTTATATAATTTTATTAAATAAGAGATCCCATATGAAATTGCAGCAATTGAAATACATTTGGGAAGTGGCAAGACATGATCTGAATGTCACCGCTACTGCGGAGAGTTTGTATACCTCCCAACCTGGCATCAGTAAGCAAATTAGGCTACTTGAAGAAGAGCTGGGGATACATGTCTTTCGCCGTAGTGGAAAACACTTAGCTGAAATAACGCCCGCTGGGAACGCGGTCATTAAGGTAGTAGGTGAGATACTTGATAAAGTGGAAAATGTTAAAAAGATTGCACATGATTTCAGTGATCCTAGTAAAGGAACATTGTCTATCGCCACGACCCACACACAGGCACGGTATTTTCTACCGCCGATCATAGAAAGTTTTATCAAAGAATATCCAAAAGTAATACTCAATATGCATCAAGGAACACCTATACAAATATCTGAATTAGTTTCAAAAGGAACAGTAGACTTTGCCATTGCGACCGAAGCACTAGAATTGTTTAGTAACTTAATTATGATGCCTTGCTACCGATGGAACCGGAGTGTTATTGTGCCTGATAATCATCCGCTTACAGCTATTACGCGTCTTACCCTTGCCGATATTGCTACCTATCCCCTCGTTACCTATGTATTTGGATTTACTGGGCGATCGCAACTAGACAAGACGTTTACAGCTGCCGGCCTTTCCCCTCATGTTGTATTTACAGCTACGGATGCAGATGTCATAAAGACTTATGTCAAATTGGGGCTTGGAATCGGGATTGTCGCATCAATGGCTTACGATCCGGAGCTAGATAGCGGCTTGGTGTCGATTGATGCTAGCCATCTATTTAATCCTAGTACAACCAAGATAGGATTTCGTCGGGGAAATTATTTAAGAAGTTATATGTATGAATTTTTAGCCCGTTTTGCACCACACTTGAGTCGGGATCGTGTCGATCAGGCGATGCAAACAAACATTCAGGAAGAAATTGAAGAACTGTTTAGTGATGTTGAGCTTCCCTCTTTCTAGGAAAGCAGTAAAAATATGTTGATAATGTTTGGTCTGTCGTAGGTAAAAGAAGGAATCAATGTCAACCTGTTTGATTATCCAGGTACTTTGCTTTGATAAAAGTTCCATGAGAGGAAAGATCAGTAATTTGAATCGTTAGATTATCAAACTTTTCAATTACAATATGTAGGCGCGAAACATCGCGTAGTGCCGGATCCATCATGATAGTACTGACAGAATCCCTGCCGACGACATTACGTCCATTTTGCAAATCGGAGCTGCGTCCCTCATGGTCAATAAAGGTAATATTGTTGCTACCTGCAAGGATTTTACATTCATGCCTTGACAATAATATATCAATGTCCGCACTAACACTGAGCGTTAGTGTTACTGTTTCTCCTTTAGGTAGTCGTTCAAATTGATTATCCTCACCCTTGTCTGATAGGGGTTCGAAAACCGTATTTTCCAGGATTACCGTATCCTTGAACTGACCTTCATCACCTGGACTATCCTCATTTGCTTCGTTTAGCATTTTTTCTTTTCAGAGTACAAGTATTTGATAATCTCCTGCCGTGCCGATAGATATTGCATGTACTTGACTAGTGCAATTCGTCGGAAACTATTTAATTCTTCATCGCCGTTATTTAACGCTTGTATAATTTCTCGCCAATGATGGTCCTGTGAAAAAATAATCGTATCGAGTTCGCGCATTGCTTGGTTGATGCTACTGGTATCTTCGATAGATTTGGATAGGATTTTAAAGAATCGTTTTTCAATGTCTTTTATAGTCTTGGCTTCTTTCATCAATTGGGCAGTTGAAAACTTGACCATGTCCACTATCTTTTTTGATGGTACCGCTGTTCGTCCCTCCAGGCTGAATTCAAAATCTGCAATCGAGCAAAACTTATAGGTTTGCTCTCCTATTAGTAGTTCCAACGGTTTGGCGAAGAATTTATTTAGCATTTATGAAATCTAATCTATTGGATAAAGTTTCTGATAAAAATTATGCAGGAATTGTACGATTTTGGATATATAAAAATTATTATTTTGAGAAGTATTTCTTATTTGGATCCTAAGTTTTAATTTGTTGAAGCTTTGCCCTTAAATATTAAGGCTACATTATACTAGGTTTTGATGTATCTGCCAGACCCTCCCGGCAAAGAGATTATTAAGCAGGACCTGCTATATTGGTGGAAAATACAGCAAAATTTGCTGATGTGGTTATCGGCAGGAAATTGTAGTATCGAAATTTTTCAGGTTGTCATATTTCTTTTCATCGGGACAATTGCTTATGTCCTCGACCGCAGAATAAAAGCGCAATAGGTTATCTCCTGTTTCCCGGTAAACACGCAAGAAAACTGGAACAAAGTTACGATAGGTAGAAACTGCGGCTAGTTTCGCATTATTTATTTCGCTCTCCATCCATTTATCATACTGACCGTTACCGTCCCAGTTTTGTTTGAGGGATCGATAACCTTGCCTTAGTTCATCGATTATTTTTGTTTTGTTGATGCGTTTATTAAGTTCATTTTGATCAGTACGATATAGGGCTTCTAGTCCATTCTGTGCATCCAGCACAAGCCTAAAGAACTGGTCTTCTATGGACAACGTAAGAGCTGCAGATTGCTGTTCAGCAATAGGTCGATTTTGTAGCCACAGATTGACTCCTATTATGGCTACGGAATCGGCAAATGCTTCGTTAAATTCTGAATCGTTTTCTATGTAAAGTTTTTGGTGTGCAAGTTCGTGAAAAATAACTCTAGCAATCTCCCAATCTTCTCTGTTTAACATCGTATTTAATATCGGGTCTTTAAACCATCCTAATGTTGAATAGGCAGTAACCCCGCCGACAAAAACTTCCCAGCCTTGTTTCTGCAGCTTATCAGCATAAGCTTTCGCATCAGCTTGCTTAAAGTATCCTTTGTATTTAAGACAACCGATAATGAGGAAACACCACTGACGCAGTTGTAATGAAAATTCTGGTGCAGCAAAAATATTCCATACTACATATTGTCGCTGCAAGTCGGCGTAAGATCGGTAACTGCCGTTATCAGGGAGCTGAATTTGTACATGGGCGAAATGCAATATATCAGAAATCAAATTTAACTTTTCCTTCACTATCGGATCCGTGCGATCATCAATGATGACTTGTGAGGAAGGTTGCTGGGTAACAAATATTTCAATTTGACCGGCAACAGACTGGGTATAATATTTGATAGTCGAACACCCACCCATTGTGATGCAAGCTATGATCACAGCTATTAGTCGTACTATTGAATTAAGTGTCGACATCTATGGTGCTTAAGACGGTAAATTATATTTTGCTGTCGTATATCTTATATATTATAGGGGTAGGCTGCTCATGAAACAATCCTGCCAGTAATGTATGGATCGGACAGACGCTAAAAATTAAGGGACATGTCAGAATACCTATTTCTGTATTATTACCTGTTAGCGATAATATCGCTAGGAGACGTTGGTTATAGTTGAGTGCCGCTATTTTCACCTACATTGTAAATTCCTATTGAACTAGGCCTAGTGGTATTTTATTGTGGTTCTGACGAAGACGCTGAATAATGTAAGGTATTGATGTCGTTTCGTCATGTATCGACTTATAATGGAAATAAAGTAATATTCTTTTCAAATCATGCGCATCAAAACTACAGTAGCATTCATTACATTTATCGTAACGTTTACCGTGAGTTACGTTTATGCTCAGGTAACCAATGGCGATGATTCTACCGTTGTTCCACAGACGCCCACACCACAATCAGGAGATCCTATAGCTGTACCGGAATCTGTGTTGTTGAGTGATGGTTCCGTATTCATTGCCGATGAGACGAATGTTGATGCTGCTAATGTAAAAGATATCGTCCTGATTCTGGATAATTCAGGCAGCATGATTGAGAATGATCCTGAGTATATGATGAGACAGTCGATCACGGATTTTGTCGTGCAACTAGTATCAACTTCCCGACTGGCGATTGTTATCTTTGATGAGAGTGCAAGCGTGGTTCTACCGTTTACACAAGCTGATTTCAGCTCACTAGAAATGATACTCGATAGTCTTGACGTGCTGGACTATGAAGGAGCATTCAGTGATTTTGCTACAGCTTTTGAACTAGCGATAGATGAAATTAAAAATAATGGTAGAGATGATGCTGATAAGTACATGGTGTTCCTAACCGATGGTGCCATGGACACTAGTAATTTAACTCAGGATATGGATTGAACATCATGGCTACGTCAAGATCTTTCAAACGAGGCCGTTGAAGCAGGGGTACGGATTTATGGGATAGCATTTACCACCGACGCCGATATACAGATAATCCAGACTTTGGCGGAAAATACTAGTGCTGAGTATTATCGGGCTTGGTCTGCCGTAGAGTTAATGGATGTTTTTCTTCAAATCAACTCAGCCATCATGGCAGCAAACGATGAGAGTGCTTTTGATAGCAGTCTGACTGACGAGCCAATCGAACAGGAAATTATCTCACCCCCTCCATCGGTGATTGTAACTGCACCGGTACAGAATACCAGAGCGGGTAGCGAAGAGCGCATGCGTTCAATAATTATCATCATCACCTCATTTATCCTGATTCTGTCACTGAGTGCATTAATCTTCCGCTTCTAAAGCGGAACAGGGAATTGCGTGCTGAGCAAAAGTCTGCTGTTGGAGAAGCCATTCTAAATGATATAGCTGGTTCTACACCCAGCTCCAGTTACAAGTTGGGGGAAAAACCAGTAATGCTATGCAGGGTTGCTGGAAAAGATACAGAGCACCTTGACTATATTGTTATACCTGATTCAACAATCGGTCGACGTCATGCCTTGATTGAGTATAAGGACTATGCATTCTGGATTGTTGATCAAGGCAGTATAAACGGGACATATGTGAACGATATACCTATAAGTAGCGAAATTAGGTTGAAGCACGGTGACAAAGTTAGATTGCACAAGATCGAATTTGAGTTTGTTATACCGGATTTGATAGATTCCGCTATGACCATGGTGTCAAATACATTGCTTGCCGAACAGTTTCCTGATCAGGTGGATAGTGATTTAATGTTGGATGCTGATTCAGTCAAGAAATCAATACTCGCTAACGGCACGGGTCTGGATCTTAATATTACTGGAGATGATGATTCTGGTGTTGATGAACCAGAATCTCACAATGAAGCTTCACATCCTGAAGATGGATTGGATTCGGGACTACCTCAAGGAGAATCGAATGATGAAACGTTGATGCCTTGGTTTGACATGGCGGGATTACCTGCTCAATCCGAGCTTGATAATGATCAGCAAAGTAACGAAGAAGCAGCTCCGGTAGACGTAGATGAAACCATTATGCCCGGAGGATTTGAAAATTCTGATGATGACCAGACGTTACGTCCGGACGGATTAATCAATTCTAATGAAGATATATTCAATGTAACCGGGCCGGACTCTGATGAAGACGAGGACAAATAAAAAATAGGGTTAAGATACAGCACCTACCTGTAATCTGCATATTTCGGTCAGTTTTAAGTTGCACAACGCCAGGATATAGGCACTATCTTGGCATGTCTGTTGGTAGTCATTTCAGCCGAGCCTGTCCAGGTTCTGTCATGATATCATGCGAAGCTACATGAAGAGTCTAAGTGAGACAACTTTGCTTTCAATTCTTTCCGATGGTGAGTTCCATTCAGGTCAGCAGTTGGCAAATTTACTTGGCGTCAGTCGTACTGCGATTTGGAAGCAGTTAAATAAAATAAAGAACAAGGACCTTGATCTCTATTCTGTACGCGGTCGGGGCTATCGGCTGGCCTCACCACTGGAATTATTGGATGAAAAGCTGATATTACAGTACGCCGGAAAATCAGCCAGGCAAGTTCTCCCTGAAATTGAAGTCCTTTATGAATTGCCATCGACTAACCAGTATCTTTTGAATAGATTGCCTGGCAGCAATGTCCACAGACGTGTGGTACTCGCCGAATACCAGAGTCATGGTAAAGGCAGAGGAGGGAACAGGTGGTTATCCGCTCTGTGTTCTGGATTGTGCTTATCTGTAGGCTGGCATTTCCAAACTCAGCCTGCATCACTTGGGGCCTTGTCATTAGCAACAGGTGTCGTTATTGCAAATACGATTCGCAATGTAGGTTGTCAGTCAGTAAGCTTAAAATGGCCTAATGATATTCTGGGTGCGGGTATAAAAGTAGGAGGGATACTGATCGAATCACGCGGTCAAATAGCCGGGCCGGTTGACGTAATTATAGGCATAGGTCTCAATATTAAATTGCCAGAAAATTTCTCATCCCGTATCGACCAGCAAGCTGGTGACTTGATTTCAATTACTAGTTCTCCAATTTCAAGAAATAAACTGGCTGGAACTATAATCAGGAATACATTGCGCATGCTAGATAACTATGCAAACGAGGGATTTGAGAGCTATATTGATGAATGGCGCAAGCTGGATTACGCACGCGGGAAAAAGGCGAAGTTGAAACAAGAAGAGAAAACGATAACCGGTCAGGTCGTTGACATCGACGAGCATGGTAGTATTTTGCTATCCGTTTCTGGCAAGCTAATGAAATACAGTAGCGGTGATTTGACTTTAAGGATAATGAATTGAATCTTTATATTGATATCGGTAACAGCCGAATAAAGTGGCTATTAGGAGACAGTGACAGCGATACAATAAATTCGCACCCCTTCGGGGCAGGGGATTTAGCTGCTGAATTATCTGAGTGTTGGAAAAATGAACCGGTGCCTGAAAGGATAATTGCCGCTTCTGTTGGGAAAAAAAGCATAATGGACGTTGTTAACACTGTATGTGATAGCTTGTGGTCAAAAAGGCCTGAATATCTGACCGTCCAAAAAGAATTCTGTGATGTAATCATTGCATATGATGATGCCGATAGACTCGGAGTAGACAGGTGGTTGGTTTTGATTGCTGCTTTTAATCGCTATAGGACCAATCTGTGTATTGTGGATTGTGGTACTGCTGTAACAGTGGATGTTGTATCTGCAACTGGTAGACACAAGGGCGGTTATATCATCCCAGGAGTAGGCATGATGAGGCATGCATTGGTATCTGATACTGAAAAAATCTCGGTATCAGAGGAGGTCCATTGTGATGTAAAGCTAGGCCAGTCAACAGAAGAATGTATCGATAACGGGATACAACTGACGGTTGCAGCATTCATAGATCGTGTTGTAACCAGTTTGCAAGTTCAGTATCAGGACAATCTGAAATGTATTCTAACAGGTGGTGGCGCGGAGTCCGCAATGAAATTAATAGCCACGAAGTTTATCTATGAACCCAACTTGGTGCTTTATGGTGTGAGGCAAGCAGGAAGTATCCGCAAGTAATGAGATGGATATTCATAATATTATTGTTAGTGAATGTCGTTTATTTCGGCTGGGAATACGATAAAGATATCCGTTAACAGATAAATCAATCCCGACCTGTTCTGCAGATACCGGAGACTGCTGAGAAGCTGAAATTAATAGATGAGCTCGGCACTCAGCCAGAATTTAAGCAAGTTGACAGTACAATACCAGATGCAGATATAACAGAAAACAGAGTTAATAAACCCCTTGCAGATAATCTAGTTGATCAACTTCCCGATATAATTGTTTCAGGTCTAGAAAATGACTTGGTTGAGAAATTCTGTTTCAGGTTTGGTCCTATACCAGATGAACAAGCAATCAATAGTTTATTTGACTGGTTTACTTCAAGAAATGTATGGGCTAATGTTATCTTTGATGAAGAAAACGGAGGTCAATTATTCTGGATATATCTTGCACCCCAACAAACACGGGACGGCGCCATCGCACTTTTGCAGGATTTGAAAGTTAAAGGTATCGATGACACCCGCCTAATTAACAAGGGCACTCTCGTGAATGCAATATCCTTGGGGCTATTCTCAACTCAGGCTGCGGTAAATTCACGATTAATTGAATTAAAAGATAAAGGATTCACACCAGTTGTCGTACCCTACTCAGATGTGAATAGAATCTATTGGCTAGATGTCGTGATTGTAAATTCAACAGACATTATCGATGAAGTAATCTATGGCCAACCTTCCAGATATATGTCTGTTCCGATTAGTTGTGAGGAAATTTCCAATAGCGTTTAGATACCGTAATAGTTAGAATTGTGGAGTTCGGGTAGTTACATTTAGCGGAGATTCGGGGATAATCACACTCATGATGATGCGTAAACAGATACATTCTAATTCGGCCGTCATAGCTATTCTTGTAAGCGTGCTGTCATTCTATTCTATGGAATTGTACGCAACTCCAGAACAGGTTCAGAAATTAATTGCAGAAGGAGAATTGGCAACAGCACTGGTTTCAACCGATGAAGATCTGGCGAAGGACCCCGATAATATTACTTATCTATTTCTAAAGGGATTGATACTGACCAAACAGGAGAAACTTGAGCAGGCTAGGGATATTTTTTTACAACTCACCCAATTAAATCCAGAGTTGCCAGAACCATACAATAACCTTGCTGTGATCTACGCTGCACTAGGTGATTTTGATAGTGCAAGGGAAGCATTGCAAAACGCAATTAACACTCACCCCAGTTATGCTACTGCCCATGAGAATATGGGTGATATATATGCCAAGCTTGCTAGCAAGGCCTATAACCAAGCCCTGGAACTGGACAAAGATAATTCAACCGCCAAGGCAAAGTTGTCACTGGTTAATGATCTGTTCTCAAATCCTTATGCCGGACGTGATTCTATTCCAGTTGTCGCTGCCAATGATAAACAGGTAACAGAGCAACCTGACCAAAGTGTAACGGCCGTATCCGAATCTGTGGTAGAGGTAGAAGCTGAACTTCCAGTAGTATCTCGCCAGGAACAAAGTCAAGAAGTCGTCGCTGTGGTTAGTCAGCTATCCTCTCGTGAAAATAGTATCAGCGTAAGCAAGCAAGAAACAGACGAACTGGATAGGCAAAAGTTGCAAATGCAACTCACTATCGATGTAGTTAAACGGCGTATTCTCGCCTGGGCAGAGGCTTGGTCTGGACAGGACGTAAATCAGTATTTGTCCTACTATGCCAGAGATTTTACTCCACCATCCCGGCAGACTATCGATCAATGGCGTACGACACGAGAAATTAGAATTACAAAGCCAGGTGTGATCCAGGTGGCGATATCAGATATCGTAGTTGGTTTACTCGGGCCAGCTCATGCTCAAGCAACATTCACCCAGATGTATGATTCTGACACATACAGTGACCGAGTTAAAAAAACACTATTGATGAAGAAGGAAGGTAATCAATGGTTAATTACCCAAGAGGGCACTAACTAGGATTAGTTGTTAAATAATTATGACAAAATGAATATGTCACGAATGAATCAGTTAGCTCCCTTGTTGATGTACCTACTACTAATTATTTGCAGTTCAAATACTGTGGCAAATGACGCTGTCGATATCAACAGCCTGATCAATAATTTGGGCCATGAACATGAAAAACTCCTGATTGAGGCACTAGACCAGATTAGTCAGGGTGATATTGATGAAGCACTTACCAAGATAAAGGTTGTAGTTGACGCTAATCCCAACTTCAGGTTGGCACAACTCATGTATGCAGACTTGCTGTTGTCCAAAAGTCGGCCAATTCAAGATTTCGGCAATTTTCACTCAGCGACGTATGAAAGTATTACAGCGTTGCGAGATGAAATGCTTGCCCGTATAAAACACTATCGTTTACAACCATCCGAAAACAAGCTCCCAGCATCCTTGGTAATGTTAGGTGAGCAGCAAAAACACGTTGTTGTTCTTGATATGAATGCCTCACGATTATATTTGTATGGGAATAAGGGTGGCGTACCGATGCTGATAAACGATTTTTACGCTTCTATAGGTAAGAACGGGACAGGTAAATTTACTGAGGGAGATCAAAAGACTCCGATAGGCGTTTACTTTGTTACAGGATTTATCAATCCTGAAAAGCTCCCGGATTTATATGGTGATGGTGCCTATCCCATCGATTATCCCAATGTATGGGACAGGCGACATGGTAGGACTGGGTATGGAATATGGTTGCATGGTACACCAAGTACGACCTTTAGCCGCCCACCGAGAGACAGTGATGGCTGTATCATCTTAAGCAACAAGGATTTACAAATTTTGTCACCGATATTGAAATCCGACGAGGTCCCAGTAGTTCTGACTGAGGATATACACTGGCTTGATAAAAAGGAGTGGCAGACTCGCCAAGGAGAATACGCTTCGTTGGTTGAGAAATGGCGCCGTGATTGGGAAAGCCGTGATGCTGATCTCTACCTGGGTCACTATTCACCAACATACACAGGTTTAGGTATGGATTATGCTACATGGGTTAATTACAAAAAGCGGGTCAATCCATCAAAAGAATACATCAAGATTGGTATAACTGACGAGAGTATTTATCTTTATCCCGGTGAAGAAGGTTTATTAGTCATTACTTTCAAACAGAAATACGAAAGTGATAATCACCAGCGTTATTTTATTAAGCGCCAGTATTGGCGCATGGAGAATGATGGAAAATGGAGGATAATTTACGAAGGTTCGGTATCCTGATCATCAGACTGCAGGATCTGTTTCATTTGGATATTTTTACCAAGCCATCTCACTAAATCTTTCCATATATCCGATATTTCATTCGTTGTAGGCATAATACCAGCGTAGGGTAATTCTAATGTTACAACGGGAATCTTTTTCTGGATTCCGGCATAATTACCAAGTGATCCTGGATAGGTGCCTAACAGGTTCAGATAAAGTCTCCCCAATTTATACGGGCCGTTTTTTGGTCCATCATAATCAACCACACCGTGTGGAGCATGGACAGCGACGATAACATCAGGCTGAAACTCATCTATTCCACGCACCATCCATGATGTTTCCGGTTCACTTAGTGCATCAGGGCCGGGATATCTCCGTGGGTTGCTGTTTGTTTTTTTGATCCAGTAGTCGAGTGCGTAGTTTTTCCATTCAGGCATTGGAAAATTCCTATTTAGATCGACACCATTTGCATTCATTCGTTTTGACTTTTTCTGTAACAGTCCATCTGGATTGAGTAAAGGTACGATATGCCAGTGAAACAACCCAGAATGGTATTGGTCCAGGGTGCGCAGCCATTTGAAAACAATACTGACAGAAGAATATTCGTCTCCGTGTATTCCACCAATTAATAAAACCCGTCCGAGTGGTGTTTTCTGTGGAAGTGGGGGATATTCCTTGTACATAATTGACGACTTATTATTGGACATCTCGCCAGTTAACTGTAGTTGCAGCTTCTTACAGTCCTCATAACTAACGCTTCCAAGTTTGTCACCTATCTTGCGGCATTCTATGTCCACCAGATCAATTTCTTCAATAGGTGTTTCAACATCACCTGCTTCAAGTTCGTTATTAGTATCTATCTCAGCAGAATTAACCTTATTATCATTAGTTGTAAGGTCTATATTTAATGTTTCTTGGTTTACGATTGATGGTTCAGGATCACTTGCAAGCTGGTCTTGTCCGTAAATATTGAAATTGCTAAATACAAGAAACAGGCCAAAAGTCGTTAGTTTTGATGTTTTTATCATAGGTAGGTGAGCACTATCCCGGCAAAGATAACTACGCCTATCCAGTTATTACTCAGAAACGCCTTGAAGCAGCGCTCCGGTAAACGATCCTTAATCAAATACTGATGGTAAATCATAAATCCTCCTGCAAGAATCAAGGAGTAGTAATAATAAAAACCAGCGTTAATCTGCAGGCCGACAATAATCATTATCGAAAGAAACATTGATTGCAAGATACCGATAATCAACTTATCAGCATCCTCAAATAAAATTGCAGTCGATTTCACCCCGATTTTAATATCGTCTTTAATATCAACCATTGCGTAAATAGTATCGTAAACTAAAACCCAAAGTATATTAGCACTATATAGTAGCCAAACAATATTAGGTACAGTGGAGGTCTGTGCCGCAAATGCCATTGGTATCCCCCAGCTGAAGGCCAACCCGAGGAAAAATTGCGGCAGGTAGGTGTAGCGTTTCATAAATGGGTAGAGTACGGCAAGTATAACGGCGACAAAAGACAGCATTATTGTTAACTTATTAGTTGTCAATACCAACAAAAAAGCGAGCAATAGCAACACAACTGCAACGAGTAATGCTTCGTAAATTTGTAACTCACCGGTTGTTACTGGGCGCTTATAGGTTCGTCTTACATGGCTGTCAAAATTCCTATCGGCGATATCATTGAAGACAACTCCGGCGGAACGTGTCAAAAATACCCCCAGTGTAAATACCAGCAACAAATGTAGGGATGGCAACGACTCATATGCAATCCATAATGCCCAGAGGGTCGGCCATAACAGCAGCATCCAACCTATCGGATTTTTGAGCCGGATTAAGCGTGCATACAAATCGAGCCGTTTATCGATAGCGGGTGAGTACTTTATATAAAGTGCATAACACTGATGGGCCGTTTTACTCAAGGTGTGCCATGCTATTAATGCAAGCGAATGTATCGCCTTCCCGGCATTGATCAGATGCGGGTGAATTTGTGAATATATTTCCTTGGCCCTGGCCAAATATACAGAAGATTTCATAGTTTTTATCTTACTAGTAAATTAGCCTTGTCAATTGATTTGGTATATCGGTGTATTTTACAGATATCTTAGACATTGCCATATGCCATACTTGCAGACAGCCATCGCTTGATTAGTTTTTGAACCAGTTGTGGATGATCTTTGATGAAGTTATCTGCAATTTTCTGCATTCGCGGTAAATACGCTACATCTCTGATGATATTAGCGATCTGCATTTCCGGCAAGCCAGTTTGCCTGGTGCCCATTAGGTCTCCTGGCCCTCGCAACTCCAGGTCTTTTTCTGCGATTACAAAACCGTCATTATATGAGCGCATTACTTCCAATCGTGTCTGTGCCAGTTCAGACAAGAATGGCTGATATAACAATACACAATTACTTTTTTCAGTTCCACGGCCAACACGCCCTCTTAACTGATGTAATTGCGCAAGTCCTAGCCGTTCGGCATTTTCAATTACCATGAGGCTTGCATTTGGAACATCAACCCCCACCTCGATTACAGTTGTTGCTACAAGTAAATCAAGTTTGCCATTTTTAAAATCATTCATCACTGAATCTTTCTCGGGGCCTTTTAATCTTCCATGTATTAAACCAATTGAGAGGGTTGGTAACATCTCTGACAAATATTCATAGGTTTTTACAGCAGCTTGGAATTGTGAGATATCGGAGTCATCAATCAAGGTGCATACCCAGTAAACTTGCTGCCCGTCTTTACATACATTGGAGATTCTTTCTATAACTTCATTTCTCTTAAGGTTTGATAAGACTACGGTAGTTATAGGTTGTCTCCCTGGTGGCAGTTCATCTAAGACAGATATATCTAGTTCAGCAAACATGGTCATTGCAAGCGTTCGAGGAATAGGTGTCGCAGTCATTATCAGTTGATGTGGTTGCCGTTTTCTTTTATTTCCTTTCTCAATCAGAGAAAGACGTTGGTGCACACCAAAACGATGTTGTTCGTCTATAATAACTAGACCGAGATTTCCAAATTTAATATCGTCTTGAAAAAGTGCATGCGTCCCGACTGCAATATAGGGGTCCTTCGATATCATCTGGCTGATAACAAACTCTTTGTTCGATGCTTTTAGTTTTCCACTCAACAAATAGACTGGAATATCCAGATTTACCAGCCAGTTTTGTAGATTACGATAATGCTGTTCCGCCAGCAATTCAGTCGGGACCATCAATACGGCTTGTAAGCCTGATTCGACGGATTGAACCGCAGCGGCGGCGGCTAAGATAGTTTTACCTGATCCAACATCACCCTGGATCAATCTCAGCATGGGCTCATTTTGAGATAAGTCTTGCTGTATCTCATTGAGTACACGTTGTTGTGCGTCAGTAAGTGTATAGGGTAGGGCATTTAACATTTTACATGTTAATCCATCAGGCGACGGATTTAATGGAACCGCTCTGGATGATCTAATCTGTTTACGAAGTAAACGTAAGCTGAGATGGTGAGCCAGTAATTCTTCAAGTATTAGTCTGAGTTGTGATGGATGTCGGCCTAGGCTCAATTGTTCAAGATTCGCACCCGCAGGTGGTCTATGCAAGTAGACCAAGGCATCGCGGAGTGTAATAAAATCTGCAGCTTCATCAATATCTGCCGGCAACAGTTCGTCAAGTCCGTCGGGGTTGATATCAAGGACGTTGAGGGCCTGGTCGGTTAGTTTTCTTATCCTCGGTTGTACGATACCTTCCGTGAGCGGATAAACTGGAGTTAGCGTTTGTTCTACATGTTCCAGCTCATCCTCTTTTACGTGCTGATATTCAGGATGAATCATTTCTAGGCTACTCGATCCCCGACGTACTTGGCCCCAGCATCGTAGATATGATCCCTTTTTTAGACGCGCTTGTTGGTAATGGCTAAAATGAAATAAGCGGAGGATGATTGCGCCTGTCCCATCACTGATACGACATAGTAGAGATCGTCTGCCGCTGTACTGTATCTGTGTTAATTCAATCTGCCCCTGGATCAATTTTTCTTGTCCGGCTTTCAGGCTCCCTATATTAGTAAGGTGCGTGCGGTCGATATATCGATACGGCAGATGAAATAAAAGATCTTGGATAGATTCAATGCCGAGGTTAGCGAGCTTTTTAGCCGCAACCGGCCCGACACCCGAAAGGGATGATACCGAATCAGATAAATGTAAAGGAAGGCGCTTACCCACGTCAGATGGGATTCAGTCTTTTAAATGTATGATGGCATCCATTTCAATTAGTGCGTCTTTTGGGAGTTGCGACACACCGATTGCGGCCCGGGCCGGATAGGGCTTCTGGAAATACTCGGCCATCACTTCATTAATAAGTGAAAAATGATCGAGATTGGTCAGATAGACATTTAGCTTAGCAACGTTATCAAGGGTGGTTCCGGCAGCTTTAGCGATTGCAGAGAGGTTATCGAATACTCTGATTATTTGCTCACGAATTTCCGTACTTACGATATCCATGGTATTCGGATCGAGTGGAATTTGACCTGATACATAGATAATTCCATCTATCCTGACAGCCTGTGAATAGGTACCGATTGCTACTGGTGCATTTTCAGTTGTAATAATCTCCCAAGTCATCGTAGTTCCTTAAATGAGTGATCTTCTATCGTCTAATTAGCCGTGCGACATTTTTGATCCCACGAACGCGGCGCATGATTCTGGCAAGATGCAGTCTGTTTTTCACTTCGACAATAAATTTCAGTGTATTATATCTGTCATCCTTATCCTTCATTTCGATATGGACGATATTAGCCTCCTCGTTGGCAATGGTTGAGGCTATTTTCGCTAATACACCACGCTGATTGGTAACATCGACAATTATACTGGTCGGGAAGTGCGCCTCGATATCCGGTTCCCATTCAACGTTTATCCACTTATCAGGATGATTCCGGTATTCAGCGACGTTTGGACAGGACTGATGATGGACCACGATACCTTTGCCTGCTGTTACGAATCCAAGGATACGATCACCGGGTATGGGAAGGCAGCATTTGGGAAAGTTGACAACCATCCCTTCTGTTCCCTTAATCATTAAGGGTTGTGCATTTAGCTTGTTTTTATTATCTGAAACATCGGCAGAACCTATCAATTTCCTGGCAACTATTTTCACCATCCGGTTTCCTAGGCCAACCTCCTGTAACAGCATTTCTTCATTGTCTAGGTGGTATTCATTTAGTACTGCTTTCAGCAATGCTTGATCGATGTCCTCGTAATTTACGGACAACAATTTTAACTCACGTATAAGTAATCTTTTCCCGAGTGCGATAGCTTCACTTTGTTGCAGATTCTTTAGATAGTGACGAATGTTTGAACGTGCCTTTGCCGTGATGGTAAAATTAAGCCAGGCAGGGTCTGGTCTTGCGCCGGGTGCATTGATGATTTCAACAGTGTCTCCGGATGTGAGTCGACTCCCCAGCGGGGCAAGACGTCTGTTTATCCGTGCGCCGACGCAATTATTTCCAACATCCGTGTGGATTGCATAGGCAAAATCTACTGCAGTTGCACCTTTTGGCAGTTGTATGATCTTCCCCTTCGGGGTAAAGAGATAGACAGAGTCCGGAAACAGATCAACCTTTACATTATCAAGGAATTCCTGGGGATTCCCGGCAGTCGTCTGCATTTCAACAATACGCTTCAACCATTCACGGGTACGTTTTTGTGCGCTTTTTTGGTCGTTTGAGCTCCCGCTCTTGTATAGCCAGTGTGCTGCAATTCCTGCTTCTGCCACGTCATCCATTTCCTTTGTTCGTATTTGTACTTCTATCGGGACACCAAACGGGCCAAACAGTACAGTATGCAGTGATTGGTATCCGTTTGTTTTTGGTATTGCAATATAGTCTTTGAATTTCCCCGTAACCGGTTTATACAGGTTGTGAACCGTCCCCAGCATCCGATAACAAGTTTCGACGTTATCAACAATGACACGGAATGCATACACATCATAAACTTCATCAAACGAGAGTTTATTTTTAAACATCTTTTTATAAATCCCATAAAGATGTTTTTCGCGGCCGAATATCTGGCCGTGGATTTTTTCTTGTCTAAGCCGCCGCTTGATGGCATTTCTGATATTAGTGATGATTTCCTTGCGATGGCCACGAGCTTTTATTATCTGCTCGTTCAATATTCTGTAACGCATAGGGTATAAAGTCGCGAAACCGAGCTCTTCCAACTCCAGACGTATGCTGTTTATTCCAAGACGGTGAGCGATCGGACTGTAAATTTCTAATGTCTCCCTAGCGATACGTCGTCGTTTGTCTGGACGGAGCGCACCGAGTGTACGCATGTTATGCAGGCGATCTGCCAGTTTTACTAGTATTACCCTGATGTCATTGCTCATGGCCATCAGCATCTTTCTGAAGTTCTGAGCTTGTGCTTCTTCATGGCTACTAAACTCAACTTGAGTTAGCTTGCTTACGCCGTCGACCAGTTCTGCAATCTCCTTACCAAATTCTCGCTTAATTTCGTCCTTGGCAGTCTCGGTATCTTCGATAACATCATGTAGGATTGCGGCAGTTAGCGTTTCGCAATCCATGTGCATTTCAGTGAGTATTCTCGCTACTTCTAAAGGATGGTAAATGAAAGGTTCGCCACTTTTCCGATGTTGCCCTTTGTGGGCCTGAGCACCGAATTGATAAGCACGACGGATTTTATCTACATCGATATTAGGGAGGTAGTTCCTAGATAGTTTTTCCAGTTCAACTATGGTGGTCATGAACAAATTGTAACCCAGCAACGGGCGTGTTGCAGAGTTGTTTCGGGAGAATTACAGCTTAATCACCTAGTATTTTTAATCCATAGATGTAGAAGTTTAGATTAATCGGTGGGAGGAAACTCCAGCTGGGCAGCATCATCTTCATAACTGCTGCCTATGTTGAGTTTTTCGATATTGTCGTCCGTAACGAGTTGTTCGGCAATTTCGCGCAGTGCGATGACCGTTGGCTTATCTGCTTCCTCTTCAACGAGGATATCGGCTCCGAGTGATATCTGTCGTGCACGCTTGCTTGCGAGTAATACTAGATCATAGCGATTAACCACGTTTTCCAGACAATCTTCTACAGTTAACCTTGCCATTCAGTCTAACCTCATTATTAATGCAGTTTGAATAAGTGCGGTATTCTACTTAATTTTAGCTGCATCATCCAACATTTGTCCGACGAAACTGTCAAAAAAGTGGCTTTGCTGGATATATCCATGCCGCATGACCCTTATAATGTTGTTTAACTCTTGTAATGCAGTATTGAAATCATCATTAATTACAAGGAAATCATATTCCCGGTAATGAGATAATTCGTCTTTGGCTTCTCGCATTCGAAGAGTTACTTCTTCATCGGCATCTCCCCGTTCACATAGTCTGGCTTCAAGCGTTTCGTAAGACGGTGGTAAGACAAAAATGGTGACAGCGGGTGTAATCAATTTTCTAACCTGTTCGGCGCCTTGCCAGTCAATTTCAAGAATGATGTCCTTTCCCTCGGATAATTGCGATTCGACCCAATCTCGCGAAGTCCCATAATAATTTTCAAACACTTCTGCATATTCCAGGAACTTACCGTTTGCGACTAGTGCAAGAAACTGCGATCTGTCAACGAAATGATAATCAGCACCGTCCTTCTCGTATTGTCGTTTTGGTCTTGTGGTATGTGATATTGACACGTACAGGTTTGGTATGGTCTCAATTAATGCTTTTACAAGTGATGTTTTTCCTGCTCCTGAAGGAGCAGAGATGATAATCGAGTTTCCTTTTTTATTATTCATAATTGACTATCGTTTATTCAATATTTTGTATTTGTTCGCGCATTTGTTCAATCAGAACTTTTAGTTCAATGGAAGTATTGCTCATGTCGATATTAATCGACTTCGATCCCAGTGTATTGGCTTCACGGTTAAATTCCTGCATTAGAAAATCAAGACGACGTCCCATAGGTTCATTCTGGTCTACAACGTGAATTACTTCTTTTAGATGTGCCTCTAACCTATCTAATTCTTCCGAAATATCCATTTTTTGTAACAGTAACAATAATTCTTGTTCGAATCTTTCATTATTCAAGTCAACCTGCATATCCTTTGCCTTCTTGAAATATCGTGTACGTATATCCTCCGCTATCTCAGGTAACTTTGATTTGATGTTGATGATCTGATTGCTAACAGCATCACACCGTTCCAGTATCATATCGCGTATCTTTGCTCCTTCTCTTTCTCGTGTCTCGATAATTGAACCCAGTGTAGCATCCACAAGGGAGTACACAGGATCTTGTATCGTATCAATATCGAACATTTCCTTCTGGATGACCCCAGGCCAACGCATGATATCAAGCGGGTTCATCTGATCATTTTCAGATATGGGTAAGGACCGTGCAGCAGCAACTATTTTTTCCACCAATTCGATATTTACCGGAATTTTCGATAACGCCTGCTCTCCAGGTTCAATTCGCAGAGAGCAATCCACCTTCCCGCGTTTAATACGGCTTGAAATTCTATCCCGAATCCCAGCTTCCAGTATTCTGAAATCATCTGGTATGCGGATAGATATATCCAGATAACGGTGATTCACGGTTTTTATCTCCATGAATACATTGCCCCATTCACCACTGGCTTCCTTCCTGCCGAATGCGGTCATGCTTACAATCATTATTTGCCCCAGTATTTTTATGAAATTGCAGAATCCAGACAATTAATCAAACTACTGCCATATGCAATAAGGGATTATATGATATTAAAGGTATAATGACGGCTTTTTTATAGGAGTGTAATAATGCGCCCAAGCGGTAGAAGTAATGATGAACTCAGGAAAATTACCATCACGCGTGAATTTACCTGTCATGCAGAAGGATCGGTACTGGTTGAATTTGGTCAAACTCGAGTCATCTGTAATGCAACGATTGAATCATCTGTACCTTCTTTCTTGAAAGGGAAGGGCAGCGGCTGGTTGACTGCAGAATATGGTATGTTGCCGCGGTCTACCAATACACGAATGCGCAGAGAAGCAGCAAGCAATCGTCAAAGTGGCAGAACGATGGAAATCCAGCGCTTAATTGGTCGATCTTTGAGAGCGGTGCTGGATCTAAATCAGTTGGGGGGAAATACTATCATCGTCGATTGTGATGTGATTCAGGCCGATGGCGGGACACGAACCGCATCTATTACTGGTGCTTATGTCGCACTGATTGATTCGATCCGGCATGCACAACGAAACGGTCTCATTACTACTGATCCGGTCAATGGTAAAGTCGCATCTGTATCTGTGGGTATACATCAGAACAATCCAATAGTAGATTTGGACTATCTTGAAGATTCCGAAGCAGAAACGGATATGAACGTCGTGATGAATGACACCGGAGAATTTATTGAAGTACAAGGAACAGCTGAAGGTCATCCATTTAATCGAAAAGAACTAGATACGATGTTGGAACTGGCGAGCACGGGTATAAATCGCCTATTTGGAATTCAGACCCAGTCTTTAAATGAATAGTTGGTTGTGTCTTTGAAGCATCGAGTCGTCCTCGCAAGCAACAATTCAGGGAAGTTGCGCGAAATTGCAGGGATACTGGCACAATGTGCGATTGAACTGATCCCACAATCTGACTTTGGTGTACCGGAGGTAGCTGAGGCCGGTACTACGTTTGTGGAAAATGCAATCATTAAGGCTAAGCATGCATCTCAAATAGCCGGCCTTCCCGCCATCGCCGATGATTCCGGCATTGAAGTTGATGTCCTTCAAGGCGCACCTGGTATCTATTCGGCACGTTATGCAGGTGAAACGGCAAGTGATGAGGAAAACCTTCGTTTGTTATTGGACAATATTAGCAAAAGCCATGCCCAGCAACCGGCTGCGAGGTTTCATTGTGCCGTTGTCTATTTACGTAATGCCGATGATAGCAGTCCGGTAATTGCAGAGGAGACGTGGGAGGGATATATAGTATCTGAGCCGAAAGGCGAAAATGGTTTCGGGTATGATCCGGTTTTTTACGTGCCTGAATATCAATGTACATCGGCTGAACTCGCGCCTGATATTAAAAACTCAATCAGTCACAGGGCGCAGGCCCTAACAAAACTGGCACAGAAACTGAAATTGGACACTGTTCTGTCCGGTTAAGAACACATTGAATCATCTTCCTCCGATTTCACTCTACGTTCACCTGCCTTGGTGTGTGAAGAAGTGCCCCTATTGTGATTTTAATTCCCATGGGACAGATGGCGGCGAGTTTCCTGAACAATTCTATATCGATGCGCTGATCCGTGATTTGAAATTTGAATCGCCGAGAATAAGGGGTAGGTGTATTACCAGTATATTTATCGGCGGCGGTACCCCGAGTTTGTTTTCCGCGAGTTCACTGGATAAATTATTATCAGCCGTTCGCTCACATTTGAGCTTGGCCACGGATATCGAAATTACGTTAGAAGCCAACCCAGGGACATTAGAGTCAAAGCGCTTTGAATCTTACCGTGAACTGGGGATTAACAGGATCTCTATTGGTGTACAGAGTTTCAATGATTCTATGTTGAAACAACTTGGACGTATCCATGATGCACAAACGGCATCGAATGCCATCGAGTTGGCAAAGTCGGCTGGGTTTGATCGTATCAATATTGATTTAATGTATGGATTACCAGGACAATCAAGGCAACAAGCACTAGATGATCTGGCGCAAGGGATAGAACATCATACTTCTCATCTATCTTGGTACCAATTAACGATAGAACCGAATACGCAGTTCTACAAGACACCACCTGTTCTACCGGAAGACGATACCGTCTTTGATATTCAACAAGCAGGAAAGGCATTATTAACACAACATGGTTTTATTCAATACGAGATCTCAGCTTATGCCTTGCCGGGAGATCACTGTAAGCACAATCATAATTACTGGGAATTCGGTGACTATTTAGGTATAGGTGCTGGTGCCCATGGCAAAATTACATCGAGTGATGAAAACGCTATATATCGCTATGCACGTCACCGTATACCGGAGCGTTACATGGAATTGGCGGGGCAGGACAACGTCATCGTCGAACAGAAAGGTCTGACCGAGAATGATTTGGTATTGGAATTCATGATGAACAATCTTCGTTTAACTGATGGGTTCAATGAAACACTGTTTTTCGAACGAACAGGTCTATCATTAGAACTGATCGAAGACCGAATCAATCAGGCACAATTAAGTGGTTGGCTAGCAAGAAACGGAACCTCAATCAGGCCAACAAGTACTGGCCAGAATTATCTGAATGATCTGCTGCAAACCTTCCTTTAACCTAACCAACGACGTAAACCTTATAGCTACTGCTGCGTTCTAACTGTATGACCGAGCTAATTTCTGGATGAAAGGAGAGAGAATATGGCACGAAATAAAATTCCGACACACCTGGCTTATACATTGTTTATATTGCTAATATCGGCATGTTCAGCTAGCCGACCGGTATTATATCCCAATAGCCACCTGAATTCAGTCGGTATGGAAGTTGCCGAAAATGATATTGTTGAATGTATCAATTTGGCAAAATTTGCAGGCGCAGCAAATGACAAGGCATTAGAAGTAGCTACCGATACAGATGAAGGTGCTGTCGTTGGCGGTGTCACGGGTGTCGCTGCAGGTGGCGTGCTCGGGCATGCAGGACGCGGGGCAGCAACCGGGGCAGCTGCGGGTGGCCTGACCAGCAGCCTTTTAAATCAAACAAGTCCGACCCAGTATTTCAGCGGTTTGTGGATCGGTGCCTCAGTGACATAGGATATGAACCTATAGGTTGGAAATAAATCAATACCAACCACAAAACTGCTGTGACAGCACTTTGTTAATTAGTCGATTTAACCACTGGTTTTTTTGCGTTCATCCAAACTCAATTCACCTGGCCCTACAATTGCGAGTATAAGCAAACCGCCAACCATACAAAGTTCCTTAGTGAACATGACATAGAAAGTTGCTGGTCCATTGGGCAAATGGAAAATAAACGCTGTACTGAGAGTAAAGATGATAAGGCCGATTGCTGAAAGCCTGGTTTGGTAACCAATAATAATGCCAATGCCACCAAATAATTTAATTAGCAAACCTATCCAAACTATAAAAGCAGGAATTCCTTTTTTCCATCAGTTGCAATGGGGCCAGAAAACAACTCTTCAGAAAGATCAATACCAACAATAAAATAGATAAAGACAAGCCCAAATAGGATACGGGCAATGAGCATGAGATACTTATTGTCGTCCATAAAATTTAACATATTTCCCCCATATATTTTTTCGTTAGATGCAATTGGATTTTGCACTATTTATCACGTGATATGAAAAGATTAGCATAAGCCGTTTAAAGTTGGAGTTCCAACCTAGTTTTTGGGAAACTGACATGTTCTGCATTGACTATAAATTCAGCTATCTTAATATAAGACCTTGATCTATAAAGGAGGGTTTCCTGAATTTCATACCTAGGTACCTTTATAATACTATCTTCCTCTTTTCACCATATCACTTAGTTTGGCTATGGATAAATCACTAACAATACGTTCAATGAGTCTACCCAAACAACAACGGGTGACCTCTCAGCTTAATCGTTAGGCGGAAGAAAACCTGGGCCTCGTATCATTAAGACCGCACTCCCCGAAGTGGCGCTATTGCAGAAATACCAGGAGAATGGGAGCTACACCGATTGCTACACATCTCGTTTGAGGATGGCACTATCCTTCCCAGATTACGTAGTAGCGTTCTATACAACGTTTCTATTCAAAACCGAACGTGCCGTGCTTAAGTGGTTTCTTTCAAAACCATCGATCGACGATCAAGCCCGACATTTGGCAGAAGGAACGACCAATACCTGGGCTGCGTGGATTGTTGAAGACAGATCGGTTAATCAGCTACTCATGAAAGACTTCCAAGGGAGGACGAGGTCTTGGTTTATGTCGGAAACTGTCAATGTTGGTGCTGTAGAGGAAACTCAACTTTATTTTGGATCTGCGGTGGTGCCGCAGCAGCGCACATCGTCTGGCCGGAGTCCAATGGATTTTGGGTTCCACGTGCTGATAGGTTTTCACAAGCTGTATTCTGTTGCTCTTTTGAATGCGGCGACTAATAAGTGCGTACGCGATAGGGAGTCTAGGTAATGCCACTTAACAATCACAATGACGAGGCGGTAAACCGTGTGCGTTTTAGCCGAGCCGTAAGGTTTTAAGATATGGATATTACACTTGAATCAAAAGTGCAGAACGAAATTGAAGCTCTCCACAATTTCTTCGTTGGATGGTTCTCGGGTGTTCTCCCGAACAATGCCTTTGAGTCGGAGTTCCTTGAACGATTCGATCGAGATTTCCTACTGATCCCACCAGCAGGGACTGTTCTCACACTAGATGATTTTCAATCCGTCGTACGCAAAGCCCATGGAACCAATCCCGACTTTCGGATCGCGATTCGGAATGTGCAAGTGCATAGCGTATTGGGAAGCCATATTATTGCGACGTATGAGGAATGGCAGCGAAATGCGCTGGCTTCGAAACCGCCAGAAAATGCTCGAATTGCTACTGTCATATTCGATCAATCTCAATCACTTCGGTGGCCCCATATCCATGAGACGTGGTTGCCTGAGTTGATTTCATCAGCAGGACCTTACGATTTCTAAACTGGTTTTAATTATTTGCTAAGATAACGTTATATTTATTGCTAGATCAAATTGCTAAAATTAAGGAGATAGAAAATGCCTCAATATATTATTACTTATCTAGGCGGCGATAAGCCAGCTAGCCCAGAGGAAGGTAAACAACATTTTGCGAAATATATAGAATGGTTGTCCTCGTTAGGCGACTCTGCAGTCAGCCCTGCTAATCCGCTTAAAAATACGACCACAGTTAACTCTGATGGTACTGTTATCGCAGGAAGCAAAACAACCATGTCTGGTTTTACCGTTATTGAAGCGGACTCAATGGATGCAGCACTGTCGATAGCAAAAGCTTGCCCTTTTCTTGAAATAAATGGTTCACTTGAAGTGTCTGAATTAATGCAGATGCCAAGCTAAGGAATAATTCCTTACATAATGAAAATTAGGATAATCTTAATTTTAGTTCTTTCTGTATTCTATGTTACGTTTTCTCATTCTGAGGAGTTGCTGAAAACTACGTCAACTTGGGAAGGGGGTGAAATAATTTATCTTGATGGCAAACCTGAGATTACTTCTTTCAAGTTAAAAATCGATGAAGGAAAAATTGCTCCATTTCATTGTCACCCAGCACCAACAGCAGGATATATATTAAAAGGCAAGATTGAAGTTGAAACGAAGAATGGCAAAAAGATTATTCTGAATGAAGGTGAGTCTGTGGTCGAAGTTCTCAGAACTGTTCATCGGGGTAAAGCGGTAGGCGGGCCAGTTGAGGTAATTGTCTTCTATTCTGGCACGACTACAATGCCAAATACGGTTTTGTCTGAAGATGATCCAGATTTTACTTATTGTAATGAGTAGAACATATAACTAAGAGGCTCAAAAAGAATGGACACATCTCTACCGCCTATTTTAGGAAATAAAAAATATGATCATGAGTCTTTGTTTAAGCCTGAAAAAATGCTGCGGGAAACAAGACGCCAAAAGAATATTCCTGAAGGACAGCTACCACGTATCTGCATCCTTGATCCTGACGGAGATATTCTCAGTAATTTACTTGCTACAAATAGTGCGGAGATTAATCCTTATTGGGCCTGCTATCATACAAAGTTATATAACTTTAAATATGATGAAATTGAATTTGGGATAATTGGTTGTGCAGTAGGAGCCTCATTTGCGGTGTTAATTGCAGAAGAATTATTTGTTTCTGGTTGCGAACTTTTGATTAGCATTACTTCTTCCGGTCAGATTTTACCAAAGCAAAAACCACCCTTTTTTGTATTGATTGAACGAGCATGGAGAGATGAAGGTACTAGTTATCACTATATGCAGCCATCTGATTATTCATACATGAGAAAAGACCTTTTGGGATTGTTAGAAGATGCTTATTCAGAGTTAACTATACCTGTTAAGAAGGGAGCCACCTGGACAACAGATGCGCCATTTCGAGAAACAGCTATGGCTGTAGAACAAGCAAAATCATATGGTATTTTAGCTGTAGAAATGGAGGCATCAGCACTTTATGCTTTTGCCAAAGCTTGCAATAAATCATTAGTTTGTTTTGCACATGTGACTAATATGATGGGAAACATTGAGGGTGATTTTGAAAAGGGTGAAGCTGAAGGTAGTAGAGATGCATTGAATTTGCTTTCTGTAACTGCTAAGAAGTGGTTATCAACGTTAGACATTGGGGTTAAATAATGATCAAACATCTCTCAAAACATTTTGTTGCTGGGATTGTGGTGATCATGCCTATAGGTGGCACCATTTTGATTTTGGGATATTTGGAGTCGACAATTTCTAGCTCAGGCATCTCAACATTTCCCTTCTATTTCCCGGGATTGGGGCTACTCCTCACCTGCATTTTGATTTATTTGTTGGGACTCATGACTACGACACTTGCTGGTCAGTGGTTGTGGAACAAGTTTGACAAAATGGTTAACAGTGTCCCGGCGATTGGTAGAATGTATGTTTCTTTGAAACAAATTTTGGGCTATGGAGAGGGAGAGGGCGCCGTTTTCAAAGAAGTAGTTATGGTTAATTCGCTTTCTGAAAACGGAAAGGAAATGGGGCTAGTAACGAACCGATATCAAGATGCACAAGGACATCAAAAATTATTCGTATTTATTCCAAGCGCACCTAACCCAACTTCAGGTCGGATGGTTGTACTTTCCCCGGAACATGTCGAACCATCAACAATTACGGTGCATGACGCCTTAAAAACATTAGTGACGATTGGAAACACAGATCCAAATAATGGAGTAAAATAAATTATTCAACTGGTTACTGAACTAGCACCGTTTATCAAAAATAAGAGTAGAGAAAAACTATGCAGAGAGAAGATAAGCTTAAATACCTGAAAATCGCTCTAACTATGTTTGGTATTTTTTCATCGGATGAATTTATGTAATGATGATGTGGGTTTGGCCATCGGGATGGGGTTGGACACCAGGACAGCCCGAATATGAACAAATGATTATGGGCGTATATGCTACTTTAGGAGTATTTTTGATTCTCGCCACTAAAGATCCTTTAGCCAATATTAGTCCGCGGATTCAACTTTGAAGTGCAACGTTGATGTTAAAAAAGACTTCATGTGGTGTTTTTGAATTAAGTGTTTTTCTGGGACGGTGATTGAGTTTTTTCATGACCAAGTTTAACTGCTTTTGTGTAATCGTGCTGAAGTCCATTTTCTTTGGGAAGTACTGTCGAATAAGACCATTGATATTTTCATTTAAACCCCGTTCCCAGGAGGCATAAGGATGTGCAAAATAGAACCCCGCGTTCAATTGTTGAGCAATAACCTCATGCTCAGCAAATTCTTTTCCATTATCCGAGGTGACCGTGTGAACCGACGCCTTCATATTAGACAACAATCGCACGATAGCTTGCCTGACGGCAGAGGCAGTTCGTCGTTTCACCTGTGCAATCAAGGTGTACATCGACTTGCGCTCGCTCAAGGTGACCAGCGCCTGTCGATGGCCTTTGCCGATGACGGTGTCCACTTCCCAGTCACCGATGCGTGTCTTCCTGTTCACAATGGCTGGACGCTTATCAATGCTGATCTGATTCACCAGAACCCCACGACGTTGATAACTACCATAACGCTTCTTTCGTTTCTTCTGGCAACGCAAGTACCGGTACAGCTCACCGCCGTCTGCCTTGTCCTGGTATATGTAGTGATATATCCATTCATGACTCAGAGCGATACCTTCTCGTTTATGCAACCAGTCACTGATTTGCTCAGGACTCCATTCGTCCCGCAGCCAGACCTCTACTCGCTCCCACAAGGTCGTGGGGAGTCGCTGTTGTTGGCTGGCTTCTCGACGCGCTTGCCGGAGCAACTGAGCTTGGCGGGGTCGATAGCCTCTCAAGCCACGGTTGCGTCTGAGTTCACGGCTAATAGTAGATTTATGCACGCCTATCAAGGTGGCTATCTCCGTTTGTGTATGTCCTGCTTTCATCAGGGCGTAAATCTGGTAACGTTGATGCTCGGTAAGCTGTGTGTAGTGTCTCATCTGTGCCTCTCTTTCTTGCTGGAACGAAAGGTAAGGATGCTACCGCAGCTTGCCGTTCGTGCCACCTAATTGAGTTGCACTTACAAATTGAATTCACGGTCTTATAATGTTCACGATTTGGTCAAGTATTGTCCATGCTGTAATAATGATGGTACAGGCTATAATTGATGAGACAGAACGGACAAATCTTATAGGAGATGTACCTGCGTTATTTATGGTAGCTCTAGTTCTATGGTATCTCCTTCCAAAAAAAGATTAGATGTATCGATTATAAATGCTGATAACAATTTCAAGGCACTATTGCTCGATAAGAATATCTAGTGTTTGTCTGACTTCTTCAGACCACTGTTGGGAGACAGTTTTACCAGCAGGGAGATTGGTGCTTTTCCGGCGATAAACAATCATACCGTCTCCATTCACTACCATTAATCCTGGTATAAACTGAACGTTACACTGTTCAGCTATATTATCTGCTTCTGCAATCGCGACGAGCGGGAATCCCAATGTGTCCACATAGGCTTTGGGATTGCCAATACCGCGTTCTAACGCATTAAATGAAATGATCTGAATCCCATGTTTTGCGTAGCCGGTTTGTATTTCTTTGACATAAGGCATAAACGCTTTGCAATATGGACACCAAGTAGCCCAAAAGACAAGGACCGCCGGTTTGTCGTCTAGAATATCGGGGAATTCAATCTGCGAACCATCCACAAGATCAATTCCATTCCAGGCTGGGGCTTGGTCTCCCTCACCTACAGCTAGTGCTGATGTGGTAACTAGACATAGCCATAGTGTGGCGATTAGTCTTGTCGTCATAAATTTAGCCCCTACTAAATGAAAGCATAAACAAGAAATGTACCAAATACTGCAGCTATGATACCGCCTATACGACCATAAGGTTTAACTAAAGATAAAGCCCATGTTATTAGACAAATAAAATTTTTGCGCCCCATTAAAGCAAAAAAAATGGCAGCGACTATTGCGAGCCAACCTAGAATCTCAATTACAAATGGAAATTTAGATACATTAGATTGATAAATCAATAAAATACCAAGAATAAATCTCAATGCAACGGCTATAATGTGTAATTCGATTTTGTCTAATTTATTTCGCAGAATACCGAATATAATTTCCGGATTAATTATAATGACCAATCCGGCCAACAAAGTCAGAGCGCCAAACATTATTATTAAAATGGTCATAATCTGTTTTCTATATTAACATTTATGCGCCATTATTTTCTCAAATTTACATTAATTCTTGTAAAATATTCAAAGGTGATTATAACAATGACAATACTTATGGAGACAGATTTATGAATTTATTCTATTCAGTGAAACACCCTCGTAAGACCTCAAAGGTCGATGTGAGACGTGCCATAGTTTTATACCTTATTATTCAATTTCCGGTTACGGTACTCCCTGCATTTGCAGATGAAGAAGTAGAAAAAAATAATCCTGTCCTGCATAACTCTATAGCTATATTGCCTTTTGAAAATCTGAGCTCTAACTCTGATAATGCTTACTTCGCCGTCGGAATCCATGGAGAGATACTCGATCAGCTTGCTAAGATACGGGACATAAACCCGATATCTCGTCCTTCATTATTGCGTTATAAAGATCGGCACATGCCCATTGCTGAGATTGCTTCTGAACTCAATGTGGAAACCATCATGAAGGGCAGCGTTCATCATACAAATAATCGGATCAACATTGCTGTACAGCTCATCGATGCCTCTAATAATAAACAGCTGTGGTCAGAGATATATGAGCGAGACTTGTCAGATATCTTTTTGATCCAAGAAGAGATCGTGGGTCACATTGTCATGGCACTTGATGCAGATATATCTTCGGCAGAGCAAGAACGGGTTCGTAAGGTACCGACCCGCTCACTTGAAGCCTATGCCTCGTATATGAAGGCGAGAATATTAGTTGAAAGCTTAGTGCCAGGTGCCCCAGTTGAATTTTACCAACACTTGGATCAGGCAATTGAACTCGATCCGGACTTTGCCCTCGCTCATGCAGTTAAGGCATGTATCTATGAGCTTGCTGTGGGTGCGGGTTACCAACTTAATAACCAAACAGTAGAAGAGATGAAAGAAGTTGCCCGTAAACATACTAAAAAAGCGTTGGAACTTGATCCAAATCTTGGCATGGCTCATTGGGCTCAAGCTTTATTACAGTTTAATAGCCGGGATGGAGCAGAATCTATAAAAACCTACGAACGTACACTTGAGTTGAGGCCAAATGATGTAAATATCATAGATGAATATGCACGATTTCTTACCTATATAGGAGAGAATCAAGAGGAAGCAATCCAATTATCATATCGCGCTTTGACATTAGCACCGAATGAGGCTCTTTGGCACGCTCGTTTTGGCAAGACAATAATGTATGCAGGTAATCCCGCCGATGCTGTAGAAGTGATACGCAGAGCCATTAAGCTCGAACCATCTAAGTATGGCGCACATGGGTATCATGGAATGATTCAGATTATTTTAGGTAACGAAACTGAAGGATTAAAGGAGTTACGGCTTGCGGACGAACAGTTAGTAAATAGAAATCCACCTTTCTCTTTATGTCGACTAGCCTATTTTTATTCAAGACTTGGATACCACGAAGATGCAGTGAGATTGGTTAAAAGGATTGAGAAATTGGCTACAAATGGACGACACATAAGAATAAGTATTTGGGCTATATCATATTTAGCTATCGGCGAGGCTGACAAGGCCTACAATATACTGAAACAAAATCCGAATGAAGGAATTTCATCTTTGCAAATAATACAATCAAATATTTTGAACGATCCTGTCTTGAAAGAACCTCGTTTTGTAGCGTTGCGTGAACAAATAGCTTTTTAGATGCCCCAAGTTCCATTAACGTCCATAACTTATTTTAAATGGCATAATGCAAACACATAGAATTTTTTATAATTTCTTTAATATCGTTAACCACGTTTGCATACACGGGCAGTTCATATAATAATATCCGTGATGCTGTCTTTAGCGATCCTTATTCTGAATTACCGTTCTATAAAGTTAATAAGAATTTATTTGGCCCAGGGGGTAATCGGGAAAACAATAAATTACGGCAAGCCGCAAGAAGGACACTCACTATTCAAGACGACCTCTACGACTTTCATGGTGGGCAGAAGTTATTGCAGCCAAACGGTATTTGTTTCAGTGGAAGTTGGGTTGTAGACCAGGAATCGACCTGTACAGGACAGTTTGCATTCGATACTCAAAGTCTAGTTATTGCACGGGCATCGGTGTCTCTCAGTGAAACTCAGCAAGGAAATAAACGTAGCTTTTCTATGGCTGTTAAGATATTTCCAACCAAAAATCTCGACGTCATGGTAAAGACGCTAAATCTATTTACGATGGAATCGGTTACTGGTACTCGTAAAGATTATTTTTTAGACGCAATCATGGACAATGCTCCACCACTCGGTGGTTTTCCGTCATTTCGGAATCTAGGCTTATCAACACGTATTTACAATGACATGAAGGTTGTTGATAGTGAGCTCAGTCCAGGAGGTCCAAATCTATCTTATCGGCCTGTGTCTCATTTGGCTATCGATGATAATGTAGAAACAACGGTTTACCCAAAATGGTTGCGTTTGCGCATTGCAGAGAACACACTACGTGTTAGTGCCGATGATTTTCGCGAAGAGCTGCGAGTAGAAAGCTATCCTCAGCGACAGCTTGTCTGGCTAATCGATGTCGCTGATGATGCAAAAGGGGGGAAATCAAATGCGCAATGGGAAAATATTGGCAAACTTTTTCTCAATGCTTCTGTCACATCGAAGGCGTGTGATGCCAGCTTGCATTTCGCTCATCCTACTGCTCAATAGAGAGGATGTATATACCTCTTTCTGTTACAGTTACCTAAACAAAAAAATATTCGATTAATAATGAGCAGTAAAATGTCCCCTGATGTACTGTGGGGTTTCAATTTCATTCACGATAGCGACGCCAAAATCCTCCCATGATAACGGAAGGAGATGTTCAAATTCATTAAATTCTTTTGAATTATCAAGCTCAAATTCAATTTTCGCTATACTGGTCTTAAAATTTCCTGTACGGACGCCTCGCTTATTTACTCCTGTGAGATTTGGCGAAAAAATTGTCCAATTCACATCAGGTACTGATTTATATAATTCAACTGCAAGAAAATGTCCGTAACTATTCGCATACTCTTTGGTCCCTACTTGAGAACTCTTTTTTGAGGGGGGGTACAAGTCTCGATAATATCCATCACGGTATTGTAATGTACTGGTCCCTGCAAACTGAATAATTCTAGGGGCAGAATCACCAAGTTGACGTGCTACCTCAATTAGATTTTTAGCAGCTTTATACTGAACTGTTTTAACCGGATCATTATCTGGCGATCCAGAATAGCCGACAGCTACAAAAACAACATCCGCACCTGATATTGTTTTACTCACTAAATCTATATCAGTAATGTCACTCTGGACAGGGAAGAAATTATCTGCGACAGGACCATCAATCTTAAATTTCTCTTTAATTCGTTTAAGATCACGCGTAACGGCTGTGATCTTATGTCCACGAGCTAGGGCTTCTACCACAATGTTGGATCCCGCTTTGCCGGTTGAGCCATAGATAACAATATGTTTTTGTTCTGCTGCGATAGCATTAGTACCAACAATGACCAAACAGGTTGCAAGTACTAATTGTAGTTTTACTATCAGGTAGTTCATTTTTGTATCTTCTCCATGTATATCAATAGATTCGGTATTTATTCAATTCAGACTTGTATTAATCGGGTTTTGTTTAGTTACGAGTATGTTATATGATAAGCCACTCTACCTAGAAAAAGTGAATAATCAAATGAAAAATCTTACTATTGCCATTTTTACAAGTGCATTTATCCTGGCAAATTTTAGTTTAAATATACTCAGTGCATCTGAACAAATACAAAGTGTCAGTGTTCAAGTTCTTGGGTCAGGCGGTCCTTATCCAAACGACGGTCGCGCTTCTGCATCGTACCTGATTTGGGTAGATGGAAAAGCCAAGGTAATGATAGATACAGGCTTTGGAAGCAGCCTAAACTTTGAAAAAAGTGGTGCAAATTTCCTAGATGTTGATGCCATTTTATTCACACATTTTCACGAAGACCACTCTAGTGAGTTTCCCGCATATATAAAAGCTTCCACCATTATAGACCGAGAAAATGATTTGGCTGTGTTTGGACCAGCGGGTAATGATGTTATGGGGAGCACCACTGAATTTGTCAACGGTCTTTATGACTCAAATAATGGCATTTTCAGATTTACGATGAAGGGTGCAAAATATAATCAAGCCTCTCCTATTCAAGGTGGTCGCAGAGCGACTAGAGATATTCAATTTAAATTAAATGTGACAGATGTTGAACTAGATAAAAATAAAATACAATTATTCAAACTATCGGACACAATCACACTATCAGCTATTCAGACGCAACATTCCACACTACCAGCAATTGCCTGGCGGGTAGATGTTGGAGATAAATCAGCCACTTTTTCTGGCGACATGACTAACCGTTTTAACACGCTTGCTAAACTAGCTAAAGATAGTGACATTCTGATTGCACATAATTCCATGCTAGAGCCCCCTGAGATGGGTGTTTATTTTTCTGGGCATATGCAACCTAGCCAAATAGGCAGAGCTGCAGCGGATGCTAACGTTAAAAAACTCGTCTTGTCTCACCGTAGCATTCGGGTTATCGCCAAAGATCCTGAATCAGAGGAAGTAATTAAAAAAATTTATAGTGGACCACTATTTCTCGCTAATGACCTCGATGAATATCCATTGTAATTATTCTAAATATTTTTCATTTGGAAAAGTATAAGGAGAACCATGTATCAATTATTGGGATTTTTTACACAAAACACCAGGAAAGCACTCTATGTTTTAGAAGAACTGGGTGTAGATTATGAGTTTCAAATTGTAGATTTATTCAAAGGTGAGCAAAAGAATGACAATTTTTTAAAATTAAATCCGGCGGGGGAAACACCTGTTTTAAAGCATGGTGAGGATAGTTTATTTGAATCCGGCGCCATATGTCGATACGTAGCAAATGTAGAGGGCTCAACCCTCTATCCTGAAGATAAATTACACCGAGGTAAGGTAGATCAATGGATGGACTTCTTTAGTTGCCATTTAGGTCGTTGGTTATCTACACTTTATTTTGAAAATATCATCAAAGAAAAGGCAAACTTAGGTAATCGCAGCAAAGCTAACTGTGAGGAGGCAGAAAGTTTTGCTAATCAGCAATTTTCAGTCGTTGATAAATTGTTGTCGGAAAATAGTTACCTGACAGGAGAAACTCTCACAATTGCCGACTTATTCGCCTTCGCTTATATAGAACAGGTCGAAGATTATAATTTCTCAATTGACGAGTATCCTAATGTGAAAGCATGGTATGAAAAATTACAAAAGCGTGAAAGTATCCTAAAGGGCCGACAAAAGCTTAAACAATAAATACAATATTACAATAACGAGTGTCTATCCTATGGAGGAGGCATTTTAGCAGGATATATTTTGGTATATATATTTTGAGGTGATGACATGAGCAATAAGATCGTTACACAAGATGAGTGGCTTAAAGCAAGACAAGCGTTTTTAAAAGAAGAAAAGGAATTTACGCGTAAACGTGATGAGTTGAGTAAAAAAGACAGGGATTACCCTGGGTTAAGATAGAGAAAGAATATACTTTCCAAGGGCCAAATGGTTCAGAATCACTATTAGGATTATTTGATGGGAAGAGTCAGCTTGTTATCTATCATTTTATGTTTGGGCCTGACTGGGAAGCAGTATGTAAGAGTTGTTCATTTTGGACTGACAATTTCCAGAATTTGTCAGAGCATTTAGCCCATAGGGATGTGAGTTTCCTGCTTGTTTATAGGACATCTACTGAAAAAATTGAACAATTTAAAACCCGAATTGGTTGGAAGACAAAATGGGTCTCGTCTTTGGATTCTGATTTTAACTACGACTTCAACGTAACTTTCGATAAAAAAGAATTAGAAGAACAGAAGGCTTTTTACAATTACCGACTTGGGACATTCCCCGCCGAAGAGGCACCCGGCGCAAGTGTATTCACTAGAGTTGATAAAGACATTTTTCACACCTACTCCACTTATGGGCGAGGGTTGGACATGTTAAACACGGCTTATCACATACTTGATATTGTGCCTAAAGGCCGTGATGAAGATAATTTACCATATACGATGGATTGGCTCAGGCATCGGGACAGTTATTAAATGGCAATAAAGTATTTCTTTAAATTAATACCTATAGAAAGTCTTTGTTTAGTTTTATAATTATTTTCACCAAAAACCTTCTTCAGCAAATTGGTAGTTTGCTTTACCGGATCAGTACGAATTGAAGCTTCCTCTTTCGCAATATAATAAAAGATGCCATCCATTCCCTTTTGAATAACATGGTTAGTTAGGTCTGATTTAATATCAGGCACAAACGGCAGTTTTTTATATTCGCCAATTACATTACCGAATGATTGAAACGCTCCAACTGATGACAAGCTATCGTTAACAATTGGTTGCATTTCATTTTTTAATGATTGAGACATTTTTCCTTGAAAATATCTAGTTGCAGAGTCATTCGGGCCATTATAAATTTCCTTAACGTCATCAAATGTCATTTCTTTGATTGACTGTAAAAAGAGTGCTTTATCTTTTGGAGATGCTGCTTCGGCCGCACGGTTAAGTTTCAATTCGAGGTCATCAACTGACTGAGACATTCCAATACTTGACAGCATGCCACTTACAGTCTTCAGTTCATCTGGGAGAGGAATATGAATAGCAGGATCCGCATTGAAACCATCATCAGCCCCTAATTGCCTGACCACATTTTCTGAGCCGATACGAAGTGCTTCTTTAAATGCATCACCAATTTCGCCAAGCCCAGGTCCCTTTGTGATGACGCTTTGATCCTGCTTTTTAAAAATACTAGTTGCTTTTTCCCCCCATTTTCCTTGAGCATTTGCATGATTCGTAGAAAATGAACAGACAATTACAATCAAGGGAATTAATTTGTTGTTATTTTTCATACGAGAAATCTCCTATAAAATAAATTATTTATAAATCAACCAAAATTCAAAAAATGCTATCGCGGATTCAACTTTGAAGTGCAACGTTGATGCTAAAAAAGACTTCCCGTGGTGTTTTTGAATTAAGTGTTTTTCTGGGACGGTGATTGAGTTTTTTCATGACCAAGTTTAACTGCTTTTGTGTAATCGTGCTGGAGTCCATTTTCTTTGGGAAGTACTGTCGAATGAGACCATTGATATTTTCATTTAAACCCCGTTCCCAGGAGGCATAAGGATGTGCAAAATAGAACCCCGCGTTCAATTGTTGAGCAATAACCTCATGCTCAGCAAATTCTTTTCCATTATCCGAGGTGATCGTGTGAACCGACGCCTTCATATTAGACAACAATCGCACGATAGCTTGCCTGACGGCAGAGGCAGTTCGTCGTTTCACCTGTGCAAATCAAGGTGTACATCGACTTGCGCTCGTTCAAGGTGACCAGCGCCTGTCGATGGCCTTTGCCGATGACGGTGTCCACTTCCCAGTCACCGATGCGTGTCTTCCTGTTCACAATGGCTGGACGCTTATCAATGCTGCCCTGATTCACCAGAACCCCACGACGTTGATAACTACCATAACGCTTCTTTCGTTTCTTCTGGCAACGCAAGTACCGGTACAGCTCACCGCCGTCTGCCTTGTCCTGGTATATGTAGTGATATATCCATTCATGACTCAGAGCGATACCTTCTCGTTTATGCAACCAGTCACTGATTTGCTCAGGACTCCATTCGTCCCGCAGCCAGACCTCTACTCGCTCCCACAAGGTCGTGGGGAGTCGCTGTTGTTGGCTGGCTTCTCGACGCGCTTGCCGGAGCAACTGAGCTTGGCGGGGTCGATAGCCTCTCAAGCCACGGTTGCGTCTGAGTTCACGGCTAATAGTAGATTTATGCACGCCTATCAAGGCGGCTATCTCCGTTTGTGTATGTCCTGCTTTCATCAGGGCGTAAATCTGGTAACGTTGATGCTCGGTAAGCTGTGTGTAGTGTCTCATCTGTGCCTCTCTTTCTTGCTGGAACGAAAGGTAAGGATGTACCGCAGCTTGCCGTTCGTGCCACCTAATTGAGTTGCACTTACAAATTGAATTCACGAATTGATCCAAACAGTGCTTTGGTATCAGTAATAAATCTACGTTGTTTTTCATCACTTTCAACAATAGGTTCGGGTAATTTGCTTCTAGGACTAGTTTTTGGAAACTTTATGATATTGTTATTTAGTTTATTAACGACAATCCAATTGTTTGAATGAGTATTCAAACATGTCATTGAATATTCATAGTTAGGTTCATCATATGTGTCTAATCTTGGAGATTTAGTATCATCCATTGCTGTTTTCTGTTTATTATTTTCTAATTTAGATTGTTGCTGGTTTTTTTGTTCTTTTTGCCTTGCTGCCATTTCCACTTTTTGTCGTTGCTGTTCTCTTTCCTTTGCTGCCATTTCCTCTTGTTATTGTCTCAGTTCAATTACAATTTGGTCTGATTCTATTTCCTTGATTCTTTCAGAGAGTCTTGCGTCCACATTTTTTAAATCAGTAACACTAGACGGGCCTTTCTTAAGATCATAAGTTTCAGTCCTGTTAGTATGTGATGCAACAGTTGTAAAAGAACCTGTGTTCGGAAGTCTGAACATTGTAACATCCACATCTGCACCAGATCCTTTGTCAGACCATACTATTGTATTAACAAGAATCTTCTCAGTAAGTCTTGAAAGCACACAACGATAGTTGGATATATTCGGTTTGTTATATCCTAATTGAGGAACATTCCCTAAACACACGTAATCACTGTCAAGTGAAATTGCTTTCCACATAGAACCATCTTTTTTTGCACCACTTCCTTTATCTTTCCATATCATTTCCAAATCACTCGGTTCTAGCAGCAGATCTGGTGTTCCTTGCGGGTTATTATTAGATTCACTTACTGTTGTTATACATCCACCAGCAAGACTTTCTTCTTGCGATGCATAACCACCAATAATAAATTCTGACTGACCTACTGAAGGAATAAAAAAATAACCGTCTAAATTAGCAGTTGATCCACTGTCATCCCATATTAAAGTTTGTGTGCAAGTTGATTTTGTATTTAAATGATATGTCAATTCAGAAATGATCTTTTGACGTTCTTCTTCCCGGCTAGATAAATTATCCTGTGCAAATAAAAGTGGTATGTTTGACATAAAGAATAATATTGTTAAAACATTTAAACATTTTTTCATTTCATCATCCTTTCGATACATAGTTTGATCCTGGTAGATCGAAATAAAGCCATCCTCTCACCAGTGTAAATTCAGTTTTATGCTCACACTAAATTGTAACATTATAATGGCACATATTTGGCCGTGTCTCCCGGCTACCATCCATAATTTCTGCTCGATTTAAAAATTCCGCTTCATTAATTCTTGCATAAAGAGTTTCAGCATATTTTTCTATATTTAGTTTAGCCATTTAATTTATGCAAAACAGAATTTTAAACGGGTTCCTGGGTCCGAATATTATTTCAGTTCACTCTGACAGTAATATCGGAGGCAAACAATAGCTTTTGACTAAGCACTAAATGTCCGCTTTTTGCACAAAGCAGATCTTTAAAAACACCCTCCGTAGAGGGCATGTCATATCCTCCAGTTCTCTGTGGGTGCAGTGTCCCATAAATCGTTTAAAGTAACTGTGTTGTCAAAGACACCGATTTGTCTGACCGGTTCTGGCTTTGTATCATTGATAATGTGTTCTTCCGATATCAGTGCACCATAAGAGAATCCATCACCGTCGTGTGAAGCCCAGTTATGATCGGGCTCTTTTGAAAACTCGCGCCTCTCCTCATCATAGACATAACACCAATTGACCAGACCATCCCTGCCCTTCTCGGTCTTGTCACGGTGGAAGGCTGTGCGGATAATGACTCGCCTAGCCGCATTAATACGATTGGCCTTACTTGAATCAGGCACGATATTCATTATGTTTACGCCGAAATTAGTCAGGAATATTTCGACTGCTGAATGTTTAGCGGAGAACGTTTTATGTCGGGCATCATGGGGAAGGTGTATCTTACCCAACTTATAGCCATTGTTTCTAATACGGGTATTAAGCCGATCACACCATTCCTCAGCGTCTAAGGAGCACGTGGTTTGATGAGGTGTCGTTTCTAACTCATTGATTATTCGTTATACGATGAGCCTATTTTTACCTCCAACTAGATAATATTTACATTAACTTGTCAGTATTTTTATTTCGTATAAACGGAGATCATTTATTTCTAACCTATTTGATTTCCGGACTCATACCCTTTAAGAATTTGAACAGGTCATTGTTGGTGGAAAGGACCAAAGTTGTATCTTTGGCAATGATAGACTTGTAGGCCTCCATAGTCCGTGTAAATTCATAGAACTCCACAGACTCGGAACTTTGATTGTAAGCACTCGCGTAAATCTCTGTAGCTATTGCGTCCGCCACACCGCGTATCTCCTCGACCTCCCGGTAGGCCTCAGACTGGATCTTGTTCAGGTCACGTACACGGTTGCCTCTAATTCTGGCGGCTTCACCGTTGCCTTCTGACAAAAAGCGTTCCGCAATCTGCCGCCGTTCACTGATCATGCGGTCATAGATTTTCGGGCGCACGCTTTCGTTGTAATTGATCCGCTTGAACCGAATATCGAGCAGTTCAATACCGAATACCAGAACCTTTTCGGCAGCAGCGGTAAAGATCTCCTCTTCGACAAGTTTACGCCCTTTCTGGATCGGCACCAGTAATCCCATATCCAGCCCTTGCTCCGTATCGGTTAAAAGGGAGTCACGCAGTGGCACACGATCCCTGGTGGTACGAATAATTTCGATAAGCTCATGTTTGGCAACAGCATTACGAGTCTCACTGCCAAGGATATCGTCAAGACGTGATTGTGCACTTCGCTCATCCCGTAACCGCAGAAAATATTGAAGTGGATCGGTAATCCGCCAGCGAGCAAAAAGGTCGACCGTGATGTATAGCTTATCATTGGTGGGCATATCCGAGGGGTTGCCGTCCCACTCAAGCACCCGCTTGTCGATGGGATTCACTTCCTGGATGAATGGCACCTTTATCTTTAACCCGGCTTCTGTCACGGGCTCACCGACAGGCTTGCCAAATTGAGTGATGATTACTTGTTCGACTTCGCTCACCGTATATATCGAACTCATCAAGACGTAGAAAATAATAACCAATACCACTAGGCTCACCAATTGTTTGGAGATATTCATGGTCGATCTCCCTGCTGAGTATCAAGATTCAGTAACGGCAGAATGCTGTGTACCTGGTCATCAACGATGGTTTTAGCGCGGATGCCCGGCATTACAGTCTGCATAGTCTCAATATAGATACGGCGCCGTGTAACTTCCGGAGCCTTGCTGTATTCCTTCAATAAAGCACTAAAACGGGCCACATCGCCCTCTGCTTCATTTATCCTCTTGAGCCGATAACCGTCGGCCTCGCGGATTCGCTGATCCTTCTCGCCCTCTGCTAACGGTATCACTTTATTGTAGTCGCGCCTTGCTTCGTTGATTAACTTCTCTTTCTCCTGCTGTGCCTGGTTAACCTCGTTGAATGAATCCTGCACTGGCTGTGGTGGATTGATGTTCTTCAATTGCACCTGGTCGATGCTGATACCCATTGTGTATTTCGTGGAAAGCGCTTGCATCTTTATCAGTGCTTCTGCTTCAATTTCCTGACGGCCTATGGTAATTACCTCATCTACAGTACGATCGCCAACAACTTCCCGCATGACAGATTCGGAAACATATCGGAGGGTTTCAGCAGGTTCCCGAACTTCGAACAAGAATTTAACAGGTTCCAGGATACGGTATTGAACCACCCATTCCACCAATGCTGCATTCAAGTCTCCAGTCACCATCTGCGATTCCTTCTCCGCATCGCGAGGATCGGGACTCTGGTAGGGATCGGTAGCGCCTGGTGTTGCGAAACCGAATTCCTGCTTCAATTGTCGTTTGACAGGAACAATTGTCACCGTATCAATACCCAGTGGCAGTTTAAAGTGCAATCCAGCCGGCATTTCCTTGAGATATTTTCCAAAACGCTGGATTACAGCAACAGAATCGCTCGGGATAGTGTAATAGGCTGTCCATGCACCCAAGACAGCCAGAATGAGGATCGCAATAACTACTAATCTACGCGGGCCACCACCAAGGAAGAGTTGTTTGAGCTGATCCTGCCCCTGCCGGAACAGTTCATCAATATCAGGAGGCGATTGGCCTCCATTCCCCCAACCCTGGGGTTTTTTGCCGTTTTGTGGTGACAATTAAATATACCCCTATAATTTGCTAATAGTCCAATTCAGGTGAGGCGATTGAATCGATCGGGATTGGCCGAATGTCAACGAGAAGTCCCCCACTAAGTAGGATTGCTGTGGGAAGTTGTTCCCACTAGGCTAGAGTTGCAACAATACCGTAGCACGGTTCAACACTAAATGATATGCGACTCAACTGGATTAAGCCCTGAGTGATTCTCACGTATTTAAACCTGCAATAGCGAGTCATGGTGACATTAACTCAATTTAAGCCGCGCAATCATTTATATCTGTATTTCAATGAAGACTGTATTGTCAAATTAATAGATTTAAGGGCGTAGTAAGAGTGGGCAAATGCATATAGTACCCATCACTAACCTCTTATCAGTTTTCATACCATCAATTGTTAAATATCGAATGTCCGCTTTTGGCACAAAGCAGACATTAAAATAGGAATCAACGAGCAATCTGACCAACGTTCGCTATCGACCCAAAGCGGACATTCGATATAATTTAAAAATTAAAGCGAATTCTTGCAATAAAAGCTCGGCCAGGCAAAGGCGCACGTTCTTTTAAAAATGATGTATGTCTGCGAGCATCTTCATCTAACAAATTAGTAGCTCGAAGTGAGAGTATGGTAGTTTTTGATCCTTGATTAAATTTATAACTTATACCTGCATTAAGCATACTATAACCATCTGTTCTTGATTCAAGAGAAGCAACCTTGTTTTGATTAAATACATTAATCAAATCAACATCTGCGTGCAGAGCTCCATAATTATATTCGAAGCTACCACCTAATCTCGCTGGTGAGATACGCGGCAGATTATTGCCGCCACTTAATTCAGCATGTACCCAGTCCCCCCATATTCGAGTGCCAATTGAATAACGATCCGATTCAACCAATGTCATGATCAGCTCAGCTTCCATGCCATAAAAGATTGCATCATCTTGTTCAAAATTGACCAGTAATAGTTCGCCACCTAATATTCTGTTTTCATCCACTTCATCAGCAATTCCATCACCATCCTCATCCTGTTCTAGTTGAAGAATATAGTCCTCGATATAATTGACAAACAAATTTATCGTCCAGTTAATTTTGTCGTGTTCCCGTCGCAAACTGACGTCCAGATTATTAGATGTCTCCACATCCAAATCCAAATTTCCTTCTTCAAAGGTACCAGTGGACAGATGTGGGCCATTGGAGAACAACTCTTCAATGGATGGTACTCGTTGCGATCGAGTTAGGGAGAAGCCTAATGCATGTATAATGTTGAAGTGCCAGACGGTACCGGTAGAAACGGAATAGGCTTCATGTTTTGTATCTGTAAATCCAGATGTTATTTGAGGCTCCGCCTGTTGTTGCTCAAAACGTGCACCCAACTCAAAGTGCCAGTCTTGCCAATCTCGATCTTCCAATAGAAAGATACTGGTGGTCCGTAGTTTGGTCCCTGGGATAAATGCTTCATCACCAATAGCTGAAAAACTACGGTTACGGTATTGCAGTCCCATAGTGCCATCCCACTGTTTAAAGGGTTGATGTTGAAATTCTAAACGCCCCTCCCACTCATCATTACGAAAAACAGTGCTAGGTTGATCCAGGCCTTCAAACTCTGTGTGTCCATAGTCCACATTACCCAGACGTAGACGAATACTTTCTAGACCTTTTATAGGCTTATTAATCTTTCCAGCAATATCAATGCGGCCCTGTGCTTGATCGATAAATACCGCTTCATCTGGATCATTTGGATTGAACGGGATCTCGTATACGGTTTCATAACGTCCGTAAGCAATGCCAAGAAAGCCTTTTTGATTATTAATGAATGAAACGCCAGCATTGATATCATCTGTTTCAACACTGCTGTTTAGTATTTCTCCGATTCTAGCGTCGTAGTTGTCTGTCATACGAGTCAGCACATCAAAATGAAACCCAATATTTTTAATCGCTGCATCGCTGCTGACACTCAACATCTTTGCATTTGCTACAGAATTGTAGCTAGTATTTAAGGTCGCTGAGAATGCTTCCGGAAGTTGCTCATGGATACGATTATTGCTTATGTTGACAAGCCCTCCCGAAGCACCGCTACCAAATAATAATGTGCTTGGTCCACGCAACACTTCTATTTGTTCCGCATTAACAGGCTCAAGTGTCACAGCATGATCAACACTGATAGTTGATAAATCCATGGAACCGAGACCATTTTGTAATACGCGCACCCTGGGTCCGGCAAGACCGCGAATCACTGGACGACTGGATCCCTGTCCGAAATCACTCGCAGACACCCCCAGTTCCTGACTTAACGTTTCTCCCAGTGTATTAGAAATTTTTTCCCATAATTCGTCACCCTTGAGTATAGACACAGGTTGAGCAATATGATCAATACTCTTTGAACTGTCAGGCCGAGCTGTAACGATGATTTCTTCTAATCTTGTCTCATGTTGTGCTTGGGCTTGAGTAATTAAACAAAAGCACATACATAGACCATATAATATATTTTGTATAACCATTTCAACTCCACAGCAATAAATGTTATAAAAACATCCACCCGCTAATCTTGTTAGCAGGTGGATTTAGTCAGGGTGCAATCAGGAAATGGTGGGTGGTGCGCGGGGTTTTGATTGGGTATAAAATCTTAAGGATATTGGACAAACTTCAATGTTAAATTGGATAGACTTTAAGACTTCAACCGGAGCAAAATAAACGATTGAGATGATTGTATTATCATCAGATAAAGAATTAATGCAGGAGACACAGATATTATTACCTGAATTGGAATCGTGCTGGAATTCGTGAGCAAGGACGCTGAGTTGCCCTAAAAGAAACAATACCAGGAATAAGAAGCTACGAAATCTCGCGTGAAACATAATGCAATTCTACTACAATCAATTCAATCCATCGAGTAAAATTAACCATCTGTTCTTGGCGTCTATTAGGCAATCAGTCAATAATCTTTGTCTGATTTAATGTCCACTTATGGCACAAAGAAGACATTCTTCTTGCCATAGCACCTAAATGATTTATAAATGAGCTCATCGGTAACATTTCTAATTGCAGGCATAATCATGGGAATAGGAATATTCTTGCATGGGAAGTCACTTAGAGACGAGAAAGCTAGATCGATTTATGAAAGTATTGATGGTCCAACTTTAAAATTTAAGTCGGCTGTTTTTGGTTTCAATCATTATGTATATGTTATGGAATACAAACTTGGAGATGACTATTTCGGAGTGAGGTGTCTACTGCCAAAATTTGAAATGGTGGCTAAATACGATGACATCAAACTAACTCGAGAAAAAACATTATTTGGCAGCTTGATTCACGTAAGTATGCCCACTTTCCCTAAAGGATTTAAAATTTATCCTAAGCTTGCGAAAAAACTAGAGAGTCACTCAAACGGGAAATTTAAATATGTGTAACAATACACTCAAAAGTGACTACCACTTCGCGATGGCCTCTCAGCTAAAATGGTAATGTCCGCTTTTGGCACAAAGCTGACATTTATGTGATTGAGTAATTATAAAAAGTTGCATGATGGCAACTTTCAAATAATGTCCGCTAACGACTCAAAGCGGACATCGAGTTTCACTCCCTCCCATGGGGGACTGGTGGGGGAATTGCCTAATTTGAGATGATAGCTACAACAGGCAAATAACTAGTCGTACCATGAACCTAACTGCCAGAATAACTGCCAGATAAATAGATAATCCAGAAGCCTAAAACAAGGAAAATTATGTATGTTATTGAATATGTTGGCTGGGGGACTAGGATTTGAACCTAGACCGGCGGAGTCAGAGTCCGCTGTCCTACCGTTAGACGATCCCCCAAATTCAAAACGCTAAAAGACGTACTAACGTTTGCTAAATTGTGGTCTCTTCCTGGCTTTGTGTAACCCTATTTTTTTGCGCTCTACTTCTCTCGCATCTCGGGTTACAAAGCCTGCTTTGCGTAGGGGTTTACGGAGGGTCTCATCATACTTAATTAAAGCGCGGGTAATGCCGTGACGAATTGCACCCGCTTGTCCGGATATACCGCCACCAGAGACAGTGATGTTGATATCAAAATTGTCTTTCAATTTGGTGGTTTCCAGGGACTGGCAGACAATCATCCGACCTGTTTCTCGACCGAAGTAGACATCGAGCGCACGGTTGTTAATAGTAATGTTGCCACTGCCTTTTTTCATATAGACGCGTGCAGTCGAACTCTTACGGCGGCCTGTGCTGTAATATATTTGTTGTAGCATGATTTATAATTCCAATGGCTGTGGCTGTTGTGATGTATGCTTGTGATCGGCTCCAGCATACACTTTAAGTTTACTGTACATCTGTCGTCCCAATGGACCCTTGGGTAGCATACCTTTAACCGCAGTTTCGATTATCTTTTCTGGTTTCTTTTTTATCAGCTTGTCAAAGGTAATGGATTTAATTCCGCCAGGATAACCGGAATGACTGTAATAAACTTTGTCTGTTTCTTTTTTACCAGTTACTTTGATGTCTTTGGCATTGATGACAACGATATAGTCGCCACAATCCATATGTGGGGTATATTCAGGTTTGTGTTTTCCGCGTAGTCGGCGTGCAATTTCGCTCGACAGGCGACCGAGTGTCTTGCCACTGGCATTGACGAGAAACCATGCTCGTTTGATGTCTGCTAGTTTTGCAGAATAGGTAGTCATTGATTTTAATAAAAAAGACTGTAAAAAAAGGAGCAATGGTACGGATTGGCTCCTTAGCTGTCAATATCAAGACCTTGATTAAACAGGTATAGTGGCTGATATATATGAAATTAGAGCGCCAATTTAACCTGCTGGACCAGATTATTATCGAGTTCGGTAATTTCCTTGGTTCATCGATGCCAGCAAACGAAGGTGCATCCCGGGAAAACCCAGCAGATTCAGTAGTCGATATTCAGCTTGAAGACGGGCAGCTGGAGCAATCTGCCGCTCTGATGCGAGTTAACCATGCTGGGGAGGTAGCGGCACAGGCACTCTACCAAGGTCAAGGATTGACAGCGAAAAGTCCCCAAGTTAAACGGACCATGCAATCCTCCGCAAATGAGGAGATCGATCACCTGATATGGTGTCGCCAGCGACTGGATGAACTTGGCTCACGTCCGAGTATTTTTGATCCAGTATGGTATTTGGGGTCATTCTCGATAGGTGTTGCGGCCGGTATAGTTGGCGATAAATGGAGTCTGGGGTTCGTTGCTGAAACCGAACACCAGGTAGTGCAGCATCTACAATCACACCTAGATCGGATTTCGCACGATGATGTGAAAAGCCGAGCCATCATTGAGCAAATGATCGAAGATGAAGATCGTCATGCAACCATCGCTTTGGAATCCGGCGCTGCCTACCTGCCAGAACCGGTCTGTAAACTTATGACCATGTGTTCACGGGTCATGACCTGGGTCGCTTATTGGGTTTAGATAATTATAAAACTACTCTAAAAAAGTTGTAGAAAATTATCGCAAGTATGGCACCAGCTGGTAGGGTTACTATCCAAGACATAAAGATTGATCCAATTATTCTCAGGTTCAATGCCGACATTCCTCTAGCAAATCCAACTCCCAGAACTGCACCCACCAAAGTGTGAGTGGTAGAAATAGGAATGCCAGTACTGGAGGCGAGAACAACGGTGAAAGCCGCCCCCATTTCACAACAAAAGCCACGGCTGGGAGTTAAATCGGTTATTTGTGTGCCGACGGTGGCGATGACTTTATGTCCATACGTGACCAGTCCTATAACAATACCGAAACCGCCTAACAACAGAACCCATGGTGGCAAAGCCATGGTCTGAGTGACAGATCCCGATTGCAAAACACCAACGACGGCTGCAACGGGGCCAACAGCATTTGCAACGTCATTTGAGCCATGGGCGAATGCCATTGAACATGCAGTAAAGATCATCAATATTCCAAAAATTTGTTCAACATTTCGGAAATGATATTTTTGGTTCAGCGAGGGATCTAATTTAATTCGGTTAATGGCCGCACTACCAATAAGGGCTGTCATTATTCCGACAGCGCAAGCAATTAGATAACATTCTTGGGTAGAAAGCTCTAACCCAATATGCTTTAGTCCTTTGAATAGTGTTATTAGGGAAATCGTGAATCCGGTAAAAAAAATGTAGACCGGAACGTATAGCTTGGCCTTTTTAAAAGGATCGTTGGTATTAAGTACTAAAGTTTGTACGCTTTTGAATAGTAAATAAGATAGACAACCAGCAAGTGCTGGCGAAGCGACCCAACTGATAATGATCGACTGAATTTTCGTCCAGTTTACAGCGTCTACACCCAGGCTAGCGATAGAAAAGCCGACTATCGCCCCAACAATAGAATGGGTTGTCGATACTGGTAATCCAAATCGGGTTGCAACAAGTAACCATATTCCTGCAGCTAGTAATGAAGCTAGCATGCCGTAAACTAAGAGTTCAGGCGTGTTGATGAATAATGTCCTATCAACGATACCACTTCGTATGGTTTCCGTTACTTCTCCACCTGCAAGATAGGCACCGGTAAATTCAAAAATGGCTGCAATGAATACTGCAGTCTTGAGTGATATCGCTTTAGAACCAACAGAAGTTGCCATAGCATTTGCGACATCATTTGCACCGATACCCCAGGCCATAAATAGTCCAAAACAGGCCGCTAACGTTAGTAATAGCGTTATATTTTCCATAAATGAAATAGTTAGATGATGATTATTTTGCTAGCATCAATTGGATGCGGTTCCCTGTACTTTGGGATCTATCAGCAAGATCGCCGGTCCATTTGATAATCTCATAAATAAACATCACATCTATCGGGGGAAGGGTTTTTTCCATCTCAAACAGATCAGCACGTAGCTTTACTTGAATAGTATCGGTTTCAGCTTCGATTACATGTAGCTGTTCGATTAGTTTAATGACACGTTTGACTTCATCACCACGAAATCCGGCAGTAACAAGCTCATCTAACTCGTTTATTGCATCTTGAGCTATTTTTATGGCGTCTATACACCTAGATAGGAAAGGCATATAGTCTTTCTGCATTTGTTCTGGCAGGGTCATTCGTCTCCCTAGCACTAATCCCGAGATGTCCTTTGCTTTGTTGGCAATCTGGTCTTGAAGATCGAGCACTTCAAGTATATCGCGTCTATCCATCGGCATGAATAGCCCGGAAGGCATATGCAATCGCAATTCGTTCTTAATATCATCAGCTTCATTCTCCTTGTCTACGATGATATTTTGAATCCGTTCGGCTTCAACCCAATCATTTTTCATCACTGCATTAAAATAGGGGACGAGCTCCTCGACACATGCTATGACTTTCTCAATATGTTGTTGTAGAGGGGCTACTGGCGAGTTGCCAAATATTTTAAAAAAATAGCTTGATTTTGCCATAAATAGATTTACACCAAATTTCGGTATTCATACCCCTTGAAAGACGATGTTTAAATCCCCATATCTAATTGTAGGCAAAAGTAACTGAAAATTTGGAGGTATGCAATGCAATTATTAAGATACAAACCTTATACTTTATTAGATCGATTACAGAGGGAATTTAACACTCAAGCATCCTGGGACCCGTTTGCAGAAGCAGCAATCGGAGAAGACAGTCCCAATATCAATGTTAATGCCTCGCAACCGGAAGTTGATGTCAGGGAAGAAGCAGATCGGTATATAATCCATGCCGATTTGCCGGGAGTAGATGCCAAAGATATCGAGATCACCTTGAAAAACGATGTGCTGACTCTAAAAGGTGAACGTTCAAAAGAGAAAAATGAAGAGCGTGACGGCTATAGGCGGGTAGAGCGGGCAAAAGGTGCTTTTTATCGACGTTTTAGCTTGCCTGATACGGCGAACGCCGACAAGATTGAGGCTAATAGTAAGGATGGTGTACTAACAATCGAACTACCGAAACATGAAAAGGTACAACCTCGCCGCATCTCGGTGAATAGCTAACTGTGAGCAACCGTTTGGAGGCGGATTTTATCCGCTCTCAGGCGGGTTGCCAGTTTTTAAACAGATACCAAGGCCACTCAAAAATACAGGAGAGCACTCGATGTTGAGGCGAATTGAATCTTTATATCGTGTTTCTTTGATAATTTCCTGTTTATTCTACAGTCAGGCCGCGCTAGCAGCATTGCCTAATTTAGGTAATGATGAACAAATACCCAGCCTCGCTCCCATGCTGGATAAAGTGACTCCTGCGGTTGTTAATATCGCAACGGAAGGACGAGTCACCGTACAACAAAACCCGCTTTTTTCTGATCCTTTTTTCCGGCGATTTTTTAACGTCCCTAATGGGCAAATTCAACGAAAGACGCAAAGCCTCGGATCTGGTGTAATCGTTGATGCAAAACGCGGTCTGGTTTTAACAAACAATCATGTAATTGCCAATGCTGTACAAATAACCGTTACTCTGCGTGATGGTAGACAACATAATGCTGAAATTGTTGGTACAGATCCGGAGACTGATGTTGCCGTGATAAAAATACCTGCAGACAAGCTGACTGATATTAATCCAGCCGATTCCGATGAGCTACGAGTTGGAGACTATGTGGTTGCTATCGGCAACCCGTTTGGTCTCGGTCAAACCGTCACTTCTGGCATTGTCAGTGCTTTGAGTCGAAGCGGTCTCGGTATTGAAGGATATGAAGACTTTATCCAGACCGATGCTTCGATCAATCCGGGTAATTCCGGTGGGGCACTGGTCAATCTACGCGGAGAATTAGTCGGTATAAACACGGCTATCCTGTCACAGGACGGTAGTAATATTGGTATTGGATTTGCGATCCCGATTAATCTTTCGCTAAATATCATGGAACAGTTGATTGACAAAGGCTCCGTACAAAGGGGATTTATCGGCATTTCGGTACAGGACCTGGATTTAGAATTAGCCGAGGCGCTAGGTGCAAAAAATCAAAAAGGCGCCATTATTACAAATGTGATCAAATCTTCTCCTGCGGCTGAGGTAGGTTTGTTACCGGGAGATGTGATCCTCTCGATTAATAATAAGGAAGTGAAGCGAGCCAGTGATGTGCGAAATCATATTGGATTATTACAAGTTGATGACAATGTAGAGTTCGACCTTATCCGTAATGGTAAGAGACAAAAATTAACAACGAAGGTCACTTCCGCAAATGAGTATATCGGTGCCTCGGTCACTAATCAGCGTTTGGACGGAATTACCTTTTCAGACATTAATCCGGATAGCCCTTATTTCAATAGAGTTGAAGGGGTGGTAGTTGCTGAAATTGACCAGGGTAGCTTAGGCTGGCAAAGTGGATTACGCAAGGCTGATATAATCTCATCGGTCAATCGTATCCCTGTAACGAATGCCAAAGACTTTACTAATATAGTAAATGATATTAAAGGATCGCTGTTGCTGAGAGTAGTAAGAGGGAGATCAGTCGCTTTCCTGGTATTGAGATGACAGGGAAATCTTAGTATTACCCAACATTAATTGAAACAGCTGTATTTACGACTCAGCTGCGAACGCAGGATTACTAATCTTGTCTTCCTGTTGTTCATGGTGATGAGACAGTACTGTTTGAAGTAAAGCTACATCGACATAGTGGTGCCCGTGTGATTCTCCAGCCAGAATCTCGAATTTATGATCAGGTTCACCAAGCTGGTCGACAACTAGGGAAGCCCCAGTAAAATTATCATTAGTGGTGAATTGATGAGTTGTGATGATAGTATTAATTCCGGTAGCCAGTGCTGACATATTTCCGTTATGGGTATCTTCAATTGCGACGCAGTTATCCGCATCTAATTCTAGTTCACTAAGTGCGTATTGATACACGGCCGGCGACGGTTTTTTATCTTCAACAACATCACAAGTTACAATTACTTCAAATAATTCCAGGCCATTCTTTCCTAATGTTAGTTTGAGTAATGTTTCTAGATTTTGTCGCGATGAACTGGTAGCGATCCCGAGTTCAATTCCCTGGTCTTTAGCCTCATGAATTAAGCGATGTATACCAGGGCGTAAAATTAAATGGCCATCAATGAGTTTCTGCCGGTAAATTTCAGATTTTTTGGTATGTATGGTTCTAGCTAGGATGGCTATGTCTACAGTTTTATCACTGATCAGATCTTGATCTAATAAATATTGTCTTATTCTTTCATTGCCCCCAGAAATAGATAACAAATCTTTGTATTCTGCTTGGTTCCATTGGCAATCAATATGAAATTCAATAAAAGCAGCATTAAACGCCAGTCGATGGATATCTTCGGTATCGGCGAGGGTGCCGTCCATATCGAATATTATCGCTTTTAATTTTGACATATCAGGAACTTATCTGGAATAGATTGGGTTTATTTTCAATTTATTATGTTACTTATTGAGTAGCATGTAAATTAGCGAGCGAGTTAATGCTAGGATGTTTCCTCGTCATCGTCCATATTTAATGTTGGAAGTATGAGATCTTTATCATTAGTGGGCTCTACAGGTTCGACCTCTTCAAATAAGGATGAGATCTTATCGGCTGATTTATGGACATTCTCTACGTGTTCATTACGCTTGTCTGAGGGGACGATGCTCTAGCAATAGGAACATAAAAACCTACGGTGTATAGTAACTATAGAGACAATTCTATTATTTATACTAAATATTATTTAGTTTTATGGACATATCATTATTCATAGCCTTTGTACTAGGAATGCTTTTTGGCGGTGGGGCGGTGTATTTCATTTACTCGTATCGGTTAAAAATTATTGATTCTGCAAAGTCAAAAATGGAAGAAGCATTTTCTTCTCTTTCAATGGAGGCGCTGAAGAAGAATAACGAGCAATTTTTTATATTGGCTAATGAAAAATTTAAAAACCAGACAGATAAAGGTGAAGTGAGATTAGAAGAAAAGAAAAAGCTAATTGATGAGAGACTTAAGGAAATGGTTGTTGTAATGGAGGATTTGAAAACCAAATCAACTGCTCTTCACTCACAAATCAATGAAAATCAGAAGGAAACAGGAAAATTAAGGCAGACGACTGATGACTTACGAAATGTGCTATCGAGTGCTCAAGCTAGAGGCCAATGGGGTGAGCGGATGGTCGAAGATATACTGGCCATTATGGGTTTAGTTGAGAATGTCAACTTTGTTAGTCATAAAAAGGTTGAATCAGGCGAGATCCCGGATTACACATTTAAACTCCCCAAGGGCAAGTCGATCAATATGGATGTGAAATTCCCGATAACTCATTATGAGAACTTCGTAGAAGCGGAGGATGAATCTGAAAAGGAGAGAGAGAAAAAACAATTCCTTGATGATGTGAAAGGCCATATAAAAGCTGTATCTGATCGAGGTTATATCGATCCGATACAAGGTACGGTTGATTTTGTATTGTTATTTATTCCAAATGAAGGGATATATGCCTTTATTCACCAAAGTGATGCCTCGATATTAGATTTTGCTTTAAAAAATCGTGTTGTTCTTTGTTCTCCAATTACGCTGTACGCAGTTCTATCCTTGATACATCAATCAGTAAATAATTTTGCCATCGAAGAGAAGGCTGGTGAAATTATGAGCATAATGCAGGAGTTCGAAAAACAATGGACGAATTATGTAGAATCTATGGAGAAAATAGGGAGAAGTCTTGATGCCGCAAAGACTGAATATGATAAATTAACAACAACACGTACACGCCAATTAGAAAAGCCCTTAGGGAAAATTCAAGAGATAAAGCTGTTACAACAAGATGATAGTAAGTCTTAGTTTAAACTATTCTATATAGTTTAAATAATTCATAACTTTATGTGCAGCCATATAAGAATTATTTTTTTGACGATTTTTTTAAAGGAACACCTCAAAAGAAGAGTTGATAAACATGACTTTGACGTCAAAAAATGATCATGGACCCCTTAGTCGGTATCTCGAAGAAATCAAGCAACCCGATTTTGTTGCCGACTCTGCCCAGGAAGAAGCGATAGTCGCAACGCAGAAGCTTTATGATCAACTAGTTATTGAACAAAAAAAAGAAAAGAATCTGCTAGTACAGCTAAAACGAAGACTATTTAATCGAAAAAGTAGAGGACTAAAGGGGATTTATTTATGGGGCGGTGTTGGTCGCGGCAAGACGTATATCGTCGATACTTTTTTTGAAACCTTACCAATTAAAAAAAAGCTACGTATTCACTTCCATCGTTTTATGCAAAGAGTTCATGATGAACTAAAATTCCTGAATGATGTGCAAAATCCATTACAGATGGTCGCCGATAGTTTTGCTAAGAATGCTAAGGTAATCTGTTTTGATGAGTTTCACGTAGTTGATATTGCTGATGCTATGTTGTTAAGCGGACTGCTACTGGCGTTGTTCGATAGGGGTGTAGTCCTGGTGGCGACATCAAATGAACATCCGGATAAGTTGTATTGGGATGGTCTGCAGCGTGATCGGCTCCTTCCAGCAATACAACTACTTAAGGATCATACTCAGATTATGAATGTTGATTCAGGTATTGATTACCGACTTAGGTATCTCGATACAGCAAAGATCTTTCACTTTCCGTTGGATAATCAAGCTGAACAGATGCTGGAAACTAACTTTGCGCATCTCGCTCCGAATCAAGGAAGAGCAAATCGTACAATTGAAATTGAAAAACGAAAGATACAGACATTACAGTGTGCTGATGGTGTAGTCTGGTTTGATTTTCATGAAATCTGTGATGGCCCAAGAGGTGCTGCCGATTATATCGAGATCAGCAGACAGTTCCAGACAGTGTTGATTGGTAACATCCCGCAAATGACCGAAGAACAAAATGATCAGGCGAAGCGGTTTATGATCCTTGTGGATGAATTCTATGATCGAAATGTCAAACTCATTCTATCTGCTGCTGTTGATATTCCAACGTTATATGTTGGTAAACACCTAACAGACTCCTTTAAACGAACTGTCAGTCGTCTTGTCGAAATGCAGAGTCATGAGTACTTGGCTAGGCAGCATTTGTCGGATTGAGAGTCAACGAAACTTGGACTTGACCCTTAAGTAAAAAAGTTATATCTATAGTAAGATATATTACTTTTATAAATAAGCTTTTATTGCTATCTTTTTCGACCTAATGACTCAACTAGGTAAAACCTTACAGATCCATGATGTATAAGTACGACGAATACGACCAGACAATTGTCAACGAGCGAGTACAGACGTTCCGCGACCAGACCCGTCGATTCATAGCCGGTGAGCTAACCGAAGATGAATACCGACCGTTGCGACTGATGAATGGTCTGTACATACAGCGATACGCTCCGATGTTGCGCGTCTCCATTCCGTACGGGCTACTTTCTACCCGTCAGCTACGTATGTTGGCGAATATTGCTAGGAAGTACGATAAGGGTTACGGACATTTTAGTACACGACAAAACATCCAGTTTAACTGGCCAAAGCTAGAAACGGTCCCTGATATCCTTGCTGACCTCGCCAGCGTTGAGATGCACGCTATTCAAACTAGTGGTAACTGTATTCGTAATATTACATCTGATCACTTCGCTGGTGTTGCCATCGATGAACTGGAGGATCCTCGTCCTTATTGTGAAATCATCCGCCAGTGGTCGACGTTTCACCCAGAATTTTCGTATCTCCCACGTAAGTTCAAGATAGCCGTGTCCGGTGCAGAACAAGACCGTGCGGCTGTCCAAGTTCATGACATCGGTATTTATATGGTCAAAAATGATCAGCGTGAGACAGGATTTAAGGTTCTGGTCGGTGGCGGCCTTGGTAGATCCCCCTATATAGGTGCTTTCATTAATGAGTTTCTAGAGAAGAAACATTTGCTTTCGTATCTCGAAGCGATACTGCGTGTCTATAATTTATTTGGTCGTCGCGACAATATCCACAAAGCGAGGATTAAGATTTTGGTCAAAGCACTTGGGCCAGAAAAATTTGCTGAGATGGTGGAAGATGAATGGCAACACATTAAAGATACTGCACTGATGTTGGATGAGAAGGAGATTGAGCGGGTCAAGGCCTATTTTTCTACAGTCGAATATGATGCATCGGCGGCAAAAGATAAAACGCTCGCTCAAAAAATCGAATTGGATACACAATTTGCTGCATGGGTAAATCGCAATGTTAAACCACATAAGATACCCGGTTACCGTGCCGTATATATTTCTCTCAAGTCCCCAGATTTACCTCCGGGTGATGCTACAGACGATCAGATGGACAATATTGCAGATCTAGCTGATAGCTATTCTATGAGCGAAGTGCGTGTGACTCATGATCAGAATTTGATCTTGCCTAATGTCAAACAGGGAGATCTGTTTGAGTTGTGGAAGGGCTTGTGTAAAGAAAAACTCGCCACTCCCAATATCGGTCTGTTGACGGATATGATTTGTTGCCCGGGACTGGATTTCTGTTCACTCGCTAATGCTGGTTCTATTCCCATAGCCAGACAAATTAACGAAAAATTTAGCAACCTGGATTATTTGCATGACATTGGAGATATTCAAATCAAGATGTCTGGCTGCATGAATGCCTGTGGGCACCACCATGTAGGTCATATCGGTATTCTCGGTGTTGATAAAAAAGGTGAAGAGTTTTATCAATTAACGCTGGGTGGTTCACCATCAAATGATGCAGCATTGGGTGACCGGTTGGGCCCAGCTATTGCCAAAAAGGACGTGGCCGATACCATCGGCAATATGTTGGAAATCTATATCGATATACGTGAAGGTGACGAACGATTCTTGGATACCTATCGTCGGGTGGGTATCGAGCCGTTCAAGAAAAGGGTGTACCAAAGTAGCCCGGATCAAGGAAAATAAAGTTAAGCCGTTGCGAGTCATTAAAGACAATCAGATAGTTGAAGACCAGTGGCAGAGGTTGGAAAAAATCGAACCAGGTCAGCCACTGCCAGAAGGTGATATTATCGTCCCGTTTGCATACTGGCTGGCAAACCGCGAGACTCTTTTAGATCGTAACGGTAACACAGCTGTTTCCATAACTGGAGATAACAAAATTGATGAAGTCGCTGGTGTTGCCTCTCAGTTTGATTTAATTGCCTTAGAATTCCCACTATTCAAAGACGGCCGCTGCTATTCTCACGCCCGATTACTGAAAGAGCGATATGGTTATAAAGGTGAGCTTCGAGCAGTAGGAGATGTTCTACGGGATCAGTTATTTTTTATGAAAAGGTGCGGAATTGATTCATTCCAGCTTAAAGCAGAGAAAGATTTGCAGGATGCACTTAAATCCTTTAATGATTTTACGGTGAAATATCAAACAGCCACAGACGCTGCACCACCGATCTATAAACTCAGATAGCTTGCAGGTTTATCTTTCGCTGAATTAGACTTGTAATATAGTAATTGACGGAGTATTCAACATTGGATCACTGTTAAATCCTCTGATCAAAAGTATATGTTGTCCATCTTCAGCCAAATCTAAATCTTTCGCCGTTTTTCTAGCAAGTTCATTTGGATTAGTTTTCCCTACCTCTTCGTCTAGAATTGGTATAACACTCCAGAGTAATGCCATTTTCCTACATACTTCAGCGCTCTTAGTAATAGCGACAACGGGTGCAGCAGGTCTGGCTGAACTCATAGTGGCAGCAGATATTCCGCTTTTCCCAATGACGACCACAGCATGGGCCATGATTTCTTTTGAAATTTGTGAGGTAGCATCTGCCATGACGTCGCGTATTGGTAAAGGCAAACTCGTACTATTTATGTTGTAAGTGCCATATGCCCCGATGCTCCACAAGTGAGTTTCTGTTTGCCTAGCGATGCGATCCATCATTTGTACGGATTCGACGGGATATTTTCCGGCTGCTGTTTCAGCAGATAGCATCACTGCATCCGTTCCTAGTGTTACTGCATATGCAATATCTGTTACCTCGGCACGGGTGGGGCGAGCACTTTCTATCATGGATTCCAGCATCTGTGTAGCAACAATTACAGGTTTGAATTTCGATCTAGCCGCGTCCATTATTTGACTTTGAGCGACAGGAACCTGTTCCGGCTGCAGTTCTACTCCGAGATCACCGCGAGCAACCATAAGGGCATCTGCTGCATCAACAATTTGATCCAGGTCATCTAGTGCCTCTGGCTTTTCAATTTTTGCAACAATGGAAGCATTACTTTCTGTTTTTTCGATAATCTTTTTTAGATCCAATATATCCGAAGCGCGTCTCACGAACGATAATGCTAGAAAATCAACGCCAAGTTCTAGCGCAAACTCAGCATCAGTAATATCTTTTTCAGTAAGTGAGGGTGCTGAGACGTTTACACCTGGAAGATTGATCCCTTTGTGGTTCGTTAATACACCACCGTAGACTACATTACATTCGATTTCTGTTTTTTCAACGGACACAACCTTGAGTTCAATTAACCCATCATTGAGAAGTATGCGGTTACCGGGGACGACATCATTTGCAAGCTCAACGTACTGTGACGGGATAAGTTCTTTATTTCCTTCTACATCACGCGTGGTGACAGTCACTTTTTCCTCAGGTTCGAGTAAGATTTTACCTTCTGTAAATTTACCAGCTCGGATCTTCGGGCCGCACAAGTCCGCAAGAATAGCGATTGGGAAATTTAACTCTGTAGAAAGTGTCCTGATATGGTTATATGTTTTACGGTGAGATTCATGGTCGCCATGCGACATATTAAGCCGGAAAACATTTACACCTGCATTAATTAGGCTTTTGATGCCTGAGGGATCTGATGATGCCGGCCCTAGCGTAGCAACAATCTTTGTTCTGCGTTTTTTTAGTAAATCAATTTGTGTCACAATTGGCATTATGATCTCCTGCAATACATTCGTTGTGAGTTACATTTCAGTCACAATCTGCTATTAAAGGTATCTTGGCGAATGAATCAATTTAATCTTTTACAAACGAAACGCTTTTTCCCTCTGTTCCTTACTCAGTTTCTAGGTGCATTAAACGATAATATTTACAAGAATGCATTAGTTATATTTATCGCATTTACAGTTGCAGATGTTCTAAATATTAACAGCAGTATTCTAGTTATTATTGCCGGTGCTTTGTTTATTTTGCCCTATTTTCTATTCTCGGCAACAGCAGGACAAATTGCGGATAAGTTTGAAAAATCATATTTAATCCGGCGTATTAAAGTTGCTGAAATTATTATAATGATTTTTGCTTCAATTGGATTTATTTCCCAAAATGTTTTGGTATTAATGTTTGTGCTATTTCTAATGGGAACACAATCGACTTTTTTTGGACCTTTAAAATACGGGATTCTTCCTCAACATCTCGACGAGAAGGAATTAACAGGAGGTAATGGATTAGTACAGATGGGGACCTATCTTGCCATACTCGCAGGTACCATTATCGGTGGCATTCTGATTGCTGAAAAAGAAACTGGAATGTTATATGTTTCCGCAACTGTCATTCTGATCGCAGTGAGCGGTTGGTATACAAGTCGCGCCATCCCAGTTGCTGAATCATTAAATCCTACTTTGAAGATAGATTGGAACATTGTTAGAGAGACAATAAGGGTACTTGTCTATGTTGTCAAAAACAGAGAAATTTTCATTGCCATTATTTCAATTTCCTGGTTTTGGTTTATCGGTGCAACATTTCTCTATCTAGTTCCCAGTTACACTCGTGATGTCCTCATGGGAAATGAATATATGGCGACATTATTATTAACCGCATTTTCTATCGGTATCGGTAGCGGATCATTATTGTGTGAAAAATTTTCTCGAGGTCGTGTTGAGCCTGGATTAGTACCAATAGGGGCAATAGGTTTAACCGTCTTTGCAGTGGACCTATTTTTTGTCGGCGTTCCGGTAGTTGATGATCTAGTTGCAGGACAGTCTATGGGCCCCGGGTTATTCATAGAGAATGCCGGAAACTGGCGTATCCTGGCTGACCTGATTTTCATCGGACTATTCGGTGGAATTTATATTGTTCCTCTGTATGCCATGGTTCAAAATCGGTCTAGCCCGGACCACCGTGCACGGGTTATCGCAGCGGTCAACATCCTCGATGCCCTGTTTATGGTTATGTCGGCAATATTGGTAACAATGCTTATCAGCATGTCGGTTACTATCCCAGAAATCTTCTTGATCGTTGGCATAATGAATGCCTTGATTACCGGCACAATATTTTTCATCTTCAGGGAATACATCCAACGGTTTAGACAACTGGTACTTCCCTGATCCAGTCCTTACTACGTAGAGTTTCGCTTACAGGCGAATCAGTTCAATCTAGAAAAGTTGATGCAAGAATAAAATTAGATTATTTGATTGATACTCAGAAAGGGATGTCATCGTCTACAAAATTCTCATCTTGAGATACGGTAGCTGATGGTGGGATGTCATCGGATTTTGTCGGTTTAGATCGGCTGAAATTCTCCCCCGACGACTTGCTTCCTAGCATCTGCATTTCGTTGCCGACAATCTCAGAGGTATAGCGATCATTACCTTCTTTGTCTTGCCATTTGCGTGTCTGCAGCCGTCCTTCTACATAAATCTGTGAGCCCTTTTTTAAGTACTCGGCGACTATCTCCGCCAATCTGCCAAAGAATACTATCCGATGCCATTCTGTTTTTTCCTGCAGATCGCCTGATTCCTTGTTTTTCCAAGAATCGGTGGTCGCTAAGCTGATATTGCTAACTGCTGCTCCACTGGCTGTGTATCGTACATCAGGATCATTACCCAGATTTCCTATCAAAATGACTTTATTTACACCTCTTGCCATATTTCTGCTCCTTTTTATTGTTGCTCATAAATCCTCTTGTGAGAGGAATATTATGACCCTATGAATCAATCGATTATGTCGTTGTAAAATGAAAAACGGCGAAAATCACACATTCATTGCTTCTGTATTACTAAGTTCAGGATGACCAAGTGCGAGTCTTTCTTTATAGTAACAGGTTTACCCAAATTCAACGAAAAATATCACATGGATACTATCAATATACGCGGAGCGCGCACCCATAATCTGCAAAATATTGATGTCGATATCCCTCGTGATAAATTGATTGTGATTACTGGGTTATCTGGATCAGGCAAGTCGTCTCTGGCATTCGATACGATTTATGCTGAAGGGCAACGCCGGTATGTAGAGTCATTATCCTCTTATGCGAGACAGTTCCTTTCCATCATGGAGAAGCCTGACGTTGACCACATAGAAGGATTGTCACCAGCTATTTCTATCGAACAAAAATCAACATCCCATAATCCGAGGTCGACCGTAGGAACGATCACCGAAATTTATGATTACCTAAGGCTGTTATTTGCGAGAGTCGGTATTCCTCGATGTCCTGATCATGGTACCGATCTAGAGGCACAAACCGTCACTCAGATGGTGGATATGATTTTGGCAAGAACTGAGGAAGAGCGCCTGATGATATTGGCGCCGGTAGTTCAGGAACGAAAAGGTGAACATGTACAGTTATTAGATAAATTACGCAGTGAGGGATTCATTCGTGCCCGGGTCAATGGAAAGATTCAAGAATTAAATCAAGTATCAGACTTGGAATTGCGTAAAAAACATAATATCGAAATTGTGGTCGACCGTTTCAAAGTCCGCGGAGATATTGGCCTGAGATTGGCGGAATCACTTGAAACCGCGCTCCGCTTATCGGATGGGACGGTTATTATTTCTGCTATGGATGGTAAGAAGAAAAGTGACGTCGTTTACTCAGCTCGTTTCGCCTGCCCACAGTGTGGCTATAGTTTAAGTGAACTGGAACCAAGATTATTTTCATTCAATAATCCTTTGGGGGCCTGTTCAAAATGTGATGGGCTAGGGATCATCCAGTTTTTTGATCCAGATAAGGTTGTCCATAATCCAGATCTGAGTCTCCCGGGTGGTGCTGTGAGGGGATGGGATAGACGTAATGCTTATTATTTCCAACTCATTAAATCTTTGGCGAGTCATTATCACTTTAATATTGATACACCATTTAGTGATATCCCAGACAAAATCCAAAAAATCATCCTCTATGGTAGTCGAGATGAAGAGATCTCGTTTAAATATCTGACTGGAAAGAAAGGTTATGTTAAACGTAAGCATTCCTTTGAAGGCATTATCCCTAATATGGAAAGGCGGTATCGTGAAACGGAGTCAGTCATGGTCAGGGAAGAGTTAATGCAATACCAAAACAATAAAAACTGTCCGACCTGTAAAGGTACTCGATTGAACAAATCAGCAAGACACATATTTATCGATAATCTCTCCATCGTTGATATCACCGCACTCGCGGTAAACCAGTCTCATAAATATTTTCAAAAATTGAAATTAGACGGCAAACGAGGACAGATTGCTGAGAAGATATTGAAAGAAGTAAAGGAGCGATTGCAATTTCTAGTCAATGTCGGTCTTGAATACTTAACATTGGATAGAAGGGCGGATACTTTGTCTGGGGGCGAAGCGCAACGTATTCGCCTAGCTAGCCAGATAGGTGCCGGTCTGATGGGAGTGATGTATGTACTGGATGAACCCTCAATCGGTCTTCATCAACGTGATAATGCGCGGCTACTGACCACACTGAAGCATCTGAGAGATATGGGTAATACAGTCATCGTCGTTGAGCATGATGAAGAGGCTATCAAGGCGGCAGATCATGTTATTGATATGGGATTGGGCGCCGGTGTGCATGGTGGCAAAGTTGTTACGCATGGGTCTCCAGATCACATCCATTCCCATCCTAAATCTCTGACTGGACAGTATCTGTCAGGACGCAAACAAATTGATATACCCATGGTACGCAGTCATTACCAGCCTGACCAAATATTGAAATTAACCGGGGTGAGCGGAAATAATCTGAACAATATCAACATCAGTATACCTGTTGGACTGATGACGTGTATTACCGGGGTATCGGGATCGGGTAAATCGACACTGATAAACGACACACTCTACCGAATTGTTGCCCGTGAACTGAATGGCTCGAGTACCAGCCCATCACCGTATCGAAATTTACGTGGATTGGAGTTCTTGGATAAAGTAGTTGATATTAACCAGAGTCCGATTGGCCGGACACCAAGATCAAACCCTGCTACATATACTGGATTGTTTACACCTATCAGAGACCTTTTTGCTGCCACCCAGGAAGCCAGATCACGTGGGTACAAAACCGGCAGGTTTAGTTTTAATGTTAAGGGTGGTCGTTGTGAGGCCTGTCAGGGCGATGGGTTAATTAAGGTTGAGATGCATTTTCTACCTGATATTTATGTAGTGTGTGATGTTTGTAAAGGCAAACGTTATAACCGCGAAACACTTGATATTAAGTACAAGGGTGAAAATATCAGTGAGATCCTAGAGATGTCAGTAGAAGAAGCCCGTGAAATTTTTGATGCTGTACCCGTTATTGCACGAAAATTGCAGACTCTGATGGATGTTGGTTTGTCCTATATCAAGCTTGGACAAAATGCGACAACTCTATCCGGAGGTGAGGCACAGAGGGTAAAGTTATCACGAGAATTATCCAAGCGTGATACAGGTAAGACCTTATATATACTCGACGAGCCTACTACCGGCTTGCACTTTCACGATATCAAACAGTTGTTGCATGTGTTGCATCGTTTAAGAGATCACGGTAATACAATTATCGTCATTGAACATAATATGGATGTGATAAAGACGGCTGACTGGATCATCGACCTTGGTCCAGAAGGGGGAGAAAAAGGTGGGCAAGTCATTGCTTATGGGACACCAGAGGAAATTGCTAAACATAAAAAATCCTATACTGGTCAGTTCCTAAATGGTGTTTTAAAAAAATCTGATAACACCAAACCAAAGCGTAAAATTAAAAAAGCAACTGCTAAGACTTAGTCTTAACATTAAGATGGTGTAATCCAATAGCAGTGATACTCTATACCTGCAGAATTAATTCATATACGCTACTAACTACTTTAAACAAACATCTGCCACTGATAACAATATTAAAGAAAGGAGTAAACTGATTTTATGACTGCACTGATATGCGGATCGTTTGCATACGATAATATAATGGTATTTCCGGATCGATTCAAAAACCATATCCTTCCGGAAAAAGTCCACGTCCTAAACGTCTCATTTATGGTTCCTGAAATGCGTCGGGAATTTGGAGGATGCGCCGGCAATATTGTCTACAATCTTGAACTACTGGGAGGGCATGGAATTTCTATGGGGACAGTAGGCAAGGATTTTGATCAGTATGCTGAGTGGATGGATAAAAATAATATATGTCGCAAGCATATCAAGGTAATAGACGATGTTTTTACCGGCCAGGCATTCATCACTACTGACCTGGATGATAACCAAATAACGGCATTTCACCCAGGAGCAATGGCTTATTCACACCATAATAAAGTTTCTGATGCTGAAGGAATTTCTATTGGAATTATTTCGCCTGATGGCAAGGATGGCATGATAGAACATGCAACCCAATTCCAAGGATTAGGGATACCGTTTATTTTTGATCCTGGTCAGGGAATACCAATGTTTAATGGTGATGAACTAAAAATTTTTATCGAACAGGCATCTTGGATTACTGTTAACGATTATGAATGGCAAATGATGCAAAAACAGACGGGAATTTCACCGCATGAAGCAACTGAGATGGTTAAGGCGCTGATCATAACTCGAGGGTCCGAAGGCTCTGTAATCTATACTCAGCAAAAGCGTTTTGAAATCTCTGCGGCCGCGGTGAATGAGATAAGAGATCCCACTGGATGCGGTGACGCCTACCGGGCCGGTCTGATTTATGGGCTAATGAATGACATGGACTGGGAAACAACAGGTCGAATTGCTTCACTGATGGGGACAATAAAAATAGAATGTAACGGTACCCAGAACCATACGATCGATCGAGATAATTTCAAAGATCGATTCAAGGATACTTTTGGATATACGCTAGAATAATTTAGGGTTACTTTTATATATAATTGTCTGTAGGCCAATCTAGCCATGAATAATAGCTTTAAACCAACAAATGATGATGTCTGGTCGAAGCTAGCAAAGCATAAATCGTCTCTGCAAAAAACAACGTTAGTAGATCTATTCAATAGTGACTCAGAACGGTTTGTTAGCATGCATAGTAATGCTGCAGGACTGACTCTTGATTATTCTAAAAATCATGTGACGGAACAAACCCTGCAATTGTTAACAGATGCTGTCGTATCTGAAAAATTACAGGAGAAGGCAGGGAAGATGTTTTCGGGGGAACGTTGCAATACAACAGAGGACAGAGAAGTATTGCATTTAGCATTGAGAGATTTCAATGGCCGTTCACCCTACCAAGATGAAATTGAGAAAATGTTTGACAGGATGTCGGGGATAGTTAAATCGATTCATAGTGGTAGTTGGACTAGCGCAAGCGGAAAGGTCATTACCGATATTGTTAATATTGGTATTGGCGGGTCACACCTTGGACCGATGATGGCGACTGCAGCGCTTGCTTCGAGCAAGAAAAATAATGTTAATTGTCATTTTGTCTCCAATATAGACAGTGTTGATTTACGTTCAACACTCTCTAAGCTGTCGCCAGAGACGACATTGTTCATCAGTGCTTCTAAATCTTTTACGACACTTGAAACATTGCATAATGCAACTATCGCAAGACATTGGGTAGCCGGGGTGATAGAGAATCCTCAGGATATCTCGCGGCATTTTATTGTCATTACATCCAAAGTAGACAAAGCAGTCGAATTCGGCATTTCAGCCGACAATATTTTGCCCATGTGGGATTGGGTAGGCGGACGCTACTCACTCTGGTCGGCTATCGGATTATCAATCGCATTGAGTATCGGGATGGATAGTTTTATCCGGCTTCGTAAAGGGGCAGCTGATATGGATCAACATTTTCATACTGCACCAACACGGCAAAATTTACCCGTATTACTGGGTATGCTGGGGATCTGGTACATCAATTATTGGGAAGCAAAGACTCATGCCGTCCTACCTTACAGTCACCATCTCCGTTACTTGCCGGAATTTTTGCAGCAACTGGAGATGGAAAGTAATGGTAAATCAACCCGGATTGACAACCGGGCTGTGGATTATCAAACCTCACCCGTAATTTGGGGGACAGTTGAGACCAACGGCCATCATTCCTACCACCAGATGTTGCATCAAGGAACTCAGTTGATACCAGTAGATTTTATTCTCAGCTTAAATGGCGATGACAAAAACGATACACAGCATCCGTATCTCGTGGCAAATTGCCTTGCTCAGTCCAATACGCTAATGGTTGGCAGGGAGTATGAGACGACGAGACAAGAGGGTATAGCATCAGGATTGTCGGAAGCCCAGGCGGAGAATAGAGCGAGACATCGGCAGATGTCTGGCAATCGACCGAGTACGACCATCGTCATGGACCGGCTGACACCAGAGACACTGGGGGCCCTAATAGCCTTGTATGAACATAAGGTATATGTACAGAGTGTAATCTGGCAAATCAATGCCTTCGATCAATTCGGTGTTGAATACGGAAAAGTAATCGGCAATAGGATTTATCACCGGTTAATCGATAACGAGGTGGTTGAAACCTTCGACAGTTCAACAGAAGGATTGATTAAGCTTTACAAAGAATCAGACAGCTAAGTTCTTTGTGACATACGTAATCAAGCTACTGCCTTTTTAGCGGCCTCCAGCTGCGTCTGCAACTTGTTTATTTCCTTATTCAGCTCGTCCGGTAAACGGTTGCCGAATTTCTCGTAATAGTCTTTGATCATCGGGATCTCTTGAAGCCAACCATCTATCTCTACGCGCAGGAGGTTCGCGATGGCGGATTCATCTAGCTCCATTCCGTCAAAATCAATCGCGTCGAGCGTGGGCAGGTTACCTATGGGAGTTTCGATTGCAGTGCCGGTACCCGTACAGCGTTCAAACACCCACTTTAGTACACGGCTATTTTCACCGAAGCCTGGCCACATAAATTTACCATCACTGTTCTTGCGGAACCAGTTGACGTAAAAGATCTTGGGTAGCTTTGCACCAGGTTCCTTTCCTATATTGATCCAGTGCTGCCAGTAGCTTGCCATGTTGTAACCGCAGAATGGCAGCATAGCCATAGGGTCACGTCTTAGTTCACCAATTTTGCCGGCTGCTGCAGCCGTCTTTTCAGATGAAACGATTGAGCCAAAAAATGTTCCCTGAACCCAGTCGTTTGCCTCGTTGACCAGTGGTACTACGGTGGCCCTTCTACCGCCAAATAGAATGGCACTGATAGGTACACCTTTAAGATCTTCCCACTCATCTGCAATAACCGGGCACTGACGTGCGGGAACAGTGAAACGGGCATTGGGATGAGCAGCATGTGTACTGAATTCCGGTGACCAGTCATCGCCTTTCCAGTCGATTAGGTGCGAGGGAGGATTCTCTGTCATCCCTTCCCACCACACGTCACCGTCATCGGTTTCAGCGACATTGGTAAAGATGCAATTGCCTGCAGCTAAGCTATCCATAGCATTGATATTTGATTCATGGCTGGTACCTGGTGCGACGCCAAAGAAGCCAGCTTCCGGATTGATAGCATAAAGCTGTCCGTCTTCACCGAATTTCATCCAGCAGATATCATCACCGATAGTTTCAACTTTCCATCCGGGCATTGTTGGTTTTAACATTGCCAGATTAGTCTTGCCGCATGCGCTGGGGAATGCGCCGGTAATATATTTGACAGTCCTATCCGGGCTCGTGATCTTCAATATCAACATGTGCTCGGCCAACCAGCCTTCATCTCTCGCCATACTCGAAGCAATACGCAAAGCTAAGCATTTTTTGCCCAGCAGCGCATTCCCGCCATAGCCTGAACCGAAAGACCATATCTCGCGGGTTTCAGGATAGTGGACGATATAAAGGTTATCTGGATTACAGGGCCAAGGGACATCCGGCTCGCCATCAACAAGTGGTTTGCCTACCGAATGGATACACGGGATGAAATACCCGTCTTCGCCTAGGAATTCCAGTACTGGTTTCCCTACACGGGCCATAATATGCATGTTGGTTACAACATAAGGAGAATCTGTCAATTCCACACCGACTTGGGCTATCGGAGACCCGATTGGACCCATGCTGAAAGGAATCACGTACAGGGTACGCCCACGCATACAACCCTTGTATAGGTCAGAGAGGGTTGAGCGCATTTTTATTGGGGCCATCCAATTATTAGTTGGTCCAGCGTCCTCTTCCTTCGGAGAACAGATAAACGTCCTATTTTCAACCCGGGCTACGTCCGCCGGGTCAGACCTGACCAGGTAACTATTAGGACGCTTGCCCTCATTGAGCTTTTTTGCAGTCCCAGAATTTATTAATAATTCCCACATTGCATCGTATTCTTGCTTGCTACCGTCACACCAGTAAACCTTCTCCGGCTGACATAAATCAGTAATTTGGTCGACCCAATCCTGTAATTTTTTGTGATTTGCCATAATTTTTAATGTTCCGCCGACTAGGAGCCGCCTATGTTAATTTGAAAATATACCAGTTAAAAAAGTGAGATAACTATATGTTTAATATATAAAAAATAGCTAATATTAATCACTCGATTACTAGCCGAATGATTTTTCTTCGATAATATACAAACAGAAATGAAAAACAATATTGAATTTCAATTACTGGAAGGGTGTGCATTATGTCATCTTGAGCTTGGTGACTTCAAGTGACTAATAAGGTTTTCTCTTGTCGTTATTGGAGCCTTACAGGTAAATCCCTCACACACATATGCTACAGGGGAATCTGCAGTAATTTTCTTTTCATTAAGCAGCCTAGGAAGACTTGCTTTAGTATCAGGTATTGCAAAGATTACATCGCGTACCCCTGATGCCTTGTCGCACTGGTTTTTCCATTCAATAATCGTTTTGTTATCACCACGGATAATAATCTGTCTTGTCGGATAACAATATTCAGTCAGAGCGAGCAACAAGGTAGTGTGTGCATGGGGGGTATGAGTAATGGACTGCCGTGCTGCCTTGAGTGTCTGTTCTGCCGCTCTGATGTATTTCTGATTTCCGGTCAGATGGCCGAGGTGGAGTAAGGTGCTCACTGCGACACCGTTACCAGATGGTAGCGCATCATCCATGAAGTCTTTGCGTCTCTGCAATAATGTCTCGTGGTCATGTGAGGTGAAAAAGAAGCCGCCTTGTTGTGAATCATAAAACTGATCGAGCATCACATCTGCTAGGTCAATACCGAATGTTAACCAACGCGTATCCCATCGGACTGCTAGCAGAGATAAGATTGCGTCCAATAAAAATACATAATCGTCAAGATAGGCATTTAAATGTGATTTGCCATCCTTGCTGGTTGCGAGCAGTCTTCCCTCTTTCCATAAGTGATTAAAAATAAAAGTCAGTGACTTTTCTGCTGAATCAACATATTTGTTATTACTAAGGCGGATTGCGGCGGCGGACATGCCTTTAATTGTCAGCGCATTCCACGAAGTCAGGATTTTTTCATCACGTTCTGGCCAGATACGCTTATTCCTCACTTGCAATAATTTATCTTGAGCAGAATTCAATAAAGCGGCTGCAGTTTTCACATTTGTTGGAGAGGCTTCAACAAGTTGGTCACGGGACATCATGATACGCAGGTGCCATACGCCTTCAAAATTTGCCGGGCCATCTAGTCCGTAATAGTTAGAGAAGACTTTGAACTCATCTGCTTTTAGGATTGCCATGACTTCAGTCGGCGTCCAGATATAAAATTTGCCTTCGACTCCTTCGGAATCTGCATCTAGTGATGAATAATAACCGCCACTGGGTGATTGCATGTCTCGAATGATCCAGTCTGCCGTTTCCTTCACAATATTCTTGATGAATTCATCGTCATTCACTTGTAACGCATTCGCGTATAAGGTCAGCAACTGACCGTTGTCATATAGCATTTTTTCAAAATGCGGGATCATCCATTGCTGATCGACTGAATAACGGCAAAAGCCACCACCTAGGTGGTCATAGATACCACCGCGCGCCATTTGCTGCAGAGAAAACTGGACCATATCTAGGCAATTCTGATTTCCATTGCCCTGATTTAGGCAGTAGTAATTCAATAAAAAATCAAGATTACTTGGGTGCGGAAATTTCGGCGCACTTCCAAAGCCGCCGTAATGCCTGTCAAAATTAGCTGTTAATGTATCAATGGCCGCGTCGAGTGGCTTTGTGTCTAGTTCATCCTGATTTGAGACGGCAACAGGCTGAATTTTATCCATCGCATCCATCAGCGTCGTGTTTTGCTTAAGGATGGCATCTTTCCCCTGCTGATAAAATTCCGCAACGCGAGACAGTAGATCGCTAAAACCAGGCATGCCATGACGCGGTTCAGGTGGGAAATAGGTCCCACCATAAAACGGGATTTGACTGTCCGGGGTTAAAAACATTGTTAGCGGCCAGCCTCCCGAGCGTTGGGCTAGAAGCTGGTGGGCGGTCTGATAAATTTTATCCAAGTCTGGCCGTTCCTCCCTATCGACTTTGATATTCACAAAATGTTCATTCATGACAGTCGCAATCTGTTCATTTTCAAACGATTCGTGTGCCATCACGTGACACCAATGACAGGCGGAATAGCCAATCGAAAGCAGGATAGGCTTATCGTTCAAGCGTGCCAGTTCCAGAGCTTCTGGTCCCCAGGGATGCCAATGAACAGGATTATTCGCATGTTGTAGCAGATAAGGGCTGGTCTCATTGCTCAATGAGTTGCTGAACTGAGTATCTTTCATTTCATCGCTTTAGTCTGATGGATGCATGACTATACATAGTTTTATGACATGGATCTTGCGCATGATTGTTAAACGGCAGAATTTTTGGTGCGACCTGCATCAAGTATAAGCTAGCGAATAAGTTGTCGTGATACACTACCCACCGAAATGATCAATTATCCCGACATCGATCCAGTTGCAATCAATATTGGCTTTATACAAATTCATTGGTATGGCATCACCTACGTTGTAGGAATAGCCATAGCATGGTGGTTGCTAGTTGTCCGTGCTGGAAAGTCTGATGGTTTTTGGACCGATGAACATGTAGCCGATTTGATTTTTTATTGCGCAGTCGGCTTAATTTTAGGTGGGAGACTCGGGTCAGTTATCTTTTACAATCTGCCATACTATTTAGCTCACCCGATTGATATCATTAAAATCTGGCAGGGTGGAATGTCTTTTCATGGTGGTCTTATTGGGGGCGTTGTAGCAATTGGAATTTTTGGCAAAAAATATTCGAGAGGTTTCTTCACCATCAGCGACTATTTGGTTCCTGTGATCCCGGTTGGGCTGGGTTGCGGCAGGATTGGTAACTTCATCAATGGTGAGCTTTGGGGTGCAGCGTCTGATTTGCCTTGGTCGATGATATTCCCTCACCCTGATGCAGGGTCGGTCCCGCGTCATCCCTCTCAACTATATGAAGCTTTTCTAGAAGGCCTAATCCTATTTATTATTTTATGGTGGTTTTCCTCTAAAAGCAGACCACGCATGGCGGTGTCAGGCTTGTTCCTGTTGTTATATGGCATCTTCCGCTCGGCAGTGGAATTTGTTCGCACCCCGGATGTTGGGATAGGTTATCTAGCGGGTGGCTGGCTTACGATGGGTCAGGTATTGTCAGCGCCGATGATTATTTTAGGTGTCGTTTTAATAATGCTGGCCTACAGGAAGAATAAAAGTACCTAGTCGGATAAAAAAGTGAATCAATACCTCCAATTAATGCGCCATGTCCGTGAATACGGGATTAGAAAAACCGATAGAACGGGTACTGGTACGATCAGTGTATTTGGATACCAAATGCGGTTTAACTTAGCAGATGGATTTCCACTTGTGACCACCAAAAAACTTCATGTGAAATCCATCATCCACGAGTTGCTATGGTTTTTACAAGGCAATACAAATATTAAGTATCTACAAGAAAACGGCGTCAAGATCTGGGATGAATGGGCGGACAAACAAGGTGAGTTAGGACCAGTATACGGTGCACAATGGCGATCCTGGCGGGCGGATGGGGGCGAGTCTATCGATCAGATCAGCAATGCAATTGATCAGATCAGGCAGTTTCCCAATTCACGCCGAATTATTGTCAATGCTTGGAATGTTGGGGAGATTGATAAGATGGCATTGGCACCTTGTCATGCGTTTTTTCAGTTTTACGTAGTTGAAGGGCGCTTGTCCTGCCAGATGTATCAACGCAGCGCTGATATCTTCCTAGGCGTACCGTTCAATATCGCTTCCTACGCCTTGCTAACAATGATGTTTGCACAAGTGTGCGGTCTTAAATATGGCGAATTCATTCATACCTTGGGAGATGCACATTTATATCTGAACCATCTTGAGCAGTCAGATTTACAATTACAGCGCACACCTTTTGCATTGCCGGAGTTACAGATCAATGACGCGGTAAAATCCATTTTTGATTTCAAATATGAAGATTTTGAGCTGGTTAATTATCAGACTCATCCCCATATCTCTGCCCTTGTTGCTGTTTAATTTAAAAATATCAGAAATAGCTAACTCGTGTTACTGTCACTAATCGTCGCTATTGATCAAAAAGGTGTCATCGGTATGGATGATGCCATTCCTTGGCGCATTTCTTCTGATATGAAGCATTTCAAATTAATAACCATGGGGAAACCCATTGTCATGGGTAGAAAAACTCACGAATCTATTGGTCGAGCATTACCTGGTAGGGAAAATATTGTCATTACACGGGACGAAAACTACTCAACCGAAGGCTGTACAGTACTACATTCATTGAATGAGGCACTTGATCATTGCTCGCCTGCTGCAGAAGTGATCATCATTGGTGGTAGAAATATATATAGGCAAACACTGGATAAGGCTGATCGTATTTATCTGACTCAGGTTCATGCAGACGTAATGGGAGATGTTTTCTTTCCTGTGTTTGATATGACAGAGTGGACAGAAGTTGAACGAGAGGATTTCCAGCCAGACAGTAAAAATGGACATCCGTTTAGTTTCTTAAAGCTCGAACGGAGAAAGCTTTGAGTTAGTCTTTAATACTAGAATTTCTCATTTCCAAATTTTCCGAGATTGTTGATTCTAGTTTTACCAAGAAACTTAAGTAACAGGCCTCGACAGAAGCGTAATATTGGGTAGAAACCATTTGAAATGGTTTCCGATCTGAAGATCCAATAGTTGAGCCGGTTAAATATATCTGATCGATTACTAATCATTGCCAAGGCATGAATAGCATTTGAACCGTAATAGAGTTTCCCTTTCATTTTAAGAATCATGCCTTCGTCAATATCAAACCCCTGGGCAGTGATCTCTTCCATTACTTCATTTTTTTCTCTTGCATCAATAATTTTGAATTCATTATTATTATTTTGAATTTTCACGAGCTGGCAATACATATCACAGACAGGACATTCCTTATCATAGACTAGCAATATTTCTTTTTCACTCATCGTATTATTATATTAGTAGTCGCTATTGAACCCAATCTATTAATAAGTACATTATTGTGTCACAAGTGGTTGACGAGACGGAACACTGAAATAGTCTGTGTCTTCAAGCCGCATGGCGGTTAGTTTCCTGCCCCAAACACAGCCAGTGTCTAACGGATAGACGTTGTCTTGATCGAATGCTTTTACATCCCCACAATCGATAGACGCCCAATGTCCGAAGACAATTTTATTATTACGCGTTTTTCTATTTTTAAGATTGAACCACGGAAGATATGCTTGTGATTGGCTTCCTGGGGGACCTTTGTGGTCAAAGTCTAAATGGCCTGACTCGTTGCAGAATCGTATTCGGGTGAAGCAATTGATGATGTACCGTAGTCGTTCATGTCCTGTTAGATCATCACGCCATTGATTGGGTTGGTTGCCATACATGTGCATCAGGAAATTATTTATCAGGGTCTCATCCGTTAGTACTGATTCGAGTTCTGCGGCACAAGCTATAGCCTGATCCAGATCCCAAAGTGGCGTTAGGCCGGCGTGTACCATAGTTAAACCGTAATCATTATCATGATGGAGCAGAGGAAAGTGCGTGATCCATTGGATCAATTCATTACGGTCAGGTGCATTGAGTATCGCGTCGAGTGTATCATTCTTGCCTGGTTTGCCTGCCCCAGCGTCGATAGCAAGTAAATGTGCTTCGTGATTACCCATCACGGTTACAGCATCCAGCGCTTTTACCATACGTAGTACTTCAAGTGATTCAGGACCTCTGTTTATCAGGTCGCCTGTAAACCACAATCTATCGTTTTTGTTATCAAAATTAATTCGATCAAGCAGATCGTTCAGTTCTAGGTAACATCCCTGGACATCACCAATCGCATAGGTAGCCATTTCGATCAGTGCAAGGTAATAGGAGTCGATAACCTAAATACGGGGATGTCCGCATCAAAAACAACACCGTCATCGGTAATTAATTCATAACTACCCTGCATGCATCCGACCGGTGTTTTGAGAATAGCACCACTAGTATAAGTAAACGTCTGGCCGGGTAATAAATGTGGTTGTTCGCCGATTACACCATCGCCTCTAACTTCCTGAATTTTGTTATTTGAGTCAGTGATCAACCAGTGGCGTTTCATTAGCTTTGCAGCAATTATTCCAGCGTTCCGGATAGTAATAGTATAGGCGAAGACATAGCGGTCTTGATCCGGGACTGACTGTTCCTGGATATAGGCGGTTTCCACGGTAATTTGTATGTTATAGCTGTGCTGGTCGGCCATAGCTATATTTGACATCATAGTGAAAGCAGACGCAAGTCAGCCAGGAATAGAGTCGACCCTTTCCAATTTTCGGTAATTTATTGCTTCTTGTAGATGCGCAATTTCTACAGTGGCAAGTTGTTCAAGGTCAGAAATCGTCCTCGCGACTTTAAGGATACGGTGCAAAGCTCGAGTTGAGAGATTAAATTGGTTTACTACATCACTCAGTAATCGTTTTTGCTTATTATCCAGTGGACAGAAGGTTTCAAGTTCGCGATTTGTAAGATTACTATTCGGTTTGCTAGCCCGCTCCATCTGAATAAGATGTGCATGGTATACTCTCTCGCAGATGATAGCGCTCGTTTCGCTTGTCTTGCCTTTTCGGATATTGAGTATTTCCTTAGTCATGTTTGGTACGTTGATGTGCATATCAATCCGGTCCAGCAGAGGTCCTGATATCTTTGCTCGGTAACGCCTTATCTGTTCACTGGTACAGTGACAATGGCCTGAGAGATCCCCCAGGTAGCCACAGGGACATAGGTTCATCGCCGCTATTAACAGACAGCGGGTCGGAAATTCTGCTTGTTGTGCGGCCCGTGAAATAATAATTTTTCCTGACTCCAGCGGCTCCCGAAGGACTTCGAGGACCTTACGATCGTATTCGGGCAATTCATCTAGGAACAAGACGCCATTGTGTGCCAATGAAATTTCCCCTGGCCGGGGATGACTTCCGCCTCCGACTAGAGCTACAGCCGATGACGTGTGATGAGGCGATCTGAATGGCCGCTGTTTCCACTTCTCAATATTGAATCCCAGGTGACTAATGGAATTAATTGCTGCAGTTTCCAATGCCTGCTTTTCATTGATTGGTGGCAAGATACTGGGTAAAGACTCTGCGAGCATGGTTTTACCGCTTCCTGGTGGTCCAACCATCAACATATTGTGATTGCCTGCAGCAGCGATCTCCAGCGCTCGTTTCGCTTGATGTTGGGCGTAGATGTCACTCATATCCGGATACTGCATATAGGCAGGTTGATGTTCAGATTGCATCAAGGGCAGGGGTGACTGACCAGAGAGATGATTACAAACATCGTTTAGTGTATGTGCAGAATAGATATCTAGATCGGTTATCAACGACGCTTCAACGGCGTTTGTATATGGTAGTATCAACGCACGTCCTGCGAGCTTGGTAGATGATGCCATAGGTAAGCTGCCATGTACGGAACGCAATTTTCCAGTCAGCGCCAACTCGCCGATAAATTCAAGTTGCTGCAGATGGCTAGTCGGGATCTGGCCTGAGGCAGCAAGGATGCCTATGGCAATCGGCAGATCATAGCGCCCACTTTGTTTGGGGAGATCAGCAGGGGCAAGGTTGACAGTGATCCTGCGCAGTGGAAAGTCAAAATGATTGTTCAATAATGCGCTGCGAACTCTGTCTTTGCTTTCCTTGACCGCCGTTTTCGGTAATCCAACAATAGACAAACTTGGCAGCCCGCGTGACAGGTGTACTTCTATTATAACCTGTGGGGATTTAATGCCGGTTAAAGCCCGGCTGTAGACTATGGCGACTTCCATATGATATTCCTTGCAATCCTTGCAACTAGAAAGCCTATTATAGTTTACAGCATGTGAATGGTCTAATCCTTAATAGGTTTTTCCCTCCCGGATTCAAGCTCTGAGACTTTTTTGTCCAGTTTTTCCATGAGTTCCCGGGTTTTACTCAGAAGTTCGGTTTGTATATTAAATTCTTCCCGTGTGACCAAATCCATCCGCGTAAAGATAGATGTCAGTGCGGCTTTTAGATTCTTTTCCAAATCTTGACGAGTTTGACTCAAATCATTCGGCATCATTGCCGAAATCTGTTTAACAAATTCATCTAATTTTTCTGTTTTTAACATGTCCGATCCTGATCAAAGTTCAATCTATTACAGATTCTTCATAATCTGATGAGTGAGATGAAACTGGTAATTAATTGATTCATATGCTTACAACATAAATCATATACTAATCATAAAGATTATATTCGAATAGCGAAAAAATATCTTTTGTTCGTGTCATGGTACAGTGATTATTTTATCTGCTGCACCCTTTGTTTTTTATTAGAACCACTTGTATAGTAATTATATCAATATCTGATCTGAGTTTGATTAAAATAAATGAGGCAAATATATGAAGTTAATTACTGCGATCATAAAACCATTTAAATTGGATGATGCAAGGGATGCATTGTCTGAGATAGGAGTTCAAGGGCTGACCGTTACAGAAGTAAAAGGATTCGGTCGTCAAAAAGGCCATACAGAGTTGTATCGAGGTGCTGAGTATGTGGTTGATTTCCTCCCCAAAGTTAAAATAGAAATTGCAATCGGAAATGATCTAGTGGATTCCGTGATTGAAGCGATTTGTAATTCAACAAATTCAGGAAAAATTGGCGACGGAAAAATATTTGTCAGTGATCTTGAGCAGGTAGTTAGAATCAGAACGGGGGAGACAGGCTCAGACGCAATTTAGCTTTCAATTCTAAACTAAACATCTGAGAAAAATTATAATAAAACTATTTATACAAACTAAAACAATCTGGCTGGCTGTATTACTGGTACTTTTACCAGATTTAACTTTTGCTCAAGATGCTGAAATAAACGGTGCCAATACAGCAAGGATATTAACATCCACTGCCCTGGTTTTGTTTATGACATTACCAGGACTCGCCCTTTTTTATGCTGGGTTGGTCAGGAGTAAGAATGTACTTTCCGTCCTAATGCAATGTTTTGCTGTTGCCTGTCTCATGACGATTATATGGATGATTGGGGCATACGGTCTTGCATTTGGTGATGGTGGTGGGTTAAACAAGATTGTAGGTCTGGGCAAGGTATTGATGAGTGGTATAACCCTGAATAGCGTCAGTGGAGATATCCCTGAAACGGTCTTCTTCATGTTCCAAATGACCTTCGCCATTATTACGCCCGCACTGATAGTGGGGGGGTATGCAGAGCGTATGAAGTTTTCAGCTGTGTTATGGTTTTCTGGACTTTGGTTGATTATTGTCTATGCACCAGTAACCAATTGGGTGTGGGGTGGTGGTTGGTTAGGTGAAATGGGCTTTATGGATTTTGCCGGCGGGGCAGTCGTTCATATAAATGCCGGAGTTGCAGCAATCGTTGCCGCAATGGTATTAGGGAATCGAAAGGGATTTCCAGAAACAGCCATGGCTCCGCATAATCTTCCCTTGGTGGTGACAGGCGCATCGATGCTTTGGGTTGGATGGTTTGGATTTAATGCAGGTAGCGCTCTGGCAGCTAATGCAAATGCAGGAATGGCCATGGCGGTAACCCATATTTCTGCAGCAGCAGGTTCACTTGCATGGATGGGTTGTGAGTGGATTAGATATGGGAAACCCAGTGTATTAGGTATTGTTACTGGCATGGTGGCAGGCCTTGGTACTATCACACCCGCCTCTGGTTATGTGGGTCCGGTTGGTGGGTTGATCATTGGACTTTCCGCCGGGGTAGTTTGTTATTTTGCGACTCAATTCATCAAGCGCAGTTTGAAGATTGACGATTCTCTAGATGTTTTCCCTGTTCACGGAGTAGGTGGGATACTGGGTATCTTGCTAACTGCTGTTTTCGCGGCTGATTCTATGGGTGGACTAGGGTTGGAATCCACCATTGGCTCGCAATTAGAAATACAAGCAATTGGCGCTGTCGCAACGATAGTTTGGTGTGGCATAGCAAGTTTCATCCTGTTAAAGATTATAGATGCCACAATTGGCTTAAGAGTATCTGACGAGGAAGAAACTGAAGGCCTTGACTTAGTTCTGCATGACGAGCGGGGTTATAATTTCTAATTATTGTAACCAATATTCAAGAAAACGGGGGCATAGCACCCGTTTTTTATAACAATTTTAGCTGTGAAAATGGTAAACTATTCAACTGTGGCAATTCGCTGTAATTATCACCAGTAGTCGGTTTAATATTCCATGAATCTGAATCTCGGCTTAAAATTGTAGGATTGTGCTTAGAATTTGTGGAATATTAGCGTTTTTTGAGGGAATACATGGCAGATCTAATTGATAAAACGATATTGAAGACATTCGTACCTCCGAATGCCTTGAATCATGAAAATTTTGAAGAGTTGGCTTCTAAGACATTTATTGAAGAGCTACCAGCAGACGCAACAGTTTTTAAAGCCGGCGATACCGACAAAAAGTCTATATACGTTATTGAAGGAACAGTTGAAATAACTGCGGCGGATGGTGCTACCGCTTCAACCGTAGAATCTGGATCGGCTCAAGCAAAACACCCACTATCAAATCTACAGCCTCGCAAACATACCGCAGTAATGAAGACTGCTGCAAAAGTCATCCGCATCGATAGCGACCTGCTTGATATTTTAATGACGTGGGATCAGATGTCAGGAATAGAAGCAGATGAAATTGCCGAGGATGAACAGGATGAAGATGCTACTGAAGGCGACTGGATGACAAGGATATTACAGTCAAAGGCGTTTTTACAAATTCCGCCTGCAAATATTCAGGCAATGTTTATGCGTATTCAGGAGGTTCCTGTCAAAGCAGGCGAAACGATTATCAAACAAGGCGATGATGGGGATTTTTATTACATCATTAATAAAGGCAAGTGCAAGGTAACCAAACCATCAAAGACTGCTACAGAATTAACACTTGCAACACTTAGCGATGGTGACGCGTTTGGTGAAGAAGCATTACTTACCGACGCAAAGCGTAATGCAAATATTGTCATGGTTACGGACGGCGTGTTAATGCGACTTTCCAAGGAAGATTTCAATGAATTATTGAAAGAACCGATGTTAAGTTGGGTAACCAATGAAGAAGGGGAGAAGATGGTTGCTGATGGCGCTGCTGTTTGGTTAGACGTTAGGCTAGATAGTGAATTTAAAAATAATGGTATAGAGGGCGCAGTGAATATCCCACTTTTCATGGTTAGGATGAAGGCAGATAAATTAGATCCAAGTAAAACCTATATTCTATATTGTGATACAGGTCGCAGAAGTTCAGCTGGTGCATTCTTGTCTAGTGAAAGAGGCTTAACAGCATGTTGTTTAAAGGATGGTCTTTCCGGGAGAGGATAGTCTCATTCTGAAAATATATGAGGCTTGTCATACACAATTAGTGGTTTTTCAAAACCATATTCCATTAAAGTATGAGCTCTAAAGACGCAGGTCTTGTTGATATTCAATTAGATCTACATATCGATAATTATGCAGTGATGGGAAATCCCGTTGCGCATAGTAAATCTCCTGAAATCCACAAAGCGTTTGCAGTACAAACTGATCAAAAAATTAAATATCAATCTATATTCGTTCCACAGGGAGAGTTTAATTCTGCAATAAAATTATTTAGTAATCTCGGTGGTAAAGGTTTAAATATTACCTTGCCATATAAGCAAGATGCTTATGATGTCGTAACAAATGCTTCAGAACGGGCAAAAATTGCTACTGCAGCGAATACTTTAATATTCAAGCTAGGCGGAACAATTGTTGGCGATAATACTGACGGAGTAGGTCTAGTAAGAGATTTAGATAGAAACGGGATAAATCTTAACGATAAGCGGTTGTTGATTATAGGGGCCGGAGGGGCAGTTAGAGGCATATTAGGACCACTGCTTGATCAGACACCGTCTAGTATAGTTATTGCAAACAGAACCCTATCAAGAGCAGAAAATCTTACTTCAAATTTCCCCAAAGACCTGAGCATTACTGCTCGCGGACTATCAAATCTAGATAATCTAGGCAGTTTTGATCTAATCATAAATGGAACATCGTCAGACCTTATTGGTGAATTTCCACAGCTACCCGATACTCTCGTTAGTCGTAATACATGTTGTTACGATATGGTATACGGTTTATCTGAATCTGGATTCACCACATGGTGTAAAAGTCTTGGTGTTCAATTGATAATAGATGGGCTGGGAATGTTGGTTGAGCAGGCTGCAGAATCATTTTATATCTGGCGTGGTGTCCGGCCTGAGACAGAGCCAGTGATTAAGATGTTAAGGAATTAGTCGCCAGTCACTTGATAAACTAGGAGTTCTGAATCCCGGCCTCCAATCTACAAGCCATGAATTTTATCCATTAAATCAGGCAGCCAGGTTACCAGTCCAGGATAGATTACCAGCAGGGTAACAGTAACAACCTGAATCAGAACAAATGGAATAATTCCTTTGTATAAATGTTGGATCTTCAGCTCAGGGGGTGCTACAGCTTTCAGATAAAAAAGTGAAAAACCAAAAGGTGGAGTTAGAAATGATGTTTGTAAATTCATTGCTATAAGGATAGCAAGCCACAACAAATCAATTCCCAGAATGGTTGCTATTGGGGCTAAAATTGGAACAACGATAAAGCAAATTTCCAGAAAATCCAAAAAGAACCCCAAGATAAAAATTAAAAGCATGCTAACTAATAGAAATCCCCATTCACCCCCAGGGAGATTCGTCATTACATCAAAAACCAATTGATTGCCTCCCATCCCACGGAATACAAGACCAAATGCAGTAGCACCAATTAAGATCATAAAGACCATACTAGTGAGTCGAGTAGTCAATTGCATAGCTGCGAGCAAGTTTTGCAACGTTAATTTTTTATGAACCCAGGCGAGAACTATTGCACCCAGTGCTCCAACCGCTGCAGATTCTGTAGGTGAGGCGATACCGAAAAAAATTGAGCCCAGTACGCATACAACAAGCAAAAACGGAGGGAACAGAGTAAACATAAGCTTAAATAATGACTTTTTACTTTCGCCTTCTTTAATAGCAGGGGCAACATCTGGTTTAAACCAGGCCAGGATAAGGATATATAGCAAGAACAGTAATACCAATAAAAGGCCGGGTACCACGGCAGCCATAAATAAACGGCCTACAGGCACACCCATAACATCACCAATTAAGATCAGAATTATACTTGGGGGAATTATCTGACCTAGCGTTCCAGCCGCTACAATCGTTCCCGATGATAATTGCTTTGAATAGTTATGATTGAGCATAGTCGGTAATGCAATTATTCCCATAGTCACAACAGTTGCGCCAACAACGCCAGTTGTTGCGCCTAGTAATACACCGACAATGATGACAGATATTGCCAACCCGCCACGTAGCTTGCCACAAAGTATTCCCATCGTTTCCAATAGATCTTTGGCCAGACCAGTTTTATCAAAAATAATTCCCATGAAAATAAATAATGGCACAGCCAGGAGCGTGAAATTTGTCATTACACCCCATATTTGTAGTGGCAGCAGATCAAAGAAACCAAATCCTAGGAAAATAGTGCCAAAAGCAAGGGCAACCGAACCCAAAGTAAATGCAACAGGGAATCCAAAAAATAACAGAATTATCATCGACATAAACATTAATAAAACCCAAATCGTCATTATTCTTTTTCCAAGATGTGAATCAGGTTTTTAATCATGTATGAAACGCCTTGTAGCAATAACAAGACAAACGAAACGGGGATCGCAGATTTAATAATCCATCGGTAAGGCAAACCGCCCGGATCAGGTGATCCTTCTAGGTGGATATAGGATAGGTTTATAAATTGCCACGAGCTTACAATTACTAGGATGCAAAATGGTATAAGAAAAAATAAACCACCAAGAAAATTGACCCAGGCACGTTTATAGTCATTCATGAATCTACTTTGATAAATCAAGTCTAGTCTTACATGACTATCATGTTTTAATGTGTAGGCAGATCCCAGTAGGAAAATCAGAGAAAAAATGTGCCATTCAAGTTCTTGTAGCGCAATAGATCCACTTTGGAATAAATACCTCATTGTTACATCGTAACTAACAAGAATTACTAGAAACAGTACAAGCCAAGAGACTATTTTTCCGATACTTTCAGTAAAGCAATCAATGGATGTCGTGAATTTCGCTAACAGATTCATTACAGGGTTTTGTTGACCATATTTGCCAAGTGGATATAGGTTTTAACTGGTATTTCTTCAGGGCGACTGGATGGGTTGATTCCTGCTTTGACTAAGCTTTCCTCTGTCAATATTCCAGATAAGGCATTACGTATTGTTTTTCTGCGTTGAGAAAACGCAGTCCTGACTATCTGTTTCAATAGATCCCTGTTTTTAATAACAGTCTCTTTGTGAGAGAAGGGAGTTATCCTAATTACCGATGATTCCACCCTTGGTGGAGGCGTAAAGGATTCGGGAGGTACGTTAAATAATGTATCGGCATAACACAAGGATTGGACCATGATGGATAACCTTCCGTAGTCCCGACATGCATGAGTTGCACAAATTCTGTCAGCAACCTCTTTTTGTAGCATTATCACCATGCTAACGATACACGGCACGTGATCCAACAGATGAAACAGTAGCGGTGTAGAAATATTATAAGGGAGATTACCGACTACCTGAATCTTTCCTCCTATCTCATTTGTGAAATCAAACTTCAATGCATCCGCTTGATACAAATGTAATTTATCAGTGTGTCCAGTAGTTTGTTCAAGGTGGCTAGCAAGATCACGATCAATTTCTATCACAACTAGTTTGGTCAAAGATTCAAGTAGTGGTAGTGTCAGAGCACCCTGACCAGGACCGATTTCAACCACAGTACTGTTATCTGCCAGATCGAGTGCGCCAATGATGTTCTGGATGGCGGATTTATCATCCAGGAAATGTTGTGCAAAACGTTGTCGTGGCCTGAACGATTTCCCTGTGAGTGTCTTCATTGTTCCGGGCGGGACTAAGCTGACTGAGTACGCGTGTACAGCAAGTGTGCTGCTTCGATTGCAGCCAATAAGCTACCGTCTTTTGCTTTGCCGGTTCCGGCAAGGTCAAGAGCAGTCCCGTGATCTACAGAAGTGCGAATTAGCGGCAATCCAAGAGTGACATTGACTGTTTCGCCGAATCCTAGTGCTTTTAGTGCTGGCAACCCCTGATCATGATACATACAAATGACTATATCCATCCCACGTAGCGATTCTTTAGTAAATGCTGTATCCGCTGGAACAGGCCCGACCAGTTCTAGACCGTCTTCCCTCAATTGGTTTAATACTGGCGTGATAACATCTATCTCTTCTGTCCCAAGGTATCCCTGCTCACCTGCATGCGGATTCAGACCGCAAACCATCAGTCGTGGCTGTGGCAGTGCGAATTTTGTCACCATCTCATCTCTAACTGTGCGAATAACCGTTCGCAAGTGTGCATGGGTAATTTTACTGGGAACAGAGGCTAGCGGCAGATGGGTTGTGACAAGGGCAATCTTTAAGTCCTTGTTCATCAGCATCATTACTGGTGAAGCATTCCCGCATCGGCTAGCAATGTATTCTGTGTGTCCGCTGAAGGTAAAGCCAGCCTGGTTAACAATCGCCTTGTTTACCGGACCAGTGACCATCGCAGAAAAGCTGTTGTCTAGGCATCCTTCTACAGCCGTGTTTATGGTAGACAAGACGTAAGCAGCATTGTCTGTCGCCGGCTGGCCTGTGACAACGATTTGCTCCAGTTTTATTGGTAGCACGGCGAGTTGTTTAGGTTTGTGAACTACTGGCGGAGATGAAGGATCATAGCTGACTAATTCGAGTTTAGATTTCAGCAATTCAGCGCGGGACAATAACAGATCGGGATCAGCAACGGCAACAAGGCCAAAATCGAAACTTCTTTGTGCAATTGAAACGAGGATATCCGGGCCTATACCTGCAGGTTCCCCCGGTGTGATAACAATAGGTGTATTTATTTGTTACTAGTCCAGTCGATACTCTACGTAGGCATCATCACGTAATTGTTGTAACCATGCTTCACGGGCTTCATCCAGTTTTCTGGTGCGTATGGCTTCACGAGCTCTAGCGCGTTTGACGTCTTCCGTACTATCATGTTGCCGCCTCTCCAACATCTGGACAATATGCCAGCCGTATTGAGTCTTAATAGGTTCACTGATCTGGTTAGGTTGCAATTCATCCATAGCAGCCTCAAATTCCGGCACAAGATCACCAGGACTGGTCCAGCCGAGATTGCCACCGTCTGCGGCACTGACAGTATCACCCGAATTGCCTTTAGCGAGCTCGGCAAAGTCATCACCACCTTCGATACGTTGCTTTAATTGCAGTAGCCGGTTACGGGCATCATCATCTGAGATTACTTCATTTGGCTTGATAAGAATATGACGCGAACTTGTTTGGGTAACTACGACTTCTTCACTGTCGCGTTCATCCATTAACTTGATGATATGGTATCCACTGGGACTAAGAATTAGTTCACTTACGTCACCCTTCTGCATGTCGGCTATAAAGTTGGTGAACAAAGTTGGGACCTGGCTGTATTTACGCCAGCCTAAATCACCACCTTCTAGGGCCTGTTGCCCATCAGAATAAGTTGCAGCAATCGCTGCTAGATCTCCACCTGCTTTTAGTTCAGTCTTTACCTTCTCAGCAAGCTGGCGGGTCTGTTCTAAATCAGTTGTGCCAGGCAATTCGGGTAGGGCAATTAATACATGAGATATACGGTATTCTTTTTCAAGTCCACTCTGGTGTTGCTGATTCACAAGAAAGTTTTTGATTTCCATATCAGACACAATTACTCGGTTATCTACCGCGCGTTGACGGAGTCGTGATAAAAGAATTTCATTGCGGATGTCTTCACGGAAACTTTCGTAGCGGTAGTTATCAGTTTCAAGGATTTCGCTGAATTGCTCAAGCGTCAATTCGTTCTCAGAAGCGATTTGGCTAATTGTTCTATTAAGTGTTTCGTCATCGACACGGATTCCAGTGCCTTCAGCCATTTGTATCTGTAGCTTGGTTAAAATTAATCTATCGAGTATCTGCTTTTCTAAAACCGTGGTTGGAGGTAGAGGGGCCTGTTGCTCCAGCAATTGATCGCGAACAGTCCGTACCCGCTGTTGGAGTTCACTGTTCATGATCACGTCATCTTCAACAACGGCGACAATGTGGTCGATTTCGTCTGCGGCCTGGATTAGTGCCGAGGAGAACAGCACTATGAGTAAGCCAATAATTTTATTGATATTAATAATTTTCATAAGGTCAAAACTCGTCTTCATATCCTGGAATGCTTTGAGCAAGAAAGTCTACCGTTTTTTGCCCTATCCCCGCCAGTCCTTTTAGTTCCAATTGTAGAAAAAATCCAGTCTGAAATTCACCGTTCAGGGAGCTGTCAGTAGCGTTTAAAAACCGGCGGGCGACTGCACGTAATGACCAGCAACAACTGTCATATTCAATACCGCCGAATAAATCCAAGGATTTCTGTCCTGATAATGCGTAATTCCACTTACCTACTACGCTCCATTGTGGGTTGATAGGCCAACGTAATGATATGTCAGTTTGTTCGATGTCTGTTACCTTATTAACTGAGACTCCGGTTTGCTGACGTCGAACTCGGTATGCCAAATTCAGGACTTTTCCTTGTTCAGGGGCATATTGTGCTGAAAATGCAATTTTTCGGGTATCATTTGAATTTGGGTCCCACTGAAATTCACTCTTGATGTTCCAGTTATTAATATAAGTCGTGCCGAATTCTGCGACTAAAACTGACAAATCGTCGTTCTGCGGTAGCAGTCCTGGAATCACGACCTTACGGTTCCTCAGATAAATGCTCTGACCAATATTGAAATAGCTGATTTGTTTTCCGGTCTCGTGGTTGTATATGGCAGAGCTAATAGCTAGCGTCACTTGATTAGCATCACCGACCCGGTCCCGTCCTGAAAACCGATCTTCACGAAATAAGGAAGAAAACGAGGTGTCATAGATACCTGTATCGAACACGGGCAGACCAACCTGGCTTTTTTTCGGAACGTGCAGATAAAATATCCGTGGTTCCAAAGTTTGTGACATGTCATTTCCAAACAGCCCGATATCTCGTTCTAGAAATAGTCCACTGTTAATGCTGAGTGTAGGAATAAAACGGTCAGGTGAATCATCAAAGGAATTATTTTGATTAAGATTGTACCGGGTGTATCTAATACCCAGTTTAGGTGTCACGTATCCTGCTGTTTTATAATATGGATAGGAAATTGATGAATAAATGTCTGATCTAAAACCGTTGACGTTGTTGAGCATGACGTCGTCGCCACGTGTAAAATAAACGGCTTCACTACTGATACTATAATTGATGTGATTGTTTTTCTTGGGTGAGTTAAACCTAAGATTTGTAGCAGGCAATTTTTTATAGGGTCGAGATAGTATTGATAGATTTCGGTCTACAACCTGAAAATCCTGTGCCGTGACACTTAAACCTAAGTAATGATCGTTGATATTCCAATTGTATGAAGCGACTGCGTGCCTATCTAGAAACCGGGTGCTTGTGATCGAAAGCGTATTGCTAAAGTCTTCAAAGTATCTTTTGTCCGAAACACGGTTATATAGTAGCGATATGCTTCCAGTTTGAAGAAATGATTGTTGGTGTGCCAGGGTTACCAAGTTTCTGTCATCATCATTAAGATTGTCATCACTTAGGAGATATTCAATATTTATATGTCCATCGCCGTTTTCAAACAGGTAGCGATATTCTCCCATTAGCATCACGCCACTATCAGATATTATTCTCGGAGTGATTGTCGCATCCATGTGTGGTGCAATGTTCCAGTAGTATGGTGCACGGAACTCGAAACCATTTCGATTGGATGAGCCATAACTAGGAGCAAGCAAACCTGATTTTCGTTTGTCACTCAGCGGAAAGCTCATATAGGGTGTATAAAAAATGGGGATGTCTTTGACTCTTAATATAACGTTCCTTGCAGTTCCTCGGTCAGTTTCATGGTTTAAGTTCAGGCTTTTTGCAGACAACTTCCAAATATTAGTTGTTAAATCCCAGAATGTGTCGCCCGGATCACAGGTTGTAAAGTCAATATTATTACCTCTAGTTAAAATTCCTGGATCCACAAATAATTCAGTTGAATGGCCATGCATGCGATTGCTGTATATCCAGTAATCTGTGTCAGTAAATAAGGCTGTGGACTCATTCATCTGGACCCTTGCGGTTGGACTTTTGAGATATACTTCGTTATCCCAGTAGTTCACATTACCGAATAAATCAGCGTTTCCTGAAGTTTGATCATAATCAATCCTGTCTGCGATAGCCTGTTGCTGGTCTTTAGCAATCTCGGCGTTACCAATCAAATGTGAGACGCCACCTTCTACGGAATCAAATTGATCGGCTGTAATAAAGGTATCACCAGGTTGCAGTGGCTCGGTGATAACTGGACGTGGTGGAACATCAATAGTTGACGAACAAAACGGCTGAATACCAGGATGTTGGGAAGTTTGAGCGCTAGTGATAGTAGTGGTAAAGAACCCACCGATTACAGAGATAACAAAATAGATTAGTTGTTTCATTCAGTTGTTATTATTTTTCTAAAAAATTGGCTAGTGCTGATGTGTTTAATCTTTTCACGCAGGACAATTCTAGTGATTCTGCTGGTTTTGAAAAGCATTTTGACAACTTAATGCATGGATCGGTGCCATTTTTGCGGTAAAGCGATATGATATTGCCGATTTTCTGTACCAAGTCTGCTATTCCTTGTATAAAGTGGAATTGGCTAAGTCATGATAATCAAGCGTACTTTTAATCGCATTGATGACACCACGGGAAGTGATAGTTGCGCCACTAAGCTGGTCAAAATAACCGGCGTCACTGCGAGTAGTCCATTGATTAGGTGGTATGGTGGCAAACGACTGGCCTGTGAATATATTGATCCAGTCTGAGTTAGCTTGGTTAACACCGTCTCCCAAGCCGTTGGTTTCATTCTCGCTGATTACTCGGACACCACTGACTACCGCCTCATTTGTGATCCCAATTGCCAACTCGATCGCTCCGTTGTAGCCGTTCGCGACTACTGGATAGAAAATGACGCCGGTAGGATCATCTCCTGATCGTGATCGGTAAACTTTTACCAAATGATTAGTGCCGAGGTAATCGGGCTCGATTATTTCAATGAAGTTGTTGAATATATCGTTATCCGATTTAGTGGGTATCACATCATTTATAATCTTGCGTGTGACGATAAGCTGGTTTTCAGCAATCCTTTCTTTTGTGAATTTGTTAACGATAAAAAGTAGTACAGTACTGATCAACACCAGAACAATAAAGCTTGTAATAAAAAATACAGTTCGATTTTGTTGCTCAGGCATGGGATTCAGGATTCCCCAAGAACTTTCAAACGGGTATATCGATCAATCAGCGGTACCAGTGAGTTAGCAATAAGCACAGAAAATGCAATGCCATCAGGGAAAGCCCCCCATACGCGTATGACATAGGCTGTCAGGCCAATTATACAACCGTAAATTATACGACCTCTCGGTGTAGTTGAGGCAGTGACCGGATCGGTGGCGATGAAAAATGCACATAGCATCGTGCCACCGCTGAATAAATGGAAGAAAGGTGAGGCATATAAATCAGCATCATAAAAATTAAACACCATACTAGTTAGAAACAGGCTACCCAACACAGTTACCGGGATCCGCCAACTGATTATTTTCATCCTAATCATGCCGACACCACCCAGAAAGAATGCAAAACTGATCCATTCCCAACCTTTTCCGCCGAAATTGCCATACATCGGATCGGTCTTTATCTCCGAGATCATATCCATAGACTGGATCCGGATTTGCATATGAGTGAGTGGCGTCGCACCGCTGAGACTATTCACATCGTTGATTATAGTTGTGTTGTCTATAGATAAATCAACTGACTGTGATGGCTTCACAACTGCAGAGCTGAAGATTCTGTTCAGAGTGTACGTGGCGTTATTGCTTTGGCTAAATAGACCTGTAGGTAACGGCCAATGATTCATCAGTACAGGAAAACACAACAGTACAAAAATATATCCCGTAGCGGCTGGGTTAAACGGGTTGTAACCCAGGCCACCGTATAGATGCTTGGCAAATACCAGCCCGAAAGTGACACCAGTCAGGCTGACCCACCAGGGAGAAAAAGGGGTGATCATTAATGCAAATAATAGAGCAGTGACAACGGCGCTGCCGTCGTGTAAGTAAATACGTAGACTACGATGCCGAAGTTTCAGCATCAGTGCTTCAATAATTAATGCAAAGCCAATTGATAACATACATTGTATTACGATGCCGATACCGAAAAACCACAAGTAACACAGTAGCCCGGGAAGCAATGCAAGGCATACTCTGAGCATGACGGAGCTAACGGTTGAGCCGTCATGTTTGTGTGGGGAGCTGATAATATCTAACTTATTTACCACTTTTGTCCTCAGGGTTAGTTTGTTGTTTACCGCGCTTCTGTCGGGTTCGTTTTACTGCCTCATCAATGTAGTCTTTTTTTGCTTGAACATCTGATTCTGGATCTGCTAATAAGGGTAAATCATCCGCATCTGCATGTTGGTCCTGATCATGTCGTGCCTCGTGGGCCATAAAACGGGCTCTGGCGTGATCAGCACCGTCTCGTCGCCGTTCTTCCGCGGCAATTTGTGATTTAGCATAGCGGTAATACTGGACAAGTGGGATGTTGCTCGGACAAACATAAGAACAGCAACCACATTCAATACAATCAAAAATATGATATCGCTGCGCCTCTTCAAGGTTATCAGATCGTGAATGCCAGTATAGCTGCTGTGGAAGTAATTTAATTGGGCACACGTCTACACACGCACCGCAACGGATGCACGGCATTTCGATGGTCACATTTTTCTTTTTCTCTACCAGTATGCAGTTAGTCGTTTTGATGATAGGGATCTCGGGGTTAGTTACATTCATTCCCATCATCGGACCACCAAGTATGATGCAATGATTATCATTTGGTTCGTAACCACAGGTTTTTAGACAGTCAATAACCGGAGTGCCGAGTAGTACTTGCAGATTATGAGGTGTCTCTACTTTACCGGTAATGGTAACGTAACGGGAAATTACCGGCTCACCTCGGGTTACCGCACGGTAAACCGATGCTGCCGTGGCAACATTATGCATAACTATCCCGATTTGGATCGCTAAGCCACCGCCAGGAACTTCTTTCCCTGTTATAACTTGGATGAGTTGTTTTTCACTACCGGCCGGGTAACGGGCGGGCACTTTAATCAATTCGATATCATCACTAACGAGTTTTGCTAGTGCTTCGTAGGCTTCCGGCATATCATCTTCAACCGCAATGACACAATGCTTTGCCTGTACTGCGTGACGTATCATTTGTGTACCCGCTACGACATAGTCTGCCTTTTCCTGAATCAGTCGATCATCACAGGTAATAAAGGGTTCACATTCCACTCCGTTAATTATCAACGTGTCTACAACATTACGCACACCTTCATTTAATTTCACGTGCGCTGGAAATCCAGCGCCACCAAGTCCAGTAACTCCGCAATCACGTATTACATCCTGCAATTTCTTCGGATCGACCGAGGCGTATTCATGTGTAGGACTGATATCACTCCATTTGTCCTCGCCATCGGGTTCGATAACAATGCAAGTAGCAGATAGTTCAGCAGGGTGCGGTATTGGGTAGTCACCAATATCGATCACCTTTCCCGACGTGCTAGCATGTAGGGGAATACTCACATAGCCATTAGCTCGGGCTATAGTCTGACCTTTTAATACATGGTCACCGACCTTAATTATAGGTTCGGATGGGATGCCGATATGCTGACGTAGTGGCAGAATGATTCGGGGGGGAAGTGGGTGTTGCGTGGCGACAATATTATCCGTAATTGTCTTGTGAGTCTCGAGTTTCAGTCCACCGTGAAACTTATGCAGTTCCATGGCCATAGTCAGTTCTCAAGTATCGTCCCGGGTTTCGACCACACCCATTCTTTGCTGCGGGTCCACACCGGGACCATACTAATACAGTCTACCGGACAAGGTTCAATACACAGTTCACAACCAGTGCAATTTTGCTTAATGATGGTATGCATCATTTGACGTGAGCCAATTATGGCATCTACTGGACAGGCAGGAATACATTTTACACATCCAATGCAAAGACTTTCGTCTATCAGTGCGGCAAGAGTTTGTGAATCTATTTTTTTGTCTGCTGGGAAAGGCACAGGATCACGACCCAGTAAATTTGCTATTGCGCGGATGGTCAACCCGCCACCTGGGGGACATTGGTTAATATCAGCGTTGCCACGTGCAATAGCTTCGGCATAGGGCCGGCAGCCTGAAAAGTCGCACTTCCCGCATTGAGTCTGAGGCAATAGGGAATCAATACTATCAATCTTCTGATGTAAGCGGCGTTCAAAACGCTGCGCATCGGATACTGATCTTCTACGCGGATAGTATGATAGGACGAATAGAACGCCAATGACTAAGACAAAAACAAACCCGATCATTTGATCACAACGACTCCAGTAAAACCGAGAAATGCCATAGACATTAGACCAAGTGTTATTAACAACATAGCAACTCCCTGGAACGGCACGGGTACATCGGCATCAGTAATCCGCTCACGCATCGACGTTATCACTAGTAGTACCAGACCAAAGCCGATGGCACTACCAAGCCCGGATAAAAATGATCCAACCAGGCCAATATTAGTCTTAATATTCAATAAAGCTATGCCGGTAACAGTAGAGTTGGCAATCACGATCGATATATACAAACGGATACGCTCATGTAGCGCTGGTTTTAGTTTCCTGATAAACCATTCTAGTATCATAATGGTTGCGCTGATTAATAATACGAAGCTGATTAATTGTAAGTAGACAAGGTCTAGTGGTAGCAGCACATAGAAATGTAGCAGATAGGTAATCACGGTTGTAAACGGGGCCACGATTAGCATGAGAATACACAGGTGATAGGTAGCTTCTATCCGTTTGGATACTGCAATCGCTGGGTCAACGCCTAGCATGTAATCTAGCACCAGGTTATTAACCAGGCTAGTGCTGATTATAATTAAAAAAAGTTCAGTCACATTATTTGATACGCATCCCCGGTTCTGCACCATTGTCAGGACTCAAAAGAAATATATCCTTATCACCCGGACCCGCTGCTAGCACCATGCCTTCGGAAGTTCCAAAACGCATCTTCCGCGGCTGTAGGTTGGCCACCATCATAGTCAATCGACCCTCCAGTGTCTGCGGATCGTAGGCTACCTTTATCCCAGCGAAAACATTTTTTGTTTCACCGCCGATGTCCAACGTCAGTTGCAGCAGTTTGTCTGCGCCTTCTACCAGTTCTGCCTTGATAATACGAGCGACACGCATGTCAACTTTGCTGAAATCATCGATGGTAATCTCAGTCGCAACTGGATTGTCTTGTAGCTGATTAGTAACCAGTTTCTCTTCTCCTTATGAAGTTAAATCTTCTTTGCTGTCTTCTTTCATAGCGTCGATCTTACCCTTTTCTACTCGGATCAGAAGTGGTGTGAATTGATGAATTGTATGTCCAAGCAATGGTGTATGTAAGTCGTTCCATTCAAGTGGTTGAATGTTTAAAAAAACTTCGGATTCTCTAGCAAGCCCTGGTAATACCGGTTTTAGGTAAAGTATTAACAGACGGAAACAATTCAGACTCATGCTGCAGACGGACTGCAGTTCGTCGTCACGCCCTTCTTCTTTAGCAATAATCCAAGGTTTGTGCTCGTCTATGTATTGGTTCACTTCATCGGCGAGCAGCATGATCTCGCGCATGGCCTTGCTGTATTCCCGAGACTCATAAAGTTTTTTGATAGTTTTATTACCGCTAGTAGCAATCCGTTGATAAAGTTCGGCATTGGCTAATTCGCTGCTAAGATTACTTTTAAACTTTTTATTGATGAAGCCAGCACAACGACTAGCGATATTGACAACCTTACCCACCAAGTCAGAATTAACTCGCAATAAAAAGTCATCGAAATTTAGGTCAATATCATCGACGCCTGCATCCAGTTTTGCGGCATAATAATAGCGAAGATATTCCGGATTGAGATACTTCAAGTAGGTACTCGCCGTGATGAAGGTGCCGCGTGACTTAGACATCTTTTGTCCGTTTACCGTGAGAAAGCCGTGCACATAGATATTGCTTGGTTTGCGCAAACCACTACCTTCCAATATGGCCGGCCAGAAAAGGGCATGAAAGTACATAATGTCTTTGCCAATGAAGTGATACATTTCCACCTTGCTGTCAGCTTGGATATAGTCGTCGAGATCAAGCCCCGTCCGTTCACACAGATTCTTCAGACTTGCGAAGTAACCAATAGGCGCGTCTAGCCAGACGTAAAAGTATTTACCCGGTTTATCCGGGATCTCAAAGCCGAAATAAGGTTCATCTCGAGAGATGTCCCAATCCTGCAGGCCTGCGGTGAGCCATTCATCCAGTTTATTAGCGATCTCCGGTTGCAGGTTGGCACGAGTCCATTGGCGTAGCATCGACTCAAATTTCGGTAAGTTAAAAAACAGGTGTACCGATTCTTTTTTTATCGGCGTTGCACCCGACAAGGCCGACACTGGATTGACTAAATCAGTCGGGGTATATGTCCTGTTGCAGGACTCACACTGGTCACCATATTGATCACCTGCATGGCAAAATGGACATTCGCCGCGAATAAAACGGTCTGGTAGAAACATTTTTTTAACTGGATCAAAGAACTGCTCAATGGTTTTTTCGGATATATACCCAGCTTGCTGCAGCTTTGTATAGATCATGGTGGATATTTCCCGATTCTCATCGGAATGTGTCGAATAATAATTATCAAAATCCACCGAAAACCCAGCGAAATCTTCACGGTGTTCATCCCAGATCCGATTAATAAGTTGCTCTGGTTTGATACCTTCTTGTTCTGCGCGCAACATTATCGGTGTTCCGTGGGCGTCATCAGCGCAAACGTACAAACAATCATGACCGCGCATCTTCTGAAATCGTACCCAGATATCTGTCTGAATATATTCAACTAGATGGCCGATATGGATGGCGCCGTTAGCATAGGGCAGGGCGCTGGTGACCAGTATTTTTCTTTTACTTGCAGACATAGCGATAATTAGTGATAACTAGCGCGTAAGTTAACATTATTGCAGGATAGTATGAAGTAAGCATGTGAAACAGGGTAATTAAAAATGATGTAAGATGGTGATAAATCAATAAACCAAACACTGTTGGATCTATGCCTGATATAAATCGTGATCAAATCAATCAGATACTGATTGAAGTGGTGGATGAAAACCTACAGAAAGACATCATTTCTGCAAATGCCGTAAAGGATATCCGCATCAATAAGGACCAAGTAGATCTAACCATAGAACTCGGCTATCCCGCCGCTGGGTATCGTGACCGATTGGGGGAAGAAATTACTCGAGTAATTAGCTCCGTCGATAGTGTGAATTCAGTCAATGTGGATGTTGTTGTCGATATTACCTCTCATGCAGTACAAAAGGGGGTAAAGCCACTACAGAACGTCAAAAATACCATTGCTGTTGCCTCTGGCAAAGGAGGTGTCGGCAAATCTACTACTGCAGTTAATCTAGCACTTGCCTTACAGGCGGAAGGGGCAACAGTGGGGATACTGGATGCGGATATTTATGGACCGAGTCAGCCACGTATGCTCGGGTGCCAAGGTAGACCGGAAAGTCCGGACGGGAAATCCATGGATCCGAAATTGAGCTACGGTTTGCAAACCATGTCTATTGGATATCTGATCGATGAGGAAACGCCCATGATCTGGCGTGGACCGATGGTGACCTCAGCATTGGAACAACTTTTGGGGGAAACCAACTGGAAAGAATTAGATTATCTGGTGATTGATCTACCGCCGGGAACCGGTGATATACAGTTAACCTTATGTCAAAAGATCCCCGTGAGCGGTGCGGTGATCGTTACTACACCGCAGGACATCGCCTTATTAGATGCGCGAAAAGCATTAAAGATGTTCCAGAAAGTGGAGGTGTCGGTGCTTGGTATTATCGAAAATATGAGCACCCATATTTGTAGCCAGTGCGGACATGAAGAATTTATCTTTGGTTCGGGTGGCGGTCAACAGATGGCGACCCAATATGGCGTTAATCTGCTGGGTAGTTTGCCATTGGACATCCGTATCAGAGAGGGGGTGGATAATGGTAAGCCTACAGTGGCCATAGCTCCCGATTCCGCTATCACGCTGAACTATCGTTCCATTGCGCGCAAAACAGCTGCTCAACTGGCGATGCAAACTAAAGACTATAGTGCGAAGTTTCCAAAAATTGTTGTCGAAAATACATGACTAGTCATTTTTCAATCTACACTATCTTGGTGGTATGGAAGAAGATAGAATTCATGAAAAGAACAATAAATTAGCGAAGAGCAACTAATTTAATGAGTATAAAAAGTGATAAATGGATCCGCCGTATGGCAAAGGAACAAGGTCTAATAGACCCATTCGAGCCTAACCAAATTAAAAAAAATGGAACAGGACGAATTGTTTCTTATGGTACTTCTAGCTACGGATATGATGTACGCTGCGCGCCGGAATTTCGTATTTTTACCAATATCAATTCTGCGGTGGTCGACCCGAAGTCATTCGACGATAATAGTTTTGTTAACGTAGATGCAGATGTATGTATTATCCCACCTAACTCATTTGCCCTTGCGCGTACAGTTGAGTTTTTTCGAATTCCCAGAAACATCCTGACCATCTGCCTAGGTAAATCAACCTATGCCCGCTGTGGCATCATCGTCAATGTCACGCCGCTGGAGCCAGAGTGGGAGGGCCACGTCACCTTGGAATTCTCTAACTCTACACCTTTGCCGGCAAGGATCTACGCAAATGAAGGCGTAGCACAGGTCATCTTCCTGGAGTCGGATGAAGTCTGCGAAATTTCCTACAAGGATCGAGGTGGTAAATACCAAGGACAAACTGGAGTAACTTTGCCCAAGACCTGAGTGAGGGCACAGCGGTTCTAATGTGAAGTGCTTCGTTACCAACTTAAGGGGCTTTTAATATGAGTAAAAATAATTTTGTTTATAGCGCTCTTCTTTATCTGATACTTCCATTTGCCGCCATTGTTGCACAGCCGGCGGTGCAAAATGACATCAATGCCAACTTCAAGTCAGAAGATCTTGATGTCGAACTCTGGAGTCAGCGATTTGAAGTAGAAGGCCGCGAAGTTTATGACTTCCGTAATGAGATTATTGCTGCGATAGGGATTAAACATGGACAGACAGTTGCAGACGTCGGTGCAGGGACAGGGTTGTTTATCCCCCTACTAGCAGAGGTGACCGGTGATGACGGTAAAGTCTATGCTGTCGACATCAGCTCCAAATTTATTGACCATCTCAATCGTAAAGCTAAGGAGTTTGGTCTGGGGCAGGTTGAGACAATTCTAAGCAGTGAGCGAACTACCATGCTACCCGAAAATTCTGTAGATTTCATATTCACTAGCGATGCCTACCATCATTTTATTTATTATCAAGATATGCTGGCATCCATGCATAAGGCGTTAAAACCGGGTGGGCAATTGATTATTGTCGACTTTGATATTTCAAGTGAGGAAATATCCCCGAGACTTATCGAACATGTTGGAGCTACGAATACAAAAGAGATACTTACCCAACAAATATTGGATAATAATTTCAATCTGGTAGAAGACTTTACCCTAGATAGCATGAAACAGAGCTTCATGCGACGCTTTAAAAAGAATTGAAGTAGATACTCTTTAATTTTTCCGAAACTAACCTCATGATAGGTTTGTATACCCTCATAGGTCTTGTCATCGCCAATATGATCGGTGCAGGTGTATTTACTACTTCCGGTTTTGCGATGGGGGATCTGGGTTCGCCTATTTTGATCGTCCTTGCTTGGTTTATAGGCGGTTGTCTCGCCATGTGTGGCGCTCTTAGTTATGGCTCACTGTCAAAAATGATGCCAATCTCTGGCGGAGAATACCTGTTTCTTTCCCGAGTGATCCATCCCATGGTTGGTTTCGTTGCTGGATGGGTTTCACTGTTGGCTGGGTTCACTGGCGCTATTTCTTACGTAGCGATTACCTTCGAGAGTTATCTGCCTGTGATTTATCGCGAAATGACTCCGGATAATATCGTTGCTTCCGCCGTGATTCTCTTGGCTGCCTTGACCCACGGCTTGCGTATACAGCGAGGTACGTTATTGCAGAACATTGCCGTCGCCACAAAGTTGATATTGATCTTTGGATTTATTGTATTTGCCTTTTTAGGTACGGAAGTTGGCGACTGGAACGGTGTGCAGGCTTATCAGCAGAATGCGCCGGCAGAATTTTCAATCTACACATTTGCTTTGACCCTGATGTGGATCTCCTTTAGTTATTCCGGTTTCAATGCTGCTATCTATATTGCCAGTGAAGTACCAGACGCGCGTAATATCATTCCTAAAGCCATGGTCTATGGTACGGCTATTACCATGATCATTTATTTGTTATTAAACGCTATCTTTGTTTTTGTACCTGGACCAGAAGCCATAGCCTTTAAACAAGATGTCGCGACTATCGCCGCCCGAGAACTGATGGGTGATTCTCTAGCAACTATAGTTCGTATTATCATCTTAGTTGCTTTGTTCACTTCTGTTTCCGCTATGGTCATGATAGGCCCAAGGGTATATGCAAAGATGGCTGACGATGGTTTGATGCCGAAGCTTTTACGTTTCAAGGGTGAGGTACCTAGTATGGCAATAGCGATGCAAGCCATACTGGCAATCATAGTAGTATGGATAGCCACCTTAAGGGAGTTGTTGTCTTATCTTGGATTTACACTAGGACTCAGTGCTGTGCTAACCGTTAGCAGCTTGTTTATCTTGGTCCGTCGCAGAGGGTTCGATCCTAGTCAACTGCCAGGATACCCATGGGCACCGACGGTTTTCATCTTGTTTACGCTGTTGTTCGCTGGTCTTGCTGCAGAACGCGAACCTTGGCAAATGTTGGCGGCGATCATCACCATCCTCTCAGGTGTCGTGCTGTATTATGCGGTCGCACCAAGCTTAAATGTGAAGTCCCTCGACTAAAGGCTACATCAATACTTAGGCTCATAAATATAATTTGTAATAGCCTGTTCGACATCATCCGGTCTTTGAGCTCTAGCTAGTCCATGCTCAAATGCATAGTTTGCAACTTCTATAGCAATCTTTAGTGAAACATCACGAATGTTTTTCATTGGTGGATAGATTGATCCTTGTTGCAAATCAGCCTTTGTCCCCTGTTGTGCGAGACAACGGGCAGCGACCAGGAACATGTCATCGGTGATCATCTTGCTCTTACTGATGATGGCGCCAAGGCCGATACCTGGAAAGATGTAGACGTTGTTGCCTTATCCCGGTCGAAACCTCTGTTCTTGACAAGTTATCTCGCCAAAGGGGCTACCGCTAGCGAAGATCACTTTGCCATTACTCCATTCATAGGCGTCCTGTGCGGTGCATTCGGCTCTGGAAGTCGGATTGGAGAGAGCAAAGATGGTGGGATGTTCGTAAAGATGACACATTGTCTCTACCACTTCACGGGTGAAGGTGTTCGGTGAGCCCGTAGCGCCTATCAACACGTGAGGTTTAATGGTTTTGATTGCCGGGACAAAGCTGATGGGTTCATGCTCATGTGCATAGGGTAAATTATGTGGCATGAGACCAGGGCTTCCTTTAACCACAAGACCATTTATATCCACGAACCATAAGCGCTTGCGTGCTTCATCTTCCGTGATGCCTTCTTTTTGAAACGCATAACAGATTAAATCTGCGATCCCTGTCGCCGCAGACCCGGCGCCGAGAAACGTGATACGCAGATCAGTGAAATTTAATCCTGATAACTGTGTACTCGCATACACACCAGCCAATGCCACACCGGCTGTGCCCTGAATATCATCATTGAAGCAAAGGATACGATCACGATATTTTTGTAGCAGGGCATAAGCGTTAGGCGTTAAAAAGTCTTCGAACTGAATCAACGCTTCAGGAAATACATGGGATGCCGCATCGATGAATTCGTCCACGATCTCGAAGTATTCCTCACCGGTGGGTCGATTCTGGTTAATGTCGAGGTATAGCGAGTCGTTCAGTAATTTCTTGTTGTTAGTACCGACATCCAGCATCACTGGTAGGCATTGATGGGGTTGGATCCCAGCGCACGCCACATAGAGTGTCAGTTTGCCTAAGGGGATGCCTATGCCGTTTGCGCCGAGATCGCCCAGGCCAAGGATGCGTTCGCCATCGGTCACCACGATTACTCGAATATTTCTATATGGCCAGTTGTTAAGGACATCCTTCATCTCACCTTTATCTTCAGCTGTCACATATAATCCCCTAGGCCTACGATATAGATGCGCGAATTCTTTGCAGGCTTGACTCACCGTCGGTGTATAGATCAATGGCATAGTCTCTTCGATTGTGTTCATAATGATGTTATAGAACAATCGTTCATTCCGTGATTGCAGGGCAGTAAGGAATACATAACGTTCGATGTCATCTTGCTTACGGTGCATGTCTTCTAGCGCTCGTTGCATTTGTATTTCAAGGGAAGATACTCTAGGCGGTAATAAACCCCGCAACTTGAATTGTCTACGTTCATCTTCAGTAAACGCAGTATCTTTGTTAAGCGATGCGCTGTTAAGTATCTGAAAGCCTTCCGGCTGGTATTTTTCACTCATAGGAAGTTTGAGGATTCGCTCAAAATAGATTATCCACTTCGGACAGGTGTGTAGATGGTAACGGCTTCTTGTGTCCCTTTTACTTTAAGCCAGCTTTGGGATCTGTCGTTTTTTGTATGTTTGTAATTCAATAATACCGCGGACATCCAGAATCTCACTATCGGCAGCATTTAGTGAAGTCGTTACCAATATTAATAAGCCGATACAAATCCAGGGTTTCACAATTTCCGAACCTTAGGACTATAATTTTTTCATTGGTAGACTAGTTAATATCAATAATGTTCTTAGTATAAGGATAATCAGTTAATGTGGCTAAATATCCTGTAAAATATTTTCATGCGATTTCTCCCCTTATTTCTTGATATTCAGAATCAGCTTTGCATGGTGGTGGGTGGTGGTAATATCGCCTTGCGTAAGGTCAACCAGTTACTTTCAGCCAATGCTCAGGTAACGGTGGTAGCCCGTAAATTGTGTGACGCTTTGAGGCAGAAGCAGTCAGCTGGACAAATTACTTATATAGAAAGTGAATACCGTGAATCATATCTCGAAGGTGTTGTTCTGGTTATAGCCGCAACCGATGATTCCGTAGTCAATAATCAGGTTTCCCTAGATGCGAAACAAAAACGGATTCCGGTCAATGTGGTGGACAATCCCGAGCTTTGTAGTTTTATCATGCCGTCAGTGATTAATCGAGACCCAGTCCAGATCGCTATTTCTACAGGTGGTGCCTCTCCTATTCTTGCCAGGATATTACGCGCACGGTTAGAGACCATGATTCCCTCCGCTTATGGCAAACTTGCTACTCTAATAAAATCGTTCCGGACCAGAGTACGCGAGCAGATTCCAGACATGCAGAAGCGTAGGAGATTTTGGGAAGAAGCATTACAGGGACCCATTACAGAAATGTTTTTCGCTGGTCAGGATAAAGCGGCATTGGATGCATTATCTGAGAAACTAGCGCATGGTGATAGCACAATTAATTCTAGCGGTGAAGTATACTTGGTAGGTGGTGGACCTGGCGATCCTGATTTACTAACCTTTCGAGCCTTACGTCTAATGCAACAAGCGGATGTGGTGTTATACGATAGGTTAGTTGCACCGGCAATTGTCGAATTAGTGCGACGGGATGCCGAACAGATTTATGTCGGTAAGCAGACTGACCAACATGGCCTGTCACAGCAAGAGATCAATCGATTACTAATAAAACTAGCGAAAGAAGGTAAACGGGTACTGCGTTTAAAAGGTGGTGACCCATTTATTTTTGGACGTGGTGGTGAAGAGATCGAGACGCTAACTGAACATGGTATTCCATTCCAAATTGTCCCAGGCATTACTGCTGCTGCCGGTTGCGCAAGCTACTCAGGCATCCCTCTTACACATCGAGACTATGCGCAGTCATGCTTATTTGTAACAGGGCATATTAAGGATGGGAAACTTGACCTTAACTGGGACGCGTTACTTCAGCCTAAACAAACTGTCGCTATTTATATGGGTGTGGGTGGGATCAGATTACTGAGCAGTGAACTCATTAATCGAGGGATGTCAGCAACCACGCCTGCTGCCATCATTCAGCAGGGCACTACACCCGAACAACGGGTGATCATAGGTGATTTAGAGACATTGCCTGCCCTGATTGGAAAGGAAGCAATAAAGCCGCCATCCATGATGATCATTGGTGAAGTGGTCAAGCTGCATGAAAAACTTAGTTGGTATAAACCTGTAAATTGAGGGTGATTACCTTATTCATTTACTAGCAAGACATTTATCGCTTTCACTATTACTTTTACCTTACTGCCTTTTTTTATTCCCAAATTCTTTAAAGAATCCAGTGTCATTACTGAACTCATACTAATACCGGCAGAAATAGTCAGGTTGACTTGGCTCATCACAGCCCCTTTCTTAATGCTGGTCACTTTACCCGTTAGTTGATTTTTGGCACCGTATTTCATGGTCTTTTCCTCGTATGTGTTATTTGATTGAGATCCGAGCATAGTGTTTGCCGGACTAAAGTCAATGGATCCACAAATCTATAAAATTAAAGAAGAGTATTCGCGGTAAATACCTTAAGTTACTGCATATATAATCAAGAAATCCCTAGTACTGTATCCACGATTGAACTGGCCGGAACTAGGGGATACTATTTGTGTCGAAAGAGATGGAATAATAAATGCCATGGACACCAGCTCTGCTACTGAGCTCGGCTATTTAAGGACAGTATCACTATAAAAATGGGGAGTATTAAAATGAGAAGACTAGCTTTTTTAATAAGTTTTTGTGTTGCTATTATCACTACAGGACCTGTCTTTGCTGACACCTATGTTTTTGACAAGGCACATTCGCAGATTTTGTTTTCTGTCAGTCATCAGGGGTTCTCAAAATCAAATGGGGCGTTTCGAAGTTTTGATGGCAAAATTGAATTCGATGAGAAAAATTTAGAGAACTCTAGTGTCGAAGTGACGATTGACACTGCCAGTCTAGATATGAATACCGATTCCTGGGCATCGGACGTGAAAGGGGAAAGATGGTTAAATGTTGAGAATCAACCAACTATTACCTTCAACAGCAACAGTGTAAAAAAGACAGGGGAGAATACCATGGATGTCATAGGCGACCTGTCATTTTTTGGGGAAACTAAACCGGTCACACTCAATGTTACCATTAACAAGGTCGCTCCGGTACGAGATAAAATGAAAGCTGGTTTTAGTGCTACCGCACAGATAGACCGCAGAGAGTTCGGTATGGAACGCGCCGTGCCAGCGATCGGTGCTCTTATAGATATCCAGCTTGAAATCGAAGCTGTTAAAATGTGAATCAAAATTTACCTGCTTTTAAGCAGGCTGGTTTGGATGGATCGGCCCTCATGTTAATTGAAGGTGAGAGTTTTATAATAGCTACTGACTTAGTATTAATGTGACTCAGCACTCACGAGTAGCTGGAACCCTAAAGTTTCAGCTACTCGGAGTGCACCTCCCAGCGTCGCAAACGGCCGAACGCCCAATTGTTGGTGATCGAGTTCAAATCGGCTTTCAATAGTTAACTGATTTCCATCGTGAACTAGGGTTCCGGTCAATCGCAGTGGGATTCGATTATTTTTAAATTCCAGATCAATGGTGAACAGCGCATTTTCACCGTTCAAATCAGTCAATTGAAGATGGATACTGACTTCAGGATAGTTGGCTGTATCTAGGACATCACTGTGTAACATATTTTCTCGGGTATTAGTTATTTTGGGTTCGCTCAGTGTTGATAATGTGTCCTCCCCGGCAAGCGACCGTTCCTTAGGGTCATCCACGACTAGGTCATGGACCGGTATAATAAGATCTGCGAAGGCTTTATCAATATTATCAGGAAGATAAATGTAACCTGATAGGTCATTGCTGGAAATGACATGATTATGTCCTAGATTGGAAAGTGGTCCTTCACGCCCCACATAAATCCTGAGTACAGAGTTTAATTTAGAAACCTTGAAAACTTTCGACGGTGGTAATGTTTTGTAAACCTCGAGACTGTACAGATCCGGCCTATCTTTGTGTATTACATCAACTTGCGTAGGTGTGGTACATCCGAACAATACTAAAATCAAAAATGCCCAGAACACAGGACGTCTAATCTTGATGAATGTAGATGATATTAATACTGAAATATGCATGGAAGTCGATTATAGATTAGTTTGTTACTTGACAGATATACTGCTTTTTACATTATTTCACGAGATATAGAAGAATTTTGTCGAACATTGAAAATACAGATATGTCAAAAAGCATATCTACAGTCATGTAGGCATAATATAAAAACGGATATTTCGATAAAATAGAGACAAGCAATTTTTGAGATTCTAAATAGAATAGACAAGCTGCTGGATATTTGTACTTTGCGCCGAGTTATCACTATATAAATGGCTGACCTAAAAATAAGGTTCTCGAAAGTAGAAAAAATTATGAATATTTCTCATGACACCAGTCTTCGAGTAACTCTGATTGGTATTTTGGTACTGTTGATATCCAGTGCCAATGGGGAGCCTCCCATGCCTGTCGCTGAAGTTAATTATGATTCAGAATTTAAATTTACCCGGATGATTTATTCTTCAAGTAAGCAAGGATTGTATGGCTATGGTTATAGGGGCAGTGGTGGTTGGCGAGCTGACTGGCCTGAAGCGGAATATCACTTTCTAGAGGGTCTGAGTAGGTTGACCCGTGTGAATGCCTCGGCGGAGGGACATTACCTGAAGCTACTGGACGCTGATTTGTTTGATTTTCCTTGGTTATACGTTTTAGAAGCCGGTTCGTGGGTACTTAGTAATGAAGAGATTACACAATTACGTGAATACTTGCTTCGTGGTGGTTTTCTGATGGTAGACGATTTTCATGGGACGTTGGAGTGGGCTGGGTTCCATGTCTTCTATGCAACGGCTATTTCCGGATCGATCTGTGATCGAAATTTCTGAATCGGATGAAGTCATGCATGTGCTTTATGATCTCGATAATCGTATCCAGATTCCCGGCATGCATACTTACTGGAGCGGTCAGACTTATGAACGTGATGGATTTACTCCTCACTGGAGAGGTATTTATGATGATAGTGGCCGCTTAATCGTTGCAATCAATTTTAATATGGATATCGGCGATGCTTTGGAACATGCCGACCATCCACAATATCCTGAGCCGATGACAGCACTTGCTTATCGATTTGGTATTAACTATGTCATTTATGCCATGACTCACTAAGAAAGTATGGTTGAATTTTTCATAAATTACCCAAAAATTGTTTTTGAACAAGGTGAGTTCGTATTTGATAGCAGTTTACCTTTATGGTTATTAGCCACATTAATTCTAGTTGCAGCAATTATAATTTCTGGAATGTTGCTAGCTAGACGCAAGGCGCTTGAATTTTGGCAGATTACGGTTCTATGGATATTACAACTAAGTATGACGATATTGGTGTTGTGTATTATCTGGCAACCGGCATTAAAGACTGAACATCTGCGTCCCTATGAAAATGTCATAGCAATACTGTTGGATACTTCTGAAAGCATGAATTATGTGGAAGGTGAAGTACCACGCATGCAGCAGGCGTTGTCAGTGCTGAAGGGCGATACTCTTAAACAGCTTGAAAACGAATATACCTTGCAGAGGTATGTGTTTTCAGGAGAGGCTGTCACTGCGAATACATTTGATAACTTGCCAGCCCCAGCATCACAGACACATATAGGCGAGTCCATAATCCAAGTACTAAGACAGGCGCGGGTCTCACCCTTGGCTGCGGTGATCATGCTAAGTGATGGTGCTGACAATAATGGGGCACTAACACAAGATAAGCTTTCAGAGATTTCGAGTTACGGCGTACCAGTACACACTATTGGGATCGGAAGAGATAAAATTGATGAAGATCTAGAATTACAAGAAATAACTGTTCCTGATCAAGCTATGCCTGGTACGCTTTTGTCTGCTCGAGTTGTTATTCGACATGATAATGCGGCTCTGGCAAGGGTTAAGGTTTATGATGGCGAAAAATTATTAACCACAGCTGAAGTTATTTTACCTGAAGATACACCGGTAACTACCGTATGGGTAGACTTTGAGATATCGGATACTGGCAACCGTTTGCTGACATTTTCGTTAGACAGGCTAGCTAACGAACAAATAATACAAAATAATAGCCGAAGTAAAATCGTAGAAATCAAAGAACAAAAATACACGGTACTCTACATTGAAGGTGAACCGAGGTGGGAATATAAATTCCTGCGTCGTGCACTGACTGAAGATCCGAGTGTCACACTCGTATCATTGTTACGGGTAAGTCAAAATAAATTTTACCGCCAGGGTATAGATGCCTCAGATGAACTGGAACAGGGATTCCCTACGGAAAGGTCGGAACTCTTCAAATATGATGCTTTGATTATAGGTAGTATCGAGGCTGTAAGCTTTACTCTGGACCAGCAGGCTATGATTCGTGACTTCGTAAGTGATAGAGGCGGAAGTTTAATCATGCTCGCAGGTTTGAGCGGATTGGGGAACGGCGGTTGGGGACAATCTTCGATTGAAGAGGTCCTTCCTGCTAGGCTCTCAGAAACTGAATCCAGTTTTGTCAGGGAACGCGCAAAAGTTGTATTAACAACCACCGGACGTAATACAGCGATGATGAAGTTCAGTGAAACGCCTGATGAAAATATTCGGTTGTGGCGTGAATTACCTGAAATTGCTGATTACCAGAATATTGGTTCACTAAGGCCTGCTGCAGTTAGTTTGTTGAATATAATCGTCGGAGACAAACAACAACCGTTATTGGTTACCCAACCCTATGGTAAAGGCCGCAGCTATATCCTTGCTACAGGTGGCACATGGCGCTGGCAGATGAGCTTGCCGCATGAAGATCAACGGCATGAAACATTCTGGCGCCAGTTATTGCGTGAGATGGTAATTAACTCACCCGGGCGTTTTGAACTATCAGCACAGCAGTTCGATGATAAGGTAAAACTGAATTCAGAAATAAGAAACCCCTCATTTGAAATAGTTGAAGATCTAAATCTGACTGCGGTAATCACCCGCCCATCAGGTGAGACAGATTCTGTTGTGATGCATCCTTCAACTGAGCGTCGAGGTATTATGACTGCGGAGTTCGAGCCAGACGAGAGTGGCACCTATTCGATAGAAGTAATTTCAAGCAGGAATGATGACCCAATTGAGTCCGCCCGATTAGTAGTTCATCATGATGCTGGTCAAGCTGAGTCTTATTCCCTCCGGCGAAACCAGACACTGCTGGATATATTGGCGAATGTAACCGGAGGACAAAACTGGAACTTAGATGACATCGATGAGTTACCTGATGCAATTCGTTATTCGTCAGCTGGGATTACCGAGCAAGAAATTCATCCATTATGGGATGCGCCACTGGTCTTTTTATTATTGCTAACGCTTAAGACGGTGGAGTGGTTACTCCGGCGTCGCTGGAGGACCATATGATACGACTTCCGTTGCTGCTCCTGCTATTGATGCCGCTACCTAGCTTTGGAGACCTGTATTTTACTGTTATTCAGGGTCTTGACGGTTCTCCTGAATACGGGGCTGAATTTGATAGGCAGGTTGGCAAACTGATAGAAGTTTCCGAGACGGTTACCGATAAAAAGCGGGTAATGGTTTTTTCAGGAGAACAGTCTAGCCGTAACAATATACTAGATTTCTTTAAAAAATTGAGCTTATCGACCAAAGCCGAAGATCGTATAGCGGTTTTTTTCATTGGACATGGAAGCTTTGACGGGTTGGAATATAAATTCAATATTCCGGGTCCCGATCTGACTGAAGATGATTTGTTCTCAATATTGGATGCGCAGCCTTCGAAAGTACAACTACTGATAATTACCAGCAGTGCCAGTGGTGCAGTCATGAAAAAATTGAAAGATGATAAACGCATTATCATTACGGCGACAAAAAGTGGTAATGAACGCCTTGCACCACGTTTCGGCAACTATTTTATAGATGCATTTGACGACCCTACATCTGACATAAATAAAAATAACGTTATAACGGTGCAGGAAGCATTTGATTATGCGGCACGTCAGGTGAAAGACTACTTCGAACTTCAAGGCAATCTCGCAACTGAGCATCCACAGCTCGCAGGTCATCGTGCATCTCAATTTACCTTGGCGCGGTTAAGTTCTGAAAAGGCAGACAATGATGATCTGGTGCTTACTCATCTGATTAATCGTCGTGACCAAATAGATGAGAAGATAACGAATTTACAATTACGCAAGCAGCAGATGGAAATTGACGAATATTTGCGTCAGTTTCAAGCCTTGACGCTTGATCTCGCGCTGGTTCAGGATCAAATTGATAAGCATATTGGGGCTACTGAAAATGCTCAATAATGGCGTTTTAAAATTGAATAGTATTTTTAGATTAATGACTACTTTAATCTTAGTGTTGGTAGGTGGTGTACAAGAATCGCTCGCGCGGCAGATCCATTATGGTGCCGTTACTGATCCTATGCTACTAATCTGTGACCAGATGGCATGGCAGGGAAAAGAAACCGAAGCCAGACATTGTTACCGTGATTTATTGAGCATCACTGACAAACCCGAGGTCCAAGCCGAAATCAGTTGGGCCTTAGCGGATCTCAACACTGCCAATCGTATATTCCAATCAGCAATCCAGTTATCTCCTGACAATGCAGAAATCCGTCAGCGATGGGGCGATCTGTTTATGGAGACTTACCAATTTCAAGATGCAATGGATCTATATTCTGAGGCTCTGGAGATTGAACCGGACAATGGCTACGCCCGTGTAGGGATGGCCCATACACTGGTCGAGCGGTTTCAATCAGAGGCGGTCAGTGCCCTAGCGCCGGTCATTGAAAATATCGATGTTGCATCGGGAGCACGTTTGCAAGCAATTTTGCTACTTACTAGAATCGCAATTGAAAAAGGAAACCGTGATCGGGTGGCGAATCTTTTGGATGAGGCGAGTACGCTTGCTGACAATGCGCAATTACCCAAGCTAGAAATATATGCACTACGTGCTACAGTTGACTTGTTAAATGGTAAAGACGATAGTCATTGGATAGATTTGGCATTATCTGAACATCCCAGCTATGGTGATGTCTATGCAATACCCGGATATTACTTCTGGATAACACGACGTTACCGTGAAGCTGTAAATCTTTTTCAGAAGGCTGTCGAAGTGCAGCCTGATCATTGGCAGGCGCATACAGAATTAGGCATTAATCTATTACGTACTAATGAGATATCGCTTGCACACCAGCATTTAAAAATTGCCTATCAAGGGGATCCATACAACCCAAAGACGGCTAATACTCTGCGGTTGCTTGATGACTTTGATGATTTTGAGTTAGTTCATTTCCCTGAACAACCCCCACAAGACGGATTTCCACGATTAACGTTAAGGTTGCATAAGGATGAGCGACAGATATTGACATCGTATGTCCGTAAGCTGGCTGACAAGGCCTTATCGGAGTTTACTGATCGTTATCAATTTCATCCGAGGGAACCGGTTGTCATTGAAATCTATCCCAATCATGAAGATTTTATTGTACGTACAACCGGTATGCCTGGTCTAGGTATACTTGGTGCGACGTTTGGTTATTTGCTTGCTATGGATTCCCCTTCAGAGCATTCGGATAATGAATATCACTGGGGCACGGCACTCTGGCATGAAATCGCACATGTATATACGCTAGAAATGACTGACCATCTCGTCCCACGTTGGTTTAGCGAAGGCGTGTCGGTTTTTGAAGAATGGCGATACGGCCCTGTAAAAGGGGTGAAGATTCCTATAAATGTCTTATTGGCAATATCGCAGGATAAGTTTTTACCAATTACCGAGTTAGATGGCGGATTCATTAGGCCGAGCTATAACAATCAGGTCATTGTTTCTTATATGCAAGCAGGTCTAATTTGTCAGTATATCAACGATAGATATGGTTTCGATAACATCAATAAAATGCTCGAACATTTCAAGCAAGGAGTAGATACCGGACAATCTATACGAAATGCATTGGGAGTAAACCCGGCTGCATTCGATATTGAATTTAATAAATATATTGATAAACAATTTGGGACACTTCTGTGGAGGCTAGAAGAATGGAAAGAATTGATCGACTTAGCTAAAAAACAATTTACTGACTCCAACTGGTATCAAGTGATCGAAACGACGCGCAAGGCCATTGGCATATTTCCGGATTATGTTGAGAGTGACAGTCCGTACCTAATGCAAGCGCGAGCCTATGGAATGGTAGAGGACCAAAGTAATGAACTCAATATTTTGATGAAATTCTGGCAAAAAGGAGGGTACACCCCCGAGGCTCTAAAAATCCTCGCTAATAGACTTTACCAAAAAGATCGCCGACTTGAGGCAATTGCTGTGTTAGATGCCATTAATTTCGTAGCACCGTTTGATGTCGATTTACATAATACGCTCGGGGATTGGTATCTACAGGCTGATTTGGCACAGGCTGCACTTACTGAATATGAAATAGTGCTAGCGATGAATCCACACGACCTTGCCGAGACACACTATCGCATTGCCCGTGCGAATCAGGGGCTCAACAAACCTGATGAAGCCCATAGTCACTTGTTGACAGCGCTTGAAATAGCGCCCCATTACCGTCCTGCGCAAAAAATGTTGATTGAAACTATTAAGCCGGGACAACAATAACAAAAATCAGAGGATGAAATTCCATGACAGATGATCAAACAGATTTAAAGGCTTTGGAATCCGATGAGATTCGCCCTATTGTCGAATCGTTTAGGACGGCGATTAGTGCTATTCGCAACGAAGTAGGAAAAATTATCGTCGGCCAAGATGATGTAGTCAATCATTTGTTGATAACATTATTGGTAGGTGGTCATTGTCTAATTACCGGCATGCCCGGGACGGCTAAAACACTCTTAGTACGGACAGTCGCCAATGCACTTGGCCTGACATATAAGCGCATCCAGTTTACCCCAGACCTGATGCCGACTGACGTGACTGGTACCGATATCATTGAAGAAGATGTGACGACAGGTCACCGTACATGGACCTTCGTACCTGGCCCAATATTTACAAATATATTGTTGGCTGATGAAATCAATCGTACCCCACCAAAGACCCAGTCTGCATTGCTTGAAGCCATGCAGGAACGATCAGTAACAGTACGGGGGGAAAATCATCTATTGAGTCCACCTTTCTTCGTACTTGCTACTCAAAACCCAATTGAACTGGAAGGGACGTACCCCTTACCGGAGGCACAGCTCGATCGTTTTCTGTTCAATGTGGTTCTAGATTATCTCAACAGTGATGAAGAACTCGACGTGGTAAATCGCTATACAACAAGGATCGATATCCCTGATATCAATGTATGTACGAATGGGGAGGAGATACTGAAGTTCCAATGGCTGGTACGTCAGGTACCGGTGTCGGTGTCAGTCAGTCGCTTTGCAGTCAATTTAGTACGTATGACCAGGCCGAAAGAACAATCAGCTCCAGAAACTGTCCGTAAATATGTCAATTTCGGCGCTAGTGTTCGCGCTACTATGTTCCTCACGCTAGCAGCGAAGGCACTGGCGTTGTTGGCAGGCCGTTACCATGTTACGTATGACGATATTCGATCCGTGGCCTTGCCTGTACTCCGGCATCGGGTGTTAACCAATTACCACGCAGAATCCGATGGTCTAACGATCGATGATGTATTACAGGGCATATTGGATAACATAGAGGAATAATTATTTGAATAACGGGACTGCCACGCAAACTTCTTCCACTAAGCTTTTGCGGCCGGAGATACTGGCCGGCTTATCTAATTTGGAATTGGTTGCTCGTGCTGTTGTGGAAGGTTTCCTCATCGGTTTGCACCGTTCTCCCAATTTCGGTTTCAGTCAGGAATTCGTTGAATACCGTCCTTATGCAGAAGGTGATGACCCTCGGTTTGTTGATTGGAATGTATATTCGAGAACAGATCGAACTTATATTAAACGCTTTTTCGGAGAGACCAATAGTCATCTGGTTATCCTATTAGATGACAGCGCATCAATGGGTTTTACGTCCGGCGCAGTGAGTAAATTGCAATATGCAAAGTTTCTTTCAGCTAGCTTAGCCTATCTTGCCAATAAACAACACGATGCAGTGGGCTGTATTGTTTTTGATGAAGAGGTCAGCGATTATCGGCAGCCATCGACTCGGAGTGGGAAACTTCAGGGCGTTTTACATTCATTCGATGCGGCAACGCCATCACGAGGCACAGATTTGGGTAAGCCTTTCCGCCATTTTCGGGATCTTATTAGCCAGCGAGGAATGGTTATTGTTATTTCTGATTTCTATTGCGACCCTAGTGCAATGATTGAAAGTGTTCGTCCACTTGCCTTTATCGGACATGACATAATTTTGTTCCAAGTTTTGGACCCTAAGGAGTTAAAACCAGATTTTTCCGAGGCGATGCTGCTGGAAGATGTGGAAACCGGGGATGCGGTAGAGGTGTCGAAGCAATTTATCAGAGATGCATACCCGCAGCGTGTACAAGAGCACATCTTGTCACTAAAAGAAGCTGCAAAAGGGTTTGGTGCAGATTACGTTTTTTTGAAAACCACTGACTCACTCGACCTCGCTCTGAGAAATTATTTAACCTTCAGGCTAAGACGCAAGTAAGCTATGAGTTTACTGGCACCGTTATTTCTAATTGGACTTCCATTAATAGCACTGCCAATTTGGTTGCATCGTTTACAGGTACAAAATTCTGAACGTAAGTCCTTCAGTTCAACTATGTTGTTGGAATCTAGCCAACAACAGGTGCTATTAAAAAAGAAATTGCGTTACTTATTACTATTAGCAATCCGGATATTGCTGTTGTTATTGATGGCGTTCACTTTTGCAAAACCCATACTGAATCGAGATGTGACAACTATTACAGGCGGGAATAATACACTCCACGTGATAGTTATCGATACGTCCTTATCAATGAGATACGGCGACTGGATGTCAGATGCAATAACAAATGCAAAGGAAATTGTCGGCAATATGACCGAAGGAGATATGGGTCAACTTATTAGTGCAGGAGATACGACAACAATATTAGCTGGCCCCACACCTGCCCAAGAGGAATTACAGCAGGCACTTAACAAGATCCAGGTCGGGACAGGTCGGGTGGAATTTGGAAGATTGGTTGAGGACATTAACTCGATAATAAATGAGAGTACATTAAATCTAGCTATTCACTTGATCAGCGATTTCCAAATGACTAATTTACCATCTCGGTTTGCAGAACTGATTCCTGGTCAGAATGATAATAAGGAAATGCGTCTAGAATTATACCCTGTCGGCAATGCCGATGCCGTTAACCTGTCTATTGATTCAGTCTCACGGATTGATAGCAATATTGAAGTCAGGGTGCGAGGATATAACAATATTGAGAACGAAATCACAGTTACCCTTAGAAATAATAATGAAATAGCAGGAGAACAAACACGATTTATTAAAGAAGATGGGGTTACCCGTTTTCAATTCCAGGATTTAGAGTTTATTACAGGTGATAATCTTATAGAGACCAGTATCAGTCTGAACGATCTTCTTACGGAAGATGATCAAATGTACACGGTCTTTGTAAATCAACCACCAAAGCCGGTATTGCTGATTACGGATGACTTGCAGTCCTTGGCAGTAACTTATCTGACTGCTGCCATTGAGACTGGACCTCGAGGATATAATGTAGAGCCAGTCTTAATAAATGAAATAGACCCTCGCATCGTGCAACGATACTCTTGGATTGTCATTGATGATCTTGGGATAGTGAATGAAACACTTGCCACGACATTGGTTGAATATTTGCATTCTGGCGGCGCGATTTTGGCTGCAATCGGTGACCGATCCCTATCATTAACAGTGTTGCCGGTCAGCGAGAACAAAATCGGGTCGGTTGCTATGACTTCCAATGTGATGCCACCTATTGCCGTCTCTTGGGTGGATTCAAGTCATCCGGCGCTTGTTGAAACCAGTGGTTGGCGGGATATCAATGTGGCACGAAGTCTGAATCTGGAATTGGGTGAAAATGATAATTTACTTATTACTTTAGATAATGGTAAACCGCTACTGCTAGAACAGAAATTGGGACAAGGTAAAATACTATTAATTCTCACTGGTGTAGATAATGTATGGAGTGATATTCCTCTGCGCCCGGTATTTGTAAATTTTATTGCAGAGGCTGCAGGCTATTTGTCCGATGAAGTTTTGCTAGATCAAAACCAGTTGATTGGTACCACAATGCAGTTGAAACAGTCAGGAACAGCTGCAGGCCAAGTTATTGATCCCCATGGAAATCAGATATTTGGTTTGGCTGAAACGTTGCGAACTCAGGATATAAAACTGAACGAAGTTGGTTTTTATCAGATCTATACTACAGGGAATGAGGCGACTATTGCGGTCAACCCGGATCCGCTTGAATCTGACCTTACGATTATGGCTCCATCTGAGTTAGCTCGTTGGAGTAATGCAGGAACAGTGACGGATGTTATTGGGGATGCTAATTCCGAAGTCACGATACATCAGGATCCTTATGAAGTTTGGTATATTCTGTTAATTGTTCTCGCAGTCGTGGTAGTGGTTGAATCTGTTCTCGGAAACAGCTATTTGGCATTTAGGCAAGGATAAAAGAGATGATAACTACCCTACAAATTCTGGAAACCTATCTAGAATCATTTCAGGACAGGCTAAAGAAGCTGGTGGTTGCTCGGTGCTCAGCAATCATGTCACTGGTCGCTTTATTGATCTCGGTTATCGGTGCCTATCTGGCTGTTCGGACCGGATTTTCAAGTGCAGTTGTCAATAGTTCCAGGTTGTTATTGGTATTATTTTTGACGAGTACCTTGCTTACTTTTTTTATATTGCCTTTAAAAAAATTGCGTAGCCAGTTGGGTGAACGTATTGAGGCACGAGTCCCAGATTTCTGTGGACGAATTGAGACTTATCTTGGTATGGCGGACAAGACCAACCCATTTAGGGTGCTCTTGGCTGAAGATTGTATGAAGATCGCAGAGGTAACTCCTGTTAATCAGCAGGTGCAGGATAAAGAATTATTTATTCCTGCTGGGGCGGCAGCATTATTTATTGGGGTATTGCTATGGGCGGCCGTCGCTGGTCCCGGCTTTTTAAACTATGGGATTCAGCACCTATGGGCTGGCTGGCTTTTTTCAGATTTGATGCCGCCACAATCTATTGTGGTCACACCAGGGGATGAGGCAGTCCGTCGAGGGGGGACGGTAAGATTGCTCGCACGTATGGTTGGATTTGATCCGTTTCGAGCATCAATCCACGCGAAGATTGGAGACATCAATTGGCAGGAAGTCGAAATGGTCTCAACCGAGCAGGGTTTTGAATTCACATTTTTTTCAGTGCGAGAGCCGGTGAATTATTATGTGACTGCCGCAGGTATTCGTAGCCCCGGCTATAATATCAGTATTGTCGATTTGCCTGACATACAGAACCTAAAGCTGACGTTCAATTATCCTGAATGGACGCAGCGTTCACCTGAAACCTTTGACCCAGGGAGCGATATTCACGCTATAAAAGGTACCGGTATCGACCTTGAAATAACGACCGATGCACCGTTACCCAACGGGGTGCTGGTCCTTAATAATGAATTGCAGCCGCTTAAGCTAAGCGAAAATACGGGCAAGATCTCTTTTCAGATCATCGATGATGGTCAGTATTACCTTGCAGCAAAAATTGGAAATGAGTTGGTCAGGTTGAGTGATGATTACTTCATCAAAATACTGGAAGATAGTAAACCAAATATAAAACTTGTCCGTCCGGGACGTGATTGGAGTGCAAGTCGTATTGAAGAAGTGACTGTTCAGGCTAAAGCGGAAGATGACTATGTGCTGGAAAATATGGAATTGCACTATTCAGTCAATGGAGGTGAATGGTATACGGTTACAATGCCTGTCGATGGTCGTACTGCTGTGAACGATCATGTTTTTATGTTGGAGTCTCTACGTTCTTTTCCAGAATTAGATTTTGATGAACAGCTAGGTACAGAGTTAGTGGCGGGAGATTTGATTGCATATTATGTGCAAGCGAGTGATCGAGATCAGATCACTAATTCCGATATTTATTTTATTCAGGTCCAACCATTTGACCGTCGATATACACAGTCTCAACAGATGGGTGGGGCAGGCGGAGGGTCAGGAAATGACCAGCAGGAAATATCGCAACGTCAGAAAGAAATCATTGTTTCAACATGGAATTTAATACGCGAGAAAACGGCAAGCAAAGGGGAGATTGATGGACAAACTAGGGACATTGCAATTCTATTATCAGCTTTACAAATAAAACTAGCTGAACAGGCACAAACCCTAGCAAATCGCACCAATGCACGACAGTTGAGTGCGGACGAACAGATCGCGAAGTTTGTCGAATATATTGAGAAAGCAGCTGAAGCCATGCATCCTGCCTCTGATCGTCTCGCCGCTATTAATTTGGAAGAGGCGATTAAACCGGAACAAGTAGCATTGCAGTACTTGTTACGGGCAGAGGCGGTATTTACTGATATCCAGGTATCGTTTCAGCAGGGAGGTGGTGGAGGCTTTAGTGCGGGACAGGATCTTGCAGAGATGTTTGAACTGGAGATGGACCTAGAGAAGAATCAGTATGAAACAGGAAATCCTGCTTCTCCGAATTCAAGTTCCCGTGAAACTGACGACACTATGCAACAGCTTGAAGAACTAGCAAGGCGTCAGCAGCAGCTGGCGGATAATTTAAGCCATTCACAAAACATGACGGAAGCGCAACGTTGGCAACAGGAAATGCTCAGGCGTGATGCTGAGCAGTTGCGTGATAGGATGGAGCAGAAACAACAACAGGCCTCAACTAGCCAATCTACTGAGCAGACTTCCAGTGGTAACCAGTCTGGTGAGAATGGAGATGCATCCAGTACTGACGCCAGTCGTAGACTTGAGAGTGCAATCAGAGCGATGAGTGATGCGGTAGAAGAGATGCGTAACTCACCCGGTTCAGAATCGCTACAGAGATCTGCACAGGAAGCCCAGCGTCAACTCGAAAATGTCAGGAGTCAGGTCGCACAAGACCAGCGCAGAAATATGCAACAGGCGTTTGAGAACATGGCAAGTCAGGCTGAGGATCTGTATGTAGATCAGGTCAGGATCGAAAGGGAGTTACAGGACGCAGTACGTCGCGCACTTGCCCAACGCCAGAAAGAGAATTCAACCCGGGTATCCAGCGGATTGACTTCAGAACAGGAAGTAGAGTTATCTTCAGAGAAAAAGAAGATGAGCGAACTATTGCAGCGCTTGCAACAGAATATTTATTCATCTACCGGTAATTATAGTGATGTCGTGCCGGGTGCAGTACGTGATCTGGAAGCAGCTGCAAATACCATCAGCCAAACAGAACTGAAACAGAGACTAGATATTGCTGCTGAATATATAGAATATGGCGCTACACCTTATATAGCAGGGAGCGAAAGTGCCGTAACCCAAGCATTAGATGAAGTTCGTAGCCGCTTGCGCCGGGCACAATCACTGGTTCAAGGCTCGCAATTAGAGGATGCCAATAATCTGGATAAAACTCTTGCTCAAACACGCTCTCTTAGACGGGAACTTGAGCGGCTGGCAAATTCTAATACTGAAGGCTCTGATGGACAAAGCGAAACACAGCTGCAAGCTAGCCAAGATGGTCAGTCTGGAAATCAGCGAGTCGGACAAGTTGGAGCAGGTCTTTGGAACGGCAATCAAATTTGGCGAGGGGGTGTAATTGATCCACTGGATTGGGATCGGGTTGGTAGAAACCTTGACGACACGGCTCGTGCTATACGTAATTTAGTACCCGAATTACGGGCCCTTGAATTGTCAGCGGATGAGATTAACACGATTCGTGATTTGACTTTGCAACTTGAACAGCAGTTTGATTTCTCGGGTAGTTCTCGTAACGAGAGTATTTTGCTTTCGGAATATAGCGCCGCACTTAGTTTGCTCGAACAACTTGAAATTCGACTTGATAAAGGGTTAAAGAACAAGTTGCCTGACAATGTTCGATCGACGGCAACTGAACCTATCCCCGCTGAATATAAAGATATCGTTGCAGAGTATTATCGTCGCCTGAGTCGCGAATAGAATTTATTAAATCATTAAGCTGACCATATAGGGATATTGAAATTTTAAATTTTGCCCCAATATAAGTACTTGTACTTACCCATTCTCGGTAAGTTCCAACTTGTTGAAGAACTATAAATAATAATGACTGAAAATAAATATGCAAAATTAATAATCCTGGGTTCAGGACCCGCTGGCTATGCTGCCGCGGTCTACGCAGCCCGCGCAAATCTTAATCCGGTTTTAATATCCGGTTTAGTTATGGGTGGTCAATTATCGACGACTACCGATGTGGATAACTGGCCTGGAGATGTTGAAGGTTTGCAAGGACCTGCATTAATGGATCGGATGCGGGAGCATGCCGAGCGGTTTCATACTGAAATAATCTTCGATCATATCAATCAGGTCGATCTGCAAAACCGACCTTTTGTTTTAAAGGGTGACAATGTTACTTATACTTGTGATGCATTGATCATTGCAACCGGTGCCTCTGCAATGTATCTCGGCCTGCCATCAGAACAGGCTTTCTTGGGGAAAGGTGTCAGTGCGTGTGCAACTTGCGATGGCTTTTTCTATAAAGGCCAGAAAGTCGCTGTTGTTGGTGGGGGAAACACAGCAGTTGAAGAAGCGTTGTATTTATCAAATATTGCCTCGGAGGTTATCTTGATACACCGTCGCGATTCCCTGCGGGCTGAAAAAATACTTCAGGACAAGTTATTTGAAAAAGAGAGTAGTGGGAATATCACTATAAAATGGTTTTACGTGCTTGAAGATGTACTGGGTGATGATTCAGGTGTTAATGGTATGCGGGTTAAAAACATACAGTCTAACGAGTTCGAAGATCTCGATTTAAAAGGAGTCTTTATTGCCATCGGCCATCAACCAAATACAGATATATTTAAGGATCAACTGGACATGAAGAACGGTTACATCATGATCAAGAGTGGAATTGAAGGTAATGCCACTGCGACTAGTATTCCAGGTGTGTTTGCTGCTGGGGATGTGGCTGACCAGGTTTACAGACAAGCGGTAACATCTGCCGGGTTTGGCTGCATGGCAGCGCTAGACGCGGAAAAGTTTCTGGATGAGTAATCAGATTAGGTGATTATTTTACACTACAAACGAAAAAATAAAATCTAGAGTCTGTGTAGTAAATTCGGTATATTTTAGCGTAGAAAACGAAAGCGATCAGACAGGTGATTATCAAGACCATAAAATCGACCAGCAGGTATCAAACCGAGTACCAGCAATATGGCCAGCCAGGGCATGTCATCAGTCATTCCAGCCAACACACCTCCACCTTTTGCGAACCAGATATTCGCGACCATGAAAACACCAGCAAAAGCGGCATATCGGGTTGCAAGACCTAGTACCAATGCAATTCCCATAGTAAATTCACCCCAGCTAACCAAAAAACCGAACAAGTCTTTATTAGGTAGAATAACGGACTCTATGAACCCTTGGTAGAAACCAAAACTGGATTCTAATCTAGATTGTAGAAACCCAGCCATCCTGTCACTAAAGCCTTCGTTAGTGAGTTTAGTAAAACCGTGATAAGTAAAAAACACGCCAGCATAAAGGCGCAATAGCACTATCGGCCAGTATCGAAAAGATTCGGATGATTTTGGAATTTGTTGGTCAGTCATATCGTGTCTCCATTTGAAAATCCGATACTACTACTATAGGTATAATATCGTAGGTTAGGAAACGTTAATTTGTGTAACCCGTAAATTTAACTTCATTTTATCGCTTTTAGTTAGTGTAAACTCGTATTAAATAAACGCGGATTCAACTTTGAAGTGCAACGTTGATGTTAAAAAAGACTTTATGTGGTGTTTTTGAATTAAGTGTTTTTCTGGGACGGTGATTGAGTTTTTTCATGACCAAGTTTAACTGCTTTTGTGTAATCGTGCTGAAGTCCATTTTCTTTGGGAAGTACTGTCGAATGAGACCATTGATATTTTCATTTAAATCCCGTTCCCAGGAGGCATAAGGATGTGCAAAATAGAACCCCGCGTTCAATTGTTGAGCAATAACCTCATGCTCAGCAAATTCTTTTCCATTATCCGAGGTGATCGTGTGAACCGACGCCTTCATATTAGACAACAATCGCACGATAGCTTGCCTGACGGCAGAGGCAGTTCGTTGTTTCACCTGTGCAAATCAAGGTGTACATCGACTTGCGCTCGCTCAAGGTGACCAGCGCCTGTCGATGGCCTTTGCCGATGACGGTGTCCACTTCCCAGTCACCGATGCGTGTCTTCCTGTTCACAATGGCGGGACGCTTATCAATGCTGATCTGATTCACCAGAACCCCACGACGTTGATAACTACCATAACGCTTCTTTCGTTTCTTCTGGCAACGCAAGTACCGGTACAGCTCACCGCCGTCTGCCTTGTCCTGGTATATGTAGTGATATATCCATTCATGACTCAGAGTGATACCTTCTCGTTTATGCAACCGTTCACTGATTTGCTCAGGACTCCATTCGTCCCGCAGCCAGACCTCTACTCGCTCCCACAAGGTCGTGGGGAGTCGCTGTTGTTGGCTGGCTTCTCGACGCGCTTGCCGGAGCAACTGAGCTTGGCGGGGTCGATAGCCTCTCAAGCCACGGTTGCGTCTGAGTTCACGGCTAATAGTAGATTTATGCACGCCTATCAAGGCGGCTATCTCCGTTTGTGTATGTCCTGCTTTCATCAGGGCGTAAATCTGGTAACGTTGATGCTCGGTAAGCTGTGTGTAGTGTCTCATCTGTGCCTCTCTTCCTTGCTGAAACGAAAGGTAAGGATGCTACCGCAGCTTGCCGTTCGTGCCACCTAGTTGAGTTGCACTTACAAATTGAATTCACGAAATTACCTTAATTTGTGTATGTCATGAATATCGAATAAATCTATCGGAAAGTAAAAATGAGACATTTTTATAAACAATTAGAAATTACATCTCGGATAACATATATCAAATATTACATAGTATTTTTGATACTAGCTTTTAGCTTAGTCGGTTGTGGTCAACAGGCCGAGCAAGGATTGCAAAATGGTGAAGCAAAGCAGAAAATAGCTTTTAGCTTAGTCGGTTGTGGTCAACAGGCCGAGCAAGGATTGCAAAATGGTGAAGCAAAGCAGAAAATAACAGTCATTAAGTTTCCTCATGTCACCGCACCTTCAACACCCAAGGGTCAGGTAGCTGAGCGATTCAAGCAGTTATCGGAATCACGGTTGCCAGGACGGGTCAGGGTTGAGGTTTACCCCTCAGGCCAACTGATGACGGATGATGACTCCCTTGATGCGCTGGCATTTGGTGAGATCCAGATGATCGCTGTATCGCTATCAAAATTTGATTGATTGACAAAGAAATACCAAGTTTTTGATTTGCCATTTTTATTTCCAGATATAGCAGCAGTTGAACAATTCCAAGCTTCACCGGTGGGCATTGCTTTGTTAAATGAAATAAAGGACAAAGGATTTCAGGGTTTGGCTTATTGGCATAATGGCATGAAACAATTTGGTGCGCCTCGATCTTTACAATCACCGGAAGACGCTGCCGGACTCAAATTTCGGATCATGGAATCTGATCTGATTCAGGCACAGATACTGCAGATCCAGGGTATCCCACAAGAAATGTCTTTTGTAGAGGTCTATCAGGCGCTACAAACGGGTGCAATTGATGCACAGGAAAATACCTGGTCTAACCAGTATTCAGAAAAATTCTACGAGGTTCAGCCATATATTACGGAAACAAATCATGGCTACTTGGGTTATTTTGTTGCGGTCAACCCAAGATTCTGGTCGTCATTGCCTGGCGATGTAAGAAGTGTTCTCGAACAAACCATGATAGAAGTCACGGAATGGGGTAATAGTCTTTCTTCGGTAATCAATGGAGAAGATCGACTGAAGATTACCGAGTCCAGCCATACTGAGATCATAAAACTGACTGATGCTGATCGTGAAAATTGGGAAACTGCTATGAGACCTGTTTGGGATCAATTTAAAGATGATATCGGTGAAGAGATCATATTATCTGCAATGGAATCAGCTGCCACTGTTAAACCGTGAACCCAACAGTAACCAGACTTAAAACCATATTCGATCACCTCGAGGAAGTTTTGATGGCGGCGTTGCTTGCCTTCATGACCTGTATCACTTTTATTCAAGTTATTCTTCGATACGTATTTGATACCGGTTGGGTATGGTCGCTAGAGGCAACAACCTATTCCTTTGCATGGCTAGTGCTGATTGGAATGTCCTATGGAGTGCGAACCCAAACTCATATTGCGGTCGACTTTGTCGTCAATAAACTGCCACCCAGAATAAGATTCTTTGTAGTTCTTTTTACACTAGTATTGTGCATTTCATATGCCGGGTTGATGCTATACGGCTCAGCAATGTTTATTCAAGGTTTATATACACTCGGCAGTTTGGCGCGCGATATCCCGGTGCCAAAATGGTTATTAACGATCATTATTCCATTGGCATTCATGATGTTGGGTGTTCGTTTTTTTCAAGCTGGATGGCACGTCTTCAAAGACAAGAAATAGATCATGAGAATTGATCTAAAGATTAATTGTTTTTCGACAGACAGCAACTATTCAGGTAGTGGCAAATTTTCTGCATGAGTGCCGTATTTCTAATAATTATTCTATTTGTCTTTTTGCTATTGGGAGTACCTATTGCGATATTACTAGGCCTGGCCAGCATAGTCACCATGTTGATATATGTCGATCATACTTTATTGTCACTAAGCCAGAAGTTTTTCCACACCATGCAGGTCTATCCTCTGCTTGCAATTCCGTTTTTTATACTCGCAGGAAATTTTATGGAACCGACATCAGTTATCCTCATATTTACACCAATTGTTTTTCCGATAGCAATGCAAATGGGAATTGATCCAATTCACCTAGGAATCATCATGGTGATCAACATGGAAATCGGGCTGGTTTCTCCCCCTGTTGGATTGAATCTATTTGTAACTGCGAGTGTGGCAGAAATGAAAATTGATGAAGTACTACGTGCAGCTATAACTTGGCTACTCGTTTTATTGTCTGTTTTGATGCTTATCACTTATGTTCCCTGGATTTCCCTCGTGTTACTTGACTGAGTAGGTTTCGACTAGTGCGCCTTTTGTCTTAATCCTGCTATAATGGTTAGTTGAGGATCAGGATTAATGACTTGTAATGGAATATATAAAAATTGGTTATCCCAACAGGTAATTACGGAAAATTATAGCTATTAACTTGCCAATTTCAGAACTTCCTAAGTGGCAAAGCGTCTATCTAGTAGCAACTTAGTCAATCTTCAAAAGGTTACGATGGCCCATTTTATTTAAATATAGGAAAGTGAGGTATGTTTCATGACTGATACGTCATATTCAATCCCGGAAATGATTAATAAAGCTAGAGTGGCACAACAGCAGTTTGAACTGATGTCACAAGAAGAAGTCGACGCCATTGTCAGGGCGATGGGCAAGGTCATTTTTGATAATGCCGAAGAATTAGCGCGTGATGCAGTTGATGAAACTGGTATGGGTTGTTACGAAGATAAGGTAGCAAAAAACAAAGGCAAAGCTCGCAACATTTGGAATAACATTAAAAATAAAAAATCACGTGGTATTATTTCTGAGCGCGATGAGAATGGTATAATTCAAATTGCGAAACCGGTTGGGGTAGTGGGTGCTGTAACACCTACCACTAATCCAATTGTTACACCTATGTGTAATGCTATGTTTGCACTAAAGGGTGGAAATTCTATTATTATCGCACCACATCCACGCTCAAAGAATTGCAGTACAAAAACTGTAAATATGATGAACGCTGAAATTAAAAAACTCGGCGGCCCCGATAATTTAATTCAGGTTATTTCCGAACCATCAATTGACCTGACTACAGAATTAATGTCAGCTGTAGATGTGCTGGTGGCTACTGGTGGTCCGGCTATGGTGCGAGCGGCTTATTCTAGCGGTAAGCCTTCCTTTGGCGTTGGTCCGGGTAATGTTCAAGTCATTATTGATCGGGATATCAATTATCAAGATGCGGCTAGCAAGGTAATTAGCGGTCGTAAATTTGACAATGGCATCATCTGTTCAGGAGAACAATCCATTATTGCGCAAAAAGATGATTACCAAAAAGTTATCGACGCCTTCATCGCAGAAGGCGCCTATTATGTCGATGACCAAATAGAAGCCGATAAGCTACGAGCGGTCTTGTTTACTGATGGACATATCTCGCCTGACGTTGTGGGCCAGAGCCCTCAAAAAATTGGTGAAATGGCGGGAATAAAGATATCGGATGACTCTAAAGTTATTCTAATCAAATCTAATGGCAATGATGACGATGTCCTGCGTAAAGAAAAAATGTGCCCAGTGTTGACTTCATTTGAATATGATTCAATTGAAGATGCCATTGAATTAGCTAAGTTTAATCTCGAGATTGAAGGTAAAGGTCATACTTGTGCCATACATTCTAATAATCAGGATCATGTAAAATTAGCGGGTAAGCGACTGCCGGTTAGTCGACTTGTTGTTAACGAGCCAAGCTCATTTACTGCAGGCGGTAGTTTGAAAAATGGTTTTGCACCTACCACAACATTGGGTTGCGGTTCCTGGGGGAATAATTCTATATCTGAAAACTTTGATTACAAACATCTGATTAATATTCATCGTATTGGTTACGCAGATAAATCAAATGTGCCCACAGATGAAGAAATATGGGAAACGGCTTAAACCAAATGCCAAAAATTTCTGCGATGAATATGAAAAATATTCTGGGTCTGATTTCATATAAGCTAGAAGAGTGCACCTAGTATCTACATTTAAATGTGATACTATTTTCAAGTAGCCTGCTCCGTCTACCCGCGGCGCGAAGTTGTGAACCCCGTCAGACCTGGAAGGGAGCAGCGGTAACAATGGTAGCGGGTGCCGGGATCAGTATGGCGCAGGCTGCCTTATACTAATAACTAAATAATGGACATTTCATCAACCCGTTTAGGTGCAAAACCATTCTGGTTTGAATCTAACAGTATCAAGAGATTATGAGTTATCAAGTTTTAGCACGAAAATGGCGTCCCCAATCCTTTCAGGAGATGGTTGGGCAGAGTCATGTTTTAACAGTCTTGAAAAATGCACTCGATTCTGACCGCCTGCATCATGCATACCTGTTCACTGGTACCCGAGGTGTTGGTAAAACAACGCTCGCGAGAATACTAGCAAAGTGTTTCAATTGTGAGAAAGGTGTGAGTTCTGAGCCGTGTAATTCCTGTAGTGCATGCGTTTCAATCAATGAAGGCCGGTTTGTGGATTTGATTGAAGTGGATGCAGCGTCCCGTGCAAAGGTCGAAGAGACTCGCGAATTAATGGATAACGTTCAATATGCCCCTAGTAGCGGTCGCTTCAAAGTATATTTGATTGATGAAGTACATATGTTTTCAAATCATAGTTTCAATGCTTTATTAAAAACTCTAGAAGAGCCACCACCTCATGTAAAGTTTTTGTTAGCAACGACTGAACCAAAAAAGTTACCGATAACCATATTGTCTCGTTGTCTTCAATTCAACCTGAAGCATTTGACTCGTAACCAGATTTCTGAGCAATTGCAAAAGATACTAAACGAGGAAAAAATACCTACGGACGATATCTCGTTGAGACTGATTGCTACAGCAGCAGATGGCAGTATGCGAGATGCATTAAGCTTGCTTGACCAGACTATTGCATATGGCAGTGGTGAACTACGAGAATCGCAAGTTCGCGAGATGCTTGGGACGATAGACAGTGAAAACATTGCATCATTACTAGAAGCGCTAGCTACAGCAGATACAGAGAAATTATTCCAGGCCATCAACTCGATGGATGAATATAACCCAGATTATGATGCAGTTATGGCGGAATTGCTGTCAGACTTACATGATATTGCCGTCATTCAGGCTATTGGCAGCCAGGTTGACATCTTGAAACCGGAACTAGCGGAATTTGCAGAACGGTTTGACAAGGAAGACATACAACTTTATTACCAGATCGCACTCAATGGGCGGCGCGATCTACATATTTCTCCCGAACCGAAAACGGGATTTGAAATGACCATGATCAGAATGCTTGCCTTCAAGCCGGTTGGGTCGGTAGAACCAGCCAATCGAAAGATAGAAGCTGGTACTGGTCATGAACCAGCCAGTTTAAAACAGAGTGGTAAGCAGGTGCCGGTATCGCAAGGGCTCGGAGAAAAGTCTGGGGATTGGCAACAGATTATTGATGAGATGGCACTTGCAGGTTTGGTCAGGGAAATGGCGGGTCATTGCGTGCTTAAAGAACGCACGAAGAACAAGGTACACCTTGTTCTGATGCAAGCACAGGAGCATCTACTTAAGACTACCCAAAAAGACCGCCTACAAAATGCCATTGCCGAACGTTTCGGGGCGGATGTGAAATTAATCATCACCATTGAAGAATCAGCAGATGAAACACCGACACAAAAGAAAAAAAGGGAAGATAAATCTAAACAAGAAAAAGCGACATCTTCATTTGTTGATGACCCGGTTGTGAAAGAAATAGTCGATATTTTTGATGCGGATATCGAAAATGAATCGATACAGCCACAATAAATAATATGGAGTAAGCTATGAAAGCCGGATTGGGTGATATGATGAAACAGGCACAGCAGATGCAGGAGAATCTGAAAAAGGTTCAGGATGATATTGCTAGAATGGAAGTGACCGGGGAATCTGGTGCCGGCTTGGTAAAGGTGATCATGACAGGAAAGCATGATTTGAAAAGTGTCAAGATAGATAAAAGCCTGATAGATGAGGACATCGAGATGCTCGAAGATTTGTTCGCTGCTGCGGTTAACAACGCTAACCAGAGGGTCGAGACAACTACCCAGGAAAAGATGTCTGAATTTACTTCAGGATTAAATTTACCTCCTGGAATTAATTTACCATTCTAATTTTTCATTATTCTATTATTTCAGGCTGTTATCCCCACTTATCGGAATTGACGGTAAATACTAAATGTTTGTAAACTCCAGTCTCAATCAGTTAATAGAAGCATTGTGCTGTATGCCAGGAGTCGGCAAAAAATCGGCGCAAAGGATTACCTACCATTTGTTACAGCGTAACCGGGAAGGAGCAAAGAAACTAGCAACTGCACTATCTACTGCGATGGACCAAATTGGTCATTGTAAGAGATGTCGAAATTTCAGTGAAACGGAGTTGTGTTCGATTTGCAGTCACGATAGACGTGATAAAACTGTTTTATGTGTCGTTGAAAGTCCTGCCGATGTATTTGCAGTAGAAGATACAGGATATCGTGGGGTTTATTTCGTATTGCTAGGACACCTTTCTCCGCTTGATGGTATCGGCCCTGATGAGCTTGGATTTGACAAGTTATCGCTACTACTGGATGGAGATGTGGTTAAGGAAGTAATACTGGCAACCAATTCTACAGTTGAAGGCGAAGCCACAGCACATTATATCAGCGAAATGGTCAGGAAAAGAAAATTGAAGGTGACTCGGATAGCACATGGCGTTCCAGTTGGCAGTGAACTTGAATATATCGATAGTGGTACATTGTCTGAAGCAATATCGGGTAGACGCGAGGTTTGATCCTTGTTTTTATTTCAGAAGTAAATAGATTAAAGTTAGAATGCCCAAGCGATTATAATTTTGGATTTGAATATGGCACAGTCTCCTGACAATCTAATCTGGATAGATCTGGAAATGACCGGTCTTGATACCGATTCAGATTGCATTATTGAAATTGCAACCGTTATAACTGATTCCAGGCTCAATATTATTTCAGAGGGGCCGGTTGTCGCTATATATCAACAAGACTCGATCCTGAATAAAATGGATGACTGGAATACTAACCAGCATTCTCAATCTGGATTAATTGATCGGGTACGTAAAAGTAGCTATTTGAGAGAAGATGCGGAGGTGCGGACGCTGAATTTTTTAGAACAGTATGTTCCGAAAAATACTTCGCCCATGTGCGGAAACAGTATATGCCAAGACCGTCGCTTCCTGTACCGGGAGATGCCAGCTCTGGAGGAATATTTTCACTATCGAAATTTAGATGTGAGTACAATTAAGGAACTGGTAAAACGCTGGGGTAATGGAAATGATCAATTTCGGAAAGAATCTAGCCATCTTGCACTAGATGATATCAAGGATTCAATTGAGGAATTACAGTATTATCGGGAGAAGTTTTTTAATTTCTGATTGTGCCTGACCAAGCCTCAAAACACTCAAATAAGTTATTTTCTGCAAGTCAAATCCGTGAGCTGGATCGAATTGCTATTGAACAGCATGGCATATTAGGTATTAAATTAATGACGAATGCAGGAAGGCATGCATGGGAATTGCTTGATCACAGTTGGCCAGATACAAACCGGATAGTAGTCGTATGTGGAGGTGGTAATAACGCAGGTGATGGTTACGTATTAGCGAAATATGCCATTGAGCGCGGTAAGAATGTTGATGTCATTGCATTGGTTGACCTAGCAAAACTTAAAGGAGACGCAAAGACGGCTGCTGACACTTTTATTAAAAGTGGAGAAAAACCAGTCTTGTTTTCTGAGCAAGTATTATCCAGCGCTGATGTCATAGTTGACGCATTACTTGGAACTGGGCTTGATAGAGATGTAGAAAATGAATTTTTTCAAGCAATCAACGCAATAAACAAAATAGAAAAACCTGTACTTTCAATAGACATTCCGTCTGGATTAAACGCAGACAGTGGTCGTCCCATGGGTGTCGCAATTAATGCCAATCATACCTGTACCTTTATTGGATTAAAAAAAGGATTCTTTACGGGTCTCGGCCCGGACCATTGCGGAAAAATTCACTTCTTTGATCTCGGTGTCCCGCAGGTGATTTATGATGCGACATCGGCATCAGCACAGTTAATCCGGTTTGATGTCCTAAAGCAATTATTACCAAAACGTAAACGTTCTGTGCATAAAGGGAACTTTGGACATGTATTAATTGTAGGTGGCGATTACGGTTACGCCGGTGCTGTACGGATGAGTGCTGAAGCTGCTGCCCGATGTGGTACTGGTCTAGTGTCTGTAGCAACCCGACCGGAACATGCATTCAATATTCCTCTTTCTAGGCCAGAGATCATGGCTGTGAGCGTGACTGATCCGGCGGATATGAATCCATTATTGAAACGTGCCACAGTTGTAGCGATAGGCCCAGGTTTAGGGCAATCAGAGTGGTCAACGTCGGTATTGTCACATTTGTTGGATACCGATCTACCACTTATTGTGGATGCCGATGCTTTGAATCTGCTCAGCCAGGATTCTACAACCAGAGATAATTGGGTGCTGACGCCTCATCCAGGTGAAGCTGCTCGATTATTAGATTGTACAACTCGGGAAATTGAAGCTAATCGATTTACTAGTGCGGCTGATATACAGAAAAAGTACGGTGGCACTATTGTACTCAAGGGTAGAGGGACAATTATATCTGATACAAACGGGCAATGTTCTGTATGCCCTGAGGGTAATCCGGGCATGGCTACAGGTGGTATGGGAGACATCCTAACCGGTGTCATAGCAGGATTGTATGCACAGTTAAATGACTTGGACGCTTCTGCAAAACTCGGTGTCTGTCTTCATGCTATATCTGCTGATCGGGCTGCTCAAGAAGGAGAACGAGGGATGTTGGCAATGGATGTTATTCCCTGGCTCCGTCATTACGTCAATTCGTAAATTCATGAATATCCACATAAGCAGTCCTGCAGTAATGGAAGAGTTGGGAAGCACTATTGCAGGCTTGTCATTGCCGGATCTGCGGATCCACTTACGTGGCGAACTAGGGACAGGTAAAACCACATTTGTTCGAGGATTCCTCGATGGTCTGGATTATCACGGTAAAGTAAAAAGCCCGACCTATACTCTGGTTGAGCCGTATGCTTTCAATAATTTATCCGTTTTCCATTTTGATTTGTACCGGCTCAAGAATCCATTTGAGCTTGAAGCAATAGGCTATCGTGATTACTTGGAGCATGATGCGATACTACTTATAGAGTGGCCGGAGCGGGCCGCCACTATTCTTGGCCAGCCCGATCTGAAAATTGTTATAGCTATCTCAGAAAATGGCCGTGAAATTTCATTGGATTCCTATACTGATCAAGGAGGTGCATTGCTGGCGAAGTACGCAAAAGTGCACAAAAAATAGACAAATATTTGTTTTTATCGAAATAAAACAGCCAGATAGCTTGATTTTCTAATAAAATATTGAAATTATTCGTCATACGATACAGATATTAAAGAACTATTGCGGATATGCAGCGATTATTATTAGTCATTTTCATCTCTTATGCTGGCGCAATCTGGGCAGACCCTGCACAAATAGAACACATCCGAATCTGGGCTGCACCGGAAAGTACGCGTGTTGTATTTGATCTGAGTGGGTCAGTTTCCCACAAGCTTGTTATGTTGTCAGACCCATTCCGGGCAGTCGTTGATCTAGAGGAAGCTGAATTAACAGGTGAAGCTACTCAGCCACTATCATCTGATCGGTACATAAGACGAATTCGAAACGCCCGTCATGACAATAACCTCAGAATCGTGCTTGATCTCAAAAAATTTGCAGTGGCCAATATATTTGAACTTTCCCCTAACCAGCAATACGGTCATCGGCTTGTTGTGGATCTCAATGCTGAAAAAGATGATCAAGTCAGTAAGGAGATTGCTCAGGATTTTGAGACTTCAGTAAACCAATTACGAGATGTGGTTATCGCGGTCGATGCAGGTCATGGTGGTGAAGATCCGGGTTCCATCGGTCCTTCTAAAACTTATGAGAAACATGTCGTTTTATCTATTGCTCAGAAGCTGGTCAATAAGATTAATTATGTTCAAGGGATGCGAGGGGTCCTGATTAGAGAAGGGGATTATTATCTCAGTTTACGTAAGCGTATAGAAAAGGCTCGTCAGAATAAGGCTGATTTGTTTATTTCAATCCATGCCGACTCATTCCGTGAACCAAATGTTGCCGGGTCATCAGTCTATGTCCTGTCTCAAAGGGGCGCGAGTAGCGAACATGCTAGATGGTTGGCCGAGCGGGAAAATGAATCCGATTTAATCGGAGGTGTAAAGCTTGAGGATAAAGACAACGTCTTAAAATCTGTATTGCTAGATTTATCTCAGACGGCGAGCCTAGAGGCGAGTATTGATGTCGCAGATCGAGTGTTAGGCGACCTTAAAGAAGTCGGTAAATTACATAAGCGCAAAGTAGAATCCGCCGCTTTTATGGTTTTAAAATCGCCTGATATTCCATCTATCCTTGTTGAGACAGCGTATATTTCTAACCCGGTAGAAGAACGTAAACTGAAAAGCCCTGAATACCAGGACAGGTTAGCTAGTGCCATACGGGATGGGCTTCAGAGTTATTTTAGGGCCTATCAACTCGACAATACCATCATGGCAATGTCGCGTGAACACACCATCAGCAGAGGTGATACCTTATCGGATATTGCGCAACGCTATCAGGTAAGCGTAAAAAGTCTTCGGCAGGAAAATAGTCTTCAATCAGACACTATCCGCATCGGACGGAAACTGACAATTCCTGTATCAGGTAGTTAATAAGCCTATCCTTCCCCGGTTCCGGCCGGGATTATAATTCTTCACTTCACTGGATGTTAATGTCGGGCTAATCTACGTCCATGCCTAGGAATAATTACTTGCCGAGAATTAAGGATTTGCCAGTATCGCTAGCCAATCAAATCGCAGCGGGCGAAGTCATTGAGCGACCAGCATCAGTTATCAAAGAACTAGTTGAAAACAGCATAGATGCACATGCCGACCGCATCGAGATAGACATAAGCGGCGGTGGTACACGAATATTAAGGGTTAAAGATAATGGTTGTGGTATCCATTCTGAGGATCTTTTATTAGCAGTCAGAAGACACGCGACAAGCAAGTTATCTACTCAGGCAGATCTTGAATGTATTTCCAGTCTTGGTTTCCGAGGAGAAGCCTTATCCAGCATTGCATCAATATCAGATTTTAGAATTACTTCTCGAACTTCTGATGATGAGCATGGTTGGGTACTACAGATAGAATCCGACGGTAAATCTCATGATATCCAACCGGCGGCTCATCCAGTTGGAACGACAATAGAGAGTAATAATCTATTCCGAACGACACCTGCCAGGCGAAAATTTTTACGTACGGAGAGGACAGAATTTTTACATATCTTAAATATCGTGAAGGGCCTAGCAATGAGCCATTTTGATATTAGTATTGAATTAAATCACGATGGGAAATCAGTTCTAAAATGCATAAAAGTCAAGGAAGATTTCCAACTGAGGTTACAGGCTGTATTGGGCAAACAGTTTTACCAATCTGCCAGAAAAATAGATTACCGAAAGCATGATATGTATTTATGGGGCTGGCTGGGTGGTGAAAATACCGACCGTAGTCAGTCAGACCGGCAATATTTTTATCTGAATAGGAGGATAATACGAGATCAGCGTATCAATCATGCGATCAGGATGGCGTTGGAAAATACGTTACCTCAGGGTCGTTACCCCAGTTACCTGCTTCATCTTCAGATCGACCCATCAACAACAGATGTAAACGTACATCCGACTAAAAAGGAAGTGCGTTTTAAAGATCCCAGAAACGTCCATGATTTTATCTATACCGCTTTGCGCAGTATATTGGATACAGAGCAATCTGGACATCGTTTAATAGATGGACAGTATAGTACTGGTTCCTTAGGATTTAGACTGCCTGGAATCAGGGAAGCAGTATCACAATTATACCAAGCTCGATCACAGTCGCCGCTAACGGGGCAGCAGTGGTCACAACAGTTAAATGAAGATAATCCATTTGGGCTGGCCGTAGCTATTATTCATGAACGATATGTTATCGCTTTATACAAAGGTAGTCTGAGATTGATTGATTTGAGATCGGCCAGAGCCCAGTATGTTCATAATCAGCTGAAACTAGAATTCGATCGGGATGACGTTATTAAAAGACCTTTGTTAGTACCTCTAGCGATAAAGGCAAGCGAAGAGGAGATGAAGTTACTACTTGAAAATCGCAAATTACTAACAAATTCAGGCTTGGAAATTGAACAGACAGGTCCGGTGACGATCATGGTACGTAGTCTTCCAGCCATTATCGCCAATGTAGATATCAAGCTACTGCTAAAAGATATTTATAAAGCCATGCAAGTTATCGTTCAAGCTGAGGACGATCTAAAATCACGCCTATTAACTCTGTATGCGGAACACGGTAGTGTGAATTATCCAGGTGATATGGATATTAGCCGGGTGTCAAATGAACTCAGACAATTATCCTGCTTAACATTACCTTTTAGTGAGAAGGATCATTTAAATATTTGGCGAACTTTGAACATTGAAGAGATCCAGTTGCTGATCAATGGCGAACCAATTAATAAATAACAACCAGACAGTTATTTTTTTGATGGGTCCAACTGCCAGTGGTAAGACGTCATTAGCTGTTGAACTACACAAAAATTTACCTGTTGATATTGTCAGCGTCGATTCAGCAATGGTATACCGTGGCTTAGATATTGGTACTGCAAAACCGTCGAAGGCCATTCAAAAAGATACACCGCATAGGTTAATCGATATCTGTGACCCGAATGAAAGATATTCGGCGGGTAGATTTTGTACTGATGCTGTGCAAATAATAAATGAAATTCATCGTCACGGAAGGGTGCCTCTGTTAGTAGGTGGCACAGGCTTATATTTTAGATCACTTGAACAGGGTTTCTCTGATTTGCCTTTAGCTGATCAAAATATTCGGAGGAGACTGGAATCAGAAGCCCAAGAAATTGGTTGGGAAAAAATGCATGCTCGACTTCGTGAAGTTGACCCTAATTCTGCAGCTAGAATTCATCACAATGATCCCCAACGTATCCAGAGAGCATTGGAGATTTTTGAGATTACAGGTACGCCACTATCAGATTTACATCAAAAGGGTCGTACTAGCCCATTAGATTTAAAGATAATTAAGCTAGTGATCGGGTCTGATGACCGGACCATGCTTCATAAGCAAATTCAGACTCGGTATCACGGGATGCTTGAAACAGGATTGATCGAAGAGGTTAAACAATTTTATGAACGTAGTGATATGTCTCAGGCGTTGCCATCCATGCGTTTAGTGGGATACCGCCAAGTCTGGCAATATCTTGCTGGAGATATTAATTATAATTTTATGATTAATAAGGCTATTACAGCTACAAGACAATTGGCAAAACGACAATTGACTTGGCTCCGATCTGAAAAAAATTCCCACTGGTTTGACAGTAACGACATAGATTTAAAAGAAAAATTATTGAAAATTCTTCACGATAACGCATTCATTTCAGCCAGATTGTAATATAATCAGTATATCTGGAAGATAGCGTCCTCTTTCCCAGCAGCAGGCCTATCCGATAATAATTACAATAATAAAATAATAAGCAGGAGGTCAATTATGAGTAAGGGGCACACCTTACAAGATCCCTTCCTAAATACCTTGCGCAAGGACAGGATTCCGGTATCAATCTACTTGGTGAATGGGATTAAGCTACAGGGCCAAATAGAATCATTTGACCAGTTTGTTATTCTTCTGAGGAATTCAGTAAATCAACTTGTATATAAACATGCTGTATCAACAATTGTCCCCTCGCGTAATATTAAAATACCTCACTCAGATAGTGAAGGCGGAGATAGTTAATATTTTTCAACTGTCGTTTAGGAAAATGTATTGAACGATGCAGTAGCCCTCGGCACTAAAGCTGTCCTGGTTCACATTAATTTTAACAATTCTCGATTCGATGAAGAGTTGGATGAATTCATCCAGCTGGTCAATTCATCAGGTCTAGTGCCTTATGAAATTGTTAAAGGTCAGAGTGATCAACCAAACGCTAGATTTTTTATTGGTACTGGTAAGGTTCAGGAAATTGCTGGATTTGTGCTTGGACATGATGCAAGCCTTGTTCTGTTTAATCACGAGCTCAGTCCGGCGCAAGAGAGAAATCTCGAAAAGGAATTAAAATGCCGCGTCCTCGATAGGGTGGGGCTTATACTGGATATCTTCGCCCAACGAGCAAGGAGTTATGAAGGTAAACTTCAGGTTGAATTAGCTCAGTTGCAACATATTTCGACTCGGCTCGTCAGGGGATGGTCGCATTTGGAACGCCAGAAGGGTGGAATTGGACTGCGCGGTCCTGGGGAAACCCAGCTAGAAACTGACCGTCGAATGATTGGTAAACGTATCAAGACCATAATTCGCAGACTTGATAAGGTAAAGAAACAGCGACAACAGGGCAGAAAATGGAGGAGGCGTTCTGGAACTCCGGTAATTTCGTTGGTAGGTTATACCAATGCTGGTAAGTCAACCTTGTTCAACAGCCTGACAGGTGAGTCCGTATATACGGCACAGAAGTTATTTGCCACTCTTGACCCAACTCTGCGAAAAGTTGAACTAGCCCCGGGCGTGGACATCATACTGAGTGATACGGTTGGTTTTATAAAGCATATACCTCATGATTTGATTCAGGCATTTCGCGCAACATTAGAAGAAATAAGGTCTGCTGACCTGCTTTTGCATATTGTTGATGTGACAGATGATCAACGCTATGAACATATAGAACAGGTTAATCAAGTAATAAGTGAAATTGATGCTGAACATGTGCCGCAAATCATGGTGTTTAACAAGGTTGATAAAGTAGAAACTATTCAATCGAAAATTGAAAGAGCGGGAATCGAATTGCCTTCAGTATGGCTATCAGCACAAACCCATGAAGGCATCATGGAGCTGAAGGCGGTTATCCATGAATACATTAAAGCTGAAAACGCGATGTATGAGATTCATGTCCCGGCTGACCGGGGAAAGCTTCGCGCTAATTTATTTGCATTGGGTGCCGTATATAATGAAAATCCAGACGAATCTGGCGGGTGGGTAATGCAAATCAGTATTGATTCACCTTCATTGCAGCGTTTATGCAGGGATAATGATACTGACCTTTCCATGCTACAATAACAAGTTACTTTGGGTGTTATGCCCATGCTAATCTGAAACGTATGTTTATCACGAGTTATTAACAGTTATTTAAACGGAGTAATTTTATGAGTTGGAACGAACCATCGGGCGGAAATAAAGGCAAAGATCCCTGGGGTAACCGTGGAAACGGGGGTGGACCCCCTGACCTAGACGAGATTGTCAGAAAAATGCAGGAAAGTATAGGCGGAATTTTCGGTCGGAAACCACAAGGCATAGGTAAAAGAGGTGGTGGCTCACCCTTTATCTGGACATTGATCTTAATTGCGATTATTGCAATAGCGGTATTCAATATGACCTATTTTATCGATCAGCAAGAGCGCGGGGTAGTAATGCGATTTGGCCAGTATATCAAGACCATGCAACCTGGTCTCAATTTTGCGCTTCCAAGTGCGATTGACACAGTAGAAAGAATAAATACTGGGCAAGTACGCAACTTTACCCACAAAGCAACCATGCTGACCCAAGATGAAAATATCGTAGATGTTGAAGTGGCAGTGCAATGGCAGATAAGCGAACCATATAATTATTTATTCAATATCGTAGATCCGGCGCTGACATTATTATCAGTCACTGAGAGTGCAGTAAGGAGCGTTATTGGGAAAAGTGTTCTAGATTTCGTATTGACTGAAGGGCGGAGTCAAATCGCCCAGGACCAGGAAGCTTTAATACAGGAAATTCTAAATGACTACCAATCAGGTATGAGTATTTCAAAAGTTGAAATGCAATTCGCTAGACCCCCTGATCCTGTTAAGGCCGCATTTGATGACGCAATCAAGGCCCGCGAAGATGAACAACGTTTGGTCAATGAAGCCGAAGCATACCGGAATGAGATTCTACCTCAGGCAAGAGGGCAGGCTGCACGTATAACGGAACAGGCAATTGGATATAAAGCTAGAGTGATTGCCGAGGCAGAAGGTGATGCGGCTAGATTCGTACAGGTACTTACTGAGTATGAAAGGGCGCCGGCGGTAACACGTGAGCGTTTATATCTTGATGCCATTGAATCAGTTATGTCGAGTACGAGTAAAGTTTTAATCGATTCCAAGGGGAATAACAGTTTAATGTATATACCAATAGACAAACTTCTGGAAAATTCAAGGGGGAGAGCTGGAGTAAACAACTCACAGTTCCAAGACCCTATCACTGCACCTAATACTGCATCACAGGATCTGTATGATCAAGCGGACAATAGAAGCCGGGAGGTAAGATAACCATGTATGCCAGAATTATTATAGCGGTAGCGATTATATTGGTTGCCCTTTATCTGTCTGTTTTCAGAGTATTTGAGTGGGAGCAGTCTGTAGTATTTAAGTTTCGCGAGATTCAGCATTCCGATAGCGAATCTGGATTGCATTTTATGATTCCGTTCGTCAATACCGTTCAGAAATTCGAATCACGATTGCTGAATTTTGACCAGGAACCCCAACGTTTTCTGACGGCTGAGAAAAAAGATGTGATAGTCGATTACTATGCAATATGGCGAATTTCCAATGTGGAGCAATTCTATACATCGACCCGCGGCGGCGATATCCAGTATGCTAATGGCTTACTCGGACAACGGATTAACCGTGCACTGCGTGATGAGTTCGGTAAACGGACTGTTCAAGAAGTGGTGGCCGGTGCCCGTGGTGAAATTCTGGATATCGTCCAGAACACCACAGAGAAACTACCAAGTGAATTAGGTATAAGCGTGATTGATGTTCGTACCCAAAGGATAGATTTGCCCGAGGAAGTCAGTAGTTCAGTCTATGCACGTATGCGAGCAGAACGTACCCGTGTTGCTAAGGATTTTCGCGCAAGAGGTGGTGAAGCTTCCGAACGGATCAAGGCTAACGCTGATAGGGAGCGTGAGGTGATTCTCGCTAATGCCTATAAAGAAGCGGAGACCGGACGAGGTGAGGGTGATGCTCAAGCAACCGAGATTTATGCTTCAGCATACGGAAAGAATCAGGAATTTTATTCATTTTATCGTAGTCTGAATGCCTACAAGAAAAGTTTTAGTAACAATAATGACATTTTGGTCCTGGATCCAAGCACAGAATTTTTTAAATATTTCCAGAATCAGAAAGCTCGTTAACTAGCTTGTACAGGGTATATTACTGTGATCTTGTTAATTAGATTTCGCGGATTCAACTTTGAAGTGCAACGTTGATGTTAAAAAAGACTTCATGTAGTGTTTTTGAATTAAGTGTTTTTCTGGGACGGTGATTGAGTTTTTTCATGACCAAGTTTAACTGCTTTTGTGTAATCGTGCTGGAGTCCATTTTCTTTGGGAAGTACTGTCGAATGAGACCATTGATATTTTCATTTAAACCCCGTTCCCAGGAGGCATAAGGATGTGCAAAATAGAACCCCGCGTTCAATTGTTGAGCAATAACCTCATGCTCAGCAAATTCTTTTCTATTATCCGAGGTGATCGTGTGAACCGACGCCTTCATATTAGACAACAATCGCACGATAGCTTGCCTGACGGCAGAGGCAGTTCGTCGTTTCACCTGTGCAATCAAGGTGTACATCGACTTGCGCTCGCTCAAGGTGACCAGCGCCTGTCGATGGCCTTTGCCGATGACGGTGTCCACTTCCCAGTCACCGATGCGTGTCTTCCTGTTCACAATGGCGGGACGCTTATCAATGCTGATCTGATTCACCAGAACCCCACGACGTTGATAACTACCATAACGCTTCTTTCGTTTCTTCTGGCAACGCAAGTACCGGTACAGCTCACCGCCGTCTGCCTTGTCCTGGTATATGTAGTGATATATCCATTCATGACTCAGAGCGATACCTTCTCGTTTAAGCAACCAGTCACTGATTTGCTCAGGACTCCATTCGTCCCGCAGCCAGACCTCTACTCGCTCCCACAAGGTCGTGGTGAGTCGCTGTTGTTGGCTGGCTTCTCGACGCGCTTGCCGGAGCAACTGAGCTTGGCGGGGTCGATAGCCTCTCAAGCCACGGTTGCGTCTGAGTTCACGGCTAATAGTAGATTTATGCACGCCTATCAAGGCGGCTATCTCCGTTTGTGTATGTCCTGCTTTCATCAGGGCGTAAATCTGGTAACGTTGCTGCTCGGTAAGCTGTGCGTAGTGTCTCATCTGTGCCTCTCTTTCTTGCTGGAACGAAAGGTAAGGATGCTACCGCAGCTTGCCGTTCGTGCCACCTAATTGAGTTGCACTTACAAATTGAATTCACGATTATAGTCTTAATATCCCCCGTGATATAAAAAACTGCAATTACACAAGCTATAGGTAAAAGATGCGAGCATGTGAACGCAGATCTGACAACAATTAAATTGTTGGGATGCTATCAATCAGCCCTGATTCATCGGTCATCAAAGATAATTCTTTCTTACAATTCCTTTTTTACTTATCATTTATTACGATCATCATGTGGACCGATCTTTTAACTGCACTGTCTCTTGTGTTAATTATTGAGGGTATCATGCCTTTCGTAAATCCGAATGGCGTACGAAGAATGTTTATGATGGCAGCACAGCTAGATAATAATGTATTGCGGACGGTTGGTTTCAGCAGCATGTTGATAGGTTTGCTGTTCCTCTATATTGTGCGATAAACATGAAAAAACAAAATACATGGATACTTCCTGCTGGCATAGAAGAAGTTCTACCGCCGGATGCATATGAATTCGAAATGCTTTGCCGAAAAATTATGGATCAATTTGATCTATGGGGTTATGAACTTGTTATGCCTCCCTTGGCTGAATACCTTGACTCACTTTTGACTGGAGCTGGTGATGATCTCGAACTGAAAACGTTTAAGATTACTGATCAATTAACGGGCCGTATGATGGGCATACGTGCCGATATTACACCGCAAGTTGCCCGCATTGATAGCCACAAACTTGGATTTGAAACCCCGACTCGTCTCTGTTACCGCGGTTCAGTATTGCATACTCGTCCAGATGGTCCCGGTGGTACTCGTGCTCCATTACAGATTGGCGCTGAAATTTATGGTCATGCTGGTGTAGAAAGCGATGCGGAGATCCTGTCATTGATGCTAATAACATTGCAGACAGCTGGATTAAAAAATGTTCATGTTGATATTGGCCACGCGGGTATTTACCGTAAACTGATAAAAAAACTGGATATCCCGGTTGACAGAGAATTGGTAATAATTAACGCCATGCAACGCAAGGCTGTGAACGAACTGAAACGTTCATTTGATGAATGGTCGATATCATCTGATGTTTCTTCTGCAATTCTTTCTCTAACGGAATTGAATGGAGACCGTCAGATTCTAGATAAGGCATTGACTGTTTTCAGACCACTGGGTGACGATATTGTTCTTTATGTAGAAGAACTAATGCGTATAGCAGATTTGGTAGCTAAACAAGTCAAGGATGCATCGTTATTTTTCGATCTTGCGGATTGTTCTGGATACAAATACCACAATGGCATCATGTTCACTACGTTTATTCATGGTCAAGGACAGGGGATTGCGTTTGGTGGTCGGTATGATGGTTTAGGTAAGGAATTTGGTCGAGCTCGGTCTGCAACCGGATTCAGTATTGATATTAATTCGGTATATAAACTTGTTTCACCTGCAGCAAGTAAACGTACAGGAATATTCGCACCGAATTCGGAGATTCCGGGGTTAGATGATGCTATCAGCGAACTTCGAAAAAAAGGAGAACGGGTCATTGCCCAATTACCAGGACAAACTGGCTCAGCAAAAGATATGGGATGCGACAGGGAACTCTATCTTGATGGAGGGAGATGGAGCGTCAGGGACCTGAAGTTATAACTAGTATAATATTCCCAATTATTGTTTATTCTATCTATAGTTTTCGTGAGATTTATTTTTAATAAATAGGTGTAATTTGGACCATGGGGAAAAATGTCATTATCATCGGCAATCAGTGGGGAGATGAGGGTAAGGGTAAGATAGTTGACCTTCTCACCGAACGGACTGTAGCAGTCGTCCGTTTCCAGGGTGGACACAATGCAGGCCATACTGTCGTTATAGATGGAGAGAAAACGATACTTCATCTTATCCCTTCAGGCATACTGCGGGAAAATGTACTGTGCTTAATTGGCAACGGTGTTGTTTTGAGCCCGTCTGCCCTTATAGAAGAAATGGACGTTCTTGAAGCGAAAGGCATACAAGCGAAAGAACGGCTTCGTATTAGCGAAGCCTGTCCATTGATCCTGCCCTATCACGTTGCACTCGATCAGGCGCGGGAAAAAGCTAGGGCTAATGCTGCTATCGGTACAACTGGCAGAGGTATTGGTCCCGCCTACGAAGACAAAGTCGCGCGGAGAGCATTACGGGTGTGTGACTTATTGCACCGTGAACGTTTTGCAGCAAAACTGGGTGAAGTTCTAGATTATCATAATTTTGTTTTAGCAAATTACCACAAAACTGAACCATTGGATTTTCAGATGTTGTTGGATCAAGCCATGCAGTCGGCTGAAATACTGACTCCGCTAATAACTGATGTTACTAAGGTGCTTTTTGATATACAGAAAAAAGGTGGTGACATACTTTTCGAAGGTGCACAGGGGACACTACTAGATATCGATCATGGTACCTATCCATTTGTTACTTCTTCCAATACCACCTCCGGTGGGGCAGCGACAGGAACCGGTTTTGGGCCGAAAAATTTCGATTACGTCCTTGGTATTACTAAGGCCTATACGACTCGGGTGGGTTCTGGACCTTTCCCGACTGAACTGTTTGACAAGTTGGCAGAGCACTTAGCAATTCGAGGAGATGAATTCGGAGCAACAACTGGTCGTCCAAGACGATGTGGTTGGTTTGATGCTGTTGCCTTACGAAGGGCTATACAGATAAACAGCATATCGGGAATGTGTATCACTAAGCTGGATGTTCTAGACCAACTTGAGTCTATTCAGATATGTGTAGGATATAAAATTAACGGTAAACTGCACGATACCCCACCACTGGGTGCTGAGGCGATAGCAGAATGCGAACCTGTCTACGAGGAGCTCCCAGGATGGCACTTTTCAACAGAGGGTGTAAAACAATTTGATAAATTGCCAGCTAATGCACGTGCATATCTTAAACGTATAGAGGAAATTACTGATACAACTATAGATATCGTTTCAACAGGACCTGACCGTTCTGAAACCATCATTCTGTCTCATCCCTTCGACTGATAAAGAAGCTCTCGGCAAAAATTATCAAGCAGACTTGGTAGCTGTAGATCCAGGCACAAAAGAACTAATTGCGATATTCGAAGTAAAAACAAAATTTGATGAAAGGAGACATTACGAGGCGCTAGGACAACTCCAAGCATATAAAAAGGAACTCGATTTACCGAATTTATCTAGCTTTTTAGTTACAGGTGATGAGACTGGTAGTTTTATGGTTCATCATTTTATTGATGAAAATTTGGCTATAACAATTCCAGAGCTGATACCGACGTTTGAAAATCTTAAAAATAAGAGCGCAACAAGTAACAAAAACAGATTAAAAACTGAAAGAACTAATTCTATAGATAATTTTAAAATATCTTGTTTTTCTTTAGTTTTAATAGTGGCAATTATAACGCGGATTCAACTTTGAAGTGCAACGTTGATGTTAAAAAAGACTTCATGTGGTGTTTTTGAATTAAGTGTTTTTCTGGGACGGTGATTGAGTTTTTTCATGACCAAGTTTAACTGCTTTTGTGTAATCGTGCTGGAGTCCATTTTCTTTGGGAAGTACTGTCGAATGAGACCATTGATATTTTCATTTAAACCCCGTTCCCAGGAGGCATAAGGATGTGCAAGATAGAACCCCGCGTTCAATTGTTGAGCAATAACCTCATGCTCAGCAAATTCTTTTCCATTATCCGAGGTGATCGTGTGAACCGACGCCTTCATATTAGACAACAATCGCACGATAGCTTGCCTGACGGCAGAGGCAGTTCGTCGTTTCACCTGTGCAAATCAAGGTGTACATCGACTTGCGCTCGCTCAAGGTGACCAGCGCCTGTCGATGGCCTTTGCCGATGACGGTGTCCACTTCCCAGTCACCGATGCGTGTCTTCCTGTTCACAATGGCTGGACGCTTATCAATGCTGCCCTGATTCACCAGAACCCCACGACGTTGATAACTACCATAACGCTTCTTTCGTTTCTTCTGGCAACGCAAGTACCGGTACAGCTCACCGCCGTCTGCCTTGTCCTGGTATATGTAGTGATATATCCATTCATGACTCAGAGCGATACCTTCTCGTTTAAGCAACCAGTCACTGATTTGCTCAGGACTCCATTCGTCCCGCAGCCAGACCTCTACTCGCTCCCACAAGGTCGTGGGGAGTCGCTGTTGTTGGCTGGCTTCTCGACGCGCTTGCCGGAGCAACTGAGCTTGGCGGGGTCGATAGCCTCTCAAGCCACGGTTGCGTCTGAGTTCACGGCTAATAGTAGATTTATGCACGCCTATCAAGGCGGCTATCTCCGTTTGTGTATGTCCTGCTTTCATCAGGGCGTAAATCTGGTAACGTTGATGCTCGGTAAGCTGTGTGTAGTGTCTCATCTGTGCCTCTCTTTCTTGCTGGAACGAAAGGTAAGGATGCTACCGCAGCTTGCCGTTCGTGCCACCTAATTGAGTTGCACTTACAAATTGAATTCACGTACTTATACTTGATATCTTTAAAGTCTTTACCTTCAGTAATCAACAATTGACATTATTAGGAATTATTGTTGCTCTAATATTAATACCTTTTGCAGCTAAACTGAAAATTTTAGGTGTGGAATTTGAAAGGCATGAATCAGATAAAAAGTCTTAGCAACGCAAAAACAAAAAGCCCGAAAAAAGTGAAATCGTCTTAGGAAGCAGGGATATTGAGGCAAGGAGAGAGAGTAATTTATATATCTTTTAACCCACTCGTCCCTATGTAGCTACACTATCTCCCATCATTACTCTACGTCTTGCTAGTATCAACGAATCTATTAACCCATTGGTAATAAACCATTTGCCGTTTGGGAGTTTGCAGGCTGGTAGTCCATGTTGTTTGATCTATCTTTGGATAGTCCCAGGTGATCGACCTAATGCTTGCCCTATTTCGGGGAGCCCTTCATAAGTATTATGCATACGTCATTATACCGCGACAGAAAATATAGCCTTTGTAACGTGACATTATTTTGGCAAGATACTACAATCATATGGAGCATAAGCGCAAATTTTAGTCTCCATGATGACATGTTGATATGGCGACATCCAAGGCGAGACTGCATTTATGATGAGGCTGAAGCATGTATAATATCGTGAATTCAATTTGTAAGTGCAACTCAATTAGGTGGCACGAACGGCAAGCTGCGGTAGCATCCTTACCTTTCGTTCCAGCAAGAAAGAGAGGCACAGATGAGACACTACACACAGCTTACCGAGCATCAACGTTACCAGATTTACGCCCTGATGAAAGCAGGACATACACAAACGGAGATAGCCGCCTTGATAGGCGTGCATAAATCTACTATTAGCCGTGGACTCAGACGCAACCGTGGCTTGAGAGGCTATCGACCCCGCCAAGCTCAGTTGCTCCGGCAAGCGCGTCGAGAAGCCAGCCAACAACAGCGACTCCCCACGACCTTGTGGGAGCGAGTAGAGGTCTGGCTGCGGGACGAATGGAGTCCTGAGCAAATCAGTGACTGGTTGCATAAACGAGAAGGTATCGCTCTGAGTCATGAATGGATATATCACTACATATACCAGGACAAGGCAGACGGCGGTGAGCTGTACCGGTACTTGCGTTGCCAGAAGAAACGAAAGAAGCGTTATGGTAGTTATCAACGTCGTGGGGTTCTGGTGAATCAGGGCAGCATTGATAAGCGTCCAGCCATTGTGAACAGGAAGACACGCATCGGTGACTGGGAAGTGGACACCGTCATCGGCAAAGGCCATCGACAGGCGCTGGTCACCTTGAGCGAGCGCAAGTCGATGTACACCTTGATTGCACAGGTGAAACGACGAACTGCCTCTGCCGTCAGGCAAGCTATCGTGCGATTGTTGTCTAATATGAAGGCGTCGGTTCACACGATCACCTCGGATAATGGAAAAGAATTTGCTGAGCATGAGGTTATTGCTCAACAATTGAACGCGGGGTTCTATTTTGCACATCCTTATGCCTCCTGGGAACGGGGTTTAAATGAAAATATCAATGGTCTCATTCGACAGTACTTCCCAAAGAAAATGGACTCCAGCACGATTACACAAAAGCAGTTAAACTTGGTCATGAAAAAACTCAATCACCGTCCCAGAAAAACACTTAATTCAAAAACACCACATGAAGTCTTTTTTAACATCAACGTTGCACTTCAAAGTTGAATCCGCGTTTATCCCATAACATATCATTTCAGCTGTATAACTTGTCTTAGTAATTCTTGTTGGAACATCTCTTCTAAAAAGTTCGTCTTGTAGATCATCATTAATAAAATTTGCATAAATTTTAACTGCACCAGGTCGACACATAAACGCTTTATTAAAACCCACTAGAAACATAATTAATTTACCAGGATTTGTTAAATTATACTCAAAGTATGCTTTCGTAATTTGCGGATAGCGGACATTAAAAAATCTTCCATGCAAATTATACCATGTCGATTTAGCAATAATTCAGCTATTTCTAAATCATTCAACACATCTTGTCCAGTATGACCGGCATCAATATGAATCCATCTAAATGTTTTTTTCATAAAGTTTTTTATATCCTGTTGAAATGAATCAGTCCTTTTTTTAAATGGGAAAATTTTATCTGGAAAAGAGGAATTTTTTAATACTAATTCTGAGGCCTTTTCAAGTCGATCTTCAATACCTATATCCACTAAATATATGTTTTCATTTTTTTCTGGTGAAAGCCCATAATTATTGCTGCAGCCCCATAGGAAACACCGAGTTCTAAAAAATTACCACTAAAATTATTTGTATTTTGTTTGCTTAAAAAAACATCCCATGTCATACATGCATGAACAGTACTGCCAATTAATTTTATATTTGGTCTTGATGCTAGTATTTTTTCATAGATCTCCATAAATGTTCCATATTTTTCATTGAACGTGTTTTTGAACAGACACTTTTTACCATTACTAGGAGTAACTTCAAAGTAAACCTTTCTCAACTAGCAGCCTGATCAGATTCTCAGCAGGTTTGAATAGAGTGGAAATCTATCCAGTGCGACGAATTATTAGCTTACCTTTATAATATAACACAGCGTATAAGAATATTACATCCTAAGAACAGTAGAAAAACAGACTAGCAATGCGCTCATAAGGTTGGCTTTGCCATTGTTTGGCTTAATCGTTAAACGACCAAGTTGGATCGATATTAATAATTAAATCGGCCATTCACTGATAAATGAAATATTAGTTATTCACGCAAACGACTGCTTTGGGTCGATAACAGATACTTGAGACATCAATTTATTTGATGATGACATGACCAGTTAAAATTTGATCATATTTGTGAATCGGGTACTATACGCCTTCACACTAAATCCAGATGCATACCCACCCCCTTTATCCGTCCATAGAAAAGAATAAATATACGCTCCATAAATACGCTACTAGTTGGACAATGTTAGACCACAGACAACATTAATGGGTTAGAAAAGGACGACTAATGTATATAATGCGGGTGTCTACCGTGGTTTCTTACAGCGTGGTGTGGTCTTCGAATTTGGTGCCGAGAAGAGGACTTGAACCTCCACTGAGTTACCCCAACTAGCATCTGAAGCTAGCGCGTCTACCAATTTCGCCATCTCGGCATTGATGTAACAGGTTCGGGAAAGAACGGCGGACTTTACCGAGACTTCATTGGGTTGTCAATTATAACAACAGAGATAATTTTGAAGAACAGAACTAAAGATAACAAACCGCAATACGAGATAGAAATTCCTTCAAGGAAAGACATTCTATCGTCATTGAAAAAGGCGGGTAAGCCAACAAACTCTAAGCAAATTGCTGCTGATTTTGGTATGGGTTCCGATGCTGAGCGAGCTGCAATTCGTAACCGCTTAAAGGCAATGGTGAGGGATGGTCAACTCATACGAAATCGTCGTGGAGGTTACGGTTTAGTTTACAAAATGGATCTTATTGCAGGGAAAATTATTGGTCATGCAGATGGTTATGGATTTTTAGTGCCAGACGAAGGCAAGGATGATATCTATCTCTCCGGGAAGGAAATGAAATCCTTGTTACACGGTGACCGTGCCGTTGTTCGGATTTCAGGTCAGAACAAGAAGGGAAAGTATGAGGGATCACTAGTTGAGGTACTGGAAAGGGCGAACGATATAATTGTAGGACGCTATTTTAATGAACAGGGAATCGGATATGTCGCTCCAGATAATAAAAGACTGCATCAAAATATATTTATTCCACCAGGCAATGAAGAAAATGCGAAGCCTGGACAATTTGTAAGCGTAGAGATTACAAAACATCCTGACAAACACACTCAGCCAGTTGGTCGAATTATTGATATCATCGGCGATCATGCATCAGAAGGAATAGCAACAGAACTGGCAATACGGGCCTATGAATTACCGCATAAATGGCCAAAGGATTTATTGAAAGAGATTAAACCACTTGTAGCAGATTTGAATATTAATCCCGCTGGACGCATTGATCTTCGTAACCATGCGTTTGTTACAATCGACGGTGAAGATGCAAAAGATTTCGACGATGCAGTTTATTGTGAGAAGCATGGTAGAGATTGGCGGCTATACGTTGCTATCGCAGATGTATCACACTATGTGAAACCAGATACGGGGTTAGATCAAGAAGCATTTTCTAGAGGCACTTCTGTATATTTTCCTGATCGTGTCATTCCAATGTTACCTGTAATCCTTTCAAATGAACTTTGTTCTCTTAAGCCCGACGTTGATCGATATGCAATAGTTTGTGAAATGCACATCAACAATAATGGGGAAACGATTAAGGCTATATTTCATGAGGCTATTATCCGATCTGCGGCAAGATTAACCTACGATAAAGTTGCAGCTATCCTCGTTGAAAAAGATCCTTTAATAATAAAACAACACAATCCTTTTATTCAGCATTTAGAAAATTTATATGAGCTTTACTCGATTTTGCATCGTGCAAGGAGCGAGAAGGGAATGCTCGACTTTGATACGACAGAATCCCGCATGTTGTTCGATGATAAAGGAAGCATTATGTCAATTTCGCCGCTCATTCGCAACGATGCTCATAGAATGATAGAAGAGTTCATGTTAGCTGCAAATATATGCGCCGCTGTTCATTTGAGTGAAAATAATATACAGACGTTATTTAGAGTACATAGCAAACCAAAGTTAGAAAAAATCAAGGATGTAAGGGAATTTCTCAAGGAAATGGGTCTGAGTCTTGGCGGTGGTGAACATCCGCTTACTAAAGACTATGCCGATCTGATGGAGAAGATTAATGATAGACCTGACCGGCATCTAATCCAAACTGTACTATTACGAAGCATGCCACAAGCTGTTTATCAGAAGGAAAATCAAGGCCATTTTGGCCTGGCATTTGATCTATATGCGCACTTCACTTCACCAATTAGGCGTTATCCTGATCTGTTAGTCCATAGGGGAATCCGGCATTTACTAAAAATGAGTAAGGAATACGCCTATGATCATGAGCAAATCCAAGAGTACGGTATGCATTGTTCAATGACCGAAAGGCGCGCTGATGAGGCAACGCGTGAAGTTGAACAAAAATTAAAATGTGAATATATGAAACACCGGACGGGAGAAATATTTACTGGAACCATAACCGGTGTGACTGGATTTGGTCTTTTTGTTGAATTGAATGATGTGTTTGTAGAAGGACTAGTCCATGTAACTGCATTGCCGGGTGATTATTACCATCATGATCCTGTTCATCATCGGTTGACTGGTGAATGGACTGGCCAGACATATCGTTTGGCAAATCAAGTCAAGGTCCAGTTAATGCGTGTAGACACGGATGAAAACAAGATAGATTTCAATTTGGCTGACTAAAGCCTACTTTCTTACTCTTTCGGTAAACTTAATGAGTAAAGACCATGAAATAATATACGGTCTTCATGCAACGAAGCATGCTTTGCAGCAGACGCCTACTGACATCGTTTCCATCTGGATTCAGCACGGCAAGAAATCTCATAAGCAAATTGCTGACATTATTTTTCTATCAGAAAAATTTTCGATTCATGTTGAGCATTTACCTAAATCAACCTTAGACAAACATTGTGGGAACGCTGTACATCAGGGTGTAATTATGACTCGAAAAACACCCCATACTAAACAATCTGAGGACTTAACTAGCATCCTTAGTACAACCAGTGCTGAAAACGGCTTATTTCTGGTCCTGGATGGGATACAGGACCCGCATAATTTAGGAGCCTGTTTGAGAACTGCAGATGCAGCGTCAGTGAATGCGATAATCATAACCCGAGACAGAGCAGCGGGCATAACACCCACGGTCCGTAAAGTTTCAAGTGGTGCATCTGAACATACCCCAGTCATTGCTGTAACAAACTTGTCGCAGACATTGCGCAACATGAAGGAGGCAGGTGTCTGGATTATCGGGATGGATAACAATGCAAATCAAACTATATATAATATGGACTTGACCATACCACTGGCACTGGTATTGGGTGCTGAAGAGAAGGGATTGAGAGTAAATACCAGAAACCAATGTGATTTTCTGGCGCATTTGCCGATGCATGGTGTGGTCGAAAGCTTGAATGTCTCCGTAGCATCTGGCATCAGTTTGTTTGAAGTCAATCGGCAAAGAGGAAAAATACGTAATTGATTGGATAAAAGTAATATGAAAAATACTTATTATTTGAAAATTTTTATCTTGTGTGTTGCTTTGGCTCTTTCAAGTTGCATGAGTCAAGCGAAAGAACCAATCATGCAATCGTTAACAATTTCCACGAAATCAGGTAATGAGATTCTATATATGGTTGAGATAGCATCAACACAAAAACAAATGCAAAGAGGGTTGATGTATCGTAAATCTATGCCTGAGGATCAAGGGATGTTATTTGAATACAGGCCGAAACAGGAAGTATCGATGTGGATGAAGAATACAATTCTGTCATTAGACGTGTTATTTATTGATTCGACCGGTAATATTATCAACATCGTGAAAAATACAACGCCGTTTTCACAAAGGACTATTCCCTCAGGCGGAGTTGTTCTGGGTGTTCTCGAACTCAATGCAGGACAAGCTGAACAGCATGGGATGCAGGCAGGCGATCAAGTATCACATCCGCTCTTTGACAGCCACTAATGAAGGAATAAAGTAAAAACGCAGCGTTTATATTCACTACCATTATGTAAGTTTATTTTAATATTCTAGGTATTCATGCAGGACACCCCCCTACTAATGTTAGACTTAAATACGATTAAGAAGACGGTAGTTAACGTTTTATTAATTATTATTGCAGTGGTGGTTGTCGCATCTGGATTGATTTACTTGGCTGTCACCATGCCAGGTGAAAATGTTCCTATAACATTGTTGCCATCGGACAACGAATTAACTGCACTTGAAATGCGTTTACGCGACCATGTTTTGTATCTTGCTGGAGATATTGGAGAGCGTAATCCGGCGAATCCAGACAAATTGGACAAGGCGGCTGACTATATTCAGATGCAATTTGAGTCCTTAGGTTACTTACCAACGAACCGAGTGTTCGGTAGACAACAAGAATTCCGAAATATTGAGGTTGATGTCTATGGACTAGATAAACGAAGTGAGATAATTGTCGTGGGCGCACATTATGATACTACTTGGCTTACTCCAGGTGCTGATGACAACGCTTCCGGTGTAGCGGGGTTACTTGAAATAGCTAGGTCATTCAGCGATAAGCGTTTCCCTAGGACAATCAGGTTTATCGCCTTTTCCAATGAAGAGGCACCTTTCTACAAACGCGCTGAGATGGGCAGTATGGTGAGTGCAAAGCGATCCTATAGCCGTTCAGAGTTGATTGTGGGTATGTTTTCTCTTGAAATGATCGGATTTTTCTCCGACGAGCCGGGGAGTCAAAGATATCCCAAACTCATACAGCAATTTTATCCAGACAAGGGAAATTTTATTGCTTTCGTGTCAAATGTCGCATCACGAGATTTTATGCTCCAGTCTATTTCGTATTTCCGAAGCCAATCTGTATTGCCATCTGAAGGATTGATAGCGCCACAGTTTATAGTCCGAGACATTAGGCGATCGGACCACGCTTCATATTGGTATTATGATTTCCCGGCTGTCTTGGTGACGGACACTGCGCGTTATCGAAATTATAATTATCACCATTCTGGTGATATAGCAGAATCTCTAGACTATTCCAGTATGGCACGAGTTGTAAGAGGAATGACTGACATGTTGGAAAATCTAGCCCAGGAATAACGATGTCCTTATCCAAATTTGGCAAACGCTTTACTGAGCACTCCGGTATCGTTCAGTTAATGGATGATCTATGTGAGGCAATGGCCAATCAAGACAGTGTATTGATGTTAGGCGGCGGCAATCCTGCACACATCCCTGCAGTACAGCAATTCTTTCAGGAGAGGATGCAGCGTCTAGCCATTGATTCTGTCGAATTTGCACATACTATCGGCGAATACGCTCTCCCACAGGGAGATATGCGATTTATAAATGCGCTAGTTAATTTTTTTCATCGGAATTATGGCTGGAAGATCAGTTCGGAAAATATTGCGTTGACTGCAGGAAGTCAATCTGCATTCTTCCTATTATTTAATATGTTTGCCGGTGAATATTCGGAAGGAATCAACAAAAAGATCCTGTTACCGATGACCCCTGAATACATTGGATACAGTGATGTCGGATTGTCAGAACAGTGTTTAACTACATGCAGGCCGGTGATAGATATTTTGGAGGGTCATGTTTTCAAGTACCGTCTTGATCTTGAAAATTTGACTATCGATAGTGACATCAGTGCTATGTGTGTATCCAGACCAACGAATCCAACTGGAAATGTCCTTACTGATACAGAGATAGATAACTTATACAAGATGGCTAAGGCAAGTAATATTCCATTGATCATTGATAATGCCTATGGAATGCCATTTCCAAATATCGTATTTACTGAAGTGAGTATCTACTGGGATGAAAACATAATACTGTGTATGAGTTTGTCAAAATTGGGTTTACCAGGGACCAGAACGGGAATAGTTATCGCACGTCCTGAAATAATTGCATCAATTGCAAAGATGAATGCAATATTCAATTTAGCATTAGGAAGTTTCGGTCCAGCGCTTGCACTCGATCTAGTGAATAGTGATGAAATCTTGTCTGTTTGTAACAATGTGATCCAGCCGTATTACAAACAGAAAGCACTACGGGCTTTAGATTTATTTAAACAAGAATTGCAAGGCGTAGAGTACTATATACACAAAGCGGAGGGGGCATTTTTTCTCTGGTTATGGTTTCCAGGCTTACCCGTGAGCTGCGAAGAATTGTATAAACGGTTAAAGGATCGTGGTGTGTTGATAATTCCCGGCCATTACTTTTTCCCCGGCTTAGACGATGATTGGACACATAAACATGAATGTATCCGAGTTTCTTATGCAATGCATGATTCAATCGTTGAACAAGGGATTAGAGTGATAGTGGACGAAGTGAAGAAAGCATGTCGTAACTGCTAACCCATCTTATCAATACCCATCAGGATTGAATAATCTTGCTGTAGAGGAATATATTTTTTCCAAAAACGGCTTCTTCCTTACATATTCAAGTTCATATAGATCAGCATATTCAGACGCTTCACATAGGTAATCGTCGCTGGTCAGTAATTCATCCACCAGTTTTAAATCCAGGGCTTGTTTACCGTACCAATGCTCACCAGTGGCTATTTTGTCAACATCGACAATTTCACGGTTTTCTTTCACGAAATGTTTAAATAAAATATGAGTTTCCTCAAGTTCATCTTTTAATTTTTCGCGGTCCTGGTCAGTATTCTCGCCAAAAAGTGTCAATGTCCGTTTATATTTACCAGCACTGATTTGTTCGAAGTCAACACCATGTTTTTTTAGTAAACGGTTAAAATTAGGTAATTGCGCTAGTACACCGATAGATCCAATAATAGCGAATGGAGCTGCGATTATTTTATCTGCTACACATGCCATCATATATCCGCCGCTGGCTGCTACTTTGTCCACAGAAACCGTAAGCTTGATATGTTTGTCACGGATTCGTTTTAATTGTGATGCTGCAAGGCCATATCCATGAACAGTACCACCGCCACTTTCAACCTTAACTAGCACTTCATCGTTTTCATTTGCAACAGTCAACAACGCGGTTATCTCTTCCCGAAGTGATTGGACTTCTGACGCACGAATATCGCCTTTAAAATCGAGAACGAAAACTCTACGTTGACTTTCATTTTTATTTTTCTTACTTTCTTTATGTTTGCTCTTGATGTCCTTTATTGCTTTTTTGAATTCCTTTTTTTGTAAAATAGCGGACTTGAGCATTAACTGTATTTGTTCATATTTCTGATTTATATTTTTTATGTCTAAATGTTCAGTCATTCCTGACTTGGATCGCATCACCATGATAAAGATAGCGACTGTAACTAGCAGAATTAAAACTACAACAGTACTAAGTTTGGCCAGAAACATTCCGTATTCGGTTAAAAATTCGATCATTATGGGAACTTCCTCTTATCCTTAATCCCGTTAGGGAAGATTTTAATATTTTGTCTGTGCAGCTACAATATACAAGATTTAATGTAGCTGCAAATACTCAAGATAAAAACGGATCAGGTCTGCTAAGATAAGCCATATGCGAGAAAACTCAGAAAGGCCCATCGGACGAAGTCTCAAACCACTCAAGGAGGCATTACCGTTTTTATTAAAATATAAAAATAAGCTGTTACTTGCCTTGTTTTTCCTACTTGCTTCGACGTTAGCAGCATTGGCTATGCCCATTGCCATAAGTTCTGTAATAGACCATGGGTTCACTGCCGAGGGCAGCGGATCCATTAATCAGTATTTTATTGTTCTACTTTTATTAGCAGTACTTTTTGCCGTATTTGCGGCCTTGAGATTTTATGTTGTCATGTGGATAGGGGAAAGGGTGGTTGCCGATATTCGCAATAAGCTATATCAGCATGTAATTACATTGCCACCTAGTTTTTATGAAACCACCAAAACCGGTGAAGTCATGTCCAGACTAACCACAGACACTACCCTTATTCAGTCTGTATTTGGCGCAGGTTTGTCAATTGCATTAAGAAGTATCGTAATGCTTGTTGGCGCCCTTATCATGTTATTTATTACCAGTGCAAAGTTAACCAGCTTGCTTTTCTTGTTAATTCCGGTTGTGGTTATTCCGGTTTTTGTTTATGGCAGAAAGGTTCGTAGATTATCACGTGCTAGTCAGGATAGGATTGCTGATGCCAGTAGCCATGCTGGTGAAACATTGAATGCAGTTCATATTATTCAAGCGTTTACTTTAGAAAATTTTCAGAGTTTGAAATTTGGACAAATTGTCGAAGCGACATTTGTGACCGCCAGGCGAAGAATATTGATGAGTTCGCTATTATCAGCATCCATTGTAATGACAGCCTTTGGTGCAATTGTTTGTGTACTCTGGATTGGAGCGAAAGAAGTGATTAATGGCACTATATCACCAGGGACTCTGGGACAATTCCTTATGTATGCAACATACGTAGCTGGAACAACAACAGCATTGGGCGAGGTATGGGCTGATGTTCAGCGGGCCGCGGGTGCGATGGAGAGACTGATTGAGTTGCTGCATTCTGAATCTACTATTAAGACGCCAGTTGACCCGATCCCGTTTAGCGCAACCATGGGAAAAATAGACATTCAAAATATTGAATTCTTCTATCCATCAAGGCCTAATCATCCTGCGTTGCAGAACTTTTCGCTCGAAGTGCGACCGGGTGAAGCCGTCGCTCTGGTTGGGCCGTCAGGTGCTGGCAAGAGTACGGTATTTCAGATGATATTGCGTTTTTATGGTCCCCAAGTTGGGAAAATATTGATTGATGATCTAGACATAAAGCTAGCCAATTTGAATGAAGTTAGAAGCCGAATTGGTATCGTACCTCAGAGTACAGTGCTCTTTGCCCATAATGCGATGGAGAATATCCGTTTGGGTCGACCTGAAGCAAGTGATGATGAAGTGATCAAAGCGGCTCAAGCCGCAATTGCTGATGATTTTATTCGGCGTCTTCCGCAAGGATATGACACTTTTCTCGGAGAAAAAGGGGCAAGATTATCTGGTGGTCAGCAACAGCGTATTGCTATTGCGCGGGCAATACTCAAAAATCCGCCTATCCTATTGCTCGATGAAGCAACAAGTTCACTGGACGCAGAAAGTGAAAAGCTAGTGCAAGAAGCACTAGAACGCTTGGTGGAAGATAGGACGACCATAGTCATTGCTCATCGGCTTGCAACGGTTAAAAAAGCTGATCGAATTATTGTTATGAATGAAGGAAAAATCATGGACGAAGGACACCATGAACAGCTTATAAGGAAAGATGGTCTATATGCAAGGTTAGCAGAATTGCAATTTGGCAGGGTTGCAGATGGCCTTCAGGTTGTTTCAGACAAGGAAGCGGCATCTGGTTAGTTAAGAAAAGATTAATTTACCAAGCCTTTTTATAATAAATTTCTCAGCTAATTTAATGTATGCAACATGGTATTCGATTATTATTACAAATTAAATAAAACTCAAAAATCGATATACCGAAAAAGTGATAAAATCGAAAAAATAATTCTTAACCAGCCAAAAATTCTTCACAGTACAGTATCTGAATTACAAAAAGCATTGGATACCGAGGACAGAAAGGCGACGGAACGCTTAGTGCGAAGTCTAGTTAAAGGGATCACAACTGATCTGCAGGTCGTTAGTGTATTGACAAAAGTTCTTAGTGTACGGCCATCCAACAGTCGTGGTGAATTACACGGCACATACGAATTTGAAGACGAAAAAAAACCGATGATAACGGTATGGATGCGTACTGCAAAAAATAAAAAAATCGTAGCGTACCGGTCATTTTTACGAACTGTTCTACACGAACTTTGCCATCATCTGGACTACGAACTGCTAGGTTTGAAGGATTCTCTGCATACCGAGGGATTTTTTAAGCGGGAATCCAGCCTGTTTAAACAGCTGAGCCTGTGATTGGCCGGCCTTTTAATGTTATTCTGTTTTAATTTTAAGAGAAAGATTTCTCATTATTGGGGGAAATGTTGATGCAAATTTATACAGTTGCATCAGGTCGTGGATCAGCCTGGTTAACAGAAGGATTTAGTTATTTTAAAAAAAGTGCAGGGATTTGGATAGGAGCATGCTTTATCTTACTTATATTATCTGCGGCATCCTCAGTTATCCCGTTTATGGGATTAGTGTTTCAATTATTTTTGCCTGTGGTTTTCGCTGGACTGATATTGGGATGCGAAGAGATTGATAATGGTGGCGATCTTAACATAAAGCACATGATAGCCGGATTTAACAACAATCTTGGCAGCCTGATTTTGCTTGGTGTGTTGTATACATTTGGTCAAGTCCTGATATTAATCGCCATGGCAATACTCTTGGTGATTACGATAGACGGCTCAGAATTGATTACTAGACTGATGGATAAAGATATCCAAGTGATAACGGAAAATTACCTAACCTTGTTAATTATTATCTTAGTCGGTTTGATGTTATATGTCCCTTTATTGATGGCTTTCTGGTTTGGTCCGACCTTAATCATCCTTGAAGAGCAAGGTGCCGTAGTGGCAATGAAAAACAGTTTCAAGGGCTGCCTAGTCAATGTTATCCCATTTCTAATATACGGCGTGGTAGGAATGGTACTGTGTATTCTGGCAACTATTCCACTAATGCTAGGGTGGTTTATATTAACCCCGATGATTATTGCTAGTCTTTATATCGCTTACAAAGATATTTTTAAATCATCAGACGCCGGGTAATGTACCCATTCAGTAAGAAAATCGAAATGCCTACCGCTGAGCAAGCCATGCCCGGCAGGATGGAGAGTTTGCAGGTGAATAACTGCCATTTTGTTAACGGACACCCTATCAAGCCGCCATTCCCAGAGAATATGTGTAGTGCGATGTTCGGATTGGGCTGTTTCTGGGGGGCAGAAAAAATATTCTGGCATCTAGATGGTGTGTATACAACGGCGGTAGGTTACGCAGGTGGTTACACGCCCAACCCCTCCTATGAAGAAGTTTGCACTGGGCAGACGGGTCACAATGAAGCGGTACTAGTTGTCTATGACTCAGATCAGATTACGTACCATGATTTACTTAACGTTTTCTGGGAAGCCCATGATCCGACTCAAGGTATGCGGCAGGGTAATGATACTGGAACGCAATACCGTTCAGGCATATATTTTTATAATGATGAGCAAAAACTACAGGCTGAACAATCACGCGACCAATATGAAGTTAAGTTGAAATCGGCGGGCTATGGACAGACTACAACGGAAATTGCAAACGCACCAGAATTCTACTATGCAGAAGATTATCATCAGCAGTATCTTGCCAAGAATCCGAATGGATATTGTGGCTTGGGTGGCACAGGTATGTCTTGTGGCTAGAAAGTAATAACTACGATACATGCATCTAATTTTAATTAATCATAAAAAATGAAAAACAGCACGTTAATGGAAAAGAAAATTCTAGTGACCGGCGGCGCTGGTTTTTTGGGCTCGCATCTTTGTGACCGACTACTCAAGGACGGCCATGAAGTCATTTGTGTAGATAATTTCTTTACAGGAAGTAAACGCAATATTGGTCATTTGTTTGACAATTCTCAGTTTGAATTCATACGCCATGATGTGACTTTTCCTTTATATATAGAAGTGGATGAGATCTATAATCTCGCCTGCCCAGCATCACCGATACACTATCAATATGATCCGGTACAAACCACCAAGACCAGTGTCCATGGTGCCATTAATATGCTCGGTCTTGCTAAACGAGTCAGGGCCAGGATATTTCAGGCATCCACTAGCGAAGTCTATGGTGATCCCAGTGTCCATCCGCAACCTGAATCCTATTGGGGCCATGTCAATCCGCTGGGCATTCGTGCCTGTTACGATGAAGGTAAACGATGTGCAGAAACGTTGTTCTTTGATTATTACCGACAACATAAATTGCAAATTAAAGTAGCGAGGATTTTTAATACCTATGGTCCACGTATGCATCCAGATGATGGTAGAGTTGTTTCCAACTTCATTGTACAAGCGTTGAGAAATAAACCGATTACTATCTATGGCGATGGGTCACAATCCCGCTCCTTTTGCCACGTTGATGATCTAATCGAAGGATTTATTTGCTTGATGGATACAGATGATTCCGTTACGGGGCCAGTTAATTTAGGAAATCCGGTTGAATTCACCATCAAGCAATTGGCCGAAGCCGTTATAAAAATGACAGGTTCATCCTCAAAACTGGAAAACAAGCCACTGCCGGAAGATGATCCCAAGCAGCGGCAACCAGATATTTCACTCGCAAAGGAAAAATTGGGTTTGGAGCCATCCATTGCCCTGGAGCAGGGCTTGCAATTGACTATTCAGTATTTTGAAGAGATTCTAAGTGATACTGCTTGATGTGTATCACTACTTAAAGGAAGGGACACTACCCGCATATTTTGAAATCCATTCTTCGGCAACGCGATCTGGATTTATGTTGTAGGGACCATCCTGATATTTTTTTCCCTGCATATAGGTTTCGATATGGCAGATTTGTTCAGCCATTCGAGCACGGTTGGCGTCTTCGTTATGCTTCAACCACAATCCAATTTCAAAGTACTCGCCGTTACGCCTGATTAGTACAACCTTGCCACGAAATTTTTCACTTTCATTTCGGAGTGGGATGGTGATCTCGACGTGTGTCCCGGGTTTAATGTATTTCTCAGACTCAAAAATGATGCCAATTTCGCTACAATTTGAATCTGCCTTATCATGTCTAAAATTCAACCACTTGCGTTTGATTTCCAGCGGAAACCCGGCGGGATGATAGATAAATCCGGTCTGATCATCCGCAATCGGCTTATTACCGAGTAGGCGCGCCTGCTTAAACAGCATAGGCAACCTTCGACCATTTTTTTTAGTATAGCGATTAACTCGTTGAGCTCGCATGGTTTTCTTTCTCAATAAATGACAGACAGACTTTAGTTTTAGACCAATGTTTCTAAGAAATCAAGATTATTTTCCTTTTTTTTCAATTAATTAGGGAATATATATAAAAATAATATTAAAAAGCGAATATAGCGTAATCATAACTATATGATTTATATACATAATCAATGGAATTTTGAATATTTTTACCGCAGTTAGCAAAAAAGACGGGACAGGGTATTCCTGTCCCGAGGGATGGGCTGTCTGTGCAGCCCGTTAGAGGGAGGAGGGAGGGGTTATTCTGATCTGGATTTCTATTTTCTGTGTTTCACTGCCTTGCAACATTGCGCTCACGCTTGGACAATCGCCCGTCATCGTTACGATCAACCCGGTTATATTTATGCTTTACAAAGGCTTTTTCACGTGCGCCTAAGGTCCCGTCATCGTTCTTGTCAAAATGGTTCAGGACACGGTCACGTCGAGTGAGATCGGTGGTATCTTCTCCAGCAAAAACGACTCCGGAAGCACCTATCAGACAGGCTACTATTACTAGTGCGGTGATGTCCTTGAGCAAAAAATGCTTAATATAGAATGCTAATTTCATTTTAATTCTCCTTTATTAGTGGTCTTGCTACCTACCATTAACGCCATCATCACAGGATGGTTGACATTCTTTACGTGTCAATTCATACAAGATCACTACGCATAGATCCCTCTGATTTGTCATAGCCAATCATTTTTACATGCTGGATAGTATTTCGTAGGGCTGGTAAGTTTTTGGTCATGACCCCCGTACGGAGATAATTCGGGGTATATCCATATAATGTTTTCTAGGAGCTTGGGTCTAAGGATGATTCCGTATCAAACAACACCGGGAGTGTCCGACCGATAAATTGCGCCATATAATCCTGTTTCATTTGAGTTGCCAATGCGTGTAACTGTGTACATCGATCTCGTATCGTCGTCCCATCTATTTGATCAGGCATGTCTGCCGCTCGCGTACAGGATCGGCGCGAATACGGAAAGATATGCACATGCGAAAATCCAATTCGTTCAATGTACGACATACTCTGTTGCCATTCATAATCAGATTCTCCCGGGAAACCCACGATCACATCAGTCGTCAGATTGAAATCGGCGACCTCCTTACGTGCAGTGGTAATCAGCTTTTCAAAATCACTGGTTTTACAACGTCTCGCCATTTTTCGTAACACCACATCACTTCCACTTTGCAAGGGTAAATGTAAATGCGGCATCATCCTGGGATTGTCGAATAGCTCGAAAAAAGTGTCGCTTAAATCCCATGGTTCCAGCGAGCCTAACCTGAGTCGGGAGATGTTGGTCTCGTCTAATATCTTCTGGATTAATCCATGTAAATGATTGTCTATATCACTGCCGTAACCATCGATATGCACGCCGGTTAGGACAACTTCATGAACACCTTGTTCACTTACCCGATTAATTTCCCAGATAATGTCCTTCATCGGACGACTTCGTTCCTCACCCCGTGCAACAGTAACGATACAAAATGCACAACGGTAACGACACCCATCCTGTATTTTAATAAATGCCCGGTTACGCCCACGGGCAAACAGGGCAGAGCCGTCAGACTCTGTTGCCAACACCGGTATAGCATCTGGGAGTAATTCGCGCTGGACGATATCGACTAACTCATCCTTCTCATCATTCGGTATTACCAGGTCAATTCCAGCAATCTCATCAGTGACATTCGGAGAAAGATGTGCATAACAGCCGCTCACCACCAGTTTAGCTTTTGGATTGGTTCGTTGTGATTGACGGATAAGCTTGCGTGACTTTCGTGACGCTTCCTGGGTAACCGCACACGTGTTAATAACCACCAGATCAGCCTTTTCATGGTTTGTTGTTATTGAGTGGCCAGATGCAACAAATTCTTGAGCCCAATGTTCGAGCTCGGCCTCGTTCAACCGGCAACCCAGAGATTTGAGTAATATATCCATGACCGATCTAAATTAAGTCGTTTTTTCCTTCATGTCGCCCAACACCCTTAAATGCTCAGCGATACACAAGGCTAGTGCTTTCAGATTATAGCCTCCTTCCAGTATAGAGATGATCCGACCATTACAATACTGATCAGCCATTTCCATAACACGTTCCGTCATCCAGCCAAAAAATTCCATACTCAGGTTAATTTGTCCCAGCGGATCATCACGATGCGCATCAAATCCAGCTGAGATGAGGACAAATTCAGGTTTGAATGCATGGATCTTCGGCAGGATCGTGTCGGTAAAGACGGATTCATAATTCATGTCTGTACTTCCAGCAGGCATAGGGCAATTCAAGGTTGCACCATCGCCGCGCCCGCGCCCTGTTTCATACGAGGCACCGGCACCTGGATAATAAGGATACTGATGAGTACTGATATAAAGTACTGAAGGATCTTCTTCAAAGGTGTGTTGTGTGACGTTCCCATGGTGTACATCCCAATCGAGAATAAGGATTTTTTCTACACCGTATTGTTTTTGCAGATAACGCGTAGTGATAGCAATATTGTTAAATAAACAGAACCCGAGCGCTGTATCCGCCTCTGTATGATGCCCCGGTGGGCGAACTAGGCAAAATCCATTTTTCAAATCATCCTTGATAATCCCATCTGCCAATATCAGAGGTGCTCCGGCAGCCAGTAGGGCAATCTTATAACTATCCCGGCAGATACCAACATCAGCACAATCCAAATAATCTGCACCCGCCTGGGCTGTAGTGCGAGCACCCCGAATGTAGTCCATATCGTGGACCGTTGCGATCCAATCTAGGTTAGCCGTTACTGGTGTGATCGATTTTAATTGCCCAAACCAGGGCAGGGTATGCAGGTGTTTCATCGACGCAATTAGACGTTCGGCACATTCTGGATGTCCCTTACCGGGATTGTGTTCCAGGAAAGCAGGGTGATAAACAAAACCAGTATTCATGCGTACATTAATTTTAAACCTGAATATATCATTCTAGTCAATAGAAACTGTTTCTTAATTGCATACGCATTGTAACGTGTTACTGATTATTTCCTTACTCTTTACTAAGACAAATATTACAGAAATAAAGCAATATAAACGCTAAATTATAAATGGAATCAAAATCGTAAATGAATGTTCTAGTCACAGGTGGTGCCGGCTATATCGGTAGCCATGTATGCAAGGCTTTGGCCAGGGAAGGGTACACGCCAGTCACCTGCGATAACCTAGTCAATGGCCATGAGTGGGCAGTGAAATGGGGGCAGCTAGAACGAGGTGATATCCTCGATCGAGGTCGACTGGATGAGGTTATTAAAAAATATCAACCAGTCGCCGTCATGCATTTTGCAGCCTTTATTGCTGCTGGAGAATCTGTAGAGTGTCCAGGAAAGTACTATCGAAATAATGTCATTGGTAGTTTAACTCTACTTGAAGCATTAAGAGACCACAGCATAGATAAGATAATCTTTTCGAGTACCGCAGCGATCTTCGGCGATCCACAATTTGTCCCCGTAAGTGAAACCCATATACAACAGCCCATTAATCCATACGGGATGACTAAAATGATAATTGAGAGGATGTTGAGTGACTATGATCGAGCACATGGATTGCGCTCTATATCTTTACGTTATTTCAATGCCGCCGGTGCCGACCCTGACGGAGAAATTGGTGAAGACCATAACCAAGAGACACATTTAATCCCATTGGTGCTCGATACTGCAAGTGGCAATCGGGACAGCATTACTATATATGGTAATGATTATGATACTCCAGATGGGATCTGTATCCGAGATTACATTCACGTAACAGATATCGGAGAGGCACATATACTTGCATTAAGGGCATTGGAATCAGGAGCATCTACAAACGTTTTTAATCTTGGTAACGGGCGAGGTTTCTCAGTCAAAGAAGTCATCGATACTGCTATAAAAATAACCAACAAAAAATTTAAGGTAAATATTGGTGCAAGACGACCTGATGACCCTGCAAGTCTCATTAGTACATCAGATAAGATTCGGAGTGAATTAGGTTGGCAACCTCACTATGCTGATCTCTCACTAATTATCCAGTCTGCTTGGAATTGGGCTAAAAAGTGAAATCTAAATCTAATTAGAGTCGCGGATTCAACTTTGAAGTGCAACGTTGATGTTAAAAAAGACTTCATGTAGTGTTTTTGAATTAAGTGTTTTTCTGGGACGGTGATTGAGTTTTTTCATGACCAAGTTTAACTGCTTTTGTGTAATCGTGCTGGAGTCCATTTTCTTTGGGAAGTACTGTCGAATGAGACCATTGATATTTTCATTTAAACCCCGTTCCCAGGAGGCATAAGGATGTGCAAAATAGAACCCCGCGTTCAATTGTTGAGCAATAACCTCATGCTCAGCAAATTCTTTTCCATTATCCGAGGTGATCGTGTGAACCGACGCCTTCATATTAGACAACAATCGCACGATAGCTTGCCTGACGGCAGAGGCAGTTCGTCGTTTCACCTGTGCAATCAAGGTGTACATCGACTTGCGCTCGCTCAAGGTGACCAGCGCCTGTCGATGGCCTTTGCCGATGACGGTGTCCACTTCCCAGTCACCGATGCGTGTCTTCCTGTTCACAATGGCTGGACGCTTATCAATGCTGCCCTGATTCACCAGAACCCCACGACGTTGATAACTACCATAACGCTTCTTTCGTTTCTTCTGGCAACGCAAGTACCGGTACAGCTCACCGCCGTCTGCCTTGTCCTGGTATATGTAGTGATATATCCATTCATGACTCAGAGCGATACCTTCTCGTTTATGCAACCAGTCACTGATTTGCTCAGGACTCCATTCGTCCCGCAGCCAGACCTCTACTCGCTCCCACAAGGTCGTGGGGAGTCGCTGTTGTTGGCTGGCTTCTCGACGCGCTTGCCGGAGCAACTGAGCTTGGCGGGGTCGATAGCCTCTCAAGCCACGGTTGCGTCTGAGTTCACGGCTAATAGTAGATTTATGCACGCCTATCAAGGTGGCTATCTCCGTTTGTGTATGTCCTGCTCTCATCAGGGCGTAAATCTGGTAACGTTGATGCTCGGTAAGCTGTGTGTAGTGTCTCATCTGTGCCTCTCTTTCTTGCTGGAACGAAAGGTAAGGATGCTACCGCAACTTGCCGTTCGTGCCACCTAATTGAGTTGCACTTACAAATTGAATTCACGAGTATTTATTAATGATTTTCAAAAATTAAAGCAGTAGAATTTTATGAAATTTTAAAATGATGCCAATGAAAATTTATTTAAAATGAATAAAAAAGCCTTTATAACAGGTATTACTGGTCAACATGGTGCCTACCTTGCAGAATTTTTATTAAACAAAGGCTACGAGGTTCATGGGCTAAAAAGGCGAGCATCACTCTTTAATACTGCCCGTATCGATCATCTCTACCAGGATCCTCATGAAAAGGGCAGACGATTCATTCTCCATCATGGTGATATGACAGATTCCTCTAACCTTGTTCGCGTTATACAGGAAATCCAACCGGATGAAATTTATAATCTCTCTGCCCAAAGCCATGTGGGTGTATCTTTCGAGCAACCTGAATACACGGCAGAGACCGATGGTGTTGGGACCCTGCGTATTCTCGAGGCCATACGTATTTTAGGGCTTGAAAAGAAGACCAAGTTCTACCAGGCCTCCACCTCCGAACTCTATGGTAAGGTCCAGGAAACACCACAAACCGAATCGACACCCTTTTATCCACGATCACCCTACGGCGTTGCGAAACTCTATGGTTACTGGACCACCGTCAACTACCGCGAGGCCTATAGTCTTTATGCCTGCAACGGTATCCTTTTTAATCATGAATCACCTATCCGAGGTGAAACCTTCGTCACTCGCAAGATAACCCGCGGCCTGTCAAGGATAAAGCATGGTTTGCAAAAATGTATATATCTAGGAAATCTCGATGCCAAGCGGGACTGGGGCCATGCAAAAGACTATGTGGAAATGCAATGGTTGATGCTGCAACAGGACGAACCGGAAGATTATGTTATCGCCACCGGCGTTCAACATTCAGTAAGAGAATTTATTGAAGAAGCCGTAAAATTTATAAATATAAACATCACTTGGAAAGGTGAAGGCAATGAAGAGCAAGGATACGATCCGGGCGGCAATTGTATCGTTGTAATTGATCCCAGGTATTACCGTCCCACCGAAGTGGATGCCCTACTGGGTGATCCTAGTAAAGCAAAAGAAAAACTCGGATGGGAACCCAAAGTCGCCTTCAAAGAATTGATTAAAGAAATGATGGAATCAGATCTGGAGCACGCCAAAAAGGATGCTCTAGTCAAAAAACATGGCTATAAAGTTTTAGACCAACATGAATAATCAACTAATCGTCATAGAGGCGAAAGCCAGTATCCAAACCTATTTCATCATTTCCGCGCAAGAGGGAATCTAGTCATTTAAGAATCTTTTTAATCCTACAATTTGATATATTTTAAAGTGAAAAACCAGAAACCTAACGATAACAAAAAGGAATTCCAAGATAGTCTAACTGATCACGAAATTGAGCAACTTCGTTCATGGCAAAAGGTTACTCCTGCACAAAGACTGGCATGGCTTGAAGAAGCAATTATTCTGTCTCACAAATCCGGTGCATTACAAAAGTATAATGATTCGAAAAATTAAAAAATTGAATCTTGTAAATCCTGTCAAATCAAAATAATAAATGACTCCTCACCGCTCACCCCTCATTCCTCACTCTAAGATCTACGTAGCTGGTCACCGAGGTCTTGTTGGTTCGAGTATCCTCAGGCTGCTAAAAAAACGCGGCTACAAAAACCTCGTCACTCGTACTAGTAAACAACTCGATTTACGCAACGAATCTGCAACAAGACGCTTCTTTGAAAAAGAACAACCGGAATATGTCTTTCTGGCTGCTGCTACAGCAGGTGGCATTCTAGCCAATGATAGCTATCCGGTAGACTTTCTCCAAAACAACCTGCAGATTCAGACCAATGTCATCAGTAATACCTATAAATCTGGGGTAAAGAAATTACTGTTCCTTGGATCTTCATGTATCTATCCTCGGGACTGCCCGCAACCCATGAAAGAGGAATACTTGCTTACTGGGCCACTTGAAAAAACCAATGAATGGTATGCTATCGCCAAGATCGCCGGCATTAAACTTTGCGAAGCTTACCGTAAACAATACGGATTCAACGCCATCTGTGCCATGCCTACCAATCTATATGGCCCAGGAGATGACTTCGACATTGAAACCTCACATGTACTCCCAGCATTAATACGAAAATTCCACGAGGCAAAAATTAATAACAAAAAAGAAGTCATTATTTGGGGCACAGGTACACCAAGAAGAGAATTCCTTTATATTGACGATCTTGCCGACGCTTGCCTCTTTCTTGTGCAAAACTATGAAAGCGAAGAAATTATCAATATTGGCGCTGGAGAGGACATAACCATCAAGGAATTAGCAAAGCTGATCGGGGAAATCGTTGGCTATAAAGGGGGGTTAACTTTTGATACAAGTAAGCCAGATGGTGCTCCTCGGAAATTACAAGATATTACTAAGCTCATAAATGCAGGGTGGAAGTACAATACGAGTTTGAGAAAGGGAATTAAATTTACCTATAATTGGTATTGTCGAAATCTATAAATAGAATTATTCATAATTAATATCAGCTATTCAACTAGAGATATAATTCGGAGAGTATTACGATGAAGGTACTTGTATTAGGTGGAGATAGATTTTGTGAGAGTAAAATTTAGACTAGGGGAGATCGACGATGAGTTTTACCCTGCGATGCGAAATGCCAATGAGTATGGTCCGTGGGAGCCGGGTATACAGGAATCGATAATCAGCATGAGTATTGTTTTATGGGCAGAATTATCGGAACTAGACCAAGAACTGATATTACAGATAATATGTAGAAATTCAATCCAAGGTAACCGTAACCATGGTATGAAGCTATTGAGGTTGATGCATCGTACTCAGTTTTTGCCAAAAATTGGTGACCGTGATCCTCAGTTGGCTATAAGCTCTACTATTCGAATGATCATGGGTGCACGTCAAGCTGTAATTAAAGAAATGTTAATCATTCTTGATGAAACGGGTCTTTGGTCTCAAATTAATACAGAGGACAGAAATCGTTTACTGAAGCAAGTTGCTGTTAGACTTAACAAGACGAACAGCGTATATGTTCGCGATATATCTGATATTATTGAGAAAAATGGCATGCTCGAAGTATTGTGTGCCAAAGTGAATGATAGTGACAAGATTATGGATCGATGTGAGAAGCTAACTAACTAAGTGATTTAAAGCTTACTGGATATAGATAATCAGGAAGATTAAACTCCACTCTTCACCTTATATCTTTCAGGTTGTATCATCCGCCCTATGAAACAGGTAAAACCCAATCACCGTCTGTGTGTCGCTCCAATGATGACACACACAGATCGGCATTTTCGATATCTGCTACGGCTTATTTCCAAACACGTTATGCTGTACACGGAAATGATCACCACGGGGGCATTGACCCATGGCAAACAAGTTCACCGACTCGAATTCCAAGACTGCGAACACCCGCTCGGGTTGCAACTGGGGGGAAACGATCCTGTACAATTTGCCTTCTGTGCACGGTTAGCAGAAGACATGAGCTATGACGAAATCAATATTAATGTTGGTTGTCCTAGCGATAGGGTGCAAAACGGTCAAATTGGTGCGTGTCTAATGGCACATCCCGAACTCGTGGCCGAGTGTGTGCAATCTATAAAAGATACAGTCCATATCCCCGTTACAGTGAAGACCCGAATTGGTATTGACCAACTAGATCAGTATGAACACCTTCATCACTTTATTAATATTGTTGCGGATGGAGGGTGTCAGGTATTTATCCTGCATGCGCGTAAGGCCTGGTTGTCCGGATTGAGTCCTCGGCAAAATCGTGAAGTTCCACCACTTGACTATAATAGGGTATACCGACTGAAACAGGATTTCCCCGAGTTGAATATTGTCATTAATGGCGGAATTGTTTCATTAGAACAAGTGAAAGACCATTTGCAACATATAGATGGTGTGATGATAGGGAGGGCAGTTTGCAATAATCCCTATCTGCTATCTGATGCAGATAAACTATTTTTCGATGATAATTCGATTGTCCTAAGTAGGGAGGAAATATTAAGGGCGTTTATTGACTATACAGAGTACCAACTGGCTGCTGGTGTCTCATTACATCAAATGATGCGACACACTTTGGGACTGTTTCAGGGACTATACGGTGCTAGAGCATACCGTCGTTATCTTAGCGAGAGGATGCATGTTAAGGATAGAGATTGCAGTATCGTAAAGGAAGCAATGAATTTCATTAAAGCTGCCTAACAACGATTGTAAATTAATAAGTGTAGTGGATCACATTTCTAAATGCGTATGATTGTAGTTTATTGCATTCAGGTAACTGTCTCATTGATTTTAAATCTTTCCCTTTCTTCAATAACCTTTCTACCATACAATGATTTCAATATTGACACTCAAAGGAAAGCACCATGGAATTTCGCCGTATATTTTTAAGAATTATTTTCTACTTGTTTGTTTCAGGCCAAGTGCATGCACAAACACCGTTGACGACGGATAAGGATAAATTTAGTTATGCTCTCAGCCTTCAGCTTGGTCAAAATGTTATATCCCAGTCGCTTGATATCAATTCTGATGCACTGTTAATGGGTATTAGTGACATCATTAAAGGCCAAAGCTTGAGATTGACGAACGAGGAAATGCAACAGGCCGCCGCCAATTACCAATCCCAACAACAAGTAATTCAAAATGAAATGGGCGAAAAAAACAAACTCGAAGGTGAAAAATATCTTGCAGAGAATAAGAAAAATAAGGATGTAGTTGAACTTAATAGTGGCCTTCAGTACAAGGTTATAATCGATGGTGAAGGTGCAAAACCAGCTGTTATAGATACGGTGATTGTGCATTATCGAGGTACATTGGTTAATGGTAAGGAATTTGATAGTTCTTATTCTCGTGGTGAACCGGCGACTTTCCCCGTGAATGGTGTCATACAAGGTTGGCAGGAAGCGCTGCCTTTGATGAAAGTCGGTTCAAAATGGCAAATTTTTGTCCCTGCAAATCTTGCATACGGTGACAAGGGCGCGGGATCGGCAATTGGTCCCTCATCCGTCTTGATATTTGATATTGAACTTATGTCAATAAATAATTAACCAGAATTAACTCCTCCTTTATAGGTCTAATTCCTATCTGCTTGAATGGAAAATTACTATTGTATTTTCTTATGAGTACTTTCAACGAAATTTCTGATGACACATAACGTAAACTTATTAATTAAGCCTGCTTGTGGCCTGTTTTTTTTCTTGAGTATGGTTTGTTTTTCCTATATCGCTGTCAGCGAAGATCAATCACTCGATACCCTGTTTTTACAAGGCCAAGAGCAATACGACAATTCGAAATATGAAGGTGCTCTCGAAATCTTTGTACAATTAATTAATCAAGCCCCGAGTATTTCAACCTATCACCACTGGTCAGGTAAGTGTTATGGTAAACTTGCAGAGCAAGCTAATTGGCTAACAGCAATATCGTTGGCAAAAAAAACACGTAAAGCGTTTGAGATGGCGGTTGAACTAGATAACAGAAATATTCTAGCTCTTCTAGACCTGAAGACATTTTATCTGGAAGCACCCAACTTCCTTGGTGGGAGTAAAAAAAAGGCTTCGGAAATTCAAAAACACCTAGATACGTTATAATCTATCCAAGAAAAATAGAACATTAAAAACGAAATAGGCACAACCTAGTCACATCGCCAATAGAATCCATTAGAATTTCTTTCCGAGTGATTTTTGCGTTAATGTTAAGGGAACCCCATTTACGATATGGTCATTTACAGATTGGTTATATATGGATATTTCTTGAGCCCATACTATTTATATTTGTGTTCATCACCATATTTACAATCCGGGGTAGATTTGCTTCCTCTGGTATGTCAACGATCCTTTTTTTACCACGGGAATAATACCCTTTGTAATGTTTCGTGATGTACTAATGAGGACTATGATGGCGGTAAAATCTAGTCAGCAACTACTATACTATCCCCAGGTGCAGTCTTTGGACTTGTGTATCGCACGTATGTTATTTGTAGTATTTACATATGTAGCAGTATTTTGTATTTTTGTCACCGTTATTTACCTGTTACGTTTAGAACCAGTCATAATTGATGATCCGATTCGCATGATACTTGCTGCAATTATGATGGCATTAATTGGATTTAGTGGTGGAGTAATTGCGGCGTCCCTGATCCCGCTATTCCCATCCGTTGAATTCCTGACACGAACTATTACTCAACCCATGTTTTTTATATCAGGTGTATTTTTTACGGTTGATATGATACCTGATCGAGTAAAGGGGATCGCACTGTATAATCCTTTACTACAGCTGATTGAAATGTTCAGGTCAGCTTTTTTATTGAATATGAAAGTGTATATGTTAATTACGTATATGTTGGTGGATTTGTTTTAATTTATGTTTTCATCGGGTTGTTGATCCATAGGGCACTACGACGATATGCTTATAAAGTATGATTGAACTTAGAAACATATGTAAAGCGTATCGGACTAATCACGGTTGGAACCAGGTGCTTGATGATATCTCTATTTCATTTCCTGCAGGTCGCAACATCGGTATCTTTGGGTTAAATGGGGTCGGAAAATCGACATTATTGAGAATGATTGCTGGTGTAGAACCCCCTGAGACAGGGGAGATCTACCGGGACATTAATATATCTTGGCCAATTGGCTTTAGTGGTGGATTTCTGCCTCATTCAAGTGGTCGGGACAACACCCGATTTATCGCCCGTATCTATAATGCCAACATGAATGAGGTGGAAAACTATGTTAAAGAATTTTCCGAACTGGGTGAATATTATGACATGATGTATTATACGTACTCGGCTGGTATGAAAGCACGGCTAGCGTTTGCTATTAGTATGGCAATCGAGTTCGAGTGCTATTTAGTCGATGAAATAACGTCTGTTGGTGATATGCGGTTTCAAAAAAAGTACCAACAAATATTTCTGGAACGGAAAAACAGATCATCAGTAATCATAGTTTCACCTCAAGTCAGCACAATCGAGAGTTTTTGCGATATGTCTGCTGTGTTATTCAATGGTAAGCTTGAACTGTACCCATCTGTAGAGGAAGGCATGGAGGTTTATAATGAAAAGGTTAAAACTGTCACCCCGCCGATAAACTAGCAATGGATAGTTTAATTAATAAATTACACTCTTTAGCAAATTGCGCGGATTCAACTTTGAAGTGCAACGTTGATGTTAAAAAAGACTTCATGTGGTGTTTTTGAATTAAGTGTTTTTCTGGGACGGTGATTGAGTTTATTCATGACCAAGTTTAACTGCTTTTGTGTAATCGTGCTGGAGTCCATTTTCTTTGGGAAGTACTGTCGAATGAGACCATTGATATTTTCATTTAAACCCCGTTCCCAGGAGGCATAAGGATGTGCAAAATAGAACCCCGCGTTCAATTGTTGAGCAATAACCTCATGCTCAGCAAATTCTTTTCCATTATCCGAGGTGATCGTGTGAACCGACGCCTTCATATTAGACAACAATCGCACGATAGCTTGCCTGACGGCAGAGGCAGTTCGTCGTTTCACCTGTGCAATCAAGGTGTACATCGACTTGCGCTCGCTCAAGGTGACCAGCGCCTGTCGATGGCCTTTGCCGATGACGGTGTCCACTTCCCAGTCACCGATGCGTGTCTTCCTGTTCACAATGGCTGGACGCTTATCAATGCTGATCTGATTCACCAGAACCCCACGACGTTGATAACTACCATAACGCTTCTTTCGTTTCTTCTGGCAACGCAAGTACCGGTACAGCTCACCGCCGTCTGCCTTGTCCTGGTATATGTAGTGATAGATCCATTCATGACTCAGAGCGATACCTTCTCGTTTATGCAACCAGTCACTGATTTGCTCAGGACTCCATTCGTCCCGCAGCCAGACCTCTACTCGCTCCCACAAGGTCATGGGGAGTCGCTGTTGTTGGCTGGCTTCTCGACGCGCTTGCCGGAGCAACTGAGCTTGGCGGGGTCGATAGCCTCTCAAGCCACGGTTGCGTCTGAGTTCACGGCTAATAGTAGATTTATGCACGCCTATCAAGGCGGCTATCTCCGTTTGTGTATGTCCTGCTTTCATCAGGCCGTAAATCTGGTAACGTTGATGCTCGGTAAGCTGTGTGTAGTGTCTCATCTGTGCCTCTCTTTCTTGCTGGAACGAAAGGTAAGGATGCTACCGCAGCTTGCCGTTCGTGCCACCTAATTGAGTTGCACTTACAAATTGAATTCACGATTATTATTAATGTGCTTCTATTAGCAAATGGGGTAATGCTCGATACGAGCTAATCGCTGATCATAAAGAAGACGCTCTTTCATGTGCATAGTATTGTCCGGAATTCCTGACGTCATGTGGATATATCTTTGTAATAACCATTTTCTTTAAACCAATTTATCGCGTCTGCAATGCCTTCTGTTGCTGGTCGGGGTGTGTAAGACAATTTTTCTATTGCCTTCTCACTTGAAAAATACATGTATTTTTTTGACATATTTAATTCATCAACGGAAGCTATCGGGGTTCCTCCAAAAATTCTCGACCAACATTCTGCAAGCCAGGCAATTGGTAATAATACATTCTGTGGAATGCGAATTTTAGGAGCTTGCACTCCAGATAGTAGTGCGATTTTAGTCAGGATAGCATTTAATGTCATGTTTTCGCCGCCAAGTATATATCGTTCACCGATTATTCCATGTTTAAAGGCAAGTAAATGTCCTTTTGCTACATCATCGACATGGACAATATTAAGGCCAGTATCGACATAGGCTGGCATACGTTTATTTAACATATCGACAAAGATGCGCCCAGTGGGGGTGGGTTTTATATCTCTTGGACCGACTGGAGCAGAAGGATTCACAATAACAACAGGTGCATCGATAGAGGTTATTAGTTCTTTGGCAGCTTTTTCAGCGAGAAACTTAGATCGTTTATAGTGTCCGATCATAATATCAAGAGTAACGGGCGTTTCTTCATTTGCTGGCGTACCGTCGGCATTTAAACCCAATGTGGCAACACTGCTGGTATAGACTATCCGTTTGATACCCGCTTCGACGGCACTACAGATTAGATTACGGGTTCCATCAACGTTGACTTGGTAAATAGATTTTGGATCAGGTATCCAAAGGCGGTAATCCGCAGCAACATGAAATAGGTTATCACAGTTCTTTAATGCTTTTCGTAATGTGTCGGTCTCTGTTAAATCGCCTTCAATTAACTCAACATCGAGACCGGTAAGGTTGAGTCTGTTGCTGTTTGGTCTAACTAATGCACAAACATCATGACCTTCCTCGAGCAACAGCCTTAATACAGCGGATCCGACAAAGCCACTTGCACCTGTAATCAAGGTACGCATCTATTGATTCCGTTTTAAAGTGAAATATTGAAAGGCTACCCAAATAGCAAATAACGGCGCACCTACCGATGCCAGAGATAGGAATACAATAGATTGGTCTGTTAGAGTTATGATTGGTAGTAGGTAGAGGACATCCTCCGCTTCTATTACGCCCAGATTGGGTTGTCGTGCATCCGATTTTCCAAGTGATTGTTCAATTTTATTGCGCATGTGGAAGATTGCAGCTACCGATAAGCCCGCAATGCAGCCCATAGGGAATGCCATGATACCAAGCTGTGAATGGGTAAGATCGATACCTATCGCTAGAAACAATAAAATATTAACCAATGCATCACTGGCAAGATCGTAATAATGGCCAGATTGGCTAGCCTTTCCGGTAATTCGCGCAAGCTCTCCATCCGCATGATCGAGAAAATTTGAGAGGCAAAATAACACTGCTCCTAGATTCATCCATATATAACCACCGTTGGATAAGGCTAAACATGCAGCAATACCGACAATTAGGCGGAGTGTAGTAAGTTGGTTTGGAGATAGCGCTGTGTTACGGAAAGGATAGACTAGCTTGTACGCTAGTTTAGCATCCCAGGGCTTGCTCGATTTCTCGTCCATCAATCGACGTCTGCAGTTTGTATTTGATCTGAAAGAATGCTCGGTAGTAACACCAGCATGGAGAAAAGGGTTACACCAATGCCGATAGTCAGTAATTCTCCCATGCTTGCCATACCACGATGAGGTGAAAATATTAAATTACCAATGCTGCCCATGGTTGTAAACGCACTTACCATGACAGCTCTTGCAGAACTGGTAGCAAGGACATTGTTGTGTTCAGGTAGGGCAGTACGAAATCGGTGCACCATATGTATCCCACTGTCTACACCCATACCCAATAATAATGGTAGTGCAATTATATTTGCAAAATTTAATGGAATGTCAAACAGAACACTAACGCCTGCCGTACAAATTGCCGCTGCTAAGAGTGGTCCGAGTATATAAATTGCGTCGCGTTTATGTGGCAGAAAAATTAGCAGTAGCACTGTGATAGCACTGAATGAATATAAGAACGCCTGCTTAAAAGCCTCAATCACAGCATCACTCGCCATCAGGTTAATTACAGGAGAGCCAATAATTCGCGGATCTGCTTCACGAGTTTGCTCTACAAAATGGCGCATAGCTGCATTGTCTTGTAAATTTTCGACAGGGTAAATTTCCATCAGATACTTGCCATCGGCGCTTTGCCAGCGTTCGGTGAGGTCGATAGGAAGTGACTCTTTATTTATCATGGAAGGATATAGTGATGCATTCAAGGATTCGATCCTACCTGGAAGCGATGTAAGGATACTGTTAGTAAGTTTAGTTAGCGAATCAGCACGATCTTCATCCGGCAAAGTTGATATGCGTTCGAGATACTGTTTAATCGATTCTTTTAGCGTATGCAGAATAGAGCCTTCTTTGACCACTGGCGAATTAGTAAGCTTGTTATAAAATGCAACAAGTGCTTGATGTTGTTGCTCTGATGAAATTGGAGGATTATTATTTGATAAGCTAATTCCACCAAGTAGCAGTAAATTCAATTCGTCTATAATCGCAAGCTTTTCGTCTTGTTTTTTAGGTATGAATTCATCTAACCAGATAATATTGTCAACAACAGAGAGCGATTCAAGATTATTTTTGGTTATAAGCGCATTATCACGATTATCTGCAACCACGATACCTGTCCACGGTGAGGTGTCACTATCAGCTAACAAGTCTTTAAAAGTTTTGACTGAGTCATTGTTTGGGTCTTGCAGATTTAGAGTGTTGTAATCAAAACGCAGGTTCATCATTTGGCTGATTAAAAGCACGACGACTATTAGGGATACCGCTTTAATACTCTTAGCATGTGTCAACGGAAAGGTTGATATTTGCCTGGGAATAGCAATTCCTATTGAACGGTCATGCAATTTTCTAGGATTTAACGGAAATAAGCTCAATAATGATGGTAGTACTGTTAACGTTACGATTAGACTAATAAACATTCCAAACCCTGATATCCAACCTAGTTCGGCAACACCATCATAATTCGTTGGGATAAAAGAGAAAAACGCTATCGCTGTAGTGATTGCACACAGAAATAGCGAGCTACCGACATTGAGTGACGATTCTTCAATGGCATTATTATTAGTGGCCCCAGCAATCATTAATTCACGATAGCGAAGACAGTAATGTATAGCAAAATCTACACCTAACCCTATATATAATACGGCGAAGGCAACCGAGATGAGGTTCAAATCTCCTACGGTTGATGTTGCAAACGCAGCCGTAAATATTAGGCCGATTGTCAGTGTTATAAGAGTAAAAAAAACAAGGCGAGCGGATCTTAAGCCTAAAGTCAAAAACAGGGATACAATAATTAATGATAAGACGATGGCTATTTCAACTCCACGAGCAACGCTAAGCATTTCTTCGTGGGCCAAAACTACACTGCCAGTCAATCGTATATTTGCACCAACGTAATCCAGATTCAGCTCACCATTAATTTCTTGTAAGAATTGAATTATAGGCGTAGCAGGCAAAAGATTGCTGTAGTCTAAGATGGGTTGGAGGATGATAAATTCTCGGTAAACACTCTTTTCTAATTCATTTTCCCCCATCAGTTTTTGCCATGACACTTGGTAGGAGTTTGATTGAATACGTGCACCAATTGCTTTATCAAGTTCACCCAGAATAGGGTCTAGGTCAATGTTGTCTCCATCTTCTATTGCATCAATTGCATCCGATAACATTGAGAATAGACCGCGTAATGTTGGATCATCTGTCAGGTTATATAGAAAGGGTTGGATTTTTGAAAGATTATCTACAAGGTCCTGCAACTCATCCATGTCAAGATATAACAAACCCGATTCCCGAAAATTAGGAAGGTATTTTGGGTAATAAACTGACTTGAAGAGTGAAGACTCTATTAGTAGTCGTTGATAAAGAAGTTTACTGGCATCCGCTGCCTGGTCAGGGGTTTCAGATTCAATTACAACAATAATTGTGCTGGTATATTGTGGAAAATTCTTTTCATAATCGTCATCAAGTAGTCGCCAACTCAATTCAGGTGACAGCATATCTTTGGTGTCGGTATTTATCCCAAGATTATTTGCCGTATAGATAGCGCAAAATACAGACAATATAAGGAACACGGCCATAACAGCAATTTTATTTCGTTCAACGAAAACGATATATTTGCCTAATAGATTTATGCCGTGTTTTTTTACAATTTTCATTTAATTGCCCAAATATTTTTAGATTTTACTGTTTTCTCTGTGGAAAAGTGAAAACGAAATAAATGGAGTCGAACCTATTACGAAGAATGCGTATTCAAGGATATTCAGACACGAAACACGTATTGTTTATTTGGATCGCGCTCACAGTCAGGTGGATAGCTTTTACGCTTATCAGAATAATATTGAGTACGGCTATCTCCTTCAGACAGGCGATTAAATGTGACATATAAAACTCTCCTAGTCTGGCTGGTTAGATTGGGTTCTGATCGGTGAGGAGCAAATGAATCGAAAAAGATCGCATCACCCGGTTCTGTGGTGACTGGCTTATAGACTAGGGCATCATATTCCAATGGTTTCCATTCATCACCAATTAGTCCTGAGCGGTGATAGCCGGCAGCCATTTCTAGGCAACCGTTTTCGATTGTACACTTATCAACACTGACCAGGGCTGTGATATGTAGGCTCGCATACTTCTCCCAACCCGCCTGTACATCCTGGTGCGCCTTGAAACCATCGCCGACAGACATTTTAAAATTGATCTTATCCTTGTAGAGAACGGCTTCTTCACCGAATAATTGTGAAGTTAAACCTTGCATCCTTTCATCTCTGAACAATTGACTAAATCCGTCATGATAAGGTTCGATATTTTCCATCCTAGAGAGGATGCGCTGATTTTTATCAATCTTGCTTTTTCAAAATACATCATGTATTTATTTGGTCCCTCAGGATAATTAGTCACTTCATCGGTCCAGGCAGTGATCTGCTTCATTTCTTCTTGAGTGTACAATCCACGTAAAATGACGAAACCGTCATCTTTAAAACTTCGCGAATTACAATTTGTAAGTGCAACTCAATTAGGTGGCACGAACGGCAAGTTGCGGTAGCATCCTTACCTTTCGTTCCAGCAAGAAAGAGAGGCACAGATGAGACACTACACACAGCTTACCGAGCATCAACGTTACCAGATTTACGCCCTGATGAAAGCAGGACATACACAAACGGAGATAGCCGCCTTGATAGGCGTGCATAAATCTACTATTAGCCGTGAACTCAGACGCAACCGTGGCTTGAGAGGCTATCGACCCCGCCAAGCTCAGTTGCTCCGGCAAGCGCGTCGAGAAGCCAGCCAACAACAGCGACTCCCCACGACCTTGTGGGAGCGAGTAGAGGTCTGGCTGCGGGACGAATGGAGTCCTGAGCAAATCAGTGACTGGTTGCATAAACGAGAAGGTATCGCTCTGAGTCATGAATGGATATATCACTACATATACCAGGACAAGGCAGACGGCGGTGAGCTGTACCGGTACTTGCGTTGCCAGAAGAAACGAAAGAAGCGTTATGGTAGTTATCAACGTCGTGGGGTTCTGGTGAATCAGGGCAGCATTGATAAGCGTCCCGCCATTGTGAACAGGAAGACACGCATCGGTGACTGGGAAGTGGACACCGTCATCGGCAAAGGCCATCGACAGGCGCTGGTCACCTTGAGCGAGCGCAAGTCGATGTACACCTTGATTGCACAGGTGAAACGACGAACTGCCTCTGCCGTCAGGCAAGCTATCGTGCGATTGTTGTCTAATATGAAGGCGTCGGTTCACACGATCACCTCGGATAATGGAAAAGAATTTGCTGAGCATGAGGTTATTGCTCAACAATTGAACGCGGGGTTCTATTTTGCACATCCTTATGCCTCCTGGGAACGGGGTTTAAATGAAAATATCAATGGTCTCATTCGACAGTACTTCCCAAAGAAAATGGACTCCAGCACGATTACACAAAAGCAGTTAAACTTGGTCATGAAAAAACTCAATCACCGTCCCAGAAAAACACTTAATTCAAAAACACCACAGGAAGTCTTTTTTAACATCAACGTTGCACTTCAAAGTTGAATCCGCGTTAATTGAATCTAGCTGTTTTATAATCTACTGCAGACTTGAAGGCAAGTCGGTGTGTCATCAATCTAATCGCCTGCATATCCTACCAGGAGATGTAAATGCTTTCCTAGCCAGTTTAAGCTTTTACCGGCCTCTCTGAAACTTCTGCCAAGTCGCACTAATGATGCGATCCTCGCAGGAGCAATAATTAGCGAACCTAACAAGGAGGCAAGATTGGCCTCGCCAAAATCACTACACGTTTCCAGTACAAAAGCTGGAATGACCATCGTCACAGGATCAACGATAACACGCACAACCAGAACCGGTATTTTAGCATCATGTGCAACATTAATAACTGAAAGACTTTCCATATCAACTGCGATCGCACCAGTTTGATGATGAATATGAGCTTTTTCACTAGGATGCATTACAATCTGATCTGCCTGTAATAACTTTCCTTGGTGGATTTTACGATTAAAGCCTGACAGTTTCCCCAATGAATCTCTGCGCCAGTCACTTTCAAGAGCGTGTTGTTTGTCGCCCTGTGAAATGACGGATTCAGGGACGATCAGATCACCAGGGCGTAAAGCAGGGGACAAGGCACCGGCTGTCCCAAGGCTAATCAATCCATCAGCACCATGACTAATTAATTCTCGTGCGGCTTGAATCGTATTTTCAGAACCCATCCCGCTAACATACAATGTGACTTTGTCTGACAGCGATATCGGCGTTTTCACTACAGGATTTGTTGTGAAATGCTTTGCCTCTGGTAACAATGCGGTAATTACGCCTAGATGGTTAAGGTCTGCAGACATATCCGATGTCAGGAACTATCATTCGATAGATTGAATTTAGGAGAGAGTGCCTGCACAGGCAAACTAGATGCCGTTATTTTAAATAATGCCAATAGTAGCTTGTCTTGACGAGTTAACAGATTTGTCGCTAGGATTGTCGCCTTTACACTGCGTCTTGATAACTTAACTTCCTGGCCAGAATTAAAGTGACGATGATTGTTAATTTTCTTTAACGTCAAGACGGCCATCCCGATTGCCCATAGGCAGAATCGGCGCATGCCGATTTCGTCTTTAGGGATTAATAATGTATACCGTAGAGCATTCTCAAGGTGTGAGCGTGCAATACCTAGTAGATAGCCTAAAGCATGATTAAATTCCTGACTGGATTTCTCTTGCGACAAATTCATTAGATTCGATCCGTATTGTTGAAAGATATCAGCAGGCAACCAACACATATTCCTTGCTTGGTCATCCCAAATATCTTTGAGGATATTTGTCATCTGTAGACCCTGTCCGAATGATGTGGAAAGTTGCATCAGTTTATCGTGATGGCGATCTAATTCAGAAGAGTAATCACAAAATAATTCTGTCAGCATTTCACCGACTACGCCGGCAACATAGTAGCAATAATTGTCCATGTCGTTCATGTCAGCTAATCCTTGGCTGACATCAGCTTCCTGATATTTTGCCATGCCATCCGCCATGATACGGATACATCGTTCGAGTGCAGCACGTTGCCGATCGTTAAAGCTATGAGTGATTCGAATTACCGTTGGCGTATGCAAGATCAGATCTTTTTCATCATCAGTGGCAGATGTCGAAAGCAGTGGGTGTAGGGCATTTGAAAATTCGTCAGCCGATGCCTTGCCAGCAACAACGCCAATAAACTGGTCAGCAAACTGTCGCTTTTTATCATGTGGAATATCTCTATCATCTTCGATGGTATCAGCAATTCGGCAGAGTAAATAAGCATTACTGACGACTCGAAAAAGCGGTGACGGCAGTTGTGGGATGGTCAGAGCAAATGTGCGTGAGACGCCTTGCAGGATGTGATCTTGGTATTCATCATCTGTTTGAGGCGAGCTGATTGTTTGGGCTACGTCCATTTGCTATTTATAATAATCTGTGTGGTTCACTTCATTACATAAGACTATATTAAGGAGTACAACTCAAGTGCTTGGATAGTCACAAACCAGCAACTTTATTGGCGAACTGGCTGGTTATTCATTTTTCGAGCAGCTTTTTACTCTCGATATTATGGTAGGTAAGGAGTCCTGCGGGGTCAAAGACGATATCGCGAATACGAACTGCAAGTGACACAGCTAGCGAAATATCTGCTGGGAGACCGATTATAGCGCCGATCAATATATATGCACCTTCTTGTATACCGTAGGCATTTGGAATAATGAAGGCGATATCACTTAACGTGGAAGTCAAACTTTTCAGCAGTACGGCTTCTAGTAGGCCAATTGGGTGACCAAGTAGATAGCAGGCCAGCCATACCTCGCCAGTTTGTAATAAAAGGCCAAGTGTTTTGAGGAATACAGCGAAGATAATCCGCAACTTGTGACGGTATATTTCTAAGATCACCACATCGATCTCTTTTGCACTGAATGTGACACCTTGCCAGTAATCGGTCTTGATTAATTTACCGCCAAGATTTGCGAGTATCCCCAACATCCCTAATCGCTGTACCATCAGAAAGCCGATAGCACAAAATAACAAGATTACGAACCCGATAGTTGCATACAATGCAAGTTCATCATCAGTGGAATATAGTAATAATACACACACACCTGTTAGCCCCCAAATTGCAACGGAAAGGGCCTGCATAGCCTTATCAACTACAACGGATGCGATGGCATGAATACCTGATACTCCCCAAGAAGCTATAAGATGTGCTTTGACAATTTCACCACCAATCGTGGCAGTAGGGAGCAGGTTATTGACAGCTCGACCCATCCAAATTGCCAGTAAGGCATGGATAAAGGCTGGTCTCACGTCAATCATTAATAACAATCGCCAACCTTGAGTAGCTGGTAATAAATTTGGAAACCATACCAATGGTAACCATAATAGTGTCCAACCCGTTGTAAGCAGCAACGTAAATACATCCATTGCACCTTGCCAGATAATGAGTCCAATCAATAACAGCAGGCCTAGAGCTAAACCAAGTCGCGCAATAATAGACATTAAATTTGTAAAGAGTTTGTAGGGTTTTTAAGTTTAATTAATGGTCGGGGTGACAGGATTTGAACCTACGACCCCCACGCCCCGAACGTGGTGCTCTACCAGGCTGAGCTACACCCCGATTTTTAATTATTTAATGTGTTCTTTCCGTAGAAAAGCGGACCAGTGTAAAAAGTGCGTCACGGTACTTTGAATCAGGTAGTGTATCAAGCACGAGCATGGCTTTGTCCGATTCTTGCTGGGCTAGATCTGCAGTATAGGCGATTGCGCCAGTTGATTTGATTGCTTCGAGTATTTGATTTACGTTTTCGCTGCCGCCGTTTTCAATTGCATTACAAATCAGATCAGATTGGGGCTGTGGACCATGCTTCATTGCATACAACAGTGGAATTGTAGGTTTGCCTTGCGATAGATCATCTCCGATATTCTTGCCGAGCTCAGATGTAGTTCCGCTGTAATCAAGCACATCGTCGATTAATTGATAGGCAGTACCTAGGTGCTTTCCGTACGTTGCCATAGACTCTTCATCTGATTGTGGGCGGTCACAGATTATTGCTCCCAGTTGTGATGCCGCTTCAAACAGTTTCGCTGTCTTGTTGTAGATGATCTTTAGGTATTGTTGCTCAGTCGTATTTGGGTTACGGCAATTAATTAACTGTTGTACCTCACCTTCAGCAATGGTATTGGTTGTTTCGGATAGGATTTCCATTATTCGAAGTGAATTGACTTCCACCATCATTTGAAATGCTCGCGAATAGAGAAAATCCCCAACCAACACACTGGCTTCGTTGCCCCATCGTTGGTTAGCAGTCTTTTGCCCACGACGTAGCAATGAAGCGTCAACCACGTCGTCATGAAGAAGGGTCGCTGTATGAATAAATTCGATAATAGCGGCCAAGTTGATATGTTGTTCACCTTTGTAAGAAAAGACACCAGCACTGAGCAGTACCAACATGGGGCGTAACCGCTTGCCACCACTATTGACGATATAATGCCCAAGCTGATTAATCAGAGTGACATCAGAGTGTAGTCGGAGCTGAATGAGCTCATTTACTCTGTTCATATCCTGAAAAGTCAGTTGCCGGACAGGCTCAATATCCGCAATTGGTGAGATTTCAGCATTTGTGCTGGTGAGGGTCATATTAATCCTAAGCTAAATTGTGCAAACATTTTGCCTTTCCAGGCAATTATTTCCAATATTTGTATTCTTACAGATAAATTGCCACTTGTATCAATAGTTTGAATTCCTTAGAATCTGGCTCCTTTCAAGCAAAGCAGTAATTTTGACTAAATTATGGAGAACTGTGATGTACGCAGTGATTAAAAGTGGTGGTAAACAATACAGGGTACAGAAGGGAGACTCCATAAAAGTCGAGAAAATTCAGGCTGATGAGGGAGCTACCGTTAAAATTGATGATGTTTTGATGGTGGCAGATGGTGATAAGATTAAGATTGGAACGCCATTGGTTGCTGGTGCATCAGTTAAGGCAAAGGTGACATCACATGGGCGTGGGGACAAGATCCTGGTCGTGAAATTTAATCGTCGGAAACACCACCGTAAGCAAATGGGGCACCGACAGGACTATACTGAATTGGCGATTACGGGCATTAGTAGTAAATAATATTCTGACTGGATAGGCTGATATGGCACATAAAAAAGCAGGTGGTAGTACTCGAAATGGGCGAGATTCAGAATCTAAACGGCTAGGTATCAAGCGTTATGGTGGAGAAGCTGTACGTGCAGGCAATATTTTAGTCAGACAACGTGGCACAAAATTTCATCCTGGTGAGAATGTGGGTTGCGGGCATGATCATACTTTATTTGCTAAATCTGATGGTCAGGTCTTATTCCAGAAAAAAGGTCAGAAGCAAAGAACCTTTGTCAGTGTTGTGACGAACTAGAAACTGTCATATTTCGACAGTTATCAACCCCGCCACTGAGCGGGGTTTTTCCATTATGGTTTCACAATTAGTCTGCGTGAATTCAATTTGTAAGTGCAACTCAATTAGGTGGCACGAACGGCAAGCTGCGGTAGCATCCTTACCTTTCGTTCCAGCAAGAAAGAGAGGCACAGATGAGACACTACACACAGCTTACCGAGCATCAACGTTACCAGATTTACGCCCTGATGAAAGCAGGACATACACAAACGGACATAGCCGCCTTGATAGGCGTGCATAAATCTACTATTAGCCGTGAACTCAGACGCAACCGTGGCTTGAGAGGCTATCGACCCCGCCAAGCTCAGTTGCTCTGGCAAGCGCGTCGAGAAGCCAGTCAACAACAGCGACTCCCCACGACCTTGTGGGAGCGAGTAGAGGTCTGGCTGCGGGACGAATGGAGTCCTGAGCAAATCAGTGACTGGTTGCATAAACGAGAAGGTATCGCTCTGAGTCATGAATGGATCTATCACTACATATACCAGGACAAGGCAGACGGCGGTGAGCTGTACCGGTACTTGCGTTGCCAGAAGAAACGAAAGAAGCGTTATGGTAGTTATCAACGTCGTGGGGTTCTGGTGAATCAGGGCAGCATTGATAAGCGTCCAGCCATTGTGAACAGGAAGACACGCATCGGTGACTGGGAAGTGGACACCGTCATCGGCAAAGGCCATCGACAGGCGCTGGTCACCTTGAGCGAGCGCAAGTCGATGTACACCTTGATTTGCACAGGTGAAACGACGAACTGCCTCTGCCGTCAGACAAGCTATCGTGCGATTGTTGTCTAATATGAAGGCGTCGGTTCACACGATCACCTCGGATAATGGAAAAGAATTTGCTGAGCATGAGGTTATTGCTCAACAATTGAACGCGGGGTTCTATTTTGCACATCCTTATGCCTCCTGGGAACGGGGTTTAAATGAAAATATCAATGGTCTCATTCGACAGTACTTCCCAAAGAAAATGGACTCCAGCACGATTACACAAAAGCAGTTAAACTTGGTCATGAAAAAACTCAATCACCGTCCCAGAAAAACACTTAATTCAAAAACACTACATGAAGTCTTTTTTAACATCAACGTTGCACTTCAAAGTTGAATCCGCGCTGCTAATCATCGCTCATTTCTCGCTAAAAGAATAAAATAAAAGAACAGATCATTAATAACACCTAACGAGCTCCTAAAATGAAATTTGTAGACGAAGCCACAATTACCGTTATAGCTGGTAAAGGCGGAGATGGTTGCCTGAGCTTTCGTCGGGAAAAATTTATTCCACGGGGTGGTCCCGATGGTGGTGATGGTGGTGATGCAGGTAGTGTTTACCTGGTTGTAGATGATGGATTGAATACGTTAGCGGATTTTCGTCATGCTCGTTTGTTTCGTGCTGATAACGGCCAACAGGGTATGGGCCAACAAAGATTCGGTAAAAACGGCAGCGATACCTTGATTAAGGTCCCCATGGGAACACTGGTCTACGATAGTGATACTGATCAGTTGATTGGCGACATGATCAAGAATCATGACAAATTGTTGGTTGCTAAGGGTGGTGAAGGCGGTGTGGGTAATACCCGTTTCAAAAGTAGCACCAACCGGACACCACGGCGAATTACTCAAGGAGAGTCAGGTGAGCAACGGGATTTACGGCTGGAACTACAATTATTAGCTGACGTTGGCTTGTTGGGTTTACCGAATGCAGGTAAATCTAGTTTGATACGTCAGGTAACTGCAGCAAAGCCTAAGGTTGCTGATTATCCATTTACTACCTTGTACCCGCACCTGGGCGTCGTTAGGCTCGGGGAGGAGCAGAGTTTTGTGATCGCCGACATTCCGGGTTTGATTGAAGGTGCAGCGGATGGTGTCGGTCTTGGTTCACAGTTTTTAAAACACTTGTCGCGTACAAGGATTTTACTACATTTGGTTGACATCGGGATATGTGACAACTTGAAACAGATTAATGACCAGATAAAGATAATTGATCGAGAATTAAAACGTTACAGCGAAAAATTAGATAAGATGGATCGGTGGTTGGTATTGAATAAGACCGATTTACTAGATAAAGAAAAAATAAACAAAATTTCTGGAAGCCTAAAGAAAAGCGCAAAATGGAAACATTCATATTTTATGATTTCCGCAGCAACGGGCAACGGGTGTAAGGAACTGATGTATGCAGTTCAAAACCGAGTTACAGAACTAAAAGAAAACCAAAAGAAACTAGACAAGACCAACTGAGAATAGAAATGACATTAAAACGGGATAATAGCCAAAAAACGAAATGCTGGGTGATCAAGCTGGGCAGTTCTTTATTGACTAATAACGGCTGTGGTTTAAAAACAGACACGTTATCAGTGTGGGTATCGCAGATCATGTCGATTATGGAGCAGGGTATCAACGTCGTGTTGGTCTCATCCGGTGCTGTTGCAGAAGGGGTATCGCGCCTCGATATGGATAAAAGACCACACGAGCTGCACAAGTTACAAGCTGTAGCTGCAGTCGGCCAGATGGGCCTGATACAGGCATATGAATATTGTTTTCAGAAGTACGGCATACATACAGCTCAAATCTTGCTTACTCATGATGATATCTCCAACCGTCGACGTTATTTAAATGCCCGTTCAACATTGAGAACGCTTATTGATTTAGGGGCCATCCCAATCGTAAATGAAAATGACTCGGTCGCCACTGAAGAAATTCGGTTTGGTGATAATGATACCTTGGCAGGATTGGTTGCGAATCTGGTCGAGGCCGATTTGTTGGTTATTTTGACAGATCAGAAGGGTTTGTTTGAAAAGGATCCGAGAAAACACAAAAACCCAGAATTTATCAAAAAAGGGATAGCAGGGGATAGTAAACTTGAGAAACATGCTGGTGATGACAGTGTACTTGGTCGAGGAGGGATGTTGACCAAGTTGCGTGCTGCTGCTACGGCTGCAAAATCAGGTTCATCAACCATCATTGCTTCAGGTGTGGAAGAAAATGTATTAGTTCGCATAGCGGCAGGCGATGAAGTTGGTACTTTACTCGAGTCCAGTATTGCGCCGATGACAGCGCGTAAACAATGGTTAGCAGGACAATCCATAATTTCCGGTAAATTAAAGTTAGATAACGGAGCTGTCACAGCTATTCGGACTAAGGGCAAGAGTCTGCTGGCGGTTGGCGTAACTACGGTGGAAGGGCAGTTCCGGCGGGGTGAAGTGGTTCGCTGCGTAAATGAAGACAGCCATGAAGTCGCACGTGGATTGGTAAATTACAGTTCGGAAGAAATCCAACTTATCCTGGGGAAGACCAGCAGTAAGACTGAACAGATACTTGGTTATATTAATGAACCGGAGTTAATACACCGGGACAACATGGTCGTCGATTGAATATACCGAGAGCCAATTAACCGGCGCCTAATTCGCGGATTTGGGCATTCATTCTGCTTAAGTGCCTTGCAGCTTTATTTTTATGTGTCAGACCCTTTTGTGCCATGCTGTGGATGACAGGTGCAGCTTCTCGAAATGCCTTATTTGCTAAATCTTTATCGCCCTTCTGAATAGCATTAATGACTTTTTTCATTTCGCTACGTAGAAATGACCGCTGACTCACGTTTTGTAGTCGCCGTTTTATCGCCTGTCGAGCACGTTTTTTAGCTGAAGCAATGTTGGCCAATTGGATCTCCTGAATATGGTAGTTCTTAAAAGCGCGTGACTATGCTGAATTCAGCTCAATTTGTCAATCCTTACCTGTGATTGTGGTATCCTGCTCACAGGAAAATAAACTCTATTTAAACAACAAGATAAACCCACTATGTGAAGTGATGTTCGAAATACAGGTATTACTCTAGTGCAGCGATTATTTAAATCTACCCGAGTAGTAAGTGCGATGACCATGATTTCGCGCGTATTCGGATTATTGCGTGATGTCATTTTTGCTCGGTTTTTCGGTGCCAGTATGGATTTTGATATTTTCATTGTCGCTTTTCGCATTCCCAACTTTTTGCGTCGTGTATTTGCTGAAGGGGGATTTTCTCTTGCCTTTGTGCCAATTTTATCTGAATACAAAGAGCAAAGGGGCGAGCAAAAAGTTAAAGCTCTGATTGACCAGACTGCCGCAACACTCGGTCTTGTGCTGATATTGGTTACGATAATTGGGATAATAGCGGCTCCGGTATTGATTTGGGTCTTTGCGCCAGGGTTTGCAGGTGATGTATCAAAGCAGGAGCTTACTGCTAACTTATTGCGGATTACCTTTCCGTATCTATTGTTTATCTCGTTGACGGCGTTCGCTGGCGGAATACTAAATACATATAAACGGTTTGCCGTGCCGTCATTTACCCCAGTGTTGTCAAACTTGTCATTAATATTCTCTGCTGTCTGGTTGGCGCCATACTTTTCAGAACCGACAGAAGCATTGGCCTGGGGGGTATTTTTTGCAGGAGTAATACAATTGCTATTCCAGTTGCCATTCCTGCGTCAAATCGGATTATTACCTGTACCTCGATTTGGGCGTGACAAGGAAGGGGTGTCGAGAATATTGAAGCTAATGTTGCCAACCTTGTTCGCGGTGTCGATTACCCAGATTAATCTCTTAGTTGATACGGTTATAGCATCCTTTCTACAAACTGGCAGCATATCTTGGTTGTATTATTCAGACCGGATGGTGGAATTACCGATTGGTGTTTTCGGTGTCGCCCTGAGTACTGTAATTTTGCCTAACTTGTCATCAGAACACGCAAAGGGATCGAGCGAGACCTATTGCGAAATCATGACTTGGGCCATTCGTTTGGTTATCCTAATTTCACTACCTGCCGCGATTGGATTGGCCCTCTTGTCTGCCCCCATATTAACGACCTTGTTTCAGTATGAAGAATTTACGTCTAGGGATGTCATGATGTCGAGTTACAGCCTGATGGCTTATTCAGTTGGTTTGCCTGGCTTTATCCTTATTAAAGTATTTTCTTCAGGATTTTTTTCCAGACAGGATACTAAAACACCGGTCAAGATTGGTGTGATAGCCATGTTATCGAATATTATTTTGAATCTAGTTCTGGTCGGTCCGCTTGAACATGTTGGGTTGGCCCTGGCAACGTCATTGTCAGCTTATATTAATGCCGGATTACTCTATTTATATTTGAAACGTGACGGCCTATACCGATCTGGACAGGTATGGAGTGGTTATTTATTAAAAGTCGCAACTGGAATTATCGTCATGGCAATATTGCTTATAGGATTAGTGCCAGACGCGGCGGGTTGGATAAAATGGGGCGTGTTTGACCGCGTCTTCCAATTAACGATCTGGGTACTTTCTGGTGTCTTAGTATATTTTGCTACCCTTAGGCTTGTTGGGTTTCGTGCCAGTGAATTATCTCCACCGAAGTAGTCTTTAAGGAAATCACTTTTAAAATGGAATTAACCCGCAATATCAGAAAACAGACAAATCGCACTCACTGTGTTGCCACCATTGGAAATTTCGATGGGGTCCATCTGGGGCATCAGGCGGTGTTCAATCAGTTAAAGCAAAATTCGGATGAACTAGGTCTGCCTGCAGTTGTGATAACATTCGAACCACTGCCGCTAGAGTTCTTTAAACCAAAATCAGCACCAGTAAGGCTGACAGATTTCAGGAATAAGATCGAATTGCTTGCCTCGTTGTCTATCGATCACGTCGCCTGTTTGCGATTCGAGGAGTCCCTGGCTAGTCTTTCGGCGGAATTCTTCGTTAAAGATATCTTAATAGAAGGCCTGGGTATCAAGCGGCTGATTGTCGGAGATGATTTTAGGTTTGGCAAAAATAGGATCGGGAATGTCGAACTTCTGCACCAAATGGGTCAGCAATTTGGTTTCGATGTTAAGCTAACAGAATCATTCCAATATAATGGAAAGCGTGTGACCAGTAGCCTAGTACGTGGTCATTTAGCTATGGGTAATTTTCAGGAGGTGAGTGAATTACTTGGTAGGGAATACCGGTTAAGTGGAAAGGTAGTGCACGGCGATAAGCGCGGCAGGGAACTAGGCTTCCAGACAGCTAATATTGTGCTCAAAAATAGTAATTACCCGTTGTCTGGTGTTTACGTTGTGCGTGTGCACACTGAGGACAATGCTGTTTATAACGGCGTTACTAGTATCGGGACGCGGCCGGTATTTAATGGAAAGGTACCGTTGATGGAAACACATATTTTTGATTTCGATAGCGACATCTATGGGAGAAGAATAAGTGTGGGATTTTTAAAACATCTAAGAAATGAAGAGCATTTTCCCACAATTGAGGCGCTATGTGAACAGATGGGGAAAGATGTACAACGTGCAAAAAACTATTTTGAAAAGTTGGGTGTAGGAAAGTAATCAAGCAGAAATAAAGAATGAGTAATTATAAAGACACATTGAATCTACCCAAGACGGCTTTCCCGATGAAAGCTAATCTGTCACAACGTGAACCGGTGATGCTGAAACGTTGGCAGGAAATGGATCTGTATTCACAGATTAGAAAAGTAAAATCGGGTCAGCCGCAGTTCATCCTGCATGACGGCCCACCGTATGCTAACGGTGATATCCATTTGGGTCATGCAGTAAACAAGATTCTTAAAGATATGATTATTAAATCACGCAGCATGAGTGGATTCGATGCGCCTTATGTGCCGGGATGGGATTGCCACGGCCTGCCTATTGAACTGGTAGTAGAAAAAAAGGTAGGCAAGGCAGGGCACAAAGTCAGTGCCGCTGAATTTCGCAGTGCTTGCCGGATCTATGCGGGTAAACAGGTCGAAAAACAGAAGCTAGATTTCATTCGACTAGGTGTTTTCGGTGATTGGGAAAAACCGTATCTGACCATGGATTATAAAACTGAGGCGAATACTATCCGTGCACTCGGGAACATGATCACGGCCGGTCATATGATTAGGGGTTTTAAGCCGGTTTACTGGTGCACAGATTGTCAGTCTGCATTAGCTGAGGCCGAAGTGGAATACGAAAATAAGGTCTCTCCACAAGTTGATGTGCGTTTTCAAATGACTGATATGAGTACTGTTAATCTTTTGTTTAATACTGAAGGAGACATACCTACTTCCATTGTTATTTGGACGACTACGCCTTGGACATTGCCCGCCAATCAGGCAGTTGCTGTTCATCCCGATTTTGAATACGTACTTGTCGATAACAGTGAAGAGCATTTGATTTTGGCTGCCTCTCTACATGAGATGGCTATGGAGCGTTATGGATTTAAGGACTATTCGATCATAGGTAAGGTTAAAGGTGAGGCTTTACAGGGCTTACAGTTGAAACATCCGTTTTATGAACGCACTGTTCCGATCGTTAAGGCTAATCATGTAACGGCAGAGGCAGGTACTGGTGCTGTCCATATCGCACCGGGACATGGTCAAGATGATTATTTGGTGGGACTGGAGTTCAATCTAGAGGTTGACTGCCCAGTGAACGGCCGTGGCGTCTTTCATGCTAATGCAGAGTTAGTAGGTGGTGTCCACGTCAATGAAGCGAATAATTTGTTAATTGAAACTATGCGTGATAACGGTAGCCTAGTCAGAGTAGATAAGTTAGATCATAGCTACCCTCACTGCTGGAGGCATAAGACTCCAATAATATTTCGCGCAACACCACAGTGGTTTTTCAGCATGGACAACAGTGGTTTGAGACAAAAAGCCCTAGCTGAGATTGATAATGTTAGCTTTACACCTGAATGGGGTAAGCAACGCATATACAAGATGATCTCTGATCGAACCGATTGGTGTATCTCTCGCCAACGGACGTGGGGAGTACCAATTATGGTTTTCATCCATAAAGAGACGGGTGAATTACATCCTCGCACTGAAGAATTAATCCAGAACATTGCTCTTCAGATAGAAGAGCATGGAATCGAAGCCTGGTTTGACTTTGATTACAGCAAATTACTAGCTGAGGATAGCAAAGATTATGAAAAAGTCTTAGATATGTTAGATGTCTGGTTTGATTCCGGGGTAACTCACATGACAGTCCTGGATGTCGATAAAAGATTAGGTTTTCCGGCTGACTTGTATGTAGAAGGCTCGGACCAGCACAGGGGTTGGTTCCAGTCATCGTTGTTGACATCAGTTGGGATCAAGCATGTTGCACCATACAAGAGCGTATTGACACATGGATTTACAGTAGATGCTGAAGGGAAAAAATTATCCAAGTCTGGTGACAATGCAATATCGCCGCAAAAAATATTAAATACACTAGGCGGAGATATTTTACGTTTATGGGTTGCAGGAACAGATTACCGGGGAGAAATGAGCGTATCAGATGAGATCATGAATCGTAGTGCCGATGCTTATAGGCGGATTCGTAATACTGCACGCTATTTACTTGCAAATTTAGATGGATTTGATCCACAAAATCACTGTGTAGCCACCATAGAGTTGTTGGAGCTCGATCATTGGGTCATAGACCAGGCAAGAAAAGTACAATTAGAGCTGACTGATGCCTATGACAACTATCAATTTCATGTCATCTACCAGAAGCTACATCATTTCTGTGCGGTGATTTTAAGTAATTTCTATCTCGATATTATTAAAGACAGGATTTATACAACTCCTGGAGATAGTTTGGCACGCCGATCTGCACAAACAGCTATCTACCATATTGTAGAAGCTTTAGTACGTTGGTTAGCACCAATCCTGAGTTTTACTGCGGATGAAATTTGGCAACACATTCCTGGGGAAAGAGACGACTCGGTATTTCTCTCAGAATGGTATACGGATTTCCCGGAAACGACAGTAGGGTTAGATGAAACATGGCAATCTGTAATTGACACCAGGAGTGAGGTCAGCAAGGTGCTCGAACAATTGCGAGTTGCTGGGGATATCGGGTCATCTTTAGATGCGGAAGTTGAAATTTTTTGTAACGGATCATATCGCCAAGCCTTATTAAGCTTGAAAGATGAAATTAGATTTGTATTTGTTACATCCTATGCTTCGGTACATGAAGATTCAGCTAGACCTCAGAATGCGGTTGCTTGTGAGATAGAAGGGATCTGGATCCATGCTTACCCATCTGAACATGAGAAATGCATCCGTTGTTGGCATCATCGTAAAGATGTTGGTAGTCATGCTAGCTATTCTGAACTTTGCAGTCGTTGTGTAGAGAATATAAATGGTCAGGGCGAGATAAGGCAGTTTGCCTAAATGAGTCGTCATCTGAGCCATTAATGAAAAATTCTTCAATTAAATGGATGTGGATATCATTGCTGATAGTCATAATCGATCAATTGAGTAAATATTATATAAACTTGGAATTTTCGTTGTATCAATCTGTCATTATCTTCCCTGGTTTCAATATTACTCATGTGCACAATACCGGCGCGGCATTCAGTTTTCTCAGCGATGCAAGTGGTTGGCAACGCTGGTTCTTTATTTTAATAAGCGCTGGGATCAGTGTTGGTCTCATCGTTTGGATTGCATTTCTAAACAACACGAGAGTGTGGCTAGCGGTGGGGTTGGCACTAATTCTAGGTGGTGCTCTAGGTAATTTAATTGACCGTGTTTTACTCGGTTATGTCATTGATTTTATCGACGTCTATTATAATAAGTGGCACTGGCCTGCGTTTAACGTGGCGGATTCTGCCATTAGCATTGGTGCAGTTATGCTTATTATTGATACTTTCTGGTTAGACCAGGCCGAAGTAGGGAATCATGGCTAATAGGTCGTGTTTTAGTTGACAGGTGTATCGGGGCAACGTAGTTTGCGCTGAATAGAGTGTTTATTACATATGATATATAGGACAAGGAAATATGCAGATTAAATTAGCCAATCCACGCGGGTTTTGTGCTGGAGTTGACCGTGCTATCGAAATAGTTGAACGATCTCTGGAATTATTTGGCGCACCAGTATATGTGCGACATGAGGTGGTACATAACAAATATGTCGTGAATTCGTTACGCGAAAAAGGTGCAGTTTTCGTGGAAGAGCTTGATGAGGTACCAGATCAATCAACCGTTATTTTTAGTGCTCATGGTGTATCTATTGCTGTCAGAGAAGAAGCAGCGCGACGCAAGTTGCGAGTCTTCGATGCTATTTGTCCATTAGTAACAAAAGTACATATGGAAGTTGGTCACTATCAAGATGAGGGTAGGGAATGCATCTTGATCGGTCACGCTGGTCATCCTGAAGTTGAAGGTACGCTGGGACAGTATCAACCAAAATTTGGCACGGGCGGAATGTACCTGGTGGAATCTGTTGAAGATGTGCGGAAATTAGATGTGAAGAACCCAGAGTACCTGGCGTTTGTTACTCAAACTACTTTATCCATGGATGATACTGCCAATGTTATTGATGCTTTACGTGAACGATTTCCTAAGATAGATGGTCCTAAAAAGGAAGATATTTGCTATGCAACTCAAAACAGGCAGGATGCAGTAAAGAATTTAACTAAGGATTGCGATCTGATACTCGTGGTTGGATCTCAGAACAGTTCTAATTCAACACGCTTGATGGAAATCTCTCAGAAAAAAGGGGTGCCGGCCTACCTGATTGACGACGCTTCAGAAATTAAAGAACAATGGATGAAAGGGAAGAGTAACATTGGCCTGACGGCAGGTGCGTCTGCCCCTGAAGTACTGTTTGATGAAGTAATCAAGAAAATTAAGAGTTGGGGAGAGGCAAAAGTAACGGAAGCCCCAGGCATCAGGGAAAAGGTTGTATTTTCCTTGCCGAAAGAACTGGTTGGCAGAGCAGTAAAACAGCAAGCAATCTGAAAAACAGGATCAGTAATTTTCAGTTTTATAGTTGTTATTCTGGCTCAGCATCAGTTTCTTCATTTTCATCTATATACCCGGCCGCCGCCAGAGCATTATTCAATTCTGTTCTGTTGTATCCAGATACTTTAGTCTCACCGATCACTACTACTGGGACACGCAATATGCCATTTAAGGCCTTGAGTTCTTCTTGTCTTTCTTGTTCATTACTCGCATCTTTCAATGTTACAGAAATATTTCGAGCTTGAAGGTATTCCCGTACGTCCGCACATGAATCACAATCTGGAACCATATAAAGTATTGCACTTATATCGACGCTCGATGTCGTGTTAGATGTAGATGATGATTCTGATCCAGTCCTAAATTGCTTTTCATTAACTTGAGTGGTGCCTGGTTGGCACGCGGTTTGATATGTTTTATCTCCTTGAGCGTCCTCACATTCTACGACCTTAACTGCATTAACGATCCAGGGCATAATAAACAAGGCTAACAGAACAATAAGATGCGATTTCATTTTGCGCTCCTTGAGACTTTTGTGTATCTAGAATGATTTTTAATCTGATGTATTGTCATATTGCACTGAATTTTCAATAAAAATCATTGTCATATACTATGTGTAATCAACAGGTTACAATACATAACTTGAGTTGCATAGTTGAATTATACAACGCGGATTCAACTTTGAAGTGCAACGTTGATGTTAAAAAAGACTTCATGTAGTGTTTTTGAATTAAGTGTTTTTCTGGGACGGTGATTGAGTTTTTTCATGACCAAGTTTAACTGCTTTTGTGTAATCGTGCTGGAGTCCATTTTCTTTGGGAAGTACTGTCGAATGAGACCATTGATATTTTCATTTAAATCCCGTTCCCAGGAGGCATAAGGATGTGCAAAATAGAACCCCGCGTTCAATTGTTGAGCAATAACCTCATGCTCAGCAAATTCTTTTCCATTATCCGAGGTGATCGTGTGAACCGACGCCTTCATATTAGACAACATTCGCACGATAGCTTGCCTGACGGCAGAGGCAGTTCGTCGTTTCACCTGTGCAATCAAGGTGTACATCGACTTGCGCTCGCTCAAGGTGACCAGCGCCTGTCGATGGCCTTTGCCGATGACGGTGTCCACTTCCCAGTCACCGATGCGTGTCTTCCTGTTCACAATGGCTGGACGCTTATCAATGCTGCCCTGATTCACCAGAACCCCACGACGTTGATAACTACCATAACGCTTCTTTCGTTTCTTCTGGCAACGCAAGTACCGGTACAGCTCACCGCCGTCTGCCTTGTCCTGGTATATGTAGTGATATATCCATTCATGACTCAGAGCGATACCTTCTCGTTTAAGCAACCAGTCACTGATTTGCTCAGGACTCCATTCGTCCCGCAGCCAGACCTCTACTCGCTCCCACAAGGTCGTGGTGAGTCGCTGTTGTTGGCTGGCTTCTCGACGCGCTTGCCGGAGCAACTGAGCTTGGCGGGGTCGATAGCCTCTCAAGCCACGGTTGCGTCTGAGTTCACGGCTAATAGCCATGATTAATAGCCGTGGTGATAAAGGCTGTAGAAGCAGATGATATGCCCACTGTGGCTTCATTGGCCGTGGCATTGGTGATCGCTGTCAATTGGCCTGCGGTGGTAAAGCGAAATTTATTGGTCGCATCATCTACGCCATCGACATCGCCATCGTTATCCGTATCCAGTGAAATAGTGTAGTTGGCGTTATAGCCGGTGCTATCGGTTCCCGTTGTGTTAACGGTATCCTCGATTTTCTTAATGGAAACGTTATCGCCGTCAGACAGACCATGGCCCGCCGCGGTGGCTACCACGTTGGTGCTAACAAAACTTATCGTGATAGTACCGGTTGCTGTTCCCGGGTCGTTGTTAATGTCCGAATCGGTATAGGTGATGGAAGTTGTACTTTCTATAGTATCTACTGTTTGCGTCCCGTTAAAGTCTGGATCGTCTGCGCCTGCAACAGTAAACGCGTTGCCAACCGAAAGCCCATGAGGCGTTGCCGTCACCAATGTCGCAATCCTTCTGGCTGGACCGGACCCACTTGTTGGATGCGTTAGCGACGTAACTGACAATACGGAGTTATTCGCAAGATTGGTGATCGTCTGGGTTTTAGTTGTGGTGGCCTCGGTAATGTTGATTTGATTGGCTGCTGAGCCGTTGTTTAGGGAATCGATCGATATCAATCCGCCTGGCGGGGAGGTATTCATGGTGGCAGTTTGCATGTCGGTGATTGCCCCCACAGATTGGGTAACAAAACCGGGTTAAGGCTGATACCAGAGAGGTACCGATAGTCAAGGATGCATTAGTGATATCGGTATTCGCATCATCAAAATTGGTCAAGACACCATCGGCAGGGCAGGTGCCGGTACAAGTATACAAGTTACGGAGACCACGGCTGATGGCATATTCAAATGCCTGTCGCTGTTGCTGGGCAGAGCCGCCTTTTTCCACATTATCCCCATCCGGGTCATCTGTGCCTGTCTCAGTTGGATCTGTCGGGATGCGAAAGTCCCAATAATTTGAACCCTCGCTCCAGAAGCTTGGTGAGGTGGAGTTGATAAAGCCAGTAGTCGGGTTTTCCGCCATACCGCCATCTGCGTCGGAAAGGAATAATGTGCTGGTGGTCGAGTTGAAACCCAGTTTGTACATTTTCAGATTACCATACCAGCGTGGGCTCTTGGTCTCGTCAGGTCGGAATACGCCGATGTAGACCTGGTTCAAGTTAGTACCGCGGACATTGACACTGACTGGCAGGGTGGATGACGCGAACACACTGTTAACCGCCTGGATTTCACTGAATATTTGATTTAAGGCCTCGGTGATCCCGGCGCCGCTAGTGGACAGCAAAATATTCACCCAGACCCTGAGAGGCGACGCTCTTCATCAGTGCGGTCATGTTTGGTCCTTGGCCAGTCAATCCTGGATCTACTTCAACGACATAGGTATACACATTTGGCGTGCCGTCTGCGGCACCATTTAAGTCCGCGTTGGCAAGATAATACGCCCACTCGTCCATCCAGTTGCCCTGTAGACCATTGGGGGTAATCGGGATAGTGGTGCTCGTATCATAACCGAGTGCAGATAGCGCACTTTCCGACACAGACAAGGCACTGGCGTTTTCACCGGCCGGGCCGTTGCTGAGATAGATCAGGAAACTGTCTTGGCATTCATGGATGATGGGTGAGGCGTAATTAGAACTCGAAGTCGGATTAGCCGGCAAGGGATGCTCACCGATGTCGGTGGGTGTCACCGTTTCATGTGTAGCATTACCGGCATAATCTGACTTGACCTTACCGTGAGTGGCACGGGACTTGCCACCGGTAACATAGCGATGCACTTCTAGCATGCCGAGCGCCGGCCGGGGTGGCGTTGTTCCCCTTGTCAGCATTGACATCAAAACTGTTATAGATGCTGGAGAGCGTGGCGGTGTAGCTAGCGGTCATTTGCCGCACACCCATGCGAACATAACCGCCATCAACGCTATCGTTACCACCGCCTGTTTCAGGAAACAACATGGTGCCGACATTGAATTCCTCACCTAGGTTATCGATTACGTCCACCAATGCTGCTTTTTCATTGGTAAAGGCTGAGTTCCAGTTCGCGGTATTATCAATAAAGAGGATCACGTTGGGCCGTTGTGCCGGGACGTTTGGGTTGGCTAAAAAGATATCAGTATCGTCATTGACCGGATCGAATGCCGCATAGGTAGATGGCAATCCGCTGGCTAGGCAAGCCAGGAAAGTCAATAAGACAGTCTGTATACGTAGTCGAAAAGACAGTTTTATAAATTTAATCATGACATGTCTCCTAATATTAGGGGGGCTCGGGGCAATTCCCAGCTAACATACGCATACCAACACCTTGATGCATCGTAGATGATGCGCCGGTAACGGGATCGGTTACGGTTGTTACGAGTTCCCAAGTATTGTCTTGTGGAATGATGTTTGTAACGACGGCGCTGTAGCCGGTAGCAGTTTTACTATCGATGCACGTAGGTACATTTATCGTCACAACAAACGGTATGCCAGCTAGTGTCGTTGTAATAGTGCTCGCGACTGGGCTGACATTATAAATGGCTGTCGTACTAAGCATCTGTTCTATTGCATCTTGGGCTGCGGCATCCATATATTTACTTGCTTGCATATTCCCAATAACACGCATATTCACCGTACTCATATTTATTGAGGAGACGGCAAATAGAGTCATTATCAATAGAAAAATTAATGCGATGAACAGTGTCATCCCGCTTTGCTTGTGAATAAGGTTCATTCAGGGATCTCCCTTCTTCCGGCAAGATTCATCGGCCTGACTTCTGAGGAATAGACGTGACGTTTAAATGCATCGTTAAACGGCCCGAGTGATACTGTGGTATTGCTAAAATCGTAGGTTTTGGTGTCGGTGTAGCCCGTAGTCGCTTCGGGCGAACGAACAAGTAGATATATTCTTATAGATACGACCAAGGGCCACTGTGCAGCGGTCACCGCAGGGTCATAGACATCGGGTATGCCATCACCAGCAAATCCGGTCGTAGCATTAATTGTGGTTGGGCTGTTATCTATTCCATAGCGGACTTTCATATATTCGATGCCCTCCACCAGGGGTTCGATTTTCATCGTTGTGGCACCGCTGACTGAGGTTAGCTCTAGCCTTTTCAGTGTGGGGATGGCGTCGTCTCCGGTTTGGCAGAGATCATTGGCCCCTGTGCCAAAACTGCATGGCGCAACGAAATAGACATGGACGTTGTATTTCCAGGTATCCGCAAAGCTATTATTCGTTGTACTGAACGGGTATTTTGCCATGGCAGTACCCACCAAATTGGTCGTACCAGCGGCATTGGTTGTGGGGACATTCCCTGAAGCACTTCCGAAAAGGATCGTTCGCGCTGAACCATTAGCCTGAAGATATACGTCATTGGTAGTTGGTGCCCCAGTAAAAATTGTTGTGCTTGCTCGACGTATAGCCAAAACATCTGAGCCTGACGTCAAGTTAGTGTTTGTAAATAAGCCTTTGTCATCATAGGGAGTCAAGGCAGTGATGGCGGTCGGATTTGGAAAGACAGTCAGGCTTGCCGCCGCGAAGCCTTGAATTGGTGTCGTCATGTCAGCGGAAATTGTTGTCGCACTACCTACTTCGCAAGGATCAGGAAGAGTCGCTGGCGTAGCACTGATATCGTAAAAAAACCGTAGAACCCCGCATGTTTGATATCATCACCCAATAAACCGATAGCGTAACGGCCGTTTTCAATTAACATACCGGATTTTTCTAGTTCACGATGGGTATCACTTGAATTTTTAAAGGTGGTAGTCAAACCGAGCATCAACATCGAGCTAATACCAACTGAGATAACAATTTCAATAAGTGAAAGCCCTGACTGTCGAAAAATTGTTAGTGATTTTGATTGCATATTGGATCGTCTATTAACTTCCAAATAGGTTAGCTATTCGAAATACGGTTGAGACTGCACGGCGATTTGCCGCGATACCATAAAGGCCAACTGCACAGTTCATATTGACCGGCGCTACCAGTTGTCCGGTTCCTGACCAGGTGACAATGACGTTATAAAGGCCCGTGCCAACAACTCCCCCAAGTTCCGTTGTTGCATCGTAACTGATACAAGCACGGGCATCGATCATTGCTCCTACACTCGTCCCACCAAAAGTTTCAGAGGCGCCTCGCAACTGATTGCGGATGGTCAAAATTGCAGTGTCGGCTTGCGTATTGTATGAAGCGGTGCTCGCTGCACAGGCTGGTGCTCCGGCATGGCCGGCTCCGGCGGCGCCGATATACGGTGTTCCAGATACGTTGCTAGTAGTGATATCAAAGCAATTTATTGTCGCCCGGTTTGCATTCATCCGATCGACAATATCCGACAATATGATCAACGCTTGGGCGCGCTGATAGGCTTCAAGTTCTGCTACCTGTGCCTTGGATTGCAAACCTGCGATCCCCAGAAGACCAATTAGCATGATGATTAGGGTTATCATCGCTTCGATCATGGAGAATCCCTTACAGAATTTGTGTTGAGTAATCGACATCATCAGTTACATCCATCAGCTGGGTTGCTGTTGCTATCGACTGTGACGCCGGGACGGCCGCTGAGGCTGACCCGCAAACAGCGCATAGGTATGCTATTGTTGCTACTGTTATAAAATCGATATTCGATGTAGGAAGTCGCACGGCCTGATCTCTGAAAAGTCAACGTATTACCACATGCTACTGTTGCCGCTGAGTTAGTAAAACACTGTGCTACAACGTCCCCAAGCGCATCTTGTGTACCTAAAAGGGTTGAATCGGATGCAATAACGACAGTCCAACCATTGGCCCAATCTGCTCCTGATCGAACAAGATTAATATTTGCATTTCGTTTAATAGATTCACTTCGAGCAAGTAATAAGCTGACATGGGCATCTGAGGTGGTTGTTCGTACACGTGAATTATTCATGATGTAATTCATAGAAGGTAAGCCAATGGATGCGAGGATCCCGACGATTGTGATAGTCAGTATTAGTTCGATCAGAGTAAATCCATAAATTTGTTTAGCCTTCGCTTGAATCTTGGTCGACTCAAGAAGCGGTAATCTCAATTCGGGTAACGCCGATATTGATTTTCCTGATCCCAGATTCTTATAATTATTCTATCCCATCTACCAACCTAAATTGCCTGCATGTGTCTTGGCGCCTGTACTAGTCAGAGTCAGATTACCATCTGTTAGCTGGTCACCGAGTGCTGTTGCGGTAATAGTGAATGTGGGGGGAGGGCCCGCAGCTATTGTTATAGCAGCGCTATAAAAATTCGTTGTACAAGTTGTTGCCGCACAGGCCCAACCATCTTTAATGATATTTAGCGCAGTAAAGTCTGTGGTAAATGCGCGTACATCCAGCAAATACTGTTGCTGACGGCTTAACACGTCCAGCATTAATTGTTGGGCATCCGACCGTCTGCCTTTCTGGACTTGCTTTTGATAGCTAGGGATGCCGACAAAGGCAAGTATGCCGATAATGGTGACGACAATCATCAGTTCGATTAATGTGAACCCGTAATGTTTTTTCATAGTGCCACCTATAGCAGTGGCTAAATGGATAGTGAAGTTTAATGTTATCAACGGTAGCAGATACCTGACAAACGGCAATACCTAACGAGTATGGATACATTTATGTGCCCCAGTTTACATTTCCTGTCAAATATATTTATAATCAATAAGTTATATTAAATAAGTTAAGCAATTATTTATTATATCCGCACTCAAATAGTGGCCTTGGTAATGTCAAATATGTGGAAGAAAGTTGTGGCTTACCCTAGTTGAAGAAATTTACGTTAGACGCTTAACTAATAGTGAAAATTGCTGCTCGGTAACGGATGATATAATAATTAGGTTACAAATATAGATTATAACGAAGCCGGAATAGCTCAGTTGGTAGAGCAACGCATTCGTAATGCGTAGGTCGGAGGTTCGAACCCCCCTTCCGGCACCAACTAAACCAATGCGGAAGATTGACGCTGATTATTATCTTAATGGCTAGCATGTAGATTATATGTAGAAGCGTGGCGCTTACTTCCCACTAAAATTCAGTGAAATAATTCAAGCCATATGCGCTTAAGATGGGGCTAATGACGTTTTATCATAGATATTCGGCAAATATTACTGTCGGATTAATTTGTCTCTTGACGATTACGTTCATCAGCTATTCAAAAGACGTAGATTGGCCCTATATACTCGACGATATTCCCAATCTAGTTGATAACCAGTCACTTATTCTTAATGGGTTAGATTTTAAGTCGACTACAAATGCTGCGATGTCATCACCATCCAGCATATTTTATCGTCCTATATCCATGCTCACATTCGCAGCTAACTTCACATTTGCAGGAAATAAAGACCCTTATTCAGCAAAATTCACCAATATCCTTATACATTTATTTATCGGTGTTGGCATCTTTCTTCTCGTTTTTGAGATATTTCCATATTTTCATCTTGACGATATTAGTAATCGACCAATACGCAATAGGACTCTGTTTTCGTTAAGTGTTTGTTCATTTTTTTTGTTGCACCCATTTTTTGTATCCGCGTACTTTATTCCGTTCAGCGTATGACAATGTTGAGCACCCTAATCATTGTGTATTCGTCTTTTTTATACACGGATGAGGAGGAAATCATTGGCGGAGAATACGGGTATCACATTAATTGTTTTAATGATGTTATTCTCGACAATAATCGCCTTCCTTTGCAAGGAAAATGGAGTATTACTACCGTGTTTTTTACTATTAGTTGAATTGATGTGTTTCAATTTTAAATATAAACAGACGACTGCAATATGATTGAAAAGGCACATTTCGTATCATTGGTATTGCCGTTAATTATAATTCGTGAATTCAATTTGTAAGTGCAACTCAATTAGGTGGCACGAACGGCAAGGTGCGGTAGCATCCTTACCTTTCGTTCCAGCAAGAAAGAGAGGCACAGATGAGACACTACACACAGCTTACCGAGCATCAACGTTACCAGATTTACGCCCTGATGAAAGCAGGACATACACAAACGGAGATAGCCGCCTTGATAGGCGTGCATAAATCTACTATTAGCCGTGAACTCAGACGCAACCGTGGCTTGAGAGGCTATCGACCCCGCCAAGCTCAGTTGCTCCGGCAAGCGCGTCGAGAAGCCAGCCAACAACAGCGACTCACCACGACCTTGTGGGAGCGAGTAGAGGTCTGGCTGCGGGACGAATGGAGTCCTGAGCAAATCAGTGACTGGTTGCATAAACGAGAAGGTATCGCTCTGAGTCATGAATGGATATATCACTACATATACCAGGACAAGGCAGACGGCGGTGAGCTGTACCGGTACTTGCGTTGCCAGAAGAAACGAAAGAAGCGTTATGGTAGTTATCAACGTCGTGGGGTTCTGGTGAATCAGGGCAGCATTGATAAGCGTCCCGCCATTGTGAACAGGAAGACACGCATCGGTGACTGGGAAGTGGACACCGTCATCGGCAAAGGCCATCGACAGGCGCTGGTCACCTTGAGCGAGCGCAAGTCGATGTACACCTTGATTGCACAGGTGAAACGACGAACTGCCTCTGCCGTCAGGCAAGCTATCGTGCGATTGTTGTCTAATATGAAGGCGTCGGTTCACACGATCACCTCGGATAATGGAAAAGAATTTGCTGAGCATGAGGTTATTGCTCAACAATTGAACGCGGGGTTCTATTTTGCACATCCTTATGCCTCCTGGGAACGGGGTTTAAATGAAAATATCAATGGTCTCATTCGACAGTACTTCCCAAAGAAAATGGACTCCAGCACGATTACACAAAAGCAGTTAAACTTGGTCATGAAAAAACTCAATCACCGTCCCAGAAAAACACTTAATTCAAAAACACTACATGAAGTCTTTTTTAACATCAACGTTGCACTTCAAAGTTGAATCCGCGATTTTAGGTTATCTGATTTCGGGTTATTTTCGATTTCAGCAAATTTCCATCGATAATTACGGTTTCTCATTGGACGAGCGGTTGCTTACCCAATCTCGAATTCTGTGGAATTATGTTGGGTGGTTATTTTTTCTCAATCCCGCATCAATGAATTTATTTAATGGCGACTATGTATTTTCAACGGGTATTACAACACCCCTTTCGACACTAATTTCAATCTTCATGTGGTTAGTGGTCACATTTATTATATTTTTTCATTTAAATACAGAAAAAATAAAATCATCATGATCGGGCTAATATGGTTTTTATGTGGTCATTTACTTGAATCAACGACTATTCCCCTTTAATTGATGTTTGAACACCGAAATTATTTATCTGGATTCGGTTTAATTTTGATATATTCTTTTTTGGTATTTAAATTATTACAATATTTCGCGGATTCAACTTTGAAGTGCAACGTTGATGTTAAAAAAGACTTCATGTAGTGTTTTTGAATTAAGTGTTTTTCTGGGACGGTGATTGAGTTTTTTCATGACCAAGTTTAACTGCTTTTGTGTAATCGTGCTGGAGTCCATTTTCTTTGGGAAGTACTGTCGAATGAGACCATTGATATTTTCATTTAAACCCCGTTCCCAGGAGGCATAAGGATGTGCAAAATAGAACCCCGCGTTCAATTGTTGAGCAATAACCTCATGCTCAGCAAATTCTTTTCCATTATCCGAGGTGATCGTGTGAACCGACGCCTTCATATTAGACAACAATCGCACGATAGCTTGCCTGACGGCAGAGGCAGTTCGTCGTTTCACCTGTGCAATCAAGGTGTACATCGACTTGCGCTCGCTCAAGGTGACCAGCGCCTGTCGATGGCCTTTGCCGATGACGGTGTCCACTTCCCAGTCACCGATGCGTGTCTTCCTGTTCACAATGGCGGGACGCTTATCAATGCTGATCTGATTCACCAGAACCCCACGACGTTGATAACTACCATAACGCTTCTTTCGTTTCTTCTGGCAACGCAAGTACCGGTACAGCTCACCGCCGTCTGCCTTGTCCTGGTATATGTAGTGATATATCCATTCATGACTCAGAGCGATACCTTCTCGTTTATGCAACCAGTCACTGATTTGCTCAGGACTCCATTCGTCCCGCAGCCAGACCTCTACTCGCTCCCACAAGGTCGTGGGGAGTCGCTGTTGTTGGCTGGCTTCTCGACGCGCTTGCCGGAGCAACTGAGCTTGGCGGGGTCGATAGCCTCTCAAGCCACGGTTGCGTCTGAGTTCACGGCTAATAGTAGATTTATGCACGCCTATCAAGGCGGCTATGTCCGTTTGTGTATGTCCTGCTTTCATCAGGGCGTAAATCTGGTAACGTTGATGCTCGGTAAGCTGTGTGTAGTGTCTCATCTGTGCCTCTCTTTCTTGCTGGAACGAAAGGTAAGGATGCTACCGCAGCTTGCCGTTCGTGCCACCTAATTGAGTTGCACTTACAAATTGAATTCACGTTTGTATGTAAGTCACATCATTTACTATTTAATTCTTGGTTATGTATTTCTATTGCTGCCAGGATATTTATTATCAGAAAGGGTTTCACAATGGAGTACAACTCAAAGCTTTATTGCCACATCACTCCAAAAGCGTCCCCATTCAACATGGGCATGGGTAACTTTCGTCAACCATTTAAATACTGCTGATGATTTTCAAACGGCAAAAAATATGTTTAATTATCTTCGAGAAATTGAAGGTGAAGGAGACTCACATATATTTAACGAGGCAATATTGCATTGCCATTTCAAGCCAAAAGATAAATTTGGAAATGATATTATGCAAAAACTCAGATCTGTAGACTATAAAAGCCTAAATACATACGCTTCAATATATAGTTTCAAATCGCTCGTAGGGTCGTGCAATCAGTCGCTCGATAATATACCTAAATTACTAGAAGTGATGACTATTGCAGAGAGGAGTAAAAATGCAAGAATTGAGAATTATGTGACTAATTCAATTCGACAACTATCTCAAAGTTCTCAAATTCTACTATAACAATATTATGCTATTTTCTTTATGATTGGTTAAATAAATTCTCCTAGGAGTTCACGTTCCTCTTCCGAAATGTTTTTATTCTGCAGACGATTTTTACCATGTCTGGTGTGATATGTTTGTTTTCTATCAATATCTTTTTTTCTTCAGGAATAAGATCATCTAAGAAAAACAGATTGCTAGGAGGTAAAAAGCCTGCTTCAACAATGGCATTGACTTCATCAGAAATCAATCTGAATTTGCCTATGTTTTTAGCTAATCTTTTTTCGGCAAATGATTTGTTAACAATTGACGCAGAATAAATTGAATGTATTTCCATGCGGTAGCTAATTGTATGAGAAGGGTCATCATTTTTCTCAATATCTGACTCTATGTGGCCGAGTCTGTAGTCTAGTATGCCCCGAATTGTCTCTAGAATTTGCTGGTCTTCCAGCCGTTCTGAATAGATATCAAGAATATTGTCGATAGGTAGTTGGTTATATGTATCCGTGCTTAACAATTCGTTACTGCGGTAGGAGAGTAGCTTGTATGATCGGAAGCCTAGCGTAGAGTAGATATCAGATAGGTCACGGATATGCTTGTTAAATCCTAGTGCACAGACTAATTGGGAGTGGTTCAGGTCCAGCTGAGCCGCAGCCTTATTTATCTTGATAATGAAATCGTCATTTTCATCGACACTGATCTTGTAGAAAATTTTAACAAGTTCGGCATCTGAGGCAGTTAGTAATTCGGTAAAACTCAGCATGTTTATATGATTATTTTAGTTATCGCGATGTGTTTTTAAATGGTGATTTAATATTTTTTTCTCATCAGCTGAGATCCCCTCATCATTCAATCTGGATTGAATCAGGTCTTTTGGTATAAAACCCTTACTCAATAGTTTTTGTTTTTCCTGTGGCAGTATGGTATCTCTGAAAAATATTTCTCCAGCCGGGATCAATTTACATTCGACAATAATAATAACCTCATTCAAAAGTGCTCTGAATCCACTATCATTCTTATCAAGCCGGTCTTCAGCAAATTCGATATTTGCAATTCCACAGTTATAAATAGCTCGCATTTCCGCCTTATATTTTTCGATAATTAATGAATTGACAGTTGATTCAATTTCATGCTCGACCTTCTCTAGCCTGCTTTTAAGTAGGTACTGCATGACCTCCAATGTATCCTTTTCATCTTTAATTCTGTCAAATATCTTAAGGACATTATCAAGACTCAGGTATTTATATATGTCCGAAGTAAAAATATCATTTCTGTCTTGTGTTAAATCATTAAATGTCGCATAACCTAGAATAGGATGAATTTCAGTCAGAAATTTTGCGTTTGGATTAAAGCCTGTAGCACAAATCAGTTGCTCTTTACGCAACTTGAAACTTGCTCCAATATCCGTGATCCGGCTTCCTGATGTACTAGTATCTTTGGATTTGTAAAGACGTTGAACGAGTTGTTCTTCACTTTCAGAGATGATGTCATCAAAAGTCGACATTAATCATTCATTAGTGATGGGTAGAAAAGGCATTCTGGATATTTGAGGCGAACAATTCCCTATATCCATACTTAAATTTCACTGCTTAATCATGTTATGGAGAATGCGGAAGTTACGTATCCATGGGTTTGCACGTAGTACAGCCGTAGGCAGAGTTTGAATAGATAGTTCTGCCTCTGAGTAGGAATCATAAACACCATAAAATGCGTTATAACGAGTTACATCATCGATGACGACCTGGATGGATATAGGCAGTATTATTGTCAAGATTGTTGTCTTTCAGGAAATTAACCATGTCGATTTCATTAACAACGCTCGCGATTTGGATGGTGCAATCATCAGCTTGTTGCTGTAGGAGCCAGTCTTCCCGTCTGATGCCACCGGTTGGTATTTCAGACATTTCATATTCCAAAGCGACAGGTTGACTTAAGTTCGTTTCCTCATCAACGATAGGATGTCTTACTGAGGGTTCCGGTTCTGACATATTAGCCGACATTAAAGCTAATTTGTTTTGGGCTTCGACTAATCCTTGCGCAGCTGCACGGCGATACCACTCTCCGGAAATAGCGAGGACTTTTTTTATCCCATAGCCATTTTCATAAAAAATACCGAGGTTATATTGTGCTTGTGCGACACTTTTCTCTGCAGACTTGGTAAACCAGTAGAGGGCGATACTGTAATCCTTTTCAACGCCACGGCCAAAAGCATACATCACGGCCACACTGTATTGGGCATGGGCATGATCCTGGTTTGAAGCGCGTAGAAATAAATCAGCGGCTCGCTGATCATTCTGTTCGATTCCCAAGCCTCGGAAATACATTAGGCCGAGATTGAACTGCGCACCAACCTGGCCACCGTTAGCGGCCAATTCCCACCATTTGGCGGCTTCAATACAATCCTGAGGAACGTTTTCGGCCTTGAAGTATTTTGCGCCCACTTGATATTGGACAGCAGGTTGTCCTTGTTCTGCAGAGCGTTTATACCAAACCATCGCTTCTGCAGGGTCTGTAGTAACGCCATGGCCATAGTCATACATAATTCCCATCATCTTCTGAGCTTCGGCATCACCCGCATCTGCCAGAGGTCTCAGTTTGTCATAGGCTGCTTGATAGTCACCATTGATATAGTCCTGCCTTCCATCCTCATATGTTTGGGCAAATAACATGATAGTTGAGAGTGTAAGGAATAAACCAAGTAGAAACTGCTTGGTATATTTAGTGTTTAAACAGTTACAAAATATATACGATGTCATCATAGTCATTTCATGCCCTTGGCTATTTTAAATATTTCATCAACATTCAACACCTGATCATTACTGTCAAATAATTTAGCAACACATTGGCGTTGAAGGGTCAATTTTAGCCCACCAAACCCCAAAGCGCCCCATATTATTTTACCATGTCGTTCGTAACCCTTATCTGACATCTCTACGCCGCCTATACCCAGAGGAGGGACGGTATTAGCGTCGGCAATTATTTCAATATTCGGGTTATTCTGCCAATTTTCAGGCGCCAATAACTGTACACCTGCTGCTCCAGTGGCAAATACGATATTGGCATTTTCTATTAATTCGGCACGATCTTCATTATTTTTGGCCTCATAAGGTTGTACTACAACGCCGAACTTATCCTTAATGTGTTTGCTGACACTAGCTGAACGTTCATGGCTTCTAGATGTAATTGTTACCTGTGCCCCTTCTTTTGCCATCATTATCGCTACGCGAGTACCAACTGGTCCTGTTCCAGCAAGTATGACAGCTTTTTTCCCAGAAAGGCTCCCACTGCTCAGCATACTTACAACCGCAGCCGAGGCAGTAGTATTGCATCCATTGCTATCGAGCATGACAGAGACTTGGAATTTACCAAAAAAAACATTGCGTACACTATCGAGAATCGACTCACCGAGATTGATATCGCTGCCGCCGATGAATAATGCAGTATTCTTCTTTTCTATTTCGGCTCGGGTAAAAATTGCACCTTCAACCAAAGGTGAGACCATATTAGGTTTGCAATTAGCAAATCCTATTACATGATCAGCGCCACCATCATAAGCAACCACCGTATCAAAAACGGATGGATAAGGGTCTGTATCAAGTTGGAACAGTAATTTCTTCATTGTAAATTTCAGTTTGCAATCAAAATTATAATTGTTGAGCTGACTAAGACAGTATTGTTACTGCCATAGATTAAAGTAACTGAACAAGTTGATGCCGACAACTAATATTTTATAGGTAATCCTATGATGTTACAGGTATTATTACGTTTAGCTTTTCTACGACACGATAACACAGGTTTTGTCTAACACAGGAATTCTTTATGATCAAAGATGACTCTATACAGCAGTTTTTAGACGATCTGGCCTCTAAGTCCTCGACTCCAGGCGGAGGAAGTGCAACCGCAGTTTTTGGTGCCATGGCAGCAGCACTTGTTTCCATGGTGGCCAATCTCACCATCGGGAAAGAGAATTACGAATCGGTAGAGACTAAAATGAAAGAGTTGCTGGAGCAATCTGAAGATATCCGGCAGCGTTTAATCGATTTAATCCAGGCAGATATTGCAGTGTTTAATCAGGTCATGGACTCGTATGCTTTGCCAAAAGACACTGAGGACAAAAAACAACAACGGTCTCAGGCGATACAGAAGGCACTTATGGCAGCAACCGAGATCCCATTAGATTGTGCGAAGCTGTCTGCTGAAATCATTGAATTATCAGCACAGGTTGCTGAATCAGGTAATTTCAATGTCGTCAGCGATGCAGGTGTTGCTGTGCTCTCTAGTCATGCTGCGATACGCAGTGCTGCTTTGAATGTGAATATAAATTTGGCGAACATCAAGGATGAAAATTTCGTAAACGATAGACGTGCACAACTGGAACAGATTATGAGTGGTACTGGAGTAAGGACGGAGGAAATTTATAACCTAGTAGCTAATAAATTAAAATGATCAAGTTGTAGGGAGGAAGGTTAAATCTATCTTCAACTGTTCTATTTATTAATCAATAACGAAAAATCAATCGCACGAATATCTTTGGTTAAAGAACCAACTGAAATATAGTCAACACCAGTTTCAGCAATCCCTTTTATTTTTCCAATATTGATTCCACCAGATGCTTCTAGTGTTGCCTTTCCATTATTAATCTTTACAGCCTGGCGCATAGTCTCACTATCAAAGTTATCAAGTAATACCCTATCTGCTCCACCATTGATTGCCTGTTGAAGTTCATCCAGCGATTCCACTTCGATTTCAATATTACGGTGTAGTTTTTTTAGTTGCCGTATTGCGCCAGCAATACAGCCTGCTGCATGGATATGGTTTTCTTTAATCAATACGGCATCGTACAGTCCCATACGGTTATTTTTTCCACCTCCGCAGACTACCGCATATTTCTGCGCTGTCCTAAGGCCGGGTAATGTTTTACGGGTATCGAGTAATTCAGTTTTGGTGCCAGTTAGTTGTGCAGCATATTCATGGGTAACTGTTGCCGTGCCGGATAATAATTGCAGGAAGTTCAAAGCAGTACGTTCTCCTGTCAATACCGTCTTGACAGGGCCTGTGATGGTACAAACCTGTTCATCAGACTTGATTCGTTCTCCATCTTTTACATCCCATGAGACCAGCAGTTGCTTATCAAGTTGGTGATAGACTTCGTCAAACCACGCCGTTCCACAAACAATAGCTTGCTCTCTGCTAACGACGTAGGCCGTGACATTCAAGTTATCAGGTAGTAACTCAGCAGTAATGTCGCCCGTGCCGATATCTTCGCTCAAGGCCCTACGTACGGTACTGCTAATATCTGCCGGTAATTCTTTTTGTGTCATTAATTCTGTTTCTTTGGCTGCTGTTGATTGAGATAATTATTTGTAACAGAAAAAATGATTGGGCTCAGCAGCAATAATGCGATTAGATTGGGAATGGCCATGAGACCGTTCATTGCATCAGCCAATAACCAGACAAATTCAAGTTTCACTACCGATCCAGTAAATACGGCAATGACCCAGAGGATACGGTATGGAAATATTATCTTCACACCAAAAAGATATTCTCCACAACGTTCTCCGTAATAACTCCATCCAAGCATAGTCGTAAAAGCAAATGTCAAAATTCCGAAGGACACAATATAACTGCCGATTCCAGGGAGACCGGTATTAAACGCGAGTGATGACAAAGGGACGCCTTGTACGCCGCTGTTCCATACACCAGTTAGAATAATAACAAGGGCAGTCATTGTACAAATCAATATGGTATCAATAAATGTTCCAAGCATGGCGACCATGCCTTGTTTAACTGGATCATTGGTACGAGCTGCGGCATGGGCAATAGGTGCGCTTCCAAGACCGGATTCATTAGAAAAAATTCCTCTGGCCACACCCCAGCGTAACGCCATCATTATAGATGCGCCTGCAAAACCACCAGATGCAGCCGTCCCGTTAAATGCCCCATCCACAATTAATAACAGCGCCTGAGGAACATGATTGATATTACTCAGAATTATTAACAATGCCCCTGTAAAATAGGCAATCGCCATGAAAGGTACGATCTTGCCAGCTACAACACCTATCCGCTTAATCCCTCCCAGTATGACTGCGGCGACTAGAACTGCCAGAAACAATCCGCTAATCCATGTTGAAATGTTAAACGTATTTTGTAGTTCATCAGCAACGCTGTTTGATTGTACCATGTTACCGATTCCAAAGGCAGCAAACATGCCGAACAGGGCGAATGCGCTAGCCAGCCATTGCCAATTACTACCAAGTCCATTTTTGATGTAGTACATGGGGCCACCCACATAATTTCCTATTTCATCGACTTCCCGATACTTGATGGCGAGTACAGCTTCAGCATATTTGGTGGCCATCCCGAACAAGGCAATAATCCACATCCAAAAGATTGCACCCGGTCCACCAAAATAGATGGCCGTGGCGACGCCAGCGATATTGCCAGTACCGATGGTGGATGATAGCGCGGTCATTAATGCCTGAAATGCAGAAATATCGCCGAGTGCTGCCGAGTCTGGTAAGCGTCCTTTCCAGAGTAATCTGCAAGCCGTTCCGATATGCCGCCATGGCAGCAAGCGTAAACCGGCTGTCAAATATATCCCTGTGATTGCTAATAGAGGGATGAGTAGAGGCATGCCGAGCAAGTCACCCCAGAGAATATTATTTATTGTATTGATGATAATGAGTACTGAATCCATAATATATTTTATAGTGTATTGTTTGTTCGGTATTGTCTCAGGATCAATTGATTTTGTCTTTGAGTGAATTCCATTTGTTTTAGGAAGCTCATGCCAAGTAAAACAAAATCATCTTGCATGTGTGGATTAATACTCGCTCGAACATTGTGTACTACAATTTCACCTAGTTGGACTTTGTCTAGGACAGATGCATAGACTGGAATTGTACCATTGGCCGTGGTGACCTCCATCATTGGCCCACGAATCAATTCCATATCATTGGCTATATGCTCTGGGATACTTACCATAGTGGCACCCGTATCGATAATGACTTCAACCTGAAATCCGTTAATCGTCATAGTCGCGACATAATGACCACCCCGATTTTGATCAAGAACGATTTCAATGCGGTCCTCATACAGGATACTGTCAGCTTGCGAGTTTGGATTATTTTGCTGGTTGAGAAACCCGTTGAAGTAGAAAGTTAAAATGCCTAGGAATATCAACCAGGCAAAAAAGGTCATAAAATTCCCCATTTTTGATGGATATCTGTCCTCGCCAGGTGGTTCTCTATCCATATTATAAGTGCCGTAAAATAATGTTTTGAATTTAGCCTTCAGGGAATATCAGGCGTATTCCCGCAATCATGTGGCGTTTGTCTGCTTGAAAATAATTTCGAAATGACAAACGCTTGATTGCAGGTAGGCTATAGCGGCTCGCACCACGCAGGACTTTATGCTGGTTATCAAAATAAGGAATGGAGTAGCCGTCGTAGGGGAATGCTTTGAATCCATCATAAGGATGGAAATAATTACTGCACCATTCCCACACCACGCCGTCAGCGGTCAAAGCTTCTGATCGTTTCGCCGCTTCCCATTCGTATTCATGCGGTAGCCTAGCACTAGCCCAGTGTGCGAATGCACTTGCTTCATGGTAGCTTACCCCAAATACCGGATCATCAGTTGACAGTGAACAAGGGCCAGATTCGTCAACAGTAAACAGGCATTGATTTGAGTCTCGCAACCAATACTCAGGGCGTTCAATATTGTTATCATTGCACCATTTCCAACCTTCAGTTGACCAGAGTTCAGGTCTGTCATAGCCACCGTCCTCGATAAAGCCTAGGTATTCTGCATTACTAACAGGGCGTGCGGCTATATTGAATTCTTTCACTGGGACCTCAAATAGCGGATGTTCATTGTCGTAGGGACAGTGATTAGATTCTGCGCCTATGAGGGATTGATGACCATGGATTGTATTAGCGACATGTGATAATGATTTTGTTTCCAACTTTTGTTTTGTTTCATATACACCTGCTTGTTTGATCATGGCCTGAGCAAAGATGTACATGTTAGTTTCAAAATGTTGGGCATAGTGCTGAATTAGGAAATGAAATAGAAAATTATCCATTAATAGTGGATTTTGATCAGTTTGATCTGCTTTCTCCATTAATAGGGCTCGATTTTCTGATTGTATCTGTTCGGCCCATTCACATAATGCAGAGAATTTTGGTAGCTCCTCGCTACGAGTTGATTTGGGGGACAATTCGGGAATATATAACTCTTTAAACTGGTCGCCTGGGTTAATCTCATTCAAAATCTTTCCCCTAATCCAATAACTCTCGATGTAAATGCAGTGGCCCAGATGCCATCCAGGTGGACTGAGATCTGGATGAAATTGTTCCTTGTAGTTGGATGGAGAGAAGCGTCTAACATTTTCTAATAGGAGCGACTGGTTTTGTTGCAATTGGCCAAGCAAATTATCCACCGTCATAATTCTGTCAATGATGCAGGCTTATCAGCGGTGAGGACAATAAGATGGTTTTCATCGACGGCGTTCCATATGTCATCGTTGGTAAATCGTTCCGATACAATCAGCTTTGCATTTGGAAAACTAGGAAGATCTTCAGCCCAATACAAGGTGGGGCATTCCCCGCCATTACAGGCATAACGGCTTGCGACGATAAACTTTCCATCACTGAGCATGATATTAACGAGGGCTTTTGTTAAATCCAGTAGCTCTGGTAATTCACAAATGAAATGTTTAATGGACTGTACTAATTCATTTTCGTTTGACTTGAGCGTTTGTCGGAACAGCGCGAACAAATATTCTGAGTCTGTATTGCCCTGAATCCCTGCCTGGATATCAGTAGCAAGATATTTATGAAAACGTATCTTCACTTTATCTGAAAAATTGTCGATAAAGCCATTGTGCATGAATGTATAAGGGCTGGCACGAAAAGGTTGTGTATTATCTTGGCTAACTGATTGTCCTGGTGTGGCGCTGCGAACATTGGCGAGCCATAGGTTGCTAGTTAATGTTGATCCGAGATCAATCAGATTACGATCAGTCCAAATGGGACAGGTATTTTTATAAACAGCAGGTGCTTCGTGTTGCGGATACCAGCAAATCCCGAATCCGTCTGCATTCAAAATGGCCTCTTCCATTTCAGCAGGGGCATAAGATTGCTTATACAGACTGTGCTCAGGCGCCATCAGAAAGTCCGATAGACTAATTTCAGGGCCCAGATAAGCAGCTAATCGGCACATAGTTTGATTCGGTTCTTGATCTTGTTAAAGCTGTAGCACATTCTAGCCTAACATGGATTGCCTGTTACATGCACTGCAACAAATTCGTTGGGTAGTGGCTCAGTTTGAAATCCTTTTTTTGTAGGGGGCTCGTTTCTTAGGTTCTTCATCTCTAACTAATCCAGCTATTTCTTCCAATGACCAAACATGACCTGTAATTCCTGCTTCCATAGCCGGAGTTACCCTCAAACTTTGATGGATTCTACCAAAATTGTAATACATGTAATGCAGGGAGATCGCAAGCATATGGTTTTCAATCTTCTTTGAGAAAGCATTGGTCAGTCGTGTAAATCTTCTCATGCTCATACGCATGGTCAGATTCTGCCGTTCAACAAAGCTGGTAGACATGTGATTTTCACGCGGATTGCCACTAACTGCACCCGTGATAGTACCGCAGCATTGCCCTGAACTATAACGCTGCTCTTGCTTGTTACCCGGTGTGTCGCCATAAATTTTAACCAGCATGGCATAATCAATGCCGGCCCCAAAAGAACGCTCTATAGCGGTCAGATAAGCCTTGTGACCGTCAGTCGTCAGTTGAACACGGTTTTTCAGGCGTCCTGCTAAGTCATCAATAAATGTTCTGGCTGCTTTGCTGTTTCTTTGCCCAATGTGCCAGCAAAGAAACAATTTAGTGTCAGCATCAATGGCGACCCATGTCCATACATCCCCATAACCAAATTGCCCTTTCTTACCTGCTGGTACATTCTTATCTTTGGAGTAAACAAAAGACCAGATTTCATCACACTGTATACGTTTGCAAGGGAGATTCTTTAGGTTATTGTCTTGGTAGGCTAAACAGGCCATACCAACATCACGAAGCAACTTGTCCACTGTATTCCGACTAACATCTGCAATTCTTGCCGTGGCCCGAAGGCTGTTACCCTCGACAAGCATATGTAGTGTTTGTGCCCAGCTTATTCATGCTGAACATTATACATGAGCGGTCAAGTATATCAAGCATTATTATTTACATTTATCGCACTATTTAGTATAATACTTTACATAATAAGATATTTTATGGCATCATACTTTACGCATTTTTGTAAAGAGGTTGTAAAAATGGATGCAAAAAATTTACTCTCCCCATTCTTGTCAGAAGAAGATTATGTAAATTTAGGTAAGGCCGTTGCTAACGGCTATAAAGCCTGTGACGAGTTTATGAAGAGCAATTTAGTAATGACGAATACTCGTATTGGCATGGAACAGAGATCAAGGCTAATAAGCGTATTTGTAGAACATTCCCTTACAAATATTGATGGTTTTTATTATGATTTTAAACCAAATGTAGCAAGGAACTGTTGGCATACCAGAATAAAAAAAACAATCTTATCCTCACTGCCCATTTTCTTGGTCGAGGAGACAATCATAGAAAATTTTCTAGAAAAGCTGTACACAGAGAATTTCTTGACAATCGAAACCTAGATTTATTCTCTGAAGAAAACACAAAACCAGACATTCAACTGCATAATGGTTATTGTCAGATACTCCATGCTGGCTTTGTATCACAAAAAAAAGCTATGCTAGCTATCCCAAGCGGAAATCAAGAAGCTTATGTTGCATCTACAGAACTACCGCTTGAGCTTGTTGATAAAGAAAGTGTTGAAAACATAAGAGAAGAGATAGCCATCAAATTATTATCCAATACTGGAATTGTTAATGAAGAAAATAAAGCAAGCTAATTTTGTTCCACAAAGGTTAACGCAAGCAAGATTTGCAAAACTATATAATATGAGTGAGCTTGCTGAAATAACTGGATTAACTAGAGCAGCAATCTCACAATTTGAGAAGGAATATGTAGCAACAAAACCATCGCCAGAGACATTGCGTTTATTAGCGAATAAACTTGACGTTTCTGAAAGGTTCTTCACGAAGCCGCTTTCTGAAATGGAAACTTCTGTTGAATCGACTCCAAGTTTTAGATCAAGAAAAACATCCCTAGCAAAAGGACGAGAACAAGCCAGAACTTATTTAAAGTGGATGGCATATTTGATAGACAGTTTTAAGCAGTTTATACATTTACCAGAATTGAAGATTCCAGATTTTAAGGTTAATGCATTTGAAAAACTGACCAAGAACGATATTGAAAAGTTAGCCAATCAGACAAGAATGGCGTTTAACATAGGTTATGGCCCAATAAGCGATGTAACACTATTGCTGGAGAACCATGGTATCTTTATTGGGCATCACCCATTACAAAAGAAACTTGATGCTATATCTACATGGTTTGATGGCAGACCCATCATATTGATTAATCCAGAAGTATCAGCCGTCAGGATTCGTTATGATTTAGCGCACGAGCTTGGTCACTTCATTCTTCATAAGAATTGTTTAGATGAAGTTGAGCTTGATGATAAAAATTTGCACAAGACTTATGAATGGCAGGCAGATTATTTTGCAGGGTGCTTTTTAATGCCAGAACAAACATTCGCTCAAGAAGTTTATAGCATTGATCTTGAATCCTTAATAAAGCTGAAAGAAAGATGGAAGGTGTCAATTGCGTCAATAATTATGCGTTTAGAAAATATCCATTTGATAAGTGAAAATCAAAAACAAAGATTGTTCCGGATGCTAAATTATAAAAGTGCACGAAGTCATGAACCCTTAGATTCGGTTATTCCCAAAGAGAAGCCTAGACTTTTCACTCATATTATCGAACTTCTATCATCTGAAAATGTACTGAAAGGTTGGCAGTTAGTCGAAATAACAGCACTTGACCAAGATTTTATAAAGACGCTAACTGCAATTCCTTCTGGATATTTTGATAATTATGTGGGTATGGAAAATGTAGTCTCCTTAAGAAGGTGACTTATCCCATCTGGCTTTAGCCGCTTTTTTAGCTATTTCCTTGCGACGTTTTTTAGACAGCTTTTTAGCTCTTGCAGCCCCGCCTTTTTGTCCGCCCAAACGACCTAGAGCGACGGCAGCAGGATTCTTACCAGATTCCTTATCTTCTTCGGCTTTGCCAATGGAAAGATCAACAATATGCTTGGCTAATTGATTAGTGTCGCGTGGTCGCTTAGGCTTGCTCATATAGAATATTATAGCATGAGCGGTCAAGTATGCTATGCTCTCATCATTTCTGGTTACAAACTAAAGAACAAGGAGATGACCGTGAAGCCCACATTTTTTGCTGTGATAGTTATTCTCATCTTGACAATGATAATCGGTGGTTGCGCAACACTCACGAGTGAGGCAAATCAGCAGATTAATTTCAAGGCACCAGGCTGTAAAGGGAAAGGTGTTGTATGTACCGCTACGAACAAGCGAGGCTTATGGCGTTTTGAGGTACCGGGTGTTGAAGCTATCCGACGTTCGGACGATGTACTCCAAATTGATTGGGAAGATGCAGAGGGAAACAGCTACAAGGAAGCGGTTGCGGGTAGAGCAGGAGGAAAAATTGTAGCCAGTGCAGTTTTTCTCGACTTCGGGATTGTAGATTCAATTACAGACAAACACCGGGAATACCCAGAACAAATCTTGATAGACATGTGCATGTGATTGACTTCAAATTAGGGTAATACCAAGATTTCAAACTGAGCCACTACCAATTCGTTGATAATGGTTGAACTCAATAAAAAAGCACAATGGATTAAAAACGTAAGACGAGTCAAGACGCTAAATTGTGATGACAGACCAAACGGCACTGATATCAGTCTAATTGTCGTGCATGGTATCAGCCTGCCACCGGGTGAATATGGAGGCAGCAATATTGACAAGTTATTTACCAACACGTTGGATCCGAATGCTCATCCCTATTTTCATGAAATCGTCAGGCTGAATGTTTCTGCACATCTTTTGATAAATCGTAGAGGGTCAGTAACACAATATGTGCCGTTTCATCTACGTGCCTGGCATGCAGGAGAATCTTCATTTGAAGGGTGTCCTGCCTGTAATGATTTTTCAATCGGGATAGAATTAGAAGGGTGTGACGACCAACCTTATAAAGAGGCCCAATATAAGAAGCTAGCGTCGATAGCCAAAGTATTAATGAAAAAATGGCCATTTATCACGAAAAGCCGCATTATAGGACACTATGATATTGCCCCGGGAAGAAAAACAGATCCGGGTCCCGCCTTTGATTGGGAATATTTTTATCAATTAATAGATTAAACTATGTAGTAAATAGGGATAAAGAGACTTGAAATGACCTTGATAACTGTATTAATTGGATTCGCCCTCGAACATTTCCTTGGTGCCTTAGACCGGTTTCGCAAATTTGATTGGTTCGACTTTTACATCAACAAGATTGAGCAAACCTTAAGTCGATATAGCCAGTGGGAAGGAGCAATTGGGGTATTAGTTACTTTGGCTATACCGATAGCCATCCTGTTGCTGATCAGTTATTTGCTGGGTGTTATTTTTATTGGTTTAGCATTTCTGCTTTCCGTTCTTGTGTTTATCTATTGTCTTGGTGCAGATATGAATACGTTGTTAAGCAACTATATCCAATCCATTAAAGGGAAAATGGATGAAGATATCGCAGTTGTTGAAAATCAGATAAATCTTGATCTGGATCCAAATGTATATAATGAAACGAAAGCGATTTCATCAATACTAATCAGATCCCACGACCATATATTTGGCGTTGTGTTCTGGTTTTGTATCCTCGGTATATCGGGTGCTTTTTTATATTGTCTGACAGTGAGGTTAAGAAATAGGGCAGAAGGGGTCCACGGTGGTTATGCCGATTCTGTGCGTGATCTCCATAATATCCTGATGTGGCCGTCCGCACGATTGCTCGCGATAGGTTTTGCACTGAGTGGTAGTTTGGTCGATACCATAGACGCTTGGCGAAATGTCCAAGGTGATACGCTATCTTGCAGTCAGGATATTGTGACAAAAGCCGGTCTTGGAGCGCTGCAATACAACGAAGTAGACTCTGAGGATGATAATTCTCATGAACGTTATATCGGTTGGATACAAGAAACCCAGGCTTTAATGAATAGGTCGTTGATTATTTGGCTGATTGTCTTAGGTATCATGACTATCGGTGGTGTACTGTCGTAAGCACAGAACGCCACAGGAAAAAGTTTTCTCAGTACACTTAATGTTGGTTGAGATAGTCTGTGATCCGCATTCTCGACGATTCATTGTTTCTACAGACCAGAATTTGGTCTTCTTCATACCAGTCACCTAGTACGATACGCGTTGCCTTGGTACCATCAAGGCTAAATTCATGTACTTTTGGACGATGAGTATGGCCGTGTATTAGGTCTGTGACATTATGTGTGCGCATAGTTTGTTCCACCGTATCTTGATCAACATCGATAATATCAGCTGGCTTGTTAAGAGTAGATTGGCGGAATAGCGGTCTGAACCCATGCGCAAGTTTTATACGCAACCCATAGGGTAGGTGGCCAATAATGAAGCGAGTGATGGGAAAATCAATGAAGCGTCTGAATAACTGGTATTTCCAGTCTTTTGTGCACAGCAAATCGCCATGCATCAACAATACTTCTTTCCCCATTAGTTCGATCTTTGAAATATCCGGTAACAATTTACAACCGGTTAGCTCTTCGAATCCCTGATCAATTAACAGATCACGATTACCCCTTAGGACAAATAATTTAGCGCCACTATTGGTATAGGCTTTGAGTTCATGGATGATGTCGGTGTTCGGCGGTGATTGATCATCGTTGCCGACCCAAAATTGATCAAATATATCCCCTAGAATATATAAGCCATCAGCACTGCGTGCTGGCCCCTGTAATAATTTTCTGAATAACTCAAGTTTGTCTGGACGATCCGAACTTAAATGGAGATCGGATATAAAAAGTGTTTCCACTAAACAATAACTAAAAACAATTTATCAGCAAACATCTAGATTATTAATAATTTCAGCCATCAATTATTACGACGCTTTCTATCGTGATGGCTTGTTCGGGGACATCTTGGTATCCAGACCTTTTGGTGGTGGTGACCTCTTCTATATTTTCAACCACATCGTTGCCGCCAATCACCTTGCCGAATACACAATATCCCCAGCCATCATCAGTAGTGTCTTTGTGATCCAGAAACGGATTATCGGTTGTATTGATAAAGAATTGAGCCGAAGCGGAATGGGGATCAGGGGTCCTTGCCATCGCGACAGTCCCTTCTAGGTTACTCAATCCATTATTGGCCTCATTTTCTAAGGAGGAATTGGTAGGCTTGGTCTGCATATCGGCATCGAGCCCGCCGCCCTGGATCATGAAATCTTCTATTACTCGGTGAAAGATAGTGCCTTCAAAATGCCCAGAATTAACGTATTCAACAAAATTTGCGACTGATTTAGGGGCTTTTTCAGGATTTAACTCTAATAGAATATTCCCCATACTCGTGGACAGCTGGACTTCCATTTTTTTCTCCAGTGTAGTGCGATTTACCCGGCATAATAACAACTTTTCTCTGATGGTGTTTCTTTTGCTAACATGCGCGCTTTGTTTCTATTGGAATATCGAGACTCAAGTTGAAAATTTATAACACTCTGTCCCGGACGAAAGAGGAATTTCGCCCATTGGAGCCCGGTAAGGTCCGTATCTATGTCTGTGGCATCACGGTTTATGATTATTGTCACCTCGGCCATGCCCGGATGCTGATGGTATTCGATATGATTACACGCTACTTGCGTGCCTCCGGCTATGAGGTCAATTACATCCGTAATATTACTGATATTGACGACAAAATCATTATCAGAGCTAATGAAACCGGTGAAAATTTCCGTGAATTAACTGACCGCTTCATTACAGCAATGAATGAAGATGTCGATGCGTTAGGGATCCTACGGCCCGATCTGGAACCTAGGGCTACCGATTATATCGATCAAATAATCAAGATGATTGAAAAACTAATCGTTAAGGGATATGCCTATGTCACTTCAGATGGTGATGTTTGTTATGATGTCAGTAAATTCCCCAATTATGGAAAGTTATCAGGGAAAAAGATTGAGGATCTACAAGCAGGGTCTCGTGTGGATATCCAGGAGTCTAAAGATGACCCACTGGATTTTGCATTATGGAAGAGTGCTAAAACGGATGAACCTGAGTGGGATTCTCCCTGGGGGCAAGGGCGTCCAGGATGGCATATCGAGTGTTCAGCTATGGCTATCCATACATTAGGAGAACATTTTGATATTCATGGAGGAGGGCAGGATCTGCAATTTCCGCATCATGAAAATGAAATAGCACAATCAACAGGGGTGACCGGGAAGCCTTTTGCCAATGTCTGGATTCATAATGGTTTTGTCAGGGTGGATGATGAAAAAATGTCGAAATCGCTTGGCAATTTTTACACTGTCCGTGAGGTCTTGAAACAATATCAGCCTGAAGTCATCCGCTTTTTCTTGTTATCCAGCCATTACCGCAGCCCCTTAAACTATTCCGATGCTCATTTGAGTGAGGCAAAAACTGCCTTAACGCGTCTATATATTGCGCTGAGAGATGTGCCAGTAGCAGATGAAGATGATGACATTATTGATGAATATCAGCAAAAATTTTTCTCAGCCATGGACGACGATTTTAATACACGTGAAGCAGTGACTTTATTACATGAGATTGCCCATGAATTAAATAAGGAATCTGACAATGCTTCTGCTAGGGCCAAGAACCTGGCGATAACGATGGTGAAGATGGGAGGCATCCTAGGATTATTACAAAGCAAGCCTGCTGATTTCTTACAGAATGACAGAAGCGATGCAGGCATGTCTAATGTTGAAATCCAGAAACTGGTAGATGAACGCGCTCAGGCAAAGCAAGCAAAAGATTACACTAGGGCGGATGAAATTCGCCAGCAACTCGATGAATTAGGTGTCACTTTAGAAGACAATCCTCAAGGGTCAACCTGGCGGCGCGATTAACCTCTATTGATGAGGTAATATTCAAAATTTCAGTGGTATAAATTGACGCTATAACACCCCGCGCGTATTATCGCATCCCTCACGTCGGGGCATAGCGCAGCCTGGTAGCGCATCTGCTTTGGGAGCAGAGGGTCGGGAGTTCAAATCTCTCTGCCCCGACCATTTAAGGCGAAAGTAAAAAGTATATTTTGTAAGTCTAAAGTCTAAACTTTTTAACTTAATTGCGCCTGTAGCTCATTTGGATAGAGCATCGGCCTTCTAAGCCGAGGGTAGCAGGTTCGAGTCCTGCCAGGCGCGCCAAATATTGAAAGCTAATGCGTAAATTTAGATCTTAGACTAAATTTGTATACTATTACTATTAAGTAAAACTATGGTGGGCGTAGCTCAGTTGGTAGAGCGCTGGATTGTGGCTCCGGAGGTCGTGGGTTCAAGCCCCATCGTTCACCCCAATTTCAAAAAAGAACTACATTGTTTTCCTTAGGGCCGTTAGCTCAGTTGGTAGAGCAGGGGACTCTTAATCCCAAGGTCGTAGGTTCGACCCCTACACGGCCCACCAAATCAATCAATAGCTGATAAAAAATATGAATGACTATCTACCTAGATTCAAGCAATGTCTCCCAAATTATCATGGAGCACAACTTTATTTAATAGCCTGTGTTCCAAAATCTGGATCAACTTATGCTTCAGAATTTTTATCGTCATACTTAGGAACTAGTAAGTTTTTTGCTGGTAAAGTGCCTAATCGTGCTATTCAAGACCTGGATGGTCTATGGATTCAAGATGCAGTTGACAATGGAGCGACTATTATTCATCAACATGTGCCATATCATCCTACCACGCAAGCATATATTGACGCATACAAAATGAAGCCATTAGTGTTAGTACGCAATCTCTTCGATACACTAGTTTCAATTAGAGATCATTTGATTAAGATTGGGAACGGCAATTGGCCTGGTGTTTATTTTGATAAACTAATTCTTGATAAACCGATTGACGAAATAGAAATTGCAATCTCTCACTTGATTATCCCCTGGTATTTCACATTTTATGCTGGCTGGGTTAACACGAATTATCCAATACTTACTTATGAAGAAGTAATAACTGATCCAACCTGTATTTTAAATTCACTGAAAATTAGGGTTGATTATAATAGGGTAGATATAGCACTAAAAGAAGTCGCTTTAAAAGATACACGAAAAAATGTCGCAATCTCAAGCCGTGGAAACAATATTACAGATGAAGCTAAACGTCATATTTTGTGATTAGCTGAACACTATCATCATTTTGATTTATCGAAATTAATCAAACCTTAATGGTTTTAGTCTGCTATAACTTTAATGTGTAGCTTTATCTCCCCAAATCTCTTTTAGTCTTGCATCACGGCCACATGAATAACGATAAAATTTGTACCTAATTGGACTTTTTTTATAGAAATCTTGATGGTAACTCTCATCGCCTTTGATCGGATAAAAAATTGATGTATCAAGAATTGGAGTAATCACTTTCTGTTCCGGGAACATCTCAATGACTTTTTGTTTTGATTGTTCTGCAAGCTGCCGTTCTTCCAGTGTAGAAACGAAGATTGCCGCTAAGTAGCTAGGGCCCTTATCACAAAACTGTCCAACCGTATCAAAGGGATCGATGTTCACCCAGTAATAGTCCAATAGATCTTGATAATTAACTGTCTTTGGATCATGGCTTATTTCAACGGCTTCATAATGCCCTTGGTGGCTACCGCTGTAGGTAGGATTTTTTAGAGTGCAGCCAGTAAAACCTGAAATGACATCCACAACACCTGGTAGCTTTTCAAAATCTGATTCCATGCACCAGAAACATCCACCAGCCAAGTATGCTTTTTCAGCCAATGTTATTTGCGGTGATGCAAATATAACAAACAGCATTGTCATCCAATATTTTTTCATCTTAAGACCCAATTCAATACAAAATTATTGCTTTGATGCCCAAATAGCCAATCTATGCCTAATGGTTTCTTGGGATACTTGTAATTCAGGTAGAGGTTGAATCAACTTATCATGGACAAGTAGTCTATAAATATATTCCAGTTTTTCATTTGCGGAATCTGTTGGCTCGAATTCAACTGCGCCGCGCTTCTCGCCGTAGGCTACACCAATAGCGATCGCCTTCTTAACTAATTCTTTCTCGTTTTTTAGTTTTTTCATTAAATAGTGATTCGCGGATTCAACTTTGAAGTGCAACGTTGATGTTAAAAAAGACTTCATGTAGTGTTTTTGAATTAAGTGTTTTTCTGGGACGGTGATTGAGTTTTTTCATGACCAAGTTTAACTGCTTTTGTGTAATCGTGCTGGAGTCCATTTTCTTTGGGAAGTACTGTCGAATGAGACCATTGATATTTTCATTTAAACCCCGTTCCCAGGAGGCATAAGGATGTGCAAAATAGAACCCCGCGTTCAATTGTTGAGCAATAACCTCATGCTCAGCAAATTCTTTTCCATTATCCGAGGTGATCGTGTGAACCGACGCCTTCATATTAGACAACAATCGCACGATAGCTTGTCTGACGGCAGAGGCAGTTCGTCGTTTCACCTGTGCAAATCAAGGTGTACATCGACTTGCGCTCGCTCAAGGTGACCAGCGCCTGTCGATGGCCTTTGCCGATGACGGTGTCCACTTCCCAGTCACCGATGCGTGTCTTCCTGTTCACAATGGCTGGACGCTTATCAATGCTGCCCTGATTCACCAGAACCCCACGACGTTGATAACTACCATAACGCTTCTTTCGTTTCTTCTGGCAACGCAAGTACCGGTACAGCTCACCGCCGTCTGCCTTGTCCTGGTATATGTAGTGATATATCCATTCATGACTCAGAGCGATACCTTCTCGTTTATGCAACCAGTCACTGATTTGCTCAGGACTCCATTCGTCCCGCAGCCAGACCTCTACTCGCTCCCACAAGGTCGTGGGGAGTCGCTGTTGTTGACTGGCTTCTCGACGCGCTTGCCAGAGCAACTGAGCTTGGCGGGGTCGATAGCCTCTCAAGCCACGGTTGCGTCTGAGTTCACGGCTAATAGTAGATTTATGCACGCCTATCAAGGCGGCTATGTCCGTTTGTGTATGTCCTGCTTTCATCAGGGCGTAAATCTGGTAACGTTGATGCTCGGTAAGCTGTGTGTAGTGTCTCATCTGTGCCTCTCTTTCTTGCTGGAACGAAAGGTAAGGATGCTACCGCAGCTTGCCGTTCGTGCCACCTAATTGAGTTGCACTTACAAATTGAATTCACGATTACTAATAAAAACTACAAATAGAGTAATCGATAAAAGAATTAATGCTGCACGTCGTCTAGCATCATCAATATGTTCATTCATTAATCGATAATAATTATTTAAATCCACATATAGTGAAAAAATGCCAAATTGTTCATTTCCATAGGTAATAGGTTGTTCAAATTTTAATATTCCTTCACCGAAAGGGATCGGTTTTCTTTTCCATTCTGTTAATAAGTTGCCCGAGTCATCTTGAATATGAATATACGTTAATTCAGGCCAATTCAAGACATATTGTTTAATCGTAGCGTCGATATCTTGAACATCCTTTACTGTAACCCCCACAGACACTAATCCTGCCATCAGTGTTGTTGCCCTTTGAAATTCATTACGCATATCTCCAATCAAATATTCTTCATCCAGTTTCCTTGTATATTCACCGGAGAACCATATTCCTATAGAAATAGCAATAATGATTGGTAAAGTTGACTTAAATAAGATTCCCATTAGTATCCTTTATAGATGAATTAGCTATGATTTCCCAATCCTTTTCAATGTCTCAGGGTTAATTGACACAAATTTTAGTATGAGATTAGAAATCACAGTGAATATCCTGATTTTGTTGAAAGCAGATCCTCGAGTTTGCCTTTACTAGGGCAATGAATAATTGGTTTATCTATATAGTCAGGTGCTCAGATAATAGTCTCTATACAGGGATTACTAAAAATATTGAGAGGCGTATTGATGAACATAACAATGGGAAAGCAGGTGCTGCTTATACTCGTGCCCGTAGGCCAGTAAAGCTTGTGTACCAAGAGATCTTTAAGACTAGATCGGATGCAACTAAAAGAGAGATTGAGATTAAAAAATTTCGTAAGAAGGAAAAAGAATTGATACTTGAAAGAACAAGCAAGTAGCTAACTTTTAATCAAACTACAAATAATTAATATCGTTTATAGAGAGGCAAACTTGATGAAGTATTTATATAGTAAAACAATGCCCATTCTTACAGCATTTATCCTTTGCATCAGTTTAGACAATGTTCAAGCACAACAGCCAAGATTTGATTTTGAGAATGCAACAATTAAAACTCAAAAATTGCGTGATAATATATATATGCTCGAGGGCTTGGGCGGCAATGTCGGTCTTTCTGTGGGTGAGGATGGCGCAATTATTATCGATAATCAGTTTCCACAATTATCTGAAAAATCGTTGCTGCTATTCGGAAAATAACAGATAAAGAAATTCGTTTTGTAATCAATACCCATCATCACGGTGATCACACTGGTGGGAATGAGTGTTTTGCAAAGATGGGAGCTTTGATATTCGCCCATGAGAATGTTCATAAGATTCTCAGAGAGGGGACAATCAATCGGCAAACTGGAGAGCGAAATCCTCCCCCACCAAAAAAGACGCTACCCGTTGTCACCTTTCAGAATCAACTAAATCTTTATCTTAATGGTGAAGCTGTTCGTGTCATTCATGTCGATCCCGCTCATACTAGTGGAGATTCATTTATATATTTTAGCGATTCAGATGTAATTCATTCCGGGGATTTTTTCGTAACTCACCACTATTCATTTATCGATGTGACGAATGATGGCCGAATACTCGGGATTATTGAAGCGCTAAACAGATTGATTGAAGTTGCTGGACCGGATTCAAAAATTATCCCTTGGCATGGTAAGTTGTCAAACGAAGCAGGCGCAATTGCCAGTAGAGATATGTTTGTCGATATTCGAAATCGAATCAGCAAGCTAGTTAGTGAAGGCAAATCACTAGAACAGATTATTGCAGCTAAACCCACTGCTGACTACGATGAACGCTGGATGGCTGACGGTACTACAAGGAGGGATCGATTCATTAATACGATTTATAAGGAATTGGCTGAAGAAAGATAAGCATAAAGTTTGTCAATCTATATGCACAGCTGAGGTGCAGAATACTTTCTGGTAACTCGATAATCTGAATGTAAGTTCTGCTACAGAGAAGGCCCTGTTATTAATAACCTTGAATTAAATAAAGGAATTAGTTTGAAAACGTTTACTGTCTTGAAGTTTTCATTAGTGTCAATTGTAATATCGATCATGTCCTTTGATCTAGTCAATGCACAAGAAATAAGCCAGGAAGGGTCAGTTCAACAGCTTGAAATGGCACAGTGTGTAAAAAATGGCGAGGCAACAACAGTCATCTATGATCGAGGTTATTTCCAACGCTATGATGTAACAACAGCGGAAGATATGCTTAGACGTATTCCCGGGATGATGACGCTGCTTGATGATACAGAAGAAAATCAACAAGAACGTGGCCTAGGGTCGAGTGGCGAGCAGATCCTGATTAACGGTAAACGCATTGCCGGCAAGTCCACTCAGATAGTCACATCTTTACAGCGTATTCAGGCCAGCTCTGTCAACTGCATCCAACTTATTCGTGGCACTTCCTCCGAAACTAATGTGCAGAGTGAAGGTGTACTTGTTAATTTAATTATTGGCAACGACGAATCAAATAGCAGAAATACTTCATGGCAATTTATCAATAAACTGAACGACAAAGGCTGGTTTGATGTCGCTGGAATTGTTTCACACAGCGGCAAGTGGAATGATCTGGACTATTTGGTCAGTTTTGAACGAGACGTCTGGTCTCGTCATTCATTAAGGACGCAACGTTACACTAACCGATCGCGCGAGGAGTTTTATCATTTTTCCGATGGCAGTATTCAGCAGAATCGATTATCTGATGATTTCCGTGACTATAATAAATACGCTATCAACACTAACTTGGCTTACGAATTTGATAATGACGATACCTTCCTGCTCAATGGCTTTCTCCAACAATTAACCATCAATGTAACTGAGAATATTCAATTTACGGCATTTAATGCTGACGGCACTTTGAATCGACCTGGTATTGACCTGAAAACATCTGTACCTGAGCAGTTAGCATGGGAAATTGGCACTGAATATCGGAAAAAGATAGCTGATGGAGATCTCAATCTAATTTTTATTTACACCCACACTAAGAATGAACCCACTAATTTTCGTAACGAGATCGTCGGCAATGTCACTTCTGAAATTAATCGTATAGAAGAAGAGAAAATACCAACGGAAGGGATTATTCGCGGAAGTTATAGTTGGCCAATTACTTCATCCATGGCATTGGAAGTTGGCGCTGAAGGATCACTAAATAAACTTGACCAAACATTCAATGCGTTTTTCGACTTAGATAATAATGGTTCCGTCGAGCCGCTCCCGACATTAAATACTGAGGTCGAAGAACTGCGGGAAGAGCTGTTTATCATTCATAACTGGAAAATTAACGACAGGTTGGCACTTGAAAGCTCCATCGTTGCAGAAGCATCCAATGTATCGAATAACTTTGATTCTGCACCGGATCAGGATTATTTCTTTATCAAACCGAGGGCAGACCTGCGCTATGATTTGACCTCATCAGATCAAATACAAATCAAGATAGAACGTACTGTCGAACAGCTCGTTTTAAATCTTTTTGTACCGACGTTCGATTCTAATGACACTGAAGTCGATGCCGGTAATTTGGGGCTGACCCCGCAAACGGCATGGGAATTTGAGGCGCGCTATGATCGACGACTCGCCAATGATAATGGTACGATCGATATTCGTACATTCTATTACGATATTCAGGATTTTACCGATAAGAGAATTATCGGCTTTGATAACAATGATCCGATCAATGGCGCGCCTATCTCGGCGTCGGGCAGTATTGGTGACGCGTCTCATTACGGTGTTGAAGTTAAGGTTAGCACCAGATTATCTTTTATCAACTTACCTGAAGTCGTAGTCGATGTGCGTTACTTGCGCCAGGAATCGAATGTCACTGATCCATTTTCCGGCAAGAACCGAATTTTTGAGAGGCCCTGGCTATTTGACTTTGGTTTTCGTCATGATGTGACTAACTGGGGGATGTCCTATGGTATGAACATCGAGAAATTTGGTGGTAAATTCGTACAAAGAGATCTCAACTTTAGTTCTTTATTTACTATAGATACGTTGTTGGATATTTTTATTGAGAAGGAATTATTTTCCGGCATCTCCGTTCGAATGGAAGGGAGAGGTTTATTGCCAAGTAAACAGGGGAGAGATCGGACCGTATTTGCAGTGAATAACAATGCAGGGGTGGTTAATAGGACAGTGCTACGAACAGAGAGCTTTGAGGAAACACGAGACAGACGTTTTCTCATCAGTTTTCGGGGTGCATTTTAATCATTTAGCTAAATTTGTTTCTATTTCACTGGCAGAGTTGAACCTTTTTGTGCCGCCTTATTTAAAAAAACGCAGTTTCAAGTTATGGGCTTGACTATTGATTCAAGTGCTTGATTTGTAATTAAATAGGCAGGATAGTCTGCATCACTTTTTACCTTAAAGAGACCGTGGCAAGATTCGAACCGACGCTTACCCTACTGTCCGGTCTCAAAGCAGAGCGCTGATCCTACCAGTATTTATCAGCAGCCAAACAGGAGAAAAAATGAAGACAGATTCAAAATTAAACGGTAGTGTTGAGATGCTAGCCAAGGCCATGAAAGAAGTATTTTCAGAAGCGATGGAAAGTGCAGTAGAGCCCATTCATTCTGACTTGGAAGGCATACGCAACAACATGGCAACCAAGGAAGACGTCAATACCACCAATGTAAATATGCAAGCTCAGTTTGCAGAGCAAGAAAAGAAACTCGGTAACCTTCTGTCAAAACGCTAATCTGCGTTAATACCTTATGTTTTTAAACGCCCTGTCCGCAACCGTTCAGGGCGTTTTTTATTGTGCGTACTTATAAACAAAAAACTGTTCCGCAATCAATGACAAATACAATTTTAGCCAAAATCGGTATATAAATCACTCTGCCTGTCGCCCTTACCTACTACACCTGGCGTATGGAACCGTTTCCCATCAAGAATATCCTGAACTGTCAACATCTGCATCTTCGCATACGGATTCATATGAGTCCTGAGCGTTAAATCACCGGCGTCCGCCATAGCCTTGCGGAAGTTGCGCTCCTTCGTCGTGCCTAACGGATCCATGATAATCAGCCCTGCTATGAGAGCTTCGTCATCATCCAGTGCACCACGGAGGGCACGAAGATCGCGAATATTTACATTCTTTCCGCCCTTTACTTCAATCGCCATACTCTGAAGCTCTTGCTCATCTGGAACATCGAAATAGATTCGTCCATCTACTCCGCCGTCTGCTGTCCGTTTCGTAGTCACAAAGCCGTCCACTTGCTCCACAGCCCATTTTTGAAAATGGTACTTATCACGTCCCCACAAATCTTTAACCCCTTCAAGCGTGCGGGGAACACCTTCAATATCGAAATCCTTACCAGCAACCAGCTTCAGCCGATCCCTGAGCCGAACCGTGGCTACACGCTTGATAGCGTGGAAAGCGATATCAATGCCAATCCACTTGCGACCAAGTGTGTGCGCCGCTTCCATTGTTGTAGCGCAGCCACAGAACGGATCGAATACCACATCTTCCTTATTGCTAGATGCCTTGATAATTCTCTCCAATAGCGCGACTGGCTTTTGTGTAGCATAGCCAAGCTTCTCTTTTGCATTCGGGTTGACTGGATATATATCTGTCCAGATATCTGAAACAGGCTTACCTTTTGATTCATCAAGGTACTGTTTGCGGCCACTTAATTGTTTTCTATACTTCCTGCCTCCTTCGTCAAGATGAACGAACCGTTTCCGAATATATTCATCCGTGTAGGGGATATATTGACGATTGCACGTAAAATTATTGATGCTCTTGACGTAATGAAAAATGGTGTCATGGTTTGGAACGAGTTTATTTCCACCAGCTTTTCCTCCAGATGCCGTGCCACGTTGCCAGATAATCTCATTACGTAAATGATGTACACCGAAGATTGAGTCCAGCATGACCTTGATGTAATGGCTAACCTGTAAGTCGTCAAAAGATCTGGGACACAATAGTCTAAAAGTTAAGAGAGACTTTCATACATTGTAGTCCTATTTCACTGGTTCATACATAAACTTAAATTATCCTTCCTCCTCAGTTGTAGCGTTTCGTGTTTAATGACGGCTCTTCTGTCTATGATTTCCTGATAACGGCCAAAATACATATCGGCAGGTGTAATGTTGTCGAGCGACTCATGGTAACGCTCATGATTGTAGTACTGAACGAATTGCCGGATGGCCTGTTCCAGTTCCCACGGATAGTAATAGTGCTCCAACTTTACGACGTTCTTCATGGAACGGTGATAACGTTCAATCTTGCCTTGGGTCATAGGGTGATACGGTGCGCCACGGGTATGTTGCAGTTGGTGTTTGCCCAGGTAGTCTTTTAATTCTGACGAGATATAACAAGGTCCGTTATCACTGAGTAAACGAGGACGGTGTTTGACCGTTATCTCGTTGACACCGGTGGTCTCAATCGCCGCATCCAGTGTTTGCTTCACGTCACCAGTTGCCATGCTGGTCGTTAACTTCCAGGCAATGATATAGCGGGAGTAATCATCCAGCACCGTGGACAGGTAATACCACCCCCAACCCACGACACGAAAGTAGGTGAAGTCCGTCTGCCATAGCTCGTTGACTCGTCGTGTTGGATTCTGAAACGAATCCACCGCTTGCATCAGGATATAAGCAGGACTGGTAATGAGATCGTATTGCTTTAACAGGCGATAGACACTGGATCCCGAGATGAAGCAACTATGTTCATCGGTGATGGTCCACGCTAACTCGCGGGGTGATTTGTCTGGATGTTGCAAGGCGATCTCCAGACACTGCTCCTTCACCGTCTCCGGTAACTTATTCCAGAACCGCCTAGGTGATCGACTGCTTGGCTCCAGACCCTCTGGTCCATTATCCAGATATTGCCGATACCAACGATAAAAGCTACTACGACTCACCCCTAATTCTCTCAGGGTACATCTAACAGGTAATTCCGAGCCTTCTACCAACCGGATCACTTCCAGCTTCTCTGCCGCTGACAAACTCATTCGTCTGCCCAGGTCGACTCCAAGCCAAGCACACTTTTTTTAAGCACATCGTTCTTCAGCATGATGTCGGCTAGCAGGCGTTTGAGCTGGTCGTTTTCTCTCTTCAGATCGGTGCCTTCACTGGAACTGGCTTCCCGTTTGATATCGCCAGCCAGGCGCTGTTTCCCGGCCTCTAGAAACTCCTTGCTCCAGCGGTAATACACGTTTTGATTCAATCCTTCCCGGCGGCACAGCTCAGCGATACTTTCTTCTCCACGCATACCTTCCAGCACAATTCGGATCTCTTCTTCAGAGGAATACTTTTTGCGGGTACGACGGCGTATATCTTTAACCAACTTCTCGCTATTATTACCCATAATGAGACTCCTGTTTTATAAGGTTAACTTATCAGAAGTCTCTCTTAGAATTTAGCTCAATTGTGTCTCATATGCTTTGACGGGATACATTCAGCAAACACCGGAATACAGGTCTGGGCCAGGAGCAATTACAACTCTGAAATACGCCGACAGGAAGAAGCTGGCTTGAAAGGTTTCCGTCGACCAGCCAATACGCAAGGGTTCGATCTTTTGCCAGAGCAACAAATTGGAGTTGGTGTTGCTATACCGCCCAATCGCACTCCACAGCCAGGGGGCGCCAGATCTGAGTCTGGAAGGCGTACGATTCAACCTACTCTCCTATTTGATGAACCTCGTAAAAAACTTGAGATTGCAGGGGTTAGCCTTGAACTAGTAGCTGCGCCTGGCGAAACCGCCGATCAGTTATATGTTTGGCTGCCGGAACAACGGATAGTTTTTGCGGGAGATAATTTTTACCAATCTTGGCAAATGTGTATCCGCTCCGTGGTATTGCTCGACGTTCCACACGTGACTGGATCAATAGTATTGACATGATGATACAAGAACAACCCCTGCATTTAGTTGGTGGCCATACCACGCCAATGATGGACAATGCCGTAGAGGTATTGACGAACTACCGTGATGCTATGCAATGGGTCTATGATAAAACCATTGAAGGGGCAAAAAAACATCTGACGCCGGATGAACTGGTGGAGTACGTGACATTACCTGAACGGTTTTCCAAACTGGATTATCTTGCAGATTACTACGGTACTGTTAGTGGTACTGTGCGTGATATTTATGCTCAGGATCTAGGATGGTTCGATGGTAACCCTTTGAGCCTGCATCGTGAAAGTCCGAGCAAGCAGGCGCAACGCCTGACTGCTCTTTTGGGTGGCACGGAGGCTCTCATGCAAAAAGCCCGAGAAACCTTCAAAACTGGAGATGCATTAGGGGCTGCTCAATTGGCTTATCATATGATTCGACTACAACCTCAAAATCCCGAGCCTCGAATATTGATGGCTGATGCTCTAGCCATCATCGGCGAGCAGACGTTCAATGCAAATATACGAAATTACACATTGTCATATTCAAACCGTTTGCGTAAAGATGGCGAAAAATTGAAGTTGGAGTAATCCTAATGGATTAGTTTAACGACCCTATTTGATTACGTAGCTCTACAAAGCGCGGTTCCTCTAGGACAGGGTCTTTCATCACATTACCCTTAATTTCCTGTAGAGATACTAGCCCATTATTCGGGTCCGCTTTCAGGATGTCATATGCAATATCTGGTTTACCAATTGCTAAATTTGCCATTACCCAAATGCGTACACCAATGTGCCCGCTAGTAGGTGCCTTGCCTCCCAATTTAGTTACCATCCTTGCCGCATCATCTTTTAATCCCATTAAAGAGTAAATGTATGCGGTAAATACATCAGGTCTTCTGCCAACAGATTCCTGTATTTTTTCTGATATCCGTAAATGTTTTATTGCCTCGTCCCTGTTGCCTGAAAGATATTCCGCTTGTGCTAGCAATCTATGAAGCCAAGGAAATTCATAGTATTTAAGACCTTCACGGAAATGATACGCAGCCTCTACCGGCTTATCACCAAACATTAACGGTACGCCAAGACGAGTGTGCCAGCTTGCATCGTTCGGTGTCAGAGCTTGAGCACGCTCTGCTAATTGGATAGCATATTCATCCTCTCCTAGAAAGGAGAGATAATGCGCATAGCCATTTAATATAACAGTCACATTCGGACCCAATTTCAGTGCACGTTCGTAGGCTTGCTTTCCTTCCGCTTTACGTCCGTGGCCGTAATGATTCAATGCTTGTGCCATGTGGGAATAACAGAGTTCTGGGTCCAGTTCTAATGCTTTTTTAGTATGGACGGCAGCGATCTTTTCGACATCAGCGATACTCGACATCCCACTCCGATTACCAAAGGTATAGGCCATACCATAGCCGGTCCCTTTAACGGCATGTGCTAGGGCAAAGTCGGGATCAATTGCAATTGCTTGGTCTATATATTGATAAAACTGAGGCGACATACCTGCTTCTAGGTGTGAAACTAATGTTCTTGCTTTTAGGTAGAACTTATAAGCTTCAATTGAGTTGGCCAGTGGCTTCTCGACACGTGATATTTCAGTCTCAGATCTATCTGCACCTAAGGTCTTAATTATGTTCTTAATAATATCTGCTTGTACAGCAAAGATATCAGACAGGTCCCGCTCATACATCTTGGACCAAAGTTGATTATTGCCAGACGCATCGAAGAGTTGTACAGCCAGATTAAATTGATTATCTGCGTACTGGAAATCGCCCTTCATAATAGTGCCCACATTGAGTGCAGATGCAATCTCAGCAATGGGCATGTCACTCGGAAATTTATTCTCACCCATTATTTTCTTATTTGTATAATTGATATCAGTTAAGAAGACGCCATTATGTGCAATTACACTAATATCTTTTATTTGAGCGAGAAGAAATAATATGTCTTGATGGATCCCCATAGCGAGATAGGCATCATCGGGATTAGCACTCAGATTTTCGAAAGGTAAAATCGCAACTGAATTGTGTAAAACGGAAATATTTTTTTCTGTCTCATCATCTGCAGATGCAGGGATTGCCGTAACTGAAAACTGAATTACTAACCATGTTACGATAGCGCGAGCTAAATTAACCTTGAATACGTTGTGGCGAAGTTGTTCAGAAAAGAATGAATTCATTGTAATATCCCCATTGGGTTACCGATTTTTATTCACATCAAATATGACCTTATCTTACCTAAATTAGGTAAGGAATAGAAACTGATATAATGATATCCACTATAATAGGGGAAAAGACGTTGTCTAGACCCCTTTTAAAAATTTACAGTCAATGAATATTTTGAACAGAATCAAAGAGATTATATGAACAGGCTATATGTCTTGAAGACTCCATTAATTTCAATGGTGATAGCAGTCATGGCTATGGACATGGCCAGTGCTCAAGAAATTCTCCATGGCGAAGCAGTTCAACAGCTTGAACTGGTGCAGTGTACTAAGAAAGACGATACAACAGTCATTTACGACCGGGGCTATTTCCAACGTTATGATGTAACCACAGCGGAAGATATGCTTAGACGAATTCCTGGTGTCATGGTGATCCTTGAAGATACACAAGATAATCAACAGGATCGTGGTCTAGGTTCAAGTGGCGAGCAAATATTGATTAATGGTAAACGAATTGCTGGCAAGGCAAATCAAATATCTACTTCCCTACAACGTATTCAGGCCAGTTCTGTGTACTGTGTCCAACTCATTCGTGGTACCTCGTCTGGTGCAAATGTACAAAACGAAGGTGTGCTGGTTAATTTAATTATTGGAGATGAAGGAATAGAGAGCGGGAAAACGGCATGGACGTTGACCAGCAAATTTAACGACAAGGGCGCGTTTGATCTTGAAGGACTTCTCTCACATGGCGGACAGTGGAATGACATGGGTTATTTAATCAGTTATGACAGGGATATTTGGTCACGTCCCCAATTGGGAAATTTGCGCTGGACTAACAGATCGCGTGACGAGTTGTATCATTTCCCTGACGGCAGTGTTCAGCAGAATCGTTTATCTGATGACGACCGAGTATTTGGTAAAAATACTTTCACGGCTAATCTGGATTATGAGTTTGGTAATGGCGATACTGTCCTCATCAATGGCACCTATATACAATTAAGTAGTACATTAAATGAAAATATTCAATTTACAGCTTTTAATGCTGACGGCACGTTCAATCGTAGCGGTATTGGTCGAAAAATATTTGAATTGCCGGATAAGCGCGAATGGGAAGTTGGTGGCGAATATCGGAAAAGGATCGCTGAGGGCGATCTCAACCTGATTTTTGTTTATCACAAAGAAAATACACCAACTCGTAATTTTCGTAATGAGATAGTTGGCAATGTCACATCAGAGATCAATCGCGGCGAAGAATTAAAAAAACCTTCAGAAGTGATAGTCCGTGGCAGTTATAGTTGGCCTATGAATCCATCCATGGCATTGGAAGCTGGCGGTGAACGATCACTTAATATAGTCGAGCAATCTTTCACCGCATTTTTCGACCTGGATAATAATGGCGTCGTGGATCCTCAGCCGACGTTAATTACTGAGATCGAAGAGCTGCGAGATGAGCTGTTCGTTATTCACAACTGGACGATTAGCGATAAATTGGCACTGGAAAGCTCGATTGTTGCAGAAGCATCGAATGTATCGAATAACTTTCCAATCGTGCCGGATCAAAATTATTTCTTCATCAAGCCGAGAGCAGACCTGCGTTATAATTTAACTCCTTTTGATCAGATACAGCTAAAAATAGAACGCACGGTTGAGCAGCTAAATCTTGAATTTTTTATACCCGAGATCGATGTCGTAGACAATGAAATCGATGCGGGGAATCTTGGGTTAACACCGCAAACGGCGTGGGAATTTGAAGCCCGTTATGAACGACGACTCGCCAATGATAACGGTACGATTGATATACGTGGATTTTATTATGCGATTCAGGATTTTACGTCTAAAAAAATCATCGGCTTTGATAACGATGACCCTCTAAATGGGGCGCCCATCTCTGCACCGGGTAGTACTGGCGATGCCTATCATTACGGTATTGAATTCAAGGCGAGCACCAGATTATCTATTATCAACCTACCAGAGGTGGTGGTAGACATAGGCTTTATACGACAGGAATCAAATGTCACCAATTCATTTACCGGCACGGACCGAAGATTCAAGCGGCCCTGGGAATTTGACTTTGGTTTTCGTCATGATGTAACTGACTGGAAAATGTCCTATGGTATGACATTAACAAAATGGGGCGGTTTATCTTTTATCAAGGACCTCAATGTTGAAACTGATTTAGCATTTGATCCTCTACTGGATTTTTTTATTGAGAAGGAATTATTTGGTGGTATCTCTGTCCGTCTTGAGGGAGAAGGTATGTTGCCAAGTAAAGAGAATAAAAATCGGACGTTATTTGCAGTGAACAACAATACAGGTACGATTGATAGGTCAGTACTGCGAACAGAGACCTATGAAGAAACGCGAGACAGAAGGTTTATTATCAGTTTTCGAGGTACGTTCTAGTCTAAATGGTACATATTTAATTTATAGTACAGTACATACTTCATCAAATTCAGGACGGGGCGAACGAGGATAAACACCCTCCGGATAACCGTAGCCAAGACTGCAGATGAAATTAGATTTAATCGTACTATTCGGAAAAAAGATCTCATCTGCCTTGTCATTACTAAAACCAGACATTGGCCCACAATCTAGTCCAATTGATCTGGCGGCAATCATGAAATAGGCACCTTGCAATGAACCATTACGATATGCGGTGTCGTTTGCCAGTTCTTCCCTTGAGCCAAAATAATCTTTCATCATGGGTTTAGCTGGTAGCGCGGATTCAACTTTGAAGTGCAACGTTGATGTTAAAAAAGACTTCATGTGGTGTTTTTGAATTAAGTGTTTTTCTGGGACGGTGATTGAGTTTTTTCATGACCAAGTTTAACTGCTTTTGTGTAATCGTGCTGGAGTCCATTTTCTTTGGGAAGTACTGTCGAATGAGACCATTGATATTTTCATTTAAACCCCGTTCCCAGGAGGCATAAGGATGTGCAAAATAGAACCCCGCGTTCAATTGTTGAGCAATAACCTCATGCTCAGCAAATTCTTTTCTATTATCCGAGGTGATCGTGTGAACCGACGCCTTCATATTAGACAACAATCGCACGATAGCTTGCCTGACGGCAGAGGCAGTTCGTCGTTTCACCTGTGCAATCAAGGTGTACATCGACTTGCGCTCGCTCAAGGTGACCAGCGCCTGTCGATGGCCTTTGCCGATGACGGTGTCCACTTCCCAGGCACCGCCGTCTGCCTTGTCCTGGTATATGTAGTGATATATCCATTCATGACTCAGAGCGATACCTTCTCGTTTATGCAACCAGTCACTGATTTGCTCAGGACTCCATTCGTCCCGCAGCCAGACCTCTACTCGCTCCCACAAGGTCGTGGGGAGTCGCTGTTGTTGGCTGGCTTCTCGACGCGCTTGCCGGAGCAACTGAGCTTGGCGGGGTCGATAGCCTCTCAAGCCACGGTTGCGTCTGAGTTCACGGCTAATAGTAGATTTATGCACGCCTATTAAGGCGGCTATCTCCGTTTGTGTATGTCCTGCTTTCATCAGGGCGTAAATCTGGTAACGTTGATGCTCGGTAAGCTGTGTGTAGTGTCTCATCTGTGCCTCTCTTTCTTGCTGGAACGAAAGGTAAGGATGCTACCGCAGCTTGCCGTTCGTGCCGCCTAATTGAGTTGCATTTACAAATTGAATTCACGTTGTAATTTTGGAAGCCATTCATAAAATTTATTGTCATGACCAATGGTGGCACATACAGGAGCAGTGAGTACTTTCTCTTGGTTTGCATCCATTGCTATATCAGCAAGTTTTTGTTTAGCTTCTTTACTTTTAGCGAAAATAATTCTAACTGGAAACCCATTTGCACTCGTTGCGCCCCATTTCATCAGATCATAAAGCTCGCTTAGTTTTTCATCTTCGATAGGCTTGTCGAGCCATTTGTTCTGGGATCGAGCATCGCGAAAAATAATATCTTTAGCTGAGTCGTTTATGGATGTAGTCATTTTTAAATTTCCTATTTTTATTGATTAATTATTAATAGTGTTGGGTCAAACCCATGTCATAAAGTCCCGGATACGTTTCAATTGACTTTTGTCTGGCAATCGACCAAAAGGTGCCTTTAAATTATCGCGCAAATGATCGGGATTAGAAGTTTCAGTCATGATGCAAGTCACATTTGGATTTGCGAGTATATATTTGAGTGAAAATTGTGCCCAACTTTTGCAGTCAAATTCAGCAGCCCATTCGGGTAGCGTGTCATTACTAACACGAGTGAAGAATCTGCCGTTTTGAAATGGCCTATTAATGAGTGTAGCAATACCGAGATCTGTTGCCATGGGCAGCAACCTTTCCTCTGCCGCGGTTTCAAGTGGGGAATAATTTATCGAGATGAAATCAGGCCGTTCTTTTTTCATGAAAGCGGCAAGTTTTGTTTGTTCTTCTGACATGGTAATGGTTACCCCGAGGTGGCGAACTTTACCCGCATCTTTCCATGCACGCATTATAGGCCAGCGGTTTTCTAAATCTACCATGTTTCTTGCTTGCACAAGGTCAAGTGATTTTCTGCCCTGAATATTCAGAGATTCTTGCATCTCTTCAGTAGCCTGGTTAGGCCCAGTAATAAAATGGCGATTCCCAACACTGCTACCCATAAACATTTTGTCATATAAACCTATTTCTTTTAGCCAGCAAACGATATTTTTTTCAGCAGTATTCTTTATATCTATAAAATTACCACCAGCCTCTATAAAAGTTTTTAACAAGGTCTTGGGCACGTCTCCACCACCCGCCGGATCTTCTGAATAAACACGTCCTGTGCCAGTGCCTATTACTCCAAGAAGCTCTCCACTTGATGGAATAGGGCAGTTAGGGATAAGCTTGCCTGACGGATTCACAGCAGTGCTTTGTTGACCAAACATCGTAGAAGGTAAAGAGAGGGCAACACCAGTAGCTGTTGTTCGTTGAATAAATTCACGTCGGTTTAATTTATTCATAATATTCCCTACAATTGGCGTTATATTTCATTGTTCAAGTATATGAAGGTAGCTCTTTTATATCAACTTCAGACGCTCGTTAAATCAATTTATTCCATGTAGATAATTAACTTTTAGGTGTTATGCCATTCAGGATTGCTATAAAATTAGGGTGTGCTAGGTAATAATAGCGACACTATTTTGAGGGATGTGTTTATGGAATTAAACTTCGCCTTGCTAAGGTACAGTAGCATCAATTTACGTAGTACCATCGTGATATTGTTAGTTGCTCAGATTATGTTTCTGACCCCTGAATCAATTGCGGTCGAAGCAGCAGAGAAACCTAAGACAGTCATAGAAAACTCTATTGCTGTATTACCTTTTGAGAACCTGAGTCCGAATCCAGATGATGCCTATTTCGCAGTAGGGGTCCATCAAGAGATTCTCGATACTCTCACTAAAATAAAAGACATAAGCGCGATAACACGACTTTCTGTATTGCGTTATGAAGATGATGATAGGTCTATATCCGAGATTGCTTCTGAACTCAACGTAGAAACCATCATGAAGGGTCGTGTTGGATTTGCAGATAATAAGATGACCTTTGAACTGCAGTTATATGATGCTTCTAATAATGATCAATTGTGGTCAAAGATATATGAAAGGGAACTATCAGACATATTTACAACACAATCAGAGATAATCAGCCACATCGCTATGGCTCTAGGGGCTGAAGTCACTGCCGCTGAACAGGAACGTATCGATAATGTCCCTACCGTTTCACTTGAAGCATATACAATTTATCTAAAGGCAAAAGCTGTTCCTTCTATTATTGGTATCGTAAAGCCCCATACGTTTTATGAATACTTGGAGCAGGCGATTGCACTGGATCCGGACTTTGCTCTCGCGCATGCTTATAAAGCGAGAGGTTATGCATTCGCAAAGCGAGTAGCTCGACGAATTAAGGGATTAACGCCCGATGAAATGGAAAAGGTGGCCCTTAGTCACGCCGAGATTGCATTGGCTTTGGACCCAAACCTCGGCTTGGCCCATCGGGCAATCGCAGATATCCATCGTAGTCATCAGCGTGAAACGGAAGCAAAAGAAGCCTTTGAAAGAGCACTTCAGTTCAATCCAAACGATGTGGAGATCTTAGGCAGTTATGCTCGTTCTTTTACGGCACTGGGAAAGCATGATGTGGCTGATCAAATATCTCGGCGTGTGTTGGAGTTAGCACCAAACGACGCCAATAATTATTATCTTCTAGGTCGGGCATTAATGTATGCGGGTGATCCGGCTTCAGCGGCCAAGCAATTCCGACTCGGAAATGCGATAGAGCCAAATTTTTATAGATATTTAAATCTCTGTTTGGCTGAGTTCCTGTTAGGAAATAATACTGAGGCAGAAGAAGCGATACGACACGCAGAGCAGCTAATTGATGCCAGTATCACAACTAGAGGCACCTCTCGAGTGGCATATGCTTATTCAAGACTCGGGCTGAGTGAAGATGCACAAAGAGTATTTAATCTGGTCGAGGTTAGGGTTGCCAATGGGAGTTTTATAAGCGGTGAAATTAGAGCATTATCGTATTTAGCCATCGGTGAAATAGAAAAAGCTTACAATGCACTGTCCGAAAAACCGAAAGAAGGGATAACATTTTTGAAAGAAATTAAGGCCAATTCGCTGCATAACCCTGTGTTAGAGGAGCCTCGTTTTGTAGAGTTACGTAAGTTGATGGGCTCATAAGTCAGGTGCTAATACCAAGCTATCATCATCAAAAATTAGCAAATAGATAACTGTCAAAGATAAAAATAGCTTAAAAATAATGGATTAATTCTTTTATATAGTATACGGTTCCGCCCGAAGCATATTATTTACGTCAGTTCCGGAAGCACCTTGCAGCATGTATAGCATTTCCTCCCGTAATCTCTCGTCATAATTTGCACATTAACAACAATTTTTTTAAAGTGAGGTAACCGGAATGGCTACAGGTACAGTAAAGTGGTTTAACGATAGTAAGGGGTTTGGATTTATTACACCTTCAGATGGTAGTAAAGATGTATTCGTCCACCATAGTTCCATTAAAGCAGAAGGATTTAAATCCTTAGCTGAAGGGGCGCAGGTGGCATATGACACAGAGAACGGACCAAAAGGCCCTAGTGCAATAAACGTAATCCAGCAGTAAATCTAAGCAGTTTGATTTTCTCATGAAAGCCTCGCCATTCGGCGAGGCTTTTTTGTTATTAGTGTAGGTTATTAGTGTAGGATAGTCGTAGTTATTCAGAGAATACCCCGATTTTCTTGCAAATTTTTACAGTCGCCATTAGTACGATTATCAGACAGGCGTATACAGAAATTGTACGTAGAAATTCCTGACTAGCATCAAAACCGGACAGATATATTTGTTCTTCAACTAATAATAGCAAATACGCAATTAAAGCAGTAGCAATTGTTGTGTAATCCTTAGCAATTACACGTTTCCAGTTAAAATTCATTCCTGTCAGTGTTTGTTTCATGCCTTTAGTGTTAATCAGTAATCTAGAAGTATTTTTACAATATTCTTCAAAATTAATTCCAAATTTGTTGAGCAGATAGTCTTCTTCTACGATGATGATTGAATAATATGAGAATAGAAAGAAGCTGAAGCATATTAGGTATACCCAAGGATTATTATGAACAACAAATAAACCAGTAATGATTAATATGTTGCCTAGATATAGGGGATTTCTGCAATGAGCAAAGAGCCCTGTTGTTACTAATGTCTCTGCATAGACTTTCTTATTTAGACCGCCTCGCTTGATGTAAGCAAGACCGATCACTGCTACACGAATGTTCAGGCCAATCAAAATTATGGTTAAGCCTAGGGTATTAAGCCATAAATCTATTACTCTATTCCCGGCTAATGAAACAGGCTCAAATCCAAAAAAAAGCAGGACAGAAACCACAAGAAAAATGTAATTTCTATATTTAAATAGGAAGGTGCTATATTTCTTGATCGTACTCATGGATACACTTATATATAAACAATATAAGTGCTATTTGACTGACACAACGCCGGTAAAATTAAACCAGCGGAAAACTCAGCAGTACGTGAGAAACCGGATTCATTTAATAATTCGATATTTTCTTGATAGTGATAGGGGATGAGGACATTTTCAAGCGCTTCTCTTTTTTTTGATATTTCTAATTCAGAATATCCATGACGGCGTTTGTAATTATAGTATACATCGATAAACATACGATTTAGGCCGCTATCGGGTAAAGAAATCTTTTCTACGAGAATCAAACAGCCATTTGGTACCAGGCTGTCATAAATGGCTTTCACCAGACGGCTTCTGTTTAAAGGTCGAATAAATTGTAATGTTAATAACATAATAACCACGGAACTATTTTCGAATGTTGGTAATGTAGAATTGATATCGATATTTAATAATTCTATATTTCTGGTTGACGATTCAGCTGATAGCTTAGATTTGGCTTTATTCAACATGTCATCTGAGCTATCGATTCCAATAAAATTGACGCTAGCACCAATTTCAGGATCCAATCTGATTAGTGTCGTACCAGTTGCGCAACCGATGTCATAAAGGTTGGTATTTTCTTTTGCATGATAGGTCGCTAATTCGCAGCACATGCGCTGAATCTCAGAATAGAGAGGTACCGAACGATTGACCATGTCGTCAAAGACGTTTGCGGTCTGGCTATCAAAAGTAAAATCACCGACAGGACCGTTAGTGTCAAAAAGCTTATCTTCCATACATAGTTTCTCTAATCTAGTTTAGATTATAACTGTAACTTATTGTTATTAATATGGATATATTGCCTACAGATACTAATAGTTGTTACAGAAATCTGTAAGTAGCCCATCAGACGATAATATAACGAATAAATGACATTGGATATTATAATACGCTAAAATTAGTTTAAGCAGGACCTATGCAACGAATATAAAAGCGGGAGAGGATAGTGTGGAATCGATTTATAAACTTAGTAATATTTTCAGCGCCAGAATGATTCAAGCCATAACATTTTCACTAGTTATGCTTTTGGTTCCTTCTTCGTACGCAAATGAAGGGACAGGAAATAACTCTATTTTGCTGCAAAACTCTATTGCGGTATTGCCCTTTGAAAATAGCAGCCCCAATCCCGATGATGCCTATTTTGCAGAAGGTATTTACAGAAATATATCAAATGAACTTGAAGATATAAGTGATATGAATGTGATTTTGCCCGCAACCGTAGCTCGCTTTATTGGGAGTGACAAATCACTACCTGAGATAGCCTTTGAGCTAAATGTAGAAACTGTTATGAAGGGTAATGTTAGCTATTCAGATAATCGGTTCAATATTTCTGTGCAGCTTATCGAAGGCTCTAGCAACAAACCGCTTTGGTCAGAGAAGTATGAGCGTGATTTATCAGATGTCATGACAGTTCAGACTGAGATAATTAAAAACATCGTCAAGACTCTTGGGGCAAAATTATCTACCGCTGAACTGGAACGTATTGAAAAGACACCCACAGCTTCACTCGAAGCTTACACGCATTATCTGATGGCAATGCAATTATATTCCGCGGGACCTGTGAAAAAACCAGCGTTTTACCAACATCTAAATCAGGCAATTGCGGCCGATCCAAAGTTTGCCCTAGCCCACGCTATCAAGGCGAATGATTATGCCTATGCAAAAGTTGCGCATGTGCCAGTAGGAGCGTCACATGGTGGGCCGGCACCGGCCAGCGGTGCCAGCAACAACTTGACATTTGATGAGATGGAAAAGATTGCTCTTGAACATGCCGGTATAGCATTGGAACTGGATCCAAAAATGGCCATTGCCTATAAGGCTCAGGCATCGATACATCGTAGCAATATGAATAGTCCTGATGCGAGAGAACGTTATGGTCGCGCATTTGAATTGAGTCCTGCCATATTTTATAGCGTCAGCACGCTGTATTATTTTTCAGTTACTGGAGAGTACGATAATGCAGTTAAGGTAGCACAACGGCTATTAGATTTAGGGCCAAATGTCGCAGTTAATCATGATAACTTAGGTTGGGTTTTACTAAATGCAGGTAAACATGCTGCTGCTGCTGAACAGTATCGACTAGCAATTGCATTAAAACCAAAATTTCATCGACAACATACAAACCTTGGCCTAGCTGAGATTGTTTTGGGAAATGATGAAGAAGGTTTAAAACAAATAAGGATGGCGGAAGAATTGCAATCTTCAGCTGGAAAAGGACCAAATCCGTTGATGGCATATGGTTACTCAAGACTCGGATTAAAAGACGAAGCGGCGAGAGTTGTTAATAATATCGAGGCCAGGGATGCAAAGGGAGAAAAAATGAGGCCGTATGCTAGGGCAGTGGCCTATTTGGCTATTGATGAAGCAGATAAAGCTTATGATATCTTATCTGAGAAGCCGAACGAAGGACTACACTATTTTCAAGTCATGAAGTCCAACATGATGAGAGATTCTGTGCTTGAAGAACCGCGTTTTGTAGAAATTCGTAACCAGAGTGGATGGTAAGCAAAGCAGTGAAGAATAAAATATTTTCAAAATTACCAATCGTAATTTATTTTTTATTAATGAATCATTCTCTATCTGTTTTTGCAGATAACAATCCTGTTGCTTTAGATGTTTATGCATACAATAAATCAGCATGTGATTATGTTTATGAGAGTCCGAATATCAGTGGAAGCAGGAAATTCTTATTCATACAAAGGGAGATACTGCGCCCACTGAATGGCATGGAGCCATGGCAATTTAGACAAATTTCGACGAAACTGCCCACAGAGAATAAAATTACGTGTGAAAATGCTATGTTTACGATTGAACAAAAGTCACAGCCTGCGCGTAGTTGTCCATCTGACTATAACAAGACACCAATTGATGTAGTTTTTACTTACAATAGAGTCTTTCTTGAAAAGAAAGATGAAACTACTAGTAAAATGATGGTAGAGCGAGACGTGGCAGAAACATATTGCGTTTGTTACAAAGAAAAGCCCGTCGTCTATTTTGAGTTATCAAATAATAAAATTACGACTTCGAATTTTGCCGATCCGACTGACGAGCCAACAAGTAAGATTTTTGCTTTTCAAAGGAAATTCAATTCTACTGCATGCATCTAAAGCGTTATTTGCTAGATGATGTATAAAGTCGAGCTAAAAACACTATAAATGGATTAATTTTAATGCGCAGGTTGAGATCCTATTCGGTTTCGTAATTCCACGAAGCGTGGTTCTTCAAGCGCAGGATCTTTCATCATATTATGTTTAAGATACTGTAGTTGAACTAACCCACTGTTAACGTCCTGGCTTAAGACTTCATACGCTTTATCATATTTACCGATCGCTAAGTTCGCATACGTCCAATTTACTGGCGTAATAAATTTCCCCTCAGCAACCTGAGACTCGATCATATTTGCTATCCTTGCTGCATCTTCTTTAAGTCCTAGCAATGAGTAAGTATATGCAGCCAATGCATCAGGTCCTCTATCTGAATCTGCCAGAATCTTCTCGGCTATCCGTACTTGATTTAACGCTTCAGCTTTATTTCCGGCAAGGTATTCCGCCATTCCTAGTAATCGATGTAACCAATGATATTCATAATACTTCATACCCTCGCGGAAATGATAAGCGGCGTCAGTATATTTTTTGGCATAAATTAGCGGCATACTAAGTCGAGCATGAAAGCTGGCATCATTTGGCGTTAGCAACTGATTACGCGCTGCTAACCGAATGGCCTTGTCATCTTTTCGATTGAACGATAGGACATGAGAATACATATTTAATACTTCAACAGAACTCGGGCCAAACTGTAGCGCGCGTTCAAAGGATTGTTCTGATTCCGGGTGCCGTCCGTTAACGAAATGAACCAATGCCTGTCCTAAGTTAGCAAAGTAGAGGTTTGGGTCCAATGCCAAGGCTATCTCAGCATGGGTAGTAGCAATCTTTTCCATTTCGTCTAAACTCATCTTGTTAATCGAACTACCAAAGCTATGAGAAATCCCGAAAGCAGTCGCCTTAATAGCATGGCCCAACGCAAAGTTCTGATCGACTTCAATCGCTTGATCCAGGTATTGATAGACCTGGTGTGGCATTCCGTTTTCAATGTGTGAAACCAATATCCTTGCTTTTAGGTAGAGCGCGTAAGCTTCCAACGAATCGGTAGGGGCTTTTTCGATGCGTTGCAATTCAGATGCAGTAATTTCTGCTGCTAGGACCATGGCAATGTTCTTTACAATCTCTGTCTGTACCGCAACGACGTTAGCCATGTCTAATATCGAGTCATACACCTCAGACCATAGCTGATCACCGGTAGCATCGAAGAGTTCTACGGCGATGTTAAGTCGATTATCTGCATAACGAACACGGCCCTTCATGACAGTTTCCACATTAAGTGCAGAAGCAACTTCGCTAACTGGCATGTCACTTGAATATCTTTCTTTATCAAAATTAACGGCCTTACGATCTCCATACACGACAATACCGGTATATGAAATAACACTCATGTCTTGTATTTTGGTTAACTGCCTAATGAGGTCTACGTGCATTCCAGCAGCCAGATAAGCATCATCAGGATTGGGGTTCAGGTTTTCAAAAGGTAAAACTGCAATTGAGTTATGTAGGCCAATATCAGTTTTGTCATTTCCTTCAGCAGCAAAGCTAGAGGGTACGGCAACTGAAAACTGAATAACCAACCCAGTTACGATGGCGCGGATCACTCCGAACTTAAAGGTATTACGTTGTATTAACCGAGAAATAGATGAATTCATTGTGATATCTCCCTGGCATTATTCTTGTTATAAAAAATAGTATGGTCTTATCCTACTATAGTATTGGATGATATTAAACTGACATTCTAAATCTCAATATATTGCCTACAATCTAATTTTAAGTTTACCCGCATAAATAATTCAGGTAGTCACTGGTTGGAACCAAATCAATTTGAGACAATCACAGTTAATGTGATATTAATGGAAAAAGAAGCTATGATTATTGCTGTTATTAGTCTATTAATTTAATCAACCTCATTTTGTATAAAGAAAAGATTTTATGAAGAATATATTATTAATTTTGATTTTAGGATTATTTAGTCTCACCACCACGCCCGTGATGTCTCATCATGGTCGTGCTAATTTTTCGTACGATGATACGGTTTCTGTTAAAGGGAAGCTGACTTATTTTAGGTGGGCAAATCCCCATGTTTATATGGAAGTACAGAAAACACTTGAAAACAATGAGACTGAAACATGGCTCATTGAAGGGGGTACACCGACGGCATTAAAAAAGATGGGTTGGGAGAAAAATTCTTTTAAATTGGGAGATAAAGTTGTTGTTTTCGGTAATCCCAGTAAAAAAACTGAGAATAAGCATCTATTGCTAGATCATGTCATTCGTGAAGATGGTGAAATATTTTATATTTCCAGTTCTTATAGAACTAAGGGCACGGTCAAAATAATTCCTGAAAAATCGACCGCAAGTCAGGATAATTTGCCTTCAAAAGATTTTTCCGGCATTTGGACACGAGGGCGTAAAAACCGCGTGACTTCTGATTATTTTTTCCCACCAGAACAGGGTCGCTGGCAATTGTCTGAACGAGGGGAAGAGGAGCTTGCCCGTTTTACAGACCGTGATAACCCTGGATACGAATGTGAAGAACGCGGATTACCATTTTATACGCTTGGGCCCTATTCATTTTCGTGGAAACGTTACGAAGATCGGATTGATATCGTGGCAGAATACTCAGCTTTGCCCAGGACAATCTATTTAAATCAGGATACCCATCCTGACGAGATTGAGCCAAGTATCGTGGGGCATTCCATCGGCCACTTTGATGAAGACGGTAGTTTAATAGTCGATGTCATCGGTTTTCCTGCTGATGTGAAGTGGGGTATTGCACCGGGGGTAGATTCAAGTAACCAAAAACGGATTGTTGAACGGTACGACCTGGTCAATGGCGGCATGGGACTGGAGATTACTATGACAATTGAAGACCCAGTATATTTAAAAGAACCTATCACAATAAATGGAGCATATCGTAAAACGCCGGATTTTGATCTTAAACCCCATGGATGTGATATAGAAGCAGCAAGAAAAGACTTGAGTTTTGACAATTAGTCGATAAATCTGAGTAGTAGCCTTGTCATAATGGGTATTTGTCAAAATCGTTAGTGATTAGTATTGGTCCACTATATCTTTCTGCAATTATGTCTTTCGATTGAGGATATAAATCCTCAACGCGAGCACTGCGGTGAGACAAGACAAGTTTTTTAACGTTAGCTTCAGCAGCTAATTTACCTATCTCGCTTGGTCGCATATGAACACGAAGTCCACGAGGAGCTTCATTCAGTGGGATTTCTTGATTTACATTATGGGCAATCAATAAATCACAGTCTTTTGCTAATATAGCAAGTGTATTAAAATAGTTTGTCATATCACCAGAAAAAGAGACGCATTTATCCTTAATATCTACACGCCAGCCAACGGCAGGTAATGGAGTATGTTCTGTTTGAATAGCAGACAAGGTGACAGAATCTGATATTTTAAACGAGTGTATTTTTTTATCGAGAGCAACGTCTGTCACATTAATATCAAAGACTATGCTTGCTCTCGGTTTTCCTGCACTATCTATAACGCCATTAGTTGTAATCCTAAAAAGCCCCTTATTTTTATCAAACAATGTGCTGACATAATCAGTAGCACTTTCCATGTAATCATTGCCAGCAGGGCCAAATATGCCTAAGTCACTTTTTCTAACTAAATGTACAGCGCCTTTAATATATATTGGCAGCTCAGATGCATGATCTTCGTGAAAATGTGTGTATAAAATGGCATCGATATCTAGAAAATCTGCACCACTTTTTTCAAAATTTAGACTGCTTCCTCCACCTGTGTCTACCAATATCTTTGCTTTACCATCAATCCAAATTAGGTATGAAATAGAAGCTTTTCCATCATTTATGTGGGGACCTCCCGATCCGATGACCTGAACGACAACATTTTGCTTTTGTTCTGCTGCGCTGAGTGTGTCAAGATTGAAATTAGCTAAGATAAACGCACAAGTGAAAATTGTGGTAATGATATTTCTCATTTATCTCTTCTCTTTTAGATTGAATTATTATTGATATTTAATATCAGATTGATAGCAATTGTACTAAAAAGACTTACATATTTACTATTTATTAGATGTTACAGTACACATTGATTAGGGTAAAATAAAACTGTACTAGTAGCGATATGAAATGGGAGAGTCGATTATGAATTTATTATTTACATTATGTAAGAGTAGGGCTGCCTTTACTGTAGTTGTTTGTGTAGTCTTGCAAATTTCAGTTGCGATTCCATCTACATTAGCAAGTGAATTAACAGGGCAAACAAATGCTGTCTTACAGAATTCGGTTGCAGTGTTACCTTTAGAAAACCTGAGCACCAGTCCAGATGATGCCTACCTCGCGGCAGGGATCCATCATGAAATACTTGATAACCTGTTTAAAGTACGGGAGATGAGTCCAATATCTCGCCCTTCAGTATTGACTTATACGGGTTCTGACGAGTCCAACAACAAGATTGCCTCTGAACTTAATGTAGGCACCATCATGAAGGGTAGTGTTCGTTATGCAAATAACCTAATACATATCGCAGTTCAATTGATTGATGCGCAAACGAATAAACAGCTATGGTCTGAGATGCATGAAGGTGAATTATCTGAGATCTTTGCGATACAAGCAGATATTGCCAAGCACATCATTTCTACCATTGGTGCAGAAATGTCTGCAGCTGAAAAGGTTCGAATTGAAACGCCATCTACCAATTCACTTGAAGCTTATACATTCTATCTTAAGGCAAGGGCGTCAATTAAAACATCTGGCGCAGCAAAACCACCGATGTTCTTTACTTACCTAGATCAAGCGATTGCGGTCGATCCAAACTTTGCACTGGCTCATGCTGTTAAGGCAAGCGAATATTCACTTGCAAAATTGGCAGGCGTGCCTATTGGCGCAGCACATGGTATGGCGCCTGAAGCTGGTGGTGGATTAACATTTGCTGATTTGGAAAGAATTGCTCTTGAACATGCAAATAAAGCATTGACTCTGGATAAGAATATCGGCCTAGCGCATAAGGCTATCGCAGAAATTCATCGTACTAATCGCCGTGGGGCGGAATCAGATAAAATTTTTGATATTGCATATCAGTTGAGTCCGAATGAAGTGGATATACTGAAAAGCTATTCTCGTTTGCTTTCAACGATTGATAAACATGATAAATCTATTCAATTAGCACAGCGTGCTGTGGATTTAGCGCCTAATGATTATAATTGGTACAACCTTCTAGGTGGAGTATTAATGATTGCGGGAAAATCCGCTGAATCTGTTGAGGCATACCATCGCGCAACCGTAGCAAAACAGACTGCTATAGTCCATAGAAATACTGGAATGATGCAAGTTCGTTTAGGGAACGATGCTGAGGCATTAAAGGAATTTAGATTAGCAGATAAGATTTTAGAGAAAAGTGCTCTCATGACCCCTATTGCAAAACTAGCATATGGTTACTCAAGACTTGGGCGTCAGGATGATGCGCTAAGGTTGTATAATATATTTATGTCAATAGCGGTTAACATAGAACTCGTCAGACCAGGTGATTGGGCATTGTCATATTTAGCTGTCGGTGAAGTTGAAAAAGCTTACGATATTCTAGCTAAATACCCTAATGAAGGGTTAGTTTCTTCCTTAGAAGAAATAAAGGTTAATCTAATGAATGATCCTGTGCTCGAACAACCCCGTTTTGTAAAATTGCGCAAACAATTAGCCATTAATTGACAATTTCTTAAGGTAGGGCGTCTACAAACTCCGCCATCCGCTGACGCATAGTCTCATTAGGGAGTCTACCTATGGCTCCTCCTAAGTTGTCGAGCATATGACTAACTTTGGTCGTTGCAGGGGTTACAACAGTAACTGCTGGGTGAGAAATTATATATTTGAGAAAGAAATGTGCCCAAGAGGTGGCATCAAACTCACTTGCCCATTCCGGCACATTGCGTCCTGATACTCGCCGCCAAAGACGGGTACGGCCAAAGGGCAAATATATCATCACACCGATATTTCGTTTTTGTGCGAGCGGCAGAATAATATTTGCAGGCTCTCTATTGTCCACGGCGTAGTCCACGCCAATAAAGTCGATTGGTTCATTACGCATTATCTGTTCGAGATACTGGTACTGACTTGCTCTTGTTGATGTGACGCCGATGTAGCGTACTCGACCTTCGGCTTTAAGCTTTTTGAGTATCGTAAGTTGTGTTTCTATATCGGCAAGATTGTGTATTTGGATAAGATCAATAGTTGATCTCCCGATATACCGGAAAGATGTTTCAATCTGAGCGCGCGCTGCATCAGGATCCGCATTTCTAGTAATTCTACTCGCCGCGTTAAGTTTGGTGGCCCAAAATACTTTATTTTTTGCATCAAGTTCGTTAACAATCCGTCCAGCGACCTCTTCGGAGGATCGGTAACTGGGCGCTGTATCAAAAACGGTACCACCATTATCGAATAATGTACGCATTACTTCAAGCAAAGCACTAGTGTCTTTATTACGTGTCATCTGAGAAAAAGTGGCTGCACTCCCCAAACCCATCATTGGAATTTGTTCTCCAGTTGAAGGAATCGCTCGTGTGATAAGTTTATTTTCGGCCGCCGTTAGCAGCTGGGGGGTTAGGGACATGGCACTGCTTGCGATAGCAGTAAATTTAAGCAATCTGCGTCGTGTAATCACTAGACTTACTCAATAATCATAGGTGTCAAGAAAATGGGATCTTTATATATAAATATTTATAACAAGAAACTTAATTGTAGTGTACTCTTTTTAATATTATTTAAATATTCAATTCAATTATGAGCGGAAATATATCGTGTTTGGTATACCATAGAATTAAATCAAATTTACCTCAATCCTGAATTACAAATTAATAGTGCAATAACCAGGAGTACTCTTGACCACAACTACATCTGCAAATGTTCGTGAATTCATCGATGAACAAAAGGTTAGTCGTTATCAAATACTGGTGGTATCACTTTGTGCCATCATTGTTATGGCGGACGGATTTGATGCACAGGTGTTAGGTTATATTGCACCTAGCCTTAATGCAGACTGGAATTTGCAGCATGGCGCATTAGGGCCAGCATTTGGAATTGGTCTTTTTGGTATGTTGCTAGGATCTTTAATCATTGGGCCAGTGGCGGACCGTATTGGCCGTAGAAAAGTGATGATTTCTGCCACGTTGTTTTTTGGACTTTGCACTTTGGCAACGGTCACTGCTGATTCGCTATTAAGCTTGTCTGTATGGCGTTTTTTAACAGGGCTAGGGCTAGGTGCTACCATGCCAAACGCAATAGCACTCACCAGCGAATATAGTCCCCGCCGAAGGAAAGCGACTATGGTGATGTTAATGTTTTTAGGATTTGGGATAGGGTCTGCTATTTGTGGTGCGGTTGCTGCAAAACTACTTACAGTTTATGGCTGGACATCAATGTTCTTGATTGGTGGCATTATCCCTATTGCTCTAGTTCCTGTCCTAATTTTTGCCCTGCCAGAATCACCTACTTTTATGGCACTACAAGGAAATCAGGATCAACGAATTAGATCCATTTTAAAGCATATAAACCCTGCACGAAATTTGAGTGAAGATACGCAGTTTTTTGTTAACGAAGAAATCGCTAGTGGTTATACAGTAAGTCACCTGTTTAGTAACCAGCGTGCATTAGGTACGCTCATGCTTTGGATAATGTATTCAGCAGGTCTTTTTAACTTATATTTTCTTATGGCCTGGCTACCTACAATTATTACTAATTTAGGTGTATCAATTGAGAGTGCCGCACTTATAACAGCAAATATGCAAGTCGCAATAACGGTCTCTACTTTACTAGTGGCAATTTTTGCTGATCGTATTGGTGTGCATAGGATACTACCTGTTTTATATTTTATGGCAGCAGTTTTTATTGCATCAATAGGCTTAGCAGGGACTTCTTCTATCTCCTTGTTTGGATCATCAGCTACCCTAGTAGCTATAGTTGTATTTGGTGCAGGTTTTTTTGTTGGTGGTGGTCAGAATTCAGCAAATGCGCTTGCAGCAATATTCTATCCAACGTTTATTCGATCAACCGGCGTGAGTTGGAGTCATGGGATTGGTCGAGCTGCCTCAATATTAGGACCCGTTGTGGGCGGGACATTTCTGTCCATGCAATTGGCACTGGAAACGATGTTCTTCATCATTGCAGTGCCGATGGTCTGTGCGAGCTTTGCTGCTTATGTGATGTATCGAAAGTACGATTCTACGCTGATGACAGAAGCAAAAAATGATTAGAATAACTCTTAGTGAAAACTGCAGTGATTAATTTATTATCTCAAGACTTAGGTAAGATTATAAATTGCTATAAAATACCGCAAGATCATCTATATCTTTATCAGTAAGATCGACAGCCATCGGAGTCATCCAGTGATCAAAGCGTGTGCCATCCCGAAATGCTGTGAGTTGCAGGATCAGATAAGCCTGTTTTTGTCCTGCGAGGTTAGGCCAGAGGTCTAACTCACTTTTACCTAAAGGACCATGGCATGAAACACACTCTTCGGCTTTAGCTTTGCTAGCAGTATGATTATCAGCTAACGCAATATCAGTAATAGCGAAAGCTAGAAAAAAACACATTAATTCTGAAAAATATTTCATATTTCTTTTTTTCATGGTTATTTACTAAACGTGTCCAAGGTAGGTATAAAAAACAGATTTTGGGTCATACTTTTTACGCAATTGCACCAGTCGTTTCCAACTTGCCTCTGAAAAGCACTGCTGCACATGATGAGGGTAGCGATGTGGATCAATCTCATTAATGTAACGTCCATTTGCTAGTGGCTGAACATTTGCTACGGCTTCATCCATCCATTCATTGTTAGAATCTATATCATCTTCTTTCTCAGCAATCACATACCATGAAAGAATACTTTCAGCATTTGTTTGCAGACAGCTTGTATTGTCTTCTTTGACTGGGTTGATACCCCATGCTGCAAGGATCCATGTTCGAAGTGAAGCAGGTGGTGTTTTTTGCATTTGTTCTGCAAGCATCATCATTCCCTTACCAGGGTCATCCAACCAAATATTTTCAACATTAGTCCGATTTGGACTTGAGTAATCAGTGGGTGGTGGGGTAAAAAGTTGCATATGAGATAGATGAATTCCTTCTCTTTTTGCAACGCTTATTTCACTTAACTGGCTCTGAGTGACTGGCAACATGACATTTTTTGCATCATCTTCTGAGTCGGCAAAAGCAAAGATACTGACTTCAAAAACGAGATCTCGCTCAGTATATGGTTTATTGCGAGGATGGAATCGCCCCACCTTTCCAATGACTTCCAAACGTCTATCTTTTTTATCTCGTATTTCATCCAGTTCATTAATACCAGAAGATAGTTTATCAATAGGCACAATGTAATGATTTAATACTGTGACGGGATGCACAGGGTAGAGTTGTAATTTATAGCGGACTGCTACACCAAAAAATCCAGGCCCAACGCCTCGTATTGCCCAATGCAGTTCCTTATTGTCATTGGCTGAAGCAATAACTTTCTTGCCGTCAGCTAAAATGATTTCAGCGGCGAGAATAGATCGAGAAGCAAGGTCCAATTCTCCCATGTTCCATCCATTGCCCCCTCCTAACAAATAACCACCCAGTCCGACAAGACCAGTATGAGCTGATGGGAATACCAAGCCGTGTTCAAGGGTCGCCTCATTGAGCTCTTCGCTGCGTATGCCTGGTTGAACCCATGCAGTATTAGTTGCTGTATCAACCTCGACTTTTTGCAACGGTGAAATATCAAGCAATATTCCACCTTCACGCAAGACTGCCTTTGCCGGATTATGACCAGCAGATCTAACTGAAATCATCAATCCATTGGTTCTAGCATAATTGACAGCATCTATGACATCCTGTTCTGATTGTGCTTGGATGATGGTGTCAGGATAACGATTCGGTTTGAATTTGTACCAAATCATACTACCTCGCCATAAGTTATAATTTGGATCACCGCGGTTAATGATCCTGCCTTTAATATTTTTTAAACCATCAGTAAGGTTTTGTGCCAGCGCGCAAGAGGAACTAAAAATACTAAAGTTACTGGCTATAAAAAGGCCGCCTAAGCGTTTTAGGAAACTGCGTCTGATTTCGGTGGTTTGACTGATGGGTGTGATTTTATTTTTCATTATGGCAAATATATTAATTAAAGAAGATAACGTGGTCAGGAATTACATTCTAAACATTATTGACTGCACGAACCAATGTTTTCTAAAGTTCACTTTATATTGAGGTAGCTCTTTTGTGTGAGTATTAAACATTATTTCATACTGCTGTAATATGCTGCTAAATCTTCAATGTCCTGATCGCTCAGCGGTTTTACTGTTGGAGCCATTGTGGGATCAGTCCGTGTACCGTCACGGAAATCCTTAATTGCTTTCACTAGATAACCTTGTTTTTGGCCGGCTAAGTTTGGCCACAATTCATAGTTACCGATACCATTCATACCATGACATGCCGCACAGATAGCGGACTTAGATTTGCCCGCTTCAGCATCACCAGCAGCAATTGTCATATTTGACACAACTAGCATGAAGCATGCTACTATAAATTTGTTCAAGATTTTCATTAAATTACCCCTTAGTTTAGATATACGCTGTCTTCTTATCAATTCTGAGTGTTTAGTGATTTAATCGTACCATATTGATACTCGATCTAAAAACACATATATATTTGTCATGTGTGTTGTGGAATAGTTGCATTTTTTGTTACGCTATTCCATGATTCACAATACACAAATGGAGGAGTCGCAACCTAATGTATAACTTGATAATCAATCTTAAAATAGTACTTGGAGCCTGTTTGATCATTCTCGGTACTAATGCCATTGCAGCAGAACAAAAGCATATCGTTATCTATGGCGCAACCGGCAAAGTAGGATCTCATGTTATGTTAGAGGCACTTGCTCGTGGACATAAGGTCACGGCTGTCACGCGTGATCTTAAACGAATTAAAGAGAAATTTAAGATTGATGGTCCGGTCGCGGATAATTTCATCCCAGTCCAGAGTGATGTCACTGATCTAGATTTAGTGAGTAAAACGATATCGGGTGCGGATGTGGTGATGGTAGCTGTCGGTTATTCTGGATCCCCAGATAATGATCCGGCTAAAACGGTTCAATATATAGCGGCAAATAATCAAATTGCGGCATCTAGAAAGCTTGGTAATGCAGCCCCTCGAATTATTCAGTTTACTGGCACTAGTACATTACGTATTGGAGATGGTTATCTACGAGATTTGATACCAGTGAGAGAGGACACAGGACCCGGGACCAAGGCGCATGCGAATAGCTACGGACATCTTCTTGCGCTTGAAATGTATCTATCGGTTTCCGATGTAAATTGGACTATTTTTTCACCCAATCTTACAGGGAGTGCTAAGCGAGGCGTTCGTACTGGAAATTTTCAAACTAGTTTGGCAATAATCAATGCTGAAGTCGATAAATCGAAAGAATTCAAAGAATTTGATTATCTCCGTCCGTTATCGTGGGAGGATTTCGGCGTCGCTATCGTAAATGAAATTGAAAATCCACAATACATCAGGAAACAATTTACTGCCTACTATTGATCGATTGATGCAAAAATTTATGCGTAAAGAAATAATTAGAAATTTCTGCTTACTTCTTGCCATTATTTTTACTTTGTTGCACAGCTCAGCTGGTGCCTATGAAACGTTTCGTGGCCCATCAGAATTAATTTACTGGGATCCGCAAAAGGCAGATTATGGGTATGTCATGTTCTCGGTCTGGCCAGATCGAGATGATCACGAATACACGTATCTGATCGACATGCAGGGTAATGTGGTAAATAAATGGAAAACAATAACACCTGCATACGAGGGACAAGGTTATAACATAGAGAAGACGGCCATGTTGACTGAAAAGGGCAGTATCATTCAGGGGATAACCAACTTTAGTACAATAAGCAAGGAAGAAAAGTCCTCTAAAAATATACTGCAAGAGCTCGACTGGGAAGGCAATCTTATCTGGGAGTTTAGTGATCAGCGTGAAGGTTACGTCTACCATCACGATTTCAAGCGAATTTGGAATAACCATCTCAATGAATGGACCCTCATTTTTACCTCACAAATCCCGATGAGCCAGGCACAGGCGAAGGCGGCAGGGGCAGATCCTTCGGTGCTATGGAATGCTGCACCGGATGGGGTAGTTGAAGTTGATATGAAAGGCAACATTGTCTGGGAATGGTGGTCGTTGGATCATGTCATCCAGGATCAAAATCCAAACTGGCCCAATTACGGTGTGCTTTCAGAACATCCTGAAAAGTTTGATCTGAATTGGGGAGAAGGATTGGCCTCGACCCCAACTCGCCAATTCAAGAAAACCGATTACACCCACCAGAATGCATTGAACTACAATCAGACGTTAGATCAAGTGGTTGTGAGTAATTCAATCATGGGTGAGTTTTATGTTATTGATCATGGCGGGACGTTTGTTGTTGGTGATTTTGAATCCAGTAAAGCACTGGCGGCGGGTTCTGAGGGTGACATCATGTATCGATGGGGAAACCCGAGCGTATATGATTCGGGTAAGCCGCCCTCATATAATGCCAATGGCAATACTGCATCCGATGGAGATCAGCAACTATACCATCACCATGATATTCAATGGATCGAAGACAGTTTACCAGGGGCAGGGCACTTTCTTGTTTTTAATAATGGATCTCGATTTGCCGGCGAGACCCGTTCAGAACTCATCGAGATCAATCCTTATGCAGGTGCCTATCCGACTGCACCTTACCTTTCGGAAGTCGCAGCAGGTGGCCCGAATAATCAGATCGTTTGGAGTTTCGCGTCTCGGTTACCCAATAGTTTTTATAGTTATAATATTTCAGGCGTTCAGCGTCTTCCTAATGGAAATACGTTAGGCATTTCTGGTCGTCATGGGCACTTTTTCCAAGTCACTCCAGAGGGTGAGGTGGTTTGGGAATATATTAATCCGGTCATAGGAGGCCAAATTCCTAAAGACGCCGGTCTGGATGATATATATAAGAAAGTTCTGACGGATGCTGATGCAAACCGCATATTCAAAGGGCGTTGGTATCCCCCTGATCATCCTGGGTTTGTAGGCAAAGATCTCACACCTAAAGGTAAGATTACCGATGTATTGCCAAACTAAGCTGATAGTAAGCAGAAAGCGAAGTAATGGCGCGCATATAGCTCGATCGCATCGAATGGCTACTAAAGATTTTAATTAAAATGTACATGGAAATTATGATGAAGACTGATCGAATAATTCATTTAATAGGCTTTAGAGTTGCTCTTACTATCGCCTTAATGTCTATTGCACTAGGCTCTCCTGCACAACAGTCCATAAACACTGCTGAACCTCCCGCCATTACCAAAATTACTGATATCACATACGGTGTGACAGACGAGCGTGAACTAAAATTAGACATCTATCTGCCAACAGGGAAAGTGAACCCTCCGTTAATAATTTGGGTGCACGGAGGTGCATGGCGAGCTGGATCAAAAGATTCGTCTCCTGCACGACCTCCAGTACAATCGCCTACCACACCGTTCGTGATGAGTGGGTTTGCAATGGCGAGTCTAGACTTTCGGCTTTCCACGGAGGCAAAGTTTCCAGCTCAGGCGCATGATATTAAAGCGGCCATCCGTTTCTTGCGCGGCAATGCTGCTAAGTACGGATACAATGGCAAACGTATTGGTATTGTTGGCTTCTCCTCTGGTGCACATCTTGCGGCCCTCGTGGGCGTGACTAACGATCACAAAGAATTAGAAGGAACAGTTGGAGACTATCTGGAACAATCATCTGACATTGATGCGATTGTAAGTTACGCCGGCGCTTCAAACCTAACGACTATTTTGCAACAGTCCACCCCACGTGGTCTGAAAATGCGAGGCCCAGCTTTAAAGCTGCTACTAGGTGGTCTGCCAGATAAAGAGGTAGAGCTAGGACAATTGGCTAGCTCTGTATTTCATGTAGACACTAACGATCCCCCATTGCTACTGTTACATGGCGATCAGGATCCACAGATGCCTATCAACCAATCTCATGAACTTCATGGTGCCTATAAGGCACACAATCGAGAAGTTCATTTTGAGGTTGTATCTGGTGCTGCACATGTTAGCACGTTGAACCCAGCAGTACAGCGAGTTGAGTTGGTTAAGGCATTCTTTGACCAGCATCTTCGCTAGTTACAAATATAATTGGCTCATTATATTTGTTGGAGGACATCCTGAGAATTAAAATGCTATGTATAAGAGTGTGGCTGGTTTTAGTGACCGTAATCTTGACTTCATGCGGTGGTCAAGCTGATCCTGAAATGATTGTTGAGTCAGAGGTAGTCAAGCGTCCTAATATTTTACTTATTGTTGCTGACGACATGGGTTATACGGATTTGGGGGTTTATGGCAGTGAAATTGATACGCCCAACCTAGATCAATTAGCTTCCAGTGGCTTAATCCTGACCGACTTTCATAATCAGGCCACATGTGCATCGACACGCGCATCGCTATTATCAGGTACCGATCATCATAATGCCGGTGGTGCCCAAGCCCTTGCTGACAATCAACGCGGTAAGTCAGGTTACGAAAACTACTTAAATGAAGACGTGGTTAGTTTTGTCACTTTATTAAGAGATGCTGAGTATAACACCTCATTTACAGGCAAGTGGCACATGGGAGGTGAGTCACATAAGACACCTGATGCCCGTGGCTTTGAGCGATCTTTTGCGTTAATCGAAGGTGGTGCGAGTCATTACTCTGATGCCAGAGGATTGAACCCTAATAGGAAATTTGTTCACTATGTTGAGAATGGGATTCCTGTTAAACAATTGCCGAAAGATTTTTATTCAAGTAATACCTATACAGATTACATAATAAATTATATCGATGCTGATACGGGAGACGATAAACCATTTTTTGCATTTTTGTCGTTTACTGCGCCACATTGGCCATTACAAGCTCCTGATGAATATGTCTCAAAATATAAAGGCGCATATGATGACGGTTACGAGGTTTTACGAGAGCAACGAATTGTTAAAGCTAAAAAGTTGGGCGTGATACCAGCTGATGCAATTCCTTATCCTCGGTTACAACAGGTCCCGCCATGGGAATCGTTGACTGGTGAGGAGAAGAAATTTTCCACACGCAAGATGGAAATTTATGCGGGCATGGTTGATGCGCTTGATAAAAATGTGGGGCGTTTAATTACTCATCTGAAAGACATTGGTGAGTATGAAAATACATTTATAGTATTTTTGTCAGACAATGGTGCTGAAGGCGCTGATCGTGATCCGGGTGCTCAAGCTCCTGGCTGGAGTTTTGACAACAGTTTTGACAACATGGGTAAAATAAACTCACATATTCATACCGGCGCGAGCTGGGCGCAGGCTAGCGGCGGCGTAGCACGGTATTATAAAATGTATAGTTCTGAAGGTGGTAATCGCGGGCCTGCATTTGTGCATTACCCGAAGATGACAAAGCAAGGGAAGATTAGCCATGCCTTTAGTTCAGTGATTGATTTAGCGCCAACTTTTCTCGAGCTTGCTAAGACAACGCACCCAGAGAGAGGTTATAACGGGCGTTTACTAGAACCTATCCAGGGAATCTCAATGGTGCCACTAGTTTTAGGAGACGCTGAAAGTATCCGGCCTGATGATTTTACATTCGGATGGGAAATAGCTGGTCATCGTGCGGTACGTCAGGGGGATTGGAAATTACTGTGGTTGTCATCTTCCTCAACATATGGTGTCGAGCCTAAAGAAACTGCTGACCATTGGGGATTATATAATTTAGCAAACGACCCAGGAGAAGTTAATGATCTATCTGCATCTGAACCCGAGAGGGTTGAGACACTACTTCAATTATGGGAAGAATATGTGGCAGAAAATGGCATTATCCTGCCGAATTATGCGGGTAATGAGTAACACTAGTCTATTTTAGAATTCGACGTTAAAAGGGGCTAAAAAGCCCCTTTTTTATAGCCTTGTAGTTGACTGTAAAGATGGACTCTAAGTTATTGATATTCTCTTTGCACTGTTCGTCAGTGACCTGGTTGCGGCTCGGCAACATTTGTTCTTCTGGATGAGATAGGGTCAGATGGGTGGTTAATCATTAATAAAATCCTTGAAAAATAATTGGTTACCTTGGGGATAAAATAAGAATGGATCGGCTTGGACAATGAAGTCAAATTGTCGTACATTTTAGAGCAGAGGTGGAGATACTAGAATAAAGGATACGGTAAAACTTATCCCCTTTGCTGCGCCGCAGGATTGTCGGTTAGTTTTCTAAATAAAAACAAGTACATGGTAATGAAAACTAAGGACGGATAGTAACCATTTGTGACGTATATTTATTCATAGAGATGGCCCGGCGGATGATGTGATCTACTTAAACATAACAGAATGAAAATGGCCTATCGAGGATAACTTTACTCGTCAGGTCTTTCATGCCAGGTATATTAAAACTATAACGTAACCTGGATACAGGTTGGGAAGCCAACCAACAACACAACCACGGTCAACCGCCGGGGTTTTTTTGTCTTAAATTTTATAAATTAAAATAAGAGATGGCAGACCGTTAATCAACGGTCTGCACTGGAATAACAAGGCCTGGTATCCGGAAGAGGTTGGAGATACCAGGCAATAGCCAAGATCCATCTCGGCTCACCGCTGTTAGGCGGTCACGGTAAACCCGTATAGTTAATAATTAGCCCCAACTAAGTGAACCTCCGGTCTGATACTCAGTGACCCGGGTTTCAAAAAAGTTTTTCTCCTTTTTCAGGTCTATAATCTCGCTCATCCACGGGAACGGATTGGTGGCACTAGGATATTGCGGAGTCAAACCAATCTGTGCGCACCGGCGATCGGCGATGAACTTCAGATATTCTTCAAACATATTGGCATTTAGCCCCAAAACACCGCGCGGCATGCTGTCATAGGCGTAGCGAATCTCAAGATCCACTGCGGTACGGATTATGTCGATAATTTCTTCTTGGAATGACGCTGTCCATAGATGAGGATTCTCAATCTTAATCTGATTGATGACATCTATGCCAAAATTCATATGCATGGATTCGTCACGAAGAATATATTGAAATTGTTCTGCACAGCCTGTCATCTTGTTACGCCTGCCCATAGACAATACCTGCACAAAACCGACATAGAAGAAGATTCCTTCAAAGACAATATAGAACGCAATCAAATCACGAAGCAGGCGTTGATCATCTTCCGGAGTGCCAGTATTAAATGTCGGATCACCGAGACTCTGGGTGAAGCGCATAGCCCACGAGGCTTTATCATGGATAGAGGGGACTTCTCGGTACATATTGAAGACTTCAGCTTCATCGAGGCCCAGTGACTCTACGCAATATTGATAAGCATGGGTGTGTAACGCTTCTTCAAATGCTTGCCGAAGCAGATACTGGCGACATTCCGGGTTAGTGATGTGTCGATAAACAGCAAGTACCAGGTTATTGGCGACCAGCGAATCGGCCGATGCAAAAAATCCCAGGTTACGTTTGATAATAGTTCGTTCATCCTCTGTTAGCCCGTCAGGGTTTTTCCACAACGCAATGTCCGCAGTCATGTTGATTTCCTGAGGCATCCAGTGGTTTGCGCAGGCATCCAGATATTTTTGCCAGGCCCATTTGTATTTAAACGGGACTAACTGGTTTAAATCGGCCCGGCAATTAATCATCTGTTTGTCATCGACATTGATCCGGGCAGCGCCAAACTCGACTTCTTCTAGGCCGGTAATGCCATGTTGTGATTCGCCAATGGCCGCTGCAGTATTACTTGATATGACAGCGGAATGTGACGATGCGCTGTTTGTGTCAGGCAATTTGAGGATAGTTGCCCCAGCCTCTGTTGGAGGCAGATGACTTTCTTCTTTTTGTCGGACTCTGGTGATAGGGTCGTCCCAATTTGTTAACATAATTTACCTCTTTACAGTCTGTAATTTTAAATATGATTGTTTTTATCTAGATAGCATTTAATGCAAGAAGTTATGGCATCTTGAAATACGGCCGATATCGATAGCATGAATTTTTGTATCAACATGCTTCGACGCACGTATACCCCGCCCCGTTTAACATTCCATCCGCCGTTATGTGCTGGGACAATATGATGTGTTTTTCTATTCATGACATTCTCCTCCTAGGCTCTCTCGGATATTTTCACTTTCGATTTAGTGCTTCTTGCCACTATTGGCATGCTTCACACTCCGGGTCAGTAATTGCACAGGCTTTAAGTTCAGGTTCAGTTGAATTATTCCGGGCTACCGCCGCAAGCTTGTTTTCGCGCCCGTCAGATAGGGTGCTTTTTTCAACATGGGTTGCACCCAAGCTGCGTAGGTAATAGGTTGTTTTCAAACCGCGCATCCATGCGAGCTTGTACAGGTTGTCCATCTTTTTGCCGTCAGGCTCAGACATATATAAGTTAAGTGATTGAGATTGGTCTATCCATTTCTGCCGTCTGGATCCAGCTTCAACCAGCCAGCGTGGATCGATTTCAAATGCAGTGGCATATAATTCCTTCAAATCATCAGGTATTCGATCGATAGGCTGGACACTGCCGTCAAAATATTTGAGATCGTTTACCATCACTTCATCCCATAGATTCCTTTCTTTTAAATCACGAACCAGATAGGGATTGACGACAGTAAACTCGCCTGACAGGTTTGATTTTACATAAAGGTTCTGATAGGTCGGCTCAATGGATTGGCTGACACCGCAAATATTCGAAATGGTTGCAGTCGGTGCAATTGCCATGCAGTTGGAGTTGCGCATGCCAATCTTGACTACGCGCTTGCGCAGATTGTCCCAGTCTAAGCTTTGACTGAAATCTACATCTAGGTATCCGTCTCGCTGGTCTTGCAGCAATTTCAATGAATCAAGTGGCAGGATGCCGTTACTCCACAAAGAGCCTTTGAAGCTGGAATAGGGTCCACGTTCTTCTGCAAGATTAGTTGACGCCTTGATCGCATAGTAGCTGACCGCTTCCATACTGCTGTCGGAAAAGTCTATCGAAGTTTCAGATGCGTATGGGATACGTAGTTTGTATAGCGCATCCTGAAACCCCATGATGCCAAGACCAACTGGATAATGACGCAGGTTGGAACGACGTGCCTGCGGTACGCTGTAATAGTTATAATCTATAACGTTGTCCAGCATTCTCATTGCGGTATAGATGGTTTTTTCGAGCTTCTGCAGGTTAACTCCGTTCTCGTCAACATGCTGAGCAAGATTAACTGAACCCAGATTACATACGGCAATTTCCTCATCAGAAGTGTTCAACGTGATTTCTGTGCACAGATTGGATGAATGCACGACACCAATGTGCTGTTGCGGTGAACGGAGGTTGCACGCGTCCTTGAAGGTTATCCATGGGTGCCCGGTTTCATACAACATGGATAACATCCTTCGCCAGAGATCAGCCGCCTTCAATGTTTTGTAATTTTTTATTTTGCCTTCAGTTACACTAGCTTCGTATTCGCAATAACGCTTTTCGAATGCCTTGCCGATCAGATCATGGAGATCGGGCGTGTCGTTAGGCGAAAACAATGTCCAGTTATCGTCTTCAATGACACGTTTCATGAATAGATCAGGAACCCAGTTCGCCGTATTCATATCATGGGTACGTCGACGGTCATCCCCAGTGTTTTTCCGGAGTTCTAGAAACTCTTCTATATCAAGATGCCAAGTTTCCAGATAGGCACACATGGCCCCTTTACGCTTGCCACCCTGGTTTACCGCTACTGCGGTATCGTTCGCTACCTTTAGAAAGGGGACAACACCCTGTGATTTACCATTTGTGCCGTTAATGTGTGACCCCATAGAACGGACTCGTGTCCAGTCATTACCGAGGCCACCAGCGTATTTTGACAACAGTGCATCATCTTTGATTGCGCTAAAGATGCCATCCAGATCATCGGGTACTGTGCTCAGGTAACAACTCGATAGTTGTGGTCTACAGGTGCCCGAATTGAACAGAGTTGGTGTGGAACTCATGAAATCAAATGAAGATAGTAGTTCATAGAACTCAATTGCTCTCGCCTCGCGGTCAAGTTCATTAATCGCTAGTCCCATTGCCACCCGCATGAAAAATGCTTGGGGCAATTCAAACCGGACCCCGTTGTCGGTATGTATAATATAGCGGTCATAGAGTGTCTGTAGCCCTAGGTAGGTAAACAGATGATCACGTTCTGGCTTCAGTGCTTTTCCCAATCGATCTAGATCATACTTAACTAGTTCGTGGTCCAGCAGACCGAGCTCAGCACACTTGTTGATATATTTACTAAAATAGGGCGGATATCGATCTATTACTTCCGCTTGGGTTGCTTCAGTTGTGGTCTCTTCGATGTAACTCAATGCCTCACGTCGCAGGTTATCAAGCAGTAATCTTGCTGCGACATAGGAATAATTAGGCTCTTTTTCAACCAAGGCACGTGCACTCATTACCAGCGCATGGTTTACATCGGTTTCTTTCACACCGTCGAACAGATTACGGTATGCGTCATCAATGATCAGGTGGCCTTCAACGTTTTCGAGATCGAGACAGGCTTCATTGATGATAGAGATGAACCGTTGCATATCGAGTGGTTTAAGGGAGCCATCGACATGCGTAACGTTAATGACTTCCTTGGTATGCGTGGTATCTTCAGGTTTAGATCGAGTCTTCTCTGCCCGTTCGCGAGCACGATCTTCACGATAGATCACATAGGCGTGAGCAGCTTTCTGTTCTCCTGCCCGCATGAGCGCCAGCTCAACATAATCTTGGATATCTTCGATATGTATGGTGCCACCACCTGGCATGCTACGGGTAACACCCCTGACGACCTGTTCAGTCAATTCATTGACTTTCTCATGGATACGCGTCGAGCTCGCAGCCGTCCCGCCTTCCAGGTTAAGAAATGCCTTAGTTAGGGCAACATTGATCTTGCACGCATCGAAGACCGTTACTTTGCTATTTCGCCGGATAACTTTGAACTGTCCTGGCTGATGTGCGGTGACTTCAGTCTGGGCAAGCTCACCCACGGCAACACTCTTGGCATGAGATGAATTGTCCGTTGTATCGTTATAGATAACGGATTCTGCTATAACAGCCTTATCGGCCTCCATTAACCCCCCCATGATAATATTTTTATATGTTTCAATTCTGCTCTGGAAGTTAGAAACAAGTTGAAGATTTGAACGTAAGGTGATTTTATAGCACCACAACAAAATGTGGTCAAGTACTATTTAAACCACAAGATATTGTGGAATTTGCTGTAGATAGAATGTGGATAACCTGTGGGCGAAATACCCATAAATGAGGCCATAAATTACTCAGGGATGGGCGATTTTAAATGAATTCAGATACTTAGACTGAAGGCATGGCAAAGGGACTGTGAATGGTCGCTGTCGCCACGGCAGTGGTTTGCCGCCTGTAACAGTAGGGTGAAGTGATCCTGTTGTCGATTCCAAACTGATAAATAAGGGAATTTTTTTGGTGTTCAATTTTAATATCGTGAATTCAATTTGTAAGTGCAACTCAATTAGGTGGCACGAACGGCAAGTTGCGGTAGCATCCTTACCTTTCGTTCCAGCAAGAAAGAGAGGCACAGATGAGACACTACACACAGCTTACCGAGCATCAACGTTACCAGATTTACGCCCTGATGAGAGCAGGACATACACAAACGGAGATAGCCACCTTGATAGGCGTGCATAAATCTACTATTAGCCGTGAACTCAGACGCAACCGTGGCTTGAGAGGCTATCGACCCCGCCAAGCTCAGTTGCTCCGGCAAGCGCGTCGAGAAGCCAGCCAACAACAGCGACTCCCCACGACCTTGTGGGAGCGAGTAGAGGTCTGGCTGCGGGACGAATGGAGTCCTGAGCAAATCAGTGACTGGTTGCATAAACGAGAAGGTATCGCTCTGAGTCATGAATGGATATATCACTACATATACCAGGACAAGGCAGACGGCGGTGAGCTGTACCGGTACTTGCGTTGCCAGAAGAAACGAAAGAAGCGTTATGGTAGTTATCAACGTCGTGGGGTTCTGGTGAATCAGGGCAGCATTGATAAGCGTCCCGCCATTGTGAACAGGAAGACACGCATCGGTGACTGGGAAGTGGACACCGTCATCGGCAAAGGCCATCGACAGGCGCTGGTCACCTTGAGCGAGCGCAAGTCGATGTACACCTTGATTGCACAGGTGAAACGACGAACTGCCTCTGCCGTCAGGCAAGCTATCGTGCGATTGTTGTCTAATATGAAGGCGTCGGTTCACACGATCACCTCGGATAATGGAAAAGAATTTGCTGAGCATGAGGTTATTGCTCAACAATTGAACGCGGGGTTCTATTTTGCACATCCTTATGCCTCCTGGGAACGGGGTTTAAATGAAAATATCAATGGTCTCATTCGACAGTACTTCCCAAAGAAAATGGACTCCAGCACGATTACACAAGGGAATTATGTATTTGACGATCCTAAATAAGTGCGATATAATATGAAATATAGAAAATCACACCATTTAGAAAGCCATGAACTTAATTGATTTTACACAAAAATTCTCTACAGTCGAAGCCTGTTTGAAGCATCTTGAAATGGTGCGCTGGGGCGACAATCCGTATTGCCCGCATTGTGGCAGTGCTGAAAAGGTATATCACTACAGCGATGGCAAGCGCCATAAATGCAGTTCGTGCAAGCATGTGTTCCGTGTAACTGTCGGTACTGTTTTGGGTGATAGTCCTTTGAAAATGTTGCCGAAGTGGTTTATGGCAATTTACTTTGAGACAACTCACAGTAAAGGCATATCCAGTTCGCAACTGGCAAAGCACATAAGCGTCCAGCAACGCACGGCTTGGTTCATGCTCCAACGAATTAGAAATGCCACAAAGCAGGATACAGGTGGTGGTTTGCTCGGCGGTGATGTTGAAGTGGACGAAACTTATATCGGAGGCAAGGAAAAGAACAAGCACGCCAACAAACGCACAAAAGGAACTCAAGGGCGAAGCACCAAGACAAAAGCAGTTGCGTTCGGCATGAAGGAACGAGGTGGTGAAGCACGGGCTTTCCATGTTCCGTCATCCGCTTCAAGGCATATAACCCCGATCATGATTCAAAATGTCGCGCTTGGCAGTAAAGTCAACGCTGACGACAACCGCGCATACAGTGTGCTAGATGGCATTTACGACCTGGATCGTGTCAATCATTCAGCAGGTGAATATGTAAGAGGTTCGGCGCACACGAACAGCATAGAGGGATTCTGGGCAATAACAAAGCGATGTTATGTTGGCACTCATCATTGGAGGAGCAAGAAACACACTCAACTGTATTTGAATGCTGTATGCTATCGACAAAATACAAAAGAATCCGATAAGGATGTTGTGGTTGATGATCTTCTAACGCGCGGCGTTAATGCCCGATTGACTTATGCGGAGTTAACACAGTGAACACGCAAGTACAGAACGAATTATCTCAATTCAATGCGGTTCTGAAAAAAACTGATGTTAGATATCTTGACTGTGCCCGCGCTTACCCGTTTGTGAAGTGGGCAGGCGGTAAACGGACTTTAATCCCTAATATTGTTCAAGTGCTTCCTGAATCGTTCAATGACTACTACGAACCATTTCTAGGCGGAGGCGCGGTGTTTTTTGGGTTGGACAGCAGGATACACAAGAAATCTGTATTAAGCGATTTGAACGCTGAATTGATACTCACCTACCGAATGTTACAGAAATCGCCACAGGGGGTCATTGACGCACTGGAAAAACATCAAAAGAAGCATTCGCAGAAACATTACAGTCGCACACGGGATAAAGGGCACTTGGAGCAGGACGCGACTAAGCTGGCGGCTCGGTTTATCTATTTGAATAAGACTTGCTACAACGGCCTGTATCGAGTGAATAAGTCTGGTAAATTCAATGTTCCAATGGGGAGTTACAAGAATCCGAATGTTTGCGATAAGGGTAATTTACTGGCGGTGTCGAAAGTACTTGAAAATACCGAGTTGAAAGTGCAATCGTTTGAACGGATACAACCATCTACAGGCGATTTGGTATATTGTGATCCACCATATGATGAAACTTTTACGCAGTACACCGACAAGGGTTTTGATAGTTCCGATCAAATGGCTTTACGTAAATGTTGCGATAAATGGCGTAAAGCAGGAGCCTATGTGATCGTGTCAAGTAGCGATACAGAATTCATCCGTAAAATATGGAACGACTATCAGTTTACGGAAGTGAAAGCGGCTCGGAATATAAACTGTAAGGGTTCGGAGCGGAACAAGGCAACGGAACTTTTGATTGTCGGTGATTGCGTGTAACTATGTGGAGTACATGTAAATGGGAAAAGAGAATTGTCCAGTTAGCGAAGACAGACGATCTAATATAGATTCAGTCGTTAAGGATATACACGAAGATCAATCTGGTAGAGTGCGCCACAAGTGCTCTTACTGTGCGTATGAAAAGGGACTTGAAGCAGGTTACGAAAAAGCAAAAAAAGACGTTGTAAGAAGCCTGTTTCCAAATGGTTAATCAAAGCGGTGGGACGCTTGCCAATAAGTCGGGTAAGCGTCTTGAACGATTTGTATCCGAAATACTAGACGAACGTGATTACTTGAAAGTTGAAGCAATCCGCTTCAATCCAATGCGTGAGTTGGAACAACCGATTTATGCCCAACAATACGAAATCGGCAAAGACATTTATGGCAAGAATCGGCGCGTGGATGTAATCCTGTACCATCCGCGCCTTTATCCAGATTGCATGGTCATTCAATGCAAATGGCAGGCTTCGCGTGGAAGTGTTGAAGAGAAATGTCCATACGAAGTATTAAACATTCAGCAGAATCGATACGACACGATAGTATTGCTTGATGGCGGAGGGTACTCAGCAGGCGCCAGGCAATGGTTGCTCAATCAAGCAGGCAAGAATCGCTTAAAGCATGTATTCGATCAAGGTGAATTTTCTCGGTTCGCAAGTCGTGGAAATTTATGATTTTAGGATCGTCAAATACATGATTCCCTTACACAAAAGCAGTTAAACTTGGTCATGAAAAAACTCAATCACCGTCCCAGAAAAACACTTAATTCAAAAACACCACATGAAGTCTTTTTTAACATCAACGTTGCACTTCAAAGTTGAATCCGTGTATTGAATTAGATAAGTACGGCTCCTGTTATATTTGTGGCGAAGCAATTGACCATCGCCGACTTTCAGTTGATCCAACAAATACCATGTGTCTGAAATGTGTTGATGACCAGTAAAAGTAAACTGAAAGGCGCTACGTTATAGAAAGTTTTATTGAAAATCACTTTGATGGTAGAGATTTGGCGTGATACGATTTTCACAAACTACTACTGTCTCATGACCCGTCTGAGTAAAAATATATAAACCATGATAGAAACAACTCGTCGTTTATTTTTGCAGAAAATAGCTGGTTTGGCGTCACTGCCAATTTTAAATCATAGTCGATGGCTTTCAGCCGCATCGGCAGAACATACTGGAAAGTCACAGAAATTATCCAGCCATGAAATAAGGACACTTGAAATAACAGCGCATCATTTATTCCCTCATGATGAACTACCCTCTGATGTTTACAATGAACTGGCAGTGAGCCTAGCAATACGAGCTGAAAGGAACAAAGCTATCTTTATTTTGATTCAATCTGGTATCCAATCTCTTGATAAGTTACACAACTCTCTATGGGTAGATCTTTTGCGTGAACAGCAACTCGATCAATTGCAACAAATAGAAGATACCGAGTTCCTCCAGTATATGCGTAACGCCACCATTGAATTTCTGTATCGCGATCCGAGAGTGTGGGAGAAGCTGGAGTACGCCGGGCCATCCATAGATTTCGGTGGTTATATTAACCATGGCTTTAATGATATTGACTGGCTTCCTTAAAATTCAGTAAACCATGAGCCGTCAATTTGATTTAAATGACCCATCTGTAGTGGTAGTTATCGGGTCCGGTGCAGGCGGAGGCGTCTTAGCTAACGAACTGGCACAACAGGGGATTGATGTTGTCTGCCTGGAAGCAGGTAAACGGCTGAAGATGACCGACATTGTGAATGATCCGGCAGCCATGTTCGGAAAAGTGACATGGCTTGATCCACGTGAAGGTTCTGGTGATATCAGTCGCAATTTTCCCACTTATTTGTGTAAGACCGTCGGCGGCACTACCGTTCACTGGACAGCATTGTCGCTACGGATGGCACCTCATGAAATTACCCCGTTATCCACTTATGGCAAGATTGCCGGAACAAGCATGATCGACTGGCCGATCAGCTATCAGGAACTGGATTCCTATTACAGCAAGGCAGAATTAAAAATGGGCGTGTCCGGGACTCATGGATTACCGTTACATCCCGCTAATAATAATTTTTTGGTTATGAAGGCGGGTGCAGAAAAATTGGGATATAAAGATATAACGACTACTCACTCAGCGATAAATTCTATCAGTCGAGATGGACGTTCAAAATGTTTGCAACTTGGTTTTTGTAAAAGTGGATGTATGGTTGGCGCAAAGTGGTCAACCTTGTATACCGAAATACCTAAAGCGGAGGCAACCGATCATTTCGAAATACGACCAGAAGCGATGGTGCTCCGAATGGAACATGATCAAAGCGGCAAGATTAACGGTGTAGTTTATGTCGATAAATTAGGTGTAATACACCAACAAAAGGCTAGGGCGGTCTGTGTTGCTGGTAATTCGATAGAGACACCAAGGTTATTGCTCAATTCTGAGTCAAGCTTGTTTCCTGATGGCATAGGTAATGGTTCCGGTAACGTAGGCAGGCATTATATGAAACATGTATTTGCACGGTTGCTTGCGTTAATGCCTGGTAAGGTCAATATGCAACGTGGGATACAGCAATCAGGCAGCCTCGGGCATGAGTCGCATCATGAGCCTAGTCGCAACTTTGCCAGTGGTTATCATATTGAAACAGCCCCCGTGCACCCGGAAATGCTTGCTAAATCACTTAGCAACACTGACTGGGGAGCAGATTATGCGTCATTGATTGAACAATACCCGTATTTTGCTGGCGCACTAATCTGTGGCGAGGATTTTTCATACGCTAATAACCTCATCACCCTGCATGACAATCGAAAGGATAAATATGGCCTTCCTATTCCAGCTTTACATTATGAAGATAGTGTTAATAATAAAGCGATGAGAGAACATGCCATTAAAACTACGACTGCAATGTATGATGCGGTAGGTGCAAAAAAAGTTTTTCAAGTCCCCATGTTATCTGCAGCCCATAATATGGGGACCTGCCGTATGGCTGAATCCGAAACTGATGGCGTTTGTGACAAATGGGGCAGAGTGTTTGGGATGGACAACCTATTTATTTCTGATGGTAGCCAGTTCAGCTCAGCAATGACTGCAAACCCGACTCTAACGATTGTTGCCCTCGCTATCCGTCAGGCTGAATATATTCAAGGGGAAATGAAGAAAGGCAACCTGTAGGTTAATAAATTAGGCTATAATAATCGCAATAAATCCATCTTCCTGATGCAGACATGTTAGGTTGAGATTATCGAAGTATTTCTTATAGAGAGGAGGTAAGCATGCCATTACGTATAGGTGATGAAGCACCAGATTTCACAGCCGACACCACTGAAGGGTCGATTTCGTTTCATCAATGGATAGGGGACAGCTGGGCGGTATTGTTCTCACACCCGAAGGATTTTACTCCGGTCTGTACAACAGAATTAGGTTACATGGCAGGTCTTAAACCTGAATTTGAAAAACGTAACTGTAAGGTTATTGGCTTAAGTATAGATTCGGTCGAAGATCACAAAAATTGGGCAATAGATGTTGAAGAGACGCAGGGAAATGCTGTCAATTATCCAATGATAGGTGATACCGATATGAAGGTTGCAAAACTGTATGACATGATACACCCAAATGCTAGCGGTCCTGCAAAAGATAGAACAGCTGCAGATAACCAGACCATACGTTCAGTATTTATTGTTGGTCCTGACAAGTATATAAAATTAATGATTACCTACCCAATGACCACAGGCCGGAATTTTGATGAAGTATTACGAGTATTAGATTCAATGCAATTGACTGCTAAACATAAAGTTGCAACACCAGTTAACTGGAAGAAAGGAAATAAGGTCATCATAGTGCCATCGGTAACTGATGAAGAGGCGAAACAGACCTATCCTAATGGTTGGGAGACTAAAAAACCCTATCTGCGATTAGTAGACCAGCCGGATTGAAGTTAACGAATCTTAGCAAGAAGCTTGTTTATAATAATAGGACAGTATTACTTATATAATAAAACTCATGCAACTTGATGGAGATGAACATCCCGCTGGGGAAATGGGAAAGAAATACCTTCTTCATCAAATGTAAGCTTCACCTTTTCTGTGGTATCCCGGTAAACGCCCGAGTAATCTGCAGTACGTGTCCATGGACGTACAATGAAATTGACACTGTTGTCCGCTAATTCTGAAACGGCAATCACCGGCGCAGGTTCCTTTAAAATTCGATCGTCCTCATCAATAATTTTATGCAGAATATTCTTGGCCTTTTTAATATCATCACCATAGCCAATTCCAAATACCATATCAACTCGACGCGTATCGTTAGCAGAATAATTTGTTATTATACTTCCCGTAATTGCAGAATTAGGAACAATGATTGCCTTGTTATCTCCGGTCTTCAGAGATGTTGAGAAAATCTGAATTCCTTCCACAGTACCACTTATACCTCCTGCTTCTACAAAGTCACCCACTTTAAATGGCCTAAGGGCAATAATAATTACACCGGAGGCAAAATTGGATAGCGTACCCTGCAATGCCAGACCAACTGCCAGACCCGCGGCACCTAAAACTGCTATGAGCGATGTGGTTTGTATCCCAAGTTTTCCAAGTGCTGCAATCACAACAAAAATGACTATGAGTATATGGGCAATACTTGATAAAAAGCTGGAAAGTAGTGGGTCGACCCCTCTTTTATTCATTACATTAATAGCAATACTTTTAGCGCGTTTTGCGACCCATAAGCCAACCAGAAGTATCACTAATGCAATTCCAGCATTGATGATAGTTTGCATAATTGATTCAGACATGATTTCCCCCTATAAATTTTCCTTTAATCATAACAATAAACAATAAACTTTCGTAGATATATTTATTGTGTCAAAACTCAATTATGGCTAGTCATAGAATTCCATCTGTCATCATTTTATATCCTTCTATATAATGCCGGTCTGAAGTGAACTTTGGCTGAAATTGTAAAGGAATTCAATTGCACACAAATTATTTGAAAATTTGACGATAGGGTAATAATGAAGAATTACAAGATTGCAGTATTGGCAGGAGACGGAATTGGCCCAGAGACCATGAATGAAGCTATCAAGGTACTCAAGGTAGTTGAAAGCCGAAATGATGTGCAATTTGATTTAATAGATGCACCTTTCGGAGCAAATGCCTATTTCGAAAGTGGACACCCATTCCCGGAACAGACCCAAAAAATCTGTGCAGAGGCAGATGCGATTCTTAAAGGGCCGGTTGGCCTAAACCATGAACAGTCTGAAAAGATACCTGTGGACCTGCGACCTGAACGTGGGGCCATTTTGCCGTTGCGGAAATGGTTAAATACGTATGCCAACATTAGACCTGTATCACTACCAAAAGGGTTATCACATTTCTCACCTTTGAAACCTGAAATAGTTGGTGGTGGAATTGATATTGTCATTATCCGTGAACTGGTAGGGGGTTTGTATTTTGGTGATAAGGAAGTTGGAGTTAATGATAAAGGACTTCGTTATGTCGAAGAGTCTCTTCTTTATGATGAAAACCAGATTGAAAGAATCCTACGGTTTGCTTTTAAGCTCTGTATGAAGCGAAAGAAATGCTTACATAATATTCATAAAAGTAATGTATTAAAATCAAGTGTACTTTGGAATGAGATTGTGGATGAAGTGTCAAAAGATTATTCAGAAGTAGAAATAAAACACATGTTAGTGGACTCTGCTGCAACGTTATTATGTTTGAATCCCACTCAGTTTGATGTCATGGTCATGGAAAACATGTTCGGCGATATTTTGAGTGATCTAGGCGGTGGTATTTTAGGATCGCTAGGGTTGATGCCATCAGCTTGTCTTGGAGATAGCTCGGCCTATTATGAGCCAACACATGGATCAGCGCCTGATATTGCGGATAAAAATATTGCGAATCCTTACTCCATGATCGGGTCGGTTGCTATGATGTTGGAATATAGTCTAGATATGCCTGAGGAGTCCAAGCATGTATGGAATGCTATGCAAGCTGTTTATACGAATGGCTTTTCTACCCCTGATTTATCTAAACCGGGAAGAGGCGTGACGATAATTAAAACAGATGAATTCGGTGATAAAGTTGTCAAAGAGCTTCAGGATCTCAAGAGTTCTAGATGATTAATAATGCAAAGATTGATGATAACTCCACTCTAGCTAGTGGATTTTGTATGATAAATGCCAACGGAGCGTAATATTATAATATGAATCAACGTCTTGTTAGGTCACGGAATCAAATCAACTATTCAGAGGTATTTATAATGCGCGGATTCAACTTTGAAGTGCAACGTTGATGTTAAAAAAGACTTCATGTAGTGTTTTTGAATTAAGTGTTTTTCTGGGACGGTGATTGAGTTTTTTCATGACCAAGTTTAACTGCTTTTGTGTAATCGTGCTGGAGTCCATTTTCTTTGGGAAGTACTGTCGAATGAGACCATTGATATTTTCATTTAAACCCCGTTCCCAGGAGGCATAAGGATGTGCAAAATAGAACCCCGCGTTCAATTGTTGAGCAATAACCTCATGCTCAGCAAATTCTTTTCCATTATCCGAGGTGATCGTGTGAACCGACGCCTTCATATTAGACAACAATCGCACGATAGCTTGCCTGACGGCAGAGGCAGTTCGTCGTTTCACCTGTGCAATCAAGGTGTACATCGACTTGCGCTCGCTCAAGGTGACCAGCGCCTGTCGATGGCCTTTGCCGATGACGGTGTCCACTTCCCAGTCACCGATGCGTGTCTTCCTGTTCACAATGGCGGGACGCTTATCAATGCTGCCCTGATTCACCAGAACCCCACGACGTTGATAACTACCATAACGCTTCTTTCGTTTCTTCTGGCAACGCAAGTACCGGTACAGCTCACCGCCGTCTGCCTTGTCCTGGTATATGTAGTGATATATCCATTCATGACTCAGAGCGATACCTTCTCGTTTATGCAACCAGTCACTGATTTGCTCAGGACTCCATTCGTCCCGCAGCCAGACCTCTACTCGCTCCCACAAGGTCGTGGGGAGTCGCTGTTGTTGGCTGGCTTCTCGACGCGCTTGCCGGAGCAACTGAGCTTGGCGGGGTCGATAGCCTCTCAAGCCACGGTTGCGTCTGAGTTCACGGCTAATAGTAGATTTATGCACGCCTATCAAGGCGGCTATCTCCGTTTGTGTATGTCCTGCTTTCATCAGGCCGTAAATCTGGTAACGTTGATGCTCGGTAAGCTGTGCGTAGTGTCTCATCTGTGCCTCTCTTTCTTGCTGGAACGAAAGGTAAGGATGCTACCGCAGCTTGCCGTTCGTGCCACCTAATTGAGTTGCACTTACAAATTGAATTCACGATGGTAATTAACGACACAAAATTATATATCTGTGCTATTGCTATTTTTGCACTTGTTGGTTGTTCACAAGAAGGCAGTAGTCCTGATGCAGATACAACGTCTAACCAACAGCCCGAGGCTTCAGCAATAACTGATGCTGTGGAAGAAATGTCTAGCCAAAGTGATACGATGGATGAGCAAATAGAGTCAAAGGTTGAACCATCTATTTATCAGGCTGCCGTGGTTAGTGCACGTCGTCCTGAGAAAGATAAGGAACGCGATGTGAATCGTAAGCCTGCAGAGATTATGGAATTCTTTGGAATAACCAATGGTCAACGCGTAGTTGATATGGCATCCGGTCCTGGTTATTACACGCGTATCATTTCAGAAATAGTTGGTCCTGAGGGCACTGTTGTAGCACAAAACCCTGGAGATGCCCCTTTTGTAAATGATAAGTTTAAAGCTATGCTGGATACACAGTACGCTGATTATTCAAACGTTGAATTGACGTATGATCCTGTCGAGGACATGGCATTACCAGATAATTCCGTTGATGCTATGTTTTTGTTTCTTGTTATCCATCACTGGCATTATTCAGAGGATGATGGAGAAGTTATCCCTGCAGTATCCGCCACAAGATATGCAAACATAATGCGTATGTTAAAACCAGGCGGATTTTTTGGCGTTATTGAACATTTGGCTGCTGAAGGTATGTCTCGTGAAGTCAGTGCAGGTATACACCGGATCCCACGGGAAACAGCTGTAGCTGATGTGACCAGTGCCGGATTGATACTCGATGGAGAAAGCGATCTGTTAGCTGATCATCCTGATGATGATATCACTACTTACTGGCGAGATAAAACACCGCGTGGTATGACCAACAGAATCGTTCATCTATATAGGAAACCAGCTGAACAAGTTGCCCCTTAAATACTTTTTAATTTCTATTTTATGAACAGAAGAGATTTTGTTGCAAGATGTGGCGCTATTGCAGCTGCCGGATTCACAGCTGAAATGACGCTGAGCCAAAGAGCCGAGGCATTTGAAGCCGTTATGGTTGATAACATGCCTCGCCATATTATGGCTCCTACAATTTGTCACCCAAACAAAGCACGTTCAGAAACACCACCTCAAAGCAAACCTTGGGAACCAGGTACGAAGTTGATTGCCGGAATGGATGATCCACGATTGCCCAAAATGCCTAAAAAGCCAACTTTATTAGATTTCTATCGATACCGAATGCCTAATAATGCACATTTACTTCAAAGCGCAAATCTTGCTATGAAGAATGGCATGGATGAGAAGGTTGCCATGGCCTGCCTATTACATGATCTATCGGTAGAAGCATTTATTCGAACAGATCACGGATTCTGGACAGCAACACTAGTCGCACCCTATGTCGATGAAGAAATCACCTGGGCAATTCAAAAGCATCAAGCCCTACGGTTTTTTGCTGATGAATCGGTTGGGTATGCTTATCCAGCAGCCTATCGAATATGGTTTGGTGAAGATTATGAGGTGGAACCTTGGGTGAAAGCTGAATATGAAGAGGCAAAAAACCACAAGTGGTATATGACATCAAGACTGATTACGCTGAACGACTTGTACTCATTTAACCCAGATGAAAACGAAGTAACGATTGATCAATTTGAAGATCTAGTTGGCCGTAACTGGAAACAGCCAAAAGAAGGACTTGGATTTGATGGTTCGCCTGTTGCGCATATGTGGCGTACTATAATCTGGCCACAGAGCTTTTTATAAATTCAAGCTCATTACTGGTAGTGTAGACCATCAAGCGCTTATTTATTTACTCGCTACCCGTTCGTTTAATTGTAGGTTGATCAGACGCAAGGTTGCGAGTATCGCAGCAAAAACTTGATTTGCATGAACACCACGGGTTTTTAGATTCTTTCCTGGGGTCTTCCAAGTAATAATACACTCTGTTAAGGCATTAGTTTCACCGCCCCTAGGAATACGAACTTCGAAGTTATCCAGTTTCGGCAGATTGTAATCATGTTTTTGCAGAATCTTGTTGATTGCATTAATAAAAGCATCAAAACCACCGTTACCTGTGCCAGTGGCTTTGTGTTGTTCGTTACCGATATCTACCAGGATGCTCACTGTAGATTCCAGATCAAGGCTGCTAGTGATAGAACACTTTAGGAGCTTGATGTGGTGATAGTCCTTGCTTTCCATCACATCCGCAATAATGAATGGGATATCATCTGAAGTAATGGTTTGTTTCATGTCACCTAGTTTGACAATACGTTCTAGGACTTTTTTCTGCAGTTCTTCATTCAGATTTAAATCGAGTTCTTCTAAGTTTTTTACAAGTGATGCCTTACCACTCATCTTTCCTAATGCATAATGACGCTTACGGTCAAACCGTTCTGGATTAAGCGTACTCTCATACAGGCCGCCCTTATGATCGCCGTCTGCATGAATGCCCGCAGTTTGTGTAAAGACATCACTACCGACAACTGGCATGTTTGCAGAAACCCATTTACCTGAAAAATTCTCTACCATCTTGCTGAGATCAAAAATATAATTCTCGTTTATAGTTAATTGCATTCCCATTTTATCTTTCAGCACGACTGCAACTTCTGCTACAGAAGCATTTCCTGCACGTTCACCTAGGCAATTGACCGTACAATGAATGGTATTGATTCCAGCATTTACAGCTGCCATTACATTAGCTGTAGCGAGTCCGTAATCATTGTGAGGATGAAAATCAAATTCGCTATCTGGGTAACGATCGATCATGTCTTTGATACTGCTAAAAACTTCGTCGGGACTCAATACGCCTAGTGTATCTGGTAGTAGAATGTGTCCAACTCCGCTGTTTTTAATCGCATCGACCAGCCCACAGACATAATCCAGACTCTCGCGATAGCCATTTGACCAGTCTTCAAGATACATATTAACGTTAAGTCCTTTACTTAGTGCGTAGTCCACAGTTTTTTTGATATCTGCTACGTGTTCATCTAAAGTCTTATTCAATTGGGTTCGGCAATGATTTTCACTGCCTTTTGCTAATAGATTCAGAGTTTTCCCACCTGTTTCGAGGATCCAATCAACGCTACGGTTGTAATTCACAAAACCCAATACTTCAATTCGATCTAGTAATCCCTCATCCTCAGCCCATGCATTGATTGTTCTAACGGCGTTTTTTTCACCTTCAGAAACCATGGCTGATGCAACTTCGATACGATCAACACCAAGCTTTGCCAATAACGCCTTAGCGATACTGATCTTTTCATCAGGGGTGAACGAGACTCCCTGAGTCTGTTCACCATCTCTCAAGGTAGTGTCAAGAATTTTAATATGACGTGAAGCAGGAGTCATGATTAATAGCAGGCGAGCTAATATTTTGCAGGAAATTTATATGTGAGTAGGCAGGGAATAGTTATTTTAATTCCATAACCATGAAACTTGTTTTTTCTGTCGATCTTCAAATTCATTAATTTTGCTTATGTGTTTAAGCGTCAAGTCAATATCATCTAAACCATTAAGTATCATTTCTTTTTGAAAGGACTCCAATTCAAATTGAATGACTATTCCACCGGGTGTCGATAGTTTTTGATTAATGAGGTCCACAGTGAATTTAACGCCTTCATTATTATTTATTTCATTCATTAGGCTTTCAAGTTGTTGCTCGTTAACAATGATCGGCAGAATGCTATTCTTAAAGCAATTGTTATAAAAAATATCTGCAAAACTTGTAGAAATGATGGTGTTGATTCCATATTCAGCAATAGACCAGGGAGCATGTTCCCGAGACGAACCACAACCGAAATTGTCTCCAGCAATTAAAACTCTTGCACCTTTAAATGCAGGGTTATTTAATTCAAATTCAGGATTTTCGCTGCCGTCAGAATTGAATCGCCAGTCATGGAAAAGGTGTTGACCGAATCCGGTTTTTTCCACTTTCTTTAAGAATTGTTTGGGGATAATTTGGTCTGTATCCACATTTATTCTATTTAATAGTGCGGCTGTACTTTCATGTTTAACGTATGGTTCCATAATTTCTCTCGTAGTTCTAATTATTCAATGATCGGATATCGACAAATTTGCCTGCAGATGCTGCGGCTGCAGCCATAACAGGGGAAACAAGATGAGTTCTGCCACCTTTACCTTGCCGACCTTCAAAATTTCGATTGGAAGTCGAAGCACATCGTTGCCCTTCCAAAAGGCGATCATCATTCATTGCAATGCACATTGAACATCCGGGCTCACGCCATTCGTAACCAGCGTCGATAAATATTTTGTCTAGACCTTCTTCTTCAGCCTGTTTTTTTACCAGATAGGATCCAGGCACCACTAATGCGCTAACGTTTTTAGCTACGGTGGTACCTTTCACTACTTTAGAAGCTGCTCGTAAATCTTCTATTCGACTGTTGGTGCACGACCCAATGAACACGTAGTCAATTGGTATGTCAGTAATCCGGGTATGTGCTTCAAGCCCCATATAGGTCAGGGCACTTTCACACGCTCTGCGTTTAAGCTCATCAGTAAAATCATCAGGTGACGGAACAACACCATTCACACCAACTACCTGTTCAGGTGATGTGCCCCACGTAACTTGTGGCTCGATATCATCTGCATTGATGCTAATGACCTTGTCATAGTCAGCACCATCGTCAGTGCAGATATTTTTCCAGATATCAAGCGCCTGATCCCATTGTCCATTTTTGGGAGCATACTCACGTCCTTTTAGAAATTCATATGTCTTTTCATCTGGAGCTACCAATCCTGCACGTGCACCACTTTCGATAGCAAGATTGCATAAAGTCATTCTGCCCTCCATGCTCAAGTCACGAATTGCACTACCAGCATATTCGATCACGTAGCCAGTCCCCCCACCGGTACCGATATTGCCGATTATGGACAGGGCGATATCTTTTGCCGTGCAATATTCAGACAGACGACCTTCTACATTTACCAGCATAGTTTTGGATTTATTCTGCCTTAATGTTTGGGTGGCCAGTACATGTTCTACTTCTGAAGTACCAATACCGAAAGCCAGGGCGCCAAATGCGCCATGCGTTGCCGTATGGCTATCGCCACAGACAACCGTCATGCCAGGATGGACGAACCCATGTTCTGGGACGACAACGTGGATAATTCCGTTATTTGGACTTTTTAAATCGTACAGCGTTAATCCATGGATTCGACAGTTTTCAATCATTACTTCTACTTGTTTTCTAGCAAGGAGGTCTTTAATAGGCTGATCCCGATCTTTGGTTGGCACACTGTGATCCAGTGTAGAGAGCGCGGCATCGGGTCGACGAACGTTGCGTCCGGATTCTTTCAGCCCTTCAAAAGCTTGTGGACTGGTGACCTCATGAATTAAGTGTCTATCGATATACAATATCGATGCTTGACCGGATTCTTCGTGAACCAAGTGATTATTCCAGATCTTTTCATACATCGTGTGCTTCATTGTCAATTTTCGCCTAAAGGTAAGGATTGATTAATAGAATAGTAAAAGAGCCCAACATCATAACATTTACGAAAAACATTATAAACTTTAAGGATCACAATATGCTACGCAATGCTGTCAAGATATTACCTGCATTAGTAGTGCATTGATTGGTCATCATAATCGTAAGGGGTGGCGGTCAAAATCTCACTTCTTGGAATTCAGCTCATGGATCCCGCGGTTGTAGTAAAGAAAATCTGATGGGTACAGTTGGGAACGGATTCTTCTACTGATTTGCTTCAGATTAATTCACTAAAAGTAACCAGATTAAATCTGGTTATCTGCCGAATAGACCTTTCAGTCCGTCTTTAATCGCGTTGCCGGCATCTTTTATTCCCTCAGTTGCCTTGGAGGTGGTGGATTGATTGGCATTTGGTGGCGAAGCTTTTGCTACTTTTATCCCTAAAGCTGTAGAACAAGGATCCTTGTCTGCTGTGTTTTTATCAAATAACCCTTGAGCCAAGAGTGATAGGCCGCCAGTAGCAATAGCGGCTCCGGCAGACACGCCAGCCTTAATTGTAGCTTTTGTATGGGTAGCTATTGAGGGATTGACAAACGTACCTTTTAACCGGACTGTAAGTCGTCAAAAGATCTGGGACACAATAGTCTAAAAGTTAAGAGAGACTTTCATACATTGTAGTCCTATTTCACTGGTTCATAGATAAACTTAAATTATCCTTCCTCCTCAGTTGTAGCGTTTCGTGTTTAATGACGGCTCTTCTGTCTATGATTTCCTGATAACGGCCAAAATACATATCGGCAGGTGTAATGTTGTCGAGCGACTCATGGTAACGCTCATGATTGTAGTACTGAACGAATTGCCGGATGGCCTGTTCCAGTTCCCACGGATAGTAATAGTGCTCCAACTTTACGACGTTTTTCATGGAACGGTGATAACGTTCAATCTTGCCTTGGGTCATAGGGTGATACGGTGCGCCACGGGTATGTTGCAGTTGGTGTTTGCCCAGGTAGCCTTTTAATTCTGACGAGATATAACAAGGTCCGTTATCACTGAGTAAACGAGGACGGTGTTTGACCGTTATCTCGTTGACACCGGTGGTCTCAATCGCCGCATCCAGTGTTTGCTTCACGTCACCAGTTGCCATGCTGGCCGTTAACTTCCATGCAATGATATAGCGGGAGTAATCATCCAGCACCGTGGACAGGTAATACCACCCCCAACCCACGACACGAAAGTAGGTGAAGTCCGTCTGCCATAGCTCGTTGACTCGTCGTGTTGGATTCTGAAACGAATCCCCCGCTTGCATCAGGATATAAGCAGGACTGGTAATGAGATCGTATTGCTTTAACAGGCGATAGACACTGGATCCCGAGATGAAGCAACTATGTTCATCGGTGATGGTCCACGCTAACTCGCGGGGTGATTTGTCTGGATGTTGCAAGGCGATCTCCAGACACTGCTCCTTCACCGTCTCCGGTAACTTATTCCAGAACCGCCTAGGTGATCGACTGCTTGGCTCCAGACCCTCTGGTCCATTATCCAGATATTGCCGATACCAACGATAAAAGCTACTACGACTCACCCCTAATTCTCTCAGGGTACATCTAACAGGTAATTCCGAGCCTTCTACCAACCGGATCACTTCCAGCTTCTCTGCCGCTGACAAACTCATTCGTCTGCCCAGGTCGACTCCAAGCCAAGCACACTTTTTTTAAGCACATCGTTCTTCAGCATGATGTCGGCTAGCAGGCGTTTGAGCTGGTCGTTTTCTTTCTTCAGATCGGTGACTTCACTGGAACTGGCTTCCCGTTTGATATCGCCAGCCAGGCGCTGTTTCCCGGCCTCTAGAAACTCCTTGCTCCAGCGGTAATACACGTTTTGATTCAATCCTTCCCGGCGGCACAGCTCAGCGATACTTTCTTCTCCACGCATACCTTCCAGCACAATTCGGATCTCTTCTTCAGAGGAATACTTTTTGCGGGTACGACGACGTATATCTTTAACCAACTTCTCGCTATTATTACCCATAATGAGACTCCTGTTTTATAAGGTTAACTTATCAGAAGTCTCTCTTAGAATTTAGCTCAATTGTGTCTCATATGCTTTGACGGGACACAACGGCATCATCTCTGGGGCTAGTGCACGGAGTGTCTCTTGCCTCGTAGCTGGATTAGGATGAGTGCTTAAAAACTTTGGTGGGCTACTACCACCTACACCTGCCATTTTCTGCCATAGGCTAACGGCTGCATTCGGGTTGTAGCCTGCTTTGGCGGCAAGTTCAATGCCAATACGATCAGCTTCTGATTCCATAGTTCGGCTGTTGGGTAACGTCACCGCAAAGGTAGCAAGCAAAGCAGGCCCTGTCATGGTCACTTGATTTTTAGTCATGGAGCCAACTGCAGTAATACCGACTTGGGTTGCAGTCGCTATAGACATTTTTTCTGCTGAATGTTTTGCTAGTGCATGGGCAATTTCGTGACCTATGACTTGTGCTAGTTCATCGTCATTCGGATTAATTTTTTCAACTAGGCCTGTGTAGACTGCCATTTTACTACCAGCCATTGCCCAGGCATTGATGGTTTCCGGATCATTAATTACTTTTATTTCCCAATTCCAATTATTGGTTTCAGGTCGTGCTTGAACTGCTTGAGCAACAATTCGGCTTGTGATATTCAATACACGATCTTTTAATAAAGGGTTAGTGTCGATCTTTCCCTCTTTTTCAAGTGGAGCGAGCATTTCAGTATAGGCCTGTCGGGAGGCGGCGATAGCACTTTCTTCTGAATAAAGAAGAAACTGAGAGCGGACAGTAGGGCTGGTTGCACAAGCAGATAATAGCAGGATGATTAAAAGATTTAGAATGCCTCGCGTCATAGCTACCTCTTCATAAATATGGATGTTAGGTTAATTACTATAACAAAATTATGCGAGTCCATTATGGTCTTCTATTGGCCTAAATCTTGGGCGCAATCTAACTATCAGGATCATACCCAAGCGATGCTGACAGCCATTTCTCAATCTGGGGATACTCAGTTCCTTTTCGGTGGGCATAATTGGTAATTTGGTCTTTGTTTATCTTACCCACACCAAAGTACTTTGAATCTGGATGAGAAAAATACCAGCCGCTGACTGCAGCTGTGGGGTACATAGCAAAATGCTCAGTCAGTGTGATGTCAGTATTTTGTTTAACTTGCAATAACTCCCATAGCAGAAGTTTTTCAGTGTGATCTGGACAGGCAGGATAACCAGGGGCAGGGCGTATCCCCAGATATTTTTCAGCGATCAATGATTTATTATCTAGGATCTCATCATCAGCATATCCCCAAAATTCTTTACGGACTCGATGATGCAGATGCTCTGCAAATGCTTCGGCTAACCGATCTGCCAGAGCTTTCAGCATGATTGCACTGTAATCATCGTGTTCTGATTCGAATTGCTTTATCTTTTGTTCAATTCCAAATCCGCAGGCAACTGCAAAAGCACCAATGTAGTCATTCACATCCGTTTCCTTGGGTGCGATAAAATCAGCCAGGGCATAATTTGCTTGTCCCGGTGGTTTTTGTGTTTGTTGTCTGAGTGTGTGTAGTTCCGTTAATAATCCCTTGCGGTTATCGTCTACATAGACTTCTATATCATCATGACTAATCGAATTGGCAGGAAATAGCCCGACTACACCATTTGCAGTAAACCAATTTTCATCTATCAGTTGTTTTAGCATGGCTGTAGCATCATTAAATAATTTGGTTGCTACTTCACCGACAATTTTATCTTTAAGGATACGCGGATATTTCCCAGCCAATTCCCAGGCAATAAAAAACGGGGTCCAATCTATATAATTGACCAATTCAGACAGTGGATAGTTATTGAATTCAGTGATACCCAATTGAGCAGGGATAGGTGGGCGATAATTATGCCAATCAAATTGTGCGCGATTGTTTCTAGCAACATCGAGTGGTAGCCAGTTGATATTCTGTTGTCGGTCAGCATGCCGTTTACGTAGCTCAGTATATTCTTTTTTTATTTCATCAGTAAATGATGTTTTTAGATGTGGGCTAATTAATTTTTGCACAACGCCAACGGCACGCGACGCATCCTTGACATGCACAACGGGTTCATCATATTGCGGCTCGATCTTGACGGCTGTATGTGCGCGAGATGTGGTCGCGCCACCAATTAATAACGGTAATCCGAATTGCTGTCGTTTCATCTCCTTGGCAACATGAACCATTTCATCAAGAGAGGGTGTAATGAGTCCGCTTAGGCCAATAATATCTGCATTTTCAGATCGTGCAGTCTGTAGAATTTTTTCCGCGGGTACCATGACTCCAAGATCGATAATCTCAAAGTTATTACATTGCAGGACCACACCAACTATATTTTTGCCAATATCATGAACATCTCCCTTTACAGTTGCCATGACTATCTTTCCATTGGAACTACTATCACCAGAATGTTGTTTTTCTTTTTCGATAAATGGAATCAGGTGGGCTACGGCTTTCTTCATCACTCTTGCACTCTTAACAACTTGAGGAAGAAACATTTTGCCTGATCCAAAAAGGTCGCCGACTACATTCATACCATCCATCAATGGTCCTTCAATGACCTGTATTGATTTGTCATATTGAAGCCTTGCTTCTTCAGTATCTTCAATTACATAATTATCGATCCCTTTGACTAAGGCACGGGACAATCGATCTTCGACACTGGTATCGCGCCATGAGAGATCAACTACGCGCGATCGAGTCTTGCCAGGCTTAACTGAATCGGCAAATTCCACCAACCTGTCTGTAGCATCTGCACGGCGGTTTAGTAACACATCTTCGATACGTTCCAGCAAGTCTTTAGGAATTTCATCATATATGCCGAGTTGTCCTGCGTTGACGATAGCTATATCAATACCTGCCTTAATAGCGTGATAGAGGAAGGCAGAATGCATTGCCTCCCTGATTGAATTATTTCCACGAAAGGAGAACGACACATTGCTCAATCCACCACTTACCAAGGCATGAGATAAATGTTCTTTAATTAGACGGGTAGCCTCAAAAAATGAAACCGCATAGTTATTGTGTTCTTCCATACCAGTGGCAACTGTCAGTATATTGGGGTCAATAATGATATCTTCAGGCGGAATGCCTACTTGGTTAACAAGGATTGAATAAGATTGTTTAGCTACTGCGAAGCGACGCTCTGTGGTATCAGCCTGTCCTTGTTCATCAAATGCCATGACGACTACTGCAGCACCGTACCGCTTTACTAGTGTTGCATGCTCTATGAAAGTATCTTCACCTTCTTTTAAGCTGATCGAATTCACTACGGCTTTGCCCTGTACGCAGCGAAGTCCTGCTTCGATTACAGACCAACGGGACGAATCGATCATAATCGGTATCCGGCTAATATCTGGCTCCGACGCGATTAAATTTAGGAATTGCGTCATAAGAGATTCTGATTCGAGCATTCCTTCATCCATACACACGTCTATGATCTGGGCGCCGTTATCAACCTGTTGGCGAGCGATATCTAGTGCGTCCTCCAATTGGTTTCCTTTAATAAGCTTCAGAAATTTTGGCGAGCCGGCCACATTGGTGCGTTCACCAACATTGATAAAATTAGTCTGTGGGGTAACAGTTAAAGGTTCCAGGCCACTTAGGCGCAGGTAGCGGGGGAGATCAGGGATTCGTCGAGGTGCCAGACCCATGACCGATTCGACTATAGTTTTAATATGCGCCGGAGTTGTGCCACAACAGCCGCCGACGATATTCACTAAACCAGAACGGCCCCATTCACTGATGTGTTCCGCCATGACTTCAGCACCCACATCATATTCGCCAAATTCATTGGGTAATCCGGCATTAGGATGAGCACTTACTCGAACTTGGCTGACTCTAGAAAGCTCTTCAATATATTGACGTAACTCATTGGGCCCTAAGGCACAATTCAGACCAATGCTAATAGGATTAGCGTGCTGAACCGAATACCAGAAAGCCTCAACGGTTTGACCCGTGAGTGTCCGTCCAGAGGCATCAGTAATTGTGCCAGATATCATGACAGGTAATCGAATTCCCTGATCAGTGGAAAATTGGTCTATAGCGAATAGCGTAGCCTTGGCATTTAGGGTATCGAAGATTGTTTCTACCAATATGATATCGACACCACCATCTATCAGCCCTCGAATTGCGTCCAGATATGCTTCGACAAGATCAATAAAAATTATATTGCGGAATCCCGGATTATTAACGTCAGGTGAGATGGATGCAGTCCTATTTGTCGGCCCCAATACACCTGCAACAAAGCGCGGTTTTTTCGGATTCTTGGCTGTGAAATCGTCAGCAATACTACGAGCCAGAATGGCACCTTCCCGATTCAGCTCATATGCCAATTGCTCCATATGGTAATCAGCTTGGGCAACAGCTGTTGAATTGAAGGTGTTAGTCTCAATAATATCAGCACCGGCATCGAGAAATGCGTTATGTATAGACGTAATTACATCAGGGCAGGTGAGTGTTAGCAGATCATTGTTTCCTTTCAATTCACCAGGGTGATCGGCAAATCTGTCTTTGCGGAAATCGCTATCTTCCAGTTGGTATGACTGGATCATTGTTCCCATTGCCCCGTCTAGAACGAGAATTCGTTCATCTAGCAATTTACTCAGGATTTCAAATTTAGTATTTATGTTGTGCATGCTCATTAACAGGTCTTTAACGCAATCTACGGTCGAATTTCAGCGGAAGTACAATTAGGGATATGAAGGCTGTCCCGCTTAATTCATTTAAGTGCTAAACAAGTTAAGCGAGCGCCGTTTTGCAAAAACGCATGACTTATCTGAGCCTGGTGGAATTCACCCATCGCAACGCTCCTCAGACAAGAAAACGAGAACAGAAATTATAGTATGTTTATTAAATTGATGCCAGTTAGCTCTGAATCATCACAGAAAACAGTTAACCCAAATGAAGTTATGAACGTATTAGTATTATTATCTAGTTCTGTTGTAGAATGCTCTGAAGCACAGGTTCCCTAAGTACGATCTGTATGAAGGGGTAACCCGGAAGTCGGTGAGCTGATTTCAATAGTCAGTAATTCCGACGCTGCCCCCGCAACGGTAAGTGGGCCGCTGACAAATTACATCCACTGTGTATTAACATGGGAAGGAAATTTGTCACGATACTAAAGTATCACCCACAAGCCCGGAGACCAACCTGAGCTGACATTGACATATCGCGGAGGGCGATACTGTTGATAGTCAACGGTCTTTAACTGATTGCCTATCGGCATCGCTTTCCGGAAATGTTTTCCAAAGCACGTCCTGTGCCCGGGTGTGGGCACGAATCCGGAGATCGTTAATGAAAAATTATCTAACAACCTTGCTTGTTCTGTTTATCTCAATCAGCTTGCATCCTGCTTTTGCTTTAGATGGCAACATTGAAAATATTATTGTCAGTGCAACTCGATCGGATGCCTATACAGGTACTCTTCCTGGAAATGTTACCGTAATCACAGCAGAAGATATCGAAATCAGTGGTGCAACACATCTTGTCGATGTGTTACGTGGTTACGGAGGAATGCAAATTTCCGATTTATATGGTGATGGAACTGACGCCAGCGTCGGCCTGAGGGGATTTTCATCCTCTGCCCAACAGAATACTCTTATTATGATTGATGGGAGACGTCTCAATAATGCTGACAACGGCTTACCTAATCTGAACACTGTGGCACTGAAAAATGTTAAGCAGATAGAGATTATAAAAAGCAGCATGGGGGCTTTGTATGGGGACAAGGCAGTTGGTGGTGTTATAAACATAATTACACGCGAACCTGAATCATTTAGTGCTGAAATCAATACTGAGTTTGGTAGTTACAGTAATCGTTCTGGTTTCGCATCGATTGAGAACAGACATGGGAATGGCGTGATATACCGTGTCGGTGGTTTGCGGCAACTTAATGATAATTATCGAGACAACAATAATTTGCAACTCACCAATCTTACTACGATGGTAGGTGTCGAACACAAATCAGGAAAATTGTTTTTTGAATTTCAAGATCTCAATGAAGATATCCTGATTCCAGGCCCGTTGTTTGACGATTTGCGCCGCTCAAACAGGAAGCAGGCACTAAATGCTGGTGATTTTGTCGACACTGATACACGTTTGTACAGGGTGGGAATAAAGCATGCCCTGGGTCGAAATTTCACTATGTTTGGGGAATACACGCATAGGCACAATGACATTCAAGGTCAATTGAGTTCTGGTGGTGTACCAAGTAATTTTTTATCGGAACGTCGGCATATCGAATTTACACCAAGAGTGATCGGCAGATTTGAAACATTAGTAGGACAGATGCTTGTTACTGTAGGGATCGATCTTTTTAAAACGGATTATCTGATTTCATCAGACTTTGGAATTACAGATGATACACAGTCTCAAATTAGCATATATACACAGGCGATTGTTCCTATTACTGAGCGTTTCAATATCACTGCAGGAATACGTCATAGTAAGGTTAAAAACAATATTTTTGTTGATACAGTTGCATTTGGTCGGTCCTTACCTGAAGGCACAGAGATTGACGACAGTGCCAATGCATGGGAAATGGGAATTTCATACGAAATAAATCCGGACTGGCGTTTATTTGCAAAGTTGGATCGCAATTTTAGATTTGTGACTGCAGATGAGTATTCTGCTGTTGCCGATGGTAATTTTTTTAGCACACTTTTTTCCTTCGGTAGTGTAATTCCACTTCCACAGACGCAAATTGGTTTATCATATGAAGCAGGAGGAGAATGGACTGGGGGTAATAACCGCATCAACATCCAGGGTTTTCAGATGGACATGGATAATGAAATTGTATTTGATCCCGTGTTGTTTCTAAATACCAATATTGGTGACACCCGTAGAAGAGGTTTCATTTTTGAGGGCGAGTATGTGCTTTCAGATAAACTGAATTTTTCAGTTCAGTACAGTTATTTGGATTCAAGCATTACCAGTGGTGTATTCAAGGGCAGCGATCTAACCTTTATTTCCAAAAATACAGCAAGCTTTCGGGCTCAGTATAGGCACGATGATCATTTTTCTGGTTATCTTGAGTTGCATGGTGTGAGTGAAAGAATACTCGGTGGCAATTTTGCAAATACGTTTTCTAGTCTTCCCGGCTATGTTGTGGGTAATATGAACCTTTCGTACAGATTTAATAATATCTCTTTATCGCTACGGATTAATAATTTACTAGATAAAACCTACAGTGATTCTGGCAGCCTCGGCAACGATTTTAGGGTGCCGTTCCCGTCACCCCAGGTTGAAACGTTTTTCCCGGCACCGAAGAGAAATTTTCTACTATCGCTTGCATATCACTATCAGTAAAATATTTAAATTTTATGATACTAATAAAATCAAGACATGAGTAACCGACTAACAAAAATCTATACTCGGACTGGCGATGATGGGACCACGGGCCTCGGGGATAGATCACGGGTGGATAAATCGTCAATAAGGATCGAAGTAATTGGTGATATTGATGAAGTAAACAGCATTGTCAGTATTATCCGTGCGCAAGAAGTGCCAGAGGATATCAATCTATTGCTAATGGATATTCAGCATATACTCTTTGATATAGGTGGCGAATTGTCTTTGCCGGGACAATCACTGGTCAGGAGTTCCATAGTCGATTATCTCGAACAGGAGATCGACAGGTTAAACCAGCAGTTACCTTCACTAAAGGAGTTTATTTTGCCAGGGGGGAACGGACCAGCATCGATCTGCCACTTTGCCCGTTCAACATGCAGGCGTGCTGAGCGACATTTGGTGAAACTAGCTGAGTCTGATCAAATTAACGAGTACACATTAAAATTTTTAAACCGTTTATCTGACCTGTTATTTGTGATTGCCAGGATATTAGTAAAAGCTTATGGTGACGATGAAATTTACTGGGATAAAAATCGGGTAAATAATTTGTAAGGTTCAATAGGAGGAAGATTTGTGAGTAAAGCGAGCGCAAGACACATACTGGTAGACACAGAAGAAAAATGTACTAAATTAAAAGACCAGATTGAAGCTGGAGCTGACTTTGCTGATATTGCTAGCGAGTATTCAACCTATCCATCAGGGAAGAAGGGTGGTGATCTTGGAGAGTTTTCACCCGGAATGATGGTGAAGGAATTTGACGAAGTTGTATTCAGTGCGGATCTGAACACTATCCAGGGGCCAGTTAAGACCCAGTTCGGTTACCATTTGTTGGAAATTACTGAAAGGACAGATTAAAGCTATCTATTTGAATTTTAAAATAAAAATATAAGGCGCAGTATTGATTTGATAGACTATAGAACCTTACCTGTGAGATTGATTTCGGCAACTTTCTTTACTGGCAAACTTGGCTTAGCTGTCATGCACGCATAGCTCTGCTAGATCCCGTATTTATCGTAACGCCAGAAAATTCTATATATTGCTACACCCATCACAAAAATATTTGTAAAATTAAAGTATTATCTTGAGTTGTTGCTAAAATACATATAAATAGTCATTTTACGTAACGACACATCACTTTCAGGTCAATATTACTATGTCTCAAAATGATGGATCCAAGCCCGAAGCCATCCACGCCGCAGCAACTAATGGCAAGGGGTTTGTTGATACTACTAATGTTGTTATTCGTTTTGCCGGAGATTCAGGAGATGGAATCCAGTTAACCGGTGCTATTTTCAGTGAAAATTCAGCCATAATTGGTCATGATATCAGTACTTTGCCTGACTTCCCGGCTGAAATTCGTGCTCCAGCAGGGACACTCGCTGGAGTGAGTAGTTTTCAGCTAAATTTTTCGTCTTACGATATTCATACTCCAGGCGACCATCCTGATGTCCTGGTGGCTTTGAACCCTGCCGCATTAAAAGTCAATTTGAAGGACCTAAAACCGGGTGGTACGCTCATTTTGAATCATGATTCATTTGATGATATCGATTTAAAGAAAGCGGGCTATCAAGAAGACCCCAGAGAAGATAGTTCACTATCAAGTTACCAGGTTTATGATTTACCCATAACTTCACTTTGCGTTGCTGCTGTTGCGCCAGTCGGTTTGTCTAAGAAACAAGCAGAGTTATCCAAAAACATGTTTGCTCTTGGTATCATTTCTTGGTTGTATGACCGGCCGCTGGAATTAATGAATCAACGGTTGGACAAGATCTTCAGTAAAAAGAAGGCTGAACTTGCCACGGCAAACAAGCTTGCGCTCCAAGCTGGGTACAATTATGCTGATACGGTCGAGGTGTTCACAGGGCGTTACCAAGTAAGTAAGATTAAATTACCGCCAGGCGAATATATAAGGATCACAGGAAATGAAGCAACCGCGTTAGGTTTTCTTGCTGCGTCCGAGTTGAGTAATCGCCCATTGCTTTACGCCTCTTATCCTATTACACCAGCTAGCGATATACTTCATGAATTGTCAAAACTTCGCCATTTCGGTATTAAAACTGTACAGGCAGAAGACGAAATTGCAGCGATAGGCATGGCCATAGGCGCAGCATACGGTGGTTGTCTTGGACTCACTGGTACAAGTGGACCGGGCGTTGCCTTAAAAGCGGAAGCTGTCGGTTTGGCGGTAATGGCAGAACTGCCTGTAGTCATTGCGGATATTCAACGAGGTGGACCCTCTACCGGTCTACCGACCAAAACAGAACAAGCGGACCTATTACAAGTCATGTTCGGCAGAAACGGTGAGTGCCCAGTGATTATTGTCGCGCCAGCAACTCCCGGAGAATGTTTTGAGATGGCAATTGAAGCGTTTAGATTAGCGATTAAATATATGACTCCCGTTTTTTTTCTTTCCGATGGCTATCTCGCCAATGGCTCAGAGCCTTGGCGTATTCCTAACCCTGATAATTTAGCTAGATTTGATGTTGAATTTCCAAATGGGTCTGAAGGGTTTATCCAACCTTATAGTCGCGATGTTGAGACAGGTGCGCGGCCCTGGATCGTCCCTGGAACTGAGGGATTGGAACACCAGATTGGTGGATTAGAAAAGGAAAACATTACAGGCAAGGTTAACTATGATTCTGAAAACCACGAGTTAATGATCCGTCTAAGAGCTGAAAAGGTGAGCGGTGCAGTTAAATCCATACCGGACATAACTGTTAATGGCGACCATAAAGGGGATCTGCTTGTTCTTGGTTGGGGTAGTACATTGGGGGCTATTCGTCATGCTGTTGATAATGCTATGGTAAAAGGCTTTTCAGTTTCATCTGCCCATGTCAGGCATTTAAATCCACTGCCTGCTAATCTTGGCACTATTCTTAATAATTTTAAACAGGTATTGGTACCTGAACTTAACCTAGGCCAATTGCGATTGATGCTTCGCGCAATATACTTAGTCGATGTCATCGGGTTAAACAAGGTTCAAGGGCAGCCATTTAGGATTATGGATATAGAAAGTAAGATTTATGAATTACTTGAAAAGCAGATGCCGCGCGCAGCAAATATTAATTAATTTTTTCACTATTAAAAGAACAGATGAATTCAACAGTAAAATATACTAGGAAAGACTTTACTTCTGACCAGGCTGTACGCTGGTGCCCGGGTTGTGGCGACTATTCTATCCTCGCGCAGGTTCAACGCAGCATGCCTGAAATCTGTGAGGCAAATAACCTAAAAAGAGAAAATATCGTATTTGTTTCCGGTATCGGTTGTTCTAGCCGTTTCCCTTACTATATGAATAATTTTGGCTTCCATACAATTCACGGTAGGGCGCCGACATTCGCGACTGGCTTGCGTTTGACCCGACCTGATCTTCAGGTTTGGGTCATCACCGGAGATGGTGATGGTCTGAGTATTGGCGGAAACCACCTGATTCATGCCTTACGACGGAATATTGATATTAAAATTCTGCTTTTTAATAACAGAATATACGGTCTAACAAAGGGGCAATATTCACCGACATCGGAGATCGGCAAGAAAACTAAATCCAGCCCACTGGGCACGATAGAAAAACCCATCAATCCTTTGTCTGTCGCAATTTCATCTGAAGCTACGTTTATTGCCCGTGCAATAGCAACCGAAGGTGAACAGATGCGTGATGTTTTATTACGTACTGCTAGTCATAAGGGTTCAGCTTTTGTTGAAATATTTCAGAATTGTAATGTATTCAACGATAACGCTTTTGATACCTTCGCAACTAAAAAGAAACAAATCGATAATACACTATATCTTCGCCATGGTGAGCCAGTTACATTCGGAAAGGACAGAGAAAAGGGAATTTGTGTGCGAGTTATTGATGGTAGTGTCGAACCACATGTAGTTAATATTGATGATGTGAATCAATCGGATATTCTAATCCATGATGAAGCGTCCCCAAATACGACTTTGGCATATTTATTGTCACAGCTACCATTTCCAGAGTTTCCTGTGCCATTAGGTGTATTAAGATCAATTAACAGACCGTCATACGACGAATTACTTGATAAACAAGTTAAAACTGCACAGCAAAACGCAGGCAAGGTAAATTTCCGAGACCATCTGTATAGCAGGGAAACTTGGACGGTCTAGTAATAAAGGTTGATCTGCTAATTAGAAAGTTCTAAAAGCTGTCCGTCTCTGTTTATCGACACGCGATTCAGAAACGAGTTGCCTAGTAACACAATATCGGGAAAATCACTGTCATGGACAGCGGCTTTTATATTATCTAGTTGTATATTTCCCGCACTGACACTCTTTAAATTAACGATATAGACCTGATCTTGACCCGAAGCCGTAATAACGGCTGATTTTTTCCTATCATTTTGTAATCAATACCTAAACGTTTGTCCACGTTTTTATTCATGGAAATCAATGTCGCACCGGTATCAACCAAAAACTTGACCTGAAAGTTGTTTATATTGCCGTTCACTAAGTACATGCCGTTGGAACTTGGTGCAATGATAACTGTTGTTCCAGTGACTGGTTCAGTGAAACTACTGCTTATATGTGTACCTAATGTATAGGTTGCTACGCTACCATTTACATTCAGAACAGCTTCTCGACTATTTGATGAAATTAGAGTTATGCCGTCCTTAGCAGACTCGCCAACTGACAAGGTATAGCGTTTGCCATTAATTTCTACCATCGCCTTATTGGAGAATAAGCCGAGAACAACAATTTTTTCAGTGGCTGTTGCAACTGTAATTGTTAGTAGTAATAGAGAGATGCAAATAAGCAGTTTGACCATAGTTATTATTTTAGGGAATTATGTATTTGACGATCCTAAAATCATAAATTTCCACGACTTGCGAACCGAGAAAATTCACCTTGATCGAATACATGCTTTAAGCGATTCTTGCCTGCTTGATTGAGCAACCATTGCCTGGCGCCTGCTGAGTACCCTCCGCCATCAAGCAATACTATCGTGTCGTATCGATTCTGCTGAATGTTTAATACTTCGTATGGACATTTCTCTTCAACACTTCCACGCGAAGCCTGCCATTTGCATTGAATGACCATGCAATCTGGATAAAGGCGCGGATGGTACAGGATTACATCCACGCGCCGATTCTTGCCATAAATGTCTTTGCCGATTTCGTATTGTTGGGCATAAATCGGTTGTTCCAACTCACGCATTGGATTGAAGCGGATTGCTTCAACTTTCAAGTAATCACGTTCGTCTAGTATTTCGGATACAAATCGTTCAAGACGCTTACCCGACTTATTGGCAAGCGTCCCACCGCTTTGATTAACCATTTGGAAACAGGCTTCTTACAACGTCTTTTTTTGCTTTTTCGTAACCTGCTTCAAGTCCCTTTTCATACGCACAGTAAGAGCACTTGTGGCGCACTCTACCAGATTGATCTTCGTGTATATCCTTAACGACTGAATCTATATTAGATCGTCTGTCTTCGCTAACTGGACAATTCTCTTTTCCCATTTACATGTACTCCACATAGTTACACGCAATCACCGACAATCAAAAGTTCCGTTGCCTTGTTCCGCTCCGAACCCTTACAGTTTATATTCCGAGCCGCTTTCACTTCCGTAAACTGATAGTCGTTCCATATTTTACGGATGAATTCTGTATCGCTACTTGACACGATCACATAGGCTCCTGCTTTACGCCATTTATCGCAACATTTACGTAAAGCCATTTGATCGGAACTATCAAAACCCTTGTCGGTGTACTGCGTAAAAGTTTCATCATATGGTGGATCACAATATACCAAATCGCCTGTAGATGGTTGTATCCGTTCAAACGATTGCACTTTCAACTCGGTATTTTCAAGTACTTTCGACACCGCCAGTAAATTACCCTTATCGCAAACATTCGGATTCTTGTAACTCCCCATTGGAACATTGAATTTACCAGACTTATTCACTCGATACAGGCCGTTGTAGCAAGTCTTATTCAAATAGATAAACCGAGCCGCCAGCTTAGTCGCGTCCTGCTCCAAGTGCCCTTTATCCCGTGTGCGACTGTAATGTTTCTGCGAATGCTTCTTTTGATGTTTTTCCAGTGCGTCAATGACCCCCTGTGGCGATTTCTGTAACATTCGGTAGGTGAGTATCAATTCAGCGTTCAAATCGCTTAATACAGATTTCTTGTGTATCCTGCTGTCCAACCCAAAAAACACCGCGCCTCCGCCTAGAAATGGTTCGTAGTAGTCATTGAACGATTCAGGAAGCACTTGAACAATATTAGGGATTAAAGTCCGTTTACCGCCTGCCCACTTCACAAACGGGTAAGCGCGGGCACAGTCAAGATATCTAACATCAGTTTTTTTCAGAACCGCATTGAATTGAGATAATTCGTTCTGTACTTGCGTGTTCACTGTGTTAACTCCGCATAAGTCAATCGGGCATTAACGCCGCGCGTTAGAAGATCATCAACCACAACATCCTTATCGGATTCTTTTGTATTTTGTCGATAGCATACAGCATTCAAATACAGTTGAGTGTGTTTCTTGCTCCTCCAATGATGAGTGCCAACATAACATCGCTTTGTTATTGCCCAGAATCCCTCTATGCTGTTCGTGTGCGCCGAACCTCTTACATATTCACCTGCTGAATGATTGACACGATCCAGGTCGTAAATGCCATCTAGCACACTGTATGCGCGGTTGTCGTCAGCGTTGACTTTACTGCCAAGCGCGACATTTTGAATCATGATCGGGGTTATATGCCTTGAAGCGGATGACGGAACATGGAAAGCCCGTGCTTCACCACCTCGTTCCTTCATGCCGAACGCAACTGCTTTTGTCTTGGTGCTTCGCCCTTGAGTTCCTTTTGTGCGTTTGTTGGCGTGCTTGTTCTTTTCCTTGCCTCCGATATAAGTTTCGTCCACTTCAACATCACCGCCGAGCAAACCACCACCTGTATCCTGCTTTGTGGCATTTCTAATTCGTTGGAGCATGAACCAAGCCGTGCGTTGCTGGACGCTTATGTGCTTTGCCAGTTGCGAACTGGATATGCCTTTACTGTGAGTTGTCTCAAAGTAAATTGCCATAAACCACTTCGGCAACATTTTCAAAGGACTATCACCCAAAACAGTACCGACAGTTACACGGAACACATGCTTGCACGAACTGCATTTATGGCGCTTGCCATCGCTGTAGTGATATACCTTTTCAGCACTGCCACAATGCGGGCAATACGGATTGTCGCCCCAGCGCACCATTTCAAGATGCTTCAAACAGGCTTCGACTGTAGAGAATTTTTGTGTAAAATCAATTAAGTTCATGGCTTTCTAAATGGTGTGATTTTCTATATTTCATATTATATCGCACTTATTTAGGATCGTCAAATACATAATTCCCTTGTTTTATTATAAAAATGCCGTCATATTATTGATTTTTTCATCAATCTTGATATTTAGACAATTAGAAATGGAAGTCTGAGATATCTCGCCTTAGACTGGATTCCAGGCGATAACAGGAGAACCCGTTTAAAATGATTTTAATACTTCATGCTGATACCAAAAAGGATAGTAATGAATATAACAAGCTAACGGAATATCTTAATGCGCTGAGAGACATTACTGTCCGTACTCATGAAGTCATAGGCGAACAACAAACGCTAACCGAGTTATATCTGGTGGGGAACACAGCGTCACTCGATGCTCTTGAAGTTGAAAGTTTTGAAGTTGTAGATAGAGTTATTCGGGTGTCGAGAGAATACCGGATACTAGGCCGTCATAAAGATGATAACCGTGCCGACCAGTTTGATTATAATGGCGTAACATTTGGACAGCACAATTTGAATCTTTTTGCTGGTTTATGCGCAGTCGACTCACCTTACCATGTTGAAGTTATGATGAAGGCGTTAAAAGGACACGGTTTAGTCTGCACGCGTATGGGGGCTTACAAACCCAGGACAAATCCATATTCTTTTCAAGGGCACGGCAAAAATTGTCTTCCTTATGTATTTGAATTAGCAGGAAAATATAATATAAAAGTGATTGCCATGGAGATTACTCATGATAATCACATTGATGAGATTATGCAGGCGCTGGATTCCGCCGGCCGTCCAGCCGGAGTCATGCTACAGATTGGTACGCGTAATACTCAGAACTTTGAATTATTGAAAAGCGTTGGCAGGCAAGTAGAATTTCCTGTTCTGCTCAAAAGAGGATTTGGTATTACACTTGAAGAATCTTTAAACGCTGCTGAATATCTTGCCAGTGAAGGGAATCAGAATGTAATCTTTTGCTTGCGCGGCATGAAATCAAATTATGGTGACCCTCACCGTAATCTTGTGGACTTTGCCCATGTGTCCGCAGTTAAGCGAATGACTAGAATGCCTGTCTGCATCGACCCTTCCCATTCAGTTGGATCCAGACATGCTTCTCCAGATCGGATACTAGATACCATGCACGTAACTGCGCAAGGAGTCATAGCTGGGGCAAATATGGTCATTGTGGATTTTCATCCTGATCCACCGTCCGCCTTGGTTGACGGGCCGCAGGCGCTGACTATGGATGAACTCGAATGGTTTATAGAAGATATGAATATTGCGCGAGCAGCTTATGAGAAGCGATGCAAATTACAAACAGAAAAGAATAATTGATCATAAAACTGTAGAAGTCTCGACTTGATCTGACACTTCACTTACAAAAGTGAGGGTTACCGGTTTTGATAGAAGTGCAAAACTTTTAATCATAACCATAAGAGGTAACCCTCATGTTAAATACTAATGAAAAAATCATTAAGCACAAGGTCGGATTGTTAAATCTGGCCGAAGAACTCGGCAATATCTCCAAAGCCTGTAAAATAATGGGGCTGTCCCGGGATACGTTCTATCGCTATCAAAATGCCGTTGAGGAAGGTGGCATAGAAGCGCTGTTTGAGCGGACTCGACGGAAACCAAATACGAAGAACCGTGTGGATGAGCAGACAGAAGCGGCTGCGGTGGCCCATGCCCTGGAGCAGCCGGCCCATGGTCAGGCGCGGACCAGCAATGAGCTCAGAAAACAGGGTGTGTTTGTCTCCGGTAGTGGTGTACGCAGTATCTGGCTCAGGCACCAGTTGAAGAACTTCAAACTGCGATTGAAAGCTCTGGAAGCCAAGGTGGCCGAGGAAGGTATTATCCTGACAGAAGCCCAGGTCGTCGCCCTGGAGAAAAAGAAACACGATGATGAAGCCTGTGGCGAGATAGAAACAGCGCATCTCGGTTATCTGGGTTCCCAGGATACGTTTTATGTGGGCACCTTAAAAGGGGTTGGCCGTGTCTATCAGCAAACCTTTGTGGACACCTACTGCAAAGTCGCCTTTGCCAAACTCTACAAGACCAAGACGCCGATCGCCGCCGCAGACCTGCTCAATGACCAGGTGTTACCCCTGTTCGAGGAACAGGCTCTGCCCATGCTGAGGATACTGACAGACCGGGGCACGGAATACTGTGGCAAGGTCGAGCAGCATGATTATCAGCTGTACCTGGCCATGAATGATATTGAACATACCAAAACGAAAGCCCGCTCTCCGCAGACCAATGGGACCTGTGAGCGGTTTCATAAAACCATTCTGCAGGAGTTTTATCAGGTCACTTTCCGTAAGAAAGTCTATGCTGATATCGATGCGCTGCAAAAGGATCTGGACGAATGGCTCCATTACTACAATAATGAGCGCACCCATCAGGGAAAAATGTGCTACGGGCGGACACCCATGGCGACATTAGAAGATGGAAAACAAATCTGGCAGGAGAAGTTTGTAAACTAAACTTTAACTGACAGTCACTGGCATCAAAATCGGTAACTGTCAGATCAAGTCTGAGTCACTACACATAAACATATCGGGGTAATGCTCCACCCATGCAAGTTATATAGCTAACCTAATTGTTTCTCCTTGATTTCATCGAGTGTCTTACAATCTATACAGAGAGTTGCTGTGGGTCGCGCCTCGAGGCGTTTAATACCAATTTCGACTCCACACACTTCACAGTAACCAAAGTCATCCGTCTCTAACCTCAAAACAGCTTCGTCGATTTTCCGGATTAATTTCCTTTCGCGGTCACGTGTTCTCAATTCCAACGCGAACTCTTCTTCTTGAGTAGCGCGGTCATTGGGGTCAGGAAAGTTAGCTGCATCATCTTTCATATGATGAAGAGTCCTGTCTACCTCTTCCATGAGCAAGCGCTTCCATTCACCCAGAATTTCACCAAAATGAGCTGATTGGGTAATATTCATATACTCTTCATTTCGTCCTGCTTTGTAGGGTTTGAATGGCTGGACTTCAGTTCGTGATCTTCTCCGTTGCTGTTTACCAGCAGTAGCTCGCTGAGAGATGGCTTTTTTTGCAGGAGTTTTCTTTCGGGAAACAGCTTTAGAAGCTTTCTTTTTAGTAGTTTTTTTCTTTACTGTCTTTTTTTTGGTCGTGCTTTTCTTTCTAACAGCCTTTTTCTTGGCTGCTTTTTTCTTAGCTACCTTTTTCCCAGGCTTCTTTTTTTGGGCCTTTTTCTTCGCAACCATGGTCCAGCAACTCCTGTCCTTAAATTAAAACGTGCATCTATATATCAAAAACGACCCATCTAAGCAAACGACTTCTTGAAAAATCATTCAATTTTGAGCTGTTCCTGATAAAGCTTGGTGGCGCCAGTAACGGCAAGCGGCATGGCAATAAAATTTACGATGGGAAGCATCGTTAAAAGTAGAGTGCCCAATCCGAATCCTATTCCAAAACTACGATTTTTCGATAAAAAAGCTCTAATTTCAATAAAAGTCATACCATCATTAGCCATCGGGTATTCTAGATACTCCAAAGATGCCATCCAAATTGCAAATAAAAACCAGATAGCCGGCGCTGCTAGTTGCACTACTGGAATTAAAAATAGTATCAATAATGGTATCAGTCGAACAATGAAATAGCTGAATTTTGCTATTTCTGAGCGTAGGTTATCGGTTATTTCCCGAATTAAACCGATTCTTTGGTTGCTGATGTCTTTAGATGAATTGGTAATATGTCGTTTAACTGCGAGAGAAAGATAGCTGTTGAAAGGCGCAGCAATAATATTGCTTAATAACGCAAAGGTCGAAAAAACTACTGCCAGAGTAAATATCAGGAATAGTGGCCAAAGTAGCCACGCTATCCATTCTAGCCAGGACCACTTATCTGTTAACCAGATGATAAATTCTCCTAGCAAATCTGCGCCATAAATTATCACTGAGGCAAATACGAGAGTATTAATAGTAGCTGGGATCAGTATATACAGACGGATTCCCGGCTTGCCTAGTAATCTAAATCCAGCGAATGAGTAGCGGAATCCGTTGATAAAGTCAGATATGTTGCGAACTGTCAGGGTAGGCTCACAGCTGTAGTTGCGCGCCAGTTTTTCTGCTTATGTTCAGCGCAGATTGTCGTGTAAATACCGCCGCGGACTTTGAATTTTGCTGTGATACGCATAAATCGAGGACGTGCAGCCTGTACCAAATCATCCAATATGAGGTTTGTTACTGCCTCATGAAATGCGCCTTTATCGCGGAATGACCACATATACAGTTTGAGTGATTTTAGCTCTATACATAGTCGCTTTGGCACATAGTCGATCACTATTAAAGCGAAATCAGGTTGACCAGTTTTAGGGCAAAGGCAGGTAAATTCCGGTACTTCAATATGGATGGTGTAGTCTCTGTCCTTAGCAGGATTCGCAAATGTCTCTAGTATTTTAGGTGTCTTCTTTGGCATCTAATAACCCGGTTATTAATAGCGCTAAAGATATCATAAATAGGTGAAATTATTCCGCGAACAAGTTAGAAAACAGATTAATAACATTTTATTTATTTAGGCAATTCAATACGTAGGAATTTTTGTTTCAGTTTTCAGTTAACAAAAGTTCTCGCTTGTAGGAATCTAGGGTTAACTGTATTGTTACGCCTCATGCGATTACGCAAAATTAAGCTGTCCGGATTCAAATCATTCGTCGATCCTACTACTCTCATTATCCCTGGAAACCTCGTTGGCATTGTTGGCCCAAATGGTTGTGGAAAATCAAATATTATCGATGCAGTAACTTGGGTGATGGGCGAAAGTTCAGCCAAACACCTGCGTGGTGAATCACTTACTGATGTTATTTTTAATGGATCTACAACTCGCCAACCAGTAGGCCAAGCGTCGGTAGAACTAATATTTGATAATTCTGAGGGGAAAGCTACTGGTCAATATGGCTCATATAATGAAATATCGATTAAACGTCGAATAAATCGCGAAGCTATTTCAACCTATCTACTGAACGGAACACGCTGTAGGCGTAAGGACATCCATAGCCTGTTCCTTGGAACCGGCCTTGGTCCAAGAAGTTACTCCATAATAGAGCAGGGTATGATTTCTAGGTTTATCGAAGCCAAGCCGGATGAACTCAGGGTTTTCATCGAGGAAGCAGCTGGTATATCTAAATTCCGTGAACGGCGACGGGAAACCGAAACCCGCATCCGTCACACTAAGGAAAACCTAAATAGATTGAACGACATACGTGAGGAACTTGGCAAACAGTTGAATCATTTGCAAAGACAGGCAAAAGCCGCTGAACGTTATCAGGTTCTTAAGCAAGGACATAGACAACTGAACGCTGAGCTATTATCGCTGACTTGGCGAGATCTGAATTTAAACATTCAAGCACGTAGTGAAAAGGTGCGAGCAAAGGAGACAAGGGTTGAGCAAGGAATTGCCTTAATGCGAAAGATCGAGGCAACAATAGAACATAGTCGGGATGAATTGACTGCAGCAAATGATAATTTTAATAAAGTCCAGTCCGAATACTACCAAGCCGGCGGCGATATCTCCCAACTTGAGCAGAAAATTCAGAATACCAACGAACGAATAGACGTGTTGGAAGCAGATATAACCAAGACAAGTAAATCGCTCGCAACTGCAGAAGAGCAACAAAAACATGATAGTCAACAGTTGCAAGCAATTTCTGCAAAGGGAAAAAATTTAACGCCGGAATTACAAGGATCCAGAACTGACAGTGACAAGGCATATAGTAGTCTCAACCAAGCTGAAAATGCCTTGCAGTCTTGGCAAGACGAATGGGATGCCTATATGGAGTCCACAGCTGGCCTAGGTAGGCAGATAGAAGTCGAAAGTACACGTTTGGGACACCAGCAAGCTGGACTCGAGGAAATTCGCTACCGTAAACAGACTTTAACAACAGAACTTGAAACTGCTGAGGTAGAGGATCTCGGTACTCAACTCACCAAGTTGGATGCAGATGTAGCTAGACATTCCCGTGAGGTTGATACCTCCAGAACTAAGTTGGATAAAAAACTCGATGATGTCAGGCAATGCCGGGGAAAAGTTAATCATCTTGCTGAGAAAATTGCAGATATCCGAACTGTAGAGCAGAAGTCTAAGGGGACTCTGGCGTCGCTCGAAGCATTACAACAGGGTGACAGCAGCCAAGATGACGGGCGTGTAAGTAAATGGCTGTCTTCCTTTAGCAAAAAGGCACATTCACAGCTAGTCGAACAAATTACCGTGGATCCAGACTGGTCCCATGCCTTGGAAACTGTACTCAAACAGCATCTTCAATCCGTAGTCATTTCAGATTTCCATCAAGCATTAAAAGCACTGAAAGCAACTACTGATATCAACGTTGGAATAGTTACTGAATCCGGTAGCCAAGTGACACGAAAAAAAGGTGATATGCCATGTCTACTAGACAAGGTCTCATCTGATATACGCTTGGATGGATTGCTTGCAGATATTTACCTCGCTCAAGATATCAATGAGGCTTTAAAAATTTACCCTCTGTTAAAAGGGTCAAAATCCGTAGTGACTCGATCAGGTATCTGGTTAGGTAAGGACTGGATGCGAGTGAATCAAGTTCAAAATGTAGAGGACAGCATACTACTTCGTGAAAAAAAGATTAATGCCATCACGTCAGAATTGAATGGTTTATCAAATGAAATTACGCTGCTTCAGAGGCAACTGAACGAAACCCAACAGCGTCTGGAAAAGACTGAGAAAGAACAGCACGATGGACAAAAGGAGCTTAGTGCTATTCAGGAAGGATTGACTGCAATCCGTTCAAATCAATCTGAGATCAAAGAAAGGCGTGAACAGACCCTAAAAAGAATTGAACAAATTCGTGAAGAGCTCGATTCGTTGGTTTCTAGAGAAGAATCTGACCAGCAGGAATTAGACATTATACAAAACAGTCAGAAAAGAGCTGAAGCCGATCTTACCCAATTATCAGATCATGGTGTCCGTTTGACTGAGCTAAGAGAAAAGCATCAAAAATTACTAGGCGACGCCAGAACCAGTTGGCAAACGACCCACGAACATAGCCATGAAATAGCGCTACAGCTTGAATCTATCAGTTCAAAACGTGCTTCGCTCGAACAGGCGATAAAACGCAATGAAATACTGATAGCTAATCTTACAACCACCTCAGATGATTTGCAGGCTAATCTTCAGAAAATCAATTCACCACTTGCTGAACAGCAACAGTTACTCAAGTCAAAACTAGCTGCTATTGTGAAAACTGAAAAACGTCTATCAACTGCGCGTGAGCAAGTTCAAGCGGTTGATGTGAACACAAGGAACAAGGAACAGGAGAGGGCCGCTGCAGAACTACAGGTAGAGGGATATAGAAATGATCTCGAAAAAGTCAGAATTGAGGCTCATGAAGTTAAGGTTAAATTACAAGCAATAGAAGAACAGTTACAGGCCGGTAACCATAAGGCATCTGAGACACTGAAACCTCTGGATAAATCTGCAACCAAAGAGGAGTGGCAAGAAAAAATTAACAACGCAGAAAAACATATACAGCGTCTTGGACCTATTAATCTTGCAGCCATTGATGAATTCAGTCAACTAACAGAGAGAAAGAATTACCTAGATAGTCAGAATCACGATTTATCTGAGGCAATGAATACACTAGAAAATGCAATTCGTAAAATAGATAAGGAAACCCGAACGCGATTCAAAGAAACGTTTGATAACCTCAATTATAATCTGAAAGAAATGTTCCCAACTTTATTTGGCGGTGGACATGCTTATCTTGAAATGACGGGCGACGATTTGCTTCAAACTGGGGTAGCGGTTATGGCACGTCCACCTGGAAAGAAAAACAGCAATATTCATCTGTTGTCTGGTGGGGAGAAGGCATTAACTGCTATTGCGTTAGTATTTGCAATATTCAAATTAAATCCTGCGCCATTTTGCATACTGGACGAAGTTGATGCACCGCTGGACGATACAAACGCACAACGTTTTAGTGCATTGGTTACAGAAATGTCAGCTGATGTGCAATTTTTGTTGATCACTCACAACAAAATCACCATGGAAATTACCCAACAATTACTCGGTGTCACTATGCATGAACCCGGGGTATCTAGGTTAGTATCTGTCGATATGCAAGAAGCGGTGAAAATAGCCGCATCTGCTTAATCAACCGGTCTGCATTCACAATTAACAGGCATTCTTGATTGTGTTCATCGTCACACAATCACACTTTTATTGGTATTATCTGCTTTCCCCATAATCAAACGCGACGTTACAGGACTCAATGGATAATCTCCGTCTGATACTCATACTCTTTGGTATAGGCGTAATCGTCGGCATCTATATTTGGGGAAAGGCTCAGAGCCGAGGTGTTATAAAAAAAAGAACTATCAATTCTACTGGCAACTTTAAAAACAAGAATGAAACCTTCTTTTCTGAAGAGTCTAATCAGGAAGAGAATTTTTCATCTGAATTTGCCAATTTAAACAACTTCCTGTCTGGCACCAAATCGGGCCACAATTCAGAATCTATTGATGACTACGATGAACTTCCCTCAATTGATAGTTCAGTCAACGCTGAAGATAATACGACAGCAGACTTGAATGAAACTGAAGGGAATCAAGAAATCATAGAAATATTACCTGAAGATATTATTACATTACATATTATGGCTACAGATGGAGCTTTATTTACAGGTAAGGAAATTGAGCATTCTTTGTCTGATTTGGGATTCCAGTTCGGCAACATGGGAATTTTTCATTACTATGTATTAGATACCAACACGCCACTTATTAGCCTGGCAAATATGTTTGAACCTGGTAGTTTTAATATTAAATCAATGGATAGTTTTTCAACTGGTGGATTGTCTATGTTTATCCGTTTGCCAACGCCAGTAGGTGCGACCACTGCTTTTGAATCTATGTTGAACAAGGCTTACGACCTTGCGGATAAACTTAATGGAGAGATCTGTGGGTCAGATAGGAATCCCTTTAATGAGCAGGTGCTCGACGGAATCTATCAGCAACTACAATATTATGACTGATTTAAATCGTCTGAACAAAAAGAAGGCTCAGACCCGCGTTAGTCAATTGCGAGAAATAATTAACAATCATAATTACCAGTACTATGTATGTGATAATCCGTTGATCCCAGATGCTGAATACGATCGCCTTTACCGAGAACTGGTTGAATTTGAACAGACCTTTCCCGATTTAATTATCGAAGATTCACCTACTCAGCGAGTAGGCGAGGAGCCACTAGACGCCTTTAGTGAAATTACTCACATGACCCCCATGCTGTCTCTATCCAACGCACTGGCTGAGCAGGAAATGCGGGCATTTAATCAGCGGATCAGAGAAAAACTGGTTATCGATGAAGTTTGTTATGCAGCAGAAACAAAGCTGGATGGATTAGCTATCAGTTTACTGTATGACCATGGCCGATTACAAAAGGCAGCAACACGCGGTGATGGTGCTAGAGGAGAAGACGTGACTCAGAATGCACGCACTATTAAGAGTATTCCTCTGAAATTGGAAGGTAAAAAATTTCCAAAGATAATCGAGATTCGTGGGGAAGTCATCATAGAAAAACAGAAATTTACGGAATTCAATAATAAACAGTCAGAACTCGGTGAGAAACAGTTTGCTAATCCAAGGAATGTTGCTGCAGGAAGTCTACGTCAACTTGATCCCAAAATAACAGCTGAAAGGCCTTTGTCTTTTCTGGCCTACGGTATTGGCTATGTCGATGATGATAGTAAATATACTGAACAAACGGAGATTCTCAATACCATCCTGGAATGGAGACTGCCGGTATCACCCGATACAAAAAAGGTCTATGGAATAGACGGATGTCTAAGTTATTACAATGATATCTCCAGGCGTAGACCCGATCTTCCATATGAAATTGATGGTGTTGTTTTCAAAGTTAATCAGATTAGATTGCAAAAACAACTAGGTTTCGTATCTCGTGCACCTCGCTGGGCAATTGCGTACAAATTTACCCCAGATGAAGAATTAACAAAGGTAGTTGATATCGAGGTTCAAGTTGGCCGTACCGGGGCATTAACACCGGTAGCTCGACTGGCTCCAGTTTTTGTTGGTGGCGTAACAGTAACCAATGCAACACTCCATAACGAGGAAGAAGTAAAGCGAAAAGATGTACGGATAAACGATACGGTGACGATACGCCGGGCAGGTGACGTCATACCTGAGATTGTCAATGTAGTGTTAGCAAAACGACCTGCAAACACAAAAGTTTTTAAGATACCGTCAAGTTGCCCAGTTTGCGGATCCTCAGTTAAAAGGATGGGCACAGAGAAGATAAAACGTTGTACTGGCGGTTTGTATTGTCCTGCTCAATGTATACAAGGAGTTATTCATTTTGCTTCTAGTAAGGCCATGGATATCGAAGGTCTGGGAGATAAACTGATAGAACAACTGTTTAATGAAGACCTGGTGAGAAACCTAGCTGATGTGTATGACCTTACAAAAGACAAATTAATCAGCCTCGATAGAATGGGTGATAAGTCATCAGATAAAATTATTCGCGTAATTGAAAAAAGCAAGTTAACACAGTTGTATCGATTTATCTATGGCCTTGGGATCCGAGAAGTCGGCGAAGCAACAGCAAGGGAATTAGTTGCTCACTTTGGCTCCCTAGAAAAAATAATGGGCGCGGATCTTGATGCACTTTTATCAGTTGCCGACGTGGGTCCAGTAGTGGCTAATAATATTCTTGCTTTTTTTAGTGAATCTCATAACAAACAAGTTATCAAACGTTTTCTCAAAAATGGGATTTCATGGCCGTCAATCAACTTAGATCGCTCGGATTCTCTGAAAGGCAAAGTCTTCGTCCTGACAGGAACATTGAGTGCCATTACTAGGGATAAAGCAAAAGAAAAACTGATCACTCAAGGTGCCAAGGTGACTAGCAGTGTGTCGAAGAAAACAGATTACCTAGTTGCAGGTGATGCCCCTGGTAGTAATTTGGATAACGCCACGAAGCTTGGCATAACAGTGTTGGATGAAAATGGTCTTATTGAGCTACTTGGTGAATCTAATACTAGCTGATGTAAGCTATAGTCTATCTACTTCATCGTCTTTCCCCATGTAGTGGCTGGTTCAGTTGCAATATCGTATTTACTGCATTATCGGGGACATCATTGAACGGAAAGTCCAGAGAGTAATGCAGACCGCGGCTTTCGGTTCTCAACAGTGCAGATTCAATAATGATAGATGAGACGACAGCGATATTCCTTAATTCGATCAAGTCATTGGTTAATTTAAAATTACCATAATATTCATGAATCTCTTCTTGTAACAGTTCGATACGATTTTGTGCGCGTTTCAATCTTTTATTAGAGCGCACGATGCCAACGTAGTCCCACATGAAACTTCGAATCTCGTCCCAATTGTGGGAGACCACGACCTCTTCGTCAGAATCAGTAACCTGACTTTCATCCCAAGCTGGAACATCTGTAAAGGTCTGGATGTCATCGATGTGCTTGGCAATATCCTTGTAAGCCGAATGGGCGAATACCACACATTCTAAGAGTGAGTTACTCGCCATTCGATTTGCACCATGAAGACCTGAATAACTGACCTCCCCAATAGCATAGAGACCAGGAATGTCGGTACGCCCAAAGCGGTCTATCATAACTCCTCCACAAGTGTAATGCGCAGCCGGTACGACAGGGATAGCTTCAGTGGTAATATCAAAACCATGTTGGAGACAACGAGCATAGATGGTTGGAAAATTTTCTATGATGAAATCCTTATCCCTATGGCTAATATCAAGATACATACATTCTGAACCTAGTTTTTTCATTTCATGATCAATTGCCCGTGCAACAATATCTCTGGGGGCCAATTCCCCTTTCTTGTCATATTTATCCATAAAAGGTGAGCCATTAGGTTGTAATAACTTAGCGCCTTCACCTCGCAAAGTTTCTGAGATTAGAAAAGATTTTGCCTGAGGGTGATACAAGCAAGTAGGATGAAACTGAATAAATTCCATGTTGGCAACCCTACATCCTGCACGCCATGCCATAGCTATTCCATCCCCAGTACAAATATCAGGGTTACTGGTGTATAGGTATGCCTTACCTGCACCACCTGTCGCTAAAACAACGGCCTTTGCACTAAACTGTCTGACTAGATTATTGACTTGATCATAAACGTAGGCACCAACACAGCGGTTATCGGCAATACCAAATTTGAGCCCGGTGATCAGATCAACTGCAGAATGATATTCGAATAAATCAATATTGGTATGATTGCGTACCCGGCCCTCAAGTGTAGTCTCAAGGGCTTTTCCGGTGGAGTCTGCAGCGTGAACGATACGACGGTGACTGTGTCCTCCTTCCTTGTGTAGGTGATACTCATCACCATCTGTGTTAGTCGATTTAGTAAACTTAACACCGATATCTATCAACCATTGGATGCTTTCACGGCTATTTTCGACAACGAATTTAACAGTTTCAGGATCACACAAACCTGCACCGACTTGCAGTGTGTCCTCGACGTTGGATTCGATACTATCTTGGGTATTAAGTACGGCTGAGATCCCTCCTTGCGCGTAAAACGTGGCTCCTTCACTGATGGCCGCTTTGGATAATATGGCCAATTTAATTTTGGGAATTTCAGCTAGCTGCAGGGCCAGACTCAACCCGGCTGCACCACTGCCGATTATGAGGACGTCATGTTGATGTTGGTAACTCATGTTAATTGGGATAATATAACCGAAATTGCTTCTAAGCTATTGAAAAAAGAGAAATTGACGAATTAATAACTCTAATTAGCTCCGGTTGTCGTTTTAATAACATCCAATTTCAAATTCGTGGGATAACATGACCGGCAGTAAATTAACGAAGAGATGAGCATGTTGATCCTATCCAAGATTGATTTTAGATTGTGAGTATAGAAGCTGATAAGGTCTTAGTTAATAAGGTTAAATGTGGTGATAAGGCCGCATTTGACGTGCTGGTTCTCAAATATCAATCCAGAATAATTAATCTAGTTTCACGGTTTGTCCGGAACCAAGCGGATGCTTATGATGTCACACAAGAAGCCTTTATAAAGGCATATAAGGCCCTCCCGAAATTTAGAGGTGATAGTGCATTTTATACTTGGTTGTACAGGATTGCCGTCAATACAGCAAAAAATCATCTCGCGCAGCAGGGGAGGAGGCCATATGAATCTGAGCAAGATATAGCCGAAATTGAACAAATAGACACTGGAACTGCTCTAAAAGATATGTATACCCCTGAGCATGTACTACTGGCCGATGAAATTCAGGAGACAGTAATACAGGCAATGGAAGGATTGCCCGAAGATTTGAGAAACGCAATTACGTTGCGAGAGATTGAAGGGCTTAGTTATAAAGATATTGCTGCTGTAATGGACTGCCCGATCGGGACTGTTCGTTCCCGGATATTCAGGGCTAGGGAAGCTATTGATAATGTATTAAAACCTTTATTATATGATTAGATAAAATTATGAACGACCATCATAAAGAACAAATATCCTCTTTTATGGATAGTGAAATGACAGACGACACATCTGTCGCGCTCGATTTTTTAGTGAGTAATGAAACCATGCGAAATTCCTGGAACCGTTATCATCTCATATCAGATATATTACAGCGGAAATCGCCCATCCATATTGACAATCAACTCTCAACTAGAATATCTGAATCTATAAAGCAAGAACCAACGATACTCGCGCCGGTATCTAAGTCACTATCAACTTTGTTGAAACCAGTCTTGGGGATTGCCATTGCTGCATCAGTCGCTGTTGTTTCCATTTTGGGGATACAACAATACCAAACAGGTGGTAACCCGGACATAAGCACTGCTCAAGTTAATACAGCTCCCACACAACTACCTTCCTCTCGAATCGATATACCCGTGCAACCGATCGTAGTTTCAGAAGGTCGGTTAAGACCGTCTCCTATAGAAACCCAGTTAAACGCTCAATTAAGTCGTTATATTATGAATCATAACGAATACCGAACTAACACGGGCGTTCAAGGCGTTAAGCCTTATGTGCGAATGGTAGCGACCGAAATTAATGAATAGATTTTTCCAGCTGTTAATCTGTTGTTTCTGCTTTTTAATATTCCCCTTATCAGCCGCTGAGGATGTGCCTGACAGTCAAGATCTAATTAACAGCATGTCCATGGCAAATAGAAACCTGAATTATGAAGGTACCTTTGTATTTTCCCGGGGCAAGTCGATGGACACTATGCATATCCTTCATAAATCAGACGGTAATGGTGAAGTTGAAAAAATCGTGTCGTTAACTGGATTTGCAAGGGAGATTATCCGCAATAACGAAACTGTTACCTGCATCTATCATGATACCCAGATGGTCGTGGTAGAAAGGAGTAATTCGAACAATTTTGTGACTATACTGCCTGATCCAATTGAGAAAATTGCTGATTACTATGCCTTCGCTACTATGGGTGATGATCGGGTTGCTGGTCATGATGCATGGGTAGTAAAGATCTCACCTAAAGACGGTTTTCGTTATGGGTACCAGCTATGGATCGATAAGGACAGTAAATTGTTACTCAAATCAGAATTGAGAGATAATGCCGGCGTATCGATTGAGCAAGTGATGTTTACTCAACTAACCGTTCAAGATTCGATTGCAGAAGATTTGTTCAAGCCTTCAATATCAGGGAAGGACTATACTTGGCACCACTATTTTCAAGAAACCGAACAAAGTGTAAAAAAAGTTTCTAAAAAATGGAAAGTTTCCTGGATGCCTGCTGGATTCACGATGAGTAATTATGAACAGAGAGCAATAGCAGATGATAATAGTACGGTTGAACACCTAATTTATTCTGACGGCGTTGCAATAATATCTATTTTCATTGAAAAATTAGGTCGAAAAGCGCGCCCCGTTATTGGGCCATTACATATGGGCGGTGTTAATGCTTATGCCATTATTGATAATAACTATCAAGTAACAGCAGTAGGGGAGGTCCCCCAAGCAACCGTGCAACGGATGGTAAATTCCGTCGTTGGTGCACAATAAAATTCTTGGATCAGTATGTTTAACTCTCCCGTAATCTCTGTATCTTATCTTCCATTTACGGAATAGATAAAAACCATATTTAATTAGAGGATATTAGTATGTCTCGTCTGCCCACACACCCGTTATACTTTTCAGTGCTTTTGTCTCTGTTTTCAATACAAGTGGCACAAGCCCAGACACTACCGGATTTCACTCCTATAATAGAAAAAAATTCGCTTGCTGTCGTAAATATAAGTACAACACTGAAACAGACAGAAAGACCACATCGCCAGAATTCAATCCCTAATATTCCAGAAGACAGTCCTTTTTATGATTTTTTTAATCGGTTTTTTGGTGAAATTCCAGAAGGTGCTCAACCTTACGGTGAAAGAACATCGCTAGGTTCAGGCTTTATCATTTCACAAGATGGTTACATCATAACTAACAACCATGTCGTTGCTGATGCAGATGAAGTTATTGTTAGATTAAATGATCGTCGAGAATTCGTTGCTCAAATTATTGGAAAAGATAAAAGAAGCGATATTGCAGTACTAAAGATTGATGCTGAGAACTTGCCTGTTTTGATATTAGGCGATTCGAGTAAATTACGGGTTGGTAAATGGGTGCTTGCGATCGGATCGCCGTTTGGTTTTGATCACTCCGTTACCCAGGGGATAATCAGTGCTATAGGTCGCAGCCTACCTAGTGATAGTTATGTCCCGTTCATACAAACCGATGTAGCGATCAATCCTGGAAATTCAGGTGGCCCCTTGTTCAATCTCGAAGGTGAAGTCATTGGCGTAAATTCTCAAATCTACAGTCGCAATGGTGGATATATGGGACTGTCATTTGCTGTACCTATTAATGTGGTCACCAATGTTTATGAACAAATCCGTGATAAAGGTAGCGTTTCTCGTGGTTGGCTTGGTGTAATTATTCAGGATGTGACAAGAGATCTTGCTGAATCGTTCGGAATGAAAATCCCCCATGGCGCCCTTATTGCAAGAGTATTGCCTGACAGTCCAGCTGAAAAATTTAACCTTGCTGTGGGAGATATAATAACAAGATTTAACAATACTGAAATCAGCTCCTCTTCACAATTGCCGCCGATAGTCGGTAACACGAATATTGGGAAAAAAGTGCCCGTTGAAGTTATAAGAGATTCAAAAACAAAATCTATCAATATCGTTCTAGAAGAATTGCCAGAAGAAATAAGCTTAGCAGGGAATAAAAATGGGCAGGGACAGAAATCGTCATCCAACCCTCTGAACATTACCGTAGTCGATCCTACTGATGAACAACGGAAGCAATTAAAAACAGAGGATCAAGGCGTTCTAGTACAGTCTGTAGAGCAGGGGCCAGCAAATACAGCAGGGATACGTCAAGGAGACGTAATATTATTATTAAACAATAAAAAGGTAATGACCGTAAAACGTTTTAATGAGGTTGTTAAGAATTTGCCGAAAGATAAATCTATTCCTGTATTGGTGCAACGACGAGGCAACCCAATTTTTCTTGCGTTTAGGATTAATGACGAATAATGCTATTTAATTTTTCCTCTACACTAAACCGGCCTGCAGTAGTTTTGATGAATTCAAATTTAGTTTAAATGAGGAAGGGATTTTCTACCGCGAAATAAATATTGAAAATTACCCAGACTTGAAACAGAGGTATGGCGCAAGAATTCCAGTTCTAGTTGCAAATAGCATAGAGGTCTGTGAAGGAACGTACAAGAAGCAAGCCATTCTTATTCATATATCCAAGTATAAAAGTGAATAATAAAGAACTGTCTGCATAATCTGCTAGAAGTACCTATAAGATTAACTAGTACTCATCACTTTCCGTAATTCTTACTTAATGTGGTTTTCTGTAGCTACATTGAAATCAGTTATATTTATCAGCCGGATAGGCTAGAATTCGGCCCTTTAAATTCAACCGACACTAATCACACTTGGTACCATCATGAATAACATGGAGTTAATTCGGAATTTCTCGATTATTGCACATATCGATCATGGAAAATCGACATTGGCAGATAGGCTTATACAAATTTGCGGTGGATTGTCAGAACGTGAGATGTCGGATCGGGTCCTCGATTCAATGGATATAGAGAAGGAAAGAGGCATCACAATCAAATCTCAGAGTGTTGCCCTAAGTTATCTATCTGAAAGTGGCATCAATTATCAGCTAAACCTTATTGATACACCGGGCCACGTTGATTTTAGTTATGAGGTATCCCGTTCACTAAGTGCGTGCGAAGGGGCATTACTAGTAGTTGATGCAGCGCAGGGTGTTGAAGCTCAAAGTGTAGCAAATAGTTTTACTGCTATTGAGAATGATTTAGTTGTCCTGCCTATAATCAACAAGATAGATCTACCCTCTGCCGAACCAGAGCGAGTAATTCAGGAAATTGAAGAAATTATTGGCCTTGAAGCGTATGACGCAATTAAGGTGAGCGCCAAAACCGGTGAAGGCATACCAGAGTTGTTAGAAGCGATAGTAAAACAGATCCCCCCACCTAAAGGAGAGGCAAGTTCATCTTTGAGGGCCTTGATAATTGATTCCTGGTTCGATAATTACCTAGGCGTCGTATCACTTGTGAGGGTTGTAGATGGGGAACTTCAAGTCGGTGAAAAAATCAAGATACTATCAACTGGTATCAGTTACCAGATAGATGAACTCGGTATATTCGCCCCAAAGAGAACATCAAAAACGAAACTGAAAACAGGGTATGTCGGTTATGTTGTAGCTGGGATAAAAGAAATTAACGGCGCACCCGTAGGTGACACCATAACGTCTACCCAAAATTCGTCTATTTTACCCTTGCCTGGTTTTCAAAAAATTAAACCGCGAGTGTTCGCTGGCTTGTTTCCTGTTGATTCCAGTGAGTATGAGGGATTGCGAGAAGCATTGGGGAAATTACGACTGAATGACGCGGCATTACATTACGAACCAGAAACATCTCAGACATTAGGTTTTGGATTCCGCTGTGGATTTCTTGGCATGCTACATATGGAAATAATACAAGAAAGGCTAGAGCGTGAATACAATCTCAATTTAATTACGACTGCGCCTACCGTAGTCTACGAAGTCCTCTCAACATCAGGCGAAACTCGGTATATAGACAATCCTGCGAAACTTCCTCCTTCAAATAAAATAAATGAAATTCGAGAGCCTATCGTTCTTGCTGATATCCTCGTTCCACAGTCCTATCTGGGCAACGTCATTGCTCTTTGTGTTGAAAAAAGGGGCGAACAGAAAAAACTACATTATGTTGGCAAGCAAATATCCATATCATATGAATTACCATTAAGTGAAGTTGTTTTGGATTTTTTTGACAGATTAAAATCGTTAAGTCGAGGTTATGCATCATTCGACTATCATTTTAGACGGTATCAAAATTCCTCTCTTGTGAAACTAGATATTTTGATTAATGGAGAAAGGGTAGATGCGTTATCATCTATCGTACATAAAGACACGTCAGAACGTCGTGGCAGAGAATTATCGGAGAAGATGAAAGAATTTATCCCCAGGCAAATGTACGAAGTTGCGATACAAGCTGCAATTGGTTCAAAAATAATTGCAAGGGAAACTGTAAAAGCATTACGCAAAAATGTGACAGCAAGGTGTTATGGGGGTGATATTTCACGAAAACGGAAATTGTTGGAGAAGCAGAAAGCTGGGAAAAAACGAATGAAACAGTTCGGTTCGATAGAAATTCCACAGTCTGCTTTTATGGCGATTCTTCACGTAGGGAAAGAATAATGAATTTAGATTTTTCGGCATGGCTAGTAATACTTACATTTGTCTCGGGGGGGATATGGGCAGTCGACGCGTGGTTTATAGACCCTCGAAGGCAGAAAAATTTAACACAAGAAACCGAAGAGAAAACTAAAAGAAAAGAGCCGCTACTTGTTGAATATGCACGATCATTCTTTCCGGTATTCTTAATTGTGCTTATTTTACGGTCTTTCATCGTTGAACCTTTTCGAATCCCATCTTCATCAATGATGCCTACACTGCTGATTGGCGACTTTATACTTGTCAATAAATACGATTACGGCATCAGATTGCCTCTAGCGAATATTAAGATTATTGATAATAAAACCCCTAAGAGAGGAGATGTGGTTGTATTTCGATCACCGGAAAATCCTGCTATCCCGTTCATCAAACGGGTGGTTGCTGTCTCTGGCGATCGGGTTCAATATTTAGATAAAACTTTATATATCAATGGTATAGGGGTAACTAGACAGCCCTTAGGACTATACCAAGGGGTAGGCGCAGGCATCAGAGAATCTGGACATTTATGGTTTGAAGAATTTTTGGATGATGTTGAACATGATATTCTAATAAACCCAGATCGGAGAACGTTATTCAATACGGATACAGTCGTGCCTGATGGGCATTATTTTGTCATGGGTGATAATCGTGATAATAGCAGCGACTCCAGGGTCTGGGGGTTTGTGCCAGACGAAAATCTCGTCGGTAGGGCTATTTTTATATGGATGAACTGGGATCGTAAAAATGGTGGCGTAGGCTGGAGTCGAATTGGTACCATACTGGAATAAATTTACATTTGAACGAGGACATGATTATGAAACAATCAATTAAAAATCAATCTGGACTAACATTTATGGGATTGTGTTTCGTGCTTGTTATTATTGCAGTCTTTGTGCTGTTCGGCTTGAGAGTGTTTCCCCTTTATAACGAAAAATTCCAGATAGAGGCTGCTATAAATGCCGTTGTAAATCAGCCGGATTCTGCCGACCAGAGCGCTTCAGCACTAGGAAGACGCTTTATGAGGGCTATGGCAGTTAATAATATTAACCTTTTCACTGACAGAAATGTCAAGAATCACCTAAAATTGGTGAAATCCAAAAAAAAGAGTGAACCGAACATGTTGCACTTCACATACCGAAATACCAACGTGCTTGTTGCTGATCTGAAGCTATTACTGACATATGACAAGCAATTCCCATTACTAAATTCCAAAGAATAGCGTCAATCAGGATGTCAATTTGCCGTTAATATTACTTGGATACCAATTTAAAAACAGGGATTTACTGGATACAGCTCTGACACACAGAAGTGCTGGTAAGAATAATAATGAGCGACTCGAATTTTTAGGTGATTCTATCCTTGGGTTTGTCATTGCAGAAATTCTATTTTCCAAATTCCCTGACGAACCAGAAGGAAATCTGACACGTCTGCGTGCCAGCCTCGTTCGAGGTGAAACACTCTCATCTTTGGCTAAGAGTCTGAATTTAGGCTCTGCGCTTATTCTTGGACCTGGGGAAAAAAAGAGCGGCGGTTGGAACAGGGATTCAATACTAGCGAATGCACTTGAATCAATCATCGGCGCTATCTACCTTGACTCCGGGATTAGCGCCTGTGCCACTTTTATTAATACGCTATATTCTGAACTTGTAAATAAATTGAATATTGAAGATATTAGTATAGATCCTAAAACAATACTTCAAGAAATTCTACAATCTAGGAAAATCCCACTGCCAATCTATCGCGTAATTGATGAGGCTGGTGAACCACATAAACGGGACTTTACAGTATCATGCACCATTGAAAAATTGGGGCATTACATAACCGCCAAGGGAAAGAGTAAACGAATTGCGGAACAATCTGCCGCAAGTATGATACTGGAAATTATTGATCCATAGTACTAATGGCGAATTCTCCCTCTACTGATACTGACGATTCCTATGACTTTCGTTGTGGTTATATTTCTATTATAGGCAGGCCAAATGTAGGAAAGTCCACATTACTGAATCATATTTTGGGGCAAAAAATTAGCATAACTTCCCGCAAACCTCAAACTACTCGTATTCATTTGATTGGCATCAAGACTGAAAAATCATTTCAGGCAATTTATATAGATACGCCTGGCATCCAGACTACATATAACAATGCTATAAACCGTCAGATGCTTGGTGAGGCAATGATGACACTGGAGCAGGTCAATGTGCTTGTGTTTATGATCGAGGTAGGTAGGTGGACAAAGGATGATAGCCATGTACTGAAACTACTTCAAAATGTAAGTTCACCTATTATTCTTGTTATAAATAAAATCGATAGGTTAGGATCCAAGGACGATTTGTTGCCGTTCATAAAAGAAGTTCATGACTTAACGTCAATTTCAGAGATAATTCCAATATCTGCAAAAGATACTGACAATGTTGATAGTCTTGAGAAGACAGTCTATTCCATGTTGCCATCTGGTCCAGCGATGTTTGCAGAGGATCAGGTTACTAACCGTACAGAACGATTTTTTGCTGCAGAATTTATTAGAGAAAAATTGATCCAGAAACTCGGAGATGAATTGCCATATCAAATAGCTGTAACTATCGATGAGTACAATGATGCGACTGATTTAATATCAATAAAGGGTTTAATTTGGGTCGAAAGCAAAAGTCAAAAATTGATCGTGGTTGGCAAGGAGGGTTCTGTACTTAAGTCGGTTGGAGAACAAGCCAGAAAAGATATGGAAAAACTTTTCCAAAAGAAAGTCTATTTGCGTAATTGGGTGACAGTAAGTAAAAATTGGACAAAAAAAGATGAATTGCTGCAAAGCCTTAAAGACATGAGTTGTTGAAGAGGTTGTTGAATTTTGATTATGAAAGCTGAGCTACATCCCTGTTTTATACTTCATCAAAGACCATATAAAGAATCAAGTACCATACTAGATGTATTCTCATTGGAACATGGCCGCGTAAGTCTTGTTGCGAAAGGGGCAAAGAGGGCAGGGAACAACCTGTCAGGCCTATTACAACCCGCAAGGAAGCTAAATATTTCATGGACTATCAGAACTGATCTCGGCACATTAACCGGAGCTGAATTCATAGGTACACCATACAAACTCCACGGCAAATGGTTATTGTCATGTTTTTATATAAATGAGCTATTATTAAGGATGCTTCACAAGCATGAGTCACACCCGGATCTATTCCAGATTTATGACAATGCTGTATCGCAACTTGATTCTTGTGCGAGTGAAGATCGGGTGCTTAGAATGTTTGAAAAACACTTGTTAAAATCACTTGGATATGGGTTAGTACTGGATCATGAGATTGAAACTGGAGTTCCAGTCAATGCTGAAAAGGAATACTACTACCAGGCTGAATATGGCCCTGTCATTAATAAACCGGATACTGCAAATTACATACAAGTATCAGGTAAAACTTTATTTGCTTTGTCATCTGAGCAGAATTGGGATGCAACTATATCAAATGAATCGAAACAGTTGATGCGTATGATGCTTCATGATCATATAGGAGATAAACCTCTTGGTTCACGAACTCTATATAAAGCATATTTAGATAATTTTACTAGTAACCAATAACTACCTTTTCAATAAAATTCATGAAACCAATGTTACTAGGCGTAAATATTGACCATATTGCGACCTTAAGGCAAGCTCGCCGAACACCGTACCCTGATTTGATTTCATCCGCTAAGATGGCAATTGAATCTGGTGCAGACTCAATTACTGTGCACCTACGCGAGGATAGACGGCATATTCAAGATGAAGATGTTATTCAACTAAAAAAATTGTCTTCTTTTCCATTAAATCTAGAATTAGCAGTTGTCGATGAAATGCTAGATTTTGTTGAACGGATTAAGCCAGACTACTGCTGTTATGTACCAGAACGAAGAGAAGAATTAACAACAGAAGGCGGTCTGGATGTCATTAATAACAAAATCAGGGTTCAGGAAGCATGCGCCAGGGCAAGTAGTGCGGGGATACGTGTTTCTTTATTTATTGATGCTGATGAGAAACAAATTCAGGCATCTGCTGATGTCGGAGCCAGAGCGGTCGAAATGCACACCGGGCCTTATGCTGATGCGCCAAACAAGCAAAATCAAGAAAAAGAGCTAGTCCTAATTCGTGATGTGGTTACCCAATGCACTGAATTGGGTATCCAAGTTAATGCTGGACATGGTTTGAATTATGATAACGTCCGGCAGATAGCAAGTATTTCCGAAATCCACGAATTGAATATTGGTCATGCCATTGTCTCGAGGGCCGTATTCAACGGATTGTCTGCTGCTGTAAGAGAGATGAAATCCTTGATGCAGGCGTCAACATTAGACTAGGATGTATTGCCGGTAGACGAATCTGATGGCGTATTGGTTGTCACCACGTCGGCTTGTACTGCATTGTTTTCAGTTGTATTTCCATCTTGTTTGGTTGTTATATCAGTCGATGCTGCCTGTGTTATTTTGTACTTATTCTCTGGTGCGCTGTTTGGTCTATCAGAATTTCCGATAGATGAATCTTGGGACGTATTGGCTGCCACTACGTCGGCTTGTGCAGCATTATTGCCAGCTGCATTTTTATCTTGCTGGGTAGTTGCATCAGTCACCGCAGTCTGAGTTAATTTGTGCCTATTCCCTGAGTTCCTGTTTGGTCTATCAGACTTTCCGTCGCCACTAGTTTTTGGCTTACTATGCTCCTTTGCTTTTTGACTATTTTGCTGGCCAGATTTTCTAGGGTTATTCCGTTGTCGATTTGAATTGTTGTCATTCCTTTGATTGCGATTATTGCTACGACCTGATCTTCTTCGCCGGTTATTGTCATTGTACGGTTTTTGTTTTACTTGTTGAGGTTCCGCTACTTGCCTGCCTAGCAATCTGTTAAATAGCCTTGCTAAAAAGCCACCAGATTTTTTTGGCTTAGGAAGAGGTTTATCGTGGATGACACGTCGGACTGCAGGCACCTCCTTAGGCGAGGTAGCCGGCTTTACCAAGTCTTCAACCTTTTCTTCAGGTTTTTCTTCTGCTAACTCGTAACTCTGCTTGTTGACGGCACCCATTTCAGCATGAGAAAGCCTAATCCGTTGGATCTGATAGTGAGGGGTCTCCATGTCCGGGTCAGGAAGGATAATGATATTAACATCGTGTCTTTGCTCAATTTCACTTATCATATTTCTCTTTTCATTTAATAAGAAGGTAGAAGTTTCCACTGGTAATTTAGCGATAATTTTACCAGTCATTTCCTTCATGGCCTCTTCTTCAAGAATTCTCAAGACAGCAAGGCCACTGGATTCCACACCACGTATCGTGCCTTGGCCACTGCAGCGTGGCAGGCAAGTTGACTAGACTCCTCTAACGAAGGACGTAAACGCTGCCTAGACATTTCCAGCAACCCAAACCGTGAAATCCTACCGACTTGGATACGAGCACGGTCCAGTTTTAGAGCTTCTTTAAGCCGTTCTTCAACTTCACGTTGGTTACGATTACTCATCATATCTATAAAATCAATGACAACTAAACCACCGATATCGCGCAATCTGAATTGCGTAGCAATTTCATCAGCGGCTTCAAGAGTTGTATTAAAAGCGGTCTCTTCTACATCTGAACCAGCTGTGGCACGGGCGGAATTGATATCAATTGATATCATTGCTTCAGTATGATCGATGATTACAGCACCACCAGATGGCAAGCGTACTTCACGAGAGAAGGCAGTTTCGATCTGACTTTCAATCTGGTAGCGATTAAAAAGCGGGTCTACTTCCTTATAGAGTATTAATTTATCCAGATTATGTGGCATCACCTGCTGCATGAATTCATGGGCACGTTGATGTGCTTCTCTATCGTCAACCCAGATTTCCGCAATGTCCTTACGCAAGTAATCTCGTATTGCCCTGATGACCACATCACTTTCGTGATAAATGAGAAACGGTGCTGGCCGAATCTTAGATGCGGAAGAGATAGCGTCCCAAACACTCAACAGATAATCCAGATCCAATTGTAATTCTTCAGTACTTTTGCCGATGCCTGCCGTTCTTAGGATAAAACCCATCCCTTGTGGTACTTCGAGGGAGCTCATGGCAACTTTGGCTTCAGCCCGGTCTTTACCTTCAATTTGTCTGGATACCCCTCCAGCGCGAGGGTTATTCGGCATTAATACGAGATAGCGTCCAGCTAGACTGACAAAAGTCGTCAGTGCAGCCCCTTTATTACCTCGTTCTTCCTTTTCAACTTGGACAATAAACTCTTGGCCAACCTTCAGCTCATCCTTAACAATAATACGGCCCTGATTTGGGTCGTCATTTTTTTGAATAAAGAGTGGGATATTTCCTTCAGTGGCAAGAAACCATGACGTTCTGATCCATAATCAACGAAGGTAGCTTCAAGACTTGGTTCAATACGTACGACCCGGCATGTATAGATATTGGATTTTTCTGTTCCCGTTGGGTAGATTCAATATCTAAATCATACAAACGTTGTCCATCGACTAAAGCAACACGCAACTCTTCCGGTTGAGTCGCGTTGATCAACATTCTTTTCATTTCATTTAATCCTTGCGCTCAACCCAAATTAACTGCTATGACCAAACGATATGCAACTAAAACAGCGGGAGCGTAGCTAAATCTTCCTCCGAGTATGACTCGGACTAAAATTGTAATTTTCAAATTGTCATCTGCCTGATGTCAGACTAATTTGCTTTCATCAAGGCCATGACTCGTAATACAGAAACCATCTAAATAATTCCCATGAAACCTGGTCCTATTCGTATATCTAGTCGAGTGGAGGCCGGAACAAAATGTCTCATCAAAACAACAGAAAAATTCAGATCCCGCTTATTGTTACTAACTCCACCACTATCTCAAGGATGCATTTGCCTGCATGCCGAATAGTCAAAGAGAACATACTATCTCCTCTGGGTGCTAATATAGCAATCTTGTCATATTGCAGCAATGGTTAAGAACATTACATATGTCCCCGAATCAAAACAAAAAATACCCTGTTAGCTACGTCCAGATCAACCACGATCAGGCTGATCGGCGTATAGATAACTTTTTATTCACTATTCTTGCAAATATACCGAAAACTCGGATTTATCGAATGTTGAGACGTGGAGAAGTCAGAGTAAATAGTAAGCGTATACAGCAGAATTATCGACTTCAGGAAGGTGACAATGTCCGTATACCACCGTTTTCCATGATTTCTAACGGAGAAACTTCCCCTCCACCCCAGTACCAGTTGGATTTAGTGAAGAACGCTCAGATCCATGAAGACCCAGATCTACTGGTAATCAACAAGCCTTCTGGTCTACTTGTTCATAGCGGTAGTGGTAGTAGCTATGGCGTAATTGAATTACTTAAATATATGCGTAATGACGGTGATCAATTACATTTGGCGCACCGTTTGGACAAACAGACTTCTGGCGTCTTGTTGATTGCTAAAAATCACATGTACCTGAGGCAGTTGCAGACAGGTTTCAGAACTGGACAAATCAAGAAGCGCTATATTGCATTATTGAAAGGGCAAATGACTGAGGATGTCATCGAAGTAAACAAACCATTACAACGCAACTCAGATCGAGACGGGGAAAGATTATCGCGTATTAGCGATAACGGAAAGGCGTCGATAAGTCGATTCAAACTTATCCGAACTATCAATCAGTCCAGTTTAGTGGAGGTAGAGATCTTGACAGGACGTACACATCAGATACGTGTTCACGGCAGCTCTATTGGTCATCCGGTTGCAGGAGATGATAAATATGGTGACAAGATTTTTAATAAATCATTGAAGAAATTAGGTTTAAATCGCATGTTTCTCCACGCTTACACAATATATCTGCCGGAAGTCTTGGCTAAAAAGATCCAGCTTATTAAAACAGATTTACACAGAGATCTTGAGGAGTTTCTTATTGAATATGACCATGTGCAACCGTAATATACCCGTCGCAATAAATGCTAAAATCCTGATATGTTTATAGTAAGTTATGAGCACATCCTGCCAAGTGTCTGCTAGAATTCAATGAACTAGTCTGAAATGACTAGTCTAATGCCGAAACAGCCTAACCTTAAAAGAGATAGTTAGAATATGACCGAAAACAATTCAAATAAATCCACTACCAGCAACAATGAATTTGAGCAAACTCTAGCGAACGGAATTGCAAGAGAACTACTAACTGAGCAGCGACGTAATCGTCGCTGGGGGATCTTTTTTAAGTTGCTGTTAGCAGTATATTTATTCAGTTTTCTTGCTATTTTTATACAAGGCAGATGGAACCTGGAAACTCCAAAACTCGGCGGTGGTAAGCACACTGCCCTAATTCAAATTTCCGGAGCAATCGGTGCAGATTCTGAAGCCAGTGCAGATAATATCGTTACCGGACTGAGAAGGGCATTCGAGGATAAAAATACCCAAGGGATAATTCTTCGCATTAACAGCCCTGGTGGAAGTCCTGTACAAGCAGGTTACGTCAACGACGAAATATATCGCCTGCGTGAACAAAACCCAGAAATTCCAATATATGCAGTTATTAGTGATATCTGCGCATCAGGTGGATATTACATAGCTTCAGCTGCAGATGAAATCTATGCAAACAAAGCAAGCCTAGTAGGATCGATTGGCGTCATCATGTCTGGCTTTGGTTACGTAGATGCAATAGATAAACTTGGTATTGAAAGAAGGACCCGTCACGCTGGTGAAAGCAAAGATTTCCTGGATCCATTTGTGCCGCCCCGGGAAGAAGAATTAGTTCATGTCGATACGCTACTGGATGATATTTACCAACAGTTCATTACCGTGGTTAAGAAAGGTCGTGGTGAACGTTTGAAGGATGATGAACGAATCTTTTCGGGCCTGATCTGGACGGGCGAACAGTCGGTGGAACTAGGGCTGGCAGATGGGTTGGCAAGTGCAAGTCATGTTGCAAGAGAAATCATTGGTGCAGAGGATATCGTCAATTTTAGTTATCAACAGAGTTATTTGGATCGATTCGCTAAGCAGCTAGGGGCGACAGTAGCAGATTCGCTGATAAGTAGTTTAAATATCGAATTAAAATAAAGAGATATATAGTTATATTAAAGTAATATCAAGGTATATAACAACCTTCAGAACGCAGCATTTCTGCCAGTCTTATCAGTGGTAACCCTATTAACGATGTAGGGTCCGATCCCGAAATCGCTTTAACCAAAGTGATACCAAGTTGTTCCGATTTGAAGCTACCCGCACAGTCAAACGGGGACTCTTTATCTAAGTAGCGTTCAATTTCATTATCGGAATAATCCCGAAAGCTGACCTTGGTTGAGACAACATCTGTCAAACTATTTCCTGATCGGGTATTTAGAACACATAATCCTGTTAAAAATGACACCTCTTGATCTCTCATCGATGTGAGTTGTTTTTTCGCATTTGACCTGGAACCGGGTTTCCCAAGTATGCGATCCTCAAGAATAGCGACCTGATCAGTGCCAATAATGAGGGCATTTTTTTCATTTTCAGCCACTTTTTCAGCTTTTTCTCGAGCCAAACGACTCACAATTTGTGAGGCTGACTCAGAGGGTAAGGGTGATTCCGAAATGCCTGGATTTATAGTAATAAATGAGATTTGCAAACGTTGCATCAGTGCTTTTCGATACGGCGAAGAAGACGCCATGATGATTTTTTCAGGTTTAATCATAGCTTGCTATCATGAACATCTGTAAATTGATGTCAAGTCAATAGCTTAAACCACTTTATCTCTTTGACAGCCTGTACATGACTAGCTAAACTTGCCCGCCTGATGCCATCTGTTCTGCCTCAATACATCGAGCCTGAGAGATTAGCTGCAGCTGGTGAAGTATTAATCGGCAAAATTGACCAGATCGAAATGCCTCGTCTCACCAGCCTGGTATCAAGTCCGGATGGTGAAGTCAGCTTCAGCCTTGTGTTCTGTAAAGGTACACATGGAGAAATCCAGATTACTGGAAATCTGGAAACAACATTGACTATGCAATGTCAGCGATGTTTATCAGAAATGAAATTTATCCTAGATAATCCGATTAGTATCAGTGTTATCAAAAACGGAAATGAAATTGAATTAATTAACAGTGACTTAGAACCAATACTAATTAATGAAGAAAAATTTTTATTGCTTGATTTGATTGAAGAAGAAGTAATTCTTGGTTTGCCTATTGCGCCATTGCATCCACAAGATGCGTGTTCTGTAAAAGGACAATCAAACCGTCATTCTGTTAAGAAAGAAAATCCATTTACAGTATTGAGTAAGCTAAAATCGAGTAAAACCTAATGTTTAGGAGATGATAAAACCATGGCTGTACAAAAATCTAAAAAATCAACTGCACGTCGAGGCATGCGAAGATCACATGACTCGTTGGCAAACCCCACGCTGTCTGTCGAACCAACTACCGGAACTGTACACAGACGACATCATATTAGTTCCGATGGCTATTATCGAGGCAAACAAGTCCGTGATAGCAAGGACGAAGTGTAATAGTTTGTTTACTAGCGCAACGTTTGCATTACTATTCTAACTATCGTCATTTTGTAAATTTATCGTTCCTTCCAGGTAGATTATTTTGATCGACCGTATTGCTATTGATGTCATGGGCGGTGATTTCGGGCCTTCCGAGATTATTCTAGCTGCTGCCTACTCTATGGAAAAACACAAGAAGTTAGCTCTGATTCTTGTGGGTAATGAAGGCATCATTCGCAGTGAATTAACTAAAAATAAAATTCCTCTCAGTGATCGGCTAAAAATTGAACATGCGCCTGAAGCGATTGAAATGCATGAATCACCAGCACAGGCATTGCGAAATAAAAAGCAATCGTCGATGAGGATTGCCATTGAACAAGTCAAAGATGCAAAGGCAAATGCATGCGTCAGTGCAGGTAACACAGGCGCACTCATGGCGATTTCTAAATATGTATTGAAAATGCTGCCTGGTATAGAACGTCCTGCTATTTGCTCACCTATGCCAGGATTAGAAGGTCAATCCCATTTATTAGATTTAGGAGCAAATGTTAACCCGAGCTCTGATCAACTATTACAATTCGCGGTAATGGGATCAGAACTCTCCAGTGCAATCGATAATATACAATCTCCATCTATTGGTTTATTGAATGTCGGCGCTGAAGAAATGAAGGGTGACGACCGGGTAAAGCAAGTTGCATTACTATTGTCGAACAGTAGCTTGAATTACGTCGGTTTTGTTGAAGGGACTGATATTTATACAGGAAAGGTCAACGTAATTGTTACTGACGGCTTTACTGGCAATATTGCCATCAAGGCCAGTGAAGGCGTTGCAAAACTATTCAGCCATCACATAAAGGCTGAATTTTCTAGGTCGTCCTACGGTAAAGTTTCAGCAATCCTTTCTATGCCTGTTCTGAAAGAAATCATGCGTAAAATTGACCCCAGACGCTATAATGGGGCAAGTCTACTTGGACTCCGCGGAATTGTAGTAAAAAGCCATGGGAGTGCAGATAGAATGTCCTTTTCCCATGCGATCGATGAAGCCATACTCGAAGTAGACAAGAATGTTCCTGAGAAAATTTCAATGGGTCTGGAAAAATTTTTAAATGGGAACGCGATAATTTGATTTATTCAAAAATAATTGGTACTGGCGCGTACTTACCTCAACGGATAATGACGAATGCTGACCTGGAGAAAATGGTCAACACTTCCGATGATTGGATCCAGACTCGTACAGGAATAAAAACTCGACATATCGCTGACGAAGGTGAATCAACCAGCGATATGGCATTACAAGCTTCTCAAATAGCTATCGATACTGCCGGAATTAACAAAAATGAAATCGGCCTGATTGTGCTTGCTACCTCAACACCAGATCAAATATTCCCAAGCACTGCTTGTTTGTTACAAAACCATCTTGAAATCAGAAATAATTGTGCTGCATTCGATATCCAGGCAGTTTGTGCGGGTTTTGTCTACGCGCTCTCCGTGGCGGATAACTTTATGAAATCGGGAAAAATCAAGTATGCATTGGTAATCGGTTCTGAATGTTATTCGAAAATACTGGATTGGAATGATCGGACTACCTGTGTGCTTTTTGGAGATGGTGCCGGTGCAATCATCCTTAAAGTAGCTGATGAACCTGGGGTGATTAATTCAGTACTGCATGCCGACGGTTCATATAACCAAATGCTCCAAGTACCTTGCGGTGTATCTAAGCCTGGAGACGATCCATATATCCGAATGCAGGGTAGGGAAGTTTTTAAGTTTGCAGTCCAGGCAATGGCCAAAATTGTAGATGAAACATTGCAATCTACGGGAATGAAAAAGGAAGATATTGACTGGCTGATCCCGCACCAAGCCAATCAACGTATCATCACTGCGACATCCGAGAAACTGCAATTACCAATGAGCAAAGTAATCATGACAGTTCAGGATCACGGTAATACCTCTGCTGCATCGATACCGTTGGCGCTTGATGTTGGCATTCGTGACGGACGAATAAAACAAGGTGAAACACTTCTGTTTGAAGCCATAGGAGGAGGTTTTGCTTGGGGTGCAAATTTATTACGATATTGACCAGCTGATATTTGCATTCAGTTTTTACTGATTTTTATTATTTATGACAGATACTCATCAAGAATCACTCAGTAACAAGTTAGCGTTTATCTTTCCGGGTCAAGGCTCACAATCGACAGGAATGCTGGCAGAACTAGCGTCAAAGTTTGTAACTGTCGGTGCCACATACAGTGAAGCATCTGATGCAATCGGTTTTGATTTGTGGCAATTAACACAAACTGGACCTGAAAAACAATTAAACAAGACGGAAAATACACAACCTGCCTTGTTAACAGCAGGGGTCGCCGTATGGCGAATTTGGAAAGAGCATCTTGGGCAACAACCAGAAGTCATGGCAGGGCACAGCCTAGGAGAATATACGGCACTGGTATGTTCAGGTTCGATAAGTCTAGTTGATGCAGTCAAACTGGTTAAAGACAGGGGTAACTATATGCAACATGCTGTTGCTGAGGGTTCCGGAGCTATGACTGCAATTCTAGGTCTTGATGAATCTAAAATAAGTGAAATATGCCAGAATGCTGCGCAAGGGGAAGTAGTGGCTGTGGCGAATATCAATACTCCGAAACAGATCGTTATTGCTGGATATGTTGAAGCTGTCCGCCGAGCATCAGAAATGGCTAAAAATTCAGGCGCAAAACGTACTGTTGAATTATCTGTTAGTGTTCCCTCTCATTGCATGTTGATGGAAAGTGCAGCGGAGAAACTTACTGTGCGGTTAAATCAGATAGACTTAAATGATGCGGAGATACCAATTATTCAGAATATTGATGCATTGCCACGTACAAAAGCAAGTGAAATTAGATCTGGTCTGATAAGCCAATTATGCCAACCTGTGCAATGGACAAAAACAATAACCAGGTTTAATGATATGGGGATATCATCTGTTATAGAAAGCGGACCAGGCAAGATACTGTCTGGCCTGGTTAAACAAAACAACAAAAAGCTAAATACGGTATCGATCAGTGATCCAGCATCATTAGAATCCATATTGGAACCTGTTAAAAATGAAAATTAATCTTTCAAAACAGATTGCATTGGTCACAGGTGCAAGCAGAGGTATCGGCAAGGAAATAGCGTCATCATTGGCGGATAGTGGCGCGACCATCATTGGTACAGCAACGACTGAAGCAGGGGCTGAGAAAATATCGAATGATTTTAAAACAAAAAAAATTGAAGCTCATACTAAAGTGCTCGACATCTCAGATTCAGAATCTATTCAATCTCTTTTTAACGAGTTGGCTGAAGAAAACCTTCTTCCAACAATACTTGTCAATAATGCAGGAATTACCAAAGATAATTTAATATTACGCATGAAAGATGACGAATGGTTAGATGTTATCAACACTAATCTAAATTCGGTCTTTAGGATGAGTAAAATGTGTCTAAAAAGAATGATTAAATCCCGCTATGGCAGGATTATCAATATCAGTTCGGTAGTGGCTCTCTCTGGAAATGCTGGTCAGGTAAATTATTCATCAGCCAAGGCCGGGTTAATCGGATTTACCAAGTCACTTGCTAGAGAGGTAGGTAGCCGAGGAATCACAGTTAATTCGGTTGCGCCCGGTTTTATTTCAACCGATATGACTGATGCGTTAACTGAGGAACAGATTAAGACATTGACGACACAAATTCCATTAGGCCGATTAGGGCTAAAAAAGGAAGTCGCTGAAACGGTCACTTTCCTTGCATCGGAATCTGCAGGTTATATCACAGGGGAAACCATTAATGTCAATGGGGGGATGTACATGGCGTAAAACGCTTATTGTTTAATTTAAAATTAAGAATTAAGTCTATGTTTAAAATAGACATTAATATAAAATACCTATCTAACTACTTGCAAGTTGGATTCAATTCACTAAACTTACAGCCGCACTTCGGTGCCTTATTCCGCATAGGGAGGAATCATTCATTATGAGTGTTGAAGAACGAGTAAAAAAAATAGTCGTAGAGCAATTAGGGGTTAAAGAGGAAGAAGTGACTAAAGAGTCGTCATTTGTTGATGACCTAGGCGCTGATTCACTTGATACCGTTGAATTGGTTATGGCACTCGAGGAAGAATTTAAAACTGAAATACCCGATGAAGAGGCTGAGAAAATTACCACGGTCCAGCAGGCGATAGATCATATAAGTGCCAATCTGGAATAACTTACAAACTCTAGTACTAGCAAGGCCGCATTATTTCAGTAGCGTCCTTTTCTTTTAACAGCCAAGCAAACTAATTTCACAAGTGAGTAAGCGCCGAGTAGTTATTACTGGGGTTGGTCTAGTTACTCCCGTTGGAAATAACGTCACAGATACCTGGCGCAATATTGTCGCCGGGCAAAGCGGTATTTCATTGATTACCCATTTCGATACCAGTGATTTTCCTGTCCGTATTGGGGGTTCTATTAGAAACTTTTATATAGAAGAGTATATCTCTCGAAAAGAAGCCCGAAAAATGGATCCGTTTATTCATTATGGCATGGCAGCAGGAATACAGGCATTCAATGATGCGGGCATAACAGTAACAGAAAAAAATAGTCACAGGATCGGTGTGGCCGTGGGATCTGGTATCGGTGGATTACCAGGAATTGAAAAGGGAACGCAGACCTTGCTCAAAGGTGGTCCACGCCGTGTATCGCCTTTTTACGTACCAAGTAACATCATCAATATGACCTCTGGGCACCTGTCTATCTATTTCGGAGTTAAAGGTCCAAATTTTGCGATTGCAACGGCTTGCAGCACCGGGACCCACAACATTGGTGATGCTTTTCGGATTATTGAATACGGCGATGCAGACATCATGTTGGCGGGCGGCTCTGAAATGGCGACATCACCAACGGGACTAGCTGGATTTGCAAATGCAAAGGCTTTGTCATCGCGTAATGATGATCCTGAAAGGGCCAGTAGACCTTGGGACAGGGACAGAGATGGATTTGTGTTGAGCGAGGGTGCTGGTGTTTTGATCCTAGAAGAATATGAGCATGCAAAAAAACGCGATGCAAATATATACGGTGAAATCATTGGATATGGCATGAGTGCTGACGCCTATCACATGACTGCCCCATCAGTGGATGGTTCAGGCGCAGTAATGTGTATGCGCAATGCTATACGTAATGCTGGCCTCAATGCATCAGAAGTCGATTATGTCAATGCACATGGAACATCAACACCGGCAGGTGATATTGCAGAAACCAATGCAATCAAGCAAATATTTGGTAAAGACATCGGGGGAATTAACATCAGTTCAACCAAATCCATGATAGGGCATCAACTTGGTGCTGCCGGTGGTGTTGAAGCAATCTTTTGTCTATTAGCATTGCGCGATCAAGTTTGCCCACCAACAATCAATCTTGAAAACCCTGATCCTGAATGCAATTTGGACTATGTGCCTAATGAAGCTAGAAAAATGAAGATCGATATAACTCTATCGAATTCATTCGGTTTTGGCGGGACAAATGGATCTTTGATATTTAGAAAAATTTAGAACTTGAGTATTTGATTAGGTATTTTTACATGTCCAGAAATTTAACGGCTTTTTTTTCTGCACTGATACTGAGTTCTGCGCTTTGCTTGTACTGGTTGTACATAGATATGCAGAAAGAGCTAAATTCACCAATGAACATTGATGAACCCGTCCATATCAATATTAGTCACGGAATGGGAATTACCAGCATAAGCAATATGCTTGTTGAACAAGGATGGATTGATCATCCCTATTATCTGGCTATTGAAGTCAGACGAAAGAACAAATCGAGATTAATTAAAGCTGGGGAGTATGGAATCGAACCAGGTACGAGCCAGCTACAATTGTTGGATAAAATAGTAAGTGGCAAGGTAGTCCAGTATTCATTAACCATACCTGAAGGGTTATCCATTGAACAGATTATCAAATTAATTCGAGCAGAGAAAAATCTTTTACAAACAATTCCCAATGACATTGTTGCTGATTATGCGCAGGCGATTAATTTGATTAATGGCAGTTCTGAGGGGATGATATATCCGGACACCTATCATTTCCCAAGAGGTACAACAGATGTCGAGTTTCTTCGTCGCGCTAATACATTGATGATGAAAATCTTAGAGGACGAGTGGCAACAACGATTTACTGGGTTGCCATATAAAAATTCATTCGAAGCTTTGATCATGGCATCCATTGTGGGAAAAGAAACGGCAGTGGGAGAAGAGAGAAGCAAAATTGCAGGTGTATTTGTCCGACGCTTGAAAAAGGGCATGAAATTACAAACCGATCCGACTGTAATCTATGCTATGGGTAAATCCTATGATGGCAATATCCGCAAAAAAGACCTCTATGTTGATTCTCCTTATAATACTTATGTATACAGCGGCCTGCCGCCAACACCTATCGCATCTCCCGGTCATGATTCAATAAGAGCCGCACTACAACCTGACGACGGAAATGAGTTGTACTTCGTAGCTAAGGGTGATGGTACACATCATTTTTCGGCTACTCTAGAAGAACACAATCGTGCCGTAGCAATGTATCAGTTAAACAGGCGTTAATTTTATTGCTATGGCAACAGGGTTGTTCATAACTCTAGAAGGGATAGAAGGTGCCGGCAAAACAACTCAAGTAGATTTTATTGCTGAATTCTTCACCCAAAAAGGCAATGACGTGACTTTGACACGTGAACCAGGCGGCACAAAAATGGGTGAAGCGATTAGAGCAATTCTTCTGGACAGTTCAAATCTTCATATCGACAGTATGACTGAATTGCTTCTTATTTTTACGGCGCGTGCTCAACACCTTCAAGAGATTATTTCTCCGGCACTTGGAAAAGGTCACACAGTAATATGTGATCGCTTTACAGATGCTACCTATGCTTATCAGTGTGGCGGACGAGGTATCAGCTACAAAGAAATCAGTATATTGGAGGCCTTGATACAACGGGGTTTAAAACCTGACTTGACACTACTGTTTGACGTTCCCGTGGACGTTGGATTAATTAGAGCAACATCACGCAGCAAAGCAGATCGATTCGAAGGGGAAGCGTCCGAGTTTTTTGAAAAAGTAAGACTAGCATACCTTGGTATTGCCAAAACTGAACCTGACCGCTTCAAGATTATAAATGCAAACCAGGCAGTCACTGAAATTCAGAAGGAAATAACTACCATACTTGAGTATTATGACTAATTCAGTCTATCCATGGCAGTCAAAACAATGGTCGCAACTTTTTCTTGCCCATGATTCCAACCGACTTGCACATGCATTGCTTTTAGTCGGGCAAGCTGGATTAGGGATAGAGCAGTTCGCCTATACCTTTGCATCGAAGTTGTTATGCAGAAAACCTGCATCGAATCTGGCATGTGGTCAATGTAAATCGTGTACTTTAGCCAAGGCAGGTAATCATCCCGATATCATGAGGATCGTTCCTGAAGGGCAAGGAAAACAAATTAGAGTAGATGACATTCGTGAGTTGATCAGTTCTATTCAACTCTGCAGCGCATCCGGATTATATAAGATTGCTATAGTCGATCCAGCTGACGCTATGAATAAAAGCTCTGCAAACGCTTTACTGAAGATACTTGAGGAACCACCTGGCAATACCATATTTTTCCTGATTTCATCTAGACCTGCATATATACCAATTACAATTCGCAGCAGATGTAATCGTGTCAATTTTACTAAGACATTTGATGAAGACGCCATAAGCTGGCTAATGGAGCGAACAAACCTGGACCATGATAAAGCCGAAGAATTGCTAGTGATAGCGCAAGGTCAGCCGATACTGGCTGAAGAATTAAGCAGTAGCGATATTATGACCAACTGGGATTCTATACTGGAAGATTTGTCTAGTTTGATTCAAGAAAAAATTGACGTGATTAAACTAGCCAAGAAATGGCAAGACTACGGTGCCGCAGATGTACTGCAGTGGATGTTGGCTGGTTTCAATACCATGGTTCGTTTAAAACTGGCAATTGAGACAGATCAGAACAGTAATATTGTTTTTAACAGGCATTTGCAACACCTAGCAGATGTATTAGACTTGCGACAGATCGTCGGTTGTTATGACATGGTATTTCGAAATTATAAAGCGATGAATGGGCAGTATAACTTGAATAAGCAAGGACTATTGGAAGAAGTGATTGTATATTGTCAGTCCACGTGTAATCCCAGCGAGAGGGTCTTAGAGAAGTGCGCAAAGTAACAAGACAGCCGGAATAGCTATGCAATCCGGTGAACTGGGCAAATGAGCGACAAAAAGCAAGATTGACACGCAGTAGGCTAAGGCACTGTCGTCGGATCATCCAACGCATGCGATTAAATTACACGCTACAAATCATTCGCAACGAGCAAGAAAAGTCCTTAATACGAATGCCTGATTCCTCATGACCGCGTTATCTTTAGTTGATTCCCACTGCCATATCCCCCTTATAGAAATGGAAGGGGGTACTAAAGCCATCATTGACAATGCCCAGTACCACAACGTTCACCACATGCTTTGCGTTTCCATTGATTTGGATGGTTTTCCAGCAATCCTTGAGCTCGCCAGGGCATACCCCTGTATTTCAGCATCAGTCGGTGTCCACCCAAATACCGTAGTTGACCAGGGTATATCGGTTGATGAACTGGCAGACCTGGCAGCGGACCCGGCAATTGTCGCCATTGGTGAAACTGGCCTGGATTACTATCGAAGCAGTGGCAATCTCGATTGGCAGCGTGAGCGTTTTCGTGACCATATTCGGGCAGCAAGAGAGATAAAAAAACCGCTCATCATCCACTGCCGTGAGGCCAGTATTGATGTGATCCGCCTAGTGAAAGAAGAAGGTGCGGATCACGTGGGTGGCGTCATGCATTGTTTTGTCGAAGATCTAGATACTGCCAAAAAGGCCATTGATCTGAACTTTTTGATTTCGTTTTCAGGTATCGTTACCTTTAAGAATGCCGCATCTCTGCAAGATGTTGCCGGTAAACTGCCTGACAATTCAATCATAGTTGAAACAGATGCGCCTTATCTTGCGCCGGTGCCTTATCGCGGCAAATTAAATCAGCCTGCATATGTTCGCTATGTAGCCGAACATATCGCTGATCTGCGTGATTCCAGTCTTGAAGATTTCGCGGCGCTGACGACTGCGAACTATCAGCGGGTCTTTGCACAGTAACAATCTCGGCTAGGTCTATTACGCATGTCCAAAGAATCTCTAGCCGATAGTCAGCTGCAGTATCTCTAACGTTTTATCGATCTTGCTCTGGCTGATATAAAAGTGAGGTGAAAAGCGGATACAGCCACCTCGAAGTGCACAGATCACCCCCTTTTCCATTAATAGCTTGTGTATATAAAGATTATTTCGATGATTTATCGAGAAGCTTACGATGCCCGAGTGTTGATTAGGTTGCCGTGGCGTCATGATAGTTATATTTTTAATATTATCTAATTTATCAATTAGATAAATAGTATTCTTCAATATAATTCTCTCAATATTTTTGATGCCGGCCTCTTGAATGATGCCCAGACTCGCACTGAAGGCATGCACTCCAAGCATGTTCGGGCTGCCGCATTCAAATCGTCTGGCTGATACTGCGGGCCGCCATGTTGTTGCCTCAAAATCACCCGAGTTTTCCACCATATGCCAGCCGTATTGAAACAATTGAAGTTCATCTCTTACATCTTCTCGGCAGTAAAACAATGCGATGCCTTCAGGGCCTAGCATCCATTTATGAGCATCAGCCACTAGGAAATCTGCCATGATCTCTTGTGCGTCCACACTGAGCGCTCCGAGGCTCTGTATAGCATCAACACAGAACAAGATATTTTCCTGACGGCAAAATTTGCCCAGCCTAGTCAGATCGAGCCTCAACCCGCTGATATATTGGACAGAACTGACAGTCATCATACGGGTACGGTCATCGCACGCCGACATCAGTTTCATTTCAGGATTATCGCCCCCCAGGTTGACTTCACGGAATGCCACCCCATGCTTAGACTGCGCCTGCCATGGGATTCTGTTAGATGGGAATTCTTCACGAATACCGACTATATTATCGCCCGCTTGCCACTTCAGTCCGCTCGCTACAACCGATAAACCTTCAGAAGTACTTTTTAAAAGGGCAATATCATCAATAGAAGGCGCATTTATTAATTTCATTAATTGGCTGCGGAGTTCTGTTTCTTTTTTTGTCCAGTTAGGATATCGACTGGCACCGTAGATGATATTTTCCGTCGCAAATTGTCTGACTGCATCATGAGTACGTGATGGCCAGGGAGCGACGCCCGCATGATTCAGATAAATCATTTGACCGTCTTGGGGAAACTCTGCCGCTAATTCAACTTGATCGAGCATTTTTTCTAATCTTTCAATGAGACAAGTCATCGTAGTGTATCTGCTGGTTAATATTGTACAAGGTTCTGCCATACCGCCGTGATCTGCAGATTTATCACTACTGTCTACATCCCGCCGAGTCCCGTATAATCTCTGCCCGATGTTCACAATTGATATGAACAAAAAATGACCGACCACCTGTTTGAACAGCTTTTCCAGTTTCCAGAAGGGAAAGAGGGTTTCTATGGCGAATTCGGAGGGGCATTCGTACCGGAGATCTTGCATGAAACCCTAGAAGAATTGCGAAACGAATTTAATGCCGCGAGATGCGACCCGAGTTTCTGGAAACAATACACCGATCTGATGGCAAGCTATTCTTGCCGTCCTACACCCGTGTCTTTCTGTGAAAATCTGACAGCACACTTAGGGGGATCGAAAATATTTTTCAAGCGTGAAGATCTGAACCATACGGGTGCGCATAAAGTAAATAACGTGATGGGGCAGGGGTTGTTGGTAAAACGAATGAACAAAAAACGCGTTATTGCAGAAACCGGAGCAGGTCAGCACGGTGTTGCAACAGCAACAATGGCTGCAAAACTGGGTTTTAAATGCACTGTCTATATGGGTTCTGAAGATGTGGACAGACAAAGACCCAATGTGTTCTGGATGGAACAACTGGGCGCCGAAGTCATCACGGTTGATGATGGCACTCACACACTGAAAGACGCCATTAATGCAGCTATGCGGGATTGGGCAAACTCGATGGCCAATACTCATTATGTCATAGGCACGGTATGCGGGCCTCATCCATTCCCTCAAATAGTCACTTATTTCCAGTCGATCATCGGTCAGGAGGCACGGCGACAGATGCTGCAGTTGGCTGGAAAACTACCCGACCAGGTCATCGCTTGTGTCGGCGGTGGCTCGAATGCCAGCGGTATATTCTCAAGTTTTCTGGATGATGAAGGCGTTGAACTTGTTGGCGTTGAGGCAGGAGGACGCGGTATCCCTGGCAAACAGCACGCATCCAGACTGGCAAGCGGACAGGGCAAGGTAGGCGTCGCCCAAGGATACAAAACTTTTTTCCTGCAAGATGAAGAAGGCCAGATGCGTGATACGCACTCCGTGTCTGCTGGGCTCGATTACATCGGCGTCGGTCCGATTTTGTCTTATCTGCACCAGCAAAAACGCATCCGGTTTGAATCGGCCACAGATGAAGATGCTATTCGTGCATTTAGAATGACTGTTAAAAATGAAGGATTGATACCCGCATTAGAGAGTGCGCATGCAATTTCCCAGGCATTGAAAGAGGCGCCAATGGGTCATAAGGATAACAATATACTGGTGAATGTCTCAGGCAGAGGTGATAAGGATATTTTTACCATTGCCGAGGCCCTTGCTGATAAAAAATGGCAGGCATTCCTTAAAAGCAAAGTAGCTGAAATGTAACAGGCAGCGAATGGGACAAACGTCATTCCTTAAGTTCAATACGCTGTTTACTATACACAAGCACAATACTTGGGTTATCGATCATGCTTGAGCAATATATCAGAGAAAAACAGAAATCTCGGCCTTTGTTACTCATGACTCACATCATTGTTGGTTATCCATCACTGGATGATAACTGGGATATGTTAATGTATATGCAAAACGCCAGCATCGACCTGGTTGAGTTACAACTTCCATTCAGCGAACCCATTGCCGATGGACCGGTTTTTATCAAAGCTAATCAGGCATCATTGGATAACGGGACACGCTGGGATGATTATTTTGATTTTTTTTCCCGTGCAAACACTGAATTTAAATTCCCGTTATTGTACATGGGATACTACAACAGCGTATTCTGTATGGGGCATGAGAGATTTTGTAACAGACTGAAATCTTCAGGCGCTGCCGGTTATATCATTGCCGATCTGCCTATAGAACTGGCTGATGATCTAGATAGCTGCGCATCTAAACTAGGGCTTGATGCAATTCATATTCAAACTCCGGTCAATTCCGCACAGCGACTGCAGGAAATTTCCAATGCCTCATCAGGCTTTCTGTATTGTGTCGCCAGGAAAGGGGTAACAGGGCGTGAGACCGAATTCAATGTGGGGATAGTAGACTATCTGCAGCGTTGCAGGGGCATAACCAACTTGCCGTTGGCGCTGGGTTTTGGGATTAACTCAGCTGAGCAAATCAGACAGTTAAAGGGTATCACAGATATTGCGATAGTCGGATCTGCCTGCTTGGAAGTTTGGGAACAACATGGTCAGGGACAGTACAAGCAATTCTTAAGCGGATTAGACGAGGCTAGATGATTTTTATTATGCAGGCAGGCAACAGGCCAAACTCAGGAAGGGGCTGCACTACTCATAATATCTGGCTGTAAATCCATGCTTCCATCAATTTCCGGAATAATATTACAATAGCTTCATCATCTTTCTCGAGCTACCGCATTGATTAAAATTCGATATATTCTGCAAATTTGGTTCACCAAAGCATGTTATTGGATATTCACGATGCTGCCCTTACAGACCGCATCAAAAATAGGTGGATTGCTCGGACGCCTGATTGGTTCGATGTCAAATAGAACAAATATAGCATTGAATAACATTAAATTGGCGATGCCGGAACTCCATGAAGATCAAGTAAAGAATGTTATAACGGGTATGTGGGACAACCTCGGGCGCACGTTCGCGGAATTTCCACATATCAGTGATATGGATTCGGATAACTTTAAAAAATTAGCCCGGATAAACGGCCTAGTTCATCTTGGTCTCATTCGCAATAATGGAAAGAGTGCAATATTTTTTTCAGGTCATCTCGCAAACTGGGAACTTGCACCTAAATCCATGGCAATGTGCGATTTTCCCCTGGCCCTGGTCTATCGAAAAGGGAACAACCCAGGTCTGGACCAGATTATCCAGGGCTTGCGCAGTCATTATCAGACTACTGGCGTACCTAAGGGAAAGGATGGCTCACGCCGGTTAATCAAGCTTATTCAGCAAGGAAGACATATCGGTATGTTGATAGATCAAAAGATGAACGACGGTATCGAGGTGGATTTTTTCAAGAGAGGTGCCATGACAGCACCCGCTATTGCCAAGCTCGCCTTGAAATTTAACTGTCCTGTTATCCCGGTGAAAGTTGTGAGGACTAGTGGGTCTGCCCATGAGGTAACCATTTACCCCCCGGTAGAAGTCACAAGGACAAAAAATGATAATGAGGATATACACCTGCTCATGACAAAACTGAATGGCATACTGGAAAACTGGATTCGCGAAAACCCCTCGCAGTGGATCTGGCTACATAACCGTTGGCCTAAAAATGAAAGGGCAGGGCGGCATTAACCTTTCATTTTCGACAGACCCATACCAGGATGAACGATTATGACAAATGCAACGGCAATTCTATTCTTGATAGGCGGCACTGCTATACACATCGAGTCGGTTATTTGTCTGGCATGGAAAACCTGACCGTATGCGCAACGGCACCGATTCAGAGCCGGACCGTTACTACCATGGCCAAGACAGGCCGGCATAACACCTCTCTGCATCCATCCAGGGCGGTTCTCGGGAGAACGGATAAAACGAACGCTGTAATGGATCCTGACGCGATGCAGTGCGCAACCTCGACGTCTTTTACTCGCCTCAAGAAGCACATGCTGTTATGGCTATCGTTTACCGTATTCAATTTTTGAGATCCGAAACAGAGGTCGTATAGTTAAAAATGGGGAACTATAAAGATTAGTTGACAGGAATTCTGGTTAGTCTGGCGGTAGAGGTGGGGGAGGTATAGGTGGGTGGCCTGGTTGCGATCTTTTTTTAGGCGTTGGTGATCGCATATCGTTCAGATTCTGCCTGGTAGGCTTCTTCGGTACATTTCTGGTTTATTTTTGTGTCGGTGTCTACCACAATACCGACAGCGATTTCCTGAACGGCTTTATGGATATCAGCTAACTCCTTCATTGCATTCTTATCTGACACGGCATTTATAAAAACCTTTTCCCATAAAATCCTATTGTTGGCTTCTAATTTGCCTACTTGACGACTTATCAACGTCAGATCTGCTGCCTTTTCCTCCGGCTTAAACACCAACATCCATATTATTATAACCGGAATAGACGCTGCTATAATCACTACGACGTACTCTGGCAAGAACTCAGTTACCTCATTCGTTGCTATGATTGTCGATAAGGAAAAAAGCAGAAAGAGAAGAAGGTGATGATAACGCCTGTATTTACTAGTCAGCGTATCGTAGTAGCGAGTATATCGCGCCATATCAAGCAAACTGTCCCAAACGGCCTTTTTCGTGCGGCTGGAAGTTTTATTAATTGAATTATTCATTGCTGATGGTAATTATAATAATATAGTTGAAATATTTCAGAAATTATTAAAACGCGGATTCAACTTTGAAGTGCAACGTTGATGTTAAAAAAGACTTCATGTGGTGTTTTTGAATTAAGTGTTTTTCTGGGGCAGTGATTGAGTTTTTTCATGACCAAGTTTAACTGCTTTTGTGTAATCGTGCTGGAGTCCATTTTCTTTGGGAAGTACTGTCGAATGAGACCATTGATATTTTCATTTAAACCCCGTTCCCAGGAGGCATAAGGATGTGCAAAATAGAACCCCGCGTTCAATTGTTGAGCAATAACCTCATGCTCAGCAAATTCTTTCCCATTATCCGAGGTGATCGTGTGAACCGACGCCTTCATATTAGACAACAATCGCACGATAGCTTGCCTGACGGCAGAGGCAGTTCGTCGTTTCACCTGTGCAATCAAGGTGTACATCGACTTGCGCTCGCTCAAGGCGACCAGCGCCTGTCGATGGCCTTTGCCGATGACGGTGTCCACTTCCCAGTCACCGATGCGTGTCTTCCTGTTCACAATGGCTGGACGCTTATCAATGCTGCCCTGATTCACCAGAACCCCACGACGTTGATAACTACCATAACGCTTCTTTCGTTTCTTCTGGCAACGCAAGTACCGGTACAGCTCACCGCCGTCTGCCTTGTCCTGGTATATGTAGTGATAGATCCATTCATGACTCAGAGCGATACCTTCTCGTTTATGCAACCAGTCACTGATTTGCTCAGGACTCCATTCGTCCGGCAGCCAGACCGCTACTCGCTCCCACAAGGTCGTGGGGAGTCGCTGTTGTTGACTGGCTTCTCGACGCGCTTGCCAGAGCAACTGAGCTTGGCGGGGTCGATAGCCTCTCAAGCCACGGTTGCGTCTGAGTTCACGGCTAATAGTAGATTTATGCACGCCTATCAAGGCGGCTATCTCCGTTTGTATGTCCTGCTTTCATCAGGGCGTAAATCTGGTAACGTTGATGCTCGGTAAGCTGTGTGTAGTGTCTCATCTGTGCCTCTCTTTCTTGCTGGAACGAAAGGTAAGGATGCTACCGCAGCTTGCCGTTCGTGCCACCTAATTGAGTTGCACTTACAAATTGAATTCACGAAATAATAGAAACATTAGTTGACAATATATCCCTAATTTACTATAATATAAGCATACTTTATAGTAATTAAGGAACATTAGGGATGCCAAGAAGAAACGCCAAAACAATCAGCCTTTTCCATCTAACCGAACAATACAAAACCGAGCAAGATGCCGTCCGATACTTCGAGCAACTCCGGTGGGGCGATAAGCCCGTATGCGTCAAGTGCGGTTGCAGTGGCCGGATAACCAAGCAGAAGAACTATAAGAAAGGCTACTGGTGCGGGGATTGCCGTGAGTATTTTACTGCCTTCACGAATACGCCACTTGAACACAGTAGGGTGAAGGATGCCCGTAAATGGCTGTTTGCGGCTTACCTACTGATGACCGCCCGTAAGGGTATTTCAGCGATGCAGTTATCCAAGGAATTGTCTGTCAGTTACCCTACAAGCTGGTATATGATGCATAGATTACGGATGGCTTGCGGGGACAGCCTCGAAGCCTTGCGCGGTATCGTTGAAGTTGATGAAACTTATATCGGTGGAAAGGAAGGCAGCAAGCATAATTCCAAGAAGTTGAAAGGCGGTCGTGGCACGGCAGGCAAGCAGGCTGTCCTTGGTATGCGCGAACGAGCGGGGCGGGTTAAGGCTATGACTATTTCTAACGCTGACCGCGAAACTCTGCATTCAGCTATTAATCAGAATGTAGAAGTAGGAGCAACCATCTGTACTGACGATCACAGAGGCTATATCGGCCTACCTTACAAGCATGAAACTGTAAAACACTCTGCCAAGGAATACGTAAACGGTATGGCACATACTAATGGGATTGAATCTGTTTGGGCTTTACTGAAACGCGGTTATAACGGCGTGTATCACAATTGGAGCCGTAAGCATTGCTGTAAATATGTAAACGAGTTTACCTTTAGATTAAATGAAGGTAATTGTGAAAGGGATACGCAAGACCGCCTGGACGATCTATTCCGCGCCATGTCTGGCAAGACCATTACTTACAAGGAATTAACCACCTGAGTATGGATGAAAACTGGCAGAATCGAACGCTCTGGACGGGCGACAATCTCGACATCATGCGGGGAATGAACTCCGAGTCTGCAGATCTCATTTATCTCGACCCGCCTTTTAACTCGAACCGCAACTACGAAGCACCCATTGGCTCGGAAGCGGCTGGCGCGGCATTTAAAGATACCTGGACGTTAAGTGACGTTGACGAAGCGTGGCATGGTGAGATTGCAGACCGCGATCCAAAACTGTATGCAATCATAGACGCAGCCGGTCAAGCACACGGCAAGGGCATGAAATCCTACCTGATTATGATGGCAGTGCGTCTCATGGAAATGTGGCGGCTACTGAAGGATGCGGGGAGTATTTATCTGCATTGTGACCCAACGGCTTCTCATTATATCAAGATGTTAATGGACGCGATATTCGGAGAGAAGCAATACCGAAACGAGATAGTATGGAAGCGGACATCCAGTCATAGCGATTCAAAAACACTTGGATCGGTTCATGACATAATTCTACGCTATTCTAAAACGGATAATTTCATGTACCATCGGCAATTCGTCGATTACGACCAAACATATGTTGAACAACGCTATAAGCATAAGGATGCTGATGGACGACTGTGGATGGACGATAATTTGACGGCTAAAGGGCTTAGTGGTGGCGGTTATGAATATGAATACAAAGAAACTCTGTCGCTTTGGCGCGTACCTCTCGAAAGAATGCAGCAATTGGACAAGGATAATCGACTATACTTCACATCGCGCGGCGATATTAGAATAAAGCGGTATCTTGATGAAGCGAAAGGATTGCCGCTTAGTGACACATGGACTGATATATCTCCGATCAATTCGCAGTCAAAAGAGCGACAAGGCTACCCAACACAGAAGCCGATATCCCTACTGGATCGCATCATCAAAGCCAGTTCAAACGAAGGTGATATTATCCTCGATCCTTTTGCTGGTTGTGCGACTGCACTGGTAGCGGCTGAGCGTTTGCGGCGGGAATGGATCGGTATCGACCTATCGCCGCTGGCCGCTAAACTGGTCAACTCGCGCCTCCGAAATGATATGGACTTATTTTTCGAGGTAATTAATCGAGAGGACATACCAAAGCGTACAGACCTGGGCGAGTTCCCAAACTACAAGACGCACAGGCATACGCTCTACGGCAAGCAAGAGGGTGTATGTAATGGTTGCCAGGTCATGTTCCCGTTTCGCAATATGACCGTTGATCACGTCGTTCCACAATCAAGGGGAGGAAGTGATCACATTGAGAACTTGCAACTATTGTGTGGTGCTTGTAATTCAAGGAAAGGAACACAATCACAAGAAGCCTTTATCGTAAAACTGAGGACAGAAGGACTGAGACAATGAACAAGAAGAAACTCGAAAAGGCCGCACGTGCATTACTAGGCATGAATCCGGTTGAGCATAAACGATCGCCTGCACCAACAAAGAAAGATCTGGATCGCAAGTTTAAAATGCGGGTGGATCGAAAGGGCAAGGCGTCTATTAAAGAGGTAGGGTAAGCCCTTTCATGCAACTGATCTCTGTAGGATCGAATTTGTTCAGTAGTCTCAGGCCGCGTATAATTCAGCCCAGACGCAAAAAGGCCGAGCGTTAACTCGACCTTGATGCACAACATGAAATAGAGGCTTGCGCTTAGCTTCTAGGAACGAATTTTATTCCTTCTTATTAGAGCCGGTGTCAAGCCTTGTAAATATGAGGTTAAGACACATGTTTGGATTCAGATCTAATAAAAATAGCGATATTGACGTACGTAAGAGCGAAGTTCGTATTTTTGTTACTATTTGGGCGGCTGTCTATGTTTTCGGTGGTAGCGCACTACTTATTGCGGCACTCTGGATTGAAGCTCTTAACAAAGAAGACTATCAAATTGCCAAAGACATATTTATGACAGTCCTTCCCATTGCTGCCGGGATTATTACTTATTGGTTTGCAAGCAGGCCAAAATCACCTGAAGCCCCACCTTTAACTAAAGGCCCAGATAAAGAATGGGGAAATGAAGATAAAAGCAAGGACAAGATTAGCGACAACAATAGTAAAATTGGCGTTCATAAGAGCGAAGTATAGCACTTGACGCAACCAATACAAAAGAATATGCCTAGTATATTTTACTGCGGATTTACTGGCCCAATTGACCCCAACACAGCACAAAGGATTGCAGCAGCGTTTAATCAAGCCACCATTGATGGATATTCTGAAATATACTTTTGTTTCAGTTCATCTGGTGGATTCATAGCCGATGGAATTTTTTTGTACAACCATATACATGGGTTGCCAATAAAGACGACAATCCATAACACAGGAACGGTGGCGTCAATTGCCACTGCGATTTATGTTGCAGCAGATATCAGAATTTGTTCTGAACAAGGTATGTTTCTTATGCACCCAACGACTGTGCCATCAGAACCACATGTAGCTGCAGAAGCCTTACAAGCAAAGCTAGACAGTGTGATTGCGGATGATAAGCGCACGGATCACATCCTGCGCAATCGGGCGCCTAGCATCGCCGAGGAAGTTCTGACTCGCAGACTCTTCACCGAGGTATTGATCTCCCCGGAGGATGCGCTCAAATTCGGTATCGTACATATCATCGATGAATTTGTGCTCCCAAACGGGGCAAAAATGTTTTAAATCTGACTTTTGCATACTTTCCCCTCAATTTCATCTTAAATCACTTTGAATCTATTTAAAATAATACCTTAAACTAGGAAATTCCGAATCTTTATAGTTCCCTAAAAATGTCTGTGTTGAAATTGAGTTTGAACCGCGCTTTGAAGAAACCGGCAATGTAATGGTTTTTAGGTTAAGCAAGCAACGCGACATTACCCGCTATGAGTATGCAAAAAACGACGAGAACGATTTCATGGTTATTTGATATGCTGGTGTAGGTTGAGTATGCCGGCTAGCCTTGTACAAAGATTTCTACTTCTGTAGATCTGACCCAAAAAATGCCAAGCGAGATTTTTCCACTATGCTTAGATCGAGTGTACCAGGGCAGGACACCCGAAGAAAATCCGGCTATTGTTCCGCGGTCCATGCCTAACTCAGCATCCAGCACGCAACCAGGCTACTAGGCGACGAATAGGGCTTCGATCGATGCTTAGTCCTCCGACTCCGCCATAACAACGAATTCGGGGTACGCTTCCATACCCAGTTCCGCTACGTCCTGGCCCAACTCCTCAGCTACCGGCGAGATACGGGCTCCAATCGTCTTGTCAATGAGCAACCACGTCAGCCCCGAGACGCCAAACACAAAGCCACCGATGGCCAGTATGCCGGCCACTTGAATCAACAGGTTGCCGCCGGCTGCAATACAGACCGCCAACGTCCCCCAGATGCCGGCGAATAAATGGGCCGGCACTGCACCGACCACATCGTCAATCTTTAAGCTTTCCATGAGCTTCAAGCCGACAACGCATATAGAGCCTCCAACTCCACCGATGATAACGGCCCAATGGTGCTGGACGATATCGGGTCCGGCAGTAATTGCGACCAACCCGCCAATGGCGCCATTCAGGCCTGCAAGCAGATCAATGCGACCTAGAACCGGCCGTGACAGGATGAGGGCAGTCATAACGCCCGCAGTAGCAGCAAGATTGGTATTGGCAAGAATATTGCTGATCGCTACCGCGTCAACGGCACCGCTTAGGGCAAGTTGCGAACCACCGTTGAAACCAAACCAACCTAACCAGAGGATAAAGATACCCAGCGTTACCGCAGGCACATTCGATGGCACTGTCATCTTTACGCTGCCGTCTTCGCGAAACTTGCCTTTTCTGGCCCCGACAATGAGCGTACCTGCCAGTGCTGCCCAGCCGCCGGCTGAGTGAACGATGGTCGACCCCGCAGAATCCTGAAAGCCCATTTCAGAAAGCCAGCCGCCACCCCAGGTCCAAGCACCGATGGTCGGATAGATGAATGCCGTCAGCACCAGAGTGAAAATAAAAAACGACTACAGCTTTCCCCGCTCGGCCAGAGCGCCGGACACGATTGAGGCGGTCGTCGCCAGGAATACCATCTGAAAAAACCAGTCCGACATGACGGAATAACCGTTCTCGATAACGGCTGAAACCGCGCCCTCCTGGCCCTTCAAGAGCGCGACCTCGTCCTGGAGGTGCCATACAGAAATTGGAACGAGCAGCACGGTTTCCAGCACGGGATACCGGTCATTCAGAACCCGATGCGCTCTTGTGTGATTGCAGGGTAGGCCCAATTGACTCATTACAGATTGTGCCTCTCGAAGTCGTGTACTCCAATGTGACTAGATACGATACCTCAGAGGGAAAGGCGGACATTGATGACACAAAAAAGAGGCTAATGCTGAAACAGTATCCAGACTTGAACTGCAAATGTAGCTTAGAGACGAGCAAGCTAAAATAGAAATAGCTGGACTGAAAGATACCGCAAGACGCTCCTTCGGGAGCTTTTTTTATTACGCCGTTTGGTATTGCTTAATCTGCCCTAACCTTTTGTCAATCTTCTGCTCTGTTTTCCATGAATCATAGGCTGCCTGCATACGTAGCCAGATACAATTGCCGTTACCAGTGAATTGACTGACTCGTAACGCAACATTCAGTACCTACATCCCATTCAAAGGGTATGCGGTAATTTCCGCTTATTATGAGTACTGTGTCTTTTTTTGGGTTGCCTTTCAGTTGCATGAAAGCTAGATCCTGGGATATTCAGCTCTTTCAGATTTTTCGACTCGGTTAAGAACACCCAGCTTCCGTGATGTTCATGCTGTGCTCGAACCTCGCGGCTAGGGGTAGGGACTGTCTCCAATTGAAAAACTAAAGTAAGTTTTGCGGCATATTCATCAGGTATCACTCAAGCATCGGCCATTTGTGAACCGTGTTTGGTGACACCTTACATATCCAGAATCATTCCTCCGTACCTCGTTCGTCTAAACAATGCGGCAATGCTAAACAAATCTACAAGAAGCAGGGCAACATTTCAGGTCGCTGTACAAATTGCGTCAGAGCCGCAACAAGGGCCCCACCTATGAGCCCTTACGCATCCATTGTTAGATGACAGATTGGCTGGCTAGAATTCCATAGTCGCACGCATGTAATAGTAGCCCCCGTTAAAACCGTAAGGCGACTGTTCTGGGTAGATCAAGCCAGCGATATTTCCGTTCGGATTCGTTGTCGGGTATGTGTCGAAAATGTTCTGCAACCCGAATAGGAGGGACAGTGAATCGGTCACTTTCACGGAGGTCTCTGCGTCAAACAGCCAGTTGTCATTCGGACGGTAGGCTGCCGCCGGATCATTCGTTGGTGCATCATAATGTTGGCCATAGTAACGCGTTCGCGCCATGAAACGCCAGGGTCCCTGCAGATGGGTCCAGGTCATTGTGAGACGGGAGTCTGGCCGGCCTTCTTCGATCTGCTGTCTACGGTTTTCACTGGTAAACTCGGGGTTATACTCCGCGAGTTCTATTTTCGAGAAATTGGCCACCAGAGTCAAACTGGAGTCGCCGCCCGCTATTTCAAATGGCAGGGTCGCTACCACATCAAAGCCGGAGGCTTCCACTGTCTGTTGGTTGGAGAAGAACCGTACTGACGAAAAGCTGCTGGCATCCGGTATGCCGGCTGCCAGCAAGGCAGCGATGTCTGCTGGGGTCAGCTCAAACCGGCTGGTGAAAGCAATTCGATCTTCGATCTGAATATTGTAGTAATCCACCGTCACGTCAAGGTCACGGAAATTGAATAGGGCACCGATGGCGAAGTTAGTGGACTGCTCCGGGGTCAACGCATGGGCGCCTTTCTGCTGTGCAACCGGGTTAGTCGGTGGCAGGGTAGCGATATCGGCAAGCTTGCCGTTCTGAAACTCTGTCGTCACATTGCGCAGGTTGGCCTGTCCCGCGGTGGGAACGCGGAAACCGGTATTGACAGATCCGCGCAACGCAAAATTGTCCCCGAGTTGCTGCCGAAAAGAAAGTTTGCCGTCTAGCGTATCGCCATACTGGTTGTAATCCTCGTAGCGTAGTGCTACACCGAGCAGTAAGGTGTCGGTGACATCAGATTCCAGGTCGAGGTAAGCTGCAACCGCTCTAATGGTATGTTCACCTTCGTCTTCTGGCCGGAAACCGGCGAATCCATTGGAGCCCACACCAAAGCCTTGCGTAGCCAACCCGTGTTCCGTGTTGGGGTCAATGTACCAGGAATTGGGCTCTCCAGCATCGATCTTGAAAGTCTCGTCCCGATATTCCAGGCCGAGGGCCACATTGACCGGAACGCCACGCACCTCAAAAGGTTTAGACATATCCAGCTGAACTGTCCGATCAGTTTCCGTATAGCCGCCTGTATCATAGTAAGTCGGAATGTCATTACGCTGTGCCAGTAACTGCGGGTTAATGGTGTTATAAAGATAGAACGTTGCTGCACTGCGACCTACTGTGGCACTGATATCATAGGCCCAGTCAAGTGCAAATGGAAGGTAGCCACGTACCCCACCTGCGAGACTCAGGTCGACAATATTGCCTCCAAATTGCGGGGTAAAGCCGCCAGGAAATTTTTCATAAAGAGTATAACAGTTCGGGTCGCCCGCAATGTCCGCCAATGCAGCACTGTCGGGCACATTGTCGATAATTCTTACCGGGCCGCAGTCGCCTGTGCCATCACTGGTGAGGTCAGCCACCTTGACTGTGTCGAAACCGTCGTCAGTCGTCGGCCCATTGAACACACCGTCACGGGTATGCGGGTTCCGGTAGTAGAAGCCACCTTCAACCTCGCGCGAGGCCCAGTTGGCAAACGCGTAGGCCTCGTTATTACTATCAAGTTCCAGGCCAAAGTTGCCAAATAGCTTGAAATCGCCGGAAATCGCCGGCGTACCCCAGATCTGGGCCGGTACCCGGACATTTGAGTTGCCGGCATCGATCAGGCCCTGCGCATCTGTACGCTGCACACTGCGGCTAGTCGGGTCGACCTCCTTCCACTCGAAGCTTATGTTGGCGAACCCAGCATCGGAGAGAGGCAGGCCGATATTTGTAGCGAGAGTCAGTGAGTTGCCGTCATTTTCGAAGAATGAACCCCATTTGACGTCGAAGATAGAGCCCTCGGCGTTTTCCTTAAGCACGAAGTTCATGACGCCGGCGATGGCATCGGAACCATATTGCGCCGAGGCACCGTCGCGAAGCACTTCAAGGCGATCAAGGGCGATCGCCGGAATAACCGACAAGTCCGGCCCCTGCGAGCCACCGGAAATACCTGCGCCGAGCAAAGCGATAACTGCCGCGCGATGACGCCGCTTGCCGTTTACGAGCACTAGGGTAGCGTCTGGAGGCAGTGATCGCAGAGTAGCCGGACGGATGAGTGTCGCAGCATCGCTGATCGGTTCCGGTGCAACGTTGTAGGACGGTATCAGAGTAGAAAGCAACGAATCCATGTCGGAATCGCCCTGCGCCTGGAAATCCTCTACACTGACAACATCTACCGGTACCGGCGAGTCGCTCGCAGAGCGACCCGGCCGGCGAGAGCCGACCACGACTACCTCTTCTAATAATGTCGTTTCTTCCGCACTAGTTTCACCTTGAGCCAGCACAACGGGTATGCTTCCCACCATAAAAAACAAGTGTATAGCTACAGCCAACATAATATTATTCTTCATAAGCTTTTTCATAGTTAATAACCTATATTGATGATATAACATTCTAATAATATTAGTAGTAAATTTATAATTTTTATCGTATTTTTAACGTTTATGGATACAGTATAGTGACTATTGCTCTCTATTCTCTTCGCACCTCAATTAACGCAGTTAGTTAAATATGTATATGATCCGTTGGATTATCACGGTTTTTCGTAATTAGTCAACAAACAATTAATTGAATTTCTTTGAGATTTTGGCTTGATGATGGCTAATGACCCGTTGAGATCCGTGATTGTTAAAAATTGAACGAGTATGCAGGTGATGCTCATGAGTTTATAAAAAAGATCGCTACATTGATGACGTTTTGTAAATAGACCGGCATCAGTTGGTGTAAATCGGTCAGGGGAGGGCGATGTAGTGACAGGTTGCCTGGTCGCACAAGTGCGGTAACGTTGCCTCTGCCCCGATAAGGCCAATGATTGCCGACTTCACTTTTTAAAAAATCTGCCACAGTGTGGATACTGTAAGTCGTCAAAAGATCTGGGACACAATAGTCTAAAAGTCAAGAGAGACTCTCATACATTGTAGTCCTATTTCACTGGTTCATAGATAAACTTAAATTATCCTTCCTCCTCAGTTGTAGCGTTTCGTGTTTAATGACGGCTCTTCTGTCTATGATTTCCTGATAACGGCCAAAATACATATCGGCAGGTGTAATGTTGTCGAGCGACTCATGGTAACGCTCATGATTGTAGTACTGAACGAATTGCCGGATGGCCTGTTCCAGTTCCCACGGATAGTAATAGTGCTCCAACTTTACGACGTTCTTCATGGAACGGTGATAACGTTCAATCTTGCCTTGGGTCATAGGGTGATACGGTGCGCCACGGGTATGTTGCAGTTGGTGTTTGCCCAGGTAGTCTTTTAATTCTGACGAGATATAACAAGGTCCGTTATCACTGAGTAAACGAGGACGGTGTTTGACCGTTATCTCGTTGACACCGGTGGTCTCAATCGCCGCATCCAGTGTTTGCTTCACGTCACCAGTTGCCATGCTGGTCGTTAACTTCCAGGCAATGATATAGCGGGAGTAATCATCCAGCACCGTGGACAGGTAATACCACCCCCAACCCACGACACGAAAGTAGGTGAAGTCCGTCTGCCATAGCTCGTTGACTCGTCGTGTTGGATTCTGAAACGAATCCCCCGCTTGCATCAGGATATAAGCAGGACTGGTAATGAGATCGTATTGCTTTAACAGGCGATAGACACTGGATCCCGAGATGAAGCAACTATGTTCATCGGTGATGGTCCACGCTAACTCGCGGGGTGATTTGTCTGGATGTTGCAAGGCGATCTCCAGACACTGCTCCTTCACCGTCTCCGGTAACTTATTCCAGAACCGCCTAGGTGATCGACTGCTTGGCCCCAGACCCTCTGGTCCATTATCCAGATATTGCCGATACCAACGATAAAAGCTACTACGACTCACCCCTAATTCTCTCAGGGTACATCTAACAGGTAATTCCGAGCCTTCTACCAACCGGGTCACTTCCAGCTTCTCTGCCGCTGACAAACTCATTCGTCTGCCCAGGTCGACTCCAAGCCAAGCACACTTTTTTTAAGCACATCGTTCTTCAGCATGATGTCGGCTAGCAGGCGTTTGAGCTGGTCGTTTTCTCTCTTCAGATCGGTGCCTTCACTGGAACTGGCTTCCCGTTTGATATCGCCAGCCAGGCGCTGTTTCCCGGCCTCTAGAAACTCCTTGCTCCAGCGGTAATACACGTTTTGATTCAATCCTTCCCGGCGGCACAGCTCAGCGATACTTTCTTCTCCACGCATACCTTCCAGCACAATTCGGATCTCTTCTTCAGAGGAATACTTTTTGCGGGTACGACGACGTATTTCTTTAACCAACTTCTCGCTATTATTACCCATAATGAAACTCCTGTTTTATAAGGTTAACTTATCAGAAGTCTCTCTTAGAATTTAGCTCAATTGTGTCTCATATGCTTTGACGGGATACAGTGGATACTATTGAGGTTGCTCCCCCTTAGTTGGACAAGGAGCGTGACGGAGTATGGGCTCGTTTGAGTTTTATTAGGCTTCAGAGTATTCTTAAAAGATAGAGTTTTAATCAGTGGAGAAATCTTAATGAATAATCTCAAAGCAAGGTGCGTTCGAAGCATACAGGATTGCTGGTGGGGAACGAGTTCCGTTCTTTCGCTCACGCTTGTTATCTCCGCTATGTGGATTCTTGTACCACACTCAGCGCGAGGGGCTGGTTCGGGACTTTATCTGAGTAGCGAGTTGGGTGCCAACTTCACCCCAAGCATGGATACAGTTGGCTCGTCCAACGACCGAGCCAGTGTGTGTGATGAATTTATCAATCCTTCGTTCGCGACGGTCACAGCAACGGCAGGGTACGAGAACTACAATTGTACGGGTCCTAATCGTGGTGCGACTGGAGACTGGCAAAACGTATTTGGCGGCGCCGATGGCATTTTGGCCGGAATGGCGGTGGGGTATAGCTTGAGTGAGACATACCAGGGCCACTTTCTGAGCAGATTCCGTCTTGAACTAGAGTACTTCTACCACAGCACCGAATATGACCAGACGAACACCATCCCGGATGCCTCGGGTGAAAGCGGTGACAAGCTGGCCCAGGAAATTCTAACAGCCACAGATCGCATAGACAGCCTTAGTTCACACAATATTTTCGGAAATCTTTATATCGATTTCCAGGCCAACAACCGGTTCACTCCCTACGTGGGGTTTGGCATTGGCTTAGGGTTTACTGATATGAGCTATGGGAGTGTGTGGGCGCGGAATCCCGACTCTAGTGCTATCACTACGGGCGAAGACCTGGCCAACGTCAACACTATCCGTGATAACTTAGCTGGGACAGTCAGTGTTGCACAAACCAGACTCCGTGATACGATCTTTGGCTACCAGCTGCTGTTCGGGGTCGATTACGCACTAACAGAGTCACTATCCTTGGGAATAAAAGGCCGGTGGGCCAATTTCGATTCCTTCAGTGATGGTGGTATCATCTGGGATCCACTGCGAAGTCATGGGCCCAATCTGCGACTCGACGGCAGTGAACCGGTGGTGGGCTGGCTCGAAACCGACGATATCGCAATGTTCGGGGCCAGTGTGAACTTGAAGTACAATTTCTAGCTAGCTGAACAGGCATCATGGACCGCGGCGATGCATCTACGTGAGATCCTTGATCTTGAATCTTGCATAATCCGCCATACAGTCTGGTCTCTGTTCAGAGACGCCATGCCTGGCCCCAGATATACGCCTCCAAAGTAATTAATACTTAAAAAAGTATTAATAAATACATGGTCTTATTTGTTATATATGTTAATCAACATTAGGTTATACACCTGGTAAAGTAGCAAAAAGTTGTTCCAGAATATCCAGAATCTTCGGATCCCCCAGCTATATCTGGCGAGTGTATCCCGTCTGCTCTGGGACGAACCGGTGCAGCGATTGACTCCGACAACCCGCTGTTAATAGGGCATGACCTCCAGAGATGAATTCGCCCTGGATGACCGTTGCCTTTTTTAGAGACTCGGAAAACTCGGAAAATGGCTACTCGCCGGCTGAACCATTTTTAGAACGTATCTTCGCAGATACCGACGATCAGGCAGACGTCGTGGTTAGTCATGCCGAGCGTGCGCTCGAATTGAACCCGTTACGTAATGTGTGTGACATTCCCTGATCGATCATCTCAAGTTCCCTGTTCCTGCATAACAGGGAATTGCCTGCTAACTCTTTGAAATCTGGAGCGTTATCATGTTGGAAACAACTAAATTGTCACTAAATTTAAGTAATTTCCCTGTTATTCCCCAATAAACTGGGAAATAGGCGTAGACGGGTTCACGCGGGACGGTTTAAAACTAAAAGACTTCAGTCCGGGGCTAATTCACGTGTCACCTACGTGGCTCGCGTACGTTTCGCCGACAGGAGTCAGTGGCTGTGCAATTCTGATAATCTTCGATTCGCCTTATCTATTCTTACTTTAGATAGAGCAGAAGATAGATGATGATGTCGAGGTAATGATGCCCGGAACTCGGCTATGCCACAACCTTGACTATCTGAAACAGTTTTATGCTTCTCCCGTCTAGCTTGAGAAACATCTTGATAGTGCACGGCCAGCGTTGTCGACAACGACGTCATGCCATGCGGCCGATCGCAAGATGTTCGATACAGGCTTCTTAATTTGAATAACGCATGAAACAAGCCTGTTATTGTTGATTACGGTGATATATTACCCAGATTACTTACTTCGCATAATGTATATTATGTTAAATTAGAATAATATCGGCTTTATCAGGTTTAGTGCTAAATAAGCTTTATTCCCTTCTATAATACCAAGCAATTTACAATACCCTTCTCGCTGAAATAACGTCTAAAACAGTCTCTAAGAACAATGAATAACAATACTTTGCAATGGATAGCAATAAAGACAAGTAAATGTAAGCGTATCTAATCGATAATAAGTCCTTATCAGCTCGTTCGACTTGTATTAGCATTTCCCATAATGAGAAAAAAGATTGCTGTTAATAGTAAAACCACCTGAAATTCCATGCCACCTACAGGAAATCCCTCTGCAGGACGAAAATCCCATCTACCCCAATGGACTAGAGGTATGGCGCCAAGCATGATTGAAGCCATAGCAAAACCTGCTAAACGGGTAATTAGGTCGTTTGTGAAGCCCCCTATGATAATTCCCAGGCCTCCCGCAAACTCTGCAAATGCAATGAGCACATCGATAATTATCGGGAAACCCGTACCCTCGTTAAAATTACTGAAATCAAAAACTTTGCCAGAGCCATGGTAAAGAAACACGCTGGCAAGTCCAATACGCAATAACCAGTGAGCATGTGGTTTTAGAGTATCTAATAATTTAAGCATTGTATGTCCCCCTCTTTTTCCTGTGTTTCTTAATTTTATTGAAAATGACCTGCTAAAATGAGACCGTAAGTCCAGCAAACCCTCCAGCCCTGGTAGTTGTAGGGACATGTAGCTGATTTTGTCTTGGACTTACTACCTTTGGTGTAACTTGAGGCTGTAAACGATAAAAATCACTTGGAATTCTATTTCGGTAAAATACCACCGGACGCTCTACAGGCGCTGGTGAGTAAACTTCTGGAGATAAACCATACTTACTGTGTATAGCAGCAATTTCAGTCCTGGCTGCATCTAGCTGTACTTGTGTAGCGCTATGATAGGATGAGGAAATATGTCGAATTCTTCTATTTAAATTCTCTAATTTCTTCTGATCACTAAAACTCATCGTAACCGGCTTGTTTTCATCATTATCCTTCCCCTGCTTTGCTGTCCGAAGATCTTGTAGAATTTTGAGGGTTTGATTGAGCTCTTCCACTGGATCCCTTTCATTTGTGCTTTCCACATAACTCACTTCAGGGATATAAACCACATCTTTCACAGAAGCCGAATCTGAAGGCAATGCATCACTGAAGTTTACAACACCTTCTTCATCCACCCATCGATAATTATCTGCATGGATAGGATTTATCATAAAACAGATTAAAATTTGCCCCATTATTATTTTCATAGCCATTGCTCACCTCTACGAGAATTATTTGGTTATATCTAGTTTGTCTCCCTTATAAATCGATAGCTCAAAGAAACAAGAGGAAGATATACTACTCAAAAAAGCCCATCCGCTCACGTAGTTCCACAAAACGCGGCTCTTCCAGGACTGGATCGTTCAAAATATTGGCCTTAATTTCATGTAAAGATGATAAACCCTCATTCGTGCTGCTGTTCAGCACATCATAAGCCTTATCATTTTCACCTATAGCCAAATACGATAATCCCCAAATACTTGGCCGTATATATCGTCCCTCACTCTCCCACTTCTCAATCTGCTTAACTAATCTCGCTGCTTCATCCTGCTTATCTAGTATGGAATAAAAATAAGCAAATGCCGCTACAGAAAAAGGCTGGTATATTCCTTTCAGTTGTTGTTCTGAAATTTGTAGCTCCTTTAAGGCATCATCATCGTGCCCTAAAATAATCTCCATCATGGCTAGCCACAAATGGGTAAATGAAATAGTAGGCCCCATTTCAGCTGATTGATGAAAGAGATCAACGGCTTCATCCTGATATCCTGCATACAATATTGTCCTGGCCACCCTGGCATAGGTACTAGCATCGTTAGGCGCCAATTCAATGCTGCGTCTTGATAATCGAAGAGTCTGTTCACTATTCTCTTCGATATAGCTAAGAAATCGGGCATAGATATCGAGAATTTGTGTGTCATTCGGTCGCAATTGAATCGTACGTTCATATGCTTCAATTGTTTCTGCTTTACGCCGGTTATTAAAATGAACTGATGCCAATGCCCAATAAGCCATACCAAGGTTTGGATCTAATTCTAACGCTTTCTCTGTATGTTCAAGCGCTACCCTTTTCATTTCTTCGAACGATAATTCATCAATCTGAACAGCCGGATTAATTGAAAGCCAATAACCACATGCTTTGACTGCATGTGCTAGTGCAAAATCAGGATCCATTGCAATTGCTTCATCCAGGTGCCGGTAAAATTGAGGAGCGGTCATATTTGGACTAAGGACTCTAATACTTGCCCTCCCCTTCAGGTAAGAAATATACGCGTCAAGTGATTGAGTCGGGATCTTTCGTATGCGTTCCAGTTCAGACAAAGATAAGTCCGCTCCAGCGGCCATGGCAATGTGCTCAACAATTTCCGCTTGTATTGCAAAAATATCAGCCAGTTCATAGTCATATTCTTTTGACCACAGCAAATTGCTGTTTGAAGTATCGATGTGTCGTACGCTAATTTTCACTCTATCATTCACATAACCAACACTGCCTTCCATTATGGTAGCCACATTAAGTTCAGAGGCTATCTCACTAATTGACTTATCAGTATCTTTATAGCGCAGTACAGAGGCATGGGTTATCGGGCCCAAGTCTTTAATTTCCGAGAGATGGTCATTTATTTGCTGATGTACTCCTACAGCAAAATAGGCATCACCAGGATTCGGACTTACGTTTTCAAAAGGCAACACAGCAACGGAGTTGTTTGGTGCATCGGCTAATGCAGAAGGTGCGACGACCAATAACTGAATAACTAGCCACATTACAACCTGCAGCCTTAAATTATATGCATTCATAATTACATTTACCCATTTTTACCATTTTTATTAATTTGAATATCTTGATTTGGCCAATGTCAAAAAACAGGCGGATGAAATACCTGCTGATCCAAATAACATGCACATCACCATAATTTGATATCTTACTGCAACCAGCGGTGATACACCGGATAATATTTGTCCGGTCATCATGCCAGGTAATGAGACAAGTCCAACTGCAAACAGCATGTTGACTGTTGGAATAAGTGAAGCAGTTAAAGCAGTATGTCTCGCCTTTATCAAAGGCACACCATTTGTAATTTCTGATTCATAACGTTCGGCAGCCAGACTGACTGTATTCATAGCATTGGAAAAAATCATGCCGGCCAGTGGAATCATGTAATGAGGCAAAAACCAGGGCTGTAATTCCAACACTGCCTGCGTGATTAGCCAAAGGATACAAATTCCACCAATAGAAATCGACATGAAAGCATTCAGATAATCGCTAGATTTTTTTTGCTTAATCGGTCTAACGGCAATCCAGCTTGAGGCTATCAACATGACTGCCAGGACCAATATTACGATCCAAGGACTATCGGTTTCAAATATGTATACCAAGACATACCCAATCAGGTATAACTGAATCAGCATTCTGACTACAGCGTATATTGATGTGCGGGTTTCCAGTGACCAATAATACAATATGCCGATAACAATAATTACCGGGATAAACATTAATGTTAAATTGGAAATGGGAATTAATTGGACCATTTCATTCATTCTCATTACTCCCCAATAATTTGGACAACAATGTCTCTTGTTCTTGCACGAGTATCGAAATCAACAACAACAATCTGCTGCCAGATGCCAAGCGTTAAAGATTTCTCTGTGAATGGAATAGTTAGCGATTGACCCTGCACTTGTCCTCGTAAGTGACTATGCCCATTGTCTTCGCCTGTATTCCGTGTGTTATGTTGCCATTCAGGATTGGCAGGAATTAATTTATTCCAAATATCTTTGGTATCTTGTCGTAAACTTGGTTCATCTTCAAAAATCATGACTGAGGCAGTGGTATGTTTAATAAATAATGTGACAATGCCAGCATTCAATTCCAATTCTTTACGTATGTCTCGGGTTCTTTCAGTTATATTTTTGATGTGTGTGTCCCCTTTCATATCAACTGAAAACTGTTTTGTTATTACCGACATGATCTATTCCCCAGTGTTTGCTACATTTAATGATCTCAGAAAATCCAGATCCTTTTCTAACATCTGTCCATTTCGAGCCTCTGTTAAAATATCGTCAAACAGTCCTTGTGCAGTTAAATGACGAACCGCAGTTAAAACCTTGGCACTAAGTTGCCCTTTCTCTTTTAAACTATCCAGGTAGTTAAACGCATCTGCGAAGCTTTCATTATCTCGATTATAATAATCTCCACCACGTACACGGTTGCTATAAGCTTCTGATTGTTCACAAGCCACTAGAATTTCACCCAGCTCACGTACCCAGTTTAGGTCATCTTTTAATTTTTCTGGATAGTAATAATAGAGTGTTATCTTTTCCATCCACTCCGTCCACTGGATGCCCTTTTGTTTAAGTTTTTGTTTAATCTGGTTGATATTTCGATGTAAGCGTCTTGCATACCCCAAACGCATTTCTACCTGCTCTTTTGCCCAGGGTGTATTTTCTATCCCTAACGCTTCAAGTTGGGAACGATACAACTTCCAGAATGTGTCTGTTTCTTCTCCATGCGTTGTTTCAGGATGTGCCTCCCGCCATTCTGCGGGTCGAGTTGGAATGCCGTTAGTTCGTGCCCATGTCCATATTTTTCCAAACAGTTTCTGGTCTAGTCCAGCACGTCCAATATCATGAAGTAAGCATGCAATCTGATAGTTTTGAATTCGTTCTTTGTCATAATCTATATAATGCGCAACCGTAGCACACATTTTTGCTGTTCTTAGGGCATGGTTTTTGTCGTAGCCCTCAATTATTTCTCCGGGATTTTCTGGGTGCGGGTAATCATAATATTGCAATAGTGAATGCACTATTGAATCTGATACCCATAACAATGATTTTGGAGGGATAGACGTCATGTATGGGAGTTTAAAAGATAAACCCGGTCAGTGTGAAACATTGTACCGATTTGTCACCCAGATTTGCGGAACGGCCTAATTTCCCGCAGGCTTATATAGTACTAGGTTGGATCAATTGAAGAGAGAAATTTGTCGTTAGGCACAAGATCGCGATAGCTGAAACTCGATGTAAGTGATTTGGTGGGCCCCAGGTGAATGCCTTAACATGCGACGGGCACATAATAGCCAGCATCCGCTAAAAGGTCGAGTGCATTGCTAATATTCTTGAACGTAAAGCTTATGTAGGTATAGACAAACTTAGCAATGAAAATATGTCAAATTAGGGTCAAAACGGATCTTTAATTCAACGTCCGTAGTTTCTTTAATGGCGAAACATCAATCGATCGAAACAGAGGATAAATACTGATCCGATCCTGAGCTTGCACGACATAGGAAAAATTCACCGATTCGCCATTCACAATTATCAAATCCACATCCGTATCTGGAATGCCAAAAGCGCTGATTAACGTCTTGACTGAGCTTTTTTGTTTACAACGTAGGATCAAACACTGTTGTCGTATAACTGGATGCAGATAGTCATTTATCTCACCGTAGAACCTGAATGAGGCTGGTATCATTACATCCTTCATACCTTTAGGATATTGGAATCGTTGAATCAATGAAGCTGCCAGCTGAGGAAAGATCAGTCAGTTGAAGAAGATTCGCACCGCTAAGCTGAACAGCAAGATGTTCTCTCGACACATCTTTTTGAGTCGCATCAATTTGAATTGTACTTTTCGTACTTCTGCCTATTACACTTCGGCCCTCATTTAGGGTAACTACCATATCTTTGTCAATAAACTGAATGTGGTTATTTTTTGAGACAAGTTTGCACATATGTGTCGCTAGTAGCATATCCATGTGTTTACCCGGAGATAATGTTAACTCAACAGTTTTATTTTTAGGTAACTTTACAAAGTCATTTAATTTTTCAGGGTCGTTTTGAGAGTCAAGTGGTAAGTCACCAGGGCCCCAAGTAGCACCAAAATCGGGTTGCTCATTTTCACTACTTTCCATTTTTGCACCTAATGATTCTTTCCTTTCTTTACAGATTTGCTCAATGACATCATTAATTGCGGATAAATATTGCATGTATTTCGTCAAAGCAATGGTGCGGACAGAGTTTAACTCTTCGCCACATTCATTTAGTGAAACTATAATTTTTTGCCAATTTTGGTCCCTAGAAAATATTAATGGATCGAGTTCACCCATTTCAGTCATTATGCAATCAGGATCCTCAACCATTTTTGCGATAGTTATGAACAGTAATTTATCAATTCTATCAATTCCTTTTGCCTCTAATTTCAAATCTTCAATCGATAACTCGAACAATGCTGATAACTTTTTTGATGAAACAGCTGTTCTGCCTTCCATGCTAAATGAAAAATCCATCACAGAGTTAAATTGCAAGCTCTGCTCATTAATCATAAGTTCTAACGGCTTAGTAAAGATTTTATTTGTCATAATTAAAAGAATTGATGACCAATATGTGGGATATTGTTAATTTATTAACCTATCAATTATTAGAGCGTGTTGTATCATTATAGTTTAAATAACCACTATAGTGCATTGAAATTGAACAAAAAATTAAATTTTAGTGGTAGATCAAGTAATTAACAACTAATCCAAAATTGGTAAAACGGCCGATACGTACTTAGATGTCTAATCGGGAGAACTCGCGGGGAGAAAATCTTATGCCTTTTTTATATAAAAATATTACCCCCATCTTCACAGGCATTATTCTCTGCATCTGTCTAAGCAATGCACAAACACAGTCAAGATTCGATAATGCAGAAATAAAATCTCAAAAAGTTCGTGGAAATATTTACATGCTCGAAGGCATAGGCGGCAATATCGGACTTTCTGTTGGTGAGGATGGCGCATTCATAATCGATGTTCAGTTTGCACAATTATCAGAAAAAATCGTTGTCGCCATTCGGAATATTACTGACAAGGAAATACGGTTTTTGCTCAACACCCATTTCCACGGCGATCACACTAGCGGTAACGAAAATTTTGCAAAAATGGGTACGCTAATTTTTGCACACGAAAATATCTACAAGCGTCTCAAGGAAGGCACAATCAATAGAGTGACAGGTGACATGAATCCTCCCGCACCGGAAAAGGCATTACCCGTTGTCACCTATCAAAATAAAATGAACCTTTATATTAATGGTGAAGCCGTACGTATCATTCACGTCGCTCCAGCTCATACCGATGGGGATACACTGATTTATTTTAGCGAATCAGATGTGCTTCATACCGGAGACGTTTATCTGTCAGAAACTTATCCGATCATTGATTCAAAAAATGGCGGCCGATTCCAAGGTATTGTCGATGGCCTGAACAGAATAATTGAGATCGCAGGCCCTAATACCCAGATAATTTCGGGGCACGGTAAAATAACCAATGAGACAGAAGTGATCGCAATGCGAGATATGTTAATGAATATCCAAGATCGAATCAGCAAGCTGATAAGTGAGGGTCAATCACTTGAGCAGGTTGTGAAAGCCAAACCGACTGCTACTTACGATGAGCAGCGAATCGGACAGGGAGGAACGACCAGGCGGGATCAATTCATTACCGTGGTTTACAGTCAATTGACTGAAGAACGATAAGCATTAAAACAAACAATTCATTTAACTTAATAGGAAACAGATAGCCATGGCAACTCATGATAACTGTTGTACGATCGTACCCTATTTCGAAATTCCGGATGGAAAGCTAGATCAGTTTAAAGAAATGTGTGAGGAATTTGTAAAGAAAACAAATAACGAATCTAAATGCCTATACTACGGCTTTAGTTTCAATAACGATCAGGCGCATTGTAGAGAAGGCTATAAAGATGCGGAAGGATTGCTAGCACGTCTTGAAAATATTGGTGCATTACTTCAAGAAGCCCTAAAGATTGTTGAACTTACACGTTTGGAAATTCACGGCCCAGAACAAGAACTGACAAAGCTACGTGAACCCTTAGCGGATTTAAACCCGCAATTCTTTGTGCTTGAGTATGGATTCCGTCGCTAAATAGTATGTCACAAACAATACTAATTACTGATGAAAGATGAAATCCTCTGCAAAAGTATTATTTTCAGGACTACTTGCGATATATGCAGGCTATTTATTTATTAGTGAATATAACGATAGTGTCATTTCTGAAAAGAAAATTGAAATACTGATCGTCGATAAAATTACTAAACTAAAAAAGTATTAACAGTAACGAAATCAAACAACGGAACGACACTAATCACATCTGAATCAAAATTGAATGACACGGGTAATTTTGGGAGATCATGTAAATGGCGGGACGAAAATAACATAATAATCATTAGCATGACTCCACCATTAGACAATATAGAAAGTGAAGTCTTTTTGTATTCAAAAAATAACGACAAAGCTTGCAATTCAGGAAATACTACTAATGTCACTGAAATTAAAACACCAAATGACCCTGGGTTTATTCAAAATCCACTAAAAGTATGTGCGCCATCAGGACTAAAAGAGCTAATAGAATACAGCCGCACAATAGGCGATAAGATTGAACTAAGAGATAAAGAACTAAATGAATTAATTAAGGCACCGCGGATTCAACTTTGAAGTGCAACGTTGATGTTAAAAAAGACTTCATGTAGTGTTTTTGAATTAAGTGTTTTTCTGGGGCGGTGATTGAGTTTTTTCATGACCAAGTTTAACTGCTTTTGTGTAATCGTGCTGGAGTCCATTTTCTTTGGGAAGTACTGTCGAATGAGACCATTGATATTTTCATTTAAACCCCGCGTTCAATTGTTGAGCAATAACCTCATGCTCAGCAAATTCTTTTCCATTATCCGAGGTGATCGTGTGAACCGACGCCTTCATATTAGACAACAATCGCACGATAGCTTGTCTGACGGCAGAGGCAGTTCGTCGTTTCACCTGTGCAAATCAAGGTGTACATCGACTTGCGCTCGCTCAAGGTGACCAGCGCCTGTCGATGGCCTTTGCCGATGACGGTGTCCACTTCCCAGCCACCGATGCGTGTCTTCCTGTTCACAATGGCGGGACGCTTATCAATGCTGCCCTGATTCACCAGAACCCCACGACGTTGATAACCACCATAACGCTTCTTTCGTTTCTTCTGGCAACGCAAGTACCTGTACAGCTCACCGCCGTCTGCCTTGTCCTGGTATATGTAGTGATATATCCATTCATGACTCAGAGCGATACCTTCTCGTTTATGCAACCAGTCACTGATTTGCTCAGGACTCCATTCGTCCCGCAGCCAGACCTCTACTCGCTCCCACAAGGTCGTGGGGAGTCGCTGTTGTTGACTGGCTTCTCGACGCGCTTGCCAGAGCAACTGAGCTTGGCGGGGTCGATAGCCTCTCAAGCCACGGTTGCGTCTGAGTTCACGGCTAATAGTAGATTTATGCACGCCTATTAAGGCGGCTATCTCCGTTTGTGTATGTCCTGCTTTCATCAGGGCGTAAATCTGGTAACGTTGATGCTCGGTAAGCTGTGTGTAGTGTCTCATCTGTGCCTCTCTTTCTTGCTGGAACGAAAGGTAAGGATGCTACCGCAGCTTGCCGTTCGTGCCACCTAATTGAGTTGCACTTACAAATTGAATTCACACACTATAAAACCTGTACTCTCCTTATTTGAGAAATCGCTTGCACTCATTTGGCAGGTGAATGACAGGAATATCAATAGAGCCACACGTCCAATTAACAGAATTATCTGTTTCACTTTCATTTCCGTATATCGCGAAAGATTTGCCAGCATATTCAGGTAAAACAGTTTCATGCATTTTAAATGGCACAACAATTAACTGCTCAACGATCGTTATTTGCTCAACATAGTTATATCCATAAATATTAACAAGTTTTGACATTTCATCGTTGCTAGGCCATCTATCGTTTTTATTTTTGGAATCAATTGCTACTTTCGACGCATAATTCAGTGTATCTATCGCTTCACTGATTTGAACTTTTGATTCAGTTTCAGAAAAGATGAGTTTTTGATAGCCAATTAATACAATTGGCGAAACAAGTATTAAAGCGAGTATCGTACTTGCAATTGATGTGCATGATTTTTGAGCTAATACTTTTCTTTGATTGGTAACTGAAGCATGTTTTTTTGCAGCTTTTCTTATTTTGCTTCTAGCATGAAAATAATAAAAATAATTACCTAACAACAGAGAAAACATCGATAAATAGATAATTAATGTGAGATCGACAGCTGGATTTATTAGCAATTCAATATCAGATGTTAAATTACTAACAACTAAAGGGTAAATTGCAAAAAATGTCAGGCCAGTAACTATCATTAATAACAAAGAACTAAATAAATACATTTTTCGATAAAGCATCCCAAAATACCCGAAGATAAAAGTACAAAAATTCCAAAATAGTTTTAGCAAAAGCAAGTTATGTTCTTGTTGCAAAAATGAAGACATCTAATATGTTTGGTTTGCCCCCTAAAAATGCAGCAAATAACTTCCTTCGATTATCTTGGGAATTTGTTGTGTCATCAGTTTCATCAACTTTATTGACTTCAATTCTTAATGTCTCATCGAGGTCTGGTGTGATTCCCATTGGTTGTGACACTTCCTTATCAGTAAGTTCTAAAAATTCTTGTGTCCATTCACTCACAGTTTTTGGTCTATTTGCTGGCCTTATTTCTAATGCGTGGTCGATAGCTCTTAAAGTTGGTAATGGGTATTTGCCGTCACCCTTATCGATAATCTTGAATTTAATATCTTCACCAATTTGCTTAATAGATTTATGTCTTTCTAATGATTGTGGGGGTGGACTACCTGAAATGCATCTGTACAAAACAGCGCCTAATGAATAAATATCAGACCATGGACCAATTAATTTTTCTTGTTTAGTGAGTTGTTCAACTGGTGCATATTCAAAATTGATAATTTCCCTCATATCAATTTTCGCATCAAAATTTGAATAAAATGAACCAAGCCCTGTTAATCCTGGTACGCCATCAGTACGTATAAGGATATGATCTGGATTGATAGATAAGTGAAGTATATTTTTCTTATGCAATAACTTCAGTCCTTCTAATATTGGAAATATAATACTTTTTATATCTTCAAAATCCATTACTTCAGTCTGTTTAAAAATATCACTTAATGTCACAGCTTCTACAAATTCAGTAACAATATAAGCTGTATTGTTTAAAGTTAGAACATCAATAACTTTTGTAATACTTTGGTTTTTAATATCAGATATTACATATCCTGTATCTGCAAACTGGCCTTTTCCTTTTCGTAAAATTCTTGATTAGACATATTGGATACGGCTAAGCTTCCAGTTTCATCGCGTGTTGCGATATTAACGGGAAAATGCTCTTTGATAATTACTCGAGTAGAGCTTTCATCACTTGCGGAATATGTAATAGATACATTACTAACTGAAATCGCTATATTAATAGTATATGTGCCAAGTGCATGGCCAGGCGACAATAATTTGTTTTTTTCATCAGGCGACATTTTGTTTGCTCTGAATACTAGAAGAAATTATATTTTTGTAAGCCCAGCATAATTCTTATCTCAAAATAGCAATTATATAGGCTATAACTATATTAGAAATATTACACTGACCCCAGTTATATCGCTACTGCGGTAAATACGGATGAGGGAAAAGATTATGGTCTGTCGAGGACCTTCTGTGCATGGGCAAGTACGTCCTCGCCGTATACCCGTGTGTCGTAACTCTCGACAAATATCTTGCCAACAACCATGAGTTTCGGGTTTAGCACGAACACACCAGGATGAGGGATACCGTAGTTAAAATGCCCCGGCTCGAACTGTTCATTCAGAATGCCAAGTGTCTTTGCGGTTGCACCATTGATATCTGAAAGTAGTTGATACGTAATTGAAGCGGCTTTAATGAACGGCTTTTGCAATTCCGGTGGGTCGTAGCTGATTGCCACGATACCGATGCCAGCCTGCTCAAATTTTGCGACTTGTTCTTGCAGCTGCCAGAGCTGCCTTCTACAAAAGGGTCACCAGTCCGCTGAACGCACTGCAACGAAGACTGCCCCGCGATCTTCTATAAATCGATCGATCTGATTGATCTCCTGGCCTTGGTAACGCGCTTAACTGTGCGCCGATAGCAAGACCCGGGCTAAAATCGTCCGTATCTTCTGATACAAACATGTTGCTGGTAATCATTGGTGCAATGAAGTCCATCACTTTGCCACTAAAAAGTCTTTTTGGAGGCATGTCCAACATAACAGCCCCCATGGCTAAGCCGAGGATGACGACTACTGATGCAAAACCGATAAGGATCTTCTTCAACATTTACATTCCGCTCCAACGTGCTATCAAATAGTGCTGAGGCTACATTGGGAATAAGTATAGCAGCAAATTTGTTGGCTTTGGCATGGTTGTCCGGCTATTATTTAATATAATGAACGAAAAAACCGTTACATGTCTACTACTACCGTATATGCATTGATACTCTGGGCCAGCTGGCCTAAATTAATATCACTAGGTATGTAAAATTTAGGAGCTTGACTATGAGACTCACTAATATATTCCAGTATCTGACGATTTTTGCTTTTCTTTGTTTCTTAAATATACCTTCAGTGTACAGTGCAAGTGGAGGTGGCGGAGGCTTCTCCGGCGGATCATTCGGTTCCTCATCCCAGTCCAAGCGTAACAAACGTACCCCTGAACAAATTGCCCTCGGCTACTATGAATCCGGATTAAAATACAAGAACAAGGCCTGGAAATATGAAGACAAGGCGGACGCAGCAAAGACTGAGAAAAGACGCGATAGACAATTGGCAAGTGCGAAGAAGCAGTACATCAAGGCCATTGGTAAATACAATAAGGCAATAGAGAAAAGCAGCAGAATGTATGAGGCCATTAACGAGCTAGGTTATGCCTATCGAAAGATCGGTGATTTTGACGCCTCACTTGCTGCCTATGATTCTGCACTCGGTATTAATCCAGAATATACCCCGGCAATAGAATACCGGGCAGAGGCTTACCTGGCGCTGGGACGTCTGAATGAGACCAAGAAGGCTTATATGCAATTGTTCCGAGACGACCCGGAACTGGCTACAACCTTAATTCAGGCAATGGAATCCTGGATAACCGGCAAGAGCATTAGTTGTGCAAGTTGTCATCAACCCCAACGCGCTTTCACCGACGGACGCAAGATGGCGATCGGTGTTCGACCGTTATCTTTATTTTGATGTTCAGGATGCACTTAGTGATGCTGCTAAACGCGGTATGAAATTGTTCTTTTCTGATAAATTGAAATGCGCCGAGTGTCACAGTGGCTTTGCTTTTTCCGGGCCGATACAATTTATGGGAAGTGAAAAGGTAGAGCCTGTGTTTCACAATACTGGCCTGTATAATCTCGATAAGAGCGGAACCTATTCCGATCCGGGTGTATACAAAATATCAAAACACAAAAAATGACATAGGGTCATTCAGGGCCCCTACTCTGAGAAACATCGCGTTGACCGCACCCTATATGCACAACGGCAGTATCGAAACGCTTGAACAGGTAATCGAGTTTTATGCAGCGGGAGACCGAACAGGAATGGATGGGGAAGAGGACAAACAAAACAATCCAGAGAAACGAAAACAGATCACTGGTTTCGAGCTTTCAGATGTAGAAAAATCAGACTTAATTAAATTTCTACAGAGCCTTACCAGCAGCTCACTGCTGTAACGCTGTAATTTCAATATAAATCAGAATAAATAGAACAGGAAAGCGGATGACTCAAACAATACTCATTACCGGTGCTAATAGAGGTATCGGTCTAGCGCTGACTGAGATTTATTTAAAACGAGGCGATAAAGTCAACGCCGTCTGTCGTCAGACAACGGATGAGCTGAATAAAACAGATGCCAACATTATTGAAGATATTGATGTCAGTAATTCTGAAGATGTAAATAATCTTCAGCAACAATTACAAGGGATATCAATTGATATCTTAATCAATAACGCCGGTATTTTTAAGAACGAATCGTTAAATGCAATGAACTTCGAAACTATCGAACAACAATTAGCCATCAATGCCATTGCACCCTTGCGGGTCACCCATGCTTTATTGAGTAACTTACATGCAGGAAGCAAGATTGGATTGATTACCAGCAGAATGGGATCGATAGCAGACAATGACTCGGGAGATTATTACGGCTACCGCATGTCTAAAGCTGCTTTAAATGCCGCGGGGAAAAGTCTAGCCAATGATTTAAAGGCAAAAAATATCAGTGTCGCCATTTTACATCCTGGTTTCGTTTCAACTCGAATGGTCAATCATGCAGGGGATGTATCACCTGAGCAATCTGCTCAGGGGCTAGTGGCTCGCCTTGATGAGTTAACAGGGAGTACTACTGGCACATTTTGGCACGCCAATGGAGAAGTTTTGCCCTGGTAGCAATTAAATTAGAAAATCGTAGACTGTCCCCTATTATTATGAAATTCACATTATTCATTCTCACTGTATGTGTATTTATTCTTAGCGTAACACCGGCCATGTCACACCATGGTCGCAGTTATTTTAAGCGTGATGACTACACCTCTATAGAAGGCACGGTGACCTATTTCAGGTGGCGGAATCCACACGTTAATATGGAAGTAAAAGTAGTAAATGAAAACAATGAAACTGAAACCTGGCTTATTGAAGGGGGCACACCGACATCACTAAAAAGACAAGGCTGGAAGAAAGACTCCATCAAGCTAGGCGATACTGTCGCTATTATTGGCAACCCAACTCATGATCCTGAAAAACATTATTTGTTACTGGCATATGTCGTTCGTGAAGACGGAAAAACATTTTATGTTTCTAATTCCCAAAGAGCAGTCATTCCAGATAATAAATCTCCCATCCTGTCTTCTGAAGTCATTAGAGGTGAACAATACCAAGTTAAAGCTTCTGAAAAGGAAAATATTTTACCTTCACAGGATTTTTCCGGAAATTGGACACGTGGTCCCAATACTTTTGTTGTGACAAATAACTTTTTTAAACCACCACGCGATTGGCCATTGACCAACATAGGGGAAGCGCAAGTTGCTCGCTTTGATGGTAGAGACAATCCTAGTTACGAGTGTAAAGAAAGAGGGTTACCGTTTTATTCTGTCTTTACAGGGTATTTTTCATGGAATCGAAATGAAGACAAGATTGAAATCAGCTCTGTATATTCAGCATTAACCAGGACACTCTACTTAAATCAAAGCAGTCATCCCGATAAGATTGAACCGAGTCTGGTGGGTCATTCCATCGCCCATTTTGTTGAGAATGGCAGCCTGTTGGTGGATACCATCGGTTTTCCTGACGATGTGAGATGGGGTCTTGCACCTGGTTTGAATTCGAGTAACCAAAAACATATTAAAGAACGTTATACCCTGAACGAGGATGGTCTGGGGATGACATTTTCGATCACGATTGAAGATCCGGTTTATCTATCTGAGCCACTGATCATTAATGGTACCTATCAAAAATTTGCTGACGTTCCCATTGAGCCTTTTGAATGTGACCTGGATGCGGCCAGTAGAAGCTTATCCCCTCCTTAGAATTTAATCCCTACTTAAATTTAAGTGAGATTAGGCTACACTAGGTAATTATAACAACGGTAAAATTTGGGGGGTTACAATAATGAATTCTTTCTTCTCTGTTCAACAACAACGTAACGCTTTTAAGGTCGGTTCGGCCTGTGCATTCGTAACAGGGTTGGTTATGACGTTTTTAGTTGCAGTTCCCCCTGCATTTTCTGATGAAGAAACAACTAATACCAAACTGCGCAACTCTGTTGCGGTGTTGCCTTTTGAAAATCTAAGTCCCAATCCTGATGATGCCTACTTCGCAACAGGCGTTTACAAAAATTTGTTAAATCAACTCCTAGATTTAGGCGATATGAATGTGATTTTGCCGTCAACGGTGGCTCTATATAAAGGTAGTGATAAATCACTACCTGTGATTGCCTCTGAACTTAATGTAGCAACCATCGTAGAAGGCAGTGTTAGCTATGCGGATAATCGGGTGAATATTTCTGTAAGACACATCGATGCCTCCGATGGCAATCAACTGTGGTCGAAAGGTTATGAGCATGACCTGTCTGACATCTTTGCGATACAAGCAGAAATTGTTGAGCATATTGCCATGGCCGTGGGAGCGAACTTATCTTTGTCTGAACTGGAACGCGTTCGGAAAATACCTACCCAATCACTCGACGCTTACATACTTTATCTGAAGGCAATGCAATTATATTCCTCAAGTGGCGTGAATGAATCTGTGGTTTATCAATTTTTCGATCAGGCCATTGCGGCCGATCCAAAGTTTGCCCTGGTTCACGCCATGAAGGCGGATGATTATTCCTATGCAAAAGTTAGGCATGCACCCGTTGGCAATGAAGGCGGTGGGTTGGAAAGAGGTGCAGGTGACAACTTATCATTTGAAGAAATGGAAAGGATAGCGCTTGAACATGCTGGCATAGCATTGGAACTGGATCCGAAACTGGCCTTAGCTTATAAGGCACAAGCATCAATTCATCGCACTAACTTGAACAGCCCTATGGCAAGTGAACGCTTTCAACGCGCATTTGAATTGAGTCCAGCCATATATTACAGCGTTGCCACACTCTATTATTATTCAGTTATTGGCGAATATGATAACGCCATCAAAGTAGCGCAACGATTATTGGACCTAGGGCCGTATAGTGCTTTTAATCATGATAACTTAGGTTGGGTACAACTTTGTGGCGGTAAATATGCCGCTGCTGCTGAACAATTCCGAAAATCGATTCAATTAAAATCAAATTTTTATAGATATCACACAAATCTTGGGCTAGCTGAGATCATGTTGGGAAATGAGGCAGAAGGTTTAAAACAAATACAGATTGCAGATGAAATAATAAAAGCCTCGGGAAACATAAAACATTACGAGTTGGTTGCATATGCGTACGCAAGACTTGGATTAACAGAAGATGCAGCAAGAATTGTTAGTCTATTTGAAGCTATGGAAGCCAAGGGAGGAAAGATGAGGCCGTATGCTAAGGCAATGGCCTTATTAGCCATTGGCAATGCTGATGACGCTTACGATATTCTAACTCAAAAACCGAACGAGGGTGGACTACACTACCTTCAAGTAATGAAATCCAACATGATGAGAGACCCTGTATTGGATGAACCGCGTTTTGTAGAAATTCTCAGTCAGAGTGGCTGGTAAGCTAGCGCTAACGATTCATAACTTAATTTGATACTCTAAACTATAGAACGTCCTGATCAGATTAGAACGTGCCACGGAAACTGATGAGAAAGCGCCTGTCACGCGTTTCTTCAAAAGTCTCTGTACGCAGTACGGTCCTATTAATCGTCCCAGCATTATTATTCACTGCAAATAAGGTCCGATTCTGCCGCTCTTTACTAGGCAACAGACCTAGCCCCTCGATTCGAACGGAGATGCCTGCAAATAATTCCTTTTCAATAAAAACATCCAGATCTGGGTTAAAGTCAAAGGCCAGTTCAGAACTAAAATTAAGGTCCCGTGAGAGAAATCTACCCCCCGTTTTCTCAACTGTCATCCCATAGGACATTCCCCAGGCAGTCACATCATGACGAAAACCAAATTCAACTTGCCATGGGCTCTTAAAGATTCGGTCAGTACCGGTAAACGGTTCGGTGACATTAGACTCCTGACGTAAATAACCAATATCTACCACTACCTCAGGCAGATTGATCATAGATAATCGTGTACTGGCCTTGAACTCAACACCGTAATGATACGCATCACCAATGCTGCCCGATGCGGAGATAGGCGCCCCATTGATGGGGTCATTGTTGTCAAAGCCGATGATTCTCTTATCGGTAAAATCCTGAATATCGTAATAGAAAGCACGAATATTGATGGTACCATTGTCATTGGCGAGTCGTCGTTCATAGCGTGCCTCAAATTCCCACGCCGTTTGCGGTACCAGCCCCAGATTACCTGCATCGATTTCGTTGTCGTTGGAATCGAATTCAGGTACAAATAAACCAAGATTTAGCTGTTCAACCGTACGCTCTATTTTTAACTGTATCTGGTCTGAAGGTGTTAAATCGTAGCGCAGGTCTGCCCTGGGCTTAATAAAGAAATAATCTTGATCCGGTGAAGTTGGAAAATTATCGGATACATTTGAAGCTTCTGCAACGATTGAACTTTCAAGCGCCAATCGGTCGTTAATCATCCAGTTATGAATAACAAATAACTCTTCTCGCAATTCTTTGACCTCAGTGACTAATGTCGGCTGAGGCTCGACAGACCCGTTATTATCCAGGTCGAAAAATACAGTGAAGGTCTGATCAAGATTATTTAACGCGCCTTCTGCCCCGATTTCTAAATTCATGGATGAATTGATTGGCCAACTATAACTGCCGCGAATAATTCCTTGCGAGGGTAATGGTTTATCTTCACTGCGATTGATCTCTGATGTGACATTGCCAACGATCTCGTTACGGGTATTGATAAAATCCTGATCAGTTTCAATGTAAACAAAAATCAGGTTGAAATCGCCATCAGCTATCTTTTTTCGATACTCTGCACCGATTTCAAATTCTATTTGTAACGGTAAAGTAGATTTTTTCCGATCGATACCGCTCCGATTCAACGTGCCATCAGCATTAAATGCCGTAAACTGAATATTCTCGTTTGATTCGATGTCTTTTCGTGTATATAGACCATTGATCAGGAAAGTATCTCCATTATCAAATTCGTAGTTCAGGTTAGCCGTAAAAATGTAATAATGGAAATCTCGGTTATCATCTGATAAACGGTTCTGCTGAATACTGCCATCGGGAAAATAATAAAATTCCTCGCGTGATCGGTTGGTCCAACGAAATCGCCCTATTCGAGAAGGTGACCAGAGTTCTTTTTCGAAGCTGATTAAATAACCCAGGTCATTTCTACGGCCATTGTGTGAGACAAGTCCCTCAACATCAAACCAACCCTTGTCGTTAAACTTACTGGTCAGCTGCCACGCCGTCTTCCCACTCTCCTCCCCTGCTTCGCCAATAATCAAATTGACAAGGATACCTTCGCTGAACACATTTGCATCGGGAGAAGTGCCGCGAATAAGTTGTATACACTGCACAGAGCTGGCTTGAATACGTCGTAAAGATGTTGTTATCTGATTGACCTTACCGGCGATGCGTTTACCATTAATCAGTATCTGCTCGCCACTTGATCCTAGGCCACGGTCCTGTTGATTATCTTCCGTATTCTCAAGGATCACCATTACACCGGGAATACGGCGAAGCATATCTTCCGCTGTTGTTACATCATAGCGTTGGAAATATCCTCTGTCATAAATGACGGTCGTTGCATCTTCATTGCCTACACACTGCGCAAGGTCAAGCTGTTGAACAGTCCCTTCCTGGGGTGCTTCTTGTGCGTTAACCATGTCGATGGTCAAACATGCTATCGCCATTGACATTAAAGTAGTCTTCAAGACTGTTAGTGTATTCAATGAGAAATAGGGACAAACCACGGTTTAAGTAAAAATAATTTGAATCAAAGTAAGGATTACTAATTAATTTATATCTGAAATGTTACTCCGACCCCAATTATTTGCAATGCTGATGGTGCTTACGATATTCTAACTTAAAAACCGAACGAGGGAGGACTACACTACCTTCAAGTAATGAAATCCAACATGACTATGAATTCAAAACTAAGCCGTAGAAAGTTTATAACAGCGAGTGCGACTGCAAGCGGCGGATTGGTTCTGGGCTTTTATATACCAGACGTTTTCGCTAATGATATAGACACAGCGAGTCAACCGTGGAAGTCGTACACTGACAAGACAGACGCTGAAGTTAACGCTTGGTTAGTCATAGCCACAGATGACACGGTAACAATTCGGGTGGCGCAATCCCAGATGGGTGAAGGCGTGTTTACGTCGTTGCCTATGATAGTAGCTGAACAGCTACAATGTGACTGGAGCAAAGTCAGAGCGGAATATGCCTCTGCAAATCGTAGCCTGCGAGAGGATTGGGTCTACAAGCGGATGTTAACATCAGGTAGCGGTGCTATCCGACGATCTCGCGTTTTTTTACAGCAAGCAGGCGCAAGTGCGAGAGAGCGGTTGATCCAAGCAGCGGCAGAGCAATGGAGCGTGCCAGCCTATACCTGTACAGCTAAGGACAGTGTCGTAACACATTAGGCGACAGGACAATCGTTAAGATACGGCGAAGTCGCTGCTGTAGCGGCTAAAGTCAAGCTATCCGAAGAACCAAAAATCAAAACACCCGATCAATTTACCTTACTAGGGCAACCAGTAGCCCGGTTGGATACACCAGTCAAAGTAAATGGCAGCGCTAAATTTGGTATTGATGTTCGCCTACCGGACATGTTGTATGCCACAACCAAGTCTTCCCCTGTGGTGGGTGCCCGGGTCAAGCGTTTTGACTTTAATGCGATTAAAGATCGCCCTGGTGTTCATTCGGTCGTGGAGTTTACAGGCGAGAACGATCCCGTGGGATTAAGAAGTGGTGTAGCCGTGGTTGCTGACACCTGGTGGAGAGCAAAGATAGCCTTAGATCTCCTGCCTATCGAATGGGATTATGGTCCAAACACCCATGTGAATTCTAAGGATATCGCAGAAAAAGATATTGAGGTGTTAAATGGTAATTCCGGCATTACCCAGTATGAGAAAGGTGATGCCCCAGATGCGATAAGGTCAGCAACCAAGGCAGTGGAAGCCATTTACTCTGCACCCTACCAAGCACATGCAACTATGGAGCCATCAGGATGTACTGCACAAGTGAAATCCGACCACGTTGACGTCTGGTTAGGCACGCAGGATCCGGAAGGTGCGCTGAGAACTTCTGCCAAACTAACGGGTGTAGCGCCAGAAAATGTGCACGTTCACAATTGTTTTCTGGGAGGTGGATTTGGTACGCGTGGATCACGCAGTGAAGTAATACAGGCAATTGAAGTTGCTAAAACATTAAGCGGACGTCCTGTCAATTTAGTTTGGACAAGAGAAGAAGATTTTAACAATGATTATTTCAATCCTAATGCCATGCTTAAGTTCCAGGCAGCGTTGGACTCGGACGGTATGCCGACCGCCTGGTTCAATCATATCACTGTCGACTCTTTCTTTGAGTGGCTAGTGCCTAAGATGCGTAAGAACGGTTTGGACTGGGGGGCAACTAATGGACTCCTAGGCCCCGATTCAAAAAATCAATTAGGGGAAAGAGGGGGAATGGCGTATCAGATCCCTAACATGCGGGTAGAGTACACCATGCGCAACACCCACATCCCAGTGGGATTCTGGCGTGCTCCTGGGCACAACCATAATATCTTCATGAGGGAGTCATTTATTGACGAGCTGGCACACACTAGTGGCAAGGATCCAGTCGACTATCGGCGTGCGCTGCTCAAGCAAGCTCCAGATTGTTAAATGTTCTTGAGAAGGTGGTTGATAAAGCGAACTGGGGTAAAACATTACCTCGGGGAACTGCCCAAGGATTTGCTATAACCGAGGGTTTTGGCACCATCGCTGCTCAGGTTGCTCAAGTAACAGTGAGCAAGAATGGAGAGATAAAAATAGATAAGATAGTTAACGCGCTTGACTGCGGTCATGTTATTAACCCACTGACTATAGAGATGCAGATGGAGAGTGCGCTTGTATACGGGCTGAGTGCTGCGTTGTATGGTGAAATCGCCCTAGAAAATGGGCGTGTTCAGCAGAGTAATTATGACGACTACCTGGTTATGAAGATGAAAGATATGCCCGAAGTCGAAACACTTTTTGCTCTGAGTGGTGGCAAAAAATGGGGTGGGATTGGTGAGGCTGGTTTGCCGGTAGGTTTAGCTACTGTGGCCAATGCGATATTCGTAGCAACAGGTAATCGCGTTCGCTCTATACCTTTTAATCATCACGACCTTAGTTGGGCTTAGTATACTCATCACTAGTTGTATAGTACTTCCCTGCCCCAGCAAGTCATCTACCTAATTAGTAATTTTCTCCTTGTAGTCGAGTTTCCTCTTTTGCAGCTGGGATTTCGTTTCTTTAGTCAGTAGCCCGGCAGTAATGACACCCCAAGCTGATAGATCCTTAGAATTGGCTTGCTTTACCATTTCGTCAAGTAACTGCTCAATATCCTTCGTCCAGGAAACAATATCAGCTAACAACAATATTAATATTTGATCATCATTCGTTATAATTTCAATACCCGCTACATTGCTTTCTAATGATTTTAAAGAATTGATTTGTTGATGGTAATACAGCAACGTCGCGACAGCTTGTTCGTAGACTAATGCAGCATGCTCATCTTTTGCCTGCAAAGCAGCTTGTATCAATACAGAACGGTTTTCGACATTGTCTAATTTCGACAAATAGTGGACAAGCTTGGTCCAATGTCGCGGGGAATAGAATGGATGCGCAAAAAACTGTTCTTGTAATGTCTTGCTGACCAACATAGTTTCAAGCAATTGTGCATTGAGTTGCTGGAGTTCTTCAATCGAATTTCTTTTTATCAAAAGGGATATTTCAAAATCCAGCGCTTTGTTTTCACTTTTGAGTGATTTTATCGCCGGCCTGATCAATGATGCCGTTCTCGCAGAAATATTACCTGCTGACCTCATGCTTGCTACTACACCTAGATATTCTTGAACCTTTGTGTTGGTGGAAAATACATCTAAATTCCATTGGCCAGCTACATTATGTTTATGCGTCACTATTGTCGGATCAGTAGATTCCTCTCCTGAATACTGAAATGATCTTTGAGACTCTGTCGGCGGTATAGTTAAGGTCTCATTAAGATTGTCCACTAATTGACCTGTAATATTCCTCGCGCTTGAAACGGGTTGTGCGAGAATATCTAAAGCATGATCCGACCTAATAGTTAGTTGCCCTCTAAGTTCGGGAGGAACTGTATTGTCTTTTACATCAAGTTCATTGATAGCAATCCCTAAGGTTTTGATCTCCTTAACAGGCTCTCTTAATAGAGGAAGTGAATTGATGTCGTACGTTCCATAATCTGACGTTACTCGAAAATAAAAAGCGCCTTCTCTGGACTCTACTTCTTCAACGCGGTGATATTGAGATTTGATTAATTCTGGCGATAAAATTTCAGACAAAGGGACTATGGGATCATTTCCGTAAGCATTAACAAAGGGAGTAGCGACTAAACTAAGCACCAGAAATGTACCGAGCCAGATATTTTTAAGTAAATAACAATTCAATTGTGGCATCAATCATCTAGGGTGTTTTTTGCGGTGGAAACAAGTCTTTCTGAGCCGCCTCTAAGTCGCACTCGTATGTAACTTCAATATCAGGAACTTTGCGATAGGTTCCATTTACAATAACCGGTTCCGTCAGATAAACCGGGTCTTCGATCGTCACTGTAATAGTCATCCCCATGCCACCATTGTTAAGGGTGTAATGTTCAATGATCCGTTTTTGTTCGCTTGAATAAATGCCAGGAGCCAGGCCCCATTTCACGCCAGCAGGAAAGCCGACAGTATCCACCAGTAGGCTGCCATCCTCATCAATGTGGGCAATGGAATGCCCTACCAAACTCGGTTCAAGATCATCAGGATGCCTGGTCTCATCTAAATGGAGTGTCCGAGTATACGCTGAATATTGTGATGTAATTTCAATTCGATCTACATAACGTTTCCACGAATAAGCATAAGGCCCGAGGGAATAAAAAGGTAACCCTCGTTCTGCACATTCGTACCCAGGGTTATCACGGTAATCAAAGCGGACACGCTGTGCTTCCCCCAGCTCGGTTAACGGCCAGCTACCCTCTTCTGGCGGTTCGAAAGGTTCAGATGTCACTTGAGTATTTGGGCCGCGCGTCCAGGTTCCGGAAAAATCTTTTGAAGGTAAATTATCCTCACTTGCAATCGATGTAGCAGGAACTACTTTGACTGTGCCCACAGTTCTATTGTTAATTGCTATGTAAAATGTTTCACCATCTTCACGAATGACATGATCTAGTAGTATGTGATTTTTTTTAGGATCCCGATTGGGATTGCCGACAACAACGACATTATCTCCTGTTTCAATTAAATCTTCCTCCCAGCCCATTTTTTTCAATGTTATTACTGAGCCCGTTTCGACAAGCCAGGTTTCAATTTCATTGTTTTCCTTCGTTGCCTGAACTTCCATATAAACGTGGGGATTCCGCCACCTGAAATAAGTCACCGTGCCTGCAACAGTCACAGTGTCATCAAACGAAAATTTGGCGCGGCCATGGTGTGACATCACCGGCGTTACGTTAAAAAAGAATACACACACGGTGAGAATGAATAATGTGGATTTCATGAGCCTAAACTAAAATAAACTCCTAATCTAAAAATGTTACATTCATCCTTATTGAATGTCTGCTTTGTGACATAAGCGGACGTTCATTGAGCAAGGATCAGTTCGAAAAACCAATCCGATTACGCAATTCTACAAAACGGGGTTCATCCATGACTGGGTCGCTCATAACATTGGATTTAATATATTGTAAAGAGACAAGTCCTCCGTTCGGATCTTGGCTTAAGGCGTCGTATGCTTCATCAGTATTACCAATCGCTAGATTCATCAGGGTCGAATTAGTTATACTAACGGATTGTCCTTTTGCAATCCTCGTCTCGTACTCATTCACAAGTCTAGCCGCATCTTCACTTAACCCAAGTCTTGAATAGGTGTATGCCACCATCATATCTGGTCCTCTACCTACCTCAGTTTGTATCTGCTCTGCAGTCCGTATCGCTTTTATTGACTCATCCTTGTTTCCGGATAAATATTCCGCGATTCCGAGCATCCTATATAGCCAGGGAAACTCATAGTATTTGAGGCCCTGACGGAATTGATACGCAGCTTCATCTGACCGACCACCAAACGTTAACGGCGAACCGAGACGTGCATGCCAGCTGGCATCATTTGGTGTTAATGCCTGAGCACGTCCTGCCATTTGGACAGCTTTATCATGCTCTTCAATAACCGAAAGAAAATGGGCATAGCCATCTAATATAACTGTCACATTCGGGCCCAACTGCAACGCACGTTCGTAGGCTTGGTTTGCCTCTACATTACGTCCGTTTATGAAATGGATCAATGCCTGGGCCATATGGGCGAAACAGAGGTTTGGATCCAGTGCCAAGGCTTTTTCAGTATGGGCAGCGGCTATCTTTTCTTCTTCAGCTAAGCTCGACAACCTGCTTGGATTAGCAAAAGTATGGGCAATCCCATAAGAAGTCGCCTTAAGGGCGTGGGCCAGGGCAAAGTCTGGATCAGCTGCAATTGCCTCATCCATGTGTTGATAAAACTTAGGTGGCATCCCAGCTTCAATGTGAGAAACTACCGTTCTTCCCTTTAAGTAAAGTTTATAAGCTTCAATTGAGTTGGCTAGTGGTTTGTGAATGCGTGCTTTTTCTGCCTCAGATACATTTGCGCCGACGGCCATGGCAATCTGCTCGACAATCTCTGCTTGTATAGTAAAGATATCAGCCAGGTCACGCTCATATGTCTCAGACCACAGCTCATTATTATCAGCGGCATTAAAGAGTTGTACATCAACGTTGATTATATTGTCATCATAAAGGACGCTACCCTTCATGATGGCCCCTACGTTGAGATTAGAAGCAATCTCATCTATAGGCATGTCACTTGGAAATTTTGCCTCACCTACAATATCTTTATTTGTATAACTGATATCCGTATTAAAGACACCGTTATGTGCAATGACGCTCATGTCTTCAATTTGGGCGAGTAAAAACAGGAGATCTTGATGGAAACCCATGGTGAGGTAGGCATCATCGGGGTTTGGGCTCAGGTTATTAAAAATTAATACCGCTACGGAGTTATGCAGGACAGTATCAATTTCGTCGGCATCCATTTCGTTTATTGTTTCTGCTGGCTCAACGACTGGCAGTATTGCCTGTTCTGCAACCAATTCGGGCTCGTTTGTCAGTATGTAGTTATCAATAATAAGAAACGCTAAAACTAATACGACCAGTCCAACAATAAAGTAAACCAGCGTATTCCCGGTAAAACGGCGATCAGTTATTTGATTTGTTAACATAATGCCCCCTCAAATACAGAGAGTATGTTTGTTCGCTCTATAAAACGAGCGAAGTCTATTTGTGGCTATCCCCTGCATGGAATACCCAGCATGACCTTATTTTACCTTAGTCCAAGGAGATATTGATACTAATAGATAGGGGATCCCATTGACTAAAGCAAATAGGATGAATGTCCGCTTTGTGTCAAAAGGTTTCACATCATGGAATAAATGACACAAAATCGAATCTTACTATTAGATAAATATAGGGGGAATTATGTTAGATTTTATGATTGATAATAAATACGTCTTACTCACGGGCCGTGTTCTATTGGTTATTGTTTATCTCTATTTGAACCCTTTTCTTACTTGGGATTTTCTTGCCAATGGTCTCCACCCAGTTGCAACGGCCGCAGTAAAGGGTATTCCTGCTTTTTTAGTTTGGGCGTCTATGGTACTTAAGTTGTTTGCTGGGTTTGCTATTATTATTGGTTTTCAAACCAGGCTTGGGGCACTTGCCCTTATCGTTTTTACGCTCTGTACAGCATTTATTTTCCATTTCCCTACAGAGCCAGACATGAACTATGTCGTGTTCTTAAAAGAAATCTCTATGATTGGTGGTTTACTTATTCTCGCAGCTGTAGGGCCTGGTGAGTTGAGTGTGGAAGGACGTAAAAAATCCTAGGATAATATCCGCTATTGCACAAAGCAGATATTAATGTTGGTGCCCAGGGCCGGACTTGAACCGGCATGGCCGTTAAGCCGAGGGATTTTAAGTCGCAGAGGAGCAATAAACTGCAACAACTAACAACTAATGACAGTAACAATATTAGATAGTTACCGAAATGCTGTTGTTGACAGCTTTTGCCAATTATCGTGATTATTTGTCAGCAAGTGCGCCATTAGTACGCCACAAAAAGAGTACCGTCCATCTGACTCTGTCACTAATGTACATGGTGCTCCCCTGCCCTTCAAATAAGTCTTTAACTAACTATGCAATTAAAATAAGTTTGATACACCAACATGTCCGTTATCGAACCAAAGCAGACATTTATAAACGATAATGGTTTTGGCAAAGGACTCAACACACACCAAGGCGCCATCACTAATCAACGGTATTAATTTATACGAGAATACACTATGCTCGGACGGACACGCATTGAATTTTCCTAATTCGAACATCTGGTATTTAGATAATGGATCTGAATGACTTGAACGCATTAGCTTCTCTGTCTGCGCTTACAAAAAATGAGCTGCAACAACTTCTTACGTTTGGTCATGAGGTTTCCGTTCCAACCGATGAAATAATTATAGAGGAAGGCTCCACGGCGGAAAGCTTCTTCATTCTGGTGAAGGGCCGTGTAGAGGTCAGAAAAAGCGGGAATCATGTCACGGAACTCGACACTGGTGCATTTCTCGGTGAGATGGCGTTGTTCAATAATAATGTGCGCGTTAGCGAATTGATCACGCTGGAGCCTACCGTACTCCTGGAAATACCAACAGACCAATTCTGGTCGCGTGTTTTACATCATGACCCCCTCGCAGTGAAAATAATGAAATCTCTCGGCCAGATAATGACAGAGCGACTGCAACAGCAAGATGCGCGGCTGTTCAGCCAGATCGACAAGAACGATCCCGATCTTGCTAAACTTGTGACGGCCTTCGGGCCTATCAAACGTCAGTTGATGGCAGATTGGGCACTGAAATACCACTCCATCGGTCGGCCAGGCAAGCTTGCCATCGTCGCGACCAAACCAAGCGGCAGTGCAGCGGACCTGTCCGTCGCATATTCACCGGGCGAGTCTGAGCCTTGTCTCGCGATCGAAGCCGACGCGAATAAGGCATACGATTATACGGCAAAAGGCCAGCTGATCGGTGTCATCACCAACGGCACGGCGGTGCTTGGTCTCGGGAATATTGGTGCACTGGCGGCCAAGCCGGTAATGGAAGGCAAAGCAATTTTGTTCAAGCAATTCGCGGATATTGACGCCTTTGATATTGAGGTCAATGAAACTGACCCAAAGCGTTTTATAGAAATCGTCTGCCCGTTGCGCCCACATTCGGCGGTATCAATCTAGAAGATATCCGTGCACGGGAATGTTTTGATATCGAGCAAGAATGCAACAAACAGGCAGATATTCCGGTATTTCACGATGATCAACATGGGACCGCTATCATCTCCGGTGCCGCCCTGCTGAATGCGCTGGAACTAATAGAAAAAAAGATCGATGAGGTACGTGTTGTATTCTCCGGCGCCGGCGCCGCAGGATTTTCCTGTGCCAGGTATTTCCTCAGTCTCGGTGTTTCACCCGCTAATTTGATAATGACCGATGTTAACGGTGTGGTGTACAAGGGCAGAGGTGATGAGAATTATCTAATGGAACTTGCGATAGATACTAAGTGGCGTAGCTTGGGGGAAGCCATTGAGGGGGCGGATGTCTTTCTCGGTGCCTCTGCGCCAGGAGTTCTAAGCCCGGAAATGTTGCAAAGTATGAACAAGGATCCGATTGTCTTCGCCATGGCCAATCCTGTCCCAGAGATCGACTATCCTATCGCAATCAAGACCCGTTCTGATTTGATCATGGGTACGGGGCGAAGTGATTATCCGAATCAGATCAATAATGTCAGTGCATTCCCCTACATTTTTCGTGGAGCACTTGATACATCCGCAGAAAGCATCAACGAAGCAATGAAACATGCGGCGACCAAAACTCTAGCTTCGCTCGCCCGAGAACCAATCACCGAAGAGGCCGGATTTGAAGACCGGGAGCTAACTTTCGGAAAAAACTATATCATTCCGAAACCCTTCGACAGACGTCTGCTAATACGCGTGTCTGTAGCAGTCGCGGAAGCGGCAATGGAGACGGGTGTTGCGAGAAAAACCATTGATATCGAGGAATATAAACAGAAATTGAAAATCTTAGTGCAACTTACCGGGTAAAGACGAGCCTACGATTCAAACTTGTACTTTCCCTCTTTAAAGATTGATATCAGATCAATGAGAGCATGATGATCTAGATTCGCAATTTAGGAGAATAAAATCCATGAAACGTGCATATAATTTTTGTGCCGGACCCGCCGCTATACCCGAACCAGTATTGAATATAGCCAGGGATGAGTTACTCAACTGGGGAGAATCGGGTACATCAATCATGGAGATGACTCACCGCAGTGAAACCTTTCTGCAGATCGCACTTGAGGCTGAACAGAACCTGCGCGATCTAATGCATATCCCGGATAATTATAAAGTACTGTTCCTGCAGGGTGGTGCCAGCACGCAGTTTGCAATCGTGCCGATGAACTTGTTACGCGGCAAAACCACTGCGGACTATATACGCACCGGGATCTGGTCAAATAAGGCCATCGAACAGGCCAAACAGTTATGCGAAGTCAATATCGTTGCGGACACCATGGACAAGGGTTACAACTACATTCCAGAGTTTGAGACTTGGGAGCTTAACCCCGCTTCCGCCTATCTACATTTTGCTTCGAATGAAACTATCGGTGGCGTTGAATTCAACTGGCTACCGGAAACAGACGAAGTGCCGCTCGTCGCCGACATGTCATCCAATATCCTAGCACGCCCGATCGGTGTTTCTAAGTACGGTTTGATCTATGCAGGGGCACAAAAAAATATTGGTCCATCCGGCATCACCGTTGTCATCGTCCGTGATGATTTGATTGATAATGCCGCCCCAATAACACCGATCTCATTTAACTATGAGATACAGGCGAAAGATTCATCACTGTATAACACACCTCCCACCTTCGCCTGGTATTTAACTGGGCTCGTGTTCAAGTGGTTAAAGGAACAGGGTGGCCCGGAAGCGATTGCGGAGATCAATGAGCGAAAGGCTAAGAAACTTTATGCGGCCATTGATGCTACTGATTTCTACATCAATGATGTTGCCGCCGACTGTCGATCCTTGATGAATATTCCATTTTAGTTATGCGATAAAAGTTTGGATCTCAAGTTTATTATAGAAGCAGCAGAAGATGGATTATTAAATCTAAACGGATGGCGCACGGTTGGTGGTATGCGTGCCAGCATTTATAACGCCGTACCGGAAGAGGCAGTCGATGCGCTGGTCCAATTTATGAAGGATTTCGAAGCACGATACGGTTGATATACAAATATCCGATCACTTACCTCACACCTAACATAGACGAGTTAGTCGGGAACTACTCGAACAAAATGGCAACACCCTCAACGGTGGGCGCTTTTGGCACAAAGCAGACATACACGACAAGGTATAGAAATCCAACTAATCAATGTCCGCTATCGACCCAAAGCAGACATTCGTATTAATAATTAATCTCCATTAATATCTGCCTGATATCAATCAATCTTGCTATCTGCATAATCTTTACCATACTAGATATATGGTGTTCTACGACAACATGAATTATTTATAAAATAAACAATGGTAAAGGTGATTCAAAATGTTTACTAAGAAGAGTCTCGATAATACTGAAAAAAAACAGAGTATTAAAGGAAGCCAATTATCTGGATGGATTGTGTGATCTAGCAATTGAAAGGCACTTCAAAAAGTATATAAAGTCATCTGACAAATATCAATTTACATATGATTCCGCAGATACAATTGCTACCCTTATTTGCGAAGCATTAGTGAAAGATCTGGAAAATGAAATATGGCATCGAATTGCCCCCAAAATGATGACACGTGTTGATGAAATGAAAAGACTCGCCATGGATGCGACTGGTAAAAACAAGCGTATCTAGATACTACTAAGAGTAGTCATTCTGATTCAAGACGAAACCGACAACTATCGACCCAAAGCAGACATTCTCAATTTAGTCAAAAGGTATGGTTTGCAACTAAATTCCCTGCCAAAATATCCAGAAGTACCTTACGGTTACTCGGGCCCGTTTATTCACTGTTAGGTGTTAAATTAAATATATATACGGAAGACATATGATTGATCGTAAACATCACCAAATTGTATTTTCATTTTTCATGACATTGCTTATGTCATGTATTATGTCCCTCGTTATTAGCATTTTTAATTTAGGGCTAGTAAGCAATTTTATTGTCATATGGTTAAAGGCTTGGATTTTCGCCTTTGTCATCGCATTCCCTACAATTATTTTTATTTCACCAGTTGTTCATAAACTCGTTGAGTTTGCACTTTATGAAGATAGCAGTTAATAGATAAATCGTTATACAAATAGGTATATTTGAAATGGCCATGTATTTTGTTCAACACGGTTTGGCCCTACAAAAGGGAATAGACCCTAATCGCCCACTGTCTGAAAAAGGACGAAAAGAAATAGAGTGTATTTCTGCCTATCTGCGAAAGATGGGGGTCACTGTCAAGAAAGTCTGTCACAGTGGCAAAGCTAGGGCGAAGGAAACCGCTCAAATATTCGCAGATCAGATTGGAGATAGTAATGTATACGAGCTGTCCGGAATGAACCCAAATGATAACGTGATCGAATTTACAGCTGTCTTGAACGAAGATGACACTCTATATGTAGGTCATTTGCCACATTTAGGAAAACTGATTTCATATCTGACAACTGGAGATGAAGATGCTGGCGTGGTCGCATATGTAAATGGTGGGATAGTTTGTGTTAAGAAAGATAGTACAGGACATCATATTGATTGGTATTTGATACCTTCAATGTGCGACGTCAATGTTACTTGAAGGGTCATGTCATTGTGGCGTTGTGCGCTTCAAAGTCCGTTCAACTCATCCCTACCCGTATAACCTTTGCTACTGCTCGATTTGTCGGAAGACAGCTGGGGGCGGAGGATATGCAATCAATCTTGGAGCGGAAAATTCGACACTCCAAGTTCAGGGTAAAGAAAATATTACCGTGTACCGTGCCAAGGTGTCGGACCTAGAGTCCGGAGTAACGACGGTAAGTCCTGCACAACGGCATTTTTGTCGAGTATGCGGCAGCGCTCTTTGGGCTTGGAACCCCCGCTGGTCCGAATTAATTCATCCTTTTGCTTCGGCGATCGATACTGAACTGTCCGTGCCACCGGAGCAAACCCATATAATGATAGGCTCGAAAGCTTCATGGGTTGAATTAGAGGTAGGTGAAAATGATAAAGTTTTTGAAGGCTATCCTGACGAATCAATTGCGGAATGGCACAAACGTCTTGGTTTGGCAGATGATGCGGAAAAATAAACCAATGTCCGCTTTTGGCACAAAGCAGACATTTCATTGAATGCCAGTGAGTTAGTTTGACTAACGTCCGCTTTCGACCCAAAGCGGATATTCGCCAAATCAGTACATTCTAAGAAGTTAATTTAATGAAAAGAGGCCGAAAGGTCTCTTTTTTTACTTGCCTTTTGTGGCGCAACGCAAGCATTAATTGATTTAAAAAAGCGAACAGAACAAGATGAGGCATGAGACAAAAAGGACGTTGGTCTTTCTGCTTTTGGGTGACTTGTGTTAATCTTTTCACATGAAATCTACATCATTATTTCTCACCGCATGTATATTCATTCTCAATGCAACACCGGTGATGTCACACCATGGCCGTGCCGCCAAATTTTTGGTTGATGACACCGTCACTATAGAAGGCAAGGTGACTTATTATCGATGGAAGAATCCACACGTCTATATGGAAATACAAACAACAAATGAAAACAATGAAACTAAAACCTGGCTTATTGAACATGGTTCGCCCATAGCATTGAAAAGACTAGGCTGGAAGAAAGATTCAATTAATGTAGGGGACAACGTCGTTGTTGTCGGCAATCCCAATCGGGATCGTAACAAAAATCATATGTACTGGAATCAAGTCACTCTTGAAAATGGAGAAATATTATATTTAGCGCAACGTAACCGGCCGTCCTCTGATCAATCACCTGCAAGCAATAATAATTCGTTAGTCACTAAACCGACAATTCGGACAATTCGGAATAGATATAGGATTGCCGAAACCCCTTCACAAGATTTTTCCGGAACCTGGGCGCGCGGTGTAGATAACTCCTTGATTGCGAGATCAAATGATATCGAACCAGAGCAGGAATTTCTAAAACTGATTACACCCGATCTTCAGGACGGGTTCATGCCGGATCTTGGAACAGCAGAGGGCAAGGCCCTAATAGATGAAAAAATTGAAGATGATACCGAGACAGGTAGGTATTTAGAGCCACCACGAGATTGGCCGTTGACTAAACTGGGAGAAGAGCAGGTTTCCCGCCATGATTACCTTGATAATCCTTGGTACGATTGCCTAGAAAGGGGATTGCCCTATTTTACTGTCAAGACCCACAATTTTCTATGGACACGCTTTGATGACCGAATTGAAATAAGCCAACAACAATACACATCAACCCGGACACTCTATTTAAACCAAGATAAACATCCCGATGACCTGAAACCGAGCCTGATGGGACATTCCATCGGCTATTTTGATGAAGATGGCAGCCTACTGGTGGATACCATCGGCTTTATTGAAGGTGTGAGATGGGGTTTGGCCGCCGGACTGGAATCGAGTGAGCAAAAACGCGTTAGAGAACGTTATGCCCTGAGTAGGGATGGCTTGAAGATGGATATTTCAATCACGATTGAAGACCCGGTTTACCTGACGGAACCGGTGACGATTACTGGAAATTATTACTTCAAGGTAGCTAATGATCCCTTTGAACCTTATGTCTGCGATCTGGAGGCAACCCGGAAACACATGTCTCCACCACTGAATACACCCAAGTAATGAATGATCCCTGGAAGAACCCCGATTTGTAGAACTGCGTAACCGGATAGGGTCCTTAAACTGACCCTCCCTTCCGTAAATGTCCGCTTTTGGCACAAAGGAGACATAAAAGACGATCGAGTAATAGGGTTTATTCTGACAGTTCGAGATTAAGATTCTCAATACTATCCGATGCTTCTTCAGATAGATTAATGAAATATAAACCGGAGTTAAATATGCGCGGGACAGTGTATGAAAAGGTACCCCAACGTTTGCGTGCACTCAATAATATTCTTTTCTCATTATCACCATCCTTGGAAGCTCGAAACCAGATTTGAATCACTTTTCCATCATCAACGATCGGCTCAATGCTCTTTAATTTAAGTCCTTCTAAGTTCAAGTTTTTAGCATAACCCAATAGTTCATCGGTTTCCTGAGTAAAGACTTTCATCTGGGTGTTGAACCGTTTAAATTTTCGTTGTTCAGTCCACTCGTCTGGCATCTGATGTTTAGTTTCAGGTGCAAATTTCAATATCTTTTCATTGTGTAATCTCATATCGTGTTTGACCTTTATTATATCCCACTAAAATGCGTTAACTTTAACCTTAAACCGAGCAATTAGCGTGCCAGTAATTGAGCAACTTAAGATAATTTTATAATGAGAGATATATCTATATGAATCGAATAGTTTTATATTTTCAGGAGTAGATCATTCTAAAGTAGTGCAAAATTAGTCGAGTGTAATATCAGCTTTCTTTGTGTCTTAAAGCAACGACATTTGATTACATCCGTGTAATTTAGACGTACCAAAATGTCCGCTTTTGGCACAAAGCAGACATTTCATTGAATGCCAGTGAGTTAGTTTGACTAACGTCCGCTTTCGATCCAAAGCGGCCATTAGTTTATCTGTCCTAAACATCCATCCATACAGGGTTCCATAGAACCAATAAGCTAGCAATTATCTCCTATACTTAAAAGTATAAGAATAATAATGATGTATTTAACTACATCATTATAGGAGGGGTAAAAAAATGGCTACATATATCAGTTTACTCAGTTTCACCGATCAGGGAATCCGCAATATTAAAGATTCCCCAGCGCGTTCTGAAGATTTTAGAAAAATGGTTGAAGAAAAGTTAGGAATAACACTTAAAAGCATCTATTGGACTGTGGGTCGATATGACATCGTGCTAATCATGGAGGGATCTGATGAGGATACTACAACCGCACTTCTAAAGCTGTGTTCACTTGGAAATGTACGATCAGAAACGTTACGTGGTTACTCTAAAGATGAGTTTAAGAACATCATAAGCCATATCCCAATAGGAGGCGCATAGAAGAAAGTCATCCACTTGCATAAATAGATAGGAGATTAGTATTTGCACGGAAAAATATGTCTGAGGGAATTGATAAAACAAGGCTTGTACTACAAAGCATAGAATCTGTTTCCGGAATTTATTCTGTGGATATTTTCATCCGTCCTGATGGCAGTTTTGGCTTTGAAGAATTCCGAAAAGATCCTGAAGATATGGGTGAATGGACGAGAATACACAACTATTCTGTTTTAACTTTTATCAGTAAAAGTGATGCTCTAAAAGAAGCAAAGATACGTGTTAGTTGGTTGGATGAAGAGACCAAGAAATAACGAATGTTATCGCGGAGGTGACATTCCCTTGTGGGTAGAAGCGATTCAGATTGAGCAACGTCCGCTTTCGACCCAAAGCAGACATTCGCGATTTGGTTAAGCATACTGATTAAGACCTTGGCATTCCTAACTAGGCCCAACTCAAAAATACCTCAAAATGAGTTTGTTCCGTATTCTCTCTACTTGCCTTATTTGTAAGATATGCGTAACTTTTTAATCATGAACATTCATGTAATTCCACAAAATTGAACTGGACCACGCCCCTTAGCTAAAACATTAGGTGTGCTTAAAGAATTCAATTTATCAAAATTTCAAAGTTATTTGATGTCAAATAAAATGTATCCCAAACGCAGACGAATACTTCTTACAGCGGCAACAATAGTAGGTGGTGTAGGTGCTACGTATACAGCAGTTCCATTTGTTGCATACATGATGCCTAGTGAAAGAGCCAAAAATTTAGGTGCAGATATTGAAGTAGACATATCAAATATTCTTCCTGGTAAGCTAAAAACTGTTTCATGGAGAGGGAAACCTGTTTGGACTCTTAAACGTACACCAGAAATGCTTGATTCTATAATAGCTAATGAAGACAGGTTTAGAGATCCTAATTCAGAAAAATCTATCCAACCTGATTATGCTGATAATATGTTCCGGTCAATCAATTCTGAATATTTAGTAGTAGTGGGTATTTGTACACATCTTGGCTACATACCAAAATTTATTCCAGAACATGGTGCGAATGGTATCGGAAGTTGGTGGAAAGGTGGTTTTTCCTGCCCATGTCATTCTTCTGAATTCGATCTTTCGGGTCGTGTATTCAAAGGTCGCTCACCTGCCCCAATGAATCTAATTGTGCCACCATATAAATTTGTTTCTAACTCAATTATTAGAATTGGAAATCTAGGTGATCACGCCTAACAATTCACCCCGCACTGACGGTTTCTACGGCACTTGGCTTGGTCGTTAAACGTCCGCTTTTGGCACAAAGCAGACATTAATATTGGTGCCCGAGGCCGGACTTGAACCGGCATGGCCGTTAAGCCGAGGGATTTTAAGTCGTCTGCTATTCCTTTTTAAGTTGCTTGCACTATCCTGAAGCTGTTTGAATTTCAATCCGTTAGATTTTTTTGTTGTAAAATGATCTTAGACTGACTTGGATCGGTTTTGCACGAATTTGAACGCAAAAGTCTACACTGGGTCTGCAAATTGAAACGGAGGGATTGTTTTGGGATTGTTGAATTGAAACGGTGGGATTATTGATCATGCGACTTTCGAAATCAGTGGTTGATCGGATCACCCCACCCCCGCTTAAGAACGGTAAGGCGGTGCAGCGCTTCTGCCGTGACAGTGCCCTGCCCGGCTTTGCGCTCCGTGTCACCAGCAACGGCACCAAGGCCTTTGTCGTGGAAAAGAAGCTGAACGGCCGTGCCAGACGCTATACTGTCGGGCGCTATGGGCCACTCACGGTCGAGCAAGCCCGCAAACAAGCCCAGAAGCTCTTGGGCGAGATGGTCATGGGTCGCGATCCCGTACAAGAAAAAGCACTCAAGCGGTTGCAAACGATCACCATGAGACGGGTGTTTGAGGATTACATTGCCGATCGTAAAGATCTGCGTCCCGCCACTGTGGCCAATTATGGACGGCATTTCAGCGAAGGCCTGAAAGATTGGCAAGACAAGCGATTAGTGGATATCACCAAGGATATGATCGGAAAACGCCATCACTTACTGGGGCAACGCAGTCATGCCCGGGCCAACGGAGTCATGCGCTTCTTAAGGGCGCTCTTTAATCATGCCATAGCGAAATACGAGGATGACAAGGGCAACCCCCGATCATTACCGTCAACCCGGTGCTCAGGCTCAATCATACCCGTGCCTGGTATAAGAACAAACGCAAACAATCCATTATTAAACCCCATCAAATAGCGGCGTGGTATGCCGCCACTCAGCAACTCCAGAGTAAAGGCACAAGAGACTATCTGCATTTGTTGCTGTTGACAGGTCTCAGGCGCTCAGAGGGCGCCCCGGTTAACCTGGGACGATATCGATTTGGAGGAGCGCACATTGACGGTGTTAGTGACCAAAAACCACCGTGTACACACCCTGCCCTTGTCTGATCATTTAGTGGAATTATTATCAAGACGCAAAAGCAAGGCGGTATCGACGTATGTGTTTCCAGGCAAGCGACCCGGTACCCATTTGACCGATACCACGATGGCCATTGACAAAGTACGACAGCTCTCAGGCCAGCATTTTACCTTGCATGATTTACGGCGGACGTTTATTACCCTAGCCGAATCGTGCGATTTTTCAGGCTATACCCTAAAGCGACTATTGAACCATCGCGATCCCAATGATGCCACTGAAGGGTATATTGTGCTGGATATCGAGCGCCTCCGAAAACCGAGGCAAGCTATCACCATTAAAATCTTATCGCTGACGCGGCTCCCGCCTACAGAGAACGTGGTCCCGCTAACAAAACATCAATAAATTGTTGTACCCTGCCCTCACAGGCCACAAGGTGTTAGCAGATGTTTGAAAGTTTTTAGGACTTGGGTCATTATCGATTAATTCCTGAATCCATTCTTTTAATTAACGATAATTCATCTTAATCATTACGATGCTTTATTCATTTAGTTTTTATCAAACTAACCCGAAAAACATTAAAACTCCCGAATATTTCTCGGATAATTTTAATTATATTTATCAAAAAGCCATTGCCTTCATTAACAAAAGGAATAGTAAAGAATTAGAATTCGCATTACAAACCATTAATTATTTATTAAGTCGGCATTATTACTTCGCGGATTCAACTTTGAAGTGCAACGTTGATGTTAAAAAAGACTTCATGTGGTGTTTTTGAATTAAGTGTTTTTCTGGGACGGTGATTGAGTTTTTTCATGACCAAGTTTAACTGCTTTTGTGTAATCGTGCTGGAGTCCATTTTCTTTGGGAAGTACTGTCGAATGAGACCATTGATATTTTCATTTAAACCCCGTTCCCAGGAGGCATAAGGATGTGCAAAATAGAACCCCGCGTTCAATTGTTGAGCAATAACCTCATGCTCAGCAAATTCTTTTCCATTATCCGAGGTGATCGTGTGAACCGACGCCTTCATATTAGACAACAATCGCACGATAGCTTGCCTGACGGCAGAGGCAGTTCGTCGTTTCACCTGTGCAATCAAGGTGTACATCGACTTGCGCTCGCTCAAGGTGACCAGCGCCTGTCGATGGCCTTTGCCGATGACGGTGTCCACTTCCCAGTCACCGATGCGTGTCTTCCTGTTCACAATGGCTGGACGCTTATCAATGCTGCCCTGATTCACCAGAACCCCACGACGTTGATAACTACCATAACGCTTCTTTCGTTTCTTCTGGCAACGCAAGTACCGGTACAGCTCACCGCCGTCTGCCTTGTCCTGGTATATGTAGTGATAGATCCATTCATGACTCAGAGCGATACCTTCTCGTTTATGCAACCAGTCACTGATTTGCTCAGGACTCCATTCGTCCCGCAGCCAGACCTCTACTCGCTCCCACAAGGTCGTGGGGAGTCGCTGTTGTTGGCTGGCTTCTCGACGCGCTTGCCGGAGCAACTGAGCTTGGCGGGGTCGATAGCCTCTCAAGCCACGGTTGCGTCTGAGTTCACGGCTAATAGTAGATTTATGCACGCCTATCAAGGCGGCTATCTCCGTTTGTGTATGTCCTGCTTTCATCAGGGCGTAAATCTGGTAACGTTGATGCTCGGTAAGCTGTGTGTAGTGTCTCATCTGTGCCTCTCTTTCTTGCTGGAACGAAAGGTAAGGATGCTACCGCAGCTTGCCGTTCGTGCCACCTAATTGAGTTGCACTTACAAATTGAATTCACGAATAAATATCATCTCGCAAGAAAACAACGGGCTTAATATTCTTTCCACTCCCTTGAAAAAAGTACTTAATATCTTGTATTGCTTTTAATAGACTAGTGAGTAAATACTTATATTGAGTAAAGGATTCTCGACTGCCAATTACGTCCCTGTAGTCCTCATCTAATTCGTCAAACACAACCATATAGTTTGAATCATCACAGTGCTCCGAAATAATATCCTCAAGAAAATTTAATTTTTCTATCCATGTATACTCTTTCTGAGAAGTATCTTTTGCCAATTTGAAGCCCCGCCAGTTCCAAGCACTTGAGCCCCAAATTCAGCAGACGTCCAGTGAGAAATAGTTCTTGAAAGCGATTTGAATAAGTCTGGCGAATATATCTTCTTTAGTTTTTCTCGGACAACAGGATTAATACCTTCATTCTGCGTCATAAGCTTGCAAATCGTAGAGCAGATCAAGTACTTCCATAGGGTAATGTGTTGATTGGGAGGTGTAAATTGGATGTTATCAAGATGATACAATTCGTTGAATGGGAAATTCTTAAAACTAAGCTTCTGGGAAAATTTATTGTACGATTTCTGGCTTACAACATGTTCACAGATCGCATATTTTCCAGAGCCTTTTCTTCCTATAACAAAGCATTTGTCTGAATTCGTTACGCTATCCACCTCTTTGGAATTAAAGAAGTACTTTGCATTGTCTTCGAGTTTCGCCTCTAGTTTCCAACTTTCGGCTATGGTCTTCAGCACAATTTCCATTTTTTCTCCGAGCAATTTCTATTAAATATCAGAATGGATACATAAACAGAATCTTTCGATTATGGCACCTACTTTAAGAAGGTTAGTCTACATATGGTCTACATTTATAAAATTAGCTATATCGAGATTTATACAAAAAATATAACTCATTGTTTTAATTGGTACCCGGGGCCGGACTTGAACCGGCATGACCGTTAAGTCGAGGGATTTTAAGTCCCTTGTGTCTACCAAATTTCACCACCCGGGCATACATGGAGGCTGTGGTCGCACTCACATTCGATACCTAGCCATTTGATTTATAAATAGTTAATAAATATGATTCTGAGATATACCCCCTACTGTACCCCCATAGGGTCAATGTCTCAGTGTGTTGAGCGGTCAGAATCATATCCTATAAGCATCACAAACATGAAGTGATGTAACGTCTTATTTAGGCTTCCACTCCCTTGCTAGTTTCTGTGCTTCTGCTATTTGTCCTGGCGTCATTTTACTGGCCACTAAATCTCTGTTTTCAGCCGCTAGATTGCTTATAGGATTATCCCTTATTGCACTTTGATTCAAAGGCAACTGATTTTTCTATAGGGGCTTGGTATTTAATCTGATTCCACAATAATAAATTGTCATTATGGTTTAGATAATAAACTTCAACCGTAACGTGTGGGTATTCCACTGCAACAACCAGCCTTTCCGTGTCGTCATGTAAAGTAATTACGTTGCCACCAAATTGTGAAGGGGGTTGGGTTTGTTCTGAAACATCTACAAAGATTACACCAATAGTTTTATCTTCATCTCTTATGAACGTGGTTGACCCTTTAGAAATTTTGCCCTCATCCCATCCTCCTTCACCTTTTGGCATCAATCCACGTTCAGGATTATATCCATAACCATTAGAAGCATGGCAAGTAGCTAAAATCTCTATCGAATACGCATGGGGCATGAAAATTAAGCAAAATAATGTGATAGTTAATTTCAATATATTCATGATTGCAGCCCTCTATTTGCTCAAGTAAATATTTATTTACAACTACTTTTCACATCCATGAAAACAGAACCATGACGAAATGTAAGACGATTCTCATCATTCTCTTCTAGCCCGCTTCTATCAGATTGAAAAAATGTATGCCCGTCATCTTTTTTATATTCACAAGAAATCATTGTGCCAGTATTCAAATCATAAAAAGCTAACCAACAAAGGTAATCATCAGTGCCGGGCAACTCAAAAACTTCAAAATGACCGGCCCCTCCTTTGTCAAATTGATATTTGTATTCAAGGTAATATTTATTCATGCTCACTACATCATTAATTTCAATTTTACACGTAGCAGAATCCGCAAACACAAACAATGGAAATCCCATAAGCAAAATGATTAATACTCTATAGGTCATCTCATATTTCTCCATTCCCAGGGTGGTATTTGTTGTGATTCTTGTAGGGGCCAAATGCCTCGCTTGGCTGCCTTAGCTTCAGCTTCAGCTTCTAGCAATGTCTTATCCCACAAATATTGCCTGTACACACAAGCCGCCCCTGTCTAACCATTACCCTGCTTACATCCAAATCACCTACATAGATTCTTGCTACATACCGGTCATATCTATCTATTTCCTGAACTTCCGCAGCAACGTTTTTCCCGAAGACTAAATCAGATAATACTCTCTTTGCTTTTGAGCCGTATGGCTGACCTCTCTCGGGGATATCAATCTCCGCCAGCCTTATTTTGTACTGTTTATTGTCCATTAATATAGTGAGGGTATCTCCATTTGTAATTGAAACAACTTTTCCGTGGATTCCATCAGGGGTTGCTTGCTGACTAAAGGAGGATGTTCCTAATACTGACAGAAAAAAACAAGGAACCATCTCACTAAATGTTCCTTAATAGATAAATCAATCAATACTTTCACAAACTCCATCAAAGAATCCTTTGTCTGAACTCAATGCCAATGTTTTGCTTAACGTAGAGAAGTTACCTTTTATATGTTTATCGAAATCCAAAATTTGAAATTGGTCACCCACTTTAATAATGTGCTGAGTGTAATCAACAGTTTCATTTGGTATCTCGCACGTAAAATCTCCATCAGGATCTGCCCATAATTTAACCCACCACCGATATTTTTCAATTTTTATATAGATGGTTAAAGATTGCGTCTCATCTTCTGAAGTAATAGTGCCAGGACATTCAAAGCTAGAAGTAACAACAGTAAACCTTACTAGAAATAAAAATATAACTATGAGTACAATTGCAGAGGTAAATAAATATTTAATTATTTTCAAAATATCCTCTCATGCCTTGTTACATTCCGTCCTGTATCTGTAAGTTTAGCAAGTAAAAACGCCCTCCGTAGAGGGCGCTACCATACCGAGTCAGGTGTTAACTCTAGTCATACCATATTCGAGTATTAACAGTCCAAGAATAACGGATTAGCTTCGCTTCTAATATCCCCCTTTTGGGTGATATTTGCCAACGAATAGGCTTTTGAACGTCCGCTTTTACTTCATAAGCGGACATTAAGTTGAGGAGTTGATGATAAGGGGGAAAACGCCTGCTATCGACCCAAAGCGGACATTAGCCCCGCCTTAATTATTAAGTCAAAAATTTGTTATTATTATGGCAGATTTACAGATATTGGAACTGACTATACGGGTCTCGATAGTAATTTTTGAGTAGTAAGCTAAAATTGATTCGTGAATTCAATTTGTAAGTGCAACTCAATTAGGTGGCACGAACGGCAAGCTGCGGTAGCATCCTTACCTTTCGTTCCAGCAAGAAAGAGAGGCACAGATGAGACACTACACACAGCTTACCGAGCATCAACGTTACCAGATTTACGCCCTGATGAAAGCAGGACATACACAAACGGAGATAGCCGCCTTGATAGGCGTGCATAAATCTACTATTAGCCGTGAACTCAGACGCAACCGTGGCTTGAGAGGCTATCGACCCCGCCAAGCTCAGTTGCTCTGGCAAGCGCGTCGAGAAGCCAGTCAACAACAGCGACTCCCCACGACCTTGTGGGAGCGAGTAGCGGTCTGGCTGCCGGACGAATGGAGTCCTGAGCAAATCAGTGACTGGTTGCATAAACGAGAAGGTATCGCTCTGAGTCATGAATGGATCTATCACTACATATACCAGGACAAGGCAGACGGCGGTGAGCTGTACCGGTACTTGCGTTGCCAGAAGAAACGAAAGAAGCGTTATGGTAGTTATCAACGTCGTGGGGTTCTGGTGAATCAGATCAGCATTGATAAGCGTCCCGCCATTGTGAACAGGAAGACACGCATCGGTGACTGGGAAGTGGACACCGTCATCGGCAAAGGCCATCGACAGGCGCTGGTCACCTTGAGCGAGCGCAAGTCGATGTACACCTTGATTTGCACAGGTGAAACAACGAACTGCCTCTGCCGTCAGGCAAGCTATCGTGCGATTGTTGTCTAATATGAAGGCGTCGGTTCACACGATCACCTCGGATAATGGAAAAGAATTTGCTGAGCATGAGGTTATTGCTCAACAATTGAACGCGGGGTTCTATTTTGCACATCCTTATGCCCCCTGGGAACGGGGTTTAAATGAAAATATCAATGGTCTCATTCGACAGTACTTCCCAAAGAAAATGGACTCCAGCACGATTACACAAAAGCAGTTAAACTTGGTCATGAAAAAACTCAATCACCGCCCCAGAAAAACACTTAATTCAAAAACACTACATGAAGTCTTTTTTAACATCAACGTTGCACTTCAAAGTTGAATCCGCGTTACAAAACTATATTTAACAATTAAAATAACACTGTAGAACACATCAATATTTTTAACTTCAACTCGAAGAGGTAGCACATGCGACCCACTACTAGTTTGTATAATGCTAGTGGTTTGACTCCGATAAAAAATGAAAACGCTTCCAGACTATCTTCGGCATAACTTATCGATTATTTCAATTGGACTAAATCCTTCCCCTATATCGGTTGAGGCAGGATATTATTTTGCCAATCCCCGCAATCGTTTCTGGAAGGCGTTGAATGGTTCACGGCTTGTCGATGTGGTGCTCGAACCAGGTGAACAGGCTATACAAACTTTATTTGCTGATTATAAAATTGGATTTACCGATTTAGTTAAGCGGCCATCTCGAATGGGCAATGAATTACGTGTTGCCGATTACAAAGAATGGGCACCGATACTAAAGGAAAAATTATTGCAGTATCAGCCTGGTATTGCTTGGTTTCAAGGCAAGGTTACCTATCAACATTATCTAAAGCATGCGGAAGGTCAGGATCAGAAAATTACACTGGGGATACAAAAAAACTATATAGGAAAAACACACGTCTTTGTTACGCCTAATCCCAGTCCAGCCAATGCCCGGTATTCCCTTGATAATCTGATTAAGTATTATAATGATCTTGTTAGCTTCCAAATTCGGGAAGCATTCGGGCTTGGATAAAGCTAATATTCGTCACATTAATTATGCCGTCAGTCGATTTCACATTTATGAAAAGTGAGTGAAAATTTCAATAGAGATCTGTTTGTTTTATTTGGCAAAGAAACTGTGAAACAAGCTAGTTTAATCGATGTTGCCGATCTGAATCTGAATGAAGAGATGATAAAGTGTATTACGGCAGGTGTAACAAGGTTAAAGCAATTGCAAGGCAATCCTGATGCCCAAATCAATCTGGTGAAAGAAATGGAACCGGGCGAACGTCTTATGTTATGCATGTGGATCATGGACATGAATCTATTAGAAAAAATACAAGAGCAATAATATAGTTGTTTCTTTTTAATAGATCACCATTAATTTATAGAGGAAAGAAATGGAAAAAGTGATCACATGGTTTGTGTTGGCTGATGGTGTTTTTGCCAAGATTATGGTGAACGATGCCTCTGGCACTGAACTGTATGCTTTGAGGACCGGTGATTTTGAACATACTAGCGATATGACTTATGAATTGATTACTGGCAAGCAACCATCAACACCTTCTATTACTAATAATGATACTAAAAAATCTTCTTCGCAGAAAACACGGTTTATAAACGTACTAATTAACTTTTTAACGCAACAATACCAGAATAAATCTTTTGTTCAGCTTGTTATCGCCGCACCTGAGAAAATTATCAATGACATACGCCAAAAATTACCCGAACATATTAATAACGTAATTGTCGGTGAGCTTGCCGAAGATCTACTACCGAAGCCTCATCATCAAATAAGTATTAGTCTTAATAAAATTTTGAAATCAATTTCAAGCTAATCGAGCTTAACAATAATTTTAGTCAGTAAACTCACAACAAAAAATAGTTATTCTTTGTCTGATACTATAAAATATTCAATCAAATAACATAAGCCTGATCCATTATTTATGAATAAACCTGACTGGACATTTGCAGAGGAATCGACTCCACAACCCGGCAAGAAAATCATCCTGATTAGCCGAGTCGGTATTTTGTTGGCATTAGTAGATATTGTAGTCGTAACAGCCGCACCATTGATGCGAATGTACTTGGATTTCCCGTCCTTAATCGCCTTCCGGATATTCATTATCGCTGTCCTCATTGGCCTGGTACTGGCTGTTATAGGACTGTTGATCACTGTTATCACCGCCTTTATGCGGGTCGCGCCTGCCTGGAAACGTGGATTGGTAATGGTACTAATTGGCGTCTTACCTTTGGGGACGATTATCATGACTGTCGGCCCTGGACGATTTGGCAGTCCACCGATTCATGATATTTCGACCGATATAATAACTCCGCCAAATTTTATCAAGGCCTATACATCAGATGCACCGAGACAAAATTCACTAGACTACGGCGGTGTTGACATTGCTATTCAACAGCTGGCCGCTTACCCCGATATCAAACCTATTTTATCTGACCTGGGTCCGAATCTAGCATCGAACAAGGTTGTGCAAGTGGTGTCCGATCTTGGATGGGAGCTAACCAATGTCGATCTTGATGAAGGTATTATCGAAGCCTATGACGCGACGCGAGTATTCGGTTTTATTGATGACGTTGTCATTCGTGTGCAAGCACAGGATACAGGTAGTATTATTGATGTACGCTCCGTGTCACGGGTAGGCAGAGGAGATGCTGGTCAAAATGCTGCACGCATCCGCCAGTTTATTCAGGCATTTAACTAACCGGTTAAAGTCGGCACACCTAATGATGTTTGGATTTAAAAGCCTGGTGATTTTGCTGCTTGCAGTATCCGCAAATACCGCAAGTACAGTAGATGAGGACACGCCTACAATAAAACCTGCACCGCCATTCCCTGCCTCTACACTGCTTGAACCGCCGACATCTGCTTGGTTAACGAATGGTGGTGATCTGTATAACAGGAACTTTTCGCCCTTAAATCGTATCACTCGTGATAATGTCAATGGATTGAAAGCCAAGTGGCGTATCCACCTAGAAGGATCAGGAATCGGACCACAGTATTCTGGAGAGTCTCAACCCATAATTTATGATGGCGTAATCTATATCATTACCGGCGCAGACGATGTATTTGCCGTTAGTGTGGAGACCGGTGAAATCATTTGGCGTTACAGTGCCAACATTAATCCTGATGTCAGTACGATTTGTTGCGGCTGGACCAGCCGTGGGGTTGCTCTTGGTAACGGAATGGTTTTTGTCGGTCAGCTTGATGGAAAACTTGTAGCACTGGATCAGATGAGTGGAGACATTCGTTGGTCTATCCAGTCTGAACAATGGCAACAAGGTTATACCATTACCAGTGCACCGCTATATTATAATGACATGGTTATCACTGGCTTCGCCGGTGCAGAATTCGGAACACGTGGCAGAGTAAAAGCCTATGATGCAAAAGACGGCACTCTGATTTGGACCTTCTACACCATACCTGCACCGGGCGAATACGGCCATGATACTTGGTCACAAGATAACGATATCTGGAAACACGGCGGTGGAACCGTTTGGCAGACACCTGCAGTAGACCCAGAATTGGGGCTGTTGTACTTCTCCACGGGAAATCCGGGACCGGATTTTAATGGTAGCGTCCGCAAAGGCGATAATCTTTTTACCAATTCCATTGTTGCCATTGATGTTACAACCGGAACTTACCGTTGGCATTTTCAGCAGGTACACCATGATATCTGGGATTACGACTCGGCCAACCCAGTCGTACTATTTGACACTGAAATAGACGGTGTAATTCGTAAAGCTATAGTACAAGTAAGCAAGACAGGTTGGGCCTACATACTGGATCGAACAAACGGCCAACCGTTGATTGGAATAGAAGAGCGGCCAGTCATGCAGGAACCTAGACAATCTACTACAGCTACCCAACCCTTTCCTATAGGAGATGCAATTGGTCCACAAACATTGGATATTGCCCCTGAAGGATATGCACTCGTAAACGACGGCCATATCTTTACCCCATTCTGGACAGATCGAATTGCTGTGAAACGGACTGAGGCAAATTGGCCACCCAGTGCCTACGATCCCAGCTCACAGAACCTATACATATGTGCTACCGAGCGAACGTTCTATTTTAACGCTAAAGATGATCTGGAAGGACCGGTAGAAGGAGAGATATATTTTGGCGGAAATTTCGGCACCCTCTCTTTCCCGGCATTTGGAATACTCGCAGCGCTAAACATGAATACCAACCGAATTGCGTGGCAACAACGCTGGCCTGATCGTTGTTACAGTGGCGTGATTGCCACCGCTGGTAAGTTAATATTTGTCGGCCGTAATGATGGACGACTTTTGGCATTGGATTCAAGTAGTGGCGACAAATTATGGGAATTCCAAACCGATGCCGGTATCAACGCACCTGCCAGTTCCTTCAATTATAAAGGAGAGCAATATGTCACTGTACTTTCAGCTGGCAACTTGTTCGCCGGCTCAAAACGGGGTGATAGTCTGTGGTTGTTTTCCCTAAGCGGAACGATTGATCAAAATATGATATCTGAAACCGAATCTAAAACTACCGATCAGGTAGCTACCTCTACTGGCAACAACATCTACGCACAGGCATGCCAATTCTGCCATGGTGCAAAAGGAGATGGTGGACATAATGGCGTCTCGCTTGTTAACAGGGAAAAGTCTGGCGTTTCTCACATCCGCCAGATTATTAAAACCGGCCTTAATGCCATGCCAGCATTCGAAGATATACTGACAGAGGAAGAACTGGACGCGGTCGCATACTTTGTATACCAGTTGTGAGTATTCTCGTGGCAAAACGATGAAGTACCTCTCCCTGGTCTGCACACTTATCCTTTTTATTAATAAGCGGATGCAGTGAAGAACCCACTCTGCCCCGTTTATCTCCCGACGATGTCATCCTTGCCTTTGGTGACAGCCTGACACATGGCAACGGTGCAACGGAAAATGAAAGTTATCCAGCAATACTGGAAAAGCTCAGCGGACGCAGGGTCATCAATGCAGGGGTGTCTGGCGAAGAGTCTGAACAAGGCCTTAACCGATTACCTGCTCTACTGGAAAAATATCAACCGAAACTCTTGATCCTGTGCCATGGTGGCAACGATATTCTGCGGAAAAAAGACCTGGGGAAAGTGGAGGCTAACCTACGCCAGATGATCCAGCTAGCCAGAACTCAGAACATCCCTGTCGTGCTACTTGGCATACCCAAGCCCGGACTGTTCCTTTCGTCTGCAGAAATCTATCAGGAGATTGCAGACTCAACCGGTGTAATTTTCATTGAAGACCTGATCGCCGATGTTCTCGGCGATAAATCACTTAAATCTGATACCGTTCACCCCAATAAGGAAGGATACAGAACAATGGCAGAGTTCATCCATTCGCTTATGCAATCATCTGGTGCCATATAGCATCTAGTTAAAGGCTTACCTGCGTTTTTTGAAAACACGAATGTCAGGACTTCAGATGTTGATTGAAAAAATCAACAGTCCTCTGCCAGGCAAGTTTTGCTGATGCTTCATCGTAACGAGGTGTAGTATCATTATGAAAACCATGGTTGACGTTTTCATAGAAATTCACTTTATAGTTCTTGTTATATTGTTTCAGAGCCGACTCATAGTCGGGCCAACCTTTATTCACCCTGTTGTCCAAACTGGCATAATGAATTAATAATGGCGCGTTGATTTTCTGAACATCTTCCGCGGTTGGCTGTGAGCCATAGAACGGAACCGAGGCATTGAGATATGGCAAGCGGACCGCCAACATATTGGATACCCAGCCACCAAAACAAAAGCCAACCACTCCAATTTTTCCAGTGCAATCCGGGTGAGATTCTAGAAACTCAACTGCTGAGACGAAATCTTCCAGTATTTCATTGCGATCTAAGGTCAGCTGCATGTCACGGCCTTCATCATCGGTTCCTGGATAACCACCCAATGGTGTCAATGCATCTGGACCGAGAACCAAAAATCCCTCCAGACCTGCACGCCGAGTAACATCTTCAATATGAGGATTGAGGCCACGGTTTTCATGGATAACCACCACACCTGGGAGTTTTCCGCTAGCCTCCGCAGGTCGAGACAACAAGCCACGTATGCGCCCGTGTCCCTTAGGAGACTGGTACTCGATATATTCCGACTTTAGTCTTGGGTCATTTTCATCGACCTGTTTAGCCTGGACATACTGCGGTGAAAGACTTTCCAGTAGGGTAGTTGCAGTCAGTCCGCCTACAGCAAATTTGGATGCACCCTGAAGAAACTCACGGCGGTTGATTTGACTATGTACATACAAATCAAATAAATCTAGTATTTCCTGATCATAATCGCTGGCTTTTTTATTCATTATTACCCTCTCCTACCGTTAATATTTTTTCAAATCCAGTTACTACCAGTAAATTCCAGAAACACCAATCACAGAATTGATCAAACCTAGTGTGAGATTAATGGTAACGATGAGTCTGATCTGATTCAAATATCGTGCGGCATTTTCGTAGTTCCCCTCACCTATTTGTTGTTTGAATCGGCGGGAGGGTGCGAACCAGAGATGCAGAAATAATAAGATCATAACCCAGCCAATTCCGTGCATTAGATGTAAATAGACAGGAAGCGTTGAGAAGCCACCGTAGACACTGAAGACCATCCAGTATCCAGATAACAGAAGCAAAAGAATAGCGAACCACACCCAGCTAAAAAAACGCTTCAACACCCTTCCCCACAATGGCATTCGATCTGTTGGCTCGAGCTCAATCGCCGATGGCCGAAGTACTACATGTGCGAAAAACATGCCGCCCACCCAGATAATTGCAGACAGTAGGTGAAGTGAAATCGCGACCGACATTTTAACCTCTCCTGTTTAACTCTGTGTAAAGCAATTAATTAAAGAAATTTCTTTTTAAGTAAATAGTCCACTGAAACGGCACCACCACCGTACTTTATCAAATAAAGCAGCAAGCCTGCCCAGAGTATATGTACATTCCATGCATCAGGATAGACAAAAAATTGTATTACGGCAGTCATAGCTAGGAGCCCGACAGCACTCAAACGGGTCAGCAAACCGACAATAATCGCAAGTGACAGAAAGAATTCACCGAATGTTGCTGAATAAGCTGCAAATTTAACAGGTAGTAATGGCACCGAATACTCATATTCAAATAACAAGAACGTACTCTCTGATAAATTCCAGAATTTAAAATTCTGGCCGAACAATTCCCATCCCGAGATCTTGGTTTGTGCTGAACGCCAGAACACCGAGACTACAGCAAACCTGATTACTAAGGATACAAACCATTCCGGTAACAAGGCCAACTTTTCGCTCAAACGATTTAATGTGTTAGTAATTACATTTGTCATGGTATTAACCCTCGATAATATTAACAAAAAAACCTTCACAAATACTTAAAGCTAAATTTTCTTCACAAGATTTTGCAGAGTCGACTTCCGTTGCCTGGATCATGGCTTTTCCCAGACTCGCACCAGATTCTAATGCAATGAGAAGACAATAGGCAGCCTGATTAAGTTCACGCACGCGGACTTCATAATCAAAACGGTATACACACAAATTTACGGCTCCTAAGTCAAGATTGATGGTTTCATCCGATTCACATTCATCTTGGTTGGCATCCCATATCCTGAGTACCGGATAGGCTGAATCAAAAAGGTAGACAGATGGATGAAATACAAACCTGGCCTGCTGGAGTTGTTCTGCTGGAATTACAGATAAATCTTCTACCTTAAGCGGCTTAGTGTCTTCGGCATGATAAGCCTGGTGCCGAGCCAGCTCAAATCTTGCCACATCAGCGAGATAAACCATATCGCGTGTATGTTCAAATTCTCGTAAAAATTCTGGGAAGTCTTCAGCAAAATAAACCATCGCAGCACAGCGGGGTGGCCGTTCCCGTATAAATTCAGCGGCAGTTGCGTTAAAAAACTGCTCCCCCACTAAGCTTTTAATAACTGGATAAAGATCTGCTAATGCACCAGTCAAGGAGCAAAAAATATTGTTACGATAAATATCCAATCGTTTATCTTTAGTATAATCAGAATCCCCATTAATAAAGGACAGGAGCTGATTTTTTCTGGAGTCCATCAAGGCTTCAGCGAAAGATTTTTGAATATTTTGTAGAGAGGGTGATCGCATCTTAGGCCGTAGTGGTGTTTTGAATTTGCGTATCCATTTTTTCTGCGATCGCTTCGGCTTTCTCCGCTTCTTCAATCAATACCTCAAGCTCGGGAATATCCGTGTCCCATTCAATTAGTGTAGGAACACGATTGTCTAAGTAGCGCAATGCATTTTCATAAAGATGCCAGACTTCATCTTTAACAGGGGATCCATGATCGTCTATCCTGACTTTCGTCCCATCAATTTCTCTAATTGCATGACCGGAAAGATGGACTTCACCCACACTATCCCAAGGAACACCGGACAAATAATTAACCGGATCAAATCCTTGGTTACAAGCCGACACATAGATATTATTAACATCAAGTAGTAACCCGCACCCGGTTCTGCGTGCTAGTTCTGACAGAAATTCTGGCTCGGTGCAGGTATCGTCAACGAATTCCAGATATGAAGACGGATTTTCCACCAGGATAGTCCTGTTAAGCGTGCTTTGTACGCGATTAATGTTTGCAGTTACTGTATTTAAACATTCTTCATTATAAGGTAACGGTAACAAATCATTCAGAAATACATTGTTGAAATGGCTCCAGGCAAGATGTTCAGAAACTTGACCGGGTTCATAGCGATTAACGAGTTTTACCAAAGCCTGCAGGTGGTCATCGTCTATTCCGTCAACTGACCCTAGAGACATTCCGACACCGTGCATCGACAACGGATAGTGTTCCCTGATAGCTACCAGATATTTATGGGGAGAACCACCATTACCCATATAATTTTCAGGATGGATCTCAAACCAGCCAATCTGTGGTGAGTGATCGAGTATGGTCTGGTAATGTTTGGATTTCAGGCTAATACCTGATACACCTGGGATGGAAGGGTCGGTCAATACAACAATCCTTTAATATTTGAGCAATTGAATTAAAAAGGGCTGACTCGTGGTAATCGTGTCAGCCCACAGAACAGCTCTTAAATGCAGAAATTAACCTTCGGATTTCGCAGCCAAGCTTCCACCTACCAGCTTTTCACAGGTACCAGCAAGAACATAGGTCCATGCATTACTTTGTCCATCTGTCTTGCTTGTCCCTGCACAGGAGGTACCCGGACCAGCAGCACAGTCGTTCTTTCCGGCCTTTGCTACCCCGAAACATTGTTCGGGTTTCGCTGCCTCATCAGCAGCGAATGCCCCTGAAGAAGCGAGTAAAAGCGCAGCAGTAATCACACTGCTGATTGCAAGTGATTGTTTAACGTTTTTCATTATTTATACCCTCTTTGTAATGTTAATTAGATAATTAGTAAAATCTGATGCCGGTCTTTAAATACCAATAACACAGGTATTTTACTTCTCTACAAACTTCAGAACCCCATGACCCGTAGTAAATCATAAGTTCAGTATATATTGTGTTTGTTTTTTGTCCTAGTTCCAAATTTAGGTCCACAGAAATTAAGGACATTCCACTTGTAATCAACCCAGCATGAATACGACTTCACTCAGCAAAATAATCAACAAAGTGTTGATCACAAACAAACCCGAGAATGGAAATGAAAATATTTTGCTTGACCACAATGTAAATTTGGTGATGGCTGTTCACTAATAACGTGGAAATCTATTATGCTATTATGAGAAAATTTTTAAATATCAACGGAGTCAGAGAGTGAGTATACGCAATTCGATCACAACATGGGGTTCAGGTACTAAATTCTTTCATTGGGTAATTGCATTATTGATCATAGTCAACGTTATCCTTGGCTGGACTGTAGAGTTAATGGCTGTGACACCGTTGACACTAAATCTGTTTGTGTATCATAAATCCACCGGACTAACAGTGTTGTCGCTAGCAATCCTTCGCTTGTGCTGGAAATTATCGAATCCGGTACCTGCCCCTGCTTCAGGCATCAGTCAGTTAAATGCTCGGCTAGCGACCTTAGGACACTGGGGCCTATATGCATTAATATTTGCTATCCCAATCAGTGGTTGGATACTCAACTCTGCTGCAAATTTCCCTTTTAAATGGTTTGGCTTCTTTACTGTACCTTTCATTACTGAACCGGACAAACAGGTAGAGAACTTTGCCTCCCTAGTACACTTATCCCTATTCTGGATCCTGGCAGTGACTCTTGTGGGCCATATAGGTATGGCCCTGTTTCATCACATTAAACATAAAAACGATGTTTTGACTAGGATGTTACCTACTCACATCAGCACAACTTTGATGTATACCGGTACGGCGATATTCGCCTTTGTACTGATGGTTGCTCTGCTACCAACGTTAACGTCAGATCAAGGATCACCAGCACCAATATCAGTGGCTGCCACTATTGCTGAACCGATTGAACAGGTCGAAACTGTTTCTAGCAATTCAGCCTGGCAGATTAATCATGAAACCAGTTTGCTCGGATTTACCAACACATATGCCGATGTTGAATTTGATGGCCATTTCGAAGATTTTTCTGGAACTATTAACTTTGATCCTGACAATCTCGAAAAATCACTATTCGATATAACTATTAATACGACTACCGTCACTACAAACAGTGAAGATCGTGACATGACGTTACCAGAGCAGGACTGGTTTGATTTCAGCAACTATCCAACAGCTAGGTATGTTGCCCAATCCTTTTCCAAATCCGATGATGACCAATTCACCGCGGAAGGGGTATTGATGTTAAAAGGGAGAAATCGCGAAGTGCCATTGATATTCAAATGGACCTCGGAAACTGAGGATGGATTCGATAACAACAAGATACTTCTTCAGGGTGATGCTTACATCCGTCGGACTGATTTTGGTATAGGGGAAGGAATGTGGGCTGAAGATGAGACTGTCGGCTTAAATGTTCATATTAAAACGAACCTTCATCTCACTCCAGCTGACTAAGGGTAGCAATCGCCAATCTTTTACACTCCCTAACTACACTTTATCTGTTACTGGAGCTAAGCACCCTTGGTAACTTTAAATCAAAGATTTGAACGAAATAAGTTTGTCTGGTTCCAATCACTATCCTAATAGAGATTATTGGGGCCAATATGCAGAACACTAATATCTAAGGACATCTCAACCATGCTGGTAAATGATGATCGCCTAACCGCCTTGTATAACGCTCGTGTCCGAATGTCTGACCAGTTTAGCGCGAACCAGACCCTCGGACGAACTCAATCCTTAGGATGTGCCGCAGTAGAAATCACTCAGCGCTGTAATCTTGACTGTTCATTGTGTTATCTGTCTGAAAATTCAGAATCGGTTAAAGACATACCCATTGAAGAAGTATACCGTCGACTCGATGAAGTACGCCGACAATACGGTAAAGGCATCCACGTACAGATTACTGGCGGGGATCCAACATTGAGGAAACATGATGAGCTGGTGTCCATTGTTCAATATGCAAAGGAAATAAGACTGTATCCCGCATTATTCACCAATGGTATAGCCGCATCACGCAAGTTACTCACACTGCTTTCCAAAGTCGGCCTTAGTGATGTGGCATTTCATGTCGATACCTCACAAAATCGCTGCGGGTACACGAGTGAAACTGATTTGAATACATTACGACTTGAGTACATCGAGCGGAGTCGCGGTCTTGGCTTGATGATAATGTTTAATACCACTATCCATCAGGGCAATTTTAGGCAGTTGCCTGAACTAATCAGATTTTTTATCCAACATGCAGACTCGATAGGTCTGGTGTCATTTCAGCTTCAAGCCGATACAGGGAGGGGTGAATGGCACAAACGGGATGAAATGATATCTCTTGAAACGATACGTACCAAGATTGATAATGAAGCAAATAGCAGCTTGCCTTGGGATAGTGTCAGGATTGGCCATCCTCATTGCCATAGTTATATGCCAACCCTCGTGATAAATAATCACATATACCCAGTGATCACAAACCTGCAATGGTTTACGGAATTCTTGCAAGATTTCAGAGCAGTAAATGCCAATCGGCATGCTTCCTTAACTAGATTGATATACCGGTATGGCCTGTTGGTGTTACGCCAACCCAAATGGTGGTCGCGTGCTCTCACATACCTGTCTTCAAAATTGTGGCATGCTAAGAATGATCTGTTCCAAGGTGGTGGCCGTGTGCATAAATTATCTTTTTTTATCCATAATTTTATGGACGCTGATAACCTGGATCAGGAACGGATTGATGCCTGCTCCTTTATGGTCATGACAACAGATGGACCAGTATCTATGTGTGCCCATAATGCCCGACGTGACGAATATATTCTTAAACCAATTACTGTGACTCGAAACGATGGTTCAGTAATCCAGTTCCAACCCCTCTCTGATATCTCACGAAAATCAAGCAAATTGCACTCTTTGGAAAATCGGGAGACAGCCTAATGAAATCCTATTTATCATGGTATATCGCCATCATCTTTGCCCTACTGGTAACTACCAATGCAACGGCAGATAGCTATCAAGATGCCATAGACAACTGGACAAAGGTCTTACAGGCTTTTGTGGATGAACAAGGACGAATTGATTTTAATGCGCTCGCAAATAACCGCACAGAGCTCGATAGCTATGTTGAATACATTAAAACAACTAGTCCTACCAGCCACCCAGATTTATTCCCTACGGTTGCCGATCAACTGGCATATCATATCAATAGCTATAACGCCTTAGCCATGCAGGGAGTGATCGATGAACAAATTACCGATGGCTTCAACGGTTTTTTCAAACGCGCCGCATTCTTTAAGTTCCATAATGTGACAATAGGTGGGGGAAAAACTTCATTGTATGATTATGAAAACAAAGTGATTCGTTCCTATGGCGAGCCACGAATCCATTTCGCCCTCAACTGTATGCTAAAGGACTGCCCTCGCCTGCCCCGCGAACCATTTCAAGCAAAGCTAATTGATAATCAACTCGATGCTACTGCCAAGGAATTTTTCAACAAGGACACGCATATTAAAATTGATGTGGAGAAGGAGATATTATGGTTGTCGGAGATCCTAGACTTCTATACGAAAGATTTCATCGGCAAACAAAAATCGAAGGCGCTAATCGGCTATGTCAATCAATACAGGGATGAAAAGATCCCTGAAGATTATCGAGTTAGATTCATTAAGTATGATTGGTCACTGAACCAGCAACCGGATTGATTAATGTGTCATCGCATAGATGACATAGTTGATACCGAACCGATATGCTAGTGCCGTCATCGGTTCAGGATACACCGGGTCATCTGCATGTTCCCAAGCATCGCCCATATCCATATTAAAATTGATAGCAACCAGCAAGCGACCGTAATCATCGTAAATCCCACGCCAGCTAGCCGGTCCATCCAATTGGGCGGCAATTTCACCTGTTGTCGATCGGTACAAGTGACGACGTCCGGGGATCTGAGTAAGCTGATTCAGATCGTAGAGCACGTGTAGAACCTCATCTCTTTCAGCTAGATCGATAATTGAACTGTCGGGGAAGACGCGTTGGATAACGTTTAAGAAAGCATCCCAATCGTACTGACTGTGAAAATCATCGACCAACAGAAATCCACCGCGTAACAAATATTCCCTAAGTCTTGCGGTTTCGTCATCCGACAGAGACCACTTGCCAACCTGCTGTACAAACAACCAAGGATAATCAAAGACCCGATCATCATTTAGCTCTAGATGAATACTGTCATCAGCGACGTTGATCCGGGTGAGACGTCTGATCCCTCGAGTAAAATGATATTCGGCATCAGGATAGTCGATCGCCCACCACGGCCTGCCAGGCCCACCACCCCAGTAACCACGACCACCTGCGCTGCTATGAAAGATCATTCTGGCCATATGAAACTCAGCCTCAGGACCCTTTGCCTTATCACTCGTTATGGCGAAGGTCTTTATATTCCAAAATTGAAACAGGATGATGGTTGCTAATCCCAACAACATTGGCAATCTCATGTGACTACGACTACTGAGACAATGGTCTCTCTGCGATAGGTATTTACGGATTTTCATTGCTACCAGTATAATTCATAACTAACCTCGATAAATTCGTGTTACAGTTTAAAAGCCCGAATCTGAAATCAATCGTTGTCGGCATGATAAATATAGAACTTTCACCATGTTAGAAATTCGCATAAGGGTATAATTATAAGATTGTACATACCATATCCGCTATATCAGATAAACATACGTCAAGAATGATTTTTACGTCACTAACTAGTCCGATGCCAGTGCTAACTATGCAACCGAGGCTATTATTTCCACTGATAATGTTACTCTTTACCTTCAATTGTTACTCTGCTGTAAATATCACCGCAGATATCCCTGCCTTTAATGGCCGCTGGGTGATTGATGAGGAACTAAGCGATGACACAGACAAACAAGTTGAAAAAGCTATCAAAGCAAGCGGTGGCAGGATCCAATCACGCGGACGTGGTAAAGGTCGTTACAAAGGAGGCCCTAAGGAACAGGCCATGTATGACCATATCTCCTATGATGAAATCCTGGTCTTTGACTATATGGACTCGGAATTCCGGCTTCGTTACGAAGACGGATACGAGCGCGTATTTTTTTCAGATGGGCGCCAAAGAACTGTCAGTGCCAGTGGCACAAGCGTTGGTGATCACTTGGATTTCTCTTTCGCCTCTTGGGTAGAGAACAGTCTGGTAGTTGAATCCAGACCACGGGACGGCGGCTGGACTAATGAAACATATACACTTGAGTCAGACACTCAACAATTAAGGGTTAAGATGGTACTCAAACCTTCATCATTTGCTGAACCCATACACATCCTTAGGATTTACATCCGCGACATAAAGGTAGACTAGGACCTACAATTCTTATCAACTTCTTAAAACGGAATTAAACTCTGTTATTCAGAAGCGGGCCTAGCTTCTGGACTTGATACCTTATCGATCGACACTGAGCTCCTAAACTTCGCTGCGAGATCACTGAACAAAGTATAGAAAACTGGAATGATAAACAATGTTAGCAAAGTACTTGTAAACAAACCGCCAACAGCGACGACACCGAGTGGCCTACGGCCCTCTGCAGCATCACCGAACCCAATAGCTATCGGTAGAATACCTGCGATCGTTGCTAGACTGGTCATCAGTATCGGACGAAACCGGATTAGACCGGCCTTTAGCATAGCGGATTTAGCTGTCATTCCTTCTGCCACACGTTGATTGGCAAATTCCACCAGCAAGATGGAATTTTTGGTAACGAGACCGATGAGAATAACTAAACCCACCTGGCTAAATATATTCAAGTTCATGGACGGAATACGATTAATTAGTCCCTGCAACATGATGATAAAAGAATTATCTACACCACCGTAATGAACTGCGCCATACAGAGATGCTGCGATAAAATCAATCCAGTTAAGGACATATAAGGCGCCAAAGGCACCAAGAAATGCCAAGGGTAATGCTAATAATACTGTGAAAGGGTGAACTAAACTCTCGAACTGGGCAGCTAAAACCATATAGACAACCATGATCGCTAGTAGAGCAAATAAGTATAAATCGATGTTGGTGGCGCGTAGATCTCTGGCTTCGCCTTTCCAGTCATAGCTAAAACCTGGCGGCATCGTTTCATTAAGTATATTTTCTGTTCTATCGACAGCCGTTCCTAGAGTCACCCCGGCAAGCGTTGCTTCGATTGTGTTGGAACGCAATCGTTGGAATCGCTGAATTTTGTTTGGACCCGATCCAGTAGTAAAACGAACGACATTATTAAGCTGTATTAATTCACCAGTATTTGTCCTGACAAACAAGCGCTCCAGATCGGAGGACGTCAATCGTTTCATTCTATCGAGCTGTACTATGACCTCATATTCTTTACCATCAACTTTTATGTCACTTAAATCTTCACCGCCAAACATGACCTGCAATGTTCGTGAGATCTCCTGAATAGAAACACCTAATGCGCCTGCCCGATCACGATCAACAGACACTTTTAGCTCGGGTTTTGTCATCTGCACATCCCGACGGATGTTAACCAAATAGCCTTCCGAGCGCAACCGATTGATTAGTTCCTGTGAATAACTTTCTAATTCATTGATGTCTGGGTTCATCAATACCAGTTGAAAGGGCTGAGAAAATCCGACTTCAATTGCCTTTGGTATTATCGGGAATGCAAGCGCACCTTCGATTTCTTTAAATAAACGAGCACCAAGACCATTAGGACCCTGGACGATTTCCCGAATATGACGTCGTTCATCCTTTTCCAGATCAAAGAAGGCAAATCCTCTGGTCGGATTTCCAGGACCACCGAACGGCAACGCAACAGCTGTAAATTTTCCAATTATTTCTGGATAATCATCAGCGATTCGCTCCATTTCACGAGTCATGCGATCTGTGTAATCGGGTGTTGACCCCTCCGGTGTGATCAACAATGCCATAAAATGACCTTTATCTTCTTCCGGTAGAAATTCTCGGTCTAGTTGTGTAAATAAGAAATACGACAATAACAGTGTAATCATGGTCAACATTACCATCTGAATCCTGTGGTTAAGTGACCAGGACAACATTTGCTCATACCTGGCATTTAGTGTTCTGAAAAATATTTCGAATTTATAAAATAATGGACTGTGTTTTTGAGTTTTTTCCGGTTTAAGCACCCATGCACATACCATTGGTGATAAGGTTAGAGCCACGAATGCAGATACAATGACTGCAATCACCAGTGTTGCAGAAAATTCAATCAGTAACCGTCCAGTTATCCCTGAAATGAATGCCAACGGTGTAAACACTGCTACTAATGACAATGTTATTGTAATGATAGCAAAGGATATCTCTTTCATAGAGATTATCGCCGCATCAAAGGGCTTCATCCCATTTTCAATATGCCTGTGCACGTTTTCCAATACAATAATTGCATCATCGACGACGATACCAATCGCCAGCACCATGGCCAACAACGTCAGCAGATTTATAGAATAACCAAAGGTATAAAGAGCGCCGAACGTCGCTAAGATAGAAACCGGTATAGATAACGCTGGTATAATGGTAGAACGAATATTCCTTATAAAAACGAAAATAGTCAGGATAACCATTACCACTGCAATACCTAGGGTTTGAAATACTTCCCTTACTGCCATCTGGATATAAACTGAGGAATCAAAAGCCTTATCCACCTCTATCCCTTGTGGTAAATTGGGAATTATTTCATCAAGACGATCATATACTGCACTGACTATGCTTATGGTATTGGATTTAGACTGGCGGATTACACCGATGCCTACTGATGATTTACCATTAAAACGGGCAGTGGAACGCTCATTCTCAACTCCTTCCTCGGCGTAGCCGATATCAAGCAATCGTACTAGGTTCGCACTGTCATTACGGATAATGAGGCGATTGAATTCATCAATGGTCTTTAACTGACCCTGCATTTGTATAGTCAACTCTCTTTCGAGGTTTTCTACACGGCCGCTGGGTAATTCAACATTTTGTTCCTTGAGCGCTCGTTCTACATCACTGACCGTAATCCCACGCGCAGCCATTTTTTCTGCATCAAGCCGCAACCTGATTGCAAATCGCTTTGCTGCTCCAAACATGATTGAGCTAACGCCAGATATGGTTTGTAATCGTTCCACGATCAAATCGTCGGTAATCTGAGTCAATTCCTGCGGGGTATGTCTGTCGCTGGTAATTGATAGCCACATAATGGCACCTCGAGTTCCGGATTGCTTACTGACTACGGGTTCATCGATCGTATCTGGCAGCTTGCCCCTAGCTCGCGCTACCCGGTCGCGTACGTCTTGAGCGGCGAGATCAAGATCTCGTCCTAGGATAAACTCCACAGTGATGGAACTACCCTGCTCAACACTCTCACTGGTCAATAGTTTGATGTATTCCGCACTGTTGATCGCATCTTCTAATGGTTCGGTCACTTCTGTTTCAACTACCTCGGCACTGGCACCAGGATAAATTGTGGTCACCGTAACAACAGGGGGATCGATATCAGGTAGTTCCCTGACTGGCAGCTTAGACAAGCCGATACTGCCGAAGATAATGAGCATCAGACTCATCATTGACGTCATGATGGGTCGATGAATACATACCTCGAAAAAAGCTCTAGGTTTCGCGTCCATTTTAATCCTGCAGTTCAGTACCGGTAGGAGTAGCAATAGTCTGACGAACTTTTAAATCTGAATCTGCTGAAATCAGTATCTGACTACCAGGACTCATTTTTTGATAACCCTCGATCACGATCCGTTCTCCTTCCGCCAATCCAGAAGTGATCTCGGCCTCGCCAGGCAAGCGCAGACCCACTTCTACCGGACGAAACTCTGCTATGTCTTCACTATTCATCACTACAACTATGGTCTTTTCACCTTGATAACTGATAGCCTGTTCTGGAATAACAATGGCATTGTCTCTCGAATTGAAAACCAGATCTAAACTAGTAAACATACCAGGCTTTAATCGACCATCGTCATTATTGATATCGGCCTTCATTAATACACTACGGTTTCGCTCATCGAGTAACGGTGAAATGAAAATCACTGTCCCGTGAAAAACTTCACCGGGATAGGCAACAGAGGCTAGTTTGATTGACTGTCCGATATTGAGTTTACCCAGATAGCGCTCAGGCACATTAAACTCCACTTCCAACGGATTGGTCTGTATTAATGATGACAGTGCTTGTCCAACATTAACAAACTGGCCAAGACTGACTTCTCTTGTGCTCATTTTTCCTGGAAATGGAGCGGTAATGATCGCATCATTCATATGCTCACGTACTAACCTCAATGAGGCCTGTGTTGCATCCAAGCTGGAACGAAACTGATCATATTGTTGCTTTGAAATTGTCTTCTTTCCCAGCAAAGCTATACCTCTTTCATTATCTAGATTTGCTAGTTCAAAGCGTGCCTGTGCCTCATCAACCTGCGCCTGTAATTTACCATCGTCCAACCTGAACAATACTTGCCCCTCGGTTACTTGAGCCCCTTCTTCAAATCCAATGAAAGATACCTTGGCTTCAGTTTCACTGCGAATATCGATAGATTCCTTGGCAATCAGGTTCCCTACCAAAAAAATTGTTTCATCGACAGATTTTCTGCCAACTTCGGTGACAATTGCAGTGATTGGGATAGCTCCATTTCCACCGCCCTGCGTAGTTGGTTTGCCGCAAGCTGCTAATATTATCAACGGTAAAGAAAAAGCAATATGCCAGCGTTTGTGACCAATGTTAAACAATGGTTAATTTTCTCCTTGTAATATAAATCGAGTGTAACTACGTAGATGGCACCAATGAAGTGAGAAATTGTTGATATAATATTTTTGCATTATAACAGTTAAATTTAAGGCGCGGATTCAACTTTGAAGTGCAACGTTGATGTTAAAAAAGACTTCATGTAGTGTTTTTGAATTAAGTGTTTTTCTGGGACGGTGATTGAGTTTTTTCATGACCAAGTTTAACTGCTTTTGTGTAATCGTGCTGGAGTCCATTTTCTTTGGGAAGTACTGTCGAATGAGACCATTGATATTTTCATTTAAACCCCGTTCCCAGGAGGCATAAGGATGTGCAAAATAGAACCCCGCGTTCAATTGTTGAGCAATAACCTCATGCTCAGCAAATTCTTTTCCATTATCCGAGGTGATCGTGTGAACCGACGCCTTCATATTAGACAACAATCGCACGATAGCTTGCCTGACGGCAGAGGCAGTTCGTCGTTTCACATGTGCAAATCAAGGTGTACATCGACTTGCGCTCGCTCAAGGTGACCAGCGCCTGTCGATGGCCTTTGCCGATGACGGTGTCCACTTCCCAGTCACCGATGCGTGTCTTCCTGTTCACAATGGCGGGACGCTTATCAATGCTGCCCTGATTCACCAGAACCCCACGACGTTGATAACTACCATAACGCTTCTTTCGTTTCTTCTGGCAACGCAAGTACCGGTACAGCTCACCGCCGTCTGCCTTGTCCTGGTATATGTAGTGATAGATCCATTCATGACTCAGAGCGATACCTTCTCGTTTATGCAACCAGTCACTGATTTGCTCAGGACTCCATTCGTCCGGCAGCCAGACCGCTACTCGCTCCCACAAGGTCGTGGGGAGTCGCTGTTGTTGACTGGCTTCTCGACGCGCTTGCCAGAGCAACTGAGCTTGGCGGGGTCGATAGCCTCTCAAGCCACGGTTGCGTCTGAGTTCACGGCTAATAGTAGATTTATGCACGCCTATCAAGGCGGCTATATCTCCGTTTGTGTATGTCCTGCTTTCATCAGGGCGTAAATCTGGTAACGTTGATGCTCGGTAAGCTGTGTGTAGTGTCTCATCTGTGCCTCTCTTCCTTGCTGGAACGAAAGGTAAGGATGCTACCGCAGCTTGCCGTTCGTGCCACCTAATTGAGTTGCACTTACAAATTGAATTCACGAGGATATAGAAACGCGAAATAAAGGCAATTAATGTATAATCATACAATTAGCAATATAAAGACCATTCTAGCTTCGAAGATAATTCCAAAGAAATGACCATTGAGCTTGCAACTAAGCTAATCGAGCGCGTATCTATTACCCCGAATGATGCCGGATGCCAACAGTTTTTGGCCAGTAGGCTAGAACAGTCCGGGTTCAAGGCTAGTCACCTGAAATTAGAGGATGTCGACAACCTTTGGATGACCCACGGTAATGGTGATCCTGTCTTGTGTTTCCTTGGCCATACCGATGTCGTACCACCCGGCCCAGAAGAAGAGTGGGATTCTGATCCATTTATTCCCGAGATACGTGATGGTTATTTATACGGCCGTGGCGCAGCGGATATGAAAGGAAGTGTTGCTGCGATGGTCACTGCGTTCGAGCGCTTTATCGAATTGAATCCAGATCATCAAGGAACCTTAGCACTATTACTGACGAGTGATGAAGAAGGCAAAGCCATTAACGGTACGGGTAAGGTTGTCGAATACCTCACATCTAAGGAAATTAGTTTACGCTGGTGTATAGTCGGCGAGCCTTCAAGCCTGGAGACGATTGGCGATATTATCAAGAACGGACGCCGAGGATCACTCACCGGACATTTGACAGCAATTGGTGTGCAAGGCCACGTCGCCTACCCGGAATCCGCGACCAATCCCATACACGAAGTAATGCCAATGTTATCAGAACTATGTTCCACAATTTGGGACAACGGTAATGCGCACTATCCGCCTACTACATTTCAAATTTCCAACATCAATGCTGGAACAGGGGCTGATAATGTCATTCCTGGATCTGCTAGAGTGCAGTTTAATTTCCGACATTCGACCGAGGTTAGCGAGCAACAGTTGATTGATAAAGTCGAGGCGATGATAGACAAGCAGGGAGTACAATATAAAATCGATTGGCTGCCATCGAGCAAACCATTTCTGACAACCGGTGGGGAACTATTGACCACGGTTAAGAAAGTCATATGTGGCATTACTGGAGCACCACCTGAAGTGACAACAGCTGGCGGCACTTCCGATGGTCGCTTTGTTGCTCCCACTGGCGCCGAAATCGTCGAACTCGGACCGGTAAACCAGACAATTCACAAGGTCAACGAACATGTAAAGGTCGTAGATTTAGATATACTCTCTACTATGTATGAAAAGGTAATCTGTGCCTTATTAGCTGAATAACAAGATCACCCGGAAGACTGTTCCAGTATTATATTCATCCACCCGATATATCATCTACTATCCGGTACCACTAGTCGGTTCAGTAACATGCATTGCGCTGCAACATCTCACATTAGAGTCTAAGTCAACGAATGTAAAAAATAATACCTAGTTAATTATAACTTATTGTAATTTCTATTAATTTAATTGAAATATCGGGTATCTAGGTAACGCTAATTGCGCATTACCTACCTCTCTAACGCCTTCAATTAACTATCTGAGCACTGGAATAAAACTCGGGTTAGCTCACAGTCTCTAACTAGGTAACTAATGCACTGTTGCTTATGCAACCATTAAGACTTCCAGGAAATTATTTTGATAATGTATACTCTAACAATTGGTATCCCGGACTAACAAAACATGTCAGAAAAAACTGACAATCTGAATGATGACAGTTTGGCATTGCAGGAGGCTAAGCCTCGCCTCAAGCGGCCGCCATTATACAAAGTCGTTCTGATAAATGATGATTACACACCGATGGAGTTTGTTGTTCACATCTTGGAAATCTTTTTTGGTTTGGGCAGGGAAGAGTCAACTCGAATCATGTTGGAGGTTCATACCAAGGGAAAGGGAGTGTGTGGTATTTTTATCCATGAAATAGCGGAAACAAAAGTATCACAGGTAAATATTTATTCACGGGAGAACCAACATCCTTTGCTTTGTACTATGGAAAAAACCTGACTATGCTAGATAAGGATCTTGAACAGACATTAAATGAAGCCTTTCGACGAGCTCGAGAGCAACGTCACGAATTCATGACAGTTGAGCATTTGCTACTTGCACTGTTAGAAAACTCGTCTGCAATAAAGGTCCTAAAGGCATGCGGTGCCAATCTTAATTCCTTGCATGATGACCTGACCAAATTCATTATTGAGAACTCTCCAATTCTTCCTGATGATGAACGTGAAACCCAACCTACCCTGGGGTTTCAACGCGTACTGCAGAGAGCGGTATTTCATGTACAGTCTTCTGGACGAAAAGAAGTTTCCGGCTCGAATGTCCTAGTCGCTATATTCGGAGAACGTGAATCGCATGCTGCCTATTTTCTCAGCCGGCAGAATATTGCAAGGCTTGACGTCGTAAATTATATTTCCCATGGTATAGCCAAGGTTCCAGAAAATGAACAAGGCGAATCTTCGGATACATCCATTGACGAAGAAGGACGCACGGATGAAGCTAGCAAAAAACCGTTGGACGCCTTTACCGTCAACCTAAATGAACAGGCGAAACTCGGAAAAATCGATCCATTGATCGGTAGGGAAATGGAGGTTGAACGGACTATCCAAATTTTATACCGCCGTCGCAAGAACAATCCCTTATATGTAGGTGAAGCCGGCGTAGGTAAAACTGCCATTGCTGAAGGATTAGCGAAAAAAATATTAGACAAGGAAGTGCCTGAAGTGCTAGAGAATGCGACCATTTACGCATTAGATTTGGGTGCCTTGCTGGCTGGGACCAAATACCGAGGTGATTTCGAAAAGCGGCTGAAAGGTGTCATAAACCAACTAAATGAAGTAAAGGACTCTGTGTTATTTATTGATGAAATCCACACTATCATCGGTGCAGGAGCCGCGTCAGGTGGCGTGATGGATGCCTCAAATATTATCAAACCCGTTCTTGCATCCGGTGATCTCAAGTGTATCGGCTCAACCACCTATCAAGAATATCGTGGTATTTTCGAGAAAGATCGTGCGCTTTCAAGACGCTTCCAGAAAATTGATGTGGCCGAACCTTCAATTGATGAAACAGTTAAGATCTTACAAGGGCTGAAATCGCGTTTCGAGGAGCATCATAAGATTCGTTATACTAACCAGGCTTTACGATCAGCGGTAGAACTGACGGACCGTTATATTACTGATCGGCATCTACCCGATAAAGCCATCGATATTATTGACGAAGCAGGTGCATCACAACGTCTGCTAGTCACGTCTCGTAGGAAGAAAACAATTAGTGTTACCGATATTGAAAATATCGTTGCTAAAGTTGCAAGGATACCTGCCAAAACGGTAAACAGTTCTGACAAAGATATCATGAAGAACCTCGAACGAAATCTGAAAATGGTCGTATTCGGGCAAAACAAAGCGATCGAGACACTGTCGTCCGCTATCAAGATGTCGCGAACTGGACTCGGCAATCCACAAACACCTATCGGTGCATTTTTATTAGCAGGGCCTACCGGTGTTGGCAAAACTGAAGTGACAAGACAACTCGCCACAATTATGGGAATCGAATTGGTGCGATTCGATATGTCAGAATACATGGAACGACATACTGTTTCCAGGTTGATCGGTGCCCCGCCCGGCTACGTCGGATTTGACCAAGGTGGTTTACTGACAGATTCAATTAATAAACATCCACATGCAGTACTGCTACTCGATGAAATGGAAAAGGCCCATCCTGACGTGTTCAATCTGTTATTGCAGGTCATGGATCATGGAACCTTGACTGATACTAATGGTAGAAAAACGGATTTTCGTAGCGTAATAATAATTATGACGACTAATGCTGGTGCTGACCGTATCAGTCGGTCATCGGTCGGTTTTACTCAACAGGATCACAGTTCAGATGCATTAGAGGCCATTAAACATATATTCAGTCCAGAATTCCGCAATCGTCTCGATGCAATAATTGAATTTAATCCGCTTGATACGAAAACCATACAAAATGTCGTTGATAAGTTTCTTGTAGAGCTAGAAGTACAACTTGATGATAAAAAAGTCACCTTGGATGTAGACGATTCCGCCCGTGACTGGCTGGGAATTCATGGCTACGACAAAATCATGGGCGCCAGACCAATGTCCAGACTGATCCAGGAAAAGATCAAAAAACAACTGGCAGAAGAACTATTATTTGGAAAACTGAAACGTGGTGGTCATATAACCGTGACAGAAAGTAACGGTGATCTGGTCATCGATATGGAAGAAGCAGAGACCAAAGACGCAATCTCTTGAGCAAATCGTAACAATCATTTGTGTCGAGATGGTGATTTTTTTTAATTATTCTGACCCTATCCTGAAACTGACTCTTAGTTAGATCAGACTCCTGTAATCCAAGATAGATGTGATCATTAGTATCGCAGACGATGTTTACCTTAGCATTGAACACATTCCTTTCAATTTTTTGTTTGTCTATTATTTTAATATTTGCTGATACTGTACTTAGATCTACCAAGAGGCTCTCCAGTAAGATAGCACTTTATTGAATTAATTTTATAATCTCCGACATACATATCAGTGAGTACATTCAGGCTGTCTTGCAACCGATTTATGAAATCAATTGTGTTAAGCCTTGAAGTAATATTGCCTGCTTTATTTCGTTCTATGTTGGCTTGAAAATCACCCATGAGTATTTGTCCCGGCATGGCTTTTTCAAGTAACCGAGCCAGTTCTATTGTCAGGTCACCGACCAGATAATTATATTGGGTAGGTTTCAGGTCTTCGCATTGATAAAATTCATAACAGCTACCTACTTGAAAAGCGGTTTTCAAGACTGGAATACATTTGGACCGAGTGTATTTCCGGTCAATTGAATTATAAGCAAGAATCAAATGCATTAGGTGATATAAGCTGATATTTGCTTCTATCGAGCTGTCCCTGTTCCAGACATAAAAGCCATCGCCGGTACTGGATCGTGCAAACTCAAAATTAATTTTCTTACCTAACAACTGTTCGTGCGCAGCACTAATGGAATAGGCGAGACAATTTAGTACCAGTACTCGCTCTACCTGTGAGTATAGTGAAAAACCAACTATATCAATAAGGATCGCAGCTCGGTCTTCAACATAACTGATGCTATACCTGCGAAATAAGTTATCGATCATTCTACGCATGCCATCTGTATTTTTCGAAGGAAGCATTAGTTTGATACGTTTTGCTTGTACGTTAAAAACAGCTAACGCTTTCTCAAAAACAGGCTGCTCCAGTTCCCTCGATGTCGATATCAGATTACGCAAATAGCTCTCACGATCATCGAAACTTCCGAGAGCACGGATAACCGACTTTTGTTTGCGGCTAAAATTGTCGAAAAGGCAGCTAGATAAATCGGTATTGGCTACCGACAGGATATTGATACCATTATTAGTACGTGTCCACGCCAGCAGCGCATACTTACCTAAAGACCAGATCCTGTGAAGTTTGCTCTCTAGGGTGTCAATAAGTTGTTTTTCGTTTTTATTCGGCATTCGGATTCTACAATTTCAAGCTACATATCCTTTTTCTTGCATTGAAAAGATTTTTGCACTTATATTCTCAAGCCATTCAGAATCTGTGAACTCATTAAACGTAGTGACACAGCAAACAACTACTGATGTTGCGACAATTTATTTCTACCTTCCTTCTTGCTCCGGTACATGGCCTGATCTGCCATATCAAGCAAGCTTTCGATATTTTCGGAATCAGCAGGGAAACTCGCAACGCCAATACTGACTGTAGATTGAACTCGTTTGCCCTTGATATCAAATGCCGAATTTTGTATGGCCTGTCTAATTCTCTCGCCTATCACAGCGGCATGTTCACTTTCGGTTTCAGGTAAGAGGACAATAAACTCATCTCCGCCAATACGGCCCAGTACATCAGAATCCCTGGATGTCTCATTAATTATGTCGGACAGATTTTTAATCAGCTTATCTCCAGCATCGTGTCCGAATGTGTCATTAACTTCCTTGAGATTATCAGCATAGATCTGCATTAAGAGAAAAGGGTGGCTAAACCTAATTGCTCGGTTGAGTTCATGTTGCAAGACACTACTGAAAGAGCGCCTGTTACGAATACCGGCTAATTCATCGGTTTCAGATATAAGCTCCAAAAGTTTCTTACCGTACTGTACGTCCGCAGACAACATGGTTGTTAGGTATCCCACTAGCAGAAAGGGAGTGAACACGACCATCAAGTGCACAAAATTGGTAAGTGAAAATGGATAACCCATGTAAAGGTACAAGACAGTAATCAGTGCAAACTCGAGTAATGTGGTTAGTTTTCCAAGTGTGAGTGCACTGGCAATGATAACCAGCAGATAAAGGTTCAATAAAGGGCTATATACACCACCAGTGTAGAATACAACGTAGCTAATGAACAGTAACATGGCCCATGTTTCAGTCGCCAGCTTCCACTTCGTTATAATCACGAAAAATTTGAAATAATGAAATGAAAGAGTAAATAATGCAAAAACAACCATTGCCAACATAACTCTCCATTCATCTTCGATGACTGCACCAGGAGAAACATAATATAAAAGGGAAAGTATCAACAACAACCACTCAAGTTCTGCGATGCTCCGCGAAAAACCTTGCAGTTCCATTTCCTGGACATCTATTTTTCAAGTTTTTGCATATCACCCTAAATATTATAATTGGCATCGATTTCCCAGACTCTCTGAGATGAGCCCATAGCACTTTCCGGTATTATATTAGAGAAACCTCAACATGGTAATAACCTGGTACTGGTTATATCATCTGTGCATTATAATTTAACATTAACAATGATAACTTATCGACTATCATTTTACTTAATGCAAAAATGATTGATTAATTGCTGTATTATTTTTTTCATTGGCTCTACCCTATCCATCGGCAAGTACTCATTGGCTTGATGAGCAACTTCTATATCACCCGCGCCCAGTACTACAGTATCCATTCCCATGGAATTTAGGTAGGGACCTTCCGTACCAAAGGCCACCGTCCCCGCTTCTTTACCTGTGACCTTCTCTGCCTGAGCCACAATCTCAGATTGCCTATCAGTTTCCATTGCCGGTAAACCTGAAAATATTCTATCAAATTCAATCGTCAATCCAGAACCATCGACTGCATCCATAATAGTAGTGCGAATTGATGCACGGATATCATCGATGTTCATATGAGGTAAAAATCTGACATCCAATTTCATTTCACACTCACCACAAATCCTATTGGGATTATCACCGCCATGTATGCTGCCAAAATTCAGAGTTGGAACAGGTACATTGAATAGGGAATTTGACTCGCGACTCTGTAGCTCTGAACGCCATTTTATTAAACGATTAATTACAGTATTCATCCCCTCAAGTGCATTATTGCCCAAGGAAGGATCGCTGGAATGTCCAGATTGTCCAATAAGTTTTATCTTCTCAGATAGTGTCCCTTTATGCATATAAACGGGTTTGAGTCCGGTGGGTTCCCCGATCAAGGCATATCGACCGAGGGTATATTTAGAATCTGCCAGGAATTTCGCACCTGCCATGGTGCACTCTTCATCACAAGTAGCCAAAATAAATAACGGTTTAGTTAATTTACCGAGATCGATTTCCTTTAGTGCTTCAAATACTACGGGAAAGAAACATTTCATATCTGATGTTCCAAGGCCATAGTATCGATTGTCTTTTTCAGTCAATACAAATGGATCTTGGTACCATGTAGATTCGTCATAAGGTACGGTATCCATATGCCCTGACAGGACAAGACCGCCTGAGCCCTGACCCATTCTGGCAATCAGGTTTACCTTGCCGAGATTATTTTTTACCTGCATTATTTCAACAGCAAATCCAATATCAGCTAACCAAGTGGCAAGTAAATTTGCCACAGGCTGATTACTCATATCAAAATTAGGATCCAGACTGCTGACCGATGCTGTTGCAATCAAACGAGAAAAAGTGTCACGAAATTTAGGTAGTAATTGGGCCATAATAAATTAATGTTTATCAGTAACTGACAGCCTCTCTCGGCTGTTGTATTCTATCTTACCTCTAATCGTTAACCAAATTCTTTGGAATATTCGTAATGGAAAAACTAAATAAATATAGTTCACGTATAACCCAGCATAAGTCTCAGGGCGCTTCCCAGGCTATGCTTTATGGCACTGGAATGACCCATAATGACATGGATAAGGCGCAGATAGGAATCTCAAGCGTCTGGTACGAAGGCAATACATGTAATATGCATTTGCTTCAATTGGCCGAGAAAGTCAAGGAAGGCGTAGAAGCAGCAGGATTAATCGGCATGCGATTCAATACAATCGGCGTTAGCGACGGTATATCCATGGGCACAGATGGAATGAGTTATTCCTTGCAGTCACGTGACCTGATTGCGGATTCCATCGAGACTGTCATGTCCAGCCAATGGTATGACGCGAACATCTCTATACCCGGTTGTGATAAGAACATGCCGGGCTGCATCATGTCGATGGGTAGATTAAACAGACCATCATTGATGATATACGGTGGGACAATCAAACCAGGCATACACAATGACAAAAAGATTGATATCATAACTGCTTTTCAGAGTTACGGTGAATTTATCGCCGGCACTATTGATGACAAAACTCGAATAGATATTGTCAAAAATTCTTGCCCCGGTGCAGGTGCATGTGGCGGAATGTACACAGCTAACACGATGGCCTCTGCTATCGAAACACTGGGTATGTCTCTACCCTTCAGCTCTTCTACACCAGCAGTTGATACTGGCAAACTGAAAGAATGTTTCAACGCTGGCCAAGCAATTAAAACACTACTTGAACTGGACCTAAAACCGCGGGACATCATGACCCGCCAGGCATTCGAAAATGCCATGGTAATAGTCACTGTACTCGGCGGCTCAACCAATGCTGTCTTGCACTTGATCGCAATGGCGCGATCGGTTGATATTGAGCTGACCATCGATAACTTCCAGGAAGTAAGTAACAAAACCCCATTTCTGGCAGATCTAAAACCAAGCGGAATATATGTTATGGAAGACCTCCACAATGTCGGTGGTGTTCCCGCAGTTATGAAATTCCTATTAGAAAAAGATTTAATTGAAGGTGATTGCATCACCGTTACAGGAAAAACATTAGCAGAAAACCTCGCAAATATTCCTGCACTTACATCCGGACAGGACGTCATACATAGCCTAGATGATCCAATCAAGAAAACTGGTCATATACGCATCCTAAAAGGGAATCTTGCACCAGAAGGTGCCGTGGCAAAGATCACCGGTAAAGAGGGCACTCAATTCAGCGGACCAGCAAGAGTATATGACTCTGAAGAACTGATGCTAGTAGCTCTCGAACAAGGTCAGATAACTAAGGGTGATGTAGTGATTATACGCTATGAAGGACCCAAAGGAGGCCCAGGTATGCCGGAAATGTTGACACCAACATCAGCTATTGTAGGTGCGGGTCTCGACAAAGATGTAGCGATAATTACTGATGGTCGTTTCTCGGGTGGATCACATGGATTCATAATTGGCCACGTCGTCCCGGAAGCACAGGAAGGCGGACCAATTGCCCTCATTAAGGCAGGAGACATCATCACAATTGATGCCGAAAAAAATACCCTCGATGTCAAATTATCGGACGATGAATTTAAAAATCGCAAGGCTGCTTGGGGAATGCCCCCTTACAAAGCCGCCCGCGGGACACTGTTCAAGTATATAAAAAATGTTAAGTCTGCTTCGGAAGGGTGTGTAACAGACGAATAAGAAAATAAGGATAAATTTTTATTGCTGACTAAGTTAGATAAGAGTTATTTTGTATTATTCTGCTCATGACATGGTCTTACGGTACTCTTTGTGTAGCCAATAACTTTATTAACATATTTTTGTGTTTCAGCATATGGGGGGGGCTTGTTACCGTACCTCTTTACCGCCCCTTCACCTGCATTGTAAGCAGCCAGAGCCAATGCTAAATTATTGTTAAACAAAATAAGCAAATCGCGCAAATATCTAGTACCACCGTCGACATTATCAGAAGGATTACGGCGATTGACAACACCATAGCGTTTGGCAGTTTCAGGCATTAGTTGCATTAGACTGACAGCCCCAACTCGCGAGATAGCACTAGCATCATAAGCTGATTCCGCTGTCACGACTGCATGCACTAGGGATTCAGGTAAGCCGTATTGTCTTGCTAACCGGTTAATTATAGGGGTATGTTTGTTCTTGTTTATTTCAAAATCTTGTAATGCGATCTTGCTGGTCGCTTCCTCCCAACCCTTCCAGGTTTTCACTAATAATTTATAATTGGTACTCTGCGGTTTGTCAGTAAGTATGACTCTACCGTGCTTATCTATATATTTGTAAATATCAGCAGTGGCAGGAGTAATCACCAGGAGCGTCAGCACGACTAAAGACAATCTCTGCTGTAAGATTTTTCCAGTATGTATCATTAGATTGCCCAAATTGATTCTAATCAAATTTTTTTATAACAGTGTTATCTTCATAGAAGATAAACGAAAACTTGAATGATAGTCAAGCTGAAAATGCCTGCAACGAGGTCATCTGCCATGATTCCTAGTCCTCCTTTTATTTTCTTGTCAATAAGACGTATTGGCCAAGGTTTCCATATATCAAACAACCTAAATAATATAAATCCAAACCCTGCCCAGATCCATCCAGTAGGCGCAAATATCATAGTCACCAAATAACCAACGATTTCATCCCATACGATTGCAGGATGATCATCGACCTGCAATTTTCTTGTCGTGTATTCACACAAACCAATTCCTAAAGCAAACAACACCAACACTAGAATTACATAATATTGCCAGGCTAAATCGCTTACTATTAGATATAGCAATACACCAACCAGTGTCCCTGCTGTACCGGGTAACTTAGGCACGTAACCTGCGCCCATTCCAAGCGAAATTAAGTGCAGAGGATTCAACAAAAATTTGATAGGAACTGCTTTCATTGTTTTCTATAAATAGGATTATCAAATACGATAATACACGCTAATATGCACCTATAGTAACAGGATGGATTCATGTCACAATACAGAGTTTAAGCGAGTAAATAAAATGACAAAAAAAGCCAAGACTTTTCTTATTGCCGGTAGTTTAAACGCAATGCTTGCAGTCATTCTAGGCGCATTCGGATCTCATGGCCTAAAAACAATAATATCAATACAACTAATGGCTACGTATAACACCGGCGTCCAGTATCACTTCTATCATGCACTTGGTCTGTTAGCAGTCGGCTTGCTTATGCAAGTCCATGGTGAAATTATCTGGTTGAAGTGGTCAGGCTGGCTAATGCTAACAGGAATTATACTATTCTCAGGAAGCTTGTATCTTCTAGCGCTGACGGCAACAAGCTGGATCGGTGTTATCACACCGTTCGGTGGTCTGTGTTTTATAATTGCCTGGAGTATGATGGCATGGTCAGTTTATCGAAAAAAATAACAGTATGGCGAATGTATACTCTAGCCAGTGGGTGACTAAATAGAGTGTCCTTAAATCCGATATAACGGCTCTAATTTTCCCTGATATTTCTGGATTGGTGTATCCAAAGCTGCAGCCGATTTATCCTTGAATACCTGCCACAAGCCGCTTCCATGCCAGTCCTTTTTGCCACCACTGTATAAAACAGTATTGAGTATTTTCAATTCTTCAGCCAGATCATTACCGAGACGTCCGCCAATTTCACTGATATTCATCGGAGGGTTATCCGGCCAGGCCAACTTTGCCCAACGTAACAGGTTTTCCTTGGCACCCACTGGATCATCACTATCACAGGATGCCCTTAATTCCTTTACAACGCTGCGGATGTTCTCGCTACGTTTATTATTATATCCATGTTGAACAACACCATCATTCCGCCTGCTACGCCACCAGAAAATCATCGTTGAAATCCAGGCCAGTGCTAGTATCAAGCTAGTCCATACCCAGAAACTGATTTCCTTAACGCTATTGTTGCTCGCTACAGATACTTCATCCAATGATTGTCCTGCCTCAGGTGTAACAACTATATCCGTCATCGTATCGATTTGTGGTGCAGTAATGTCTACCGGACTATTGATGTTGGCAGTTGCGGGAATTACTTGAATAGTCCTCGCTGGAATAACAGTATATTCAAGCTTGTCGGTATTCACGTTCCACCAAGGGACAGAAATCTCAGGTAGATTATAATTATCTGCCTGATTAGGAATGATCGCTATTTTCTCCTGCCTGGTCCCAACTATTCCTGTGGTTGCTTTTTGGTCACTTAAGATCGGCTGATCCGGATATAATTTAAGGGCAGGCAGTTTCCATTTTTGTAATTCAGGCAATTGGCTCGCACTTAAGCCTGTAGCGATCATAGATAGTGTACGCGTAATAGGCTGGTTAACTTGTATGCTTGTTATATCACCCGACCACTCTTCTGAGATAATTACGTCCTGTGCTGGTAACCAATGATCCCCCGTAAAGCTAGGTGGTACCGGTCTGACTGAGAGTGTCACCGGTTCCGAACGTCGTACGATCGTTTTTGGTTGCGCACCGAATGGACTGAGCAAGCCGAAAGAGTTATTTGCAAGCTGACCCATAAATGTAATTTGGGCTATAGTCATATTTCCGCTTGCTTGCGGATAAATTGCAAACTTCCTTTCAGTCACATGGTATGTTCTACCGTTGATTTCGGTATTGTAACTTTTGTCTTCTTCGATTCGTTCTATTACCGCATTACCATCAGTCACTTCTGGATCACTTAAACTGGCGTTGGCCATTGCCACTGCACGGCCCAATTTCAACGTATAAATCACCTGTGACTGCACATATGGATTTAACAATGAAACACTTGTTTCTACAAAGATTTCTTCACTAGATTGCTGATTTTGGGTTATTGCCGCTGTATCTTTACTAACTACCAACTCTGTTGGTGGACTTTTGTCTTTGCCGAAGGAGATTGCAGGTATGATTAATTTTCCAGAAACCTTAGCCAAAACGATCAGAGACCATTGCTTCGAACTCGAAATTTTGCCATTAATTATACTGAAATTGCTATTCTGGCTGGTCGAGATTATCTGGAAATCGCTCGATAACGGCGCGAAATTAGGATCATCGTCAACTGAACCCTCACTAGTAAATATTATCTGAAACGATTCATTTGTTGATACCGGGCTCCTATCTGTAGTCACCGTAATATTTGCTACCACTACTTGGCTAAAAAATACTGATAGAACAAAAATAAATAAGCTGTAGATATAAATCCGCATCACCATGTCTTCTCTCCGGGACTTTGGTTTTGTCTGCGCTGTAGGTGCTGATATAAAAATTTTCTCCTCAACAAACCGGAAGGATCATCAGGAATACGTCTAATCCATTGTTCAGTGGCCTGTTGCTGTTCCATTTCCTTTTCTTTATTTAGCTCTTGCGCCATTGGGTTTGGATCTTCATTACGTTCTGACTTTTCTGTATTCATTCCATTAGCTTGTTTCTGTGGATCAGTGATCTGTTTTTCCACCATTCTGTCTTCATTGCCCTCTATCTGCTGTGCCTGGTCTTGTTGTTGCTGCTGTTGTTGCTTTTGCCCTTGCTGTTCTTGCTGCTGTTGTTCTTGCTGCTGTTGTTCTTGCTGTTGCTGCTCCAGCTCGTCTTCCACAATTTTTCGATTGAATTTTGCATCTTCATGGTCGTGAACGTGTTCTAAAACCTTGTCAAAGGCAGCAATGGCCTGTTGATATTGTCCCAACCTAGCCAACGCATTTCCATAATTATAAATATCCTCTGTATCCTCAAGCTCACCGAACGCTTTTGCAGCTGCATCGAATTCTCCTGCTTTATACTGTGCTGATCCCCTCCAGGCTGGATCATTAAATAGTTCAGACGCTCTTTTGTGATCACCCTGCTCCAATGCCTTGACCCCGAGCTGGTCTGGTCTCTTCCATAATGTTTCCCAATCGAACGCCTCTGCATTTTGTGTAATGGGCATACACAGGAAAATAATTAGCACCATATAGCCTCGACGAAACGCTAAAGCTGCGATAGGTATTAACAAAACTAGAAGCCAAGGGCCCTGCTCACGCCATACATCGGTCTCTAATTCGGTTTCAGCTAGTTCATCATTTGATAAATTCGAACTAAATAAACGATCAAGTTCTTCAACATCTGCATCATCCATTTGCAATTTAAGATAGGTACCGCGACCAAGGGTCGTCAACCTTTGCATAGGCTTCTCATCCAAAATAGGGATAACAATGTTACCGTTTGCGTCTTTTAAAAAGCCGCCACTGCTAACTACGATCGGAGCGCCTTGACTAGTGCCAATTCCAAGCACAGAAATTCTGTTTTGGCTATTCCGCATAGTATCTACTATTGACTCAACTTGATTATCTTCCACTTCATCAGTCAATAACAAAATATCACCCGTAGCGATCCCTGCCTGCTTCAGCAGATCACTTGCCATTACTACAGCAAGATCAGGTCGGTTTCCCTGAATGGGCATGATATCGGTAGTAAGTGAATTTAACTGTGATTGGATGGTAGCGACATCGTCAGTCAAAGGCGAAACAGAAAATGTGTCTCCTGCATACACTAATAATGCTGTCTGCCCTTCCGCTCGTGTGGACAGGATATCCGATACTTTATATCTGGCACGAACAAGTCGACTCGGCAACACATCAGTAGCATCCATAGATTGAGATAGATCGAGAGCAATCACCAAAGCAGACTGTGTGCGGAATACAGGTTGAGGTAACTTCTCCCACACCGGGCCTGCAACAGCAAATACCGCCAACAGTCCACATATGCTAATTAATATTAACTGTAATCGTCGCGAACCTGACGCATTACCAATTAAAATATATGGCAGCAAATTTCTATCACAGATGGATTCCCAATTCCTACTTTGGAGTTTTTGCAAAATTATTATCCTGATTAACAGACCAAGCGGTATTAATGCGAGTAGCCACAACGGCCTTATAAAATGAAATTGCGCAAGATCTATCACGTAATTCTCCCTGAAACATTCAGGTAGACGAGTAAAGCTGAAATAACGATAGTTAACGACAAGGGCCAGTGAAATAAAGATGACCTCGGGCGAAACCGCTTAGTATCCCTTTCAACCGGCTCAAGCTGATCGAGTAAATTATAGATTTCACTTAATTCACCAGTATCACGCGCACGAAAGTAACGGCCTCCAGTCATAGTAGCAATGGCCTTCAGAGTCTTCTCGTCCAAATCTGCAGAAGGATTAACCCTGCGTGTGCCGAAGAAACTCTGTCCCAGCATCTCATCGGCACCAACACCGATAGTGTAGATCTTTAATCCTTCACGGAATGCAAACTCAGCAGCATCTACTGGATCTATCTCGCCCGCCGTATTTTGACCATCGGTTAATAATATGAGAATTCGATTTGAATCCTTCCTTTTCCTGAGCCGTTTAACGGCGAGGCCTATAGCATCACCAATGGCTGTTGCTTTCCCAGCTAAACCGATTACTGATTCGTGTAAAAGTGTTTTTACTGTTTGGCGGTCCATAGTCAACGGTGACTGCAAATAGGCACGCTCTCCAAACAGAATCAAACCGATACGATCACCTATTCGGCGATCGATAAAGTCGCCAGCAACAGCTTTAGTCGCTACCAAACGATCCACCCTCCGACCATTCAAAACAAAATCTTCTTCCTGCATGCTTGCTGACAGGTCAACTGCGAGGATTAAATCACGACCGGTGATAGGTATTTCAATAAAGTCACCCAACCACAAAGGTCGCATACTTGCGACTATCAGTAGTACCCAAGCCAATGTTGCGAGGAGGACCATCCGTTTTTTCATTCTTGTTGCAGCAAAATTGCCTGACTGGTCTTCAAAATCATCCAAAAACGGAACGCGTAGTGCGGCTTCCCTTACAGTCTCTACAGGTTTTATTACATACCTAATTATTAGAGGTAGTGGTAATAGTCCCAGCATCCAAGGCCATTCAAATTCGAGCACCTTCAAATCTCCTTCTGTTTAGAAACCATTTCAATCCAGTCTCTGCTGTAGTTTAGAAGAAATTCTACATCTGAATTAGATACCTGTTGACGGTATGGCGCCTCTACCAAAATACGTCCTTTATCGCTAGTAAAGTGTGCACTACTAAACGGTCTATCAAGAAATTTAAGCCATGGCTTTCCTGTTAAGCTTGCGGTTTCGCTACGAGGATAAACACTGATGCACATACGTCTTAACAATGACGAAAGATTACGGATAAGCTTGACAGGGTCATTCTGTAAGCTAAATTCATCTTCAATGCGGCTTAGCTCATCTCTCGCAAGATTCAGCGCTGACAGGAGGCTGCGTTTTCGTTTTTTATAGAGATAAACAGCTACTAACAACGCAATAACTATCATTGCTATTAATATCCACCAACCTGGTGCCAGTGGCCAGAACGATACCTGTTCCGGCAAATGGATATCACGTAATGGGAGTGTAAGTGGGTCGCTCATTTCTAAGAACGCACTAAAAAATGTGACTTTAATACTTCCAATGGATCATCATAAGTTGCACATGAAATAAGGTTAACATTACTCATTCTAGAAATTCTAACTAGACGTTCAGAATGTTCGATGTACTTGTTGCGATATCGTTCATTCTTATCTTTATCGTAAGTTTCTATAGCGATTTCCTTCTCACCATCACTGACTCGGTATTGACCAGCTGGTGGAAGAGCTTGTTCAAATGGGTCGCTGATATAGAACAGTGTGATGTCGTTATGCTTACTCAAACGTATCAGCTGTTTTTCAGATTTTTCATTTAAGTATCTAAAGTCACTCATCAAAAAAATCATACTGCCTGGCCTAGCAATACGTCTCATTCGAATTAATGCCTTACTTATGGCCATTTTGTCATGCCCACTATAGGGATCCTGCCAGGCGGGATGATCTACTAGTTTTTTAATGAACCGCAATACACCAGTCTTACCACGATGCGGTCTTAATTCATAATGTAAGTTTTCGGAAAAGATAATACCTCCGATACGGTCACCATGATGTTCAGCACTCCATGCCACCAGACTGGCAAGCTTTGATGCCATAACCGACTTAAACATACCTCGAGTGGCAAAAAACATGGATGCACGCAAATCCACGCACAGGTAGATGGGTCGTTCCCGCTCTTCCCGGAACAATTTTGTGTGAGTTTTACCTGTACGTGCCGTTACACGCCAATCGATATTCCGAATGTCATCGCCTGGTTGATATAACCTGGATTCATCAAACTCCATTCCACGTCCTTTGAAAGGTGATTGGTAGTCACCAGATTTACTCGCCATTATCTGGCCAAGCCTGAACGCTAATAAGCTTGAATACTTGTTGAGATGAACTAAGGATGATGCAGAAATCATTACTGCTTCATTAAATTTATTTTTCTGCTGCATCAGGGTACTGCAATTCTTTTAATAAGCTCTGATATTACTTTGTCAGTGGTTATACCATCTGCCTCTGCTTCATAATTAAGTATCAGACGATGTCTTAGAACATCATATGCAATAGATTGGATGTCTTCCGGTGTGACATAGTCTCTGCCATCCAACCATGCCAGTGCCCGAGAACATCGGTCTAGAGTTATTGTTGCTCTTGGACTCGCACCGTACTGTATCCACTGCGCTAGATCTGATCCATATACTTCCGATTCGCGAGAAGCAAGCACCAACTGTATCAGATATTGCTGCAGGTTCTCCGCCATGTAGATATTCAATACCTCTTCACGCGCAGCAAAAATAGTTTCTTGGCTAATTTGAGAATGTTCCTGTGGATGTAACTGATGGTTCCGATGAGCTTCATTACGAGACAATTCTAATATTTCCTTTTCCTCGTGTTGCTGCGGGTAGCTAATACGAACATGCAACAGAAATCGATCCAATTGTGCTTCGGGTAATGGATAGGTTCCTTCCTGTTCTATCGGATTTTGGGTGGCCATCACCAGAAATAACTTAGGCAACTTGTACGATTCTTTTCCAACAGTTATTTGTCGTTCAGCCATCGCCTCGAGCAGGGCTGATTGGACTTTTGCAGGTGCGCGGTTTATTTCATCAGCCAATACTAAATTGTGAAATAAAGGCCCCTGCTGAAAATGGAATGTTCCGTCCTGAGGTCGGTATATTTCTGTTCCTGTTAAATCAGCTGGCAAAAGATCTGGAGTGAATTGGATACGGTGAAAATCACAATCCATTCCGTCACCTAATACCTTAATAGCGCGTGTCTTAGCGAGACCTGGAGCACCCTCTACTAGTAAATGGCCATCTGCCAGTAGCGCAAGAAGCAAACGATTTACTAAAATTTTCTGTCCAATGATATATTGACTTATATAGTCTTGTAGTTTTTGTATTCCCGATAATGCTGACATCAAAATGTTCCTTTTATAGGAGAATTTATTAAATTAGATTCAAAAATATACTGAAGTTCTTACGACATTCTAGCTGAAAACCCATGAAAAAAAACACATTGAACTCAGTCAGGCTAAATACCATACTGAAAACTGCACCATTAATAATTGAGGGTGCGACTAAGTTAATAAAGCTTTTTCGAGAACGCAGTGATGATAGCGGAAAAGCAAATGAAAACCTGCCGTTATCTGTTGAAAGCCTACATCAAAAGGTCAGTATAATAGAAGGGAAGCTAGAGGCTAATAATGAATCCGATGTAGAACAGATACGGCTGATTGAGCAGCTCGCCAGACATATTGAAATTATGGCTGAATCGTTGAAAAAACAACCTTACAGTTGAGAATCCTGATTATAGTCGTCCTGGTCGCAATCGTTACCGCAATCACCGTCTTTATTATTATGCCGATTAGTTTATGAAGAAAGTATATAGCTCGATAGATGGAGTAATGAATGGGTACATCCATTCACTGCTTGAGAAGCAAGGGATCAGCTGTATCGTTCGAAATCAATTTTTATCCGGGGCGTTAGGGGAATTACCTGTAACGGAATGCTGGCCTGAAATCTGGGTTAACGATGACGAAGATGCCGAACTTGCTATTGAGATTATCGAATCTCTTACCCGTGAACCAGACAATACCAGAGGAAGCTGGCGTTGCAGTTGTGGGGAATCAATAGAAGGACAGTTTTTAAGTTGCTGGAATTGTAATACTGATCGGCCGCTTGAATAGTAGGGAAAGCATGTTACGAATATTGGTTATGTCACTATCATCTGCAGACTAGCGACATAACACTGACGTTTATTGAACTCGTTTAAAGGTTTGAGAGTACGGATTCAGCGGAGCTGATCTTGAATTCGCCCGGCGCTTCGACATGGAGTTGTTTCACGACACCGTCATCGACCACGATGGCAAACCGTTGTCCTCGCTGACCCATGCCAAAACCAGTCGCGTCTAATTCTAGTCCGAGGGCACGTGAATATTCCCCGTTACCGTCAGCCAACAACAGAACATTGTCACCTGCACCACTCTGCTCACTCCAAGCTCCCATAACGAAGACATCATTTACTGCCATGCATGCAATGGTGTCTATCCCTTTTGCTTTAATCTCCGCAGCCTTTTCGATAAATCCCGGCAAATGCTCTTTGGAGCATGTAGGGGTAAAAGCACCCGGAACAGAAAACAGGACAACTTTCTTGCCACTAAATAGTTCATCTGAACTCAGTGAGCCCGGTCCATCTGCTTTCATAATATGGAATGTTCCCTCAGGGACTTTATCATCAATATTTATAGTCACGTTAACCTCCAAATAAATTTTAAGTTAGTAATTACAGCTGAGCGTATTCAGCTTTTATTCTATATGATTTTGCTATCTATCAATAATTTTAGTGTATACCTGATCCCAAAACCGGTTGTATCAGTTGGGATATGCGCTAAACCTCCCTTGTTGTTGCTACTGGCAAGATCGATGTGAATCCAGGGCACGTCATGTTTTACAAAACGCTGCAGGAATTTGGCCGCTAGTATGTGATCAGCATTCCCTTCCAAAGCACACTGCCTAATATCTGCAATTTCACTTTGTAATGGCTTTACATAATCTTCATCCATGGGGAAAGGCCACACTCTCTCACCGCTATCCTGTCCGGCTTTAACTAACTTGGGGATAAATTTTTCCTTATTGGTAAAAATGCCGCTGTATGCTGTGCCAACCGAATAAACGCACGCACCAGTTAACGTGGCATAGTCAATAATCAAGTCGGGCTTCTTTTGCGAAGCAAAGAATAAGGTGTCTGACAGAACCATTCGACCTTCAGCATCGGTATGAACGATTTCAATCGATGTTCCGTCTGCAGCAATAACAACATCATTAGGTTTATACGCTTTTGGACCGATGTGATTCGTTGCAAGTGCCAGCCAGCAATCAACTGGATATTTTATTTTCATTCTCGTCAATGCGAGAAATGTCCCTAATGCGACTGCACTGCCCTGCATATCCTCATGCATTCCAAACATGTATTTAGCGGGCTTTAGGTTTGTACCGCCAGTATCAAAGCAAATTCCCTTGCCCACCAGAGCTAAGCTCTTATTCATAACCCTTCCAGATGGTGTGTAACGCAGGCGAATGATACCCGCATCCTGGGTGGGGCTCGCCTGGGTAACAGCGAGAAATGCCCCAGCCTTCTTTTTTTTCAACCAATCAATGCCTAAAAACTCTAGCTTCCAGTTATTCTCCCTCGCCAATGATTTAACCTGCTTCAAATAATCAGCCGGTGTTAAACGATTCGACGGCATCATACTCAAACGACGACATAAAGCATTCCCTTCCGCCTCAGCCAATGTCCTTCTGAAGCCGTCATTCTTCATTACACCGAACAAGTTTAATACACTGAACTTTTTGCCCTCGTTGCTTCCAGTCTTGAAACTAGGCATTTGTGCACTGGATGTCGCAGCGGCAGCGATTATTGTCTCGGCTAGTCGCTCCTTCAGTGAAGGCGATGCAGCTGATACATAAACCGAAAGTAAAATGTCATTCGCGTTCTTGAAAACAGCAACTAGTTTTCTTGCCAACGTCAGTAATTCAAAAGCACTAATATTTAGATCGATACAGGCGTAAGCAACGCGGCTCCCAGCTTTGTTAGGCATATCGGTAACAACAGGTTCGCTATCCGCTGTTTTTTTCTGCAATTGCCTTCGACGACTAATTAGGACATCTATATAGGGGAATTTGTCCCGTTTGCTTTTTTCTGCTGGAAAAGGCAATAAAACTATCCAATTTTGTTTTTTATCAACTTCATCTTTGGACGGAGCCGAACGTTTCTGTATGATTTTAAAGTTAAATTTATTCATAAATAGTAAGGCTACTGATTAATTCCCCGTATCGCACTCTGTTTTTGTGCTAAATGATTTAATCTGTATATTTTGACAATTCTATAGTGATTCTAATGACTTACAATAACTAACTCTCCTCTTGGCAAGATTAGAGATTAGTGTAATATAAAACTATAAATATTCTGCATTAACTATGATTTAAGCGGGCAATAAACATAATAATAAATCAATAATAATTAGGAGCTTTTATGGAAATTTTCTCAATTTTTACACTCATCGTCCTTTTCTTCGCCGTGATGACCGTTTCCAAAGGTGTCAAGATAGTTGATCAGGGTATGGAATATACCGTGGAGCGATTCGGAAAATATATTCGTACTTTACGCCCTGGTCTGGGTTTGATTATTCCATACGTAGATGCAATCGGTGCCAGGATGAACATGATGGAACAAGTCCTCGATGTCCCGTCACAGGAAATCATTACCAAAGATAATGCTATGGTGCGTGTCGATGGCGTGGTGTTTTTTCAAGTTCTTGATGCTGCAAAGGCCTCCTATGAAGTCAGTCGTCTGGAAGTCGCAACATTAAACCTAGTTATGACCAACATACGAACCGTGATGGGTTCTATGGATCTTGATGAGTTACTTTCGCAACGTGATTCAATAAATGCGCGTTTATTATCTGTGGTTGATGAAGCGACCACTCCCTGGGGGCTAAAAGTAACCCGTATCGAAATTAAAGACATAGCCCCACCGCAAGATTTAGTAAATTCAATGGCAAATCAGATGAAGGCTGAACGAGATAAACGCGCCACTATACTGGAAGCGGAGGGTATCCGGGAAGCCGAAATTCGACGTGCTGAGGGTGAAAAAAAGGCCACTATACTTGAGGCGGAAGGTAGACGTGAAGCCGCATTCCGCGATGCAGAAGCACGGGAACGTGAAGCCGAGGCAGAAGCGAATGCTACACGGATGATGTCGACTGCCATCGCAGAAGGTGATGTGAATGCGATTAATTATTTTATTGCACAAAAGTATGTCACTGCGTTGAGGGATATATCCCTATCACCTAATCAAAAGTTGCTGATGTTACCTATCGAGGCCAGCGGATTAATCGGCTCTATTGCGGGGATAGCCGAAATTGCTAAAGAAGCACTTAGTAAAAATAAGGAATAAACCATGGATATTTCATTTCTAGAAGAAATCGTCTTCTGGCATTGGTGGGCTGCTGCAGTATTGTTAATGTGTATAGAACTCTTCGCGCCTGCTGCTTTTTTCATATGGTGCGGTATTGCTGCTGTTATAGTTGGAATTGCGCTGTTGGTAATGCCAGAGATGAGTTGGCAGATTCAATTCATTTTATTTTCGATCCTGTCAGTTGCAGCTGTGATTGTAGGTCGCTCATATCTGCGCAAACGCGGTGTAATGGATACTGACCAACCAAACCTTAATCAGCGTGGTCAACAATACGTGGGACGGGAATTCACATTAGAGACCGCCATTGTAAATGGCACGGGGCGAGTAAATGTAGATGACGGATCCTGGCGTATTGAGGGTAGTAATATGGAAGCCGGGCGTAAGATTAGAGTAACCTCTGTAAATGGATCAACACTGAAAGTGGAGCCGGTAGAGGCATAAAGTTAAGGACGTCACTCTATAAAAAATTAACAGATAGTAGTCTTAGCTGCGTCACTGCATTCTGAAGGAAACGAAGTTCTCACACAGCCAGGGGTCCGTATCCTCACGACCGTAAATTCAAGCATCTTGATCTCGCTTTATTTCATGAGTCATTAACCCTTTTTTTGTTTCGCGGATTCAACTTTGAAGTGCAACGTTGATGTTAAAAAAGACTTCATGTGGTGTTTTTGAATTAAGTGTTTTTCTGGGACGGTGATTGAGTTTTTTCATGACCAAGTTTAACTGCTTTTGTGTAATCGTGCTGGAGTCCATTTTCTTTGGGAAGTACTGTCGAATGAGACCATTGATATTTTCATTTAAATCCCGTTCCCAGGAGGCATAAGGATGTGCAAAATAGAACCCCGCGTTCAATTGTTGAGCAATAACCTCATGCTCAGCAAATTCTTTCCCATTATCCGAGGTGATCGTGTGAACCGACGCCTTCATATTAGACAACAATCGCACGATAGCTTGCCTGACGGCAGAGGCAGTTCGTCGTTTCACCTGTGCAATCAAGGTGTACATCGACTTGCGCTCGCTCAAGGTGACCAGCGCCTGTCGATGGCCTTTGCCGATGACGGTGTCCACTTCCCAGTCACCGATGCGTGTCTTCCTGTTCACAATGGCTGGACGCTTATCAATGCTGCCCTGATTCACCAGAACCCCACGACGTTGATAACTACCATAACGCTTCTTTCGTTTCTTCTGGCAACGCAAGTACCGGTACAGCTCACCGCCGTCTGCCTTGTCCTGGTATATGTAGTGATATATCCATTCATGACTCAGAGCGATACCTTCTCGTTTATGCAACCAGTCACTGATTTGCTCAGGACTCCATTCGTCCCGCAGCCAGACCTCTACTCGCTCCCACAAGGTCGTGGGGAGTCGCTGTTGTTGGCTGGCTTCTCGACGCGCTTGCCGGAGCAACTGAGCTTGGCGGGGTCGATAGCCTCTCAAGCCACGGTTGCGTCTGAGTTAACGGCTAATAGTAGATTTATGCACGCCTATCAAGGCGGCTATCTCCGTTTGTGTATGTCCTGCTTTCATCAGGGCGTAAATCTGGTAACGTTGATGCTCGGTAAGCTGTGTGTAGTGTCTCATCTGTGCCTCTCTTTCTTGCTGGAACGAAAGGTAAGGATGCTACCGCAGCTTGCCGTTCGTGCCACCTAATTGAGTTGCACTTACAAATTGAATTCACGTATTAAGATTAAGTCACGGATTGTCAGGTAGTAAATAACATCATTTCCAAACAACGATGGATTAACCATGTCAGAAAAAAAGAAGATATTGACCCTCAGGAAACTCAGGAGTGGTTGGAGGCATTGGACTCTGTCATGGTACATGATGGGAATGAGCGTGCCCATTCGTTGCTAGAACAACTTATAGCAAGAGTACGTAAATCCGGCACCCATCTTCCCTACTCGGCGAATACTGCCTATCTCAACACCATACCACCATCACGCGAACAGCACTCACCCGGCGATCATAGCATGGAGCGGCGTATTCGTTCATTGGCACGCTGGAACGCACTAGCGATGGTCGTACGTGCAAACCGAATCAGTACTGAACTCGGCGGACATATTGCCAGTTTTGCGTCTTCGGCAACTTTATATGATGTGGGGTTCAATCATTTTTTCCAGGCACACTCCAAGAGCCATGGCGGTGACTTGATCTATGTCCAGGGTCATTCGGCTCCCGGTATTTATTCTCGGGGGTTCCTTTATGGGTTGCTCACAGTAGAACAGCTACGTAATTTTCGACAGGAAGTCGATGGAAATGGTATTTCATCCTATCCGCATCCCTGGTTGATGCCGGACTTCTGGCAGTTCCCTACAGTGTCGATGGGTTTAGCATCGATCATGTCTATCTACCAAGCGCGGTACATGCGCTACCTGGAACATCGCGGCTTGAGCGAAGACACGAACAGAAAGATCTGGACCTTCATGGGTGACGGAGAAATGGATGAACCGGAATCCATGGGTGCGATTGGACTGGCAGCACGCGAAAACCTCGACAACCTAATCTTCGTTATCAATTGTAACTTGCAACGGCTGGATGGACCGGTACGCGGCAACGGTAAGATAATCCAAGAACTTGAGGCGGAGTTTAGGGGAGCAGGCTGGAACGTGATCAAGGTGATCTGGGGTAGCTACTGGGATCCGTTAATTGCCAGAGATACCAAGGGTTTTCTTTTAAAGCGAATGGAAGAAGCTGTAGATGGAGAATACCAACCGTATAAGGCGAAGGATGGCGCCTATGTCCGTGAAAAGTTCTTCGGAAAATATCCGGAATTAAAAGAACTGATTGCCAATATGTCTGACGAGGATATCTGGCGCCTCAATCGAGGCGGCCACGATCCGCATAAGGTCTACGCGGCTTATGCTTCGGCGGTGAAACACAAAGGTCAACCCACAGTTATCCTAGCAAAAACTGTTAAGGGATACGGTATGGGAGACGCGGGAGAAGGACAGAACATCACTCATCAACAGGAAAAGATGGGAGAGGATGCCTTAAAGGCATTCAGGGACCGTTTCAATATTCCTATTTCAGATGATGAAATTGCTGATGCCCCCTTTTACAAGCCGGCTGAAGACAGTCCGGAAATTCAGTATATGCGTGAACGCAGAGAGGCGCTGGGTGGTTTTCTGTTAACGAAACAACCTAAAGTTTCCAATCATAAAATTCCGGAAATCACCATCCACGACAAATTATTGGCTGGGACGGATGGCAGGGAAATCTCCACCACCATGGCATTTGTTCGGATCCTCAATGCTCTGGTCAAAGACAAACAAATAGGAAAATATATCATCCCTATCGTTCCCGATGAAGCACGAACCTTCGGTATGGAAGGAATGTTTCGCCAGTTAGGTATTTATTCCTCGGTTGGCCAGTTGTATGAGCCGGTCGACAGTGACCAAGTCATGTATTACAAGGAAGATAGAAAAGGCCAGATCCTAGAAGAAGGCATTAACGAGGCTGGTGCATTTTCATCCTGGATTGCAGCGGCGACAGCGTACAAACACCACAGGGTACAAACCATTCCGTTTTATATCTATTATTCCATGTTCGGTTTCCAGCGCATCGGTGACCTAGCCTGGGCCGCCGGTGACCTTCGGAGCCGCGGCTTTCTTCTTGGCGGTACCGCGGGCAGAACAACTCTCGCCGGTGAAGGATTGCAACATCAGGATGGACATAGCCATCTACAAGCATCGACCATACCCAATTGTATCTCCTATGACCCAACCTTTGCCTATGAGGTAGCAGTGATAATCCATTCTGGTCTAGAGCGAATGTGTTTAAAAGATGAAGATGTCTATTTCTATATCACTGTTATGAATGAGAACTATGAACACCAATCTATGCCTGACGGCGTTACGGATGGGATATTGAAAGGAATGTACTTATTCAAAAAGGGTGGCAAGAAAAAACTAAAGGTACAATTAATGGGATCGGGCACCATCCTGCGTGAAGTTATCGCCGCTGCTGAATTGCTGTCTAAAGATTTCGGCGTGGATGCTGACATCTGGAGCGTCACCAGTTTCAACGAGTTGCGACGGGATGGGCTAGATGCGGACCGTTGGAACATGCTGCATCCTGATAAGAAACCCAGATCGAGTTATGTTGAAAAATGTCTGGATGGTCATAACGGGCCAATTATTGCGGCAACAGATTACATGAAAATCCATGCCGACCAGATTCGTAATTTCATTAAGGATCGCCGGTTTACCGTGCTTGGCACAGATGGCTATGGTCGAAGCGATACACGAATGAAGCTGCGTAAGCACTTTGAGGTCAATCGTTATTATATTGCGGTCGCGGCATTGAAGACCTTGGCTGATGACGGTCAGATCTCAGTAGATAAGGTCAGTGTAGCCATCAGCAAATATGAAATCGATCCAGAAAAACCAAATCCTGTGACGGTATAGCTAGTATTTGCAATGACAAAACTGACTGAAGTAAAAATACCTGACATTGGCGACATCGATAAGGTCGAGATTATCGAAATTGCTGTTAGTCGAGGCGATTCAATCAATGTTGAAGACACACTTATCACGCTGGAAAGTGACAAGGCCACTATGGATATCCCCTCCCCTGTCGCTGGCAACATCACCAAGGTACTGGTCAAGAACGGCGATATGGTGTCAGAAGGAACAGTCATTGCCGAAATAGACCAGGTCGAAGACTTAGCTCCCAGTATTAAGGAACAACCCGTTACAACACAGAAAGCGGAAGAAAAATCTTCTCCTGAGAAAGATAAGCAACAGGAAATCAAACTGCCTGCACCACGTCCCGCACCCGTAGGACCAACGGGATCGATAACGGTTGGTTCGAGCCTATCGGCTAATGCCCACGCCAGTCCCGCGGCAAGAAAGTTCGCCAGAGAACTTGGTGTGGACTTAGGTCTGGTCCGCGGCAGTGGTAGAAAAGGTCGCATACTCCGTGAAGACGTCATGTCTTTTACCAAGGCAGTGATGTCTGGCGACCGGGTATTTGAAAAGAACCGCGGTGCGTTCTCGCTTCCAGAGATCCCACCAGTGGATTTTTCAAAATTCGGCCCAGTGGAATCCGTACCCTTAACCCGACTGAACAGGTTATCTGGTCAAAACCCACACCGTAGCTGGATCAATGTCCCCCATGTAACTCAGTTTGATGAGGCCGATATCACTGAACTTGAAGAATACCGAATATCAAAAAAAGCAGAGGCAGAAGATCATGGTACTAAATTGACCCTCCTCAGTTTTCTAATCAAGGCTGTAGTCGTTGCACTCAAACAATTTCCAACGTTCAATTCATCACTCAGCCCTGATGGGGAACAGCTGACCATGAAACAGTATTTTCACATTGGTGTTGCCGTAAATACCGAGCATGGCCTGATAGTTCCGGTGATCAAAGACGCAGATAAGAAAGGCATGTATGACCTTGCAAAGGAACTTGCCATACTTGCACAGAAAGCCCGCGATAAAAAACTGTTACCATCGGAGATGCAGGGTGGCTGCTTCACCATATCTAGCCCCGGTCATATCGGTGGTACCGGCTTTACCCCTATCGTCAATACGCCAGAAGTGGCTATCATGGGTGTGGCCCGCTCTACAATGAAACCGGTTTATATCGACGGTAAATTTGACCCTCGGTTGATCCTTCCATTTTCTATCTCCTACGATCATAGAGTGATAGACGGTGTTGCTGCAGCGGAATTCACACGGACACTGGGTGGGATACTGACCGACATCCGCGATATTCTCATGTAGGCATTATTTCACTGATTTCATCGTTTATTTTTTTAGTGCTGAACACTTAATTTTTACTAATCCGTCATGTCCAATGCCGCAAACCTACCAGCCATAGAGGGACGGTTTGCTATCATCCTGATAGAAACCAATCAGAACCAATTGTTGCTTCTGAAGCGCCGGACAGACGCCAAGATCGGCGGCGGTCTCTGGTGCTTTCCCGCAGGTCACATCGAACCGGGAGAAAATCCTCATCAATGCGCGTTACGCGAAATGGAAGAAGAGATAAGTATCCGGTTCCTGTGCAAACCTCTACAACAAATTGGCCCGGTTAGAGACACCTTGTATGGTGGCAAGTTCGAGATCTATCTATTCCATCAGCGTTGGGGAGGCGGTGTTATTAAACTCAATCGTGAACATACTGATTATGCCTGGGTCAGTAAGGAAGACTATCATCACTACCAAGTAGTGGATGGCATCGACGAAGATATTTTCTACTTCAACATCTGGCCTAGGGAGTATTTGAATGAAGAAAAATTGCCTTCTTAAACCATGCCCGTAAAGCTTAATTACCATTCCTACGGTGAAGGCGAACCCGTGATCATCGTCCACGGTCTGTTTGGCTCTGGGAGTAACTGGAAAACTATTGCGAAGAAACTTGCCGATAGATTTAAAGTGTTGACTGTGGATCTGCGAAATCACGGAAATAGTGATCACGCAGATAGCATGAGTTATAAAGAGATGGTAGATGATGTCTGCAGACTGATTGATACAATCGGACTAGACAAGGTAAATATGATCGGTCATAGCATGGGCGGCAAGACAGCAATGGTCCTGGCTTCAAATTACCCTTCGCTCATTAAACGTTTGTTGATAGTCGATATCGCTCCGGTCAGCTACACAAATGATTATCGCCCGCTGATAAAAGCGCTGAATTCCTTACCACTAGATAAGCTCACTAGCCTAAATGAGGCTAGCGAATTACTCAGAGAAAGTATCTCCGAACACGGCTTAAGACAATTCCTACTACAAAACCTTGTCCGGGATAGTGCTGGGTTTCGTTGGCGGATTAATCTGCCCGTCATCAACAACTATCTGAAAGAAATCCTCTCTTTTCCGCAAGACATTACCGATAACCCCTTTCAGTGGCCGGTCCGTTTTCTCGCCGGAAGCAATTCTGATTACATACAATCTGAGCATCAGGATAAGATTTACAATTTATTCCCCAAGGCTACTATCCACTCTATCGACAATGCAGGTCATTGGCTCCATGTAGACCAGCCTACTGATTTTCTACGCGAGACGGAGTCATTTCTGAGCAGTTGACTAATGCTGCATCATATTTTCGATTAACTTTCTACTTTAGTGCAGTTACAATTGGCGCCCTTTAATTTACTAGACACTACATCATGACGACAAAATCCATCGATAAAGTTGTGCTGGCTTACTCAGGCGGATTGGATAGCTCAGTAATCCTTAAATGGTTGCAGGAGAACTACGGCTACGAAGTTGTCACCTTTACAGCAGATATCGGCCAGGGCGAAGAAGTCAAATCAGCACGAAATAAGGCAAAAGCGCTGGGTGTTAAGGAGATCTTCATCGAGGATTTAACGGAAGAGTTCGTCCATGATTTTGTTTACCCGATGTTCAGGGCAAATACCTTGTATGAAGGCGAATACTTACTCGGCACCTCCATAGCCAGACCCCTGATTACCAAAAGGCTGGTTGAAGTTGCTAAAGAAACAGGTGCGAGTGCTATATCGCATGGCGCCACCGGCAAGGGTAACGACCAAGTAAGGTTTGAACTCGGTGCCTACGCATTGAATCCGGATATCCATATTATCGCACCGTGGCGAGAATGGGACCTGAGCTCGAGAGAGACATTATTAGCCTATGCTGAAAAACACGCAATTTCGATCGATGCAAAACGTAAACAAGGATCTCCTTATTCCATGGACGCCAACCTGCTACACATCTCGTACGAAGGAGGCGAACTTGAAGATCCTTGGCAGGAACCGGAAGATTCCATGTGGCAACGAACCGTATCGTTGTATAAGGCACCGGACAAGGCTGAAGATATCGAGATCGAATTCACACAGGGTGATGCAACTGGATTAAATGGTAAAACTTTGAAACCAGCAAAGTTGTTAACAGCTTTGAATGAATTGGGTGGTAGACATGGAGTCGGCCGGGCGGATATTGTTGAAAATCGGTACGTAGGTATGAAATCACGAGGTTGTTACGAGACACCTGGTGGGACGATATTGCTCAAAGCACACCGGGCGATGGAATCTCTCACTCTTGATCGGGAGACCGCACACCTAAAAGATGAACTTATGCCACGCTACGCCAGCCTGATTTACAACGGTTATTGGTGGAGTCCGGAAAGAACGGCTTTACAAACTTTAATCGACGCGACTCAACTCGGCGTCAACGGCACCGTACGGTTGGAATTATGTAAGGGCAATGTACTTGTTACAGGAAGAAAATCGGCCAGCAACAGTCTGTTCGATTTATCTATAGCCACTTTTGAGGATGACGCTGGTGCCTATAATCAGAAAGATGCCGAAGGATTCATCAAACTCAATGCGTTGAGATTAAGGATATTGAATAAAAGTAATAAACACTAATCTCGTAATCATCAAAGTACTTCACATAATGTCTGCTTTTGATAAGAAGTAGATTGCAGAACGGAATATGGGACTCACATCCCTAATTTTGGTTAGGTAATCAAGTATTTCACCATGGACCCCTAATGCAAAATAAGCATCATCGGGATTAGGGCTCAGATTTTCAAAAGACAACACAGCAATGGAGTTATCCAGGACAGATTGAATATCCTTGTCACTTGATTCATCAGCTTCTACTGGAGATATCGCAACTAAAAACTTAATAGCAAACAAAGTCACAATGGAATAAACAACTCTTCCTCTGGAAAAGTTACGCTCACTAAGCTCAGATACGTATGAATTCATAATGACATCTCCTAAATACTGCCGTTGTTATAGTATCTAAATAGTTTAACTATCCGCGTTCTGGCAAAAGCGGACATTAACATAAACGTTAGGGCGCTCGTTTAGCGTCGTCCGCTTCTCAATGTTGTCTATTTATCAATCTGTGGCAAAACAATAAAAAAGGCCGTCACCTCCAGTGCCTTCTAAATTCTCCTGACTGCATCCTCGAGATGGATGGGCTGAGTTCCAGGGACTCCCCGGGTTTGCTCCACGGTATCGATCAGAATGACCTACCATAGCACTTCCCTCATCGCTACTGGTCCAGTTACTGCATGTCCTATCTTTTCCTGCTGGGAATGCTGTACCGTCTATGCTGGTACCCGTAAGAATGTCATGTTTAACAGGTGCGTTATTCATTGAACGCGAATTCACAGCATGCCCTTTTTCTGTCAATGCATATTGGTAATGGATATTGGAATTATCATACATCAGACTTTCTAGATTGGGTGCTATTACAATTCCTTTGGCATTGCTCCACGGTCCTTTACCAATACGGTCTCGGGCGTTGATTGCGGGCTTATTGCTTGTGGCTTGAGTACTTAGATAGGCACGCCAGGTTCGATGACCTACTTCAACAGCTGCTGCCAAGGACTGACAATGCGCATCGGCACCGGCAAGCCCACCTAGATCACCGCCGTTGCCTGACCCTACACTAGTGACAAAGAACCCCATCTCTACAGGTTCAGCAGGACTCGGTGCCTGCGCATAAACACTTTGCATTAGTATTCCTGAGAACACCAAACATGCCATCATTCGTAAATTACTATTCATAATTATCGTTTTCATTTCTGCCTCCTCTTAATTATCACTGGTACAGTACTTAAGTTTATATTCAAGTTATGTCTGCTTTGTGCCAAAAGCGGACATTTTAAATTATTACTAATTTACTATACATTTTATTATGACCACTTATGCTCTGGTTCCAGTCCCTGTTTTATCTCAATTGGATTTTTAATGTATATATCGCGCTGTGGGTAAGGAATTTCAATGTTATTCTTATGAAAGGTTTCCCAAACTTTGAGTAATAACTGACTCTTTATATTTGACAGCCCATTATGTGGATCACTTATCCATACACGAACCTCAAGATCTACAGAATTATCTCCAAAACCCGCTAGCAAGCAAACCGGCGCAGGGTCTTCAATCACCCTTTCTACTTCCTTTGCTGATTCTTCACATAGTTCAATAGCCTGTTTCACATCTGAGTCGTAATGTATGCCTATCGGAATTTTTAACCTGACTCGACTATGGCTATGGGACCAATTCTCAACCCGATTGACAATTAACTCTTCATTAGGAATTAAATGCTCAATACCGTCCCGAGTGTCCAAAGAAACATAACGTGCGTTCAGGGAATTAACCCAACCATATGTATCGCCAATGGAAATAACATCGCCGGGTTTTATCGATTTATCCAACAGTAGAATTATTCCACTGATAAAATTTGAGACAACTTTTTGCAGACCAAAACCGAGACCGATACCTAGTGCACCACCAAAAAAAGTAAAAATTGACAGATCAATACCGACAGTAGAGATGGCGAAAAGAAATGCCGCTGTAACAAGGGTAATTCTGACGAGCTTGCCAGTCAGTACTACCATAGATGGCGATAGTGAAACGGAAGATTTCAGATTATTCTCAATTAACCTTGATATAAGGAGCGCTGCCCCGAGGAATACGGCAAAGTAAATAAGTCCTTTAAATATTGTTAAAAGAGATAAATTAAGTGCGCCAATGTTAAATGAGAGCCCGTCAAGAATTACCAAAGTTGGGTTCAGAAGACCTAGGATATTTAATGCTGCGATTGTCCAGGCGGTAATCGCCACCGACTTTGTTAAGAATGGATTTCGCATCAACGTCGCCGAGAGTCGAATAACGATCCATGCTGTTAGCAAACTGGCACTGATCGTTAATACTGAATCGGACCAGCCAGCCCAGACAGTTAACACAGTGATCGACCACAGCATCAATAGCCATAAAGCAGGGAAGATCAAGAGGTTGGATGCATTTCGAAGTGTACCGGGAATTAAAACCTTTCCCTTGTCCTCCACCCATCGCCGATGCTGGCTACGTAGAGGTTTAGCAGCCACCCACGCTACCAACAAAGTCACAAGAACAACGATTAGCTGGATAAGGTTGGTCTCGACAAATACATTCTCTGAGATCCAACTCTGAGTATGAGTAAGAAAAGACTGATAATTAAAGCTTTCCATAAGCTCCCCTGTTTATTAACTACAACATCTTATCACATTGGATATATGCACGACCGCCATGGAAAACAGGTGACAATAATAGGAAGTATTGGTCAGAACAACAATGGGGTATAAATATAATACGGATTGGGCTAATGTCCGCTTTGTGCCAAAAGCGGACGATTTATTAATGATTAAAGAGACGTGGGTCGGGTAACAGGCCCTCTGTATGAATATTACAATTCTCTTTAATAATTGGGGCCAGAGTAGAATTTTCTAATTTCAACCCATTAATTCCACTCTGACCCCAATTTAATTAAGCGGCCAGACGACTAAGATCATTGGAATACCAACTAACACCACAAGAATTTCCAGGGGTAATCCCATTCGCCAGTAGTCACCAAAACTGTAGCCGCCCGGTCCCATAATGATCGTATTGTTCTTGTGTCCTATGGGTGTCAGAAATGCGCAGGAAGCAGCAACGGCAACCACCATTAAGAACGAATCAGGATTGACGTTCAGTTGCTGGGCGATATCCACACCGATGGGAGCTGCAATCAAGGCAGTAGCAACGTTATTCAATACATCTGACATTGTCATCGTGATGAGCATGAGGATAGTTAACACGATGACCGGGGACAATCCTTGCGTCAAATCAACTATTGTTTGTGCAATCAGTGCAGTGCCACCACTAGTTTCCAGTGCCGCGCCGATAGGGATCAGGCAGGCTACTAACACAATCACTGGCCACTCTACGGAAGTATAAATCTGTGATAGGGGGATGATCTTAAGTAAGACGTATGCAACCACCACACCCATTAATGCCAATGGTAAATACAACCAACCGACACTTGCGATAATAATGGCAAGTGCAAACAGGCCCACTGCCAGCATCTCCTTATGTCGTTGGATGACTTGTAATCCGCGTTCAGCCAAAGGCAGACAACCCAGCCACGCCACCACATCTGGCAACCGATCTTCTGGTCCGAGTAATAATAAAATATCACCAGCGCGAATTTCCAGCTTGCGTACCCGATCACGAAAATGTTTTCCTTTTCGCGATACACCCAGTAATGTGACACCTTGTCGATACAATAGTCGTACATCTATTGCTGAACGTTCATCTATAGGGGCGTTCTCCGGGACAACGACTTCAACTAACGCAAGGTTCTCGCTGAGTATACTGGCGTATTTATCCGTTCCAATATATTTTAAGCCTACCGCACCAACGAACTGTTCTATCGCATCAGGTCCGGCCTCTAATATCAGGATATCGTTTTCCCTTAGAACATGATTTCTTGCGGTGCCCGGCAGGCGTTTTCCTTGTCGTACCAAGCCCAGTACATTAACATCGTTTTCTGTACTCAATGTGTCTAAATCTCGTAGCTTCTTATCGATAAACTTGGAATTAGCCTGGATGATGGCTTCGGCAATATAGCCTTCCATATCCATGAGTTCTTCTGTAGTATCATGTTTGCTTCGATCCAAGGATATAAGTCGCCAACCGACGGTAGCGACGTACAAGATACCAACACTCGCAACCACAATGCCCACCGGGGTAAAATCAAACATTTGATAGGGTTCCCCCAATGCCTTTTCACGAAACGTGGCAATGACCACATTCGGTGGTGTACCAATCAGTGTCACCATGCCACCAAGTATGGTGGCGAATGATAATGGCATTAGTGTCAAGGCCGGACTGCGTTTTGCCTTGCTTGCTGCCTGCATATCGACAGGCATGAGTAAAGCCAGTGTCGCCACATTATTCATCAAGGCGGAAAGTGCCGCAGCGATACTGGACATGAGTCCAATATGAGTACCTAGTTTGCGTGTGCCATCCACCAGAAAATGGGATAACAATTCGATCGTGCCCGAGTTTGACAGACCGCGACTGACAATAAATACTAGCGCAATGATGATGGTGGCAGGATGAGAAAAACCAGAGAAGACTTGCTCATGAGGTATAACTCCTACTACGAAGGCAATAAACAATGCTGCTATTGTAACGATGTCATAGCGGATTTTTCCCCAGAGTAACAGGGAAAAAATAAAAATAAGCAGGCCGAACAGAAAAAATTGGTCAAAGGGCACAGGATAATCTCATATAACACACCAATTAATATTATTGTCTGCTTCAGTTTAGCAGTGAATATGTTTGGATTAAATCAGCGCTGGTAGGGTCCAGCGGCGTGTTCTAATCAAGCCATGGAACCGACGCGGTCAAACGTCGCCTGGTTTCAGGAGCGTGGTGTCCGCGTGGCTCATGCCTATCGTTAGATATAATCCCTCAATGTCCGCTTTGGGTCGAAAGCGGACGTTTGCCAAACTGGCATATTTAAAAGTAATTTCACATTTTTAATTTACTCTAATTTAGACTATGTACTTAGTTGCAATATTTTGCTTTTTACCTTTTGCGTTAACATTAACAAATACGATATTTGTTTCAAATAAGAGGGCTTTGTTTTCTCCCCCTCCTTTAGCGTTGTATACCTCAACGCTATATCTTATTGATGATTTGCCTAATTTACTTTCCGTTATTACAAAGCACAAAATGTATCCAACATTAATGGGTTTGCGAAAAACAACATTATCTAAACTAATAGTGACAAAATTGTTATTTGGGTAATCAAGAGCAGCAGTTACATAGGCAAATTCATCAATCCATTTAAGCAGGTAGCCGCCAAATAAGGCGCCTTGTTCATTCATAAATTCAGGAAGTACCAATTTATAATGTTTCATAAATCTAAATGATATGGCGAATAGAGAAAGATACTATTAATGTTTGCTTTGTGCCAAAAGCGGACGTTTAATACCCGCGTAAGGGATAGTAATTTGCTTTCAGCGAAAAGTGTAGTAAACGCGATGCTCACATCCCGCAGTTGCCGTTTGCCGGCCATTTATTATTCTGAGTCAGGCTGGTTGTGTGGTACCCCCTAGAAGGGTAAACAAGAGCACGAAGAAGATAGTCTGAACGATCCAGCCGATTGCACACACCCCAACCGCACGCCATGTGCTTTCATAATCAAGCGCTTGTCTCACTGCAATCACCATAGCCATCAACATCCAAATCGAAGCTACAAAAAACACGATTTCTGCCAGTCCCGGGATGATTCCTAATACTCGAATTAATCCTGGGGAACTCGAAAAACCAATCGTGCGCAATAACTCACCATGATCTGCTTTGGTTTGTGGTTCTGAGAGTAGTCTTGTGCCTATAAAATAAGTTAGGTAGGCCCAGATATACCATCCGACAATTGCTACGATCATTCCGATCAACATCCCTCCAAGACCACCTTGCCAAAAACTTCCAATTCCGGCTGCAATACTTGAAAGAACAACAACTACCATGGCCTGACCCAGTGCGCCTTGATCAGCCTCAACCTCTTCATAAAGGTCGACATCAAGCTTCGCAGCACGAATCATACGGTCTTTTAATCGAGTCATTTCTTATCTCCTATAATGCTAATCGGGATTCTCTGAAAACCTTTAATATTTGCGCGCCCGGAAGGATAGTAGTGGGTACTGGATAGAATGCCTAAAACTATCTGCTTGATCATACCAGTTCCTTAATCGAGGCTAGAATGTCCGATTTGTGCCAACCAGACATTAGTTCAATTCGGAGCCGTTAATCAGCAAATCAATAAACATGGATCAATGCATGAATATGGTAGTAGATAAGTTTTTTGTGCCCTATAGGTGGCTGATTTAACCAACCCCGTCTGCCCCGTGTCCTTATTTGTAAAGCAAAAACAACTCGTAGGAATATAGGGCACAAACATAGATTATGTAACGATTGTTATTATTTTTAACCTTCAGCAGCGGCCTCTTCATCACCTTCGCCAGCAGCGGCGTCTTCATCACCTTCGCCAGCAGCGGCGTCTTCATCACCTTCATCAGCAGCGGCGTCTTCATCACCTTCATCAGCAGCGGCGTCTTCATCACCTTCATCAGCAGCGGCCTCTTCATCACCTTCGCCAGCAGCGGCGTCTTCATCACCTTCGCCAGCAGCGGCGTCTTCATCACCTTCGCCAGCAGCGGCGTCTTCATCACCTTCGCCAGCAGCGGCGTCTTCATCACCTTCATCAGCAGCGGCGTCTTCATCACCTTCATCAGTAGCAGCCTCTTCGATTGGTGCTACAACTTCCTCAGCAGGTGCAGATGCTGCAGGCGCTTCCTCAACCGCTTCAGTCGTCGCGTCAGACGAACCGCCATTGCCACCGCAAGCAACCAAACCAAACAACATGCAAACCAACAACCAACTTAATTTCTTCATTGGATAATTCACTCCTATTTAATAGATGGATAACTTATGTCTTAGTGAGTGCCATTTCCCGATATACACTGTTAGCAACTTTTATATTATATATATTTTAGATTAAAGCAACAGCACTTAGTTGTAACAGACTAAGAAATATGAATTTATTTTTAGCAGTTGCTGTCATCGGTGCGTTTCGAGGCACCAAAAACACTATCATGGCATGTTTAATATAATACCTATTCTGCGCATAAACCATCTTCCTCCCTTCATTTACCCCTGTGGCCAATAATGGATGATTTGCCATGGGATGATGCTCCATTCCTTACCCATTTTTACAGTGGACAGAGTTAATTTACCTAAAATTCAGGGGAGATTAGTTATTAATGCGAATGTCCGCTTTGGGTCGAAAGCGGACGTTTTGCCAGTAGTGTAAAAACTCTGGTTTGAGTGTCTGCTTTAGATCAAAAGCGGACATTTGACGATATCATTACTGTAAGACCAACAACTATTCCTTTGGTCGCATATGCGGGAAAAGAATGACATCCCGAATGGTAGGTGAATCAGTTAACAGCATTACCAGCCGGTCTATCCCTATTCCTTCACCGGCAGTCGGCGGCATACCGTATTCCAGTGCCGTAATATAATCCTCATCATAGTGCATAGCTTCAATGTCGCCAGCTGCCTTGTATTCAGCCTGGTTACTAAATCTCTCTGCTTGGTCGTCAGGATCATTTAATTCAGAAAACCCATTGGCAATTTCGCGACCACCGACAAAAAATTCAAATCGATCAGTAAAAAATGGATCGTCATTATTACGCCTTGCTAACGGTGAAACTTCTGTTGGATATTGGGTGATAAACGTCGGCTCCATCAATTTAGATTCCACTGTCTTCTCAAAAATTTCGATCTGGACCTTTCCTAGCCCAGAACTGGGCTCCACAGTTACATTAAGATTATCGGCAATGGAATTTATCTTGTTAGGATCCATCAACTCTTCTACAGATAAGCCCGGGTTGATATGCATGATGGATTCAATTACCGTCATCCGCTTGCAGGGTTTGCCAAAATCATACTTGCCACCTTGATAGCAGACACTTGTTTTACCAATGAGCTCCAACACCAGTAATCGCATCATGTCCTCAGTCAAATCCATCATGTCATTATAATCTGCATAGGCCTGATAGAATTCGAGCATACTGAATTCAGGATTGTGACGCGTCGACAGACCTTCATTGCGGAAACTTCGATTGATCTCAAATACTTTTTCAATACCCCCCACAATCAATCTCTTCAGATACAACTCCGGGGCAACCCGCAGGTAAAGATCCATATCAAGCGCATTGTGGTGAGTAGCGAATGGTCTGGCAGTCGCTCCCCCTGGGATAGCATGCATCATCGGTGTTTCGACCTCAACGAAGCTACAGCCCTTTAGGTAGTTGCGGATGAAATCAATAATTCGCGACCGCGTCGAAAACACCTTACGGGTGTCTTCATTAGTAATTAGATCCAGGTAGCGTTGCCGGTAGCGGGTCTCCTGATTAGTTAGGCCATGGAATTTCTCCGGCAGTGGCCTCAGTGATTTTGTCAACAAAACCAATTTGCTAACGTGTATTGATAGTTCCCCAGTTTTTGTAATGAACAGTTTTCCTTCAGCGCCAATAATATCGCCGAGATCGAGATTCTTAAATTCGTTATATCCCTCTTCTCCTAGGTCATCCTTTTTAACAAACAACTGGATTAGACCAGACATGTCCTGCAGATGGGCAAATGAGGCCTTACCCATCACTCGCTTGCTCATCATTCTGCCAGCTACTTTTACCTGGACACTATCAGATTCGACCTCAGCCTTGTCCTTAGCACCATAATCACGATGCAGATCAGCAGCAATGGCATCACGTCTGAAATGATTCGGATAAGCTGTACCTTTTTTGCGTAATTCATCTAGATGCGCCCGCCGTTGGGCAAGGAGTTCAGCTTCGGTGGAGTGTTCGTCCGTCATTTGTCTATGTTAGCTGGCAATGTTATTAATTAGTAGGTGGAATATTTAAACTGGTTAAACGCCTGCTTTCAAACTCGCCTCGATAAACTGGTCCAAATCTCCATCAAGCACTGCTTGGGTATTGGATTGTTCGATCCCGGTGCGGAGATCTTTGATGCGAGACTGGTCCAGTACATAAGACCGAATCTGACTGCCCCAGCCGATATCTGATTTGGTATCTTCCAATTCACGCTGATCCTTATAACGCTCATGTAGCTCCATTTCATGCAATTTAGCACGTAACTGTTTCATCGCATTGCTGCGATTCTTATGCTGCGACCGATCGCTCTGACATTGCACGACTATGCCAGATGGAACATGAGTCATTCTCACAGCTGAATCGGTTTTATTGACATGCTGGCCTCCAGCGCCGCTTGCTCGGTAGGTATCGATCCTGACATCCGCCGGGTTAATATCAATAGTAATGCTTTCATCGATCTCAGGTGAGACGAACACAGAAGCAAATGAAGTATGACGACGGTTACCCAAATCGAATGGCGATTTTCTTACCAACCTGTGTACACCGGTCTCGGTACGAAGCCAGCCATAAGCATATTCACCAACATATCTTATTGTGGCGCTTTTAATACCAACCACTTCACCTGGCGAGACTTCGGTTAATTCCGTCTCAAAACCACGCTGTTCTCCCCAACGTAAATACATGCGTAAAATCATATCTGCCCAATCCTGGGCTTCGGTCCCACCCGAACCTGCTTGGATATCCAGATAGGCATTACTGTGATCCATTTCTCCCGAGAACATCCGTTGGAATTCAAGCTTCGATAAAGCCTGATCGAGTCTGTCTAGATCCTGGTCTACTGCATCCACTGTTTCGGCATCGCTTTCTGCCTTAGCCAACGCCAACAGTTCCTCGGCATCCTTGATGCCACTGGTCAATTCATTAATGGTGTTAACTACAGATTCCAATGAGGCGCGTTCCTTGCCGTATGCCTGGGCTTTTTGCGGATCATTCCATATTGAGGGTTGTTCTAACTCACGAAGCACTTCGACCAATCTTTCAGCTTTGGTCTCGTATTCAAAGATACCTCCGAATTGAATCTATACGTGCATTTATTTCCTTGTAACGGGCGACAACTGATGTAATTTCAAGCATGACTTTAAATTTCTTCTATATACGATGAGGAAGGGATTCTACTATATGCCATGCAGGTGTGTCAGCCACTTGCGAGGTTCGGCTGGATATATTCAATGATCATTTGTGGCGTCTTGCGCCCCATATATTCATTCACATCGAGTTTATATACCGCTTGCACAGATCGGATGTCATCAGGCCAGGCCTGATCAGTCTCGTTAAACGCAATAGCATCTATCTGCTTTACACTTCCTGTCATTTTTAATTTCATTTTCAGATGATGGTTGCCAACGATCCGCTTTTCGATGATTTCGAAAATTCCGTCGAATACAGGTTCAGGAAAACCCTGTCCCCATGGACCAGAGCCGCGTATCAGTTCAGCCATTTCCAGCGTCATATCCTGTGCTGACAGCTCACCATCTGACATGATCTCGCTATTTATACCGTAGATTTCAGTTTGATTCTGAATCTCTTGATAAAATTTCTGTGAAAATTGATCTAAGTCAGTAGCTCTCAGCGTCAGTCCAGCCGCCATAGCATGTCCTCCGAATGTAACGATTAAACCGGGGCTGAGTGTTGCGATCCGATTTATCACATCACGTATGTGTATGCCAGACACCGATCTGGCTGACCCCCTTAGCATCCCATCTTCATCATGGGCGAAGGCAATTACAGGCCGATGTATTTTGTCTTTGATCTTTGATGCCAGAATACCAATGACACCTGAGTGCCAGTCATCATTACTCAGACATAGCCCATGAGAGAGCTTCTCAGTATCAGACAGTTCTGTTCGATTAATCTCGGTCAGTGCCTGGCGGTGCATCTCACCTTGTATCTCACGACGTTCCTTATTGAGTGCATCGAGCTGCTTTGCTATTTCAAATGCTTCATCGTCATCATTACTAATCAAACAATCTATTCCTAGGCTCATGTCAGTCAATCGCCCTGCCGCATTCAGCCTTGGACCAATCGCGAATCCCAGGTCACTTGCAGTTATTTTTTTATGATTTCGGTTTGCGACATGGAACAAGGCTCGGATAGCTGCTATGCACCGGCCTGCCCTTATTCGATCAAGGCCATTTGCAACCAAAATGCGATTGTTAAAATCAAGTGGAACTACGTCTGCTACCGTACCGAGGGCGACCAGATCTAGAAAGCTTGCCAAGTTAGGTTCGTTTATGTTTTTTTCAGTAAACCAGTCTCGCCTCCGTAATTCTGCACGTAAGGCCGCTAGTATATAAAACATAACCCCAACACCAGCCAAGCTCTTGCTTGGAAATTCATCATCAGGAAGATTGGGATTAACAATGACGGTCGCATCCGGAATGGTATCCCCAGGTAAGTGGTGATCAGTGATGATCACATCGACACCGCTAGCACGAGCAAGTGCAACACCTTCTACACTTGATATACCGTTATCAACGGTAACAATTACATCGGGCATCAGATCAAGTGCGAGTGCCGCCACATCAGGGCTAAGACCGTAGCCATGTTTAAACCGATCAGGCACCAAATACTGCACATTGGTACTACCCATCGCCGACAAACCTCGGATGGCAAGGGCGCATGCCGTCGCCCCATCAGCATCGTAATCAGCAACGACTAATATTTTTTTATCCTGTGCTAATAGGTCCGCCAACAGGGCTGCTGTCTTATCAGCATTCTTCAACAGGCTGAATGAAAGTAGATTCTTCAGAGAATAATCCAGTTCATCGACTGATTTTATTTTTCTAGAAGAATAGATACGCCTTAAAATAGGGTCTAGATCATCTGGGAAATTATTATCGCGACCAACAGTACGTCTGGATATCTTTCTCTCCATACCGAACTAATCTTTATATCTCGCGATGGATTTCGACTTCCGCCACATTTTACACAGTGTTAACCAGCTGATTTCAAATTCGCTTGTGTCTGTTACCAAGGTGAGCTTTTTAAGCTTGCCCCACTTAAGCATGCTTAATAACGGAATGAACCAGGTTTTTTCTAGTAACAACAACGCCTCATACCACAACTGCAAATTTTGGTATTGGGCAGGCATTAGACAATGGTCCAGCACTAACAAGATGCTTTTATTCTTTTCTAAGCTTGCGGCCAAGCCGTTCATATCAGCTGGTGGTGGACGGCAAGGTGTATCTGTCAGCATGGCTAAACCCCTTGCAAACACATCTTCACTATAGATGGCAGACCATAGCTGTCCCGGGTTGTCCGGTAATTCTCCGGCTCCCCAAAACCAGACACTGTTAATTTGCAGCTCGCTTTTCTGAGAACGAAGCTGATTGATGTCACATGAATGCAACTGCATCTGAATTTGATTTAACAAAGAATGAAACCGCATCGCATCCGCTCCCTGGGGTAGGTAAGCATTTATGTCCCTCCCTACTACCATCGACAGATCGGTGGTTCGGATATTTGGAACATGATTGAGACTAACATACCATCGATCAACCGAGGGGACTTCTAAATTCATGTCGTAGTCTGGGAGAATTTTTTTAATTTCAGCAGCTATTGCTAGTGCATCATGTCGGTTCAAGCCGAGGACGAAGGAATCCATCAAGATCAATCCATCACGGTCCGGTCTGAGATGGACCGGATCCGCCCGCATCCAATAGCCTTGCGGTAGCATATTGTCGTCAACAAGTCGTGTTACAGCCCCCACCGGGACATCTTTCCCATCCACTAAATCAAGACCGACTAACTCTGATAACAAACGATGAAATGACTGGGGTGCATATTGCTCATGGTCGGCACAAGCCAACATACGTTCTAATGCAGGTAACTGAGGGACATAATCATCAGCATAATACTGGTCAGGCCCGAGCAAGCCAGGGACGAGGAGAGTCAGATCGACCATGTTGTCGGTTGGGATATGGCATGAAAAAACTTGTACATTAATTTTTCATCCCCGGAATAACTTATGGATTTTGATTATACCTACCCTACTCATCCTCTCTTAGCGATGAATACTAAATACTATCGAGAATCGCACTTTTTACCTGATCCAAATTAGCATCCACCTTGATAACCGGTGCAGTACTCTGCTTAATCGCAGTATCGGGATCCTTCAATCCATGGCCAGTTAGAGTACACACAACACAGCTACCTTCTGCGATGCGATTGGAAGTAATGTCCTTTATCGCACCAGCTACCGATATCGCCGACGCTGGCTCACAAAATATTCCCTCATTTTCAGCAAGCAGCTTCTGAGCCGCAAGGATCTCTTCATCTGAAAATTCATCAAACCAACCGTTTGATTCCTTGCTCACGGCCCACGCTTGATCCCATGATTGCGGATTACCGATGCGTATGGCAGTTGCAACTGTTTCGGGATTCTCAACTGGATGGTCACGCAGGAACGGTGCGGATCCACTCGCCTGGTATCCTGCCATGACCGGTGTTTTATCAATGACTGCTTTACTCTGGTATTTACATTGATCATCACAGAACTGGCAAGCAGCTGTCTGCTGCCCAGCATATTCACTATAACCAACCCAATGTGCCGTAATGTTGCCGGCGTTTCCAACCGGCAAACAATGATAGTCCGGGGCTCGACCCAAAGCGTCCATAATTTCAAAAGCAATGGTCTTCTGACCCTGTATACGATAAGGATTGATTGAATTGACGATGGTCAGTGATGCCTCGGTCTCAAGTTGTTTTACCAAACGCATGCCATCATCAAAGTTACCGACGATTTGTATTACCACTGCACCCTTCATCATTGCTTGCGTAAGTTTTCCCTGTGCTATCTTACCTTCCGGTATTAAAACAAATGCCTTTATCCCCGCTCGGGCCGCATAAGCCGCTGCTGATGCGGAAGTATTTCCTGTGGATGCGCATATGATGGCCTGCGATCCTTCTGAAACGGCTTGAGTAACAGCCAAGGTCATACCTCGGTCCTTAAAGGAACCGGTAGGATTTGATCCCTCGAATTTCACATAGACATCAATCTCCCTGCCAGAAAGGGCCGGGATGTTTTCAAGCCGGATCAATGGCGTATTGCCCTCGTTGAGAGTAATAATACGTGTGTCGTCAGCTATCGGTAACCGGTCACGATAGCGATTTATGATCCCTGTATACATTTCACATCCCAGATTTATTTTATCCAAGCGACTCTACTCGGATACGGTGGACCTTGCCGTCTATTGAATCTAGCCCTTCAATCTTGGCTATCGCCTTGTTCATGTTTTTTTCAATGATTTTCTGAGTGAGGATGATCACTGGCACATGACTAGTACCATCCGCCGGTTCCTTTTGGATGATAGCTTCGATGCTGATATCGAGATCGCCTAGAATAGCAGTCACATCTGACAACACACCGGGACGATCGACAGCATGGAGACGCAGGTAATATGCGGTTTCAATACCATCTATCGCGATAACCGGAATATCAGACATGGCGTTCGGCTGGAATGCCAAATGAGGCACCCTGTTTTCTGGGTCCGTGGTCAATACCCGCACGACATCTATCACATCCGCTACAACAGCAGAGGCAGTCGGCAACGATCCGGCACCGGCACCATAATACAATGTCGGTCCAGAAGCATCGGCCTTGACCATGACAGCATTCATAACCCCATCAACATTCGCAATCAGTTGACGTTCGGGAATCATTGCCGGATGCACACGTATCTCTATACCGGCATCAGTTTTACGTGTAATGCCGAGATGTTTTATCGTGTAACCCAACTCAGCTACGTAAGTGACATCAGCTTGTTCGATACCGGTAATCCCTTCCTTATAGGTCTTATCAAACTGCAAAGGAATTCCAAAAGCAATGGAGCTAAGAATAGTCAGCTTATGTGCAGCATCGACACCTTCTACATCGAAAGTTGGATCAGCCTCTGCATACCCTAAAGTCTGGGCCTCTTTAAGCACATCCTGGAAATCTCTGCCTTCTAACATCTTGGTGAGAATATAATTACTGGTACCATTAACTATCCCCGCCACCCATTCAATTTGGTTGGCAGACAAACCTTCGCGCATCGCCTTAATGATGGGGATACCACCAGCAACAGCGGCTTCGAAAGCTACAGTAACGCCTTTACTCTGGGCTAAAGCAAAAATCTCGTTTCCGTGAGAAGCAATCAGTGCTTTATTTGCTGTGACGACATGTTTGCCATTTTCAATCGCTTTCAGCACCAGCTCGAGTGCGGGACTGTAACCACCAATCAGTTCGATAACAATCTGCACATCCGGATCGTTAACTACGGCAAAAGCATCATCCGTCAGTTTTTCGATTTGGGCTAATCCATAGATAAGTTCGGTATTGTATTCCTTGGCAGCGGCATGACTAATAATAATTCCGCGGCCAGCACGACGAGCAATCTCATCAGCATTACGTGATAACACGCTGACTGTTCCGCCGCCGACTGTACCTAAACCTAATAATCCAACTTTAACTGGATCCATGATTGCAGGACTCCTGATTAATTTTATCCAACTTTCTTCACCTCATGGCCACTCTTGAACATGGAACGAATTCCACGTGCAGCTTGCCGGGTACGATGTTCATTTTCGATCAAAGCAAAGCGAACATGTTTATCACCATACTCACCAAAGCCAATTCCTGGAGATACAGCCACCTTGGCCTGCAACAATAATTGCTTGGAGAACTCTAGAGAACCCAGATGCTGATATTGTCCAGGTATTGGAGCCCACACAAACATAGTGCCCTTAGGCTTTTCAACTTGCCAGCCGAGAGAGTTTAAGCCATCGCAAAGGACGTCTCGTCGACTTTGGTACATCATACGAATATCAGTAACACATTTCTGATCACCTTCCAACGCTGAGATCGCAGCAACTTGCAATGGAGTAAATATTCCGTAATCAAGATATGACTTCAGACGTGCCAATGCATGCACCAGTGCAGGATTGCCAACCATAAAACCTACACGCCAGCCCGGCATATTGTAGCTTTTTGACAGAGTAAAAAATTCAACCGCATAATCTTTTGCCTGTTTCACTTGCAGTATGGATGGTGCTTTATAATTGTCGAACACAATATCTGCATAGGCAATATCGTGCACTACCCAGAATTCATGTTCTTTAGCGACATCGATCACCTTTTCAAAAAATTCCAAATCGACACAATACGTAGTTGGGTTGCTTGGAAAATTTAACAGTAACAATTTTGGTTTAGGCCAACTATTGCGGATCGCACTATCGAGTTCGCTAAAAAAATCGATATCCTTGCCGATCGGGACGTGGCGCACATCCGCACCTGCAATAATAAAACCGTAAGGGTGTATTGGATATGACGGGTTAGGCACCAGCACAGCATCGCCCTTCTCAACGATGGCCATTGCCAGATGCGCAAGCCCTTCTTTGGAACCCAGTGTCACTATCGCTTCACTTTCTGGATCCAGATGCACTTGGTAACGCTGCTGGTACCAATTGCAGATTGCTTTTCGCAGCCGCGGAATTCCACGCGATACGGAATATCGATGGGTATCATCTCGCTGCGCAGCCTCAATCAGCTTATCGATAACATGACTAGGTGCAGGCTGGTCAGGATTGCCCATACCGAAATCAATGATATCTTCGCCATGATGGCGCTCCTCCATCTTCAATTCATTGACGATATTGAAAACATAGGGTGGCAACCGCTTAATTTTTGGAAAGTCTTCGTTCACTGTGAGTTTATCTAACTATTAATTAATGCGTAGCAGTATAAGGGAATATCTAAGCACTATATAGTAGGTTGAATAGAGATACCGCTCACTACATGCTCCCTCAAAAATAGGATCTAGACGTTTTCTACCGCTTACATCCCTGTAAGCGTTACGTATACTATCTACATGATTCGCGTTGCCGCTATTCAAATGGTTTCCACTGCTGATGTGACAGATAACCTGTCATCCGTTGCACAGCTGATACAAGAGGCGGTGAGTGACGGGGCAAAATTCGTACTGTTGCCCGAGTATTTCCCAGTAATCAGCGATAACCCACAAGCCAAGGTCCATATCAGGGAAGCCTATGGTAAAGGTCCAATCCAGGAGTTCCTCAAACAACAGGCCAAGCAACATAGTATCTGGTTGATGGGAGGAACCATCCCATTAGAATGTGACGATGAAAGTCGAGTCTATAACAGTTGTCTGCTATATGATCCACAAGGCCAATGCGTTAGTCGTTATGAGAAGATACACCTGTTTGATGTCTATGTAGACCAGGAAGGCAAGGAGTCGTATAACGAATCCGCCACTATCACAGCGGGTGATCACCCCGTCATTGCTGAAACTTCGTTTGCAAAAATCGGCATGTCGATATGTTACGATTTACGCTTCCCTGAGCTGTTCCGAAATATGCTTGATCAAGGGATTACCGTCATTACGGTACCATCGGCGTTCACCGTTACCACAGGCAAACGTCACTGGGAACTGTTGATCCGCGCCCGAGCTGTTGAAAACCTATGTTTTGTTATAGCCGCTAATCAAGGAGGCCAGAACACTGCTCATCGCGCGACCTGGGGACATAGCATGATAATTGATCCATGGGGCGATATACTGGCCTCGGTGGATCACGGTACGGGGATCGCCTGTGCCGATTTAGACCTTGATCATTTGCTTAAAATTAGAAATTCATTCCCAGCACTACAACATCGGAAACTATAGAAAATATGAGCCAGTCTCTGGAAATCGCAAAAGAACACTTGCTAACACCGGTCGGCCTTGAAGTCACCGATATTCAGAAGACGTTAGATCAAATAATGGCACATCAAATTGACCAGGCAGATCTGTATTTTGAATCTTCACGGTCCGAATCGTGGATACTGGAAGACAGTCTCATAAAAGAAGGCTCCTACAATATCGATCAAGGTGTAGGGGTTCGTGCCATCAGCGGTGAAAAAACCGGTTTTGCCTATTCTGATGAGATCGTTTTACCCGCGCTTACTAGCGCCGCACAAGTTGCACGCGCTATCGCCAGTAGCGGTAATGATGGAAAAATTCAGGCATGGCACCAACAACCAATCAGCCCTTTATATTGTGATGATGATCCTACTCTATCGATCCCTTCGGATAAAAAAGTGGCATTGTTGAAAAAAATTGATGAGATGGCTAGGAAAAAAGATTCACGGGTACAACAAGTCATCGCCACACTCGGCGGTTCCTACAACACCATACTTGTTGCCAGTATTGACGGCACCTTTTCAGCTGACATACGTCCACTAGTAAGGCTAAATGTCAGTGTGATCGTCGAACAAAATGGCATGAGGGAGAGAGGGAGTGCCGGAGGTGGCGGCCGTTTTGGATATGAATATTTCGAAAATGATGATCTGTTAGCATCCTATGTAGATGAAGCCGTGTCCCAAGCATTGATCAACCTTGAAGCAGTTGCGGCACCCGCTGGTTCCATGACTGTCGTTCTCGGTCCTGGTTGGCCTGGTATCTTGTTACACGAGGCCATTGGTCATGGACTCGAAGGCGATTTCAATCGCAAAGGCACATCGGCTTTTTCTGGACGAATAGGTGACCGGATCGCAACTGAGCATGTCACTGTGGTGGACGACGGGACTATTCCCGACCGTCGCGGTTCCTTAACAATTGATGATGAAGGGGTATCCACTGAATGCACGACTTTAATCGAACGAGGCATTTTGAAGAACTACATGCAAGATAAACTCAACGCACGATTAATGGGGATGAATCCCACCGGCAACGGACGGCGTGAATCTTATGCCCATCTACCTATGCCGCGTATGACTAATACCTATATGTTATCTGGGAATCTCGAGCCAGATGAGATCATCGCTTCAGTAGATAAAGGGATCTATGCCACTCAGTTCGGCGGTGGACAGGTAGACATCACCAGCGGTAAATTCGTATTCAACACTAGCCAAGCATGGCTGATTGAAAAAGGGAAAATTACCAAACCAATAAAAGGCGCAACCCTAATTGGCAACGGCCCTGATGTCCTCACCCGCGTCAGTATGGTCGGTAATAACCTGGAGATGGATACCGGCATCGGTGTTTGCGGGAAGGAAGGACAATCTGTCCCTGTTGGTGTTGGCCAACCCACAATACGGATCGATAATTTGACAGTAGGCGGAACTGCCTCCGGTTAACAATCACGACAATCTATACATTGTAAGGAGAAAGACCAATGAAATCAGTCAGGCAGATTGTAGATGCTAAAGGGGATGATATTTGTTTTATTCAACCGGATGAGACCGTATTTAATGCGATAAAGATGATGGCTGAAAAAGAGATAGGTGCCATACTCGTTATGGAGGATGAAAAACTAGTAGGGATACTAAGTGAAAGAGATTATGCGCGGAAAGTGATACTCAAAGGGAAATCATCAGAACAAACACCCGTCAAAGATATTATGACCACAAATGTTTTGTGTGCTCGTCCCGAACAAACTGTTGAAGAATGCATGGCTCTGATGACTGAGAAACGTATTCGTCACCTTCCGGTCCTTAATGGAGGGCGAGTAGAGGGCATGATCTCCATCGGAGATTTAGTGAAGGACATTATTGCTGAGCAGAAATTTATGATCGAACAGCTAGGGCACTACATAAGCGGGTAATTAAATCTATGGTCAGTAATTATTTTTTCGCCGGAATAATAGGCGTTAATGACTTGACCCCCGAATTCTGAGCACGATGTCGTAATGTATGATCCATTAACACGATTGCCAACATCGCCTCGGCTATCGGCGTGGCACGAATACCCACACAAGGATCATGACGTCCCTTGGTCACCACTTCAGCGGCATTACCATTTATATCGATCGTTTTACCAGGCAAACGAATACTAGAAGTCGGTTTTAACGCAATGCTGACCAACACATCCTGACCGGTTGAAATACCACCCAGGGGGCCACCGGCATTATTGCTGAGAAATCCTTCTGGGGTGATCTCATCCCGATGTTGTGTGCCTTTTTGTGCGACTGAATCGAACCCTGCACCAATTTCGACTGCTTTAACCGCATTGATGCTCACCATAGCCTTGGCAATATCAGCATCGAGACGATCAAATATCGGTTCACCAAGCCCAACTGCTATGCTTTCTGCAACAATATTTATCCGTGCACCTATTGAATCACCTTCTTTGCGCAAATCATCCATGAATTTTTCTAATTCTGGTACCCGTTCTGGATCAGGACAAAAAAACGGATTGGCTGCTACTGAATCCCAATCCTTCAGAACCAATTTTATCGGACCGAGTTGGGCGAGATAACCACGGATTTCCGTGCCATACTGCTCCCTCAGATATTTCTTGGCAATGGCACCTGCCGCAACACGCAGACAAGTTTCACGTGCAGAAGCACGCCCACCACCACGGAAGTCACGAAGGCCATATTTCTGCTGATAGGTATAGTCTGCATGACCAGGGCGGAACAGATCTTTAATGTCAGAATAATCACGTGACCGCTGATCTTCATTTTCAATCAACAGTGCAATTGGCGTACCGGTAGTTTTACCTTCGAAAACCCCAGACAGAATCCTGACGGTATCCGATTCCTTACGCTGGGTCACATGCCTCGACTTACCTGGCTTACGACGGTCGAGATCACCTTGGAGATCAGATTCCGCCAATGCTAACCCTGGTGGACAACCATCGACGACACAAACATAGGCCGAAGAGTGGCTTTCACCCGCAGCGGTGACCGTAAATAATTTACCTATCGTATTACCAGACATAGTGAGGCATTCTAGCAGGATATTGGCAGTATATGCGCCTTTACTTTGTTTTCCAGAGCAACCCTGCTCTGTAGCGATTAGGTCAGAGGATTATAACCAGGGATAGATTTCAGATCGACATCGTCAATTTGTTTTTTGTCTAGATACTTCTCAGCGTACACATTATAAATCTTGTCATGAATGAACACATCAAACAAATCCAGATCCACATGTCCGTCCAGTTTCATTTTTCAGAGGATATTCAATGATTGTGAAAGCCCCATGGCTTTCTTATAGGGCCTATCACTCGCCGTCAACGCTTCAAATACATCTGCTATTGCCACCATACGTGCCGGTATAGACATTTGGTCTTTCGTTAGACCGTTTGGGTAACCCGTTCCGTCCATTTTTTCATGATGTCCGCCAGCAAATTCAGGGACACGTTTTAGATGTCTAGGGTATGGCAGGGACTGAAGCATCTTGATGGTAACACTGACATGGTTATTGATGATCTCGCGTTCACGTACAGACAAGGCACCCCTACCAATCTGTAAATTTTGTGCTTCCTCTTCAGATAACAACTTTTCCTCCTCACCTGATGAAGTTAACCAATGCTTATTTGCGATTTGGTTAATTCGGAAAACTTGCTCTTCTGATATGTATTCACCACCGAAATTACACTGCTTGATATATGCCTTGTCTTCTTCGATCTCTGCCAGTTCCTTCTTCAGTTGCTCATCTTCCTCAAGGATATATGGTTTTGATCTATTGGTTTTTTCCAATCTAGATTTTAATGCATTGATAATGGCATCGCGCCGAATTAATTCAAATCGTGTGTTCACAATATGAATTCGATCAAATATTGCCTCAAGCTTCGTACCTTTATCAACGACGTATTCGGGTGTAGTTATCTTTCCGCAGTCATGCAACCACACAGCAACCTCCAGTTCATACTTCTCGTCCTCGGTCATACTAAAGTCCTTGAGAGGACCGGTATCTATTCGGCTGGCTGAATCAGCCAACATGTTCGTCAGGATAGGCACACGTCGGCAATGTCCGCCTGTATAAGGTGATTTTTCATAGATTGCACCTGCTATTAACTGTATGAATGAATCAAACAATTCCTTCTGAGCGTTTATCAGGTTTCGGTTGGTAATCGTAATCGCTGCCTGTGAAGCAAATGACTCCACCAATTGCTGATCCGTATCTGAAAATGCTGCCACCTCTCCATCTTCTTCATCTATTGCGTTTAATAGTTGCAGCACACCTATCAATTCGTTTTCATGATTGGTCATAGGAACAGTGAGGAACGATTTTGATCGATATCCTGTTTTCTGATCAAAACTCTTAGTACCGGAAAAATCATATTCCTTATTATCATATGCATCTTCAATATTGACAGTCTTACCACTAACAGCGGCGGCCGCAGAGCAACCATGTGAGTATTCGGGTTGCCCTTGCTGTCATACAGTGAGATTGGATAAAAATCGATTTCCTTACCGCTGGTACTCCCCATATGGATGCCAAGCGAATCGGTTAATATTATTTCAAACTTGAGACGGTTATCATCCGTTCGGATATACAGACTACCGCCGTCGGCTTGCTCAGTTCTTTCGCTTTAACTAAGATCATTTCCAGCAGGCGAGTATGATCCTTCTCAGCAGATAAGGCGGTGCTAATATCAGTTAGTTCCTTCAGAAGCTTTGAGAAATTGATTTGTGTGATTGTCATCAGAAAATGATTGAATTCCTTTTAGCTGAAATCTAATTCTAGACGATTCTGAGAACCAAAATACAGCAAATTCAGACTATTCAGCTACAGTGCTTTCACTACTTAGCTCAACAATAATCCTATTCATCCGCTGGACAAAAACACCTGGATCGTCCAGTTTCCCGCCTTCACTTAATAATGCCTGATCAAAAAGTAGATTTGACCAATCTGCAAATTGTTCATCATTAGTTTTATTCTGGAGTTTCATGACCAATGGATGGTCCGGGTTAATTTCAAGTATCGGCTTGGTCACCGGCACATCTTGACCAGAGGCACGCAATATCTGCTCTAGATGTCTGCTTATTCCCTGATCTTCCGCCACCACCAGACAAGCGGGTGATGTCGTCAACCGAGGCGTAATCCTGACCTCTTTTACACGATCTTCCAGAATCTGGTTTATACGCTTGATTAAATCGTCAGATTTCTTATCTTTCTTTTTAGATTTCTCACCCTTCTTTTCATCAATCAAATCGGCTAGATCCAGATCGCCCTTCATGACTGATTTAAGCGACTTACCCTGGTATTCAGTCAGGTGAGTAGTCAACCATTCATCGATAGGATCTGTCAGCAGCAGGACTTCAATATTATTTTCTTTAAAAATTTCAAGATGTGGGCTGTTCTTTGCAGTTGATAGGTTCTCTGCAGTGATGTAGTAGATATCTTTCTGCTCCTGCTTCATCCTCTCTATATAGTTGTCCAGCGAGACCTCTTGTACCTCGGAAATGTCATGGGTAGAGGCAAACCTAAATAACTTTGCTAGTTCTTCCTTCTTATCTTGTACTTCAATGATGCCTTCTTTTATTACCTTCCCAAACTCTTTCCAAAATTTTTGGTATTTTTCTTTGTCTTTGTCTGCCATTTTCGCAAGCAGATCGAGTATTTTTTTTGTACAACCAGAACGAATGGAATCGATAGTCTTATTCTTTTGCAAGATCTCGCGCGAGATATTCAACGGCAAGTCATCGGAATCTACCACCCCGCGGACAAACCTGAGATATGGTGGCAGTAATTGCTCTGCATCATCCATAATAAAAACCCGTCGTACGTACATCTTTACCCCATGACGATGTTCTCTATCCCATAGATCGAAAGGTGCTCGCGACGGAATAAATAGCAAGCTAGTGTATTCCAGTTTCCCCTCAACCTTGGTGTGAACGTAGGTCATCGGTTCTTCAAAATCGTGCCCGACGTGTTTATAAAATTCATTGTATTCCTCTTCCTTGATATCTTTTTTGTTACGTCTCCACAGTGCAGTTGCACTATTTACGGTCTCATCACCTTTTTCGTCATCTCCTTCCTTCGGCATGACGATGGGGAGTGAGATATGATCGGAATATTTCGAAATTATCGACCGCAACCTATACGCATCAAGAAATTCTTCCACATCGTCATTCAAATATAAAATAACTTTTGTCCCTCGTTTGGGACGGTCCAGTGCTTCAACCGTATATTCACTTTCACCATCTGAAGTCCATCGAACACCTTCGGTACGGGGCAAGCCTGCACGCCTGGTCACGACCTCAACTTTCTTTGCAATGATGAAAGAGGCATAGAACCCAACCCCGAATTGTCCTATCAGCTGAGAGTCGCTGGCTTGGTCTCCCGTCAGCTTTTCAAAAAACTGCTTGGTACCCGATTTCGCAATCGTACCAAGATTGTCTATGACTTCGTCCCGTGACATACCGATACCATTATCGATAACACTGATGGTTTTCATGTCTTTATTGAACTCAATCCTGATCTTCAAATCTGAATCGTTCTCAAAAAAACTGTCGTCCTGCAAGCCTTCAAATCGTAATCTATCCGCCGCATCCGATGCATTGGAGATAAGTTCTCGCAGAAATATTTCCTTATTGGTGTAGAGGGAATGAATCATCAATTTCAGAAGTTGCTGAACTTCTGTCTGGAATCCCATGGTTTCCTTTTTGTTTTCTACCGTCATTCTCTAATCTTCCTCTAGTTCAATTGTTGACAATAATTTGGTTCCAATACTGTATTTTTCAAGGGTGGAATTGATACTACCTGCTCGGACCATTGAACTTACTATTCTATCAGAATACTCATACGAATTATCTTTATCGCTATTCAACAAATAGTTAACGAAATTTTCTAATTCATATTATGAATCCCAGTAATCACTAAGGATTTTATGTCGTAATTTGGCCTCGATTCATGATAGATTTAACTACCTTAGGCATCGTGATACGAGGCAACCTCTTTGACCTTGAAATCTGAAGTCGGCATCCAATCGCACCATACCCCTGTCATCCAGCAGTATCTTGGATTCAAGAACGAACACCCTGACAAACTACTGTTCTTCCGGATGGGAGATTTTTACGAATTGTTCTTCGCTGATGCTAAAAAAGCAGCAAGGTTACTTGACATCGCTTTAACCAAAAGGGGCTTTTCTGCTGGTGAGCCAATACCTATGGCAGGCGTGCCGTATCATGCAGCGGACAATTACCTAGCCAAGCTTGTACGCATGGGTGAATCCGTGGTCATTTGTGAACAGACGGGCGATCCTACGACGTCCTGCAGCCCTGTAGAACGCAAGATAACCCGTATCATCACACCAGGAACGGTCACTGATGAAGAGCTACTCGACGACCGGTCCGACTGCTTTCTGACCGGTATTCACAAAGGGGATCAAGGCTTCGGACTCGCCTACCTCGATCTCGGTAGTGGACGCTTTAATATTATGGAGGTCGATAGTCTCGGTGCCCTATACAGCGAACTGAAACGGATTCGTCCTTCCGAGTTACTTATCTCCGAAGTTAATCATGAAATAATTGACCCCGAACATGTTACATGTCGGATTACCACACAACCTGCGTTGAGTTTCGATTATTCCATGGCATGTGATCAACTCAAGAATCAATATGAACTAGGGACACTGGCGGGCCTAGGTTGTACAGATATGAAAATGGCAATTTGTGCTGCTGGGGCTGTACTTAACTACGCAGTAGCGACCCAGTGTAGGGAATTGACCCATTTGCAACCGATCCGTATTGAACGACCGGATGACTGTATTGTCCTTGACAGTATCAGCAGGAAGAATCTCGAGATATCACGTAATAACTCTGACAGATCAGAAGCTAGCTTACTGAATATTCTTGACATGACCATGACGGTTATGGGAAGTCGTTTGTTAAAAAGATGGCTATACCAACCCATCCGAGATCATCAACATTTACAATTACGTCATGATGCGGTGGAAAGTTTTCTGACGAATCAGAAGTTTGTTGAGACGCGAGAATCCTTAAATGCAATTTGTGATATCGAACGGGTCATTACTCGGGTAGCATTGAATTCCGCGCGGCCCAGGGACTTGATTCAATTACGGAACTCCCTCCATTCATTACCAGAATTAAATGAACGTCTCCTCGGTATAGACAGCCCCAGAATCCAACAGCTGCTCTATAATGTTAAAATACTACCTGAACTTACAATCTACCTCGACCATGCTGTGGTTGACACACCACCATCCACCATACGTGATGGCGGTGTGATTGCAGACGGGTTTGATAGTGAACTTGATGATTTGAGAAACCTCAGTTCTGATGTCAACCAATACCTAATCGATTTGGAAAATCGGGAAAAAAAACGCACTGGACTGTCTTCACTTAAAGTCGGCTATAACCGTGTGCATGGCTATTATATCGAGATCAGTCGACAACACAGTGACGAGGTACCAATAGAATACCGCAGACGGCAGACATTGAAGGCAACCGAAAGATTTATAACAGATGAATTGAGACAATTTGAAGACAAAGTTCTTGGCGCAAGGGCAAAATCACTGACACGGGAGAAAATAGTTTTTAACTGTATTCTACAACGGATTAATGAAGACCTTATTCAGTTACAAAGAACGGCCGAAGCCGTCGCCGAACTGGATGTGTTATCAACTTTTGCAGAACGTGCAAATATGCTGGACTACAGCCGGCCACAGTTTACCTCTAGCCCTGGTCTTTCGATACGGAACGGCCGCCATGCTGTTGTTGAACAGTTACAAACTGAACCGTTCATTGCTAACGATATCCTTTTAGATGAAAGCAGAAGGATGTTAATCATCACCGGGCCTAACATGGGAGGTAAATCGACCTACATGCGGCAAACAGCACTCATCGTTATTCTTGCCCATATAGGAAGTTTTGTATCGGCAGATAAGGCAACAATCGGGCCTATTGATCGCATTTTTACACGCATAGGAGCTAGCGATGATATAGCCAGTGGTCAATCGACATTTATGGTAGAAATGACCGAGACCGCTAACATACTGAATAACGCAACTAACAAGAGCCTAGTTTTAATGGATGAGATTGGTCGCGGGACCAGTACCACTGACGGCCAGGCAGTCGCCTGGGCATGTGCCACTAGCCTAGTGCAAGAAAACAAGGCATTCACTTTGTTCGCAACTCATCATTTCGAACTCACCGAACTCGCAGAACATTATACTGAAACAGTAAACATTCATTTTGATGCTGTGAAACATGGCGATAGTATTGTCTTTCTACATGCAGTGAAAGACGGGCCAGCAAGGCAGAGTTACGGTCTTGAGGTTGCAAAACTGGCAGGCATACCCACTTCAGTCATCAACGATGCGAAACATTACTTACAAAATTTAGACTCGCATCATCACCCATCGCCCCCTCCCGTCCAACAAACCGATTTATTCAACATAAACAAATCCTTGATCCGTGAAATGAGTAACATAAACCCGGACGACATTACGCCAATCCAAGCATTAGAAATTTTATATAGATTTAAAAAATCCTTAACTGGTTAAATTATTGGCTGATTTCATATAGACGGGCACCTTACGATTCTCCTTTTGCTATCCGATGTAAGAGGTTATGATCACATCCCTATATTAGGGTCTTAACAGGAATTAATTATGACGTTTATCGTTACCGAATCTTGCATAAAGTGTAAATACACAGACTGCGTTGAAGTTTGTCCAGTAGATTGCTTTCATGAAGGTCCCAATATGCTCGTTATCGATCCTGATGAATGTATAGATTGCACATTATGCGAACCTGAATGCCCGGTCGATGCAATCATGTCAGATGATGATGTCCTTCCAGAACAGCAAGAGTTCATACAGCTGAATGCTGAATTATCCAAGGGCTGGCCAGTAATTAATGAAATGAAAGCTGCACCTGCCGATGCAGATCACTGGAAGGAAGTAACAGGTAAGCTTGAACATCTGCAACGTTAGTCAACTTTTTTACACTGCGATTGTTCCTTCGTTATTTCAGTTAAGCTAGGTACCGATTATAGTTACTGAAGGTTGCTAACAAAAAATGTCCGTTGATTAAAAGGCCGTCTTAGGAAATACAGATTATGGACAACAGTATCGTTAAAATCCTCTGTATCCAGATAGTACTGTTCACTGTAGCTCTCACATCACCTGTGAATTCAAACGCAGATGTTTATAAATGGCTGGATGAGAAAGGTCGAGTCCAATATGGTGACCGGCCGCCACCAGAAAAGAATGATGTCGAAAGCGTATCGATTAAACCCGCACCACCAGTGGACGCCAGTTTCGAAATGCGGCAGGCCAAACAAAAGAAATTATTAGAAGTCATGGAAGAGGAACACAATCAAGAAAAAACCAACACGGCTATGGCCGCTGAGGCACTGGCATTACGTCGATCAAACTGTAAATCGGCGCAGAAATATCTGGCAGATATGCTTAGCTCGCGTTATATCTATGAAGAATCAGCCGATCCCTTTAATCCAAAAATACTGACTCAGCAGCAACGGGACAAGGCAACAGCAAATGCCCGTAAAGAAGTAGATAAAAAATGTACAAGTATAGATTAACGCCGCTTCCACTCGTAAGTAAGATCTCTCTTAGCGGTTTGTATCTCTTGACTAATTCATAGACATTCCTAATAAAATCAGATTGTTATGTCAGATATTTGGTGCATACTTTTTGAATTAACATAGAAAATGTACTGATCTTAAATTGCATTGAAAATGAGAAAATCATGAACCTGTCCGATAAAATTGAAATCGTAAATGTGTCAGACACAGGTAAACGACGCCCTCATAACGAAGACAGTACCCTAAGCGACGCCAATGAAGGTTTGGTAATACTTGCTGATGGGATGGGAGGATATAAGGCTGGTGAAGTGGCCAGTGCTATTGCTGTCACTTCAATCCATCAGAAGATCATCAAAGGCTTACAGGAGGTGTCCCAGGGAAATGGACATAATGAGCCTGGCCAGAGTCAAGAGGCCTTCGTTGTTAAAAATGCAATTACCCTTGTAAATTCAGAGATTTACACTACTGCAGAGCGTGATCCAGAATGCCAGGGGATGGGTACCACCATTGTGGTTGTACTGTTTCACAACAATACCTGCACTGTAGGCCACGTCGGCGACTCACGGATGTACCGCAAACGCAGCAATAAATTCGAACAGATAACAAAAGATCACTCGTTAATTCAAGAACTTATAGACAGAGGGCTCTATACCCCAGAAGAAGCACACAAAAACACGCCGAAAAATCTGGTGACCCGGGCGATGGGAATTGAAATGGAGGTAAAGGTCGACGTGGGCGAGCTAGCGGTGGTTCCGGGTGATATTTTCCTGCTGTGTTCAGATGGATTAAATGATATGGTAGATGATGAAGAAATTCACTTAACCCTAAGTAAATATAGTGTTAATCTTGTACAGGCAGGCGATGAATTGGTACGATTGGCGAACGCAAAAGGGGGCAAGGACAATATCTCTGTCATACTCGTTAGGGGAAGGGAGGGGTTTGCATCATCCAACGGTGGACTGTTACAAAAACTAAAAAATAGATTTTTTTGATGTCAGGGGACAAGACATAAACAATGGCAAAGTTAGTACTTAACTTAAATGGTGTCGTTCAAGGGGAATACGAGCTCAATCAAGAGCGTATCACCATTGGACGCAAGGCCGAGAATGAAATTCCGATAGATAATCTCGCAGTCAGCGGCAAACACGCTCTGATAATCTCCATCTTGGATGACTCATTTCTAGAAGATCTCGGTAGTACCAACGGCACCTATGTAAATGGGAAACTTATTAAAAAACATGCCCTTAAAGATGGGGATGTCATTGCTATTGGCAAGCATGAACTTAAATACGTAAACGAAAACGCAACAGATGATGATGATGAGTTTGAGAAGACCATGATCATCAAACCAGGATCAGCCAGCGCTGCTGTCGCTGCGGCAAAGGCAGCGGAAAAAGCGGGGGCTGGACCTGTCGCCCCACCGCCCAAACCAGCTACTAGCGGAAGTGCGCCCAGCGCTGCGCCTGCTGCTGCTGCATCAGGTATGCCACTTGGCCGTTTGACCGTCCTCAACGGGCCTATTGCTGGAAAAGAACTAGAATTGACCAAGGCCTTGATTACTCTGGGGAAACCCGGAACACAGGTCGCTGTAATTTCCCGGCGTCCTCAAGGTTATTTTCTCACCCACATTGAAAGTGACGGTGATGGTAAACGATATCCTACAGTAAATGGCGAGCCCATCGGGGCAAAGGCCTACCAGTTAAAAGATAGTGATCTGATTGAATTGGCTGGTATTAAAATGGAATTTTCCAGCGCCAGCGGCTGATTAGTAACGCTGTTCCACATCTAGAATATAATTGCCCTACCAGGGATCTCTATCCGTCCATCTCCACCCTAGCGTCTACACTGTCATTGATCGGGAAGACCTTATCCAGTCGTGCAAGTTGTAGAACACTCATTGCAGATGCACTAACACTGACTAAGCCAAAACGCAGGTTTTTCTTTTTTGCTGTCTGATAGCCTTCAACTAAGCTTGCTACCCCTGAACTATCAATGTAACTAACCTGTGAAAGGTCTATGAGAAGGTTGTTCTTATCACTAAGACATTTCAAGATCTGCTTCCTCGCCTCCGGTGAACAAGACAAATCCACCTCACCATTCAATTCAATGATCGTATAACCACCCTCCTCTCTCGTTTCATATTTCATCGCCGATACCCACCATTAGTTAACAAACACTGTCCGTTTAATTTTATTTACTGTTACTTTATTTTTTTTATCATTTCGAGATAGTTGCCGCGTCCACCCTCTAGATGTCCAATATCACTGTCGTCCATAATTTCCCGAATAAAGTCTACTCCCAACCCACCAGGTCGGATATCGCTAAGTTCTCTCGGCTCTACCTTGTCCAAGTCGATCGGTTTCGCATTATCCGTCAATCTGAAAAAAAGTTCCGACTCATTATTCAGTATTTCAAGAACAAATTCACCCGAATCATCTCCCTTATAAGCATGCTGGATAATATTCATACAGGCCTCATCCAGGGCGATTACCAACTTATTACTCAGATCCTCTTCACAACTCACAGCCTCGGTGGCACGGTGGACGATAGCCCTTATTAAGCACAAGCGCTCCGCTTTTGCCGGCAACTTCAATTCAAAAAGTTTCTCTGCTTTTGACGGGAGGCGCATTCGATCAGTATTATGGTGATATCGTCATGCTGTACAAGATGTGGTTTAGTGATCTTTGTTACGATGTTTTCCAACCTTTTTCGAGATGAGTGTTCGGAATTTGAGTTAATCAATGTGATCAATCCATCAACTCCGAGTTCATTATTGTCCTCATCCACACTCTCCGAGACCCCATCGGTAAAGATATACAAACCGCCATCATTTAGAGATAACGTGGTAACTGGAAATTCTGTCCCTGACATAATCCCAATTGGCGGGGCTGTCGCTGGGAGTTCTTCGAAACTACCATTTTGCTTGTGGAACAATGGAGGCTGATGACCCGTATTCGACAACTTCACTGTTTGTGATTTAACATCCAGAAATCCGGACACCAAGGTGACAAACATGCTGTGAGAAACAGTTTCGCTCACCTCATCGTTCACTCGGGCTAGTAATTCACCTGGTTCGGAAATATCCTTTGCCAGATGGTGTAATAAACTACTGACCTTTGCCATTAACAGGGCAGCATTCATGCCTTTGCCCGAGACATCCGCCAGGTTAAAATAAATTAGGCCATCATCCCGCTGAAAAAATCAAAAAAATCTCCGGACACTTCACGGGCGGGAATATTTATACCTTGTCCCGGAAATTCACCCTCTGGGGTTACAGGCAACAGTCCCTCCTGAATCTCACGCGCTAACTCAAGCTCTTTCTGCATTCTCTGATGCACGACAAGATTGTCCGCCATCTTGGCATTATGTATGGCCAGTGCTGCTGCTGATGCTAGAGCAACTAGAATATGCGTATCCCTATCTTCAAACAGCCCGTCCCCACCCTTTTTATTTATCAGTTCCAGCGCACCTATGCACTCGTCCTGCACCATCAGTGGCGCGCAAAGTATTGACCGAGTCTCAAATCCAGTATCTTTATCTGCATTCTGGGCAAAGTCAGGATCTTCCCTCACGTCCCGGACAATCTGGCTATTTCGGGACGTCACGGTTTTGCCGACTATCCCTGCAGATGCGGGTAACCGTAGCCCGCTGATATCGACCGGTCCGACACATGCTCTGCATACCAGTTCATCACCGGAATCAGTTAAAAGAAATATTGACGCAGCTTCGGCATTTAGATAGAGGATAAATTTCTCAATAGCATTATGCAGGGTTTCATCAATGTTTAATGACGAGGCGAAGGACTGCACAACTTCAGCAAGCAATGCCAACTGTTCGTCCAGCGAATATTTCGAATCCTCTTCAAAAAGATTGTAAACGTTACTACCTTCTGTCATTTTCGTTTCTGCTTGTATTTCATATATAGGATCATCAGCAAACCATTCCGGTCTTTCAGGTATTCCCAAGTGGGCTCCCAGAAAATTGCAGAATTAAATGGTACATTCTATTCCTATCGAAATCAGCCTTGATTGACATATACGGAACATTTTTTTAATTCTTCTTTCTGATTCCATTCGCAGTAATTATAGATTACACAACTTGCACATTTTGGCTTTCTTGCCGTGCACGTATAACGTCCGTGTAAAATCAACCAATGATGGGCATTTATCTTATATTCTAGGGGGACAAATTTAAGTAACTTTTTTTCCACTTCCAGAACAGTCTTGCCCCGCGCAATACCCGACCTGTTGGACACCCTAAAAATATGAGTATCAACCGCGATAGTCGGTTGTCCGAAAGCAGTATTCAGAATTACATTCGCCGTCTTTCTGCCTACACCAGGGAGCTTTTCTAACGAATCACGCTCTGAAGGGACGCGACTGTTATGTTCAGATACCAATAACCTGCATGTTTTAATAATATTATTAGCTTTCATATTATACAGGCCAATGGATTTGATATACTTCTTCAGTTCCGTAATGCCTAAGCTAATAAGTGCCTCAGGTGTATTGGCCACCTTGAACAAGATGTTCGTTGCTTTGTTGACACTGACATCCGTTGCTTGAGCAGACAAAATCACAGAAACCAACAACTCGAATGGTGTGGCGTACTTTAATTCCGCAGTGGGTTGCGGGTTGTTTTCTTGGAGTATTTTGAAAATAGCAGCCCTGATTTCACTATTCACTGATTTATCATTCCGTAGTTGGCGGCCGGTCTCTTCCTCTAGAAAGAAAATTAATTACTGATATCACTAAACCCACAGCAATAAAGGAACCTACCACCGTATTGAAAACAACCATTGATCTACCTGATGAGATCAACATGATGGACAATGCTTCGCAATTCGGGAATAGCAATGCACTATCAGACAGGAGCACACCCTGGCCTACTAATTCTCTCAACATTCCAGCGGTAACAACAATAAAGAAAACAATAGCAGATGACATAAGTGCCATCTTCATCAATGTGGTTGTTCTCTCAGTCAATGCTTTGGCTTCAAGCATGTACACAAGCAGACTATTTACAGCAATTAGCGGGAGATAAATGTCGAGAGAAAAACGCATTTCGAACAATGTTGTCTGCAGAAGTAGATCAATACATGTTACCCATGTTGATGAGATAAAAAAAATAAATACCATACGATAATGGTGCGGCACAAGGTTGCGTATGGCAGATACAGATAGCGTAGATAACACTATGACCAAAGCAAACACCAGGCTAATTGTAACAGCGCTCAGTAATGTGGCAGCATTTGCTGCTAACGGGCAGATACCCAGTGCGGCGGTGATAGCGGGCTGTCGTTGAATCGATTTGGTTATTCTGCGCAAAATATTCTCTCTCTTGTTAGCTGTACTATCTCACAGAGATGATTGAATACCAATGTCTACAATACTCTAAGACGATGTTCAGAAAAGCAGTCGTATCCCGGCCACTAGTTCTCTAGCTGGGTTATTAATCGCTGATGAATATTCTCGAAACTAACATTGCTCATGATGACAACATGATCACCATTTTGCAGTTCTGTGAGTAATGACTCGATAATCAGCTGTGTATCATTAAATACCCGGACATCGGTAAGAGACTCTGCCAACGCACTATTCATATCCCAGCAAAGATCTGCGGGTTGATATGCAATCACGATGTTTGCATCAGTTAACGAGGGACCGAGAGTCGCCTGGTGGACACCTAGTTTCATGGTATTGGAACGAGGTTCAAATACAGCAATGATCCGCTGATCACCAACATGAGCTCTTAGGGCAGAAAGTGTAGTTTTTATAGCGCTAGGGTGATGAGCAAAATCGTCATAAATAGTTACCCCCTGACCTCGGTAAGCCGTTGTAACCGGCGTTTCACACTCTTGAAATGAGTTAATGACTGGCAAGCTTCATCGACATTGAGTCCGATATCATCGGCAGCAGCAATGGCCGCTAGGGCATTCTCGGCATTATGACGACCGATTAACTTCCATCCGACTGTCCCTACCTTATTACCCTGGTGATATACATCAAAATGGGAATAATCTGGCGTTCGAGCCTGTACCTGCCAGATTGCGCCATCTTCGCCAAAACTGATCGTCGGGGACCAGCACCCTGACTCAAAAACCTGCATAATTTGCTCGTCTCCGTGGTCATAGATGACCTTGCCCGTGCTAGGCACTGTCCTGATCAATCGATGAAATTCACGTCTTATATCCCCAATACCAGCGAAGATGTCTGCATGATCATATTCAATATTATTAATGATCAGCGTCCTTGGTCGGTAGTGGATAAATTTAGATCGTTTGTCAAAAAACGCCGGATCGTACTCATCGGCCTCAACAACGAAATATTTCGAATCGCCAATGCGGGCTGAAATGCCAAAATTTTCCGCCACCCCACCAATGAGGAATCCGGTATTTTCTCCTGCACTTTCAAGCAGCCACGATACGATACTGGCGCTTGTTGTCTTACCGTGTGTGCCAGAGATAGCAATGACATGCTTACCAGTCAAAACAGTTTCAGCCAACCACTGTGGACCTGATGTGTAGGGTAACCCCCTGTCCAAGATATATTCTACACAGTCATTTCCCCTAGACAGGGTATTGCCGATGATTACCAAATCCGGTGTCGATTGAAGAGGTGCCGTTGAATATCCATCATGCAGGACTATATCGTTGTGCCGAAGCTGAGTGCTCATAGGAGGGTACACATTGGTATCGGAACCAGAGACTTCGTGGGCCAGTGCTTTAGCGAGTATCGCTAGCCCGCTCATAAAGGTTCCACAAATACCAAGTATATGAACTTTCACATAACCTCCGGTACCGGAATGATAACTTGTAGAGCGAATGTAACCAAAGCGATATAAGTCAATGATGCAAGCAACCCCAGCAAGTATGACGAAGAAAATGCATGTCTGAAAATATGTGATGTAACGGCAAGGTTCCAGAATACCAACAGCAAAATCAAAGTTTCGATAGACGACTGCGATGTAGGTTCCTGGCTAACGTAGACGCGCAGGTAAAACAGAGGCAGGGCTAACAGATTAAATATAAATCCAGTCCCTGCTAATGCGGTTGTGGTTTGTAGCCATCGCTTTGGGACACTACGAAGGTAGACAAACAAATAAGTAACTGACACTAGCATTACCGTGTCAACAATCCCAGAAATGAAAGCAGCAAACGAAGGGTGTGCCGGATAAGATATTGCTGCACTGACCACGAGATACATAAACATAGTGACCACAAATAACTCATTGGCGAACGGAATGTCCTGTGGCCGTTTTCGGAAAATACAGATATCGAAAAAAGTCCTTAATAGAACAATATAAGTAGAATTCATGGCCCCCAAACCTTTGTCCGCAACATAATCCCTGACCTTGCATAGTTAAAAGGACATGTCTGATAGGTAACAAGACCCATGGGATTTTTCAATCATAAGTTAGTACAGAGGATAATTAAGATAGCAGTGAGGGAATCACTGCTCGATAATATACGAAAACTCCTCTAGTGCTTGCTGGTAGACATTACGCTTGAATTTAATTACCTGATTTACAGGTTCCCAGAAATCGATCCATCGCCAGTGATCAAATTCAGGACTGTCGGAAAGATCAAGCTGAACCTGGTTTTCGTCTCCAACTAATTTCAGTAAATACCATCTCTGCTTCTGGCCAATGCACAGTGGTGTCGAATTTTTGCGAATGTACCGCTCAGGCAATCTATATTTTAGCCAATCGCTGGTTCGACCCATAATTTCCACGTGTTCTGGTAATAGACCAATTTCTTCGCGCAGCTCCCGGTACATTGCAAAGTCTGTCGTCTCTTTAGGTCGGATTCCACCCTGGGGAAACTGCCAGGCATCCATGCCGATACGTTTTGCCCAAAATAATTGGTTAATATTATTAATTAGCATGATGGCAACGTTGGCTCGATAGCCTTCGGCATCGATGCTTGAATGGGAAAAATCAGTGGTTTCAAACATCCTTATTGCCTAGCTCTTTCTCTCCGATCATGTACCCATCATGCTTGAAGTAAATGCTTGATGGCATCGCGTTCCTCTTCAAGCTCTTTTCGGGTAGCATCCATTTTTGACTGGCTAAATTTGTTAATCTCCAGTCCTTGAACAATCTTATAGTCTCCATTTTTACATTCCATCGGAAAAGAATAGACTAAACCTTCAGGGATTCCATAAGATCCGTCGCTCTGCACAGCCATACTGGTCCAATCACCCTCCTTGGTCCCATTCACCCAATCGCGCATATGTTCAAGGGCAGCATTGGCGGCGGATGCGGCACTGGATGCCCCACGTGCATCAATGATTTCCACCCCTCTTTTTGCAACTCTGGGAATATAATCATTTTCGTACCATGACTGGTCAACCTGCTCGATAGCAGATTTGCCAGAAACCGTGACATGATTGATGTCAGGATATTGGGTAGTTGAGTGGTTCCCCCAGATACATAGCTTGCGAATGTCATTCACGGATGTTTTGGTCTTGGCGGCGAGCTGAGCAAGTGCGCGATTGTGATCCAGCTTAGTCATAGCAGTTATGTTTCTGGCGTTTAAATCCGGTGCATTGTTAATTGTAATGAGCGCATTGGTGTTTGCTGGATTACCGACAACAATAATGCGTATTTTCCTGCTGGCGTTACTGTTCAGCGCCTTACCCTGTGAATTAAAAATTGCGGCATTACTTTCAAGCAGGTCCTTGCGCTCCATACCCGGGCCACGTGGCTTCGCTCCAACTAAGAAAGCAAATTCGGCATCTTTAAACGCGGTGTTCGCATTATCACTAGTCTCGATTCCTGCAAGTGTGGCAAAAGCACAGTCTTCTAGTTCCATAACAACCCCCTCGAGGGCCTTTAATGCCGGGGTCACTTCCAGCAGTTGCAGGTTGACCGGTTGATCTTTACCTAACAGTTCTCCTGCTGCGATTCTGAATAATAATGCATAACCTATTTGCCCTGCTACTCCCGTGATCGCAATTCGTGCCGGTGATTTCATGAAAAAGCTCCTTCAAAAAATATAGATATTGTTGTTCATTTATCCTAATGATATACGCCATACCAAGCATCAATTTATTTGTACTACTTACGTTTATCCACAGAAACGTAGTCACGTTTTTCTGGCCCTATATACAACTGCCGCGGCCTACCAATACGAAAATCAGGATCATCCATAAGTTCAAGCCATTGTGCGATCCACCCAGAACAGCGTGCTAACGCAAACATGACTGTAAACATTTCTGTTGGAATCTTTAATGCTTGATAGATCAAGCCAGAATAAAAATCAACATTGGGATATAATTTACGTTCAATAAAATAATCATCCTTCAAAGCGATTTCCTCTAGCTCCATCGCTATTTCAAACAAAGGCTGGTTTAATTTCATTTCACTCATTAGATCATGAACGGCTTGTTGGATAATTCTTGCCCGAGGATCGTAATTTTTATATACACGGTGGCCAAATCCCATAAGCCTGAAAGGGTCATCCTTGCTCTTGGCACGTTCAACAAATTGCTTGATATTTTTAGGGTGAGCAATTTCTTCAAGCATGTTAATCACGGCCTCATTGGCGCCACCGTGTGCTTTACCCCATAATGTACATATTCCAGATGTAATACATGCAAAAGGATTTGATTCAGCACTTGCTGTTAACCTTACTGTTGAAGTGCTTGCATTTTGCTCGTGGTCCGCATGTAAAATAAACAATAATTCCAGTGCCCTCACAGCTACCGGATTGGGATGGAATTCTTCAGAAGGCCAGGAAAACATCATGTACATAAAGTTTTCCACATAATCTTTATTGTTATCAGGATAGACAAACGGTAAGCCGGAAGCATATCGGTAGCACTTTGCTGCGATATTAGGGACCTTTGCAATTACCCGCTTTGCTGTGAGCATGCGATGTTCTGGATTTCGAATATCAGTTGCATCGTGGTAATACGAGGCTATGGCACCGAAAACACCAGCCATTAACGACATCGGATGGGCGTCGTAACGATAGCCAGTATAGAACCTGGAAAGATGCTCATGATGCATACTGTGCATCTTGATATCGTTTTCCCATGAGTCTTTCTGCTGCTGGGTAGGCAATTCACCGTGGATTAACAAATAACATACTTCTAGGTAGGAACTATGCTCTGCTAGTTGCTCTATTGGATAACCACGATGTAAGAGAATGCCTTCATTCCCATCCAGATAGGTAATTGCACTTCGACAGCTTGCAGTGGTCCCGAAACCCTGGTCCAGGGTGTACATACCCAGACCCTTATATAATGCATTAGTATCAATTACCGATGCACCGAAAGTCCCTGTTTCTATGGGACAATCAATCTTTTTACCAGTACGATTATCAATGATCGTTACCGTATCTGCCATCACAACACCTCCCTGAGTAGCGTGATTATTAAAATACAACAAAATCTATTATTAATTATTTTTCTAGGATACAGGCGACAAGGAAGGAACCGCAAGTCTAATACTCGAAAAACAGCCGTCTTTATGCCTACTTTTTTTAAAAATGTAGCTGATCAAATAGCAAGAAAAGAGCTGTAATAAGTTTTTTTGATATTGATTCAGATTTCTAGGGAATTTTGATGATGACTGAGTGAAAGCAACAACTATAGGTATCCAAACATTAAATTTCTAATACCGACGCGAGTAGTCGATTTTCATATATCAGTTTTTATAGAGCTTAATGAAAGAAAATAGCTACTAATAAGCAGTAGATCAGAAAAAAGAGTCACAAATGCCATTGATAGCACTACCACCATGTGCCGCTGATATAATCTACAAACAGGCCAAGTTATTGAGCTTTAATTTGGTTTACTACGCTGAATTATAAGGGATTACTGGGGTTTTCCCCTTTTCATTCATGTAATATTCAGGCTAAACTTATACTAAACCAACTGACTGTTATTTAAAATTTGCTTGTCGTGGGACGTTGCTGGTTATCTGATATAAGAAAAAGCGGCATTAAAATAATACTAATGGATATAACTAGCCAGTGACATAAAAGTCTGGCTCGATAATAATTTTTAACGTTTTCCTATTGAGAAACTTAACTAAAAAATAAGAATTACAGGCACAAACTAGATCAGGAAATCATTTCATTCCAAAGGCTTATATATTATGAGTAATCCCATACCTTCGTATTTATACAGCGGTAATGCCGCATTTGTTGAAGATCTATATGAAATGTATCTCCAGAACCCAGAATCAATTTCAGAAGAATGGTGTAATTACTTTAGCGAGCTACAAAAGCATGGAGAGGACAATCGGAAAGACACCCCGCATACGCCGATCAGGGATTCTTTCTATCAAGCAACTAGAAATAAACGTGGATCAACTAGCGTTTCTGTTGATACATCACTGGATCACAAAAAACAAGTTTCGGTACTGCAACTGATTAACGCCCACCGGTTTCGAGGCCATCAGCAAGCAAACCTAGATCCCTTACACCAATATGAACGTCCACCGATTCCGGATCTGGATCCCGCCTACCACAACCTAACTGAAGACGATATGGATCTCAGTTTCAACACGGGTTCATTATTTGCACCGACTGAAACTAGTCTGCGTGAAATTATCGATATTATCCAGACAACCTACTGCAGAAACATTGGTGCAGAATACATGCACATCAATGAGACCGAACAAAAACGATGGATACAACAAAGGCTGGAAGAACAGCGCTCATCACCGAATTTTGATAATAGTAAAAAGAAAAGAATATTGAATAGGATTATAGCAGCTAATTCCCTTGAAGAGTATCTGCATACAAAGTATGTTGGCCAGAAAAGATTTTCTCTTGGGGGAGGCGAAAGCCTGATACCGCTGCTCGATGAATTAATTCAATCTAGTAGTGAAATGCCGATTGGAGAAGTTGTCATCGGGATGGCTCACAGGGGAAGGCTTAACGTACTGGTAAATATTATCGGCAAAATGCCTAATGAACTATTTGATGAATTTGAGGGTAAAGCCTTAAACAATCTTGATATAGATGAATCACAATCTGGTGACGTAAAATATCATCTTGGCTATTCATCAGACATCCAAACTGAAGGGGGTGCGGTCCATCTGACGCTTGCATTTAATCCTTCGCATCTTGAAATTATTGGTCCCGTTGTCGAAGGTTCTGTTCGGGGCCGACAAGACAGACGAAGTGACAAGGAACGGGTTCAAGTTTTGCCAATTCTGATACACGGTGATGCTGCTTTTTCTGGCCAAGGAGTGGTAATGGAAACTTTTCAGCTTTCGCAAACTCATGGATACACTACTGGAGGAACAGTCCATGTAATCCTCAATAACCAGATTGGCTTTACAACTAGTGACCCACTGGATTCACGGTCAACATTATATTGCACCGATGTAGCAAAACTCGTCCAAGCCCCTATCTTTCATGTGAATGCTGATGACCCTGAGGCAGTAGTATATATCACCAAATTGGCCTTGGACTACCGAATGGAGTTTAAGAAAGATGTCGTAATCGATATGGTCTGCTACCGAAAACACGGTCATAGCGAAGCTGATGAACCGGCAGCAACCCAACCGGTCATGTATAAGAAGATTCGCAACCATCCAGGTACGCGCAAGCTCTATCTTGACAAACTACTTAATGAAAAGGTGGTCACTTCCACAGAAGCTAGTGAGATGACTGAAAAATATATCGAATCCTTAGATTCTAATCAGTCAGCTGCAGGTCCAAAGGCGACAAATGTCAACATGGCCCACCTAATTAACTTCACTCCATTTATCGATACACCCTGGAGAGTGCAAGCCAATACATGCATAAACAAAGAGACAATAGCGAGATTGTCACAGGCAATCACTACTATGCCTGAGCACTACAGCCTACACCCCACCGTATCCAGAATTATCGAGAACCGCAAACGCATGGGCTCTGGCGATTTGCCTATGGATTGGGGATTTGCAGAAACTATGGCTTACGCCTCTTTGGTAGATAGCAATTTCCCAGTCAGGTTATCGGGACAAGATAGTGGCCGCGGTACATTCTTTCATCGGCATGCCGTGATTCATAATCAAGATGATGGGGATACTTATTTGCCTCTTCAAAATATTAAAAGCGATCAGGCAAATTTTATTGTTATTAATTCAATACTGTCTGAAGAAGCCGTGCTAGCCTTTGAATACGGATATAGTAGTTCAGAACCAAATGCTTTAGTAATATGGGAGGCTCAGTTTGGAGATTTTGCCAACGGTGCCCAAGTAGTATTCGACCAATTCATTAGTTCATGTGAAACAAAATGGGGCCGTTATTGCGGGCTGACTGTTTTCCTCCCGCATGGCTATGATGGTCAAGGACCGGAGCATTCTTCTGCACGCCTAGAAAGATTTCTACAATTATGTGCTAGAGAAAATATGCAAGTCTGTTTCCCCAGCATCCCAGCTCAGATGTTTCACATGTTGCGAAGGCAAGTCCTTCGACCTTATCGTAAACCATTAATTGTCATGAGTCCCAAGAGCTTGATTCGTCATAAGCTCTCTGTATCGCCTATTGAAGAAATGATTGAAGGTAGCTTCATGCTGGTTATTGATGAAATTGACAATATTAATAAGTCAGATGTTACCCGATTATTGATCTGCACCGGCAAGGTCTATTTTGCTCTCCTAGAAGCTAGGAGAGAGAATCAAATAAGTAATATTGCTATCGCAAGGATCGAGCAACTGTTCCCCTTTCCAACAGACGAAGTGAAGGCAATGATAGACAGTTACCCTAACCTTAAAGAGGTATTATGGGTTCAAGAGGAACCAAAAAACCAAGGAAGTTGGTATTTCATGCAATCCAGAGGAACAATGATAGGATGTCTCAGCGATCAGCATACATTTGGCTACGCTGGTAGATTCTATTTTGCGTCACCCGCAACAGGTTCCATGAAACTGCACCTGGCGCAACAGAAACAACTGGTCAATAATGCCCTACAGCTTGACAAGCTAGAAGTGACACATAAAAAAGCGCTTAACTAAGCTTTTAAATCTAGCAACGACAACATTGAGGAGAATAAAGTGAAAGTTGACGTGAAAGTTCCAGTTCTTGCTGAATCTGTGACAGAAGCCACACTTATAACCTGGCATAAGCAGCAAGGTGAAACTGTAAAACGTGGAGATAATCTAATTGACATAGAAACTGACAAGGTCACATTAGAGATTGTCGCACTGAATGACGGCGTGCTTGCCGAAATCCTGAAAGGGAATGGCGAGACTGTCAACAGCGATGAAATCATCGCCCACATAGAAACTGAGGCCGCTGCAGAAAAACCGGTAGAGCAGAAAAGCGCGCCTGAAAACAGCCAACAGCCATTACCGGTTGAAGAGGCAACACCCAACGAAGTCAAGCTCAGTCCGGCTGTTAGGAACCTACTGAATGAGCATAACCTAGACACTAACGTAGTGCCGATAAGTGGTAGCGACGGGCGAATGACCAAAGAAGACGTACTGAATTATCTAAATTCGCAAAAGCCCGTACAATCCACGGCACCTAAACAACCGTCTAAACCCTCAGAACCACAATCCACAAAGATAACAGAGCCAACGCCTGTCGCCAGAGCAGAAACGGAATCTGCACAAAAACCTGTACCGGCCACGACCCTACCTCCTGCTCAGGTTTCCAGTGAGAGCGTCTCTGCTGGCAATCGATCAGAAAAGCGTGTGGCTATGACTCGTCTGCGCCAGAGAACGTCTGAACGTTTACTCTCTGCTCAACATGAAAATGCAATACTAACTACGTTTAATGAAGTAAATATGAAGCCGATTATGGGCTTACGCAAACAGTACAAAGATAAATTTGAAAAGGAATATGGAGTGAAACTTGGTTTCATGTCCTTCTTTACAAGAGCAGCAACAGAAGCATTGAAAAAGTTTCCGGTTGTTAATGCTTCTGTCGATGCAAAAGATATTGTCTATCATAGTTATTTTGATATTGGCATCGCAGTAAGTACACCAAGAGGACTAGTCGTTCCTGTACTCAGAGATGCTGACTCCCTCTCGTTGGCTGAAATAGAATCGAGTATCGCTGAATACGGGCAAAAGGCTCGAGAATCGAAACTTACTATGGATGATTTAACAGGAGGCACTTTTACTATCACTAACGGCGGGACATTTGGCTCTCTCCTTTCTACACCAATCATCAATCCACCGCAAAGTGCCATACTCGGGATGCACAAAATCCAGGAACGGCCCATGGCAGTAAACGGAGACGTGGTGATTCTGCCGATGATGTACCTTGCGTTATCCTATGATCACCGAATTATAGATGGTCAGGAAGCAGTTAAGTTTCTTGTCACAATTAAAGATATGCTCGAAGATCCGGCTAGATTGCTATTACAAATATAATAATTACTTAACGACCAATATGAAGAACTATGATGTTGTTGTGATTGGCGCAGGCCCAGGTGGATATGTTGCAGCGATACGTGCTGCACAACTGGGTCTGACTACTGCCTGTATCGAAAGCTGGATTAATGAAGAAGGAAAACCTGCCCTTGGAGGGACCTGTCTTAATGTCGGCTGTATCCCTTCAAAAGCACTACTTGATTCATCGCACCACTACAGCTTTCTGAAGAACGAAGCCAATGAGCATGGAATAAACAGTTCCGGTGTTACGCTTGATATTAGCCGGATGATCCAGCGTAAAACTAAGGTTGTTCAAACTCTGACTCAGGGCATTGCCGGTCTATTCCGTAAAAATAAAATAGAATGGCTACAAGGTCATGCCCGCCTTGCAGGTGGTAACCAGATTGAAGTCAACCCGGTTGGTAAAGATCAAGCAGAAGTGTATACCGTATCTGCAACGTATATCATCATAGCGACGGGATCTGTTCCAACTATGATACCCCCTGCCCCAGTCGATAATGAACTTATAGTGGATTCAACAGGAGCACTCGCATTTAACGATGTCCCACGCAAACTCGGTGTCATAGGCGCAGGGGTGATCGGACTTGAACTTGGCAGTGTCTGGAACCGTCTGGGATCCGAAGTCATTATTCTCGAAGCTCTTGATGAGTTTCTACCATCAGCAGACAGACAAATTGCAACAAATGCAGAAAAATTATTACGTAAACAAGGGCTGGATATCAAGCTCGGCGCGAAAGTAACCGGAACCGGATCGAACAATCGAACGATAACCGTAACTTACGAAGATAAAAACGGCAAACAACAATTATCTATTGATAAATTAATTGTCGCAGTCGGCAGACGGCCCAATACAGAAGGCCTGGGGGCAAAGGATATAGGATTAGATGTTGATGAACGCGGTTTTATCGTTGTTGATGATTTCTGTCGAACCACTGTAGACAATATTTATGCAATCGGTGACGTCGTACGAGGACCCATGCTTGCCCACAAAGCATCTAAAGAAGGTATAGCGATTGTGGAGAGGATTGCTAGAAAATCCAGTCATTTTGATTATAACTTTGTTCCATGGGTGATTTATACATGGCCAGAAATTGCATGGGTAGGTCAGACAGAGCAGGAATTAAAGGAACAAGGCAAGGAATTTCGGGTCGGTGTCTTTCCCTTTGCTGCAAGCGGTCGAGCACATGCTATGGGTGATACCGAAGGAATGATTAAAATGATCAGTGATGCCACTACGGACCGTATCCTTGGCGTACACGTATTAGGACCTAACGCATCTGAGCTCATTGCGGAGTCGGTACTCGCCATGGAATTTGATGGGAGTTCAGAAGATATTGCCAGGACAATACACGCACACCCAACCCTGGCTGAGGCCATGCATGAGGCGTCTTTGGCAGTTGATATGCGTACTCTGCATTACTAGCAAAGCGTGTCCCCCGAGGCAGTACTGACTCGGCATCTTTTTAATACAAATCAATCTGTTATTTAGCTAATACGACTTGATATTGACCGCCTCTATAGCTGGTCATCCCTGCATGATTTTGTTACTATGCAACATAAATTGTGCACTGCAACGATGTGCTTGCGGTACAAGATCAAATACCATCTAGTTTGTACAGAGAGAAAACGAAACCACTGACAATGTATAGAAATTATCGGGTTAGTATCGACAGACAGGCTAGATATTAAATTCTTTTAAATCGTATAGTTTTAACAATCGTGAATTCAATTTGTAAGTGCAACTCAATTAGGTGGCACGAACGGCAAGCTGCGGTAGCATCCTTACCTTTCGTTCCAGCAAGAAAGAGAGGCACAGATGAGACACTACACACAGCTTACCGAGCATCAACGTTACCAGATTTACGCCCTGATGAAAGCAGGACATACACAAACGGAGATAGCCGCCTTGATAGGCGTGCATAAATCTACTATTAGCCGTGAACTCAGACGCAACCGTGGCTTGAGAGGCTATCGACCCCGCCAAGCTCAGTTGCTCCGGCAAGCGCGTCGAGAAGCCAGCCAACAACAGCGACTCCCCACGACCTTGTGGGAGCGAGTAGAGGTCTGGCTGCGGGACGAATGGAGTCCTGAGCAAATCAGTGACTGGTTGCATAAACGAGAAGGTATCGCTCTGAGTCATGAATGGATATATCACTACATATACCAGGACAAGGCAGACGGCGGTGAGCTGTACCGGTACTTGCGTTGCCAGAAGAAACGAAAGAAGCGTTATGGTAGTTATCAACGTCGTGGGGTTCTGGTGAATCAGGGCAGCATTGATAAGCGTCCAGCCATTGTGAACAGGAAGACACGCATCGGTGGCTGGGAAGTGGACACCGTCATCGGCAAAGGCCATCGACAGGCGCTGGTCACCTTGAGCGAGCGCAAGTCGATGTACACCTTGATTGCACAGGTGAAACGACGAACTGCCTCTGCCCTCAGGCAAGCTATCGTGCGATTGTTGTCTAATATGAAGGCGTCGGTTCACACGATCACCTCGGATAATGGAAAAGAATTTGCTGAGCATGAGGTTATTGCTCAACAATTGAACGCGGGGTTCTATTTTGCACATCCTTATGCCTCCTGGGAACGGGATTTAAATGAAAATATCAATGGTCTCATTCGACAGTACTTCCCAAAGAAAATGGACTCCAGCACGATTACACAAAAGCAGTTAAACTTGGTCATGAAAAAACTCAATCACCGTCCCAGAAAAACACTTAATTCAAAAACACTACATGAAGTCTTTTTTAACATCAACGTTGCACTTCAAAGTTGAATCCGCGAATAAACAAAATGATCGAACCACGAATTATAAAAAAATATCCCAATCGGCGACTTTATGACACTGAAATCAGTAAATACATCACGCTTGATGATGTCAAAAAACTGGTTCTGAGCGATGTGACATTTGTGGTGAAAGACGTCAAAACCAATCATGATCTGACGCGAAATATCCTGCTACAAATCATTTCTGAACAAGAACATAATTGCGAACCACTTTTTACGAAGGAAGTATTGACGCAGTTGATACGTTTTTACGGAAATACCAATCAGGCAGCATTCTCCGATTATCTACAAAAGAACCTGGAGAATTTTACAACACAACAGCAAGAGTTCCAGGAGCACCTGAACGAAGCAACATCTATCAACCCGCTGAATACCATGGAAAAATGATCAAGAAAATCCTTGAATTATAGTAACAGGATTTAAATACTAGAATCTCGTACCTAGTTTCCCCTCATCTCAAAGAAACAAAATACTGTATTAGATTTAAGCGCTATTAGATAGATCCATCAACGTATCCTCATCGCCCTCCCGGAAACGTTTTGCGTCATCGCTACGCAGCACAGATATATGTTGTAGATAGTCTTCGCTGATGTCACCAGTAACGTAGTGTCCTGTAAAGCATGAGGTATCAAACTCAGTGATCTCAGGATTTCCTGTCCGCGCGGTCTCAATTAGATCATCTACATCCTGGTAAATTAACCAATCGGTACCAATGGCTACCGCAACTTCCTCCTCAGTTCGGTTATATGCAATCAGTTCGGTGGAGGTGGGGATATCAATGCCATATACATTAGGATAACGTACCGGTGGAGCAGCTGAGGCAAAATAAACCTTTTTGGCTCCTGCTTCTCTAGCCATTTTAATGATTTCCCTTGAAGTCGTGCCGCGCACAATGGAATCATCTACCAATAGAACAACTTTGTCCTTGAATTCAAGGTCAATCGCGTTTAGTTTCTGTCTGACCGATTTTCTCCGTATCTCCTGCCCAGGCATAATAAATATCCTTGGGATATAGCGGTTTTTAATGAAGCCTTCCCTGTAATTTATATCCAATGACTGTGCGAGGGTTAAGGCGGATGTCCTTCCAGTATCGGGTATAGGGATTACTACATCGATATCGTGATTAGGCCGTATCTTTAAAATCTTTCCCGCCAGTTTTTCACCCATCCTAAGTCGTGTCTTATATACCGAAATCTTATCGATGATTGAATCAGGACGTGCTAGATATACAAACTCAAAAATACACGGGGTCAATCGAGTCTTGTTTACACATTTTTTTGTATGCAACTTACCCTCGGCGCTGATAAATATCGCCTCACCAGGATCGATATCTCCAATTGGGACAAAATCGAGTGCTTCTATCGCCACGCTTTCTGAGGCAAAGATATATTCCTTCCCTCTATCAGTCGTTTTCTCCCCGTATACTATCGGTCTGATCCCGTACGGGTCCCGGAAACCGACAATGCCGACACCAGTGATCATAGCTACAACTGCATATCCACCACGACATCGTTTATGCAAAGCACTAATGGCTTTGAAGATATCTTCTGGCATTAATTCTTTGCGTTTCTTCCCGCCTTTTTGTAATTCATAGGCAAAAATATTGAGTAAGATTTCAGAATCGGAACCGGTATTGAGATGCCTCAAGTCAACATCCATCAAATCGCGTTTCAGCTGATCCCCGTTGGTGAGGTTTCCATTGTGAGCCAAGGTTATGCCGTAGGGCGAATTAACATAAAAGGGCTGTGCTTCGGCAGGAGAAGAGCAACCGGCCGTTGGGTAACGCACATGACCTATACCCATTTTACCTCTAAGGTTGAGCATATGCTTTGTGCGAAACACATCCCTGACCAACCCGTTACTTTTTCTCAAGAAAAGTTGAACGTCTTCGCAGGTAACTATTCCTGCGGCATCCTGTCCACGATGCTGAACAATAGTCAGTCCGTCATACAATGCTTGGTTGACGAAATTTTTCCCTACGATTCCGATAATCCCGCACATCAGTTATTCACACTGTCCAGTTTAGATTCTTGGTTATCAAAATTGTGATATTTTGCAATATTTTCAGGTAAAAATTGACGTGCCCATACTGCCGTCCTCTCAAATGGCCCTACCAAAAGTGACCTCTGCCACCATGGTGCCTGCGTTACATCGGTAAAACCAGCTAAAAAGATAAATACCGTAATAAATGATCCACCTAGGCCGATTCCAAATAATAAACCTAGAATCCTATCGACTGCAGACAATCCCGTGCGACCCAGAAGTCGATTGATTAAATACCCGACCCCGGTAAACAGTACCAGGCAGAGAATAAATAAACCGATAAACGCAATCGCATCTCTGAACAGCTCATTTTCAACATAGTACTCAAGCATGGGTGAAAAGGAACTGCTGAATTTGATAGATATAGCTAGAGCCAGCACCCAGGCAATTATCGATAATATAATGCTTAGGAAGCCGTAAATTGCACCTGTCAGGGCTGGCACCAAAATAAGTCCCATTATGCCTATATCAAGTAGTCCCACCTTTATCCCTGTCAGTTTTAATCTTAAATGGGCGTGTCAGCGCAAGATTGAATAGTAAAACCAAATCTCCAGTTAAGGGTATCGTTGTATTATACCCTCAAGTTTCAGTTGCTTTTTCAACTCCACTTGAATCTTTTCTGCGTCCGATTTCAATAGGTCTGGACCCACCCGTACCCTGTATATAAGGCCTGATGCATTGTTGATCGTCTCAACATAGCCAGGATATCCCCCGTCCCGTATGGTTTTTACCAGTGCATCCGCATTGTCCTTATTAGAAAAACTACCCAACTGTACCACCCACGCTACCAAGCCACGGGATTTAACATCATCAACAGTACTGCTAGTTTGCTTCTCCATAGCCGATTCAGGAGAAGGTATATCTACCCGATCATTAACCGGCCGTTCGATATTGATCGGCTCTTTGGATACAGGGGGTTTCACTACGTTTGATTGAGAAACTTCATTATCGATAACCTCTGTGTTGATATCTACAGAGATTTTGTCTAGGGCGACCTCTTCTATAGGAATAATTCGCGAGTTAAAATTTATCGTAGGCCTTTCTGGGATATTAGTTTTGGTAATTTCCGTTTCACTCTGTACTGAATCATCCAGGATCATCGGGATGAAAATAACCACTAGCATGACTAACACCGCTGCACCAATTAATCTTTCTTTTAATCTTCTTTCCATCTCGACTATATATCCAAGCCTAAACAGGCAACTGCAGTACTGACAGTATAAAAGGAGCCGGTAATGAGCAACACATCGCTAGGTTCGGCATCTGAATATGCCTGTAAAATTGCCTCATCTGCCTTGTCGAATAATAGAGTTCGACACTCACTGTTAATTAAAGTTAACACTTGCGCCAGTTCCTCACTTTTCGCAGAACGATCATTGTCAAGAGACGTCAAATACCAATTATCAATATAAGGATATATTGCATTTACAAATGCCGCATGGTTTTTATCCATGAGCATACCGAGTACTGCTGATATTTTACCTGTCTTTATTAATTTCGACAGATTGTTTGCCAGTATGCCAGCTGCCTGGCGATTATGTGCAACATCAAGGACGATTGCGATATCTCCTGGGATTAATTGAAACTGGCAAGGCATATGGAATTTGCTCAGACATTCATCAATAACGTCCCTTTCCACGGGAAACTGGCCGGATAATGCCTGAATGGCCATTAATACACCAGCTGCGTTCTGGACCTGATATAGCTGATTTCCTGGTAATGGTAGCATTTCATAATGGCTAAGATCAGAATACCATGACCAAACATCATTTTTAATTTCACTGTAAAAATCAATCCCTGATTGAATCAACCGGGTACCTACTAAATCAGCAGCCTCATGAATGCTTGCTGGAGGATTGGGGTCTGCACAGATTGCTGGCTTCATCGAGCGGAAGATTCCAGCCTTTTCTTGGCCAATTGAATTTCTGTCTTTTCCCAACCATTGTTCATGATCCAAATCGATAGTACTGATCAGAGCGATATCCGCATCAAGCATATTAACTGCATCCAATCGACCACCAAGACCAACTTCCATAATTGCGATATCAAGATTGGATTCTTGAAATATATCCATGGCTGCAAGGGTGCCAAATTCAAAGTAAGTGAGAGATACTTCACCTCTCAATTGGTCTATCTTGTTAAATGTATGGCACAACAGCGCATCATTTACCTCATCGCCATTGATGCGGATTCGTTCATTATAACGTAGCAAGTGTGGCGAGGTAAAAATACCGACCCGGTAACCCGCTAATCGAAGGATACTCTCGAGCATGACCGCGCAAGATCCCTTGCCGTTGGTGCCAGCGATACTGATAACAAAGTAACTGGGTGATAGTAGTCCCATGATTTCGGCTACCTTTGCACATCGGTCTAAGCCGAGGTTGATAGATGTAGAATGAAGGTTCTCTTGCCAATCGAGCCACTCACTAAGGGTTGAATATCTAAGCGGAGTCTCCTCCGCGGGTGTGAATGATTTGGTGAGAATGGAAACTGTCATTTTCCAGAAACCGCTTGCTACAAATCAGTATCCGTTAGATTGGCGCAGGTCGGTGTAAAAACACTGCAAGAACTGATGCAATTTTGTCTCGCATATGACGACGTTCGACAATCATATCGATTATACCGTGTTCCAATAGAAATTCGCTGCGTTGAAAACCTTCAGGCAAGGTTTCGCGGACAGTCTGCTCGATAACCCGGGGTCCCGCGAATCCTATTAAGGCTTTGGGTTCAGCAATATTAACGTCTCCAAGAGTAGACAAGCTGGCTGACACTCCTCCGGTCGTTGGGTTTGTAAGTACAGAGATATACGGTAACCCAGATTTCTGCAATTGACCTAAGGCTGCACTGGTTTTCGCCATTTGCATAAGCGAGAAAAGTGCTTCCTGCATTCTTGCCCCACCACTCGCAGCAAAACATACCAAAGCAGCATTATTTTCAATACAAGCATCTACCGCTAGGGCAAACCTTTCGCCAACAACTGATCCCATCGAGCCGCCCATAAAATCAAACTCAAAAGCACAAGCAACAACCGGAATTGATTTGACTGAACCCATAATAACGACGAGAGCATCTTCCTCACCCGTAGTCTTTCGTGCTTGACTCAAACGATCACGGTATTTTTTACTGTCTTTGAATTTATACTTATCGACTGACTTAATCGTATTTCCGATTTCAATCCTGGGCTCAGAATCAAGGAATTGATCCAGTCGAGGACGTGCATGTATAAGCATATGATGAGTGCACTTAGGACATACTTCGAGACTACGGACTAATTCAGCTCGAAATAACACTGCATCACATTTAGTACATTTCGTCCACACACCTTCAGGTACTGTACGACGATTTCCACCATCTGTACTGACCCGAGAAGGAAGTAATTTATTTAGCCAGCTCATAACATTATCTTATCTGTTAAAATATTTTCATCGACTGTGTTACTCAGACATGCTTTCATCTACCGGTGGCGCTCCAAGCTTTAATTCAAGCAATTCAATTGCCATTTCAGGGACTTCCTCATGGTTTTTCGATTCAGCTGAGAGCAACCAGCGATCGACCATATCCCGTTTTACTTTCAATAACTCAGCTACATCACGCCGGTCCAGTTTATATCCGGTAATCAAATCAATTAATCGTTGTCTGTTATTCATGGCTTACACTCGTTTACCTGTTGAATCAATTCTCTGATCTTTTCCTGATCCTTTTTATCTGTTGAAAATTCTACTCCACTACTAACATCCACTGCATAAGGGGCGACTTTCCGTATTGCCTGTTTAACATTATCCGCATCCAAACCTCCGGCAAGAATGATCGGCTTATCCAGCTCTGAAGGGATTAAGCCCCAGTCGAACAGCTGTCCTGTCCCGCCTGTAGCTCCAGATACATAAGTATCGAGTAACAGACCAACTGAGTCATGATATCTCTCCGCCTGTTTAAACAAATCGATATCATTTTCCATTTTCACAGCCTTTATATAAGGCAGTGCATAGCGATTGCAATCCTCCCGACTCTCTTCTCCGTGAAACTGTAACATATCAAGTGCAACAGTTTTCAGGATCAATTCAATATCAGCGTGCACCGCATTAACAAACAACCCAACTTTGGTAACAAACGGAGGCAATACATCAATTATGGAGTTTGCAATATCTACATCAATATTACGCGGGCTGTCCGCGTAAAATACCAGCCCGATAGCATCTGCACCTGCAAGTGCTGCAAAAAGGCCATCTTCAGCCCGGGTAATCCCACAAATCTTGACGCGCACTCTGTTCACATTCTGATCCTACTGTAGTAGTGATATATCCTGTTGGAAGTTTACTCGGGAGTGAGCGATGTTGTTAATTTAAAAACCTAATTTGATACATTTTATCGCTTTCATCAATGCAGGGCCCATATTAACATCTGGAATTTCAAATTCCAGTGGATAAACAGCACTGACAAAATGTAACCCCTCAGCCGGGGCAGTATATCCAACGGCAGTCCTGTTACGGGCATCGAGAACTGACTTCGACCAGCCAGTATCTTGCTTGCCCATCCCAACCAGCATAAGGACACCTGCAATATTTCGAACCATCTGACGCAAAAATCTATTCGCTTCGATATCAATAATTACAAAATCGTCTATCCTGCAAATAACCAGTTTATTAACTGTCCGCACAGGTTTTTTTGACTCGCAAGAAACAGCTTGACAAGAAGTGAAGTCATGCTCGCCTTTTAGAAATGTGGCCGCATCGGACATCCTGCTTTCATCAAGTCGTCTGCATTCCCATGTAACTAATCCCCCGTAAACCGCTGGACGGGTTTCCCGGTTGAGAATGATATACCTGTACTTCCGCGCAATGGCACTGAACCTGGCATGAAAATCATCAGTCACAGGCTTCACCCATACTAGACTAATTTCCTTAGGCAGATTGTTATTGCTACCTAACACCCATGAGCGGAGTTCCCTATCGGATGACGTATTAAAATGAATTACCTGCTGAGAGGCATGAACACCGGCATCGGTACGCCCAGCACAATGCACTGTGATGGGATGGTTAGCTACCTTGGATATTGCTGATTCAATGCATTCCTGGACAGTACGCTGGCCAGTCTGTCTTTGCCAACCTGAAAAACCTGCACCCTGATATTCAACACCAGCTGCCAGTCTCATAATATACCGATTTGGCGTTGCACCATTTAGTAAGTCTGAAAAAGTATTTACGAAGGGTAAAAAGCCTGAACAACGGATACTAATCTGAAAACAATGTTGTGCAGATTTCGGCTTAAATCAGGAAATCTGACTTAATAACTCTTCTGCTTGTTTACGCTGTTTATCGTTTCCATCATTTACTACTTCATCGAGTATCGGTTTTGCACTGTCTTTATCACCCAACTCGACATAGGCTTTTGCCAGATCAAGCTTGGTTGCAATCTCGTCTTCCTGCGATTGCTCGGTCGCATCAGACGTCCGAGGAACAAAGACAGTATGATCTTCATCATCATCTTCATCGTCATCATCATCGTCATCTTGATCCAGACTCAGTTTACTGTCCTTTGGCATTTCCATGGTTGAATCCATATCAATCTCAAGATCACCGCCTTCAGATTCATCTTCCATACTCAGATCCAACTCAATGCTCTCATCAGCAACATCATCCGTTGCAACATCATCAGAATCCAGCGATAAGTCTAGCCCTTCATCGCCAGTATCTTCATCTGTTCCTAAATCCAGTTCTATTCCGCCGTCGTCTTCATCAGTATCCAGACCTAAATCTAGTTCAAGGCCGTCATCGGATTTGGATGCAACCTCGTCTGATCCTAGATCCAGTTCTATCCCACCATCCTCTTCTCCACTATCCAGATCCACTTCCTGACTTTCAGCGGGTGATTCGATATCAATACCCATATCGAGATCAAGACCATCATCCGATTCTGCTGATGCAGCTGACGAATCAAAATCAACAACATTATCACTACTGGATGCGACGTCGTCAGTATTTTCGGTTTCTGTCGTACCGACTCCGCCTATATCAAAATCTAGTGCATTATCATCGCCGTCAGTTTGTTCAGGTTCAGGCGGTACATCTTCTGTGCTGGCTTCTAGACTGGTAGCTACTGTGACATCCAACAAATCTTCGTCTTCATTGATGTCGAGATCAGTATGTGCAGTAACATCAAGCAGATCCTCTCCACCCGCTGAAGAAATATCCAGAATATCTTCACTCTCTTCGGGCTCTGTTCCGCCAGTAATATCCAATAGATTTTCTTCTTCATCTGCGCCAGCTTTAACTTCATCTTCGACAGCATCCAGTCCGACCGCTACAGTTACATCTAGCAGGTCCTCTTCCTCCGATCCGGATGTAACATCAAGTACATCTTCATCAGTTGATGCGGCAGGTTCGTCAGTTGCTCCACCAATATCAAAATCGAGACCGGCATCTTCACCTGAATCTTCGTCTGCTGTTAGGTCGACGATACCGCCACCAGTTTTATCTTCTTCAGCACCGGCTTCCTGTTCTTCTTCAACTGCTTCGGCAAATAATGCGCGATTCGGTGACATTCCCTGCCACATGATAGTCGCCATCTCCCACTGTGGCCCTTCACCATTTACCAGATCGTGCAACACCTGTGCCTCTTCTTCATATTTAGCCTTGTCTGCGGCTGAATAGAAAACTTCTAGTAACTTACCGTGGAAATCGAGGTTATCGGGATCACCTACAATTGCATCCCTAACAAACTCTTCTGCTTGATCAAAATGCTCATAGGCCAAAAAGACATTAACCTCTGCCAGTGGGTCTTCTTCTGGTTCCGCGGCTTCAGGCTTGGATTCTTCTGCAGTAGGTGCAAGGTCAGCTGACTCTGATTCACTTAATAATACTGTTGCGTCATCCCCGACTTCATCTTCCGGCTCTGCAGACAAGTCAAAATCAGGCTCTTCCTCCTCTATCTCACTTTCTGGTGCAGGAGCTTCTTCTGCTGTGCTGCTAAAATCCGGGAATTCTGTAGGTAGAGCAACACTTACTTCTTCATCTCCACTAGCTGTTTTTTTCTTCCTTATAAACACCACTGCCACAGCAATCAGTACAATCGCAACAATTGCACCGCCGACTATCATCAGATTACCCTTCACCCAGTCCAGTATCTGTTCAATCAAACCAGGTTGTGAAGGTGATTGTACTGTCGTTACAACAGACTGTGTTACAGCTATTTCTTCTACTTCTTCCTCTATCTGTTCCGTAATTTCATCTACTAGGTCCTCAGCTTCAACCATTTCCTCATCAAAAGTTTCTTCTTCAATAAACTCAACAGCATCAATTTCTTCTGACTCAAACTCTTCTGGCCCAAACTCTTCTACTTCATCCTCTTCGACATCTTCCTCTATATCCAGATCGTCGATACCCTCTGTTACTATCCTTCCACCAGTCAACTGCTGTTGCAAAGTAGCGAGTTCGTCATCCTTCAATTCGATCAATCTTCGGAGGTCCTGGATTATCGCTTCAGATTCATTAAAGCGCTCCCTCAGATCTACATTTTCAGATGAAAGAGTCTCTAGTTGTTCATTCGCAAGGGCAAGGTCTTCACTATTTAGAGAAGTGTCGGTGTCAGTTCCGGTAGTTAGACCACCGCCTTCACCCAGTTCGGATGGTGAAACTAGCCGTAACTCTGGTTCAGATTCACTGGTGATTACCTCTGTCTCAACGCTCGTCGTATCTGTGCCCGAGAGCGGACGGACGGCAGGATCTGAGGAAATGAACCCGGAGAACTCTTCCCATAGTGCATTTTGTGATCGCACAGTGGCCAGCGCTTCTTCTGACGACTGTGAGGTAATTTCATCCTGATCCGGGATCCTTAATATCTGACCCCGTTTAAGACCATTAATATTATTATCGATAAAGGCGTCTGGATTTGCCCTGAGCAAAGCAAGCATCATTTGCTGGATAGTAATGGAGTTATCTGGACGCACCCTACTTGCTATCGACCATAAGGTTTCGTTTGCTGATATCGGACCATAACTGTCACCCGAAAAGACACTAGAGGGAAGACTCGTTCCAGTATCCTGTTCTTCTACAGAAGGTTGCTCTGTTGAAGATACTGACGGAGCCACCGGCGTGGATGTTGGTCCATTAGGTACAACGGGAGATAAGGATCTTCTAACATTGGGACCATAAAGTGGAGGATCGAGCAAAACGGTATATTTTCGGTACAACCGGCCATTCGACCAGTTTGCTTCCAACAAGAAGTTCAGAAAGGGTTCACGAATTGCTTCCTTGGAAGTAATGCGTATGTAATCAGGCCCCGTTTCGCCTTCCTCTATAGTGAAACGCAATTGACTAAGAATAAACGGTCTGTCTATTCCAGCACGTCTAAAATCATCGATCGAGGCCAAACTGATATTGATGGTATTCAGGTCATCAGCAGTCGGTGACAGCAGCTCAATTCTTGCATCAAATGGCTGATTTAGGCCGGAGTTCAATTCTATATTGCCGAGACCAAGCGCAAACGTCCAGGACGATACTGCTGACAGCAATATTATAAATATAAGTTTCAACTTCATTACTTTTTTTGTCCCCAGATTAACTACTTCGGATCCAGCAATAACGTATAGTCCCGAAGTAAGTGTCCATCCGTCCGATCCAACTCTAGAGTAAATGTCATAACCGGCTCTCTGACGACATCACTGGTTGTAAGCTGGATATAATGCCCGAGTGCATCGTTTTTAACTTCATACTTTATCGGTATCGACCCTTGGGACTTCATTTCCTCTGTATTGAGGGACACCGATTACCAGGCTGTTCATATCCTCATCAGTGACACCGCTGATACCAATGCGCGCATTTAACGTCTGATTTAAACGTGATTTCAGCTCAGCTTCAGTAAGTGTCAGCGCCTGAACGTTAACGAATAGAAAACAACAGGCAATGTATAGGCCACATTTTACTATGAATTTTCGCATTTCTACCATTGATTCTTCTGTAAAAACCCTTGAGTGACAATTAGTTACGTATGACATTCACAACATTATGCCAAACGTGATCACATAAACTACTGTAAAATGAGGCATTTTACCCACTTTTTAAATCTCATTCCCGGCAATTAACAAGGGCTGAAAGTTGCGAAGCTACTTTATAAACACCCCTTAACTATAGCTTATAGATAGTCTTTTACCAAAATTTCAGCGATTTGAACACTATTTAATGCGGCCCCCTTGCGAACATTGTCGGACACCACCCATAAATTGAGACCCTGAGGATGAGAAATATCCTCTCGTATACGGCCTACAAACACAGGATCTGTTCCAGTTGCATCAGTTACTGCAGTGGGATAATTGACGCTCGACTGGTCGTCAAGCAAAGTCACGCTGGGCATAGCATCAAGCAATTGGCGTACTTCCGCTATGCTGATTTTAGCCCGAGTTTCAATATGAATAGCCTCTGAGTGGCCGTAAAAAACCGGAACACGCACGGCAGTTGGGTTTACTTGAATGGAATCATCCTCGAATATCTTTTGTGTCTCCCATACCATCTTCATTTCTTCCAAGGTATAGCCGTTATCCTGAAAATTATCGATGTGCGGCAAAACATTAAAGGCAATCTGCTTAGAATAAGCCATACAGTCTATGGGTTTGCCGTTCAACAACGCGAATGTTTGTTGTTCGAGTTCCGCTATCCCCTCTTTACCGGTACCTGACACTGACTGATAAGTACAAACATTTACACGGTCAATTCCTACCGCATCATGAATAGGTTTCAGTGCCACCACCATCTGGATAGTAGAACAGTTCGGATTTGCGATGATGCCCCGGTTTTCATATTGTGCTATGGCATGCGGGTTCACCTCGGGGACGACCAAGGGGATATCATTGTCATAACGAAACTGGGAAGTGTTATCAATAACAACACAACCGGCCTGGGCTGCTTTGGGTGCGTAAATTTCAGAAACGGCAGCGCCCGGTGAAAACAGTCCGATATCAATGCTAGTAAAATCGAAAGTATGCAAATCATCAATTACTAGGCTCTCGTTTCTAAATTCAACTTTCCCACCAGCAGAACGGCTGCTGGCTATAGCATGCATTTCAGCTATTGGAAAACTTCGTTCTTCGAGTATCGACATCATCGATTCACCAACTACTCCGGTCGCACCGACAACGGCCATATTATATTTTTTACTCATCCATTCAATTCTTCACATTTTCTAAATTATTTCTGAGACAAAATACACATACGATCAGCTACAAAACGTTGTCTAGACCGCCACCCATTATCAGGTTCCTGCCGCAGAAAAGGGTGCAAAGCATAACACAAGAGAATCATTTATTAATCCGGGTGAAATTGGCGAATTACTCGAATAAAACATAATATTACTGCGTATGAATCACTTGAATTGGCAAAAATGCTTGATCACAGGTCTAGCTTAGCTTTAACACCATCAGACTGCAGCCGATAAAACAGAGTAACATACTGACACTTTTAAGAAGATTTCTGTGTCGACCATTTGATGGTATCAAACCGGGCTCAAAACGGCTGTGGATCACTCTGGTTGCACTGCTTGAATAAAGTATAATACTACCTAATCTTACCTATAGACCAATTAATTCAATGTAGTAAAAATAAGGGCGTAACCATGATAGAACTGGAAAAGATTGTTGATCAAGCTTTTGAGAATCGATCACAACTAAAATCTGCTGATACCAAGATCAAGGATGCTGTAACGGAAATTCTTGAATTATTAAACTCAGGAAAGTTGCGCGTTGCAGAAAAGAAAAACGGTGAATGGGTCGTCAACCAGTGGGTGAAAAAAGCCGTATTGTTGTCATTTACCTTTAATGATAATCAAACGATAGAAGGCGGATTTACTAATTACTACGACAAAGTCGACATCAAGTTTGCTAACAAAGACGAAAACGAATTTCAGAAGCTCGGTGTACGTGTCGTGCCCCCCGCAGTGGCACGGTATGGCAGCTACATCGCCCCTAACGTGGTGATGATGCCAAGCTATGTAAATATCGGTGCTTATATAGACTCAGGTACCATGGTAGATACCTGGACGACAGTCGGATCCTGTGCACAGGTTGGTAAAAATGTACATTTATCGGGAGGCGTAGGTCTGGGTGGTGTACTCGAACCCTTACAAGCCAACCCGACAATTATTGAAGACAATTGTTTTATTGGTGCACGCTCTGAGATCGTAGAAGGTGTCATCGTCGAAGAGGGTACGGTTATATCAATGGGTGTCTATATCGGTCAGAGCACCAAGATTTATAATCGTGCGACCGGCAAAATTAGCTATGGCAGGATCCCTAGGGGCTCTGTTGTCGTTTCAGGTAACCTGCCTAGTAGCGATGGCAAATACAGCTTATATTGTGCTGTGATCGTAAAGCAGGTTGATGAAAAAACACGAGGTAAAGTGGGCCTGAACGAACTGCTAAGAGATATTTAATCAAGTAGACTGTGTACGATTAACCCACTTCTTAATTTTGGCTCGAACCAAGTTACTTTGGGAGGCATAATTAATCCGTTATCAGCTATATCCATCAGTTGCTTCATAGAGACTGGATACATGGCGAAAGCAACCGCCATTTCCCCGCTATCGACACGACGTTCGAGTTCGCCAAGTCCACGGATACCACCGACAAATTCAATTCGCTTGTCGGTACGCAAATCCTGAATATCTAGGACAGGTTTCAGTATAGATTCCGACAGGATAGTAACATCTAGGACGTCAATAAGGTCACTATCGTTAAATGTACCTGGAGCGGCAGTCAGAGAATACCAATCACCGTCAAGATACATACCTATTTCATGTAACTTCCCTGGTTTGTACGGCAACTTGCCAGTCTTTTTGACAGAAAATGATTTTGAAATTTCGTTGATAAATGAATCAGGAGTATGGTCATTGAGATCCCGGATTACGCGGTTGTAGTCCAGGATCTGTAATTGGTTATCGGGAAAATAGACAGCTAGGAAATAATTGTATTCTTCGGATCCTGTATATTCTGGATTTTCATTTCTGAAATCACTACCAACCAAGGTTGCGGCTGCGCTCCGATGATGACCATCCGCGACATAGGTGAACTGCATCTTTGAAAAACTCTGAATAATATTATTTATAAGCGTCTCATCAGTAATTGTCCATAATTTGTGGCTAATTCCGTCATCTGCAACGAAATCATATTCAGGCTCATAACACTTTACTTCGTTAACGATATCATCAAACTCCCTTGCTGACTTATAAACAAATAACACAGGTTCGGCATTCATCATGGATGTGCGAATATGGTTTTTGCGATCGGCTTCCTTATCAGGATGTGTCAACTCATGTTTCTTGATCTTGTCTTGTAAATAATCTTCGATCCAAGCACAAGCAACTATACCGGTCTGTGTATGGCCGTTCATAGTCAGTTCATAGATATAAAACTGATCGTCTTCATCTTGAATGAATATTTCTTCTTTCACAAGTTTATTAAAATTGTCACGACCGGCATCGTACACCGCCTGTGAGTGAGGATCAGTTTCAACCGGTAGCGTAATTTCTGGCTTGACAACATTCAAAAACGAATAAGGATTTCCTTCGGCCTCTTCCTTAGCCTCATTGGAATCCAGCACATCATAGGGCCGGGAGGCCACTCGGCTAGCATATTTTTCAGCCGGCCTCAGGCCTTGGAATGCCTTAACTTTCACTTTAAAGGCTGACCTGTATTACTTTGTTGATGGTCTCGATTTCGGCAATTGCCTGCAAAATTGTGTTATCCAATAGTGCAGAGATACCAATGATAGCAACTGCATGATCAGTACCATTAACATTCCCCAATTGCATACTGGAAATGTTGATCTGATTTTTTGCTAGAATTGAACTGACAGCGGCAACCACACCAGGCCGATCCATGTGCCTAGTTAGTAACAAATGGCCTCCCAGAACAGCTTCTATCGGATAGTCATTAATCCTCACCAGTCGCGGATGTTTATGGTCGAACAAGGCCCCTTCAACTACAGTTTTGTCGTCGCCATGACGTGCAGTCAAACTGACCGTCGCATGATAATGCGGGTGATCGGCACACGAACTTTCCACAAGTTTGGTGCCATGCTGGGATGCAGTTAAAACTGCGTTGACACGATTGATTGGGCCGGAATGCTTTTCGCTAAATAATCCAACCAGACTTTCAACTGATATTGATCGCACGTCACGTTCAGTTGCTTCGCCACACAATGTGACCTCAAGTTGCTGTATTGGATTATCGATCATCTGACCCAGCAACTTACCCAAGCTGTTCGCTAATAGCAGGTAAGGTTGCAATTTAATCAGTTCTTCTGATGTTACCGGAGGCAGGTTAATTGAATTTATAGGTTCACCTGTCTGCAGATAGATTGCTATCTGGCGAGCTAGTTCCGTTCCTGCGGCTATCTGAGCTTCATCTGTTGATGCACCCAGGTGCGGAGTAAATACGATATTGTCTAGCTTAAAAAGCGGAGACTCTTTGGGAGGTTCATTTTCGAATACATCCAGCGCGGCACCAGCGATTTTTCCGCTTTTCAGCGCTGCATATAATGCATCTTCATCGATCAGTCCGCCACGTGCCACATTGATAATAAAAGCACCCGGTTTCATCCTATCAATTCGATCGGCGTTTATCATTCTTCGTGTCTTATCATTAACCGGGCAATGCAAAGTAATGTAATCGGAGACTTTAATCAGATCGTCCACTTCCATGGGTGTCACACCGTCCTTATCGAATATGTCCTGGGTTACAAAGGGGTCGAATGCCACAATCTTCATCTTGAATGCTCTGGCACGAGAAGCGACTATGTGACCAATATTGCCGTAACCGACAACACCAAGTGTCTTATTTGCCAGTTCAGCCCCCATGAATTTTCCGCGTTCCCATTTTCCACTGCGGACAGACAAGTCAGCTTTTGGCAGGTTCCTGCTTAGAGATAGAATATGTGCGAATGTCAGCTCTGCAGTCGTAGTCGCATTGGCGTCGGGAGTGTTCATAATGACGATCCCTTTCTCCGTTGCCATAGATATGTCAATGTTATCAACGCCAATACCAGCCCGGCCTATCACCTGCAAGCTATCGGCCTTATCAATGACTTTTTCGGTAATCTTGGTTGCACTACGGACCAGCACAGCATCATATCCTGCAATCTTTTTACACAGCTCTGTTTCGTTAAGATCATGAATTACATCAACAGTGAAACCCGGCTGATTTTCTAGATATTCGACACCTTCTAGTGCAATTTTATCGGCTATGAGAATACGTTTTCCCATATTTATTATGGCTCGCTTGTATATTACGTTTTTAGTCTAGTGAAATTATTTTCCTACAAATAAAAAGCATCTGATGGTCATTAGTGTGTTGACCACAATTATAGGAAATTGATGAATTATCACCTCGATGTTCGACGTATTGTACAACGCCTACACGAAATTTAATTATTAATTACGATATAGTTTAATTAAAGCATTCTGTGTTGCAGTTTTGAGATAGACAGCAGTAAGTATCTTCCGGAACTTTATTTTTGCGGAATGTTTTCGACTCGAGAAACTAACATCTTTATAAGAGAATCTACCTCGACTACGTCGGCCCCTTCTACCATTACTCTCATGACCGGCTCCGTTCCAGAGGGACGGAGTAATACCCTGCCATGGTCTCCCAGAATCTGTTCAGCTTCATGGACAGCAGCATTAATCTCTGGAAGCGTATCTGGATCAAAGTCTGATTTGAGTTTTACATTAACTAGCTTTTGGGGGTACTTGAGCATGCCACTTTTTAAGTCATGAAGAGATTTGCCTGTTTGCGTCATGACATACAATACCTGCAAGGCAGAAATCGTCCCATCACCTGTGGTCGCCATATTGAGGTCGATAATGTGGCCTGAAGATTCCCCTCCCAGCTTTAAATTATTTGCTGTCAAAATTTCCATGACGTATCTGTCACCAACATTGGCACGATAAAATTTAAGCTTTAGGTCTTTGATTGCAGATTCGAGACCCAGGTTGCTCATCATCGTTCCTACAACCGCTCCATTTATAGACTCGGCCTTAGATTTAGCAATGATATAAAGGATTTCATCACCATCAACCACTTTGCCTTGACTGTCGACCAGAATCACTCGATCACCATCACCATCGAGTGCAATTCCTAGATCTGCTTGGTGAAACCGAACTGCCTGTGTCAATTTTTCAGTACTGGTAGCTCCATATCCATCGTTAATATTCATTCCATCTGGCTCAGCGCCGATAACATCAACTTTAGCACCTAGCTCACCTATTACTTTCGGGGTTATGTGATAGCAGGCACCGTGTGCACAATCGATAACGATATGCAGGCCACTCAGGTTCAGTTTGTTGTCAAAGCGACTCTTGCAAAATTCAATGTAGCGGCGTGGTGCATCATTAATCCGTCTGGCTTTGCCTAGTCTTGACGGACCATGGATATACATAGGTTGATCCAGCTCTGCTTCTATCGCTAGTTCGATATCAACTGGCAGTTTCTTGCCATCACTTGAAAAGAATTTTATCCCATTATCATGGTAGGGATTATGGGAAGCACTAATAACGATGCCAGCTTGTGCTCGTGTATTCTGAGTAAGATATGCAATGCCTGGTGTCGGCAATGGACCTAATAATCTAATATCGACACCCGCAGCTGACAGTCCGGCCTCCAATGCCGATTCAAACATATATCCGGACAACCGGGTATCTTTCCCAATTAAAACCGGTCCATTTCCATTTTTTGCCAAAACTCGTCCAGCTGCCCAACCCAGTTTCATAATAAATTCAGGGTTAATTGGGTACTCGCCGACCCGACCGCGGATACCGTCTGTACCGAAAAATTTCCGCATTATTATTTTTGCTGAATGGAAGTGAGATCCAACCGAAATAGATTTATTTTTGGCCGGAGTTATCGTAAACCCGGATCAGGCAGACTTAGCCGGGTCACTGATAGGCGGTGGAGTATCCTTGTCCGAACTATCACCAGATGCGACTGACTTGCCAGCTTTACGTGTCCTTTTTTTCGCCTTCTTCTTGATACTGCCAGATGATGTGCTGTCATCATCCCATCCCGATGGCGGGCGTGGCTGCCTACCCTCCATAATGTCAGTAATCTGATCATTATCCAGAGTCTCATACTTGATGAGGGCTTCCGCCATGCTATGCAGCTTGTCGATGTTATCCTTTAGGATTTTTTCTGCCTTATTATAATTCTTATCAATCAATCTGCGGATCTCGGCATCGATTACCCTAGCTGTTTCGTCAGAAATTTCCTTGTGCTTGGTAACAGAATGCCCCAGAAAAACTTCTCCTTCCTCTTCGCTGTAGGTCAGTGGCCCCAATTTCTCGGACAAGCCCCATTTTGTCACCATACTTCGGGAAATGTCAGTTGCTCGTTGAATATCATTGGATGCACCGGTAGTAACCGAATCTGCTCCGAATATTAATTCTTCGGCTATACGCCCACCAAATAAGCTACAAATCTGGCTCTCCAGAAACTGGCGACTGAAACTCAATCTATCTGCTTCAGGCAGGAACATAGTGACACCTAGTGCACGACCCCTAGGAATTATAGTCACTTTATATACGGGATCATGGCTGGGCAAGGAACGTCCAACAATTGTATGTCCTGATTCGTGATAGGCGGTCAACTTCTTTTCATCATCACTCATAACCAAGGAACGTCTTTCAGCACCCATCATGACCTTGTCCTTGGCGCGCTCAAAATCATCCATTTCTACCCGCTTTTTATTCGCTCGCGCGGCAAACAATGCCGCTTCATTCACAAGGTTGGCTAAGTCTGCACCGGAAAATCCAGGCGTGCCTCTCGCAATCACATTCGCGTTAACATCATCATCGAATGCTACCTTACGCATATGCACTTTGAGTATCTGATCTCTACCACGTATATCAGGTAGCGGAACAACAACCTGACGATCAAAACGTCCGGGACGCAGTAATGCGGGGTCCAACACATCAGGACGGTTTGTTGCAGCAATGACTATGACTCCTTCCGTTCCTTCGAAACCATCCATCTCCACCAGTAACTGGTTCAGTGTCTGTTCTCTTTCATCGTGACCACCGCCAAGACCCGCTCCACGATGACGGCCCACTGCATCGATTTCATCAATAAAGATGATGCATGGAGCATGCTTCTTGGCCTGCCCAAACATATCTCGTACACGCGATGCACCAACACCAACGAACATTTCGACGAAGTCTGAACCTGAAATCGTAAAAAAGGGAACCTTAGCCTCCCCTGCAATGGCTTTTGCAAGCAAGGTTTTCCCTGTACCGGGAGCGCCGACCATTAATACACCTGAGGGTATCTTCCCGCCCAGCTTCTGGAATTTGCCAGGATCGCTTAAGAACTCCACTAATTCGGAGACCTCGTCTTTTGCTTCCTCTACACCGGCTACATCATTGAAAGTAATCCTGACTTGGTCTTCATTGAGAAGACGTGCACGACTCTTACCAAAAGACAGAGCACCGCGACCACCCCCACCTCCCTGCATCTGGCGCATGAAATATATCCAGATCCCTAGTAACAAAAGGATAGGAAACCATGAAATCAAGGCCTGAGCCCAGAACGAATTGCGTGGCGCTGCCCCTTTAATTTCAACATTGTTCTCTAGTAAAGTACCAATCAATGCATCATTGCTTGTCTCCGGGCTAAAACTGTTAAAACGCGTACTATCGGTAAATACACCGTTGATAGTATTACCTTCGATAGTGACTGACACCACCCGGCCTGACTTTACTGCAGAGATAAATTGAGAATATGGGACATTACTCGTGGTCGCCGGTGCACCAAAATTGCGGAACACCATCATTAACACCAAGGCAATGATGACCCATAACATCAGATTTTTAGCAAAATCGTTCAATTTAAGACCTCTTAACTTCTATATGGATTTAAAGATTCGATAATCACTTTGACAGATAAGATCGGTATAGTGCCCCTGCAACTAAAGTAATCATTTCAATCTAAGCCGCTTTTTCGATAATAATCAAGATATTATACCTTATAACCTCGAGCCAGGATATAAAACTCCCGAGAACTGTCACGTGATGCATTTGGTTTACATACGGTAACTCGTTGAAATTTTTCACTTAGTTCTGTTTTAAACTTGTCTGTGTCTTTGCCCTGAAAAAGTTTAATCGCTATGTCGCCTTGTGAACGAAGTACATGACGTGAAAAATCAAGTACCCGCTCAGATAAGGACATACTCCTAGCCTGATCAACATCCCTGATACCTGTTAAATTGGGGGCCATATCCGAAATTACAAGGTCTGCCTGGTGATTATCAATCTGTGACAGACATTGTTCATATACACTTTCTTCGCTGAAATCACCTTGGATGAATTGCACTGATTTAATCGGCTGCATATCTAATATATCGACAGCAATTACTTTGCCATTGCTTCCAACTTTCTGGGATATATATTGAGACCAGCTGCCCGGTGCGGCACCTAAATCAAAAATGATCTGTCCTGGCTTGATTAAATGATACTTCTCATCTATCTCCTGCAACTTGAAGACAGCCCGGGATCGGTAATTAAACTTGCGCGCCTTTTTTACAAACTGGTCCTGCTGCTGTCTAGACAACCAATTAGCATCACGCTTCAATATCAAATCCAGCCGCTTTTTTTGAGAATAAGTGAAGATTCAATGCAGGGTTTGATTTCTGGGATCTTAAATATACTTTATCTCAATAATCTCATACTCCTGTAATCCCCCTGGAGTATTCACTTCAATCACATCTCCTTCTTCCTTCCCGATCATTGCCCTTGCCACTGGCGAAGATACTGATATCAATCCATGTTCAACGCTAGCCTCTTCTTGGCCCACGATCTGGTAGGTAACTTTTTTATTATCCGTGAGGTTCGTCAATGTAACAGTTGCTCCAAAGACAACCTTGTTGTCTGCATTAATATTCTTGACGTCGATAATTTGCGCATCCGCTAAAGTCGATTCGAGCAAAGCTATACGTCTCTCAATTAAACTCTGCTGTTCTCTAGCTGCGTGATATTCCGCATTTTCACTCAGATCACCGTGCGCCCTAGCTTCAGCGATCGCCTCAATGATTCTGGGACGGTCTTCTGACTTCAAATTTTTTAGCTGTTCGCCAAGTTTTATTGCACCATTCGCTGTCAACGGAGAACTCATTTGATCACCCCTTTATGTAACTCCTGCAAACAATTAATTTTTTGTGTATCCAAACATTTCAACGCCTGGATAGTCGCAAATGCCCCAGCCATAGTCGTAGTATAAAATACTTTATGCTGTAGTGCCGTCCTACGAATTGAATAAGAATCCGCCACAGCCTCCTTGCCTTCGGTTGTATTGATTATCAGGTTAATCTCGTCATTTTTTAGCATATCAACTATATGCGGCTGACCTTCCCTGACCTTGTTCACCCGCTGACAATCAATTCCACATTCCTGAATCACTTTGCTAGTCCCCTCTGTTGCACACAATTTAAACTCCATTTCATGCAATTCTTTTGCAAGTTTGTTTATTTCGCGTTTGTCTTTATCACGAGCACTAATAAACGCTAGGCCATTTCTGGGTAAATTTTCACCAGCACCCAATTGAGCCTTCGCATACGCCTCACTGAAACTCTTGCCAATACCCATGACTTCACCCGTCGATTTCATTTCTGGGCCAAGCAGGGGATCAACACCTGGGAATTTAATGAATGGAAATACGGCCTCTTTTACTGAGTAAAAGGAAGGAGTTGGAATATCTGAAATCTTCTGATTTTTAAGCGACAATCCAACCATACATTTCGCTGCTATTTTGGCCAGCGGAACATTTATTGCCTTGGAGACAAACGGAATTGTCCGCGAGGCCCTTGGGTTAACTTCTAGCACAAATATACGCCCATCTTGGATCGCAAATTGACTATTCATTAATCCTATCACGTCAAGGCTAAGCGCTAGCTTTCGCACTTGCTCAGACAATTGTTTTTGCACCTTCTTGTCCAGGCTGTACGGCGGCAATGAACAGGCAGAATCTCCGGAATGTATACCCGCCTGCTCGATATGTTCCATAATGCCGCCAATGAGAACCGTCTCTCCATCCGAAACAACATCAATATCCACTTCAATAGCGTCTTCCAAAAACCTATCCAGTAAAACAGGTGATGCGTTTGAGACTGCAACCGCAGATCGCATGTAACGCTTAAGGTCAGACACATCGTAAACTATCTCCATCGCCCTGCCACCAAGCACGTATGAAGGTCTTACTACAATCGGATAACCAATTTCCTTTGCTTGGCTTGCAGCCTCTTCTTCGTTTCGTGCTGTCCGGTTTGGTGGTTGTAACAGGTCCAGGTTCTGGAGAAGTTTCTGAAACCTTTCCCTATCTTCTGCGAGATCAATATTATCAGGTGTCGTTCCAATTATTGGTGCGCCTAACAATTCAAGATCTCGGGCTAGATTTAACGGCGTTTGACCACCATATTGAACTATTACGCCGCGAGGTTTCTCAATTCGTATAATCTCTAGAACGTCTTCTAGGGTTAGCGGTTCAAAATATAATCTGTCAGAAGTATCGTAATCAGTTGAAACCGTCTCAGGATTACAATTGATCATAATAGATTCGAATCCTGCTTCACGCATCGCTAATGAGGCCTGAACACAACAATAATCAAATTCGATTCCCTGGCCTATGCGGTTTGGACCGCCACCGAGAACGATAATCTTTTCCTTTGTAGTTGGTTTTGCTTCACATTCTTCTTCGTAGGTCGAATATAGATATACCGTAGTAGCTGCAAATTCAGCGGCACAGGAATCAACACGTTTAAAAACAGGATGGATATTATGTACTTCCCTTGTATTCCTGACTTCTGATTCGCTGGTATTTAAAAGAGTTGCAATTCTCGAATCGGAAAATCCTTTTCGCTTAAGCATATTCAACTGATCGGCAGTCAGAGATGCTATTGTTCCCTTTCTCAACCGGGTTTCCTCATCAATTAGATCTTTTATTTGAGAGAGAAACCATTTGTCTACTCTTGAAGAGGAGTAGATATCATCAATACTCATACCTTGTCTGAAGGCTTCCCCAATATACAAAAGTCTGTCAGCACCAGGTACCCGTAATGCAATATGAATCTTGTCTAGTTTATCCTCTTGGTCGATCAATGGCCTTTCCACAAATCCGTCTATATCAGTTTCTAGCCCCCTTAAAGCCTTTTGCAAAGACTCCTGAAAGGTACGCCCAATCGCCATAACTTCACCGACAGATTTCATTTGCGTTCCTATCCGGTCATCAGCATTAGGAAATTTTTCAAAGGTAAATCGGGGAACCTTTGTTACGACATAATCAATCGTTGGTTCAAAGGATGCGGGGGTGACACCTCCAGTAATCTCATTAGCAAGTTCATCCAACGTAAATCCAACGGCTAGCTTTGCCGCAACTTTGGCGATGGGGAAGCCAGTCGCCTTTGAAGCGAGAGCAGAAGATCGTGATACCCTGGGGTTCATCTCGATAATAATCAGCTCTCCGTTTTCGGGATTGACGGCAAACTGTACATTCGATCCACCGGTATCGACTCCAATCTCACGTAACACTGCAATTGATGCATTTCGCATCAACTGATATTCCTTATCGGTCAGTGTTTGTGCGGGTGCAACGGTTATTGAATCTCCTGTATGCATCCCCATGGGATCCAGATTTTCAATCGAACAGATTATGATGCAATTGTCTTTGTGATCCCTCACTACTTCCATTTCGTATTCTTTCCAACCTATAACTGACTGCTCGAGTAGTACTTCACTAGTTGGAGAAGCATCGAGACCACGTTCGCAAATTACTTGAAAATCTTCTCTGTTATAAGCAATACCGCCACCACTACCCCCAAGGGTAAAAGATGGCCTGATAATGACTGGGCACCCAATCTCTTCTACCTTCTTCTTAGCTTCGTCAATGTCATGCACAAGCTCAGAGTGAGGCATGGATAATCCGATACGCTTCATGGCGTCCTTGAATTGCTTCCTGTCTTCCGCCTTGTCTATCGCTTCACGACTTGCCCCTATCATTTCAACTGAATATTCTTCCAGCACACCCATCCTTGCCAGATCCAGTGCGCAGTTCAGTGCTGTTTGTCCACCCATGGTCGGCAGTAAGGCATCCGGCCGTTCTTTCTCTATAATATTAGCGATAGTTTGCCAGCGTACTGGCTCAATATAGATTGCGTCCGCAGTTTCTGGATCAGTCATGATAGTCGCAGGGTTAGAATTAACTAACACGACTCGATACCCTTCCTCTCTCAATGCCTTGCATGCCTGGGTCCCAGAATAATCAAACTCACATGCCTGCCCGATCACGATAGGACCCGCGCCTAGTAAGAGAATGCTATTTATATCAGTTCGTTTTGGCATATTTTTTCACTTACCGCTCAATGCTGTTTAGTATCACGATGGCTACTCATAAGGTCGATAAAGTGTTTGAACAAATAGTTAATATCGTGAGGCCCTGGGCTTGCTTCTGGGTGTCCCTGAAATCCAAAAGCAGGATATGTCGAATGATGGACGCCTTGCAGTGACTGGTCGAACAGGGATCGATGCGTTGGTACCAAATCAGCTGGCAAGGAAGTTTCATCGACTGAAAAACCATGGTTCTGGCTGGTGATAATAACCCGTTTGTTTTTGATGTCTTGAACAGGATGGTTGGCACCGTGATGTCCAAATTTCATCTTTTCGGTCTTGGCGCCCATAGCCAACGATAGCAATTGGTGTCCAAGACAAATACCAAAAACAGGCATACCAGTCTCTACTATCTGCTGAATTGACTTAATCGCGTAATCACAAGGCTCAGGGTCGCCAGGACCATTTGAAAGAAATACACCATCCGGCTTCTCAGCGAGCACGTCATCTGCCGGGACTGTGGCAGGAATCACTGCGATACGACACCCAAGATCAACCAGTATCCTCAATATGTTTCTTTTAATGCCATAATCATATGCAATGACATGCCACTTCTTGTCTTTGATTTCTGTTGTATCTGATAGTCCTGACTCTATAGACCAAGTCCCCTGTGACCATTCGTAATTTTTATCGGTAGTCACTTCTTTGGCAAGATCAGCACCTTTCAAACCAGGAAAAGCTTTCGCTGAATGAATAGCCTTTTCTTTATCAATTTTTTTACCGGTCATGATGCAACCGTTTTGTGCACCTTTAGTTCGCAGTAGCTGGGTCAAGCGTCGTGTATCAATATCGGCAATAGCGATTATTCCATTCTTGGCTAAGTAATCCGCTAGTGACATGGTGGAACGCCAATTACTCGTCAGAAGCGGCAACTGTTTGATAATCAGACCGCTTGCATAAATTCGAGATGATTCCTCATCTTCACTATTGGTCCCGACATTTCCGATATGGGGATAAGTCATAGTTACAATCTGTTGAGAATAGGAAGGGTCTGTCAGGATTTCCTGGTATCCCGTCATAGAGGTATTAAATACAACTTCCCCCACAGTAATACCTTCCACTCCTATGGTTTGACCATAGAAAAGGCTTCCATCTTCCAGTGCTAATAAGGCTGTGTGACTCAATGACTATCTCTAATTATTTATCTAGGGAGACTCTATATCTGATTTTCCACAATGCGACGATAGCTGCCTGTTTTCAACTAAAGCTATATATACAAAACGGGAGCAACCACTGGTTACTCCCGCTTGATTTGAGTTTGGTAATTGTACTGAAGATGGCCATTTGCTGTCTATAAACATCATCAATATTATTGAATGACTAATATGTTTTTAAAATATATTCCGCTAAGGAAGTGAGTCTTGGCTAGACTCCTGATCAATTCCTGTATTCAATTATCGACCTGATTCGGTATCTAACTTCATTGGACTCGACAATACTAGCTAAGATCATAAACACTGCGCCAGAAATCAGCGAGTAGTAACCTCAGCCGTAGTGAAATGACAGATTCTCGAAAACTTGCAAAGGTAAAACCTGTATCTAAGACTATACCTTTCATGAATAATTACTGTTGTATTCGCGCCTATATATAGGGTATACATTCCTGAGGTAAAATTGACATATCCTGACTAACCTTCCTAAATAATACGGTTTTTGGCAATATATGATTACCAACTGTTTGTTTAACTGATACTTGATCGCGCGAACTTGGCAAAAAAATCTAAAAAAAACAGGCATTTAAATGCATTAACGCCCGGATTTGAACTCCATTGGTATGGATTTCGTGAGATCCTAGGTCAGGGCGGTTTCGGGATCACCTATATTGCCTATGACCGCAACTTGGCACACGAGGTGGCAATAAAGGAATACATGCCTGTTGATCTTGCAACCAGGGCAAGTGACAACTCTGTCGTACCCATCTCACCCGAGCATGAAGATCGCTACCAATGGGGTTTAGAACGGTTCATAGAAGAGGCTAGGACACTTGCCCAGTTCGAACATCCCAACATCGTCCGAGTCAGAAATGTGTTCAAGACCAACAATACCGCTTATATGGTAATGGATTATGTTCAAGGTGAAAGTCTCCAGGACATCTTGAGCCGGCGTAAAATCCTGGACGAAGACGATATCGAAACTGTGATGTTTCCTATCATTGGGGGACTAAAGCTAGTTCATGCCCATGGGTTCATCCACCGTGACATTAAACCTGCCAATATATTTATCCGAGTAGATGGTGATCCGGTGCTGCTGGATTTCGGATCGGCCAGGCAGGCGCTGGAGGAAAGCCGTAATTCTATAACGAGTATATTTTCAAAGGGGTATGCTCCGATAGAACAATACAATACCAAAGAAGATGAACAGGGACCATGGACTGATATTTATGCACTGGGCGCAACAATGTACAGAATGATTGCAGGTGTTCCGCCAACAGATGCCATAGACCGCAGTACAGCAATCAGTATCACTACTCGAGACAGCTATGTAACTGCTGTTGAGTTGGGTGAAAACAGATACTCTGAACCTGTTTTGAAAGCCATTGATTTCGCAATGCAGTTCAAGAGACAAGACCGACCACAAACAATGACTGAGTGGCTATCTGAATTCTCTAAACGTAGCCAACCTGCAGAAGATAAACAAACACCAAAACCTAAGAAGGAAATCAATCAAGTAACTTTTGCCAATATCAGAAACACGGCTGAGAAAGGCGATATGGATGCCAGTCCACACTTGCCTTCATGTACGCAAAAGGCATCGACGTTGATCAGGATGAAACTATCGCTGCTAAATGGTACCTGCTGGCAGCAGAACAGGATCACTTGAATTCACAGTTTAATTTGGGTGTTATGTATGCCAAGGGCCGTGGTGTTACTCAGGACTCGGCTGAATCATTCAAGTGGTATAAAAAAGCGGCAGAGTTGGGAGATCCTAGTGCACAGGTTGCACTGGCATCTATGTATACCAAAGGAACCGGTGTCGAAAAAGATGAACGTGCTGCCTTTAACTGGTGCCTGCGTGCAGCAAAACGTGGGCGTGTAAATTCGATATACAATCTTGGAGAAATGTACCTTAAGGGCACCGGGGTAACACAGAACCTTGAAGAAGCTTACATGTGGTTCAGAAAAGCAGCTTATCGAGATCACGTCAAAGCACAAATGACAGTTGCTTACATGTTTGGTAAAGGTCAAGGCGTTTCCAGAGATGATGTCGAAGCTTACCACTGGTACCGGAAAGCAGCTGAAGCGGGTGATCCGTTTGCCCAATACAATCTCGGCTTAATCTATTCAAAAGGACGAGGAATCAAGTCCAATATCATTGAAGCAAAAAAATGGTATAAGAAATCAGGAGTCCAAGGAAACCCAAAGGCCCTAGAAGCACTCCAACGACTTGAAGGATAAAACTCAGACACCATTGCACAAACTATGAATTCAAGTCTAACCGGTCTCATAAAATCCTATCAGTCTCTTAGGGAGTCTGAGCAAAATTTTGTTCTCGCTACGATAATTGAAACAACTGGATCAACGTATCGTAAGCCTAGTGCAAGAATGTTGATATCTAGAACAGGGCAATTTTGCGGGTTACTTGGTGGAGGATGTTTTGAAGCTGATTTACTCGAACATGCATACAAGATTTTTGAAACGAAACAACCTAGAGCAGTATATTATGACATGCGTGCTCCAGAAGATCTGATCTGGGGACTGGGCCTAGGATGCAACGGCGCTGTCCGTATCTGGTTGGAATACCTATCCGAGGAAAACGATTTTTCCCCTATATCACTTATTCAACAAACCCTAGAAACAAAATCACCTTCTGCATTAATAACGGTGTGCGAAACCGAGAATCAATCCATATCACTAGGCGAGCATTATATATATTCAAGCGACAATGAATTATCCGACATAGCTACATCAATTCCTGAGTTTAATGAAACGGCATTAGCGACAATCGCGTCAGGTATATCAGGACTACATGAAATAAATGTTGATGGTCATCCTGTAAAAGCGTTTTTCGCGTATATAGCCCCACCGCCACATTTATTGATCATAGGTGGTGGCCCAGATGCAGTTCCTGTTACACAGTTTTCTAAATTACTTGGGTGGGAAGTAACTATTGTTGATTATCGTGAAACCTATAGTAAGCCTGAAAATTTTCCAGATGCTAATCATGTAGCCAGATCTACGCCTGAACAACTACTTGATAACATCAATATAGATACGGTTAATGCTGTCGTCCTCATGACTCATAAATATGAATACGATCTACGGTACTTAAAGTATCTTACCCATCCCGCACTCAAATATATCGGGCTGCTTGGTCCAGTAGCTCGAAAAAATGAACTGCTCCTGTCCGCAGGTGACGATGTATCGCGTGAACTGGAAGGTCGAGTTTATGGGCCTGTAGGTTTGGAGTTAGGAGAAGAATTGCCAGAGGAAATCGCCTACTCGATGATCGCGGAGATTCAGACCGTGCTGAATGGCCGCAGCGGACAACACTTATCAGTAATCAAATCTGAGCCGCTAGAAACACCACTCATCGATAAGCTTTCCAGTGTTGTACTTGCAGCCGGAGGATCAACTCGCTTCGGTGCATTGAAACAACTGCTGGAATATAACGGTCAGAGTCTGTTAAAACGCATAGCCACTATTGCATCTCAGGTATTAAATAACCGGGTAATTGTGGTCCATGGGCCAAAGGCAACAAAATGCCAGCGTGAAGTTTCGAATCTCGATGTTATAAATATTGTCAACAGTAACTGGAAAAAAGGATTGTCTACTTCGCTAGCAATCTCCGTTGAATCACTTCCAACCGACTGTGAAGCTGTTCTAATATTGCTCTGTGATCAACCACTGATCGAAAATGATCATATCGAACAATTAGTCGCTTTATGGCTTGAAAACCCAGAAAAAATTATCGCTAGTAGTTATGCCGAAACCACCGGTGTCCCCGTTATTATTCCTAAGCAGTATTTCCCGGACATATCTATGCTTAAAGGTGATGAAGGTGCGAAAACTATACTGGCACGGTATTCAGACAATATGGTAGCTATACCTGTTCCCGAAGCAGAATTCGATATCGATACCAAAGAAGACTTTACCCATTTGCTCGAAAGAAAAATGGCATAACAATCGGCATGGATAACTAGTGCAGGTGTATAGTCGTTAACTCGTCAATTTGCTCCCATCAAGAACTCATCAATTTCATCCATACGCGCTTCTGCGTCGGACTCCCCCATATCAATCAAATGGCGGATGTAATCAGTCTGAAACATTACCAAGCTCAACATATCAGATGATCTAGCTTCTTTTGTCCCTAGCCCCCGTGTCATAAAACGAAACGGTCGAGGTAATTGCGGTTCGTACTGATTTGCCAAGTTTCCCAAATCAAGTGAGGGCCTCAGCAATAATAGTTTTACTGGTTTCAGATCGAATCGTTTCTGTTCCGGCAGAGACTCAATTAACTTATTTACTCTTTCAAGTCTGAGTGCATCATTATCGAATACATCTAGAAAAACAGCGTTGAACATATCACCCATCACCTTGGCTGGTGACGGATAATCATCAAGCCTCATGCTCTCCATTTCAGATGAACCGGGAATGTGTCGTGTTGATATTGCAAGTACGCGATTTGCTCCAAGATGGATAGCCGGGGATAACGGTGCAGTTAAACGTATTCCGCCGTCCCCGTACCAGCTACCATCAACATAAACGCTCGGAAAAAACATCGGCAAAGAGGCAGATGCCATAATATGGTCGATGGTAATTGGTGATATCTGGCTTTTCCGGTGAGCACGCTGCCAATCATTAATGTCCTTGCCCTGAATCCAGGTAATCGATTGTCCTGTGGTATAACTTGATGCGGTTATTGCTATCGCCTTCAGCTTACCCTCATCGATATTTCTATTAATACCCGTAAGCTGTCCGTTCTCAGGACTCAAGATAACTTGTAGCAATTTCCGAATAGGACCCGTATCAACCAAGCTTCTCGTTTTGATAGCATTTACCGATCCTCCCATTAACAAGCGGATGCCCCAGCTTAGTACATGCCTCATGGTCGAAATGGAATCTACTCTGAATACTTTCTCAGTGGTCAGGTTTTCCCATATTTCTGCGAGGCCTTCTGCCTTTTCCCTAAATACAGTAGTTTCATTGGCAAGGTATGCCGCGTTAATTGCCCCGGAAGACACGCCAGTAATTATCGGAATCTGCAGGTCCTCATGGCGCTGAGCTAGATAGCGTAGCACGCCAACTTGATAAGCAGCACGAGCTCCACCTCCACTCATTACCAAGGCCAAATTATCCGATGTCATTTCCGTATTTGCCATTAAAATCCAGTTAAGCGTTTCTGTGTCCCAGTCCTGATATTATATAACGTGAATTCAATTTGTAAGTGCAACTCAATTAGGTGGCACGAACGGCAAGCTGCGGTAGCATCCTTACCTTTCGTTCCAGCAAGAAAGAGAGGCACAGATGAGACACTACACACAGCTTACCGAGCATCAACGTTACCAGATTTACGCCCTGATGAAAGCAGGACATACACAAACGGAGATAGCCGCCTTGATAGGCGTGCATAAATCTACTATTAGCCGTGAACTCAGACGCAACCGTGGCTTGAGAGGCTATCGACCCCGCCAAGCTCAGTTGCTCCGGCAAGCGCGTCGAGAAGCCAGCCAACAACAGCGACTCCCCACGACCTTGTGGGAGCGAGTAGAGGTCTGGCTGCGGGACGAATGGAGTCCTGAGCAAATCAGTGACTGGTTGCATAAACGAGAAGGTATCGCTCTGAGTCATGAATGGATATATCACTACATATACCAGGACAAGGCAGACGACGGTGAGCTGTACCGGTACTTGCGTTGCCAGAAGAAACGAAAGAAGCGTTATGGTAGTTATCAACGTCGTGGGGTTCTGGTGAATCAGGGCAGCATTGATAAGCGTCCCGCCATTGTGAACAGGAAGACACGCATCGGTGGCTGGGAAGTGGACACCGTCATCGGCAAAGGCCATCGACAGGCGCTGGTCACCTTGAGCGAGCGCAAGTCGATGTACACCTTGATTGCACAGGTGAAACGACGAACTGCCTCTGCCGTCAGGCAAGCTATCGTGCGATTGTTGTCTAATATGAAGGCGTCGGTTCACACGATCACCTCGGATAATGGAAAAGAATTTGCTGAGCATGAGGTTATTGCTCAACAATTGAACGCGGGGTTCTATTTTGCACATCCTTATGCCTCCTGGGAACGGGGTTTAAATAAAAATATCAATGGTCTCATTCGACAGTACTTCCCAAAGAAAATGGACTCCAGCACGATTACACAAAAGCAGTTAAACTTGGTCGTGAAAAAACTCAATCACCGTCCCAGAAAAACACTTAATTCAAAAACACCACATGAAGTCTTTTTTAACATCAACGTTGCACTTCAAAGTTGAATCCGCGTAATCATTTAATCTTCAATCTAATACCACTGTATTGATTGAAATATATGTTATCTTAAAAACAGATTTAATGTTTTTCAGAATGGGTCTAAGAATGCTGGAAATGATACTTCAAAAATTCTATGCGGCCAGCATTACAATAGGCTCGGATGGCAGTGTGCTAATCTCAAGTACTCGTGAACGCATGCTCGTCTGGGCAGTTGTATTTTGCCTAACGGCAGCTACCTGCCTCATCTCCTACCTGCTTTGGCGAAACAAGCCTGCCAAAAGGATCGCAATCGGTTTGTTTATTGTTACGTTGATGATCCCCGTACTGATCATTCCTTCTATCAGAAATGAGTATATTCATGTAACGCCGATGATGATTACTGTTGATACAGGAACTTGGCATACCCAATCTAAAACCATCCTGCATCTAACAGAGATCAAAAACATTATAGAGCAGGATGAAAATAGTTTTTTTCCAGGAAATTTAAGAGATGACCCACAAATAAAATGGCATTTCACCTGGGAGGATGGCAACAGTCATAGCATGGAATTGAATGATTTTTTCAATGCACACCGAATGGTAGTTGCCTATTACTATAAGGACAGAGGATTTTGGCCAGAAAGATTGGAAGACCAAAATCGTCCTCAAACTGTCTTCTAAGGATTCTGTCGTTATATTCGACCAGCTAGTTATTGATAAACTAATGTAATTTCAGCACATCCTGCATATCGTAAAGACCGGAGTCCTTGTCCATCAACCAACCACTTGCAAGGATTGCCCCTGATGCAAAAGTTTTGCGACTGGTAGCACGGTGAGTTATTTCGACACGTTCGCCTTCGGATGCAAACATGACAGTATGATCACCTACAATGTCACCTGCCCTGATTGTTTCAAACCCGATTGTTTTTCTGTCTCTGGATCCTGTATTACCTTCTCGCCCGTATACCGCTGAGTCACTTAACTTTCGATCGAGTGTATCAGCTACTATTTCTCCTAACCTGATTGCAGTACCAGATGGTGCATCTTTTTTCTGGCTGTGGTGTGCCTCAATAATTTCAATATCAACAGAATCGCCAAAAACTTTTGCGGCAAGCTCTGTCAATTTAAAACATAAATTAACGCCTACACTCATATTTGGTGCAAGGACGATCGCAATATCGCTTGCTGCAGACTTAATTATTTCCCTTTGCGAATCGTTGAATCCGGTTGTGCCAATTACAATACGCTTACCTGCTTGGCGGCATATTTCGATGTTTCTGATTGTCGCATCGGGAGAAGTGAAATCGATTAATACATCGAAAGTATTTGTAACAGCTTCCAGGTCCGAGATAATTTGGACGTTATTTTTCTCTAGGCCTGCTACTTCACCAGAATCCATACCAAGCTTTTCCGAATTTACCTGCTCGATTGCCGCAGTTATTGCCACTTTGTCTGTTTGTGCACAAACCTCAAGGATAGTTTTACCCATCCGTCCTACGGCACCACAAACAGCGATTTTCGTACTCATTACCCTTTCCTCAGTTATTAAATTACCACTCTAATCTCCAGTACTGCCCATATTTTACTATTTATCGTACAGTGAGTCCCAAGTAGTGAGCCAGTAATTTAAGAAGTCATATTATCAAAAAAACGCTTAACGCCATCTATCCAGGTTGAGGCTTGAGGGCTGTGATTTATGTTGTCTTTGTCCAGTGACTGGCCTAATTCTTCGAGTAACTCTTTTTGACGTTTATTGAGTTTAACTGGAGTCTCAACAATAACTCGGCAAATTAAATCACCCCTGGTTGATGCCCTGATAGACCGTACACCCTTTCCTCTCAGACGGAAAAGCTTATTGCTTTGTGTCTCTGACGGCACCTTCAATGCCACCTTGCCATCCAATGTAGGTACTTCGATTTCTCCCCCAATAGTAGCCAACTGGAAGCTGATAGGCACATCACACCGCAAATTAGTGCCATCCCGCGTAAAAATTGAATGATCTTTTACGACGACATCTACGTAAAGGTCACCAGGCGGACCACCTTTTTCACCAGCCTCTCCTTCGTTGCTCAATCTGATCCGATCACCGGTACTGACTCCCGCGGGAATTTTTACCGAGATAGTTTTATTATCCCTAACCCGCCCTTGTCCTTGACATTTTCCACACGGGCTATTAATGATCTTTCCATTTCCCCGGCATTGCGGGCAAGCTTGCTGAATGGAAAAAAACCCCTGTTGCATACGTACTTGACCGACGCCATTACAGGTCGGGCAATCTACCGGAGATGAACCCTTCTTCGCACCACTCCCTGAGCATCCATCACAGACTACGAAATTGGGAACACGAATCTTGCTTGTAGTACCAAATACAGCCTGCTCTAAAGTCAAATCCATCTCATAACGAAGATCAGCGCCACGATATACGCGTTCACCACTACTACGGCTACCACCGAATATATCACCAAAAACACTGTCAAAAATATCGCCGAAGCCTGCCTGTGCCCCTCCTGCATTGAAATTAGCATCAACACCGGCATGACCAAACTGATCATAAGCAGAACGCTTACGTTCATCTGACAATACATCGTGTGCTTCTTTTGCTTCCTTAAATTTTTCTTCTGATTCCTTGTTTCCAGGATTTCTATCTGGATGATATTTCATCGCCAGGCGTCGATACGCCTTTTTCAGTTCTGGTTCTGTAGCATTTTTTGAAACACCCAGAACCTCGTAATAATCTTTCTTTGTAGACATTCTTTTTTATTTTTCATTACACGCAAACAAGCCTGGGAAAGTTAATACTTTCCCAGGCCATTACTTACTCGTTAATAGTCTTCCGTTAATCGATCGATATAACACTCACATCCGTTATTAGCGATTTAGCATTCACTTCTGCTCGTCGTCAATTTCCTCAAACTCAGCATCAACTACATTATTATCAGCATCTTCGTTACTAGTAGATTTTGCATTTTCATCCACATTAGTTTCTGGCTGTTGCTGGTCCGACGCTTCCTGCTGATAGGCTCGCTCTGCCAGCTTACCTGCCAGTTCCGCTAGGCTCTTAGTCTTTTCCTCAATTAATGTTTTGTCTTCACCTTCCAAGGATTCCTCGAGTTCCTTAATTGCTCCTTCAATATCCTTTTTCTCGTCCTCGGTAACTTTGTCACCAAGTTCTTCAAGAGATTTCTGAGTTGCATGAACCATGTTTTCTGCTGTATTCCTGGCTTCAACCATTTCCCTGAGTTTTCGATCCTCCTCAGCATGTGCTTCTGCGTCCTTGATCATTTTGTCGACTTCCTCATCTGACAGACCGCTGGATGCTTTGATTATGATGGATTGCTCTTTACCGGTAGCCTTGTCTTTTGCAGACACATTCAGAATACCGTTTGCATCAATATCAAACGCCACTTCTATCTGCGGTACACCTCGTCTTGCCGGTGGTATGTCCGCCAGATCAAAACGACCCAGCGATTTATTACCGGTTGCCATTTCACGTTCACCCTGTAATACATGAACCGTTACCGCTGTTTGATTGTCATCGGCAGTTGAGAAAACCTGTTGTGCTTTAGTAGGAATAGTGGTGTTTTTCTCAATCAACTTGGTCGTTACGCCGCCTAGAGTTTCGATTCCAAGTGATAGTGGTGTTACATCGAGTAACAGTACATCTTTTACATCACCGCCTAAGACACCGGCCTGTATAGCAGCACCGACAGCGACCGCTTCATCCGGATTAACATCTTTACGAGGTTCTTTTCCGAATATTTCTTGTACGGTCTGCTGTACTTTCGGCATGCGGGTCTGACCACCAACGAGTATCACGTCCGTAATGTCCGATGCATTTAGCCCGGCATCTTTCAAAGCAATCTTGCAGGGTTCTCTGGTTCGTTCTACCAGTTCATCAACCAGTGACTCTAGCTTTGCCCGGGAGAGCTTAAGATTAAGGTGTTTTGGCCCTTTTGCATCTGCCGTGATGTAAGGCAGGTTCACATCCGTCTGCTGAGTGGACGACAATTCAATCTTTGCCTTCTCGGCAGCTTCCTTCAATCTCTGTAATGCCAACGGATCGCTATGAAGATCAATGCCCTGTTCTTTTTTAAATTCATCACATAGAAAATCAATAATGCGCAGATCAAAATCTTCTCCTCCGAGGAAAGTATCACCATTGGTAGACAACACCTCAAATTGATGCTCACCGTCTACTGCAGCAATCTCGATAATCGAGACGTCAAATGTCCCACCACCCAGATCGTAAACTGCAATCTTTGCGTCACCATGTTTTTTATCCATGCCGAAGGCAAGTGCCGCCGCTGTGGGTTCGTTTATAATTCTTCGAACATCGAGACCGGCTATACGACCAGCGTCTTTTGTCGCTTGTCGCTGGGAATCATTGAAATAGGCGGGGACAGTTATAACAGCCTCTTTTACTTCCTCACCTAAATAATCTTCCGCCGTTTTTTTCATTTTCATCAAAATCCGTGCGGAAATTTCAGGGGATGCCATTTTCTTTCCTTTTACATCAACCCAAGCATCACCGTTATCAGCTTTTACGATATTATACGGAACCATTTTGATATCTTTTTGCACGACATCATCTTCGAATCGTCGCCCGATCAAACGTTTGATTGCATGTAAGGTATTTGCGGGATTGGTGACTGACTGTCTCTTAGCCGACTGACCGACAAGCACCTCATCATCATCTGTATAGGCAATGACTGATGGTGTCGTACGTGCGCCTTCGCTATTTTCGATTACCTTGGCCTGTCCGCCTTCCAGTACAGCAACGCATGAGTTGGTGGTGCCCAGGTCAATACCGATTATCTTTCCCATTTCTAATCTCCACAAATCTTAACTATTTGAAATTAATAATTTTTAATAAATGTTCAGGTTCCTAATATAGTTTGGGCTCAGAAGGCTAAATTCAAGCCTTTACCTGAAAAAAACTATAAAAATATCCGACTTCAAAGCAAATGGATGAGCATGTTTCTGGCTCTACTCCTAAATATTCCACCTACTTCGCGACAACTACCATTGCCGACCGCACCAGTCTGCCATTCAATTCATAGCCTTTTTGCAACACCGATATCACCATCCCTTGTTCTGCTTCGCCTGATTCTTGCATCGACACGGCATCATGTTTTTCCGGGTTGAATTTTTCCCCTACTGGATCGACAACTTCGACCCCGAACCTCTGCAGGGTGTCGATAAACTTCTTCAGAGTAAGATCAAGACCCTCTTGAACACCCGATAAGGCATCAGCATCAGCATCAGCCTCATCCGATTCCGAGGCTTGAATTCCAAGTTCTATACTGTCAATTACAGGTAGTAATTCATTGATAATCTTATCAAGTGAATATTTATGAGCATTTTCAACGTCCCGAATGGTCCGCTTCCTCAGGTTATCCATTTCGGCCTGTGTACGCAGATCCAATTCCATGTTCTCCTGAGCCTGCTGGGTGAGTAATTCCAGTTTCTGATTAAGGACTTCAATCTCGGTGAGCGGTTCTCCCGAATCTTCGGTAGTTTCCGTAGCCGATCCCGGTGTGGCTTGTGTAGATTCCGGTTGCGGATCCTCTGTCAATCCATCCTTTAGCTCATCATCTTCGTGATTTTGTTCAGATGCCATGCATGCTCCATTATTATTTATAAAATTCAAACAAACAGTCGTCCCTCTTCAGGAATTCAACACCCTATGAGAGAAAATAAGGACTAATTAAGAGAATTCAAGGCAGAACCGAGCATTTTTGCCGTTATATCGACAATCGGTATCACCTTTTCGTAATTCATACGCGTAGGACCGATAACACCAAGCACTCCGAGGATTTGCCCATCAGCCTCATAAGGAGAGGTTACCACGCTACAATTATCGAGAACGTCAAAACCCGATTCTTCGCCAATAAAGATCTGAACGCCCTTGGCATGAATTGATTGTTCCAACAGGTGCAGCAAATCGCGTTTCTGGTTAAAACTTTCAAATAGCTTTTTAAGTGTCTCAACATTGCATAGCTCATCAAACCCCATCAGATTAGTCTGCCCAGCTAGAACGAAATCATGCTTGTGAATATCCTGAGCAAACGCTCGTGACGCAACTTCAATCGCAGTTTGCATAATCTTGTTTACTTTATCCTTCATCTTTTCTAGCTCACCCAACAATTCATTTCTTACAAAGGTAAAGTCTTTCCCTGAATACATAGTGTTGAGGTAATTCGAACATTCTTGGAGTTCAGAATGGGAGTACTTACGTGCCGTATGAATAACCCTGTTTTGTATTTCGCCGTCACTCAATATAAGGATAACCAAAACACGATTATCACTTAACGTGACAAATTCAATTTGTTTTAAGACTGGTTGCTCTACTCTGGGCAACATGACAACCCCCGCCAACTTGGTGATATCTGACAGCATGCTTGATGTCTTTTCCATCAGTTCTGGGATGTTGTGCTCGGCTTCTAGCTGTTTTGCGATATGGTTGGCATCCTTCGTGTGTATCTTATCTGCACGAAGTAAGGAATCCACAAAGAAACGATAACCCTTGACAGTCGGTATACGGCCAGATGAGGTATGAAGGGACTGCAACAAACCCAAATCTTCCAAGTCTGCCATCGTATTGCGGATAGTGGCGGAGCTCAGATCCAGGTTTGAATCGCGGGCCAGAGTACGGGATCCAACAGCTTGCCCATCGTTAATAAAGTGTTGGATTAGCGCCTTGAATAAGGTCAGGTTTCTTTCTGAAAGCGTTATCGAACTGATATTATGCTGTTTTGTCATACTAACTCGTTATTTTACATAAATGTTCAGCAAAATTCAGCATCGTCTCCACATTCCTCAAAACTATATTGGCGGTTTAGACAGACCATGCTACTTTTGTTTCCTCTACCCATATGGAACATCAAATGTTTAAGCATATCCTACTAATCTCGAACAATTATGCCAAGGTAAGTTCGGACACCATGAATACGGTCATAACCCTGCTTGAAAAAAGGGGGATCGGGGTCGTACTGGACGAATATTGTTCAAAACTGGCTGACAGAACAGGTCCGAAGCATATCACCACCGAATCATTCGAAAACAATGGTTACGACCTGGCAATTGCTATCGGGGGGGATGGCACCATGCTCCGTGCTGCACATGTACTCGCCAATCATGACATCCCGCTACTCGGAATCAATAGCGGCAGACTAGGCTTCCTTGCCGATATTCCTGCAAATGAGGTAGAAGACTATCTAGCAAAAATTCTTGATGGAAACTTCGTTGAAGATGAGCGTTTCCAACTACACGCCCAGATCTCCCGCGATGGTGAAATTATTCTTGAATCAGATGCGTTCAATGACGTCATTATTCAGAAGTGGAATATTGCAAAGTTGATCGAGTTCGAAACATACGTTGATGGTACGTACGTCCATAATCAAAGAGGCGATGGTATGATTGTCTCGTCTCCTACCGGATCTACTGCATATGCCCTGGCGGCCAGCGGTCCAATCGTTCATCCATCGCTGGACGCATTGCTGATAGTCCCGATATGCCCTCATACCTTAACTAACCGTCCTATCGTGATTGATGGAAACAGTAAAATCGAAATCATCCTCAAGGAATCAAAAATTGAACAATGTTGTTTGACCTGTGACGGCGAAGTTATAAGTGAATTCCGTCAAGGCGATAAACTGACAATAACCAAAAAGGACAAAAAAATTCGCCTTATCCATCCATTAAAGCATGATCATTTCAGTGCCCTAAGGGCAAAATTGGACTGGGGTTAGGATCCTTCCGGTTTGCTATGCTCAAACACTTACACATATCAAATCTAGCGATTATCGATCATCTGGATCTAGAATTTGGAACCGGAATGACAGTTTTTACAGGCGAAACCGGTGCAGGAAAATCCATTTTAATTAACGCACTAGGCTTAGTCCTGGGCGACCGTGCCGATACCAACGTCAAGCGCAGTGACAAAGAACGCGTAGAGATCGTCGCTGCATTCGATATTTCGGACATACCAGACATCGCAAAACTACTTCAAGAACAAGCAATCATCGTAGAAGATGATGAATTAATTTTACGACGCATAATCAACACAGATGGGCGTTCCAGGGCACTCGTCAACAGTAGCCAAGTACCGATACAAACTTTGCGTACCCTAGGAAATTATTTGGTTGATATTCATGGTCAGCATGAGCATCAATCATTAATGGATCGGAAGATTCAGCGTGACTTACTAGATAACTTTGCAGGGCACGATAAATTTCTTAATGAAGTAAGGCAAGCCTATTCTGATTGGAATACATCTACCAATCTACTTTCGCAACTGACGGAAGACTCAAAAAATCATGAGGCAACACTCGCACTGCTTAAATACCAGATTAATAAGCTTGAGGAACTCGCGCCGACAGATAACGAATTTGAAACCCTGAAAGAAGAACACAAACGATTGGCAAATGGCAGTCACTTATTGAATGTGATCCAGTCTGTTACCAATTTGCTATCAGGGAACGAGTACTCCGTTGACTTGCAAATGAACCAAATTCTCCGAGACCTTAAAGAAGCCAGTAAGACTGATCCTTCACTTGTAAGGATTATCGAATTAATAGACAACGCAATGATACAACTTTCTGAGGGTATGGATGAAGTCAGAGCGTATGAGGAAAATTTGGAATTAGACCCCGGACAACTGCAATTAACAGAAAACCGACTTGACGCTTTGCATGATATGTCCCGAAAACACAAGATTCAGCCACAACAGTTGGCAGAACACCTACAAGGCCTGCATAAACGTCTCGACCAAATGCAGCATAATCAAGACACCGTAGAAGAACTGCTTAAGCAACAAGGTATAGCGTTAACACAATACTTTGAGTCAGCGAAAAAATTACATGGAAGCCGAAAAAAAGCGTCCAAATCATTAGCCAATGCGATATCCAAACAACTCCAACAACTCGGTATGCCAGGTGGAAAATTACTCATCGACGTTCAGAAATCTGACACTGAGCGGCCACAGTACGATGGGACAGATCAAATTGAATTTATGGTCAGCATGAATCCAGGTTTAGATCCGCAACCATTGCGTAAGATTGCCTCTGGTGGAGAATTGTCGAGGATTAGTCTCGCCATTCAGGTGATCTGCAAGGATGAAAAAACAATACCTACACTAATCTTTGATGAGGTTGACGCTGGGATTGGAGGCAGCATTGCCGAAATCGTGGGTAATCTGTTAAATAAGCTGGCCTTGAATCACCAAGTCTTTTGCGTAACACATCTTCCGCAAGTAGCTTCTCAGGGTAATCATCATCTGCAAGTCCAAAAATCATCATCTAAGAAAACAACGATGACCAGTGTTAAGGAACTGAGCATGGATGAAAAAGTTGAGGAGATAGCGCGAATGTTAGGAGGCGTAAAGATTTCTGACAAGACCCGGGCACATGCTCGGGAAATGCTGAATCAGGAAAGCGTGAATTAATTTCTACCAAGCTGACAACTAATGATAGTTGCCCGTTTTCGAACAACTCAGTTATCTTTCTTGGGCACTACATATAAAACAAGACTGTGATCTTGTAGTTTATACCCATGTGATTCTGCAATCTTTTTCTGCAGTCTTTCAATTTCATCACTTTCAAACTCGATTATCTTGCCAGTATCCAGACATACCATATGGTCGTGATGGGTACCTTGATCAATTTCGTATACGGAATGGCCAGAATCAAAATTATGCCGGATAACCAAGCCAGCAGTTTCAAACTGAGTAAGCACCCGGTAAACTGTCGCTAAGCCAACATCTTCACCCAGTTTCAAGAGAGATTTGTAAACATCTTCCGCACTCATATGCTTTAGACTGGAGCTTTCCATGATTTCCAGGATCCGAATTCGTGGTAGGGTTGCTTTTAGGCCTGCTTTTTTGAGATCTTGCGCTTCCATAACATTGCGTATACTTACCAAATATCAGAAGATTGAATTTCCAAGGTAAAAGTATACTGCATGTTTTAATGAATTTCTGCCTGTGATGAAGGCATACAGTGAGATATTGGCGCAAGTACGCTAAAATCCGGCGCTGGCAAGCCACAGCTCAATAATTTTACGGGAGTATGTACTTAACGAAACCTGGTATAAAAAATATATTATGCCTTAATTGGCTCTTTATACGTCAACCGTTTCCCTTCCGACCCTTTAATAGCTGCCGTAGTCCGTTCTCCGTCTTCAAGGTCACGATTGTTATATCTGAACTCAAACTCTGACATATATCTATGTAAATGCTCCTTGCTTACACTGTGATAAATACCGTTCAGACCACGCTTGACTATTGAGAAAAACCCCTCAACTGTATTTGAGTGAATATCACCGCGCACATATTCTTTGGCGCTATGGCATACAGTATGGTGTCCACCCTTGTAATCTTTCCCTATGCCATTATAGGCCGGATTGTCATCAGTAATAATCCGAGCACTAGCATGTACATTATTACGGATCGCTTGTTTTAATGTTTTGCCAGTAACATTCGGAATTGGTTTTGTCTTTACACTTCCATTACGTTCAACAAGAGCCATCACAGGAGTCTTGTGTGTCCCGCGCCCACGCTTACTCTGTCCTTTATAACGGGGTTTACCGCCAACATAAGTTTCATCTACTTCAACATCCCCAGCTAGTGGTTCAGGTGCGGAATCAGACATTGCAAACCGGATACGGTGAAGCATGAATAATGCACTCTTATAAGATAATCCTGTCTGACGATGAATCTCCAGTGCGCTTACTCCCTTTTTAGAAGTAGATGCACGCCAAAACGCGAAACACCAATGACGCAAAGGAATACGACTATCCTCAAAGACCGTCCCAATCCGTGCCGTAAACTGCTCTTTACAACCACGGCAACGCCACCGAAAATTAGCCTGACGCCCACCTTTCTTGGAGTCCACCATTTGGTATACGTCCATATCACCACAACGGGGGCAAGCGGGGTGACTCCCCCAGCGCTGTTTTTCTATGAATTTGACGGCTGCAAACTCATTAGCACAGGCCAGTGGTATTTCCTGCAATACTGGGTCTTTTTTTGTACTGCGATTTTGGACTTGCTGTTTATTCATTCTATGAATGATAGGCTAATTTAGCCATTTTGTCAAGTATAAAGTTATATTTATTCGCCTATACATCATGACGCTTATTTAAGTATCATGATGTATAGGGTTTTTTATTTATACATTTCAATTAGTTGTATATTTTTCTCTAGTCCTGATTGCTACTTAATAATGCAATATTGACTACGCTTCTTAAGTGTATTATTATCAGTGTTCTTAAAAGCCGGAGAATAACAATGTCCGATCATACAGACAAAACGATTGCAGATTTACAGGAAAAGATTTTGTCTCATGTGTCAAAAATAGTTCAGGTCAAGAAGACAATAAATCAGTTGCTTGATCTCGAAGCAAAACCTCCGCTCTACACTGATACTGACATGGTAGTGTCAGAACAGCATGGAGTTAGAGTAATCCCTGATGAATTTTATGGAAAACCCCTTGCAAGCAGCGTAAAAAAAATTTTAGCGCGGCGAAAATTAATAAATCTTAGCGCCGCATCTACAGAAGAAATATTTCATTCTCTGACCGAAGGCGGTTACAACCCAGGTAAGAATAAATTAATTGCTAGACGTAATGTTTCAATAACACTCGGTAAAAACCCTGCATTTCATCGCTTGCCGAATGGCTTATGGGGTATGAGTTCATGGTACAACCTACAAACAAAGAAAGATAAAAATGATACTAAAAATAACGTTAAAGGCACAGTACCTGAAGTAGAAAAAAGCGATGAATCAGGTGATCCCAACGACCAATCACATGAGGAGGATGAGGCATGATCAGGAGGGTTCCCCGCCTTAGTTGATGCCTGCCCGACTAAGGTACAGAAAAAGGCCTTTGGTTGAATAACTTCTCTAGCCGGAGAATCTCCAACCAAAGGCCGTGGCGGGCTTCTACCCTTTGCCGGTGTGGCGAAAATGGCAAACGCTAGAGCCTTGGAAGCTCTTGGTTTAACGCCTTAGGGGTTCGATCCCCCTCACCGGCACCATCTAATATAACATATATTGATCCCAGTACTATTTATTTCAAGGATTGTTATAATTAACTTATGAATCAACAAACAGATAAAAAGCATAAAACCGGGCCAGAACCAGAGCGTTTAAAAATTGACAGGCCCTGGGGAAAAGCTGTAAAGGACGCTCTAAATAAAGAGCGGCCAAAAGACGGCTGGCCTAAATCTGAAAAGAAATAGTGAAGTTAACAAGCACTTTCTCTCGTTAGGAAATTCCGTTTCTTTTTTTATACCAGGTTTCGTTAAGTACATACTCCCGTAATTTTATGTATATGAGAACACTAATTTTATTATTTATCATAATTACCACGGCGAACGCCTGTAGCTATACTGAAGACATCAAGCTACCTGGGTTATACCGCGTCGATGTGCAGCAAGGGAATATCATTGATCAAGAAATGATAGATAGATTAAAACCGGGCATGGAAAAGGAGCAAGTAAACTTTATTATGGGAACACCGGCTATTATCGATCCCTTTCATACTGACCAGTGGGAGTATGTTTACAGCCAGTCCGAAAACGGGGGCACCCGTCAGCAACGACATATCAGGATATACTTTGAAGATGACAAACTGACTCATATTGAAGGAGATGTTGTCACTTCTTTGCGGCGACCAGCTGAACCTATAAAACAGTCGAGAACCGTTGAGGTTCCGATTGATGATGGAAAAGACACAGGATTTTTCAAGAGGATGATAAACGCTATTCCTTTTGTTGGTGACGATGACAACACTGCTAAGCCTACTAAAAAAGAAGAACAAGAGACTGAGCAGGACACTACTACCGATTGACTAGGTGTGAATCAATATTAATTCGACTGTAAAACTCTTTACAGAATTGGTTTTCGGATTAGCTCAAGGTCGAATGGCGATCCTCGTACTACTATTACTGTTGTGTTTACCACGTGTCACACTCGCAAACATCACCGTAAATGATGATGCAGGTAACATTTTGCGGTTAACCGTTCCTGCAAAACGGGTCGTCAGCCTTGCACCACACATTACAGAATTGCTGTTTGAGACAGACGCCGGGAACAAAATTGTCGGCACGGTCAGGTTCAGTGATTATCCTGAATCAGCTAAAAACATTCCGCTAGTCGGCGACTCATATAATCTCGATTTCGAGACAATAATAGCGTTGCAACCTGATCTCATCATTGTTTGGAAAACGGGTACGGGAAGATCAACGGTAGAAAAATTACACGCCCTTGGATACACAGTTTTTATTTCCGAACCTGATTCCCTGGAAATAATAGCCACATCTGTAGAAAGATTTGGAAAGCTAACGGGTAACGCTGAAACCGCGCTAACTAAAAGCAAACAATTTCAGCAGGATGTGGTCAAGTTGAAGAGCAAATATTCCACTTTGGGTCAAGTCCGTGTTTTTTATCAATTCTGGAACCAGCCAATTTTCACCGTGAATGAAAATCACATCATCAGCACTATTATCGAGATGTGTGGTGGGAAGAATGTGTTCGCTGAGCTGTCTACACTCACACCACAACTCAGCGTTGAATCAGTATTAAACATGGATCCAGATGTAATCATCGCCAGTGGAGAAGGGAATTTAAAACCCGAATGGCTAGAGGAATGGCGCCAATGGCCAACCTTGACCGCCGTTAGTAATGATCAAATATATTCAATTCCACCTGAAATAATTCAAAGACACACGACGAGGATACTAGATGGGGCAAGGATGATGTGTGAATTTATTGATAATAGCCGTCATTAATCATTTAAGATTTTTACTCATACTTTCCCCTTGCCTCACATGTCAAACTGGATAAAACAACCTCGTACCATCGTCCTCTATTTTCCTAAATGGATGCTGATATAAACGTTGAAGATTTTCAAGAGTGATTACCTCCTGAACAGACCCACACAGAATGGATTGATGGTCGATCATTAACATGGCATGGGTACAGAAACGGAGCGCCAAATTGACATCATGTAACACCATCAACATTCCTCGCTCAGTTTCTGCGGCATGGTGGACAATCATGTCCAATAATATCATTTGGTAACGGAGATCCAGGTGATTGGTTGGTTCGTCCAATAGCCAGATCTCCGGATCTTGCACCATCAAGGTTGCTATAGCGAGTCTGCGCCGTTCCCCGCCGGATAATGTACTAACCTGTCTGTGGATCATTTCTGTTAATGCAACTTTTCCCAAAGTTTCCTCGGAAATTCTAAAATCATCTGAAGATTCAAACGACCAAAATGGTAAATGTGGGTGTCTTCCTGTTAGCACTGTCTCTATAACCGTGGAAGGAAAGATATCCTCACTATCCTGAAAAAGAACTCCAGTCTTCCTCGCCAAGATTTTTTTCTGGTATTTCGATATTTCCTGGTCATCAAGAAAAATATTGCCCTTGTCCGGCTTTCTCAGTCCTGCCAACACATGTAATAAGGTGGTCTTCCCGATACCATTCGAGCCCAACAGACCCCAACATTCTCCTGGGTTTAAATCATAATCTAGATTGGTACAAATCGGTTTGTGGCCGATCGATACGGACAGGGATTTTGACTGCAGCACAGTCATGACTTTTGCCGTATGGCAGTGCTATGCATCAGGAATAAGAACAATGGGACACCTATCATTGCGGTTAGCACCCCGACGGGTAATTGCTGAGGAGCAATTATTGTCCTAGCCAAAGCATCAGCAACCACAAGCAGGCTGCCTCCCAATAGCACTGAAGCTGGTATTAACAACCGATGATCACTTCCAATAATCAATCTTAGCAAGTGCGGAACTATCAACCCGATAAATCCAATACTTCCTGCTTGCATTACTGCGGTGGCCGCCAGTAGAGAAGCGATAAAATAAATGAAGTATCGAAGTGAGATAACTGATACGCCCAATGTGGCCGCCTGTAATTCGCCACGGGCAAGTAGGTTCATACTTCTCGCAGCCAACATGCAACTAACAACTGCAAAAAGCAAAATATAGAAGTTAGCAGGCGTATGCTGAGCAAAACTCAGATCACCCATTAACCAGAACAACATTCCGTGAATCTTGCTCGCTGGGCTAATCGCAAGCAGAAAACTAATTACCGCACCCCAACCGGCAGCAATGACGATACCGGTTAAAAGCATGCGCATGGGGTTCCAGTCTCCTCCTGCACGCGACAAGGTAAAAACCAGCATGATAGAAACAAAAGCACCTGTGAAAGCACTAGCATTGATCCAGATTCCGGACAAACCGTAGATGATCGCCAATAAAGTAAACACGGCAGCGCCTCCCGAAACGCCAAGAACATAGGGTTCAGCCAATGGGTTTCGTAATAATACTTGCATCAACGCTCCTGCTAACGCCAGCATGCCGCCTACGAGAAATCCCGCCTCTACTCGTGGCAATCTTACTTCTGTAATAATTCTCCTGATAAACGTTTCATCATCATGGAAGAGAGACTTAAGAACTTCAGCAATACTGGTATCAACACTACCTAGGGTAAGTGCCAGGATAAATGACAGGAATGCGGCGATGGACATAATCACGATCACTGTCAGGTATCTAAGTGACAACATCTGAACTACTGCCCTATTCTGCGTCATAACTTGTTTCAACTGCCTTGGGCTGAGGCCCGGCGTCGCCTGGCTTTTTTTGGATCAGCAAGCAAAGGACGATAAATTTCTACTCGGTCTCCTTCATTTACCATGGTATCGCCCGGGCATTGACGCCCGAATATTCCGATTTTATGAACTGAGAAATCAATGCTTGGGTATTTTGATTTGATACCGGAAAGCTCAATCGCTTCCATAACTGTTGTGCCGATATTTACATCCAATGAGATTATTTCCGCCTCCTGAGCATGGGCATAAGCGACTTCAACTTTGATCTTGTGACCTTCAGAATCAATCATAAATCTGCCTCGCCCGTTTTATAAACGAACTGACTAACGAGTTCATGAATTGTGTAAAAACACTGCTCAGCATTAACTTAAGGACTTTGTTCTTAAATTCAAAATCCATATACAATTCCACTTGGCAAACACCGTCACGCAGATCATTGAATTGCCAAAAACCCTTTAGATACTTAAAAGGTCCGCTAATCAAGTTGATATCGATCCTGTGCCCTGGATCCATTTTATTTTTTGTAGTAAATGTTTGCTTCAGTTTGCCAGTCGCAAGTGATACGGAAGCCATCAATTCTGTATCGGACTGGCTGAATATGACAGCATCGGTACACCATGGCAGGAACTCAGGATACGACTCAATATCGTTAACGAGACCATACATCTGTTCAGCTGTATAGGAAACACTGGCAGTTTTACTAATATTACCCACGTAGATCTATTCCTGGATAATTATTGTTGTTTGTTCGTTATGGGAAAGTCGATATCAAAAATCATTTGCTATAACACTCCAATTTGATTTAGAAAAATGATAGTGACACCGAAAGGAGAAATGTAACGAATAATAAACCGCCAGATCACATATATATAATCCTTAAGCTTGAGTTCATCGATACTGGATTCCCTCGACATTAACCAACCAACAAATATGGCCATCATAAATCCGCCCAACGGCAACATAATGTTGGCCGTAACAATATCAATGATATCGAAGATACCGTTTTCCTTTTCAACCCCGGCAAAGGTAAATGGGAAAGCCCATTCACTAAAAGACATGATGGTGCCTATTCCGAGAAACCAGGCTAGGAATCCCGTAATAGCTGTCGCTTTAATTCGGGTCATATCCCAGCTCTCCACCAACCAGGTGACAGCTGGTTCAATCAATGAAATCGCTGATGTCCATGCAGCAAACAACAACAACACGAAGAACATGGTGCCAAAAAATGTTCCTCCAGGCATCTGTCCAAAGGCGATAGGCAAAGTAACAAAGATCAATCCGGGACCTTGTGAAGGTTCCAGTCCATAGGTAAAAACGAGCGGAAAAATGACAAAGCTGGCAAGAATAGCTATCAAGGTATCAGCCGTGGCTACCAATACTGCTGCTGATGTAATGGAAGTCTTGTCAGGTAAATAAGACCCATAAATCATGATGGAGCCCATCCCTAGACTCAAGCTGAAAAAGGCATGACCCGAAGCATTAAGAAAAACCTCTTGGAAATTTTCACTCATATGAGAAAAGTCAGGCTTTAATGTAAATATCAGACCTTCAGCAAAACGTTCAGTATTCATGGCATAACCCACCATGATCAATAACAAAAGTACGAGCATTGGCATCAAATATTTAACCGCCTGTTCCAACCCGCTTTTCACGCCGCGTGACACTACAATAACGGTCATCATGATAAAGACGGTATGCCATGCTAACAGCCTTTCCGGATCGGATATTAAGTCCGAGAACATGGTCGATATGGTTTCGACACTGGCATGTTGAAAACTACCCGTTGCTGATCGAAACACGTACGCCAATACCCAGCCAGAAATGACACTATAATAAGATACAATGAGAAAACCGGCGATGACGCCCATTATCCCTAACCATTGCCAATGCTTGGTAACACCTTCCTCTACTGCTAATACACGCATGGTATTGACCGGGCTTTGTCTTCCTCGCCTACCCAGTAGGACCTCCGCCATCATGATAGGAATACCCATCATCAATACACATACAACATAAAGTAAGAGAAAGGCACCTCCGCCGCTTTCGCCGGCCATGTACGGAAACCGCCAAATATTTCCCAGACCCACTGCTGAACTAGTAGCGGCGAGTACAAAGACCCATCGGGAAGACCATTGTCCATGAATTGAAGTGCGTTTTGCTGACATGCATACTCCAGTTATTTTTTCTTAATTCTGATGGAATTCGAGGCAATGCTCAACCATATATGTCAGTAACTGATATAATCACTGGATTCATAGATGAAGCCCATCTTTATTATTCCCATGGCTAAACCCAGTAAAAAAGAAAACCAAAATAACACCATTGCTCTTAATAAAAAGGCAAGACATGACTATTCCATAGAAGAAAAGTTTGAAGCAGGTGTCGCACTAGAAGGGTGGGAAGTAAAAAGTCTGCGTGCAGGCCGAGTACAAGTACGCGACAGCTATGTGCTCTTAAAAGATGACGAAGCTTACATTATCGGCTGTTTGATCACCCCATTACCCACTGCATCCACCCATATCAATCCGGATCCTCAACGCACCCGCAAGCTACTATTACATAGAAAGGAACTCAATAAACTCATAGGTGCGGTAGAACGCAAGGGTTATACATTAGTTGTAACTGCACTTTACTGGAAACACGGTAAGGTTAAATCAGAGATAGGTCTGGCAAAAGGTAAGCAAGCTCACGACAAACGCCAAACATTAAAAGAACGCGACTGGCAACGTGAACAACGAAGAATACTCAAACGCAGTTAAACGACGAATAAAGAAATAAGTCTGAACTATCAATTCTGTAATTATTCCAAATAATGACGTAATATAATCTTTTCCTTGGCTTGCATCTTGCAATGGGGGCGTATTGGCTTCGACGAGGGCACTGAAACCCAAGGGGCATGCCGAGGCGTAGATTACCTCGTAAATCCAGCTACAAAACTTATAGTTGCCAACGACGACAACTACGCACTCGCTGCTTAATACCCAGTAGGGTGCCGTCTGCCTGATACGTGCTTGTGCGCTCAGAACCAGGCGTCGACTACACAAGATCGCGATGAAGCCTGTCTGGAGTGGATTCGTTAAAACTTTACAGACTCGTCAGTTGTTTTCCCCGTCTCCCGGGTAGTAGCTGATTAAATTAAAAGAGAGACTAAGCATGTAGAACCGAGGATGGAGGGCTCGCGGACGCGGGTTCGACTCCCGCCGCCTCCACCACTAACGTATTTAAAGCCGTCCTAGGACGGCTTTTTTACGTCTAAACACAATGATTTAGCCTAAAGCAACCACCCATATCGTACTAGCGAATCCTATTAAATCCAGCTTTTTTAGTAGTGCTCATTGTAGTACCATGCAAATATATCAATTAGCGGTACTGCTAAAAATGGCTAGAACGACAAAACCACTGACTAATACAGAAGTTAAACAAGCGAAGCCAAAAAAGAAGATTTACACCTTATCGGATGGAGGTGGACTGCAATTACGGATCAAACCAAATGGCTCAAAATTGTGGCTACTTGATTATCTCAGACCATACACGAAGAAACGCACCTGCCTGAGCTTTGGCTCATTCCCAACATTAACCCTCGCAGAAGCTCGTAACAAACGTAAGACAGCTAAGGAATCACTTGCTAAAGATATTGATCCCAAAGAACACCGTGAAGAAGAAAGCCGACTTAACGAAACTGCTCACAGTAATACTCTTGAACACATCGCCACAAAGTGGTTGGAAATCAAGAAAGCTCACATTACTGCTGATCATGCTACTGATACTTGGAGATCATTAGAACTACATATTTTCCCCAGTCTGGGCAAAGTGCCAATACATAAGATCACTGCTGTAAAAACTATAGAGATAATTCAGCCTATTGCTGCCAAGGGTAGTTTGGAAACAGTTAAACGACTTTGCCAACGTCTTAATGAAATAATGGTCTATGCTGTCAATGCAGGCATTATGACCAGCAATCCTTTGGCAGGAATAAGCAAAGCATTTCAGACACCTGTAAAACGACATATGCCTACACTAAAGCCTGAGAAACTACCGACATTAATGACCGTACTATCCCAAGCCAGCATCAAGTTAACTACCCGATGCCTGATTGAATGGCAATTACACACAATGGTTAGACCGAATGAAGCCGCTGGCACACGCTGGGATGAAATAGATTTTGATGATTGCCTTTGGCACATACCTGCTGAACGCATGAAGAAGAAGAAAGCTCACACAGTGCCATTATCTCCCCAATGTTTGGCATTGCTTGAATTAATGAAACTATTAAGTTCACATAGCGAGTTTGTTTTCCCATCAGATAGAAATTTAAAAACACATACCCACCCACAAACGGCAAATACCGCACTAAAACGAATGGGATTTGATAAGCAACTTGTGGCACACGGATTAAGATCGCTAGCCAGTACTATATTAAATGAACAAGGCTTCGATCCTGATGTCATCGAAACTGCATTGGCGCATACCGGAAAGAATGAAGTCCGCAATGCCTATAACCGTGCTGATTATCTTGAACGTAGAAAACCCGCAATGGATTGGTGGAGTGAATACATTGATAAAGCAGCCACAGGCAATATGAGTTTAACAGGGAAAAGGGGCTTAAATTAGTTAGTCATTCATAAATATTTTTTAACTTGTATTCTGATTTTTCATTTCCAGAATCGTTGCTCTTACAATTTCATTTATATTCTGTTCACCAGATTGCCGTGGAGATTTCAATTGCTGAATAATCTCGCCTTGCCGATGTTGCTGCACTTCACCATAACTATATAACGTCGTTAATACATCCTCATGCCCTAGATTTTGACTCCACGACTTAAATTCTTCTGGTGTTCTGCAAAGTTTTTGTCCAAGTGTAACCAGTGTTTTACGAAAGCTATGTGGATTAAAATGTGGCAAATCGGCCAACTCAAACGCATCTTTAAAAATAGCGCGTATTGGTGATGCAGTACTCCAATGTTCACACTTTAAGCCAGACGCTTTAAATATTCTGTCCTCACCTGTAATGATATTGGTTTTAGGAAACAAAGGATCATCATTCCCCCAAAGCAATTCATCTTTAAGATAATTCACCCAGTTAAAAACAATTTCCTGGATCTCATTACCCACCGGAAAGAAAAAAGTCATAAAAGTTTTGCTAAATTTAGTCTTAACCTCTCTGGCATCTTGAAACACACAATTATTAACCATATCAATATGCTTTAGTTTCATTGATGCCGTGGCACTATCTCTAGCACCCGTTAAAAGTGTAAAAGCGATAAGGCTACGATTTCGCCTTTCTATCTCGGTATTGCTTGGCATTGTTTCAATGACATGCTTTATCTGTTCCAGTGTAGGCACAGCCGTTTCACGTCGTGCCGTTGCAATACGAGTATCTTTATCAGATAAGTTAAAATATTCCGTATCGGTATAACTAATTCGAGATTTATAGCCTGACTGCATAGCCAGCCATTGGAAGAATGCTTTTAATTGCCTGAGTGTAGAATTGAGCGTTGCCTTGCTAAGTTTTTTTCCTGTTTGCTGATTATCTTGATTAGCCAGATGCGCTTTAAAACCGGCTGCTTGCTCGAAGTGGAAAGCCTTAAAATCACGGCATTTGGTATATGACTCAAACCGACTTAACGCCTTTGCAACAGCATCAATTGAAGACTCATTTTGACGCTTGGCTTCTTTAAGAAATATCAGATATTTGCGTTTAATTCTTTCATTATTTGGGTTGCTGTAACTTCGGCATGGTGATGTCCAATTTGCCCTGAACCTGCTCTAAATTAGCAATACTGATATATCTATTAATGATGCCATCGCACCTTGGACAGATACCTATCAAACGACCAATAGAAGTATTTATAGCTTGATAATCAGCCATATTCTCAGCAGGTTTTTGTGGTTTCCTGCATCGGACACAATAAATTTCATGTAGCTGGCATTTCTGTTTATGTTTCACCCTTTTAGCTTGTAAAAAACTTTTCAGCTCAGAACCAAGAATAAGCGTTGGCCTTTTATCATCATTGACTGTTAACCCTTTCTTGATCCATTCACGTACCGTATTTTTGTGAACAGATAACAAACGGGCAACATCTTCCATCGTATAATTACGATGAATCTTGGCTAGATTTGGATTTAAACGCTTGCTCATTACTGATTACTGCGACTAGCTTCAATCTTTTCTGCCAGCCAGTTATGAATATCTTCTTCTACCCAGCCAACGGCTCTGCCACCTAGTGATATTGATGCAGGAAATTCACCCTCTGAAATTCGCAAATATATGGTGCTACGTGATAAACCTGTCAGCTCTTTTACTGTAGGAAGTCTTAATATTTTGTATGACATTTCTATACCTCTTAATTTGGTAATGGACTCAAACAAGAGGCTAGCTGTGCAATTTTCTTATCTCACCATGTGAAAAACGCCCAAAGAACTGCTAACAACCGCATAAAACAACAAAGCGTGGATTTACTGAATTAATACTAAAAAGAATTAGGGAGATATGGACAGAAAATAAATTTGATAAAACAACAGCTTACATAGTGGCTAATTGGGCGAAAAATTCCGCCCAACTTTATTTAAGTTTTCATGTTTTTACGGATAGTTTCTGCATCCCTGCTTTTGGCAATCTTCATTTTTTCAATTTGTAGTGAACACCATGTATCGCTTTTATTAGGCTGATTACCTTTAAGTCTCAAATATTCATCGTTCCAGTCTTGATGCATCGCTTGAGTCTTTTGTTTACCAGCTTCACGTTTGCTAGTAGGAGGCTTATATTTTTTTCCTGTGTTTGGAGGTTTACTATTGACCATGGTAATGATGCGAGAATAATCGACATTTAGTTGTTCGCCTTCAAAAAATAAAATGTCATCTATCGGAATCGTACGCTGGTTAATCTCAAGTGATAAAAGAGTCGCATCCATTGAAATCCAACGCCGTCCATTTGAGCCTTTCAACATCCCCAAACTAATATTACTTTGACCAGCTTTGCATTCAATCTTATCCGTGAATTTTAATAAATCAGCAATGACCTTAGCTAATTGTTTAACAGTACTCTGCCATTGATTCAAACGATCCAATGGAATTTTCATTCTTCCCATTTGATCTTGCATCTCAGGAACATCACAAACAATAAAAGCACGCGTAGGAGCCTTATTTCCATTTGTTTGAGTTAACACATCCATAAAACAATGCCTCTCACAACCTTGGCATTCTAGTGATGTGGCTGATGATGCAGGGGTAAGGATGCCCACCTGTAGAAGCCTATCTAAAGCCCCAGCAGGCCATTGCTGAACACCATCCCAGTTAATGATAACAGGCTTGTTTGTTGCTCTCATGTGCTCTAACAGAGCCAACAACACATCATTAAAAGTCATTTATACTACCTTCATTTACACTGCCTTAGGTTCGATCCCTGATTTAGCCAACATCTTACGGATCTGCAAATCATTACCATCATGGTTCAGTGCACAGGAATTGGGGTAGGTAATATTAAAGGTTTTTGTTTTTACTCTTTTACCTGTCGGGGCTTCAAAAGTTACTTTCAACCTAACTTGTGTAATCAGGTATACAGGAGGGTTTATCTCTTTGAGTAAATCATAAACTGCTTTGGGGTTGTTTTTAGTATCTGCCTCCAAAACAATACGCCGTCTTGAACCATGTTTCAGCGTTAACCTTAACTGGGTCACCTCAATACCAACAATGCCAGTCTCAGGCTCAATCTTAAATTCAAAATCTGAATCAGCTAATGGCTCCAGATCATAAATACGCTTATCAATAGAACCATCTTTTAATGTATCCAATTTGAGAATAGTTTTAGCAAACAGCTTTTGTAATTCGGGTACTGCCTTAGTATTTTTTGGGGCATATATATCAAGGGAACCTTCTTTTTCACTATAAACAAAAATAATTTCAAATGCCGGATGACGAGCACGGGTTTTTAAAGAATCACTGATCCATTCCACCACCGACTGACCAAAATCTTCAGGGTAAGCAAAGAAGTATTCTTTACTATTTCTACGATAAGGTTCTACTTTACAATTCCTGTCCCGTCCCTGAGTCGTATGGAAATAATCACTGATTGCCTTAGCTAAGGCTTTAATATCATCATCTTCCACATGAGGGGGAACAGAAGGGAGATCATTACGTTTTTTCCAATATGAACTACTAACATTATCGGCATGGAGAAACATCGTAGCCCCTTTCCAATAATTCTTCTTTTCAAGAAAAGCCCACATTACCTTGGCATGGAAACCATCTATCTCTGAAATAGATTCAATAAAGCCTTCATCCTGATGGAAATCAGCCTCATCGATCAAAGCAGCCACACCACCTTCACAAGCCATCGCATTTACATCCTGAAACTCTGCTTCTATATTAGCCTGCTGATCTTCTGGCAACGCAGTGAAGGCTTGAAAAATCTCCTCCTTCTTCTTTTTTTTCTTTCCCTTCTCCTCGGTAAAATTGATACCTAAATCTATATCTTTTGACTCAAAATATGCTGCCAATTGTGCATTAGGCACATGCCTGAAAAACTGCATATGTGAATATTGGGGAGCCATACTTCAAACTCCATTGATAAATAGCAAAATAAAAGAAATACAATGGCTTATAGTGTAATCTAAAACTGATTAGGACACTTTAAATACTTCTTCAATATCACTTGGCTCCATGCTAATCATTTCAGATAACAGCTCCATTTTACTGTTATATTCTTGTTTAAGGGCTTTAATCTCTTTTCCTGGGAAAATTCTTTGGAATATTCTTCCAATAGCCTGGTCGATAACACGTATAGCAATAAGAATTACCAGCACCGTTATAAGTATTTCAGCGTTTTCAGGTAGGGGATACATATCTATATTTATTCATTAAAAATAGATCAGTCGGGTTGCGCGTTATTCCCCCACATCCGCTTGTCCAGTGCCGCGTGCTTCCGGGTAAATGCCTGGAGTGCTTCCAGTTCCGCCAGGGTAAGTCACGGCGTGATTTCGCCATCCCGAAACTTATCTAAGTATTCAGAGGGAGTGAGGCCGTTCGTAAAATCGGGGTCTCTAATAGCTTCTATAGAAACCTCACGTTGCGTCACAGGAGTGACATCAAACGCATGGACTTTCGACAGTTTGCCAGCGGCGTCGTAGTGCAATTCGGCACGCAGACGAACGCGTCGCCCACTCCAGACATCCTCGAAATTGGCCTCCTCAGCGATTTGCACCCGATGTTTCTCATCAACATGACACCAGATATCTTTCCCGGTAGTTCGCACCCGAATACGTATGGCAGGGAGATTGAAATAGCTCCCAACCTTCAAAAGTGTTCCTTCTATAGAACCAACTTGGGTGCGGGGTTTAACCTCGGTAGGCATAGGCTATTCTGAGCCCCTCAGAGGCCGCTACTGAGACCTGGCCAAGCATCCGTAACCTATACGGAAGCCTGAACAAGGCAGTAACTAGGAATCGGTGAGTGTCAGATCAAGTCGAGACTTCTACAGATGAGCACACTGCCATAAATAAGTTAACGAGTTTTCATTCAGGTTGCGGGGATTGGTGAGAGTTTCCTCCCAGGATATCGCCTGACAAGACCACGAAACCGGATTCTCACAAACGATCGTTTGTGAGAATGTTTTCCCAGGGAGCCAAAAACCCCGAAAACAGGCCTTTTCCCGTTCTCGAAACTCATTCTTGATTGCTTTTTCTCAATTTAGTATTCTGTGACGAGTATCGATAATTCTCCGGAGAGCGGTAACCCATGCACATCGGCTATGCCCGGGTATCCACCCAGGACCAGGACCTGAGCCTGTAATATGACGCGCTCAAACAGGCGCAATGCGACAAAATCTATGAAGATAAGGCCAGCGCGGCGCCCATGCGTCACGGGACGGCCTGACGCTCGCGCTTGAGACAGTGCGGGAGGGTGATTGCCTGGTCGTGTGGAAACTCGACCGGCTGGGACGTAACGTGAAGGACCTGGTGGCCATCGTCTGCGACCTGGAACAGCGTGGCGTACACTTCAAATCCCTGACCGACCAGATTGATACCGCCACCACGTCCGGCCGCTTCTTTTTCCATGTCATGGCCAGCCTGGCTCAGATGGAGAGGGACCTGACCGTGGAACGAACCAGGGCCGGACTGGAAGCGGCCCCCGCCGGCAAGGACGCATTGGAGGCCGCAAACGCAAAATGGATGATTCCAAAATTGCAGTTGCAAAGCGATTATTGCAGGACGGTATAGCGCCTCGGGAGGTGGCACGGAGCCTGGAAATATCTATTCCGACATTATATCGATGGCTGCCGGCATCCCAGCGACTGTAAGCAATCACAGTAACATCAGTTAGGGTATAGTTGGATGTATGAGAAATTATAAATCACTCTTGTTCAAGTCACTAATAATAGGCTTGATGTTGTCCATGTGTTCGGTCCTTGCTGCAGGTGAGCTGGAGACAATAAAAAAGGCCGCTGAGCAGGGAGACGTCGAGGCACAGTTGAAGCTAGGTACTATGTACGCCCAAGGCGAAGGGGTGCCAGAGGATGATGCTGAGGCCCTGCGCTGGTACCAAATGGCCGCCGAGCAGGGAGACGTCGAGGCACAGTTCAATCTCGGTCTTATGTATGACCTTGGCATTGGAGTGCCAGAAGATGATGCTGAGGCCGTGCGCTGGTACCAAATGGCCGCCGAGCAGGGAGACGTCGAGGCACAGTTCAATCTCGGTCTTATGTATGACCTTGGCATTGGAGTGCCAGAGGATGCTGCTGAGGCCGTGCGCTGGTACCAAATGGCCGCCGAGCAGGGAGACGTCGAGGCACAGTTGAAGCTAGGTACTATGTACGCCCAAGGCGAAGGGGTGCCAGAAGATGATGCTGAGGCCGTGCGCTGGTACCAAATGGCCGCCGAGCAGGGACAGGCCCGAGCACAGTCCTATCTCGGTTTTATGTATGACCAGGGTGAAGGGGTGCCAGAGGATGATGCTGAGGCCGTGCGCTGGTACCAAATGGCCGCCGAGCAGGGACAGGCCGGAGCTCAATACAATCTCGGTCTCATGTATGACCAGGGTGAAGGGGTGCCAGAGGATGATGCTGAGGCCGTGCGCTGGTGCCAAATGGCCGCCGAGCAGGGACATGCCCGAGCACAGTTCTATCTCGGTCTTATGCATGACCTTGGCATTGGAGTGCCAGAGGATGATGCTGAGGCCGTGCGCTGGTACCAAATGGCCGCCGAGCAGGGACAGGCCGGAGCACAGTTCAATCTCGGTATTATGTATGCCCAGGGTGAAGGGGTGCCAGAGGATGATGCTGAGGCCGTGCGCTGGTACCAAATGACTGCCGAGCAGGGACAGGCCGGAGCTCAATACAATCTCGGTCTCATGTATGCCCAGGGTGAAGGGGTGCCAGAGGATGATGCTGAGGCCGTGCGCTGGTACCAAATGGCCGCCGAGCAGGGGCAGGCCGGAGCACAGTTCAATCTCGGTATTATGTATGCCCAGGGCGAAGGGGTGCCAGAGGATGCTGCTGAGGCCGTGCGCTGGTACCAAATGGCCGCCGAGCAGGGAGACGTCGAGGCACAGTTCAATCTCGGTCTTATGCATGACCTTGGCATTGGAGTGCCAGAGGATGATGCTGAGGCCCTGCGCTGGTACCAAATGGCCGCCGAGCAGGGACAGGCCGGAGCTCAATACAATCTCGGGGTCATGTATGCCCAGGGTGAAGGGGTGCCAGAGAATGATGCTGAGGCCGTGCGCTGGTTCCAAATGGCCGCCGAGCAGGGAGACGTCGAGGCACAGTTCAATCTCGGTCTTATGCATGACCTTGGCATTGGAGTGCCAGAGGATGATGCTGAGGCCGTGCGCTGGTACCAAATGGCCGCCGACCAGGGACAGGCCGGAGCTCAATACAATCTCGGGGTCATGTATGCCCAGGGCGATGGGGTGACTGAAGATGATGCTGAGGCCGTGCGCTGGTACCAAATGGCCGCCGAGCAGGGACAGGCCGGAGCTCAATACAATCTCGGTCTCATGTATGACCAGGGTGAAGGGGTGCCAGAGGATGATGCTGAGGCCGTGCGCTGGTTCCAAATGGCCGCCGAGCAGGGACAGGCCGGAGCTCAATACAATCTCGGTCTCATGTATGCCCAGGGTGAAGGGGTGCCAGAGGATGATGCTGAGGCCGTGCGCTGGTACCAAATGGCCGCCGAGCAGGGACAGGCCGGAGCTCAATACAATCTCGGTCTCATGTATGACCAGGGTGAAGGGGTGCCAGAGGATGATGCTGAGGCCGTGCGCTGGTACCAAATGGCCGCCGAGCAGGGACAGGCCGGAGCTCAATACAATCTCGGTCTCATGTATGCCCAGGGTGAAGGGGTGCCAGAGGATGATGCTGAGGCCGTGCGCTGGTACCAAATGGCCGCCGAGCAGGGACAGGCCGGAGCTCAATACAATCTCGGTCTCATGTATGACCAGGGTGAAGGGGTGCCAGAGGATGATGCTGAGGCCGTGCGCTGGTACCAAATGGCCGCTGAGCAGGGAGACGTCGAGGCACAGTTGAAGCTAGGTACTATGTATGCCCAGGGTGAAGGGGTGCCAGAGGATGATGCTGAGGCCGTGCGCTGGTACCAAATGGCCGCCGAGCAGGGACAGGCCGGAGCTCAATACAATCTCGGTCTCATGTATGACCAGGGTGAAGGGGTGCCAGAGGATGATGCTGAGGCCGTGCGCTGGTACCAAATGGCCGCTGAGCAGGGAGACGTCGAGGCACAGTTGAAGCTAGGTACTATGTATGCCCAGGGTGAAGGGGTGCCAGAGAATGATGCTGAGGCCGTGCGCTGGTTCCAAATGGCCGCCGAGCAGGGACAGGCCGGAGCTCAATACAATCTCGGGGTCATGTATGACCAAGGCGAGGGGGTGACTGAAGATGATGCTGAGGCCGTGCGCTGGTACCAAATGGCCGCCGAGCAGGGAGACGTCGAGGCACAGTTCAATCTCGGTATTATGTATGCCCAAGGCGAAGGGGTGCCAGAGGATGCTGCTGAGGCCCTGCGCTGGTACCAAATGGCCGCCGAGCAGGGAGACGTCGAGGCACAGTTCAATCTCGGTCTTATGTATGACCTTGGCATTGGAGTGCCAGAGGATGATGCTGAGGCCGTGCGCTGGTACCAAATGGCCGCCGAGCAGGGACAGGCCGGAGCACAGTTCAATCTCGGTCTCATGTATGACCAGGGTGAAGGGGTGCCAGAGGATGATGCTGAGGCCGTGCGCTGGTTCCAAATGGCCGCCGAGCAGGGACATGCCCGAGCACAGTTCTATCTAGGTTTTATGTATGCCCAGGGTGAAGGGGTGCCAGAGGATGATGCTGAGGCCGTGCGCTGGTACCAAATGGCCGCCGAGCAGGGACATGCCGGAGCTCAATACAATCTCGGTCTCATGTATGACCAAGGCGATGGGGTGACTGAAGATGATGCTGAGGCCGTGCGCTGGTACCAAATGGCCGCCAAGCAGGGACAGGCCGGAGCTCAATACAATCTCGGTCTCATGTATGACCAAGGCGATGGGGTGACTGAAGATGATGCTGAGGCCGTGCGCTGGTACCAAATGGCCGCCGAGCAGGGACAGGCCCGAGCACAGTTCTATCTCGGTTTTATGTATGCCCAGGGTGAAGGGGTGCCAGAGGATGATGCTGAGGCCGTGCGCTGGTACCAAATGGCCGCCGAGCAGGGACAGGCCGGAGCTCAATACAATCTCGGGGTCATGTATGCCCAGGGTGAAGGGGTGCCAGAGGATGATGCTGAGGCCGTGCGCTGGTTCCAAATGGCCGCCGAGCAGGGACAGGCCGGAGCTCAATACAATCTCGGTCTCATGTATGACCAAGGCGATGGGGTGACTGAAGATGATGCTGAGGCCGTGCGCTGGTACCAAATGGCCGCCGAGCAGGGACAGGCCGGAGCACAGTTCAATCTCGGTATTATGTATGCCCAAGGCGAAGGGGTGCCAGAGGATCATGTGCAAGCCTATGCCTGGCTCAGCATTGCCGCTGCGCAAGGGAATGAGTCAGCTAAAGAGAACAAGGATATAGTTACCGAACATATGACACGTGCTCAGATTGCAGAGGCACAGAAACTATCGCGTGAATACTGGGAAGCATACGGCCCTAACTAGGATATTAGGCGACAATTATCCTGTCCGGTCCGTATTGCCTCAAATAGAAATCACACTACCTGGAGTCGTCACGCCTCATCACAGTAAATTCCATTTCTAATCATTCGGGATAGTCCTTACTCGAGGATCCCGTAGTTCGATCATGCCTGAGATAGGATGAATTCACTACAATCATTATCTGAATCCAGGACAGTGTGAATGCCTGCAGTCGTTATGGTGTGATTTGGTGTAACTGGCGTCTTGTTGACCATGAGTGCTCGTAATTTCTTTACGTGGCTTATCTGTTCTTCGCGCCACTCCGCAATCCTTCTTTGCAGGGTCCGGGTTTGACCCATTGAGTATTCACCTGGATATTTTTCTATGAGCCATTGAATGATCTCTCTGGCGACAATCTCAGGTGTCAGCTCCAGCCGCAATCGTATTTCATCCCAGCTATTTGCAAAGGGATCTACCCTTGTTCGCCACGTACGCGGAGCACTTCTTAAGTCAACTTTTTTGCTTGCGCGGTAAAAACGATTTGGGTTAGCGGGCACCCCAGGTTGTGCGATACCTTGATCAATAAGCTCTTCTTTGGTGATTGTAAGTCGTCAAAAGATCTGGGACACAATAGTCTAAAAGTTAAGAGAGACTTTCATACATTGTAGTCCTATTTCACTGGTTCATACATAAACTTAAATTATCCTTCCTCCTCAGTTGTAACGTTTCGTGTTTAATGACGGCTCTTCTGTCTATGATTTCCTGATAACGGCCAAAATACATATCGGCAGGTGTAATGTTGTCGAGCGACTCATGGTAACGCCCATGATTGTAGTACTGAACGAATTGCCGGATGGCCTGTTCCAGTTCCCACGGATAGTAATAGTGCTCCAACTTTACGACGTTCTTCATGGAACGGTGATAACGTTCAATCTTGCCTTGGGTCATAGGGTGATACGGTGCGCCACGGGTATGTTGCAGTTGGTGTTTGCCCAGGTAGTCTTTTAATTCTGACGAGATATAACAAGGTCCGTTATCACTGAGTAAACGAGGACGGTGTTTGACCGTTATCTCGTTGACACCGGTGGTCTCAATCGCCGCATCCAGTGTTTGCTTCACGTCACCAGTTGCCATGCTGGTCGTTAACTTCCAGGCAATGATATAGCGGGAGTAATCATCCAGCACCGTGGACAGGTAATACCACCCCCAACCCACGACACGAAAGTAGGTGAAGTCCGTCTGCCATAGCTCGTTGACTCGTCGTGTTGGATTCTGAAACGAATCCCCCGCTTGCATCAGGATATAAGCAGGACTGGTAATGAGATCGTATTGCTTTAACAGGCGATAGACACTGGATCCCGAGATGAAGCAGCTATGTCCATCGGTGATGGTCCACGCTAACTCGCGGGGTGATTTGTCTGGATGTTGCAAGGCGATCTCCAGACACTGCTCCTTCACCGTCTCCGGTAACTTATTCCAGAACCGCCTAGGTGATCGACTGCTTGGCTCCAGACCCTCTGGTCCATTATCCATATATTGCCGATACCAACGATAAAAGCTACTACGACTCACCCCTAATTCTCTCAGGGTACATCTAACAGGTAATTCCGAGCCTTCTACCAACCGGATCACTTCCAGCTTCTCTGCCGCTGACAAACTCATTCGTCTGCCCAGGTCGACTCCAAGCCAAGCACACTTTTTTTAAGCACATCGTTCTTCAGCATGATGTCGGCTAGCAGGCGTTTGAGCTGGTCGTTTTCTTTCTTCAGATCGATGACTTCACTGGAACTGGCTTCCCGTTTGATATCGCCAGCCAGGCGCTGTTTCCCGGCCTCTAGAAACTCCTTGCTCCAGCGGTAATACACGTTTTGATTCAATCCTTCCCGGCGGCACAGCTCAGCGATACTTTCTTCTCCACGCATACCTTCCAGCACAATTCGGATCTCTTCTTCAGAGGAATACTTTTTGCGGGTACGACGACGTATTTCTTTAACCAACTTCTCGCTATTATTACCCATAATGAGACTCCTGTTTTATAAGGTTAACTTATCAGAAGTCTCTCTTAGAATTTAACTCAATTGTGTCTCATATGCTTTGACGGGATACAGTGTGCGACCTCTTAAGTCCCATGATGGATAATGAAGAACACGTACAGCGTTCGGAACCAAATGGTACGTACCGTCATAGGGCTGGCGCATGTATTTCGCTACGGTGCGGGCACAGATGGTGAACCCTAGTCGCACCAACTCCGCCTGAATTCTGCGTTGACCCCACAATGGATTCTCACTCGCCATGCGCCGGATCAGTGACCGCACTTCAGGATCGATGCAACGGCGTCCTCCTCTTCCGCGCTGTCGTGAACGCCATCGCCAATAAGTCTTCCAACCTTGGCGATGCCATCCCAAGACGGTCTCTGGTTGAACTATTATTAATGTCTCACGCCACCTGACAATCCAACGACAAATCAATATCTAAAAGCGGCGATCTGAATCGCGTAGTCGAGTTTGTGGTCGACGTCGTTTTAGTACAACTAATTGTTGACGAAGGCACAGGTTCAGCCACCAATTGAGCTTTTGATTTGAAACAGGTTGAAATGATGTGTACCCACCATCGAATCATGATGCACTCCAAGTTGTTATTGTTTTAAATAGAGTTTTTCACATGTACCTGAGTATGACTACTTGAACAGATAAGGTTTTTGCGCCCTATAACAAAGATGGAACCTTTCCTGATTACTTCTACAGCCAACATGATCCAGCTAAATATTTTTGTTTGAACTATAAACCAGTAGTGTCCGGTTAAATTCTTCAGATGGGTGACCGGAGTCAATCGTTGCACCGTTTCATCCTTGTGCAAACGGGGTACACTCTTTTCAACCTTGGACGACATTTTGTCGGGGCTGAGCATTACAAAAGACTTAGGGTAGCTGCCTTTGGAAAATGAACATCAGCCGTTGCTTGATTGCTAACAATAAATTTCTACTGGGCCAAAAGAGTTAATTTGTCAGTACCACATTTTAGGCATTCGTATTTTTAACCGGGTACTTTTTCAATGCCTAGTCCTGCTTTATTTCTGAATTGATATTTTGATTGACTAAACATCCCATGTTTACCAATTTTCAGATTTGGCAAAAACGGATCTTTTGTGAGCAAATGTGTACTAAAACCACCTTCCTGCGCTTTTAAATTATAGGTAGCTGCATCTGCCATGATTAATGCGGTGCGGGTGAGCAAGCTTGTTTCACCAACGTGTGCACCGACAATTATATCTATGTTTAATCTCACAAGTTCATCTATGATTTTTAGGGATCTAATAAGACCGCCGTATTTGGATACTCTTGCATTAACAATCCAGTTTTTCGAGGACTGTATTAATTCTTGTATTTGATCGAATCTGAGAAGGCTTTCATCCAGGATAATTTTTTTATCTATTTTTTCTGCTATGACGCTCAGATCATTAATATTTTTTGATTTAATGGGTTCTTCTATTGCGATAAAATCAAAGGACAAGTCATTTAAATAGTTGATTGCAGAATCTATTGAGCTCCAGAGGTTATTGGCATCTGCCCTGACAGTGATTTTGTCAGTGAAATCCTTCATGCAGACCAATTTTTCTCTATCTCTGTCAATATCATTTGAAAGTTTAATTTTGAAGTCGACAAATCCTAATTGATAATACTGTTGAAACAGTTTATGAAACATTTCCGTCTCACTGTCACCCAGTATTGCCGAATAAACATACTCTGATTGATATTTCGTTCTCCCTAATAGAGTTTCTAAGTTTACATGTTCAGTTTTTGCCAATAGGTCAAGCAGTGCTAGTTCTATTGCACACCAAGCTGCGGGATTTTGATCAATATCGGTTTGGAATTCTTTGATATACGTTGTTATATCTTCAATGTTTCTTATATCGTATATTTTTGATAGATGTCTTTCTAAAAAACCGAATGCTGTTTCAATAGATTCTCCAGTGACATAGGATCGCGGGCAACCTTCACCATAACCAGTTCCACTTATTTCATCGGTGATTTTTACAATTACGGTTTCAGTTTCGTTGCGGTCAGCAGATCCATGGCTAAATGTGCTCGTAAATGGAATTTTCAGCTCAGAATAATGGATGTTCCTGATGTTGAGCATTGTAATTATTTGCTAGCGTGTAATTCAAATTGGAAATCAGAATCTTTTAAATATACTAAAGTAAGTGCCTTGAACTGCCCTTCCCTTTGACCCTGATTCACCTTGTATTGTTTGAATAATTCACCGGTTCCTTTCTTTAATAGCGTAAGTCTTAGTGGCTTTAATCTGCCGCTGCCTCTTTTTTGTTGGTATTCCATGTTTTGCTCGGACAGGGCGCGTTCGAGTGTATCGGAAAGTGGGTTTGTTGCATCAATCGTTTCTTCGGCCAGTTCAATAAATACACAATATTGAGAATTTTGTTCATCCGCCAACCATTGATGGAACAGTACAGCGACACTGTGTGTCTTTTCCAGCACTTTAATTGCTTCTAAGACCTGGTGCTCATAGAGTTTTTCACCAGTGATGTTTGTAACACCCTGGCCTTTTTGTACGAACCGTAACGTCGGTGTGTTATTGATTGCTCCAGTGACTTCTATGATGTCGTTCATGAAATAGCGGTATAAGCCATTTACGGTGGTAACGATTATGTAGTATTGCTGACCTGGTTGTAATTCATGTAGTAATTTAATGTTGTTGTTTTCTTTCTCCCAGTCATCCACAGTGATAAATTCAAAGAAATTACTCTGGAAGGTAGGGATTCCCATATTGTACCGTATGGTAATGGTGCCTCGTATTTCGCTGGCAATGTAACCCATCTCTGTAATTTTGATGTCTTCCGGTAGATCATTTTTCAGTGCTGTTAATGGGATCCCACAACTGCCTCCTGTCCAAGTCACTAATGCTTGTAGGTTTGGCCAGATTTCTCGATAGCTTAACCTGCCTTTGTCACTAACTATTCGTCGCAACAACTGTGCCCGGACAGGTTTCGCATTAAAGCTACTATGTATGGCTTCATCCAAAGCCACAGTTGTTTTAATTTTGCCACTCTCTAACATGTGCAATAGTTGTTCACTATGTGTATTTATAATTTCAAGTATTCTCACCAAGGTGGAAGGATTGGCAGTGGCAATAATAGTTACCCGTGATTCTACTAGTGCAAATAAGGAAATGAGTAGATACTTTAGATCATAATCTTCCAAATTGAATACTGCATAAGGTACCACGTACTTGGAACGAGACATGGAGGGCATGTTCAGGTATGTAAGGCCGGAAGCAGAACCAAAAGGAATACCCGATTTCGTATAACCTTCAATGGCTGGGCTGACTATAGCAAACATTTTTCCTGTAAAGGTGCCGGGGTTATCCAGGTATCGTGCCAGAGCCACTAAGCTCTGCACTGCGCGATAATTATCTAAACCTGTAGCTGTGACTGGTAAGAATTTTGATTTATCCGAGGTGCCACTAGTAACTTGGTAGAGCACCGGCTTCTCGGTAGTCAGTCCATGATTAGAATTATTATTTACATCAATGTATTTAGATACATTCTCATAGTTGCTAATTGGGCAATATATTTGATAGCTTTTATAGTCAGTAATTAATTCAAAATGATGATCTCTGCCAAACTGCGATGTCGAATTGTTATATATGATGTCTTTTAATACCTTCAGTTGATATTTTTTTGGGTTTCGAGTGGCATTAAGGATTTGTGTACGTTTACTTAGATATAGATAAAGGAAGCGCAACCTCAACAACAAGTTAATTAATATTTCCCTATATGAGACTAGTGGCAGGTTAGTACTCTCTAAACGCATTATAAACGGTGTCTTCATTTGCTCTAGGAACGTGGCCGGGTAGTTTCTGTTTTTCAAGCCCAAATCGCCTACACTTCTATCTTTAGGAAAGAAGTAAGTGCCGAACAGCAAGTCCCAGATGATAATGTTATTACCGTAGTTTCGATTTGCCTCATGCGCTTTGATGGAATGGTGCCAACGGTGTAGCTCAGCACTGCTGATTATGTAATTCAAGAAGCCCATCTTCAGATATACGTTAGAATGCTGGAAGTATCCATTGGCGGCGTAGAATACGAAATACATCGCCAACACCTCTTCACCTACACCCAAAATTATGAACGGTAGGGAATCAAACAGGAACTGCATCGTTTTCTCAACGGGATGAAAACGTCCCACATTCAGCCAATAAAGTTTTTGCGGTGAATGATGAACTGCGTGCAGTTGCCATAACAGAGTTGTATTGTGACTTGCCACATGGAGCCAGTAGCGCAAAAAGTCTGCGATTAGTACCATGAATATGACTTGTACCAGTACTGGCAGGTCACGTGGCCAGATGTTGGCCGATGGACCACTTACCAACACCAATGCAATCAGAAACGCCAGAAACTGAGGTAATACCACCTGGACCGTGGCCATAAAAATACCGTCATTGATTACATCGTCTTTACCGGGCAACCACTTCCTGCGGAAAGGAAAATAGAATTCAAGTGTAATAATGGAGAATGCGGCAATAAATACCGATAAATAAGTACTATATAAAATAGCTATACCTTGCTGCATCATATACGCGTGCAATACAAGAACAGAAAGCGAAACCAGCGGATACCAGACCCAGGCAAGCTGATCAGCTAATGTTTGATGATTTGCCAAAGGTTTGTTGATATCCATGCTGTTCGTAAATACCTATTACAAAAAATATACTCGCCAGTACTAAGTGGAATAATGTAGGCAGGGTTGCCCCAAACCAGGGATGGTCAGGCATGATTGTAAAGCCAATGATTAACCGTACCAGCATAATGAAAAAATATGTTGCCCCTAACCATAGTAGAATCATTGCACGTGTTTTTTTGAACGCATATGTCTGTCGTTGAATTTTAATTATGACGGTAATAATAATACTAATGATCACAAATTGACTAAGCAGCAACCAGCCATAAGGGACGGTGGCACTGTGCCAGGCATTAAAGGTCGGCAACCAAGACATGTCCAGGCCGAACTGCAATAGTTGCGCCAGTACGCGGAATGTAAATAAAATTAACAACGTGACTAGCAAAAATACTGCTTTTTGTTTAGTCATAAATAAAAGCCTTTAACCATAGACAATATATTTCCCTTATGGACACTCTAATGCGACTTCAATCTCAAGTGAATATGTGCTTCATACAATCGAACAATCCTTCCACGCTAATTAATAATTGGCAAAACTAAATGAGATGGATATTTTTTTGAATGAAAAATCATTTGGTGTGCCGAGATAGTTTTCTCAGCCTTAATGATATCTTCTCCAGTATTTGGATTCCTATCATAGCGAGGAAAATTGCTGCTAGATACTTCTAGTCTAATTTTATGTCCTTTCAGGAAAACGTTACTCGTTGGCCAGAGTTCAATCTCGATTTTGACGGGTTCATTACTGGAAGGATCAAAATTACGCCGAATAATTCCATCAGATAGATTATACGCCGTACCGTCTGGGTACACATCCACCAACTTAGCGGTAAAATCTGTTGAAACAGCATCTGTTGATACATAAAGAACCGCTCGAATATGTCCAGTTACCTCAATAGGCTTTGATAATGGGTATGTGCTATAAACGATCACATCATCTCGTGTTTCAATATCGTTTTGAGCTCGTATGCCTGCCCTGATCCCCAGCATAGCCCCACCTGCTGACGGTACTGGGTTCAGCGGGTCGTAATCAAATTGATCGGGCTCGACATTCTCTTCAGATAACTCATCATTCAACCTACCCATATCGTGAAGATAAAACGGAGTATATTCAGTACGTGTAAGCGGCCATTCATTTTCATCACGCCATTCATTGATACCCATAACGAAAAGTCTAATACGTGGCATTAATAGAGACTGTTCTGTTAGCCCTAACTGATGATCAAACCAAGGGATGCTGGGAGCAAGACTCGCCTTTCTATAGGGAAATTTTTTCAATGTTTTTGGTATCTGTAATGATAAAGCATGCCCCCAAGGACCAATTATCAGGCGTGTTTCGGACGCAACCTTTCCTTTGGCATTGTTGATAATGTTTTTAAAGTCCTCAATTTGAGTAGGGAGAAATGGATCAAACCATCCGCCCATTAGCAAGACTGGAGCCTGTAACGTTTCCGTTCTTTTGACGCCGTCAATTCTCTCCCAAAAATCATCATTATCTTTATTTGTTAGCCAGTCATTGTAAAAATCTGTGTCTCCAATAGCTACGTCATCTGCCTGAATAACAGGTAGAGACTGTATTCCTTTTTCCAAACTAGCAATATCAACATCTCTGTCTTCCTGCCCTCTGCTACGTATTGCCCAATACAACGCACTTTCAAATGAAAAGGCGTTGCCAGGGTAAAACATCTTGCGGAAGTTCGTGCTAGCAATCTGAATAAATAAGGCATCCGGTGCAAGCTGGTCAGCAACAGCCCACTGTGTATGCCCGAAAGCTGATCCTCCCCACATGACCAACTGATCGTTGTACCATGACTCAAGGCTTAACCACTCTAATGTCTCAATTCCATCCTGACGTTCATAAACCAATGGGTAGAAATACCCGCCTGACTCATATCGGCCTCGGGTACCTTGTATAACAACGGTGTAACCCCGGCTGGCCCAGTAGCGGCCGATCACATCTGAACGAAAACGGTTGCCAAATGTATTTGTAAAAGGTACGCGGACGAGAATAGTGGGTGTTTTCCCCAACCCTTTCGGATGGTGCACATCTGCTAAAAGCTGGACACCATCACTTGTTGTAAAACCTACTCTACGTTCTGTCCAGACATTGTAGGATGCTTTCCTGATGCCTTCATTTGGTAGAAAAAATTGGTTGGCCGCGAAGTCTGAGAATGCTGCACACCCAGAAAGGATGAACGCAGAATAAAATAGTATGATCAAGCGGATACCGTACATATTTGCTTCGCTCATAATAATACAATTAATTGTAAGTCGTCAAAAGATCTGGGACACAATAGTCTAAGAGTTAAGAGAGACTTTCATACATTGTAGTCCTATTTCACTGGTTCATACATAAACTTAAATTATCCTTCCTCCTCAGTTGTAGCGTTTCGTGTTTAATGACGGCTCTTCTGTCTATGATTTCCTGATAACGGCCAAAATACATATCGGCAGGTGTAATGTTGTCGAGCGACTCATGGTAACGCTCATGATTGTAGTACTGAACGAATTGCTGGATGGCCTGTTCCAGTTCCCAAGGATAGTAATAGTGCTCCAACTTTACGACGTTCTTCATGGAACGGTGATAACGTTCAATCTTGCCTTGGGTTATAGGATGATACGGTGCGCCACGGGTATGTTGCAGTTGGTGTTTGCCCAGGTAGTCTTTTAATTCTGACGAGATATAACAAGGTCCATTATCACTGAGTAAACGAGGACGGTGTTTGACCGTTATCTCGTTGACACCGGTGGTCTCAATCGCCGCATCCAGTGTTTGCTTCACGTCACCAGTTGCCATGCTGGTCGTTAACTTCCAGGCAATGATATAGCGGGAGTAATCATCCAGCACCGTGGACAGGTAATACCACCCCCAACCCACGACACGAAAGTAGGTGAAGTCCGTCTGCCATAGCTCGTTGACTCGTCGTGTTGGATTCTGAAACGAATCCCCCGCTTGCATCAGGATATAAGCAGGACTGGTAATGAGATCGTATTGCTTTAACAGGCGATAGACACTGGATCCCGAGATGAAGCAACTATGTTCATCGGTGATGGTCCACGCTAACTCGCGGGGTGATTTGTCTGGATGTTGCAAGGCGATCTCCAGACACTGCTCCTTCACCGTCTCCGGTAACTTATTCCAGAACCGCCTAGGTGATCGACTGCTTGGCTCCAGACCCTCTGGTCCATTATCCAGATATTGCCGATACCAACGATAAAAGCTACTACGACTCACCCCTAATTCTCTCAGGGACATCTAACAGGTAATTCCGAGCCTTCTACCAACCGGATCACTTCCAGCTTCTCTGCCGCTGACAAACTCATTCGTCTGCCCAGGTCGACTCCAAGCCAAGCACACTTTTTTTAAGCACATCGTTCTTCAGCATGATGTCGGCTAGCAGGCGTTTGAGCTGGTCGTTTTCTCTCTTCAGATCGGTGCCTTCACTGGAACTGGCTTCCCGTTTGATATCGCCAGCCAGGCGCTGTTTCCCGGCCTCTAGAAACTCCTTGCTCCAGCGGTAATACACGTTTTGATTCAATCCTTCCCGGCGGCACAGCTCAGCGATACTTTCTTCTCCACGCATACCTTCCAGCACAATTCAGATCTTTTCTTCAGAGGAATACTTTTTGCGGGTACGACGACGTATATCTTTAACCAACTTCTCGCTATTATTACCCATAATGAGACTCCTATTTTATAAGGTTAACTTATCAGAAGTCTCTCTTAGAATTTAGCTCAATTGTGTCTCATATGCTTTGACGAGATACAACGCTATGTTGCGCTTATCCTGAAATTGGCTTTTCTTGCACCTGATATTATGGAAGCTATCATAATAGGTAACATCCCAATTGATTGTACACTCGCCCGTCTCAGGAAAGGCTTCCCAATAGAGTGGGATCTACAGCGAAAAGTCTTGGGTTTCACTTCCCATCAAATCCAGTAAGCGATTTGTCTGGACCTTCAAAAAGCCCGAAAGAGAATCTCGCGAAATACTCTGGTTTTATCTTTCAGGGGGATCGCTTAGTGATACAAGCAATTCTAAAACATCACGCTATTCCCCAGACTTTCTAACTATCTGAGGTCAAGATGGCATCTCTGAACAGAGACCAGACTGGATGGCGGTGGCGGCTGTCCGGGGCGAACCCGTCTCTGCCCATTTCCCTGTTAATCGGGGAATAACAGGGAATTAACAGGGAAATGACTTAAATTTAGTGATAATTAGGCCGTTTCCTGCGTGATAACGCTCCAGATCTCAAAGAGTTAGATGACAATTCCCTGTTATGCAGGAACAGGGAATCGTCAAACCCGGAACAGGGAATGGGGATGATTGATCAGGGAAGTGCATCGCGTAGAAGGTTTACAGGTTCATCCCCGTGCATGCGGGCAACACTGATCTGGAGTTACTTGGAGTAACTATTACCTCTTTTTTACTGGAGTCAAATCTAAAGTTAACTCACACGTTCAACAAATAAGGCCATGAATTATTAAAATTCAAATGGAATAGAGACGATTTTGGATTATTTTCCTATTCTTTTCCACTCTTTTTTGAGTCAAGTTGCGAACCAGATCGATGAGGTACTTTTCCTGCCGGATAGACTTGTGAAATTTTCTCAAGATGAAGATCTTGGTCATCAAAGAAAATGTGAGGGCGAAATGCTTTTAATATTTTTTCTTTTTCCATTCCACCCAGAAAAAATATTTCATCTACATATACACCCCAATGCCGCAATGTTTTGATAACACGCATTTCAGCAGGCGCGTTTCTTGCGGTTACGATCGCAATACGCACAGGTGAAAACTCTACACTGAAGGGTAAGCGCTCTTGGAGTCGTGCAAGCTTCCGTAAGAGAACGGCGTAAGGTCCGTCTTGCATAGGGACATTCTGTTCTTCGTCCTCACGGCGCTGAAATTCATCAAGACCTTTTGCTTTAAATACGATCTCGCTTCTTTCATCGAAGAGTACAGCATCACCATCAAATGCGATTCTAACCTGTCCCTCGGGAATCCTGCTTTTTTCAGTTGGAGGAGACTTGACCATTGCCGTAGCACACCCATCACCATCAATAACCCGTTGTGCTTCTTGGATGTTAGTAGTCAGAGATAGATCAACATCGAATGCATCCAAGTAATCCACAACGGATTCGCCGCCGGTAAAAGCATGTCTGCTAATTGGCAACTCGAGACGGCGAATATTATTTAGAACCCTCACACCAGTTTCAGGACTATTTCTCGACATTACAACAACTTCAACTAGTGGTGATTCTTGGTTTTTCTCATGTATATTAAGTTTAAGCAATGCATTAACAAGCGGCATTCCAGTACCAGAGTCTAGGGGATCGTTCTCTCGTTCTAACATGTAATCTCGGTATTCTTTAACAGCAGTTTCGGGATCCTCTTCATATTTCAGATGAAAGACTGAATCTGCTTCTCTGAGATCGAATAATGCCGTAGAGGTTATGCCTATTACCAGCGTATCTGAGAGATCTGTTGGCATGTTGAGCTGAATCCTAATAATTTATTAGACGGTCTATTTTAGATGAAGTATGGGTGAAGAAGATGGCCAGTTTCAAACTAGTGAATTTGGGGTAGTGCCAAAACATCAGTGGCTACGTTTTGCCTCTTTTTCATCACTGGTCATCGTGTTGTTCCTCCAAAGGGATTAGTACAACACGAACTGTCCTAATAGTTAGGACTTATCTACAGATTTTTATTGCTAATATTAACTCATTTCCGACCATACTTTTGAATGCAGTTTATCAGCTAAATCTTGTACATTTTCAGCATGAAGCTGAGATATATCAAAATATTTTTTGCTGCCAAACATTCCCCCTGTACTATCCTTGACGAAATCAGTTTTAGATGGTTTCCCCAATAAAAATATTCTCATGAGGTATTCATTAGATCTTAGTTCAGATACTTTCTGTTTTGCACGTTCCTCTAATTTAAGTGTTGATATGTTTATATTTTTCCATAGCAATGTAGCTGTATCAACATCGTCTACATCAAAAACAGCATCGATGTTTGATATGATTTCTACTCGTTTTTCTCTGTACATTCCAAAATATTTACAACTTCTATGTGTATAAACACCAGTTTTAGCTGGACATATATAGACATTACTTGTCAGTATGTCTTCAGGTAATCCTGCGCAGTTCACAACATCTAGCCATCGTTCCCAAGATGGTAAAAGCCCCTCTTCATCAAGATAAGCTCTTAATTCAGATGCAAAGTCTGATAGATTTTTAGGCAATTCAATCATACTGGATGACTTTTTAAAATCCTCAAATGAATCTATAAAATCTTCAAATGAAACTGTCGCAAATATTATTCGGTCCCTATATTTTTTTCACATAATTTCTTTATCGTTTTGAACCTATCCAGAGTATTGCCTTCAAACTTGCCAAGTGCTATCAATACTTTTAAGTCGCAGGGTGGCAATAAACTGCAACAACTCACAACTAATAACAGTAACAATATCAGTCAATTATCAAAATACTGTTGTTGATAGTTTTTGCCAATTATCGTGATTATTTGCCAGCGAGTGCGCCATTAGTGCGCCACGAAACTGAACAACTTGCCTTCAATTGAATGTCTGCTTTGTGCCAAAATCGGACATTCAAACCAGATTTTTTATACTACCGGCAAAGCTTCTGCATTTGATCCAATGCAGATATACTCTCCCAGTCCTGCCTGAACCCTGAAAGAATTTACATCAAAGTAATTTATTATAAATTATGGCTATGAGCCATCCTGAAACTCCTGCAACAAATGACCAGGCAATTAATCCATAACACATTCCTTGAATCCCCATGGACCATTGCAATGACGAAAAATCCCCATGAACCATATTTCCGGTTATACCCATCATATTCATAGGCATCACCATGACAAGAATACTGCATATAATCCAGAGTACGGCAAAAGCAGCTGCACTAGCTAACCCAAATTTCTTCGCATCTAATTTCATTTTTATCTCTCCTTTTACAAGATGATTCTTAACAATTATAACGGTAATAGGCCTAATTTATTACGGCCTTTTTTCCAAGTGATAATTCATAATTATGAAAACATTAATTAACATATAGTATTGGCAATATGTAGGCGGCAACAAAACCAATCACCCAAATAGCGATTGAACTCCATAAAAAACGGGTATTCCATTTTTGCGCAGTAATACATGCAAGTGCTAAGTCTGGATTGGTTGGACATGCTCTGCCTAGCCTGTAAAGTGCCCACGTAGCAAGTAGTAAAATTATTGCTGAAATTACGAATACCCATGTTTTATGCAAACTCAGAGTGATTAAAAATGGAACATTTGATGCTAGAGATGCAACCACAGCGCCCATTCCCAAACTTACTAATAGTATCGGTAAGGCACAGCATATAAGAGTACTAAATGATGCAAATAATATTAGAATACCCCACTTTCTGGGTTTTATATTTTCATTTTGCAAAATTGAAATCCTCCTTATTCTCGTTTAAAAGGTGATGCCAATGCCGATATTAATTTCATTACCTCGAGAATTTGTCATGCCTTTCACATTTTCATAAGCGGGAAATTTATATTCTGCACGGAACATAATGTTTTCTTTATAAAAAATAACTATAGGTCCTGTATGCAATCTTCTTCCATAGTTTGCAGTCGTTAAATTTTCTGCACTTGGCTTACCGTTATAACGAGCTGTAATATCCCATAACAGAAACATCCCTGAATTAGTCTCTTCATTATGAAGCGGTTGAATACCAATATTGATGTCTAATCCAACTTCATGGCCCTCTCTCATGCCATTATGCCCTGTTGTGTTATACCAATAAGACAGGTCATATAGTTGATATATTTTGAGATGGTTTTTTGTGTTGAACGGAAACCCCTCATATGCGTATGAAACACTTAACCCCGCATCCCAACTACCATCACTGATAGGAAAGTTACCACTCGAGTTACCTGTCGGTAATCGTATGACCGGCGTGAAACCGAAATTCGACGTATATGCGCCTTTATTTATATACCGCTTTAATGGCAGAGAAAGAATGAGATCACCAAATCCACTGTTTTTCTGAGCGACACCCACTCCATTAATATTCTTTACACGTGACTGCTCAATATAAGGCAATTTAAATGTTATTCTATACTCTGGTTTGAATGTGTAGACACCCTCAAGCCATGACTTACGAACATAACGTTTTAATCCTAGTGGATTAACAATATCTGAATTGCCGTTCTTTAGATTATTAGAGCCATAACTTTCATAACGTGTTTGGACGCCAAAGCCATCTTCCCATCTAGGCGCCATATCCATGACAGGCTGATGGGCATAAGAATTTAATGAAAATAATAAAAAGAAGAATGCTAACAGGACGCGATTCATAATTTTCCTTCAGAATTATAAATTGTAATCTCACCATCATTATTCTTCATGATTGCTTTTACAGGATCATAACCACCAGATTTGATAGCTTGATAAGCACTTAATATATCTGGAGCTATATCTGGTTTAATCGCTGCAATAACTGTTTGTTTTTCAATCAAGACGTGGACGCCATTTTTGTATTTTGATTTATCTATGAATGGCAGTTTTGATAGTTTCTTTCGCACACCAACAGAGCAAAAAGAACAAACAATGCCATGTACTTTGAAAATTACTTCATTATTATTGTCCGGTGGCAGCAGATCAATATCTTGAATGGTAATTTCATTTTCATGATCGTGAGAATCAATTTCATTTGAAGATACAAACTGTGGCAATAACAACAATGTAAATAATAAATATGACTTATTAAAATTTATCATGACTTTTCTCCGTAAAAATGTTTAAGTATGTTACATTCAGTTAATGATTTTCCTTCTCCCGGACAAAATGAAGACAACACTTCGAGACAATTCTTTATATTCACCAAATCACTAATGCGTTCTTCAATTTCTGTTATTTTATGGTTTGCATAATCTCGAATGTCAGCACAATCGGATTCAAGTCTATCACTTATCTCGAGTAATTCTTTTATCTCATTAAGTCTAAAACCAAAACTTTGAGCGGCACGTACGAATCGTAGGCGATTGATGCTTTTGGGTGAGTAAACTCTATATCCTGATTCTGTCCTGCTATCAGGAAGCAATAAGCCAATTCGTTCGTAATAACGAACAGTATCAATGTTAATTTCACACGATTTAGCTAGTTTCCCAATACTTAATGTCATGGCTTCCTCCTAATTAAATTGATTATGGACCTTGGACTCTAGTCCAGAGCCAAGAGTTTCAATGATTATTTAGGGGGTTACAACTGTATCCCGTCAAAGCATATGAGACACAATTGAGCTAAATTCTAAGAGAGACTTCTGATAAGTTAACCTTATAAAACAGGAGTCTCATTATGGGTAATAATAGCGAGAAGTTGGTTAAAGATATACGTCGTCGTACCCGCAAAAAGTATTCCTCTGAAGAAAAGATCCGAATTGTGCTGGAAGGTATGCGTGGAGAAGAAAGTATCGCTGAGCTGTGCCGCCGGGAAGGATTGAATCAAAACGTGTATTACCCCTGGAGCAAGGAGTTTCTAGAGGCCGGGAAACAGCGCCTGGCTGGCGATATCAAACGGGAAGCCAGTTCCAGTGAAGTCACCGATCTGAAGAAAGAAAACGACCAGCTCAAACGCCTGCTAGCCGACATCATGCTGAAGAACGATGTGCTTAAAAAAAGTGTGCTTGGCTTGGAGTCGACCTGGGCAGACGAATGAGTTTGTCAGCGGCAGAGAAGCTGGAAGTGATCCGGTTGGTAGAAGGCTCGGAATTACCTGTTAGATGTACCCTGAGAGAATTAGGGGTGAGTCGTAGTAGCTTTTATCGTTGGTATCGGCAATATCTGGATAATGGACCAGAGGGTCTGGAGCCAAGCAGTCGATCACCTAGGCGGTTCTGGAATAAGTTACCGGAGACGGTGAAGGAGCAGTGTCTGGAGATCGCCTTGCAACATCCAGACAAATCACCCCGCGAGTTAGCGTGGACCATCACCGATGAACATAGCTGCTTCATCTCGGGATCCAGTGTCTATCGCCTGTTAAAGCAATACGATCTCATTACCAGTCCTGCTTATATCCTGATGCAAGCGGGGGATTCGTTTCAGAATCCAACACGACGAGTCAACGAGCTATGGCAGACGGACTTCACCTACTTTCGTGTCGTGGGTTGGGGGTGGTATTACCTGTCCACGGTGCTGGATGATTACTCCCGCTATATCATTGCCTGGAAGTTAACGACCAGCATGGCAACTGGTGACGTGAAGCAAACACTGGATGCGGCGATTGAGACCACCGGTGTCAACGAGATAACGGTCAAACACCGTCCTCGTTTACTCAGTGATAACGGACCTTGTTATATCTCGTCAGAATTAAAAGACTACCTGGGCAAACACCAACTGCAACATACCCGTGGCGCACCGTATCACCCTATGACCCAAGGCAAGATTGAACGTTATCACCGTTCCATGAAGAACGTCGTAAAGTTGGAGCACTATTACTATCCGTGGGAGTTGGAACAGGCCATCCGGCAATTCGTTCAGTACTACAATCATGAGCGTTACCATGAGTCGCTCGACAACATTACACCTGCCGATATGTATTTTGGCCGTTATCAGGAAATCATAGACAGAAGAGCCGTCATTAAACACGAAACGCTACAACTGAGGAGGAAGGATAATTTAAGTTTATCTATGAACCAGTGAAATAGGACTACAATGTATGAAAGTCTCTCTTAACTTTTAGACTATTGTGTCCCAGATCTTTTGACGACTTACAGTGCGCTATATCTTCTCGACTTTCCCTATCGTAGAACGCCAAGAAATTGCGGCCTATGGAAGTTATCGGTCCCGTGAACTCTGTCTTGCTTGAATGAATGCACTTGCTGCAGGCGACCCAGACGCGGAAATTGACTGATGAGGGAGTTACCGCAGGGTAAGAGAGCTAGTTTCTCGACCGTTACACCCACTGGGTGGTTATGCTGTATTAAAAAATAGTAGTCGTGCATATACTTCATCTTTTCCCTGATACAAACTTGTTCATACAGTGTCGCCCATTGGAAGAACTTGATTGGTCCATATGGGCCGAGTTTGAGGAGGTTCATCTGGTTGTTTGTCGCCCTGTCCAACGTGAAATCGACAACCAAAAAGCAAGAGGAAGTGACCGAATTGGTAAATGGGCACGGAAAATATATTCCCTGTTTCGGGAAATAATTATCAATAATGACAATTATAAGACGATTCGCGAAACAGGGCCGCGCGTCATACTTCTGGTTGAGCCGCTCTGGGTTCCTAGCCGCACACTTACAGATCGACTCGGTTATCTCAAAACAGATGATGAGATCGTTGGATGTGTCCATGCTTACAAGGAGAGCCACCCAGGGTCAGATGTTAGGCTACTTACTCATGACAGCGGACCGACGGCAAGCGCGAGAATGCTTTCTCTGCCGTTTGCTCCTATTCCTGACGCTTGGTTGCTTCAGCCTGAAAATAATAAGGCTGAACGAACAATACAGCAACTGCAAACAGAACTGGAGAGGCTAAACAAAACTGAGCCTCAGTTCGCGATCAGTTGCCTTGATTATCAGGAAAACACAATCGACTCTTTGAAGTTTGAGTGGCCCATCTATAAACCACTTACCGAAAACGAACTCTCTGCGGCAATGGACTGTTTGAAAAAACGATTTCCGCTGACCACTGATTTTGGAACGCGCGAGCCAAATAAATATGAACCAGAAACAATAGCGAATAGCCTTTTTGGGATAAAAAAGTTTATAGCTGCTTCAGATGAGGAAATCACTACCTACACAGAAACGAGTTACCCCGCATGGATCGAGAAGTGCAGGAATATTCTGTAGCAGCTTGATGTTTCATTTGAAAAAGAAAATCCTCTTCCAATTTTTTCATTCGCTGTGGTTAACAAGGGCACGCGGCCTGCTAAGGATACCCTTGTAACTATCGCAGCTAAAGGAAACTTTCATATCCAACCAAGGCAATGTATAGACGATCATAATGATAACGGTGAGCAACATGATGAAGAAACAACGTTATCTCTTCCGTTCCCACCACAACCACCAAAAGGGAGGTGGACTACAAATTTCATGGATGTATATAACCTATACTTAAGGCCAAACAGTAAACTAGGCGCACTGATCAAGGGTATAAGCAAACTCAATCAATCCAGTTCTACTTCTGACCAAATGGCACCATGGCTATCTGCTATCGGTCCCTCAAAATTGCAACGTGACCCAAACGCATTCTATTACAAGTCCGGTTCCCCGAAAGCACCCGTAAAATTGTTCAGCCTAGAATGTAAACAGTGGCGTCATGCTATAGATAAGGAATATTTTGAAGGGGAGCTATATCTAGCTAGGAATGCTCATGAAGTACAAGGTGCCCTGGAATGCCGGATTCAAGCAGCAAATCTTTCAATTCCAGTTAAAAAATAATTAAGATAAAGGGCAAAATTATATGTATAAGCGTCCGTGACCGTGCGAAAGCGTTGATAGATGAGTTGTTCAGCCGCACGGAAAAGTAACAACGCAAAGTCATAAAGTGGATACCGTCTTTAGCTTGCCTCAGTTCTGGAAGTGGTACGGGGAACAACACTCTCCATGTTGGATCATTTAAAATCAGCAAACCAAATTACGGTAAAACTTCCACGTACTTCACCACATCACCCATCGAAAAATAATTATATTTTTGAACGAGATGTCTGCAAGCATCGTAAATTTGCGAGCAATACTGATTCCTAGATACTACAATCACCCACTGGTGCTTATACATTGTGCCAAATTATTCGGCCGGATTGAAGACAGACACCAGGGACCTCCGGTATGAGTCAGGCAAATTGGGAGCGATGATTCTCTTATGTGTGGGCGCTTTGTACTCCGCAGCGATACAAACCAGTTGGCAAACCATTACGGCCTGGCCGCTGTCCCGGCTTACAGTGCAGGGTATAACATCGCCCCGTCCACGCAGGTACCGGTAATCCGCTATCACCCCGACAGGGAGTTGGCCATCTGTCAATGGGGGTTCGTCCCCCACTGGGTGAAGGACCCCGCAGGAAAACCGATCAATGCCCGTGCTGAGACTCTCGAGAGGAAACCCTACTTCCGCGATGCGTTCAGACAACGGCGCTGCCTGATACCGGCCAACGGCTACTACGAATGGCAGGCGGAGGGCGGGGTGAAGCAGCCGTATTTCATTCGCATGGCAGAATCAGCCCTGTTTTCCTTTGCAGGACTTTGGTCATCATGGCGGGGGCCCAATGGCCCGGTTGAGAGTTGTGCGATCATCACCACGGCGGCAGCAGAAGCATTGACCTATATCCACGACAGGATGCCAGCCATCATCGAACCGGATAACTATGACGTCTGGTTGAATAAAGGGGGTGAGGCCCTGCTCGGACCTTGTGCAGCAAAGATGGAAGCGTATCCTGTCAGTACTCGGGTGAATAATCCCCGTCATCAAGGAGAGGTGCTGATTCAGCCGCTTTCCTGATCTTTTTCCGTTCACCTGTCGGGACAATAGTCTGCCTGTGGCCGTAGGGTTTCCAGGCCGGGGCAATCACATTGGGCATGTCGGAGCGGTGCATCAAGGTAGCCTGGGTGAGGGTGAACTCCCCGTAACGGTCATTAATCTCATCCATGGCTTTATTCAATTTGTGGAACCGGTCTTCTTCTTCTCCAAACAGTTCCCTCTGGCCCTTTGCAGGCCGTGGATCCAGTGCCGTCACCTGTACCTGGAATACCCCTTCACCTTGCCAGTATGTATGCACGACCCTGTGACATAGATCGATCACAGGCCGGCTGTCGTTGGTTGGGAACGTCGTCTTCAGTTTATTGCTACCAACCCAACCGTCTTGGGTACGCAGTCCGATGAAGTATTTCTGGGCGGCCAGAGCATGGCGTCGCAGGCGTGCCCCCAGTTTCTCGGCCATGTGGATGAGATACATATAAATGACATCCTTATCCGTGGTATCAGGCGGCATGACCTTGCCGTGCCCGAGACTCTTGGGCGCGGCCGTTTTTGTCTCCACCGCCAAGGGGTCTTCCCCCCGGCACATCTGCCAGATACGCCTACCCGGGTGGCCGAAGCGTTTGCCAAGCACACTGATCGGTAACCGGGCAACCTCCCCGCAGGTAAAGGCACCGCGTTTTGCCAAGAAACCTGCAATCCCCTTGTTGACGCCACACAGTTCTATCACAGGTACATTCTTTAACCTGTCACCGGCCTCCCAGGGGGGAATAATAGTCAGGCCATCCGGTTTGTGCTGCTTTCCTGCATATTTGGCCGTGGTCTTATCCCCACTTAAGCCTACTGAGCAAGGCAGGCCGGAAACATCCCAGATAAGCTCCTTGATCATTGTCCCTATCACTTCAGGTGGCCTGTTCCAGTAGGCCTGGCAACGGGTGATATCGAGAAACGCCTCATCGACCGAGAATACTTCGACATCCGGGGTGATATCGGCAAGGGCTGCCATAATGCGAGTTGAGACTTCTGCATAACGCTCGGGACGGGCGGGCACCCGGATGAAATCAGGACAGATTGCCCTAGCCTGTTTTAAGCGCATGGTGGTGTAGATACCAAGCGCCCGGGCTTCATATGAACAGGTGATGATGCAGGTGCCCGTTTTACCGTTGGTGATGCCGATCGGATTGCCGCGGTATTGGGGATGATCCAATTGTTCGATGGAAGCGAAAAATGCATCCATATCCACAAACGCAATGAACCGGGACCAGTGGTTATTATTGTCCGACATGGGACAACTGATACTAGATGAGTGACTGTGCAGGGGTCAAGTCATGGGATCAATGGCCTGGGTAAAATTAAGGAGATTGGACCAAGGTGTCCTTGCCCTCCTAAACTTGAATCCAGATTTAGGAGTAAAACTCTCATAACAGATTAGTATCAGGGGGCATCATGGCAGACAACGTAGGACAGGTGCGTTTGGATGGTGGGCAAACGCCATCGCGCCTTAACATATCAGTCACAATCTTCCTCGGCTCATCTCGACCGATCTTTGACAATCGCCTGAAGAAACACTTCGCTGCTGCTCCATCATGGCGCAATTGAATAAAACCATCCATAATTCCACCCCCTGGGTCAACAGCTCGCCATCAATACGGCTGCTTGCTACCTATCTTAACGAAAACTTCATCTATGTAGAATGTGTCTCCATAACCTGTGTGTCGGCGCTTCAACCGCCTGGTATAAATCCGGCCAAACTTGATGCACCATAACCTGATGGATTCATAGCTGACGATTATTCCACGTTGTGCCAGCAGATCTTCAATATCTCGGTGGCTGAGATTGAATCGAAAGTAAAGCCAGACTGCATAGCTGATGATAGCGGGTGGATGTCGGTGACGTTTGTATGTATTCATACCGGCATTATCCATTTTCGGGCGTTAAGTTGTCAGTACCCTAAAAGAGCTAAATATGAAGAATACAGAGCCCTCTACTTAAAATCTCTAGTTGAACAACTGGAAGCACATATTCAACTGATACGTTTGCAAAAGGAATACGACAAGGAGTCTGAAAAACTGCTTAAATACAAGTTGAAAAAAATGGAATGATCAAGTGGAGCCAAACAGACACGATATAGGAGGATTGGAAGTGGAAGAATCAGAAAACGTTATCCATGGTTGTGAAACTAAAGTTTAGTTAGATGAAAATGAGGATACTATTCATTTAGCAATAGGATTCGAAAAACAGAAAGGTCATGTGACAGTAAGATTTGATCGCAGACATAAAGATGGTCATCCTTCCTTACACCTAATTGCATACGAAATAGCAAAGTTTCAAATTAGAATCTGAATTTTCAATAAGACGATTTCAAGAAGAACTCTTATTCGTCTATATCGCTAAAGATGCCTATTTGTTGTTCTAAACGTAAACTGTAGAAGTCTCGACTTGACCTGACACTTCACTTACAAAAGTGAGGGTTACCGGTTTTGATAGAAGTGCAAAACTTTTAATCATAACCATAAGAGGTAACCCTCATGTTAAATACTAATGAAAAAATCATTAAGCACAAGGTCGGATTGTTAAATCTGGCCGAAGAACTCGGCAATTGTAAGTCGTCAAAAGATCTGGGACACAATAGTCTAAAAGTCAAGAGAGACTTTCATACATTGTAGTCCTATTTCACTGGTTCATACATAAACTTAAATTATCCTTCCTCCTCAGTTGTAGCGTTTCGTGTTTAATGACGGCTCTTCTGTCTATGATTTCCTGATAACGGCCAAAATACATATCGGCGGGTGTAATGTTGTCGAGCGACTCATGGTAACGCTCATGATTGTAGTACTGAACGAATTGCCGGATGGCCTGTTCCAACTCCCACGGTAGTAATAGTGCTCCAACTTTACGACGTTCTTCATGGAACGGTGATAACGTTCAATCTTGCCTTGGGTCATAGGGTGATACGGTGCGCCACGGGTATGTTGCAGTTGGTGTTTGCCCAGGTAGTCTTTTAATTCTGGCGAGATATAACAAGGTCCGTTATCACTGAGTAAACGAGGACGGTGTTTGACCGTTATCTCGTTGACACCGGTGGTCTCAATCGCCGCATCCAGTGTTTGCTTCACAGTCACCAGTTGCCATGCTGGTCGTTAACTTCCAGGCAATGATATAGCGGGAGTAATCATCCAGCACCGTGGACAGGTAATACCACCCCCAACCCACGACACGAAAGTAAGTGAAGTCCGTCTGCCATAGCTCGTTGACTCGTCGTGTTGGATTCTGAAACGAATCCCCCGCTTGCATCAGGATATAAGCAGGACTGGTAATGAGATCGTATTGCTTTAACAGGCGATAGACACTGGATCCCGAGATGAAGCAACTATGTTCATCGGTGATGGTCCACGCTAACTCGCGGGGTGATTTGTCTGGATGTTGCAAGGCGATCTCCAGACACTGCTCCTTCACCGTCTCCGGTAACTTTTATTCCAGAACCGCCTAGGTGATCGACTGCTTGGCTCCAGACCCTCTGGTCCATTAGCCAGAATATTGCCGATACCAACGATAAAAGCTACTACGACTCACCCCTAATTCTCTCAGGGTACATCTAACAGGTAATTCCGAGCCTTCTACCAACCAGATCACTTCCAGCTTCTCTGCCGCTGACAAACTCATTCGTCTGCCCAGGTCGACTCCAAGCCAAGCACACTTTTTTAAGCACATCGTTCTTCAGCATGATGTCGGCTAGCAGGCGTTTGAGCTGGTCGTTTTCTCTCTTCAGATCGGTGACTTCACTGGAACTGG